>NZ_CP133569.1:0-3677913 GCF_031198785.1 Pseudoalteromonas sp. HL-AS1
GTGTATCTGTCGGTTTGGCAAAGTTGTTTATATGTATTGCAAGATGAGCTGCCTTCGCAGCAATTCAGTATGTGGGTAAGACCACTACAAGCAGAAAGTACCGAAGATACCTTGACGATTTATGCACCTAATCGCTTTGTGCTTGATTGGGTAAGAGAAAAGTACCTAAATAGAATTAACGAATTATTAGTAGAAATTTGTGGTGTTGAAGCACCAAAACTACGTTTTGATGTAGGTAGTAAGCCTTTATTAAATGCTCAAGCTGCACCGGTTATAGAAACTCAATCAGCACCACAAGCTTCTACAAAACAACAGCCTCGTGAGCAAAAGCCTGTTGTTGAACCTGCGCCTAAATCAGGTTACAAATCTAACATTAAAGAAAATTATACCTTTGACAGCTTTGTTGAGGGTAAATCAAACCAATTAGCAAAAGCAGCGGCTACTCAAGTTGCCGATAATCCTGGCTCTGCTTTTAATCCTGTATTTATTTACGGTGGTACTGGTTTAGGTAAAACTCACTTATTACATGCAGTAGGTAACGGCATTATGGCAAACAAGCCAGATGCTAAAATTGTTTACATGCATTCAGAACGCTTTGTTCAAGATATGGTAAAGGCACTGCAAAATAATGCGATAGAAGAATTTAAGCGCTATTACCGCAGTGTTGACGCATTAATGATTGATGATATTCAATTTTTTGCTAATAAAGAGCGTTCACAAGAAGAGTTTTTTCATACCTTTAATGCATTACTTGAAGGCAACCAACAAATTATTTTAACCTCTGACCGTTATCCAAAAGAGATTGAAGGGGTTGAAGACCGTCTTAAATCACGTTTTGGTTGGGGATTAACAATCGCGATTGAGCCACCAGAACTTGAAACTCGCGTTGCTATTTTGATGAAAAAAGCACAGCAAAGTAAGATTAACTTACCACATGAAGTTGCCTTTTTTATCGCCAAAAAATTACGTTCAAATGTACGTGAACTAGAAGGCGCACTTAACCGTGTAATTGCTAATGCTAATTTTACAGGTCGTCCAATTTCGATTGATTTTGTAAAAGAAGCACTACGCGATTTACTTGCCTTGCAAGATAAGCTGGTTACGATAGATAATATTCAGCGCACCGTTGCTGAGTACTACCGAATTCGGGTGTCAGATCTATTGTCTAAGCGCCGCAGCCGCTCTATAGCAAGGCCACGCCAAGTTGCCATGGCACTATCTAAAGAATTAACTAATCACAGCTTGCCTGAAATTGGTGACGCATTTGGTGGACGCGATCATACGACCGTATTACACGCATGTCGTAAGATAAAATCACTACGTGACGAAAGCCACGAAATTAAAGAAGATTACCAAAACTTAATAAGAACATTGTCATCTTAGGGCTGACTTTATTATGCAAATAACAATATCAAGACAACAATTTTTAAAGCCATTGGTGCAAGTGTCGGGTGCAATAGAGCGCAAACACACACTACCAATCTTATCTAACGTTTTGTTAGTGGTAGAAAACGGACAACTTTCAATGACGGGTACTGACCTTGAAATTGAATTAGTTTCTGGCGTATTTGTAGGTGATGATATTGCCGATACAAAACTAACGTTACCCGCTAAAAAGTTACTCGATATTTGTAAAAGTCTACCTGATGGTTCAGACATTACTTTAAGCTTGCAAGAGCACCAATTACTTTTAACCAGTGGTAAAAGCCGTTTTTCATTAACGACTTTATCAGCTGATGATTTTCCCAATTTAGAGCAGTGGGATGGTGAGGTTGAATTTCAACTAACTCGTTTAGAGCTTCGTAAGTTACTTGAAAGCACGCATTTTTCGATGGCGAATCAAGACGTACGTTATTACTTAAACGGTATGTCGTTTGAAGTAGATAATACAGACATAAAAACAGTAGCAACAGATGGCCACCGTTTAGCTATTGCACAAAAGCAATTAACGCAATCGCTTAACACTCAACGTCAATTAATTATACCTCGCAAAGGTGTGCAAGAAATTATGCGCCTTATGGTAGCTGACGACGAATTGGTTACAATTCAGTTTGGTGCTAACCATATACGTATTATTGATATTGAGTTTACATTTACAAGTAAGCTAGTTGATGGACGCTTTCCTGATTACCGTCGTGTATTACCACGTGGTGGCGACAAAGTAATTACAGCTAACCGAGAATGGTTACGAAATGCGTTTCAACGAGTGTCTATTTTATCGAATGAAAAATTTCGTGGTGTACGCTTAAACCTATCAAACGGTTTATTAAAAATTACTGCCAATAACCCAGAGCAAGAACAAGCTGAAGAAGTTGTTGAAGTAAGTTACGAAGGCGCGGACCTAGAAATAGGATTCAACGTGTCTTACGTATTAGATGTACTAAACACATTAAAAACAGAAGACGTACTATTTACATTAGCCGACTCAAACAGCAGTGCATTAATTGAAGGTGCAGGCGATGAAGAAGCAATGTACGTTGTTATGCCTATGCGTTTATAAGACTATAAATACATAATGAGCTTAAGTCATTTGAGCCTCAAATATTTTCGTAATATTGAGGCGCTGACGCTAGAACCAGTCAACGGCGTTAATATAATTTATGGTGAAAATGGCAGCGGAAAAACCAGCCTTTTAGAGGCTATATATTACCTTTCTCATGGCAAATCTTTTCGTACTCCAAAACACAAAAGTATTATTGCGCACCAGCAAGAGCAATTTGTAATTCACGGGCGTAAAACAATACACGATTTATCAATTCCAATTGGTATTAGTAAAACGCAAACGGGTGAGACCAATTTAAAAATTCAAGGTAAGGCGAGCCGTAAGATATCAGAACTAGCTCAACTTATGCCTGTACAAATTATTACACCAGAGAGTTATTCTTTGTTTTTTGGTGGACCTAAAGAGCGCAGAAAGTTTTTAGATTTAGGTTTGTTCCACGTGGAACATGAGTTCTTTTTTTTGTGGCAATCATTTAATAGAGTACTTAAACAACGTAATGCATTATTAAAAACTAAGCCCAAGAATTATTTTGACCAAATTAAGTTTTGGGACAAAGAATTTGTTAGACTGGCTGAAGAAATAAATAAATTAAGATTGGCGTATATAAGTAGGTTTAAGCAGCAATTTTTTGATAAAATGTGTGCAGAATTGACGCTTGTACGTGATTTAGAAATGACCTTTAGCGCAGGCTGGAAAGAGACTGAATCTCTTGCAGATGCGTTAGAGCAAAACTTTGAGCGAGATGCTCGCCAAGGGTTTACAAGTAAAGGCCCTCATAAGGCCGATTTTAGTTTTAGTGTCGTTGGCAACAGTGTGGAGAATACATTCTCACGCGGTCAATTGAAGCTATTATTGTATGCGTTGAAAGTTACGCAAAATAGCTTAATTGAGTCAGAGACAGATAAGCAATCTATATTGCTAATAGATGATTTACCTTCAGAATTAGGCGAAGATACAAAAGAGAAAGTGGGACAATTACTTGCTCACTGCAGTTCTCAAATTTTTATCTCTTCAATTTTATCTGAAAGTATTTCTGCTGTGGTGGAACCCATGCAACGAGAACTACAAATGTTCCACGTGAAACATGGCAACCTAATAACAAGATAAGTGGGATTAACCATGTCTGAGAATTATGACTCGTCGAGTATTAAAGTACTTAAAGGATTAGACGCAGTAAGAAAGCGTCCTGGAATGTATATTGGGGACACCGATGATGGCACAGGCTTACACCACATGGTGTTTGAGGTCGTTGATAACTCGATCGATGAAGCCTTAGCAGGTCATTGTGATGATATTTATGTAACGATTCACTTAGACGGTTCTGTCTCAGTTCGAGATAACGGTCGTGGTATCCCAACTTCTATCCATGAAGAAGAAGGCGTATCTGCAGCCGAAGTTATTATGACGGTACTTCATGCCGGTGGTAAGTTTGATGATAACTCTTATAAAGTATCGGGTGGCTTACATGGTGTTGGTGTTTCTGTTGTAAATGCACTTTCAGAAAAACTAAAACTGACTGTTCGTCGTGAAGGTAAGCTTCATGAGCAGTTTTATACTATGGGTGTTCCAGATGCACCTTTAGCTGTAATTGGTGACTCAGAAACAACTGGTACAGAATTACGTTTTTGGCCAAGCGCTGAAACATTCACAAATTTAGATTTTCATTACGACATTTTAGCTAAGCGTTTACGCGAGCTTTCATTCCTAAACTCAGGTGTGAGCATCATCTTAAATGATGAGCGTGAAGAAAATAAATCTGACCACTTTAAATATGAAGGCGGTATTCAAGCTTTCGTAGAATACTTAAACCGTAATAAAACACCTATACATAAAGGTGTGTTCCATTTTACTCACGAACGTGAAGAAGATGGTATTAGTGTTGAAGTATCAATGCAGTGGAATGATGCATACCAAGAAAACATTTACTGTTTCACAAATAATATTCCACAACGTGATGGTGGTACTCACTTAGCCGGTTTTAGATCAGCGCTAACACGTACACTTAATAACTACATGGAAAAAGAAGGCTTTAACAAGAAAGCTAAAACAACCAGCAATGCTACCGGTGATGATGCCCGTGAAGGCTTAACGGCTGTTGTTAGTGTTAAAGTTCCTGATCCTAAGTTCTCATCGCAAACTAAAGACAAGCTAGTATCAAGTGAAGTTAAATCTGCGGTTGAGCAGGCAATGGCTGAAAAATTCACTGAGTTTTTATTAGAAAACCCAACTGATGCCAAAATTGTTGTAGGTAAGATTATTGATGCCTCACGCGCACGTGAAGCGGCGCGTAAAGCCCGTGAAATGACACGACGTAAAGGTGCAATGGACTTAGCAGGCTTACCAGGTAAGCTAGCTGATTGCCAAGAAAAAGACCCAGCCCAATCTGAACTATATATAGTGGAAGGGGACTCTGCTGGCGGATCAGCCAAGCAGGGACGTAACCGTAAAAACCAAGCTATTCTTCCGCTTAAAGGTAAAATATTAAACGTAGAAAAAGCACGTTTTGATAAAATGTTATCTTCGCAAGAAGTAGCAACACTAATTACTGCATTAGGGTGTGGTATTGGTCGTGACGAATATAACCCTGAGAAATTACGTTATCACCGTATCATCATTATGACCGATGCGGACGTGGATGGTTCTCACATTCGTACGTTACTACTAACATTCTTCTATCGTCAAATGCCTGAAATTGTAGAACGCGGTTATATTTATATTGCTCAACCACCACTTTATAAAGTGAAAAAAGGTAAGCAAGAGCGTTATATTAAAGATGATCCTGCATTAGTAGAATACTTAACGTCGCTTGCACTTAATAATGCTGCTTTATATCCAAGTGCAGATGCTTCTGCGCTAGAAGGTGAAGCGCTAGAGAAAGTCGTTCACGATTACCAAAATACAGTTAAAGTTATTGAGCGTTTAAAGCGTAAATATCCTAACACGGTAATGGAGCGCTTAATCTACCAAACAGAGTTGAAAACTGATGACCTTTCTGATGAAGCTAAAGTAATTGCTTGGACAAAAGAGTTAGTTGATGACCTGATTGTACGTGATGAAGATGCAACTATTTTCCATGCGGGTACAGAGTTTGACGCTGAGCGTAATATGTATTACCCGGTTGTGAATATTCGTCAGCACGGTGTTGATAAAGCACATGTACTTCATTATGACTTTATTGCATCACGTGACTACCAACGCATTGCTGTGACTGGTACTAACATTGCAAACATCCTAAAAGAAGGTGCTTATATTCAACGTGGTGAGAAAACAAAACCTGTTGATAACTTTGTGGATGCTTTGGAATGGTTGATCACAGAATCTAAGCGCGGGATCTATATTCAACGCTATAAAGGACTGGGTGAAATGAACCCAAGCCAGCTTTGGGAAACAACAATGGATCCTAGTGCTCGTCGTATGTTACAAGTAACGATCGAAGATGCTGTTGGCGCGGATCAATTATTTGCCACCTTAATGGGTGATCAAGTAGAGCCTCGTAGAGAGTTTATCGAAACTAACGCTCTACGCGTAGTTAATCTAGACGTGTAAAAATATTACTTACACCGAAAAAGGAGCCTAATGGCTCTAATGCCGATCATTTAAGAATTAGTTAATAGCACTTGAACGATCTTCTAGGTATGTAAGAATCCGAATTCTTTTGTAGAATTCGGATTTTTTTATGCAACTTTCTAATGCTCTCGATATTATTAACAACATCAAACCTAATGACGTTGAAACACTCGCAGACTTACTCCCTTTATCTCTTATCGAAGAAGCCTATGCACTGACCGAAACCGTTACACTACGAAAAAGAAAACTAACCCTAGAATCGATGGCTTGGTTGTTGATCGGGATGGTTATTTATAATGACAAATCGATGGCCGATGTCGTTAATATGCTCGACATTGTTGACCGCGATGGTAAGCCATTTGTTGCGCCAAGTGCTTTAACTCAGCGTCGTAAAAACCTAGGTGAAGCCGCCATGAAAGCCTTATTTGAATGCACCCAAAGGCATTGGAATAATGACGCTAATCATCCTCATTGGAATGGGCTTACCTTGCTTGGTGTCGATGGTGTCGTTTGGCGTACGGATGACTCACCCCAAAACAATGAAGCCTTTACAAAACCGACTAATACACAATACCCACAGGTCAGAATGGTGTGTCAAATGGAGCTAAGCAGCCACCTAATCACGGGGAGTGCTTTTGATGATTACAAGGTCAATGAAATGGTGCTGGCTGAAAAGCTTATAGAAACCACACCCGATAACAGTCTCACTTTATTCGACAAAGGTTTCTATTCTTTAGGGCTTTTACATAAATGGCAAACAACTGGCAGTGAACGCCATTGGCTAATCCCCCTGAAAAAAATGTGCAATATGAAGTTATTCAAACATTAGGGCGTAATGATAAATTAGTCCAACTTAGCAGCAACCCAAGAGCAAGAAAGATGTGGCCAACGCTGCCTAACACCTTAATCGCGAGGTTAGTGACTCGAAAAATAAAGGGGAAATCATATAGTGTGATGACATCTATGACAGATCCGATGCGATATCTATCAGCCGATATAGGTGATTTGTACAGTCACCGCTGGGAGATAGAGCTTGGTTATCGGGAACAAAAGCAATATATGCTGGGCAATCGATTAACATTAAGAAGTCGCTTACCAGCGCTTGTAAAGCAAGAGCTGTGGGGAGTGTTGCTTACTTATAATATGGTGCGATATCAGATGGTAAAAATGTGCCACACATTAAAAGGTGATTATTTACCGTACCAACTGAGTTTCAATGGTAGTTTAGCTCAAATAATGAGGTTGCTTGTTGGATTACCTTATTCAACACCTGGAGCCATACCACGTCAATTAAAATACTTTTATGCGATGGCAGAAAGCCTAATTCTAGAGCCTCGAAGGGATCGAGGTTTTCCTCGTGCAGTCAAGCCAAGACCACAGCGGTACGCTAGAAATAAAAAAGCCGCTCACCTTAAGTGAACGGCATTAGCCTAATGGCTCCTTTTTTATTTTTTCAATTACACAAACTGCTTAAAACCTGAGTGTACACACGGTATACTAAGGGTAATTTTCACGCTACTTCTTAGATAGTAAAAAGCCAAATATGCAAAAATATGACGTAAAAACCTTTCAAGGTTTGATCCTGGCTTTACAGGATTATTGGGCGCAGCAAGGCTGTGTCATTATTCAACCACTTGATATGGAAGTGGGAGCCGGGACATTTCACCCGCAAACATTTTTAAAGTCTATTGGTCCAGAGCCAATGTCGAGCGCGTACGTTCAGCCGTGTCGTCGTCCTACGGATGGTCGCTATGGTGAAAACCCAAATCGCCTACAACATTACTACCAATTCCAAGTAGTTTTAAAGCCATCGCCAGATAACATCCAAGAGCTTTACTTAGGCTCATTAGCGGCAATGGGTATTGATACTCTTACTCACGAAGTTCGCTTTGTAGAAGATAACTGGGAATCACCTACGCTAGGCGCATGGGGCTTGGGATGGGAAATTTGGTTAAACGGCATGGAAGTAACGCAGTTTACCTACTTTCAACAAGTGGGTGGCTTAGAGTGCTCACCAGTAACAGGCGAAATTACTTACGGCCTAGAGCGTTTAGCAATGTACATTCAAGGCGTAGATAGCATTTACGACCTAGTATGGGCAGACGGTCCACTAGGGCGCGTAACATACGGCGACGTGTTCCATCAAAATGAAGTAGAGCAATCTATTTATAATTTTGAACATGCAAACGTAGAAGACTTATTTGCACAGTTTGATAAGTGTGAAGCAGAAAGCCAAAAGTTAATTGAAGCTAACTTACCACTACCTGCATACGAGCAAGTAATGAAAGCATCGCACGCATTTAACTTACTAGACGCACGCCACGCAATTTCGGTAACCGAACGTCAGCGTTATATTTTACGCGTTCGTGCGTTATCAAAAGCGTGTGCACAAAGTTACTATGACAAACGTGAAGCGCTTGGTTTCCCGCTGTGTAAGGATAAGTAAAATGTCAGCACAAAATTTATTAGTAGAAATTGGCACTGAAGAGTTACCACCAAAAGCATTGCGTAAATTAGCAGAAGCCTTTGCTGCAAACTTAACTCAAGAGCTAGAAACATTAGAATTAGCACACAAAGGCGTAAGCTGGTATGCATCGCCTCGTCGTTTGGGTTTACAAGTAAAAGCGCTTGAAGCTAAGCAACAAGACAAAGAAGTTGAAAAGCGTGGCCCAGCAACAAAGGCAGCGTTTGACAGCGAAGGTAACCCAACAAAAGCAGCAATGGGTTGGGCACGTGGTTGTGGTATTGAAGTAAAAGACGCACAAACACTTGAAACCGATAAAGGCGCTTGGTTATTGCACATTGCTAAAGTAGCAGGGCAAGAAACTAAAACCCTAATGACAGATGCAATCACAAAAGCATTAAGTAAATTACCAATCCCTAAACCAATGCGTTGGGGCGCGAATAAAACACAATTTATTCGCCCTGTGCATACAGTAACTATTTTATTTGGTGATGAGCTACTTGAAGGCGAAATTCTTGGTAAGCAAATAACTAACCAGCTTCAGGGTCATCGTTTTCATCACCCAGAAAAAATTAGCATTAACCATGCAGATGACGTTTTTGACGTACTTAAATCTGCTTACGTTATTGCTGATTACGAGCAACGTAAAGCGCAAATTCGAGCACAAATAGAAGAGGCTGCAAGCGCAGTTAACGCTGTTGTTGCAATGGATGAAGATTTACTGGAAGAAGTAACATCACTTGTAGAGTGGCCAGTTACTTTAACGGCAACATTTGAAGAAGCATTTTTAGATGTACCAGCCGAAGCGTTAATTTACACCATGAAAGACGATCAAAAATATTTCCCGTTATTAGATCAAAACGGCAAACTTTTAAATAAGTTTTTGTTTGTATCTAACATCGAAAGTAAAGATCCAAGTGTGGTTATTTCTGGTAACGAAAAAGTAGTGCGCCCGCGTTTAGCCGATGCACAGTTCTTCTTTGAAACAGATAAAAAGAAAACCCTAGAAAGCCGATTAGAGTCGCTTGATAGCGTATTGTTCCAAAAGCAACTTGGTACGCTTAAAGATAAGTCTGAGCGCATTAGTGAACTTGCAGGTTATATTGCTGAGCAATTAGGTGCTGATAAAGACCTAGCACAGCGTGCAGGCTTATTAAGTAAAACTGACCTAATGACTGAAATGGTTATGGAATTTACCGACGTGCAAGGTGTAATGGGAATGCATTACGCTCGCCACGATGGTGAAGCCGAAGATGTAGCCGTAGCGCAAAACGAGCAGTACATGCCACGCTTTGCAGGGGATAAATTACCAACAAACTTAATTAGCTGCGCAGTAGCGATTGCTGATAAGTTTGACACGCTGGTGGGTATTTTTGGTATAGGCCAAGCACCTAAAGGTGACAAAGACCCATTTGCTCTTCGTCGTGCTGCTATTGGTGCACTGCGCATCATGGTAGAAAAAGAACTACCACTTGATATTTTAGACCTAGTAGCTAAATCGCAAACATTGTTTGGCGACAAGTTAACTAACTTAAATGTATCAACTGACGTATTTGAGTTTATGCTAGGGCGCTTCCGTGCTTGGTATCAAGACGAAGGTATTGAAGTAGACGTAATTCAAGCAGTGCTTGCACGTCGTCCGACTAAACCTGTTGATTTTGACCGCCGTGTTAAAGCCGTAAGCCACTTCCGTACATTAGACGCAGCAGAAGCGCTTGCAGCAGCTAATAAGCGTGTAGGTAACATTCTGGCTAAAAACGATATTACCAGCCAAGGTATTGTTGATGAGAGCTTATTAAGCGACGACGCCGAAAAAGTATTGGCATCACAAGTAGCAAAATTTGCCACTGACCTTGCACCACTTTACGCAGATGGAAACTACCAAGAAGCATTAAGCCAATTGGCGGGTATTCGTGAAAGTGTTGATAACTTTTTTGACAACGTAATGGTTATGGCCGACGATGAAGCTGTTAAGCAAAATCGTCTTGCGCTATTAAGCCAGTTAAGCGGATTGTTTTTAGGTATTGCAGATATTTCTGTTTTACAAAAATAACACCGATTAGCAATTTTAAAAGCCAGCGTTTTGCTGGCTTTTTAGTTTTCACTGTATGCAAAGGATACCCATTGATGATTTCTATGAAACGAATTTTAACCTTAGCAATTACTGGTTTACTTACTGCCTGTACAAGCCAAATTTCGATTAACGATGTATTGCCACAGCAAGAGCTTGACCGCACAATTTACTTACGTGGCGACTTTACACTGTGGGATGCAGAACCCCAGTATCAGTTTGCGCCAGTTGGCCCTGCGCTTTATCAAACACAAGTTAAATTTAGTACGCCAGGTAAAGTGTACGAATTTAAAATAGCCGATGCCGATTTTAGTGAAGGTTACAACTGTGGTTACAGCGATGCACAACCAGCAGGGCAAAAACTAACACTCGGTCAGCCAGCTATCGCAGACTGTAATACTATTTATAACTACTTTAGTTTCACACCAGCAATAAAAGGCACGTACATAGTAAGTATTGATTACAGTGACTACGATAAGCCACAAGTGACGATAACGAAGAAGTAATTTTTAGCTATTTAATAGCCCTAGTGGGTTGATGGACTTGTGACAAGGACGTTGTAGGATTTATTCAGCATTAACACCAAGGGGGTTTCGTAGTTTGGGTAGAGTGAAGCGAAACCCAACATGTGTGGCGAACAAAACTATTTTGGTGGTTATTAAATACGTTGGGTTTCGTAAAACTCAACCCGACCTACGTGAGTTTAAAGCCCTTTCTTCACCACATATCTATACGGTGCTTCTTCTGCATCTTTAGCCACCAGCGTATGATCCATAAACGTACAAAAGCTCGGAATGTCGCGAGTGGTTGATGGGTCATCAGCGGTTATTAATAACGTTTCACCATCATTCATTTTGCGAATAGCAGCACGTACCATCATTACTGGCTCTGGGCAGCGAAGGCCTATGGCATCTAATTGGTGATCGGGATTATCAAAGCTCATAAAAAGTTACCTGTAAAAATAATCGCGGCTTGGTTAGGTCGTGTAGTTTAGCTGCCTCGCAACAATAAATAAAGCTACATCACTAATGCTTATTAAGCTATAAAGAATATAAATAAAATTGTTCCATCATGCATATTTGATAATATATCAAAATAGTATTTATCTATTAGGAATTTAGAAATGTTTCAGATTACAGATGAAAAGGACTTGAAAGCACTTTCTGAGTCTGAAGAGCTAGAGTTTAAATTGGCACAGGGAAAAGATGGTAGAGGTAAGTTACCTGATGATTTTTGGCCAACTTATAGTGCTATGGCAAATACTCGTGGTGGTTACGTTGTCTTAGGTGTGAAAGAGAAAAAAGGCTCATTATCAATCGCTGGAATATTAGATATAAACACTGTCCAAAAGCAGTTATTTGATATCGCGAATAACAAAGCAAAAGTTAACTTTAACTTATTAACAAATAAAGATGTACAACAAATAAATATAAATAATAAGTTATTGTTAATAGTGAAAGTACCTTCTGCAAAGCGTGAGTACAAACCTATTTACCTCAATAATCAGCCAATGAAAGAAACTTATATTCGACTTCATGAAGGTGATCAACGCTGTAATGAAGAACAAGTAAAAAGAATGATGGCCGAACAGGTAGAAAGTTGCAGAGATGATAAAATCTTATCTGGGTATAATTTTGATGATATAGACTTAGGTAGCTTAAAGGCATACAAAAATTTATTTGCAGTCGCGAAACCTCAACACTTGTGGTTAGAGTTAGATCTTTTTGAGATGTTCAAGCAATTAGGTGGTTGGAGAAAAGATAGATCATCTGGAGAAGAAGGAATAACTTTAGCAGGAATTTTGATGTTTGGTACTTGGGATGCTATTCAAGACGCTATGCCTAATTATTTCGTTGATTATAGGGAGCGCGACGAGGCAAACACTGAACGCTGGGTTGATAGGCTGTATCCTGATGGATCTTGGTCAGGTAATGTTTTTGACTTCTATAGACGTGCTTATCGAAAGTTGACAACTGAATTAAAAGTACCATTTGACCTCCAGGATGGTGTACGCCTTGATAAATCTAAAGCACATGAGGCTATACGAGAAGCTTTAGTAAATACACTTGTTCACGCCGATTACACCGGAAGAAGTTCAATTTTAATTGTGAAGCGACCCGATCTATATGGGTTTCGTAATCCAGGGCTAATGAGAGTTCCTCCGGAATTAGCTGTAAAGGGAGGTGAGAGTGATTGCCGCAATCGCAGAATGCACCAAATGTTTCTAATGATAGGCGCTGGTGAACGAGCTGGTTCAGGTGTTCCAAAAATATATAGTGGATGGAAATCGGCTAATTGGAGAGCACCAAAACTATATGAAAAACAGCTTCCCTCAGAACAAACCTTGCTTGAGTTATCAACCGTTAGCTTAATACCAAAAGAAATTACGGAGCTCTTAGTCTCTTTATTTGGTGACTCATTTTATTCTCTTGATGAGTTAGAACAAATGATTGTTACTACGGCTGCTATTGAGGGCTGGGTAAACCATGAACGCTCTTGCCAGCTTACTAGCAAACATTCACGGGATGTTACTCTTTCATTACCGAGATTAGTCGATAAAGGTTTTCTAGTTTCTAGTGGAGAGAAGAAGGATAAGTCATATAGTTTACCAGGAATGGAGCCTCCATCGCCTGAGGATGTTTTTACAAATGCGTTAACAAGTATTGGTAGGTTAACGCATAGTGTTGATAACTTAACGCATAAAGCTGATAGCTTAACGCATAAAGAGCCAGGAACAGAAATTATCTCTAACGATAGGGATGATAAAGGTAGATTTATCAGTGACATGATAGATAAACCTTTTGTAAATGAACTAGATTCTCTTTCGCTATTTTATAGAGAAGAACTTAACGCATTAGGGGTTAAAGCTAGAGAACAAAAGCGTTTAGATACAGATACTATGAAAGTGTTAATACGTGAGCTTTGCAAGGGTCACTATATATCAGTTTCTGTGTTAGAAGTCTTACTTGATCGTAAACCTCAAAGTCTGAGACAAAACTATTTAAAGCCCATGGTTTCAGATGGTATCCTCAAAATGGCTTTTCCGCACAAACCAAACTCACCTATGCAGGGATATACTACGATATAGCATAAAAAAGGCGAACTGAATAAAATCAGTTCGCCTTTTTAATCACCAAGATGGTTTTACATGTTTAAACTAATTAGTCTTGAACACGTTCAAATACAGTTGCAATGCCTTGGCCTAAACCAATACACATAGTTGCTAAACCGTATCGTACATTTTTGTCTTCCATTAAGTGAATAAGCGATGTGCTAATACGCGAACCCGAACAACCCAGTGGGTGACCAAGTGCGATTGCGCCGCCATTTAAATTCACTTTTTCGTCAACAACATCCATTAACCCTAAATCTTTCATTACAGGTAATGATTGTGCTGCAAAGGCTTCGTTAAGTTCTACTACGCCTAGGTCATCAATTGTAATACCGGCTTGAGCAAGTGCTTTTTTACTTGCTGGTACTGGGCCGTAACCCATAATTGATGGATCGCAACCAGCGACAGCCATTGCTTTAATACGCGCACGAATTGGTAAACCAAGTTCTTTTGCTTTTTCTTCGCTCATTACTAACATTGCAGATGCGCCGTCAGAAAGTGCTGAAGACGTACCGGCTGTTACCGTACCCGATGCAGGATTAAATACAGGGCGAAGCTTTGATAGACCTTCTACTGTTGTTTCTGGGCGAATTACTTCGTCGTCTTCAACTAAGATAAGCGAACCATCTGCATCGTGACCTTCCATTGCTAAAATTTCGCGACGGAAACGGCCCTCAACAGTTGCAGCTTGTGCGCGTTGATGTGAACGGTAAGCAAATTCATCTTGTTGCTCACGGCTAATGCCATGAAGCGTTGCAAGGTATTCTGCTGTTAAGCCCATAGAGCCAGACGCTTGTGCAATTGATGTTGCTAAGCCTGGGTGAAAGTCGTTGCCGTGAGTCATAGGTACGTGACCCATGTGCTCAACACCACCAATTAGGTAAGTGTCGCCAGCGCCTGTCATTATTGCGCGTGCTGCATCATGCAATGCTTGCATAGAAGAGCCACATAAACGGTTAACCGTAACAGCAGGAACGCTGTGTGGGATACCGGCAAGCAATGATGCGTTACGTGCTACGTTAAAGCCTTGCTCTAATGTTTGCTGTACACAACCCCAATAAATATCGTCAATTGATGCTGGATCAACTGCAGGGTTGCGATCTAGTAAGCCTTTCATTAAATGTGCGCTTAGGTCTTCTGCACGTTTATGTTTGAATACACCACTTTTAGAGCGACCCATTGGTGTGCGGATACAATCTACAATTACTGGATTATTCATGATATTAACCTTCCACCTTATAGAAAACACGACCTTCTTCGGCCCACTTGCGAGTTTGTTCAGATACTTGGTAAATCGCACCTAGGTGAGCGTATTTGTCTGCTGCTGCAACAAAGTTAGCTAAACCAGTTTGATCTAAGTAACGGAACGCGCCGCCTCTAAATGGAGGGAAACCAACACCATAAACTAATGCCATATCTGCTTCTTGCGGCGAGGCAACAATGCCTTCTTGCAAGCACAGTAGCACTTCGTTGATCATTGGAATCATACAACGGTCGATGATTTCTTGTTTATCAAATTCTTTTGGTGCGTCTGTAATTGGGCTTAATAGCTCAATTGCTGTCTCGTCATGAGACTTTTTAAGACGACCGCGACGATCTGTTTCGTATTTGTAAAAACCGGCTTTGTTCTTTTGACCAAAACGTTTTTCGTTGGCAAAAATAGTCACCGGGTCTTTATCAGCACGCGCCATACGCTCAGGGAAACCGTCAGCCATTACGCCAGTACAATGGAACGCTGTATCAATACCTACAACATCAAGTAGGTAAGCCGGACCCATAGGCCAGCCAAATACGTTTTCCATTACTTTATCTACTTTTGCAAAGTTAGCGCCTTCAACCACTAATTTGCTAAAACCTGCAAAGTAAGGGAATAAAACACGGTTTACAAAAAAGCCTGGGCAATCGTTAACAACAATTGGCGATTTACCTAATTTAAGCGCGTAATCAACTACTGCATTAATTGTTTTATCTGAGGTTTTTGCACCACGGATAATTTCTACTAATGGCATTTTTGGCACAGGGTTGAAAAAGTGCATACCACAGAAGTTTTCTGGCTTATCTAGCGCTTGTGCTAGTAAATCAATACAAATAGTCGATGTGTTTGAAGTAAGTACAGTGCCTTCTGGCATGTTCTTTTCAAGATCAGCGAGTACTGCTTGCTTAACTTTAGGGTTTTCTACAACGGCTTCAACAATGATGTTGGCACTTTGTAGGTCTGACTCGTTAAGTGTTGGCTTAATTTTGCTAAGTGTTGCCAACATTTTTTCCATTGGCATGTGACCACGCTTAACTTTTGCACCTAATAACTTAGATGCTTCACCCATACCTAAATCAAGAGCATCTTGTTGGATGTCTTTCATTATAATAGGTGTGCCTTTATAAGCAGACTGGTATGCAATACCGCCACCCATAATACCAGCACCTAATACAGCGGCTTGTTTAATTTCTACATCGCTGTGCTTAGCAAATTTACGTGCTTTACCTTTAATGTATTGATCAGCTAGGAATATACCTGTCTGTGCAGCTGCTTCTGGTGTACGTGCTAATTTAGCAAAGTTAGCGTTTTCGATTGCCATTGCTTCATCGCGAGTACAGTTTGCCGCTGCTTTAATAGTACGTACAGCCATAACCGGTGCAGGATAGTGGCCTTTGGTTTTACCCATTACCATACCTTCTGCCATAGCAAAGCTCATGCCTTGCTCAACACGGTTTAATTTAAGTGGCTGTAGTTTTACGTTGCGTTTTGCTTGCCAATCTAGCTTGCCAGCAATCGCCAGTTCAAGTGTTGATACACTTGACTCTAGAAGTTTGTCAGCACTAACTACCGCGTCAAACGCACCTACTTTAAGGGCATCTGCTGCGCGGTTTTCTGCGCCTGAGGTAATCCACATCATCGCGTTATCGGCGCCAATGATACGTGGTAAGCGCACTGTGCCACCAAACCCTGGCATTATGCCAAGTTTAACTTCTGGTAGGCCCATTTTAGCTGTTTCGCTTGCCACACGATAATCGGTAGCAAGTGCCCACTCACAACCACCGCCAAGTGCCATACCGTTTATAGCGCTTAGAGTTGGGAATGGTAAATCTTCAATTGCATCAAAAACGTCGGTTGCGTTTTTGATCCACACTACTAATTCTTCTTCAGGTTTAGTAAATGTAGGTAAAAATTCGAAGATATCGGCACCAATAATAAAGTGGTCTTTATCACTGGTAAAAATCATGCCTTTGATATCAGTATTGGCGGCTAATTCTTTTAATGCTGCTGCGCAATCTGAAAGAGTTTTTTGAGATAATGTGTTTACAGAACCTGCAACACAAAACTTAAACTCGGCGATGTTTTCCTTTAGGAAGCTAACTTCAAAGGAATCGCTTTTATATAACATTATTATTCTCCCTAGTTGACGAACTAAGACTGGTACGATGAGTTTGCATTTCAATCAGTGTGCTTGCTTTAAATTAAAAATGCAACGAAAAATTTAACTCGGTTACAATCGACTGGTTAAAATATAGCTGGTTTGGTGCTAAGGTGGTTGAAAAGTTTTTATTCACCACTTTAATTTTTATTAAAGGACATTATGAAAAAATATTTACTAAGTGTTGCGGCAGCTGCATTCATTTTCCCTCTTCATTCTGCCGAGGCAAGTAACGATAACGATGCATTTTTAGATGCCGAAAAAAAAGTAAGGTACGGCAGTTACCAAGACTTTAAACAAGCGGTTAGTAATCTAAATCATCCGTTAAAACCTTATGTTGAAAAAACGTATTGGCAACGCCATCCGAGCATTAAACATCAGGCAGAAATAGAAGAATATTTAAATATATACCAGCATACGCCGCTTGAGTGGCCGGTGCGCAAAGCGTGGTTAGAATATTTAAAAGATAACAACGAAAAGGCGGCGTATATCCGCAACTATCGTGAAACGTCTAATACGGAGCTTACTTGTACTTATTTAGATTTTCAGCTTGATTTAGGTGCGCCCGAAAAGGCAATTCTAAATCAGGTGACCGACTTATGGTCTGTAGGTAAATCGCAACCTAATGGTTGTGATAGTTTATTTTCTACGTGGCGTAAAAAAGGCTACATGAAAGAAGAAACGGTTTGGAAGCGTGTAACACTTGCTGCACAAGGCGGAACGCAAAGCCTATTACCTTACTTAAAAACTTTATTACCAAGTAAGGAGCGTTATTTAGCTGACTTATATTTAAAAGTGCGAAAAGATCCAAGCGCAGCCGCTGGATTATATAGATATAAAAACAAGTCGGCTAAAGAAGGGCAAATAGCTATTTATGGTGTTAAGCGTTTGGTTTGGCGCGATAAAGAGCTAGCTTTAAAAGCATGGGAAAAGCTAGAAAAAATATTTAAGTACAGCGATGAAGAAAAAGCGGATGTGTATTACACCTTTGCATTGTCACTTGCCTCTAGCGGGCATAAACAAGCGAGCTTTTGGCTAAATAAAGTGCCAAAAGAGCGACTAGACAGCAAGCTTATTCAATGGCAACTGGGCAATATGCTCAAAACCCAAGATTGGGAAGGGATTGCTGCATTTTTTACAGGTAAAGAAAATTTAAGTATTGGTCAGCAATATTGGTTAGCTTATAGCTATGCACAACGTGGCGAGCAACAAAAAGCAGACGACATCTGGAAAAAAGTAGCGGCTAATCGTGATTATTACGGCTTTTTAGCCGCAGCACGTTTGGGGTTGCCCGTTGATTTAAATAATCAGCCTTTAGCAGTCGATAAGGTACTTGTAGATAAAGTGAGTAATGCACCAGGCTTTAAGCGTGCAAAAGCACTTTATGATATTGAGCGCTTTACGTCGGCACGCCGTGAATGGAATTACTTAACGGATACCTCCAGCGATGAAGAAAAGCTGGCAGCATCACAACTATCTACCGATTTAGGTTGGCACGACAGTACTATTTTTACTTTAGCAAAAATTAAAGCATGGGATAACGTAGAGCAACGTTTTCCGTTTGCGTTTCAAGATGTTTTTGAGCGCTACAGTAAACGTAGCAAGATAGATGTTGCTTGGAGTATTGCTATTGCAAGGCGCGAAAGCTCTTTTGCGCCAGATGCACGCTCGCATGCTAATGCGCGTGGTTTAATGCAGTTATTACCTAGTACTGCTGAGTATGTAAATAAAGGCAGTGTGACAAGTAGTCGTTTATATCAACCTAAAACAAATATTAGGTTAGGTACGAGTTACTTACAGTACTTAAAAAAGAAAAACCATGGCAATGAAGTACTGGCTACGGCTTCTTATAATGCGGGTTATCACCGTATAAAGCGTTGGTTACCTGATGACGCTATTCCGGCTGAGTTATGGGTAGAGCTTATTCCGTATCGCGAAACCCGCGATTACGTAAAAAATGTATTTGCGTACAGGCAGGTTTACCATACAAGAATGGGCCGAGAAGGTAATGTATTAGCGCCGCTACTCGAAATGAAAATGGGCGGTTAGTAAACATAAGTTTAAAGTAGGGGGATATCTAATGCGTTTAGATATCCCCTTTTTTGAGCGCTGAGGGTAATACCAATTTTATTAAAAACATGATCATTCTAGCGTATTAAATAATTCAATAACTGCGTTAAAAATTATTTATATAGAACAACTATGTATCATAATTTTAGCCTTGATATTAAGCTATTTTCTTATCGCTATAATAGATCATTAATTTAATGCAATTGGTATAAGTGATAGACTCATAGCAAGTTAAATTTAACAGATGGATTAACAATGGATAAATTAGCCGTTTTATACGCCGAACATATTGCAACACTGCAACAGCGTACTCGTACAATTTGTAATAGCGAAGGGTTAGAAGGATTAGTAATTCATTCAGGCCAAGCTAAGCGCCAGTTTTTAGATGATATGTATTATCCATTTAAAGTTAATCCACAGTTTAAAGCATGGTTACCGGTTATTGATAACCCTCATTGCTGGATTGTGGTAAATGGCAGCGACAAACCAAAGCTAATATTTTATCGCCCGGTAGATTTTTGGCATAAAGTACCAGACGAGCCTCGCGACTTTTGGGCTGAGTACTTTGATATAGAGCTACTACTTCAGCCTGATCAAGTAGAAAAGTTATTACCATACGATAAAGCTAAATATGCTTACATGGGTGAATACATTGAAGTAGCGCAAGCTCTTGGTTTTAGTATTATGAACCCTGAGCCTGTACTTAACTATTTTCATTACCACCGCGCTTATAAAACGCAGTACGAACTTGAATGTTTACGCAACGCTAACCGCATTGCAGTAGATGGGCATAAAGCTGCACGCGATACATTCTTTAATGGTGGTAGCGAGTTTGATATTCAGCAAGCGTACTTAATGGCGACACGTCAAAGCGAAAATGAAATGCCGTACGGCAACATTGTTGCGCTTAACGAAAACTGCGCTATTTTGCACTACACGCACTTTGATCCAAAAGTGCCACACACCCACAACTCATTTTTAATTGATGCCGGTGCAAACTTTAATGGTTACGCTGCTGATATTACTCGTACGTATGATTTTAAAAAGCAGGGTGAGTTTGCTGAGCTTGTGCAAGCGATGACTGTTCAACAAATCGAGTTAGGTAAAGGTTTAAAGCCGGGTATGCTTTATGGTGATTTACACGTTGAATGTCATAATCGTATCGCACAAATACTTAGTGACTTTAAAATTGTTAACCTACCCGCGGAGGAAATTGTTGAGCGTAAAATTACATCTACTTTCTTCCCGCATGGACTAGGACATCACCTAGGTTTACAAGTGCATGATATGGGCGGTTTTATGAGTGACGAAAAGGGCACACATCAACCATCGCCAGAAGGGCATCCGTTCTTGCGTTGTACTCGCCTGATCGAAAAAAACCAAGTGTTTACTATTGAGCCAGGTTTATACTTTATTGATTCACTGCTTAGTGATTTAGCGCAAACCGATAATAAGCAGTTTATTAACTGGGAAAAGGTAGAGTCATTTAAACCATTTGGCGGCATTCGTATTGAAGATAACATTATTGTTCACGAAGATAGCCTAGAGAATATGACGCGTAATTTAGAACTCGATTAATTTCTATAAAGACGAGTTAGCGAATAAACGTTAAAATATGCATATGAACGGGGCCTTTAGGCCCCATTTTTAATTGAGCTTTTAATATGTCTGAATATAAATATCCTGCTGCTGACGTTTTTCATCAAGAAGAAATAAAAAAAAGTACGTTTATAGTCCACATTGCACACACCCCCGATTTAAATTCAGCAAAAACATTTATTAAAAGCATTGAAGAAAAGTATAGCGATGCACGCCATAACTGCTGGGCACATGTGGCAGGCAACCCCGGTGGCAGCCATGTTTATGGTTTTTCGGACGATGGTGAACCAAATGGCACTGCAGGAAAGCCTATGTTAAATGTGCTGGTGGGTTCGGGCCTTGGCGAAATCACTGCCGTGGTGACACGTTATTTTGGCGGCATAAAATTAGGCACCGGCGGGCTAGTACGTGCTTATGGTGGCTCATTAAATAATGCATTAGTAAAATTGCAAACGGTGCTTAAAGTTCCCAGCGTTGAAATTACTGGGAGTAGCGAGTACAGCATGCAAGGCGCGATTGAGCAGTTATTAAAAACAAAGTATCAAGTGCTTAATATTGATAAGCAATTTACTGCTAATATTGAGTGGGTGATTACAATCGATAGCCGTGAAGCTCAGCAAGCAATCAAAGATATTTTTGATTTAAGTCACGGCGCAGTTGAGTTAACTATTAAAGAGTAATAACCTACACAAATTGCATATAATGCATACTGACCCTATTTAATTTGGTTGATACTACTCAGCCTGAATTTACTAATAATAAAAGCGACAAGCTAAATGCAATTTCGTACCATCATAAAAATTCTTGGCCAACTTGTTGCGCTGTTTAGTATTACCATGGTGCCTCCGGCACTGGTGTCTTTAATATACAAAGACGGTGGTGGTGTTCCCTTTGTTTTAGCATTTATTTTTAGTGTTGTTATTGGCATGATGGCTTATTACCCAAACCGCCATGAAAACGGTGATTTAAAAGCACGTGAAGGCTTTTTAATTGTTGTTTTGTTTTGGCTGGTACTTGGGGCGTTTGCGTCCTTGCCGCTTATCTTTTTACAAGAACCTAATTTATCGCTCGCCGATGCGGTATTTGAAGCATTTTCTGGCTTAACAACCACCGGCGCTACAGTACTTACCGGTATTGAGTATTTACCCAAGTCGGTATTGTTTTATCGCCAGCAACTCCAGTGGTTTGGCGGTATGGGTATAATCGTACTCGCTGTTGCTATACTCCCAATGCTAGGTGTTGGTGGTATGCAGTTGTACCGCGCTGAAATACCTGGGCCTGTAAAAGATTCTAAAATGACCCCGCGAATTGCCGATACTGCAAAGCACCTTTGGTATATTTATGTGTCGTTGACTATTACTTGTATGCTGGCTTATTGGGCTGCAGGGATGGAGTGGTTTGATGCGATATGTCATGCATTCTCAACGGTGGCGATAGGTGGTTTTTCTACTTACGACGCCTCCATGGGTCACTTTGACAGCCCTGTAATTAACTTTATTTGTGTGTTCTTTTTAATTATTGCCGCTGTTAACTTCTCCCTGCATTACGCCGCAGTGGCCAGTCGTAATATACAAGTTTATATCAGAGACCCAGAGTTTAAGGTGTTTTTGTGTATTCAATTAGCCCTGGTGGTTATTTGTTTTACTGTACTTTCCTCTAACGAAATATTTGCTAATGGCGATGAAACCCTCGATCAGGCGTTATTTCAAGCTGTTTCAATGAGTACAACAGCAGGCTTTGCTACGGATAACTTTTCAACATGGCCATTGTTTTTACCTATTTTACTTATATTTTCGAGCTTTATTGGTGGCTGTGCAGGCTCTACCGGTGGTGGTATGAAAGTAGTGCGCGTGTTCTTACTTTATTTACAGGGTGTGCGTGAGCTCAATCGTTTAGTGCATCCTCGTGCTATATATTCAATCAAGCTGGGTCGTAAGGCGTTGCCAGATAAAGTAGTAGAAGCTGTGTGGGGTTTTTTCTCTGCTTATGCGCTGGTATTTATTATTATTATGTTAGCGCTTATGGGCACGGGTATGGATAACATAACTGCGTTCTCAGCCACTGCTGCTTGTTTAAATAACTTAGGCCCAGGTTTAGGAGATGTAGCATCGCATTATGGTGCTATAACCGATGGGGCTAAATGGTTACTGACCATTGCAATGGTGTTTGGTCGCCTAGAAATATTTACCTTATTAGTGCTATTTACGCCTACATTTTGGCGTGGTTAAACGAGTCGTTTAAATTTTAATATACAAGTTAGTGGGAAAGGGATATGCCAACTTCAAATCTAGACAAATTACATCAACTAACTACAAGTGGTTTGGTCGATTTAGAAATATTAACCCCAACCGACAGTAAACGTGTAAAAACCGAGTTTGTTGGTTTGCTTGAAAATAAATTTATTATTTTAAATTACCCAAACTCTAGACGTTTACCTGCTAGTAGTGACTATTTACGTGATGGTGTAATGGTTGTTGTTAGAGCATTAATTGAAGGTAGTGGTGGGCAAGTTATAGCGTTTCGCCAACAAATAATGTCGGTTGCGTCTCACCCGGCTAAGCTTATATTTATTAACTATCCTAAGCAGGTGCAGTTATTTGCACTGCGCTCGCAAACGCGTATACCTACCTTATTACCTGCAAAGCTAAAGCTAAGTGACGACAGAATACTTGAAGGCCTCATTAAAGACATTTCGCTAACAGGAGTAATGTTTGATATTAGAGGTGATCAGCAAGATGAAAATATTAAAGATATGCAATGCACAGTAATACTCAATAGCAGCGATAAAAGTTTTGAAGGCGAAATTTGCAGTGCTAAGGAACATGTCGCAGGCGTGCACTGCGGAATTAAGCTACTAGCAAGCGAGGATGAAATGAAAACCTTTATGAAAGAGCATTTTATAGACCCATCTGCGCTTGAGCCCACCGTTGAATAAATCGTTTTTCGCTTATTTGCAACAAAATGGCGTTTTACGTGAGTATTTATAAAGTATTTTTTGTTTTTATATAATTAAATATATTATTTAAATAAAACAGTGCATTACGTATTATTTTTTGTGTTATTAAATCTACCTCGTTAAAATTTATCTGAATTATTCTATAAATCCCCTTCTTTAATTTCCATACATTTAAAAATGTATCTTTTTATCTAAACATAACTATATGTTTTTAATAGTTTTAATGTATCCACTCTGAAGTGCGTTGCTAAAAGGCAACAGTAATTACTTTAAAAATCCCTTCTTTTTATGAATTTTACATTTAACTATCTGAAATTTAATAGCTTTTAAATGTTGGCATCTAATTTGTTATACCCTAGGTGTACTGAACGAAATCGTGATTCAAAGTGAAATACTTAATCGCACACATAAATTTGAAGGATACATATTATGAAAAGCATTAATAAAACTTTAGCACTTATCGCTATTGCATCTTCTTCAGCCGCTTTTGCTGCAACAGACTTTGACACACTTGATGTGGATGGCAGTGGCACTATTAGCCAAGCAGAAGCATCAGTAGACGCAAAATTAATGAGCATGTTCTCTGAACTTGATACAGACCAAGACGGCGAACTATCTAAAGAAGAGTTTTCACAAGTATAAGCTTAAAACTCTGGGGCGCTACGCTACTAAGAGCCCCACATTACTCATAAAATTGAAGGATACACGTTATGAAAACATTAAATAAAGCATTAGCACTTGTGGCACTAGCATCTTCTTCAGCCGCGTTTGCAGCAACAGATTTCGATACATTAGATGTAGATGGCAGTGGCACAATTAGCCAAGCAGAGGCATCAGTAGATGCAAAGCTAATGAGTATGTTCTCAGAACTTGATACTGACCAAAATGGTGAGTTATCAAAAGAAGAATTTTCAGAAGCTTAATTTAAAGTATTTATCCTGAGTTGCCAAAGACAACCTAAGTAGGCAAGGGAGCTTACGAAAGAGGATAACAAGGAAGTGAAAAATTACGTTTTAAGTTAAACGAAGCAATTTTTTTGATAGAACATTGAAGGATTAAGTTATGAAAAATTTAAATAAAGCATTAGCACTTATAGCACTAGCGTCTTCTTCTGCTGCATTTGCAGCATCAGGTTTTGATAGCCTTGATATTGATGGTAGCGGCACAATTAGCCCAAGCGAAGCGGCAGTTGATACAGATTTAATGGCCGAGTTTATTGAGCTAGATACCGACGGTAGCGGCGAGCTTTCTAAAGAAGAGTTTGCTAATTACTAATTAACCTGAACTCTGGATAATAAATCTATCTCTAGCAGCTATTTTCAGCGCTAACTGCGTTGAATTTACTTGCAATAGGCCCGCTATTGACGCGTAAATTCGCCTTGTTTTCACTGAAAATCTCTGGCTAGAGAAAATAAATTTAAATATCACCATGATTCAATACGTTAGTAAATCTCTTAACCAGAGTACAGGTTAACTAACCTTTTTCAGATTAAACATTTTTCACAGTCAGGGATCTTTGAAAAGGACTTCCCATATTACTAGGAATATTATTATGAAAACATTCAATACAACACTTGCAGTTATCGTTTTAGCATCTTCATCAGCAGCATATGCAGCAGTGGACTTTGCCTCTTTTGATGCAGATGGCGACGGTGCGATTACAATGGAAGAAGCAAAGGTTAACCCTCAGCTTGTAAAGATTTTTGATGATTTAGATACTGATGGAAATGGTGAAATCTCTAAAGAAGAGTTTTCAAAGGTACAGTAATCAATATTCGAAGATACTCCACTAAAGCCGCCTTAGTCAGCGGCTTTTTTGCGTTTACGCCAAATAATTATAAGAATATAGCACTTACCTGGAATAGCTTTTCTACAACGGTAATGTGTTTCTTGTCGATTAGAAACATAATGACATGATCGCCCGACATAATAATTGTATCATCGTGGGCTATCAGTACATCGTCGTTACGTACTATTGCGCCAATAGTAGTACCCGCAGGGAGTTTAATGTCGGCAATAGCACGGCCAACCACTTTTGAAGTGTTTTCATCGCCATGAGCAACGGCTTCAATTGCTTCTGCTGCACCTTTGCGTAATGAGTACACATTAACAATATCACCACGGCGTACGTGCGTTAATAACGCTGATATTGTTGCTTGTTGTGGGGATATGGCAATATCTATTTCGCCGCCTTGTACCAAATCAACGTAAGCACCACGCTGGATAAGCACCATGGTTTTTTGTGCGCCCATACGTTTTGCAAGCATGGCTGACATAATGTTTGCTTCATCGTCATTGGTTACGGCAATAAACACATCTACTTGTTCAATATGCTCTTCTGAGAGCAGTTCTTGATCAGATGCGTCACCACAAAAAACAACCGTGTTATCGAGCATTTCTGAGAGTTGCTCGGCACGTTCTTTACTGCGTTCAATTAGTTTAACGGTGTGGTTTTTTTCAAGAGAGCGGGCAAGGCCTGCCCCAATGTTACCGCCACCAGCTATCATAATTTTTTTGTAAGAACGTTCAAGTTTTTGTAGCTCGTTCATTACTGCGCGTATGTGTTTTGTAGCGGCAATAAAGAATACTTCGTCATCTGCTTCAATAACAGTGGTACCCAATGGTTTTATTGCTTTACCTTGACGATAAATAGCGGCAACACGAGTCTCTACATTAGGGATGTGTTCTTTAAGTGCAGATAACGCATAACCTACAAGTAAACCGCCATAGTAAGCTTTTACGGCTACTAACGAGAGCATGCCATCAGCAAACTGCAATACTTGCAGAGCACCAGGGTAGTCAATTAAACGGCGAATATACTTAGTGACCAGTGCTTCGGGAGCAATGTAATGATCGATTGGTAAATCATCGTTTTGAAATAGTTTTTCGCGGTATTTTAAATATTGCTCTGAGCGAATGCGGGCAATTTTAGTGGGCGTTTTAAAAATACTGTACGCCACTTGGCATGCAACCATGTTCACTTCATCTGAACTGGTTACCGCAATAATCATATCGGCATCTTCAGCACCTGCACGGCGTAATACATCAGGATGCGCGCTGTGGCCCATAACCCCTTGTAAGTCGTACTTATCTTGAAGTTCACGTAATCGGTTACCGTCTATATCAACAACGGTAATTTCGTTTTGTTCGCCAACTAAGTTTTCAGCAAGCGTAGCACCAACTTGCCCGGCACCGAGTATAATTATTTTCATTATTTACCCGTGGTATTGATCATAATTTAATTAAAAAAATAGCCATTTAATGTTTCATAAATGGCTAACTATTTAGTGTACGGCTATTAGGCTTTTTTAACTAGCTTAGCGTAATAAAATCCATCACTTTCACCGGGCAGTAACTGCAAACCTGGCGTTGTTACGGTATCGTTTTCGTGTAGAGGTATATGTTCTACATCATCATTATTAGCTAAAAACTTAGCAACTTGCTGTTGGTTTTCTTGTGGAAGAACCGAACACGTAGCATATACCAATGTGCCACCTGGTTTTAACAGTGGCCAAATGCTATCAAGAATATCGCTTTGTAACTTAGCTAAGTCTTCGATGTCTGATGCGCGACGTAACCATTTTATGTCAGGGTGACGGCGAATTACACCAGTGGCCGAACAAGGCACATCAAGTAAAATACGATCAAATAATTTTTCATCCCACCATGTATGTGGTTGTGATGCGTCGCCACATTGTAGGTCTGCACCTAAGCCAATGCGAGTTAAGTTTTGCTTAACACGTTCAAGGCGAGTTGAGTCGCTATCAAGTGCAAGTACATCTGCATCAGCAAGCTCTAAAATATGACATGTTTTACCGCCAGGTGCTGCGCAGGCATCCAAAATATAGTCATCTGCTTTAGGTTCTAAAAAGCGGGCTGCCAACTGTGCAGCAGCATCTTGTACTGAACATGCACCTGTATCAAACTCAGGCAACGAAAATACATCACGTGGTTTGGCAAGTTTAATCCCATCAATAAAATCAGGGTTTAAGGTGTGTTCAATATCGTTAGCGCTAAGCATGTCGCTGTATTCTTGCGTGCTAAATTGGGCTTGATTGACACGAAGCCACATTGGCGCTTGTTGCTGGTTTTCTTCAAGTAGTGCTTCCCAGCTATCTGGGTAGGCTGTTTGCACCTGTTTAATAAACCAATTTGGATGGTTGTATAAACATACCGGAATAAGCTTCGCTTTTTCTTCAAGCTCAGCTTGTTGACGCTGAAAGCTACGTAAAATGGCGTTTATCAGCCCTTTTAATCCTAAAGCGCGTAGTTGAGCCAGTGCGTTAACCGTTTCTGAAATGGCAGCATGAGGTGGTACGCGCATATGCTGCAGTTGATAAATACCTACGTATAATAAAAACTGAAATATTCTACGTTTACCTTTTAATGGCTGCTCTACTAAGTGTTGGCAGTAATTTTCAAGGCTCGGTAAGTAGCGTAAAACGCCATAACAAATTTGCTGTAGCAACGCTTTATCTTTAGGCGGCAAGCCTTGGCTTGCAAATGGAAGTTCTTGATTAAGCGATGCGCCTTTATCAACTACGTTATATAAAGTTTCAGCGGCAAGCGCTCGTACGTTTGGAACATTACTCATTGTTTTCGCCTAATATTGTGCCAGGAGTAACCCAGTCACTACGACCATTTAAAAAGTCGTTAATTGCCATTGGTTTTTTACCTTGCGGCTGTAATTGCGTAATACATAAAGCGTGTTCGCCACACGCCACTACTACGCCATTTTTGTCGCTTGATAAAATTTGCCCAGGATCACCTGATTGCAGCATAACCTGCGCTTGATGAATCTTTACTGTTTGCCCACCCATTTGGGTAAAGCACATTGGCCACGGGTTAAAAGAGCGAATGTTTCGCTCGATTTGAAGCGCACTCATGGACCAGTCGATATCAGCTTCTTCTTTAGAAAGCTTTTTAGCGTAGTTAGCAAGTTCATCGTTTTGAGGTTCAGGGGTGATCTCACCATTAGCTAATTTATTAATGGTTTCAATTAACGCATCTGGACCTAGCTCAGCAAGCTTTGTATATAAGCTTGCGCTAGTTTCTGTTGTGCTAATAGGGCAGCGGCTTATATGTAGCATATCGCCGGTATCTAGCCCTTCATCCATTTGCATTATTGTTACGCCGGTTTGTTCATCACCTGCCCAAATTGCGCGTTGAATAGGTGCAGCACCGCGCCAGCGCGGTAATATAGAGCCATGCACATTTAAACAACCTAAACGTGGCGCTTCTAAAATAGCTTTAGGTAAAATTAAGCCATATGCTACAACAATCATAATGTCGGCATTTAAGCTTGTTAGCTCAGCTAGTGCTTCATCATTTTTTAATGACTGTGGCTGAAAAACCGGTAAGTTGTGCTCAAGCGCTAGCTCTTTCACTTCACTGGCTTTTAATTTTTTACCACGACCTGCAGGGCGATCTGGCTGGCTATATACACCCACTATTTTGTGTTCGCTTTGTATCAGCGCTTGTAAATGACGTGCGGCAAAGTCTGGCGTACCGGCAAATATAATGCGTAATGGTTGAGTCACTGAGTTTTCCTAAGGTGCTTATTACTGTTCTGCAAACTTGGCTTCTTTTTCAAGCTTTTTACGAATACGTTGGCGTTTTAATGGAGATAAGTAATCAATGAATAGCTTACCTTGAAGGTGATCTAGTTCATGTTGAATACAAATAGCCAATAATTCATCTGCATCTAGTACAAATTCTTCACCGTTTTCGTTAAGTGCAGCGACTGTTACTGTTTCTGCGCGATCTACTTTTGCATACGAGTTAGGTACTGATAAACAGCCTTCTTCGCTAACGGTAAAGCCGTCTTTTTTAATGATTTGTGGATTAATTAATACCAGTGGCTCATTGCGCTCTTCTGATACATCAATAACAACGATTCGTTGATGAATATCTACTTGCGTGGCCGCAAGACCAATGCCATTTTCATCGTACATTGTCTCTAGCATGTCTTTTACAATTTGGCGTACTGTGTCGTCAACTTGTACAACATCTTTTGCTACGGTACGTAAACGTTCATCTGGAAATCTTAAAACTTCTAACCTAGCCATAGTTACCTTTTTCACTTGTGCTTAATTTAGGGTATTGTATGCTCTTATTTTAGCCATTCGCGTTCACCTTTAACAGGTTTTGGGCAATAATAATGAAAAAACAATACAAGGAAGCTCGATGAAATCTCCATTACTTGCAATCATGCTTACGTTAAGCGCCGCGTTTCCCGCAGTTGCTGATGTACTTAAAATAAAAAAAGACGCACCAAAACAGTATGTTGTAAAAAAAGGCGATACACTTTGGGATATTTCTGGCATCTATTTAGATGAGCCTTGGCTATGGCCTGAACTTTGGCAAATGAATCCACAAATTGACAACCCACACCTAATTTACCCCGGTGATGCATTAGCGTTGATATACGATGCTGATGGAAACCCACGTTTAGTGATCAATAAAGGATATAGAAAGCTATCTCCTCAGGGTCGTATTACACCAAAAGGGCGTAATGCTATTACTACTTTGCCGCTTGAAATGATCAAACCTTATATCAGTTACGAGCAAGCAATGAACAGTGATGATATTAAAGGTAAGCCTTATATTTTAGGTGCTAACGAAAATACTAAAACACAAACGTTAGGCCACATTTTATATGCCAAAGGCGACTTACAAGTACATAAAGCATATGCCATTTATCATAAAGGTGACCTTTACACAGACTTAACCGGTGAAGTGTTAGCAACGCGTGCATCTTATGTGGGTATAGCACGTGCTTTTAGAGCGGGCGATGAGAAAAATGGCGTGCCTTCGTCATTACGTGTTGAGTCTGTTAAACGAGAAATTCAGCAAGGTGATTTTTTAATGCCGGCAATGGAAGGCCAAATGCTCCCTGCGTACTTTGATATACACCGTCCTTTAGAACCTGTAACAGGTAATATTATTGCTTCACCACGTGAAGTTAGAGAATTCAGCACAATGGATGTTGTGGTGCTAAACTTAGGCAGTGAACAAAATATAGAAGCGGGTCATGTATTAGATCTAGAACGTCAATCGCCAACGGTTATCGATGGTCCTCGTGGCCCTCGTTATCCAGAAGATTCTAGTAAATATGAGAAGCTTTTATCTGATGTGAGCCAATTATTTGGTGATGAGTCTGACGAACAAAACACAACGTGGACCATGCCTAAAGAAAAAGTTGGTGAGCTAATTGTCTTTAAAGTGTATGACAAAGTAAGTTATGCATTAATAACTAAAAACCAGCACCCAATTCGCATTGGAGATATTGCAGTTATTCATTAAGAAGTAGCGAGTCGGTGCTCTAGGAGAGAGCATGGATCAGTCATCTGGCAAGCTAGCCCACTGGCTTGCCTTTTATATGTGTAAAGGGTTGGGTATAAAAACCCTTTTAGCACTATCTACAAACTATTCCCTTGGGTCGTTATTCGACTTATCCCATGACAAGCTTTTACAGCTTGGGTTAACCGCTAATCAAGCGAGTAATTTACTCAACACTAATTGGCAACAAGTCAGTCATTATGAGCAATTAATAGCGCTGAACAACATTACTGTTGTCTGTATTTTTGATGCGCTTTACCCAGAAGATCTCCGGCAGATTGCCAGTGCGCCTTTATTACTCTTTTGCAGGGGAGATGTCTCGTTATTATCAACTCCACAGATTGCAATTGTTGGCAGCCGTAATGCTACACCTACCGGGCTTGAAATAGCCTCAGAATTTGCATACGAGTTAACTTTGGCGGGTATTACAGTTACTTCAGGCATGGCGCGGGGAATAGATGGTGCAGCACACAAAGGTTCTCTTGCTGGTACAGGTAAAACCATAGCTGTGCTTGGTACTGGGGTTGATATTTACTACCCCAAACGCCATAAACTATTAACAGACCAAGTTTTAGAAAACGGCCTGCTGGTGAGTGAGTTTTTACCAGGCACAGCTGCTCATGCGCACAACTTTCCGCGCCGTAATCGTATTATTTCTGGGTTATCGTTAGGAGTACTTATTGTTGAGGCTGAAATTAAAAGTGGTTCGTTAATTACAGTACGCTATGCGCTTGAACAAAATAAAGAGGTATTTGCAGTACCGGGTTCTATTAAAAACCCGTTAGCGCAGGCAAGTCACTTTTTAATAAAGCAAGGTGCTAAGCTGGTAGAAAACGTGGCTGACATTCTTGATGAGGTGAGTTTTACTTACGACAATAATGTATGTAATAAAGAGCAGCCGATTCAAGCCAATTCTCAATGTGAGGTTTTAAATAGTATTGGCTTTGAAGTAACCAGTGTAGATGACATTGTGCGTCGTGCGCAGTGGCCAATAGATAAAGTACTCAGTAGGTTGCTCGATTTAGAATTAGACGATCAGATTGAGCGAGTGTTAGATGGTTACATCAAGTTAAGCGCAGGAAGGTAATATGTTTGATATTCTTTTGTATCTTTTTGAAAATTACATTCATAGCGAAGCGGATATATTTGCAGAGCAAAATGAGTTAAGCGATGAGCTACTGCGTGCGGGCTTTAATAAGCCTGAGATATTTAAAGCTCTTGATTGGTTAGAGCAACTAGCCGATTTACAACACAGCGATGAGTCTCCTTATCTTATTGCTAACCCTAAAGATGCTGTGCGTATATTTACCGATAGTGAATGCCAAAGGCTCAGCGCTGAGTGTCGTGGCTTTTTAATGTTTATTGAACAAATAGGCGTAATTAACAATGTAACACGTGAAATGGTAATGGACTGTTTAGCCTCTCTCGATAAACCAACTATAAGCCTAGAAGACTTAAAGTGGATTGTACTTATGATCTTGTTTAACGTTCCTGGCTCTGAAGAGGCATATGAGCAAATGGAAGATTTGATTTTTGATGAACCCAGCGAACTTCTTCATTAGAGATAATTATCTTAATTGTACTCAAATTACTTAAAAGGATAAGCACGGCATTACTTGTATCTTTAAGTGGTTTGGGTATATTAGGCGAAAATTCACCAACCTATTAGGATCACCATGAGTAAAATCGACCATTCGCTTTTCTCGGCGAACAAGCACGCCCTCGAAAAAGAATACGAGATATGCCCACAGTGTGGTTCAGAGTTAGTGATCCGCAATAGTAAATCAGGCCCTTTTCTAGGATGCGCAAGTTATCCCAAATGCGACTTTATTAGGCCGCTGGCACATCACGACAGTAACGAAATCAAAATATTAGAAGATTCAGCATGTCCTGAGTGTAGCAAACCGCTGGTGGTTAAAAATGGCCGCTATGGTATGTTTATTGGGTGTACGGGTTATCCAGAGTGTCATTACATTGCTAACGAAAATGAAGAAAAGCAAAGCGAAGATACTTTGCCTAGTTGCCCTAAATGCAAAAAAGGTCATTTAGTCGCGCGCAGTAATAAGTTTGGTAAAGTATTTTATTCTTGTGATTGTTATCCAAGCTGTAAATACACGCTTAATAATAAACCGGTTGAACATCCGTGTCCTGAATGTGACTGGCCTATCGTCATAGAAAGAAATATGGCAAACGGCATATTATTGCAATGCCCACAAAAAAGCTGCATGCATAAGCTCACCCCAACTGAATAACGTTTAATTATATCTGGAGACTACTTTGTCAGACCTTTCAAATACGCCCACTGCAATAACATGCTTAACGCAAGGCGAAGTTATTTTATACCCAACAGAAGCTGTATATGGTTTAGGTTGTGATCCAGATAATCAACAAGCCGTTGAAGCACTATTAGCTATTAAGCAGCGCCCGGTTGAAAAAGGGCTTATTTTAATCGCTGATAACTACGGACAATTATTAAAATACGTAGATGATGCAAAAATACCAATGGATAAACGCGCTGATATTTTTTCGAGTTGGCCTGCTGCAATTACATGGGTGATGCCTGCATCTAAAAATACGCCTAAATGGCTCACAGGGCAGTTTGATACCATTGCAGTAAGAGTAACAAACCATCCAACAGTAAAGCGTTTATGCCAAGAGTTTGGTAAGCCATTAGTATCAACCAGTGCAAACTTAACCGGCCAAGAAACGGTAATTAGTATTGAGCAAGCCAAAGCGCAATTTGCAGAACAAGTTGGCTTTTACGTTGACGAGCCGTTAGGTGGTAATACTCAACCAAGCACAATAAAAGACGCCATGACTGGCAAAATATTTAGAGGTTAATATGCAAAGCGAATTATTAGATCAAGTAAAAGCCTACTTTATGGCTTTGCAAGACACTATTTGCCAAGGTTTGGAGGCTGCAGATGGCAGTGCTAAATTTATAGAAGATAACTGGCAGCGAGCAGAAGGTGGTGGTGGTCGTACACGTGTAACCACAAATGGCACTGTAATAGAGCAAGGCGGAGTTAATTACTCACACGTATTTGGCGCTTCAATGCCAGGCTCTGCAACAGCACATAGACCAGAGCTTGCAGGACGCAGCTTTCATGCATGTGGTGTGTCGTTAGTTATTCATCCTAAAAACCCTCATGTACCAACAAGTCATGCCAATGTGCGCTTTTTTATAGCCGAAAAAGAAGGCGAAGAGCCAATATGGTGGTTTGGTGGCGGGTTTGATCTCACTCCTTTTTACCCAGTATTAGAAGACGTACAGCATTGGCATCAAGTTGCTCACGACATTTGTGCGCCATTTGGTAGTGAAGTTTATCCAAAATATAAAACATGGTGCGACGAGTATTTTTATTTAAAGCACAGAGACGAGACGCGCGGAGTAGGCGGTTTGTTTTTTGACGATTTAAACGAACTTGGTTTTGAAAAGAGTTTTGCGTTTATGCAATCGGTGGGTAATGGATTTTTAGATGCCTATTTACCAATTATAGAACGTCGCAAAAATGATGAATACACAGAACAACAACGTGATTTTCAGCTTTATCGTCGCGGACGTTATGTAGAGTTTAATTTAGTATGGGATAGAGGCACTTTATTTGGATTACAAAGTGGCGGGCGCACTGAGTCTATATTAATGTCTATGCCACCACTTGCACGCTGGGAATATAACTATAAACCAGAGCCAAGTAGCCCAGAAGCTAACCTATATCAGTATTACTTACGCCCGCAAGAGTGGTTAACGAGTCAACCAAGTGAGCTGATAGCCAGAGAGTGGCAATTATAAAAATTAAACAATAATCAAAAAGGCGCTAATTAGCTGTCTCTTATACACAAATTCCTGCTAAGAAATTAGCGGGGATTTTTTTGAACTAAATCTCAATGTCATGATCAGATCTTCAAATCTTGTTTGAGGGCACATTATGATTAACGAACATACTCATTGGGCAAAACAACAATTCGGTAAATCGGACTTAGGTGATCCAAGAAGAACAGCGCGTCTGGTAAAGTTAGCATCAACGCTTGCAAATGAACCAGGAAAACCACTTGTGAACATCACTCAATCCCCCGCCGATATGGAAGGTGCCTACCGCTTTATTCGCAACGAGAATATTGACGCAACGGCTATAGCAGAGTCAGGCTTTAAAGCCACGGTTGAACAAGCAAAAAGTCATAACTTATTGCTCGCATTAGAAGACACGACCACACTAATTTATAAGCATTCCTCCATTCGAGATGATTTGGGTCATGTCGGACGAGGAGCAAAACAACGAGGCTTGTTAGCTCATAGCGTATTACTGTTTGCGCCAGACACAAAGCAAGTTGTGGGATTAATTGAACAGTCTCGCTGGAGTCGTGATATCAACACGATTGGAAAAAGAGAAAAACACGCGACGACTTCTTACGAAGAAAAAGAAAGTTACAAGTGGGAGTCAGCGTCACGAGCGATGGCAGAGCGGCTGCAAGGACAAATGGCGAACGTGATATCGGTGTGTGACCGCGAAGCGGACATCTACGAATACTTGCAGTATAAACTGACCGAGCAGCAACGATTCGTCGTACGCTCGATGCAAAGTCGTCATATTGAAGAAGGTGAGGATAAGCTCTATGCGTTTGCAAGCGAGCTGATGAGTGCAGGCACCAAACACATCCACATTGCACAAAAAGGAGGAAGAAAAGCCCGAAGCGCAACACTGGATATCACCTATGCGCCAGTGACACTCAAAGCGCCTTACAATAAGAAAGGACACTCCCTCCCAGTTTACTATGTCGGCTGTACAGAGCGAGGAAACGCTAAGAACGGCTTAAGCTGGCACCTATTAACCAGTGAACCAGTCACCAGCAAAGAAGACGCCTTAGCTATCATCACCTACTATGAGCACCGTTGGCTTGTAGAGGAATACCATAAAGTCTGGAAAAGTGATGGTACGGATATCGAAAGTTTACGCCTTCAAAGCCAAGATAACATGGAAAGATTGGTGACGATTAATGGCTTTATTGCGACGCGAATATTGCAACTAAAGTTCACCAATGAGCAGCCTGATTCTCCAAGTTGTGAACAACTGTTATCTCCCAAAGCATGGAAGTTATTGTGGTTAAAGAGAATAAAAACACCATTGCCTGAAACTGCTCCAAATATGTCATGGGCGTATCAGGAACTGGCAAAGTTAGGAGGCTGGAAAGATACCAAGCGCACAGGGCGTGCATCTGTGAAAGTGTTATGGAAAGGATGGCTTAAGTTACAAGCCATCCTGGAAGGCTACGATTTAGCAAAATCTCTTGAGTCAGACTTGTGATCAAGAGACAGCTAATTAGCGCCTTTTTGCATTATGGCTATATATAAATTTAATGCTGATTGATCATGTGCGTTGCTAGTTGAGAGAATGATTGCTTTAAGCCTTCACGCAACAACGGATTGTCTATTTCTATATCCAGCGTTTTATTCATGCAGTACATCCACTGATCGCGCAATGCTTTATCTACAGTAAAAGGCATATGTCTTTTACGTAGCATTGGCTGGCCATGTTTTTCAGTAAATAGGTTTGGCCCGCCTAACCAACCAGATAAAAATTCAAAAAATACTTGGCGAATTCGATCTAATGGCAGAGGATGCATATCATATAACGGTTTAGCGTATTCATCTGACTCCATTATGTCGTAGAATCGATTGGAGATAGCTCGCGCCCCTTTCTCTCCACCTATTATTTCATACGGTGTTTTTTCAGGAGTAGGAGCCTGTTGCTCGGGAGCCGGCTTAGATTTAGAAAAAAGTCGTTTAATCATATTACTTATCATCGTTAATAGGCAGTGTTATAGCTGCAAAGAGGTTGCTTTAAAATGGACAAATATGCGGTTTTTGGAAATCCAATTAAACATTCAAAATCCCCCGCGATACATAAACAATTTGCTGTATCACTGGGTGAGCAAATCGACTATCGCGCAATATTAGCACCTATCGATAACTTTGAAAAAACAGTATTGTCTTTTTTTGAGCAAGGCGGTGTGGGTGCTAACGTTACAATGCCATTTAAAGAGCAAGCTTATGCAATGGCTGATGAGCTTACGCCATTAGCCAAAATAGTAGGGGCTGTTAATACATTAAAAAAACGAGATGATGACTCATTACTCGGTGATAACACCGATGGTGTGGGCTTTGTAAATGATTTACTCGCTAATGAAGTAGCCATAACTAATAAACGCATTTTAATCATAGGTGCGGGCGGTGCTGCTCGAGGGGTTATTTTACCTTTGTTAGAGCATAACCCTCAGGAAATAATAATAGTTAATCGCACAGCACAAAAAGCCAAAGAACTCGCAGAGCTGTTTACCCAATATGGACCAGTATCTGGCTTTGGTTTTGATGATTTACCAGTAAGCGATTACTCACTAATAATAAACTCTACCTCTAGCAGTATGAATAACGAACTACCAGCACTTGATAAAAAACACATAACTAACTGTGAAGTCGCTTATGACATGTTTTATTCACTGCAAAATACCATTTTTATGAATTGGGTTGCACAGCATAATATTAACGCTAAGCTTTTAGATGGCAGTGGCATGTTAGTTGGCCAAGCTGCTCAAGCATATTATGTATGGCGTAATAAAATGCCAAAAATACTTCCCGTCGTTGATGCGCTCAAACAAGGAACGCTTAAATGAATCAGGCAATACAATTTATAGATAGGCTAGAGTTTAGAGAGCCCGATCATCAGTTAGTATTTTTTGCACAAGTTAGTGGCATGCTGGTGGAGTGTGTAATAGAAGTAAATACACTTAAATTAACAGACGAAAGCCATGCAACAGAGTATTTTGAAAAGTATCGTTTTGATTATGAAGAACGTGCCGAGGAGCTTATCGAAGAAGAAAGCTATAACTCGGCAGGCCAAATTGAAGTAAGCTTATTAACTTAAATTAGCCATTTCAGCTAAGTATTCATCTTTAAGTGATACATAGTTATCTGCAGATATTTTTAAAAAGGCAAGTTCTTGCTCCGTTAGAGGGCGGGCTTGCTTAGCTGGACTCCCTACATATAAGTAACCAGACTCTAAGCGTTTGTTTGGTGGTACTAAAGAGCCGCCACCTATAATCACATCATCTTCAACAACTACGTTATCCATAATAATAGCGCCCATACCTACAAGTATACGGTTTCCTAATATACATCCGTGCAGCATTACCTTATGACCTACAGTTACATCGTCACCTATAATAAGTGGATAACCAGCTGGATTGCTTTTAGTTGCACGAGATAAATGCAATACACTGCCATCTTGTATATTGGAGCGTTTACCAATACGTATATAGTTAACATCGCCTCGGGCGGCTACTAAAGGCCAAACACTACTATTATCACCTAAAGTAATATCACCAACCAAAACTGATGACTCATCAATATAAACAGACGAATTAAACGAAGGAGTTACACCTTTATAAGAACGGATTGCCATATTTAGTACCTTTTAGATAATAGTTATTAGCTTTGAGTGTATCAGCAAGGTTATTTTTGTACCATAAAAGGCACTGTTTGATTACAAAACTATCAGTTTTAGGGTGTTTAGTTCAGATACTGACCGAACAGTATCTTTTTTTACTTTTTCTTTAAAAAAGTACTTGCGTAAAAATCTGTTCTCCCTATAATGCGACCCCACTGAGACGGGAAAGGCCAACGCATAGCGAGGCACGAACTACTCAGAGAGTTAAATAAAACTTCGGTTTTAAATCTTCTAAAAAGAAAGTTTAAAACTAAGTGTTGACTCTAAAAATAAAGGGTGTATTATTCGCATCCCTTGAGACGCTAAAGCGACTCAAAACGTTCTTTAACAATATAAAGCAATCATCTGTGTGGGCACTCGTACAGATTGAGTTCTAACAGCCAAACTACTTCGTTCTTTATTGAGCAAGTAATGAGGCAAACAAATTAGAGTCTCAATTGAAAACTGAGTGACCAACAGAGTAGTTATTTCGGTAATTATTCGGCACAGTCAATTCAATATCGAAAGATATTAAAAAATTCAGAATTCATTGAGCTGTCGAAAGACATAAAACTTTTTAATTGAAGAGTTTGATCATGGCTCAGATTGAACGCTGGCGGCAGGCCTAACACATGCAAGTCGAGCGGTAACAGAGAGTAGCTTGCTACTTTGCTGACGAGCGGCGGACGGGTGAGTAATGCTTGGGAACATGCCTTGAGGTGGGGGACAACAGTTGGAAACGACTGCTAATACCGCATAATGTCTACGGACCAAAGGGGGCTTCGGCTCTCGCCTTTAGATTGGCCCAAGTGGGATTAGCTAGTTGGTGAGGTAATGGCTCACCAAGGCGACGATCCCTAGCTGGTTTGAGAGGATGATCAGCCACACTGGGACTGAGACACGGCCCAGACTCCTACGGGAGGCAGCAGTGGGGAATATTGCACAATGGGCGCAAGCCTGATGCAGCCATGCCGCGTGTGTGAAGAAGGCCTTCGGGTTGTAAAGCACTTTCAGTCAGGAGGAAAGGTTAGTAGTTAATACCTGCTAGCTGTGACGTTACTGACAGAAGAAGCACCGGCTAACTCCGTGCCAGCAGCCGCGGTAATACGGAGGGTGCGAGCGTTAATCGGAATTACTGGGCGTAAAGCGTACGCAGGCGGTTTGTTAAGCGAGATGTGAAAGCCCCGGGCTCAACCTGGGAACTGCATTTCGAACTGGCAAACTAGAGTGTGATAGAGGGTGGTAGAATTTCAGGTGTAGCGGTGAAATGCGTAGAGATCTGAAGGAATACCGATGGCGAAGGCAGCCACCTGGGTCAACACTGACGCTCATGTACGAAAGCGTGGGGAGCAAACGGGATTAGATACCCCGGTAGTCCACGCCGTAAACGATGTCTACTAGAAGCTCGGAGCCTCGGCTCTGTTTTTCAAAGCTAACGCATTAAGTAGACCGCCTGGGGAGTACGGCCGCAAGGTTAAAACTCAAATGAATTGACGGGGGCCCGCACAAGCGGTGGAGCATGTGGTTTAATTCGATGCAACGCGAAGAACCTTACCTACACTTGACATACAGAGAACTTACCAGAGATGGTTTGGTGCCTTCGGGAACTCTGATACAGGTGCTGCATGGCTGTCGTCAGCTCGTGTTGTGAGATGTTGGGTTAAGTCCCGCAACGAGCGCAACCCCTATCCTTAGTTGCTAGCAGGTAATGCTGAGAACTCTAAGGAGACTGCCGGTGATAAACCGGAGGAAGGTGGGGACGACGTCAAGTCATCATGGCCCTTACGTGTAGGGCTACACACGTGCTACAATGGCGCATACAGAGTGCTGCGAACTCGCGAGAGTAAGCGAATCACTTAAAGTGCGTCGTAGTCCGGATTGGAGTCTGCAACTCGACTCCATGAAGTCGGAATCGCTAGTAATCGCGTATCAGAATGACGCGGTGAATACGTTCCCGGGCCTTGTACACACCGCCCGTCACACCATGGGAGTGGGTTGCTCCAGAAGTAGATAGTCTAACCCTCGGGAGGACGTTTACCACGGAGTGATTCATGACTGGGGTGAAGTCGTAACAAGGTAGCCCTAGGGGAACCTGGGGCTGGATCACCTCCTTATACGATTTAGAACTTATTTGTTCGTAGTGTCCACACAGATGATTGTTATTGTAAAGAGAACAACACTTATTGTTTTGGGTCTGTAGCTCAGCTGGTTAGAGCGCACCCCTGATAAGGGTGAGGTCGGTAGTTCAAATCTACTCAGACCCACCACTTCTTGTCTAATCAAGAAGATGGTTAAAACAGTAAGTACCAGCATATGTGGGGCTATAGCTCAGCTGGGAGAGCGCCTGCCTTGCACGCAGGAGGTCAGCAGTTCGATCCTGCTTAGCTCCACCACTTTTACTTCTTAAAAATAAATATTCTTTATCGGGCCATTAACCGCCTGAGAATAGAGTGTGTTTAATTTTGAGAGGTTTTTGTATCTCTTGCTCTTTAAAAATTTGGAAAAGCTGATAATAAAATTCTGATAGATACATTGTATTTATCAAGAGTTTTCAAAAGTAAAAAAAGAATGGTAGCAGTACCATTCAGTGCCATTTAATTAACGTTTACGTTGATTGATTGGTATCTACTTTAGTATTCAATATTAACTTCTGGCGAAGTTAAACTGTCACAAAACAAAGACCCGTTTGGGTTGTATGGTTAAGTGACTAAGCGTACACGGTGGATGCCTTGGCAGTTGGAGGCGATGAAGGACGTATTAACTTGCGATAAGCCTAGTCAAGCTAGTAAAAAGCGCTTGAGACTAGGATTTCCGAATGGGGAAACCCACCTGCTTGCAGGTATCGTTAACTGAATACATAGGTTAACGAGGCGAACGCGGAGAACTGAAACATCTAAGTACCCGTAGGAAAAGAAATCAACCGAGATTCCGAAAGTAGCGGCGAGCGAAATCGGAACAGCCCTTAAGCTTATTATGTGTTAATGGAAGGCTCTGGAAAGTGCCACGATACAGGGTGATAGTCCCGTACATGAAAAGATATTTTAAGTGAAATCGAGTAGGTCGGAGCACGTGAAACTTTGACTGAATATAGGTGGACCATCATCTAAGGCTAAATACTCCCAACTGACCGATAGTGAACCAGTACCGTGAGGGAAAGGCGAAAAGAACCCCTGTGAGGGGAGTGAAATAGAACCTGAAACCGTGTACGTACAAGCAGTAGGAGCCCACTTGTTGGGTGACTGCGTACCTTTTGTATAATGGGTCAGCGACTTATATTTTGTAGCGAGGTTAACCGAATAGGGTAGCCGTAGGGAAACCGAGTCTTAACTGGGCGACTAGTTGCAAGGTATAGACCCGAAACCCGGTGATCTAGCCATGGGCAGGTTGAAGGTTGAGTAACATCAACTGGAGGACCGAACCCACTAACGTTGAAAAGTTAGGGGATGACCTGTGGCTAGGAGTGAAAGGCTAATCAAACCGGGAGATAGCTGGTTCTCCCCGAAATCTATTTAGGTAGAGCCTCGGACGAATACTTACGGGGGTAGAGCACTGTTAAGGCTAGGGGGTCATCCCGACTTACCAACCCTTTGCAAACTCCGAATACCGTAAAGTAATATCCGGGAGACACACGGCGGGTGCTAACGTCCGTCGTGAAGAGGGAAACAACCCAGACCGCCAGCTAAGGTCCCAAAGTCATAGTTAAGTGGGAAACGATGTGGAAAGGCCCAGACAGCCAGGAGGTTGGCTTAGAAGCAGCCATCCTTTAAAGAAAGCGTAATAGCTCACTGGTCGAGTCGGTCTGCGCGGAAGATGTAACGGGGCTAAACTATGCACCGAAGCTGCGGATTCAGAATTTATTCTGAGTGGTAGGGGAGCGTTCTGTAAGCGGTTGAAGGTGTACCGGGAGGTATGCTGGACGTATCAGAAGTGCGAATGCTGACATGAGTAACGATAATGGGAGTGAAAAACTCCCACGCCGGAAGACCAAGGGTTCCTATCCCATGTTAATCAGGGTAGGGTAAGTCGACCCCTAAGGCGAGGCCGAAAGGCGTAGTCGATGGGAAACAGATTAATATTTCTGTACTCGATATAATTGCGATGGGGGGACGGAGCAGGCTAAGCAAGCATAGCGTTGGTAGTCTATGTGAAAGTGAGTAGGGCGTTTGTTTAGGTAAATCCGGACAAACATTAAACCTGAGACACGAGACGAGTCACTACGGTGATGAAGTTGCTGATGCCATACTTCCAGGAAAAGCCTCTAAGCTTCAGATTATATGGAATCGTACCCCAAACCGACACAGGTGGTCAGGTAGAGAATACTAAGGCGCTTGAGAGAACTCGGGTGAAGGAACTAGGCAAAATCGTACCGTAACTTCGGGAGAAGGTACGCTCCTATCTGTGATGAGACTTGCTCTCTAAGCGGACGGGAGCCGCAGTGACCAGGTGGCTGGGACTGTTTATTAAAAACACAGCACTGTGCAAAATCGCAAGATGACGTATACGGTGTGACACCTGCCCGGTGCCGGAAGGTTAATTGATGGGGTTATCCTTAGGGAGAAGCTCTTGATCGAAGCCCCGGTAAACGGCGGCCGTAACTATAACGGTCCTAAGGTAGCGAAATTCCTTGTCGGGTAAGTTCCGACCTGCACGAATGGTGTAACCATGGCCACGCTGTCTCCACCCGAGACTCAGTGAAATTGAAATCGCAGTGAAGATGCTGTGTACCCGCGGCTAGACGGAAAGACCCCGTGAACCTTTACTACAGCTTGGCACTGAACATTGAACCTACATGTGTAGGATAGGTGGGAGACTTTGAAGCAGCGACGCTAGTTGTTGTGGAGTCGTCCTTGAAATACCACCCTTGTAGTTTTGATGTTCTAACGTTGGCCCCTGAATCGGGGTTACGGACAGTGCCTGGTGGGTAGTTTGACTGGGGCGGTCTCCTCCTAAAGAGTAACGGAGGAGCACGAAGGTTGGCTAAGTACGGTCGGACATCGTACGGTTAGTGTAATGGTAGAAGCCAGCTTAACTGCGAGACAGACACGTCGAGCAGGTACGAAAGTAGGTCATAGTGATCCGGTGGTTCTGAATGGAAGGGCCATCGCTCAACGGATAAAAGGTACTCCGGGGATAACAGGCTGATACCGCCCAAGAGTTCATATCGACGGCGGTGTTTGGCACCTCGATGTCGGCTCATCACATCCTGGGGCTGAAGTCGGTCCCAAGGGTATGGCTGTTCGCCATTTAAAGTGGTACGCGAGCTGGGTTTAGAACGTCGTGAGACAGTTCGGTCCCTATCTGCCGTGGGCGTTTGAGAATTGAGAGGGGTTGCTCCTAGTACGAGAGGACCGGAGTGAACGAACCGCTGGTGTTCGGGTTGTCATGCCAATGGCATTGCCCGGTAGCTACGTTCGGAACTGATAAGCGCTGAAAGCATCTAAGCGCGAAGCAGGCCTCGAGATGAGTTCTCACTAGACTTTTAAAGTCTCTGAAGGGCCGTTGAAGACTACAACGTTGATAGGCAAGATGTGGAAGTGGTGTGAGCCATTAAGCTAACTTGTACTAATTACCCGTGAGGCTTAACCATACAACGCCAAACGCGTTTTATGCGACAGTTTGACAGAAGTTAATATAACTAAAGTAGAAATTACTTAAAAAGACTTAAAAAATATTATCAGATATTTTCCAAATTCAAGAGGTGACTCTTAGCGCGTAGCGTTAACATTGAGGCACCTTGCGCAAAGAAAATGGTAGCACTACGTGCTTGTCATTAATTCTTTGCACCTAATTTGCTTGGTGACAATAGCGTTTTGGACCCACCTGACTCCATGCCGAACTCAGTAGTGAAACGAAACAGCGCCGATGATAGTGTAGCATTTGCTATGTGAAAGTAGGACATTACCAGGCTTCAAATTGTAGAGAGCCCGACTAGAAATAGTCGGGCTTTTTTACGTCTGCAGAAAAGTGAAAATAAAAGCGGTAGCCAGAGCCCATACCAAACTCAGTAGTGAAACAAAACAGCTCGAAGGCGAGCCCCACGGAAGGCCACCCCGACACAAAGAGAGTGTAGCATTTCACTGTGACTTTCTACCGCTGTGGGCACTACGACATCACCAGGCTTCAAATTGTAGAGAGCCCGACTAAAAATAGTTGGGCTTTTTTACGTCTGCAGAAAATGAAATGCGGATAATTAATGCGCACTTATTCAACATCCATCACGTAGGTCGGGTGAGCGCAGCGACTCCCGACACTAAGATCACCGTAAGTACCTTTTTATAAAGAGGTACTTCAATTCGAACCTCATTATATAGCTTCATATTTTCACTAAATCATACACTGATTATAGAGATGTTCGTTTCTTCTCACTTTGTTGCAATTTCATTCTTGGTTTAATAAGTGACCTGTGTAAAACTACCTTAGTTAATTTAGTAAATCAGGTGACATGAATGTCGAATATTAAAGCTTGGAAACTTATAAGCCTGTTTTGTTTGTTCGCAGTGCTTATGGGTTGTCAATCTAAAGAAGAGCAGCTGCAACAAACAATTCAAGAGTCTATTAAAAAAGCAGATACAGAGCTGTCACAGCTTGGTACTGCGCTTGATAATGGGAATGTGCGCAATGCTGTATTACTTAAAGAATATGGCGAGCTCCTTAAAAAACAACAACCAGAGCTTACAAAAGTTGTTGATGTAATTACCCTTGATGCAACGCGCCGAGGCGCACTTTATAGTGGTTTAACACAGCGACTTAAAGATATTAAAGGAACTTACTTAATTCCTCCTTACGAAGATACGTTGTATAGTATTGATTTGTTGCGTGATGCGTCTAAACCTACGCTATTTTCTGATGCGTTAACCGATCCTATTAATATGCTAGCTGATATGTCCAAAGGCACTTTAGCGCGTGTAGGCGCAATTAGTAAGCAAGCTGAAGGTGAGGGTGTTGGTAACCAAATGGTAGGTAACCCTAACTATGGTAACTGGCAAACAAATAGTAATGGTATTAGCTTTTGGCAATGGTACGGCATGTACCGTATTTTAGGCGATGTATTTGACCGTGTTGAATATGGAAGTTGGAGCAAACGCCGAAAGTATAGTTATTACAATGACTATGGCCGTTCGCGTTATTCAAGCCCTAAACAAATTAAAACCCAAAGCGCGCTAGAAACACGCACGCGCCAAACATACCAACGCCAAGGTAAGCAGTTTACAAGCCCTTATGCGAGTAAAAAAACAGGTGCATCCGGTTTAAGCCGTAGTAGTTATACGCCACCAAAAAGCCGCAGTAGTTATTCTCGTTCGAGCAGTTATAGCAATAGCTCAGGATCGGTGCGTGATAGCGGTAGCAGAACCTCTCGTGGCGTGAGCCGTGGTAAGTAAAAGAATAAAGTTGGAGTTAGAATAATATGTATGAATTTAATGGAATAACTATGTGGTCGCTACAAGCATTGGCGATTGATTTTGCAATTATTGTTTTATTATTTGTAAGCCTTAAATATATAAAAGGTTGGGTTTCAAACTTACACGCAAATGATGAAATAACAGAGCGTGATAACTTTGCTTTTGGTATTAGCTTTGCCGCTGGTTTAGTGGCACTGGCGATTGTATTAACAGGTGTAAGTAGTGGTGCTTTTGCTGCAACATTGCAACAAGAAGCACTGCAAATGTTAGCTTACGGCGCATTAGCAATTGTACTTATTAAGTTGGGTCACTTTTTTCAAGATAAAGTAGCGCTTCGTAAAGTAAGCCTGCACGACGAAATAGTTAAAGGTAACGTTACAGCTTCAATAATTGATTTTGGTCATGTTGTTAGCGTTGCAATAGTTATTCGCTCAGCACTTTTATGGGTGGCTACTGATGGCTGGCATGGTCTTCCAATTGTAATTGCTGCCTTTATTATAGGTAGTGTTGTATTACTACTTGTTAGCCAGTACCGAGTGCAGTTATTTAAGCGTACAAACAAAAGTGGCGACTGCCTACAACAAGCAATTGTTGATGGTAACTTAGCTGTGGGTATTCGTTACGCTGGATTTTTAATAGGTAGTGCATTAGCTATTACAGCTGCAACGGGTGTTGCGCCATACGCTGCTGATAACATTAATGCGAGTTTACTATACTGGGCTATTAGCGCTGTTGTGAGCCTTGTCGCATTTATTATTTTGCACTTAGTGACAATTAAAATAATTTTATCTGGTTGCGATATTTCCGATGAAGTTAATCGTCAAAAAAATGTAGGTGTAGCAGCTATTTCTGCAGCAGTATCATTTGCTGTAGGTATCACTATGGCAACCTTACTAGGCGCATAATCAGTGTCATCAACCAACACTCCCCCAAGTAAGTCTCGCTTACTTGGGCACGATATATTACTAATTACTGTTATGGCCGTGCTTGCTGGGTGCGGCCTTATTTATGAATACTTACTCTCTCATTATGCGGGCCGTGTACTTGGCTCAGTAGAAAGCGCTATTTACGCCATGATCGGTACTATGATTGTAGCAATGGGCTTAGGCGCTTTTTTAGCGCGTTGGTTTAAAGATGCATTTACCGCTTTTGCTTGGCTAGAAAGCATTATTGCTTTGGTTGGCATGGGCTGCATTTTAGCGATAGCGGGTGTAATAGCTGTAAGTTATTCTCTTCCTCATTTATTTTCGAGCATTTTTAATTTACCCCCAGATGTTGTACTTAATGGTTACGTATTTCAAAAGCTACAAGAGTGGTCACGTTTTCTACCTTATGTTTTTGGTTTAATACTGGGCTTATTTATTGGTATGGAAATACCGCTTATAGCGCGCATTCGTCAGCACGTTTATGGCCGTTTTTTAGAAAACAACGCAGGGACTATTTATGGTGCCGATTATATTGGTGCTGGTATTGGTGCCGCCATTTGGGTAAGCATCATGCTCTCAATGCCTATAATGCAAGCTGCAGCGTGGACGGCGTTATTTAACATCATCGCAGGGCTTGCATTTTTATGGCGTTACCATACCCATGTGCGCTTTGCTAAGGCACTTTTAGTTTGCCATATAGTACTGTTGGCATTGTTTGGCTTTATTTTAGTATTTGGCAGTAGCTGGATGAACAACCTAAGTAATGTTTTATACAAAGATAAAGTAATTTATTCGCAAGCAACCAAATACCAGCACGTAGTTTTAACCGAAAGGTTAAGCAAAAACCAACCTCAGCCAATCACCGATTTATATTTAAATGGGCGTTTGCAGTTCTCAAGTATTGATGAGCAAATATATCATTCAATGCTGGTTTATCCTGCAATGCTTGCCTCTAACAGACACGACCGTGTATTAATAATTGGTGGTGGTGACGGGCTAGCTCTAAGAGATGTTTTAAAATGGCCAGTGAGTGAAGTAACGCTAATAGATTTAGATGCGCAGCTTCTCAATTTATTTGGTCATAAAGACGGTGACTTTACGCCGCCAGAGCACATCAATAAGCGATTACTACAGCTAAACAATAAATCGATGCAAGACTCGCGAGCCAACATAATTGTGGGTGATGCATTTTTAGAAGTTGAAAAACTGCTTGATCAATCTAAGCAGTTCGACACCATCTTAATTGATTTACCGGACCCAAATCACCCTGATCTAAATAAAATGTACAGTGACTACTTTTATAATCATGTACGTCAGTTATTAGCACCCGATGGCGCAATGGCGGTTCAATCAACCTCACCTTATCATGCTAAAAAAGCATTTTTAAGCATTGCTAAAACAGTTAAAGCCGCAGGGTTTGAGTATGTTGAGCAGTATCAGCAAAACATACCTTCGTTTGGGCAGTGGGGCTGGACGATAGCCACTAAAATGGGTCAATCGGCCAGTGGCCGTATTAATGATGCGACAGCTATGCCTGTGCCATCAAGGTGGATTAGTAAAGAATATTTATTGGCAAGCTTTGTATTTCCTAACCACTACTTTGAACAAGTTAAAAGTATTGAGGTCAATAGGTTAGGATCTGGTCAGTTGTATGATTACTACCGCACTGCATGGCAAATAGAAAGCGAATTGTATAAAAACTAACAAAACATGGTTGACATAATATGTCGGCCGTGAGAATCTTAACTCAGACATAATATGTCAAACGACAAAAGGCAGAGACATGGAATTAAATGAACTTTCAATAAAATTAGCTTCTTTTGAAACTGAAGGCGCTAACTTTGAGTCTTTCTTGATTGCCAACCCAGGCGAGCAAGATGTTTTACAAGTCATTGTTGATGGAAATGATGAACTTCCAATTTTTGTTACACAAACGCAAGAGCAGTTGTTATGTATTAGCTACTTGTTTGACGAAGATGAAGTTAAGAGTGAATTACGCAACGAGTTAAACGAAACATTACTACGTTTAAACGTGCCAATTCCACTGAGTGCATTTGCTAAAATCGATAACAAATACGCGATTTTTGGTGCACTGTCGGTAAATTCATCATTAGATGACGTTACCCACGAACTAGTGACATTAGCCGATAACGCTATCGATGCACTAGAAGCCGTGACCTTGTATTTAAACGATTAATAGCCAGTTAGTGGAGTTAAGATTATGAGTATTTTAAAAAAATTATTTACAGCAGTACGTGGCGGCGCTCGTGAAGCAGGCGAAGCAATTGTAGACAAAAATGGCATCCGTATTTTTGAGCAAGAAATTGCAGACGCGCAAAATGCACTTCACCGCGCTAAAAAAAGCCTTACAGAAGTAATGGCTAAAGAAATGCAAACTAAGCGTAAAATTAGCGCTGTAGATGCATCAATCGCGGAACACGAAGCGTATGCAGGCCAAGCGCTTGAAAAGGGTAACGAAGCGTTAGCATTAGAAATTGCAGAAAAAATTGGTGACTTTGAAGCTGAAAAAGCCGAAAACGAGCAAGTATTATCTGGCTTTAGTAACCATATTGTTGCGCTTAAGCAGCAAGTTAAAGATGCTGAAAAATCAATTAAAGAGAATCAGCGCCAGCTTACAATGGTAAAAACCACTGAAAGCGTACAGCAAGCAACAATGGCTGTTAACAGCACGCTTAATACAAACAGCTCGTCTATGACATCGGCTCGTCAATCGCTTGAACGCATTAAACAGCGTCAACAAGATCGTAGCGACCAGCTAGGTGCTGCAAAGCAACTTGAGTCAGACGTAAATGGCGATGACTTAAAAGCAAAAATGGCTGAAGCAGGCATTGGCGACACAAGTCCAAAAAGTGCTGATATTTTAGCTCGCATCAAAGCGAAGCAAAATAGCTAACCATTACGTTTATACTTTAAAAAGGTAACCGAGTTTTGCTCAGTTACCTTTTTTGCTTAGAAGGCAGCCTTCCTATGTTTAATTTTTTCAAATCTAAAAAAGAGCCAGAGCGTCAGCTTAATCATCCGAGCGAGCTTAAAAAAGGCGACATGTTTAGTGTTATCGACTCATTTGCTTATCCGGCATGGTTAAAAGGTGAAACGCTACGTGTTACTGATATTCAGACTTACCAATATCAGCACAGCAGCGATACTGAATTTGTACTTGAGACAAATAGCGGCCAAGTTGTATTTTTACAAATTGAGCAAGATGACGGCGAAGAGTGGGCTAACTTTTCTATTAAAATTCAGCGAAACGAAGTTGAAGAGATATTTGGCCTTGATGAATTTGCGCGTATTTTTGATGAAGAGTCGTTAACCCACATTACAGTGCAAAATACACCAGAGCGCTTTATGCAGTTTTTAGCTAAAAGTTATCAACAAAGCGAGTCGCCTTATGTGTGTTATTTCCATAATAAAGATTACCGCAATCAAACATTGCCTCGCTATGAGCAAGAAGGTGGTGAACCATGCGAAATGATTTGTTTAGCGTCAGATAATGAAGGCTTTGGTTTAAATATCGAAATTTGGGATGGCGGCGAAACCGATGTATCGCTAACGCTCATGCGTCCAATGTCAGACATTGTAGACTTGTTTCCCGGAGACGCTAAGTGAGTGATGCTAAAGACAAGTGGTTACGTCAGGAACAAGCTGTACGTGCCACACAAATGGCATTTGATCTAAGCAGCGAAGTTCAAAAACTGATAAAAAAGCAGGCAATTGATCAAGAGCTAACGCCGTCAGATATGATCCGAAAAATACTTGGCTTAGACGTAAAGTCTAAAAAAACGCGTCAACGTTTATCGTTTAACTTAAATGATGATGAAATAGCGCAACTAGCCAGTCGCTTTGATGTACAAAGCGATGATAAGCGAGCCGTAAAGCAACAAGTAGCTGATTTATTAATAGCTCACACTAAAAATAAAAAAGTGAAATAATTTAATTAGGTTTTTATGAATATTGTTTTAATTGCTTACTTAATTATTTTTGCGTTGTTTGGTACTGCGGCGAGTTATTTTGTACGTTTTATTTATGCATATTGGGTGCTTAAAACAATGCCCATGAAGTACATTATAAAAGCGGGTATTTGCGTGGTACTGGTGGTTGTAATTTCAGCGTTAATTCCGTATTTAGGTTAACGCTGAGATTAAATTATACGCGACCGTTTTTATTTTATATCAAACGACTGGCATTGGTGATTAATACACAGCGATTGCACTTCAAGTACTGGTGAACAATCGGTTAAGCCTTGTGCTTTATTTTGTATTTTTTCTTGTTTTGTTATTTGTTGAGCAAGCTGTTCTGCTTCTTCTTGATATGTGTTCAGCGTTGAATAAACAGCATACTTACTCGGTCCGCCGCATGCGCGGGCGCCCACTTCAAGTACTTTGCACTGAAAACTTGCGGTGCAGCTGTTATTACTCACCATGTTACTAAGATCATAGTTTAAGTCAGACAAGTTTTTACTTTGCTCATTTGACGTCACAGTACTAGCACAACCACTTAGTAATAAAATGCTGCTAGCAATGCTTAAAATTGATAGTTTAATTGCCGATGGTAAACAACTCATAACGTTATCCTTAAAATGCACTTACCGCTGAACCTTCAAGTTTAACACATTTATTTTCAACACACTGCGTGCTTGGCGTTGTTAAATGCTGACAAATGCTCATCATCCCTTTTTGTGAATTATAGTTACTTTCAAGCTTAGTAATTTTATCGCTAAGGGCTGCTACTTGTTTTTCAGACGCTGATTTTGTTGAGTACACAATAAAGCTGCTTGGCCCACCACATGCGCGACTGCCTACTGCACTTATTCTGCATTGAGTGCTGGTATCACATTGCGTATCTGTAATTAGCGTATTTAATTCGGCTTTAGCTGTTTTTATATCGTCTATTGAAACGTTTTTTAAATCGTTTATTGAAACGCTTTCAGAAATTACATTATTTTTTGTATTTTCTTGTAATTGAGTGTTTTCTTTTAGCTTTTGCAGCTCTTGCTTTGGCGCTTCAGTTTCTGAGGTTATTGTTACTTGCTGCGTTTCAGTTGGCGTTTTATCTAAGCATGCAGTTAAACAAAGTGGTAAAAGTATGGCTAACAATGGGGTACGCATAACAAACCTTGATAGTGATGAAATATTCATCACTATCATACACGGTGCATTTTTTACGGCAATAAAAACTATATTATCAAGTAATTAAAGCCGTGAAAAATATCGTTTATTAAAGTCCACCCTGCGTTAGTTTGGTGGGATTAAGTAGCTTTTCGAGTTCACTGCGTGGTAAATCGGTTTCTTGTTCGGCTACATCAATAATAGGGCGGGCTTCATTATAAGCCTGCTTTGCTATTTTTGCTGCTTTTTCATAACCGATCACCGGATTGAGCGCAGTCACTAAAATTGGATTTTTAGCGAGTGCTTTATCTATATTAGGCTTGTTTACTTTAAAGCTGGCAATGGCTTTATCGCCCAATGCTTGTGCGCTATTGGCAAGTAATTCTATGCTTTGCAAAATATTATAAGCAATGACTGGCAGCATAACGTTTAGCTCAAAATTACCCGCTTGGCCTGCTACTGTAATGGTCGCGTCGTTACCGATTACTTGTGCGCTTACCATGGCTGCGGCTTCTGGTATTACTGGGTTTACTTTACCTGGCATAATAGACGAGCCCGGTTGAAGTGCTTCTAGCTCTATTTCGCCTAAGCCCGCAAGTGGCCCTGAGTTCATCCAACGTAGGTCGTTCGCTATTTTCATTTGTGCTACAGCGAATACTTTTAATTGCCCCGAAAGCGCTACTATGGCGTCTTGTGAGCCGATGTTATAAAAAAAGTTACTACTAGGCGTAAATCTAATGCCTACATTGGCACTCAGGTTTTCTGCAAATTTGGCTGCAAACTTAGGGTCTGCATTTATTCCTGTTCCAACAGCTGTACCGCCTTGTGCAAGTTCGCATACACGCTCTAGGCTATGTCTAATTCCTGCTGCGGCATGATTAACTTGTGACTGCCATGCACTTAGTGTTTGATCAAATGTAACAGGCATTGCATCCATTAAATGCGTACGGCCCGTTTTAACTATATGGCCTATCTCAGCTTTTTTCTTTTCTAGGCTTTGCGATAAGTTTTCAAGCGAAGGAAGTAATTCATACACTACATTTATTGCGCTACTGAGTGCGATAGCAGTAGGGACTACATCGTTAGAGCTTTGCCCCATGTTTACATCATCATTAGGGTGAATGCTTTCATTGCCTATCCGGCTAGCAAGCGTTGCAATAACTTCGTTGGCATTCATATTTGAGCTTGTGCCAGAACCTGTTTGAAAAATATCAACGGGAAAATGCTCAACATGTTCACCATCAATAATACTTTGGCAAGCTTGCTCAATAGCATTTGCTTTGTCTTTACTTAAATGGCCAAGCTCGCAGTTACTTTGCGCAGCGGCTTGTTTTATATAAGCCAGTGCAGTGATAAATTGCTTTGGCATAGATAAGCCACTAATGGCAAAATTATTAACCGCTCGTTGTGTTTGCGCCTGATAAAGCGCATCAGTAGGTACTTGTAGCTCGCCCATGCTGTCTGATTCTGTTCTAAAGTTGATCATAAGTGTGCTCCTTAAAAAGGGTTGAATTCGTGACTAAGAATACGAGCTTCACGCTCAAGTATTAAAAATTGTGCAGTATTGTTATGCACCTTATAAAACCGTTTTAATGCTAATAATGGTTTGTATAGCTGCTCTAAACATTGTTTACGAATAGCATTATGTATAAGAGGGTCGCACATTTTGTTCATAATTTCATGGTGTGTGCGCCTAAGATAAAACTCTTGAAGCAAGGGATTATGTTGTTGCTCAAATTTTTTGGCGACGTTAAGGGCGGTTTCTATGTAGTCGGCAACGAGCATGGGTGCATGCAGGCCAGGTCTTAAGCAATGACAAGAGAGTTCTTGATGGTAACGATGCTGGGCATAATTTGAAGACATAAAAAAACCGACTCAAGTTAACGATAATAGTTATCATTACATTTAATCGGTTTCAGTGTAAACAGTTATTATAAAAATTATTTGCGATACTAATTTGAGTATTAATTGTAGCCAAGAATAAATATCTGATCTGTTTCATGTTTGGTCATCGCCTGTTGATTATGTTTAGGGTGCGAAAGTAAATCGATTACTGTAGCTCTCATATCAACGGCGTAACTATGATCGTCGGTGGTTTTTTCGGTTATAGCAATGGCCGCGTCTACAGCGGTATAAGGGGGTATATGCATAATTTTATCCTTTGAAATTTAATATAAGTTAAACCCTTTAGTGGGTTAACAATATAAAAGCATATTACGTACCAACCATAATGAGCCAGCTCAACCATATGATAGTTATAGTATTTAAAAATTACCTTTTTTTCATCACGACAAAATAAGCTAAATTTGCTTTACTGTTGTGCATTAATCTACAATTTTGGTGCACAGTAATGACAAAGCCATTTTCACAAGCCTGTGAAAACAATAAAACCCCTATTTTAGAGCAATTAAAGGACGTATTAAAAAATACTAAAACAGTACTCGAAGTCGGATCAGGAACAGGCCAGCATAGTGTGTTTTTTGCAGAGCAATTACCACATTTACAATGGCATACAAGTGATCGCGCTATAAACCACGAAGGGATTAATTTATGGCACCGCGAAGCTAATTTAACTAATTTACATGCACCACTTGAGCTTGATTTAAATAATGAATGGCCTGTAGATAAGGTTGACGCTATTTATACTGCAAACACATTTCATATTGTAAGTTGGCAATTAGTTGAACGTTTTTTTGACGGTGTTAAACGTCACTTAAATAGCGACGGTATGTTGTGTATTTACGGACCATTTAAGTACCTTGGTGAATTTACCAGCCCAAGTAATGATGACTTTAGTGCCTTTTTAACAGAGCGCGATCCTTTAAGTGGAATAAGAGATTTTGAAGCAGTTGAACAACTAGCTAAGCAAGCAGGGCTTACGCTTATTAGCGATACTGCCATGCCTGCAAATAATCAGTTACTCGTTTTTAAACGGCAGTAATGAGCTACATTGCTCTTTATATATATCAATATGGCCGCGTTCACGCTTTAAGTAGTCGCTTATTGCATTACTAAAGTCGCCATCAACAATATGGTGAGCAGAGTAGGTAAGTACGGGTTCAAATCCGCGTGCTATTTTGTGCTCACCTTGTGCTCCCGAATGAAAGCAGCTGAGTTTATGCTTTATTGCAAACTCAATACCTTGGTAATAGCACAACTCAAAGTGAAGCGAATCTACTTCCTCACTTGCTCCCCAGTAGCGCCCATAAAGTGTATTCTCACCTACTAAACTAAGTGTTGCAGCAATCACGCTGTCGTCTTTTTTGGCCAGCATAATAACGAGGTTATTAGCCATTAATGCATGTAAAAGCGTAAAAAACTCCATATTTAAATAACCCAAATGACCAGATCGCTTTAAGTAGGTACGCTGATAAAACTCACAAAACAATTGCATTATCTCGGGCGTAATTTGCGTTCCTTGCAGCCATTCAATATCAATATTTTGTTGCGCTATTTTAGCTCGCTCTTTTTTAAGTGACTTACGTTTTCGTGAGTTAAGTATTTGCAAGAAATCGTCAAAGGTTTCAAAACCTTTATTAAACCACTGAAATTGCACACCCACTCTTAGCATGGCATGTTGCTCAGTTAATGATGTTGCTTGGGCTTGGTCGCAAAAATTAACATGCCACCCCGACCACCTTTGATCAGCACTGTGTATGCTAAGTTGCTCTGTAATGTACTGATACACCGCATTAGGGTTAGCGTGCTCGATAGCAATACGCTTGCCTTCAATAGGGCTAAAGGGAATGCCAGATAGCCATTTGGGATAATATTCTAAACCGTGTTTTTCGTATGCCTCAGCCCATGCCCAGTCAAATACGTACTCGCCGTATGAATGACTTTTTAAATACCCAGGTGCAAGCGCAATGAGCGTATCATCTTCAAAAATAGCGAGGTGATGGGGCTGCCAACCGCTTTTTTGTGTTACGCATTGGCTTTGTTCAAGGGCATATAAAAAAGCATGTTGAGTAAATGGTTCATCACCAAATAAACGTTGCCACTGCGCCTGATCAATCTCATTAATACTGCTAAACCATTGGTGCGAAAACGTTCCCATGACTACTTACCTTGTAGTTGTTCTAAGCTGTTCTACGTTTTTAATAAACGTACTAATTTGCTTTTTAAGCTCGGTAAAATGAGGATTATAAGTTAAGCGTTGTAAAGCCGGATAGTGTTTTAAGTTGGCGCTTGTTCGCTCTCCTAGTTGTGGATTTTTTGTTGTTTTACATGTCTTGTACAGGGACTCGTCGTTAATAAAGCTGCCACAATTACGATAGGTTGCGTTAATTCCATAATGTGGATTTTGCGGTGAGTTAACAATAGCAATATGCGACATACCATGAACTTTTTTACACTGAGGCGTTGTGCATTGCGGATTATTTACTGTGTAGTCACTAGCAAAGTCTGGCGGTAAAATATCAGTGCTTCCATAAAGTACTAAAGTATCGAGCGGCTTATATTCTACTGAATTATCTTTGTGTAACGCACTTAATAATTTTAGCGTGGCACGCGTATCTATCGTGGTATCAATATCGCTAAGTACACTAAAAATAGGTAATTTAAGTGCAGGGCGTTTGTTTAAGCTACTTACTCTTGCAAGTGACATTGCATCGTACGAAGCGGCAGCTGCATTTAAAGGAAATGATTCATACTTAGCAAAGTCTACATCGGCGTCTTTATCTATCCAATTAACAAAGGGTATGGCATCAATCCACTTTGCTATCCAGCCGTACTTATTATGTGCCTCGGAGCCTGGCGAATAAAGCATAAGCGCTTTAATTTTGGGCGAAATAGTGTGCTTGGTTGCGTAATCAATAAGTAACGCTGCGCCGGTAGAGTAACCTGCGAGTATCACCTCATCAAAGTCTTGCACCGAGCGTTTAATACAGTATTGTATTGCCTGTTGCCATTGGCTAACCTCTACATTGAGTAATGCACTTGCGGCGCTTCCATGTCCTGGTAATAAAATAGTACGCACAGTATAGCCTTGTTGATAATACACTTGTGCTAAATCGTGATACGTAAATGGTGAGTCAGTTAGCCCGTGAATTAGTAGTGCAACTTTATTGCTGTTTGGATGCGTAAGCTCAAAAGGGGCAATAATATCTGCAATAGTAGGGTCAGGTTTTCGCGTACCTTGTGTTACTAATTGCTGGTACGTTTGTGTAATAACAGGGCATGGCATATCTGCACGTGGATTGGTTTTATTTATATGTTTATATGCAAAATCTAAGTAATCGTTAAATGGTAAAAGTGCGTGGTAATTAAAGCGCTGGTGGTTGTGCTCTTTTTCAAAGCGTAATAAGCCTTGTTGCTTACTTTTTGTTATAAATTTAAAGTCGCTCGCCTGCGATATACAGTTTTGAGCGACAGCAATATGCGAAAAAACACTTAAAACAAAACCAAAAGCGACTCTTAAAACTATTCTTAAAATTAAACCACTATTGTTCATTAACTTCTGCATATTGGACAAGACACTCGGTTAGCTTAATGAGTTCAAGCGGTTTTGCAAGGTGCTGGTTAAATCCAACGGCTTGTGCATGTGCTTTATCCTCTGGCATAACGTCGGCAGTTAAAGCAATAATCGGGAGCTCTTGTTCAGTTTTAAACTGGCGGATCAGTGCCGTTGCTCTATAGCCATCCATTACAGGCATTTGGCAATCCATAAGCACTAAGTCAAAATGCTGCTTTTTAACTATATCAACGGCCAGTTCGCCATTTTCTACTATATACGGCACAATTCCTAACGAGCCAAGCATCGCTTTAATAACCATTTGATTTACTGGGTTATCCTCTGCGACCAAAATATCTAGCGAAGTAATATTAGTATTATCAAATGTAATAACATGTTCTTTTTTAGGTTCTGTTGTTTCTAATCGCATTGAAAATGTAAAAGTAGAGCCTTTATTTATTTCACTTTTAAGTGTTATATCAGCCCCCATTAATTGGCTTAACTCTTTCGCTATGGTTAAGCCAAGGCCTGTACCACCAAACTGCCTTGAGGTAGAACTATCCGCTTGGGTAAATGCGTTAAATAATTTTTTATGTTGGCTTGGTTTTATACCTATGCCGGTATCACTAACGGTTATAACTAGCTGTACTTTATTGGCGGCAGTAAACTCTGTTTCTATGTTTAAAGTAACGCTGCCTTGGCTTGTAAATTTAATCGCGTTGCTACATAAATTAAGTAATATTTGCTCAATTCGCATAGGATCACCAATAAACCAGGTATCAACAGGTAGCTTTGAATTAACTTGCCATTTAATACCTTTGTTAACTGCGCTTTGCTCAAACATGTTGTTTATACGTGTTATTAAAGCACCTAAGTCGAATGCAATAGATTCAATAACTAACTTTTGGGATTCTATTTTTGATATATCAAGAATGTCATTAATTAAGTTTAATAAGCTTTTAGATGCTGAGTTTATTTTATCTAAATAGCCAATGAGTGTATTTGCATTGTCTGTTTCTCTAGCAAGTGAAGAAAAACCAATAACGGCGTTTAATGGTGTTCGTATTTCGTGGCTCATATTCGCTAAAAATTGGCTTTTAGCCTGATTAGCTAAATCGGACTGCTTCTTTGCTTGTGCGAGTGAGTGAGTACGCTCTGCAACTTGACGTGTAAGTGCGATTTGTTGCTGATTAAACAGCAGTAAAACCATTAAAATTAAAGAACATACGGCAACTTGAAGTATGAGTAATAATAAAGTTAGTTGACTATTATGTTGTGTTAAAAAGCTTTCTTTAAGGGCTAGTTTTACAATCCATTTTTGCCCTGCAAAGTCCACATCAAACGACATTAAGCGGCTGCCTTTAGCTTGCTGAACATTTTGAGAGTAATTACTATAAAACGGCGGAGTGTTTGTATCTTCGTATATACCAATCGAAAACATATCAGACTGTTCTTTAGAAATGGCCTGCTCAATAATACTACGCACTAAAAATACACCAGTGGCATAGCTTTTAATTGTTTTTTCATCACTATGCTGGGAGTACACAGGGGCAAATAATAAATAGGCTGGTTTAGGTTGTTTGGTTTGCACCAATTGAATTATTTTAGTTCCTACTGGCATGTACTTTATAGCGGGGTTAAGCAGAGAGCTTTTTCGATCAGGGTTTGAAAATACATTAAAGCCAATAGCTTTTTGATTACCATTAAAAGGAGCTATGTATTTTACTATAACAAGGGGATCGCTAGTTTCAAGAGGTTCGCCAACTACATCAATATCTAAATGATAAATGTTTGATATTTCTTGGGCAAAGACGTCGCGTTGATCTTGAGGTATTTTTGCGTTCCACGATAAGGCGTTAATAAATGCGTGCTGAGTTAGTAACTGGCTAGCATAAGAATAAAAATCTTGCTGGCTTAGCATGGGAGATGACTGTACCTGACTTGCTAGGCTCTGCACTGCAATAATACTACGATTTGTATATCTATAAAGGCTGTTTTCTATAACATGGACTTCACGTTCAGCAATTTTAATAGTGTTTATACGATTTTCTTGATCGTATAACTGCGTTGTTACCGCGACTGATAAAAATAAAATAGAGCATACTGCAATTGTCGGAAACGCCGATATATTATGTTGATTAGACTTTTGTGGTAATAAAGAAAGTAAAAGCGGAGTCGCAATTAATACTCCTAATGTATCACCAAGCCACCAGTAAGTAACATTCTTCCAATGATTATCAACACTGTAAACCGAGTTGAATTGGCTTAAGGCAAATACGCCAAAGTTAGCCGAAATTAAGCTGACCAATATTGCTATGACAAGGATAAAGTAAATTATATTCTTGCGCTTTTTAAAGCGCAGCGGGTGCCCAAGCCAATACTTTAAAAGAGCTGCGCCGACCATTGCCTGTATAACAACACCAAAGGCGATATACATAGCCTCGTTAAATGAGTTACCGACCAGGACTAGCTCATGAGCAGAACTGTCAAAAATATTAAGGTTAAAGGCAATTGCAGCTACAAATAAAGGCGGGATAAAGCGCCACCACCAAATATAACAACCGACTAGAGCTATGCCTGCAGGTAACCAAATTGGTATAATTTGCGAGTTAAAAGCAAGTTTAGTGAGTGCTATGCCGACTAAAAAATATGCTAAAGCAAACATGATGTAAAAAATAATGGAATGATTTTTAGAGTTAAAATTTTTCACATAAGGTCCAAGCAATTATTATTGTCGTTTTGAAATATCAGTATAGCTAACAGTAAGTTATTTTGGTTATTTTTATAAAGGTAACTGTTTTTTGCTAAATGATTGTTTAAGCACAACTGTTGATTCTATATTTGCGATACAGCTTAAGCCACCTAGTTGATGTTTCACAAACGTTTCGTAGCTCTCAAGATCATGTGCAATGATTTTTAATAAATAATCATAGCTTCCTGATATTACACAACACTCTAATACATGTGGTAATTTTTCTACATGTTGCTCAAATTGCTCTGCAGCACTGACCGAGTTTTGGCTTAATCGTACAAACGCATATACCAATACATTAAGATTAAGTGCTTTGGGATTTATGGCGGCGTGGTAGCCGGTAATAATGTTTTCTTGCTCTAACTTTTTTATACGCCTTAAACAAGGTGTATCCGATAGGTTAATACTGCCAGCTAAATCTGAAACCGACATACGAGCTTGGCTTTGCAGTGCAATGAGTAATTGCTGGTCTTTTTTATCTAACATAGTTGTCGGCTTTTATTGATTATTTTTATATTTGTAGTGATTATTGCTAAGTATTGCAGTTTTTACTAATTTTTTTGGCGTTTTACCCTCATTGAACTCTGTTAGCATTTAACTATAAAAATAATAGAGCACATCAATGAACACACATACCGCTATTTTCGATCACTGGATACGAACAGAGTTTGTCACTTTAAATAGTGAATTAGAGCAGCTTTATTGGCAGCAAACCGATAAAGCAAATGTAGAAGGAATAGGTGAGGCCTTAAAGCAACAATTAGAAAAAGAAGGCAACGCATTAATTAGTAATTTATTAGCCGAGGGAAACACAGATCAAGGCTTTGATAGCGCTTTTGACTTACTCGGTAACGTAGGATTATTTATGGCAGCGTGTAGGCGCCATGAAATTACTGAGCCAAGCAGAGAAACTACTTCACCGCTAATTGAAGCCTCAGCGCTTGCTATGCATATAGGCGCATCCATTGGCGTAACCCCTCGTTTTGCTACCGCCCACTTAACTACTCATAACAAAGCACTTAACGGTATTTATAAACGATTTACTAATTTACCTGATGAAAAGCTGTTTCTTGATTACAACACCCAAGGTATTTTGGCCTACAAACGGGCAAGTGATGCTTTATTAAAAATATTGCCGTTAGGTATTTCACATCCCTTGTGTGGTGAGTTATTAAAAGTAGCTAAACAAGCGCTTATAGATGTAATTGAGTCAAACAATGCACTTTATTCTGAGCTCGATACAGATCGCTTTTTTAACTGCGTTCGCCCTTATTATAAACCGTACCGTGTAGGTAAAGAGGTTTACAGAGGGGCAAATGCTGGTGACTTTGCAGGTATTAACGTGATTGATATGCTGTTAGGGCTGTGTAGTGCAAACGAGCCTAGTTACTCGCAAATGCTGGTGGATAAGTTTTTATATATGATGCCAGAGGATCAACAAATCCTGCGAGAAGCCATGCGTATGCAAAGCTTTATGGATGACTTTTTACAAGCAGAGCCATATAAAAATACAGATTGGTTTAAAAGCCACGCAACGTTATTTATTCAAGTGTGTAAATTACATGGCGACACCGCAGTCGGTCATCATAATCAACTGGTTGAAAAGTTTATTGCTCAGCCTTCAAAAAATATGCAACAGCAGCATATGAGCAAGGTAACAGCAAGTGGTCCGCCGCTTAATGTGTTACTTGATTCGCTCGAAAAATTAAGAGATAGGCGAGCTAGCGCAAAACGCGACGATATAAAAACACGTTTTGACGATCTAAATACACTTAAAGAATGGGTTAAATAGCATGCTTAAAAATGATTTTTGTATGGCTGATGGCTGTTATTTACTAAACCACTCGGTAGGGCGTCCTCTTAAAAATACGCAGCAATATTTAGCACAGCACTACTTTTTACCGTGGGAGAGCTCAAATAAAGAACCTTGGCAACAATGGCTGCCCGCAGTTGAGCAATTTACTACCGCGCTTGGTAAGTTATTTAATGCGCCTAGTTCGCAGTTTTGTCCTCAGGTTAATTTATCAAGTGGCTTAACAAAATTGCTTATGTCGCATCCACGGCTACAGCAAAAAAATTGTAAAGTGCTTATGGCGCAAAGTGATTTTCCGAGTATGGGTTTTGTAATGCAAAAAGCGTTGCCAAAGTGCGCGCAAATCATATTTATACCTGAGCACGAAAACCTAACAGATATTAGTGTTTGGCAGCGTTATATAACTTGTGATATCGATTTAGTTTTTATAAGCCATGTGTATTCAAATACAGGTGTACAGGCGCCTGTGTACGATATTGTAGCTATAAGTAAATTAACCAATAGTTTATCAATAGTTGATGTTGCTCAGTCAGCGGGTGTTATACCGCTTGATTTAAGCGTGCTCGATGCGGACTTTATGATTGGCTCGAGCGTTAAATGGTTATGTGGTGGCCCAGGTGCAGCTTATTTATGGGTTAACAAAAATCAAATAGAGTATTGTGAGCCTAAAGATGTGGGTTGGTTTTCGCATCAAAATCCATTTGAGTTCGATATTAACCACTTTGAATATAACGCCAGTGCGCTTAAGTTTTGGGGGGGCACCCCTTCTGTAGCGCCTTATATTATTGCCGCAAATAGTATTGCCTACTTTGCAGAGCTAACAGCTCACAAGGTAAGGGTGCATAACTTAGCGATGCTTACTCTTATTCATGAGCAACTAAGCGAATATGTTGCATCACCTATGATTGGTGATAAATGCAGCGGGACTGCTATTTTGTTTTTTAACAAGCAACAAGACCATGTACTTACAGAGCTTAATAAAGCGAAAGTTAGTGTAGATGCTCGCAAATTTGGAATACGAGTATCGCCACATATTTATAATACTCAAGAAGACGTTGCGCAATTTATTTCTATAGTAAAACGAGCGCTTAAGGGTTTTGGCTAAGCTGCTGCTTTCTTTGCTTTAATGACTCTATTTTTTGCTGCGTTTGACTAATTGATGCGTCGTAGGCTTGTTTTAATGAATTTGTTTTAGTTGCGATAGCATCAGCAATAGACGAAGCGCCTAAACGATTGGCCTTATCTTGGGTCATATAATCTATTTGTTGTTTTTTAGCTGCGTATTCTTTTTGGCTTTGTTCAATAGATAGCTCAAGGCGCTTTATTTCACGCTCTATTTGCTGAACTTCTAAGTAGTCATCAACAGAGGTATCGGTGATACCTTTACCGGGCGTAGAGCTTTTATATGCTTCAATTACATTTATATCTTTTAGAGTAATAACTTGTGCATCTTTAGCGCAAGGCGTTTGGCTAAAAGTAGGAACGCCCTTAATTACACACTTATACACTGTTGTACTTTGTGCCAAGGTAAAAAATGGTGCTGCCGCGCAAAATGATAGCAATATGAACCGGATCATAGTTAAATCTATAAGTGGCTAAAGTTGTGTTAATAATGCCCTAAGTTATTACTAGGCACAATTTGTTTAGTTTTTATAAATTTTTGGCACAAAAAACCACAATCAAGCGGTTTAAATTAAGTATGGTCCAGAGGGAGGGATAGACTTGCTTACATCCATGTAATCAATCGCTACGCGACGCTTGCAGCGGCCTAAAATGTTCCAGACATTTTGTCGAACCCTGTCGAGGGTTCTCACCCTCCCAATTTAGTATCGGTGTTAAATTTTGGGCACAAAAAAACCACAATTAAGTGGTTTAAATTAAGTATGGTGGAGAGGGAGGGATAGACTTGCTTACATCCATGTAATCAATCGCTGCGCGACGCTTGCAGCGGCCTAAAATGTTCCAGACATTTTGTCGAACCCTGTCGAGGGTTCTCACCCTCCCAATTTAGTATCGGTGTTAAATTTTAGGCACAAAAAAACCACAATTAAGTGGTTTAAATTAAGTATGGTGGAGAGGGAGGGATTCGAACCCTCGATAGAGCTACAAACTCTATACTCCCTTAGCAGGGGAGCTCCTTCGGCCACTCGGACACCTCTCCAACGCATAACCGGTTGTATTGATGGAGTAAAAAAGCCACCAATTAAAATATGGTGGAGAGATAGGGATTTGAACCCTAGATGGGCTATAAACCCATGCCGGTTTTCAAGACCGGTGCATTCGACCACTCTGCCATCTCTCCGTGACGCAGAATAATACTTAGGTGATACCGCTGTGTAAATAGCAAAATGACTGTTTGCCTAAAAAACATACGTAAATGAGGTTTTTTTTGTAAATAAGGGGAAATTAAGGCAATTTTTAATAAAATAAATAGGTTGCAGCAAACAATGGGAGCTAAATAAGTGACTTCATTTAGTGGTTGAGTGTTCGCTGCACCGAAAAATAATCATGGTTGGGTGATTATTTATATTGAGCTGCACCGCTAAGTGCTAGTCTTTTACCAATCGTGTTAAGTTTAGCTAACATTCTTGCTTTACGGTTAGTTGGTTTAACGGCTACTTGCGCTGCTGCTGTTTGATTTAATGTATTAATTGGTTTCATTATTTTGCTCCGGTTGTATCTGTTGAAATCGCGTGCATTTTGCACGTTGCTTGGTTAAAAATACAACGATAAAAATTGAGCCTGAGGGATTAGTTAAACTAATCTGAATTGATTTTATTAATATGCGATTCAGTAAGTTGCATTACTGTTTTTGCATAGCTATTTATATGACGGTTGGTTTTAACCCCTTTGATGTTGGGGTTTTTGGTTTTTTAATTTATTTTTATGCATTTTATACAATGTTTTTTGATTATTTATTCAGATTAAAAAAATTTAATTAAACGTTTGTTATCTCACTCTAAAATACATTGCTGGAAACAAAAGCTTGTCACTACTTATAATTATTAAACCAAGTATCAAAAAACAGAGCCAAAAATCATTGGCATGGCTTAAAAATATCTGTAAAAAACGCAGCTTTTCTTATTGTATATTTACTACAACGGGAAGCTTTGACGGTGACTGCGCTCAAATAAGGTTGTTACTGAGTAAATTTCCCAAAGTAGTTGCACTAGGTGGCGATGGGACATTGAACTTGGCGGTTAATGCGCTAATAGGCAGCAGCTGTTCGTTAGCATTATTACCTTGCGGTACAGGTAACGATTTCTCCAGAGGGTTTAATTGCAAAGAAGATGATTGGCGAAAGGCATTATTTAATACACCGACAGCAATTGATATAGGAAAAATTAATAGCCGCTATTTTATTAATATTGCAGGGTAGGATTTGATGCTCATGTGATTAAAACAATTAACGAGAAAGCTAATTTTTCATCTTTTGATTACAGTTGGACGAGTATCAAAGAGCTATTTTATTATCAAGCTCAGCAGTTACAAGGTACGTTTAATGACGATGTAAGGGCGTGTTGATCTTTGTGGATTGAAATTTGTTCAATCTAGGGGCGATTAAATTGCGGCGCGATGTTTGTAACCTAGTGGGCTAAGTAAAAACCGAGCAACAAAGAGTTAATCGTCCCTAGAAAGAACCCAAAGGGCAGCACATGTTTGGCATTTATGCTGCGTTATCGCCTATTTATGGGGAATAACCACACTGCATAGGCTCTGCCTGGCCTAAAAACCAAACATACTGCTGCAAATTCAACCACCAAAGGTCAACACGCCCTAGGCAGTATCAAAATTTAATTACTGTATTTGCTAATCATAAGTACTTTGGTGGCGGGCTAAAAATAGCGCCAAAAGCAGATTTAATTGATGGTCAGCTTGAGTGTTATCAAATGCGATCGGGTGGGCTTTTTTATAATGTAATAAGCTTTATTAAGTTATTTTTTAAGCGTCATGAGTATATAAAAAACCTTACCTATAGTCGCTTAAATACAGCTTCCATAAATACTGAAGGGCTATTGATTGAAGCAGATGGTGAGCTGATAGGTAAAACTCCTGCAGTTGTTAGTGTGCATGGACAGGCCTTACTTTTTCATATGCCAATAAAAAAGCGCCTACAGTAAAGTAGGCGCTTTTGCGTTAGTTGCGTTAATAACGCGTCTAACTGGGGACGGAGCCACTTTTAGCTATTGCTCTATTAGCTAAAAAGGCGTTAATTCGTTTTGTTGGGGTAAGCACAATGGCGTTACCTAATAGTACTAAGCTAAACCCTGCAAAGGTATTTGCGTGCCATTCAAACCCTTCAAAAAAACTACTTAGCGTTACTGCCACTAATGGAAATAAAACAATAACGTAGCTGGCTTTTTCAGGGCCAATATTTTTTAGTAGTGCAAAGTAGCAACCAAAAGCGATTACGGTGCCAAATATTGATAAGTAGAGTAATGATAACCAGTAACTCGGTGGCGCGTTTACACTAAATTGCACGTCATTCATTAATACATATAGCGCTAAGCCTACGGCGCTATATAACATGCCCCATGCATTGCCCTGCAATACGCCAATTTGCTTACGAGAATTTCGAACGCTTACCATATTTCCTAATGAAGCCACAAAGGTACCGCTAAGAGCAAGTAGTAACCCGACCAATGCACCATTACTTAAGTCGAACTGCTGTAACTGCGGCCAAAACAGGGACGTAATACCTAATACAGCAAGAACAGCTCCTGTATAAATTCGCTTTGAGATTGGTTTACCAAAAAATAGTCGAGTGTTAACTATGTTCATAACCAGCAGCATCGAAAAGGCAATGGAGCTCATGGCTGAGGTTAGGTAATTTTGTGCCCAGTAAAGCATTAAGTAATTTAAACCAAAGTTAAACAGAGCTAATAAAGCAAAAAAGCCATGATCGACTAATGAGAAACGCATGTCGGGTTTTTTGTACGCTACATACAACCACATTAAAAGTGCTGCAATAGCAAAGCGATAAAATAACGATAGCTCTACCGCAATATCACCTAGCTGAAATTCGATGGCTAACCAAGTAGAACCCCAAATTAAAACGGTTGTAATGTATAGCGCTGCACTTTTCATGGTTACTCTCCAAAGCCCGATTGAATGGCTATTTTAAGACCTATCTGTATACTTACCATATACAGAAAAGTAAAAATGTAACCTATACAGATTTGGTGTGTGATGATAAGACAAAAAAATAGCCAGGGGCATGAGTTTCTATATCAGCAAGTTATTCAGTTGATCAGAGATATGAGCGCCCAGCAGGTTTTACTCCCTGGCGAAAAACTTCCATCACTGCGTAAAATGGCAGATAACTTAAACATTAGTATTCCGACAGTGAAGCAAGCTTATCAAACACTTGAAGATCAGGGGTTAGTAGAGGCACGTGAAAAATCAGGGTATTTTTTAAAAGTCGTTAGCATGGCGCATAACTTACCTAAGCGAGTTAAATTGAGTCGCGAGCCTGTTGTGGTAAATAAACAAGCCTTAATAGAGCAGGTATACAGCGCCATTCATCAAGCTAACGTAGTCCCTTTTGGTATCGCTAATCCTATAGCCGCTGCACCTACCGATAAAGCACTGGCCAGAAATATGCGCCGAGTAATGACAATTGCCGGCAGTAAAGCCATTAACTATGGGCCAACAGATGGATTTGTGCCGCTGAAAAAGCAACTAGTGCATCGCTATCTAGATTTTGGCATTGGTATAAATATGGACGAGCTTGTGATCACCAATGGTGCACAGGAAGCCATGGCTATTGCGCTTAAATGTGTGACAAAGCCAGGCGATGTAGTTGCCATTGAGACGCCTTGTTATCACGGGATTATAGAGCTAATAGAGAGCTTAGGCCTCAAAGCGCTCGAAATACCACTGTGTCCAGATAACGGCATTTGGCTAAACGATTTAGAACGCGCTTTGAATGAGCATGACATAAAAGCATGTTTATTCTCGACTGCAATTAGCAACCCTGTAGGCAGCTTTATGCCAGATAAAAACAGACAGCAGCTGGTGGAGCTACTTGAAAGTCATGACGTAGTGCTTATTGAAGATGACGTATACGGCGATTTATATTTTACGGCAAAACGAGGCACACCAGCTTTAGCGTACTCTAAAAAAGGATTAGTGATTAGTTGCTCATCTTTTTCTAAAACCGCAGCGCCGAGCTATCGTGTAGGTTGGTTAGTTGCGGGTAAATTTGCAACGCAAGCAAGGCGATATAAAAGAGCACTAAGTTGCTCTGCTTCGTTAATAAACCAATGGACGTTATCTGAATTTATTGCCAGCGGCGAGTACGACCGAAATTTAAAAGTACTTAGGCAACGCCTGCGCGATAACAAAGAGCGTATGCGATGGTGCTTACAACAAGCTATGCCAAAAAACACACGTATAAGCGATCCAAAAGGAGGCTGCGTTATGTGGCTAGATTTAGGAGGCGAATACGATAGCCAAACATTGTTTTTACTTGCGCTTGAGGTTGGTATTAGTATTACCCCTGGGCTTGTTTTTTCGGCCTCTAATAAATATAAAAGCTGCGTAAGGTTAAGTTATGGTGTGCAATGGAGCGCGCAAATTGAGCAAGCAATAGTTACATTGGGTAAGCTTACTTTATTAGCTAAAAAGTAATACCAATCTGCTTATATATGGGGTCTATTTAACGTTAAGAAAATTACGCTAGAGCTAGGCAAAAGTTTTTGTATCTAGTTGTTCTAAATAAAAAATTTAACGAAGTTATAGTGCAATTTAATTCGTTAAACTGATCAAAGATTTATGCAGGTTGGTATAAGTTTGCGAAACATAAAAAAGCAGCATTTAAGTAAACTTAAATGCTGCCAAAGGGATGTTAAATAACGTTTGCTGTACTAATTCTGTTTAAAACTAAATAACTGGTAACCTTCAAGCTCAGGCACTTGCATTATTAATTGCTCTTCTTGTTTTGCTATATCAGCAAAGCTTCCACATAAAGAGTTAGCACGTTCTTCAAGTGCGCTTGCATGTAGCTCTACTTTTTCTTCTATTTGTGCACCCATATTTTCCATACGTTGTTCAAAGGCATCCATATCACCGCCTGAACCAAGTAACTCAGAACCTAAAGCTACTAAAATACTGCCCATTGATTGCATCACTGCTGATTCAACCGCTGTTTCTATCTGCTGCTCAAATTGTTGTTCAAAGTTTTCGCCAAATTGATTAAAACTTTGTTGGCCCATTACAAATGTACCTTGTTGGTAAAATGTGTTTTCTACTTCGATTTTAATGTCATCCATAAGCTCTGACATATTATCAAGGCCGTCAATATTAAATGCATTGCCTACTTCTTCTAATGCCACACCGGCAATTTTAACGCCTTCTAGCGCTATATTAGCTACTTCAGGTAATTGTGTGCGTAAACTATCAGAGTACTTGGTTAGCGCTTCGCGTTGTGAGTTATTAAGTGCTACAAATTCGCCATTTACAGTTAAGTCACCATGGGTATTAAACTGCATGGTTTTATTGTTGACGGTAAAAATTTCCAATTCGTTTGGCTTAATGCGCACATCATTTTTAAATTCGACGTTACATTCATCATTACTAAATGAAATTGCAGAATCGTTATCGTTATGAGCCATAGCGGCTGGCGTACAAATTAATGCGCTAACTAATAGTAATTTTTTCATGTTTGTTCTCTACTTTCTGTTGATGACGATTAACTAATAACAAGTTTGGTGCCAGTTTTATTTTTTAATATAAAACATATGGTTAACTGTTTTTGTTTGTTTTTTAGTAAATGAAATTAATTAATAAATAACTATTTTTTAGTCAAATTGGCTAACTAATAAAAATTAATAAATTTTATTTATCGATACGATAAAAAACTCTCACTTTCCTCAATTCAAATTTAGCGCTATTTATTCACATTACTGACATGAAGACTATTTACAGTAGTCACGTGGCTTTATTTTGATGTTAATTTGCACAGCATTTTGACGTTAAACATTTTAATTTTACCGACTATTGCGATAATAAAATCCTTGGTTGGTCTCAAACACTTTATGGAGTGGGTTGTGGGTAAGACATTTAGTTACGATGCGCTAGATGACGATTTTGTTGAAGACGAGTACGAAATGCTCGGCCGTAATCAACACGATAAGAACAAGCAAAAGGTTAAAAAGAAGTTGGAAGACTACCTTGAGCAAAAACGCTTGCGTAAAAATCTAGGCGAAGACGATTTAAGCGATTACACCGATTAAATTTCACTAGTATAAATAAAATACCAATTAATATTGAGAGTTTAAATGTGCAGTTATGCGTATGTTTAAGTTTCAGTAGTATTGGCAATAAAGAGGCCCTGCGCCTCTTTATTACTTTTTAAAGCGTGCTTTTAGCCTGTGCCAAAGCTTTTTGAATTGTAAGTTCTAGCTTTTCGGGTTTAGTAAAAGGTGCATAACGTTTAATTGGCGTGCCATCTGCGGCAATTAAAAATTTAGTAAAATTCCACTTTATTTTACGTGTTAAAAAACCAGGTAAAGCCGATTTTAAATAACGAAAGACTGGGTGAGCATGCTTACCGTTTACATCTACTTTGGCCGCCATTAAAAAACTCACACCAAAATTAATTAAACATCCTTGCTCTATTTGTGTAGCGTCGCCGGGTTCTTGCTGACCAAATTGATTACACGGAAATCCTAAAATAACTAAACCTTGGCTGGCATATTTATTATGCAAAGCTTGAAGCGACTCGTATTGGTAGGTAAATCCACATTTACTTGCGGTATTAACAATAAGCACAACCTTACCTTCAAAATCACTAAAGTTAATAGGTTGACCCTGCAAGCTTGTTGCGCTTAATTGATGGAATTTGTGCATATTGGCGTCTTTTTTATTATTGTTATTGGTATTTTAACCTGAGTACAGTATTTCATAAAGTATAAAGAGCGCTCTAATTTAAAATCAGAAATAGCCCCATACCGGCAAGCGTTGTGTAATAAATATTATGTGTTTTATAGGCAACAATGATGGCGACTATCGCTGCGCTTAAATAAGGGTTTTGCCAGTTTAAGTTAATGCCATCTTCATTCAAAAACACGATAGGCACCCAAATTGCTGTAAGCACCGCAGGTGCGCTAAAGCTTAAAAATTGCTGCATTTTAGGACCTACTTTAAACGGTAAAGCGCGGTGTAAAAATAAATAACGCGTAAAAAATGTAATGCACGCCATGAGTAAAATAGTTGTCATCATAGCGTTGCTTCCTTTTTAGCGGTTAGCCTTGCTGTGCTATAACCTGCGGCCATTGCCAGCAGCGCTGAGCAAACAAGCCATAACTCAAATTCGGTACTTTTTAAAAGCGTTGCGCTGACGCCTGCTACAATTACCGTAACGAGTGAGGCCAAATTTTTGATTCCCGGAATAACCAACGCGATAAACGTGGCAGCAATCCCAAAGTCGAGCCCTAAATTAGTTAAGTCGGGCAGCATTGTGCCCGCTACAATGCCAATTAACGTCCAAATATTCCATGCAATATAAAAGCTAAAACCAGCGCTCAATGCGTATATTAAGCGTGTTTTTGTTCTATATGCTTTTCGATGATGAGAAAACGCAAACAGCTCGTCGGTTAAAACAAAGCTCACCGGTAAGCGCCAACGCATAGGTTGATCAATGACCTTATGACGCACAGCTAAACCGTATAAAAAGTGCCGAGAGCTAATAATAAATGTTGTGAATAAAATTGTGAGCAATGGTGTGTTGCCCGCCATAAGTTCAATCGCAACAAGCTGTGCAGAGCCTGCAAATACTAATAACGACATTGCTTGGGTTTCAAAGGCGCTAAAACCATTTTGAATCGCTAAAGAGCCGCATAAAATACCCCAAGGAACAACGGCTAAACACAGTGGTAGCATATCTAAAAAGCCTTTTAAAATAGCTTTTTTAACTGGTTGCATGATATTTACTCTCACGGCTTGTAGAATGGCTCATAAGGATACCTTAATATTATGATGTTAAAGTAGTTAACAAATTAAATAATACTGTTTTTTTAAGGATAGGCACAATGACGACGTTAAAAGTGTGGGATGGGTTTATTAGATGCTTTCATTGGTTTTTGGTTGTAAGTATTGCAGTGCTTTATTTTAGTATTGAAGAGGGCATGATTGAGCTTCATTTTGTTGCTGGCTTTTTTACTTTAGCACTTATAGTAACACGTTTAATTTGGGGTGTTATTGGTAGTAAAACCGCGAGATTAAGTGGGTTACTGCACTCTCCTAGTGCTATTTTAAAGGCGCTAAAAACACCAAGCGAATCGTTAGGCCATTCAGCACCCGGTAGCTGTATGGTGATAGTGTTTTTTATATTAATCATAACGCAACTTGTAAGTGGCCTAATGAGTAGCGATGGCATTTTAACTGATGGCCCGCTTGCTCAATATGTGTCTAGCGATACGATTGATTTTGCCAATTGGCTACATGAGCTGAATTTTGACATTTTACTCTATGCTATTGGCTTGCATGTATTAGCTATTATTGTTTATAGAATAAAAGGCAAACCGCTAGTTAAGGCGATGATCACAGGCTCAAAAGAGTTAAAAGCGGATGACTCTGAGGCTAAAGTAACTAAAGCGTCTTGGCCTGCGTGGTTAATATTTATATCTTTATTGGTGTTGCTGGTATTTACGTGGGCGAAAGAGCCTTTAACTTATTTGTTTAGTTAAAAATACATTAAACCAACCTTAAAGGGTTGGTTTTTGTTTTTGGTTACATTCTTTTGTTTGATTGTTATGCGGGGTCGAATTATAATCGCCGCATTGCTGGCAAACTAGCCGAAAGGTTAGGACGCAAAGTTTCCGGTCTAAGGCTTTTTAAAAGCTATGGTAGCGGGACTACTGCATAACGTGTTGTTATGTATCACTTGCCCTCAGTGTATTTTTTGTGTATCCATAGTGTATGGATAAGATTTTGTAACTCTTAAGGTGTTGCCGTGTTTATGCATACGTCGTTGGCCTGTGGAAAGTGGTCAACAATAGGTTGCTTAAATCATCATACCCAATTATTTATTGGTGATGTGGTGAGTGTAATCTTTTACGACATGCAAGGAGAGCTGGTTAGTTTATCATTTGATTACAAGATCACCTCGCTTGAGCAAGGTGAGCCTCACGCATGGCCACGTTTAGTTGCCGAGCATATTAATGTGCATGTTCCTCTGGTTAGCGCAGGTAAAATGACCGAACAGGGTTTAATTGTAGCCTATAGAAATAATGAAATTTTTGCTTTGCAAAGCAGTGGTATATGTAAAGCACACATCGACTTTCATTGTATTGCAAAATGCGATGAGCGTGTTGTTAAGAACCTTGATACTTATGATTACGTGTACCCTGAAAATTGTGAAAACTATAATGCGGGTACAAAGGTATTGCAGCCAAAAACTGGGCATGTATATCAATGCAGGCCTTGGCCATTTAATGAGTTTTGCCGCACGAATGACGATAATAAGTCTATGTTCGAACCTGGTGTAGGGCAAAGCTGGGCTATGGCATGGCAGCAAATATAAAGCTTAAATTATCTTCCCAAAGGTATAGCGGTTTTAGTAATGAAGCGTTTACCGTTTTAACCCATCCAACTATTGGGTGGGCTTTTTTATTTTTATGATAAACTGCAAATCACATTATTTTTTTAATTGGTTTTGTTGTGTCTCGTCCTGTCTACTCTTTAAGTTTATTACCTAATTTCCCGATTGCTAAACAGCAAGCCCATACATCAAGTACTCATAATAAGATACGTACCGATAATTACTATTGGATGCGTGATGACGATCGCCAGGATGAGCAAGTACTTGCGCATTTACATGCTGAAAATGCGTACTGCGATGAACAGTTAGCTGCTATGAAGCCACTAGAAAATACACTTTTTGAAGAGTTAAAAGCACGCATTGTAAAAGATGATAATTCGGTACCCGTTAAAGATGGGAAATACTGGTATCACTCAGAAGTTCGTGGTGATGATGAATACTCGCGTCACTATAGAAGTACGAGTATAAAGGCCGATAATAAAGAGCTTTTACTCGATGTGAATGTCTTAGCTGAAGGATTTGAGTTTTTTGAGCTGGGCGAAGTCGCACTAAGTCCATGCGAGCAGCTTATGGCTTACTCTGAAGATACTGAAGGTCGTCGTATTTATAATGTTCGCTTTAAAAGCTTAGCGACCGGTGAAATGCTACCTGATGTACTTGAAAATACAGAAGGACAAGTTGTTTGGGCTAACGACAATAAAACTGTTTTTTATGTAAAAAAAGATTTAAAAACGCTATTAGGATACCAAGTATTTAGGCATGAGCTTGGCTGCGAGCAAAGCCAAGACGTAATGGTCTACGAAGAGCAAGACAGCAGCTTTTTTATGGGACTTGGTAAAAGCCGCGATGAAAGCTTAATTATTATTGATTTAGCATCGACAGAGACCAATGATACATGGGTGCTTGATGCTAATAAGCCCACTGGCGAATTTAAAGCATTAATGCCGCGTGAAGATGGCCACGAGTTTGACGTAGATAAGCTAGGTGACACATTTTATATTGTGACTAACTGGCAAGCTAAAAACTTTAGATTAATGACGGCAACAAACGAAACAATTGCTGATAAAACACAATGGGTTGAGCATACAGCTCACAGAGAGAATGTACTGCTTGAAGGTGTAGAGTTATTTAATGACTTTTTAGTATTGAGTGAACGCGAGCAAGGGCAAGCTCGATTTGTAGTTGTTAATAGGCAAGGGGATCGTATGGCACTTGAGTTTGCCGATCCTTGTTATTATGCTGCAATAGCAATGAACCCAGAGCCAGACACAAGCACTGCGCGTATTTATTACTCAAGTTTAACAACACCAGGTTCTTTATATGATGTTGATTTAGCAACTGGCGAAAAAACACTACTTAAACAGCAAAAAGTACTCGGTAGTTTTAATGCCGATGACTATCAGTCTGAGCGATTAATGGTAACTGCTCGCGACGGAGTTAAAGTACCCGTATCAGTTGTTTATCGAAAAGACAGCTTTAAAAAAGATGGCTCAAATCCGTTATTTCAATACGGTTATGGTGCGTATGGCTATACGATTGATCCAAGTTTTTCAAGTTCATCGCTGAGCTTGCTCGATCGTGGTTTTGTTTATGTAATAGCACATGTTCGAGGCTCTGAAATGCTAGGTCGTCAGTGGTACGAACAAGGTAAAAAAGAGCATAAACAAAATAGCTTTAGTGACTTTACTGATGTGACAAAAGCGCTTGTTGCACAAGGCTATTGTGATAGCAGCAAGGTGTTTGCCTCAGGCGGCAGTGCTGGTGGTTTATTAATGGGGGCGGTTGTAAACCAAGCACCAGAGTTATATTGCGGTGTTGGCTGTCATGTACCATTTTTAGACGTATTAACCACGATGCTTGATGAAAGTATTCCGCTCACAACAAATGAATACGATGAATGGGGTAATCCAAATGAGCCTCAGTTTTATGATGTAATTGAAGCTTACTCGCCGTATGACAATATTCGCGCCCAAAACTATCCGAACATACTCGTTACTACCGGTCTTCATGACTCACAAGTGCAGTATTGGGAGCCTATGAAGTGGGTTGCAAAAATGCGTGAACTTAAGACTGATAGTAATATTTTAGTATTTAAAACCGATATGGATGCAGGGCACGGTGGTGCATCAGGTCGCTTTAAAAGTTTAGAGGAAAAAGCACTCGAAATGGCCTTTTTTATTGCTTTATTAAATTAACTGCAAAATCGGAAAATTGTATTATCCTATATATAGAAGTTGATATATGTAAGGCGATTTATGTTTGGTGCACATGGTGAATTTCAAATTTGTTCACAGCCCCCTCAGATGTATTTAGAATTGAAAGGGAGCTTTAATAATGAAGGCATTACGCTGTTAACTAATGGAGTTGTTCAGGAGTTGAGCACTCACCCTGAAAATACGATTAAGTTTGTGGTTGTTAATTTAAAAGAGTTTGAGCTGTTAACTTTGGATGGCCTCGATTCATTAGAGGCCTATTTTGCCGGTGTAAAAGAACGTGGCTATCAACGAGTTGACTATATAAACATTAATATCATAGCTAAAAATATGTTTGAAAAAGTATGGAAAAATAGCGATGTAGAAGTTAATTTTTATAAAGATACCGAAAGCTATTTATTAGTGCACCCAAATGACAGTTATATAAAACAGAACTGGTAATTAATATGAGTATTATAAACCGCTATTGAAGAGGGCTTATAATACTCTCTAAACACCCTTTATAGCGCCGTGAAAGGATTAAACACATATCGTTTTTCAGTCTTACTCTATAATCGCAACTGTCAGTAGGCATCAGTTCGCAAATAGCTTGTTTTCTTACCAGCGTAGAGCGATGAATGCGAACAAATCCTTCAGGTTCTAGTTGTTGTTCAATATTTTTCATGGTTTCGCGATGTAGTACCGGCGTATTACCTTGGGTAAAATGCAGCTCTACATAGTTGCCCGCGCCATTAATCCAAATAATATCATTTATATCAATTAGCCTTACCTTACCTACATCTTTAACCACAATGTGTGATGATGGCTTTGCAGCTTGTGTGCTTTGCTGGTATTGGCGTTCGGCCGCACTTGCAATCGGGCAAAGGTGAATCAGCTTATCAAAGCATTTATCAATACGTGATGCAGTTGAATCTAATATTAAAAAATCTACAGCGCCAACTTCAAAGGCAAAACTCGCAAAATGTCCCGATTGAGCAATAATGACTAACTTCAGCTTTTTAGCAAGCTCTGTTAAATGCACTATTTGCATCGGGTCAGCTAGGTTGGTTAGTTCGTAAAACAGTACATTGTATTGATCTGTGTCTATTTGATCTAATCTATTTGTTTGAAGAAAAGATTGAGATTCAAAGTGCCGGTGATCTTGCACGCGCTTTGTTAAAAATGTTGCAAACTTAGTGTTACTAACAAAAGTTAATGCATGAAAAGAAGCGATCATTATTTTATATCTCTTGCTGTATATAATAATAAAGACCGTGCTTAGCGGAAAAAATGTTATGAAAAGTACAATATATTTATAAAATAATTGTGACGTACTGATTCATCCCATAAAACCTGCTATTCGTACCAAAGACTACGCCTCATAAATAATGCCCGTAGAGTGTTTAAATAAATCCCCTTACTGTAATCCGCGAAGTAACTATTTAGTTACAAAAATAACAATTCAGGGGAATTATATGGCATTAACTAACAAAGGTAGCGCGCGATTATTTAAAAAATCGTCGTTAACAGTTGGGCTAAGGAGCGCGATACTTGCAAGCTTTTCATTTCAAGGTGTTGCAGCAGAAGATGACGAAATAACTAAAATAGAACGCGTACAAGTTACAGGTTCTCGAATTCGTTCAGCTGAGGCAATGTCATCGGCTCCTATTCAAGTTGTAGATAGTGCTGCTATTGATGCATCAGGGTCGTTAAATATTCAAGACTTATTATTAGAGAACCCTGCATTTGGTACACCAGCTATTAGCCGTACTAACTCAAACTTTAATACCGCAAGTGCGGGTGTTGCTACTGTTGATTTACGTAATTTAGGCTCTAACCGCACATTGGTTTTAGTGAATGGTCGTCGTTATGTATCAGGTGTACCAGGTAGCTCTGCTGTCGATTTAAATACTATTCCGAGTCAATTCATCGAACGTGTTGAAATTATGACAGGTGGTGCTTCATCTGTTTATGGTTCTGACGCTGTTGCTGGTGTAGTTAACTTTGTACTAAAAGATGATTTTGAAGGTATTGAATTCGAAGGCCAATATGGTGAATCAAGCGAAGGCGATGATGAATCACGCCAATTTAACTTTACCTCGGGCTTATCAAGCTCAGATGGGAAAGGGCACGCGATGTTCCATCTTGGATATTCTGATCAAGGTGCTGTTTTTTCACGTGACCGTGACCGCTCGGCAGTAGACCAATTTTCAGGTATCTTCTTTGAAGATGATCCAGTAGCAAACCCAGGTTCTGTATTTGATGCTGTAAGCCCATTTTTATCTTCATTTCCGCCACAGGGTCGCTTTAGCGCTGGGGATGAAACATTTACGTTTAATGATGCAAACACCCTACAAAACTCGTTTAGTACTAACGGTGGAGATGGCGTAGCTGCAAATGGTTTTAACCGAAGTAGCGTACGTACGATAGCGATACCTACAGAACATTACTTATTTGTCTCAAATGGTAGCTACGAGCTAAGCGAAAAGCATAGCTTTTTTTATGAAGGTACTTACGCTGCAACAACAACCGTTTCTGAATTAGAGCTATTTCCTTTAACCGTGGCAACCAAGATTTAAAAGAAGAAGTTGGTGACTCTGTAACAGTAGGTTTAGTATTTACACCAGAAAATCTAATATCAGGCCTAGACATTACGCTTGATTACTTTGATATCGAAATTACAGATGCAATCGTATCAACACCTCGTCAGTTTATTCTTGACCAATGTTATGGCGGCGGCGATACAAGCTTTTGTGACTTTGTAACTCGTCGTAGTGCGCCATCAGGTAATAATAGTGCTGGTTCACTAGAGTTTATTGATAGCGGTGTATCTAACAGTGGTGGTTTAGGTACAGAAGGTGTTGATTTAACACTGACGTACTCTACTGATATTGGCCCAGGTGCGTTTAGAACTCGCCTTGCTTATACTTACCTAATCGATGGTTATAGCATTCCACTTCCGGGCGCTGATAAAGATGAGTTTGCTGGAGAAATTGGTGCATCAGAGCATAAAGCTAACTGGAACTTTGGTTATAAACTTAACGACTTTGATTTTAACTGGAGCTTAACTTACATTGGCGCTGCAGACTTTGATGATCAATTCTTAAGTGGTTTTGGTATTGCTCCAGGTGGAGTAGGGATTGGTTCAGTGACATATCATGATGTTCAAGCAAGTTACCATATCAGCGATTCAACAGAGCTTTACGCTGGTGCGAGTAACTTATTTGATAAAGAGCCACCACGAATTTTATCGGGTGTAAGTGGTTCAAGCACGGGTACTGAAACGGATGCAGGTACGTATGACCCAATTGGGCAATCATTCTACATTGGTTTTAGAAGTAAATTCTAACCAACAATAACGATACTAACTATAGTTACTTAATTAGTTACGTTCACAAAGCCTCAGTATTGCTGGGGCTTTTTTATTGGAAAAAATAATGCGGCAGTAATTTTTTATACATCGTTTATCCCAATATATAAGTATTGTGCCCACTTAAACCAAAAACAACGCCACTGGTAACAGGGGCGTTGTTTAGTATGGGGAGGAGGCTAATATAGTAACCGAATCGCTTGATTATTTAACGATTTATCCCTATTTGTGCCCTCTTCATTGAGGGTTTTTTTTTGCTTAACTTTAGTCTAAGTAAGCTTTTAACATCCAAACCAGCTTTTCTTGCTCTGAGATGTAATCACTCATTAGTGAGGCTGTACCTTCATCGTCTGCATCACCAGCTTGAGTTAAAATTTCACGCTGCATGTGAATTAATGTACTGTAACCAGCAAGTAGGTTCTCTACGGCTGTAACGCCATCACTAATACCTTTAGCTTCTTTAATTTTACTTACTTCAAGGTAATCAGAAAATGCATGTAGAGGTGCGCCATCTAACGTTAAAATACGTTCTGCAACTTCATCTACTTTTAGAAGTAATAAGTTATAAATTTCTTCAAACTTAACATGTAGTTCAAAAAAGTTACGGCCTTTAATATTCCAGTGAAAACCACGCGCATTCATGTACTGAATTTGGTAGCTGCTTAATAGCGTATTGAGTGATTTTACAATGTCATCACTTTTAGCACTGTTTAGACCTATTGCGTTTACCTGTGACATAACTTGCTCCTTGAATAACCGTTGATTTGTGAACTTGTGATAAGTATTACTAATTTCGATAAATTAGTAAATTCGTTTAAATGTATCTAGTTAATAGTTTTAACCTATTAGCTGTTTTTGATACCTGTATTCACTTTAGACTATTAATAGAAATGGGACTGATTAATAAAAATACTACCCCTCAAAAATAAATAAAACTCAAAAGTATATAAATCATGATCTAAAACAAATTTTATTCAAGGTAATAGCTTAGGTATTTTTTTATTGATGTAGGTCAAAAATCATCCATCCTAACGGCGCATAATAATATTGTCGAAATAATTAGGAGAGATAACATGCATGCAAAAACAGCAAAACAAAATAAAGCAGAGTTAATTGTGGTAGGAATTGCAGTCATCGCATTTGTGCTTGGGTTAGTAGCGCACTTAGCGGGTGCAAGCTTTGCGAACTCAGATTTTTTTGGCTACATTGCGGCGCCGATTCCACTTATATTGGCAGTGGTATTTTTAATTAGTTATAAAATAGCAGCCAATGCTGAGGATTAATCTTTCTCGTTTAAGCACTTTAAAATGTAATCGAGTACTTGGCGCGAGTAAATCATACTGGTATGGCTTAAATGAAACACTTTGTGTTCGGCCATACCTTTAAGTTTGGTTTCATCTAGTAATACGGTGCCATCTGACTGGCTACCTTTGACTATTAAAGGCATAAGCCCAATAGGTAAATCGCCTGCGATACTATAAAGCTTAGCTTTAAAAGGCCAATTACCATTTTTAGTAAGCAAAAACTCAACACTATTTTTTAAAAATGATTCAAACCCTTTTTGCTTCATTTTTTGCGCTATATGGCTGCCTTTATGTGGAGTACCCAGTGTAATTACCTTCGTAATATTCTGGCTAGCAGGAGAGTTTGCCTCTAGGTAAGCACGTGCAATAAGCCCTCCCATTGAGTGGCATACAAGCGCTGCAGGTTCGTTAGAAATACACTCATCAATTTGTGCAAATATGGTATCGCGGTGAGGGTCGAGCGTATTGTAGGTAATGTTTAATACCGTCATACCCGACTCTTCAAGTCGTGAACAAAGTGGGCGCATAACAAAGCCAGACATATACAAGCCATGTAAAACAATAACGTGTTTAACTTTCATATGCTCCCTAATACCAATTTTATTAAAAACATGATCATCCTAGCGTATTAAATAATCCGCTACCTGCGTTAAAAATTATTTATATAAAACAGCTATATATCATAATTTTCGCCTTGTTATCGACTTATTTATTTGTCGCTATAATACATAACTAATTTAATGCAATTGGTATAACTACCGTAATTACATTAACTTTAGCGGTTTTATTTCAATATTGGTTTTATCGGTATTTACCCATACTTCACCATCTTGAATGGTAATGGCGAGCTTAATTCCACGATCAACCAAAGCAGCAAGTGCTTGTGTTGCTGCGTAATCAAGGCTAAAAATACTTAGATTTTTAAATTCATACAATTTAGGTTGATGTTTTTGCCACCAAATTGCTTGATTGTTTTCACCATAAGTATACAGCACCACTTTTTTAGATTTATTACAGGCTTTTTTAAGGCGTTTCTCATCTGGTAAGCCAAGTTCAACCCATAGTTCTATTTCTTCACTATAGCTTACATGCCAAAGTTCAGGCTCATCATCAGCACTTAACCCTTTAGTAAATTCTAAACCATCACAGCTATTTAGCGCAAAAGCGAGTAAGCGAATCATCAACCTTTGGTCGGTTTCTGATGGGTGTTGAGCCAAGGTTAAATTAAAATCTTGATAAACGTGGCGGTCCATATCGCTAAGCGATAACTGCACTTTCATAATGGTGGATTTAAGAGCCATAACAACTAATCTGAAAAAATTTGCGCCAGTATAGCGCAATTAAATGAATTGCCAGTTAAAATAGCGGTTAATTATACGTTAGGAGTTAAAAATGGCTATCCAGTGGTTCCCTGGGCACATGAATAAAGCCCGCAATGAAATTAAAGAAATAATGCCACAAATGGATGTGATCATTGAAGTGCTTGATGCGCGCATTCCCTACAGTAGTGAAAACCCGATGGTGGCAACCTTGCGTGAAGGTAAGCCGGTCATCAAAATTTTGAACAAAGCTGATTTAGCTGATCCTAAAATGACTCAAATCTGGAAAGATTATTTTGAGCAAGAAAACGGTGTTAAAGCGATTTCTTTTGGGCATGATAAAGCAGCTGAAGTACACCGTATTAATGAGCTTTGTAAAAAGCTAGTGCCACATAAAGTGGGTGTAGATAAGCAAATTAAAGCCATGATCATGGGTATTCCTAACGTGGGTAAATCTACGTTAATTAATGTATTGGCTGGGCGTATAGTTGCAAAAACAGGTAATGAGCCTGCTGTTACTAAAGCGCAACAACGCATTAAGCTTGAAGACGGTATTATGCTTTACGATACGCCAGGTATGTTGTGGCCAAAAGTAGAAAACGAAAACTCAGGTTATCGCTTAGGCGCCACCGGTGCCATTCGTGATACAGCACTTGAGTATGAAGAAGTAGCAAGTTACACAGCTGAGTACCTATTGCGTGCATACCCTGAGTTATTAAAAGGGCGTTATAAAATAGATGAATTACCAGAAAGTGATTGGGAATTTGTTGAAATGGCGGGGAAAAAACGCGGCTGTATTCGTGGTGGCAATCAAATAGACACATACAAAATGTCTGAAATACTAATCAACGAATTACGCGACGGTATTATTGGCCGTATTACTATGGAAACCCCGCAAATGCGTGAGGAAGAAGAAGTAATGGTTGCTGGTTTACGCGCTGCAGCAGAAGCTAAAAAGGCAGCTAAAGAAGAAGAGAAAAAACAACGCCGAGCACGCGCACGTAAAAACCGTCGTTAATTGATTTAGTTTAATTTAACCAACTAAATTACAGACATAAAAAAAGCCCGTAAGGGCTTTTTTAGTTTCATATCTACCGTCACCGATATGAGCAATGTAGCAAGTAAAATAGTAGGGCGGTTACTCATCATCAACATCAAGGGGCGTTGCGGTTCATAACAAGTAACCATAGCTGTTTACGTGCGCCACACGTTGTTTCAGGGTCGAGAAACAAATCAATTCATTCCTTAACAAGTGGTATGCAATCCGTCTTGTTGATATTGATTATCAGTTAGATCTAACTGCCTGTCAACACCTAAATACAAATAATTCTTATTATTGATAAGTTTGTTTTTTATTCATATATAAATCGGCTAGTGAGTACTAAAGTACATGCTTAATTTCATAAAAATTTAGACTCATGCGGCGGTACGTTAAAAATTGGTGAGTCAGACCTACTTGGTGCAAGACTAAGTGTTTATATTCCAAAATAATAAGAGCATTAAACATGACTTATTCAGTAGTAATAATTGAAGACGAAGTAGAGGTAGCACAGCTTTTAGCGCAGTACTTGTTATTACCAAATGGTATTGCAGGCAATCAAACGCCAAAGCAAAGTTTAAGGCAAGCACAGTATCAGGTAGTGGGCATTGCAGGTAATTTAAGCACGGCAACAGCTTTGCTGCATGCAATTGAACCTGATTTAATTTTACTCGATATACACCTGCCTGATGGTAATGGCTTAGATTTGTTAACTGATTTACGACGACGAACAATTAAAAGTGAAGTTATGCTGCTCACGGCTGCAAAAGAGGTTGAAACCCTTGAAAAAGCAATGCAGTTAGGCGCATGCGACTTTTTAGTTAAGCCATTAATGTTAAACCGACTAGATCAAGCACTTGCACGTTTTGAATCACGTCAGCAATGTTTTTCTGATGCAAGTGAAGTAACGCAGTCAATGGTTGATACGTTATTTGGCTCAAAGCAGCAAACCAACACGTCTGTTCGTTTACCAAAAGGGGTCGACCAACTTACCCTGCAAAAAATACATGATGCTTTTGTAGAGCACGCAACCACTGCATTTACTGCTCAGCAAATGGGCGATTTGGTCGGTGTTAGTCGCTCTACAGCACGTCGTTACTTAGAGTATTTGCTTGAATCAGGTAAGTTAACAGCGGATCAAAGTTACGGCAGTATTGGCCGCCCTGAACGTTGCTATAAAATAGCGAAGTAACTTGGTGTATCTGAAACTTAAGTATTAAACGCTATTAATTTCAATGTCTTGTGATTTTTTTGTTATGTTTGATATTTAATAGATTCTGACGATAAAAAAAATATGTTGAATTGATTGCATTTTAAGCGGCTTGTATGGTGATGTTCGCATTAAGTGATGTTATACTCCTGCCGAATAATTTATCGACTTTATTAAGAGTAAAATTAATGGCAGATTTATCGAAGTACAGAAACATTGGTATTTTCGCGCACGTTGATGCGGGTAAAACCACAACTACTGAGCGTATCCTAAAGCTTACAGGTACTATCCACAAAAGCGGTGAGACACATGATGGTGAATCGACTACCGATTTCATGGAGCAAGAAGCTGAGCGCGGTATTACTATCCAGTCTGCGGCAGTAAGCTGTTTCTGGAAAGATCACCGTTTTAACGTTATCGATACTCCTGGACACGTTGACTTCACCGTTGAAGTTTACCGTTCACTTAAAGTATTAGATGGCGGTGTGGGTGTATTCTGTGGTTCTGGTGGTGTTGAGCCACAATCAGAAACTAACTGGCGCTACGCGAATGAGTCAGGTGTTGCACGTATCATCTTCGTAAACAAATTAGACCGTATGGGTGCTGATTTTTACCGTGTAACAGCGCAAGTACAAAAAGTACTTGGTGCTACTCCACTTATCATGACTTTACCAATCGGTATTGAAGACGAATTCATAGGTGTTGTTGATGTTTTAAACAAAAAAGCATATGTTTGGGATGAGACAGGTCTTCCAGAAAACTACACTATTGAAGACGTTCCTGCAGACATGGTAGAGAAAACTGATGAATACCATGAAATGCTTATCGAAACTGCTGTAGAGCAAGACGATGACCTAATGGAAGCGTACATGGAAGGTGAAGTACCTTCTATCGAAGATATCAAGCGTTGTATCCGTAAAGGTACTCGTGACCTTGCTTTCTTCCCTACTTACTGTGGTTCTGCGTTCAAAAACAAAGGTATGCAATTAATTCTTGATGCTGTTGTTGACTACTTACCTGCTCCAACAGAAGTTGATCCTCAACCTCTTATGGATGAAGAAGGTAACGAAAATGGCGAATTCGCAATCGTATCTGCTGACGAACCTTTCAAGGCGCTAGCATTTAAGATAATGGATGACCGTTTTGGTGCATTAACTTTCGTACGTATCTACTCAGGTAAGCTTAATAAGGGTGACACTATCCTTAATGCGTTTACTGGTAAAACTGAGCGTGTTGGCCGTATGGTTGAGATGCAAGCAGATGAGCGTAAAGAGCTTACTTCAGCACAAGCTGGTGACATCATTGCTATCGTAGGCATGAAAAATGTGCAAACTGGTCACACTCTATGTGATCCTAAGCACCCAGTAACACTTGAGCCAATGGTATTCCCAACTCCAGTAATCTCGATTGCTGTACAGCCTAAAGATAAAGGCGGTAATGAGAAAATGGGTGTTGCTATCGGTAAAATGGTTGCAGAAGATCCATCTTTCCAAGTTGAGACTGATGAAGATTCAGGCGAAACTATCCTTAAAGGTATGGGTGAGCTTCACTTAGATATCAAAGTTGATATCCTTAAGCGTACTTACGGTGTAGACCTTATCGTTGGTCAACCACAGGTTGCTTACCGTGAAACTATCACTCGTGAAATCGAAGATAGCTACACGCATAAGAAACAATCTGGTGGTTCTGGTCAGTTTGGTAAAATCGACTACCGCATCAAGCCAGGCGAAGTTGCTTCAGGCTTCACGTTTAAATCATCAGTTGTTGGTGGTAACGTACCTAAAGAATTCTGGCCTGCAGTTGAGAAAGGCTTTAAGTCAATGATGGGCGAAGGTGTTCTAGCTGGCTTCCCAGTATTAGACGTTGAAGTTGAACTTTTTGACGGTGGTTTCCATGCCGTGGATTCATCTGCAATCGCGTTCGAAATCGCTGCTAAAGGTGCTTTCCGCCAATCGATCCCTAAAGCGGGCGCACAACTTCTTGAGCCAATCATGAAAGTTGACGTGTTCACTCCAGAAGATCACGTTGGTGATGTAATCGGTGACCTTAACCGTCGTCGTGGTATGCTAAGCGACCAAGAAGCTGGTTTAACTGGCGTTCGCATTAAAGCTGACGTTCCGTTATCAGAAATGTTCGGTTACATTGGTTCACTACGTACAATGACATCTGGTCGTGGTCAGTTCTCTATGGAGTTCTCACACTACGCACCATGTCCACAAAACGTAGCTGACACAGTAATCGCTGCAGAAAAAGAGAAAAAAGCTGCTAAGTAATTAGCTCCTTAACTCTTTAAAAAAACCCGCACATGTTGCGGGTTTTTTATTACCTATAATTTGGTTTTATTTTTTATAGTTTTTTATAACTGCTCCTTATTACTGATTAGTCCTATATTTATAATTAATGAAAAGGTACTAGAGCAATTTATTTATATTGTTACAAAGCAGGGGTTTGCTATACACGTCTATGCACAGAGCGTTATATCAATAGTGAGGAAATTACTGTTGTATCATTTAGCTCGTTTTTTCTTTTCACTATTTTTAAGTAGAACTGGAGAATGGTAAGGTTTTTCATTTTTATAACTGGCAACTTGATGATGAAACGCAATCAGCTATTTCTAAAATGTACTGTAATAAGTTAGCTAAAAAAGTAGAAAATATTAGCGGCAAATGTAGCGCATGATTTTTTAATTTAGATAGAAAAAAGGAGCAATTAATTGCTCCTTTTTTGTTTTTATTTTATAACGCGCTAATTAAACTTTTTTATAGCCTTAGCTTTTAGCGCTTTCATCTTTAGCCTGCGTGGCTTTTTAAAAGATTGTATAGGCATTGATACCATATGCTCTTGTGGCAGTGCCGGAATTGTTTGTGGGTAAGTTCCTTCCTCTGGCACGGAAATCTCTTTTAGATGTACTTTAAGCGCCTCTAGAGTTGAGTCGTTATCAACTTCACTAGGGCAAATAAATATACCTAACTTTCTTAGCTGTACGCCGAGTTTGATACTACTGGAATAACGGATAATTGGAGCACCTAATACTAAGCCTAATAATATAGGTGATAGCCACCAAAAGAATACAGGTGTGAAGTAGTAGGCTGTGCTGCCCCATGCTATAGCCACAATAGTAGAGAATAACGTATAACCAAACGCTTCTTTCCACGGGACCATACGACCTTCGCGCGGTTGTGCATCCCACTTCACTTTTTTACCTAAAAATACGCAAAGTACAAAGTAAGCATGAAATACCATCATTAATGGCGCAACAATAATAGCAAATACGGTTTCAATGATTGAACCTAGTATGAGCTTAATTGAACCACCAAAGCGTTTGTTTCTATGTATTAGGGTGACTATTACGCCCATTAATTTAGGCATTAATAAAATAACAATAGTTAAATACAAGAGTGAATCAATAAGATCGGTTTTAGCTATTTGCCATGTAGGAAATAATTGATAAACACGGTTAAAGTACACATCACTATTTAATGCGCGCGTTACTGCATCAATAGTACTTAGCGCTAGCATTGAGAGCCAAATTAGTGATGAAATATAAGCGGTTGCACCTAATAGAAAGTGCAGCTTACTCATTAATTTTAATTTAGATGACGATAGTAAACCTAAGTGCTGAATATTACCCTGCACCCAGCGTCTATCGCGTACAGCATAATCTAGAATATTACTTGGTACTTCTTCGTAGCTGCCTTCAATGTCTGATAGTAATAGTACATCCCAACCTGCACTATGAAGTAGTGATGCTTCTACAAAGTCATGACTTAAAATCTCACCGCCAAAGGGTGCATTACCTTTGAGTGTTGGCAAGCCACAGCACGTTATAAATGCTTCAACTCTAATGATTGCATTATGACCCCAGTAGTTGGCTTTATCTGTTTGCCAAAATGCTGAGCCAGTAGCGAGCATTGGGCTATATAGCACTGACGCAAACTGTAAAAAACGACCAAAAAAGGTATCTTGACGAACAGGTATTGGAATCGTTTGGATCAGGCCTGCTTGTGGGTTGTTTAGCATGCTTGTAGTAAGTTCTAACATACATTTACCGGTCATTACGCTATCTGCATCAAGCACAATCATATGGTCGTAATTACTTCCCCAGCGCTCACAAAAGTCGGTTAGGTTACCTACTTTGCGGTGTTTGTTATCTTCGCGACGACGATAAAAAACATGCTTTGCTGTATCCCCTAAACGTTCGCACAATGCATGCCATGCACTTAGCTCGTTTTTAACTATTTGAGGGTCTTGTGTATCGCTTAATAAATAAAAATCAAAATTATCAAGCTGACCAGTTTCTTTTAACGATTGTAGACTTACTTCAAAGCCCGCGATAACACGGTGGGTATCTTCGTTATAAATAGGCATTACAACGGCGGTTTTCTGAGCGTTAATTGCCTCGTTATTGAACTCAATTGGTTTAATACGTTTTAACGTAAGCGGGTCAATTCGAAACAACTGTAGTACAAAGCCGATTGTGCCACTACAAAAAGCCGTTACAATCCAAGCAAATGTGATTGAGAATAATACTAAAAGGGCATACTCAAGTAATGTCATACCGTTTGAGCTTAAAATCTCAAACATAATAGATATGCCGTAGCCAGATGTGCCAAGTGCCGCAATGGCAAATAGCCATACTCTTAGTGTTTTGAATGGCATTGGAGTGCCCCTACCTTTATTACTTGATGTCATTTGGGTACCAAACATAGCTCCATACCTCGCTAATTTCTTTGTCACGTAGTTTTAACGATAAACGCATATCAACGGGTTGATCGTCCTGTGGTGCAATTTTAAAGGCTACACGCCATCCACGTGAATCCGGAAGTTTTTGTACATTCACGTCGGTTACTTCGCCTGTTGTAAGTTGAATGTCGGCATCTAGTTTTAACTGTTTAGACAGTTGATTTATTTCTGAACCAGTAAAATCAACAGTAAATTGGCGGTGGCTTTTTGGTGGTGGGTTGTCCTCACCTGGTAAAGCGGCGCTACCAATTCTTGTACGTAGTACACGTGCTTTCTCGTGCTGAGTTAAAACTGAATTAAAGGTGGTCATTTTGTAGCTTAATTTTAATGAATCTCCGGCCTTCATTGGTTTTTCTGGTACCCAGTAACTTACGATATTGTCGTTAGTTTCTGTATCAGTCGGTATTTCTACAAGCTCTACACGACCATTTCCCCACTCACCTTGTGGTTCAATCCATAGGCTAGGGCGGTCGTGGTAATGTGCTTCTGTGTCTAGATAGTTATTAAAGTCTCGGTCTCGTTGAGCTAACCCAAAACCTTTTGGGTTATTGTACGAAAATGAAGTAACGCTGAGTTGTGATGGGTTGTTAAGAGGACGCCATACCCACTTGTCATCAGCAGATTGAGTTAATAGGCCATCCGAGTCATGAACTTCAGGGCGATAGTCATCAAAAAATTTGGTGCTGTTTTCGCCGTGATAAAACATACTCGTTAATGGTGCTACACCTAGTTTTTTAATATCTTTACGCGCAAAAATCTGCATATCAACATCAACTAGCATATTAGTTGTAGGGTCGACGCTAAATTTGTACGCACCAGAAATAGATGGACTATCCAACAATGCAAAAATGGTGATTTGTGTTTGGTCGGCCTTTGGTTTAACTAACCAAAACTCTTTGAACATTGGAAATTCTTCACCCGAATTTTCAGCAGTATCAATGGCAAGGCCTCTTGCTGATAAGCCATAAACTTGTTGAGGGCCAACGACTCTAAAATACGATGCTCCCTGAAATACCATTACTTCGTCTTTATACTCGTTAGTATTTAATGGGTAATGTAAGCGAAATCCAGCATGGCCTAGTTGAGTGCCCGCCACACTTTTAGCTATTTCTTCTTGTAGTGGTGCAGCAGTGCCATCGTATTGGTAAAAGTCAGTGCTGAAAGGTAAGCGGCTACGTTTAGAGTCGCTATCAACAGTATTTATTGTTACGGGGGTTTTATATAAAAAACCAGGGTGGAATAATTGCAGCTCGTACAAGCCTTCATCTTTCCATACCGCTTTGTCTTTTTTAAATCGAATTGAACGGTAGTCTTGATAATCAATATTATTTAGTGCTTCAAGCTCGATGTTTTTAGGTGCCACATATTCTTCGCTTGCTAACTTTTTAGCGCGAGCGCTAATTACATCAAATAAGCTACTTTGTGGAATTGCTACATCAACAGTTGCAGCAATCGCTTGGTTGCTATTGCCCCAAGTCGAAAAAATAATAAGTAGACCCAGTAGTGGTGCTGATTTTTTTTGCCATTTAGGCAAGTTTTGGGTTAGTTGTTTCATTCTCATTCCTTTATAAAAACACGACTTATTTTTACGTTTAGGGTAAATATTGATTTTGTTTTGTAAGTATCTTCTAATTTACTTAAAGCAAAATGTGAACCCTTATAAAAGTTCATATTTTTCAATAGGAAAAACCAATATACATAAGTCATCGAGGTTTTTGTTGTGTAAAATTCACTCAATCTTATGTAGTTGTTGCTTATTAAGTACTAGAAGACTCACTAATCGTATGAACATATTACGGGGAGTTTAATGAAGCTTGTCTGAATTACATTTGTATAAAATAAAAAAGCCGCAAAAGCGGCTTTTTAAATGTTGAGATTAAAGTTGGTTATTTCGTTTTGAATCTACGCACTATTGATAGTGGTGCTAAAAGAAGTGATAACCATAATAATGAACCTGAATCGTCATCATCAGAGCTCGTTTCAGTGATGTTAATTGTAACTGCTACCGAATCAGACACGTTATCTGCGCTATCTTTTGCTTGCACTGATAGTGCAATTGTACTTTCAACGTCAAAATCAAGTTCACCGGTTACAATAAGTTGACCTTGTTCATTAACTGTAATTATCTCACTACCCGACACTATAAATTCAACCACTGGCGATACATCCGCATTCGGATCACTGAATTCAAGCGTGCCGATAATTGTGTCAATTGCGCTATTTTCATCAATTGAAAAAACTTGGTCAGCAGCAATTATTGGTGTTTGTTCCTCAGGAGTTAAAATTACCTCAGATTTAATATCAATAATTACAGGGTCGTGATCTGATGCACGGTATGCACTTTCAGAGTACAAGCTAGATTGTTGACCTTCGCTTTTAAACTCTACATTGTAATCAAGCGAAATTGGTTCATCAGCATTAATATGCCAATCTTTAGCCGATACTACTTTGCTAAGTAACGATGCACTTGCTACAGCATGGTCAAGGCTACCTGCACGACCAGAGAAGCTATAAGAGTAACCAAGTTTATTGCCATCAAGCTCTGCAACTACACTTTTATATCCTTTATCTGCAAATGCACGTATTGGATCTTCCATTGCGTAAGCATTCATATCGCCGACTAAAATAGTATCTTCATCATTAACACCGGTTGGTTTGCTATCAAGCCAATCTGCGAATGCATTAGCACCTTCTGTGCGTATTTCATTCCAACAGCCTTGGCCATCACCTGAATCTGCATTGTTTCCAGAAGCACTACCACAGCTTTTAGATTTAAGGTGTGACACAGCAACAGTAAATACTTCGTCAGTTTCTATTGATTTAAAGCTTTGTGCAATTGGAGCACGGTTACTAAAATCAAATGGAGTCTCAGCCGTAATAGCAGCAGTACCTACTTCTTCTACCTTGTTAGCACGATAGATAAGTGCGGTAGTAATTGCATCTGTACCAATTTGATCTACATTAAAGTCAACAAATGCATATTGGTTAGCTGAATCAGCTTCGTTTAATGCATTTACTAAGCTTGCAATTGCACTAAATTCACCAAAGCCATCATTTTCGATTTCCATTAAACCAACAACATCGGCCTGGATAGCGCTAATTGCACTTACAATTTTAGCTTCTTGACGAATAAATTCAGCTTCAGAGTCTGCACCACGCGCTGTAGGAAACCCTTCACCTTGGCCATCACCATTAAAGTAATTAAGCACGTTAAAGCTAGCCACACGTAAATCTGCTTCTGCATTAAGCTCTGGCGCATCTTCACGTGCATTTGTCGCAATAAACTGAGGCGCTAAAGTTGGGTGAATTCGGTAAAGACCAAAGCTATAAGCAAGTGCCCCTGTAACAGTATTTACTGTATCGCCAGTGCGTAATGTATTTTCTGCAGATAAGCCTGGAGCTGGGTAAGCTGTCGGGTCTAAGTTTTGTACTGTAGAGCCATCATCTAGTAAAATCTTTTTAAGTAGATTTTCTGTTTCAACTGCATTAGCTGCATCTCCAGGTAATGCAATTTGAGTCCCTTGATATAAGCGCTCTGTAGCTAATTCAACTTCACCATATCTACCAAGACCAAAGTTATTAGTAACCACTAATGATTGCTCTAATGTAACTAACATACCTTCAAAAGCTTCTAAATCAGTTGCATCAGCTAAAGGTAAAGTGATTTTTGTAGCTGCTACAGCTAAACCTGTATTACAAACTACTACTTGGCTTACGCTGCCAATTTGTGTTGCATCAAAATACTCTTCAACAGTACCTTGTACGCGCACATGGTCACCAACATTTACATCAGTATCTGCAAAATAAACAAATACACCTTCAGAGGTTAGTGGGTTGGCATCTATATCGGCAGCAAGTGAGCTAACAAAAAAACCTTTTAGTTGATCATCACCTTGAAAATCGGAGCTTACAACACCTTCAAGTTCTACTAATGTACCTACAAGTGGGCTAGCAGAGCCGTCACCTTGAATAGCATTTATTAGTGTTTTTTCTGCACCACAAACTAGTGGTTCAAGTGGCTCTGGTTCAGGGTCTGGCACAGGAGCGGTACCGCCGTTTCCTGTGTGTGAACCTAATCCATCAAAGGTGTCAATATCAAACTGTTCCCATTCTTCGCTAGGATCAAAAATGGCTGTCGAGTCAGTTCGGCCTGTGGTAATGCTATCTTTTCTTCGCAGCGTTTTGTTAACCGTAGTTACACCCCCTTCAGACCACTCTGAACCCGGATCAAAACCAACTTGACCAAAACTATCAACAATTACACCGTCTTTAGTTAAAACAAGGGCATCATCACCGTTATAGTAGGTTACTGTGCTGGTTTCATCTGCAATATCAAGTATTGCAGCTGCTGCACTGGGGTTTGAAATAATGTAGGTGGTATTGGCGGCCAATGTTCCGGTTAAATCAATCGAGTTGCCAACCGAACTGCTACCATTTGAATAGAGTCCTAAAGTATAACCTTCAAGAGAAAGCTCCGTATCAGCATTATTATAAAGCTCAATTGCTTTATTATTACTGCTTCCCTCTATATATTCTGAAATGATTAGATCAGCGGATGCTGGTGCACTGAGACTTGCTATAACAAGTGCGAGTGGTGTTATTTTTGTTTTAAACATTTTTTTATTATTCCCGTGTATTAATCCCAAAATGGGACACCAGTTTAGAGAATAAATATGACGGAAATAATACAAAAATGTAAACGAATGTAAATAAAAGGCGGTTTAACCGCCTTTTAATAAAAAATTACTTTTTAGCTAGATATTTTGCGGCTTGCTTAGCAAAGTAGGTTAATATTCCATCGGCTCCTGCACGCTTAAATGCAAGTAAAGATTCCATTATTGTAGCCTCTTCACTTAACCAACCGTTATCAATTGCTGCTTTGTGCATTGCATACTCGCCACTTACCTGATATGCGAAAGTAGGTACACCAAATTCGTCTTTAACACGCCGTACAATATCTAAATAAGGCATACCGGGCTTTACCATAACCATATCAGCGCCTTCTTGTAAGTCTAATGCGACTTCACGTATTGCTTCATCAGAGTTTGCTGGATCCATTTGGTAAGTTTTTTTATCAGCACCTTTTAAGTTACCAGCAGAGCCTACAGCATCTCTAAATGGGCCATAGTAGCTAGATGCGTATTTAGCTGAGTAGGCCATAATTCGAGTATGAATAAACCCATCAGCTTCAAGTGCTTCGCGAATAGCGCCAATACGACCATCCATCATATCAGAAGGGGCAACAACATCAGCACCAGCTTCTGCATGGGAAAGTGCTTGTTTAACTAAAATTTCAGTAGTGACATCATTAATAACATAACCTGAATCATCAATGATGCCGTCTTGCCCATGCGTAGTGTAAGGGTCAAGTGCTACATCAGTAATCACACCCAACTCAGGAAAAGCTTCTTTTAACGCTCTTACGGTGCGTTGTGCTAAGCCATCATCGTTATATGCTTCTTCGGCAAATAATGATTTTTTATCCGCAGGCGTTACTGGAAAAATAGCAACGGCAGGTACGCCAAGTTCAACGAGTTCTTTTGCTTCAACAAGCAGTAAATCAATTGATAGGCGCTCAATACCAGGCATTGATTCAATTACCTCGCGGCGATTTTTACCATCAAGTACAAATACAGGGTAAATTAAATCATTTACGCTAAGCTGGTTTTCAGCCATTAAGCGGCGAGAAAAGTCGCTGCGGCGCATTCTGCGCATGCGAGTATATGGGAAAAGGTCTAATCCTGATTGGGCCATACTAATATGCTCCTACTGTGGTAATGGAAAAGTGATTACTTGATTACGGCCATGCTGCTTTGCGTAATAAAGTGCTTTGTCGGCGCACTCAGTAAAAATTTGAGGGTTGCTAACATCATCAGCAATACTGGTGTATACACCAGCGCTAATAGTAAATTGAATATCATTATTGGCAACCGTTACAGTACTTACTGAGATATCAGCTCGTATTTTTTCAGCTATGTCTTGTGCGCCTTCACTAGGGGTATTAGGTAATAGCACAACAAATTCTTCACCGCCATAACGGGCAACTTCATCGAGTGGTCGTTTTAAATGGTCTTTTATAAGGTCAGAAACTGCTTTAATAACTTGATCGCCAATGATATGGCCGTACGTGTCGTTGATATTTTTAAATCGATCTATATCAAGCATAACAATGCTAAGCGGCGTTTGTTCTCGACGAGAGCGACGAAGCTCCATTACCAGTTTTTTATCAAAAAAGCGTCTGTTTTTTATTCCAGTCAATGCGTCTTCAGTATTTAGTAACTCAAGTGAGCGGTTTTTTTCTTCAAGCTCTCTAAGCGTTACTTGTAATTCAAAGGTGCGTTCGTCCACCTGGGATTCAAGTTCTTGGCGAGTTTTTTCTTGTAATTTTAAGCGCTCTTTAAGTAGTGTATCTTGTGCTGTGTTTTCAGCAATCAAGGTCTGTTGGGCAATCACTTCTTCATCGCGTTGTAAAATAAATAACTTCATTACGCTGTAGCATAAGCAAAAAGTGTAACCAAAAAAGCATGCAAATACAAATGCGAGCGTACTTCTGTCAAAGGCGTATAGGCCCATTACTGCAACAGTAAAATAAAGCATTACCACCAAGAAAAAAACCAATACAAGTAATAGTGCTTTGTTTGGTTTAGAAGGCGTTAAACGCACGCACATAAACGTAGTTACAATATAAAAGCCTAAAACGATTGGAGTAGTGATTAAACAAAATAATGTAACTATGTTGTTTGGAAGTAGCCAAATAAATAATAACGAAATGGCTAAAGCGTTAACTACAACTTTTTGAATAGTTAGCAGAAGAGAGGGCCTGGGATGGCAAACTTGCTTTTGCAAAGGCAAAAACATTAAAGTGATAAGCGTAAGTAATATAGGGATCATAACTTGCTGTAATGCAGGCAAATTAGGATGAACGTACCTTAAGCCAAAACCACAAAGGTAGGCTAATACACTACCTAATGTGAGAGATATAACCCCAGCATAAACAAAATAACCTTTACGTGAAAAACCATATAAAACTATGCAACTCACACCCAAAGAAAATATAAAACCAATCAATAAGCCATAGAGTAAATTGAGTTTTCCTTTGTGTGCCAAATAAGCTTCTGGTTGCCACAGTGTTAAAGGGACTCGCAAGCCTGAACTATTCGCCACTTTCATTATAATAAGCGTTTCGCTATTTGCAGGGCTGAGCAGTTTAACTAATAAAGACTCACTTTTAATTTTGCGCTTATATAAGGGGTAGGCATCACCAATTTGAGTATAAGAAAGTAATTGCGAGTTATGTAATTGATATACTTGAACGTGGTTTAGCAAAGGATTGTTTAGTGACAATATTTGCTCAGTATTATAACTAAGTGTGTTTTTTATTTTAAATTTTATCCATACAGGACGCTGCTCTAGTCCTAAATTAAGGGGTTTTCCTGTGTTTTTTTGCCACTGTATATGGCTACTTTGTTGTGCGCTTAATAGCGACGTTGGTTCAAAAGAGTAATACAGGTTATTAATGTTTTGAGAGTTAAAATCGTGTTTTATTATTACTGGGTTTGCGAAACAGCAAAAAGTGAAAAGGAATACTAATAGGCTTAAAAGTGCCTTTGCATAGGCCATTAACGATCTTCTAAACCAAAAACACGGTGAAAGTTTTCTGTAGTTTTACGGGCCACAACTTCTTCATCTATTTTATAAAGTTGTGCAACCGTTTGACAGATATAAGGAAGCAGGGCAGGTTCATTTTTACGTGATTTAGGTTTTGGCTTAACTGTTCGTGGAATTAAAAATGGTGCATCAGTTTCTATTAATAATCGATCTAGAGGAATGCTAGGCACTAGCAGTTGTAAATCTTTTCCACGCCTTTCATCACATACCCAACCCGTTATACCAATATATAGACCTAAATCTAAATATTGCTTTAGAGCTGCTGAGTTACCCGTAAAGCAGTGGAGTACACCGCGAATATTAAACTCTTTTAATATACTTAACATGTCGTCACTTGCATCACGTTCATGCAAGTAAACAGGTAAATCTAATTTTTCAGCAAGTGCTAATTGGCGCCTAAAAACACTGCGCTGTACATCGCGAGGCGAAAAGTCGCGGTTATAATCAAGACCGCACTCACCAATAGCAATAACATGCTTATTATTTGCAAGTATAGTTAGTTGTGCTTCTAGTTCATTAGTGGCTGATTTTGCATCATGCGGGTGAATACCCGCCGTAGAATATTGAAGATGCTTTGTTGCAAGATCAAGTGATTGCTGACTGCTTGCAATATCACAACCAATAATAAGCATATTTGTAACACCCGCTTCATTGGCACGGGTAATTACATCGTGATGCTGCTCATCAAATTGATGATTAGTTAGGTTAACTCCAGCATCAATTAACGTATATGACATTACTTAGTACGTTTAACGCGAATAGAGCGGTTTTTACCGTCTACTTTAAGCAAAAATGAGTTAAATACGCCACGGCTAATTACAACGGAATCGTTTTCTTTTAAACGCATACTGTCAGAGCCAATTTGACGCCATTGTTGGCCGTTATCTAGCGAAATAATTAACTCGCCATAAGCTGCTTCTTTCACTGAAGTAGCCATAGCTTTAATTTCAGTCTCTTTTTCTATCTGTGATTCTTTGTGCTCTAAGCCAAAATCGTCAGTTTTTTCCTTTACTTGCATTGGTGCAGCAGCTACGACTTGAGGTACATTGTTAGCCGTTGGTGGGGTGAGCGTTTTTGTTATTGTTGGCTTTGTTAGTGATTTACCAGCAATTGTATTGTCATAGCAAAGCAATCGGTTAAAGTCATTTTCAATAAAGCTACATGCTTGCAGGGCCTGAGTATTAAATTCAGTTTGTGCAGCAAAAGTAGGCGCACTTAATAAAACCAATAGTGAGAGTAGTTGTTTTTTCATTTTATTCCTCAGATTCTTTTTGTGGTTTGGCGGTATAAAATTTTGCTAAAATTAAACCTAGTTCAAACAAAAGAAGCATCGGAAATGCTAATAATGTTTGTGATAATACATCAGGCGGTGTTAAAAACATCGCCACTACAAAAACACCCACGACGATATAAGGGCGCTTTTCTTTTAAGCTTGTTGTTGTTGTTGCACCACTCCAGCATAGCAGCATTATTGCCACTGGAATTTCGAAAGCGACACCGAATGCAAAAAACAGTTTTAATACAAATCCTAAATAGCTACTTATGTCGGGCGCAAGAGTCATCATTTCGGGGCCGGTACTTGTAAAAAAACCTAAAATAATTGGCAGAACTACAAAATAACAAAAGGCTATACCGCCATAAAATAATATTATACTTGAGGTAAGAATAGGCATAAGCATTTTCTTTTCGTGCTGATATAAACCTGGTGCTATAAATCCCCAAACCTGATGCAATATCCACGGGATCGACGCAAATAAAGCGACAAATAAAGTAAGTTTGAAAGGTGCAAAAAAGGGAGCCGTTACATCGGTCGCAATCATGGTTGCAGTGCTTGGCAAATGCGAAACTAACGGCTGTGCAACAAAGGCGTAAATATCATTCGCAAAATATACTATGGCAATGAAAATAACAAAAATGCTTAATAGTGCTTTTATTAGACGATCACGCAACTCAATTAAATGCGCTACAAACCCCGATTTTACTTCCTCAGCCATTATTTTTTATACCATGTAGTAAGTTGACCGCAAAGTGAGAGATAAATTTCACTTTTTTTCATCAAGTTGTTGGTTATTTGATGTATCAGGTTGTTTTTTCTCGTAGCTGTGGGTAACTGACTCCGCCGCTTTTTGTAGCTCTGTTAATGAACTTTGTAGCTCAGGGCTTAAGTCTTTTAGTTCTTGTTGTTCTGCTTTTTTAAGGTTTTCGTGAAGTTCATGAATACGCAGTTCTTCACTTACTTCGGCTTTTACCGAATTGGCAAGTGATTTAGCGGTTTTAACCCATTTACTCACTGTTCTAATAGCAACAGGTAAGCGCTCAGGACCGAGCACCACTAAGCCAACAATAAAAATAACAACAAGCTCCCACATCCCCATACTAATTAAACCTTATTGCTATCTTTGTTTTTTTCAGTATTGGTTGAGTCGTCAACGGTGCTTTTTTCTGATTGTTGAATTTGCTCTGATTTTTCTTGCTCACTCGCTGTGTCGTCCGACATTGCTTTTTTGAAGCCTTTAACAGCGCCTCCAATATCACCACCCATACCGCGTAGTTTTTTTGTGCCGAAAAGTAAAACTATGATCGCTAAAACAATTAATAATTGCCAAATACTAATACCACCAAAACCCATGGTTTTCTCCAATATATAAAACGGTTAAATGTACATTTTAAATACTAATTATACGCCCAATAGCGCAAATAGCACTCAGTTTATGCGTTGCGCCATGCTGCAATAAAGCTAATAGCAGATAAGGCTATTGCAATGCTTGCAGCTACTAAATCGTGCTGTAAATAACAAAGTGTTGCCATAATCATTGTAGCACTACCAAATAAACTCAATATTAAAGGTTTATGAGATACCTTTTGTTCTTGAGGTTGATGAGCGTGTGGTGCACGCTTTAAATTTTGGTAAATTAGATCAGGTAGTTCAGGCATTTTTTCAGCCCAAAATGGCAAGTTAGCATACATTTGCTTCAGTACTGATAGCGGTCCAACTTGCTGCTTCACCCAATCTTCTAAAAAGGGTTTGGCTGTTTTCCATAAGTCGAGTTGCGGGTAAAGCTGACGCCCTAATCCTTCAACGTATAATAAGGTTTTTTGTAGCAATACTAATTGCGGTTGTACTTGCATGTTAAAACGACGTGCAGTATTAAATAGATTTACGAGTACGTGACCAAATGAAATTTCAGCCAAAGGTTTATTAAATATAGGCTCGCAAACTGTGCGAATCGCAAATTCAAATTCTTCAATGCTAGTATCTGGTGGTACCCAACCAGAATCTACGTGTAGCTGTGCAACTTGGCGATAATCACGATTAAAAAAGGCGATAAAGTTTTCAGCTAAATAGCGTTTATCTTCTTTGCTTAACGTACCAACTATACCGCAATCAATACCGATATACATTGGATTTTCAGGATGCTCGCGAGAGACGAATATATTACCAGGGTGCATGTCGGCATGAAAAAAGCTGTCTCTAAACACCTGCGTAAAAAACACTTCTACGCCGCGCTCAGCAAGTAATTTCATATTAGTGTTTTGCGCCAGTAATGCATCCATATCAGACACAGGTATACCGTAAATACGCTCCATTACCAGCACATTGCTACGGCTGTAATCACTGTAAACTGCAGGGATATATAATGAATCAGAGCCTTCAAAATTGCGTTTTAGTTGAATGCCATTGGCACCTTCGCGCATTAAGTCGAGCTCGTCTAGGAGTGTTTTTTTGTATTCTTTAACCACTTCAACGGGGCGTAGACGTTTTGATTCGTTATGGACTTTTGCAAGTACCTTAGCGAGCTTTTCCATTAACGCTAAGTCGGCATTAATTTGCTCGTAAATATTGGGTCTAATAACCTTAATTACGACATCCTGCTCAATGCTTTGCTCATCAATAAGCTTTGCTGTATGTACTTGCGCTATAGATGCAGAGGCCAGTGGAGTTTGTGAAAACTCACTAAACAATTCACTTATATCGTTAATTTCGAGCGCTTTCTCTATGATTTTTTGTGCAAGTGCGCCTTCAAATGGCTGAACTTGATCTTGTAAAAACGCAAGCTCTAAAGCGATATCATGAGGGAGTAAGTCACGACGAGTTGAGAGCATTTGGCCAAACTTAATCCAAACAGGACCAAGCTCTTGTAGTGCCAAACGTAAGCGTAGCCCTGCAGGTTTTTCTTTGTGCTGATTACGCAGCCAAAACAAACTGCCACGAGCTACTTTACCAAACCAAGGGATCTTATGTTTTGGAATTAGCTCGTCTAACCCATAGCTAAGTAATGTTTTGGTGATGTTATACAAACGTGCAGTCGACACAAAAAATCCTTAGCGGGTGTTTGAAGGTGAAAAAGAGTTTAACAAGGTATTTATACGCTGCTCAACAGCAGCGACTTGGCCTTTGAGTTCTCTATTTTTTTGTTTAAATTGCTCAAGTTCTAATGGGTGAATAGTAATTGCGAGCTCATCTTGGCATAAACTTGTAAGCATTGTACTTATTTTAGTGTTGGTTTTGCTGCTCTTTTGTTTTAGTTTTTTTAAGTGCAGATATAACTGCTGAGCGGGGGTATCGCCAATGTATCTAGAGAGCTGTTCAGGCCAATCAATATCAATGCCTGAAAACGCATTGCTATAAGTTTGCGCAATATTTAAATCGCCTTGTAAGTCGAGCTTATCTTGGCGAATTAACTGGGTAAGCATAGCTGGGTTTTTAAGCGCTAAAAGCGTGTCTATGTCTGCGCTGATCATACAATCTGCGTTTTCATTATTTTGATCACTGTATAAGTGTAATTGCTCAGCGCTATAAACAAGTTGGATGCTTTGTTGCCAATCTCTTACTTCAACTACTAAGCGCTGATGTTTAACTGCGCTTAGCTTTTTGGATAATTGTGGGTCAAGGCTAAGTGCTTGATTTAGTACGCGCTCAATAAGCGAAAGTACAAAATTAGGTAACATAAAAAATTCAGATGGCATTGCATCATTATTATTTTTTGTTATTTTCTCAAGCGCCATAACTGCTAGCCTTAATATTTAAAACCACGGTGCAGCGCAACAATTCCGCCTGTGAGGTTTTGGTATGTTGTTTGCTCAAAGCCTGCATCTTCCATCATCGCTTTTAGCGTGTCTTGATCTGGATGCATTCGAATAGATTCAGCTAAATACTTATACGATTCACTGTCGTTAGCAACTAGCTTACCCATTGTAGGCAATAAATTAAATGAGTAAAAATCGTAAGCTTTACTAAGTACGTCATGCTCTGGTTTTGAAAACTCTAAAACAAGTAATCTGCCACCTGGCTTTAAAATACGGTACATAGATCGTAATGCTTTGTCTTTATCGGTAACGTTACGTAAGCCAAAGGCAATAGTGATCACATCAAAGCTATTATCTGGGAACGGTAGCATTTCTGCATTCATTTGTACGTAGTCGATATTGCACACTAATCCAAGATTATGCAGTTTTTCACGACCAACTTTAAGCATAGATGAGTTTATATCACCCAAAACAACTTGACCCGTTTCGCCCACTAATTGGCTAAACTTTGCCGTTAAGTCGCCAGTGCCGCCGGCTAAATCGAGTACATGATGGCCTTTACGAACACCTGAGCTTGCAATAGTTTGACGTTTCCATAAACGATGTACCCCAAAAGACATTAAATCATTCATTACATCGTATTTTGCAGCTACTGAGTGAAATACATCAGCAACCATAGAAGCTTTATCGTTCTCGGCTACTGTTTTATAACCAAAATGCGTGGTCTTTTGTTCGGTTTCGTTCATGATTAATCTCTATCGTGACAATAGAGGTTAGTGTACTTTATTGTACACAGTAGGTGCAATTTGAATATGATTTATCAGGTAATTTATTGCCCTGCAGTGTAACTACTTTGACCTAATGAATGTGCTTTAAAAGCCGCATGAGATGCTTTTTTTGCTAACTGATTAAAATCATCTTCTTGTTGATGCTGAGCAATTCCTAGTGATAAGCCAATACTTGGTAGCTTGATACCTGTTTTTGAACTAACAAAGCGTAGCTTTTCGACCCCATTTCGTACTTTTTCGGCAATAACATTAGCTGTATCTGGGTCTATGTCGGCGAGGAGAACAGTAAATTGATCTTTTGCTGTGCGACCAGGTAAGCCACTTTGAAAAACATATTTTTGCACTTGCTTAGCAACTTTACTCAAAATGACTTCACCAATAATATCACCATAATTTTTAGTAAAGTGATCAAGGTTGTCTATTTGAATCGCTATTGCGCAAATAGATTTTTGTTGATTAGTCCACACTTGGGTTTGTTGCGTTAAATAATGGCGCTTATAAAGCCCTGTTTGGCTATCAATAATATGCTGTTTACGAAGTTGAGTTAGCTGCTTTTGTGTTTTTTCGTGTAGTTGTTTGGCTTTGCTTAGTTCTTGCTTAAATTGCTTATGTTGGTTGAGTAATTCGGCGGTTTGATTATGAAGAACTTCAAGCGCTTGACGGCTTTGTTCTATGTTGTTCTCATCTAGCGAATGTACGCATTCGCTCACTTGACCCGCAAAGCGAATTATTTGCTTTTCAGTAGCTTGAGAATTTTGAGAAAGTGAGTTTATAACACCATCAACATTTTGAATCATGTTGACTTGCGCTTTGTGGCCAGTATTTAAAAACTCAGAATGTAGTTGTTCAATTAAAACGCTATCTATATTGTCTTCAACAGCGATAGCACGGTCTAAAGCTTTATTTAGCTTGAGATTAGTTTGACTGGTATAAGCATAAATAACTTGATAATTCAGCGGCGTAGGTGGGAGCGTATAGCGCTCTAAAAACATACACACTTTGGTCATTTTTTCTTGTGCAATAGCCATGGAATCATGGAACATCATTTTAAATACCAACTAAGTACGCATAAGTGCAAATTTTAAAATATCTCATTCCATGAGGCGGTTATGCGTCCGAGCTTTTTATTATTTTTTTATACAGTAATCATTATCCGAGCTATTTAAAAGCAAAAACGATAGTTAGGGAACTTAAATTTTGCTTTAGCAGCTTAATCGCTGTTTTTCTCATCAATTAGGTTGGTTTTTACTTCATTTAATGTATGTAACGTATTAATACACTTGGTATAAGTAGGGATTATTACTATGAGGTTGGTCTCATTTACTTGCTATTTATTTACCCTACGATAGCTTTATGAAATTAATAACACTGCTAAGTTACATTATAATGAATCATTTTTTAATTAAGCCCCTTCGCCAATCTTTATTTGGTATCACGGTTTTGTGCTCATTAAGTGCATGCCAAATGACCATGCAAAATTCAGATCAACAATTTACTCAAGTAGCGCAAAGTATTGTTGATTATAGAGAAAGCATTAACCCTTACGATAGTGTAGGTGGTGTTGATGGTTATTTATTACCAAATTTATCCTCTGAATTTTTAGCGCAAGAATATAAAAATAAAACGCGATTACTTGCTGAATTAGACACTATTAATATTGAAAAGCTAAGCGACGAAAATCAAATTAACTTCGATATTATTCGAGCTCAAGTACAAAACAGTGTCGATGAATATGTATTTAATGCGCACTATATGCCGCTCACCTCTGAATATGGGTTTCATTCTGGTTTGTCGTACATAATAAATAGTTCTCAATATAAAAACCCGGAAGACTATCAAGTGTATCTTGCACGATTGTCGCAAGTTCCACGCTTTTTTGAGCAAAACATGTATTGGATGAAAAAAGGGCTTGAGACAGGGCTTACTCAACCTAAAGCTGTGTTGGAAGGTTATGAAGATTCAATTAATGCTTACATTGTTGACGATGTAACTACGTCTGAATTTTATAAACCATTTTTAACTAACACAGCGGGTTTAAGTGAAAGTGAATTTAAAGCACTACAACAAAAAGCCAAAATCATTATAAAAGAAGAGGTTATAAAATCTTATAAAGATTATTTAGCGTTTTTTACGCAGCAATATCGACCTGGTGCACGTACAAGTATTGGCATATCAGAAACACCTAATGGCGAAGCGTTTTATAAAAATAGAGCTAAGTACTACACCACTACCGACATGACACCAAAAGAGATTCACGAACTTGGCTTAAAAGAAGTTGAGCGAATTCGTAGTGAAATGGAAAACGTAATAGCAGAAGTAGGTTTTAAAGGCACGTTTGCCGAATTTATCCACTTTTTACGCACTGATCCACAATTTTACGCCACAACACCAGAGCAACTTTTAAAAGAAGCATCTTATATTGCTAAAAAAATGGATGCACAACTGCCTAAGTTATTTCATACCTTACCACGCAAACCTTATGGTGTAGCACCTGTACCGGCTAGTATTGCACCTAAATACACAACCGGTCGATATTCAGGCTCTAATCGAGATGATGAAGCAGGGTATTATTGGGTAAATACTTACGCTTTAGATAAGCGCCCTTTGTATGTTTTAGAAGCATTAACGCTGCACGAAGCCGTGCCTGGCCATCATTTACAAATATCACTTAATGCAGAGCTTGAAAATCTGCCGAGCTATCGCCGTGATGCTTACCTCTCGGCATTTGGCGAAGGTTGGGGGCTTTACTCTGAGTATTTAGGTTTAGAGGCAGGTTTTTATCAAGACCCATATAGCCGTTTTGGTCGTTTAACGTATGAAATGTGGCGAGCAGCGCGTTTAGTTGTTGATACAGGTATGCATATGTATGGCTGGAGTCGCGAGCGTGCCATGAACTTTATGAGCGAAAATACAGCGCTTTCGTTGCATAACGTTAAAACCGAAACCGATCGTTATATTACATGGCCTGCACAGGCGCTTTCGTACAAAATAGGTGAGCTTACTATTAAGCGTTTACGCATTGAAGCAGAGCAAGCGCTAGGAAAAAGCTTTGATATTCGTGAATTTCATCATCAAATATTACGCCATGGTTCAGTGCCTTTATCGGTACTTGAAACGCAAGTGCGTTTATACATAAAAGCAGAGTTAGCTAAACAACAGAATTAGATATAAGGCAGTTAAAGCCTTGAACAAATAAAAGTGTTATGTCATTTTGGTGGTATAGCACTTTTTTATTTTAAAAACAGTCATCAAGGGGCCTTGGGTGAGTAATTTTATAATGTTTAGTATTGATGTATTTGCAAGTATGTTTATTGTTGTTTTAGGGTTATTGGTTTTAATCGTTGTCGTTTTTTATATTCGAGATGTAACACAAACCAAGCATGCAATTAGACGTAATTACCCTGTTATTGGTCGCTTTCGATATTTTTTTGAACGCCAAGGTGAGTTTTTTAGACAGTACTTTTTTGCTCAAGATAGAGAAGAAATGCCGTTTAACCGCGCAGAGCGTAGTTGGGTTTATCGTGCAGCAAAAGATGTTGACCGTACGGCTGCATTTGGCTCCACGCAAAGCTTAGAAGTAACAGGTACGGTTATGTTTATGAACTGTGCATTTCCTACTTTAGATGAAGAGGCACTTGACCCGAGTAATGTTACTTTGGGTCCATACTGTAAAACACCTTACACGACCAACTCGTTATTCAATGTATCTGGTATGAGTTTTGGTGCGCTTTCAAAGCCCGCTGTACGTGCTTTATCAAAAGGTGCTAAATTAGCGGGTTGTTGGATGAATACCGGTGAAGGGGGATTAAGTCCTTATCATTTAGAAGGTGGTGCCGATTTAGTGTTTCAGATTGGTACAGCTAAATATGGTGCACGAGACGAGCATGGAAATTTAAGTACCGAAAAACTAAAAGAAATAGCGGCTCACGAACAAGTAAAAATGTTTGAACTTAAAATGAGCCAAGGTGCAAAACCAGGTAAAGGCGGTATGTTACCAGGGCGCAAAGTTAACGCCGAAATAGCTAAAATTAGGGGCATACCAGAAGGGCAAGATTCTATTAGCCCCAATGGTCATCCTGAAATTAAAAACCCAGCCGATATTCTCGATATGATTGCCACTGTGCGTAACGCGACAGGTAAACCTACAGGCTTTAAAGCGGTAATTGGTGCTTACGGATGGTTAGAAACATTGTTCGCTGAAATAAACCATCGTGGTATAGAGTCTGCACCTGACTTTATTACCATAGATAGTGCTGATGGTGGTACGGGCGCAGCACCACAACCGCTTATGGATTCGGTGGGTTTACCACTGCGCGAAAGTTTACCGCTTGTAGTTAATATGCTTGAAAAACATGGGCTGCGAGATCGTATTAAAATAATCGCCTCAGGTAAATTAATTGTTCCTTCAAAGGTTGCTTGGGCGTTAGCGCTCGGTGCTGATTTTGTTGTATCGGCTCGAGGGCATATGTTTGCACTGGGCTGTATTCAGGCAATGCAATGTAATAAAGATACCTGTCCGACCGGGATCACTACGCATAACGAGCGTTTGCAACGCGGCTTAAATGTAGCTGATAAAGCGCAACGAGTAGCTAACTATAATAAATACATTCATTATGGAGCTGGGCTAATAGCCCATTCTTGTGGTGTGACTAGTGCACGCGAATTAAAACGTGAACATGTACGTATAGTGCAAGAAAGTGGTTTATCAGAACCGCTCGATAAAATTTACGAAAACTATAAGTAAGTTTTTAACTAACTAAAAAAGGCGCTAATAGCTGTCTCTTGATCACAAGTCTGACTCAAGAGATTTTGCTAAATCGTAGCCTTCCAGGATGGCTTGTAACTTAAGCCATCCTTTCCATAACACTTTCACAGATGCACGCCCTGTGCGCTTGGTATCTTTCCAGCCTCCTAACTTTGCCAGTTCCTGATACGCCCATGACATATTTGGAGCAGTTTCAGGCAATGGTGTTTTTATTCTCTTTAACCACAATAACTTCCATGCTTTGGGATATAACAGTTGTTCACAACTTGGAGAATCAGGCTGCTCATTGGTGAACTTTAGTTGCAATATTCGCGTCGCAATAAAGCCATTAATCGTCACCAATCTTTCCATGTTATCTTGGCTTTGAAGGCGTAAACTTTCGATATCCGTACCATCACTTTTCCAGACTTTATGGTATTCCTCTACAAGCCAACGGTGCTCATAGTAGGTGATGATAGCTAAGGCGTCTTCTTTGCTGGTGACTGGTTCACTGGTTAATAGGTGCCAGCTTAAGCCATTCTTAGCGTTTCCTCGCTCTGTACAGCCGACATAGTAAACTGGGAGGGAGTGTCCTTTCTTATTGTAAGGCGCTTTGAGTGTCACTGGCGCATAGGTGATATCCAGTGTTGCGCTTCGGGCTTTTCTTCCTCCTTTTTGTGCAATGTGGATGTGTTTGGTGCCTGCACTCATCAGCTCGCTTGCAAACGCATAGAGCTTATCCTCACCTTCTTCAATATGACGACTTTGCATCGAGCGTACGACGAATCGTTGCTGCTCGGTCAGTTTATACTGCAAGTATTCGTAGATGTCCGCTTCGCGGTCACACACCGATATCACGTTCGCCATTTGTCCTTGCAGCCGCTCTGCCATCGCTCGTGACGCTGACTCCCACTTGTAACTTTCTTTTTCTTCGTAAGAAGTCGTCGCGTGTTTTTCTCTTTTTCCAATCGTGTTGATATCACGACTCCAGCGAGACTGTTCAATTAATCCCACAACTTGCTTTGTGTCTGGCGCAAACAGTAATACGCTATGAGCTAACAAGCCTCGTTGTTTTGCTCCTCGTCCGACATGACCCAAATCATCTCGAATGGAGGAATGCTTATAAATTAGTGTGGTCGTGTCTTCTAATGCGAGCAATAAGTTATGACTTTTTGCTTGTTCAACCGTGGCTTTAAAGCCTGACTCTGCTATAGCCGTTGCGTCAATATTCTCGTTGCGAATAAAGCGGTAGGCACCTTCCATATCGGCGGGGGATTGAGTGATGTTCACAAGTGGTTTTCCTGGTTCATTTGCAAGCGTTGATGCTAACTTTACCAGACGCGCTGTTCTTCTTGGATCACCTAAGTCCGATTTACCGAATTGTTGTTTTGCCCAATGAGTATGTTCGTTAATCATAATGTGCCCTCAAACAAGATTTGAAGATCTGATCATGACATTGAGATTTAGTTCAAAAAAATCCCCGCTAATTTCTTAGCAGGGATTTGTGTATAAGAGACAGCTAATAGCGCCTTTTTTAGTGTTTTTTAGTTTAATTGGCTTATTAATAAACTAAAAAATGCTTCTTTGTTGTTGCACGTGTGGGCATTCAAAATAAGTTGCTCGCCTAGTGCTAATGTTTGTTTTTGCACTATAAGACGCGCCTTATCATCACCAATACTATCTATATCGGTTACATGTGCGAGCCCTATGGTGCGCCTAATTAACTCAGCACCACAGTAACCAATGGCGTCTTGTAATACGCCTTTTATAAAGTATTCATCGTAGCCTGTAACTTTTAGCGAATTATCAGTAGTGTGCTCATTTATAAGCGTAAGCCAATGCTGTTCAAATAAGGTATAGCATTCAACAAGGGTGCTTAATAAGTGGGTTTGGTAATTACGACGAGCCACAAAATCTTCAATATGCCCGTATTGTGCGCAGTAATTTAAAAGTAAATTGCCAATAAAAGAGCCAATATCGAACCCAGCAGGACCAAAAAAACCAAACTCAGGATCGATCATCTTTGTATTATTACAATCAACAAAAATACTGCCGCTATGCATATCACCATGAAGTAATGTTTGCGGGTTAGATAAAAAATTAGCTTTTAGTTTTGCTATTTCTAATTTTAATGCGCTGTTTTTGTGTATTGCATCAACTTCGCTTTGTAGTTGCTTTGGATAGTTATTGCGTTCGTGCTCAATGTACGGATCGCTAAAAAATAAGTCTTCAGTGATTTGGCAAAGCTCAGGGTTAGTAAATTGGCTAACTAGCGCTTTTTTAGTTTGTGCGGTTAAATAAAAATCTGAATTATAAAAACCAGTATGGCTTAAGTAGGTAGCTACGTGCTGCGCTAATTTAGGAAATTGCTCAGCATTATTTTGTGCAGTTCGCAGTATTTGTAAATTACCTAAATCTTCTAAAATAGTCAGTGCTTGCATTTCACTATAATGTAAAACCCTAGCAGTATAAGTTGGGCAAATAGCGCCATGATTAAGCAAAACTTGTGCTTCTATACGAGCTCTATCAAGCGTTAATGGCCACGACTCACCCACGCAACGCGCGTAAGGCAGAGCTTGCTTTAAAATAACACTATTGTTTTGCTCATCAGTAATTCTAAATACTAAATTAAGATTGCCATCACCAAACTCATATGCCGATAAGGCTTGTCCGGGAGCAAAAAAATTACATTGTTTAGACTCAATTAATGTCGATACATAATCGATAGCGCGCTGTGCATTAAAAGCAACATAGTTAGTCATGGTTTAAATCTCAAAAATCAGCTTTTAAGCATTCTATACCTTTAAATGTTTAGATGTCTACAAGTCCAACTTGAGAGTTATTCAAAGTGGTGTAAAATAACGTTACGCATTTTTAATACCTTAAGCATTATGCAAAATTTAATCGCAAGCAGTTTAAAATATGAAAACGGGTCGCTTAGTGTGCTCGACCAATATTTACTACCTCACCAGCAGGTATGGCATCAATGCCATGATGTAGAAACCATGAAAGAGCTGATCATTAGTTTAAAAGTACGTGGAGCTCCACTTATTGGTTTAAGCGCGAGCTTGTTAGTGGCGTATTTAGCTGAGCAAGGGGTAGTTAAAGGTGAGCTTGAAAAAGCAATCAATGAGCTAGAAGCCACTCGCCCAACGGCGGTTAATTTAATGCATTGTATGGCGGCATTGCGTAAAGCTTTAACGCAAAGCGATTATGTTGCCGGTATTGTTACCACAGCCGAGCGGTTGTTTATTGAAGATATTGAGCTGTGTGAGCGAATGGCAAGCCGTGGCGCCGAACTTATAAATAGTGGCGACAACATATTAACCCATTGTAATACAGGGGCGCTTGCAACCGCTGGTATTGGTACTGCACTAGGTGTTATTTACAAAGCGCAGCAAAAATATGGCAACGTACATGTGTGGGTTGATGAAACACGACCATTATTACAAGGCGGTCGCTTAACTGCCTTTGAGCTTGAGCGCTGGAAAATACCTTACACATTAATTTGCGATAATATGGCGGCGAGTTTAATGGCTGCAGGTAAGGTGGATAAAATAGTGGTAGGGGCTGATCGCATTGCTGCCAATGGTGATTTTGCTAATAAAGTGGGTACTTATAATTTAGCCGTACTAGCGCATTTTCATAACATTCCATTTTATGTGGTCGCGCCTATTACCACGCTTGATACCAACACCGCGTGTGGTGGTGATATAGAAATAGAGCAACGTAATCCTCAAGAAGTGCGCGGAGTTAGCGGTAGCTTTGGTGAGGCTTTATGGGCGCCCACTAATGCTAATGTGTATAACCCTGCATTTGATATAACGCCGGCAAAACTGGTCACAGGGTGGGTGTTAGATACCGGTGTGTATAACCAAAGTCAGGTAGAAAGTGGCGAACTTTTAAAGCTTAAATAATTTCGTAATATCCTTGGTTCACATTATGTTTATTAGTGTGGACCAAGGTTTTGAATGAATGAATGAATGACTAACTTACGATAATAGCGGAAATTGCTCTGCAATAGACGAGTCAGTACTTTTTGCTACCCAGCCCTCTGTATTGTTAAATAAGCGAATGGCAGTAAACTCAGGGTCGCTTCCCATATCAAACCAATGCGGGGTAAGTTCAGGCACTGAAATTAAATCGCCTTGTTGGCAAAGTACCTGATAAACCTTATTGCCTAAATGTAGGCAAAATAGCCCTTGGCCTTTTACAAAAAAACGCACTTCGTCTTCACTATGGGTATGTTCAAATAAAAACTTTTTGCGCAGCTCTGATGCGCCAAGATTACCTTTAGCTAGAGATATAACGTCTACTATTTGATAGCCATTTTCAGTTTTTAACCGATCTATATCGTTTTTGTACGCACTAATAATTTGCTCATGGGTGGTGTGCTCATTAATATCTGCATTTGCTTGCCACTGTTCAAAGCGTACGTTTACTTTAGCTAGTTGATTTACAATATCATCAGCATTTGATGTGCTTACAAGTGCTTTGTTTGCATTGTTGTCGGCATACACCGTTAATTGGCTCATACTAATTTCTCCAATTTAAATTGGCTAAAGTCATTAATATAAGGGTGTGCTTTAGTGCTTGCTTGCCCATCACGAATTAAATGTAGTGTTTTTAAGCCCGCAGCTTGTGCGGCATCAAGCTCGCCGGCTACATCACTTAAAAAGAGTATTTCTGCTGCTTTAAACGGTAACAGCTCAACAATAGTGTTATAGGCTGTTTGCTCTTGTTTTGCGCCAACTTTGGTGTCAAAAAAGTCAGTAAACAAGCTGCGAATGTCGCCATAATCACTGTATTTAAAAAGTAGCTGCTGCGCTTTTACCGACCCTGACGAGTACACATATAAAGTAATATCGTTGTTGTGTTGAGCTTGTAAAAAATCAAATGCATCTGGGTATAAATGCCCTTTAAAATCACCGTGTTCATACCCTGTTTGCCAAATTAAGCCTTGTAACTGCTTAAGTGGAGTGATTTTTTTATCTTCATCAATCCAAGTAAGTAAAGTGCTAATGACTTCTTCTATATTGGCGTTTGGCTTTTCAATAAGCGCTTTTACGGCATTAATTTGCTCGGCTACATTAGGCTTATTAGCATTGGCACGTACAAAGGTAGGTAACTGCTTTGCCGCGTAAGGAAACAACACCTCTTTAACAAACGAAATACGGGTTATTGTGCCTTCAATATCGGTTAAAATGGCTTTAATCATTTAGTTACTCCCGCTTGAATGCCTATTATTTTTAGGCGCTCTAGTTCGCAGCTAAATAAAAACTCTAAGGCTTCTAGGTGGCGGCGAACTTCATCAATATTGCGCCCTACAGCATATAAGCCATGACCACGTATAAGTACGCCATGCTCTATTGGTGTATGTAAATGATGGTCACTGACCAGCAGGCTTAATCGGTCAATATCTTGATCGTTATCGAAAATAGGAATGCTCAGCGTTTCTAAATGCGAAGTAAAGCCGCTCAGTGCTTTTTGCATTTCATAGCCTGTTAAATCAAGCTGATGCCTTTGGGTAATTTGCGACAGTACGGTGGCGGCTACAGAATGAGTATGCAAAACACACTGTGCATCAGGTATAAGCTGATACAAACTTAGGTGTAATTGTGTTTCTGCCGATGGCTTTACAGCTCCTGCTAGGCGCTCGCCTTGGTGATCTAATTGCAAAAAATGCTCTTGCGTCAGTGAGCCTTTATCGTGCCCACTTGCTGTAACAACAAAGCCAGTGCTAGTACGAGCTGAAAAGTTTCCACCTGTAGCGGGCACCCAGCCTTTTTGGCTAACCCATTTTCCGGCTTCAATAAGTTGTGAAATAGCGGTATTGTTTTGCATACATTCCTCACTAATGAGCGTAAAGTTAATTATTTTTAGACGGCTATACTTCTGTTTTAAGCAATGATAGCATCGCTTTAAGCGCAAAACCATCATTAAGGGCATCACGTGTTTGAAAGTAAATTACCAAATTTAGGCGTTAGTATATTTAGCCAAATGAGCGGGTTGGCTAATGAGTTTTCGGCAATTAATCTCTCTCAAGGCTTTCCTGAGTTTGATGCTCCTGATCTTTTAAAAACGCAGTTAAATTATTACGTGCAGCAGGGCGTTAATCAATATTCACCTTCAAGTGGTGTACCACGATTACAGCAACAAATTGCTGATTTAGCAAAGCGCAAATATGCAGCTGATATAAACGCGGCTGATCAAGTGACTGTTACCTCGGGTGCAACAGAGGCATTGTTTGTGGCTATTCAAACAATTGTGCGCCCAAGTGATGAAGTGATTGTATTTGACCCTGCATATGACTCTTACCAACCCGCAATTGAACTTGCTGGTGGAAAGTCGGTACACATTGCTTTAAGTGCGCCAAATTACACTATTGATTGGCAAGTAGTAAGCCAAGCAATTACTAAAAATACCTGTGCAATTATTATAAATACGCCTCATAACCCAAGCGGTAAAATATTACAGCCACAAGATATAAAAGAGCTTAAAGAGTTAGTTGGTACTCACAATTTGTATGTAATAAGCGATGAGGTATATGAGCACATTACGTTTGATGAACAACCGCATTTAAGCGTATTACGCGATGATGAATTATTTGCCAAAAGCTTTGTTATATCGAGTTTTGGTAAAACGTTTCACAGTACGGGCTGGAAAATGGGTTACTGTATTGCACCTGCCGATTTAGCTGTCGAATTTAGAAAAATTCATCAGTACGTTACGTTTTCAAGTTTTACCCCCGCACAGCATGCGCTTGCCGATATGCTCGAGCAGCAAGGCGAGCATATAGATGAGCTAAGTGGGTTTTATCAGCAAAAACGCGACTTATTAGCGAGCCATTTAAGTAATAGTCGTTTTAAAATTTTACCTAGCCAAGGCACTTACTTTTTATTATTAGATTACAGTGATGTATCGGATTTAAACGATGTTGAATTTTGCCATTGGTTAGTTGAGCAAGCAGGTGTGGCGGCTATTCCGTTAAGTGTGTTTTATCAAAAACCACCAACCGATAAAGTAATTCGTTTATGCTTTGCTAAAAACGACAACACTCTCATAGAGGCTGCGCAAATATTATGTCAACTTTAACCATTACAGCATTGCAAAGCTCGCTTTATTGGCTTGATAAAGATGCTAATTTAGCCATGTTTAATAAGCAGCTTGAGGCAATTACGCATCGGCCCGATCTTATTTTACTGCCCGAAACATTCTCGACTGGCTTTGCTATTAATGTAGATTGTGCAGAGCCAGAAAACGGTAAAGTACTGACGTGGTTAAAGGCGCAGGCTCATAAACATAATGCGGTTATTGCGGGTTCGGTACTTGTTGCACAAGGTGATAAAAAAGCGAATCGGTTTTATTGGGTAAAACCCGATGGTGAGGTGAATTATTACGATAAACGCCATTTATTTCGCTTAGGCAGCGAGGGCGATCACGTTGTAGCAGGGCAAGCGCGCAAAATTTTTGAAATCAACGGCTTTAAACTATTACCGCAGGTATGTTACGACCTGCGCTTTCCGGTATTTCAACGTAATAATAACGACTACGATGTAATGATAAACGTAGCAAATTGGCCTGCTGTGCGCCGCCATATTTGGGATACGTTACTTATGGCGCGTGCAATGGAAAACCTGTGTTACGTAGTAGGCGTTAATCGTGTGGGTGACGACGGTAATGGTGCCTCGCACAATGGCGGTACCGCAGTATACGACTTCAAAGGCGATGCGTTAACTAAAGCGCAAGATGACGCAGAGCAACTAGTTACTATCACGCTTGAAAAATCGCCACTGGATGAGTTTAAAGCAGCGTTTCCTGCCTATTTAGATGCAGACCCTTTTACATTAGTATAAACACGTTAATTTAGCGCAGAGCCAATAAAGTGTTAAAATAGTCGCTGATATTTTTGTTGGCGGCTAATATACATCATGAACACTTTAATCACTCCTGTAATTTTAGCTGGTGGCATAGGCTCTCGCTTGTGGCCGCTTTCTCGCCAAGCAATGCCTAAACAATTTTTACCACTACTAAATGAAAACACGTCATTGCTGCAAAGTACATTGGCGCGTGTTTCTAATGAGTTGTTTGATAATGCTATTTTAGTGTGTAACGAACAGCACAGATTTATTGCCGCCGAGCAAGCTGAAAGCTCAATTCCTACTGCATTATTACTCGAACCCAAAGGTAAAAATACCGCGCCTGCCATCGCATTAGCCGCCCACTATGCACTGCAAAATGGGATTACCGGTCCGCTATTAGTGATGCCTGCCGATCATCATATTGAAAACTTTGATGTATTAACGGCTAAGCTCCCTGAAGCTGTAAAACTTGCTGAGCAAGGAAAGCTAGTTACATTTTCTATTACTCCTACAGAGCCGCATACTGGTTATGGTTATATAAAACAAGGCGCGGCTATTGCTGGAACGGGTTGTTACGATATTGCTCAATTTAAAGAAAAGCCTGACTTAGATACAGCGAACCGTTATTTAGCTCAAGGTGGTTATAGCTGGAATAGCGGGATGTTTTTATTTACCCCAGCGACCTATTTAAAAGAGTTCGAGCGGTTTGCGCCAAAAATAGCAACGAGTGTCGCTGCAGCAGCACAATTTACTAAAGATTTAGGGTTTACCCGCCCAAGCAACAGTGCGCTTGAACACTGCCCAAGCGATTCAATTGATTACGCCATTTTAGAGCGCAGTAATAACGTAGTTGTTATGCCTGTTGATTTAAAATGGAGTGATGTAGGTAGTTTTTCATCCCTTGATGCGCTTACAAAAAAAGATGAAAACGGTAATAGTTTAAATGCTAATTATATGGCTCAAAAAAGCACTAATAACTTAGTTATTAACGAGGCTGAACACACTATTGCCATGCTTGGAGTAAGCAATTTAGCAATTATTCATACTCATGATGCCACGTTAATTGCAAACCAAAATGAGCTAGATTCTCTGCCTTTGTTGCTTAAGCAAATTGCTACAACACAGGCTGATAAACTTAATCATCATCAAGTGGTTTTTCGCCCATGGGGGAATTACCGTACTTTGGTTGAAGGCACTGGCTTTAAAGTTAAAAAAATTACTGTTAACAGTGGTGCTAAGCTTTCGACGCAGCGCCATCAGCATCGCGCTGAACATTGGGTTGTGGTTTCGGGTATTGCAGATGTGTGTATTGATAAGCAAGTACATACGCTAACGCACGATCAATCGTGTTATATCGCCGCAAAACAAATTCATAGCTTGGCTAATAATCAAAAAGACCCGTTAATTGTCATTGAAGTGCAAACCGGTGCTGTACTTGATGAAAGCGATATAGAGCGATTTGATGATAAATATGGAAGAGGCTAATCATTAGCTTTTTTTAAAGCTAATTCACTATTACTCTAACTGCCCACGCACAAACTTTAAATATTGCTCTAAGCTGCGTTGCCACAGATCTAGCGCTTCATCAAGCATATCGTTATGTGGCTTTTTATCGAGTAAACGGCGCTCTATTTTTTTAAGCTCAATACCATAGCGATTAAAACCAAGTTGCAGAGCGGTACTTGCTTGGCGATGTAAAAGCTTAATGCATTGCTCTGGTTGTTGGTCAATAAGCTTTTGACAGCGAATTAGCTTGTTGCGGGCTGAAAGCACAAATTCATTATAAATTGAAGACACTTCATCTTCACTAAATGAGCTGGTGAGTGTTTCGGCCGCTGTTTTGTCATACAAGGTATCAATAAGCTCTACTGCAATGCTCGCAGTTTGATTAGATTGAGAGTCACTAAGTGCTTGGCGAAGCTTTTCATGCTTAATAGGCTTGCCTACAATGTCTTTTATTCCTAATTCTAAATACTCTTTTACTTCGTCAGGGCTAAGGCTTGCAGTAAATGCGAGTACAGGCGTTCGTTGATTTTTATGATCAATGCGTTTTAGACGTTTAAGTACTTCTTGGCCTGTTAAATCAGGTAGGTTCATATCAAGCAAAACAACATCGAAGTGGTGAGCTTGCATGAGCTCTATGGCACTTTTCCCATCTTTTGCGAGCTTAATTTTGTGTTCATCGTCGGCCATGAATTCTATAGCAATTTTTTGATTTAAATCTAAATCTTCAACCAGTAATACATCAAGACCTGTTAAGTAATCTTTAGTTTGATGGCGCTGCTCTACAAGGCTTAATTCACCTAAAGTAAAAGTAACGGTAAAGCTAAATACACTACCAGTACCAAGCTGGCTGGCTATTTCGAGTCGGCTACTGAGCTTTTCAAGCAGGCGGCTAGTAATAGCTAAACCAAGGCCGGTTCCGCCTTTTTCTTTTCCTGCGCTACTTTGTACATAAGGTTCTGTTAAGTAGGCTATCTCGTCATTTTCTATACCTGGTCCTGAATCTTTGACACTAATTTTTATAGTGTGCTCAAGTTGTTTTTCTAATACTAAATCAACCTGAATTTTAACGGTTCCGTGATCTGTAAATTTAATAGCGTTACCGACTAAATTAATAATTATTTGTCTAAGTTTTTGTTGGTCGCAGTAATAACAGGCTTGCTCAGGAATATTATAGATAAGCTCAAATTTTAGCTGCTTTTGCTCGGCCATTGGGCTTAGTAATAAACATAAATTATTAAGCCATGTTTTAAATTCTACATCTTCTTCGTAAAGCGCTTCGTCACTTTGATCTAGGCTCGCGTAATCAAGGACCTTATCTACCAACAAGTTAAGTGATTCGGCAGAATTTATAATTGCCTCGCAATAGGCTTTATTGCGGGTATCACTTGTTTGGTTCATAACAAGTTGGGCGCTGCCTAAAATACCGTTTAGTGGGGTGCGAATTTCGTGGCTTATTGTTGATAAAAAGAGCCCGCGAATTTCTAAATCTTTTTGTGCTTTATCGGCGAGTTTATTGAGGTGCTGTTCTCTGCGCTCATTACATAATAACGCCATACCTGCAGCATAAAACATGGGCGCAATTACCCCATTTAAAAATAATAAAGAGCTAAACCAGCCGTTTACTAAAAGATTTTTTTGTTCAATGTTATCCATAAATAACGAGCGGCCGATAAAGCTCAAAGCAACAAGCGTTAAAATGGTTATGTATACAATGCTGCCATTAGGGTAGGGTTTGCGCGCGTACTTAATAAATATAAAGAGTAAAAAGCCGGCTTCTGCTATGTGTTGTATATCGGATGCAATCACTCTTTCGTGTAGAGATGGGTCAAAAAAGGTGTAATAGCCAAGCATTACAGTGCAAAAAGCGGTTACTGAGCAAAGTAATTTAAAACCAATGCCGTGATAATTTAAAAACTGACTGAGCGATAAACAATGCACTATTGATGCGGCAAACATCATGCTACTGGCAGCGCTAATAATTACTAAATTATGTGTATCACCAACAAGAGTAAAACCAATAACAGAGCCTAAAAGCAATATGGGATAGAAAATGTATAGCAGCGTGCCCGATATTTGTTTGTTCGTTCGCCATGTTAAAAAGTTAAGTAAGGTCATTACAACCATGATGGCGATGCTGGCAAAATAAAGAGTGAAAGAGTCGAGCATTAATATTCCAGCAAAGTAGTTTTAAACTAAGATTATTAAAAGTATACACTTATACCAATTATCAAAACAGATCACTTAGGCAAGCAAATTGGTATTAAATAAGTGTGTAACACATACAAAAACAGACACCTAAGTGTCTGTTTTTAATTTTAAACTAAATATATGATTAACGAATTTCATCAGGGATATTTTGTTGTGCCCAAGATAGGAGCTCAATACGGTTACGACATTTAGTTTTTCTAAATGCGCTATATAAATGTGTTTTAACTGTGTGTGGACTGATACTTAAATCTTCTGCGATTTCTTTATTCTTCGAACCTTTACTCATTAGTGAGATTATTGCTTTTTCTCGTTTAGTAAGTTTAACAGGCTCAATATCCCCTTCGGTTAGTTTATGCAGCGCATCTTTATTAAATTGCAGCATACGATTTAATGCATTACACATAATATCGCGACGGTACCAAAGCTGATCTTCAAGTAGTAAACGAATACCTTTCATTAATACATCGGCGTTATCTGTTGTGTAAAATACGCCACGAATACCGCTCAACAATGCACGATTAGCAAGCTCAGGGTTCTCGTCTAGATTAAATAATATGATATCGCATTTAATACGTAGGTTTACTAGTTGTTCTTTTAGTTTTCCCCATGCATCCTTGCTAGATGTTTCGATAAACAAAAGTCGAGTCCCTTCAGGTATATCTAAAATATTAGTACCCGTGGTTACGTCAAGGCCTTGCGTTTTTAACAAAGGTTCTAAAACGTTAATACCAATAGTGTTAATTGGCTCTTGATCTAATAACAAAAAGGCTGAACTGCTCATGTTTTTATACTCTTTTATAAAGCTGACTGTTTAAGTTTATCACGACTTCCGCACCTTTTGTATTAGAAAGTCGCTGAAGCACTCAATAACAAATACGATTTTATGATTATTTAAACATAAAATGTTGCAAATAAGTAACCATTTACTCTTTATAACCATGAAAAATCATAACGTTTGTAACTAATTGGTTGAGCAGAATAGTTAGATAAAAATATTTAATTAATTTACTTTTTTTACATTTTGGTAAGGTGGCCATCCCATTTCTTTACCGCCAAGCATATGTAAATGTATGTGATAAACGGTTTGTCCACCATGTTCATTACAGTTCATGACCACGCGGTATCCGTCCTCAGCAAAATTGTGCTGCTTAGCTAATTTTGCCGCAACAACGTATAAATTGCCTACTAAATGTGAGTTTTCAGGATTTATATCATTTATAGTAGCAATTGCTTTTTTGGGGATAATTAACACATGAAATGGCGCTTGTGGGTTTATATCTTTAAATGCGAGGGTGTCTTCATCTTCGTAGACAATGTCGGCCGGAATTTCACGATTAATTATTTTGGTAAAAATAGTCTCTTGGCTCATAGTGTGTTCCTAATTAAGTGTTATGAATTTTAAGCTCACTAATGACAAACTTTCAAAGCAGTGTCAAACTGAAATCAAATAAAGGAGTTAATATGCTTAAACCAATTTTAATAAGTAGTGCAGTTGCATTACTACTTAGTTTTTCGGCTAATGCTGAAAACATTCACTTTCCAGAAGAAATTGTACCACTACAAGTGGGTGATAAAATGCTAGAAAGCTCTTTGTTTAGCCGTATTGATGATGTAGAGCTTGCGCCAGGAACTTACCAGCTTAGGCTAAAATATACCGATTTATATGAAGATGATTATGACACGCATGAAGTTGTGGAGTCGGAACCATTTTGGGTAAGTGTAACTGTTGAAGCAGGTAAAGATTATACCTTAGTGTTTAATCGTGCTGAAAATGCAGTATCTGCAAAAGTATTTGCAGAAGCACCACAAGTTAGTTTAAAAGCAAAAAGTAGCGCTGTTGCTAAGCCTTTAAGTGTTATTTCTAACACGCAGCTAGCAAGCAATAAACCGGTAATGCAAAATACAATGCCTGCAGGACCTTCTCGTCCTAGTCAGCCAATAAAGCCGATAGCACCCATTACAGGTAAAGGCATGCCAAGTGCGCCGCAAATGCTTGATTTTTGGTGGCAACAAGCCACAACTGCAGAGCGTAAAGCTTTTTTAGAAAAAGTGACAAAGTAGAAAAATAGCAAAACAAAAGGGCCAAATTTGGCCCTTTTTAGTTTCTAGTTAACGCTATTTATTCAAATAATGCGTCAATAGTGCCTTGTGCAAGTGGGTGGTAACCCGGGCGTGCTTTTAAGTACACGCTTTGTGCCCACTCTTTTTTACCGTTAGTGATAAGGGATTTATATAACGGTACAATTAACTTACGACGGCCAATGCCTGATAAGTGCTTATCAAGTGCAGGGTAAATTGGTTGATAACCATTTCCTACTGCTAGCATAAACCAAGCAAACGCACGTTCAGCATTAGTTGACTGTGTTAGGTTAAATTCTGAGTCAAGCTCTACCATGTGCTCCTGGCTTAAATCACGTGGTAAGTTATTTAAAAAGTGTAGCCACTCATGCACAGACCAATCAGCTGTTGGCAGTTGAGCTGCAGTTGTGTCGCCTTTTAGCCATGCTGCTGTTGCAGTATCTACTTTATCAAATGCATCAGAAGTAGGGTTTGGCGCATCACTTGGTAATCCAGGTTCAAAAATCCATTCGTTTACTTTATCCATGCTTACAACATCAGGATACTTTTCAATTAAGTTAGCTTTTAAGTAAGTAACAAATTGCGCGGTAGTAAGTGATTTAAACGAAAACTCTTTAAAGTACGCTTTTACAAACGGGTCAAATTTATCGCGACCATATTTGTTTTCTAGGTAAATTAAAAATAATTGACCTTTAGTGTAAGGCACTGAACTGAATGCATCGTCTGGGTCGCGGCCGTTAAGTTTTAAATTAAGGCGTGTATCTGGTGCATCAATTGTTTTAAGTTGTGCGCGTAAAGACGCTGAATCAAGTGCTTGTTCCATAACCGCACGGTCACGGCCAAATACTTCTTCCATAATGCGGTTTTCAACGTACGAGGTAAAACCTTCGTTTAACCATAAATCTTCCCACGTTGCGTTAGTTACTAAGTTACCTGACCAAGAATGAGCAAGCTCATGAGCAATAAGGTTAACTAAGCTTTTATCACCGGCAACAACCGTTGGAGTAATAAATGATAAGCGTGGGTTTTCCATGCCACCAAACGGAAAACTTGGTGGTAGCATTAATAAGTCGTAGCGACTCCATGCATATTCGCCGTACATCGCGTTTGTTTTATCGATCATGGCTTGGGTGTCGTCAAATTCAGCAACTGAGGCATCTAAAATTGTCGGTTCAGCAAATATGCCTGTTTGATGCGACATTGCTTTAAATTCTAAGTTACCTGCGCCAATAGCAATTAGGTAAGGTGAAATTGCTTGTGGCATATCAAAAATGTAGTCGCCATCTTTATAAAGCGCATCTTTGTTGTCGGCACTCATTACAGCACGTATATCTTTTGGTGTATGAATTCGTGCAGAGTAAGTTACACGCATTGCGGGTGTATCTTGCACTGGGATCCAACTACGTGCATGAATTGCTTGCGATTGGCTGTACATAAATGGATGCGTTTTACTTGCCGTTTGCTCTGGTGTTAACCATTGCAGGCCTGAAGCTTCTGGACGACTGTTGTAATAAATACGAACTACTTCAGCTTGGTTTTTAAACACAATAGTAAGCTTTGAACCTTTAACGTCATCTCGCTTAGCTAAATCAAAAGTCGCTTTTTTCCAGTTGCCGCTTTGCTCTTTGTACATTACTTTATCAATGTCTAAGTCGCGGGTATCAAGTACGAGAGTTCTACTTTTGCTGTTGTTCCACTGAAGAATATGCTCTACAAAACCTTCTAACTGCTTGTCGGCAAAATCGACATCTAAATCAAGGTTTAAGTGAGTAGTAACAACATCATCAAGGTTAGCATACGAGTTTTGGTCAATCGCATTAGCCATTGCTTGCGAACACATACCCGCCATAGCGAGGCTTAAAAAAAGAGGTTTAATTTTCATCATTACTCTGAACACAAATAAAAAAGTGCTGGTTTTATATCACGATTGACACGGCGGGTTGAGTGATTTTTACAATCTAGTGCCACATTTGCGACGATGAGGTAAACTATTGCGATTAGTTACCGGTATTTTTAGAGAGCTTTGTGGCGCATTCATTACACTCCTTACATACATTCGCATTAAACAGCCAATGCCAAAATTTTGTTGAAATTACTCAGCTTGAGCAACTTAAAACGCAAAATTTTAGTGCCCCGTTTTGTTTGCTGGGCGAGGGCAGTAATACCGTATTTTTAAATGACTACATGGGTACGGTTATAAAAATAGCTTTAAAAGGTATTAAAATTACCGAGCGCGAGAGCGACACACTAATAAGTATTGCCGCAGGCGAAAACTGGCATCAACTAGTTAGCTATTTATTAGAGAAAAATATACCAGGGCTTGAAAATCTAGCACTTATACCGGGCACTGTTGGCGCATCGCCGGTACAAAACATTGGTGCTTATGGCGTTGAGATAGCTAAATTTGTTGAGTTGGTAGAGTACTTTGATATAACCACTAACACTATGCATTCATTAAATAACGAGCAATGTGAATTTGCTTACAGAGATTCAATATTTAAACATGCCCTTAAAAATAAAGCGGTGATCACGCAAGTACACTTAGCGCTCCCAAAAAAATGGCAACCAGCATTAAGTTATGGCCCTTTGCAGCAGCTCTCAAGCATCACCCCGCAAGCTGTATTCGATCAGGTTATAAAAACGCGTGATAGCAAATTACCTAACCCATATACACTTGCCAATGCGGGCAGCTTTTTTAAAAACCCTATAATAACCAACCAGCAGTTAGCTGAACTATTAAAGCAATTTGCCGATTTACCTCATTACGAATATGGGCAAAGTCATCACAAGGTCGCGGCAGGTTGGTTAATCGATCAAAGTGGTTTAAAAGGGCACCGCGAGGCAGGTATAGAAGTGCATCAACACCAAGCTCTAGTACTTGTTAATCACGGAAATAGTGAAGGCAGCGACCTAATAAAAATGATTAAACACATTCAGCAAGTTGTTTATACGCGTTACAACATTATGTTAGAGCACGAAGTACGTTTAATGGATGCACGCAGCGAATGCCATATTAACGCGGAGCCTAAGTAATGAAAGCACCTGATGGAAACAAACTCGCTATTTTAAATGCACTCAACCAAGGAGGGTTTGTATCTGGTCAAGCCTTGGGTGAAAAGCTAGGTATTAGCCGAGCTGCGGTAAGTAAACATATTAAAACGTTACAAGAAATGGGCTTGGATATTTTTAAAGTGACTGGCAAAGGCTATTGTTTGAATAGTCAGGTGGGCCTTTTAAATAAAACGCAAATTGATCAGCACTACAAAGCGCTAGGTGCAAATACTGCCGATGTAGAAGTACACCCTATTATTGATTCGACTAACAGCGAGCTTATGCGCCGTATACAGGCCAAAACAGCGCTTGAGTCTGGCACTGTTATTGTTGCTGAAATGCAGCAAGCAGGACGTGGTAGACGCGGCCGTGTTTGGCAGTCCCCATTTGGCGCTAATCTGTATTACAGTTATTTTTGGCGTTTAGATGACGGCTTACAAGCTGCAATGGGCGTATCAATTGCAGTAGGTCTTGCTGTTTATGATGCTATTAAAGCGTTATACCAAGTTGACGTAGAACTTAAGTGGCCTAACGATATTTATATAAATAAGCAAAAACTTGCAGGTGTATTGGTTGAATTAGATGGACAACCGCAAGGACCTTGTCAGTTAGTGATTGGTATCGGTATTAATTTACAAATGCCTGAGAGCTTTAGTCAGCATATAGACCAAGCGTGGACCGACTTAAATCAACATACTCAAAAGCTCGATAAAAACCAACTTGTGGCTTCTCTTACTCACCATTTAGAGCAGCGTTTAGCGCAGTATCGTCAAACGGGTTTGCAAGCCATGTATGAGCAATGGAATTCGCTCAATGCGTTTGCTGGTGAATATGTTGAACTAAATACAGGACACCGAAGTTGGCGTGGAATATGTGAAGGTATTGACGCACAAGGTGGAATACGAATTCGCCAAGACGGGGAAGTAAAAAGTTATTACGGCGGGGAAATCTCCCTTAGAAAGGCGCAATTATGAGATTATTGATCGACGTAGGAAATACATCATTAAAAGCTGTATTGTGGCATAACGAGCAAGCACAACCGGCAGATATAAATAACCTGCCTTGGTTACAAATAACCGAAGTGATTTATGCATGTGTAGGGCGCAGTGATTTACTAAACAATATTCTCGCGCAAGCGGCTAGCAATAATATTATTTGTTTTGAAGCCAAGGTAACCAAAACGCTTGGAGATCTTGTATGCGCTTACGAGCATGTAGCTAACTTAGGCATAGACAGGTGGCTTGCGCTTATTGCTGGATTTACGTTATATCCAAACACAGCATGCATTGTTGTTGATGCGGGTACTGCGACAACAATTGATGTGCTTAGTAGTGAAGGGTTGCATTTAGGTGGCTGGATTTTACCTGGGCTTGATTTAATGACCTCATCACTTACACAAAATACTCAACGTGTTTTTGATGATGGTAAAACTCCATTTACCAATGAACTGGGTAAAAATACGCCTAATGGTTTAAAAAATGGTGCTTTAGTGGCAACCATTGGAGCAATTGAGCAAGCTAAGTTGCACTTAATGGATAAAAAAACAGAGAAAAAAGTACAATTAATTTTTGCTGGTGGCTATGGCTTGCTTTTACAACAGCAATTTGAGGGAAGTATTTTTGATTCATTACTCGTAATGAAGGGGTTAAATTACTGGCACCAGCTAAGCAAAACAACATAAAAAAGTGCAAAAAAACGTGTTTTCGCGTGAATATTGAGCATTTAAACTAAAAATTTACACTTTTTTTAATTTTATAGTTGCATCCCAATAAACCTTACTCTAATATCTCGCCCCGTACTAAAGCAGTGCCGACTTAGCTCAGCTGGTAGAGCAACTGACTTGTAATCAGTAGGTCAACCGTTCGACTCGGTTAGTCGGCACCACTTTCCTTTTACCGGAAGTGAATTAGTAGAGAATTATCGTGGAGGGGTTCCCGAGCGGCCAAAGGGATCAGACTGTAAATCTGACGGCTCAGCCTTCGCTGGTTCGAATCCAGCTCCCTCCACCACTTTATTCTTGACGGTTAGAGGTAGTTTAAGAACAGATTTTTATGCGGGCATCGTATAATGGCTATTACCTCAGCCTTCCAAGCTGATGATGCGGGTTCGATTCCCGCTGCCCGCTCCAGTTCTTGTGTTGCTGATATAGCTCAGTTGGTAGAGCGCACCCTTGGTAAGGGTGAGGTCGGCAGTTCGACTCTGCCTATCAGCACCAGTCCTAAGAATCTCCTTGATTACTTCCTTTATCTGTCAGAAAATACTATTTGAAAAAGATTAACTTAATCTACCTTTGGTGGATTATTTTCATATGTAATTTAGATACACAAAACTGATAGGTTCCGTCATGGCAAAAGAAAAGTTTGAACGCGTAAAACCGCACGTAAACGTTGGTACAATCGGCCACGTTGACCACGGTAAAACTACACTAACTGCAGCAATCACTAACGTACTTGCAAAAGTATACGGCGGTGTTGCTAAAGATTTCGCATCAATCGATAACGCTCCAGAAGAGCGCGAACGTGGTATCACTATTTCAACGTCTCACGTTGAATACGATACACCTACACGTCACTACGCACACGTAGATTGTCCTGGTCACGCCGATTATGTTAAAAACATGATCACTGGTGCTGCTCAAATGGACGGCGCGATCTTAGTAGTTGCTGCGACAGATGGCCCTATGCCACAAACGCGTGAGCACATCCTTCTTTCTCGTCAGGTTGGCGTTCCTTACATCATCGTATTCATGAACAAATGTGACATGGTTGATGACGAAGAGCTACTTGAACTAGTAGAAATGGAAGTTCGTGAACTTCTTTCTGAATACGATTTCCCAGGTGATGACTTACCTCTAATCGCTGGTTCTGCGCTTAAAGCGTTAGAAGGCGAGAAAGAGTGGGAAGATAAGATTGTTGAGCTTGCAAACGCACTTGACTCTTACATCCCAGAGCCAGAGCGTGACATCGATAAGCCATTCATCATGCCTATCGAAGACGTTTTCTCAATCCAGGGTCGTGGTACTGTTGTAACTGGTCGTGTTGAAGCTGGTATCATCCGCATCAATGACGAAGTAGAAATTGTTGGTATCAATGATACAACTCGTTCTACTTGTACTGGTGTTGAAATGTTCCGTAAGCTTCTTGACGAAGGTCGTGCTGGTGAGAACATTGGTGCACTTCTACGTGGTACTAAGCGTGAAGACGTTGAACGTGGTCAAGTACTAGCTAAGCATGGTTCAATCAACCCACACACAACATTCACTTCAGAAGTATACGTACTTTCTAAAGATGAAGGTGGTCGTCATACTCCATTCTTCAAAGGTTACCGTCCACAGTTCTACTTCCGTACAACTGACGTAACAGGTGACGTACAGTTACCAGAAGGCGTAGAAATGGTAATGCCTGGTGATAACATCAAGATGACAGTAACTCTAATCGCGCCAATCGCGATGGACGAAGGTCTTCGTTTCGCTATCCGTGAAGGTGGCCGTACTGTTGGTGCTGGTGTTGTTGCAACTATCGTTGAGTAATCAACTGTTGTAATGCATTAAGCATTAAAAAAACCCGAGCTTAGTCTCGGGTTTTTTAATGCCTGTAATTTATGTAATGTGAAGGTGGCTCTCTTACCTTAGGCATCGGTGCTTTGTAGCAACTATCGTTGAGTAATCAACTGTTGTAATGCATTAAGCATTAAAAGTATTAATGTTATCGCTGTAACAGAGTAGGAGCATGAACTTAATCAGTTAGTAACCAGCATTCTTACGTAACTCATCAAGCATATCTTGGTTACCCATCATTTCGTCAAGCGTTGTCCTGACTGCATTGTCAGAACTATTGTTATAAACTGAAAGTAGATGCTGCGCCATTTGCTTCGTATAACCATCTTGTTTATTTTGAGCTTGGTAGTATTGCGCCATCAACCCTTGTGCAGCTAAGCGACGGATATAATCATTCGTGTCTTGCTCTAACAAGTTTGTAAATTGCTCTGCAAGGCGGTAATCAAGTACCGGTGTTTGAGTTGTTAACTCAACAGCTTGAATTTTAAATTTTTCGTCACTACTGTTGTTCGCTAAATTTAAAATGTTACCTACTACTTCATAGTCATACTCAGGCATACTCGATTTATTCAAGATAAACATATTCATTTGCAGTTGGCTCAGTGCAGCTAACCTATTTAAATCAGAGATGCTTGGATCTAAAGTTTGCTCTCTTAATTGAGAGTTTATTTGTTTAGCATAATCAGGTTCTGATTTGATCCTTAAATCATAGTCTTCTGGTAAGTCTGCATAAAAGCTATAAAGAGGATTTTGCTCACGTCGTTTTTCATCTTCTTGCTGCTGTTTTTCCTCTAGTACGTCAAGAACAAGTTCCTTAAATTCGTCGGTATCTTGTTCTTGATAAGAGCCATTAGCGTGCAGTGTTAAGTTTGCTACTTTGCGTTGTAGCGAACTTACTTTCTTGCTTAGTTCGTCAATTAAGGCTTCATTTGATTGCTGATATTCTGCAGGAGTACTAATAGAAACTGTGGGGCTTAGCTGTTGCTGCTTGGGTTTATTAAGCGAACTGGACTGATCTTTAAAAAATGTTCCGTAGCATGAAATTACCAAGGCAAGTGTTGCTATAGTAATCGCAATAGTTCCTTTGTTTATAGTCATAAAATAATCTGCCTCTAAAATGGGTAATTTATCTGTTTTCGAAATATAAGTCTGTTAAAAAATGTGTTAAATGAGGATGAAATATACGGGTTAATTAAGAAGGCGGGGCGTGAGTGGCGAAATACGGTGTTTAAATTGGCTATAAGCGCTAGACCTAAGCCTAGCGCGTAAAGCTTAATGCGATTTTGCGTATTGCTCAGCTTGTTTCCACACTCTTAGTGTATTGCCGCTTAAAATCTTTTTAATATCGGTGTCGCTGTAACCTCTGTCTATCAAACCTTGAACTAGATTTGGGTAGCTAGATACATCTTTTAAGCCGATAGGTAATGAATCGCCAACTCCATCATAATCAGAGCCAATACCTACATAACCAATACCAATTAGCTCAACTACGTGATCAATATGGTCAAGTACTTGCTCAAGACTTGCAAATGGATACGGATTTTTAGCACGGTACGCAGCATCAAAATCTTTACTTAACTTAGTACCTTCTTTTTTAGCTGACTCTTTTGTACTTTTTAATTGCTTGCCCCAGCTACCTGCTTTAGCGGTAACAAAGCTTGAGCCAAAATTGATTTGAATAACACCGCCATTTTCTTTCAGCGCTAATAGCATATCGTCATTCATATTACGCTCAAAGCCAGGCGTGTATTTACGAAGTGATGAATGAGAGGCAATTACTGGCGTTTTAGAGAGCTCCATAACCTGATAAAACGCATCATCAGAAATATGCGATACGTCAATTAGCATGCCTATATTATTCATTTCAGTGACAAGCTTTTTACCAAATGGGCTTAAGCCTTTCCATTTACGGCGTATATCGTAAGACGAATCCGAAATATGGTTGCTTTGCGAGTGCGCTAGCGTGATGTAACGAATGCCACGGTCGTAAAAGTGCTGAAGGTTTTTCATATCACCTTCGATTGGAGAGCCATTTTCCATACCCATGGCTATAGACAGCTTACCTTGTTTAAATTGCTCTTCAATATCAGAGCTTGAGTTAGCAATAGCAAACTTATTGGGTGCGCGCTGGACTATGGCTTCCATACTATCAATCATTTGATTGGCTAGCTGGTAGCTTTTTCCTTTACCCTCAAACTCTAAATGCGCAGGAATATAAATCGACATAAACGGTGCGTTTAAACCGCCTTTTACAGCGCGAGGATAGTCGAAATCGCCATCACTAGTTGCTTTGGTTACATCAACCCAGCTTTCGTGAATTCGATAAGGTACGTCAATATGGGTATCAATTAAAATGGTATCTTTAGCGAGTTTAATTGCCTTATCAGATGCTGTTATTGTTTGTTCTGCTTGGGCTTGGCTAGTTAAAGCTAGTGATATGGCTACCACTAGAGTGCTGAGTTTTATCATGTTTTGGCTCTTTGGGTAAAAAGCCATTGTGTACGTTCAATTCAAAAGTTACAAGTACTACGCCCTAATCAAACGACTGTGCTTGATGCTCTTCACTTTGCAGCGCTTTAAATTCACCTTTTGAAATTATAGTTACAGACTCGTGTAATTCTGAGAAAAACACCATCGCTTCGCCATTTTTAAGCTGCAGCTTTACTTGGCTTACTTTAGATTCGATGCTTGCCTCTACTTCACCATAATCGGTACCTTCGCGTAATACGTAGCTTTCGATTAAGTTATAAAGAGTGTCTTGATCGAGTTGTTCAAAAGGGATAATCATTAATACTTGTTACTCGCTTTATTTGATACGTGCTGGCTAAAATAATGAGGGACGGCTTTTTCTAACCAAAATATAGGTTTAAACGGATTTTTACCGCTAATAAAACCAACATGCCCGCCCTTGTCAGAGATGCGCAGCGTAACATGCTCATTTACGTCTTGCCTACTCGGTACGGCTTTAATTGAGAGCATAGGGTCGTCTTTGGAATGAATAATAAGTGTGGGTACAGCGATATCTTTCAAATACGGCATAGCACTGGCTTTACGGTAGTAATCGTGTGCGTTTTCAAAACCATGTAGAGGGGCTGTTAACTGATTATCAAACTCTAATAAATCGTCAATTTTCATTAACTGTTTTGGCGTTAATGAAATTTGCTGCTTAATTTGTGGCAGCTTTCGCTGCATTGATTTTTTCATCCGATCGAGCAGATATTTTTGGTAAATTTTACCTAAGCTTTTACGAATAACATCGCTCGATGACGACAAATCATAAGGAGCAGATACCACCGCTGCTGCACTTAATGGGCATTTTTCGCGTTCTTCACCTAAGTATTTGGCAAGTACATTACCGCCCAATGAAAAACCAACAGCGACCATAGTGCGCTTAGGAAATTGCAGCTTTAAGTGATTTATAAAAAAAGCTAAATCGGCGGTGTCACCGCTGTGATAAGCACGTGGTAGGCGATTTACTTCGGTTGAGCAATTTCTAAAGTGCATAAGCACAACTGCATAACCTTGTTTTTTTAATGCCTTCATCATGCCTTTGGCATAAAAGCTATTTATATTGCCCTCAAGGCCATGCAAAACAACAGCAAGTGGTGCGGTTTCATTATGTGGAAGTGACCATGCAAGCTCAATAAAGTCACCATCAGGTGTATCAAGTTGCTCAAGTTCGTAGGACGTATTGTGAAATGGGCGGAAAAAACGCGGCATTATGGTCTGAACGTGACGATTGGTCATCCACCATGCTGGTTTGAACTGAGAGATCATGTTTGTACTACGCACTTTGTATTAAACGAAAAGCTAGTGTATCAAATTTTTCGCTTCAGAAAATAAAAAGCGCCTAACTAGTAAACTAATAAGGCGCTTTAGTGCGTCGTGCTTAATTTTGTTCGGGAATTTCTGCGTCATGTATTTTTTTCAAAAAGAAAAAAGCAAAAAAGATACACAAAGAAACAACGATGGTTAAAAACCCAAAAGACATAAATAAAACTGGATCTGTAAAAAAGTCTCTAAAGAATACGTTCATGAGTTGCTCCCCTCGTTGTTGATGGGTTAATCATAGGCGGTGTTTGCAGGTCGCAACGTGATCGAGATCAAGTTATTTTTCTAAGCAGCTGTAGGAGTGACGCTAAGTTGATTTAGATCATGTTTTAAGGGTTGGTAAGTTATTATCACTGAGAGCTAAGAGAGTTTTCTCTTAAAATAGTGAGCTGATCGTAACTCATTTTTTTTCACTTTATCTAAAAGCGAAACGCTTTAACCTTTTTGTGAATAAAGTACTTAAAGACCTTTTGCACAAAGAGAAAAGAATGAGAAGTAAATGAGGGTAGAGCAACAAACTGCTCAATATTTATATCTAAGTAATTTAGTTTGTTTTCCTCTAAAAGCGAAGCGCCTCTTAACCTCTTTGTGAGTAAATTACTTGAAGGTTTTTTTGCACAAAGAAAATAAGAAGTGGAGGAGGGTATAAAAACTAATACCCTAAGTAGCTTTCACATATAGCTCAATGTTGTTTGGCTCAGAAAGCTTAACTAATTCATGCTCATTTACTGTTTCAATCAACATATGTTGCTGTTGTTTTTCAAGCTTTAGCTCAGCGCTTAGTAACTCTGCGCGTATTGTGGCGTAATCACTTATCGCATTCTGGTTAGCTTTTAAATAGCTTCGAGCGGCGCGCAGAGGTTGTAATGCATAAGTATCAAAGTCACTAGTTACGTTTATTAACTCGTTTAGCTGTTGGGTATTAATACTTAAATTTAATGAGTCTAAATAAAGCAGTAATAAGCATAAATTAACATTTTTTCCTTGCTGGTTTTGTAGTGCCAGCAAGGTTGTTTGTTGCTCTGGCTTTGCGTACAAAGTGCACGCAAATTGCCAAAAATGGTCGCTATTGAGCAAGTTCATCGGCGAATGCCTGCTCATTTTCTTCCATTTCTTCAAGTGCCATAAGTAACTCTTCTTCAACGTCGTTAAGTTTAGGCGTAAGGGTTGCTTGCTTGGCTAATAACTCTTTAAGCTTGGCTTTGTTGTCGTCGTTGTAGAGTTCGTTATCACCTAAGGTCACTTCAACTTCACTTAACTCGGCGGTGAATTTATCGAGTTGCTTTTCAAGCTTTTCAATTTGCTTTTTAAGTGGTTGAGTGGCCTTTCTAAACTCAGCCTCTAAGCGTTTTTGCTCTTTACGGTTAACACCCGGATTTGCTTTAGGCTCGTCGCTTTGCTGCGCTTTAACCGCTTCTTTATTGGCATTAAGTAACCACTGGTAATACGCATCTAAGTCGTAACCAAACTGGGTTACTTTGCCGTCATCTACTAAGTAAAACTCATCGGCGGTATTTTTAAGCATGTGGCGGTCGTGTGATACGGTAACCATAGCGCCTTCAAAGCCTTGCAGTGCCATAACAAGTGCATGGCGCATTTCTAAATCAAGGTGGTTAGTTGGCTCATCGAGAAGCAGCAGGTTTGGCTTTTGATATACCAACATGGCAAGTACTAAACGTGCTTTTTCGCCGCCCGAAAAAGGGGCTACAGGCTCAAGTGCTTTATCGCCAATAAAGGCGAAACCACCTAAAAAGTCACGTAGTGATTGCTCAGTGGCTTTTGGGTCGAGGCGTTGTAAGTGCATTATTGCACTGGCTTTTAAATCAAGAGATTCAAGTTGATGCTGCGCAAAGTAACCAATATTTAATCCGTGATGCTGAACAACTTCGCCCGCTTGCGGCTCTAAATCACCAGAAAGCAGTTTAATTAACGTTGATTTACCTGCGCCATTTCGACCTAATAAAGCAATTCGGCTACCTGGTACAAGGTTTAGCTCTATATTATTTAAAATAGTGACGTCACCATAACCCGCTTTGGCTTTATCTATTGTCATTAGTGGGTTTGGTAATGCTTTTGGCTCTGCAAACTCAAAGTTAAATGGCGAGTCGGCATGTGCCGGCGCTAGTTTTTCCATGCGTTCAAGCGCTTTCACACGGCTTTGTGCTTGTTTAGCTTTACTGGCTTTTGCTTTAAAGCGCGTTATAAACTGCTCAAGGTGAGCAATTTGATCTTGTTGCTTATCAAACATTGCTTGTTGTTGTAGTAAGCGCTCAGCTTTTTGGCGCTCAAACTGCGAGTAGTTACCTTTGTACACGTTAATAAGTTGCTTATCTACATGCCAAATTTGATCAACCACCGCATCTAAAAACTCACGGTCATGCGATATAAGTACAAGGGTGCCGGTATAAGCACGCAAAAAGCGTTCAAGCCAATAAACGGCATCTAAATCAAGGTGGTTTGTTGGCTCATCGAGTAATAGTAAATCGGCGTCGCGTATTAATGCTTGGGCAAGGTTTAAACGCATACGCCAACCACCCGAAAACGAGCTTACAGGATTTTCTATAAGGTTATTGGCAAAGCCTAAGCCGTGTAATAGCTCACCTGCGGTTGATTCAATGCTATAGCCTTTAATGTTTTCAAGCTGAATATGTACTTTAGCTTGTGTGTCGCCATCGTTGTTTTTCTCGGCCTCACGCAGTGCTATACGCATTTCGTAGTATTCTGGGTGGCCTTGAAGTACATAATCAATCGCGCTTATTTCAAGGGCAGGTGTCTCTTGCTTAACAGAGGCGATAGACCAATCTTTTGGAATGCTGCAGTTACCGGCATCTAGTTGTAGTTCTGATTTTAGTAAACCAAATAACGTTGATTTTCCACAGCCATTAGCGCCAACAAGGCCTACTTTGTGTTCTGGAAATAACGTAGCTGATGCGTTTTTTAATAAGGCTTTACCGCCACGAAGTAGTTCTATTTCTGAGATTTGGATCATGAATGTGTTACTTTGCTGTGCCCTTGTTAAGTTGGCGCTATCATAACATAGAACTTAATGCTCTTATCAAGCGTATCAACAAGTGAAGTTATACGATAAAATGACAGCAGTTCAAACCACAGGAAAAATGTTGTGAGACAAAAGAAGCGATTTATTGCTGGTGCATCGTGCCCTGACTGCAAAGCCATGGATACTATGATGCTATACAGAGAACATGATGTTGAAAAAGTAGAGTGTGTTGAGTGTGGTCATAAAATGGCGCAACCCGATAATGCTGTGCAGGCGTCTACTCGCCAATTTGAACAAGTAATTGGTGTATTTAAACCGGGCGACTAACCCGGTTTTTTATTGCCTAATTTTTACCGATTTTAGTAATGCGGTGGAGGCGGCTCAGGTACTTCAGACATCATAGATGATGATGACTGCGACTCTTTAATTTTTTCTGCTAGCAGCTCGGTTTGGCGTTTCATTTTTGCTAACAGCTGTTGGTGCACTTTTATTTCATCATTTAAGACTTCAATCGTTTCGTCTTGAAAAGCCACTTTGGCTTCAAGTTCCATTAAGCGATGTTCAATTGTGTTCATTATTCTCTCGTATAATAAATCGCTCTGCGATCCCGCTGGAGCTTTCGGTTAACAACGACTTACCGTTATCTGTAAATGTCACATCTAGCACCACCGCCGATTTAGGCTTACTGCCTTCGCGCGGGGTAACCTGCCAAGTTTGAATTTTTTCACCGCTTGGTATTTGCCACAAATCTACACGCTTATTTGGCGAGCCGGTTGCAAGCAAAGTGCCTTGTTCGTTAAAGCGCACAGCAGTAAAAATTTTCTGACGCGCAATATACTTCAGTTTACTCACAAGATCACCTGTAGTCAGCTTCCATACATTTGCTTGTGCCATACTATCGGCCGTAAACGCATAGCGACCTTGTGGATCGAGCGTTACTTGGGTAACACGCGTTGGGTGATTAAAACGATGAATTACTTGTCCGGTACGTGTATCCCAAAAGTAAGCAACATAATCGTTAGAACCACTTAAGGCAAAGCGTCCGTTAGGTGACAGGTCAACGGTGTTAACTTTATCTTGATGACCTAAAAACTCAATACGACGCCCAGTTTCTAGGTTTACAAATACGACAACGCCGTCGCTACGGCCGTATAAAACACTACGGCCTTGATTGCTAATAGCAATATCGCAAATACTGGCTTTTTGTATTTTGTAATAACCTTGATTTTTGCCTGTGGCTATATCCCACACAGCAAACGTGGTTTTTTCGGCGGTAACAGCCACGCTGTTATCAAAAGCAATGGCAACAGCGTACACTAGGCTGTCTTGTGACTGCTGCTGAAACCATTGGTATTTTAGCACCTGCTGTTGATTATCCCACAGGGCGACCCCATGGTTGATAGAGGAGATCAAACTGTATTTACCATCGTTTGAAGCTGTTGATGAAAACGCACCTTGTGCAGCATGTTCGTAACTTGCTACAGCGTGTTGTTTTTTATCGGTACAGGCGAAGGCTAAAAAACAGCTAAATACGATTAAAAAAGTACGAAATATCGACATATTACAGGTATTTCCCCTTAACTCTTAGTGACTGAGAGGTTAGACTAGGACGCGTTAAATGCCTAGGTTGTTTGTCTAATCACTGGATATGTTTTTAGTTTAGCTAACAATATGGAATTTAGTCATTAAACAAGCAGCCTATCATGTGGGCCGTTAATCTTTCACTAGTAATAATACATTAAAATGACAACTGCAAAGTATGTCGGAGATTTAAAATGAAAAAGACGATTAGATTGTCATTGATTGCAGCGTCAGTTTTAGCGCTTACAGCTTGTAATCAAGAAGCAAAAAAAGAACAAGCTGAAGTTAAATTAGACACTGTAGAACAGCAACAAGCATACGGTATTGGTGCATCTGTAGGTAACTTTTTAAATAAAGACCTAGCAGACAAAACAGAAATTGGTATTGAACTAGACCAAGCACTTTTAATTCGTGGTTTTGAAGATGCGCTTGCTGGCAATGCAAAAATTGACGAAGAAAAAATTCGCGAAGTATTAACTGCACTAGATACATCAGTACGTACTAAGCAAGAAGAAAAAGCTAAAGTAGAGTCTGAAAAAAGTAAAGAAGCAGGCGCTAAATACCTAGCTGACAACGCTAAAAAAGAAGGCGTTACAGTAACTGAGTCGGGTCTACAGTACGAAGTACTTAGCGAAGGCGATGGCGAAAAGCCAGTGGCAACTGATGTAGTTAAAGTACACTACAAAGGGACTTTATTAGACGGTACTGAGTTTGATAGCTCATATGCACGTAACGAACCGACAACTTTCCCTCTTAACCGCGTAATTGCGGGTTGGACTGAAGGTTTACAACTTATGTCAGTGGGTTCTAAGTACAAGTTCACTATACCTTCAGAACTTGCTTACGGCGACCGTGACTTAGGTAAGATTCCAGCTAATTCAACACTTGTATTTGAAGTTGAATTACTTGAAATTCAAAATGAAGAAGCACCAGCACAGTAATAAGCTTATTGTGTAAATGCAAAAAGGGACCCTAGGTCCCTTTTTTAATACGTGTAAGTAACGTATTAATTCGTGTGATTAGAAAACAAGTTATCAATAAGCTCATCTTCAAGTGCAAAACGTGCTTCTAATGCCTCACCAATAACAGATAAGTCATTATCAAAGTCTTTTAATAAGTCTTCTTTGTCTACTTCTGCGTACTTATCATTAAAATCTAACGCCACATCGGTTGTGCTAGAAATACGCGGGTAAATAGAGTTTGCAAGCTCTTGGCTTTGTAAGCCCTTTTTTTCGCATGCTTTTGCTATATCGTCATATACTTCAAAATGGCCTGCAGATAGGTAATCCATTAAAAGCTGGCAAAATGATTCAATTAGTTTTGGCTCTGGCAATGCTTGATCTTGCTTCTCGTACGGCGTAAAGCCTGCAATTTTGCAGTAAAGTACAATAAGTTCTTGGCGTTCGTTTAGCCATTTATCAATTACTGTGTGGCTACCACCCCATTTTTGTTGAGCTTTTTCTACACGCGTCAGCATAACTGTTCTCCTAGCTGGGTTGGTCTTTCAATTAGAATATAATAAGTTTATGTACATCAAGATATATTTAATTTGCGCGTATATCAACAAGTAAAGTTGAGCTACTTTGAGGGGTGTACCTTTTTATATAATCTAAGGCGAGAGATTTTATTTTAGGCAAGAAAAAACCACCAGTTACGGTGGTCTAATTTCTTTCAGTGACTTGTTATAACAAGCTTTCTTATTTTTATGAGATGATTTTTATTGTTATTATTTTAAAACATTTATTTTTATTGTTTTAAGATTTTTATTATTGTTTTTGTTAACGCGGGACAAACAATAACAAGGTTTTTGTAATGTTGCAAACGTATTAATGAAAAGTTTTAAATGTTATTTATTTTTGTTTATTTTATAGTCAAAAGGGATTAAAAAACTCCATTCTATTGATCTACCTCTAGGTAAAGCTGTTTTCGTCCCTAAGCAATAGAGGGTCGGAGAATATGGTGGTACAATCTTGCACAATTTATACAAGTCTTAGGATCATTTACGCCATGAGCGAATTAAAAAACGACCGTTATTTACGTGCACTTGCAAAACAACCTGTTGATGTAACTCCGGTATGGATGATGCGCCAAGCAGGACGCTATTTACCAGAGTATCGCGCTACACGTGCACAAGCGGGCGATTTTATGAGCCTGTGCCGTAATGCTGAGCTTGCATGTGAAGTTACACTGCAGCCATTACGTCGCTACCCGTTAGATGCCGCTATATTATTTAGTGATATTTTAACGATTCCAGATGCGATGGGTTTAGGTCTTTACTTTGAAACTGGCGAAGGCCCTAAGTTCGAACGTCCTATTTCATCTCTTGCTGATGTTAAAAAAATTCCAAAGTTAGACCCTACAGACGAGCTTGGCTACGTAATGAACGCAGTAAGCACTATCCGTCGTGAGCTTAAAGGCGAAGTACCGCTTATTGGTTTTTCTGGTTCACCTTGGACGCTAGCAACTTATATGGTTGAAGGCGGTAGCAGCAAAGTATTTGGTAAAATCAAAAAAATGGCGTTTGCAGAGCCGCAAACACTTCATTTATTACTCGATAAGTTAGCTGATTCAGTTATTGATTACTTAAATGCTCAAATTAAAGCTGGCGCGCAATCGCTAATGGTATTTGACTCATGGGGCGGTGTATTAAGCCCGCGCGATTACAACGAATTTTCACTACAATACATGCATAAAATTGTAGATGGCTTAATTCGTGAATACGATGGTCGTAAAGTACCGGTTACTTTGTTCACTAAAAATGGTGGTCAATGGATTGAAGCTATTGCAGCAACAGGCTGTGATGCAATCGGTCTTGATTGGACTATTAATATCAGCGACGCTAAGCGCCGCGTGGGTGATAAAGTAGCTCTACAAGGTAATATGGACCCATCTATGTTACACGGTACACCAGAGCGTATTCGCCAAGAAGTAGGCACTATTTTAGAAGACTTTGGTACAGGCAATGGCCACGTGTTTAACTTAGGCCACGGTATTACACCAGATGTAGACCCTGAAAATGCTGGCGTATTCATTAATGCAGTACATGAGCTAAGTGCTAAGTACCATAAGTAATAGTCACTTAAACAAGCTTTAAAACTGTTTAAAAGTAAAAAACCCGCTAAGTTGCGGGTTTTTTGTTACCTATTTATAAAGGCTTTTAAAACTACTTATTTAAGCGGTTATTTAAATAAGCGATTTAAGCCATTTAATGCCGCAACACGGTAGGCTTCAGCCATGGTTGGGTAGTTAAATGTGGTATTTACAAAGTAGTCGATATTATTGCCACCATTTTTTTGTTCCATAATAGCTTGGCCAATGTGAACAATTTCAGAGGCACGTTCGCCAAAACAATGTACGCCAAGTACTTCTTTGGTTTCGGTGTGGAATAATATTTTTAAACTACCTACTTCAGTACCAGCAATTTGCGCGCGAGCCAAATGCTTAAACTGAGCACGGCCAACTTCATACGGTACTTTAGCAGCTGTAAGCTCTTGCTCGGTTTTACCTACTGAGCTCATTTCTGGGATGGTATAAATACCGGCCGGAATATCAACAATCAGCCTGTCATCGCAGTTACCACATGCAATTGCATCAGCAGCTATACGACCTTGGTCAAACGCAGCACTTGCAAGGCTTGGATAGCCTATTACATCACCTACAGCGTAAACGTTATCAATTTCTGTTTGGTATGTTTCGTTAACTTTTAATTGGCCACGGCTATCGGCTTTTAAGCCAATGGCTTCAAGATTTAGTGTATCAGTGTTACCAGTACGACCATTAGCAAATAAAATACAGTCAGCTTTTACGCGTTTACCTGATTTTAAATGCATTATAACGCAGTCGTCACGCGTCTCGATTCGGTCAAACTCTTCGTTATGACGAATAACAATACCGCTGTTCCAAAAGTGATAGCTAAGTGCGTCAGATATTTCAGCATCCATAAAAGCAAGTAGTCGGTCGCGTGTATTAACTAAATCAACTTTAGCGCCTAAACCTTTAAATATTGACGCGTACTCACAACCAATTACACCTGCACCATAAATCAGTACACGATGAGGGTCATGCTCAAGGCCAAGTATTGTGTCACTTTCGTAAATACGAGAATGCGTAAAATCTACCTCTGGTGGGCGATAAGGGCGTGAACCCGTTGATATAACGATCGTTTTAGCAGTCAGTCGCTCAGTTGAACCATCATTTCTTTTTACTTCAATTGTGTGCTTATCTACAAAGCTCGCATCACCTTGAAACATATGAATGCGGTTACGATCGTAAAAGCTACTACGTAAATTAGATTGCTTAGAAATAACAGAACTTGCGTGACGTAAAATATCAGGAAATGTTAAGCGGCTAGGGCGCTCACCAACATTGAATAACGGATTTGCTTTGTATTCAATATAGCGGCTAACAGAGTGGCGAAGCGCTTTTGAAGGAATTGTTCCCCAATGTACACAACCGCCACCAACTGATTCTTGGCGTTCAATAACCGCTACTTTTTTATCGTTTTTTGAAAGGTTCATGGCGGTACCTTCACCGCCAGGTCCCGTGCCAATAATTATTGCATCATATTGGTATGTCACGGGTACTTTTTTTTGTTCTGGTTGTTTGGCCACAGCCACTCCTAAATTAATTAAAAGAGGCTTTTAATAACCTCGCATTAAGTGCTAGCCATGCCTGTTTTTGATTTTCCCAGGCGGCTTCCAACTCATGGTATTGTGCCATTAATGCTGAGCGTTCACACTGCTTTGCCATGTTATTTTTTTTAACTTCTAACACTTGTTTTTGTAGTGAACAATAATTTTGCAGTTTTTTCAGCAGTAAATCGTACTCTTGTTGTAATAATGTAATCTTATCTTGTGCTAAAGGCAATTTTGCAAGACGCGTTTGCGTTTTACTCATGAGCGTTTCGGCCTTTGCTTTTTCGATACGTTCAACAGGTGTACGCTTCAATTTATTAGCTAAACCAACAGCTGCTAAAGAGCGGATCATCCATTTTGTTGGATCGTAATGAAACCATTTAATACCGTTACGGTAGTCGCTTGCAAAAATATGGTGGAAGTTGTGATACCCCTCACCGTATGTAAATAACGCTAGAAAGCCGTTATCACGTGCCGTATTTTTTTCGGTGTATGGGCGAGAGCCCCAAATATGTGCAACTGAGTTTATAAAAAAGGTAAAGTGTTGACTCAGTACTAAGCGTAGTAAACCTGCAAGAATTAACATCCCCCACACATCACCAACCAATAAACCAAGTGCTAGAGGCAAGCCTACGTTCATAGCAATCACAAGCTTTAAGTAATGTTTGTGTTGCCACATAACTATTTTATTGCGCTGTAAATCACGACAATTACTATAATCACCGTAGCTATCGCCTTGGTAGTCACGTAACATCCAGCCGATATGGCTATACCAAAAACCATTGGTAGCCGCGTAAGGGTCTTTTATTGGGTCGTCAACTTGACCGTGATGTATACGGTGATCGCTACTCCAATGCAAAGCACTGTTTTGTAGTGCAAAAGCACCGCCAAGCGCAAAAATAAATTCAACAGCAGGGTGTGCGTTATAGGTTTTATGTGCCCATAATCGATGGTAGCCAGCAGTAATTGATAAGCCTGCATAAAACATGCAGCCAACAAAAGCAATCCAATGCGCGCTGGTAAATCCGTAGCTAATGGCGTACCAAGGTACAAGTGTGGCAGCCGCCAAAAAGGTTAGGCTAAAAAATAGGACGTTTGTCCAAATAATCGGTGGTTTATTCATAATTCTCAATCTCAGCGTACAACTGTAAGCTAAAATAGTATTTCAAACTCTCGTCGTCAAGTATTAGACTGGACAATTGAGCTAATATCACTAAATATTCATATAAAATAATTCAGGGAGCTGTTGATGTCGGGTGTTAGAGCGCAACAGAAACAAAAAACACGACAGGCGTTAATTCAAGCGGCATTTAATCAGCTGAGTGCTGATCATAGTTTTTCGAATTTAAGTTTACGCGAAGTAGCACGAGAAGCTGGTATTGCCCCAACTTCTTTTTATCGTCATTTTAAAGACATGGATGAGCTAGGTTTAACCATGGTAGACGAAGCCGGTTTAACCCTTCGTCAACTAATGCGTCAAGCACGCAGACGAATAGCAAACGATGGCGGCAGTGTTATAAATACCTCAGTGGTTACTTTTATGGAGTTTATTGATAACTCAAGTAACCAATTTAGGTTGTTGCTGCGAGAACGCTCTGGGACTTCTAAAGCATTTAGAGCCGCTGTAGCCCGCGAGGTAAAACATTTTATTTTAGAGCTGGCTCATTATTTAGAAAGTGAAACTAAATGTAATGCTATGCATGCCTATATTCAGGCTGAATCTATGGTAACGCTCGTATTTAATGCGGGTGCAGAGGCGCTCGATATAGAAGGGTTGCAACGCGACGAATTGATTGAGCGCGTTATTTGGCAGCTGCGTTATATTACTCGTGGAGCCGGGCATTACGTAAGAGAAACGAATAAAGAAGCATAGCTTAAAAAAATTGCAAAAAGTTAATATAAGCACGGTATATTGCAGTGCTTATTAATTTAAGCGTCACTAGTCATGTATTTGTTATTTTAATTCTCAATGGGTGCCTTGTTTGAATTAAAAAACCCAATTGAATCGTTTTTAAATCTGTTTTGTAGAATTTTTATGCTTGCTTCCATCGCTTTGTAATGTTAAAAATAGGCTTCACTGAACACACACACAAGAAAACAAGATGCATATTATTCGTTTAATTACACTAAAACTTAACCTCTTACTGCTATGGTCAGTGAGCGGGGATTAGTGTGTTTGCATCGAGTTGAACACTAAAAACCCCGCAATTGCGGGGTTTTTTTTATCTCGCGGCTGGGATTAATTGAAATTTGGGTAACATAGGAATGAGGGGCAGTTATGCAAGAGCAAGATAAAGTATGGATTTTTGATACCACCTTACGTGATGGCGAACAGGCGCTTAAAGCAAGCCTTACTGAAGATGATAAAATTCAATTAGCACATACAATTAGCCGCTTGAATGTGGATGTGATGGAAGTGGGTTTTCCGGTTTCGAGCCCTGCTGATTTTCGCTCGGTGCAACGTATTGCAACCGAGGTAAAAGGTCCGATTATTTGTGGTTTAGCACGCTCTGTTGCCAAAGACATTGAAGCCTGTGGCGAAGCACTTCGCACAGCACAACAAAGCCGTATTCATACTTTTATTGCTACAAGCCCTTTGCACCTTGAACATAAATTACGTATGAGCCTAGACGATGCAACGGCAATGGCTGTTAAATCAATTAAATTGGCACGTAACTATACTGATGATGTTGAATTTTCTTGTGAAGATGCCGGTCGTACCCCGCATTGGGATTTATGTAAAATTGTTGAGCAGGCAATTAACGCCGGAGCTTCAACTATTAACTTGCCAGATACCGTTGGTTTTGTAACGCCAGATGAGTACGCCGCAATGATCCGTCATTTAATGAATAACGTGCCAAATATTGATAAAGCGCGTTTAAGTGTGCATTGCCACAACGATTTAGGTTTAGCAGTAGCAAACTCGGTGGCTGCAGTGCAAGCCGGTGCACGCCAAATTGAGTGTACTATTAATGGCATTGGTGAGCGGGCTGGTAACTGCTCGCTTGAAGAAGTGGCGATGATCATGAAAATGCGCAAAGACCATTTAAAAGTATACACAGATATTAAAAGTGAAGAAATTTACCGCGCATCTCGCCAAGTGGCTAAAATTTGTAATATGCCAGTACAACCAAATAAAGCGATTGTTGGCGAAAACGCCTTTGCGCATAGTTCTGGCATTCACCAAGACGGTGTATTAAAAGCGCAAAATACTTATGAGATTATGTCGCCAGAAAGCGTTGGTGTGCCAAGTAACCAATTAAATATGACTTCGCGTTCGGGTCGCCATGTTATTGAACATCGCTTAGAAGAGTTAGGCTATCAAAAATCTGATTACGATATGGATGGCTTATATAAAAGCTTTATTGAGTTGGCTGACCAAAAAGGCACAGTATACGATTACGACCTTGAGGCGATGATTTACTTTAATCAAATTAACGACAAAGACGAAAAATACCAATTAGAATTTGTTAACTCAGCTTCTAACTCACAATCGGTAGCAAGCTCTACGATTGGAATGCGAATTGATGGCGAAGCTAAACAAGAAGCCGCGACAGGTAATGGCCCAGTTGAAGCTTCGTTTGCAGCCATTGAGCGCTTAACCGGTATGAGCGTTGAAATGATTGAATATAACTTAGAAGCGACAGGTCAAGGTGCAAGCTCATTAGGCCAAGTAAATATTATAGCTAAATACGATGGCCGACCTTACCACGGTGCGGGCATTGCAGCGGATGTGGTTGAAGCGTCGGTACGCGCCATGATCCGTGTTTATAACTTAATTTATCGTGCACAAAAAGTGTCTGATTTAAAACAACAAAGGAAAGCAGGATGAGTAAAACAAACTACAGCGTTGCCGTATTAGCTGGCGACGGTATTGGTCCAGAAGTGATGGCAGCAGCAGAACAAGTACTTGATGCTGTGAGCAATAAGTTTGGTTTTACCCTGAACCGTGAGCATTATGCAATTGGTGGCGCAGCAATTGATGAATTTGGTAAAGCATTACCAGAGAGCACACTTGCAGCGTGTGAAAACGCTGACGCTATTTTATTTGGTTCGGTAGGCGGTCCTAAATGGGAAAACCTACCACCAAACGAGCAGCCTGAGCGCGCATCGTTATTGCCGCTTCGTAAGCACTTTGGTTTGTTTTGTAACCTGCGCCCTGCACAGTTATTACCTGCATTAAGTGCAGCGTCACCACTTCGCGCTGATATTAGCGAAAAAGGTTTTGATATTTTATGTGTGCGCGAGCTAACCGGCGGCATTTATTTTGGCGAAAAAGGCCGTAGCGGCGAAGGCGCTGAAGAAGCTGCTTTTGATACGCAAGCATACTCGCGTAAAGAAATTGAACGTATTGCTCGTTTTGCTTTTGAAGCTGCAAAATTACGTAGTAACCATGTTACCTCTGTTGATAAAGCAAACGTACTTGCATCAAGCGTACTATGGCGCGAAGTAGTCACCGAAGTAAGCAAAGACTACCCAGAAGTAAGCCTAGATTACATTTACGTAGATAACGCCGCTATGCAGTTAGTTAAACAGCCTAGCCAATTTGACGTACTACTTTGCGATAACTTATTTGGCGATATTTTGTCAGATGAGTGCGCCATGATCACAGGCTCTATGGGTTTATTACCTTCGGCAAGCTTGAATCAATCGGGTTTTGGATTGTACGAGCCAGCAGGCGGTTCAGCACCAGATATTGCAGGTAAAGGCGTTGCAAACCCAATAGCACAAATTTTAAGTGCCGCATTAATGTTACGTTACTCGCTAGGGCAAGACGAAGCTGCGCGCACCATTGAAAAAGCAGTAGCAGAAGCTGTAGAAGCAGGTGTAGGCACGCCAGATATATATCCAAATGCCGGTTACAGCACAAGCGATGTGGCAGCCGCTATCGTTTCACGCATTTAATAACATATTAAAGTTGCAGCACCGTTATGCTGCAACTCAAACAGATTAGGGAATTAGCAAGTGGCCCAAACGTTATACGACAAAATTTGGCAAGCACATACCGTTGCCAGCATAAATGAGCAAACCGACTTACTTTATATTGACCGCCATTTAGTGCATGAAGTTACTTCTCCGCAGGCTTTTGCTGGTCTACGTGAAAAAAACCGTACTGTACGTTGCCCAGAAAAAACCTTTGCAACGATGGATCACAACGTATCGACTAAGAGCCGATCACTTGATGCGGCAAGCGAAGTATCTAAAAACCAATTAATGGCGCTTGATAAAAACTGTAAAGAGTTTGGTATTGTGCTTTACGATTTAAACTCAATTAATCAAGGTATTGTGCACGTAATGGGCCCAGAGCAAGGTATTACTTTGCCTGGCACAACCATTGTATGTGGCGATAGCCATACCTCTACGCATGGTGCGTTTGGCGCATTAGCGCATGGTATTGGTACGTCTGAGGTTGAGCACGTATTAGCAACGCAAACGCTACAGCAAAAAAAGGCGAAATCGTTAAAAATTCAAATTAATGGTGTATTGCGTCCAACGGTTACGGCTAAAGATTTAATTATGGCGGTAATTGGCAAGTTAGGTACTGCTGGTGGCACAGGTTATGTAGCAGAGTTTTGTGGTGAAGGCATTGAAGCGCTTTCAATGGAAGCCCGTATGACGCTATGTAATATGAGCATAGAAATGGGTGCAAAAGCGGGTTTAATTGCATCTGACCAAATTACTTATGATTACTTAAAAGGTCGTCCGTTTGCACCTAAAGGCGCAGATTTTGATGCAGCCGTTGAATATTGGGAAACATTAAAAACAGATGAAGGCGCACACTTTGATTTAGTTGTTGAGCTAAATGCCGACGACATTCAGCCACAAATTACCTGGGGCACAAGCCCAGAGCAAGTAATTGGTGTTGATGAGTGCATACCCGATCCAGACCAAGAACCAGATTTAATTAAAGCCGATGCTATTCGCAGCGCGCTTAAGTACATGGATTTAAAAGCGGGTGATAAATTATCAAGCGCGAAAGTAGACACGGTATTTATTGGCTCATGTACGAATAGCCGCATTGAAGACTTGCGCGCTGCTGCAAAAATTGTTGAAGGCAAACATGTTGTTGCCGGCATAGAGGCGTTAATTGTACCGGGCTCTGGCTTAGTTAAAAAACAAGCTGAAGACGAAGGCTTAGCCGATATTTTTAAAGCGGCAGGTTTTGAATGGCGCGAGCCAGGCTGTTCAATGTGCTTAGCAATGAACGACGACCGCTTAGAAGCGGGCAAACGCTGTGCATCTACGTCTAATCGTAATTTTGAAGGTCGCCAAGGTCGTGGCGGGCGTACCCATTTAGTTAGCCCTGCAATGGCCGCAGCTGCTGCAATACATGGTCACTTTGTTGATATTAGAGGAGAAGCCTAATGAGCGTATTTTTTAGTGGCTTAATGGCCCCACTTGATAAAAACAATGTAGATACTGACCAAATTATTCCTAAGCAGTTTTTAACATCAACTAGCCGCGAAGGCTTTGATGCTGCATTGTTTTATGATTGGCGTTACCTAGATAACGACGAGCCAAACCCTGACTTTATTTTAAACCGCCCATGCTACCAAGGCGCGCAAATATTATTAACGCGCGACAACTTTGGTTGTGGCTCATCTCGTGAGCACGCGCCATGGGCGCTGAAGCAATATGGCTTTGAAGTTATTTTAGCTGAAAGCTTTGCAGATATTTTCTTTAATAACTGTGGTAACAACCAAATGTTAGCCATTGCATTACCTGCCGATACGCTTGAGCAATTGTTTGTACTTAGCGAGCAGCACGACGATATTAACATTGAAATCGATCTTGAAAATCAAACACTAACAAGCAGTAAGTTTGCACCAATTAGTTTTGATATTAGTAAAGAGGTAAAAGAGCGTTTGTTAAGTGGTTTAGACTTTATTGGTGTAACCGAAACGCTAAACCCACAAATTGATGCGTTTGAAAAACAACTAGCGACTGAGCGTTCTTGGCAGTAATTGCTTAACCGTGTGTATTAAAAATCACGTATTAAAAAGCACGGCAATTGCCGTGCTTTTTTGTGGGTAAATATTAGATGTGGTAGCTAAAGGTTAATGCCTAAAGTCAGCCATTAACGCCGGTATACCAGGTAACATGCCTACAATTGCCATTACAGTAGTAAGTAACACAAACATAATAAGTGGAATCACCCAGCGGCTCATTTTAGTTAGCTCTGCGCTACGTTCTTTACAGCCAATAAGCCCTAAGTTATCAAGTAACATAGTAAGCGACCAACCAAAAGCCGGGTTAACCAAGGTTGAGGCAAACACCACAATAGCGGCTGATTGCGTTGTTTTGCCTTCGCGCGTCATTTCCATGCCAGCTTCAAGTAGCGGAATAAACACACCTACAATAAGCGCTACACAAAGCACAGGTTGCCAAATGGCTAAATCCATAGGGTAACCCCATAAACCAGCAATAATACAAAATACGGCTGTTAAAATGGCGCCAGCCGGAATAGGGCGCTTAGCAATAGCGGCAGGTACAATGTAGGTTCCCCACGATGAGGTAAAGTTAGCACCACCGGCAAGTGAGCCAAATGTTTGTCTAACCGATGCGCTCAGCATGGTGTCGTCGATATTCATTTGTACTTTTTCAGTACGTTGCGGATAGCTTATTTTTTGAAATACTTGATGACCTAAAAAATCAGGTGACCACATAGCAACGGCGAGCACTGCAAATGGTAGTACAACCACAAAGCTTTCAAGTGTTGGCAGGCCAAGCATCCAACCCGTGTTTTCGCCCCACCAGTAAGCTGGGTTCATATTTGGTAAACCGGGAGCTGTATGAAACTCAAACGGTGCACCTAAAGCAAAGGCAACCACGCCACCAATAAGGCAGCTTAACGGCACAGCTAACCAGCGCTTTTTAAAGTGCTCTAATAGCGCATACAATAAAATGGTGGCTAAAATAACAATAAACGCAATATGCGCCATATCAATGGCCTCAGCCCAGGCAAACAGCTTTTTAACCTGCGAAATAGTACCAATAAAGCCTAAATAAATGAGTAGCCCGCCACATACACCTTTACTGGTTAGGCGCGCGAGCATACTTCCTCCTTTGGTTATGGCCAAAATAAAACCAAAGGCACCAATGAGTAAGCCAAACGCCATAGGGTGGCCGCCAGCTGCAACTACAATAGGAATTAACGGTATAAGCGGGCCATGAGTACCAGCCAAGTTAGCTGTTGGTAAAATAAAGCCTGAGAATAAGATGATAAAAATAGAAACAATGAGTAATTCGTAGCGCACGTTTTCTAAAACAAAGGCATCGCTTAATCCAAGAGGCGCTGCAAATGTTGCTGCAATAGCACCCACCATAACGACTTTACCAATAGTGCCCGCCATTGCTGGAATGGTGTCTTCAAATTCAAATCGGTAATCTCTAAACGGTAAATTAGGACGCCAGCGTTTAGGCTGCATAATCTGTAATTCATGTTCGAGATACTCGTCGCGAGTATTAAACTCTGAACTCGGTTTGTGAAGCTGCTCGTAGCTTTGAGCATTCTTGTGCGTGTTTGATGGTGCATCACCGGGTGGTGTAGTTTGCATGCGTTCTCCTGCAACATTGTTGCTTAATCAAATAAATACGGCTTTTGTTAAAGCAAATGAATATTGAATATGCAGGGTAGATCAGCTTTTAGGCTGCTATGTATAGGCAAAAGGTCGTGCATGGTTGTTTTTAATACAGTTAATTTAAAAAACTGCTTTACACTAAAAATTATGAAATTACAGAAGGTGATTAAAAGTTGTTACAAATCATAATCTTGAGTGTGTTATTAAGGAGGCGGAGCACTATTTACTTAATAGTATAGTGTTAACGGCAGGTTATTATCCTTTAGTCTTAGTGGCTGTGAAAGCCGTTTTATTTCAAGCTATTTGCTTGCAGGAGCCGTTAGTATTGTTTTATTTGTGGTGGAATAATACTTCTGTTACTTTCTGATTGTTAATAACAATAAAGAATAGACATGCAACTCAACTCCCCTAAATCAATTGGTATTTTACTTGGTACGCTTTACGGCATATTTATGCGGCTGTTTATAGAGCTAGTCAATGCTTACAATTTAAGTAGCCTAGTCTCTATATCATTTATGTTTTTAGTGCCCGTTGCAATTGGTTATATTCGTGTTCACTTTGAGTACAATGAATCAAAAACATTAACTAAAAGGCAAATGGTCACGATTGCTTGGCAGCCTATTTTTGTTTTTTTATTTGTAAGTGTAATTACTTTACTTGAAGGCAGTATTTGTGTGGCTATGGCTTTGCCTGCTTTTATGTTTTTTGCCAGCATTGGTGGATTACTTGCGGGTTTTGTTAGAAAGCGTGAAATAAAAAAAGCGAATAGTTCTTTATTATCAATCGCGTTGTTACCTATATTGCTCTCACCTATTGAAGTTAATTTTTTAAATTTATCAAAAACATACGAAGTAACAAATTCAATAACTATTAACGCGCCCATCAATGCTGTGTGGCAACAGTTAGCTAATGTGAGTGATATAAAACCACAGGAAGTGCCTTTTTCACTCACTCAATTAATTGGTGTACCAAAGCCATTAAAGGCAAGTATGAATGCAAGCGGTATAGGCGCTGTTCGCACAAGTACTTGGCAAAAAGGGGTTATATTTAAAGAAGTTATTACAGATTGGCAACCAAATAAACAGATGCTTTATAGATTTGACATAGACCCAGATACTATTCCCGATGACGCTCTCGATAAACACGTAAAACTTGGCGGTGAATACTTTTCTCCACTTTACGGTGGTTATCAGCTAAGTGAAGATAAAAGCGGCAATACAATTTTAACTTTAAAAACGACCGTGCAAGACAATACAAATTTTGGTATTTATTCACGAATATGGGGAGAGGTGATATTTCAAGATTTCCATCATTCACTTTTAGCGTTAATGAAAAACAGAGCTGAAAAGTCACTTATCGCAACTGTTTCTTATAATTAGCTTAAATCATCATATTTTTAAAAAATATTACACACTAAAGGTTAAAAGCCTCTGCAATTGCAAAGGCTTATGTTTTAACTGCTAACTTTTACCAAATCATTTCTACAAATTCAGGATGGTCGATATACGGGTTACGATTACCTTGAAATTCAAAGGCTGCTTGGTTACGGTCAAGTTCCATTTGGCTTACAGGATCGCTGTTATGCCAGTTAAGCAGCATGGCTACAACCCAGCTTTCAAACACTTGGTTGCTTGAACCATTAAGCACTGCATTACTTGAGGTCGTTTTGGTTTGCCAAGTGCCTATTACATTTTCGTAGCGCGTTGCCATGTAAAAATAAGCGCGAGCAAAGTCACCTTTAAATTCGTCAATTGGCTCAAATACAGTACCTGAGTAATTTAATGAACTTGAGGCAGAACCTAATTTACTTCCGTTAGTTGATGTAAATGAAGCGCTTGCTACTTCACCAAATGGGAAGTTACTACGTTTTGAGTTTACATAACCGTCGGTTGCGTAAATATGATGCACATCTGAGTTCATTGGCTCAATAGTGCCGCCAAACCAACTTTTAGGGAATGAATGCTCGCGGTTGTAACAGCCGCCTTCTCCACTGTAGTTACCACATTGATCGCTCACCGCAGCATAATTGTAGCTATCTGAGCCGTTTGGTTTTTCGCTATACATATCTAAAATGCTGTTATCGTTTTCAAAGTATGTATCACGTGCTGATGAGTCGTAAAAATTCCAAATAGCCGAGTAACCCTGTGCATTATGATCTTTAATAATATTATAAAGCTCAGTTTTTAGTGCATAACCCGATAGCCCTTGAGCAGTAACATAATAGCCAGTGGGTGTTGGGTTGGTCCCGCCGCCATCACCAGAGCCACTACCTAAAGTAAATGCCGTGCTGTCTGTATTATTAAAACTTGCACCGCTAGCAAATGTGGTAGAGCCTTGCTTAAGTGCATAACTGCCATTACCTGTTGAACAACACATGCCATCGCCGTAACTGTCGCTAATAACAAGTGTGTAAGTACCATCAGTTAGGCATATTTGCTCATCATACTGAGAGTTTGATGCGTAACCACTGCCGTTAGCAACAGCGCTACCTTGATTGTTATTAACGGCCCAGCTAGTTTCGCTACCGTAATTATCGGTATTAAGCGTTAGTGTAAGGCTATTGTCGGTACAACTTGTTGATGCGCTGCCATCAGCGTTTGGTAAAAAGTTATCTACGTATACGGTTTCGCTGCCATCAAATCCACTTACATCATAAAACCTAAGCCCTACGCTAATTGTTTTATCACTGCTTGCTGTATAGCTATGGCTAACTGTTTGCCATTGGTTAGTTTGTGCTTGATTTGAATAGCCTTGATAACCATCTACATACAAGCGAGCTTTAATTTTACCTTCGGTGTGGTAAACATCAGCCGAAAAGTTATAGGTTTTACCCGCTTCTACAGCAACTTGTTGTAGTAAATCAGTGTTACTTTGCGATCCTGTAGTTACATTGACAGCAGCAGAGCTACTACCGCTTTTAACTGTACTAGTTGAGCGCGTTAAGCTGATTCCGCTATCAATAGTGCTCCAAGAGCTAGGCGTATTACCTGACCATTGTTCAAATCCGCCATTAGCTACATTGGCCATTACAGGTAATGAGCCAAGTAACAAAGCGGTACTAAGTAGTTTATTTTTATATTTCCCGTGTAACATAGTTGTTCCTATTTTTATTTTGAATGAGGAATATACCCTACATTAGTTAGGTTGCAAAATTGTTAATTTAAAGTGCTGTAAAAAGCAATAATCGTCCTTTAATCTGTTTTTGAAGGTATTTTTATAAATTAATAACTAAATGGAATATCAAAGCAGATTCTATTCTTTTTTTATCTATGCAGAGCCCGTTATCCTACATACTTAGAAAACCTCAACAGATACGCTCTGGATGAGGTAAAACTCATTTTTAACAATACACAAAGTGTGTTGTGTTTAATTTTCAGGGTTATGGGGAATCGATTCATGTTGTTAGGTCAACTAAATGCTGCGGCAAGCCCGCTATCGCAAGATCAAGTACAAAAGCTGCAAGGTTTAGTGGCTGAACTTAATCCAATTCAACAAGCGTGGGTAAGTGGTTACTTAGCTGCAAATGCTAATTCGGCTGCGTTAGGTGCTCCTACGGCAGGCGTACCGGCTGCGGGTGATGCAGCAGCGCTAACTATTTTATATGGTTCGCAAACAGGTAACGCAAAAGGTGTAGCTACCAAAATGAAAGAGCAGGCTGAGTCGCGAGGCTTAGCAGTTAAGCTTGTTAGCATGTCAGATTACAAACCAACAGCCCTGAAAAAAGAAAAGTTTTTAACTATCGTTGTATCTACTTACGGCGAAGGTGAGCCACCTGAAGACGCAGAAACACTTCACGAATTTTTAGCCACTAAAAAAGCGCCAAAACTAGACGATGTAAAAATAGCGGTTATTGGCTTAGGTGATTCTAGCTATGAGTTTTTCTGCCAAACAGCAAAAGATTTTGAAGAGCGTTTAAATAAACTCGGTGCACAAACTATCTATCAACGTGCTGATTTAGATGTAGATTACGAAGATGAAGCTGCAACATGGATTGCCGGTGCAGTTGATGCATTCGAACCTGATTTAAAAGCGCAGCAAGAAGCCGCTGGTGGTCAAGTTGTATCAATGCCATTTGGCGCTCCAACCTCTGCAGCAAGCCAATATACAAAACAAAATCCATTTGAAGCAGAGCTATTAACTGTTCAAAAAATTACCGGTCGCGACTCGACTAAAGATGTACGCCACGTTGAAATTTCGCTTGAAGGTTCTGACATTACTTACACGCCAGGTGATTCATTAGGTGTATACTTTTTAAATGACGATGTATTAGTTGATGAAGTACTTACACTTACTCAAATAGATGCAACAAGTATTGTAAAAGTAGGTGATGAAGAGCTAAGCGTACGTGATGCACTTATTGAAAAGCTAGAGCTGACTCAGTCGTACCCAGGTTTTGTAGAAAAATACGCAACAGCAACAGGTACGCCTGAATTATTAAAGCTTGTAGAAGATAAAGCGGCAATGCGTGCGTATATTGAACCTCGCCAAATATTTGATGTGATTCGCCAAAACCCAGCAAAAATTGATGCGCAAACATTAGTAGATTGCCTACGTAAACTACAAGCTCGTTTGTACTCAATTGCATCTAGCCAAGCTGAGGTTGAAGACGAAGTACATTTAACACTAGGTCTAGTGCAGTTTGATGCATTTGATAGCGAGCATTTAGGTGGTTGTACTGGTTACTTAACTCGTCGTGCAGAAGAAGGTTGTAAAGTTAAAGTATTTAGCGAACACAACGACAATTTCCGCCTTCCAACTAACGATGATACACCTGTTATTATGGTTGGTCCTGGTACGGGTATTGCGCCGTTCCGTGCATTTTTACAAGAGCGTGATTCACGTGAAGCACAAGGCAAAAACTGGTTGTTCTTTGGTAACCCACATTTCACTCAAGACTTTTTATACCAAGTAGAAATACAGGGTTATTTAAAATCGGGTTTACTTAACAAAGTAGATGTTGCATTTAGCCGTGACCAAGCAGAAAAAGTATACGTACAAGACAAATTACGCAGTAACAGTAAAGACGTGTTTGAATGGTTAGAAGCTGGCGCTCACTTTTATATTTGTGGCGATGCAAATCGCATGGCAAAAGATGTACACAACGCCTTGCTTGATATTGTTAAAGAAAACACAGGCAAGAGTAACGAAGACGCAGAGCAATATTTAAAAGATTTGCGTAGCGCAAACCGCTATCAGAAAGACGTGTATTAATCACGTTTCTTATTTTATTTAACAGCTAGCAGCCGTCACTGTAACAAATTTAGGATTTAAAATGAGCGAACAAGATAAAAACGTAAAACTTTCTGATAACGAACGTTTGAAAAGAGAAAGTAACTTTTTACGTGGCACCATAGAAAAAGATTTAACAGACGAAATTACCGGTGGCTTTACAGCCGATAACTTTCAGCTAATTCGTTTTCACGGTATGTATCAACAAGATGACCGCGATATACGTGGTGAGCGCGCTAAGCAAAAGCTAGAGCCGCTGCATAATGTAATGTTACGTGCACGTATGCCTGGCGGTATTATTAAGCCAGAGCAGTGGTTAGCAATCGACAAGTTTGCAGATGACAAAACAAGCTACGGCAGTATTCGTTTAACTACGCGTCAAACGTTTCAGTTTCATGGAGTGTTAAAGCCTAATATTAAAGGCATGCACCAAATGCTTGATAGCGTAGGTATAGACTCTATTGCTACAGCGGGTGACGTTAACCGTAACGTGCTTTGTACTACTAACCCAGTTGAGTCTGAGTTACACCAAGAAGCTTACGACTGGGCTGCAAAAATTTCTGAACATTTATTACCAAAAACGAAAGCGTATGCCGAAATTTGGTTAAATGGCGAAAAAGCAGAAACCACAGAAGAGCCAATTTTAGGATCTAACTACTTACCGCGTAAGTTTAAAACCACGGTGACTATTCCACCTAACAACGAAGTTGATGTACACGCTAACGATTTAAACTTTGTGGCAATTGCTGATAACGGCAAACTTGTTGGTTTTAACGTATTAGTGGGCGGTGGCCTTGCCATGACGCACGGCGATACAGCAACTTATCCGCGTAAGGCTGATGATTTTGGCTTTATTACGCTAGAAGACACCTTAAAAATTGCAGAGCATGTTGTATCTGTGCAGCGCGATTGGGGTAATCGTTCAAACCGTAAAAATGCAAAAACTAAATACACATTAGACCGTGTAGGTGTTGATGTATTTAAAGCCGAAGTTGAAAAGCGCTCAGGCGTTACGTTTGCACCAAGCCGTCCGTTTGAGTTTACTCATCGTGGCGACCGCATTGGTTGGGTTGAAGGCATTGATGGTAAGCACCACTTAACGCTATTTATTCAAAGTGGTCGTATTTTAGACTATCCAGGCAAGCCGCTTAAAACAGGTTGTCGTAAAATTGCAGAAGTTCACCAAGGTGACATGCGTATGACGGCAAACCAAAACTTAATTATTGCTGGCGTACCTGCAGATCAAAAAGCCGTGATTGAAGAAATTGCACGTAGCCATGGCCTAATTGATGACAAAGATTCGCAGCAGCGTAAAAATTCTATGGCGTGTGTTTCACTGCCAACGTGCCCACTTGCAATGGCCGAAGCAGAGCGTTACTTACCAAGCCTAGTAGAAAAAACTGAAGCATTACTTGCTAAGCACGGTATACCAGATGACAGCATTATTATGCGCGTTGTAGGTTGCCCTAACGGTTGTGGCCGCGCAATGCTTGCAGAAGCTGGTTTAGTGGGTAAAGGGCCAGGTAAGTACAACGTTTACCTAGGTGGTAATTTAGAAGGTACACGTATTCCTAAATTGTACCTTGAGAACGTAGGCGAAGACGTTTACCTAGAAGCATTCGATAAGCTCATTGGGCAATGGGCAAAAGAGCGTAACGAAGGTGAGTGTTTTGGTGACTTTGTTATACGCAAAGGCATAGTTGCTGAAGTAAAAGTATCAGTAACCGATTTTCACGCTTAATTAAATACCAGCGCTTTGGCGCTGGTGAGGTTTGGAATTTACCATGAGTGAATTTAAAAACATTTTACAGCTAGATAAGCAAAGCCAGGCGGCTATGTTAGCTGATGCTAATGGTTTGCTAGCGAATATGAGCGCAGAACAGCGTGTTGCATGGGCGCTTGATAACTTGCCTAATACGGCTTTTTTATCATCTAGCTTTGGTATTCAAGCGGCAGTAATGCTGCATTTAATGACCTCACAACGTCCAGATATTCCCGTTGTATTAACCGATACAGGCTATCTATTTCCTGAAACGTATCAGTTTATTGAACAAATGAGTGAGCGTTTATCACTAAACTTAAAGGTGTATAGAGCGCAGCTAAGCCCAGCATGGCAAGAAGCTAAGTTTGGTAAGTTGTGGGAGCAAGGCGAGGACGGCATTAAGCAATATAACCAGCTTAATAAAGTTGAGCCGATGACCCGCGCACTTAAAGAGATAGAAGCGGGCACGTGGTTTAGTGGTTTGCGTCGCGATCAATCATCTACACGTGCTGATAAACAGTTTGTAGAAATAAGCCGTGGTACCGTTAAAGTGTACCCGATTATTGAATGGTCTAACCGCGACGTGTATCAATACCTGACTAAGCACGATTTACCTTATCACCCATTATGGGAACAAGGTTATGTGTCGATGGGTGACGTACATACAACACGTAAGTTAGAACCAGGAATGACAGAGGAAGAAACTCGCTTTTTTGGTTTAAACCGAGAATGTGGACTACACATGGATGGTGACGGTATTTAACGTCACTACGATGTAGTTAAATCGCAAATAAAAACGCAGCTTCGGCTGTAATGCCGATCATTTAAGAATTAGTTAATAGCACTTGAACGATCTTCTAGGTATGTAAGAATCCGAATTCTTTTGTAGAATTCGGATTTTTTTATGCAACTTTCTAATGCTCTCGATATTATTAACAACATCAAACCTAATGACGTTGAAACACTCGCAGACTTACTCCCTTTATCTCTTATCGAAGAAGCCTATGCACTGACCGAAACCGTTACACTACGAAAAAGAAAACTAACCCTAGAATCGATGGCTTGGTTGTTGATCGGGATGGTTATTTATAATGACAAATCGATGGCCGATGTCGTTAATATGCTCGACATTGTTGACCGCGATGGTAAGCCATTTGTTGCGCCAAGTGCTTTAACTCAGCGTCGTAAAAACCTAGGTGAAGCCGCCATGAAAGCCTTATTTGAATGCACCCAAAGGCATTGGAATAATGACGCTAATCATCCTCATTGGAATGGGCTTACCTTGCTTGGTGTCGATGGTGTCGTTTGGCGTACGGATGACTCACCCCAAAACAATGAAGCCTTTACAAAACCGACTAATACACAATACCCACAGGTCAGAATGGTGTGTCAAATGGAGCTAAGCAGCCACCTAATCACGGGGAGTGCTTTTGATGATTACAAGGTCAATGAAATGGTGCTGGCTGAAAAGCTTATAGAAACCACACCCGATAACAGTCTCACTTTATTCGACAAAGGTTTCTATTCTTTAGGGCTTTTACATAAATGGCAAACAACTGGCAGTGAACGCCATTGGCTAATCCCCCTGAAAAAAAATGTGCAATATGAAGTTATTCAAACATTAGGGCGTAATGATAAATTAGTCCAACTTAGCAGCAACCCAAGAGCAAGAAAGATGTGGCCAACGCTGCCTAACACCTTAATCGCGAGGTTAGTGACTCGAAAAATAAAGGGGAAATCATATAGTGTGATGACATCTATGACAGATCCGATGCGATATCTATCAGCCGATATAGGTGATTTGTACAGTCACCGCTGGGAGATAGAGCTTGGTTATCGGGAACAAAAGCAATATATGCTGGGCAATCGATTAACATTAAGAAGTCGCTTACCAGCGCTTGTAAAGCAAGAGCTGTGGGGAGTGTTGCTTACTTATAATATGGTGCGATATCAGATGGTAAAAATGTGCCACACATTAAAAGGTGATTATTTACCGTACCAACTGAGTTTCAATGGTAGTTTAGCTCAAATAATGAGGTTGCTTGTTGGATTACCTTATTCAACACCTGGAGCCATACCACGTCAATTAAAATACTTTTATGCGATGGCAGAAAGCCTAATTCTAGAGCCTCGAAGGGATCGAGGTTTTCCTCGTGCAGTCAAGCCAAGACCACAGCGGTACGCTAGAAATAAAAAAGCCGCTCACCTTAAGTGAACGGCATTACAGCTTCGGCTGCGTTTTTATTTTCTTTTATTCGGGTACAAAAAATTGCCTAATTAAGTATTTTTTATTAGACTCAAGGCATTAAAGGATTAATTAAAGCAGGAACGCTATGAAATACTTTACCTACTTAGCTATATCAATTATGGCTATTGCAGTCATCTCTTTGTTTTATTTAAAAAAGCCCGATGGTCAAACATGGCTTTCTGCATCATCAATTAGCAGTGAATCTCAGCAAATTAAAGAAAGAATGGTCGCGCTATCTAGCAGTACTTTGGACCAAGCAGTGCAGGGCGTTCAGCAAGCTGGCGATAAAATTGCGAGCAGTATTTCTGATGAACCAATTGCTGCAAATGCTACCTCAAGTGGTAAAATTTTTAAGTGGCAAGACGAAACAGGCCAATGGCACTTTTCTGATACACCTAACCCACATGCAAAAAGTATTGAAGTAAAACTCGATCCTAAAGATATTACTGTTATTGCTGCAGAAGACACGTCTATTTTAAATACCTCTTCAACTCCAAACACAATGTCGGCTGCACCAGAGGGGATCAGTATTTTGAACCCAGATTCGGTTAAAAAGCTATTTAATGACGCCGAAAATGTAAAAGACAAACTAGAAAAACGTAATAAAGAAATTAATAATTTAAGTGCACTTTAATTATTTAGAGTGAGTGCTTTTATGGTTTTTTAAATAACGTTTTTCGGCTTCCATCAATAATACTGTTAAATATATTTTAGTGGGAAGCGACAGCAGCACGCCTACAGCAATGCATGCCGCCGCTATAGTTATTCCTTTAATACCATGCTCGACAGTAAAGTAGTTCGACACAATTAACGTATGGCCAGTCACGATATGGCACAACCCAAGCACTATTGATGTTTTAAGCAGCCTAATTATCATTGTTTGCGACATAGTTACCTCAGTAGGCACGCTTTAAATGCTTAGCATTGATTTAAGACAACAAACAGCAAATATAAAAAAGCCCAGCTTATTACTAAACTGGGCTTTTAGATGTATTAACTACTGTCTTTGTTAGTCGAGCATATTACGCAGTACATATTGTAAAATGCCGCCGTGTTTGTAGTAATCCCACTCTTTAGGGGTATCAATACGTACGTCTGCACTCAAGGTTACTTTTTTACCTTCGGCATTTGTAGCAATAACGGTAACTTCATCGGTTTTATCGTACAGGCCATCAATATCAAATTGTTCTTGCCCTGTTAACCCGTGTGACTCGTAGCTTTCACCTTCTTTAAATTGCAGAGGTAATACACCCATACCAATTAAGTTAGAGCGATGAATACGTTCATAGCTTTGTGCTACAACGGCTTTAACGCCTAATAAAAGTGAACCTTTAGCAGCCCAGTCACGAGATGAACCCGTGCCATATTCTTTGCCCGCTAAAATAATGAGTGGAGTATTATTTTTTTGATACTCCATTGCTGCATCATAAATGCTCTCTAGCGTATCGCCGGGTTGAGTACGTGTTACGCCGCCCTCTGTACCAGGAGCTAGTAAGTTTTTAAGACGCACATTAGCGAACGTTCCACGCATCATTACTTCGTGATTACCACGGCGTGAGCCGTACGAGTTAAATTGCGCTTTGTCTACACCTTTCTCTTGCAAGTATAAACCTGCTGGCGCTTCTGCTTTAATAGCACCCGCTGGAGAAATATGGTCAGTGGTTACTGAATCTCCAAGTTTAGCTAAACAGCGTGCACCTTCAATAGAAGGAATGCCCGGTGGTTCTACTTTCATACCATCAAAAAAGGGTGCTTTTTTAATGTAGGTAGATGCATCATCCCAATCGTAAAGTTTGCCATCCGGTATTTTAATTTGCTGCCAACGGCTATCACCTTCGTAAACGTTAGCGTAGCTTTTTTCAAACATTTCTTTAGTTACGGTTTCTTTAACTAAGTCACTTACTTCTTTAACGCTTGGCCAAATGTTTTTAAGGTAAATATCGTTACCGTTAGCATCTTGAGCAAGGGGTTCGTTGTATACGTCAATATCGGTTCTACCTGCAATGGCATAAGCTACAACAAGCGGAGGAGAGGCTAAAAAGTTCATTTTAACATCTTGGTGAATACGCCCTTCAAAGTTACGGTTACCCGATAAAATAGAGCTCACTACTAATTTATGTTTTTGAATCGCGTCTGATATTTCAGTTGCAAGTGGCCCTGAATTACCAATACACGTAGTACAGCCGTAGCCAACTAAGTTAAAGCCAAGACTTTCTAGGTCATCCATCAGGCCTGCTTTTTCTAGGTAGTCGGTAACTACTTTTGAGCCTGGAGCAAGTGATGTTTTAACCCAAGGTTTTACATTAATGCCTAACTGTTTCGCTTTTTTAGCAACCAAACCAGCAGCTAAAATAACACTTGGATTAGAGGTGTTGGTACAGCTGGTAATCGCGGCAATAACACAAGCGCCATCGTTTAGCTCAAACTCTTGGCCTTTAAATTTAACCTTAGCGGCACCCATAAACTGCGCTTCGTTAACTGGTTCATCTGGATTTGTTGTCGGCCCTTCACTCTCAATACGAGCTTGTTCTTCATCGCTTTTATCACGACGAGCCATACGCTCATCCTGAAAGCCTTTTAAATGATCGCCAATAACTTTGCCAGCTTCGTTTAGGGCAATTCTATCTTGTGGACGTTTAGGGCCTGCAAGGCTCGGTACAACATCATCTAATTTAAGTTCAAGTGTATCGGTGTAGCTAGCTTCGTCGCCATCGTTACGCCATAAGCCTTGATGCTTAGCATAATCTTCAATTACTTTTAGCTGCTTTTCGTCGCGGTTTGTTAAGCGAAGGTAGTTAATAGTTTCATCATCAATTGGGAAAATACCACATGTAGCACCGTACTCTGGTGCCATATTCGCTATGGTAGCTCTGTCTGCAAGTGGTAGGTCGGCAAGGCCGTCACCATAAAATTCTACAAATTTACCCACTACGCCATGATTACGCAGTATTTCGGTTACTGTTAACACTAAATCGGTTGCGGTAGTGCCTTCAGGTAAACGCCCGCTTAGCTTCATACCTACTACTTGTGGAATGAGTAAGCTAATTGGCTGCCCAAGCATGGCTGCTTCAGCTTCAATGCCGCCAACACCCCAACCAAGCACACCTAAGCCATTAATCATTGTGGTGTGAGAGTCAGTCCCTACAAGCGTATCTGGGTAAGCGAATTTTTTGCCGTCGCGCTCTTCATTAAAAACAACGCGCGCTAAGTATTCTAGGTTTACTTGGTGGACAATACCGGTTGCTGGTGGCACTACTTTTAAATTATCAAAAGCGGTTTGTCCCCAACGTAAAAATTCGTAACGTTCTTTATTTCGGTCGTATTCAAGTTTTGCATTTAAATCAAATGCACCATCGTCTCCGTAGCCATCTACTTGCACCGAATGGTCAATAACAAGTTCAGCAGGCGATAACGGGTTTATTTTTGCAGGATCCCCACCTAGCTTTTCCATTGCGTCACGCATCGCGGCTAAATCTACAATAGCGGGTACGCCGGTAAAGTCTTGCATAACAACGCGGGCGGGAGTAAAGGCAACTTCAGATGCAGGCTTTGCTTGAGGATCCCAATTAAGGAGGGCTTGAATGTCTTGTTCTTTTATATTTACGCCATCTTCGTTACGAAGAAGGTTTTCAAGTAGTACTTTTAAGGAAAAGGGCAATCGTTTCGCTTTGTCGCCAAGTCCTTTTAGAGAATGAATATGATATTGCTCACCATTTATTGTGAGCTGATGTTGGGTATCGAAACTATTATTCATTATTTGCCCCTTTATGAATTATAAAAATGTTTTGAAGAGTGACCTCTGTAGTGTTCGAGTTGCAAAGTACATACCAGTGTAAAAAATCGCGTTTAGAGAACGAATTTTATACAGTTATTATAGTAGAGATGATGCTGAAAAATTTAATTTCAAGAGATGATTTAAAAGAAGAGATAGGGTCAAAAGTTATTTCGACCCTTATTAATTACTGTAACCAGCCTTGTTGCTTACCTTTAATACTCAAGCAAAGTAAAGCGATGGCAATAATGATTACAAAAATAGGCATAAATACCGCACTTGCGCCAAGTAGCTCAATACTATTTATGACCACAAAATTATAATATTGCTGAATTAAAATAGCGCCGAGCGATAGCGCAAAAGTAGGTGTTGCCAGCGCGTTTTTAGCAAGTAAAAACAGACAACCCAAAGTGCTTCCAAATACAGCTACAGCAAATGCAATGGTGGACCAAAGAGGGATGTTAGAGTAGGCAGCTTGTTGATCTAAAGGAAGTTTACCTATCATTTCTGGTGTCATCATCATGTGCATAGCAAATGCAATAACGCCAAGTAAGTTCCATACGAGTGCCGCCCATACAACGGGTTTAAACCAATTTTTAGGTGTGTTTACAGACATTTTATAACCTTGTTTTTATTATTAATTAGGTTATTAAAGAGTAAAAAGGCCAACTATACAAGTTGGCCTTTTTATATAAAAAGAGTGCTTTTAAATGCTTAACCAAATGAAATAGGACGACGACCTGTTTTATCATCTACTTTTGGTTTTTTAGTTCGCTTACGCTTACTTTTAGCTGGTTGATTTGTTGGTTGTGGTGTAGCTAGCTTTGACTCTGCTTGAGTTTGTACCGTAGGTTTTTCTACAGGGATTGCATCTTCACTTAGTGAGAGTTTAAAAAACTCACCATCAAACTCTAGTACATCACCACTGTATAATTTTTTCCGTTTAATTGTACAAATTTCATGGTTAACACCCACATAGCCTTCAGTAATTAGGTTTTTAGCTTGGCCGCCACCTTCAACTAAGTTTAGTACTTTTAATAATTTACAGAGCTCAATCGGCTCTTCTTCTAATTCTATTTCTATGTATTCTTCGTTCATATTTGCTCTCGGTGGGGTAACGCACAAGCTGTAGTATAAAGGCTTGCAGCTACTTTTGCACCAAAGCAAGTAACTTTAGCTAATTGTAATAGGGAAATAACGACGAAAGTTTTTATGTATTTTATCTGTCTTTAAAAAAACTGAAGCAATTGAAGAGTAATCTTTGCAGCAGTTAATTTTACGTATGGCCTGCTAATTGCTAAAACTTTGGCGGAATAAATATTTTTCATTAAATGGAGTAGGAAATGGGCGTAAGATTAGCAATGAAAAAAGAGCTAATGGGATTAGATAATTCAGGTATGTTAACTGCTGACGATGTTAGAGAGCACCTTGCTAATTCTGTAAAAAAGCAAGCTGATCAAGATGAGCGCGGTTTTTCTGTAATTTCAAAATTCAATGATACCCATAGCCGTTTAGCTAGTGGTGATGCCACGAGAAAAACAAAACTTGAATTTGAACGTCATCGTTTATTTAAAGAAGTTTTATATACTCGCAAAAGTGTTGATGCTTGGTTAGATAGCCAAATTAGGTGATTTGCTATTTATCAAAAATATAGTTTTAGTGTGCTTAGCCATTTTATTAAGTACGTGTCAGTAACCGACTGCGTATATTTATACATAAACGTTGAGTGCAACTCAAAAGTAGCAGCTAGAATCAACTTGGGGATATAAACAGTCTCTAACCGTGGATTTCTATATGCTCGCTTAATTTGGCAATGCGCAGGCTCATACCTTCAATAATTCGGTCTTTAATTTTTTCGCGGATAACATTAGGTAAGCGGGTGAGTGCTTCAGGGGTAATGGCAAGTACTATGGTGTCGGTTTTAGCGCGAGCACTGGTACTGCGCTCTCGGTTATTTATAAAGGCACCTTCACCTATAAATTCACCGGGCTCTATAGTGCCAAGTTCTAGTAAATGGTTATGCTTAAATACTAATAATGCGCCGCTAAGTACAATGTACAAGCGCTTGTCGTTATCGTATTGCTTAAATAAAAATTGATGCTGACTTACTAAATATAACAGGCCGAACGACTCCAATAAGACTTGGCGCTCGCTGAGCGTAAATTCTTTAAAAAAGTGCAGCCTGTTTATAATTTCCATTTGTTTGAATAATGGAATATGTTCGATTAGCTTCATCAATAACCAAATGTGTTAAAAGCGTTTAATCAGCTAATATTGCGCTCTTTTAATTTTCGGGTCAACGTGTTGCGTCCCCAACCAATTTTTATAGCAGCATCTTGCTTATGACCAGAGCAATTAGCCAGGGCTGTTTTTATTAAGCGAGTCTCTAGTTGAGCTTGAATGTCAGGCCAAATATTTTCTTTGCCTTTTTTTAGCTCTTGATTAAGCCATTGTTGGAATGAATCGAGCCAATCACCTTCTTCTTGGGTTGGTGAAGCATCCAGAATCTCCGGCGGTAAATCTTGCTCGCTTACAAGCTCACCCGGTGCCATAACTGTCAGCCAACGACACGTATTTTCTAATTGGCGTACATTACCTGGCCAATTAAATAAACGTAATTGCTCAGTCGCTTTAGGGCTCAGTACTTTACTTTCTACTTGTAGCTCTTTAGCGCTTTTATGTAAAAAGTGTTGCGATAAGCTTTCTATATCTTCAGTACGCTCTCGAAGAGCGGGTAAACGTAGGCGCACAACATTAAGACGATGAAATAAATCATCCCTAAACTTGCCTTGTTTAACTAAATCTTCAAGGTTTTGGTGCGTAGCTGCAATAATGCGTACGTCCACTTTTATACTTTGATGGCCACCAACGCGATAAAACTCACCATCGGCAAGAACGCGTAATAAACGTGTTTGCACATCAAGTGGCATATCACCAATTTCATCTAAAAATAGTGTACCGCCATTGGCTTGCTCAAAGCGGCCTTTACGTACGCTATCGGCGCCCGTAAATGCGCCTTTTTCGTGGCCAAATAACTCTGACTCAACAAGCTCTTTTGGAATGGCCGCCATGTTAAGTGCAATAAATTGATTTTCTTTACGTGGGCTATGGTTGTGCAGGGCGCTGGCGACAAGTTCTTTACCTGTGCCAGATTCACCATTTATTAATACGCTCATGCTTGAGGCCGATAGTTTACCTATCGCTCTAAACACTTCTTGCATAGCGGGTGCTTCACCAATAATGTGGGCACTTTTTGGTGGAGCTTGCTTTCGCTTAGTTTTTTTAGTGGAGTTTGCTCTGCATGCGCTCTCGACTAGCGCCACTGCTTCGTTTAAATCAAACGGCTTAGCTAGGTATTCAAAAGCACCTTTTTGAAATGCATTAACTGCAGAGTCCAAATCTGAGTGGGCAGTCATTATAATAACTGGCAGCCCAGGGTTTTGCTCTGCTATAAGCTCAAGCAACGCCATGCCATCCATACCAGGCATTCGTACGTCCGAAACTAAAACAGTAGGTTGACTAAACTTTAATGCGCTTAATACATCTTGCGCATTATCAAAGCTTTCTGCGTTAAACCCTGCACGGGTTAGTGCTTTTTCAAGTACAAATCGAATAGAAGCATCATCATCTACAAGCCAAACTGTTTTCATGCAAACTCCAAACATTAATCTGCAAAGGGCAGATAGATATTAAATTCAGTATGTCCAGGCCAGCTATCACATTCTATATAGCCATCATGTTGATCTATCAGCGTTTGCGCTATTGAGAGTCCTAACCCTGAGCCATCTTCTTTATTGGTGATCATAGGGTAGAACAGTGTTTCACGTACACTGGGATCAATACCTGGTCCGTTATCAGATATTTGGATCAACAAGGCTTTTTTAGGTGCTTTACCTGGGCGACGATGCTGATGATTAATGCGGGTTTTTATTGTTATTTCACCGCCATCTACAAGCGCCTGTTGAGCATTTCGAACAATGTTTAATACTACTTGCTGAATTTTACCTTGATCAATGTATACATCAGGAATGCTTGGGTCGTAATCCTTAACCAAGCTAATGTTAGAACAATTATCTAACGTACTTAGTCGTGCAACTGATTCAAGTGATTGATGTATATTGCCATACGATTTTTGCGGAAGCTGATTTGGCCCTAAAAGCCTATCTACTAATTCACGTAATCGGTCGGCTTGCTCAATGATAAGTTCAGCACATTGGTCTCTTTCTTGTTGATCAACCTCATACTGCAATAACTGCGCCGCTCCGCGAATTCCACCTAAAGGATTTTTAATTTCGTGAGCTAAGCCTCTTATTAGATTTCGGGCTGCTTGGTATTGATGCATTTGATTAGACGCTTGGTCGTGCTTAATTTCGTCATCAGTTTGGCGCCACTCAAATAAAATATAAAGTGAGCCATCAAACTTAATTTGTCGTGTACTTACGGCTACTTTTGCATGGCGAGAATCGCTAAAAACCACGTCAGCTCTGTGCTGCTGGCAATCTACACCTTCAACTAATGAGTATTGTTCTATACGCTGCAAATCGATTGAATGGTAATTAAAAAGACTGTCGAAAGGCTGATCTAATAGGCGCTTGTTACCAAGGCCAAACAGTTCGCTAGTACTGGTATTGGCATAGACAACGGTGAAGTTTTTATCAAGCAACATGATAGCGGTTGTTTGATTTTGCCAAATAGCATCGAGTAGCTCAGGGCTAAAGTTTTTATTATTAATCATAGCTGCACCATTTTAGTGCGTTGATATTTACAAGCAAGTTATATAGTAAAATACACTGCTGCACGTTTAGTAATGCCCCAATTTAGTTACTTAGGTTTAGCCCTTTTCGGTGCATAAAAAATATGCAGGGCTCACTTATAGCAATAACTTGGTTTTTACTATTAAAAAGCTTTAATTGTAGTGTGTGCTCACCACGTTCTACATCTCTTATTGCAAAGGTTGAACTGTCACTGGCTGGGCCATGTGCTTTGCCATCAATAAAAAGTTGTATAGTAAAACCAGTTTCAAAGCGTGGTTTTATTCGGCTAGTAACATAAACAGTGCCGGTATTTTCACGAATAGTCTGGTTATGATCAGGTGAGGAAATGGCAATACTAAAGCCCGCTTGTTGAGGCTGGGGTTGCTCGTCAAAAATGTCAGTATTTGTTGCAGGCATATTAAGATCTTGGCTGGTAAGCTTTACCTCTTTAGCACCTTTATGAGGGGTGTCAGAGAACACTAATACGCCATTTTTATCTTTCCAAGCGTATATCTTTGTTTCACCAGCGTAACCATAATTGCTTAATCCTAAAGCAATTAATAGTAATAATATCTTGTTGTTCACTCTGCAGCCCTGCATTTTTGTCGGTAACTTAACTTTAGTGGAGATTGATTAATTTTACCATTAAAAAAGCCCGCAAAGCGGGCTTGAGAACACACATATTTTATACAGCTTAATTAACAGCTGTAGTACATTTCAAACTCAACTGGGTGAGTTGTCATGTTAAGCTTTTCAACTTCTTTAGATTTAAGTTCGATGTAAGCATCGATTAAGTCATCAGTGAATACGCCACCTTGAGTTAAGAATTCACGGTCTGCGCTAAGTGCAGATAGTGCTTCGTCAAGTGATGCTGCAACAGTTGGGATTTCTGCTGCTTCTTCAGCTGGTAAGTCATATAAATCTTTATCCATAGCATCGCCAGGGTGGATCTTGTTTTTGATACCATCAAGGCCAGCCATAAGCATTGCTGAGAAAGCAAGGTATGGGTTAGCTGTTGGATCTGGGAAGCGTACTTCAATACGACGACCTTTTTCAGATGGAACCACTGGGATACGGATTGATGCAGAACGGTTACGTGCAGAGTATGCAAGCATAACTGGTGCTTCAAAACCTGGTACTAAACGCTTGTACGAGTTAGTAGAGGCATTTGCAAAAGCGTTAATTGCTTTAGCATGCTTGATGATACCGCCAATGTAGTAAAGCGCATCTTCAGAAAGGCCGCCGTACTTATCACCAGCAAAAAGGTTTACACCATCTTTAGCAAGTGACTGGTGACAATGCATACCAGAACCGTTATCACCAACAACTGGCTTAGGCATAAACGTTGCTGTTTTACCGTATAAGTGAGCCATGTTATGGATAACATATTTCATTTCTTGGATTTCATCCGCTTTTAATACCATTGTATTAAAGCGAGTAGCAATCTCGTTTTGACCTGCTGTTGCAACTTCGTGGTGATGTGCTTCTACTACTTGACCCATTTCTTCTAGAACTAGACACGTAGCTGAACGCCAATCTTGGAAGTCATCAACAGGAGCAACTGGGAAGTAACCGCCTTTAATACCTGGACGGTGACCTGTGTTGCCATCTGCATATTCTTTATCTGAGTTCCAAGCAGCTTGCTTAGAATCAATTTTGTACATAGAACCAGACATATCTGATTTGTATTTAACGTCGTCAAATACGAAAAACTCTGGCTCAGGGCCAAATAAAACTGTATCTGCAATACCTGTAGAGCGCATGTAATCTTCAGCACGCTTAGCAACAGAACGCGGGTCGCGCTCATAACCTTGAAGTGTTGAAGGCTCTACTACGTCACAACGTACGATTAATGTTGATTCTTCAGTGAAAGGGTCTAGTTTGATTGATTCAGCAACTGGCATTAATACCATGTCTGATTCGTTTATGCCTTTCCAGCCTGCAATTGAAGAACCGTCAAACATTTTACCGTCTTCAAAAAAGTCTTCATCAACTTGGTGATGAGGAATAGATATATGTTGTTCTTTACCCTTAGTGTCAGTAAAGCGTAAATCAATGAACTTGACGTCATTTTCTTTAATAAAATCTAAAACCGATTGTGACATGTGTCCTCCAACTATTGGGTTTTGTTATTACTGCATAATTGCTTTGGGATTTACTAAGCTGATTTTGTGCCATTTTTATAACTAGCTGTTTATAAATTAAAAAAATATCGTTGCATCAAAATGGAATGTACAAATGCACTATATTGGTGCGTAAATTTTCCTTTTTGGTGCAAAATTTACAGGGCACAATTTGCTGCTAATTTAATCGCTCGGAAATAGCATAACCTAAATGCAAAAGAGTACCAAAAAGATCAGCAAAATAGCCAAAAAGGCTGTTTTTCAAAAAAAATTTGAAATTTAATTCATATAATTGTCATATATAAAACAGATACTTAGTAAAAGTATTGAGAAAGTTTTGAAATTTATATTGGATAAACTTTCATCCATGTCATTAATGAGGGATAATATGCGCCCTTTTAAATCCTATGCTGGGACATCTCGCGAAAGCGTGGATGAGTGCGTAGATCTTGCAGGATCAATGAGAATTTAATTTCTCTGAGTAAATATATGAGCATCGAACAGTTAAGAAATATAGCGATTATCGCGCACGTTGACCATGGTAAAACAACACTGGTTGACAAACTACTTGAGCAATCAGGTACATTAGAAACACGCGGCGGTAACGAAGAGCGCGTGATGGACTCAAACGACATTGAGAAAGAACGTGGTATTACCATTTTGGCTAAAAACACAGCCATTTCTTGGAATGACTACCATATCAATATCGTAGATACCCCGGGACACGCCGATTTCGGTGGTGAAGTTGAACGCGTACTTTCGATGGCTGACTCAGTATTATTACTTGTTGATGCTCAAGAAGGTCCAATGCCGCAAACGCGTTTCGTTACGCAAAAAGCATTCGCGCAAGGCTTAAAGCCAATCGTCGTTATCAATAAAATTGATAAGCCAGGCGCTCGTCCAGATTGGGTTATGGATCAAATCTTTGATTTATTCGACAACCTTGGCGCGACTGACGAACAGTTAGACTTTAAAGTAATCTACGCTTCAGCAATCAACGGTTGGGCAACACTAGATTTAGACGAACCATCAGACAACATGGAACCTATGTTCAAGATGATCGTTGAAGAAGTATCACCACCGGATGCAGATCCTGAAGGTGACTTCCAAATGCAAATTTCTCAACTAGATTACAACTCTTATGTTGGTGTAGTTGGTATTGGTCGTATAAAACGTGGTTCTGTTGCTCCTAACCAACAAGTTACTATTATCAGTGCTGATGGCACTACACGTAATGGTAAAATTGGTGCAGTACAAAGCTACCTAGGTCTTGAGCGTATCGAAACTGATAGAGCTTACGCTGGTAACATCGTAACTGTAACAGGTATTGGTGAGCTTAAGATTTCTGATACAGTTTGTTTCCCAGGAAACGTTGAAGCATTACCACCACTAAGTGTTGATGAGCCAACTGTAACAATGACATTCTCTGTAAATAACTCACCTTTCTGTGGTAAAGAAGGTAAGTTTGTAACGTCACGTAATATCCGTGAGCGTTTAGACAAAGAATTAGTACACAACGTAGCACTTCGCGTTGAAGATACTGCAAGCCCAGATAGCTTCCGTGTTTCTGGTCGTGGTGAATTACACCTAGGTATCTTAATCGAAAACATGCGTCGTGAAGGTTACGAGCTTTCAGTTTCTCGTCCAGAAGTTATCTTACGTACTGTAGATGGCGTTCTAGAAGAACCGTTTGAAACAGTGACTATTGACTGTCAAGAAGAGCATCAAGGTTCTGTTATGGAACAAGTTGGCCTACGTAAAGGTGAACTTACTAACATGACTCCAGATGGCAAAGGCCGTATGCGTTTAGACTTCATGATCCCAAGCCGTGGTTTAATTGGTTTCCAAACTGATTTTATGACGCTTACTTCGGGTTCTGGTCTTATGTACCATACGTTCGATCATTATGGTCCTCATAAAGGTGGCGCTATCGGTGTTCGTAAGAACGGCGTAATGATTGCAAACGCAACTGGTAAAGCACTTACTAACGCATTATTCAACTTACAAGAGCGCGGCCGTTTATTCATCGGTCACGGTGTTGAAGTATACGAAGGTATGGTTATCGGTATTCATAACCGTGATAACGACCTTACAGTTAACGCCCTTAAAGGCAAGCAGTTAACTAACGTACGTGCATCTGGTACTGATGAAGCGCAAACGCTTTCTCCACACCTTAACTACTCACTTGAGCAAGCGCTTGAGTTCATCGATGATGACGAGCTAGTTGAAGTTACTCCACTAAACATTCGTATCCGTAAGAAACACCTTACAGAAAACGAACGTAAACGTGCGGGTCGTGCACCTAAGTCATAATCTATTAATTTAGAATAATGATTTTAAAAGCCGCTGTATTGAAAAATACAGCGGCTTTTTTGTGAACAATAGTTAGCGAGAGAAGAGCTGTAAGCTCTCAGGTTGGAAGAACATCGCGGTTGGTTCGATACTGTTAAGCAGTTTTTAATATTGAACCTAAAAAAGGTATTAAGTTATTATCAAAGCTATATTTAATATGTGCGAGTAAGCTAGTGTGAATACCGAAAATGTAATTAAGGCAAAACTAGAGATAGAACATATTGCTGAACTGCAAAAATATAAAGATGAATTTGAAACGTTAGGAAAAAATGATTGGGGCTTGAAAGATCTCATATTAATTTTTTTACCGTTTGTTTTGTTATCAATTGCTAATAGCTTCTATGATATTGAAACTGAATTATTTCAAATAATATGTTTTATTTTCCTTGCTTCAGCTGTGGTGCAGGGAATGATTAGGGAGCAAACCAAAAAAACAAATCGCAGAATTGATTTGCTTCTTAAAATTATTAAACATGAGCAAAAGGGTGGCTGAAATTAGCTTTATATTAGGGCGCAGCGCGCTCTTTGTCTAAGCAAAAACGTGCTTGAGAATTAAATAATCGATAATGCAAAGTATCTGTGTTTGTTGGTGGTGGGGTCGTTGGGTTTCGCTGCGCTCAACCCAACCTTGTATCTCTTCTTGATGGGGGTGGCTTACTTTTTAGGAAGTAGGGTTATTTTGCCAAATACGTCGGCATCTATAAAACCACGGTTTCTGTCGCCATTTATTGGTTGTACTTCGTGTGAGCCCATAAAGTGCTCGCGCACGTCACTGCCATCGTTATCGCAATACGCTAACATAAAGCCTATTACTTGCTTTTCGCTAAGTGTAATTGGGGTGTTTTTAGCACCTTCTTTATAATCATTAGGGTAGAGTTTTATTGCTACTTCCCACGTAATGTTAAAAGGTGCGGTGGTATTGCGCTTCCAGTTACTTGTTAGGTGGTCGGTATACAAGTGGGCTTGTTTATCAGGGCCGTAATCGGCGGCTTGGTTATCAAGGCCAATGTGGTACGCCAAAGCGGTGTGATTAAATTGGTGGTTTCCGCCCGATGCGTCGCTGTCTATAAACACTTCAAGCGCATCGTCATCCCAATATTTATAGGTTGGATCTGCGTGTTTATCTATTAGAACATCATCCACAATATCGGCTTGTAGGTATAAATAGTTTTGATCCCACAATAAGCGATAACGCCCTTTAAAGTCGGCATCGTTTGATGGCAGTGTGCCATCCATTAGATAAGGCATGTCGTGCCAAGCGGCTTTATCCCATGCGCTTTCTGATACGCCATCAATAGTAATTGGGGTTGATGTATGTTCAACATCAATAGCCATTGCTGGCGTGCTTAATAAAAAGCTTAAGGCGAGTGCTAATTTCTTCATTAATCTCTCAATTTTATTGTCGATTTGTCTTAATGTAATAACAATCTTAAAACAGCTAAGTAAATAGTTACAGTGAAATACTTTCGCCTTCGTTTAAAATATACAGCGGTACTTTTGAATCCATTTTATTGTACATATGCAATAAGCGAAGTAAGGCTGAATGACTGCTGTGGTCGCCCATTTTCCAACTTGAGTTACCGTATCCCCACGGTATCATTACTTTACAATTAAGCTCTTGTGCTGCGTTGAGCGCGTCTTCAGGTGTGGTGTGCACGTAACGGTACCAGTTAGGATCGTCTTTACTGTAGTAAGAAGCGATTGGGATTAAGCATACATCTATATCGCCATATGTCTTTAAAGTGTTTTGAGTAGCCTGTATCGCCTGCAAAAAATAAGGTGCTACCGTTTTGTTCAAGCAGCCAGCCATTCCATAAGTCTTTATTGTTATCTTCGTAAAGAAAGGGCACTAATACGCGAGCGCTAAAATGATGAGCTGGCAGGGCGTTAATAACTAAGTCGTCAATGTTGGTTGTTGAGTACCACGGCATTTCGCTAATATTAAAACCGCCGGTAGGGAAGTTGTCGGCCATCCCGAGTGGTGTTAAATAGCGAGGTTTATTGCCAATGCTTTGTATGTCGGCTTTATTAAAATGATCGTAATGAATATGCGAATACATTACCGCATCAATATTTTCCAGTTCTTGCTCACTAGGCCAAGCGCCTGCTTTACGATAAGTGCCACCGCTGAGTTTAAAGCCAAGTGCGACTGGAGAATCAAACTGATTTTTTACCGGATCAAACAGCACATTTTGACCATTTGGGGTGTTAATTACAAAACTAGCGTGACCAAGCCAGCGTACTGTATAGCCAGTGCTAAGTTGTGGTTTAGTTTGCTGGCCTTGGTACTGGCAGTTTTCGCTGCCGGTTTTGCATAGTAAGTCTGGGTGGGCTGGGTAGCAGTTTTCAGTACAGGTGGTGGGATATGTTTTTTCACCTATGTATAAATTTTTATAACGGCCGTTCTTATCATTAATAACAACAACTGAGTCAGAGCTGGTAATACGATTACTATTATTAGGTGCACCGCAGGCCGTTAATATACATAAGAGCATTGCTGCGATTAAAAAGCGTTTCATTGTAAATCCTTTTTAGCATTCCCTTTAACATAAAAAAGCCTGCAATTAAGCAGGCTTGTTAAAGTAACAAATGATTAGCCAGCGCTATTCATTTGTTCAATAAATTTATTTGAATCGGCAATCGACTTGTTCATGTCGTTCATCAACAATTGAATATCGCGCTTAAGGTTAGTGAATTCACCTTTAATAGCCGATACCGCTTGTGCATTTAAGTTATGCTTTAAGTATAAAACGTTATCATGAAGCGAGGTTAATACTGGCTCCATTTTACTCTCTGCGCTGCGCATTGAGCGTAATAGCTGATCAAATTGACGCTTAGTCGCGGTTAGCTTTTTGCTGCTTTCACGCTTAAGTGACGCGCTTTTGTATTGCTCTAGCTCATCGCCCCACTCATCAAACAGGGCTTCTGCCACGTCTTCTACTTTATTGATGTTAGTTGACACTTCGTTAGCGGCATTTAAGCTCGACTCGTAATCGTCGTTTAACTGATTATAAGTGTCTTGTAGTTCGCCACCATTAAAATCGATTAGAGTCGTTAAGCGCTCTAGTGCCGATTTAAATTCTTCTTGTGACTCTTGCTGAGAGTCTTTGGTTTCTTCTACGCGGTCAATAAGAATATCGCGTTTGTGAACACCCACTTTTTCCATCGCAGAATAATAAGCTGATTGGCAGCCAGTTAAAGTAAGTGTTACTACAAGCATTGAAACACTGAGTAATGTTTGTTTTTTCATTTGAATTCCTGTTTACGAGCGTTAGTGCTGTAAATTATGGCGCTGATTGTTATTATAATCAAAACTAAATAAGCACAAGTCAATTGTATGAATGATAAGCTCTCACATTACAAACAGCAAGTTAAGTCCTTTATACGCCAGCAGCCTGGTTGGTGGATGCAGTATTTTAATCGGTGTATAGACGATCAAATAACGGTTAATGCAGGTTACCTTGCTTACGTAACCCTTCTTTCGTTAGTGCCATTAATTGCGGTGGGTGTTGCTATATTTTCAGCTTTTCCGGGCTTTGAATCTACTCGCATGGAAATTGAGAGCTTTTTGTTTACCAACTTTGTCCCTACCTCTACCGATGTTATTAGAGAGCACATTAGCTCCTTTGCCGGTAACGCTAATCAAATGACGGCGGTAGGTATTGGCTTTTTAGCTGCAATAGCCTTGCTGTTAATACGTAATGTAGATGCCACACTAAATCGAATTTGGCGAATTAAGAAAAAACGCCCGATGATGATCTCATTTGCTGTGTATTGGATGGTTTTGAGCTTAGGGCCTGTATTACTCGGAGCGAGTATTGGGGTTACCTCTTATATTGTATCTTTGGTATCGTTTGCTGATCAGGGTATTCCTGGGTTTAGCGGGTTTTTGTTAAAGTTATTGCCGTATGGGATTTCGATGGTGGGCTTTATTATGCTCTACACCTTAGTGCCTAATACGCGTGTATCTTTCAGAGCAGCAATACCTGGCGCTTTTTTTGCGGCACTTTTGTTTGAGCTGACTAAAAAAGGGTTTGCACTTTATATTAGTCATTTTCCGTCGTACGAAGTTATTTACGGGGCAGTAGCAACCATTCCTATTTTGTTTGTATGGGTGTATTTATCGTGGGTAGTTGTTTTGCTTGGCGCTGAATTTACTGCGTGTATTAGCCCAAATGATATTCCAGAAACACCAGAACTTGAACTAGAAGATGATGAACCAGCAGTAAAGGACACAGTTTAAATGCAAGGTTTAATACAACGCGTAAAGCATGCCAAAGTAGAAATTAACAACCACGTGGTAGGCGAAATTAGCCAAGGTATATTGTTGTTACTGGGCGTTGAAAAGCACGACGATACGCAAACGGCCGATAAGCTTTTACACAAGGTAAGTAATTATCGTATTTTTACTGACGAAAACGACAAAATGAACTTAAGCCTTAAAGATATTAAAGGTGAGTTACTGGTGGTTTCGCAATTTACGCTAGCGGCTGATACTAAAAAGGGTATGCGCCCTAGCTTTTCATCTGCGGCAACCCCAAGCCAAGCTAATGAGCTTTACGAGTACTTTGTTGCTCAAGCTAAAGAGTTGGGGCTTACAATAGCCACAGGTGAGTTTGGTGCCGATATGCAAGTAAGCTTGTGTAACGATGGGCCCGTGACGTTTAACTTATCTGTTTAAACTTTTTTAGTAACCACGACAATATGATTTACATAGCCCGTAATTTTTTGCGGGCTAATGTTACAACCAAATACATCGAGTAATAGCTGTTGAAGTTGTTTTAATTGCGACTCATGCTGCGATAAAAAGTTAATAAATAGCACACCGTTGTTATTTAAAGCCGAGTAAATTTTTTTATAAAATGCCTCTTCAAATAAAAATCGAGGTGCATCTATCTGGCTAAACAAATCTAAAATAATCCAATCAATATTTTGCGCACTTTTTAAAATCTGTTGCGCATCGGCGCAAAGCAGTTGCTCATTTTTATTTGACGAAAAAAATTGGGTATAGCAATCAATAATATCGGCGTTTTTTTCAACCGATGTTATTTGTGCTTTAGGGTATTTGTGTTGTAAATAATTACGAATTGCTCCGCCGCCGAGGCCGAGTTCTAACACTTTTTGTGGCGGCTTAAGAGCCTGCCAATGCTTACCTAGGCATAATAAATGTGGAAAAAGTAATAAATCCGGGTTATTTAAATCAATAACAGATTGAAGAGTGTCGTTAATCAGTAACCAGCGTAACGGCTCGTGCTCACGTACTTGAATGTGATCGCCACTGCATTTATGCCAATAGATTAACTGACCAATGCTGTGGCTATTTTCAATAAATTGATCGCCCAGCAAACCCGTCAGTGAATTTATATAATTGATTTTTTCCATCATATTCTCAGCATAAACTAGCAACGTTAAAGCGCAATGGCCTTTGCCATTATTTTTTACGTTATTTTACAGCCATCACCAAAGTCGTATTTGCAGTTTTTTTAAGATGGAGTATGGTATTTGCCATAAATAATACCAACGGACTTAATTATTTAAGCTTTTTAGTTTGGTAGATAATCAATACTATTAGTATAGCGCCGTAGCCTTTTTTGACTTTTATTTACGGCTTATATAATAACAGGAGTATGTATGTTTCAGGTAAGCACCCCACAAAGTAGCGAAGATTGGCAAGCGTATTACCAATTGCGTTGGCAGGTATTACGCGCGCCTTGGGGCGAGCCACGTGGCTCTGAACAAGACGATATGGAACAAGACTCTGAGCACCGCTTTATAAAAAATAAAGAAGGCGAAGTGCTAGGTGTAGCACGTTTGCATTTTAACAGTCATGAGCAAGCACAAGTGCGCTACATGGCAGTTGCAGAGGGGAACCGTAATCAGCATATTGGTAGCCGATTACTTCACGAGCTTGAAAAAATAGCATGGACACAAAATGCCGATGAACTGGTTTTGTTTGCACGCGAACGAGCGCTTGAGTTTTATAAACGCCACGGTTACGAATTAAAAGAAAAAGCGCATTTAGCGTATGGCGATGTTCAACACTTTAAAATGGTAAAGCAAAAACCGTCTGAGCCAGGTTGGTTTCGTCACCCTAATTGGACGCAAGTACTACAAAATACGTGGCGTGAGTCTATTCCAATTAGTGACGCGATGGGTATTAAGGTAGAAAGCTATACTGATTGGCAATTTACAACCAGCGCTGACCTAGACGCTAACTTAAACCTACATAACACTATGTTTGCAGGGTCTATTTATAGCTTGGCCACGCTAACAGGTTGGGGGGCTACGTACTTAGCACTTAAAGAAGCTGGGCTTGAAGGTAATATTGTATTAGCCGATGCTAACATTAAGTACTTAAAACCGCTTACTACCGACCCACGTGGTTGTGTTGATATACAAACCTGTAAGGGCAAGTTAAGCGATTTAGAAACCGACGGTAAAGCAAGTTACGTAGTGCCAGTAACTGTTTACGATGGTGATAACGTGGTTGCAGAGTTTGAAGGGCAGTTTGTAGTAAAAAAATAACTGTTTAGCTGTTCAATACACAAAAAAGCCAAGCGATGCTTGGCTTTTTTGTGCGTAAAACTTAGAGAAGTATCACAGCAGATCGGTTAATAATATACCTACACCAATACGTTCTACATCCGCATTGTAATCAATTAAGCTTTCGCCATAACCGTTAAAGTATTGCGCATAACCACGAACGCGGCCCCATAAAGGAAACGACCAGTCGAGTTGAATTGCACCACGATTATCTGAATTTAAATTGTTACGCGTCATAAAGCTAAATTCATGGTCATGAAAACGATACGCGCCGCTAAACTCAAAGTAACCCATGTATTTATATATGTCTGGGTTGTCGTCGCCATTGGCTTCTAAAATATCTTCTTTTTCGTCCTCAGCTATTCGGTACCAAGGTTTAAAGCTAAAAACAAAGCCTCTGTTTTCCCAGATAAAGTCTGCATAAATACGGTTCCACGAACGTGAGTTTGGTTGGCTTCGACCATTTGACTGATGCGAAATACCTAAAGCAATTGCCATTTCGTCGCCCCATAATACGTTTTCTGGGTCGAGATAATTTATCCAAAATATCTCTGGTTCGTAGTTGGTCTCACGAAATGGAGAAGAAATTTCTGAGTTATAAAGCTGCCAATACGATTGCAGTGTAAAGCCAAAAAATATGGCTTGGTCTTTATCCGAAAAATCATCGTAAAGAGGCACTTTTATCGATAGCTGATATTTTGCTTCTAGGTTGTCGAGCGGTTCACCGTCGTTATCGTCTGTTAGTGCATCAAAGCCATCAAATGGGCGATCGTTTGGGTGTGACACGTACGAAAGAGGCAAAATATAGTTACGCTTATGTGGCGTAATTACATTTCTATTTTTTTTACCTACTTCTTCACGAGCTTGGCGTTTATCAAGCGCGGTAAGTTGTTTGTTTTCTTCAAGAGCTGAACACTTTTTACGAAGATCGTCTAATGTTTGTTTACCATCTCCGCCAATTACCTCATTTAAAATACACTGCTTTACAAGTTCGATGTCGTTGTCTTGCTCATTTGTAGCAACTTCTTCTTGTGCGAAGGTAGCGGTACTAATTAAAGCAGAAAGAGTTATCCAGTGGCGCCAGCTCATTGTAATTCCTTGTGAGTTTGGGTTGTTGTATGCGTTAATTTAATTATAACGTCTTTTTACATATGTAACGGTGAACTTTTACTGAATTTGCATTTATAACAAGGTCTATACGTATACAAAGTAAGTATAGATCAAAAGAAAAGCGGCCTAAGCCGCTTTTCTAATGCAAATTAACTATTTTAGTTAATTTATACCAATTTTATTAAAAACATGATCATTCTAGCGTATTAAATAACTCACTAACTACGTTAAAAATTATTTATATAGAACAACTATGTACCATAATTTTAGCCTTGTTATTAAGCTATTTCCTTATCGCTATAATAGATCACTAATTTAATGCAATTGGTATTACTCTCACGCAATGAGAAGGGTGAGCTAAAGCTCAAATATGTTAGTAAAAAACTTATAAAGCTCAGTACCTTGGTTAACACTCGCTGAGGCAAAGTGCAAAATAGCAATTGCATCGCAATCAAGAGTGAGTGTTTGCAGTGGCTGCTCGCTTAAGTAGCGCTCTATGCGTAAAATATTGGCAATAGGCTCACCAGCTTTAATGTGCCCGCCAAGTGGGGCTAAGTATTCAACCATGCCGCCAATAGGGGCGTAATAGGCAAAGTAGTCATCTAAATTACATGCATAACGAGTGATATTAGCTGGCGTATGCGGTGCGTTTTGTAATACGCCTTTGTGATTTAAGTAACTTAAAATGCTGTTTGCATCGTTTAATGCTTCTTTTAAGTCTATTTTTTCTTGGCTGCCTAGCTCTACAGTAAATGCTTCTACAGGTATTGATAATTCGCGACCTTGTCCGCTAAGTGCATCACTTAAATGCCACCATGGGCAAAAGTTAGCTTCATCCATAGCGCCGTCAAAATCACTAGGAATAAGCAATACATGTTCAATATTAAAGTAACGTGCGCTGTCGGTTGCATAGCTTGGGCAGTACAGATGCTTGCTTGAAATAGGGCCTGTGTGTAAATCGAGTACTATATCAGCCTGATGAGCGAGCTTTTGTAAGTTAAGCGCAATGCGTTTACCCGTATTGAGTAAATAAGCAGGGCCGTTAAGTTTGCTGTCTACTTCGTCAATAAGTGCCTGTTTGAAGTTACTTTTTAATGTAGCGTCGTCATACTGAGTATGATTTTGTGCAAACTGTGCCACTAAATTTTTATTGTAGTGATACATGCGATTCCAATTAGTGCCCGTAATCGGATCGAACCTGCCAAGGGTAAACTCGCCAGATTTTTGATTACAACCAATCGGATTGGCATAAGGTACAAGGGTAATATCGCCACTAAGGTTAAGGTGTTTTAATTGCTCAAGCAGCTGAAAAATAACTGCGTTACCTTGCACTTCAGCGCCATGCATATTGGCCTGAATGTAAACACTTGGCCCTGTGCCATTGCCTTTTAAACGATACACAGGAATTGTAAGCGGTAAGCCGTTTGCAACTTCCCCTACTACAATGTTCTCTTGGCTAATGTGTGTTGTATTACTCATACTTGTTACCTTAAATAATGGCTGGCATTTTCGGCTTGGCGAACACAGGTAAGTGTACCGTTTTGCAAGGTGTACTCAGCAGCTAGCTCATGGCATAAAAAATACGGCATACTTTCGGTAAAGCCGTAAGCACCGCATTGGCTAAACACTAGCCAGTCGTGCTCATTTAAATCGCTTGGTAAGTTATGTTCACCCAAGCAATCAAGCGCTGTACAAAGTGGGCCGTATAAAGTGACCGCTTGAGTTTTAGCACTGGATTCACGCAGTAATGCAGCAGGAAAGTCTTGGCTGGTAACAGCAGGGCGTAATAAGTGATTTATACCGCCGCTTAAAATTACTTGTTCTTGATTGTAGTTTTGTTTGCGCTCTACTACTGGGTTTGCGTAATGACCGCATTCGCCAACGGCATAGCGACCAAGTTCCATCCATAATTCTTCTACACCCGCATCATTTTTAATTTTAGCGAGCGCAGCAATTAAGTCATCCCAATCAAGTGTTGCTTCGTTTTGTGTATAAGGAATACCTAAACCACCACCTAAATCTAAAATCTTAAGGCTAATATTTAAATCGCTGGCAAGTTGGCTAAGAGGTGCAATCATTTGTGACCACAAATCGCTTAGCTTTTGCGTGCTAAGCATGTTGCCCCACTGAAAAATATGCAGGCCGTCAAATTTAAGTGCAGGGTAGTCAGCTACATTGAGTGCTTGCCACTCATCACAACCCATACCAAACGGCGTAAGGCTATCGCCGCCCAGAGGGTTTTTTTCACCTTCAGGCCAACGTAATTGCACTCGCAGTAATACTTGTAACTGCGTGTTTTGTAGTTGTGCTTGTTGGTTTAACCAACGTACTTGATTGAGGCTTTCTGCTACGAATATACGCACGCCGCGCTCAATAAAGTGTTTAATTTGTTTAGGGCTTTTTGCAGGCCCTGTGTTGAGCACGCGCTGCGAGCTAATACCTTGTGCGAGTACTTGCTCAAGCTCACCTTTACTTGCTACGTCAAAATTAAAGCCAGCACTGTCTAAGCTTTGAATAATTTTAGACAGTGGGTTTGCTTTTACCGCGTACCACAGTTTTACATCGGTTTGCGCAACTAAACGCGCAAGATGCGTGTTTAGTTGATCTAAATCGTAAACAAAAAAAGGGGTATCAAGTTGTTGTGTAATTGTATTTACAGCGGTTTTGATAGGCGTGCTCAAAAAGCTCATTATCGTAAAACCTCTTCAAGCAATAACGATGCATCGCTTTTCTCGTCGCGGTATTTAACTATTAACGCACACGACATGCTTAGGCCTTGCTCGCGCGCCCATTCGTTTGACGCAGGGCGAGAGCCCGGTATTACAATCGCGTACTCTGGGATTGGCTCGCCTTTATCTAGTTGGCGCTCGTTTACGCAGTCGTATACCGGAATAGTTGCTGATAAACGCACGCCTGGGGCAAGTACTGCGCCTTTTTTAATGACTACGCCTTCAACAATAATACAGCCAGCACCAATAAATGCATCATCTTCAACCACTACTGGGCTGGCACCAATTGGCTCAAGTACACCACCAAGCTGAACTGCAGCGCTTAAATGTACGTTTTTACCTACTTGTGCACACGAGCCAACTAATGCGTGGCTATCTACCATTGTGCCTTCGTCGATATATGCGCCAATGTTTACATACGCTGGTGGCATAATAATCGTGCCTTTAGCAACATAAGCACCACGGCGAACACTTGAGCCACCTGGTACCATACGAACGCCATCATCAGTACTAAATTCTTGCGGAGCTAGGTTATGTTTATCAACAAAGCCGCCTGCAAACTCAGTATTAGTGCCATTTTTAAAGGCTTCTAAAATGCCTTGCTTTACTTCTACGTTAGCTTGCCATTGGCCGCTTTCGTTTTGTGATGCTGCGCGTACTGCGCCCGATTCTAAATTATTTAATAGTTCTAACCAGCTCATTATAAAAACCTGTATTTAATGCCAAGATAAAATGGTGTTGTTTGCAGTTGTGATGCAATCGGTTTGAGTTAACTCAAGATGTGTTAAAGGTGGACGAAGTTGCGGGCTGCTTAAGCGGCCTTGCAAATGCATCAGTACCTTTACGGGAATAGGGTTTGCGACAGCAAATAGGCTATTAATAGCGCTTGACCACTGGGCAAATAAGTTAGGGTGTTGACCACTTAAACTGCGCTTAACAAACTCGTGAGTTTGTCCAGGCCATGCATTTGCAGCTACCGACACCAAACCTTTTGCGCCAGCTTGAGCAAAATAAGGCATTAGCGCATCGTCGCCACTAAAAATAGCTAAATTAGGCGCCGCTTGGCGGTAAGCTTCAAACTGAGCAATACTGCCGCTCGCTTCTTTTAACGCCCATAAATTTTTATTGTTTTGTAAGTTTTGAATTGTTGCCGCTGGGATGCTAACAGCGCTTCGACCCGGTACGTTATAAAGCATACATGGGTGAGCGCTTGCATTTAGTAGGCTTTCAAACCAATGAGTTTGACCTATAGCACCAGGCTTTGCATAAAGCGGTGAGCCAAGTAAAAAGCTATGAATTGGTAGTGTATTACAGTAGTTAACCCACTCAATTTGTTGCTTTAAGTTACTACCGCCCACAGCTATCATGAGTGGTACTGTTGGTTTTAGCTGGCATACGTGCTCAACAATGGCTTGGTGCTCTTTTAGCGTTAGTGCTAAACCTTCGCCCGTACTGCCAAGTAGCAAAATACCGTTATGTACCGCTTCTTGATCGCTAACCAACTTAGTTAACGTGTTGTAGTCAACATCGCCGTGTTGATCAAATGGCGTAACGAGTGCGGTCCACAGTGAGTAGTCGTTTAAATTGAAGTTGTTGATCATCTCTCACGAACTTATAATTTGTACCAATTTTATTAAAAACGTGATCATTTTAGCGATAACTAATTTAATGTAATTGGTATTATTCGAAGAGTTAAAAAGCTTTATGGAAGGAGCCGCATTAACGTCATTCGAACTAATAATTCGAAGAGCGAATGGGCTTAAAATAATAGGGCGCACGGCCTTAATATTTAAGACCAGAAGCTCTCCACCAAACTAACAAGCTGCTTTTTATAAGCAGCTATTGGTGACAGTCGCTAGGGTTCAACCTAGTCGCCCGAAATAAACACCTCGCAAAAGTGGTTACTTCTCGGCGTTAATTCCCCTCACGTATGCTTACTGGAGTTTGCGCTCCTAACATACGCTACCTGAATAACGCACCTCTTCTAGCCCTTTGCACCTGTTTGTAGAGTAAAACTTACAAACCTGTGCAATTTAAATAGGGTAATTACGGCGATTAAAGCATTTTAGCCGTCTAGGTGTCAAGCGACTAAATACAGATTAATTCATCGAAAAGAGGGGTGGTTACGTATTAGGTGCTTTTCTCGTACACTAGCAATATAAGTAGTGAGGTATTTAATTAGTATGGAAAAATTTAGCGATATTTATAAGCGAGCGGTAGAGCGAAAAGGCTCTGAAAAAATGCTTAAATTATTACTTGCAAAACCGCTATCTAAAAAACAACTAAGCACGTTAAGTGACGACGATTGGCTTGAAGAATTTACTCGAAAAGTATTTCAAAGCGGCTTTTATTGGTCAGTCATAAATAATAAGTGGCCGGGCTTTAGAGAGGTTTTTTGGGATTTTAGCGTTGACAAGTTATTAATGATGCCACCCGATATGCTGGAACAAAAAGCAACGGATGAGCGCATTGTTCGTAACTATAAAAAAGTAAAAACAATTACCGAAAATGCTTACATGATCCACGAAATAGCAGGGGAACATGGCAGTTTTAGTCAGTTTATCGCTAATTGGCCAACAGAGGATATTATTGGTTTGTGGGCGTATTTAAAAAAACATGGTTCGCGTTTAGGCGGAAATACAGGGCCTTATGCGCTGCGAGCACTTGGTAAAGATACATTTTTACTATCACGCGATGTAGAGAATTATTTGCGTGCCCATAAAATTATAGACGGCGGCTTACAAACTAAAAAGTCACTAAATGCAGCCCAAGCTTTTTTTAACGAAATGCAAAAGCAAAGCGGCTTAAGTATGCAAGAGTTAAGCTTAATTGTTGCTTATGGCGTAGGTGACAACCGTGTTGGTATAAGTCAGCAACAATAGGAATTACCATGAAATTAGTGCCAAGATACACAGATATTGCGGAAAACTTCGCAATAGAAGATTTCCCTGCAAGTGTCGCCTCTCCTCAGCTATTACTGTGGAATGAGAGCTTAGCAAAACAATTTAATATTAACGTTGCGGCTGATTTGCGTGCCAGCACTTTTAGCGGTAACGAAAAACAGGCGATTCCTGCAGTAGCACTTGGTTACTCTGGGCACCAATTTGGACATTTTTCACCCCGCTTAGGCGATGGACGAGCGCACTTACTGGGCGCTATTAGTGATGATGAAAACCAGTTATGGGATATTCAATTAAAAGGCTCTGGTGCTACTCCTTACTCAAGAGGGGGAGATGGGCGTTGTGCACTTGGTCCTGCTATTCGTGAATACGTAATGAGCGAGGCAATGCATGCGCTGGGAGTTAAAACCACACGCTGCTTAGCGGTTGTTGGCAGTGGCGAAACGGTTTATCGTAATCCGCCACAAGCAGGGGCTATCGTTACGCGTGTAGCAACGAGCCATATTCGTGTTGGTTCATTTCAATATTTAGCGACGCAAGGCGATGTTGAAGGGCTTAAAAATTTAGCCGATTTAGCTATAGAGCGACACTACGCAGAAATAACAGATACAGGATCGCAGCGCTATTTAGCATTTTTAGGCGCTGTGATTAAAAACCAAGTTAAGCTAGTTGTGAGCTGGATGCGTGTTGGCTTTATTCACGGAGTAATGAATACAGATAATACGCTAGTTAGCGGAGAGACTATTGATTACGGCCCGTGTGCCATGATGAATAGCTTTGATTTTGATACTGTATTTAGCTCTATAGACAAACAAGGCCGCTATGCATTCGGTAATCAACCTAATATAGCTAACTGGAACTGCGCACGCTTAGCTGAGAGTTTAATGCCGCTTATTAGCGATGATGACGAGCAAGCAGTTTTATTAATGACGCCATTTATTAATAGTTTTGCTGAGCAGTTTAATGCTGAGTTTACGGCTATGTGGGCACAAAAACTGGGTTTAAATGAATCTAGCGATAGTAGTGGTGAGTTAATAGCAGAGTTGTTAACGCTATTAAAAGATAATCAGCTCGACTACACCAACACCTTTGATGCGCTTACTGAATCCTTAAAAGGAGAAAAAAGCGTACCTGAGTCGCTAATTGAATGGAGAGCTAAGTGGGTAAGCTTAACTGACGATAATAGTTATAAAGTAATGAGAGCGGCAAATCCTCGTGTTATACCGCGTAATCATGTGATCGAAGAAATAATTGAACAATATAACGCTACTGGGTCTAGTGAGTTGCTACAGCGCTTTATAAAAATAGCCGGCAATCCATATTCTAACAGTGAAGAATTATCAGAATTTTGCTCTCCACCGACTAATGATAATGACTACCAGACTTTTTGTGGTACTTAATACTTAACTTTAAATATAACCGCATGATTAAAAAGAGTCATTTTTTAATCAAACATGCGCATATACCTAGGGGAATGCTAATTCTGGTGGTATTATGCACACAATATAAAGCAAGCAATATTTCTTTGCATTTATAAGTGCATTCAATTTAATTGCTCTTACTTTCCTTGCTAAGTACTAATTTACAAAAACTACTATATTTATTTTTCAATAAAGTTTTAATTTCGCCTATAGTAAGTGGATGTGTGTTGTGACAAGGCATAGAAAAAAGTAATAAACTTTATTTTTCGTTAAGTATTGATTAACAAAGGCTCAGTTAGTCTATATAAAACTGGTTGAGCTAGAACGAATTAGCTATATTTTTTAATTGTTAAAATGGGAAGAAAACAATGAAATTAAAATCACTTACAATCGCAATCGCGTTAGCTGCAACTAGCGCATCGGCATTTGCAGCAGAAAAAACTGAAGGTTTTTACATTGGTGTGTTCGGTGACTATTACGATGCATCTTGGAAAAACTTAAACATGCACCAAAACTTGGAAGTTAATGAATCTGCAAGTTGGGGTGCTGAAGTTGGCTACCGTTTCAGTGATTACTGGAGTGCACGTCTTGAGTATGCAGATATGGACTTTAATGCATTTCTTAAAAATCCGATTCCTAATGGTAATCGTAACGACGTAGACGGCGAGCGTTTTGGTGTTGATGCACTTTACCACTTTGGTGGCGGTCCTTTCTATGGTTTATTTGGTATTAAAGAAGTAAAAGTAGCAACAGATAATACTTTCTTAAACGCAGGTGTTGGTTACCAGCACTTCATTACAGACGGCTTATTTGTTAACGCAGAAACATCTGTTTATCAAGGTCTTGACCGTGGTTATACCGATGTGAACGCTAAACTAGGTATTAACTACTTATTTGGTCAAAGTTCAGTAGCAGAAGAGCCAGTTCAACCAGCTCCAGAGCCAGTAATTGTTGAAGTTGCACCAGTAGATAGCGACAACGATAACATTCCAGATGCAGATGATAAGTGTCCTAACACACCAATGACAGATGCAGTTGATGGCACAGGTTGTACTTTATACGAAGATAAAGAAGTAACTGTAAGCTTATTAGTGACTTTCCCTAATAATACATCTGCAGTATCTACACAGTACTTAAACGATATCGATAAAGTAGCTGAGTTCTTAAAAGAGTACCCAGATACAACTGTTCTTTTAGAAGGTCATACTTCTGCTGTAGGTAAAGCATCTTACAACAAGTGGTTATCTAAAAAACGTGCTGACGCTGTAGCTAAGCAACTTGTTGCTGATGGCATTGCTGAAGACCGTATTACTACAGTTGGTTTAGGTGAAGAGCGTCTTAAAAATGATGCAAACACTAAAGCTGCAAACGCAGAAAACCGTCGTGTAGAAGCGCATATCAAAACTATCAAAAACGTTAAAGTTTTACGTTAATTAAGTAGTTTGTAATAAAAACCCAGCCAAGTGCTGGGTTTTTTTATGCCTGTAATAAAATAATATTAGTTAATGGTAATGATTCTTACTTAACAAGTATTCATGAAAATAGTTTTTACCACAACCACTATTCATAGTATTTATAATCGGTATAATCAGTTGCGCAACTGGATGGATTTTCATCTATCCATAAAAGCTTTATAATTACGCGTTAGAATACTATAAGTATTGGGTAACTTATTTGCGCCCAAAGCGCTACCGGATACTTTCACGTCACCAAGAGGGCAATATTGTGCTACAAGAATATCGTAAACACGTAGAAGAACGTGCCGCGTTAGGTATCGTACCAGCGCCATTAGATGCTCAGCAAACTGCTGATCTTATTGAATTAATAAAAAACCCACCTGCAGGTGAAGAAGAATTCATTTTAGATTTGTTCATTCAGCGTATACCAGCTGGTGTTGATGATGCTGCTTATATTAAAGCGGGATTTTTAGCAGCTGTAGCTAAAGGTGAAGCTAATTCTCCACTTGTTTCTAAAGAAAAAGCGGCAGAATTATTAGGTACAATGCTGGGCGGTTACAATATCGCGCCAATGATTGACCTACTTGATGACGAAACACTTGCACCAATCGTAGTTAAAGGCCTTTCAAATACATTACTTATGTTTGATGCGTTCTACGATGTTGAAGAAAAAGCAAAAGCGGGTAATACATTCGCTAAGCAAATTATTGAGTCTTGGGCAAATGCGCAGTGGTTTACTAATAAGCCAGCTGTTGCTGAAAAGATCTCAGTTACTGTATTTAAAGTAACTGGCGAGACAAATACTGATGACTTATCACCAGCACCAGATGCATGGTCTCGTCCAGATATCCCACTTCATGCTTTAGCAATGCTAAAAATTGAACGTGATGGAATTACACCAGACAAGCCAGGCGAAGTAGGTCCAATCTCTCAGCTTGAAGAATTAAAAACTAAAGGCTTACCACTTGCATATGTAGGTGACGTTGTTGGTACTGGTTCTTCTCGTAAGTCTGCAACTAACTCTGTACTTTGGTTCATGGGCGATGATATCCCATTCGTACCAAACAAGCGTGTTGGCGGTGTATGTCTAGGTAATAAAATTGCTCCAATCTTCTTCAATACAATGGAAGATTCAGGTGCATTACCAATCGAATTAAATGTTGATGAGCTTAACATGGGTGAGCAAATCGATATTTACCCGTACGAAGGTGTTGTTAAGAGCCACGGTACTGACAAAGTAATCTCAACTTTTGAACTTAAATCTGATGTAATTTTAGATGAAGTTCGTGCTGGTGGTCGTATACCACTTATCATTGGTCGTGGTTTAACTGATAAAGCACGTACATCACTTGGCCTAGGTCCAACTGATGTATTTAAAGTACCAACAGTGACAGAAGTTTCTGAAAAAGGCTTCACACTAGCGCAAAAAATGGTTGGTAAAGCGTGTAACGTTCCAGGTATTCGCCCAGGCCAATACTGTGAACCTAAAATGACAACTGTTGGCTCGCAAGATACAACAGGTCCTATGACACGTGACGAACTTAAAGACTTAGCATGTTTAGGTTTTTCTGCAGATTTAACAATGCAGTCTTTCTGTCATACGTCGGCTTACCCTAAACCAATCGATGTAAACACTCACCATACGCTTCCTGATTTCATCATGAACCGTGGCGGTGTGTCACTTCGCCCAGGTGATGGTGTAATTCACTCATGGTTAAACCGTATGTTATTACCAGATACTGTAGGTACTGGTGGTGATTCACATACACGTTTCCCATTAGGTATTTCATTCCCAGCAGGTTCGGGTGCAGTAGCATTCGCAGCAGCTACAGGTGTTATGCCTCTTGATATGCCTGAGTCAATTTTGGTTCGCTTTAAAGGTGAAATGCAACCAGGTATCACTTTACGTGACCTTGTACATGCAATCCCTTACTTCGGTATTAAAGAAGGTTTATTAACAGTTGAGAAAAAAGGTAAAATTAACGAATTCTCTGGTCGTGTACTAGAAATTGAAGGCGTTGAACACCTAACTGTTGAGCAAGCGTTTGAACTATCAGATGCATCTGCAGAGCGTTCTGCAGCAGGTTGTGCGGTTAAACTTTCTAAAGAGTCTATCGCAGAATACCTAGAATCAAACATTGTTATGCTTAAATGGATGATCTCTGAAGGTTACGGCGATGTACGTACTATTGAGCGTCGTATTACTGCAATGCAAGATTGGTTAGCTAACCCAGAACTAATGGAAGCTGACGCTGATGCAGAGTACAAACATGTACTTGAAATCGATTTAGCAGACATTAAAGAGCCAATCCTTTGTGCTCCAAATGACCCAGATGATGCACGTTTATTGTCTGATGTTACTGGCGAGAAAATCGACGAAGTATTCATCGGTTCTTGTATGACTAACATCGGTCACTTCCGCGCAGCAGGTAAGTTACTAGATGGCTTTAAAGGTCGTATCCCAACTCAGCTTTGGGTTGCCCCGCCAACTAAGATGGATAAAGATCAGCTTACAGACGAAGGTTACTACGGTATCTTTGGTCGTGTAGGTGCACGTATCGAAACTCCAGGTTGTTCACTATGTATGGGTAACCAAGCACGTGTTGCAGACAAAGCAACGGTTGTGTCTACCTCTACACGTAACTTCCCTAACCGTTTAGGTAATGGCGCGAACGTATTCTTAGCTTCAGCAGAACTTGCTGCAGTAGCGGCTATTTTAGGTAAACTACCTACTCCAGCTGAGTACCAAGAATACGCAGCGAAGATTAATGCAACGGCTGCAGATACTTACCGTTACTTAAACTTCCACCGTATGCCTGCTTACACTAAAAAAGCAGACAACGTGATTATTCAACAAGCTGTATAACTTTTAGAGTTTGTTTAAAAACCCGCTTCGGCGGGTTTTTTATTGGTTAAAACAAATATTAGATAGTTCATGCTTCTTTTTTTGTATTATTGTATTAACTCTAGTCTTAAATTGCTTTTAAAGTAATTAATCGCGCAAAAATTCCTATCAAAATGCATTAAAATCCTTATCAATATTCTCATTATTTTAGGCGAGATTTTATGACAGCATTAAACAACCAGAATTTATTGCAACTACGTTTTGTTAACCAAGCAAATATTGATTTGGTTAAACCTTCTTTTGATAACCTTCCTGCAAACCTTTATGCAGATGGTGCCTTTCGTAAACGTCGTTATTCAGTAGTAAAAATGCAAAATGGTGAAATAAAGCTACAGCAAGCCAAAGCATTTGTTCAAGATGATTCAATTAATACTTTTCAAGGTAATGTAGAGCGTACTTACGAAAATTTAGAGCAAAGTTTACTTGAGTCAGAGGGCATGAAAAGCATTGTAAATGAGTTTCGCCAACTTACCGGTATTGATGAGCAGCGTGATATTGAAATTCATCAGTTCCGTATGCTTGCCATCGATAGCGATACACCTGCAGCGCCAGAAGGCGTGCATCAAGATGGTTTTGACCATGTATGTATATGCGGTGTTTCTCACGAGAATTTAGAAGGTGGCGAACTGCTTGTATACGAAAACAAGCAAGCTGAGCCTTGTTTTAAAATGGAAATAAAAGACGGCATGTTTGCATTAATAAACGACCGTCAAGTGTGGCATAACGCAACACCTATGAACAAAATTGATGCTAGCAAACCAGGTTACCTGGATTGTTTTGTATTAACGTCTTAAGGAAGTTAGGCATGAACATAACGCAATTACGTGAGCAGTTTCCAGCATTAATGCAGAACGTTGATGGTAAATCGCCAATATTTTTAGACGGACCAGGTGGCTCGCAGGTACCAACATCGGTGCTTACTGCGATGACTGCTTATTTAGGTCATTATAATTCGAACTTAGGTGGCGCGTTTTTTTCAAGTGATAAAACGGTTGAGTTGATGGCGAATGCGCGCCAAGCTGCAGCTGATTTACTAAATGCACCTAGCTCACAACAAATTGTGTTTGGTCCAAACATGACCAGCCTTACGTTTAGTTTTAGTCGTGCAATTTCACGCGACTGGCAGGCTGGCGATGAAATAATTGTAACCAATGCCGATCACTTCTCGAATGTATCGTCGTGGCAACAAGCTGCAGAAGATAAAGGCGTTAAAGTTAATACGGCTTTAATTAACGAAGCTGATTGCAGCTTAGATATGGTGCAATTTGAAAGCCTATTAAACAGCAACACTAAGCTTGTAGCGGTCACTTACGCTTCAAATACCACAGGTTCAATTAACAATATTAAACGTATTGTTGAGCTTGCTCACGCTGTAGGCGCACTTGTTTATGTTGATGCCGTACATTATGCACCGCATGAACTTGTTGACGTGCAATCACTTGATTGCGACTTCTTAGCGTGCTCTGCGTATAAGTTTTTTGGCCCGCATTTAGGTATGGTTTACGGTAAAAAAGAACATTTAGACGGGTTTACACCTTATAAAGTTGAGCCAGCTAAAGACGTAGCACCAGGTCGCTGGGAAACCGGCACGCAAAGCTTTGAAGCAATGGCTGGTTTTATCGCTGCTGTTGATTACATTGCAGCGATTAGCGAACTTGACGATAGCCATTCACGCCGCGAAAAGTTAAGCGTTGCTTTTGCTAAAACTAAGCAGCACGAAATGGCGCTTAGCGAACACTTTTTAACGCGCTTAGTTAATTATCCACGTATTAAGTTATTTGGTATTGATGATTTTGATCGCCTTAATGAGCGTACACCTACTTTTGCTTTAATTTTTGAAGGGCTTGAGCCACGCGCCGTTTCAGAATTTCTAGGTAAGCAGCATATTTGCGTGTGGGATGGTAATTTTTACGCGCAAGGGTTGTGCAAGCAATTAGATGTGCTTGATAAAGGCGGCGTAGTGCGCATTGGTTGTATGCACTACAACACCATTGAAGAGCTAGATCAGTTGTTTAATTTATTTGATGAACTGCTCGGTTAAATAATACTGATTTTGGTGCGCTAACTCTTAGGCGCACCATATATTTGTTCTGCACGGTTAAACAATACCCACGAGGTTAAAATATACTTATCGTTTGATACTGGCTTATTGCCTCTATGAGTATGTGTAAAGTAGCCAGGTGCTATTACCATAGTGCCTTTTTTAGGGGCGATTTTACGGTTTTGATAATAAAACTCTGTTTCACCACCTTCTTCTACATCGTTTAAGTAAAACATAAATAACAACACGCGATGCAAAGCTTCATTGTGCTGTAGCTGCGGATAAACTTCACTGTGCCAGTAAGGGTAGCCACCTTTGTTTACTTCGTATTTTTGCGCTTGAATGTTACCGAGTCTAAAAATTTGCTGAACTAAAACGGGTAACTGCGGTTTACCCACTTCTTCAAAATTCTCTTGGGTTAAATCGACTACATCACCTGTTTTTGGATGATAAACCTTTAAGCCAAATGCCCCAATCATCATAAAAATATGCTCTTCAACATACTTAAAAACATGCTGTGCAGTCGTTTGTTGTATATGTTTTAATTGTTGTGCATATTCGGGGTGATTATTTAAGTGTAGGTCGTGGCTGTCTTTTTTCTTTAAGTCGACACCGCCCGATGTTACCCCTTGTCTTACATGCGGGCTTTGCGCGAATGTGGAAATAAATTCATCGCAAAACTCATCGCTTAATGCGTTATCAATAACGCGTATAAAGTCCGTCATGGTTTACCTTTATATAATTATTATTGGATTTTTATGTTTATTGAAAAAGTGATGCCGCGCTTTAGCGAAACAGATGCACTCGGACACATTAACAATACCGTACTCCCTGTATGGTTTGAAGTCGCGCGTGGACCTATTTTTAAGTTTTTTACACCGGACTTAAATCCACATGATTGGAAATTGATTATCGCCAAAGTTGAAGTGTCGTTTGTAGGCGAATTATTTTATGGCCACGAAGTGACAGTTAAAACCTCTGTAGAGCATATAGGGACTAGTTCTTTTACGCTTAGGCAAGAAGCATGGCAACACGATAAATGCTGCGCAATAGGCAAAGCTGTGATGGTGAGATACGACTTTATTGCTAAATCAAAGCAAGCGCTTAGCATTGACGAAAAAGCAGCGCTTAACGAGCACATTACTGCTGAGTCATAACTTAGCTAATAAATGACCTTTTAGTGACAAACGCTTGGTTTGTCATATTCTTAGCATAATTGAATGCTAGATTAATCCTCTTAAATATAACGACTAATACAGTTGTTTTTACTTTTTGAACTAAGAGGTTGTTAAAGCAATTTTATGATTGTCGAATCATTTTTTGAAAAATTATATACCGAGCACAATAGTGAACTAAACCGTAGAGTCCGTGATTTTTTTGGGGCAAGCCTTAGCGATCATGAAGATTTAGTGCAGGAGGCATTTAGTAATATGTTGTCGCACCAGCATATTGATAAAATAGAGTTTCCGAAAGCTTATCTGCTTCGTTCAGCTATTAACATTGGTTTAAATTATCGTTCTCGTTTTAAAAATCCCCAGTATTTGTCAGACGACACCCTCGATAATATTGATGAACTACTATGTACACAAGGTAGCCCTGAGGATCTATGTAGCATGAATTTACGAATTGAATATATTTCAGATGCGATGAATACGCTTACAGCTAAGCAGCGAGACCTTATAGTACGTAGTCGTATTCATGGTGAAACATATCAACAAATTAAAGTGGCAACAGGGTTTAGCCTAGGCGATAGAAGCCGCCAAATACAAAGTGCTATTGAGCAATTGCATAGTTATATAAGTGCTAGAAATGCGTAACTAAGTTCCATAGTCACGCTAATTCCTACCTTGTGCGCGTTATTATATAAAGTTATAGGTTATCTTAGTGTTATTACGGCTATTTAATGGGAAGAATCATTGAAGGCTGTCTCCCTTGACCATTAATTTTAAGTTGGGTTGGCGAAAATTCAAGAGTGCTAAATGCAGTTGTGTCGGTATCAAGCATTGCATGAAAAGTCACAAAGTGAATACCGTCTTTTTTTGCGTAATTACCTACATGGTTATGACCATTAAACCATGCTTTTACGGCTGAATACTGGCTAATAAGGGCTAGCACTTCTTGCGCGTTCCAAAGGTTATGGTTGTTCTCAGGAAAAATAGGGAAATGGCTCAGTAGCACAACAGGTTGCTCTTTTACTTGCGCTACTTTTAGTTTTTCTTCTAACCACTTAAGTTGTTTTGTACCAATTGCGCCATTCCAATCTTCATGCCCTTTATATTGAGAGTTAAACAAGGCCATATTTTGTTGATGTTTTTTACTATTTTTAGGCCATGCGTAAGTGCTCACATCGTTGCCATCTAAAGCAATAAAAAGCCAGCCGTTTACTTCAAAGTTGTAGTACCGCGCGGGCATATTTAATGTGTTAGTTATGTGCATTTTAAACTTATCATCTACCGAAAACTCATGATTTCCTAATACATGATAAAGGGGAGCGTTAAGCGATGACGATATTGTATTTAACGGAGTAAAACTTTTAAATTCACGGTCGATAAAGTCGCCTAAATGTAATACACCCGATAAAGGCAGTTGATTAAATTGCTCAACGGCAGTGCTGAACTTTTGAGGGCAAGATGTATAGTGTCGAGTACCTTTATTGGCTTGTTCTGCATATTGGCAATCGGCAATAACACCTAAAGTAAATGAGTCATTTGCAGCAATTGATGGGCAGCAAACTAAAAGCAATAATAAATTAATGAAGAATGAAACAGTGTATTTTTGCATAACTTTTTTCCTTAAAGTAACTGGCTGCAAAAGCAGCCAGTTTAGAAGTGAGAGCTAAAATTTATACGACATACCTAACGCAAAGTTACGACCACTTTGTGAGTAAGATTGAGTTCTGTGATCAAGGAATTGGCGAATTACTTCATCCGTTAAATTTGTTGCTTCAAAGGTTATTTTTACTTGCTCTGTAATATTCATGAACGATTTAAAATCAACAAACGTTGTTTCATCGTATCCTGCAACAATGTTTTGCTCTGAGCCTTCCCCTGTAATATATTCATCACGATAAGAGCTCGATACCCGCATGCCCCAACGCGGCGTTTCGTAATAAAGGGTAAAATTGTGAGACAATTCAGATAAGCCAGGAGGAGTAACGCTGATGCGCTCACCTTCGTTAAATAAAATAGTTTCGCCATCAGCAATGGTTACATTACCGAGCATTCCTAAGTAATTGAATGGCTCTGGTAAAAAATCAAAGTCCATTTGAAACGCAATTTCTAAACCAGTGACATCTGTAGAATCACCATTTATAGGTTGTGAAACGGTAAACTCAGATTGCGCATTTACGCGCGGGTCAAAATCTAAAAACTCTAGAGGGTAACCCGTTTGCTCATAAGGTAGGGTCACTGATTGCTGGACAATAAATGACTCCATATCTTTATGGAATAATGCAATAGCCAAGCTTGACGAATCACCATAAAACTCAAATGATGTTTCGAATGAATCAGCGACAAAACGCTCTAAATTAGGGTTACCAGCACTGATAAATTGATCTGCAACACCCACTTGCCCAGCCGCTTTTAATTGATTTAAATTAGGTCGAGAAATATTGCGATTTGCACCAAAGCGTACTAACCAATTATCAGAAATATCAGCAACAACATTTAAGCTTGGTAGTAAATCGGAATAGGTTTTACTAAATTCTATTTGCTCAAAACCTGATCCAGTATTAACTTCCCCGCTCGATGTTTGTTCAGTTTCGTACCAACGTAAGCCTAAATTACCTCTAATTGGGAAGTTGCTTATTTCGGTGTTCCATACATACTGTGCATAAACCCCAATAGTATCTTCTTCAATTTGATATACAGTACCAGGGCGATTATGAGAGGCGTTTAACTCGCGAGAAATTAAACCTGTCGCAACAACACGCTCAAAAGTAGCTTGGTTATCTGCAATAACATAGTCATGCAAAGTTGGAATACTAGTTATTTGAAAAACAGCTTCAGGTGAATTTGGGTCATTTTCCCAATCGACACGGTCTCTGCGTTCAAAGCCATCTGATTGATAGTTTTTAGACTGAAGACCAAACTTAAATGAATGCACATCATTGAGTTCGTAATTAAAATCAACTTGATACGTGTTATATTCATTGCTTATTTCATCTTCGCGGACATCAGTCCGCATTAATGCCCACTGGTCGATGTCGGTAATATCGAAGTCGTAAGTATTTTGACCATATTTAGCATTGCGCCAATCAACAGAAAACGCATGATCGACAGATTCACTAAAAACTTTATCGTTTATAGGTTGCTCAAAAGTAGATTTTGATAAACCAAACATGGTTGTCATGTATAGTTTATCGGTTAGTTCAAAATTACCACTGAGTGATATTTGGTGAAAATCAGTTTCGCCAAAACTTACTTTTGACTCGGTACGTAAATCAAGACCTTCAAATGAGGCGTATACTAAATCGTCACCTTCAATAGCTGCATCAACGAGTAACTGATTTGCTGTCACATCGCCAGTAAATGCGTTTGTGCCCGCTGTTGATAATTGATTTTCAATGCGATCGTTAGATAGTTTTCCGTATAAAATATCTAAATCAAAAGACATTGCATCAGAAGGTTGCCACTGAAGTGCAGCGGTAATACCGGTACGTTTACGTGTATTAGCCCAAGATGCAATATTATTAGCGCGAGATACAAACACTCGGTCATTGCCCGTGGCGTTAACTAAACGGTTTTTGATATCGCCATCAACTGAATCTGCAACATTATCATCACCAAAGCTCGCTTGTTTCCAAGACCACACATGATAGCCTTCTTCAATTGTATCTACTTCAGAATAAGCAACCGATACGAGCGCACCAAAATTCCCCCAAGTATTTGATAACAAACCAGCAAAGCGAGGGTCTGAATGCTCTGTTCTATCATTATAAATACCTTTTACACTTACAGTACCTTGTAGTCCTTCTTCAGAATTATCAAAAGGTTTTGCAGTATGTAAATCAACAGTACCGGCAATACCCCTTCATCTAATGACGCATCATACGATTTGTACACATCTACGCGATTAAATAGTTCTGAGGCAAAAATACTGAAATCAAAATCTCGAGAGCGAGATGCACCACCACGTTGGTCAATACCTGAATCGCTTGTAAAAAGTGCTTCCATGCCATTTAAGCGTGTGCGTGTAAAATTAGGACCCAAGCCACGTAGCGATATTTGACGACCCTCACCTGAGTCACGCGAAATAGATACACCTGGTACACGCTGTAATGACTCAGCTAAGTTGGCATCAGGGAATTCGCCAATGTCTTCAGCTAATATGCTGTCTTGCGAGCCAATGGCATTTTTTTTGAGTTCCTTACTACGGGCTAGGTTAGAACGGTAGCCTGTTACCGTGATCGCTTCCATTTCCTGCTGAACTTTATCACTTTGAGCTGCATGTATAGGGCTGCTTGCTAATATGAATGTGCCAGATACAGCGCTAACTAATATGCTCAGTTTATTAAGTTTAAATGGGATCATAATTCCTTTCTTCTCTCAGTTAATGTTTATAAATACTAAAAACAAAGTGCACGCGCAGCGATTAAGCTGGATTAAATGGTGCAGACATCAACTAAACAAAGTAAGACTGAAAATTTTCCAAATAAAAGAGTGTTTTAATAAAACTTTAACATATGCCGATTGGTTGGGTGTTCTTAAATATTTAATTATATTGATCTTTTTGTTTATTTTTACGTGTTAGTTAATTAGGTGTGATTTTTAGAGGATTAAAAAATAAGTATTTAATTTACTCGCCTTGTGTAAATAAATAATGGCAGCTGTAAATTTTTGTCGTGATTTTTTAACGCATTTAGATTGAGTTACAGGCCTCAATTATATGTTATTTATATTATATATTGTTGCGCCGTTATAACAGGAAATGTTAATTCGGTAATTTGATTGGAGAATGCGTGTGACATCTATTGGCAATAACCAACCTTTACAAGTTATTCAGCTCAGTGATGGTGAAAATTTAACAGCTGAAATTTTGCCATTTGGCGCAATAATAAAAAGTATTAAATTTAAAAAACAAGAAATGACCCTTAGCGTCGATGACCCTCAATACTATCTTGAAAATCCATTTTACTTAGGTGCTACAGTAGGTCGATACGCTAATCGCATTGCAAAGGGGCGTTTTAGCTTATCTGGTACGCAGTATCAACTAGAGGCGAATAACGGTCCTAATAGCCTGCACGGCGGCGTTAAAGGCTTTAATAAAGTACTTTGGCAAGTAAGTAAACAAACTGAAAGTGAAGTTGAGCTTTATTATTGCTCGCCCGACGGCGAACAAGGTTTTCCTGGGGAGTTGCAGGTTTGGCAAACGATTAGCGCTAAAAACGGCGAGCTTACTCTGCACTTTAAAGCGATAACGAATAAAGAAACGCTCGTTAACTTTACTAACCATTGCTACTTTAATCTTGATGGCAGTGAATCAATTAATGAGCATCTTGTTCAAATTAATACCGATCGTTACCTTCCTATCAATACAACAAGTATTCCACTTAATGAACCCGCTTTAGTTTGCGGTACCTGCTTTGACTTTACTAAGCCAGCTCAAGTTGGTAAGGCATTAAGCGCCGTTCATCCTCAACTAGAAGCTGGAAATGGCTTTGATCACTGCTATATTTTTAATGATGACAGCAGTTTAAAGACGATGGCTACATTAACTTCGCCACACACGAAGGTTAATTTAACCCTTAAGAGCACTCAACCTGGTATGCAGTTATACACCGCTAACTTTGTAGGTGCGCCTTTTAAAGCACGGCAAGCTTTGTGTTTTGAAGCGCAAAATTGGCCAGATGCGCCAAATCGTGAAAATTTTCCAAAAGCTAATTTATTGCCGGGAGAGGATTACTAACAGGTTATTATTTACTCTTTTTCTAAGTGAATACAGTATTCTAATGTTAATTTAAAGAAAATTAAAAGCAAAAATATAGTGATTAAATGCTATCCATAATTCAGGAAAAGGTTGCACTTTTTGCTGGTTTAAAGTATTTATAATATAAATAGTATTTGAAACTATATGCACTACCACAACGGCACAACGACTACACACAATCAGGAGTTTTTAAAAAATGATAATTAACAATAAGTTATCGTTCAACAAGAAAACCGCGCTCAGTATTGCTATCACTGGTATATTGGCAAGCGGAAGCGTTGCAGCTCAAGGCGCTGAAGGCAATACGCCTACAGTAGTAAATGAAGATGTTGAAGTTATCGCAGTAACGGGTATCCGCAGCAGCTTACGTTCATCAATGTTAGATAAAAAAGCATCTAATGTTGTTACAGACGGGATTAAAGCAGAAGATCTTGGTAAATTTCCTGATTTAAACGTAGCAGAGTCTCTGTAACGTATTACAGGTGTAGCAATTGACCGTAGTGGTGGTGAAGGCCAAGCGGTAACTATTCGTGGTTTTGGTCCACAATTTAATACTGTACTTGTTAATGGTCGTCAAATTGCGACAGACAGTGCAGGTCGTGAATTCAATTTTGATGTATTAGCGGCAGATCAAATCACCGGTGCTGATATTTATAAAAGTAATACAGCAACGCTTCAAGAAGGCGGCATTGGTGGTACGGTTAACGTAACTACAGCACGTCCTTTTGATTTTGGCGGTTTACATGTTTTAGGATCTGAAAACAACGAACAGTTAAGCTTTAGAAATCAGCTAGTACTTGATCTAACGCGCTCTGAGGTTGTTGAGTACCTATACAAAGCCATCGACGATATTTTAGTTGAATACCCAACTATTAAGTACATTAAATGGGACATGAACCGCGATATTAACCATGCGGGTAATTTTGATGGTAAGCCAGCAGTGCACCAGCAAACATTAGCACTCTATCGTTTAATTGACCGTATTAAAGCGGCGCACCCAGGGCTTGAAATAGAAAGCTGTTCGTCAGGTGGTGCACGTGTAGATTACGGCGTACTTGCACACACAGACCGTGTATGGACGTCAGATTCAAACGATGCGCTTGACCGCCTTGAAATACAGCGTGGATGTTCGTTCTTTTTCCCATCGTCGGTTATGGGTGCACACGTAGGCCCACGCGATTGTCATATCACAGGGCGTAATGTAAGTATTGAAATGCGTGCTGCGGTATCAATGTTTGGCCACATGGGCATTGAAATGGACCCACGTGAACTGAACGATCACGAATACAATGCACTTAAAGCGGCAATAGCACTTCATAAAGAGCATCGTGAGTTTATTCATAGCGCCGATTTATACCGCTTAGATAGCGACGATTTATCAATTAACTTTGGTTTAATCGATGAGCAAAAAACAAAAGCGTTATTTGCGTATAACAGCGTTCGTGAAACACCGCGTACAGCGCCTAATAAATTACGTTTTGTTGGCCTAGATGGCGATGCGCAGTACACACTTAATTTAGTGTGGCCGGTAAAATTTGAAGAGTATCGCCCATCTTCTATTGCTGCGGTAAATGGTCAAACATTTACAGGTGAAGCGCTAATGCAGTTTGGTTTACAAATGCCAATATCATTCCCGCAAACATCGCTTATATTTGAGCTTAACAAAGCTTAAATTTAACTAAGAGCAGTAAAAGGCGCTAATCGCTTTTATGCTGCTTAGCTTAGATATCAGTAGTCAGCTCTATATTGTTTAGAGCTGACTTTTTTATATCCTTTGTAAATGCTAACAAATAAATTTAGCATCCCTAACTTAGTAAGCTAATTTAGTAAATTAACTTAGTAAACTCAAAGTATCGAAAATAGAGTGGTTACGCTTGCGCGTAATTTTGCTTATTACCCAACCAACGTTGAATTAGTGGGTCAACAGCTTCAGGGTGTTGCTTAAGCATTTGCTGTGCAATCGGCCTAACTTGATTAAGTATGTGCTTATCACGGGTAAGATCTGCAATTTTAAACTCGGCTAACCCTGTTTGTTTTGTACCAAGTACTTCACCAGGGCCACGAATTTCTAAATCGCGCTCAGCTATCACAAAACCATCGTTACTATCGCGTAGTACTCCTAATCGCTTTTGAGCGGTGTGAGACAACGGTGCGTGGTATAAAAGCACGCAATGCGATGCCGTAGCGCCACGGCCAACTCGCCCACGTAATTGATGTAATTGTGCTAAGCCTAAGCGCTCGGGGTTTTCTATAATGATTAAGCTCGCATTGGGGACATCTACACCAACTTCAATAACCGTAGTGGCAACTAAAACATGTATATTACCTGCTTTAAACTCACTCATAATGGCTTGTTTTTCAGCTGATTTCATTCGGCCATGTACTAAGCCTACGTTTAGCTCTGGTAGCGCTTCTTTTAACTGCAGTGCGCTGTCCTCCGCTGCCTGGCACTGCAGTACTTCAGATTCATCAATAAGTGTACACACCCAATAAACTTGGCGGCCTTGCTCGTTACACGCTAATTTAACGCGAGCAATAATATCGTCTCTGCGAGTATCAGGAAGTGCCACTGTTGTGATTGGCGTACGCCCTGGTGGCAGCTCGTCAATCACAGAAGTTTCTAAGTCGGCGTAGGCGGTCATAGCGAGTGTACGTGGGATAGGTGTTGCGGTCATAACTAGTTGATGGGGGTAGCAATCACCAAACTTACCCTTTTCGCGTAGTGATAAACGCTGGTGGACACCAAAGCGGTGTTGTTCGTCAATAACGATGAGCACTAAGTTATTAAACTTAACTTCATCTTGGAATAAAGCGTGAGTACCTACAATCATTTGCGCCTCACCAGAGGCAATTTTTTCAAGTGTTGCTACGCGCTCTTTGCCCTTTGTTTTACCGCCAAGCCACGCAACTGTTATGCCTAGTTGATTAAACCACGTTGTAAAATTAACACCATGTTGCTCTGATAAAATTTCAGTAGGAGCCATTAAAGCGACTTGAAAGCCCTGAGCAATGGCTGTTAGTGCACTAAGTGCTGCTACTAGGGTTTTACCTGAGCCTACATCGCCTTGTACTAAACGCATCATGGGATACGCGTGTTGCATGTCACCTTTAATTTCAGCAACTACGCGGCTTTGCGCATTTGTGGGTGCAAAAGGAAGTTGCTCTAAAAATTGGCTTTCTAATGTGTTTACCGGATTTAATGCCACGGCTTTAACTTGTTGCCCTTGCTCTCGCACTTTTAATAAGCTGAGGTTTTGAGCAAGTAACTCCTCGAATACAAGGCGCTGTTGAGCAGGGTGAGTACCTTGCTCTAATGCAGTTACATCAACATCATTTGGTGGGCGGTGCAGTAATAATAAGGCGTCACTTAGTGGCATATTTGATGGCTGCCACTGTGAAGGCAGTAGTTCTTCTACTGAGTATTTATTTAGTAAATCAATAGCCTGTTCGCTTAAAGCTCTAATCGATAGTTGCTTTAAACCTTCGGTAGTTGAATAAACGGGCGTTAATGTTGTCGCTACCGGCTGCTCGTTAGAGGTATCGCTGATGCTGTATTCAGGATGACTCATTTCAAAGCCAACACGGCCACGGCGCACTTCACCAAAGCAACGTATTATTTTACCAGCGCTAAATGCGTTTTTTTGTGCAGCGGTAAAATTAAAAAATCGTAGTGTTAGCCTGCCAGTACCATCATTGATTTGGCAAACAAGCATGCGCCTTTTACCAAACGTAATTTGGCTTGTTTCAATTGTTGCTTCAACACTCACGTGGCTATGTAGTGACAACTCATTAATCGCGTATAAGCGAGTGCGATCTTCATAGCGAAGTGGCAAATGAAAAAGCATATCTTGCACAGTTAAAATACCTAGCTTTAACAAACGCTCAGCCATTTTTGGGCCGACCCCTTTGAGCTCTGTAATTGGGTATTGATTTAAGCTAGGTTTAGACAAATTATATCAATCTTATTATTTGTGAATAAGTTAAGTGTACTTACAGAGCTTTAGTCCATCAAGTATGTTTTAAAGCTTGCCAAAATTGCTCGTCAGCGACTATTTCGCCGTTTTCATCAAGTGCGGGGTAGGGTAATTTTTTTTGTTTACACTGCCTTGCGATAATAGGGTGGCAGCCTTCAAAGTAAAGTGGATGTTTAACTTCGGCGCTCAACATATCTCTATTATATAAACCAGCCAGCTCGCGTTGGCGCTGTGCTTCAAACAATATTAGCGCAGCAGCGACTGAAACATTTAGTGATTGCACCATGCCTTGCATTGGAATAATAATATTTTGATCGGCATATTCTAGGGCTTTTTCTGAGATCCCCGTTTTTTCTTGTCCAACAATAATAGCCGTTGGCTTGGTGTAATCTACTTCTCTAAAATCAACGGCATCTTCTGATAAGTGAGTCGCTAATATTTGTATTTCTGGATTGCGTTCACGCATTGCAGTAACAGCATCATCAATATTTCTATGTAAGTGCGTCTCTAGCCAGTTTTTACTGCCACCTGAGGTATTATTTGTTAGCCATTTTTGCTTTTCAGGCCATACAGCATGTACGTGATGACAACCAACCGCATCAGCACTTCGTACTATTGCAGATAAGTTATGGTGTTTGTGCACGTCTTCTAAGCACACGGTTAAGTCTGTTTGACGGCGCGAAAGTACGTCTTCGATTCTTTGGTAGCGAGTTTGCTGCATGGTTATCCTCTTTTTTCGGCAATTATACGAGATTTTTGCAGTTAAGGCATTACCGTACGGCTAATTGGATTTTGTAGAGAAATCAGTGTTTCTGTTGATTGAATGGCTTCTATTGCTTGTATCTTATTAATCAGCACATCTTGTAAGTGATCAATGGACTTTGTCATTACCTTTATAAATATACTGTAGTTACCTGTTGTGTAATAAGCCTCTACCACTTCCTCCAATGCTTCTAGCTTTATAAGTGTTTGTGGGTAATCACGTGCGTTATTTAAATTAATACCTATAAAGCAACACACATCGTAGCCTAGCTGTTTAGTATTAATCGTTAATTGGGTGCCTGTAATGATCCCTGCTTGCTTCATTTTTTCAATTCTTACGTGAATCGTCCCTGCGCTTACATTAAATCTTTTTGCTAATTCGGCGTACGCAGTACGGGCATTTGCCATTAATGCATGAAGTATCTGTTTATCGAGATTATCGATTAAATAATTTTCCATTATATTTTTCTTATAAAATTATCGAATATATGATTTTTATACCACTTAATTGATGGTTTTAATATCTTAAAGCTATTTTTATTGTGGGATATTGAATTAATTAATCAAATCGTTACATTAACCTCATTAAAGGCGCTCATTAGGGCGCTTTTTATCAATTAAGCAAGTAACAATAACTGGGAATGAGGCCAATTATTATGAGTTCACACTATGTGCAGCAACAGCAGCAAATAAGTAAAGTTAAGCAATTTTTTTCACAGCAACTAGAAACCCAACTTGGGCTGGTTGAGGTTCAAGCCCCTATTTTGGCTAAAGTAGGTGACGGCACGCAAGATAACTTAAGCGGCCATGAAAACGCAGTTGCTGTAAATGTAAAAGCGATTACAGATAGTCGCTACGAAGTGGTGCATTCATTAGCTAAGTGGAAACGTAAAACACTCGCAACTTATGGCTTTGGTGTTGGTGAGGGTATTTACACTCAAATGAAAGCTTTGCGCCCAGATGAAGATTCATTAAGTCCTATTCATTCTGTATATGTTGATCAATGGGATTGGGAAAAAGTAATTAACGAAACCACAGAGCGTTCGCTGGCAACACTAAAGCAAACTGTTCAATCTATTTATAAAGGGATAAAAGAGACGGAAGCTTTTGTAAGTGAGTCTTATGGTTTGACGCCTTTTTTACCGGACGACATTAAGTTTGTGCACAGTGAAGAGCTACGTAAAATGTACCCTGACTTTAGCGCTAAACAACGCGAAAAAGCCATTGCACAAGAATATGGTGCTGTATTTTTAATTGGTATTGGTGGCGCGCTTGGTGATGGCAAAATCCATGATGTAAGAGCCCCAGATTACGATGATTGGTCTACGCCGACATGCGAGCAATACACGGGTTTAAATGGTGATATTTTAGTATGGAATCCAGTACTTGAAGACGCTTTTGAAATTTCATCAATGGGTATACGCGTAAGTCCTGAAGTTTTAAAAGCGCAGTTAAGGGTTACTGGAGATGAAGACCGCTTAGAGTTTGATTGGCATAAAGCGCTACTACAAAGTAAATTTCCGCAAACAATTGGCGGTGGAATAGGGCAGTCGCGCTTGGCTATGCTCTTGCTACAAAAGCAGCATATTGGTCAAGTACAAGTGGGTGTATGGCCGCAGCAAACACATGCTGAGGTAAGCGGTTTACTTTAAATGTGAATAAATTTGAGTGCTCAATAGAGCACTCAGTTATTAGCTTGTTTTGAACTCTATTTCAATTTTGTTATTCAAAAGCTTAACGTTGCACGGAGGGTAATTGCGGATTGTTTTAAGTACTTTATCAAAAATATGAATCTCTACACCTGAATGCAAAACAGAATTTACCGCTAAATTAGCGTCGTTAAGTAAATCGTGTAAGTCGTGATCTAAGTTTGAAAGACGTTTTTCTAATTGCTCTGCCTGCTCACAATAATGCTTTTGAGTAGCACCAATTTTAGTAATTAATAGTTTTTTCTTTTCGGCATCTTTCACTAAATCAGTTTTTTCTAGTGCTGCTTGCAACGTGTCTAGCTGTGCATCTGTTTTAGCTAAGTCTTTAAAGCAATTATCAGTATCTGCTGTTATTTCGGCGCCAGAAGCAGCTAGGTTAATAATCACTTTAGCACCTGATTCATTCCCTATTTCGCCAGCAATGAGGGTCGTTGCATCAAGTATTTCGCCACCAAATATTTTACCCTTAGGTAAGTCGGATTGACCAACTTGCAGTAAGCGTTTAGCTTTCATTACACAGTGGCTTGTTTGGCGATCAATAAAAATATTATTTGCTTCTAGGTAGCAATACTGTGAATGGGATACGTGAATATCACCTCGTGCAATAAGCTTACAAGACAGTGATTGTTCGTCGGCTTTTTGATGGCCAATAATGCCTTGTTTAACGGTGATGTTTCCGCCTGCGGTAAGCTCTCCTGATTCAACAGTGCCAAATATAGTAATATCGCCTTTGGCTGTTACTTTCATTCCAGGGTCTATATTGCGGGTAACAATAACACTGCCTTGAAAGTCTATGTGGCCGCTTTTTACGTTTACATCTGAAATGGTAAAAATATCGTCGACACGCATACCATTATTAATTTCAACCGGAACACCTGCAATAGTAGAGACTAGTTCAAGCGGATTCAGCTTTGATATTTCGGTGCCTTCGCCTGCCACTAATTGTTTATTTTCTCCGGGTTTTGCGGGCAGTATGTCACCTATTACGGTGAAGCCTTCTTTACCAGGGGTTGCTGGTTGTTGGCGAATAAGCACAGAGCCTGGCTCTACGCTTGCAAGCTTGCCAAAGTCGCGCATATCCACGCTGCCATCTTCTTTGAGCTTGGGGGTTTTTAAACGGTCTTTTAAAGTCTCTACGGTTGTTATTAGTTTAGTGGCCAAACCATCACTTGGGAGTCTGCCTTTAGCTAATACTCCCTTAACGACAGAACCCGCTGTATGCTCAAACTGTTTTTGCAGTAGCAACTCTAAAAATGCTTGCTTATAGCCACGCACAATTCCTGCTTTAACGAGTTGTTTTTTTGCATCTTCTAAACTTAATAATTTTCCGCCTTGGGCAAGGGTTAGCTCGCCAATGGCCAACATTTTATCGTCGCTAATTGTTACATTTAAAGTGGCATTGTGTTTTGTTGCTACAACCAGAGTGTGTTGTGTGTTTTCGTTTTTAAAAAAATCATTAATAGCGTCATGATCTATTTTGCAGTCGTAAAAAGCTGACTTTTCGAGAGCCTCTAAAATAAATGCAGCGCTGGGAGGAATATGTTCTTTTACATCAAGTAAAACATTTCCATTGTTGGCAAGCTTAAACACGAGTTAATCCTTTTTTACTACTTAAGTTAAGTTTGTTTTTTAAAACACAACTACAGATTGCTAGAAATTTACATTTGAGTCAAGAGGTCACAGAGAACGAAGTGCTAAGAGGGAAAGAAAGGCTATAGAGAGGCTCTATAGCCTGTAATACTTAATTGGTAGAAGGAAGTTCCATTATTCCATCTATTTCAACTTGTGCACCTTTTGGAAGTGCACGAACACCTAATGCAGCTCTCGCTGGGTAAGGTTGCTTAAAGTATTGGCTCATCACTTCATTTACAGTAGCAAAGTTAGATAAATCAGTTAGATAAATATTTATTTTCACTAAATCTTGAATTTGCCCGCCTGCCTCTTCACATACCGCAGTGATATTTTTAAATACCTGATGCGTTTGCTCACTAAAGTCTTCTGAAATCATTTCCATCGTTTCTGGCACTAATGGAATTTGACCAGATAAATAAACAGCAGTGCCTACTTTAACTGCTTGGCTGTAAGTGCCAATGGCAGCAGGTGCTTTGTCGGTAGAGATAAATGCTTTATTCATGTGTTTCCTATTTTACTTTTTACGATAGACTTTTTGTACATCAGGCATAACGCGAATGCGGCGCATGATGTTAGCAACGTGGATACGGTTTTTAACGGTAACCCCTAAATCTATCACGTATAAATTACTTTCTTTTTCATCGGTGGTAATTTCTACAATATTGGCTTGGGTTGTAGTAACAACATTGGTTAATTTAGCCAGAGCCCCCTGATGATTAATAATTTCAACTCTCAGAGCTGCAATATATTCTTTCTCTGGGTTGTCGTCCCATTTTACAACTAAGTATTTAGAGCGCTCATTTTCCCAGCCACGGATGTTTTTACATTCTTGGCGGTGAACGGTCAGGCCCTTACCTTGGCTTACATGAGCTGTAATAGCGTCGCCAGGTACAGGTCGGCAACACTTAGAGTAATTAACTAGCATGCCCTCAGTACCAATAATGGTCGCTTTGGCTTGGCTGGTAATATCAGTTAAGTCGTCACTGTCATTTTGTAATAGGCGTTTGGCAATTAACATGCTCATTAGGTTACCAGAGCCAATTTCTACAAGTAATTCAAGGAGCGTTGTTAGTTCGTGCTCCTCAAGTACTCTCGCTATATTTTCATCAGCAATGCTATCTAGTTTGTTTTCACCTAACGCTGAATCAAGTAAGCGGCGCCCTAAAAGCATAGCTTCTTCATGATGCTGGCTTCTAAGGTAATTACGAACGCCCAAACGCGCTTTACCAGTAACAATAAAGTTTAGCCATGTTGCATTAGGGTGGGCACCTGAGCTTGTTATTATCTCTATAGTTTGCCCTGTATCTAAGGGCCTACTTAAAGGGTGCGGCTTGCGATTAACGCGCGCGCCTACACAGGTGTTGCCTACATCTGTATGCACGGCATAGGCAAAATCGACTGCGGTAGCACCCATCGGTAGCTCAACAATACGCCCATCTGGTGTAAATACGTAAATTTCTTCTGGGAATAGCTCAGTTTTTACATTTTCAATAAATTCAAATGATGAACCCGCACTTTGCTGAAGCTCTAATAAGCTCTGCATCCACTGGCGAGCACGTTGCTGCGAAGTATTACCTGCACCATCACCTGCTTTTTTATACATCCAATGCGCCGCTACACCTTTGTCGGCCATATGATCCATATCGTGAGTACGAATTTGAATTTCAACAGGTATACCGTGTGGACCAACTAATGAAGTATGAAGCGATTGGTAACCGTTTGTTTTTGGTACTGCAATATAATCTTTAAAGCGTGTTTCAATAGGTTTATAAAGACTATGAGCTACACCTAATACACGATAACACGTATCCATAGAGTCAACTGCAATTCTAAACGCGTAAATATCCATAACTTCGTTAAATAGCAGTTCTTTATTAAGCATTTTTTTATAAATACTATATAAATGTTTTTCACGGCCAGACACAGTTGCTTTAATGCCTGATTCTTCAAGACGTGCTTCTATTTCATGCTGGATATTAGTAATAACTTCTTTGCGATTACCGCGTGCTTTAGCAACTTCCGATTTAAGTGCGCGATGACGCATAGGATATAACGCTTGAAAACCTAAGTCTTCAAGCTCATTTTTAATATCGTGAATACCTAAACGGTTTGCAATTGGTGCGTAAATTTCTAGTGTTTCACGTGCTATTCTGCGGCGCTTATCTGGGCGCAATGCGCCTAAAGTACGCATATTGTGTGTTCTATCAGCAAGCTTGATTAAAATGACTCGAATATCCTGAGTCATTGCCATAATCATTTTGCGGTAGTTCTCAGCTTGGAATTCTTTTTTATTTTTAAAGCTAAGCTTATCGAGCTTACTCACACCTTCAACTAGCTCTGCAACAGTTTCGCCAAATATCTCGGCTAAATCTTGCTGACTAAAATCAGTATCTTCAATTACATCATGCATTAGCGCGGCCATGAGCGTTTCATGGTCAAGATGCATGCCTGCAAGAATTTGGGTTACTTCTACTGGGTGCGTTATGTAAGGTTCGCCACTCGAGCGAGTTTGTCCTTCATGGGCCTCTCGGGCTACCACGTAAGATTTTTGAACCAGCTCTACATCAGCAGCGGGCAAGTATTCTGAGATTTTCTTTTTAAGACCTTCAAAAAGATACATTCACACTCCAATGTTCTAGTGAAGCAAATTAGGTAAGTTACGAATATACGATGAAAAGAGAGGATTGCCAACGGCTATAGTAGAAATACTGCGCCGTTGGCTAAATCAGACCGGGAGGTCGATTATTGGTTGCCACCAACAATAGCAGCAACAGCAGCTAATTCAGCTGCTTCTTGGTGTTGTTGTTCTTCACGGTCAATTAAGTCCATTGAAGAGCTATCAACTAAACCTAGTTCAATTTCACGTAAAGCAACTACCGTTGGCTTATCGTTTTCAGGGTCTACTAGTGGAGTTTTACCACCAACAGCAATTTGGCGGGCACGACGAGCCGCAACTAAAATTAAGTCAAAACGATTACCAACTGCATCTACTGCATCTTCAACTGTTACGCGGGCCATCACAGCACTCCAAAAATAATTTAAATCAAAGACGTAGTTTACTGCAAGCAGCCACTTTCGCCAATAGCCAGTGTTCAATTTTTATCAGTTTTACTTGTCTAAGCCTGATTTAAATAGACTTAAATTATTTAAGCAGGCTATTTAGTAAAACTTGATGGCGTTCTTCTTGCGCTTTTAGGGTTAAGCGCTGAGCCATTACAATCATTTCTATGTCGCCAAGCGCGCTCTCAAAGTCATCATTAACAATTACATAGTCGTATTCGTTATAATGTGATGTTTCAGATTGTGCTTTTGCCATACGAGAGGCAATAACCTCAGCCGAATCTTGGCCACGATTATTTAAGCGTTGCTCTAACTCTTCTTTTGAAGGAGGTAGTATAAAAATAGTTTTTACGCTTGGCATTATTTCGCGCACTTGTTGCGCGCCTTGCCAATCAATATCTAAAAACACATCAATACCCGCATCAAGTTGCGACTCAATAGCCTGCTTTGATGTGCCGTAGTAATTGTCAAACACTTGGGCCCATTCAAAAAAGTCATCTTTGGCAATAAGCGCTTTAAACTCATCTGTAGATGCAAAGTGATAATGCACACCATTTTCTTCGCCTGGGCGAGGGGCGCGAGTTGTATGTGATACAGATACTTTCATATCAGCGTGTTTTTTTAATAACGCATTGATTAAGCTTGATTTACCAGCACCTGAAGGGGCTGATAAAATAAATAAGTTACCGCGAGTTTGTGCCATGCTTTTCTCTACCTAAAAATAAACAGGCTTGGATTACAAGTAAACCAAGCCTTTAATTAACTGCATTGTACTTTAATTAGCTCACCTTGCTCAAGTTAGACGTGCTCAAGTGAGCCATGCCCAAATTGAAGTGGGAGTGTTAGACTTTAAATAAAATTGCAATTTAAAATTGCCAACAGAACTAGCCGCTAGATATAAGTATTTGATAAGGTGAAGTATCACCTATTAAAGGAGCCTTTATGCTTAATAAAACCTTATTTACCGCACAACAAGTAAGAGATAATGAAGCTTTAGCGGCTAAAAATAGTCATTGCGATTTATTTACCCTAATGCAGCGAGCAGGCGAGGCTGTATATAAGCAATGGCAGTTATTTGATGTACAGCATACATTAGTCATTGTTGGCCATGGTAACAACGCTGGAGACGGTTACGTTGTAGCTAGGCTTATTATGCAAGCAGGTAAAAAGGTAACAGTATGCGCTGCTGAACCTGATAAAGCATTAAACGGTGATGCTGCAAAAGCGCAGCAGCTATGGATAGAAGCGGGTGGGGTGGTTTCTCATTTTACAAAAGATGCTCTTAATGAGTGCGATATCGTTATTGATGCGCTCCTTGGTACTGGGCTTAATAGCGCCGTGCGCGATAATTTTGCGAATATAATTAACGCTGTAAATAACAGTGGTAAGCCCGTAATAAGCATTGATATTCCATCAGGCATTGAAGCAAATACAGGACAGCCTTTAGGGTGCGCAGTACAAGCTACTTCAACCGTTACTTTTGTAGGTATAAAGCAAGGGCTCACAACGACGGCAGGTAAACAACATAGCGGTAAGTTAGTTTTTGATGATTTAGCAATTGGTGATGCGTTTACTTGTATAGCTCAGTCATCAGGAACCTTGATAAATATTAATAGCTTTAAAGGAATAGCCACGCGGGCAATCAATAGTCACAAAGGCAGCCATGGCAAGCTTTTATGTGTTGGTGGTAATCAAGGTACTGCAGGTGCAATTAGGTTAAGTAGTGAAGCAGCTCTTAGAACGGGTGCTGGCATGGTAAGGGTGTATACACACGAAAGCTCAATAACACCTATTAGTATTGGCAGACCAGAGCTTATGGTAAGCAGTAATAACCTACATCAAGCGCTAGAGTGGGCAAGCTGTGTTGTTATTGGCCCAGGGCTTGGGCAAGACGAGTGGGCACAACAAACATTCGATGAAGTAATGCAATATTGCCAAAACAATAAAATGCCATTGGTTATAGATGCAGACGCCCTTAATTTACTCGCTAAGCAAGCCTCATCGTATATGTTAGAGCAATGCGTACTTACGCCACATCCAGGCGAAGCTTCGCGACTGCTAAGTGTTAGTACCAGCGACATAGAATCAGACCGCTTTAATTATGCCCGCCTTTGCGCCAAGCGCTATAACGCGACTTGTGTATTAAAAGGCGCTGGAACATTAATAGATAATGCCCAGCACACGTGGGTATGTGAAGATGGCAACCCAGCACTGGCAGTTGGCGGCAGTGGCGACGTACTCACTGGTATTATTGGGGCATTACTTGCTCAAGGTTTAACTATTGATGAAGCAGCACGTTATGGTGTAACACTGCACGCTAAAGCTGGTGATACCGCAAGTGAGCAAGATGGGCAAAGAGGAATGCTACCCAGTGATTTATTCGCAATTGTAAGAGAGTTAGTTAATAAAGTGACGTGAGTTTAAGCGTCACTTTACATAACTAATTATTAAGCTGCAGTAAATCCCATTTTGTACCATATAGGTCTTCAAAAACCACTACGGTGCCATAGGGTTCTACTCTAGGCTCTTCGTTAAATGTAACACCTTTAGAAAGCATTAAATTATAATCTCGCCAGAAATCATTAGTATGCAAAAATAAAAACACGCGACCACCCGTTTGATTACCAATAGCGCTAATTTGTTTGGGCGTTGTGGCTTTAGCAAGCAGTAGATTAGTCCTGCTCGAATTAGCTCTGTTTGAACAAGCCCCGTTTGAATTTGGAGGTGAAATTAATACCCAGCGTTTACCATCTCCTAAATCAGTATCCTCGACTAACTCAAAGTTGAGCTTTTGAGTATAAAACTCAATGGCATCGTCGTAGTCCTTAACAACTAATGCAATGCCGCTTATATGCTGTTGAACGTTAGTCATGTTTGGTTTACTCCGTACTATTAAATAAATGTACTTTTTATCATATTTAGTAAACGATCAAGTAGGGTATATGCTCGCAGTATGTAGCTTATTTATAGGTATAAATTAAACAGTAACAATCTGGTTTATAATAAAAAGCAAAACCCAGCCGAGGCTGGGTTTACTTTAAGTCGAGTTTTAGCGTTAAATGCATAAAATGTTTATCTGTGTAATTCGCCAGTACGTTCTGGTTGATAGGTTACTTCTTTTATTTTTACCTTTATTAAGCCGCCACTCGGTTTAGGCCACTCAATTTCATCGCCTTGGTTTAGCCCAAGTAATGCGCTACCAACGGGGGATAATATCGATATTTTATCGCCGCTAGAGTCACTGTTTTTTGGGTACACTAAGGTTAACGTAAATTCTTCTTTAGAAGACTCAACAATAAAGTTTACAGTTGAGTTCATTGTTACAACTGACGATGGCATATCTTTAGGTTCGACTATTGCCGCTCGTGCCAGTTCAGCTTCCAATTCTTCTTTATTAGCAAAGCTACCTGCAGGCAATGATTCCATTAAGTCATACAATCTATCTGCATCGAGTGATGAGATGATTAGTTCAGGTTTTTTATTCATCTTAATATCCTTAATAATTTTTAATAAATAAAATTAACTCTGAGTATGGCTTGGCATGCATTTAAGAAGCAAAGGGATACGCGAAGTCATTTTATTAATTAGCCACACCTGTGGCTTTTACTTTATTTGTGCCCAATAGCTAAAAACCCAGCCGAAGCTGGGTTTTTATTTGAGCTAGGTGTTTAGGGGATGATCACATCATGCCGCCCATTAGCTTGTTTTTAAAGGGGTGAAAGCTTAATTTCTAAAATATACCCCAACTTATACCCCACTTTTTGTATGGGTGCATTGTTGTAAGTTCATACTGAATCGCCCCGAGTTCATCGGAGACCAGTTTGTTTAAGTCAGGCCACTTTACCTGACTCGTTTAAATTATCATAGTAGTCTGTTTCATATTGAGCTGGTGAAATATACCCAATTGAAGATAATAAGCGTTGATTATTAAACCAATTGACCCACTCTAACGTTGCGTATTCAACAGCATCAACATTCTTCCACGGGCCATTTCTGCGAATAATCTCTGTTTTAAATAATCCATTTATTGTTTCAGCCAATGCATTGTCATAAGAGTCACCCACACTGCCTACAGACGCTTGAATTCCAGCTTCAGCAAGTCGCTCAGTGTATCGTATAGACAAATATTGGCTGCCTCTGTCGCTGTGGTGAATTAACCCTTCGGGGTTGCCACGATGCCAAATAGCTTGCTCTAACGCATCAAGAATAAGCTCTGTGTGCATTGTCGTTGATACACGCCAACCTACAATGTATCGTGAAAAAACATCTATCACGAAAGCGACATAAACAAACCCACTCCATGTGGCAAGTAGAGTAAGAGGCAGAACGTAGTCGAACTATTTTTCTGCCTCTCCTCTCCGAACCGTACGTGCACCTTTCAGCGCATACAGCTCTCCGCTTAATTGTGGCTTACAGCCATTACAACATCGCTGTAGCGAGATGTGACAGTATTTCTCATTTCATCTCTAAGATAAGGGTTTGATTCAGGTAATCGCCAACGGAAGGGCAACTTAGGACTGCTCACCAGTCGATATAGTGAAGCGCTACATAAATTACCTCGATTGCTTTTACCAAATAATACCCAAGTCTTGGCCTGATTTGGCGTCGGTCGTTTTATCCACTTCATCATTAATGACTTAACGGAGCAACGATATTTCCGCGCTAGCCATTTTGCTAATTTCCAGAAAACTATACGATCAATTTTACTGTAAACTTTAGCGGTATAATCAGTATGACGATAAAATTGCGCCCAGCCTTTAAGCTTGCGGCTGAGTTGTTCAACTTTGTCTATCTTGCTACAACTGTGATCACTGGATAAAGCTTGGCTCAAGGAATGAGAAAATGCTTTAGCCTTACCATGTGGAATACCAGACACCACACGCATATTCCCTTTAGGACCACGTTTCCTTATGATCCTATGACCAAGGAAGATAAATCCATCATTCACATGCGTAATATGGGTTTTCTCCATGTTAAGTGTGAGTTTAAGTTTACCTTCAAGAAAATTTCGACACTGATCACGAATGGCTTCTGCTTGTTGTTTGTTACCTTTGACAATCACAAGAAAGTCATCGGCATAACGACAATAAGCAACCCCAGGTTTCCATTGTCTATTTTCCTCTAGTGCAATGGTACGCTTATCTTGGATTGTACGATTCCAGTACCAGCGATCTTTACGTGCTTTCTTGCTCAAGTAGCATTTATCCAAATACTGATCAAATTCGTTGAGCATGATATTTGACAATAATGGAGAAATGACACCACCTTGTGGTACGCCTTCGCTTGTTGCACAGAATAGATTACGTTCAATATGTCCTGCTTTGATGAACCGCCAGAGCAATTCATTAAATCGTCGACAATTGATACGCTTACGCACACATGTCATCAGTAATTGATGGTGGACTGTATCAAAATAACTTGATAAATCCCCTTCAATTACCCAGCGCCCACGTGGTTCACTTGAGCCTGTCATTTGTAACTTAACAGTTCTAATGGCGTGATGGACACTGCGTTCAGGTCTAAAACCATAGGATAGTGAATGAAAATCATTTTCCCATATCGGCTCCATTGCCATGAGCATGGCACGTTGCACTATTCTGTCTCTTAAGGTGGGTATGCCTAAAGGGCGTTGCTTTCCATTCGCTTTAGGAATATAAATTCGTCTGGCAGGCATTGGTTGATAATTACCCGAGAGTAAATCATTTCTGATCCCATCTAAGTAATCAGTCAGCTTATCCTGTAAGTGAATTTTAGTTATTCCATCAACGCCAGGTGTTTTGGCACCTTTTGAAGAAAGCGTTACTTCAGCCGCTTGGCAAAGCCATTGTGGGTGACTGATAAGGCGCAGTAATCGATTAACGCGACGCGCTTTATCTGTTGCTGTCCATGTTGCTAATTTACGTTGCAGTTCGCTGATTATCACAGGTCTTCACCTCATTAAGGTCAGGTAATTTGCTTGCGCAAATCAATTAAACTGCGCCCCTTCGCCATGTAATGGGCTTTCCCCATCTCAGACTACTACGAACGCTCCGCCAGCTTGTTTGTCATCGGGGTCGTGCTCCCTTAGCATTCAAACAAACCTTCCCCGGTTTACCTATCTGAACTCGAACATATTGGGGTGGATGCCGATCGCAGTCTTTAACCTTATCGTGCTGTAAGGTGATAATACTTAAACGCTGAATTGTGATTTAGCGTTTATCCATTGATAAATACCTACGTGTGATTTATCAAGTCGGCAATAATACTCATACATTTAGTATTATTGCAGCATCATATTGCCTGTTAATTCGTGTAGGCAATGGCGACGTTTCAGCCCATAGATGCGGGTTAATCGGTTCATGTACTTCATCCGTCCAATACTTAGTCTAGAAGAGCATCTTGGCGTAACGAATTCGCCTCACTCCCCGTTGTCAGCGAGTTCCATCACCTTATCAGCATACGATAAGTCACTGCCGCTCAGACTCAACTATCTGCACAACCAGATAGTGCCATAAACAATTTGGCTCCTACCGTATTGCTCATGTATTTCAGATAGACTCGTGGTTCATTAAAGCATTCCTTGCTAGTGCTGAACTCCGGGCACACCATAGGTGATGTCAGCTACCCAAAGTTGATTTGGCTGCTCAGCAGTAAATTGACGATTAACTAAATCAAGTGGCTTATCTTGTTGCTCGTCAGGTATCGTTGTCTTATGTGCTTTACCCCGACGAACACCTTGAATTCCCATAACTCGCATCAATCGTTCGACTGTACAGCGGGCGACTTGATGGTCGTCAAGCTGTAGCTGCTTCCATATTTTTCTTGCACCATAAACTGACATATTATCCTCCCACACTTCGCGAATGAGTATTATCAGCTCAGCATCACGCTTTTTGCGGTTAGACAGTCGCTCAGGCTCTCTTTGTATCTGTTTATGAGAATAATACGTTGATGGTGCAATCGGCAATTCCTTGCAAATTGACTCGACACCGTAATGCTCTCTGCAAGCATCAATAAAATCCACTATTACTTCTGTTTGCGGTCGAGCTCCGCTTGGGCGAAAAAAGCGGCAGCTTGCCTCAGGATATCATTCGTTCGCTTGAGCTCTTTATTCTCGCGCTCTAAGATGGCAAGGCGTTCTTCAGTTGATGGCGTATTAGAAGAGGGTTTAGACGGTTGAGCTTGAGATTTCTTGACCCATGCTCTAAGTGTTTCTGGGGTACATCCCAGTTTATCTGAAATCGATACTAGCGCAGCCCAAAGAGAAGGGTATTCATGCTGTTGTGTGGTAACAAGCCTAATTGCACGTTCACGAAATTCTGATGTATAGCGATTTGATTTTTTCATAGTTCCAGTTTCTCAAGTTATTGAGTCTCTGGCAAACACGGGGCGATTCATACCTATGAAATCAGTTTTTCTGAGAGAAGTAAAGAATGATATTCCCCATTATTATAATTAGCTCTTAGCGTTCTAAATATCAAAAATGCGTATTCTTAATAAAGTATTGACTGCATTATTTAAAGGTACTAATTAATTTCGTGTGTTATATATGTACTGACCTCATAATATGAAGCTGTGTACTTAAGCAGTGAGCGATTATTTAAGAGTATCAATTTAATGGCCAGTTTAAGCCGCAGTTAGGGTAGCCACTATAATCTAAAAAGGAAATATTACATTATGAGTTATAAAGATTTTAATAGTTATGAAGCTATTATACATGCGATACAGGAATACAGGTCACTAGGGCGTGAAGAGTATCTTATGAAGTATAGAGGTAAAGCTACAGCATCCAACAGCTTTACCTACTTTGTTTGCTACGAAGGTCTATTGTATGAATGTAAGCCTATTTTTCTAGGTGCATACTTTCATCAATTTGGTAAACATTTAGAAAATACGAGTACTAGCGGTGTTAAAGGATCCATAAAACCTATATTGGAAAGTTTGGGCTTTTCTGTTTACTCTGGCGTTGATAGCGAAGTACCTGAAGACATTGCTGAATTAATTGCAGAACAGCCAAAGAGAGCTCCAATATTCGTTAACCGAATCATTAGGAACTCACAGATCGCAGAAGATATAAAAGAACTATATGGTCACAAATGTCAGATATGTGACGAAGTATTAGAAACACCAAAGGGGTTTTATGCTGAAGGGGCACATATAAAGCCATTAGGCTCTCCTCATCATGGTCCAGATACTAAAGAAAATCTATTGTGCCTTTGTCCAAATCACCATGCGCTTTTTGATAAAAAAGCTATTGTTATTCATGATGATTATACAGTGGAGTTTATAACATGCCCCCAAGGCAAAGAAATAAAATTGACAGTTCAAGCTGAACATAAAATTGATCAAGCTTTAGTCAAATATCATAGAGAAGAAGTTTAATAGTAATTTAAATTCTTGCCTCTAAAGAGATGTAGTAGTGTGATTACCAAGGGATTGTGTCGGTCTAATTACCGAGCGACTTTGTCGTAAATAGCATATCAGCCAGTTGTTAAACTGGCTATGATTTATGCCTATTCTTACAACGCTTGCGACCTTGCAACTCTCAGTGCAGTGGTATTCAAATTGTTTCTTAACCACATGCTACGCACACCGCCTGCGCTAATATCAATACCGAGGGCTTCAGTCAGCTTGATGGCCACTTTCTGTTGACCAAGGTGGGGATGCTCAACGGAGAATTTTACGACTGCATCTTCGATGGCTTTATCTACACAGTTTTTATGTCTTATATCGGGAGTTTCTTGGCGTTTTAAGGCATCAGGACCGCCTTGCTTAACCAGTCTTAAGTGTCGGTGAATAGTGTCTCGTGAGACGCCACTTTGTCGTGAAGCTGCACTGATACTTCCAAGCTTTTCGATTAATGCCAACACCTCTAGTTTCTTTTGTACTGCTAAGTCTTCTGATTCAAGCTTACTTGGCTCATTTACTTCAGATACCTTGAGTTGCCGCCCTGCGAAGTGTGCGGTGAAGCCTTTCTTGCTGGTGTTTCGGATCTCAATTTTCTGATTAGCTATGGAATGTTTTAGCGGTGAATCAATCAAATAGAACTTGTTACCGTAGCTGAAGGTGTGGTCATTGCGGATCTTACGATGGTCTTTAATGACGCAGATATCATCAAGGTTGGTGTGTTTCGATAATGGTGTAAATTCAGGCGCTTGCTTTGATTTCACTTGAATTCTAGACTGCCAGAATTGTGGGATGAATACATGTTTCAGGTATGCATTAGCACTGGCTATATCTTTAATATTGTTAAGCCTTAGCTCAGGTACAAGACGGTCTTGAAATGTATCAAAGGCACGTTCAACACGGCCTTTACCTTGAGGCGAATTGGCGAAGATAATCTCAATACCCAATTCTTCACATGCACGCTGCATTTGTGAGAAGTTGCAACGCTTAGGGCCGCCGAAGATACCCGCTCTATCCACGTACAGCGTTTTAAACACGCCCTTAGTTTCGATGCAATCTCGCATGACTTTCATACAACCAGCGGTGGTTTCAGATGGGAAGAACTCTGCATGTACTTCACTGGTGGCATCATCAATCATCGCAATCAAACAATGCTTCTTATCGCCAAACCAACGATGGGGACTACCATCCATCTGCATCATTAAGCCCGGCGCTGCCATACGCTCTCTGCGTTTTCGAACATTGCTACGTCTTCGTTTGGCTCGTTTAACGTGATGAATATCATGTGCCCAACCGCGAAGGGTTTCACGCTTAATAACAATGTTCTCATTCGTAGCTAATTGTTCAGCCAAGTGCAACAGATTCAAATCGTAATATTTTTCCTGAATCAATTTTTGAACCGCTTTTTTTATTGATACCGGCGTTTTGTTGGGTGGGGCTTTGCCACTGTTACCATGCACAACAAACTGAATACCGACTTTCTGATATCTCTTCACATAGCGTTCTATTGAACGTCTAGACTTACTGAGTAACTTAGCAGCATTGGCAATTGTTATTCTGCCTTCAACCACTTTGGCAATTATATCAACGGTTAGTTGAGCTTTAGAATCCATCACAATCATCCTCAACATGCCTTCTAGTATTCAAAAACAAGAACACTAACAAACATGTAAAAAAGAGACCGACAGTTTCCCTTGGTAATTAGCAATTACGACAGAATTGCTTGGTAATTAAGATACGACAAAGTCGCTTGGTGTTAACATAAAGAGATGTAGTAGCTCATATCCGATCTTACAGTTTAAAAGAGCGAGTTTAGACTTCGCCTGACAGGCGGCTTTGAGCGATAACCGGACGGTCATCTTTTTATATCAAATGCATTTAAGGTTTTCCTGACTTGGATTAACTGTTGTCTTGTAAATAATAATTTTGCTCCTGTATAAGGAGCGATATGAGTATCGTGAGATAAGGTTTACTTAGCTACTTTATGTTAATGTAAATAAGGTAATAATTAATTTTAAGGTTGAAGTAATGGAATATAACAATCTATCCAAGCTTATAAAAAAAGTCCTCAAAACAGATCAAAGTGGTAATACATCAATGCCCTCAAGACGCGAAATGACAAGCAAAATTTTTGCGTTTATTATGCTTATTCCTGGAATTATCAGCATTGTGATGACAGTTGCAAGCGAAGGAGGGGAAAGTATTTTCTTCGCGACTTCTGCAAGCTTCTTTTTAAGTATATCTATATTGCTTTTTGGTCGAAAGAGCCGTTTAGAGTTTAACGTGACAGAAAAACAGCTTAATTTAAAAACCGCATTATGGGGTTGCTTTCAAAGAAGTAAAGTTGTTACATCGTTTGATACACTATCATTTGAATTGAGTAGTATAGGCGCGCAAGGCCCTTATCAAATTAAGTTTGTTGATCAGTTATATGAATTTAAACAGTATACAGATGCTAAGATGTTCATTTCGTTTTTAAATACAAAATATAATACTACTGCTGTTGAATCCATATCGGATTGGCCAAATAAAACACCGATAAAGTTTGCTCAAAGTGAATTATATAGCTCACCTCAAATTACTCATGGTACTAAAAAAGCTAATTCAAAATCTCATCTGGAAGATGTAGATTTTAATAGTGAAGATCCTGTTTTCATTGAAATATGGGATCGCAAATCGCTAATAAAACTATCCCTGCCATTTTTTGTTTTTACAGCCATTGCGGGCTTAGTTAAATACGGAGTGCTGTAATGTATTTTAAAGAACTATCTAGTGAGCTAGCTATTTATCGACAACCAAGGTTAACTAGATTATTGCTAGTTTTGTTGTGTGGTTTCTTTTTATTTATCGGACTAATTAATGTGTTCAATTCTGATGAAGCAAAATCATTACCGATATGGGTATCTGGGTTTATATGCTGGCTAGGGTGGAGTGGTCTGTTTGGTGGCTATGTATGTCGTTTTGATCTCGCAAAGCAAACCTTGGAATTAAAGTCGAGTAGTTTATATACTATTTTTAAACGTGTGTATAAACTATCAGATATTAAAGGCTTTAAAGCTATACCTAGAAAAGGCTACACACATGACTATAGATTATATGCAGTGTTAACTGATAATACTCATATTGCTTTCGCAAACTACAAAGGACGAGGATTTGCAGTTAAGGAGTGTATAAAAATGGCTGAGTTTGTCAGTAAGCCTTATCAAATCAATATTGATACAGCTCCATTATAATTTTCTTAGAACAAAGTAGCGTGGATTAACATTTTTTTAGAAACCAATGCCAGACGCTTACTTCAGGTCTGGCATTGGTTCAAACTTAAGCATCGATCTGTTCTGATACTTCTAACGCATCATCAACTTCTATTCCCAAGTATCTGACAGTGCTCTCTAGTTTTCTATGGCCAAGTAGAAGCTGACAGGCTCTTAAATTTTTAGTTTTTTTGTAAATTAGCGATGGTTTAGTACGTCTCATAGAATGAGTGCCATATTGAGTCTTATCTAACCCAATTGAGGTGACCCAAGAATCAACTATGCGTCCATATTGACGGGTTGAAAGGTGTTCAGAGGAATGAATTCGTGACTTAAACAAGTAATCATAAGAACTGAGAGTAAATTGCTCTATGAGCGCCATAATTGATTTCCTTGTGTTTCCAGTAATTTCAAATTGAACAGGCATACCAGTCTTTTTTTGAACGACTATTGCCCGTGATTGGATTGTTTTACCATGTGCAATGTCATTAACTTTTAGTGATACTAAATCACACCCTCTTAGTTTGCTATCTATGGCTAGGTTGAATAGCGCTAGATCTCTTATTTTATGAAAAAGTTCCAGTCGTATTCGGATAGCCCATATTTGCTGTAATTTTAGAGGTAACTTTTGTCCTACAAGCTTATTTTTATTCCAAGGCTCTTTAGGCTGATATATAGTTAACTGGTGCATTAGTTGTACTCCGGTGTTTATGGAGTTTTAAGCTTAGCTCGCTACAAAACAATTCGGGTATGAGCGATAACCGGTCATTGAGATTGGCTAAATATCGTCGTAAATTGATTGGTTAAACTGCTCTTTGCGCATATATTCATGAAAATGAGCGCTGCGCGCATATTGATTCGTTTAACTTTACCTAAAAAATTTAGAAAACTTAGTGATAGTAATGCCTTAGGTAATTTGTTAAAACTATATAAAGTAGATAAATGAGCGTGGAGTCGGTAGAAATATGCGCGACGAGCGCACTATTAAATTGGTTAGGTATCACAATGAACGGAGCTGAAATTATAATCTCCAATGCGCTTTTGCTAGGTGCGCTAGGTTTTCTATTAAAGCTCTGGATCGACAAAAGACTGAGCTTATCCTTAAACGAAAAGCTGGAGAAGTTTAAAAGTGAACTAGCTAAAGAGGTTGCTAAGTCTTCTGTTCAGCAAACGCATAACTATGCTAAAAAACTCGAAATATGTGCCACGCTAAATGAATTGATGACTGAAGCTGATTTTGAGTTAAAAACGCTCTATTTCAATGTCGCATCGAAATACTATAAGGGCATTGAAGATCGGAATAACAAGTTCGCTGAAAAATATCTTGAAATAAACGCTCTTCTACACAAAGAAGGACTTTATATTGAAGACGAAATTATTACTATGGTGCAAGACGCATATCGACCTTTATTCGACATCGTGTCCAATGTAATTGGTAGCGGTGACCTGAAACACTATGAAGTATTAGAGCTGTCCGGATCTATGGATAACCTTAGCAAGAAGGCCGAGCAGCCGAGAAAAGTGGTAATAGCAAGGCTTAAAGAGATCTATGGCATCAATACCTAACAAGGCAAATTAAAAAGTACGGACAAAAAACAGTTGGCTTTGTTCGTACCTCACAAATTTTAGCCAACTATTTTTTGCCGTTTATTTGCGGCGTTAGCAGTACAAGGAAGTCTATGAGTATTCTGAAAAATGCGATTGATTCTATAGCTATTGGTTTAGAAGATTTTGAATCTACAGACGAAAGAAGAATCGTATCCTCGACAAGAAATATATTTGCTGGAATATTGCTCCTATTTAAACATAGACTGTGCGAGCTTAGCCCTGAGGCTTCCGATGAAGCTTTAATAAAACAAAGAGTACTACCCGCATTCGATGCAACAGGCGCTGTTAACTGGATTGGTAAAGGCAAAAAAACTGTTGATGTTCAAAATATTAAGGATCGCTTTGAATCTCTCGGGATAAATGTAGAGTGGAAAAGATTAGAAAGAATTAATAAATACCGTAATGATATTGAGCATTATTACAGCACGATGAATAACGAATCCGTTCAACAATTGATATCTGATTCTTTTATCATTATCCGTAACTTTATAGTTGATGAACTCGAAGAAGATCCGAAAGAATTACTAGGCGATGAATATTGGAAAATATTGGTCGATGTAAACGAAGTTTACGAAAAAGAAAAAAAAGAGTGTGACTCTTCATTAGAAAAGTTAGACTATTTTAGTAATGAAATTTTGCATGCTTTACAAGCATATAACTGTACTGAGTGTGGTTCTGGGTTATTAGAATCAACATCCGATACAGGTCAAGCTTTGGAAACTTCATTCAAATGTCGCTCATGCGGCAGCGAGTTTCACTATGAAAATATAGTAAATGAAGCCATCAATGATTATTTTACTGATAATGTTTACCTATCTCATCAAGATGGTGACGACACCCCAGTTATAGATTGCCCTTCTTGTTTTGAGGGAAGTTATCTTTTTCATGAAGGTGTATGTGTTGCATGTGGTGGTTCAGCAACGCATGAATGCTCAAGATGTGGCGATAGCATTCCCCCTGAAGAAATTTCAGACGGTGACTTATGTGGCTACTGTGCACATATGTGGGCAAAAGTAATGGCGGGATAAAGTACTGCTAACAAGCGCCTCAACAAAGGACGCAAAAAGCTTGGCTTGCGTCACTTCGTTCCTAATTTAGCCAACCATTACTTAGCCTGTTGTTTGGGTATTAAGAACGTCCGGAAATGGCACTTAGTGCAAGCAATTTATTTAATTTAAGAATGTCTCTGGCTTTGATGAGCGATGAAGTAAACATGAAGGTTTTAGTTAATTAAGTTGACTCTACAAAAGTTATACTATGAGATTATTTCCACTATTTGCTATTTATGTCATCTCATCGAGTAAGGTCATTTACGTGTACTAATAGACAAAGTGCTCACATATATACCTGTTAAGTTAATTATAGTGAAGGAGAAAATTATGAATAGCAATCTTATTGGTGACGCTGGAGAGTATCTGGTTTCGTACTGTCTATCTCGAAGAGGTATCGCTGCCGCATTAATGAATGCAGGTGCAAAGGGAGTTGATATTCTAGCCACAGATGATGGTGAAAATGTAGTTAGCATTCAGGTTAAATCATCACAAGGTAAATCTCAGCCTCGCCAATGGATAGTGGGAAAGAAACAGCCTAGCGCTTCTAATCATTTCTTTTATGTGTTCTGTAACATATGGGAAGATCTCTATTGTGAACCAGAATTATTTATTGTTCCTAGCCTCTATGTAAAAGAATCAGTAAATTGGAATTCTAAAGTACCTTTGTTTAAATTAAATTCAGAGTCTGCCGAACGCTACTTAAATAATTGGGATCAAATTTTAAATATATTTAGTAAGTAGAAATTATCTACAAGTGACGGTGCTGCTACGAAAGTCCGCAAATGGCACTTCTGCGACTGTCAGATTTGATTAAGTCCTAACAGTCAAAGCTGACAGATAAAGTTAATACTTATTCAAAAAGACTGTGTGGTTATGTAGTTATATAATCTGACTTTGAAAGATCTATGGAGTGGTGCTAATTATGATGAGTTACGAGTCAACCATGACGAGGTACGTGTCAACCATGACGAGGTACGTGTCAACCATGACGAGTTACGTGTCAACCATGACGAGTTACGTGTCAACCATGACGAGTTACATGTCATCCATGACGAGTTACATGTCATCCATGACACGTAAGTATTTTACTTTTTTGGTTTTTTTATTAAAAAACCTAATGAGCTTATTCTCTACATTACTTTTATTTATAATTTTATAATTATTTATAATCGTTATATTAATTTATAACATATTGAATTCTTTCTGTAATATTTAAATATGGTTTTAATTCACGTTTTAAAAATAATTTATCATATGGATGCTATAGTTAACTTCGGTAAGGGGGAGGTTGTTTTTATATTTAAATCTAGCCTTACTTCTTACTACCGGGTGAACTGAGTTTACCCCAGAGTTAGAGCTGAACCTATTCTTGGGGGTAACTAACCCTGCTATTAGTATTGCTGGACTTTAGTACCTTACTTCTGAATTATAAGAATAGCTGAATCCTACTTTTGAAATTACTTAAGTCGTTTATTCAAAATCGTCACTTAAATTGCTGCTGCTTTTAATACATATAGCCCCTGCATGATTTAGCCATATCTAAAATTAACTCACCTAATCTAGTGGACTAGCTATTGATGAGAGATACCTCTCACTTTTGAAATGATCTCCTGTAAACACTTTTGAAACCTTATATTATTCTTTGGCTTGTTGGTTTTCAGCAAGAGTAAATTATTAATCTATAAGGTTAAATTATGAAATTTAAAAATAAAATCATTCGTTTGAAAGAATTAAGGGAGGAGCTACAAGTTAGTAAAAGTACCTTATGGCGCTGGCGGCTAGACCCTAACTTTCCAAAACCTATTTTACTAGGCTCTCGCTCTGTAGGCTTTTTTGTAAAAGATGTAGATACGTGGCTTCTTACGCGTAAAAAGATGACTGAGAAGGGGCAAGTTAAATAATCAGTTCTATTTGTCTCTAGACATTATGCACGGTTTGTATTTTTTCAAAAAATAAAATTAAAAAAGCTAAACTTAACAACAACATAAGAAAACCGATATGTAATACATAATAACTAAAATTAAGTTTTAAGTTATTAATTTAGAAGAAGAAATCAAGGTTTTCAATTATGAGTGAAAAATTAGAAAAAGCGGTAACTATAAGATTTACAAGAGATGATTACAGCAAATTAGAATTTAAAGCAGAAAATGAGGGGACAACAATAGCGAGTATTATACGCAAATCTTGCCTAAATTATTTTGAGCAACAAAAAATAGAAAACCACTTAACTCTAATGGAGCAAAGGCAAAGACAACTTTTGATAGAAGTAATCTCTGTAATGCTAAATTTGAACGAAGATGAAAAAGAGGAGGCCATTGATCGTCTAATTGAAAATGGAATTAAACTTTAGTGATTTCAATATCGAAGCAATCTCGGCTGGATTATTACATTGAAAAGGATCATCAAACCAACACGAAGCCTTTAGATATTCTTTATACGGGGGCAGTTTCAAAGGCGTTGAACTTTAAGCCAAAAATGTATTTTAATGAATTAAAAAATATATTTTCAGGATGTGATATCCATGGCAAGCAGCTCATTGGCTCCGTAAAGAGTAAAAAAGTAGAAATATTGGATATAGTTTTTAACGCGCCGAAACCTATCTCTAAAGCTTTTGTACGAGTTGATGATCTATTTCAAAAACGTATAGACGAAGCCCAGTTTCAAGCTGTCCTAGGGGCTCTAGAGTTTCTGGAGTTAAAAGTGTCTTTTACTAGAACTGGGCAGGGAGGTAAAAACCTAAAAAAAACAAAGGGCTTTGCAGCATTGTTGTTTAAACATTACGAGTCAAGGGAGGGGGATTTTCATTTACATACGCATGCACTTCTTTCTCGGTTAACTTTGAGAGAAGATGGTAAGTGGGCTAGTTTGCATTCACACCTTATATACCGCTGGCAAAAAGCCGCTGTACAAGTTTATAGAGCTTTATTAGCCAGTGGCTTAAGAGAGTTAGGCTTTAAAATAATTAGGGTAGATGAAACAGATTGTTTTACATTTTCAGGGAGCAACCTTGATATTTGTAGGCTTTTTTCTAAGCGAAGTGAAGGCATTAATAATAAACTAGAAGAGATGGGTCTTGAAGATAGTAGCCCTGAAGTGAAAAACAAAGTTTCACTTTATTCAAGAAAACCAAAACAAAAAAAGATTTTGACTAGTCAGATAAATACTTGGCGTATGGCTTTGAACGAGCTAGGTTACACTGAAGAAGAGCTATATAAAAATCTGAATACAGAAAACGTACCGACTATAGAGGCCTTGCCTGTAGTTTTAATTATCAAAAAACTGACACTATCAAATGCAATTGTAGATATACGCAAAATATATGAAATAGCAGCAACTGAAGCTCAGTTCTTTCATGTGAACTTATCCGAAATCTTGAATACTGTAGAGGCTATCCTCAACAATACAAGACTTTTAGGGCCGGTTATCAATTCAACCGGACAGGAAATTTACACAACAATGCCTATGTTGCGGTTTGAAAACGAGCTAGTTGGTTTGGCTGATTCATTGCGAGGTAATAATAACTATCGGCTTTCTGAAAATGTTATCAAGCAAGCAATTAGCAAGCAAGAATTAGAGCAGGGGTTCAAATTATCATTAGAGCAAAGTTGCTCAATACAGAAGCTTACCAACACAGGATTAGAAATTTTACAAGGTAGGGCTGGAGCTGGTAAATCTACATCTATGAAGGCATTGCGTATAGCTTACGAACTATCAGGATATAAATTAGTGGGCGCTACAGTATCTAAAGCAGCAGCGACTCAGTTGGAAGCCGAAACAGGTATAAATAGTTGTACCTTCGAAAAGCTATTGATTGAAATTAAACATAAAAATAATAAATTTACTAATACGGTAATATTAATTGATGAAGCTGGGTTAGTTCCTTCATTAGATTTATTAGCGCTATTAAAGGAAATAAAGAGATCTGGTTCTAAATTGGTTTTAGTAGGCGAAGTTGAGCAGTTACGTGCTATTAACCATGGAGGGTGTTTATTATACTTGTCCAAAAGATATGGCTTTACAGAGTTACAAACTATATATAGACAGCGTGAGAATTGGGCTAAAAGTCTTGTAACAGTATTGAGATCTGGTGACTCAATAAAAGCACTTAAAATAATGATTGCAAAAGGACTATTGCATATAGCCGAGACTAGGGAGCTTGCTTTGGAGAGATTGATAAAACGTTGGTCAATCTATGTAGATACGAATCCAAAAAAAGATTGGTTAGTTATAGCTTATAGCTGGAAAGATATTCAACCTTTGAATGAATTTATTAGAAGTGAATTACAGCAAAGAGGTTTGCTAGGTGAAGAAGATATAAAGGCTAATTGTGTTGTTTCTGAGAGGTATTTTTTGCAAAAATTTTCAAGCCACGATCGTGTCAGGTTTACTAAAAATACGCCTGAACGAAATCTGATAAATGGCCAACTTGGCATTATTAAGGAGGTTAAAGCTATCAATTCGGATATTCTTTTTACTATAAAAAAAGACTCTGGTGAAGAAGTTACATTTTTAAAATCAGAATATTCTAACGAGCAAGGCGCACTTCAGTTAGTACATGCATATGCTTTTACGGTATACAGTAGTCAGGGAAGAACGATCGATGGCGACACTTTTGTATTTTATAACAAAGCAATGGATAGGGCAGCCTCTTATGTTGCAGGCTCAAGACACAAAGATCGTTGTCATTGGTTTGTAGATGGTAATAGTTTAGATGTGCAGAATGCTTTAGATGCAGTAAACGAAAAAGTCCAAAACCAAAACCCTATTAAAGTAAAAAGGCTTGCTGAATATATGAGTTCTGAACGCTCAGAAGTAATGGCTTTAGAGTATTGGAACAATACAGCTTAACATCGTTATAAATTTTTATTATTAAGAAACAAGTTTTTAAGGTGTAATAATATATATGGATAAAGTTCGTCAAGAAGACCTACAAAGAACGGCCCAAGTGGCATTAAAAACTTTTTTTAATATAATGAAAGCTTGGCAGATAGAGCCTTATAAGCAAAAAACATTGCTAGGTGCCAAAGGTGCTCATATATATGAGCAGTGGCAACAAGGGTGTGCTGGAAGCCTCAGTGAAGACGTACTAATAAGAATCTCTTACGTCATCGGCATTTATAGAGGGCTAGGCTTAATATTTAATGACCGCTTACAAGCTGATAGTTGGATAAATAAACCTAATGAGCACTTTGATGGATTATCGGCACTTGAATACATCCTTGATGACGTAGATGAGGGTTTAAAGAATGTGCGTACTTTAATAGATATCATTTAGGTGAATTGCAACAACTACATTCAGATGTACTAGCTCAGACTTGATCTGATAGTTACCCGTTTTTCAATCGGTGACTGTCATTTTAGATTTGAGCTAAATTCTTCTCAGCCCAAATCGATTTCCCATCTAATAATGTTTCCAATGGCGTTCTGCCACAGCACATTTTTCCTTGATGAGTTCGGTCATTATTATAATAAATCATCGATTCGTCCAGATCCTTTTGTAATTCCCCTAACGAGCTTTACGGAATGTAATTTGATAAAATTCATGAGTATCACTTTATGGAAGCGTTCGCAGATACCATTTGTTTTTGGTGACATAGCTTTGGTTTTTGTGTGATCGATATCTGTACTCACCAGCTTTCACTAGACAGTTTTTAACTCAAAATAGTACGCATCTTCAAACTGCTGTTACAATACTTGCATTTAAATTGATGCACATAATCTATCGTTTTTTGAGAAACGAAATGCTGCTATGGTGAGCTAAATATTTAAATAGTGCGATGAGCTAATTGCATTGTGAGCGTCTAGCGAACTACACCTATGTTTTAAAATTCCAGGGTAACAAGCTGTCGATATCGGGCTCAGGCTGGCACAGTTCATCAAGGCAAGCACAGATGTAATTAAATGGGATTAGACCATTTATCTTGGCGGTTTCCACAATGCTGTAAAGGGTGGCACTAGCATGGGCACCGTTAGCCGTTTGGCTAAATAACCAATTCTTTCGGCCTATCACAAACGGTTTTACCGCGCGTTCTGCTCTATTATTATCGATGCTAAGTCGGCCATCATCAACATAGCGTATGAGCTTGTGCCATTGATTTGCCAGGTAATTAGCTGCCTCTATCAGTTTGCTGTTCCCCACTAAATTTGGCTGATCCTGCTCAAGCCATATTTTTAGCTTGCTAAGAATAGGCAGGCTAACCTCTTGTCTTGCCGTATATTTGTCATCCACACTTTTATCTTTGATGCGTGACTCAACGCCGTACAGTTTTTGGATAAGGCTCAATACCACATCCGCTTTGCCGGTTTTGTTTTTACCTTGTAGCTTTTTCGCGTCGATAAATTTACGACGAGCATGCGCCCAGCAGCCGATTAAGGTTGCCTCTGTTCTGGCATAGGCTTGATAGCCATCCACGTGCAAGTACCCTTGATATCCATCAAGATAATTGACCACGCAGGCGGCCGCGCGACTATTGTGGAAGTCGTAAAGTACGATATTAGGGATAGGATTATTCGGGTCTGGTGAATCTCGACCCGAGCAATACACCCACATGTAACTGTTTACTTTGTCCGATTTCACCACCTTTAATGGCGTTTCATCGGCAAACAGCGTGGGTTGCCTTAACAGCTCGGCTTTAAGCCGTTCAACTAATGGCGCGAAGAGTGTGGCTGATTTGTCTATCCAGCTGCTCATGGTCTGTCGACTGAGTTCAATACCGTATTGCTTAAACATCGCTTCCTGGCGATACAGCGGTAACCCGTATTGGTATTTACTGGTGATAAGCTGACTGAGCAAACTGCTGGTTGCAATGCCTTTGTTGATGGGCATGGCAGGCATTGAGGCTTGTTTAATCTGTGTCTGAGTTGAGGATTTATCACAGTGACGGCAGGCGTATTTAGGCCTAATATGCTCAATCACTTTGATTTTAGCGGGTATGAACTCAAGCTTTTCTGACTTATCTTCACCCATTTTATGTAGCTCACCGCCACAGCAATCACATGTTTTGTCGATGATGTCGTGAATAACCTGCTCACGAGGTAAGTCTTTTGGCAGTGGCTTACGCACCGGCTTTTTACGGGTATAGCTAATGGATTGTTGCTCTGCCTCAACTTCCTCAACAATTTCTTCCACTTCATTGAATAACTCGCCTTGCCCGGCAAAGCCTTCAGCACTTTTGCCGAATTGTTTTTGTTGGGCCAAGCTCCAGCGCTCTTCCAATGCCGCAATCTGGGCATCCTTCTGCGCTAACAGTTTTTCAAGTTCAGCAATGCGCTGTTTAAGGGCGAGTTCATTTTTCATGACGCCTATTTTAAGGCATCATCAAAGGCTTTGCAGTGCTAACTGAACTCACTTTGATGATCATCAATCGATCGCAAATATTAAAGCATTTTCTTACCTGCGACATCAATTTTACTGTGTCCAATCACATCATAACCCGATAATAACCAGTGTAATTGCTGCTCGCTTAAGGTCATGGTGGGTGACATGAGTTTGGGCCATTTGAACTTATGCTTATCTAATCGCTTATACCACAGTGCAAAACCGGTGTTATCCCAGTAAAGCAGTTTGAGTTTGTCACGGCCTTTATTACAAAACACAAATAGCGCACCACTGAGCACGGGTAGTTCAAGCTCTGCTTCCACCAACGCCGCCAGACCATTAATTGATTTTCGAAAATCAACGGCATCGGCACATAAATAGACGGTGGGTACATCAACGAACATCCTCATACCGTTAGCCCTTTAATAATGGCAACGATATCGGCCGTCGCTAAATCGATAGGAAACGTGAGTTGGCCGGTTAGCGTATCAAACTGCAGCGTATTTTGACGAGTTTGCGCGCAGACTTCAGTAGTTTGTTTTACCTGGACAAAACGTGATGATGTAAGGCACTGCGTGTGCACTGGCAAGGTGGAATTAGGCTGGTCTTTTGCCAGTAAAGCACGTTGTTTATAATAAGTCGTAATAGCGACATTATGGTGTTGGCAGAATTCAATATTAGTACCACTAAACGTACTGCGTTTCAGCAAAAGCTGCTGCCACTGTGCGCTTGTTCTGTAAGTTTTCATCACCTGCTCCGAATTTATCATTGAGCAGGTATTTTTAGATAATCAGAGCATCGATGCTAGGTGTGGTTCGCTAGACGCTTACATTGCATTCGTTATGATGATAGTCTTCGTGTTAGCTTAATAAAGTTGAGCTATGCCATGAAAATCACGAGGCACAATAGCATCTATTTTATAGCTAAAATTTATTGATTATATTTATACCCTATAATTCTCTAAGGTAAGTAGTTTAGCCAACAACACAGTAATTTTGCTTGTTGGCTATAATTTTTATTTGGTTAAACTCTAACAAGGCCCTTAACCTTTGTTAACTTACCTAACTCATAGGGACAGTTGAATTGCTAAGAAGCAAGCGGGCTTCGTTCGCTTTAGTGCGCGCCTGTTCGAGAGTTGTTTGAGGGTAATTCCCCAAGACTATCTCTTTATGCCTATCATCAAAAATATAGCGGAAACGAAATTGCTTTAAGCCTGTATTTTTTACCAATACATATAAGTTTTTACCGAGATCTTTTTTAGTATGTTTCTGCCCAGAATTGCATTTTAAGTTTTTAATTTCTTGATTATTTAATTTCATTTTCTAAACACCTTTTAGTTGGATTAGGTGTATCTTAATAAAAGATGGATCTATTTATATCTCAAAGTATGTGAGAAACCCCACATAAACTTATAAAAGTATCTGTGGCACCTTATGAATTCTAAATTTAAGATAACCTTATGAAATTTTTAATAGCATTCTTTATAACAATACTAGGCACTTTTGAGGTATTCGCTGAAAATCAAGAAATAGAATCATTTAGTAAAGCGAAGAAGGTGTTAGAAAAGCAAGTTTATAACAATCACCGAAGTACGCTTTACTGTGGTGCCGAATTTAATTCCCATAAAAAAGTAACTACCCAAAAAAGGTTTTACTACAACTAAGTATCTTAAGCGTGCTCAAAAAATTGAGTGGGAACATGTTGTGCCAGCAGAGAACTTTGGTCGTACTTTCAGTGAATGGAGAGATGGGCATAGTCAATGTGTTAGTAGCAGAGGGAAGTCGTTTAAAGGTCGAAGATGTGCGGAGAAAGTGAGCACTGAGTATCGCTTTATGCAGGCAGACATGTTCAACCTTTATCCTGCTATAGGTGCCGTTAATGCACTGAGAAGTAATTATAATTTCACTATCCTGCCTTCAGCACAAAGTGATTTCGGTAGCTGTGCGATGAAGATAGATAATAGAAAAGCAGAGCCGCCTGAATTAGCAAGAGGGGCGATTGCACGTACTTACCTTTATATGGAAAGTGCTTATAAACGATATAATAAGAGTGCATCACAAAGAAAGCTAATGAAAGCGTGGGACAAAATGTATCCAGTAAATAACTGGGAGTGTGATCGAGCAAAGAAAATATCTAGTTTACAGAAAAGCGAGAACAACGTTGTTAAAAGTCGGTGTGAAGCAAGTGGACTTCTATGAGTGCTTTTCTATAGCTAAGTATTTACAATCTGCAAAGTGATGTGTGGGTAATTGAAAGGTTATAACTCGTAATGGGGCAAAGGCAGCACAAGAACACTGCCTGAGTTAAATCAACAATCGGTTTCTTTCAATATCTTAATGGCATCTTCAATCTCTATTCCTAAATATCTGATGGTGTTATCAATTTTTGTATGACCAAGTAGTAACTGAATGGCCCGTATATTTTTCGTTCGAGCATAAACGAAAGTCGCTTTGGTTCTTTGGGCTTTCAATAAAATACTTTGATAAATTAAGGACAATTGCCAAGCCTGCCGAACTATAACGGTAAGAACTGGGCTCTAAGCCTGACTTTTTGATCAACATTTGTAGAGTAAACCCGTTCGCAGTGTGTGGAAAGTTGATCACCTTTTGTAGGGCAAACCCGTTCGTAGTGTGTAGAAAACTGATCACCTCTTCACTAAATTACCGATACTCTGGCCTATTTGCCTAGCGATAACGGTAAGAACTGGGCTCTAAGCCTGACTTTTTGATCACCTCTTGTAGATTAAACCCGTTCGCAGAGTGTGGAAAGCTGATCACCTCTTCACTAAATTACCGATATTCTGGCCTATCTGCCTAGCGATAACGGTAAGAACTGGGCTCTAAGCCTGACTTTTAGATCACTTTTTGTAGAACAGCCCAGCATCCAGCATGTGGGAAATTGATCACCTTTTAACTTAGTTTACCGGTTATCCCAAGGCCTACCGCGCTATAACGGTGAGAACTGGGTTCCGAATATGACTTTTAGATCACTTTTTGTAGAGCACCACAGCATGTGGCGTGTGGGAAACTGATCACCTTTTAACTTAATTTACCGGTTAAGCCACGACATACCGCGCTATAACAGTAATAACTGCGCTCTAAATATGACTTTTAGATCACCTTTTTTGTCGAGCAGCACAGTATGTGCCGTATGGGAAACTGATCACCTTTTAATTTAATTTACCGGTTATCCCACTGCATACCGCGCTATAACGGTAAGAACAGGGTTCCGAGTATGACTTTTAGATCACCTCTTTTGTCGAGCAGCACAGTATGTGGCGTGTGGGAAACTGATCATCTTTTAATTTAATTTACCGGTTATCCCACTGCATACCGCGCTATAACGGTAAGAACTGGGTTCCGAATATGACTTTTAGATCACCTTTTTTGTCGAGCAGCATAGTATGTGCCGTGTGGGAAACTGATCATCTTTTAATTTAATTTACCGGTTATCCCACTGCATACCGCGCTATAACGGTAAGAACTGGGTTCCGAATATGACTTTTAGATCACCTTTTTTGTCGAGCAGCATAGTATGTGCCGTGTGGGAAACTGATCACCTTTTAACTTAATTTACCGGTTAAGCCATGACCTACCGCGCTATAACAGTAATAACTTGGCTCTAAATATGACTTTTAGATCACCTTTTTGTCGAGCAGCACAGTATGTGGCGTGTGGGAAACTGATCACCTTTTAATTTAATTTACCGGTTATCCCACTGCATACCGCACTATAACGGTAAGAACTGGGTTCCGAGTATGACTTTTAGATCACCTTTCGTAGAGCACCACAGCATGTGGCGTGTGGGAAACTGATCACCTTTTAACTTAGTTTACCGGTTATCCCAAGGCCTACCGCGCTATAACGGTAAGAACTGGGTGCCAAATATGACTTTTAGATCACCTTTTTGTCGAGCTGCACAGTACAGCATGTGGGGAATTGATCACCTTTTAACTTAGTTTGCCGGTTATGCCACGGTATACCGCGCTATAACGGTAAGAACTGGGTGCCAAATATGACTTTTAGATCACCTTTTTACGAGCAGTACAGCATGTGGGAAACTGATCACCTTTTAACTTAATTTACCGGTTAGGCCACGACCTACCGCGCTATAACAGTAATAACTGGGCTCTAAATATGACTTTTAGATCTCCTTTTAACTTAATTTACCGGTAATACCACGGTCTACCGCGCTATAACGGAAAGAACTAGGTGGGCTCCCAGCTTTCACTAGACAGTTTTTAACTCAGAATAGTACGCATCTTCAAACTTATCAGGTAAACACTGCATGTGTGTGAATGGCGCTTTTTAATTGTCGCAAAAAAGCTTTCTGCAACCGCATTATCATGACAGTTAACAACGCGACTCATTGAAGGCACAAGATTATGTTCTTTCTAAAATGCGAGATTGGACTTCAGCTTCTACCTAACCAGATTGTTCTATGGCATTGCAAAGCTCAGCATCACTACACAGTTTATTTAAATAATTAGACCATCGCTGCATCATTGCACGTCTTTGAGTAAGATATTCAGCGTGGTTATATGCAAGAGCTGTGGAGTTGCCCACTTTATGGGCAAGTTGCATTTCAATATGCTGATAGTTTTCTTCTTGTTCGTTTAGTAATGTTGAAGCTGTTCCTCGAAAGCCGTGTGAAACGATATCATTAGCCGAGTAGCCCAATGCACGTAGACGATTATTCAGTACGTTTTTGCTAAATGGTTTAGAAGAACTCATCTCTGAGGGAAAAACGTACTTTGAGTAATTAGTGTATTTATAAATATCTCGAAATTTAGATAGAGTTTGAACTGAAAGAGGAACGATATGAGTTTTACCTGCTTTCATTAATTCGCCGGGTATTTTAATATATTTATTTTCAAAATCTACATGTTCCCATCTTAAGCAACGAAGTTCGCTAGGGCGTAAAAATAGATGAGGTAGTAGTTTCAATGCTTCCTGAGAGCAGTAAGAGCCTGAGTTGTTATTCTCAATAGTTAAAATGAGCTGTCCCAGTTCTTTCGAGTTAGTAATAGCTGCATGATTTTTTGGAGCTGAAATTTTTCCAGTCAATGCTATGTAGTCGAAATTAGTTAATGGGCTATTGTTAGTGAGATCTTTTGTAATCGCATAACGAAAAATACGATTTAGCATGGACAATAATGGGGGAACTTTTTTCACGGTATTAGCTTCAACTAGAGAGTCTACGATATTAATAATGTGATTCTTGGTAATATGGTCAATCTGTAGTTCACAAATCCCCTTAAGATCGCTTTTAAGCCAACGCAATAATTTTTCTTGGTAGGCATTGCTCCATTCTTTTTTATTAAGTTCGAACCATTGCAACGCAATCTCACCGAAATTTAAATCTTTGCATGTACTTTGAAGTTTAAGAAGCTTGCGTTGAGCCATCGGATCAATAGAATCACTGAGAAGCTGACGGGCCTTATCTGCTTTAGTGCGAGCTAGTTTTAGGGATATTGTGGGGTATTTTCCTAAGGCCATTTCTTTATATTTACCACCAAACTTATACTTAAAGCGCCAAAGCTTAGAACCATGACTAGTTACTAATAAAAACAAGTTGTTACCATCATATTTTTTAAAATTTTTACCATTTTCTTTGGGCTTCAGTGCTTTAATCTTTTCGTTATTCAGTTTCATTTTTGATACTCTTTTTAAATTTATTTGGGGTATTTTATTTAAAAATGGATCTATTTTTACTCCTATGTATGTGAGTTACCCCACATTTACCCCTTAAACCTTTGAAATTTTAAAAGCGCCAATGAAACCTAATGAACTTATCAAAGTTATAAAAAAACCCGCAAAGCAGTGCTTTGCGGGCCTTATAAAACTTAATGAACTCTTATGAATTCGATAGGAGGAAGATTACATCATGCCGCCCATACCACCCATTCCACCCATGCCGCCCATATCAGGTGCACCAGCAGATTCGTCTTTAGGGATTTCAGCTACCATTGCTTCAGTAGTGATCATTAGACCCGCAATAGACCCTGCAAACTGTAGCGCAGAGCGTGTTACTTTAGTAGGATCTAGGATACCCATTTCAATCATGTCGTTGTATTCGCCAGTTGCTGCGTTGTAACCGTAGTTACCATCGCCGCCTTTAACTGCGTTAATTACAACTGATGCTTCGTCGCCTGCGTTAGTTACGATTTGACGAAGTGGTGCTTCCATCGCACGAAGTGCAACTTTAATACCGTGGCTTTGATCTTCGTTGTCGCCAACTAAATCAACTAGCTTGCTAGCAGCACGTACAAGTGCAACACCGCCGCCAGGTACTACGCCTTCTTCAACCGCTGCACGAGTTGCATTTAATGCATCTTCAACGCGGTCTTTTTTCTCTTTCATTTCGATTTCAGTAGCAGCACCTACTTTGATTACTGCAACACCGCCAGCTAATTTAGCCATGCGCTCTTGAAGTTTTTCTTTATCGTAGTCAGATGTAGCTTCTTCAATTTGTGCTTTAATTTGAGAAACACGACCAGTAATACTCGCTTCTTCGCCAGCACCGTCAATGATAGTTGTATCATCTTTAGTGATAATTACGCGTTTAGCTGTACCTAGGTCTTCAACTGTTGCTTTTTCAAGCTCTAAGCCGATTTCTTCAGAAATAACAGTACCGCCAGTTAATACAGCGATATCTTGTAGCATTGCTTTACGACGATCGCCAAAGCCAGGTGCTTTAACAGCTGATACTTTAACAATACCGCGCATGTTATTAACTACTAATGTAGCTAGTGCTTCGCCTTCAAGGTCTTCTGCAATGATTAGTAGTGGTTTACTTGCTTTAGCAACCGCTTCTAATGTTGGTAATAATTCACGGATGTTAGATATTTTTTTATCTACAAGTAGAATAAATGGGTTATCTAGCTCAACAGTGCCTTTTTCTGGGCTGTTGATAAAGTAAGGAGATAAGTAACCACGGTCAAACTGCATGCCTTCAACAACATCTAGTTCGTTTTCAAGTGATTGACCTTCTTCTACAGTAATAACACCACTGTTGCGGCCTACTTTTTCCATTGCTTGAGCAATGATATTACCAATCTCTTGATCAGAGTTAGCAGAAATAGTACCTACTTGTGCAATTGCTTTAGTATCAGAACAAGGAACAGATAACGCTTTAAGCTCTGCAACAGCAGCAATAACTGCTTTGTCGATGCCGCGCTTAAGATCCATTGGATTCATGCCTGCTGCAACAGCTTTAAGGCCTTCATTAACAATAGACTGTGCAAGTACTGTAGCGGTAGTTGTACCATCGCCGGCTGCATCATTTGCTTTAGATGCAACTTCTTTAACCATTTGTGCGCCCATGTTTTCAAACTTGTCTTCAAGTTCGATTTCTTTTGCTACAGATACACCATCTTTAGTGATAACTGGAGAGCCAAATGATTTGTCTAGTACAACGTTACGGCCTTTAGGACCTAATGTAACTTTTACTGCGTTTGCCAGGATGTTTACGCCAGTTAGCATTTTAGCGCGTGCGTCACCTGCAAAAAGTACTTCTTTTGCTGCCATGTTTTAAATTCCTCTAAATTCTTAAATGTTTATAAACGAAAAGTAGGTTTAGCCTACAATGCCTAAAATATTATCTTCACGCATGATCAGGTACTCTTGACCTTCGATCTTTTCAACTTTTTCAACATATGAGCCAAATAACACAGTGTCACCGGCTTTAACTTCTAACGCTCTCACGTCACCGTTATCTAAAACGCGACCATTACCTACGGCTACAACTTCTCCGCGAGTTGATTTTTCAGCTGCAGAGCCAGTTAATACAATACCGCCAGCAGATTTTGTTTCTTCTTCTAGACGTTTAACGATTACGCGATCTTGTAAAGGACGAATGTTCATGTTTTTTAGTTCTCCTAACAGTTTCTGAACAGTACAGAAAAAAGCTTTTCTAATTTGCATTCATTAATGGGGGTAGAGTGTAAAATTCCAAGAGAAAAATGATAAATTTTTAATCTTTTCGCTCATATTCGCCATCAATAGTCGTTGGTCGTTCCATTTGCCCTTGCTCTCGTTCAGCATGTTGCTGCCCAGCAAACGGCGATGGCCCTTGTTGTCTACCTGCGCTCATTCTAACCGTTGCTTGGCTAGCAAGGCCTGCGGCCAGTTTGTTACGAATTGCAGGCGTTAATAATAGTAACCCAAACACGTCGGTCATAATGCCAGGGGTAAGTAATAATACCCCTGCAATTACAACGCATATTCCGGTGAATAATTCTTTGGCTGGCATTTGCCCTTGCGTCATTTGCGCTTGTACGTTTTGCAGCGCACCCATACCTTGTGTTTTAACCATTTTGGCACCTAAAATCGCGGTAATAACAACAAGTGCAATTGTTGCAAATCCGCCAATCACATCGCTTACTTGAATCAGTAAGGCGATTTCGATAATAGGGATGATGATAAACAACACAAATAAAAATCTAAACATAGCGCTCTCTAAATAATGACACTCAAAAGAGTTGATGAAATATAAATGAGGGTGACTAGGTCTCTTTTCAAGGTTAGGGCATAGGTATAGTCATTTTACTGATATTTAAGCGTCTACACATTGTATCGGCTATCAGATACTATGAAGCTAGACACTGTCCAATAAGAATAGGTTCATAATGACTACGCATTTTAAAATGATTTTTACGACTTGCAAAGACGAAGCAGAAGCACGCAGCCTAGCAAGGGCGTTGGTAGAAAAAAAGCTAGCAGCTTGTGTAAATATTTTACCTAACATGGGCTCTATTTATATGTGGGAGGGCGAAGTAGCAGAAGCAACTGAAGCCAAGCTACTTATAAAAACAAAAGCAGATAAAATGAACGATGTGTTTTTAACAATAAAAGAGCTACATAGCTACGAAGTGCCGGAGATTCAGGTTGTAGAAGTTTCAACTGGTAATTTGGCGTATTTTAATTGGATGGACGAGGTACTGAATTAATGCGTTTTTTCTTTTTATTGTTGGTTACATTATTAACTGTACCCGTAAAGGCTGCGACTAATAATGTGCTTGGTGATCTACTTGGGCCTCCGCAACAGACTTTTTTACCTGTAGACCAAGCGTTTGTTTTTGATTTTGACCAACAAGGCAGTACCTTGTTTGTAGGTTGGGATATAGCGCCAGACTATTATTTATATAAAAAGAAAATAGAAATTATCGCCAAAGGTGCAAACATTCAAGTAGGCGACTCTGGCAGTGGCGAAATTATTGAAGATGAATTTTTTGGTAAAACAGAGGTTTTTTTTAATTCCGCGAGTGTTATTAGTAAGCTAAGTAATGTAACCGAAGGCGCTGTGGTTAAAGTTCGTTACCAAGGCTGTGCAAAAGCAGGGCTTTGCTATCCACCAGAAGTAATTAGCATCCCACTTAATGTTATTAGTGGCGCACAGATTAAAAATGTAGATAAAAATAGCGCCACCGATGAAGTGGTAACTGCGCAAAGTACATTTGCAGCACTTAACGAGCCAGCTACTGAACCTACAACAAATTCGGATGATACCGAAAAAGAGCTTACTTTTACTGAACAGTTAGCAAGTCAGGGCTTAATAACTAATTTACTTATATTTTTTGTTGTTGGTGTAGGCCTTGCTTTTACGCCGTGCGTATTTCCAATGTTTCCTATTTTGTCGAGCTTAATTGCGGGTCAGCAAAACCTTTCAACTAAAAAAGCGTTTGCGTTGTCGTTTGTATATATACAAGGCATGGCAGTTACTTATGCAGCACTAGGCTTAGTTGTTGCGGCGCTTGGTGGGCAAGTGCAGGGGTATTTACAGCATCCATTTGTATTAGTTAGCTTTAGTTTACTATTTGTATTATTGGCTATGTCGATGTTTGGTTGGTACGAAATTAAATTGCCAAGCAGTATGATGAGCAAGCTAACCCAAGTAAGTAACAATCAAAAAGGCGGCAACTACGTTGGCGTATTTTTAATGGGTGTACTGTCGGGATTAATAGCATCACCGTGTACTACTGCGCCACTGTCGGCAGCGCTCTTATTTGTAGCGCAAAGTGGTGATTACTTAGTAGGTGGTTTAACGCTATACGTGCTTAGTTTAGGTATGGGGTTACCACTTTTATTACTTGGGACATCTGGTGGTAAATTGCTGCCTAAAGCCGGTGGTTGGATGGAGCAAGTTAAAACCTTGTTTGGCTTTGTAATGCTTGTTGTGCCGCTTATATTACTTGAGCGACTAGTAAGCGCCGACATTATATTATTAATGGCCGGTGTGCTTGCATTAGCAACGGCACTTTACCTACATCACTGGCAAAGTAGCCAAACACAAAGCAAGTTAAAAACTGCATTATGGTTTGCTGCAACGCTATTAGTTATGACAGGGTTTACGTTAACTAAAAACTACTTTTGGCCAGTACAAGCTGTGCAAGTAAGCTCACAAAGTAATGAGTTTAAAAAGGTGGCGGATTTAGCTGAGCTAAAAGAGGCCGTAGCGCAAGCGAGTAATGAAGGTCGAATGGTTATGGTCGACTTATATGCTGACTGGTGTGTGGCGTGTAAAGAGTTTGAGCATTACACGTTTCCAGATGCCAAAGTACAAAGTGAATTTAGCCATTATCAGCTAATTCAAGTTGATTTAACTAACAGTGACAATAAAACAATTGAGCTAATGGAAGAGTACACCGTGTTTGGTTTACCTAGTATTTTGTTTTTTAACACCCAAGGTAAAGAGCTAACTACACAACGTGTAACCGGCTTTTTAAACGCAGAAGATTTTGCTAAACACCTTGCTACAGTGCGCGCCAGCGCACAATAATAGTGCAATAGAGCCACTTGGATATACCAAGTGGCTTACGACTCCCTCCTAGTTATTCGTTCCCAAAACAGAGATTGGACCAGTATTTTGCTGCTATTTACATCGAAATCACTATAATAGTTGGTTAACGTGAGAATTTGTTGCTACATTACTTTTTTCTGCTTACTTAAAAGCGGAAAACTACTTAGCAACCGCTTAACTCATTACTTATAGGATATATCGCGTATTATGGCTACAAAATTTAACCTTTTAGTTATAAATGGTCCAAATTTGAACATGCTTGGCAAACGTGAACCGGATAAATACGGTTTTCAAACGCTAAGTGAAATTATGAGCGAACTAACCAGTGCCGCTGATAGTCTAGATGTTGAGTTAGCACATTTTCAAAGTAATAGTGAGCAAGCCCTCATTGAGCGAATACACAGTGCTTGGCAAGCGGTTGATTACATAATAATTAACCCTGCTGCATTTACGCATACAAGCGTTGCATTACGTGATGCATTGCTAAGTGTTGATATTCCGTTTTTTGAAGTGCACTTAAGTAATGTGCACGCACGTGAAGCCTTTCGTCATCATTCGTATTTTTCTGATGTGGCACAAGGCGTGATATGTGGATTAGGTGCAATGGGTTACCACGCAGCATTAAATGCCGCTGTGAGCCGGTTGAAAAACTCGATTTAATTTTAAATTAACACACAAACAAACAGGCGGGTCGTGTAATGGATATTCGCAAGATAAAGAAGCTTATCGAATTAGTAGAAGAATCAGGTATTGCTGAGCTAGAAATCACTGAAGGTGAAGAATCAGTACGTATTAACCGTAACAACATGAGCGCAGGCCCCGGTTACCCGCAATTTGCTCCACAGCAATATGCACCAGCGCCAGCAGCCCCTGCTCCAGTTGCAGCAGCTCCTGTAGCAGTTGAAGCATCAGCTCCAGCAGAACCTACTGGCCATCAAGTTAAATCACCAATGGTTGGATCTTTCTATGCAGCAGCGTCTCCTGAAGCTCCAGCGTATGTAGAAGTTGGTCAGCAAGTTAAAGTTGGCGATACGCTTTGTATTATCGAAGCTATGAAAATGATGAACCAAATTGAGTCAGATAAAGCCGGTACAGTAAGAGCTATCTTAGCTGAAAATGGCGAGCCAATAGAATTTGATCAACCTCTATTCATCATTGAATAATAGCGTAACCTAAAAGGCCAACTCTAATGTTAGATAAAGTAGTCATTGCAAACCGAGGTGAAATTGCACTTCGTATATTGCGCGCCTGCAAAGAGCTTGGGATCAAAACGGTTGCTGTGCATTCAACGGCGGATCGCGATCTTAAGCATGTATTGCTTGCAGATGAAACCATCTGTATTGGTAGACCATCAGCAACTGAAAGTTATTTAGATATCCCGCGCATTATTGCTGCGGCTGAAATAACTGACGCTGTAGCGATTCATCCAGGTTACGGTTTCCTTGCAGAAAACGCTGATTTTGCCGACCAAGTTGAGCAAAGTGGTTTTGTATTTATTGGTCCAAAAGGTGACACTATTCGCCTTATGGGTGATAAAGTTTCTGCTATTTCAGCAATGCGTAAAGCAGGCGTTCCATGTGTACCAGGGTCTGATGGTCCGGTATCTGATGATAAAGAACGTAACATGCAAATCGCTAAACGAATCGGTTACCCGGTAATCATCAAAGCCGCTGGTGGCGGTGGTGGTCGTGGTATGCGTGTTGTTCGTAGCGAATCTGAACTTATTGATTCAATTGCATTAACACAGCAAGAAGCTAAGCAGTTCTTTGGTAATAGCATGGTTTACATGGAGAAATTCCTTGAAAACCCACGCCATATCGAAGTTCAAGTATTAGCAGATGGCCAAGGTAATGCAGTACATTTAGGTGAACGTGATTGTTCTATGCAACGTCGTCACCAAAAAGTAGTTGAAGAAGCACCAGCGCCAGGTATTACTGCAGAAACACGTAAATTTATTGGTGAACGCTGTACACGTGCATGTATCGAAATCGGTTACCGCGGTGCAGGTACGTTTGAGTTTTTATACGAAAACGGCGAGTTTTACTTCATCGAAATGAATACACGTATTCAGGTTGAACACCCTGTAACTGAAATGGTTACTGGTATTGATTTAATCAAAGAGCAGTTAAAAATTGCTGCGGGTCAACCATTATCATTCACGCAAGACGACGTTGTTATTCGTGGTCATGCTATTGAGTGTCGTATTAATGCTGAAGACCCTGAAACGTTTATCCCTTCACCGGGTAAAATTACACGTTTTCATCCTGCTGGTGGCTTAGGTATTCGTTGGGACAGCCATATTTACGCTGACTATACGGTTCCACCACATTATGATTCAATGATAGGTAAGTTAATCACTTACGGTGAAAACCGTGACGTAGCTATTGCCCGCGCGCGCAATGCACTTAACGAGCTAGTAATTGACGGAATTAAAACTAATACTCCTTTGCATAAGAGAATTCTTGCAGATGAAAACTTCCAAAATGGTGGTACTAACATCCACTATCTTGAGAAGAAATTAGGATTGTAATTCTAGCCTGTAAAAAGGCGTTTTATCTTAGTTAATAACCCGAGTTATTAAGCTGATTTAAATAATTAAAAATCCGATATCAGGAGACTGATATCGGATTTTTTAATGCCTGTAATTTAAGTTTTATAAGCAATAAAAAAGTCCATAAAATATACTACAAAGAGTAAATTCGATGGACTCAATATTTATATAATATGTTGAACTAACATTACACTAATTTAGATTCAATTAACTGTAGTGCTTCTTCTAAAATTGTTTCTACTGCTTTTTTAGCGCGCTCAGGATCGCGTGACTTTATAGTCTCTAAAATATCAGCGTGCTTAGCAACATCTGCGCCCGGTACACCTTTAATGTGGTTTGTATAACGAATACTTACTCTAAGAGCTGTACTAATAAACTCAGTTAACTGCACAAAAAAGCGATTGTTACTGGCCACTAATATGCTGGTATGAAAAGCAATGTCGGCTTCTAATGGGTCGTCTAAGCCTTCGTCTGCTTCAGCCATACGGGCTAAGGCACTATCTATATCGGCAAGTTGTTCAGCAGTTGCATTTAGTGCTGCAAGAGCGGCCGCTTGTGGTTCAAGGGCTACGCGTACTTGAGTAAACTCTTTTAATAACGACAGTGATGGTTTGCTGCTTAAAATCCAACGTAGTACGTCGGTATCAAACATGTTCCAGCTACTTTCAGGTAATACACGAATACCTTGCTTAGGACGCGATGAAATTAACCCTTTAGCAGAAAGCATTTTTACCGCTTCGCGGGTAGCGCTGCGACTTACATCATACTTTATACATAAATCGGCTTCAGAAGGCAGGCCTTCGCTTACAGGGTAAACACCACGCACAATAGCAAAACCCAAATCGTGGGTTAATTGTTGTGTTAAATTTTGACGGGGTTGGCTTTTCATTGCGCAGGATTCCGAGTTGTTGATATATTGCTTTATTATATATCATATATCATATTAATGTACTTAAGGATATGATATAAACTTTTAATTAGTTAAATATTTTAGCACAGCAATAACAACTTAGTTTGGCTCTTTATAATGTAAATGTAAGTTTATAAAGGGTTTAATTAAAATTGAAAATGCGCTGTATGGAGAGTTGAATTTGAACACCCTAGCTCAATATCATAGTCTTTCTGGTAAAGTTATTTTTATTACAGGCGGTGCATCAGGCATTGGTAGAGCAATGGTTAAATCCTTTGTAAACCAAAATGCAAAAGTAGCATTTATAGATATTGATGATAAGGCCGCGCAATCGCTTATTCGTGATTTACCCAATGCAAAACTATGGTATAGGCAAGTTGATGTAACTGACTCTCATGCACTTCAGCAATCACTTGTGGATGCATGCGCCGCTTTTGATGCCATTAATGTACTAGTTAATAATGTAGCGAACGACCGCCGCCAAGCGAGCGAAGACGTTACAGTGCAAGACTGGGATCAGTGCTTACAAATAAACTTAAACCCTGCATTTTTTGCCTCTCAAGTTGCTATGTCTTTTATGAAAGGCGATGGAGCCGGCAGTATCATTAATTTTAGCTCTATTAACGCTATTATGGGGCAACCTCAAATGGCAGGCTATGTAACCGCAAAAGCAGGCCTTATTGGTATGACTAAGGCACTGGCTCGCGATTACGGCGAGTTTGGTATTCGCGTTAACGCTATTTTACCAGGGTGGGTGGCTACCGACCGTCAACTAGCAAGCTGGTTTACCGAAGAAGAGCAAGTTAAGTGGATGGAAGCCATGGCACTTAAAAAATTAGTAACTCCTGAAGATGTTGCTAATTTGGCACTCTTTTTAGCCGCCGATGAAAGCAGTATGATCACCGGGCAAAGTATTAAAATTGACGGTGGGAGGCTTTAAAGCTTGGCTACTTCATCTCTTTTTATTGCTGTTGACTGGGGCACGAGCCATTTACGCGCTTATTTGTGCGAAGTACGAGCGCAATCAACACTTAAACTATTAGCACAACGTGATGGCCCTGGTGTTGTTAAGGCAAATCAAAATTTTGAGCAAACCCTAATCGACACCATTGCGGTGTGGAAGCAAGAATATGGCAGCTTACCTATATATATTGCAGGACAAATTACCTCAAGCATCGGCTGGCACGAAACGCCTTATTTAGAATGCCCGATTAATCCCGAAGGGTTACTTAATGCTGCTGTTAGCTTTGATTGCGATGGACATATTATTAAAGCGTTACCTGGCACAAAGTGTACGCTGCAAAATGGCTTGTTTGATGTAATGCGCGGCGAAGAGCTGCAAATTTTAGGGTTTTTAAAGCAAAATCCACAGTATCAACAAGGTAAAATATTACTCTGTTTGCCTGGCACACATACCAAATGGGTGCTTATAAACAATGGCGAAATCATTTGCTTTAAAACAGCCATGACCGGTGAGTTATATGATTTGTTATGTCATCAAAGTGTTTTAATTCCTAACGACTGCGCAGAAGGTGAGTTTGACTTTAAAGCATTTGAGCAAGGCTGTGAGCTAACTTTAGGTAGTGATAGCGGTAACTTGGCACATGGTATTTTTAGTGTGCGTACCCGCCAGCTTTCAAAGGAGTTAACGCCAGTACAAGCTAAAGCCTATTTGTCGGGTGTATTAATTGGCAGCGATGTACGAGCAGCTCGCCACGCTAGCGAATGGCAATTATTAAGTGATACGCAAGTTGTGGTGATTGGCACAAAGCAGCTGAATAAGTGTTTTACTACGGCGCTTAACCAAATAGGTGTGAAGTGTGTTGAGTTTGATATTAAAACAGCGACGCTTAGCGGCTTTAATTATTTATTTAATTTAGAGTCAAAAAAATAAACCCCTTTATAACGGTTAAATTATAAAGGGGTTAACAGGAAGCTATTATAACTTGATAGTTAAGCGCTTTTAGCTGCTTGGTTATGCTCAATGTAATCATTAAGCGCAGCAACTTGCGCCTCATTAAAACGTAGTCCTAATTTGCTGCGGCGCCATAAAATATTGTATGCGTTTTCTGCCCACTCTTCATTTAGCAAGTAATCTACTTCTGCTGCAAATAAACCATGGCCAAAATCTTGGCCTAAATCACTCAGCCCAGTTGCACTACCTAAAATATGTTTAGCACGAGTACCATAAGTGCGTACAAAGCGTTTAAGTGTTATTTCAGGTAGCCATTCGTATTTTGCTTTTAGCTCTGATTTAAGTGCTTTTACAGAGCTAAAATCACCACCAGGGAGTGAACTATGTTTGGTCCACGCATTGCTCATTTGCGGATAAAAATCTTCAAGCTTATTAACCGCAGCTTCGGCAAGTTTGCGATAAGTTGTAATTTTTCCGCCAAACACACTCAGTAGAGGTGTTTGTTTAGCATCACTCGAAAGCTCTAATTTATAATCGCGAGTAACGGCTTGTGCATTAACTGATTCGTCATCAAGTAATGGGCGTACACCAGAAAAGGTATGTACTATGTCTTCGCGTTTAATCGGTTGTTTAAAGTAGGTATTAGTAATATCAATTAAGTAATCAATTTCTTCATCACTAATTTTAACGTCTTGTGCTTCACCTTTGTGCTCTACATCGGTTGTGCCAATAAGTGAGAAGTCATCTTCAAACGGAATAACAAACACAATACGCTGATCTTTATTTTGTAAAATATAAGCTTGTTTTTCATCGTGAATGCGAGGCACTACAATGTGGCTACCTTTTACAAGGCGAATATTTTGTGGTGATTTTTCTGTTAGGGCTTCGTCAAATAATTTAGCAACCCAAGGACCCGCAGCATTAACAATCCCTTTGGCAGAAATGGTGTATTTAGCTTTACTTTTTTGCTGCTCAAGCGTTACCTGCCACTTACCTTGCTCGCGTTTGGCATTTACACACTTAGTTTGCGTGGTAATAACGGCGCCTTTTTGCTGCGCTGCTAAGGCATTTAAAACGACTAAGCGAGAGTCATCAACCCAGCCGTCTGAGTATTCAAAACCTTTGGTAATAGAAGGTTCTAGTACGCTATTTTCGCCAAACTTGATGCTTCGAGAACCCGCTAGTGTTTCACGCTTTGCTAGATTGTCATACATAAACAAACCAATGCGAATCATCCATGCAGGGCGTAAATGCTTTTGATGGGGTAATCTAAAAGTAAGTGGCCACATAATATGAGGTGCGTTTTTAAGTAGCACTTCACGCTCGGCTAAGGCTTCTTTTACTAATCTAAATTCGTAGTGCTCAAGGTAGCGCAGACCACCGTGGATCAGCTTAGAACTGTTTGAAGATGTTGCACAGGCAAGGTCTGATTGTTCGCACAAGAGTACTTTTAATCCTCTGCCTGCTGCATCAGCTGCTATTCCAGTGCCGTTTACACCGCCACCGATGACTAGTAAGTCATATTCGTTATCTGCTAATTCCACCGAGCTAACCTTTTTATTTGTAATATAAATAAGACATAAGCATCATAAAGCTGCTGTTTTCATTTGACAATAGAAAACCCAGTTTTTTATTCGTAAATTTTGACGCTGATCCATTTTCAATTTAAAGCAGTAAAGCATCCCTTTTAAATCTAGCTATTGGCTAAGTTAAAAAGGCGAAGTGGCTAAAGTATTCGCTTAGCCACTTAGTACTTACTCCGGACAGTTTTTATTCGTTAAACATACTTGAGCAACGCAGTGCTGCCATTTTGCATATAAATCATTACGTTCGTCGGCGCTCATAGTTGGCTCAAAACGACGGTCGCATGTCCACATTTTAGATAACTGCTCGGTTGACTCGTACACACCTGTTTGTAAGCCAGCTAAATATGCTACGCCTAAAGAGGTCGTTTCGGTCACAGTTGGGCGCTCAACTGTTGCGCCTAAAATATTTGATAAGAAGGTCATAACCCAGTTATTTTTTACCATACCGCCATCTACACGAAGCACACTTGGGCGAAGACCATCACGCTCCATCGCTTTTTGTAAATCTTTGGTCTGGTAACCAACTGATTGCAGAGCAGCCGCAACAATAGTGCTAATACCTGAATCGCGTGTTAGGCCTAAAATAGCGCCACGTGCATTAGGATCCCAATAAGGAGCACCTAAACCCGTAAACGAAGGCACTAAAAATACACCATGATCGAGCGGTACATCTTTAACCATCGATTCACTTTCGCCAGCATGGCTAAGTAGTTTTAAGCCTTCAACAATCCACTGCATCGTTGCGCCAGCCATAAATATGCTGCCTTCAATGGCGTAAGTTGGCTTGCCATTTAATCTATAGGCAACAGTGGTCAGTAAGCGATTTTCTGAGGTCAGTGCTTTTTCGCCAGTATTAAGCATTAAAAAACAGCCTGTACCGTAAGTGCTTTTTGCCATGCCTTGTTCAAAACATGCGTGGCCAACAAGTGCAGCTTGCTGATCGCCTGCAATACCACAAACACGAATTGGCGCGCCAAAAATGTCAGCACTCGTTGAACCAAACTCGTCAGCTGAATCCATTACTTCTGGCAGCATAGATTCTGGAATATCGAATAACTCTAGAAGCTCTTGATCCCACTGCTGGGTGTGAATATTAAATAACATGGTGCGCGATGCATTGGTTGCATCGGTGCGGTGCTCTTTGCCGCCTGTTAGCTGCCAAAGTAGGTAAGTGTCAACCGTACCGAAGGCGAGCTCACCTGCAAGGGCTTGTTCGCGTGCGCCTTCAACGTTATCTAAAATCCAACGAATTTTAGTGGCCGAAAAATAAGGGTCGAGCAATAAGCCTGTTTTATCGCTTATCGTTTGGCAAAGCTCATCAGTTGTTAGGCTTTCGCAATAGTCACTTGTGCGACGGTCTTGCCATACAATAGCGTTATAAATTGTTTTGCCTGTTTTTTTGTTCCACACTAAAGTGGTTTCGCGCTGGTTGGTGATACCAATGGCAATAATTTCTTCAGGCTTTACATCGTTTTTAGTTAACACTTCGCGACTAGTGCTAAGCACTGTTTGCCAAATATCGTTAGGGTCGTGTTCTACCCAACCATTTTGTGGAAAATGCTGCGAAAATTCTTGTTGTGCTGTACCAAAAACGTCTGCATCTTTTGTAAACAAGATGGCCCGAGAGCTTGTGGTTCCTTGATCAATTGAGAGTATGTATTTGGACATGATATTTGTGTTATTTATCTTATCTTATATATGACTAGATTGCCTTTAACCGAAGTTATGGCAATGGTTTTTTCTTAAAATAGCAGATTAAAAAATAAACACGCTAATATTTTCTGGTAACTCTTTTATATAAAAGGCGTTTTATTTTTGCATTATTTTAAGGGCGTACGCGGCTATTGATTAAAACAGCCGCTTAAAGCTTATTATTACTTGGTGTGAGGTTTAGCTTGTTGCCAATCCATACCGGTAGAAAAGCGATTATCAAACCCGCGCCACTGTGGCAGCGGTTTACCATCAACAACAGCTTGGTCGCCGTTTTGTGGTAAATCTAAGTATTTACACTCGCTGGCTATGCCTTTTACGTGGCAATCCATCATGGCAAGTACAAAGTGTTTGTTAATTTCGTTTAGTGTACGCATAGACCACGAAGGCTCGTAGTAATGGCCTATATCTAGCTCACTGCTACTTTGTGCAATAGCAGGGGCTGGGTGTGGTGCAATATTATGGCGTGCATTTTTGTAAGTAAGCATGTACTTATCTTTGCTGCCTGTTTGTTCATAAAGACTTTTAATGCTTTCATAGCCTGAAATGTCATCTAAGTTACCGGCTATATAAAGCGAAGGTACTTTAATATTTTCCATTGCTTTGGCATCAAATATAGTGTGCTGTCCGCCCCATGGCGCAAAGGCCACCATCGCTTTTATACGTGGGTCTACTTTTGGGTTTTGGTATTGTCCACCAGCGCAGCTGTTTAGTAATTGCTGTACTTGTTTAATTTGAGCAGGGTCTTTCATACCCGTAAACATAGCTGTAGTTTGCTCATTAAAAGCGTAACAACCACCTATCGTATTTACAGCGCCATAGCCACCCATTGAGTAACCAATTACGCCTGCGCTTTTGTTATCTACCTGCTTGCTTGCAAAGTTGTTTTGCTCATTAAAGTAATTAATAACAAACTGCTGATCGCGTGAGCGATTTATAAGCGTGCTAAAAAAGCCAGAGAACGGTGCATTTTTAAAATCAACATCGGCATTGGTTGAGTCAGTATGATCAATAGCTACCACAATGTAACCGTGCGACGCTAAATGCTCGCCAAGGTAGTACATAATTGTACGGTAACCGGTATAACCGTGCGAAAGCACTATCACAGGGTAGTGCTCTTTATTATTAATGGCGACATCACGCATTGCATCGGCTTGCAGAATAAACTCTTTACCTGAGCGAGTTTGATCGGTGTAGCTGGTAAGTGGCGCTTTTGCTGTATTTGCAGCCGGATACCACACCTCTACTTTTAAAGGACGATCTTTTTGGCCTTGTGTAGCGGGGTCAAATTGCGCAGGGTTAACTAAATCAAGTGTTTGCACACCTACATTGTAGCTACCTTTAGCTGCAAGCTCTGGCAGTACTTCGCTAGTGATTGGCGGGTATAGCTGCTCTGGTTTATTAGATTCAGCAACAGCTACACTGGCAGATAAACTGCACGTAGCAAGTAATATAGCTTTTGAAAGCGCCTTGAGTGTGTGTGTCATTGTGTGTCCTTGTTGTGTATTTTTATTTCTTAATTTGTCAGTTCAGCCGACTCAATAGCATTGCTATATTGCAGCTGCCATTGTGCTCGCAAGGTATCCATTATGTTCATAACCCGTAAGCTAGTACCCAGTGGTAATACGCTGCTTTGGGTTTGTTTTTGTAATATACACTGCGTGACATGTGCAATTTCAAACTTAAAGTTTTCATCGTCACTAAAGTTGTATTCAAAGTACTGAGGGTCTTGGTCTTTTATGTGTAGCTCTAGCGTTTGTGCACCTACAAACTGAGGTATTCGAATATAGCCAAGCTCACCATTAATACATGCTTCTGTTGGGCCATTTTGCTGCAGTGCGCTGGCAAGAGATGCAAATTGCCCGTTACCGTAATCAACTATAGCAGTGCTTCGCTCATCAACGCCGGTTGTGCTTTTATGTACAAAGGAGTTGATGTGTTCAGGGGCTTTATTAAATACCACATCAGCAATCGAAATAGGATAAATACCTAAATCGAGCAGGGCGCCACCCGCTGTTACAGGGTTCATTAATCGATGAGTATCTGCAAAGCTGCCAGGTAAACTAAAGTTAGCATTAACACTGTGTACATTACCAATAACACCTTCACTTAGGAGCTGTTGTAATTTTACTATGGCAGGTAAAAATCGCATCCAAACGCCTTCCATTAAAAAGCAGTTTTGTTGTTTTGCAAGCTCAGTGAGACTTTGCAACTGCTTAGCATTAACGGTAATTGGTTTTTCGCTTAGCACGTGCTTATTGTGTTTTAAGCATTGGGCTATCGTTTTAAAGTGTTGATCGTGGGTATTGGCAATATAAATAGCATCTATATTTGGGCATTGCATAAGAGCTTGATAGCTTTCATAGCCTTGAATATTGTACGGTGTGGCAAATTCTTTAGCGCGCTGCTCACTCGTTGATGCAGCGCCAATAAGCTGTGCATCACTGCAATGCGCAATGCTTTTAGCAAAGGTGTGAGCTATATTGCCACACCCAATAATTCCCCAATTAACCTTTGCCATGCTTATTCCTTAAGTTTATTTAAAAAGACGTTATTTGTAATCCTGAACCCGCTGAACATACGTAAATATCAGCATTTAAGTTAAAGCGTTCAAAGTAATGCTTTTCTACCGCTGCTTTAATTAGTGGTACTTCCGCATCACGACATAAACATACAATTGCGCCACCAAAACCACCCCCTGTCATACGAACTGCGCCACGCTCGCCCATCGCTTCTTTACAAATTTCTACTAAGCCATCGGTTGCAGGTACGGTTACTTCAAAGTCGTGTTTAAGTGATTGATGCGATGCTGCCATTAGCGTGCGAAGTGCATCCATATCGTTATTTTGTAGTGCAGTAGTTGCTGCAATTACACGGTCGTTTTCGCTAATTACGTGGTGTGCACGTTTATATTCGTTTTCGCTTAATGTCGCTTTTACTGCTTGCAGGCCAGCCATGGTGGCTTGGCGAAGTGTTTCTACACCCATTTTTACAGCAGCTTGTTCGCAGTCAATACGGCGCTGGTTGTATTCGCTATCAACCAACTTACGCGGGTAGTTTGAATTAACAATAACAATATTTAAATCATCAGGAACTTTAACTGATTTGGTTGCGAGGTTTTCACAGTCGATTAATAGTGCATGACCATTCTCGCCTTTAGCTGAAATAAGCTGATCCATAATGCCGCATTGGCAATGCATAAAGTCGTTTTCGGCTTCTTGACCAAATAGCGCAATTTGCTCTGGCGGTAAACCAAGCTGTGCAATATGGTTAAACATACCGCCTACAGCAACTTCTAGTGCGGCCGATGACGACAAGCCACTACCTTGCGGTAAGTTGCTGTCAATAAGTAGGTCGGCGCCACGCAGTGTGTAGCCCGCTCTTTTAAGAACATAAGTAACAGCACGAATGTAGTTACCCCATTGCGACTGGCCTTCAGTGATTTCTTCATCAACGCTAAAGCTGTCTTTTTCGCCAGGGTAATTTAAAGAATGCACAGTAATAATATTGTCGTCGCGCTCTTTAAACATTACTTGGGTACGAAACTCTAACGAACACGGTAAAACAAAACCATCGTTGTAGTCGGTAAATTCGCCAATAAGGTTTACACGCCCCGGTGCTGCTGCAATACCTTGAGCAGGCGCGCCATACAGTGACAAAAATTGTTGTTGGAATTCGTTAAGCTTCATCTGTGTGTCCTGCTGTATCTTTATAGTGTGTTGTACTGGCTGCTTTTAAAATAGAAGCAGCGGTTTCTGCGCTTAAATCGCGTTGGCTTTCGCCTAGCATTTCGTAGCCTACCATGTGTTTTTTAACAGTAGCAGAGCGAAGTAGCGGCGGATAAAAGTGTGCATGCAAACGCCAATGTTGCTCATCAGAGCTTCTATCAGCAGGTGCATTGTGCCATCCCATTGAGTATGGGAAGCTGCAATTAAATACGTTGTCGTACTTAGTGGTTAATACTTTAAGTGCCTGAGCCAAAGAGTCGGTTTGCGCATCGTTTAGCTGGCTAAAGTTTTGAATGTTATCTTTAGTTACTAGCATTGTTTCAAACGGCCACGCTGCCCAAAATGGCACAACAACAAGCCAATGTTCGTTTTCAAATACAACACGTGTTTGATCTGCTTGCTCTTTTTGCGCGTAATCGGCAAGCATGGCTGTGCCATGCTTTTTATAATAGGCAAGCTGCTGGTTATCTTCGGCTTCTATTTCGGTTGATAAATGCGAGTGAGCCCATACTTGGCCGTGAGGATGAGGTTGCGAACAACCCATGATCTCGCCTTTATTTTCAAAAACTTGTACGCATTCGTACTGCTGTGCAAGCTCTGTGTAATTTTGTTTCCAGGTTTTTACTACTTCGTGCAATGCGTTTTGGCTAAGCTCTGGTAGTGTTTTATTATGCTCTGGAGAAAAACAAATTACGCGGCATTCGCCGCTGGCTTCGTCGGCAATAAATAAATCGCTGTCTGATTCTAAGCTTTGTAATTGCTCGCTGGCATTAGGCGTTAATGCGCCAAAATCATTTATAAATACGTGTGTGTATTTATAATCAGGGTTACTGTCACCATTTGCACGGGTATTACTTGGGCAAAGTGGGCAGCTTTCATCGTGTTTTGGTAGTACGTTTTCGTTAACGGCTTCTGTTGCGCCTAACCATGGGCGGTTATTACGATGTGGTGACACTAATACCCAACGACCCGTTAGCGGATTTTTACGTCTGTGAGTACTTTCTAATAAAGCCATATTAACTCTCCAACCCACTTGGGTAATTAGTTTGCCAGCGCCATGTGTCGTTTGTCATGTCGCTAAGTGTTAGTTCTGCGTGCCAGTTAAGTGTGTTTTGCGCTTTTGTGGCATCGGCGTAGTTACAGGCAATATCACCTGCACGGCGCGGTGCAATCTTATACAGAATATCTTTATTGGCTGATGCGCTAAATGCTTTAATCATATCAAGCACAGAATAACCTTGCCCGGTGCCTAAGTTGTAAGCATGAAAGGCGGTATCTGTTTTATGCTGCATAAATGCCGCAACATGACCTTTCGCTAAATCTAAAACATGAATATAGTCGCGCACGCCTGTGCCATCTTCGGTGTCGTAGTCGTCACCAAAAATATTAACCACGTCGCGTTTGCCTACTGCAGTTTGAGCAATAAAAGGCATTAAGTTATTAGGAATACCATTAGGGCTTTCACCTAATAAACCACTTGGGTGTGCACCTACTGGGTTAAAATAACGAAGCGCAATACCCATAAATTGACTGTTGGCATTACATACGTCTTGCATGGCTTGTTCAACCATGACTTTAGTCCAACCATAAGGGTTAGTTGCGCGTATAGGATGCTTTTCGTCAATAGGGAGGTAGTCTGGCTCGCCGTACACCGTAGCCGATGAGCTAAATATAATATGGTTAACGCCTTCATCTTGCATGTTTTGTAGCATGCTTAATGTGCCCGACACATTATTTTGATAATAACGCAGTGGTTGCTCAGTTGATTCGCCAACGGCTTTTAAAGCCGCAAAGTGAAAAACAGCTTCGGCTTTAGTCTGTTTTAGGGCGAGCTTAAATTGTTGCTCGTCTTGAATGTCACCTAAAATAAACTCAAACCGAGTACCTGTAATCTTTTCGAGTTGGTCAAGTACCCGCGCACTTGCATTAGACAAGTTATCATAAATAACAGGTGTAATACCTGCTTCATGCAATGCAATACATGTGTGGCTACCTATGTAACCCATGCCGCCAGTAACTAAAACTCTCATATTATTTCTCGAAAAGTGTATTTATATGATAAATACTACTATTAAGGGGGTTTAAAAACAATAGTTATGATTGCTGGGTAATTCAAATAAAAGCATAAAAAACATTCAGCTTAAACACTTACCTGCCTTTTAAAGGAATGCTTTTATATTAACTAACATAGGCTTAGCTTTATCAATTAATTCTATAAACTGATTCAACTATTGGCCTAATTATCAGCAGTAAGTCGGGGTGCTAATATAGCGAAAATAAAGTAAGGAGAGATCAACATGAACAAAACAATTTTACTTACCGGCGCAACCGATGGCATTGGGCTAGAAACGGCAAAGATGTTATTAGCACAAGGTCACACCGTATTATTACATGGCCGCAGCCAAGCAAAGCTAAATGCGCTACAAGTAGCTTTAACCGAGCAATACCCAAATGCAAGTACACATACTTATATTGCTGATTTAAGCGATATGAGCCAAGTTCAAACTTTGGCAAAAAATGTATTAGCCGATTTGGCCGAAAATAATAACCAGCTTGACGTACTTATTAATAATGCAGGCGTTTATCAATTAGTTGATGCTACAACAATTGACGGCCTTGATGCTCGCTTTGTTGTAAACACGATTGCGCCATATCTTCTTACAAAACTATTGTTACCTGTTCTTGGTCATGATTCGCGAGTGGTTAATGTGTCATCAGCTGCGCAATCAAGCGTTAACTTAAATGCACTTATAGGTAACACTGAACTTTCTGATAGTGCGGCTTATGCACAAAGTAAATTGGCTATTACTATGTGGTCGCGTCATTTAGGGCTTGAGCTTAAAGATACTGGGCCATTAGTTGTATCGGTAAACCCTAAATCGTTACTGGGAAGCAAAATGGTAAAAGACGCTTACGGTATAGATGGTGGGGATTTAAAAATTGGCGCAAATATTTTTTGTCGCGCAGCGCTTAGTGATGAATTTAAAGATGCCGCAGGCCTGTATTTTGATAACGATACAGGACGCTTTGCGCCTCCTCATGTTGATGCACTTGATAATGCTAAAAATCAACAACTCGTAGATACGTTAGACAGTATTTTAGCACAGCTTAAATTAGGTAAAGCATAATGAAAAATCATGTTACCTGGACAGTACAAGGCCAAATTAAAGAAGGTAAATACGATGAGTTTTTACTGGTAATGGCACAATTAGTTACTTTGGCTAAAAGTGAAGCGGGCACTTTAATGTATGAGTGGACAGTAGGTGAAGACAAGCGCAATGTACATATTTACGAGCGTTACCAAGATGAAGATGCTGCTAAAGCGCATCTTGCTGGTTGGGGCGAAAGTGGCCCACTATTTTTAAGCGTAGTTGATATGGATAAAGTAACGGTATTTAGTCAATTATCAGAAGAGTTTGCACAAGCCTTTGCAGGCCCAAGCAGTGTATTTATGAAACCTGTGGGTGGCTTTGTAAAGTTTTAGAGAAAATACCCATTGTTGATCTAAAGAGCTCACCTCATCAGTGAGCTCTTTTTTTAGTGGCATTACTGCTCTTGCTGCAAGCGCTCGTATAGCCAATCTTTTAATTCTGTACGTTCGTGTTTTAATAGATGCATTTGTTCATCGCTTATGGGCGCATCTTTGAGCTCTAACACTCTAATCTCTTTATCTAGCTTGTCGTACTTATCTGCTTTTTTTGCAAATTCAGTATCGCTTTCATTTAACTCGGCAATGGTCTTTAAGTACTCTGGAAAGTCATTTGTTAATGAGTGGTCTTCGCCTAACATATTCGCTCCTTAGTAGGATATAAATGAGCTCACAAGTAAGTGAGTTGTATAAGTGAATTACTGCCTTTCATATAATACACTGGGGCTTACATAGATATAATTCAACCATCGAGCCGCTAATTTGATGTAGCACAAGCAATCTGTTTATTTTGCTCAGTAAGGCATTTCACCAAAGTATTTAATAGTGCGATCAATAAATGCACGTACTTTAGAGGTCAATAATTTATTGTTGGGGTATACAGCCTACGTAGGTGTGTTAACTACTCGCGAAAAGCTTAAAACTCGATATTATTGCTCAAGGTGCAAGGAATCTCTGGCTTGAGAGAATAAATTTAAATATCACCATGATTTAATACGTTAATAAATCTCTTAACCAGAGTTCGGGTTAAGTGAACCAGTACCCACTAAAGACTTTAAAGAACTTTTAGCAAAAACAGTTAATTTTTAACGCTTTTTGCTAATTTATGTTGGCTAGTTAATAGTGGTAGAATGCAACGCTTAGTACCGCTTGCGTGAAGTAAGTGGTCAATAATTTATAAGGTTTGTTGTGTAATGCTGTTAATGATCGATAACTACGATTCGTTTACTTACAACTTAGTGCAATATTTTCAGCGTTTAGATCAAGACGTTTTAGTAAAACGTAATGACGAGCTAAACATTGCACAAATAAAACAGTTAAACCCGCAGCACATCGTGTTATCGCCGGGACCATGCACGCCTAACGAAGCGGGTATTTCATTAAATGTTGTTGAGCAACTAAAAGGACAATATCCTATTCTAGGGATTTGCTTGGGGCATCAAACTATCGCGCAAGCTTTGGGGGGAGATGTAATTCGTGCTAAAAAAGTTATGCACGGTAAAACATCACCCATAGTTCACACTAATAAAGGTGTGTTTAAAGGTTTAGCTAACCCGTTAACAGTATGTCGTTATCATTCTTTAGTGGTTAAAGCGCAAACTCTACCTAAAGAGCTTGAAGTAACAGCATGGACTCAGACTGAGCAAGGCGAGTTTGACGAAATTATGGGATTACTTCATAAAGAATTAGCAATCGAAGGTGTGCAGTTTCATCCCGAAGCTATTTTAACTGCTCAAGGCTTAGAACTGCTTGATAACTTTTTAACTCGCTTCTAATGTTATAATACACATAGCATTTTATACTTTATTAATGGATGTCATGACTGAACTTGTAGCCCAGCAGCGTACTGCCAAAATACTAAGCCAACGAGCTCATGACTTATTGCTTGGGCATAGCTTTGCGCATCAGCAAATTGGTTTCATTCATACATTAGATATAGATTACGGCGAACCCATGAAGCAGCGTACCTTGCTTCAGGTTGAAGTGGCCGCACAGAATAAACGCCAGCAAAGCAGTACTGCACATCATAAATATCGCGCGCAAGCAAGTGAGCAACTACACAAAACAATTGAAACAGCTATATATAAGCAGCTCGAAGATATAGATGGTGTAATTCATAGCACCATAGGTATTGAAGATGGCATTGCCAATATACTCGATATATTAGCGGTAAAGTCGGCATCGGTAGGGCGTTTAGAGCCATTGGTTAATGATTTAAGCTGGTTGGGTAGGGAGTTAGTAACGCTCGTTAATTTACCTTACTATCGTAATCAACGTAGTAAAAACACGTCTGTAAAAGTAGATAAGCCATCGCTTGCTCTTCGCTATATTGGTCTTGATAACTTACAGCTAGTTATACCTACATTTGCTGCGCGTCATTGGATGCCACATAGCACCGAGCCATTTTCATTATTAAAACGCCGGCTACGCGACAGCGCGATGGCAAACGCGATTGCTGCGCAAAAAATTGCACAAATTAATAATGTGAACGACGTTCATGCATTTACCCTTGGTATGCTTTTAGATGTAGGGCGAATTGCATTGGTGCGTTTGTACTTAAAAACGTTTGAGAAAGTATGGCAACGTAAAGTGCAGTTAGCCCGAAATGAAAACCAAAAAGATTTACACACCGCATTATTAGAGCTACAGCCCGACCCGCTATTTTTAACCACTCTACTTAGCAATAAGTCGATAGAGGTAAGCGCCAAAGTAATAGACAAAATGGCTTTTAAATATTTACCGTTTAAAGGTGTAATGCAGCAGCTAGTAAATGGGGTAGATAAGGGCGATACATTACTGCCGTTAACACAAGTAATGCTAAAGGCACGTTGCTACTCTCAATATCTTAATCTAAAAGAGCATCAACTTATTGAGCCTGACGAAACTCTAAGCTGGTTTTCGTACTTTAAGTTCACTAAAACGGAACTAAAAACCCTCCAATCGAGTAATTTTACCAATTTAGCTATTCAAATTGACTAAAAATCTGAATTTTTTGTTAATTTTTTTGCGACTAACCATTCATTCTCACTCTATTTTTATATTGCATATTTGCCGATTAAAGCGTGTGCGCCTCTGTACTCATGCGGTTAGTTGCCTAAAAATAAGCATAAATAGCTATGCAAATAGTTATTCACTATCTATGAAATAATATCTTTAGCCCTTTATTTTCAAGGGATACATGAAAGTTTTTAACGAGACAGATATAAGTAATTCTGAAATAATGTGCGTCTGAAAATTGAACCACAAAGCAATTTTGCGCAATTATCAGGTTACTGATCTTGCCTATAAAGTTGGTTACAAATATTAACCAAACACCTATTTTGATGTTTTGTGTTGCTCACAATTAAGAGGAAATAAAATGACAGTCAATCGCGAATTATTTGATCACGTAATGGTTCCTAACTACGCACCTTCAAGCGTAATTCCTGTTCGAGGCGAAGGCTCTCGCGTATGGGATCAACAAGGTCGAGAGTTTATCGACTTTGCTGGTGGTATTGCAGTTAACTGTCTTGGCCATTGCCACCCTGCATTAGTAGGCGCATTAAAAGAGCAAGGCGAAAAAATCTGGCATCTATCTAACGTAATGACCAATGAGCCGGCACTTCGCCTAGCTAAAAAAATGGTTGATGCGACATTTGCTGAAAAAGTTTACTTTGCCAACTCTGGCGCAGAAGCAAACGAAGCCGCGCTTAAATTAGCGCGTCGTTTTGCACTTGATAAGTTTGGCGCAGAAAAATCACAAATCATCGCGTTCAACAAAGGTTTCCACGGTCGTACATTCTTTACCGTAACTGTTGGCGGCCAAGCTGCATATTCAGATGGTTTTGGCCCTAAGCCTGGCGACATTATACATTGCGATTACAACGACCTAGCTGCTTTTGAAGCACTTATCAGCGATAAAACATGTGCCGTAATGATGGAACCTCTACAAGGTGAAGGCGGTATTGTTTCACCAACTGATGAGTTTGCTCAAGGTGTTCGCGATTTATGTACTAAACATAACGCACTGCTTATTTTTGATGAAGTTCAAACAGGTGTTGGTCGTACTGGCGATTTATATGCATACCAAGGCTTAAACGTAGTACCTGATATTTTAACTTCGGCTAAAGCACTTGGCGGCGGTTTTCCTATTGGCGCTATGATCACAACAACTGAAATTGCACAGCACCTTAAAGTAGGCACACATGGTTCTACTTATGGCGGTAACCCGCTTGCGTGTGCTGTTGCAGAAGCGGCATTTGATACAGTAAATACCCCAGAAGTACTGGCTGGCGTAAAAGAAAAAGCCGCATTATTTAATGAACTACTTAGCGCGGTTAACGAAAAATACAACGTATTTAGCGAAATCCGTGGCCAAGGTTTATTAATTGGTGCAGTAGTGAACGAGCAATACAAAGGTCGTGCAAAAGAGTTTTTAGTGGCAGGTACTGAGCAAGGCCTTATGTCACTAGTTGCCGGTGCAGACGTAGTACGTTTCACTCCATCTTTAGTAATTCCTGAAGCGGACATTCGCGAAGGTATGGCACGCTTTGAAAAAGCAGTAGCAAGCGTAGTAAACGCATAAGCGACTTAAGCCAACCAATTAAGGGCAAGCACCGCTTGCCCTGCAATTCCTATTTACCGTTATTTATAAGGGAGCAAGCGGACTCATGATGATCCTTCGCCCAATCCAGCAAAATGATTACTCAGCATTACTGAAAATTGCCCACGAATCTGGGCATGGTTTTACGTCTTTGCCATTAAACGAAGAACTATTGCAAAAGAAAATAGACCATTCTGTAAGTTCATTTGCTAAGCAAACGTCACAACCCGGTGACGAAGGCTACCTGTTTGTTCTTGAAGATAGCGAAACCGGTGATGTTGTAGGTACGTCTGCAATTGAAGCTGCTGTAGGGCTTGATGATGCATTTTATCATTATCACTTAAGTAAAGTGATTCACTCTTCGCGCACATTAGACGTATACAAAGCGGTTGATATTTTAACGCTATGTAACGACTACACAGGCGCTACAGAGCTTTGCACATTGTTTTTAAAAGATGGCTATCGTAAAAATTGTAACGGTAAGCTACTTTCAAAAGCGCGCTTTATGTTTATAAAGCAGCATCAAGAGCGTTTTGCACAAACAGTGATTGCAGAAATGCGCGGTGTGTCTGACGAAAATGGCAGTAGCCCTTTTTGGCAGTGGCTTGAAGAGCACTTTTTCTCAATGGATTTTCCAACAGCCGACTACCTAACAGGTATTGGCCAAAAGGTTTTCATTGCTGAACTAATGCCTAAATACCCAATTTATGTAAATTTGCTAAGTAAAGATGCGCAAGCCGTAATAGGTAAAGTACACGACAACACACGCCCAGCAATCGAGTTATTAAAAAGCGAAGGCTTTACGTTTAATGGCTACGTAGACATTTTTGACGGCGGCCCAACGGTTGAAGCAAAAGTAGATAACATTGCGACGATTCGTAATGCAAATAACTTTAACGTTGAAATTGGCGAAATGACTGGCGACACCATGGTGTTACTAGCTAACGAAAAGCTTGAAGATTTTAGAGCAACCGTTGCACCAATGACATTTGACGAGCGCGCAAAAAGCCTTATTTTATCGCAAGAAGTAGCAGATGCATTGCATTTGCAAACTGGCGATATTGTTAGTGCAACCACGATTTAATTTAGGAGAAAGTATATGACTCATCCTGCACAATTTATTAATGGTCAATGGTCACAAGGCCAAGGCACAGAATTTAATTCAGTAAACCCTGCAAATAACGACGTTATTTGGCAGGCTTCATCGGCAACTGCGGCGCAAGTAGACACCGCAGTAAATGCAGCGCGCGAAGCGTTTTATGCATGGGCTGATAAAAGCTTTACTGAGCGTTTAGAAATAATTAAAGCATTTGCAGCGCAATTAAAAGAAAACAGCGAAGAGCTCGCTATTACTATTGCACAAGAAACAGGTAAGCCACTGTGGGAAACTCGCACAGAAGCGGGTGCTATGGTTGGTAAAATTGCCATTTCTGAAAAAGCATTTTTAGAGCGCACTGGCGACGTAGAAAACGCAATGCCACTTGGCCGTGCAATGATCCGTCATAAGCCACATGGTGTTGTAGCCGTATTTGGTCCGTATAACTTTCCAGGTCACTTACCTAATGGCCACATTGTGCCAGCGCTTTTAGCAGGTAACACGGTTGTGTTTAAACCGTCTGAACTTACTCCTAAAGTAGCTGAGCTTACGCTTAAACTGTGGGAAAAAGCAGGTTTACCAGCAGGTGTCATTAACCTTGTACAGGGTGAAGTAGAAACGGGTAAAGCTCTTGCTGCTCACAAAGGTATTGATGGCTTGTTCTTTACGGGTTCTTCGCGTACTGGTCATATTTTACATGAACTGTTTGCGGGTCAACCGGGCAAAATTTTAGCGCTAGAAATGGGTGGTAATAACCCACTTATTATTACTGATGTTGAAGACACTAAAGCGGTTGTTCACGATATTATTCAATCAGCGTTTATCTCAAGTGGCCAGCGTTGTACGTGTGCACGTAAACTATTTTTACCAACGGGTAGCAAAGGTGATGTGATACTGGAGCGTTTAATCACAGCAACTAAAGCGATTAAAGTAGGTAATTATGACGATGCAGACCAGCCATTTATGGGCTCTATGATTTCATCAGCTGCAGCTGCAGGCATGGTTAAAGCGCAAAACGAGCTTGTTGAGCTTGGTGGTGAAGTATTAGTAGAACTTGAGCACACAGCTAATACTGGCTTTGTAACACCAGGTATTATTGAGTGTACAAATATTAGTGACTTCCCAGATGAAGAGCATTTTGGACCACTTTTAAAAGTGTTCCGCTTTGACGACTTTGACCAAGCCATTGATAAAGCAAACGATACAACCTTTGGTTTATCGGCTGGTTTATTAAGTGACAGTGCAGCAGATTACGACCATTTCTTACGTCGTATTCGTGCAGGTATTGTTAACTGGAATCGCCCAATTACTGGCGCATCAAGCGCAGCACCGTTTGGTGGTATTGGCGCATCGGGCAACCACAGAGCAAGTGCGTATTACGCAGCCGATTACTGTGCATACCCAGTTGCTTCGGTAGAGCTTGAAAAAGTAGCTATGCCAGCAACACTAAGCCCAGGCTTAAAAATAGATTAAGTAGTAATACTACTTAATTATTATAAAAGCAGCTTCGGCTGCTTTTTTTGTATTGCTAACGCGCAAAGCTAGCAATCAACAGCGCTTTCTGCTTAAATCAAAAATAATTAATTATACAAAGGTGGTACAAAAATGGTTTTAGATAGGCAAGGGTACGATGATTTGATCATGTATCTAACTCAAAATTTAGCATTGTTTGAGAAGCCAGGCGAAATAAAACCAGGTGCCCCAACAGTAATGGAATTAATCGAAGACGTTATTGCACAAAATGTGATGCTTATTTGCGAGCAGCACACAAACCTCAACACAGAGCAGCGTAGTCAAATTGTACGCGAAGTTGATGGCATTGTTTACGATTTAGAAGAAGTCCTCAGCAGCATCACCTCACAGCCTGTCACGGTTGAACAGCATGCCTTTATAGATGAATTTGCAGGTTTAGTAAAAAACCTCTTTGATAGCGCTTTAACGCAACAATCTTAGTCATTTTATAGCCCTGCGTTGCATTTTCATTTGCAACTACGGCTAACTTGCTTACAATCAAGAAAATATTTTTTGAGATATAACAATGCAAGCAAATGTAAAATGGGTTGAAGGCGATACGTTTATTGGTCGTTCTAATTCTAACCACAATGTTGTGTTTGATGGCGGCAGCGATAGTGCAGCACCAAGCCCAATGGAAATGGTTTTAATGTCAGTTGGCTGTTGTTCATCAGTTGATGTGGTTAGTATTTTAAAAAAAGCCAAACAAGATTTTTCAGATGTACAAGTACAACTAAGTGCAGAGCGCGCCGAAACAGCCCCACGTGTGTTTACCAAAATCAACTTACACTTTGTTGTTAAAGGCAATAATGTGTCTGAAAAGCACCTTGCACGCGCCGTTTCACTCTCTGCTGAAAAGTATTGCTCAGTTGCATTAATGCTTGATAAAACAGTAGAAATTACGCATAGCCACGAAGTTGTGCAAGATCAAGCAAAATAACGCTTTTTCCACGAGGGAAATTCGTATAAAATCCGCGAACTTTTCATTCTGCAGGTGCAGAACCCACTAATTTATAGGTTGGTTTATTATGAACAAACCCTTCGATAAACTTAAACTTCATGGCTTTAACAATTTAACCAAAAGTTTAAGCTTTAGTATTTATGATATTTGTTACGCAAAGACCGAGCAACAACGTAAAGAATATATTGAATATATCGATGAGCAGTACAGTGCAGATAGACTAACCGACATTTTAGGTGAAGTTGTTGATATTATTGGTGCTAACATTTTAAATGTAGCGCGCCAAGATTATGAACCGCAAGGCGCAAGTGTCACTATTTTGGTTTCAGAAGAACCAGTAGAAGAGCAGCAAAATTACGATGCTGACGAAGCACCAGGCCCATTACCTGATTCAGTTGTTGCGCACCTAGATAAAAGCCACATTTGTGTACACACATACCCAGAAGCTCACCCTGATGATGGTATTTGTACATTCCGTGCTGATATTGAAGTGTCTACTTGTGGCATTATTTCGCCACTTAAAGCGTTAAACTTCTTAATTCATAGCCTTGAATCAGACGTAGTAACAATTGACTACCGCGTTCGTGGTTTTACCCGCGACATAAACGGTGTTAAGCACTACATTGATCATGCTATTAGCTCGATTCAAAACTTCATGACAGAAGATACCAAAGAAGCGTACCAAATGATGGACGTGAACGTGTATCAAGAAAACCTGTTCCATACTAAAATGATGTTAAAAGAAACCGACTTAAATACCTATTTATTCGGCCTTTCTACTGATGAGTTATCGGACGAAGAAGAAGACGAAATTCGCTCTAAGCTGACTCGCGAAATGCAAGAAATATTCTATGGCCGTAACCTGCCAGATACAGAATAATAGCAACGAATTAAATTAAAAATGGCGCTCAGTGAGCGCCATTTTTTTATGGCTAAAAAAGCCCAGCTAATTAAATTAGCTGGGCTTTTGAATATATAGCGTATTAATTAATCATGCTGTAAATAAGTGCAAATACAGCAAGTGAGCCAACCGCTAATATAAATAGCGTGCTTAATCGGTTGCGGTATTTATGAAGTGCAGGCACTTTATAAACTGCAATCATTGGCATGATGAATAAGATCATTGCGATGATAGGGCCCGATAACTGATCCATCATGTCTAAAATACTTGGGTTTTTAACCGCACAAAACCAAATAGCTAAAAACATAATGAGTACGCCAATTTTATCGGCCGCTTTTGCGCTTAAGCTTGTTTGTTTAGTTACTAAACCCGTAAAGCTTTCACGCGCTCCTAAAAAGTGACCCAAAAACGACGATGTAATAGCAATAAATGCAACAAGCGGCCCAAGTGTGGCAATAAACGAGTTATCAGTAATATTAGCAAGGTAGGATAAAACCGATACGTTAGCGGCTTTAGCAGCGGCCATTTGCTCGCCTGTAAGCGACAGCACGCAAGAGAACACAAATAACAGTACAAAGGTAATAAGTAGTAAGCTAGTGCGCTTTAAAATCGCCTCAGACTTATGTGTAGCTTGTTCACCGTAGTGACCGCGTTGCACGTTTACAAAGCTTGAGATAGCCGCTGCGTGGCTAAACGAAAACACAATAATAGGAATCGATAACCACAACGTTTTACCAAAGCTGCCCATTTCAGGCAGTGTCATATCTGGCATTTGCCAGCTTGGGATTAAATAAAGTGATAAAAAGAACAATATACCCACAAGCGGATAAACTAAAATAGCAAAGGCACGCAGCATTAAGCGCTCTCCGCCCATCATTAAGCTAATCATACCTGCAACTAATACACCCGAAAGCAACACGCGAGAAGGTGATTCCATCCCCATTTGATTAACCATAAAGCTATCAACGGTATTGGTTAAGCCCACACCGTAAATAAGCAAAATTGGGAATATAGATAAAAAGTACAATAAAGAAATTAACCGCCCCGCAGTCACACCAAAGTGTTCTTCAACTACATCGGTAAAATCGGCATCTTTATTTTTTGATGAAAGTACAAAACGCGCTAATCCACGGTGTGCACAAAAGGTCATTGGAAATGCTAAGCATGCCAAAATAATTAACGGCCAAAAACCGCCAATGCCAATATTAATAGGTAAAAATAAAATACCCGCACCAACGGCGGTACCAAAAAGGCTTAAAGTCCACTGCGTATCGTGCAGATTCCATTTAGAAGTGGGTGTGTTTGAAGGTGTGTGTGCACCTGTTGTTGATGCATTTGAAAGCGTTGCATCTTGAGATGTTGTCATGTGTGTGTTTATCCATTATTTAAATAATAATCGCGCGCAAGAATATAGTTTTTAGCTAAAAATTTCATGTTTTGAGAGGATTTGTAGACTAATTAATTAGACCAAATTGAAGGGTAAGTGTCATGAATACGAAACAGCGGTGTAAAAGTGAGCAAAAGCCTTAAATGGCAAGCCACATTATAGAGTTACTGTACGGGGTAGGTTGGTTAGTTGGAGCGAAACCCAACACGCTATAGCGTCACGCGAGCAGGAAAGCCGAGGAAGGCCGAGGAAGGCCGAGGAAGGCCGAGGAAGGCGGTTTTCATAACGTAAAAATAGGGGAAGGTCATTTTTATTGGTTTTCATTTAAAAATCAGAATCTGCTCCCAAAAGCTGTTAAGTAGAAGCCATTGATCTGAACTTCATAAGAGATTTTTATTAAACTCCGTTATACTTCCTGCAATTGAATATGCCAAACGAAGTAAATAGGCCACTAACTGCAATGAGCAAAGAGATTCTCTTCCATACTACTTTTGCGCACGAAACCAGTAAAACATGGGTTGTATTTGTCCATGGAGCAGGTGGTAGCTCGGCAATTTGGTTTCGTCAGCTTAAGGCTTATAAAAAAGAATATAATGTATTGTTGCTTGATCTTCGTGGTCACGGTAAATCGAATAACTTAGTACAAAACTTTGTTGATAATAATTATTCGTTTAATAATGTCTCTAAAGACATTATAGATGTGTTAGATCATAACAATATCACCAGCGCACACTTTGTTGGCATTTCATTGGGCACAATTATTATTCGAAATATTGCTGAAATTGCGCCGCAATATGTTTCTAGCATGGTGCTAGGTGGAGCGGTTACTCGTTTTAATACTCGCAGTAATACATTGGTTTATTTAGGTAATACTTTTAAACACTTCTTGCCTTATATGTGGCTGTATCGCTTATTTGCTTTTATCATGATGCCGAAAAAGCGTCATAAAGAATCTCGACTTTTGTTTGTTCGTGAAGCAAAACGCTTGTGCCAAAAAGAGTTTATAAAATGGTTTAAATTAGCCATGGACGTAAATCCTTTAATGCAATACTTCAAAGAAAAAGACATTGATATTCCCATTCTTTACATTATGGGCAAAGAAGATCATATGTTCCTTGGCCCTGTTAAAGAAATGGTTAAGCGTCATAAAAATAGCGTACTGCAAACTATTCACCATTGTGGCCATGTTTGTAATGTGGAGCGTCCTGACTTATTCAATCAGCACTCGCTTGCTTTTATCGCCCAGCAAAATCGTTAAGGGTTGTAGAAGGAATAAGATCGGTACATTCTTTTTGGATTTTCGCCCTAAACTCAAAACAAGACCTAAAGGAATAAAACTCCATTTTTATATCAAAGCGTAGGTTGGGTAGAGCGAAGCGAAACCCAACAAGCCATAGCGTCATTCTAGCGGTAAAGCCAAGAGGCGACTTTATTTCTCAAACTTGCTTATCCAATAATGTTCAATTGATATACACTGGTTAGGTAACGTATTGATAAGGATATTAAGTTGTCGCAAGTTAAAACTCTCCCTATTACAGCCACACGCTGGCTTTCCCTTTTATTGTGCGCAATTACTGCCGCAACAATTACTGTATTTTTAAGCAAAGTTGGTTTTGTACAAAAGGCATACTCAAGTTTAGGCGCTATTTTAAATGCGAATCCAATTCTACATTACAGTAGCGCATTTTTAGCGGGGATTGGCATAAAGCTGCTGCTTGATAAGTTTTATATATCTCACCCCAAGCGCAGTATTGGATTTAACTGGCGATATCCGCCAGTGACAATCGCTGTATTAGTGTCATTACTGCTGATTGCTTTGTACGTAATAAAGACAGTATCAAAACTTGATGAAGCTACGTTATACGCACGAAGTTTTATGAGCTTAAAATACCTGGCACTTACGTTTATTGCCATGCTAATAACCGTGATCTATCAAACAAAGCTTTATACCAAAAAGCCAATATTTACTGTTGTATTGGTTGCTCTTAGTGCAGCCTTTATCATTTTTGCAGTCAACCTAGCTGATATAGTCCCTGCTTTTGACGTTTTCATTTATCTAGCTGTTGGCTATTTTATATTGGCAGCTTACTTATTATTTGATGAATATAGACAAAGTAAACAGCCAAGCATCATTACTGAAAAAGAAGATGTAACTATTCAGGTAAATCCAGAGCTGAATAGTTTAAAAGATTTTCAAAAATGGTTTGCTGATGATCGGCCTATTGTTCATAAAAGTGATTTAGAGCCAGACCTACAAGTTTATGCAGATCGAATTTATAACCGTTTATTTAAAGGTGGTGATGAATATCAACAGCAACCTTTAGCGCAACATATTGCTTTATGTGGCTCATTTGGCTGTGGTAAAAGTAGTATTGTTAACGCTGTTGCTAATGACTTAGAAGCAGTCTCTAAAAAAAGTGGAGTGTGGATACATAGCGATATATCAACGTGGGGCGCTGCAAGTGGCAGTGTTGGCCATATTGTACTGAGCAATATTATTGATGATATAAGCCAACATATTGATATGTGTGCTTTTCGTGCCTTACCTAGACATTATACCGAAGCGCTTAAATCAGGGGGGAGCGTATTTCAAATCGCTTCAACATTACTTGCTGGCCCAATTGATATTGAGGGAAGTTTTCAAAAGCTTAATGATGTTCTTGGCACAACAAACCATAAATTACTTATTACCTTACAAGATGTTGATCGCGGAACAGGCGATGAAAACGAAAAACGTTTAAATGATATAGCCGCGCTGCTGGATAGATTGAAAAATCGAGATTTGAGTCATATCAATTTTATCGTTGCAATGGGAAATGAAAATGAGGTTGCTGCTGAAGTGATTTCAAAAGCGACTGATTATAGAGAGGATATACTCCGAGCCGATTTGTCAGCGGTAATAAATTCCTTTATTCAAGTAAGTCTTAAAGAGGCATTGCACCATAATAAAGTTATTATTTTATCTAATAACATGCCTAAAGTGGTACTGAACCCTAATAGAATAGAAGATAGCCATTCGGTACATGTATTTTGCAAGCGCTCGGAATTTATAGAAGCTTTGATAAAGAGAAATAACTTATTTATTAAGGAAGTTAATGCTCTAAAAGCAGTAATTGTTTCAATTAGGCAGCTTAAAAAAATATTAAGACGAGTTGATCAAGCGTGGGTCCCTGGTAATTTGATGGGTGAAGTGAACTTTTTATCCTTTTTAATGGCTTGTTCTTTAAGGGAAGTAAAGCCTACTTATTTTAGTGCATTTGAGAATAGCTATGATTATCTTGTGAAAGTAGGTTCAGGCAATGTTACACCTATAATTAAAGATGTAATGAAGATCGAGGATCCAATTTACTTTAAGTTTTTTGCAACAATGTTAGGGCTAATTACTAGAGATTATAAAGAATCAACTAATGATAAAGAGGCATTGAGTCAAGATGCCAGTAATTTTGAAGATAGAGATGAGTTAAATAAATTCCATTTAAGCTTTAATAAGGCTTTGATACCCACCCAGAGCTTAGGTGTTAGTGATCCTAATGCTAACTACCTGCAAAAAATTATAAAAGAGTCCCCTTCAAAAAAAGAGGTGAATGAACAAACTATATTTTCAAGAATTCGTGATGGGAGCGAACTCGAAGCATTAGCTAAAGAGTTGTGTTGTGATGAACGCTATCAATTAGTTTTGCTGCGCTTTAAAGATGTTTTATTTAAAAGGTCATCGTCATTTACAGATAGAAGCCTTAATAAAGTACTTTTTGACTATGTTTCGACTGAAGTAAAAAAAAATAAATATCAAAATGCTGAGAACTTTAAAGAGATTTTTACAAGGCTAGTGATAAAAATATTGAATATAGATAACTTTCAGAGCGTGATTAAAGATGTCGCTACGATTAACGATATTTATTTACTTTCAGCTATATTTATAGAAATAAAAAGAGAAGCAGAGAGTAATAATTCTTCTGAGTTTATAGAAGTTTTAGAGAAACAAGATTTTTCATCTATCGCTTTGGACTTGCTAGAATATGAAGTCACTTATGAAATGCTATGTATTATATCCCAAATAGAAAATGGAGCTGCAGGTGAACCAGGTAAGAGATATTTTCGAGGCCCAAAATATGAGTTTATTTTAGATCTTTTAAAAGATAAGAAAGACGAAAAATCGCTAAAGATATTAATAGAAGTATTGTCTACAGATTTGAATGTAGATATGTCCAACATATTTACAGCGGTAAGCTCATTAGATAAAGAGACGAAGTTAATATTTATTGGTAGGTTGAAGGGATTGATAAATACAGGTTTTGATGAGGATAAAAGAGATAAAGCAATAAATATTTTAAGTAGCAAACTTTAGATTAGTTTATAAACAGATGGGCTATTATTTTTGCTTATGGTAATGCTAAATGTCTATGTTTACGTATTAAAATGATGAGAATGTATATAAGTTGGGTTTCGTTCCACTCAACCCAACCCAACCTAAGGTGTTTAGGTTTACACCGAGCTGCTCGTGGCTAACAGCTCGAAGCTCTTACTCTTCCACCGCACTCACTACAAAGTACGGATTCAAATACTCATCTTTAGTGTTATAAATAAGCGGGCTGCCATCAAGCTTAGTCACTTTAGCACCGGCTATTTCGGCGATTGCATGGCCTGCGCCTGTATCCCATTCGCAAGTTGGACCTAAGCGCGGGTAAATATCGGCGCTGCCCTCAGCGACTAAACAGAGTTTTAGTGAGCTGCCTTTAGACACCATTTCAACCTCGTCAAAGCGTTTCACAAACTCGGCTAAATCGGGTGATGGGTGCGAGCGGCTGCCTACAACTCGAATTAACCCTTTGTTAGGTTTGGTAGTTACCTTAAGCTCAATTCGCTCATCGCCTTTATCTTTAAATGCGCCAATGGCTTCGGCGGCTAAGTACGATACGCCAAGGGCAGGTGCATCTACTACGGCTAAAATAGGAATGCCGTTTTTAATTAGGGCGATGTTTACGGTAAATTCACCGTTCTTTTTAATAAATTCTTTAGTGCCGTCGATTGGGTCAACTAACCAGTAGCTTTTCCACGTTTGGCGTACATCCCAGCTTATGTCGGCGTTTTCTTCACTAAGTATTGGAATATCAGGTGTGAGCTGTTGAAGCCCTGCCACAATCAGTTTATGAGCTGCTAAATCGGCGTCGGTTACGGGGCTTTCATCGGCTTTGTACTCAACGTTAAAATCCTTTTCGTAAATTCCCATTATCGCTTGGCCTGCTTTGCGGGCAAGGATGAGGGTTTCTTCTAGCAGTTCGGTTTGATTCATGGGGTTAACCTATATTATGTGCTTTTGTTTTAGATACGTTATCAGTTGTGTAACCGATTGGTCTAGGGTGTTTTTACTTGTATCTAAAATTATTTCTGGATTGTTTGGCACTTCGTAGCTTGAGTCGATACCAGTGAAGTGTTTTATCTCTCCAGCGCGGGCTTTTTTGTATAAGCCTTTTGGATCGCGGCTTTCGCATACATCCAGTGGGGTATCGATAAATACTTCGATAAATTCGCCTTCGTCTACTAAGTTACGCACCATGTCGCGTTCTGCTCTAAAAGGCGATATAAACGCAGTAAGTACTAACAAGCCAGCGTCGGTCATTAGTTTTGCGGTTTCGCCTACGCGGCGTATGTTTTCAATGCGGTCTTCGTCGCTAAAGCCTAGATCTTTACACAAACCGTGGCGTACGTTGTCGCCATCGAGCAGGTAAGTGTGCGTACCTTGCTGATTAAGCGCCGCTTCTAGTGCGTTTGCTACGGTGCTTTTGCCAGAGCCTGAAAAGCCGGTAAACCATAAAATAGCGGGCTTATGTTTTTTTTGCTCACTACGCTGTGCTTTTGTAGTTGCGTAGTTATGCCAAACTATATTTTCATCCATAGTGAGAGTCTCTTATGCTGTGAGCGCAGGTATTAAAACGGAAATACCAGCGGGATCAAGGTTAATACCGTGATTGAATAAATAATAGAAAGGGGTAAGCCCATCACTATGTAATCTTTTAAGCGATAGTTACCCGCGCTATAAACCATTAGGTTAGTTTGATACCCAAATGGCGATATAAAGCTAGCTGATGCGCCAAAGGCAACCGCCATAATAAACGGTAGTGGGTCTACATTAAAACCAACCGCGAGCGAGTAAGCAACAGGGAACGACAAGGCAGCAGCTGCGTTGTTAGTTATAAGCTCGGTAAATAATACGGTCATTAAAAATATAGCTATAAACGCGCCGTACGGGCCAAAGTCGCCAAGTACCATAAACATGGCGTCGGATATTTGCCCGGCAAGTCCGGTGCCTATCATTAATTTAGCAAGGCCAATGGCGCTACCTACAACCACCAATAACTCGATAGGGAAACGGCGTTTTACTTCGTTAAGTTTTATGGTGCCGCTGAGCATTAAGCCAATCAGTAATACTAATAAGCCTTTAACCAGCGGCACTATGCCAATAATGCTTAAACCCAGTACTGCGGCAAAGCTTAGTAGCACAATATTTGATTGCTTAGGTGCAAGGTGGGCTTGTAAGTCAAACCCTGAAATATACACAAATTCGCGCTTTAAATTAGGCAAAGTGTAAAAGTTTTTGCCTGGTGCGAGTATAAGTGAGTCGCCAGCTTGTAATTGCACTTGCCCAAGGCCGCCTTGTAAGCGGTCATGTCCACGGCGAATGGCAATAACAGCAGCATGAAACTGCTCTCTAAAGCGGGCTTCTTTTACGGTTTTACCAATAAATTTTGAAGATTGACTTACGACTACTTCTACTAAGTGTTCTATGTCTTTTTGATGATTCTCGTGCACTACTTTTAAACCGTCAAAACGGGTAAGTAATGGCACCGATTTTATGTCACCTACAAACAGCAGCACGTCGTCTTTTTGAATAATTTGCTGCGGAGTGACTGCGCAAATGCGGCTCTCGTCGCGAATAATTTCAGCAAGGAATAAGTCTTTTAAATCACGCAGGCCGTTTTCTTCAACGGTTTGGCCTATTAATTTTGAGTTTGCTTGTACTTTACCTTCTAGGTAAAAAGGCACGACTTCTTGGTCGCTTTTACCGTTGTCGGGTAAGTATTTAAGCATTACTAAAATGGTAATTAGGCCTACGCTTAGCGCGCCTAAACCCACTAAGGTAAAGTCAAAAAAGCCCAGCGGTTCCATTCCCGCATCTACTGCAAAGCCATTAACGATTAAGTTGGTTGATGTACCAATAAGCGTAATGGTGCCGCCCAAAATAGCAGTGTACGACAGCGGTAATAATAGCTTTGAAGGGGAGTGATTAGGGTTGTCTTTTATCGCGGTAATAAGCGATGCAACAACGGCGGTATTGTTAGTAAACGACGATAAAAAGGCGGTTGATAACCCCAATTTTGTTACCGATTTTACTAAACTACCTTTAGATAGCGATTGCGCTAACTTTTGAATTAGGGTGGTTTTTTCTATTGCGGTCGATACTAACACCAATAGTACTAAGGTGATAAGCGACGGGTTAGCATAATTAATCAACATACTTTCAAGATCGATTAGCCCTGCTAAGTAGCTGGTGCCAATAGCGCTTACAAATAACCATGCTGGATTAATACGGGTGCCAAAAAGGCACCCGACTAAGGTAAGCATAATGCCTGTTAAAACGAGCTGTTCTACCATGCTTTTAAATTCCTAACAGGCTAAAGTTAACTTATAACTTAGAAATATCAAGCGCTTGCCAATGCGGGAAGTGCTTGCGTACTAAGCTGTTAAATTCAACTTCAAATTCGCTAAAGTTACTTTGCTTTGTTTGGCTTTGCAGTACTTGCTCAATCATACCGGCAGCAACAGTTAGGTTTGATAAGCGATCGATTAGGATAAACGAGCCTGTTTCGTGATTGCTGTGGTACTCGTCTGCCAAAATAGTTTCGGTTAGTTCAAGCGTTACAATCGCAATTTCGTTTAGCTGTAATGAGTCGCTAGTACCGTGCTCAAGCGTGTTTACATCAATTGTGTAGTCAATCTTTTTAACAATAGCTGAGGTGTTTTTGCTACCTAGTTTTAGGTTATAGCTTTTACCTAACACTAATGGCGATTCATGCATCCACACAATTTTAGCTTGCAGCTGGTTAGTAACAGCGGCCGTTGAGTTTGCAGGCACGATTACATCACCTCGGCTAATATCAATCTCGTTATTTAGGGTAACGGTAATTGCTTGGCCTGCTTCGGCGCTGTCCAAGTTGCCATCAAAGGTAACAATTTCTTTAATGCTTGATGTTTTACCCGACGGTAATACTTTTATAGCATCGCCTACGTGCATCTTGCCCGATGTAAGTGTGCCCTGAAAACCACGGAAGTTTAAGTTAGGACGCACGACATATTGCACCGGTAGGCGCGCTTCAAAGCCTGTATCTGTTTCGGCTGCTGGCGAATCTTCTAGTAACTCTAGTAGCGGCTTGTCGGTGTAATACGGTGTATGTGCAGAGCGTGTTACTACGTTGTCGCCTTTAAGCGCTGACATAGGCACAAACTTAATGTTTGATACGTTAAGTTGCTCAGCAAATTTAAGGTAATCGGCCTTAATTTTTTCATACACGGTTTCGTCAAAATCAACGATATCCATTTTATTAACGGCAACAACAAACTGCTTAATGCCCAGCGAGTCACAAATAAAGCTATGGCGCTTAGTTTGTACTTGTACGCCGTAACGCGCATCAACCAAAATAATGGCTACATCGCTTGTTGATGCACCCGTTACCATGTTGCGGGTGTATTGCTCGTGCCCAGGTGTGTCGGCAATAATAAATTTACGCTTAGCCGTTGAAAAGTAACGGTACGCTACGTCAATGGTAATACCTTGCTCACGCTCAGCTTGTAGGCCATCAACTAATAAAGCAAGGTCAAGATCTTCACCTGCGTTACCTACTTTTTCGTTATCTTTATGAAGAGCTGCTAGCTGATCTTCATAAATTTGGTGGCTGTCGTGCAGTAGGCGGCCAATCAATGTTGATTTACCGTCATCTACGCTGCCACAAGTAAGCATGCGTAATAAGCTTTTGTCTTGTTGGCGTGCTAGGTAGGCGTCTATGCCTATTTCTTTTACTTCGTTAAATGTATCGTTATTTTGGCTAGACATTAAAAATACCCCTCACGTTTTTTCTTCTCCATTGAGCCGGCTGAATCATGGTCAATAACACGACCTTCACGTTCAGATGACGTAGATAGCAGCATTTCTTCAATGATTTCGGTTAAAGTACTGGCTGTTGATTCAACTGCACCGGTAAGTGGGTAGCAGCCTAATGTACGAAAACGTACAGATTTCATTTGCGGTACTTCACCTTCATTAAGAGGCATACGCTCATCGTCAACCATAATCAAAGTACCGTCGCGATCAACAACAGGGCGCTCTTTTGCTAGGTAAAGCGGTACCATTTCGATGTTTTCTTGATAAATGTATTGCCAAATATCAAGCTCAGTCCAGTTAGATAATGGGAAAACACGAATGCTCTCACCCGGATTAACTTGGCTGTTGTAGGTATTCCAAAGCTCTGGGCGTTGGTTTTTAGGGTCCCAACGGTGGTGTTTGTCGCGGAACGAATAAACACGCTCCTTTGCGCGTGACTTTTCTTCGTCGCGGCGTGCGCCACCAAATGCAGCATCAAAGCCGTATTTATCTAGCGCTTGTTTTAAGCCTTGGGTTTTCATTATGTCGGTATGTTTACCCGAGCCATGCGTAAACGGGCCTACACCCATTTCAATGCCTTCTGGATTTTTGTGTACCAGTAGATCAAAGCCGTATTCTTTAGCTATACGGTCGCGAAACTCGATCATTTCACGAAACTTCCAGTTGGTGTCTACGTGTAATAACGGAAACGGAATTTTTGCAGGGTAAAATGCTTTACGCGCTAAGTGCAAAAGTACCGACGAATCTTTACCAATAGAGTAAAGCATTACTGGGTTCTCAAACTCAGCGGCGACTTCGCGCATGATTTTGATACTTTCAGCTTCAAGTTGCTGAAGGTGAGTTAAAGCCATTGTTAGTCGTCCTACTAAAATGATTAAAAGTTACAAATTTAAAATTCGGTTATGTATTTGATACATCTGTTAGCGGCTGTGCAAAGCTGCTTGTTTGCTCGTTTTTCCCAAACCACGCTAGTTGCGAGTGCAGGGCGGCTACTTCGCCAATAATGAGTAGCGCAGGCGATATAATGCTGTTGCGTTCAATTAAGTCGGCAAGTTCGCCTAATTGGCCTGTTACTACACGCTGATTTTTACGTGTACCGTTTTCGATAATGGCAACAGGGGTGTCGGCTTTGCGGCCATGTTTTAAAAGCTCGCTTTGTATGTGCGGCGATTTAATTACGCCCATGTAAATAGCCAGCGTTTGATTTGCTTTTGCCAGCGATTGCCAATCAAGTTCTTGACCGTCTTTTTTACAGTGGCCAGTTACAAATTGAATGGCTTGTGCATGGTCACGATGCGTTAGCGGAATACCCGCGTAAGCACTACAACCTGCAGCGGCTGTAATACCCGGTACAATTTGATAATTTACGTTGTTAGCAGCCAGTACTTGTACTTCTTCGCCACCACGGCCATAAATAAACGGGTCACCACCTTTAATGCGGCATACTTTTTTGCCTTGTTTAGCAAGGTCGACCAGCATTTGGTTGGTATCTTCTTGAACAACACTATGATCGCCCAAACGTTTACCTACACAAATAAGGTCAGCATCGCGGCGCACTAGTTCCATAATTTCGTCAGAGACTAAAAAGTCGTAAACGACGACGTCGGCTTGTTGCATAAGTTGCAGTGCTTTAAGTGTTAAAAGCTCTGGATCGCCAGGGCCTGCACCTACTACATATACTTCGCCTTCAGGTTCTGCTTTTGCATCTAGCATTTGCTCTAGTTGCTGCTGTGCGGCTTGGGTATCGCCGGTTTGTACTTTACTCACAACAGATGAGTCGAACACGCCTTCCCAAAATTGGCGGCGGTCTGAAAAATGCTTAAAGCGTTTTTTTACTTTGTCTCTAAAGCCACCGACAAGTGTTGCAAGTGGGCCAATATGATGTGGAATAAGAGTTTCGAGCTTTTCGCGTAAGCGACGTGCAAGTACGGGCGCTGTGCCAGCACTTGATATAGCAATCGTAATTGGGTCACGGTCTACAATGGATGGGAATATAAACGTACATTTAGGTTGGTCATCAACCACGTTTACAAACACATTGCGAGCATTGGCAAGTTCAAATACGTTGTTGTTTACTTCATCGCGGTCGGTTGCTGCAATAACAAGCATTTTGCCATCAAGGTGCGATTCATCAAAATAAGCATCAATAAGCGTTACTTCATTATTATGTGCATGCTCTTTTAGTTCGTCGCAAAACCAAGGTGCTACTAAAGTAACGCTTGCTCTCGCTTTTAAAAACGCGCGACATTTGCGTAAAGCGACCTCTCCACCGCCAACAACCAATACTGGTTTGTTGTCGAGTTTGGTAAAGATAGGTAAATACTGCACGTCAATAAGACCCCTAAACAAATTCAAATATAAGAAAACGCTTTATTCTGATATGCAGAATATAGCGGCTATTAATAAGTAAAAAATAATTAAAACCAAGTTGATATAACCAAAAGTTATAATAGGTGGGCTTTTTAGGCCTAAGAGCTAGTTAACAAGGGATTGCGCCGAGTTACAAGTAAAATAACCAGCTTATAGTGTTTGGTTATGAGCTATAGCGAGTTTGGTTTAATTTGTTAATATGGAGACATATTCTATTTTGTACTTATACCAATTGCATTAAATTAGTGATCTATTATAGCGACAAGAAAATAGCTCAATAACAAGGCTAAAATTATGATACATAGTTGTTCTATATAAATAATTTTTAACGTAGTTAGTGAGTTATTTAATACGCTAAAATGATTATTTTTTTAATAAAATTGGTATTACATAAGCAACGGAGCTCTAATGACACAACACCAAAAAGATGCCGCATTAGCAGTCGCACTGATGGATTTAACAAGCTTAAACACCAGCGATACCACCAAAAGCATTCAAGCACTTGTTGATAGCATAAATCCTACCTTAGGTACGCCTGCCGCAGTATGTATTTATAGCGATTATGTTGATGATGCAAAAATAGCACTCGCAGCGCGTGAGCTTAACCACGTAAAAGTCGCAACAGTTACTAACTTTCCAACGGGTGATGCTCCACTGAGTGATGTAATTAACGAAACACTTATTGCTATAGAGCGCGGCGCAGACGAAATTGATTTGGTTATTCCTTATAAAAAACTAATAGCGGGCGATGCTCAAACTGTACTTAGCTATGTAAGCGAAAGTAAAAAAGCGTGTGGGTCGCGCGCGCAACTTAAAGTAATAATAGAAAGCGGCGAGCTAAAAACTGACGCGCTTATTACTCAAGCCACGGAGCTTGCAATTGAAGGCGGTGCTGATTTTGTAAAAACCAGTACGGGTAAAGTGGCTGTAAATGCCACGCTTGAATCAACAAAAATTATGCTAACAGCCATTAAAAACTCAAACAAACGTGTGGGCTTTAAAGCGGCCGGCGGTGTTAAAACTGTTGCTGATGCTAGTGATTATTTAGCGCTAGCACGCGCAATAATGGGTGATGATTATTTGCAAGCAAATACATTTAGGTTTGGTGCTTCAAGCTTGTTAAGTGACGTTTATAAAACCATAGGGAAATAATCAATATCTTTGGATTGTAGGTTTATCTAACCGATTAAATTATTAGCAGTTTAAACAATAATGTAATTAATTAATTAGATTTTCCAATGTGGGTATCTTTTAGGCTTGTGTTAATGAACTGCGTAAGTATAATAGGCATCCACTTTGCAGGGGCGTAGTTCCAATTGGTAGAACAGCGGTCTCCAAAACCGATGGTTGGGAGTTCGAATCTCTCCGCCCCTGCCAGTTTTACTTGTTATTTGAGTAGTCTGAGATTAAAAACCGGTTTAAATTAAGTCTGTTTTTAAGTTTAGATTTTAATGGATTAACCCTGCCGTAGTGTAGGGTTGTTGTGTCTGTAGTTAAGGTAATAATATTATGAGCACGAATGTAGAAACACCATCAAGTGCGATGGAGTCAGTAAAGTGGTTAGTAGCAATCGCGCTACTTGCAGGCGCAGTTGTTGGTAATCACATGTATGCAGATCAATCTGTATTACTACGTGCTATTGGCGTTGTTGTTGCAATAGCGGCCGGATTAGCAATTGCCTCGCAAACATTTAAGGGACGTAACTTTCTTGCTTTCGCTAAAGAAGCTCGAATTGAAGTACGCAAAGTTATTTGGCCAACGCGCCAAGAAACTACCCACACGACATTAATTGTAATGGTTGCAACAGTGATTATGGCACTTATCCTTTGGGGATTAGATGGCATTTTATTCCGCGCTGTAGGCTTTTTAACTGGATTGGAGATCTGATCCCATGTCGGATGAGAACGAGAACAAAGAAATTAAGTTACGTTGGTATGTAGTACAGGCCTTTTCTGGTTACGAAAAGCGTGTAGCTCAAACGTTAATTGAACATATTAAAATCGAAGGTCTAGAATCGAGCTTTGGTGAAATATTAGTACCAACTGAAGAAGTTGTTGAGATGCGCGCTGGCCAAAAGCGTAAATCTGAGCGTAAATTCTTCCCCGGTTACGTATTAGTACAAATGGATATGAATGACGCAAGCTGGCACTTAGTGAACAGCACAGAACGCGTTATGGGCTTTATTGGTGGTACGTCTGATCGTCCTGCTCCTATCAGCCCTAAAGAAGCTGAGCGCATTCTTAATCGCCTACAAGAAAATGCTGAAGCACCTAAACCTGCTACATTATTTGAACCAGGTGAAGTTGTACGCGTTACAGATGGTCCATTTGCAGATTTCAGTGGTGTAGTTGAAGAAGTTGACTACGAAAAGAGCCGCGTAAAAGTATCTGTACTTATTTTTGGTCGTTCTACGCCAGTTGAGCTTGAATTCGGTCAAGTTGAGCAAGATAAGTAATTGATTAAAAAAGCTTCGCTAATTTTTATTTAAATTTTGGCATGAAGCTTGAAAAAGGCCGCTGATTAACTTATAATCAGCGGCCTTTTTGTATTAAGGTAAAATTTATTTTTTACTGTGCAAAAAGTACGAAACCAATTTTTAAACTGGGAAGCCGTTAGAGTACGCGTCCTCGCGCGCACAAGGCTGAGACCCACCAAATGAGGTATTTATAATGGCTAAAAAAGTTGAAGCTCTAATCAAGCTACAAGTTGCCGCTGGTATGGCTAATCCTAGTCCTCCAGTAGGTCCTGCACTAGGTCAACACGGTGTAAACATCATGGAATTCTGTAAAGCGTTTAACGCACGTACAGAGTCTATCGAAAAAGGCGCTCCAGTTCCTGTAGTGATCTCTGTTTACGGTGACCGTTCATTTACGTTCGACATGAAAACGCCACCTGCTGCTTACTTACTTAAGAAAGCTGCTGGTATCAAGTCAGGCTCAGGCCGTCCTAACACTGATAAAGTAGGCACAATAACTCGTGCTCAACTTGAAGAAATTGTTGAGACAAAACGAACTGACCTTACAGCTGCCGATATGGACGCAGCGGTTCGCACTATCGCAGGTTCTGCGCGTGCGATGGGCTTGAACGTAGAGGACTAAGAAATGGCTAAATTAACTAAACGTATGCGTACTATCCGCGAAAAAGTGGAAGTAACTAAAGATTACGAAATCAATGAAGCAGTTGCTCTTTTAAAAGAGTTAGCGACAGCTAAATTCGTAGAAAGTGTTGACGTTGCCGTTAACCTTGGTATCGATGCTCGTAAATCTGATCAAAACGTTCGTGGTGCTACTGTACTACCTAACGGTACTGGTCGTGACGTTCGTGTTGCTGTATTCACACAAGGCGCTAATGCAGAAGCTGCAAAAGAAGCCGGTGCTGAATTAGTAGGTATGGAAGATCTTGCTGAACTAGTTAAAAAAGGCGAGATGAACTTTGACGTTGTTGTTGCATCACCAGACGCTATGCGTGTTGTTGGTCAACTAGGTCAAATCTTAGGCCCACGTGGTCTAATGCCAAACCCTAAAACTGGTACTGTAACGCCTAACGTTGCAGAAGCAGTTAAAAATGCTAAAGCAGGTCAAGTACGTTACCGTAATGACAAAAATGGCATCATCCATACTACTATTGGTAAGGTTGATTTCACTGCAGAGCAGTTACAACAAAACCTTGAAGCTCTAATTGTTGCGCTTAAGAAGGCTAAACCTTCTCAAGCTAAAGGTGTTTACTTGAAGAAAGTAACTATCTCTACAACAATGGGCGCAGGTGTTTCTGTTGACCAAAACACTTTAAGCACTATTGTTGCTTAATTGAGTGTTTACATGGCGTGAAATTTGTACTATAATTTCGCGCCATTTTGTTGATTAATTTAGTTAGTCGCAAAGTAAAGAATTCGGGTTGAAGTCCATAATTTCGTTAAGCCTTCGGGGTTAACGATAAATTGGGCTTCCGTCCAAGACCGTAGGTGGCTTCGGCCTTAATATTCACCTACGTAGACGGTGTAGACCCCAGATAGATTTTTCCTAATCCTTCTGGCTCTCGCCGTAAAAAGCATCTCTACCTTGTTTGGTAGGGAAGAGTAGAACAGGGGAATCCGATAATCGGTACCCCCATTAAACCAGGAGTAACACCCATGGCTTTAAATCTTCAAGGCAAAAAAGCAATAGTTGCTGAAGTCAACGAAGCAGCCAATGGTGCTCTATCTGCAGTTGTTGCAGATTCTCGTGGTGTAACAGTTGGCGCAATCACTGCCCTTCGTAAAGAAGCTCGTGCAAATGGTGTTTGGATGAAAGTTGTCCGTAACACTTTAGCAAAACGTGCTCTTGAAGGAACAGATTTTGAGTGTCTTTCTGATTCATTTGTTGGTCCAAGCTTAATCGCTTTCTCATCAGAGCACCCAGGTGCTGCTGCGCGTATCTTTTCAGATTTCGCGAAAAAGAATGAGAAATTCGAGCTTAAAACGGCCGCTTTTGAAGGAAATGTTGTTGATGCAGCAATGCTTGCTACATTACCTACATACGATGAAGCTGTTGCACGCTTAATGAGTGCTATGAAAGAAGCGTCTGCTGGCAAATTGTGTAAAACAATTGAAGCAGTACGTGTACAGAAAGAAGAGCAAGCTGCTTAATTTTAAGCTGTTTAATCTCACTTTCGGTGTAAAATTTATTTGGACTTAATGTCCGTTAATTATTAGGAAATTTGTAATGTCTGTATCTAAAGACCAAATCCTTGACGCAATTGCTGAAATGTCAGTAATGGACGTTGTTGCTCTTATCGAAGCAATGGAAGAAAAATTCGGCGTAACTGCTGCAGCTGCAATGGTAGCTGGTCCAGCTGCTGAAGCTGCTGAAGAGAAAACAGAATTTGACGTAATCCTTACTGGCGCTGGCGCTAACAAGGTTTCTGCAATCAAAGCTGTTCGTAGCGCAACTGGCCTTGGCCTTAAAGAAGCGAAAGCTCTTGTTGAAGCTGCTCCTACACCTGTTAAAGAAGGTGTATCTAAAGAAGAAGCTGAAGCACTTGCAAAAGATCTTACTGAAGCTGGTGCTGAAGTTGAGGTTAAGTAATTTAGCTTTTGCTAAGTTCGCTGCCTGAGAAATCAGGCAAGGGCTGGTGATTATTTAATCACCGGCCTTTTTGCGCTATAGAGTGATGCACTCTTTTAGTTCAAATAAAATCTGATTTTTTCTTTACTTTCAACGCTTTATAGTTTGCTAGTGTTAAAGTGGGATCTAATTAGAACAACAGTTAAATGTTGTAAAATCTTGGCATAGCTGCCAGTTAAGTCTGTTCTTACAAGAACAGGTCGGGTCAAAGATCAGCAAGCTGAGGAACCCCATGGCTTACTCTTATTCTGAAAAGAAACGTATCCGTAAGGATTTTGGTAAACGTCCACAAGTTTTGGATATACCTTTTTTACTGTCTACACAGTTAGAATCGTTTAAAAAATTCTTAGTGCCGGACGCTGATGGCGATCATGGTTTGGAAGCTGCCTTCCGTTCTGTGTTCCCTATTAAAAGCTACTCGGGAAATTCTGAGCTTCAATACGTAAGTTACCGTATTGGTGAGCCAGTTTTCGATGTAAAAGAATGTCAAATTCGCGGTGTGACTTATTCTGCTCCACTTCGCGTGAAACTGCGTCTTGTTGTTATGGACAAAGAAGCACCAGGCACAGTTAAAGACATTAAAGAGCAAGAAGTTTACATGGGCGAAATTCCGCTCATGACAGATACCGGTACTTTTGTAATCAATGGTACAGAGCGTGTTATCGTTTCTCAGCTACACCGTAGCCCTGGTGTATTCTTTGATAACGACCGCGGTAAAACCCATTCATCGGGTAAAGTATTATATAACGCACGCGTTATACCTTACCGTGGTTCATGGTTAGACTTCGAATTTGATGCAAAAGATAACTTATATGTACGTATTGACCGCCGTCGTAAATTACCGGCGTCTATCATCCTACGTGCACTAGAGTATTCTAGCGAAGAAATCCTAGATATGTTCTTCGATAACACTACGTTTGAAGTAACGAATGGTAAAGTTCTTATGGAACTTGTACCTTCGCGTTTACGTGGTGAAACTGCCGCTTTTGATATCAAGAGCGAAGACGGTGAAGTATTTGTTGAAAGCGGTCGTCGTGTTACGGCTCGCCACATCAAGAGCATCGAGAAGAAAGGCATTAAGCAATTAGAAGTACCACATGAGTACATCATTGGCCGTATTGTAGCTAAAAACTATGTTGATGAGTCAACTGGTGAAGTTATTGCAAATGCAAATGACGAGCTAACTCTAGAGCTAATGGCTGAATTGGTTAAAGCCGGTCACACTAAAATTGATACGTTATATATCAATGAAGTGGACAGCGGTGCTTACATGTCAAATACATTGAACATTGACTCTTCAAGCAGCCGTTTAGAAGCACTAGTAGAAATTTACCGCATGATGCGCCCAGGCGAGCCACCGACGAAAGACGCGGCTGAAGCCTTATTCCAGAACTTGTTCTTCTCTGAAGAGCGTTATGACTTATCTACTGTAGGTCGTATGAAGTTCAATAGCCGTGTTGGTTACGATACAGACACAGGCCCAGGCACATTAAGCAAAGAAGACATCGTGTCTGTTATGAAAGTATTAATTGCTATTCGTAACGGTCAAGGCGATGTTGATGATATCGATCACTTAGGCAACCGTCGTATACGTAGTGTTGGCGAAATGGCTGAGAACCAATTCCGTGTTGGTCTAGTACGTGTTGAACGTGCTGTACGTGAGCGTTTAAGCTTAGGTGACCTTGACGCGATAATGCCACAAGATCTTATTAACGCTAAGCCTATTTCGGCAGCGGTTAAAGAGTTCTTCGGCTCGTCTCAGTTATCACAGTTTATGGACCAAAATAACCCACTATCAGAAGTTACGCATAAACGTCGTATCTCTGCATTAGGTCCGGGCGGTCTAACTCGTGAACGCGCAGGCTTTGAAGTACGTGACGTTCACGTAACTCACTATGGTCGCGTATGTCCAATCGAGACTCCTGAGGGTCCAAACATCGGTCTAATTAACTCGTTGTCTACGTACGCACGTACAAATGACTACGGTTTCTTAGAAACACCTTACCGCAAAGTGGTAGATGGTGTTGTAACTGATGAAGTTGATTACTTATCAGCCATTGAAGAAGGTCAGTTTGTTATCGCACAGGCGAACTCAAACTTAACTGAAACCAATGAGTTTGTTGATGAACTTATTCCATGTCGTCACAAAGGTGAATCTACCTTTATGGGTCGCATGGACCAGCAGTATATGGATGTATCACCACAACAGGTGATCTCTGTAGCGGCAGCACTTATCCCGTTCCTAGAACACGATGATGCTAACCGTGCATTGATGGGTTCAAACATGCAACGCCAAGCAGTACCAACATTGAAAGCGGATAAACCGTTAGTAGGTACTGGTATTGAGTTAACACTAGCGAAAGACTCTGGTGTAACTATCGTTGCTAAACGTGGTGGTGAAGTAATGTATGCTGACGCAAGTCGCATCGTTGTAAATGTACATGAAGAAGAACGCATCCCAGGTGAAGCGGGCATCGACATCTACAACTTAACCAAATACACACGTTCTAACCAAAATACATGTATTAACCAAAAACCAACTTGTATGGTTGGCGAACCGGTTACTCGTGGTGATGTGTTAGCAGATGGTCCTTCGACTGACTTAGGTGACTTAGCCCTTGGTCAAAACCTTCGCGTGGCATTCATGCCATGGAACGGTTACAACTTCGAAGATTCAATCTTGTTATCAGAGCGCGTAGTTGAAGAAGATCGTCTAACGACTATCCATATTCAAGAACTACAGTGTGTTGCCCGTGATACTAAATTAGGTCCTGAAGAGATCACTGCAGATATCCCGAATGTGGGTGAGTCTGCGCTAGGCAAGCTTGATGAATCAGGCGTTGTATATATTGGTGCTGAAGTTAAAGGCGGCGATATCCTAGTAGGTAAAGTGACTCCTAAAGGCGAGACACAGCTTACACCTGAAGAGAAGCTACTACGTGCTATCTTCGGCGAAAAAGCGTCTGACGTTAAAGACAGCTCTTTACGCGTACCAAACTCTGTAACTGGTACTGTAATTGACGTGCAAGTTTTCACCCGTGATGGTGTTGAAAAAGATAAACGTGCGTTAGAAGTTGAAGATATGCAGCTTCGCGAAGCGAAGAAAGACTTCAACGAAGAGTTCCGTATTTTAGAAGCAGGCGTTTTAGACCGTGCACGTAAGCTACTTATAGCTGCTGGTTTTGATGAAGAAAAACTTGCATCTCTTAATGCTGAAAAAGTACTTACGCAAAGCCTTGCTGAAGAAGACAAGCAAGCTGAGCTTGAGCAACTAGCTGCACAGTACGATGAGCTTAAAGCTGAATACGATAAAAAGTTTGAAAACAAACGTCGTAAAATTACCCAAGGTGATGATTTAGCACCAGGCGTACTTAAGATTGTTAAAGTATACCTAGCTGTTAAACGTCGTATCCAACCGGGTGATAAAATGGCGGGTCGTCACGGTAACAAAGGTGTTATCTCGACTATCGTACCAGTAGAAGATATGCCTTACGATGACAAAGGTCGTACGGTAGATATCGTATTGAATCCACTAGGTGTACCATCGCGTATGAACATCGGTCAGATCCTTGAAACACATATGGGTCTTGCTGCACGTGGTATCGGTGAACGTATTGAAGAGATGATGAAAGAACAACGTGAGCTTCATGAGCTACGTGAATTCATCAAGCAAGCTTACGAAATTGGTGAATCTCGCCAAGTTGTAGACATTGCTAGCTTCACTGATGACGAAATTCGTCGTCTAGCTGAAAACTTAAAAGGTGGTTTACCAATAGCTACTCCTGCATTTGATGGCGCGAAAGAAAGCGAAATCAAAGACATGCTTGAGCTTGGTGGATATCCTCGAAGTGGTCAGGTTACACTTTATGATGGCCGTACTGGCGATCAGTTTGAACGTCAAGTAACTGTTGGTTACATGTATATGCTTAAACTTAACCACTTGGTTGACGATAAGATGCACGCACGTTCTACTGGTTCTTACAGCCTTGTTACTCAGCAGCCGCTGGGTGGTAAAGCACAGTTCGGTGGCCAGCGTTTTGGTGAGATGGAAGTATGGGCACTTGAAGCTTACGGTGCTGCTTACACTCTACAAGAAATGCTAACAGTGAAATCGGATGACGTGAACGGTCGTACTAAGATGTATAAAAACATCGTTGATGGTAACCATAAAATGGAACCAGGTATGCCAGAATCGTTCAACGTATTGTTGAAAGAAATCCGCTCACTGGGTATCAACATCGAGTTGGAAGAAAATTAAGCCAATTAGATGCTGCAGTTAACGCTGCAGCATCTGTTACGGCTGAATAGAATGTAGGGACGAGACTATCCGTCCTCAAGATTAACTCCGACAGGAGAGCTAAGGTGAAAGACTTACTTAAGTTTCTGAAGCAACAAAATAAGACCGAAGAATTCGATGCAATTCGCATTGGTCTTGCTTCACCAGACATGGTTCGTTCATGGTCATACGGTGAAGTAAAGAAACCTGAGACTATTAACTACCGTACTTTCAAGCCTGAGCGCGACGGCTTATTCTGTGCCCGTATTTTCGGCCCAGTGAAAGATTATGAGTGTTTATGTGGTAAATATAAACGCCTTAAACACCGTGGTGTGATCTGTGAAAAGTGTGGCGTTGAAGTAACACTCACTAAAGTGCGACGCGATCGTATGGGTCATATCGACCTTGCGAGCCCAGTTGCACATATATGGTTTTTAAAATCATTACCGTCACGTATTGGCTTAATGCTAGATATGACGCTTCGTGATATTGAACGTGTTCTTTACTTCGAATCATTCGTAGTAACTGAGCCTGGTATGACAACGCTTGAGCGTGGTCAACTATTAGGTGAAGAAGAATACTTAGATTCACTAGAAGAGCACGGTGATGAATTTGAAGCGAAGATGGGTGCTGAAGCAGTTTTAGACTTGCTTCGTGAACTCGATCTTGCTCAATTAATTGCTGAGATGCGTGAAGAGTTACCAACAATTAACTCTGAAACTAAGCGTAAAAAAATCACTAAACGTCTTAAGTTAATGGAATCGTTCCACCAATCAGGCAATAACCCTGAGTGGATGATCATGACAGTACTTCCAGTATTGCCACCAGATCTACGCCCATTAGTACCATTAGACGGTGGTCGTTTTGCGACATCTGATCTAAATGACCTTTACCGTCGTGTTATTAACCGTAATAACCGTCTTAAGCGTCTACTAGATTTAGCAGCACCAGACATTATTGTACGCAACGAAAAACGTATGTTACAAGAAGCGGTAGATGCGCTACTTGATAACGGTCGTCGTGGTCGTGCAATTACAGGTTCTAACAAACGTCCTCTTAAATCTCTTGCTGATATGATCAAGGGTAAGCAAGGTCGTTTCCGTCAGAATCTACTTGGTAAGCGTGTAGATTATTCAGGCCGTTCTGTTATCACAGTAGGTCCTACACTTAAGCTTCACCAATGTGGTCTTCCTAAGAAGATGGCACTTGAGCTATTCAAACCATTTATCTATGGTAAATTAGAGCGTCGCGGCATGGCTACGACAATCAAAGCAGCTAAGAAGATGGTTGAACGTGAAGTTCCGGAAGTATGGGATGTACTTGACGAAGTAATTCGTGAACATCCAGTATTACTTAACCGTGCACCAACACTTCACCGTTTGGGTATCCAAGCGTTTGAGCCTGTGCTTATCGAAGGTAAAGCGATCCATTTGCATCCATTAGTATGTGCGGCGTACAACGCCGATTTCGATGGTGACCAAATGGCGGTACACGTACCGTTAACAATCGAAGCGCAGCTTGAAGCTCGTGCATTGATGATGTCAACAAACAACATTCTATCTCCTGCGAATGGTGAGCCAATCATCGTTCCTTCACAGGATGTTGTATTGGGTCTTTATTACATGACTCGTGACCGCATTAACGCTAAAGGCGAAGGCGCGATATTTAAAGATCCAAAAGAAGCAGAAAAAGCATACCGCAGTGGCAATGCTGACCTTCACGCAATCGTGAAAGTACGTATTAGCCAATCAGTTAAAAACGAAGACGGCATAGTAGAAGACACTGTTACTGTAATCGATACAACTGTTGGTCGTGCAATTCTATCTTTAATTTTACCTAAAGGTATGCCGTTTGAGTCAATCAACCAAGCATTAGGTAAAAAGCAGATTTCTAGCTTATTGAATGAATGTTACCGTCGTCTAGGTCTTAAAGACACTGTTGTTTTTGCTGACCAAGTTATGTACACCGGTTTCCATTATGCAATGAAATCAGGTGTTTCTATCGGTATTGATGACTTAGTTATCCCACCGGTTAAAGCACAGATCATTGAATCAGCTGAAGCTGAAGTTACTGAAATCAACCAACAATTCCAATCAGGTCTTGTAACGGCTGGTGAAAAGTACAATAAAGTTATCGATATCTGGTCACGTGTAAACGAAAACTTGTCACGTGAGATGATGGCTAACTTGTCAAAAGATACAGTTATCAATGCAAAAGGTGAAGAAGTAGAGCAACCGTCATTTAACTCAGTGTTTATGATGGCCGACTCAGGTGCTCGTGGTAGTGCTGCACAGATTCGTCAGTTGGCGGGTATGCGTGGTCTAATGGCACGTCCAGATGGTTCAATCATCGAGACGCCAATCACAGCTAACTTCCGTGAAGGTCTAAACGTACTTCAGTACTTCATCTCAACGCATGGTGCGCGTAAAGGTCTTGCCGATACTGCACTTAAAACAGCTAACTCGGGTTACCTAACGCGTCGTCTAGTAGACGTAGCACAAGATTTGGTAATCAACGAAGATGATTGTGGCACAGAAGATGGCTTAACAATGAAACCGCTTATTGAAGGTGGTGATGTTGTAGAAGCACTTCGTGAACGTGTTCTTGGTCGTGTTGTTGCTGAAGATATTGTAATTCCAGGTACTAATACTGTACTTGTTGAGCGTAATATCATGCTTGACGAAAAACTGTGTGACCTTTTAGAAGAGCACTCAGTGGATGAAGTTCGCGTACGTTCTGTTATCACATGTGATAACGACTTTGGTGTATGTGCTAAGTGTTATGGTCGTGACCTTGCACGTGGTCATATCATCAACGCGGGTGAATCAGTAGGTGTTATCGCGGCGCAGTCAATCGGTGAGCCGGGTACACAGCTTACGATGCGTACATTCCACATCGGTGGTGCGGCATCAAGAGCGTCAGCTGAAAATAATGTACAAGTTAAAACTAACGGTACATTAAAACTTCATAACGCTAAATATGTATTAAATACAGATGGTAAGATTGTTATTACCTCACGTTCTACTGAGATCACTATCATTGATAGCTATGGTCGTGAAAAAGAACGTTATAAAGTACCTTACGGTGCGGTATTAACAGTGCAAGACAATGCTGAAGTTCAAGGTAACGACATCGTTGCTACTTGGGACCCGCATAGTCACCCAATCGTTCTTGAGCATAAGTCAAAAGTATCGTTTAGCGACATAGATGACTCAAATACTGAAGCACAGACTGATGAACTAACAGGTTTAACCCGTGTAGTTGTTAAAGATCTTGCTAAAGTAAATACTAAAGAACCTAAGCTTATCATTGAAAGTGAAGAGCGCGGTCTGCAAGAAACACGTCTTCCTTCATTCACTACGATTGAAGTTATTGACGGCGTTACAGCAAACCCTGGTGACGTGTTAGCACGTATACCACAAGAAGGTTCGAAAACTCGTGATATCACGGGTGGTCTACCACGCGTAGCCGACTTATTTGAAGCGCGTAAACCTAAAGAGCCAGCTATCTTAGCTGAGATCACAGGTACTATTAGCTTCGGTAAAGAGACTAAAGGTAAGAAACGTTTAGTTATTACTCCAGCTGAAGGTGATCATTACGAAGAAATGATTCCTAAGTGGCGTCAACTTAACGTGTTTGAAGGTGAGCAAGTGTCTAAAGGTGAAGTTATCGCCGATGGTCCTGAATCGCCGCATGACATCTTACGCCTACGCGGTGTGACTCATGTTGCTAACTACATCGTTAACGAAGTGCAAGAGGTTTACCGTTTGCAAGGCGTTAAGATCAATGACAAGCACATTGAAACAATTATCCGTCAGATGATTCGTAAATGTACCATCATACACGGCGGTGATACTGACTTCTTAGCCGGTGAACAAATCGAAGTGGCGCGCGTTAATATCGCAAACCGTGACCTTGAAAAACAAGGTAAGATACCAGCTAAGTTTGAAATCCAGTTAATGGGTATCACAAAAGCATCACTAGCAACAGAATCTTTCATCTCTGCAGCGTCTTTCCAAGAGACAACACGTGTTCTTACAGATGCGGCAGTGAATGGTAAGAGCGATGAGCTTCGCGGTCTTAAAGAAAACGTAATTGTGGGTCGTTTGATCCCAGCCGGTACCGGTTTTGCGTATCATCAAGACCGTATGGCTCGCCGTAAACAAAGCAAAGTAGTAGTAGAAGAGCAAACAGTAAGTGCAGAAGAGGCGACTCAAGCACTTACAGACGCTCTAAATGCTGATTTGTCTGGAAATCAATAAACTGTTCTTAATCAATAGATTAAGTGATCGTAAGGCAGTTATATGCTGTCTTACGATTAGTTTAGGTTGACAGGTTAAACTTTGCTCATTAAAATTCCGCCACCCATTTACTTGTGTGCTTAATGCAGGCTCGTAAATAAAGGGCGGATTTTTTATTTTTTTCAGTAGTAATTTTAATTTCAGGAGCTATTTAAATGGCAACTATTAACCAGCTAGTGCGTAAGCCACGCCGTAGCAAGGTTACGAAAAGTAACTCAGCTGCACTAAAAGCGTGTCCGCAAAAGCGCGGTGTATGTACTCGCGTATATACAACTACACCTAAGAAACCAAACTCGGCGTTACGTAAAGTAGCACGTGTACGTTTAACTAACGGTTTCGAAGTAACTTCATACATTGGCGGTGAAGGTCATAACCTTCAAGAGCATAGTGTAATCCTAATCCGTGGTGGTCGTGTTAAAGATTTACCAGGTGTGCGTTTTCACACTGTTCGTGGTGCACTTGACTGTGCAGGCGTTAGCGATCGTCGTCAAGCTCGTTCTAAATACGGTGCAAAACGCCCTAAAGGGTAATTGTATTCCGTTAGTAAGGCCAAGCACTAAATATTTATAATTATTGTTTTGGGTGATTGACTCGAAAGAGCAAACCTGAATAAACCGGAGATACAAAATGCCTAGAAGACGCGTAATCGGTCAACGTAAAATTCTTCCAGATCCTAAGTTCGGATCGGAACTTCTTGCTAAATTCGTTAACATCGTGATGTTAGACGGCAAGAAATCTACTGCTGAAAAAATTGTTTATGGTGCGCTAGACGTGGCTGCTGAGAAATCAGGCAAGTCGCACCTAGAAATCTTTGAAACTGCACTTGATAACATCCGTCCACAGGTAGAGGTTAAATCTCGCCGTGTTGGTGGTTCAACTTATCAAGTACCAGTTGAAGTACGTCCAGTTCGTCGTAACGCATTAGGTATGCGTTGGTTAGTAGACGCTGCACGTAAGCGTGGCGAAAAATCTATGGGCTTACGTTTAGCTCAAGAAATCGTTGACGCTTCTGATAATAAAGGCACTGCGGTTAAGAAACGTGAAGACGTTCACCGTATGGCTGAAGCGAATAAAGCATTCGCTCATTACCGTTGGTAATCTGTCTTTAACCTTTAAGAGGATCATATGGCACGTACAACTCCACTTGAGCGCTATCGTAATATAGGTATTGTTGCTCACGTAGATGCAGGCAAAACCACCACAACAGAACGTGTTCTGTTCTACACAGGTCTTTCTCATAAGATCGGTGAAGTACATGATGGCGCTGCAACTATGGATTGGATGGAGCAGGAACAAGAGCGTGGTATCACAATCACTTCTGCTGCAACAACGTGTTTTTGGAAAGGGATGGACGCTCAATTTGACGCCCATCGTATCAATATTATTGATACTCCAGGACACGTAGATTTCACTATCGAAGTAGAGCGTTCTTTACGCGTATTAGATGGTGCGGTAGTTGTTCTTTGTGCTTCATCTGGTGTACAGCCGCAAACTGAGACAGTTTGGCGTCAAGCGAACAAATACGAAGTTCCGAGAATGATCTTCGTAAATAAAATGGATCGCACGGGCGCAGACTTCTTAGCAGTGGTCAGCCAGGTGAAATCTCGTCTTGGAGCAACGCCTGTTCCAATTCAGTTGCCTGTAGGCGCTGAGGACGACTTTAAAGGTGTTATTGACCTTATAAAAATGAAAGTGATTAACTGGAACGAAGCGGACCAGGGTATGACTTTCTCTTATGAGGCAATACCGGCAGAACTTCTGGAATTAGCTGAAGAATGGCGCGCTCATTTAGTTGAAAGCGCTGCTGAAGCAACAGAAGAACTAATGGATAAATACTTAGAAGGTGAAGAGTTAAGTGAAGCAGAAATTAAAAATGCTTTACGCCAACGAACATTAGCAAATGAGATTGTTCCAGTTACTTGTGGTAGCGCATTTAAAAACAAAGGCGTTCAAGCTGTGCTTGATGGCGTTGTTGAATATATGCCGTCACCAGAGCAAGTGAAACAAATCCAAGGTATCTTAGAGAATGGTACTGAGGAAGAACGTCCAGCTAATGATAAAGCGCCGTTTGCTGCACTCGCATTTAAGATTGCAACAGACCCGTTCGTTGGAACCTTGACCTTTTTCCGTGTTTACTCTGGTACTGTTAAACAGGGTGACACGGTATATAATCCAGTAAAAAGTAAGCGTGAGCGACTTGGCCGTATCGTACAGATGCATTCAAACTCTCGTGAAGAGATCAAAGAAGTTTTCGCAGGCGACATCGCGGCAGCTATTGGTCTTAAAGACGTAACAACAGGTGAAACACTGTGTGATCCGAATTCTATTATTACGCTTGAGCGTATGGAATTCCCAGAACCAGTAATCTCTATTGCGGTTGAGCCCCGCACTATAGCTGACCAAGATAAGATGGGTATCGCACTAGGTAAACTAGCTGCTGAAGATCCTTCTTTTCGCGTACAAACTGACGAAGAATCAGGCCAGGTTATAATCTCTGGCATGGGTGAACTTCACCTAGATATCATCGTCGACCGTATGAAACGTGAATTCAGTGTTGAATGTAACGTTGGTAAGCCGCAGGTCTCATACCGAGAAGCTATTCGTTCAACTGTTAAGGTTGAAGGGAAGTTTATACGTCAGTCAGGTGGTCGTGGCCAATATGGACACGTTTGGATTAAACTTGAACCGATGGATATTACGGATGATGAGTCACCAATTTACGAGTTCGTTAACGAAACCGTAGGTGGTTCAGTTCCTAAAGAATTCGTTCCTGCGGTAGACAAAGGTATCCAAGAGCAAATGTCTCAAGGTGTACTGGCAGGCTACCCATTACTTGGCGTTAAAGCGACTTTATATGATGGTTCATTCCATGATGTAGATTCGAATGAAATGGCATTTAAAATAGCAGGTTCACTGGCAATGAAAAACGGGGCGCTTGAAGCTAACCCTGTACTTTTAGAGCCAGTAATGAAGGTTGAAGTACTCACTCCTGATTCAAATATGGGTGATGTAGTTGGCGACTTAAACCGTCGCCGCGGCATAATCGAAGGCATGGAAGATGCATTAGGTGGACTTAAGCAAATTAATGCGCAAGTTCCTCTTTCTGAAATGTTTGGTTATGCAACTGCTTTACGATCTGCAACACAGGGCCGTGCCTCATACTCTATGGAGTTTGTGAAGTACGCTGAAGCCTCTAAAAATGTCGCAGATACAATAATTTCAGCTCGCGCTGTTATATAATTTTAGCTTGTCTGGCTCAATAGTGAGTCAGGCTTTAATTTCTTTATTAGGAATTTTTTAAGATGGCAAAAGAAAAGTTTGAACGCGTAAAACCGCACGTAAACGTTGGTACAATCGGCCACGTTGACCACGGTAAAACTACACTAACTGCAGCAATCACTAACGTACTTGCAAAAGTATACGGCGGTGTTGCTAAAGATTTCGCATCAATCGATAACGCTCCAGAAGAGCGCGAACGTGGTATCACTATTTCAACGTCTCACGTTGAATACGATACACCTACACGTCACTACGCACACGTAGATTGTCCTGGTCACGCCGATTATGTTAAAAACATGATCACTGGTGCTGCTCAAATGGACGGCGCGATCTTAGTAGTTGCTGCGACAGATGGCCCTATGCCACAAACGCGTGAGCACATCCTTCTTTCTCGTCAGGTTGGCGTTCCTTACATCATCGTATTCATGAACAAATGTGACATGGTTGATGACGAAGAGCTACTTGAACTAGTAGAAATGGAAGTTCGTGAACTTCTTTCTGAATACGATTTCCCTGGTGATGACTTACCTCTAATCGCTGGTTCTGCGCTTAAAGCGTTAGAAGGCGAGAAAGAGTGGGAAGATAAGATTGTTGAGCTTGCAAACGCACTTGACTCTTACATCCCAGAGCCAGAGCGTGACATCGATAAGCCATTCATCATGCCTATCGAAGACGTTTTCTCAATCCAGGGTCGTGGTACTGTTGTAACTGGTCGTGTTGAAGCTGGTATCATCCGCATCAATGACGAAGTAGAAATTGTTGGTATCAATGATACAACTCGTTCTACTTGTACTGGTGTTGAAATGTTCCGTAAGCTTCTTGACGAAGGTCGTGCTGGCGAAAACATCGGTGCACTTCTACGTGGTACTAAGCGTGAAGACGTTGAACGTGGTCAAGTACTAGCTAAGCCTGGTTCAATCAACCCACATACTACATTCACTTCAGAAGTATACGTACTTTCTAAAGATGAAGGTGGTCGTCATACTCCATTCTTCAAAGGTTACCGTCCACAGTTCTACTTCCGTACAACTGACGTAACTGGTGACGTACAGTTACCAGAAGGCGTAGAAATGGTAATGCCTGGTGATAACATCAAGATGACAGTAACTCTAATCGCACCAATCGCGATGGATGAAGGTCTTCGTTTTGCTATCCGTGAAGGTGGTCGTACTGTAGGTGCTGGTGTTGTAGCAACTATCGTAGCGTAATTATTAGCCTAGCTAATTATTACCAAAAAGCCCGAGCTTAGTCTCGGGCTTTTTAATGTCTAAAATAAAGTACGATTTAAGATGCCGCTTTAACCTTAGGTGAAGATACTTGGTAACAATACTCAAAGTATCATTAGTGGTATTACTAAAAACCCGAGCTAAGCTCGGGTTTTTTAATGTCTAAAATAAAGTGCCATATGAAGGTGGTGCTCTTACTTCAGGTGTAGGTGCGTTTTAGTAACGTTCAAAGCGTAATTATTAGCCTAGCTAATTATTACCAAAAAGCCTGAGCTTCGTCTCGGGCTTTTTAATGTCTAAAATAAAGTACGATTTAAGATGCCGCTTTAACTTTAGGTGAAGATACTTGGTAACAATACTCAAAGTATTATTAGTGGTATTATTAGTGGTATTACTAGTGGTATTACTAAAAACCCGAGCTAAGCTCGGGTTTTGATAAGTTATGAATGTGTCATACTTAGCTGAAAACTATTCAATATTTTGAATTTGTTCTCTCATTTGTTCAATTAGTACTTTTAGCTCTACGGCTGCAGTAGTGATGTCACTATTGATAGACTTAGACGCTAGCGTGTTAGCTTCACGATTAAATTCTTGCATCATAAAATCTAAGCGGCGGCCACATGCACCTCCTTTTTTAAGGATTTTTTTAGTTTCTTTAACGTGAGACTTTAAGCGATCTAATTCTTCAGCCACATCTTGTTTTTGCGCAAGGTAAATTAGTTCTTGTTCAAGGCGTGACTCGTCAATGTTTGCTGTTAAGTCTTCTAGCTTTTGAGCAAGTTTTTCACGCTGCCATTTAGCAATCTCAGGCATATGCGTTTCTACAATTTCTACTTGCTCTAGAATTGCATCAAGGCGTATTGCTATCATTTCTTCAAGGTTTGCACCTTCATCGCCACGTGCAGATTTAAAATCTTCGATTACTTGATCAAGACCAGCTATTAATGCTGTATTAACGCTATCCATATCAAGCTCTTCTGCTTCCATAACGCCAGGCCAACGTAATATATCAACAGGGTTAATATCGCCATTACTTTGTTGTTGAACCCATTTAGCGCTATTTATTAGTTGTTCAGCAAGTGCTTGGTTAATTGATAGCTCGCCAACGTGGGCAGGATTTGCCACAAACTTTAAAAAGACCTCAACTTTACCGCGTTGTAAGTGTTTGCGTAAACGCTCACGGATAACTGGCTCCATGCCACGAAATTGCTCTGGTGCGCGTATAAATGTTTCAAGGTAACGCTGGTTTACTGAGCGAACTTCCCAAGTGCCAGTACCCCAATCGCCTTTTATTTCGCGACGCGCATAAGCTGTCATACTGTGGATCATGGATATTTTCCTAAATTTATAAATACAATATTATGATGATTATACCGTAACACTGCTTAAGCTCTAGGGAAAATTTAATACACTGAATATTTTGCATACAGCTATTTATTTAAATCAACATGGTATCTATACCCACATACACTTATAATGTCGCAAATTCTAAATTAAGAGGATCGTCAATGCGTCCAAGCGAAAGAACACCTAACCAAATTAGACCTGTTACATTTACACGTAATTATACTTTGCATGCTGAAGGCTCAGTACTTGTTGAGTTTGGTAACACCAAAGTACTTTGTACAGCTACTGTTGAATCGGGCGTTCCTCGTTTCATGAAAGGTCAGGGTAAAGGTTGGATCAATGCTGAATACGGTATGTTACCGCGAGCAACGCATACGCGTAATGCTCGAGAAGCTGCACGTGGTAAGCAGGGCGGTCGTACTATGGAAATTCAGCGCTTAATTGCACGTGCACTTCGTGCTGCTGTTGACTTAAAAGCACTTGGCGAAAACACAATTACCATTGACTGTGACGTTATTCAAGCTGACGGCGGTACACGTACTGCTTCTATAAGTGGTGCATGTGTTGCACTTGTTGATGCACTAACACATATGCGTGCAAAAGGTATGATTAATTCAAACCCACTTAAACATATGATTGCAGCTATTTCAGTTGGTATTTACAAAGGCCAAGCAATTAGCGATTTAGAATACATTGAAGATTCAGCAGCAGAGACTGATATGAACGTAATTTTAACCGAGACAGGTAAAATTATTGAAATTCAAGGTACAGCTGAAGGCGAACCTTTCTCGTTTGATGAGCTAGATGAGTTACTTACTTTAGCTAAACATTCTATTCGCGAAATTATTGACGTACAAAAGCAAGCATTAGCATAAATAGGTAGGCCACAAGATATGAAAGATTATCAAAAAGAGTTTATAGAATTTGCTCTAGAGAAGCAGGTGTTAAAATTTGGTGAGTTTACATTAAAGTCTGGACGCACAAGTCCTTACTTTTTTAATGCTGGTTTGTTTAATACTGGTCGAGACTTAGCGCGTTTAGGTCGCTTTTATGCATCGGCACTCGAAGATTCTGCTATAGAGTACGATGTATTATTTGGTCCTGCGTACAAAGGTATTCCAATAGCGACAACAACAGCGGTTGCCTTAGCGGATCATCATGATAAAGATGTACCTTACTGCTTTAATCGTAAAGAGAAAAAAGCACACGGTGAAGGCGGTACATTAGTAGGCTCAGAACTCAATGGTAAAATTATGCTAGTTGACGATGTAATTACTGCAGGTACTGCTATTCGTGAGTCGATGGAAATCATTGCACAAAATGGTGCTGACCTTAGTGGTGTTTTAATTGCGTTAGATCGCCAAGAAAAGGGTAAAGCTGAATTATCAGCTATTCAAGAAGTTGAGCGTGACTTTAATACCAAAGTGATTTCAATTGTAAAATTAGCTGATCTTATCAGTTACCTTGAAAGCCAAGGCACAATGGATGAGCATTTAGCCTCAGTTAAAGCTTACCGTGATCAATACGGCGTAGCATAAATAAAAAGCCTCGCAGTGCGGGGCTTTATTTTGACCTTCATTCATAGAGTTTATTAATGAAAGATGTATTAAAACCAAATGGCTTAGGCCTCAAGCGTGTTTTCAAAGCAACCTATTGCTCTTACCTTGGCTTTAAAGCAGCATTTAAAGAAGAAGCAGCATTTAGGCAAGAGCTACTATTAAGCCTTATATTATTTCCTATTTCATTTTGGCTTGCTTCATCACTATTGCACTGGGCAATACTAATTAGCTCATTGCTTATTATATTAATAGTTGAATTACTAAACTCCGCCATTGAAGCATTAACAGATCGAGTAAGTACAGAGTTACATGTATTGTCAGGTAGGGCCAAAGATATGGGATCTGCAGCCGTAACACTTTCATTAACGATCGTATTGATCATCTGGGGCGTAAGCCTCTATATGAAGATCGTTTAACTCTACTTCTAATATAAAATAGGTTTAAACCCCCTTAGTTGTTAATAATTTGATGGTTATGTTGTGTTTTTAACGCGTTTAGCTCAAATACTCAGCGAACAGCACATTATTTCAAGTTTTCTTCAAAAAAGGGTTGATCTGTTTTCGGATCTCCCTATAATGCGACCCCACTGAGACGGGATATGGCGACGCGCAGCGGACGAAGCATAGCGAGGCACGAACTACTCAGAGAGTTAAATAAAACTTCGGTTTTAAATCTTCTAAAAAGAAATTTTAAAACAAAGTGTTGACTCGAAAAATAAAGGGTGTATTATTCGCATCCCTTGAGACGCTAAAGCGACTCAAAACGTTCTTTAACAATATAAAGCAATCATCTGTGTGGGCACTCGTACAGATTGAGTTCTAACAGCCAAACTACTTAGGTAGCGAGGCAAACAAATTAGAGTCTCAATTAAAACTGAGTGACCATATGTTATTAAAAGATTCAGCCTTGAGCTGTTTTGATTTCACTTTTTTAAAAGTGAAAATAATAACGCACAGTCAATTCGTTTTTGGCAACAAAAACAAAAATTCAGAATTCATTGAGCTGTCGAAAGACATAAAACTTTTTAATTGAAGAGTTTGATCATGGCTCAGATTGAACGCTGGCGGCAGGCCTAACACATGCAAGTCGAGCGGTAACAGAGAGTAGCTTGCTACTTTGCTGACGAGCGGCGGACGGGTGAGTAATGCTTGGGAACATGCCTTGAGGTGGGGGACAACAGTTGGAAACGACTGCTAATACCGCATAATGTCTACGGACCAAAGGGGGCTTCGGCTCTCGCCTTTAGATTGGCCCAAGTGGGATTAGCTAGTTGGTGAGGTAATGGCTCACCAAGGCGACGATCCCTAGCTGGTTTGAGAGGATGATCAGCCACACTGGGACTGAGACACGGCCCAGACTCCTACGGGAGGCAGCAGTGGGGAATATTGCACAATGGGCGCAAGCCTGATGCAGCCATGCCGCGTGTGTGAAGAAGGCCTTCGGGTTGTAAAGCACTTTCAGTCAGGAGGAAAGGTTAGTAGTTAATACCTGCTAGCTGTGACGTTACTGACAGAAGAAGCACCGGCTAACTCCGTGCCAGCAGCCGCGGTAATACGGAGGGTGCGAGCGTTAATCGGAATTACTGGGCGTAAAGCGTACGCAGGCGGTTTGTTAAGCGAGATGTGAAAGCCCCGGGCTCAACCTGGGAACTGCATTTCGAACTGGCAAACTAGAGTGTGATAGAGGGTGGTAGAATTTCAGGTGTAGCGGTGAAATGCGTAGAGATCTGAAGGAATACCGATGGCGAAGGCAGCCACCTGGGTCAACACTGACGCTCATGTACGAAAGCGTGGGGAGCAAACGGGATTAGATACCCCGGTAGTCCACGCCGTAAACGATGTCTACTAGAAGCTCGGAGCCTCGGTTCTGTTTTTCAAAGCTAACGCATTAAGTAGACCGCCTGGGGAGTACGGCCGCAAGGTTAAAACTCAAATGAATTGACGGGGGCCCGCACAAGCGGTGGAGCATGTGGTTTAATTCGATGCAACGCGAAGAACCTTACCTACACTTGACATACAGAGAACTTACCAGAGATGGTTTGGTGCCTTCGGGAACTCTGATACAGGTGCTGCATGGCTGTCGTCAGCTCGTGTTGTGAGATGTTGGGTTAAGTCCCGCAACGAGCGCAACCCCTATCCTTAGTTGCTAGCAGGTAATGCTGAGAACTCTAAGGAGACTGCCGGTGATAAACCGGAGGAAGGTGGGGACGACGTCAAGTCATCATGGCCCTTACGTGTAGGGCTACACACGTGCTACAATGGCGCATACAGAGTGCTGCGAACTCGCGAGAGTAAGCGAATCACTTAAAGTGCGTCGTAGTCCGGATTGGAGTCTGCAACTCGACTCCATGAAGTCGGAATCGCTAGTAATCGCGTATCAGAATGACGCGGTGAATACGTTCCCGGGCCTTGTACACACCGCCCGTCACACCATGGGAGTGGGTTGCTCCAGAAGTAGATAGTCTAACCCTCGGGAGGACGTTTACCACGGAGTGATTCATGACTGGGGTGAAGTCGTAACAAGGTAGCCCTAGGGGAACCTGGGGCTGGATCACCTCCTTATACGATTTAGAACTTATTTGTTCGTAGTGTCCACACAGATGATTGTTAATTAGTGCGTGTCCTTCGGGATAACTAATTAATATGCTCTTTAAAAATTTGGAAAAGCTGATAATAAAATTCTGATAGATACATTGTATTTATCAAGAGTTTTCAAAAGTAAAAAAAGAATGGTAGCAGTACCATTCAGTGCCATTTAATTAACGTTTTACGTTGATTGATTGGTATCTACTTTAGTATTCAATATTAACTTCTGGCGAAGTTAAACTGTCACGAAACAAAGACCCGTTTGGGTTGTATGGTTAAGTGACTAAGCGTACACGGTGGATGCCTTGGCAGTTGGAGGCGATGAAGGACGTATTAACTTGCGATAAGCCTAGTCAAGCTAGTAAAAAGCGCTTGAGACTAGGATTTCCGAATGGGGAAACCCACCTGCTTGCAGGTATCGTTAACTGAATACATAGGTTAACGAGGCGAACGCGGAGAACTGAAACATCTAAGTACCCGTAGGAAAAGAAATCAACCGAGATTCCGAAAGTAGCGGCGAGCGAAATCGGAACAGCCCTTAAGCTTATTATGTGTTAATGGAAGGCTCTGGAAAGTGCCACGATACAGGGTGATAGTCCCGTACATGAAAAGACATTTTAAGTGAAATCGAGTAGGTCGGAGCACGTGAAACTTTGACTGAATATAGGTGGACCATCATCTAAGGCTAAATACTCCCAACTGACCGATAGTGAACCAGTACCGTGAGGGAAAGGCGAAAAGAACCCCTGTGAGGGGAGTGAAATAGAACCTGAAACCGTGTACGTACAAGCAGTAGGAGCCCACTTGTTGGGTGACTGCGTACCTTTTGTATAATGGGTCAGCGACTTATATTTTGTAGCGAGGTTAACCGAATAGGGTAGCCGTAGGGAAACCGAGTCTTAACTGGGCGACTAGTTGCAAGGTATAGACCCGAAACCCGGTGATCTAGCCATGGGCAGGTTGAAGGTTGAGTAACATCAACTGGAGGACCGAACCCACTAACGTTGAAAAGTTAGGGGATGACCTGTGGCTAGGAGTGAAAGGCTAATCAAACCGGGAGATAGCTGGTTCTCCCCGAAATCTATTTAGGTAGAGCCTCGGACGAATACTTACGGGGGTAGAGCACTGTTAAGGCTAGGGGGTCATCCCGACTTACCAACCCTTTGCAAACTCCGAATACCGTAAAGTAATATCCGGGAGACACACGGCGGGTGCTAACGTCCGTCGTGAAGAGGGAAACAACCCAGACCGCCAGCTAAGGTCCCAAAGTCATAGTTAAGTGGGAAACGATGTGGAAAGGCCCAGACAGCCAGGAGGTTGGCTTAGAAGCAGCCATCCTTTAAAGAAAGCGTAATAGCTCACTGGTCGAGTCGGTCTGCGCGGAAGATGTAACGGGGCTAAACTATGCACCGAAGCTGCGGATTCAGAATTTATTCTGAGTGGTAGGGGAGCGTTCTGTAAGCGGTTGAAGGTGTACCGGGAGGTATGCTGGACGTATCAGAAGTGCGAATGCTGACATGAGTAACGATAATGGGAGTGAAAAACTCCCACGCCGGAAGACCAAGGGTTCCTATCCCATGTTAATCAGGGTAGGGTAAGTCGACCCCTAAGGCGAGGCCGAAAGGCGTAGTCGATGGGAAACAGATTAATATTTCTGTACTCGATATAATTGCGATGGGGGGACGGAGCAGGCTAAACAAGCATGGCGTTGGTAGTCCATGTGAAAGTGAGTAGGTTGGTGACTTAGGTAAATCCGGGTTGCTATTAAGACTGAGACACGAGACGAGTCACCACGGTGATGAAGTTGTTGATGCCATACTTCCAGGAAAAGCCTCTAAGCTTCAGATTATATGGAATCGTACCCCAAACCGACACAGGTGGTCAGGTAGAGAATACTAAGGCGCTTGAGAGAACTCGGGTGAAGGAACTAGGCAAAATCGTACCGTAACTTCGGGAGAAGGTACGCTCCTATCTGTGATGAGACTTGCTCTCTAAGCGGACGGGAGCCGCAGTGACCAGGTGGCTGGGACTGTTTATTAAAAACACAGCACTGTGCAAAATCGCAAGATGACGTATACGGTGTGACACCTGCCCGGTGCCGGAAGGTTAATTGATGGGGTTATCCTTAGGGAGGAGCTCTTGATCGAAGCCCCGGTAAACGGCGGCCGTAACTATAACGGTCCTAAGGTAGCGAAATTCCTTGTCGGGTAAGTTCCGACCTGCACGAATGGTGTAACCATGGCCACGCTGTCTCCACCCGAGACTCAGTGAAATTGAAATCGCAGTGAAGATGCTGTGTACCCGCGGCTAGACGGAAAGACCCCGTGAACCTTTACTACAGCTTGGCACTGAACATTGAACCTACATGTGTAGGATAGGTGGGAGACTTTGAAGCAGCGACGCTAGTTGTTGTGGAGTCGTCCTTGAAATACCACCCTTGTAGTTTTGATGTTCTAACGTTGGCCCCTGAATCGGGGTTACGGACAGTGCCTGGTGGGTAGTTTGACTGGGGCGGTCTCCTCCTAAAGAGTAACGGAGGAGCACGAAGGTTGGCTAAGTACGGTCGGACATCGTACGGTTAGTGTAATGGTAGAAGCCAGCTTAACTGCGAGACAGACACGTCGAGCAGGTACGAAAGTAGGTCATAGTGATCCGGTGGTTCTGAATGGAAGGGCCATCGCTCAACGGATAAAAGGTACTCCGGGGATAACAGGCTGATACCGCCCAAGAGTTCATATCGACGGCGGTGTTTGGCACCTCGATGTCGGCTCATCACATCCTGGGGCTGAAGTCGGTCCCAAGGGTATGGCTGTTCGCCATTTAAAGTGGTACGCGAGCTGGGTTTAGAACGTCGTGAGACAGTTCGGTCCCTATCTGCCGTGGGCGTTTGAGAATTGAGAGGGGTTGCTCCTAGTACGAGAGGACCGGAGTGAACGAACCGCTGGTGTTCGGGTTGTCATGCCAATGGCATTGCCCGGTAGCTACGTTCGGAACTGATAAGCGCTGAAAGCATCTAAGCGCGAAGCAGGCCTCGAGATGAGTTCTCACTAGACTTTTAAAGTCTCTGAAGGGCCGTTGAAGACTACAACGTTGATAGGCAAGATGTGGAAGTGGTGTGAGCCATTAAGCTAACTTGTACTAATTACCCGTGAGGCTTAACCATACAACGCCAAACGCGTTTTATGCGACAGTTTGACAGAAGTTAATATGACTAAAGTAGAAATTACTGAAAAGACTTAAAAAATATTATCAGATATTTTCCAAATTAAAGAGGTGACTCTTAGCGCGTAGCGTTAAAGTTGAGGCACCTTGCGCAAAGAAAATGGTAGCACTACGTGCTTGTCATTGATTCTTTGCACCCAATTTGCTTGGTGACAATAGCGTTTTGGACCCACCTGACTCCATGCCGAACTCAGTAGTGAAACGAAACAGCGCCGATGATAGTGTAGCATTTGCTATGTGAAAGTAGGACATTACCAGGCTTCAAATTAAAGAAACCCGTTACAGCAATGTGACGGGTTTTTTGCTGTCTGGGATTTAGTAAATAGCCAAGAGCCCAAACCGCACTCAGTAGTGAAACAAAACAGCTCGAAGGCGAGACCCATTGAAGGCCGCCCTGACACAAAGAGAGTGTAGCATTTGCTATGTGACTTTCTACCGCTGTGGGCACTACGACACCACCAAGCTTCAAATTGTAGAGAGCCCGACTAGAAATAGTCGGGCTTTTTTACGTCTGAAGAAAAGTAAAATACGCGCAATTAACACACACTCACATCAACACCCATCACGTAGGTCGGGCGATCGTAGCGACTCCCGACGTCAAAAGCATTAAAAACCTTCGCTCGACAATGAGTGGTAGCATTTGTACTGTGGGTAAATAATACCAATTGGTTTAACATCTGACCTAATATAAAAGCGTTAATTATCTGGTCTTGTGATAAGTATTGAACATGATCTTTAAGCCTTTATATACGCTTTGGGTAGGTTACTGAAGAGAATAAAAGTAGTTATGCAGAGGTTGATATAGAGGTTCACGCATAGAACTTAAATCTAATGGGCATGAGGTTTTTAAATAATAGTGTTCATGGAGTGCCTATCTAAACTTGCAGTATTAACTACCCTTCATTAATTGTTTTATAGCCAGATAAGCGGTTAGGGGCTGCTTTAATTTCATATGTACTGAGCGTTATTAATTTTTAATCCTAAGATTAACGAAGGCCATATACTTTATATTAAAAACTATCGACAAGACTTACTGAAAAGCAATTCATGTACTCCTTCAACTAAAGTTTATTTTGTATTCTCTTGGTTCTAACTAACCACCTATATACGCCAATAAAGAACAATGCAGCAGATCCGAAGCCACTTAACACCCAAATGACTTTTAAAATGTTACCGCCAATGCTGCCGTCATGTAGAGGGTGCATCCAGTTTTTTATTTTACTAGTCGTACTTTGCTTATCTATATTAAACACGCTCTCTAACTTTCCTGTAAGTGCATTAACCTCTATATAGCTATGTGGAAAGCGATACGAAGGATCGTTTACAGTTTGAAATCTTAATCTGTAAATAGCATTTAAGTTTGATGGTGTTTCAATCCAAGCTAAACGCGCATTCGGTAATGCTTTTTCAGCTATTAATACCGCTTGTGATAAAGGAATATCGGTTTGTTTGCTCGGTTGAATTTGTGTTTTTGGTGGGGAGTTTATATCGCTAACTAGAGCGGTTAATATAGGATCTGTTTGTTTTGGAATAGCGAGCATAACACCTGTAACAGTTAAAGCTAGTAGCGGTATGCAGAAGGTTAAACCAATTAGTTTATGCCAGTCGTATAGCAAACCTATTTTAGAGCTACGAGATTTAAATTTTAGTGCCTTTACCCACTGCCCAGGCTTTGGAAACCAAGCAAAGAACCCAGAGATAAGAAGAACTATTGAGGCTATGCCTATATAGCCAACGACGAGAGTGCCCGTTGCTCCTGTTAGTAATGAAAAATGTAAGTTGTACATCCAAGTTACTAAGTATTTTCCCCAATAATTTTTACGTATTACTTTATCACTACTGCTAGATAGCCATACCATTAAGGGGGCAAAGCCTTGCTCTTTTGTTTCTATTGGATTGTAGTATCGCGCGGGAATTACTGAGTTTATACCTGTGTTTTCTAATCGCCATGGCCCTTGCTTTGAAGGGAAATTGGCTCTTAGCGTATTATATGCTTGATCCCAATTAGGCGTTTTTATGTTTGTAGTAGCGTCATTTGCTGGATTTAGCAGTAAGTCTATTTGCGGATAGTAAACTAATATAGAGCCAGAAAGAGTGATAATAGTAAGTAAAACACCTACTGATAGGCCTAAGTATAAATGTAACCGCCTGAATGTTTTTCGCCATGAAAGCTTTAGTGTCATTAATTAAATAGCCGTAATGAGTAATGCAGGTTTATTGGGTATAAAGGAATGATTAATTACGCGGTATATTATATGGTTTTTGATATGAGTTGTGCGGCATTTTGTCGCACTTAGTAAATTAGGTATTTAGAAAGTAAAACGCCAGCCCTTGGCTGGCGTTAGAATACAAGCTTGAAGCTTATTTAAGCTTTAGGCCCTGCATTTTTTATATCGTCAGATACGTCATACTTAGCAAAGTTTTCAGTGAAGTCAGCGGCAAGTTTTGCTGCATATTCATTGTACTTAGCTTTATCTTCCCACGTATTTATAGGATTAAGTAAGTTAGTATCTACACCTGGAACTGCTACCGGTACATCTAGGTTTAAAACATCAATGTGCTGAGTTTCAACACCGGCTAATTTACCAGATACGATTGCATCAACTACTGCGCGAGTAGTCGGAATATCAAAGCGCTTACCTGTGCCGTAAGGACCGCCAGTCCAACCTGTATTTACAAGGTATACTTTAGCGCCAAACTCGCGTACACGCTTCATAAGAAGCTCAGCGTAAACACCAGCAGGACGTGGGAAGAATGGCGCACCAAAGCAGGTTGAAAACGTTGATTCAATATCGCTAGTAGAGCCAATCTCAGTTGAGCCAACTTTAGCTGTGTATCCACTTAAGAAGTGAAAGGCAGCCGCTTCTTCGCTAAGAACAGATACCGGTGGTAATACACCGCTTACATCACAAGTTAAAAATACAACAGCTTTTGGTTCGCCTGCGCGGTTTTCAATTTTACGTTTTTCAACATGTTCAAGTGGATATGCTGCACGGCTATTTTGAGTAAGGCTAGTATCGTTAAAATCTGGAACGCCTTTTTCATCTAGCACTACATTCTCTAAAATAGTACCAAAGCGAATTGCATTCCAAATTACAGGTTCGTTCTTTTGTGACAGGTCGATACATTTAGCATAGCAACCGCCTTCAATATTAAACACGCTTCCAGGTGCCCAACCGTGTTCGTCATCACCAATTAAAAAGCGAGTAGGATCTGCTGAAAGAGTTGTTTTGCCCGTACCAGATAAACCGAAGAATAATGCTGTATCGCCTGCTTCACCAACGTTAGCAGAACAGTGCATTGGTAATACACCTTTTGCTGGTAGTAGGAAGTTTTGTACAGAAAACATCGATTTTTTCATTTCACCGGCGTAGCGCATACCTGCTAGTAATACTTTACGCTGTGCAAAGTTAATAATAACGGTGCCATCGCTATTTGTGCCATCACGTTCCGGCTCGCATACAAACGAAGGAACGTTCATTACTTGCCATTGTGGTAAGTTTGAAGCGTTATAGTTTTGTGGTTCGATAAACATGTTTTTGGCAAAAATATGGTGCCACGCTGTTTCTGTAGTTACGACTACAGGTAGATAATGCTCAGGGTCAGCGCCAACTTCTAGGTGAGAGGTGAAGTGGTCATTACTTTGAACATGTGCTTCTACGCGAGCCCATAATGCGTCAAATTTTTCTGCATCAAATGGGCGGTTAACGTTGCCCCATTGAATGTCATCTTGAGTTGTCGCTTCTTGAACAATAAAACGATCTTTTGGTGAACGGCCAGTTCGTTTTCCTGTAATTGCAACAAAAGCACCATTTGCGGCTAAAGTACCTTCGCCACGGCGGATCGCATGCTCGACAAGTTCAGCTGCGGTTAAATCGACAAAACGTGTAGCGCCTGTAGTCATGTTTATACCTAACTATAATGTGTGAGAGTTTGAACGGGATAGCTCTGGGGTTATCAGTGCCCTTAAGCTGAAATTATAGTAACAGAAGGTTTTGAGATATTCGAGCCCGTAAAGCCTCTAAAAACACATATATTTGCTAAAAAACATGAATAATTTCAATGATACCGGTGTCAGTAAATTAACAAAATTCATGACACCGGTATCATCTTTTTATAATATAAAACCGCATATTTTGCGGCTTTAATTACTATATATAAATGAAGCTGAACATTTAGTTGAAAATGCTTTTTATGTCTTGTTCGTTAAAAACATACTCTTTTAAACAGTAATGACAGTTAATGTTAACAGTCCCTTTCTCAGCTACATCTTTGAGTAGTTCTTCTTGTCCAATATTAACAAGTGCAGTAATTGTTTTATCACGACTACAACCACATTTGAATTTAATAGCTTGAGGTTCAAATACGCGAGGATTATCTTCGTGATAAAGACGTGTAAGAACAGTGTTCGCATCTAAGTGTAACAACTCTTCATTTTTAATCGTGTTACTTAATGCTTCTAGGTGTGCAAAGTCTTCAATTGATTTTTGTTTATCAACTGGAAGCACTTGTAAAAATAGACCACATGCTTTTGCGCTACCTTCAGTAGTGTCAGTTGCAAACCAAAGACGTGTTTTTAGCTGCTCAGATTGCTCAAAGTAACTTTCGATACATTCACTAAGAGTATCATGCTCTAGCGGCACTATACCCTGGTAGCGCTCACCTTTTTCAGGGGTAATAGTGATTACCATATAGCCTTGGCCAATAAGCTCTTTTACAGTTGTGCCCGTAATTTCGCTTTGCAGGCGTGCAATGCCACGCATATTTTGTTTGTCATCACCATTTATAACAGCATATTTAACTGGGCCATCACCTTGAAGCTGTACAGCAATTTCACCTTCAAACTTTAAGGTGGCAGTAAGTAAACAGGTTGCAACGAGTAACTCACCAAGTAATGCTTTAACAGGGTCTGGGTAATTATGGTCGGCAATCATTTCATTATAAGCACTCTCGATTTGTACGAGTTCGCCACGAACATCTAGTTCGTTGAATAAATAACGGTGAAGTAAATCTTGTTGCATGAGCGGCTATACCTAACTTGATTTCATTTTTAAAAGTTCGCGTCTTTGCTTTTTATCCGGTTTTTTATCCGGATGGGGGGCAAAAAAGCTGTTATTTTTGCGTGCGATGCTGTTCTCTTCGCGTTTAGCAATACTGGCATCAGATTCTTGATACATGGTCTGTGCAATGGGGGCGCTTTGGCGTTTTTCAAGCACTGAGAGTATGGTTATCAGCTTTTCATCTACTCCTTGTGCAAGTTTTATGTTTGCGCCAACTTCTACTATTTTACTCGCTTTTGTACGTTGTCCATTATAATGCACTTTGCCGCCTTGTACCATTTCACGTGCAATAGCACGAGTTTTATAAAATCGCGCAGCCCACAACCATTTATCTAATCGAACTTTTAACCCATCCGCATGGTCTGGGTTGGTATTAGCGTTACTTTTTTTACTCATAAGGCATTTCCCCACGTTTTATAGCTTAAAATTTATCATGAAATCATCGTAGGATGAAGGTATTACAATAGCCGTTTACTTTTTATACGGTTATGTAAAGTTAATTTAATCTGTTTACAAAGTTTAATATTAGTGTGCTTGTTGAAAGAAAAATGAAAGGGTACTATGGGTACGCGCTAACGCAGTAAATTAAAATAAGAACACTATTTATGGAACAGCAAATCCAACAACTAAAACAATTTTTAACTCGTTTACCGCATGCTAAGTTAAGTGCATTAGTGACACTCTTAGTTGTTGTTTATCTTGCATTTTTATTATCAAAACTAGTTTGGCTTTTATGGCCAAAACCACCGATAACTCTGCTTACCCCTAGCCATCATGCTAATCAGACATCTGGTGCGAGTAATAACTCTGCGAAGCATATTGTTGAGCAATTCTTATTTGGTAAAAAAACTGTAACAAACAACAATAATACTGCAAAGCAATCGCAGGTTATAAACAACGCGCCAGAAACACGCCTAAGTATAAATTTAACCGGTATTGTAGCGGTTAATAACGATGATAAAGCAGGTATCGCAATTATTGAATCACAAGGTAAGCAAGTAAGCTATCTTGTTGAAGAAGTTGTATTAGGCACGCGTGCTGAAGTAGCACAAATATTACCAGATCGCGTTATTTTGAATGTTAATGGGCGTTTTGAGACATTGATGCTTGATGGGCTCGATTTTAATAAAACGGTATCTATGCCAGTACTCGCTGCCCGTGATGATGCTGAAATGGGTCCGCAAAAAGTAGAGCCAAGTGAACTACAAATAGATGCTACTGCAGATCCAGACGTTAAAGAAGCAATTATAGAAACACGTGAAGAACTGCTCGAAGAGCCAGGCAAATTATTTGACTATATACGTGTTTCACAAGCTATGAATGATGGCGAACTAATCGGATATCGTTTAAGTCCAGGTAAAGAGCCTGAACTGTTTAAACAAATGGGATTAAAAAATAACGATTTGGCTATTTCTATAAATGGCTATCAATTAACAGATTTAAAACAGGCTATGTCAGCTATCAACGAGCTGCGTAATAGTACAGATGCCAATATCACTATAGAACGTGATGGTGAACAAATCGATGTGCAATTTAGTCTGCAATAATTTAGCTTTGGAGTTTTAATATAATGGTTCAGGTGCTACACCTCAAAAAAATTAAAAAAGGGTTAGCTAAGTACGCAGCACTTTTTTTGGCGGCAAGTATTTCTTTGTCTGTTTCTGCTGTTGAATATGCTGCTAACTTTAAAGGAACTGATATCAACGAGTTTATTAATATTGTTGGTAAAAACCTTAATAAAACAGTGATTATTGACCCTAACGTGCGCGGCAAAGTAAATGTTCGCAGCTATGAGTTAATGGACGAAGCACTTTATTATCAGTTCTTCTTAAATGTATTGGAAGTTTATGGCTACTCAGCTGTTGAAATGGACAATGGCATAATTAAGATAGAAAAAAGTTCAGACGCCAAAAAATCAAATGTACCACTTATTGACGAAGGTAGTGAAGCTAGCGGCGACATGATGATTACACGTGTTGTACGTGTTAAAAATGTAAGTGTACAAGAGCTTGGCCCTTTGGTTCGTCAATTTAGCGATCAAAAAGATGGTGGCCACGTTGCCAACTTTAATGCGGCTAACGTTATGATGCTAACGGGTCATGCAGCATCGGTTAATCGCTTAGTTGAGATCATTCGCTCTGTTGATCAGGCGGGTGACAAGCGTGTAGACATCGTTAAGCTTAAATATGCGACGGCAGATGATGTTGTCTCTGTGGTAGATAATATTTATAAAGACAGCGGTAAAGGCAGTGTACCTGAATTCTTAATTCCAAAAGTTGTGGCTGATGGCCGAACTAATAGCGTTATTGTAAGTGGTGAAGGCCAAGCACGTACACGTGCTATTGAGCTCATTAAGCGCTTAGATGGTGAGCTAGAAAGCCAAGGTAACACCAAGGTGTTTTACTTAAATTATGCTAAAGCTGAAGATTTGGTCAAAGTATTGCAGGGTGTTAGTAAGTCCCTTGTTGAAGATGCACAAGGCGGTACTACTAAAACTCGTAGCAGAAGCAATAATGAAAGCAGTATAGAGTCTCACCCTGACTCAAACTCATTAATTATTACCGCACAGCCAGACACAATGCGATCACTTGAATCTGTAATTGAACGCCTTGATATTCGCCGTGCCCAAGTACTAGTTGAAGCCATTATTATTGAAGTAATGGAAGGCGACGGGGTTAACTTAGGCCTGCAGTGGATTTCTGAGCAGGGCGGTATGTTGCAGTTTAACAACGGCACTACGGTTCCCGTGGGTTCATTAGCTGTTGCTGCAGAGCAAGCACAAGATACAACCGTAACTAAAACTATCATTGGTACAGAAACTGGAACCGTTACTAGTTATGACGAAACGACTGAGGGTGACTATGATGCGCTTGCTTCATTGCTAAGTGGCATTAATGGTTTAGCGCTGGGCGTTGTTAAAAATGATTGGGGCGCAATTATTCAGGCTGTTGCCACTGATACAAATTCAAATATATTGGCTACCCCTTCTATTACTACAATGGATAACGAAGAAGCCTCTATTTTAGTCGGTCAAGAAGTGCCTATTATTACAGGCTCACAAACGGGCAGTAATAATGCTAACCCATTTCAAACAGTTGAGCGTCAAGAAGTCGGTATTAAACTGATAGTTACGCCACAGATTAACGATGGCTCTGCAGTACAACTTACTATTGAGCAAGAAGTATCGAGTGTAAGTGGTGCAACTGCTGTTGATATTTCAGTTAATAAACGTGCAATTAAAACAACGGTTATGGCCGATGATGGCGGTATGGTTGTACTTGGCGGTTTAATTGACGAAGACGTACAAGAAAGTGTTTCTAAGGTACCGTTATTAGGCGATATCCCTATTTTAGGTCACCTGTTTAGATCAACAAATACAACGCGTCGTAAGCGTAATCTTATTGTATTTATTCGGCCAACCATTATTCGTGATGGCGTAAGCATGAATAAGTTAAGCTTTAATAAATATAACTTTATTCGTGGTGAGCAGTTTAAACAAAAAGAAGACGGTATTGAGTTAATGCCAATGACAGATACGCCTATTTTACCTGAGTGGAATGACGAACTAGTACTTCCACCTACGTATGAAGAGTCTCTACGTAAACAAAATGCACAAGAGCGTAAAGATGACTAATGCGATTCAAGAGATAAACCAAGATGTGGTTCATCCTCAAACGCATAATCAGGATGAGCTATTAACGAGTGATGTGTTAGTTGAGTTACCAGCAAAGCGTTTGCCATTTTCCTATGCAAGACGCGCAGGTGTGTTGCTTGGTAAAAACAAAGATCATCGTATAGTTTACTACCGTGGTGAGCTAGATGTGGAAGTACTATTAGAAGTACGCCGTATCGCAGGCCATGGTTTTACACTTGAGCAATTGGATGATGATAAATTTGAGTTATTGCTTGAAGCGTCATACCAACGTGATAGCTCTGAAACACAACAAATGATGGAAGATATTGGCAACGAGGTTGATTTATTCTCGCTTGCTGATGAGCTCCCGCAAACGGAAGATTTACTTGCTGGTGACGATGATGCGCCAATCATCAAGCTTATTAATGCCATGCTAAGTGAAGCGATTAAAGAAGGGGCTTCTGATATTCATATCGAAACCTTCGAGCAAGAGCTTGTTATTCGCTTTAGGGTCGATGGCGTGCTTAAAGAAGTGCTTAAGCCTAATCGTAAACTTGCATCGTTACTTGTATCTCGTATTAAAGTAATGGCTAAGCTTGATATAGCTGAAAAACGTATTCCACAAGATGGTCGTATTAGTTTACGTATTGCTGGGCGTGCAGTTGATGTGCGTGTATCTACAATGCCATCGAGCTTTGGTGAGCGCGTAGTACTGCGTTTACTTGACAAAAATAACGCGCGCTTAAACCTTGAAGATTTAGGTATGACCGCAGAAAATCGCGCATTGTTTTCAGATTTAATTAGTAAACCCCACGGCATTATTTTGGTAACAGGGCCTACGGGCTCTGGTAAAAGTACCACTTTATACGCTGGTATGAGCCAAATTAACTCACGCGATCGTAATATTCTTACCGTTGAAGATCCGATAGAGTACGAAATTCCAGGCATTGGGCAAACACAAGTTAATGCAAAAGTTGATATGACATTTGCACGTGGTTTACGTGCAATATTACGTCAAGATCCTGATGTAGTAATGGTGGGTGAAATACGCGACCTTGAAACTGCGCAAATTGGTGTTCAAGCGTCACTTACCGGTCACCTTGTTATGTCTACTCTGCATACAAATACCGCATCGGGTGCAATTACACGTATGGAAGATATGGGTGTTGAACCCTTCTTACTTTCATCGTCGTTACTCGGTGTGTTGTCGCAACGTTTAGTACGTACGTTATGTAATACCTGTAAAGAAGGTCACACGGCTGATGAGCATGAATGCCAGCTGTTAGGGGTTCCTTTTGAAAGCCAACCGACAATCTATCGAGCTGTGGGGTGTGAAGAGTGTAACTTTAATGGTTACCGTGGTCGTACAGGTATTCATGAGTTACTTGTAGTTGATGAAACCATACGCGAAATGATTCACAACGGTAAAGGCGAGCAAAGCGTAGAAAAATACATTCGTAAGCGCAGCCCAAGTATTCGCCAAGATGGGTGTAGCCGTGTACTGGCAGGCAAAACAACGCTTGAAGAAGTATTGCGTGTTACCCGTGAGGAAGGTTAACTATGGCGGCGTTTGAATATCGTGCCTTAGATGGCCGAGGTAAAGAAAAAAAAGGCATTTTAGAAGCCGATACAGCTAAACAAATCCGCCAAACTTTACGTGATCAAAAACTAACGCCGCTTGAAGTTGTTCCTGCGGCGCAAAGTGATAAACAGGTCAAAGGCGAAAAAGCCCCTTTACTCGGTGGCTTTTTTAAGCCGACAATTTCAACCTCAGACCTAGCATTAATTACAAGGCAATTAGCAACACTTATTCAATCGGCACTTCCTGTTGAAGGCGCTGTTATGGCAGTTGCTGAGCAATGCGAAAAGCCGCGTTTAAAGCGGATGCTTATGTCGGTACGCTCAAAAGTAGTTGAAGGTTACACCCTTGCCGATGGTCTTAGTGAGTTTCCTCATGTTTTTGACGATTTATATCGTGCAATGGTAGCCGCAGGCGAAAAGTCGGGTCACCTTGACCAAGTACTTAATCGTTTAGCCGACTATACCGAGCAGCGCCAACATATGCGTAGCCAAATAACTCAGGCTATGGTTTACCCTATTATATTAGTGGTATTTGCAATTGGTATTGTGTCGGTATTACTGGGCACCGTAGTACCAAAAATATTAAAAACGTTTGAAAAAACGAAACAAGTACTTCCTTGGACAACCGAATGGGTTATGGCAGGCAGCCATTTTGTGCAAAATTATTGGTTTATTAGTTTAATAGCTATTACAGCTATAGCCATTGGTATTAAGTATGCACTTAAGCAGCCTAAAATACGTTTTTGGTGGGATGACCGAGTGCTACATATGGCAGGCATAGGTAAAGTGGCTCGTGGTATTAACACCGCACGTTTTGCGCGTACTTTAAGTATTTTATCGTCAAGCTCGGTACCATTACTTGAAGGAATGCGTATCTCGGGCGGCGTATTAATTAACGAAAAAATTAAAAAAGCGGTTGCAGATGCATCCGATAGAGTGAGTGAGGGTGCAAGCTTAAGAGCTGCACTTCAGCAAACTAAGTTGTTTCCACCAATGATGCTGCATATGATAGCAAGTGGTGAAAAATCAGGTGAACTAGAGCAAATGTTAGAGCGTGCTGCAAATAACCAAGATCGCGAATTTGAGAGCATGGTTAATGTATCGCTTAAACTACTAGAGCCTGCGATGATCGCCTCAATGGCGGTTATTGTATTATTTATAGTAATGGCAATATTGCAGCCAATAATGGCGATGAATAAAGCTGTTGGACTTTAAGTTAGAATAAATTTTTAAATATATTAATGGTTTTACCTAAACCATTTTTACTTAAATGTTTTTAGAATAATGAGGTAATTACGTGAATAAACAATCAGGTTTTTCTTTACTAGAAGTGATGGTGGTACTGGTTATCATCGGGATGATTATGTCAATTGTTGCACCTAACATTATGGGTCAGCAAGAAGAGGCTGCTATTGATAAAGCACATCTAGATATCCAGCAATTAGAAGATGCAATGAGCTTATACAAGCTTAAAAATAAGAGCTACCCAAGCACAGAGCAAGGTCTTGAAGCGCTAGTTACCCAAACAAGCATTGAACCGGTTCCAAAACGTTTCCCTGATGGTGGCTTTATTAATGAATTACCAGAAGATCCTTGGGGTAATACTTATCAGTTAATTAGCCCAGGTGAAATTGGCAAGTTTGATATTTTTTCTATGGGCCCAGACGGTGAAGCAGGTACTGATGACGATATCGGTAACTGGGACGAAGAAAAACAATAATGCCTAAGTACACCGTTCTGTATGAACATGTTAATGCTAGAGGCTTGCTATGAAAGCAAGCCTTAAGCAGCGCCATGCAAAAAACAGAGGCTTTAGTCTAATAGAAATTTTAGTGGTATTAGTGATCATCGCTTTTGCCACCAAAATGGTGGTATATAGCTTAGAAGGCGGTGCTGAGGAGGAGTTAGATACTCAAGCACTAAGGCTGCATACCACCATTAATATGGCATCGGAATTTGCTATTTTAAACCAAGTTGAATTGGGCTTATTAGTAGAAGAAAATACATTAGAGTATTTAATTTTCGATGGTGAAAAGTGGATTACTTTTGACCGTGAAGATCTTTTTAAACCAATAGAATTAGATGAAAGATTAAAGCTCACTCTTAACTTAGAAGATTTAGCGTGGGCGCAAGATAACCTCTTAGAGCAATCTAACTGGCGCGAGCTTATGAGTGGCGGCGATGAAGACAGCTTGCTTGAGCTAAAAAAGTTAAAAATCCCACAAGTACTTATTTTATCATCAGGTGAGGTAAGCGCGTTTCAACTTATATTAGAGTTAAAAGAGCAAAGCGAGCCTGTGTATTACATTGAAGGTGAATTTACTGCACCAGTAAACTTTCGCCGAGAGCCAGAATAATGAAGCGCACTAAAGGGTTTACCTTATTAGAGGTGTTAGTGGCATTAAGTATTTGTGCCATGGCGGGTATAGCTGCAATGCAAGCAACAAGCGAGCATATACACCATTTAACGACTATTGAAGAGCAAACCTATGCATCTTGGGTCGCCGAAAACGTTATTATTGAACAGCGTACTAAAGGCGAACAATGGCAAGGTAAAAATAACCTTAAAGGCAGCGAAGTAATGGGCGGTGTTGAATGGTTTTGGCAGCAAGAAGTTACAGCGACTGCTGACAAAAGCTTTGTAAAACTAACCATAAATGTTTTTACGGATGAAAAATATGAGCATTCAGCATATGAGTTATCAACGTATTTAAATAAAGGCAAAAAGTAAGTGAAGCAGCGCGGGTTTACATTACTTGAAGTTATGGTTGCACTGGGTATTTTAGCTTTTGTTATTATTGCTACGCATCAAATACTCGAGACGACAACAAGAGCAAAAGATGCCTCCGATGAAAAGATTGCTGAGCTAAATGGATTGCAAACAACATTTAGATTAATGGATCAAGATTTTAGCCAAATGACCAAACGCGCAGTTCGCAATGAGTCGGGTGATGTTCAAGAACAATATTTACTTGCTGGTCGTTACGTTTTAGAAAGCCAATACGATGGTATCGCGTTTGTACGAGATGGCTGGATAAATCCAATTAACTTATTGCCACGTTCAGAACTACAAGCTGTTGGTTATAGAGTGATTGACGATAACCTTGAGCGTGTTTATCGGGTTTATGTTGATCAGCTTGATAATATGGAGCCGCGAGTTCAACGTGTGCTAGAAAATATTGAAGAACTTAAGTTTGAGTTTTTAGATGATAAAAACGAATGGCAAGAACAGTGGGAAATTAAAGCCCTCCCTAAAGCGGTTGCTGTTACGTTGCAACAAATAGAAGCAGAGCCAATTCGTCGTGTATTTTTAGTTCCTGGGCAAGGCAAAGTTGTTGCTACACAAACTACGGATGTGAATAATGGTTAAGCAGCAATCATCGCGCGGCGCAGCACTTGTTATTGTTTTGTTTATTGTGGCATTAGCGGCTATTTTAGCAGTAGAAATGAGTGCTAATTTAATGGTTCAAGTGCAAAAAAGTACAAACTTGCAAGGTCACCAACAAGCTAAATGGTACGCCTACGGTGCAGAAGAGCTTGCTATTAAAGGGCTAATACAAAGTAAAAAAGATGATGCCGATAAAACAACACTCGATCAAGTGTGGGCAACTCAAGGAGATGCTTCATACCCTGTTGATAACGGCACGTTAAGTGGCAAAATTACAGATTTACAAGCATGTTTAAATTTAAATGCGTTAGCCATAGCGCCAGAAGAAAATAGCGCAAGTAAAACAAACCCTGCACATAAAGCACTCTTTGCATTACTTGAAAACATTGAAGATTTACCTGCTGACGAATCAGAAGAGACGATGGCAGATAGTGTGTTTGATTGGCTTGATGAGAACAGTATTACGTATCGCTCAGGTGCAGAAGAAGACGAGTACTTATCACGAGATTTTCCGTATATGACAGCCAATAGTTTATTTGCATCAACATCGGAGCTGCGTTTAGTTAAGGGCTTTAACCCATTAGTGATGGAAAAAGTATTGCCATATGTATGTGTAATACCAGGCAGTACGCTTTTATCTATTAACGTAAATACATTATTGCCAGAGCAAGCGCTCATACTCAGTGCCTTGATAGAAAGCTTAAGCTTATCTGGCGCAGAAGCGGTGTTAGGCGCAAGACCGCAAACTGGCTTTGACACCATCGATGAATTTTTTGAACAGGTGAAGCAGCAAGGCGGTACTAATACTGACTCAATAAAAAGTCTATTTAGTATTAAAAGCGAATATTTTAAATTACAAACGCAGGCAAACTTTGTCGACCTGCGTTTTTCGATGACCACATTACTGCACGCTAAAGACGGCGACGTAACGATACTGGCGCGAAAATTTGGAGGCGTACAGTGACAGAAATACTGTTGATCCGCACGGGTCAAACCGAACAAGAATTACTTAACTGGTTAATTTACTCACCACAAGAACAAGAAATAATAGCCAGTGGCGAGTTACCAAATGCAGAGCATTTAAGTGAGCTAAGCGAAAAAGCACTTACCCGAGAAGTTGTCGTGTTATTACCCAGTGACCAAGTGCAATTAAAAACGGTCGCTTTGCCAACAAAATGGAATCGCAAGCTTGAGCAAGCATTGCCATACATGCTTGAAGAAGATATAGCATGTGACGTAGATGAACTGTTTATAGCAGTAGCGCAGCCGACAATGCTTGGTGAGCAACATGCAATTCGTGTAGCAATGACAGACCGTGAATGGTTTGAACAATGGCTCGCATTATTTGCTGAGCATAATCTATCAGTATACAGAATATTACCCGATGCTTTGTTGTTACCGCTTGCAGATGATGGTGCCGTAACTGCTATTGAGCTCAACAACCAATGGTTGTTTAAGCAAGGGCAATGGCATATTAGTGCGGTTGAATCTAGTTGGTTGAATGGCTATTTAACAGCCATGGGTAACCCCGACATTAAACATTTTAGTCCTGCTAATCAGTTTCCTGAAAGCGTTAACTTACAAGCCCAAACAAGCGATTACGACTTACCTTTAGCATTATTTGCAAAACAGTTAGATAGCGTTAATTTTAACTTACGCCAAGGTATGTATCAGCTTAAAAAACAAAGCGCTTTGTGGTGGGGTTACTGGAAAGGTGCCGCAATTATAGCAAGTGTTGCATTGGTTTCTACAATTACAATAAAAGCTATTGAGTTACACCAACTTAATACACAAGTAGAAGTAGCTAAAGCTCAAGTAGTCGACAGATATCAAAAAGCATTTCCGGGAACTAAAGTTCGCCCTAATCTAATTAAAAGCCAAATTAAAGGCGCGTTAGATAAAATACAAGGCTCAAGTGAATCCGGCTTTTTAGACTTAACGACTAATTTGGTTGATGTATTTTCGCAAGTCAGCGAATTTACACCTGAAACACTTCGTTATGACAAACGTCGTAATGAGCTGCGCATTCGTGCACGGGCTAAAGACTTCCAAACTTTTGGTAAAGTAAAAATCATACTTGAAAAGCAAGGTTTAACTGTTGAGCAAGGGTCTTTAAATAATGACGGTGATTATGTCGTAGGCGAAATTAAACTGCGAGGTGCAGTATGAAAAAGCAGTTAATGAAACAGTGGCGTTCGCTTAAAGAGCAAGAACAACAATTGGTAATGGTCGCTGGTGGCGTGTTTATTATCTTTGTTTTAGTAATGGGGATATTTAGGCCATTAAATAACGCGATAGAAAAAGCACAGCAATCTCAAATTAAACAACAAGAGCTATTAGCTTGGGTTGATGACAGTATTGTTAAGCTAAAGGCTGCAGGCAACACCAGTGTTGCTAGCAATACAAACTTAAGCCAAGTGGTAAACTCTACTCGTGGACGCTATAAAATCAATATTAGTAAAATGCAGCCCAGTAGTGATTCACTTCGTTTGACGCTTGACTCAGTAGAGTTTAATCAGTTAATAGAATGGCTAGATGAGCTAGTAAATCAGCATGGTTTAAAAATTGAAAATTTAGATTTAAGTCGCGATGATAAATCAGGCTATGTGCGCGTAAGCCGTTTAGTATTAGAGAATTAATTAATGAAAAAAATAATAACGTTATCGGCTGTCTTTTTAATTAGTTTTATTGTGTTTTGTATTATTAAATTACCAGCACATATTGCACTAGATATAGCAAAACCGTACTTTCCAAAGCAATTAGAAGTAGGCCAAACTGTAGGCACTGTTTGGCAAGGTCAAATGATGCAAGTTCGTTTTGATGGTGAACAGTTAAATAATGTGCGCTGGGATATTGCAGGCTGGAAATTATTTACAGGCAAACTAAATGCGAACATAAAATTTGGTAACCCACGAGAGCGCACTGATATTTCGGGTTACGCTGATGTAAGCTATGGGCTTTTTAATAAAAAAGTAATAGTGACTGATGCACTAGTACGCTCCACTGTAGAACGTGCAATGCAACGTGTGCAACTTCCTCTACCTGTTACCGCTAAAGGGCGTGTGATTTTAGAACTTGATGAATACAGCTCAGGCGCACCTTATTGTGATTCACTAAAAGGTGAAATAGCGAGTCCTAATATTGATGTTCAAGGTTTAAATGGATGGTTTAATATTGGTCCTCTAGCTGGTAAGTTAAGCTGTAAGTCGGGTGATGTTGCTATATTAATTGACCCAGATAATACGCTTGGCCTTGAGGCAGATGCTACACTTAAAGCTAATTTCGACTTTAGAGTGGCAGGTTATGTAAAACCAGATGCCAGCTTACCTAAAGATGTACATGATGCGGTTAAGTTTTTAGGCCGACCAGATAACCAAGGTCGCTATCCGCTCAACTTTTAATGTTTTAATATAAAGAGTTTTAATGCAAATACCCCAATTTACTGAGTTGCACGCAAAGCAGCTCAGCTCATTTTTAAATACCCAATCTCAAGCAATGACCCTTGTACAAAGCCAAGGCTATTTATTTGGTGTAATTTGTTCGCCTAACCCATTAGATGTACATGAGTGGCTTGAGCAGATATTGCCAAACACAGCTAATGATTTAGATGAAGAAATGCTTTTTTTGTTTATGGCGCTTTATCACAAAATTAGTGAGCAGGTGTTCGAAACTGGATATAAATTACCAGACACATTTGATGCTGAATTTTGTAAGTCGTGGAGTAAAGGCTTCTTAGTTGCAACGAAAGCTTATGCAGAACCTTTGTTAAATGCACCGCAATTAGACGTTGATTTTAAACAAGCACTAGAAAGTGCGTTAAGCACACTAAGCTTTTTTGCACTCGACCAGCTAGCAATAGCTCAGATTGCCAAACAAAATAACATGACAATAGAAGCTTTGTGTCAGTATCAGTATGAATCTATGGGTGACTTTGCATTAGGGTTTGCTGAACTAATTGAAGTGGTCGCAATTAATAGCGGCTTGATAACCGACGAGAGTTGGGAAGAGTAATTATTAATACTAGGCGCTTAGTTTAATCTAAGTGCCTAGCTCTAATATAATATCCGTACAGCCATGTTCGCACTTTACTATGCCTTTACCAGGCTCGCTGGTGGCTAAATCAAGTGTTAAAACCCCATTACACTTCTCACACTCTAATGTTTTGCCTTGCGCTAATTGCTTGAGCATATTGCGCTGCTTATGAAATGAGTCGCTTGCTTTTTTATTTAATCCTGAAAAATCCACTACTTTGCTCGCTTTTGTTCTAATGCTTCAGTCACTATTTTACATACCGTATTTAAACGGTCGTCATAAAAATAAAGGTTTAAGTCACGCTCACGACAATAGCGTAGGTGAAATAACTGAACAGAGTCATCTGTTGTAAACGTTTTTTCTACATACTCACCTTCAGATTCAGATAGTTTAAGTTGACTGCTGATCCTATTTTTAGCCATATTTGCAGCTGGGCTTCTATTGACCTTGCTTGCATCACTTAAAAAGCCGATGCCTTCACCTAGTAACCTTTCGCGAGGTTCTTTTATAAGTGGGTGATCGATTGTAAAAAAGGCAAGGATCACAACTACCAAAATAATAAATTTTTTCATGGATACGTAAACCTTGATCTAAGTAGGGTTGAATTACCATGCAGTGTAATAAACTGCATTTTAAAAGCAAGTAACTGGGATGAATAAATTATTAGCAATCTATGCCAGTAATTTTAACCAACATTGTTATAATGGTTAACAGCAGTCAGATATTTCTGAAATATCTGAAAGTATTCGAGAAGGCAATTTATTAAAGTAAATATGCCTAGCAAGTAACTTGCTAACTTTAAGTATAGAGTACTTGAGTATTGCTGGATTTTTATTTCCAAGCGGCGTTGAGGAACTTCGATGGACAAGCAAATTAAAGTAAAGAATATCCCTGTAGAGGTGAAAATCCAAAAACCGGATTTAAGCCGTCAAGATGATAGGTTCAATCCCCGAAATCGTATTTATGTGCGTGCTGTAAAAGGCCTACATCAATTACTTAGACAGCGCATTGGCTTCTTAGGCCTGCTTGCGTTTATGTTACTACCTTGGATTAATTTTAATGGCCAGCAAGCTGTGCTGTTTGATCTAATTGGTCAAAAATACAATATTTTTGGTTTAACGCTATGGCCTCAAGATTTTACTATATTAGCGTTTATCTTTATGTTGGCAGCATTTGCGTTGTTTTTAGTGACCACCTTCTATGGACGGGTGTGGTGTGGCTACACATGTCCGCAAACTGTTTGGACTTTTATTTTTATTTGGTTCGAAGAAAAGCTTGAAGGCACGGCTAATCAACGTAAAAAACTCGATCAACGACCCATGAATTTTGATAAGTTTTGGCGTAAGACGGCAAAGCATACTAGTTGGGTATTGTTTTCGTTGTATACCGCAATTTCTTTTGTGGGTTATTTTACGCCAATAAGGGAGTTACTCCCTGACTTTGTAACGTTTGATATAGGCGGTTATGCACTAGTCAGCATTATTTTCTTTGCTGCGTGTACCTATGGTAATGCCGGTTGGATGCGAGAAATTATGTGTTTACACATTTGCCCTTACTCTCGTTTTCAATCAGCTATGTTTGATAAAGACACATACACCGTAACGTACGACGAAAGCCGAGGTGAAAGCCGTGGTCCTCGTTCACGTAAAGTAGACCATAAAGATTTAGAGTTAGGCGACTGTATAGACTGTAACTTGTGCGTTCAAGTGTGCCCAACAGGTATTGATATTAGAAATGGGCTACAAGCTGAGTGTATCAACTGTGGTGCATGTATTGATGCGTGTGATGGCGTAATGGATAAAATGGAATATCCGCGTGGGCTTATTTCATATACGACTGAGCGAAATCTCGAAACCCCAGAAAATAAAACGAATCCACTGCGAGCTAAAATTATTGGTTACACGGTCATACTTGTTGTGCTTACGGGAGCGCTTGTCGCTAATATAGCACTGCGTAAAACAATGGACTTTGATATTATTCGTGACCGAAACCAATTATATCGTGTCGATTTTGATGGTTTAGTAGAGAACACCTATACATTAAAGGTAATTAATAAAGCGCAGTACGAGCAAACCTTTAATATTAAAGTACAAGGGTTAGATAACTTTAAGTATATTGGTAAGCAGTCATTTACTGTGCAGGCAGGGGAATCTCATAACGTGCCATTGTCACTTGTAATGGACCCTTATGATTTGAAGGCGCCGATGACTGAGTTTAACTTTGTGCTTTCACCGGTAGATGAGCCGGATGAGACAATATCGCAGTCGAGTAACTTTTTTAAAGCGCGATAATCGCAACTTACCTTAATTAGGTAAGTTGATATAGCAATTAACAAAAGCGGGTATATAACCCGCTTTTATTTTATATAAGAAGAGTATGAGTAAATTTAGTTTTATTGACTTAACACCAGACCTAATACTCGATGCAATAGAAAGCGTAGGTGTGTACGCCGAATCTGGTTTATTGGCGCTCAATAGCTATGAAAACAGAGTGTACCAATTTAAAGCGGATGATGGCCTGCGTTACGTAGTGAAGTTTTATCGCCCAGAGCGATGGAGTAAAGAGCAAATTCAAGAAGAGCATGACTTTGCATTTGAACTAGCGGATGCAGAAGTACCCGTTGTTGCCCCTATTTTATATAATGGGCAAAGCTTGTTTGAACACGAAGGGTATTTGTTTGTGTTGTTTCCAAGTGTAGGCGGGCGTTTATTTGAGGTTGATAATTTAGATCAGCTTGATGTAATGGGGCGTTTAATTGGCCGTATGCACCAAGTAGCTAAAACAAAACCTTTTACTTACAGGCCAACAGTTACCTGCGAGGAGTATTTGCATACAGCCAAAGTTCATCTTCAAAAAAGTAACTTAGTACCTATGGGAATAAATACTGCCTTTTATACTATTTTAGATTTAGTGATAGAGCAGGCGCAAAAGCAGTATAAAGATGTGCAAAGTATTCGCTTACATGGTGACTGCCACGTTGGTAATATTTTATGGGCAGGTGATGCGCTAATGTTTGTTGATTTAGATGACAGCCGCCAAGGTCCTGCAATCCAAGATTTATGGATGATGCTCAGTGGCGATAGAGCGACGCAACTGTTACAGTTAGACACCCTTGTAAATGCGTATGAAGAGTTTTGTGATTTTGATCACTCTCAACTCAAATTAATTGAACCGCTGCGAGCAATGCGTATTATTCATTATATGGGATGGGTAGCTAAACGATGGAGTGATCCTGCTTTTGTGCGGAACTTTACATGGTTTGCTGATGACAAATACTGGGAGCAACAAATTTTAGCACTGAAAGAGCAACTTGCAGCATTGCAAGAAGCACCGTTAAAGTTATTGCCGTAATATTTTATTTAAAGACAAGTACAACGAGATACAAATGCTTAAAAAATTAAAACTGAGTTTATTGCTTTTATGTTTACCATTTGCAGCACTTGCTGCACAGTTTGAAGTTGATAATCAATACACTGTTATAGATGTAGACAAAAGCAAGTCACCGCAAGTAACTGAGTTTTTCTCATTTTACTGTCCACATTGCTTTAAGTTTGAACCAGTAGCAAAAGCAATTGAAAAAGGCTTGCCAGAAGGCGCTGAGTTTATTAAAAACCACGTTAACTTTTTAGGTGGCGTGTCACCACAAGCACAAAGTAATTTAAGCTTTGCTTACTTAATTGCTAAGCAGCATGGTCAGGCGCAAAGTATTAGCGATCAAATTTTTAAAAGTATCCATGTTCAACGTGCACCATTAACTGAAATGAAAGACGTTAAAAAATTACTTGAAGTAAATGGTATTGATAGCGCAACATTTGATCAAGAGATTGCAAGCATGCCTGTTATTTCAGCTGAGCAAGCAATGCAAAACAAACAGAATAAATATTCAAAATTAGGCGCACTTACAGGTGTACCTACTTTTATTGTTAACGATAAATATAAAATAAACCTCAACACCATCAAAAATCAAAAAGAACTTGATGAGTTAGTAGCGTTTTTATTAGCACTATAAATTTCGGAGTATAATAATGATTAAATTAGTTAAAGCAGGTTTGCTTGCAATATTACTTCCTATGGCAGCAACAAGCTTTGCAGCAACGTATGAAGAAGGCGTGCATTACGACGTAGTTTCTGAGCGTGCAACTAAAAAGCCAGAGGTTAAAGAGTTCTTCTCATTTTACTGCCCTGCATGTAATAACATGGAAGCACTAATTGGTGAGTTTAAGCCTAAGCTTGATAAAAACGTTAAATTTAAAAAGAGCCATGTTGATTTTGTAGGTGTACGTGACCCAGAAAACCAACAGATGATGAGCCAAGCACTGGCGACAGCTGAAGTGCTTCCACAAAAAGATCAGATTATTTCTGCAATCTTTAATCATATCCATACAAAGCGCGCTAAATTTAATGAGCTTGCAGATGTAAAAGATATATTTGTAGCGCAGGGCGTTGATGGTGATAAGTTTGATAAGCTGTTTAAAAGCTTCTCGGTACGTACGCTGAGCTCTAAAATGAAACGCGATCAAGACTACTTTAAAGAAAAAGGCGCACTACGTGGCGTACCTACCTTTATTGTAAATGGTAAGTACAAATTAAACCTAGGTCGTGAGTCGGGTATTACTAAACCTGAAGACATTAGCAAATTAATAAATTACCTAGCTAACAAGTAAGTTTAGCTAAAACAAAAAAAGCTCCTTAAGGAGCTTTTTTATGGGTAACGTTTACTGAGCGTATTTATTTGCGCTGTAAGAAAACGCCCGACTCAATGTGATGCGTATAAGGGAACTGATCAAATATAGCAAAGCGCTTAACGTTATGCGTACGTGTTAAGTGATCAAGGTCACGCTCAAGAGTTTCAGGATTACAGGATATATAAATTATGTTTTCGTAATTAGCCACTAAGTCACACGTTAATTCATCCATGCCCGCGCGTGGTGGATCAACTAATATGGTTTGGCAATCATAGCTTTTTAAATCAATCCCTTCTAAACGCGAAAAAGTACGCTCGCCATTCATTGCTTGAGTAAACTCTTCACTCGACATACGAATAATATCTAAGTTTTCTACGTTGTTTTTAGCAATGTTGTATTGAGCAGAGTGAACAGATGATTTTGATATTTCCGTCGCTAATACTTTATTAAAACAGCCCGCTAATGCAATTGAAAAGTTACCGTTACCGCAATACAGTTCTAATAAATCATTTTTAAGTGGTTTACATAAATCTTGCGCCCACTCCAGCATATTAATATTTACTTTTGCATTAGGCTGAGTAAAGCTATTTTCTACTTGTTGATAAATAAGCTCTTGACCATTAACTGTTAAACGCTCAGTTACAAAGTCATCACCCAGCACTTCTTTTTGTTTGCGAGCACGGCCTATAAAGTCAATTTTGTATTTACTGCTAAGCTTTTCTTTCAGTGCTTTAATTTCACTTAACCATTCATCATCCAGTGGTTTGTGATAAAGCAAGCTTACTAAAATTTCACCGCTTAGCGTTGATAGGTAATCGATTTGAAATAACTTACGGCGTAATATTTCACAAGGCTTAAGATTCTCAATCATCACCTGCATTATTTCACCTACTAGAGGCGCTGCTGGATCAAATGTATCAACACGGATTTTTTCTTTTGTTTGTTGATCAAACATAATGTGAAACAGATCGTCACCGTCGTGCCATACTCTAAATTCAGCACGTTGGCGGTAGTTAGTTGGCTCTGAGCTAAATACTTCTAATTGCTCCACACCAAAACGTTGAAACTGCGCACTAATACGCTGCTCTTTTTCACTTAACTGCGCTTGGTACTGTGTGGTATCTATTTTAATAACTGCCATTAACGCTACTACCTTATCTAAGATCTGTTTATCGGCGCTATTGTAGGGAGCGCTGCGTATTTGTCTAGTTTTGGCTAGCATTTATGCTGTTTTATTGAACATTGTACTTTAGTTTTTGTTGTTATAGCCGATAATAAACTACGCACGCTTAGGAGACGAATCATGAAAATAGGTAATTATGGCTTTACGCCAAACAACAACATCAATAAATTCAATAATAAAGCTGATATACAGCAACCTACAATTACGTCTCCTCAAGATAGCTATCAACAACGAGGCCGAGAGTTGGCTGCAAAGGTGCTTGGCGATAAAATGGCTGAGCAGCTTGGATTACCTATCGCAGAAAAAAAAGCAGATAAACCACTATTTGATTTTGATGAAATAGTAAAAAACGTACTCGATTTTGTAAGTAGTGCTGTAAATAAAGCAAAAGCTAACGGCGCTGATGACGAAAAGCTCAAAGATATGCTAGGCGATGCGCGCAAAGGAGTCCAAATAGGGATTGATGACGCTGTTGATGAACTCAAAGGTACTGGCGTATTTAATGATGACATGGAAGAGGGCATTAATAAGTCCAAAGAGGGAATTTACAATGGGCTGGATAAGTTTGAAGAGTCGTTATTTAACCCACAACCTGCCAGCGTAAATATAAGCCAGGCTCAATATGTCAGTATGACTAGCAATGCAGAGTATAAATTCACTACCGCAGAAGGCGATGAGGTAAGTATTAGCTTTGCTGATGCATTTGAATCTCAATCGGCAAGTGGCTATCAGCAAAACAGTAATAGTGAGTCGTTTGCAAGCTCATCATCGCAATCTCGACAGGTATCATTTTCGATGTCGGTAAATGGTGACTTAAACGAGCAAGAGCAAGAAGCTATTAATGCGATGATGGAAGACTTACAAGATTTAAGTAAAACCTTTTTTGGTGGTGATTTAGATGAAGCATTTGAACAAGCGCAAGAGCTGAGTTTAGACAGCGATCAGCTGGTGGCTTTTTCTATGGATTTACGCCAAACAAAAACAATAGCAACAGTTAAAAGCTATGAAGAATATAAACCAGCACCAGAAAAACAAGTAGCAGAGGGGTTAGCCCCTTTTAATGACGACCTTAAAAATGCTTTTGAAAAAGCGGGTGAGCTTGGATTACAAAATCAGCTAGCTGGCATTCTCCAATGGTTAAATCAAGATCAGGAACAAATAGATAAGTTAGTAGATTATACAAAGTCTATGTTCGAAAACCTTAATCAGTTAAATTCAGCAGCCGACAGGCTTACTGATTTAGAAGCCACGCAAAGTTAAACTACTTTCTTTTATAAAAACCTCATGGCAAACTGCCGATCTTAAAGTAAAGTAGGAACGGTAGTTTGTCAGCGCATATAATGGTCTTTGATTCAGGTATTGGTGGAACTACTGTACTTGAACATATCAAGCAAAGTATCCCCAATGCTCAGTACAGCTATTTTATGGATAATGCATTACTACCTTATGGTGCTCAGTCCCAACAAACTATAATTAACCGATTATGTTCACTTATTCATTTCATCAAAGCCAACACGCTTAACGTCGATTTAATTGTAATAGCGTGTAACACCGCTTCTACATCTGCACTCAGCGCTGTTCGCCAAATTACGGATATTCCTATTGTAGGTGTTGTGCCAGCAATAAAGCCTGCGGCAGAATTAACACGCTCAAATCATATTGGCTTGTTAGCCACACCGGCAACGGTCGCCAGTTCATACACAAAAACATTAATTGCTGAACATGCACGTAATGTAATCGTTAACCTTTATAGCAGTGTTGAATTAGTAACGTTAGCTGAGGAATGCTTTTTTACAGGTTCTTTCGATACAAATAAATTGTATCAAGTACTTGATGAACTACATATAGATAAAACTATAGATGTACTTGTACTAGGGTGTACGCACTTTCCGATATTAGCAGGGCCGATTAGTCAGTACTTTGAAGGGAATGTAAAATTACTTGATTCAGGTGTAGCGATAGCAAATAGAGTCAACTTCCTACTTAACCAACTTAACTTATGTGTGGATAAACAAACAGACATAAAAAAGCCGCTGCAATATTATGCAACGGCTGATGTGTTTAGCAATAAGCTAGCGGTAAAGCTAGTTACACTGACTGATCCGTCTCAGTACGTAGAGCATTAGAATCATCTTCTTGTTTTTGTTTTGCTTCACGTACCTTTAAAGTACGTTGTTGGAACTCGCTATCGTTCAAGTTATCAATTGCATTGTCTGCATCAGCTTGCGCCATTTCAACAAAACCAAATCCACGACGTTTGCCAGTATTCTTATCCTTTAATAAACGAACATTGAATACTTTGCCTTGTTCTTCAAATAATGCACGAACCACACCTTCGTTTGCACGATAAGGAAGGTTACCAACATAAAGCGTTTTTGTTTTAACTTCAGCTTCTTCAGTCACATCAGATGATATTGCAGCAATAGCAATCGCACCTATTAATAAACCAGCACCAAATAGTAATGCAGGGTTTAAAGCTAAGCCGCCTAAAGCAAACTCAACAACAACAAAACCAACTACAGCAAGAATAACAGAGAAGATAAAAGATTTTTGATCGGGTAATTTCATTTTAGATCTACCAATAAACAGGAAATAAACATTAATTTAACATTGTGAACTTGCTATCTTAACGCCTAAATCAAACATAGCAATGATATTTGTATTAAATAATAAATAAGAGCATAAAAAAGCATCATCTTAGACGGGTTTTCATGTGGTTTTACGTGGTTTTGTTCTATTTTTGTTCGAACAGTAAAAAGATCTAAAAAAAGGGTTGATCTGTTTTCGGATCTCCCTATAATGCGACCCCACTGAGACGGGAAACGTCAACGCCTAGCGAGACGCGAACTACTTAGAGAGTTAAATAAAACTTCGGTTTTAAATCTTCAAAAAAGAAAGTTTAAAACAAAGTGTTGACTCGAAAAATAAAGGATGTATTATACGCATCCCTTGAGGCGCCAAAGCGACTCAAAACGTTCTTTAACAATATAAAGCAATCATCTGTGTGGGCACTCGTACAGATTGAGTTCTAACAGCCAAGCTACTTCGTTCTTTATTGAACAAGTAATGAGGCAAACAAATTAGAGTCTCAATTGAAAACTGAGTGACCAACAGAATAGTTATTTCGGTAATTATTCGGCACAGTCAATTCAATATCGAAAGATATTAAAAAATTCAGAATTCATTGAGCTGTCGAAAGACATAAAACTTTTTAATTGAAGAGTTTGATCATGGCTCAGATTGAACGCTGGCGGCAGGCCTAACACATGCAAGTCGAGCGGTAACAGAGAGTAGCTTGCTACTTTGCTGACGAGCGGCGGACGGGTGAGTAATGCTTGGGAACATGCCTTGAGGTGGGGGACAACAGTTGGAAACGACTGCTAATACCGCATAATGTCTACGGACCAAAGGGGGCTTCGGCTCTCGCCTTTAGATTGGCCCAAGTGGGATTAGCTAGTTGGTGAGGTAATGGCTCACCAAGGCGACGATCCCTAGCTGGTTTGAGAGGATGATCAGCCACACTGGGACTGAGACACGGCCCAGACTCCTACGGGAGGCAGCAGTGGGGAATATTGCACAATGGGCGCAAGCCTGATGCAGCCATGCCGCGTGTGTGAAGAAGGCCTTCGGGTTGTAAAGCACTTTCAGTCAGGAGGAAAGGTTAGTAGTTAATACCTGCTAGCTGTGACGTTACTGACAGAAGAAGCACCGGCTAACTCCGTGCCAGCAGCCGCGGTAATACGGAGGGTGCGAGCGTTAATCGGAATTACTGGGCGTAAAGCGTACGCAGGCGGTTTGTTAAGCGAGATGTGAAAGCCCCGGGCTCAACCTGGGAACTGCATTTCGAACTGGCAAACTAGAGTGTGATAGAGGGTGGTAGAATTTCAGGTGTAGCGGTGAAATGCGTAGAGATCTGAAGGAATACCGATGGCGAAGGCAGCCACCTGGGTCAACACTGACGCTCATGTACGAAAGCGTGGGGAGCAAACGGGATTAGATACCCCGGTAGTCCACGCCGTAAACGATGTCTACTAGAAGCTCGGAGCCTCGGTTCTGTTTTTCAAAGCTAACGCATTAAGTAGACCGCCTGGGGAGTACGGCCGCAAGGTTAAAACTCAAATGAATTGACGGGGGCCCGCACAAGCGGTGGAGCATGTGGTTTAATTCGATGCAACGCGAAGAACCTTACCTACACTTGACATACAGAGAACTTACCAGAGATGGTTTGGTGCCTTCGGGAACTCTGATACAGGTGCTGCATGGCTGTCGTCAGCTCGTGTTGTGAGATGTTGGGTTAAGTCCCGCAACGAGCGCAACCCCTATCCTTAGTTGCTAGCAGGTAATGCTGAGAACTCTAAGGAGACTGCCGGTGATAAACCGGAGGAAGGTGGGGACGACGTCAAGTCATCATGGCCCTTACGTGTAGGGCTACACACGTGCTACAATGGCGCATACAGAGTGCTGCGAACTCGCGAGAGTAAGCGAATCACTTAAAGTGCGTCGTAGTCCGGATTGGAGTCTGCAACTCGACTCCATGAAGTCGGAATCGCTAGTAATCGCGTATCAGAATGACGCGGTGAATACGTTCCCGGGCCTTGTACACACCGCCCGTCACACCATGGGAGTGGGTTGCTCCAGAAGTAGATAGTCTAACCCTCGGGAGGACGTTTACCACGGAGTGATTCATGACTGGGGTGAAGTCGTAACAAGGTAGCCCTAGGGGAACCTGGGGCTGGATCACCTCCTTATACGATTTAGAACTTATTTGTTCGTAGTGTCCACACAGATGATTGTTATTGTAAAGAGAACAACACTTATTGTTTTGGGTCTGTAGCTCAGCTGGTTAGAGCGCACCCCTGATAAGGGTGAGGTCGGTAGTTCAAATCTACTCAGACCCACCACTTCTTGTCTAATCAAGAAGATGGTTAAAACAGTAAGTACCAGCATATGTGGGGCTATAGCTCAGCTGGGAGAGCGCCTGCCTTGCACGCAGGAGGTCAGCAGTTCGATCCTGCTTAGCTCCACCACTTTTACTTCTTAAAAATAAATATTCTTTATCGGGCCATTAACCGCCTGAGAATAGAGTGTGTTTAATTTTGAGAGGTTTTTGTATCTCTTGCTCTTTAAAAATTTGGAAAAGCTGATAATAAAATTCTGATAGATACATTGTATTTATCAAGAGTTTTCAAAAGTAAAAAAAGAATGGTAGCAGTACCATTCAGTGCCATTTAATTAACTCTTTGAGTTGATTGATTGGTATCTACTTTAGTATTCAATATTAACTTCTGGCGAAGTTAAACTGTCACAAAACAAAGACCCGTTTGGGTTGTATGGTTAAGTGACTAAGCGTACACGGTGGATGCCTTGGCAGTTGGAGGCGATGAAGGACGTATTAACTTGCGATAAGCCTAGTCAAGCTAGTAAAAAGCGCTTGAGACTAGGATTTCCGAATGGGGAAACCCACCTGCTTGCAGGTATCGTTAACTGAATACATAGGTTAACGAGGCGAACGCGGAGAACTGAAACATCTAAGTACCCGTAGGAAAAGAAATCAACCGAGATTCCGAAAGTAGCGGCGAGCGAAATCGGAACAGCCCTTAAGCTTATTATGTGTTAATGGAAGGCTCTGGAAAGTGCCACGATACAGGGTGATAGTCCCGTACATGAAAAGACATTTTAAGTGAAATCGAGTAGGTCGGAGCACGTGAAACTTTGACTGAATATAGGTGGACCATCATCTAAGGCTAAATACTCCCAACTGACCGATAGTGAACCAGTACCGTGAGGGAAAGGCGAAAAGAACCCCTGTGAGGGGAGTGAAATAGAACCTGAAACCGTGTACGTACAAGCAGTAGGAGCCCACTTGTTGGGTGACTGCGTACCTTTTGTATAATGGGTCAGCGACTTATATTTTGTAGCGAGGTTAACCGAATAGGGTAGCCGTAGGGAAACCGAGTCTTAACTGGGCGACTAGTTGCAAGGTATAGACCCGAAACCCGGTGATCTAGCCATGGGCAGGTTGAAGGTTGAGTAACATCAACTGGAGGACCGAACCCACTAACGTTGAAAAGTTAGGGGATGACCTGTGGCTAGGAGTGAAAGGCTAATCAAACCGGGAGATAGCTGGTTCTCCCCGAAATCTATTTAGGTAGAGCCTCGGACGAATACTTACGGGGGTAGAGCACTGTTAAGGCTAGGGGGTCATCCCGACTTACCAACCCTTTGCAAACTCCGAATACCGTAAAGTAATATCCGGGAGACACACGGCGGGTGCTAACGTCCGTCGTGAAGAGGGAAACAACCCAGACCGCCAGCTAAGGTCCCAAAGTCATAGTTAAGTGGGAAACGATGTGGAAAGGCCCAGACAGCCAGGAGGTTGGCTTAGAAGCAGCCATCCTTTAAAGAAAGCGTAATAGCTCACTGGTCGAGTCGGTCTGCGCGGAAGATGTAACGGGGCTAAACTATGCACCGAAGCTGCGGATTCAGAATTTATTCTGAGTGGTAGGGGAGCGTTCTGTAAGCGGTTGAAGGTGTACCGGGAGGTATGCTGGACGTATCAGAAGTGCGAATGCTGACATGAGTAACGATAATGGGAGTGAAAAACTCCCACGCCGGAAGACCAAGGGTTCCTATCCCATGTTAATCAGGGTAGGGTAAGTCGACCCCTAAGGCGAGGCCGAAAGGCGTAGTCGATGGGAAACAGATTAATATTTCTGTACTCGATATAATTGCGATGGGGGGACGGAGCAGGCTAAGCAAGCATAGCGTTGGTAGTCTATGTGAAAGTGAGTAGGGCGTTTGTTTAGGTAAATCCGGACAAACATTAAACCTGAGACACGAGACGAGTCACTACGGTGATGAAGTTGCTGATGCCATACTTCCAGGAAAAGCCTCTAAGCTTCAGATTATATGGAATCGTACCCCAAACCGACACAGGTGGTCAGGTAGAGAATACTAAGGCGCTTGAGAGAACTCGGGTGAAGGAACTAGGCAAAATCGTACCGTAACTTCGGGAGAAGGTACGCTCCTATCTGTGATGAGACTTGCTCTCTAAGCGGACGGGAGCCGCAGTGACCAGGTGGCTGGGACTGTTTATTAAAAACACAGCACTGTGCAAAATCGCAAGATGACGTATACGGTGTGACACCTGCCCGGTGCCGGAAGGTTAATTGATGGGGTTATCCTTAGGGAGAAGCTCTTGATCGAAGCCCCGGTAAACGGCGGCCGTAACTATAACGGTCCTAAGGTAGCGAAATTCCTTGTCGGGTAAGTTCCGACCTGCACGAATGGTGTAACCATGGCCACGCTGTCTCCACCCGAGACTCAGTGAAATTGAAATCGCAGTGAAGATGCTGTGTACCCGCGGCTAGACGGAAAGACCCCGTGAACCTTTACTACAGCTTGGCACTGAACATTGAACCTACATGTGTAGGATAGGTGGGAGACTTTGAAGCAGCGACGCTAGTTGTTGTGGAGTCGTCCTTGAAATACCACCCTTGTAGTTTTGATGTTCTAACGTTGGCCCCTGAATCGGGGTTACGGACAGTGCCTGGTGGGTAGTTTGACTGGGGCGGTCTCCTCCTAAAGAGTAACGGAGGAGCACGAAGGTTGGCTAAGTACGGTCGGACATCGTACGGTTAGTGTAATGGTAGAAGCCAGCTTAACTGCGAGACAGACACGTCGAGCAGGTACGAAAGTAGGTCATAGTGATCCGGTGGTTCTGAATGGAAGGGCCATCGCTCAACGGATAAAAGGTACTCCGGGGATAACAGGCTGATACCGCCCAAGAGTTCATATCGACGGCGGTGTTTGGCACCTCGATGTCGGCTCATCACATCCTGGGGCTGAAGTCGGTCCCAAGGGTATGGCTGTTCGCCATTTAAAGTGGTACGCGAGCTGGGTTTAGAACGTCGTGAGACAGTTCGGTCCCTATCTGCCGTGGGCGTTTGAGAATTGAGAGGGGTTGCTCCTAGTACGAGAGGACCGGAGTGAACGAACCGCTGGTGTTCGGGTTGTCATGCCAATGGCATTGCCCGGTAGCTACGTTCGGAACTGATAAGCGCTGAAAGCATCTAAGCGCGAAGCAGGCCTCGAGATGAGTTCTCACTAGACTTTTAAAGTCTCTGAAGGGCCGTTGAAGACTACAACGTTGATAGGCAAGATGTGGAAGTGGTGTGAGCCATTAAGCTAACTTGTACTAATTACCCGTGAGGCTTAACCATACAACGCCAAACGCGTTTTATGTGATAGTGAAACAAGCGAAGAAGTTAATATAACTAAAGTAGACATTATTTAGAACGACTTAAAAAATATTATCAGATATTTTCCAAATTCAGTTAATGCGTAGAAATACGAATTAACGCCCAAATTTGCTTGGTGACAATAGCGTTTTGGACCCACCTGATTCCATGCCGAACTCAGTAGTGAAACGAAACAGCGCCGATGATAGTGTAGCATTTGCTATGTGAAAGTAGGACATTACCAGGCTTAAAATTGTAGAGAGCCCGACTAGAAATAGTCGGGCTTTTTTACGTCTGCAGAAAAGTAAAATACGCGCAATTAACACACACTCACATCAACACCCATCACGTAGGTCGGGCGAGCGTAGCGACTCCCGACACAAAGAGAGTGTAGCATTTCACTGTGGCTCCCCACCGCTGTGGGCACTACGACATCCTACTACGTAGCGCACCGACTTCAAATTGTAGAGAGCCCGACTAGAAATAGTCGGGCTTTTTTACATCGGCAGAAAAGTGATTTAGGTATTCCTCTAGAGCGAAGGACTTCTTAGTAAATAATTTATATCGATCAGCAATAATATTTAATCAATTTGAGGGATTAAATCTGACCCTAACTGCGTTAAAAACCTCAAATATGAAACACCTGAATAACGAATTTTTGCCCTTCTTTTATCGACTCCGCTTAGTTATTGCTCTAATCTCAATTTATAGTCTGTTCCATTATCTCGTTTATAAAATGTGACAGAGTTCGTTTAGGTAAAATTAGAATAATAAGGGCTTAATCATGAGTAAAGTTGAAAACCATCCGCATGGTATTTTTTGTTGGTCAGAGCTTTGTACGCACAATTGGAAAGACGGTAAGGCGTTTTATACATCATTATTTGATTGGGGGCATGACGATCAACCTATTGGAGAGAACATATACTACACCATGCTACAAAAGCAAGGTGATGATATCGCTGCAATGTACGAAATGCCTAAAGAGCAAATTAGTGCAGGTATCCCAAGTCATTGGTTGGCTTACATTGCCGTCGATAATGTTGATGATTGTGCGCTAAAAGCAAAAGAACTGGGTGCTGAAGTTATTGCCGGCCCTCATGATGTTATGAATGCAGGTCGCATGCTTATGCTAAAAGATCCAGTAGGCGCAACTGTTGCACTATGGCAGGGGAATGAGCATACAGGTTGTAAGCACTTAGGTGAATTAAATACGCCTTATTGGCATGAGTTAGCAACAAGAGATAGTAAAGTAAGTCGAGACTTTTACTGTGCTTTACTAGGCTGGGAAAGCGAAATAAAGCCTATGGAAGGGATGGACTACATTTTATTTTTAGTCGATGGACAACCAATTGCCGGTATGCTTGAAATGACAAGTGAATGGCCTGATGATACCCCTGCTCATTGGATGATTTATTTTGCAGTAGAGAGTTGCGATGTAATTGTTAGCAAAGCCGCTAGCTTAGGTGGACAAGTATGTGTTCCTGCAACAGATATCCCCGATGTTGGTCGTTTTAGTGTTATATGCGACCCTCAAGGTGCTGCATTTTCGGTGATCGAATCTGTTATGGATGACGTTTAAACACAGTTACATTAGCTTTAGCGTTAATTTGCTCGCTAGTTTGATATAATACTCGTCAATTAAATCGTCAGAAAGTGCAGAGAACGCAATGGAATTTGAACAAGATAGTAATTTAACCCTCCCTTTATTTCTATTAGATGAATCATTAAGTAATAGAGACTTAGAGCAGCCTGATTTTGAAATATCAATTGGACTTGATGATGAGTTACTTGCTCAAATTTGCCAGAACCCAAGTGAAGATAGCAGTGTCGCTATTACTGTTAGCGGTTATGAGTTGCTTATAACTAATCCTCTGTACCTAGCTATATTAGATCAAGAGCACGATGCGCAGATAACATTAACGCATGGTCCTCTTTTAAGTATTGTTTTGAATACTGAAGGTCAGAATACATTCGTTTCTCCTCAAATGGATATGATGCCCACCTTTGATTTAGGTGATGAGGACGACGAATGAGAAAAATACTAATAAGTACGATAGTACTCATTATTTTAAGTGGTTGTGCATATTTGGGAAATGCTCACTACGATGATCTTTTTGGACCTGAACAAACACAAGAGAGAATGGTGCCTCATACAACAGGTGCTGGTGCTGATTTTTTACAAAATGTAAAACCTGTACTCGATACCCGCTGCGTAGTTTGTCATGGTTGTTACGATGCACCATGCCAGCTTAAGCTCTCATCCCCTGAAGGTATTGATCGAGGTTTGAGTAAAGAGCTCGTTTACGATGGAACTCGTTTATTGGCAACGACCCCAAGCCGTTTATTATTTGATGCAACTAATACTCAGCAATGGCGAGAAAAAAACTTTACGCCAGTGCTAAATGAGCGCGTGCAAAGTGAAGAAGCTAACTTAGCGGGCAGTGTGTTATTTAATAGCCTGGTGCTAAAGCAAAGCCATGAATTGCCAGTAAATGAAGTGCTAGATGATGAGTTCGACTTTTCGTTAGCGCGTTCGCAAACCTGCGCAACAATGGGTGAGTTTGATCAATTGGCAAATGATCAACCTCATGGCGGCATGCCTTATGGTTTACCTGGTGTTTCGCGTGAAGAGTTTAATCATTTACAGAACTGGCTTAAAGGTGGTGGTAAAATGTCACATATTCAGCCACCGAGTAAATATGATCAGAATAAAATAGCGGGCTGGGAAGCATTTTTAAATCAAGATAGCTTAAAGTATCAGTTATCAGCACGGTATATTTATGAGCATTGGTTTTTAGCACATATTTATTTTACTTCAGAAAACCCACAAAGCTTTTTCAAACTAGTTCGCTCAAGTACGCCTCCTGGTGAGGAAATAAAGTTAATTAACACGCGTCGCCCATACGATGACCCTAAAGTTAGCCGTGTTTATTATCGTTTTATGCAAGAGCGTACAACCATACTTTCTAAAACACATTTACCTCTTGAGCTTAATGAAGCTAAGTTACTGCGTTTATATGAGCAGTTTATTGCACCAGATTATACGGTTACGCAAATGCCGAGTTATGAGGCTAAGGCAGCATCTAACCCTTTTAAAACTTTCGAAGTTATTCCAATTAATTCTAAGTATCAATTTATGCTTGATGAGGCAGAGTTAATTATTATGGGCTTTATAAAAGGGCCTGTTTGTCGTGGTCAGATTGCTTTAAATGTTATAAACGATCATTTTTGGGTGGCTTTTGCTGATCCTAATAAAGTAGCGACTCCGGCTGTAGGGGAAATGCTAATGCAACATGAAGAGGCATTAGAGCTTCCTGCCGCTGAGGAAAGTAATGCCTTACCCATTTCTAGCTGGGTTAAATATTCAGTTCGCGAGAAAAAGTATTTACAGGCGAAAGTAGAGTTGGCTAACAAAATGTTCAAAGGTGGTGAGCACCTTACAACAGGCTTACTTTGGAAAGGTGATGGGCATAATAAAAATGCGGCACTAACTATTTTCCGCCATTTTGATAGTGCAACTGTAGTTAAAGGTTTTATTGGTCAAGAGCCTAAAACCACCTGGATATTAGATTATGCTTTGTTTGAGCGTATTCACTATTTGCTTGTAGCAGGCTTTGATGTGTACGGAAATATAGGCCATCAATTAGTGACACGCCTATATATGGATTTTTTACGTTTAGAGGGAGAGCAAAACTTTTTAGCATTGTTACCTGAGGCTAAACGTAATCAAATCAAAAAGCAGTGGTATCGTAACTCACCACCTGACTTATCTAAGTTCTTTAAAAATAACCGAGAATTTAGTCAGCCAAGTGGTATTAACTATAAAACTGATGATCCACAGCATGAGCTATATACTTTGATGAAAGAAGCCTTAGCGCCAGTTTTAAGTGAAAGATACAACTACACTGAAGTACCAAAGCCGTTAAATGTAGTAAGTAACATGCCAGCAAAAGCGGTAAACTTGTTACCTCAGCTTTCCTTTGTACTTGTAAAGCAAAAAGATGATAGCCATAAGGGCTACACTATTATTCACCATAATGCGCACTACAATATTTCTAGTTTACTAAACGAAGATGGTCAACGTGCTTATGAAGAAGATACCGCGACTATTGTTCCTGGCTTTATCGGTGATTACCCCGCAGCTATTTGGTATTTAAATAACGAGCAGCAAGTAAATGCTTTTGCCGAGCAATTGCCTATGATGCAAATAGAAGCCGATTATGGTGCTTTGAAATCTAAGTTTGGTATTCGACGTACTCATCCACAGTTTTGGCAATACAGCGATATATTGCACGATACAGCTAAAAAGTATCGTGGGATAGAATATGGAATGTTCGATTATAATCGATTAGAGAATCGCTAATATAATTTTACTACTATGGCCCAGCTTGATGCTGGGCTTTTTTATTGGGTATTAATAATTCGCTTAATTATTTTGACTGATTCTTCGTTTTAAAAAATTAGTCTACACTTATATAAAAAACTGGTTTATACATGTTCAATATTATTAAAAGCGTGAGAACACGTTACCGATGGGCTGAGGGATCCCCACTTTATCCAGCGGCCTCTTTTTCGTAATTCAAAATAAAGTTTTTTAAACTTTTTTCTATATAGCTTTGTGTAATACGTCTCTTACATAGCTTTATGACTTGCTTGGCTAAGGTTAAAAATGAAAGAACTCGGCGATTCTTAACGCTATTTGCTTGAAATTTTATATGCCACTTTCTTTTTTCTGCTTCACACCCTATAAACCATAACGCAGTGCTCGCTATTGTGGCTATCAAGCATAATATTCCTATTCTATTTATGCCGGTGCTTTTACTAAAACGCCACGAAAAACCATATCTCAAACTTTTGTCATCGCGGAAATTTTGCTCTATTTGCATTCTTTTACTATATAAACCAACTACTCGCTTACTCGTCATTGTATTGTCTGATGTCGCGAGTAACCATGGCTCTTTAGCTAAGTTTTGATACATTTTTGTATCTTTCGTAAATCTGCTTTTTCCTTTTCTTCCTTTATTTTTTCCATGATATACGTGTAAAAATGCATCGCATGCTGTCGGGCTGGACTGAGTTAGTCGTGCTTGACCTAACGCCTTAGGTATATCGCTGGCACCAGCCCTAAGTTGTTTTAATGTATGCCATTGTGATTGCATGGCTAGTTTTGAGCCTCTTAATCGACCTATCATATGCCAACCAAGTTCGCGTACTTTACTATACCAAGGCGTAAGAAAGCCGCCGTCTGTTACAATATAGACACTAGGATGTCGTCCAAGCACTTCATAAAGTTCATCTAAAAACAGGCTGTTGGTTGCTGGGCTATCAAAATCCTTCTGCTCAACAATCATGTTATAAATCACGATAGAGCGCCCATCCACAAGTAAGCTTGCTCGCAGTAAGTGATAGTCGTGACCACAGGCACCGCTCCAGTCAACGGCAATTGCAAGCATGGGTAAAGAGTCAATAATAGGATGAGCTAATGCTTCATAGATAGCGACCCTTTCATTGTAGAGGTGAGTATTTTTTAAGAAGCGATCAACGCGTTTTATTTTATGTTTTACATCCACAGCGCCAGACAAATTTCTGCCGATTTCAGTTAAGGTAAGTTTATTGCCCGAAATTAATGCATTACTGCAGCTTAGTAATGTTTTTACTCTGGCATTATTGAATGGCGCTAATGCATGTTTAAAGTACTTATGGCAAACTGATGTCTCTGGCATAACAGTTGTGACTTATGTGGGTTGTGGTGATTTACATAAGATCATAAATTGCTGTGCCTGTCACGTTTTGGGGATTCGTCAGCCCATTGGGTTCTTTCTAGGGGCGATTAACTCTTTGTTGCCTACATGGATGTCATAGGTAGGTACTTAAGAAAAACATTAAGTACAGCCTTAAAAATTTGGCTCTACCCCATACTGAAATACTCCTGTTTTTCGATCGCGTTTGGGGTGTGCCCTAGCTGCATTTTTCCTCAGAAAGTCAAATGCTCCATTAACTGCATTTAACAATCCTTTCCTATGCTTCCTAATAATCGCTGTTAATATGGCAATCCACCAAACACCCGTTGTTTTTGCTACTGTCATTGTAGACATTTCAGTTTTAAATATCTTTTCAATACAGCCAGTTAAAAATCTTTTAAGCGTGGTTACTATTAAACTTACATAAATTAGCGCCTCTTGTAAGGTTGCGTTTGATGTTTGAAAGCCGCGTAAATTATTATAAGACTTACACTCCTTAAAAAGTAATTCAACGCTGCCAGCGTAACCTATATAATTTGCCTATTTCAGTCGCTGTAAATTCATCAATAGATAAATTAGTGACTAAAAATGTATATTGTTTTTCTTTTTTTGACCAATACCCAACGACTCTTGTTAGCTTGTTTTTTATGCTAACATTCATATCAATAAGATCATTTTTAGGTAATTCGGGAAGCAATTCACATAACTTTGGGGAATGACTTCCTGTTAATTCCTGTCCATTTTGCTTAAAAGCATTATGTACTCTGACTGCTTTTAATCCCTTCGCTCTTAATACGTAAAATCCTCCTGCTTTATCTAATTCATGAATATAACTACCTGAATAATATCCTCTATCAGCAAGTAACAACTGTCCTTTCAACTCTTTAAATGTTGGAAGTTCTTCACGTTCAGAGTAACTGTCTGGTGTTATACCTGCTTTTTCAAAGCAACCTTGCGTTAAATTTAAAGTAGCATGCAATTCAATGGCTGCTGGACACGTATTTGAAAATCGCCCAGGAAAAACATCTTTTAAAGAACGATGAAGCATAATAGAACTACCGTCCTGAATTAAAATATTCTCAAACTTGAACAAATCTTTTTTAGTGTACTTAAGCGCATCATTTATCCAACAATTAAAAACTCTATTTGTTACCTCTCGCATTAGTTCAGCTAGTTCAGGTTTAACTAACTGGTTATGAAAAGGCTTATACTTAATAGACTGCCCTGTTAGCTGGTTATAAACTCTTAATATTTCGGATAAATAGATCGTTTTTTTATCCCCAAGCGCAGCAACAAGACTAACAACCATATGAAATGCGGTAATATTTCTTTCTCTTTTAGTAAATGCTACTTGTTTACCAAGTCGGTTCAGTTTTTTTTCACTTAGGATACTTTTTAACTTATTAATAAAAATGTTAGCATTCATTTGAAGCTCTTTTCTTGATTCTGTGGTTTGTGTGGTAACAACCATTTGATCATGAATTGAGCTTCAACTCAATTTCTTAAGATCTTACCTATGACATGGATGTAGGTAAGGGGCGTGAGCAGGACGCGGAAGCTTTACTCGGTTTTGACTTAGCCCACTAGGTTACCAACCTCGCGCCGCGATTTAATCTTCCTTGGATTGAACAAATTTCAATCCACAAAGATCAATACGCCCTAGTGAAATAAATTAATTTTGCGGATAACAAGCTTGCTAAGCACTTTTAATATACGTTAACTTGCTGTTTTAAGGTTTATTAGGAAAAGTTAGTGCAGTCAATTACGCTTGAGCAATTTAATGGTTACTTACAAGGGCAAGGTAAAAGCCGTTACGATATATGCAACCTAGATTGGCAAGTTAATCTAGGAGAACATTGGCTGCTTCTAGGTGCTAATGGAGCCGGTAAATCTGCTCTGACAGCTGCGTTAATCGGTGAAGCTAAGTGCGAAAGTGGTCAGCGTATAAGTAGTATTAATAAGCTTATGCTCGTGTCTTCAGATTCGCATAAACAGTTACTAGCCCAAGAATTAGCGCATGAAAAGCACAGCCTCGTTAAAGATCTTATTTTTACAGAGCATAGTAATAATGATGAGTTATTAGCGCAGCTAATAAAATTATTTAAATTTAGCTCATTACTAAATAGGCATTTTAGAGACCTTTCAACGGGTGAAACTCGTAAACTCTTACTTATAAAAGCACTCAGCTCCCATAGTGAGTTAGCCGTGCTTGACGAGCCTTTTGATGGGCTCGACGTACAATCTTGCCAGCAGCTTAATAAAATACTTATAGAGCTTAGCCACACGATTACTTTTGTTTTTGTGCTAAACCGCCTAGACGAAATCCCTTCATTCATTACTCACTATGGTTATGTAAACCAAGGCTGCTTGTTACATACTTTGGCAAAGCCAGACAGTGAGCAATTAAGTGACTTACTAAAATTACTTCATTTAGAACATACCTCATTGGATGTGCCATCTCCTGATACCGAGCAAGAGCAAAAGGCATTCACCGGTAATACCTTAGTTAAATTGAGTAATGCTAAAGTTAGTTACAGTGATGTAAGCATATTCAAAAATCTCAATTGGACTATAAAAAAGCATCAGCATTGGCAGCTTAGTGGAGCGAACGGTTCAGGCAAAACATGCTTATTAAATTTAATAACAGGTGATAACCCACAGTGTTATAACAATGACATTGAAGTGTTCGGTTTTAAACGTGGCACAGGGGAGAGTATTTGGGATATAAAACAGCATATTGGTTTTATATCTAACGCGCTACATATGGATTACCGCGTAAGTATATCGGCTTTAAATACTGTTATTTCAGGATTATACGACAGCATAGGTTTATATCAAAAACCGAGCGACGCACAAATTAATATTGCTAAGCAGTGGCTGGCATTTATTGGTTTAAGTGATAAACAAAATACCTCATTCACCCAGCTATCGTACGGCGATCAGCGTATGTTGTTAATTGTGCGAGCTATGGTAAAACATCCAACGTTACTTATTTTAGATGAACCTTGCTTGGGCTTAGATGAAGCAAACAGGCAACGTGTACTGCTACTAATAGAGAAAATTTGTGCTGCCAATACAAGTACTGTGATTTATGTAAATCATCATGCGGCAGACAAAATTAAAGGAATAGAGAATTACTTAAAAATGGAAGACTTTCATTAAAAGCTCAGAGAAAGGTTGAGTGGGAATTCACTCAACCCATTTTTATTTTAAAGACGAGTAACGCTAAAGCCTTTATCTCGAAGTTGTTTAAGTAACCCGTGTTTTTCAGGTAAATGCAAAGCGCCTACAGCAATAAATAGCTGCTCGTTTGCTAAACGCGGTGTGAGTTGTTTAACCCAATTATTATTACGGTTAGTTAGCATTACTTGCTCGCTAATTTCACCGTAATTACTGTCATCAAAACTCATGTTGTAGTAATCGGTTAGTGTGTCCATGTCACCGCTTTTCCACGCATTAACTAACTTGATAAAGTAAGTATTAATATCGGCTAGTTGCTCAAAGGTTTCTTCAATCATTTCATTGCTTAGTAGCGCCATACCATCAAACATTTGTAGTTGTTGCTCTAGGGTTTCAAGCTCGCCAATTTTAATATTATGCTCTTTAGCATAACTAAGCACTTGCTTGTCTATACCGGTTTTATCTGAATATCCTGCATTTTGAAATTCAATTTGCATCATAGTCACCATAACAGCCCAAGGCTTTAAGCCATTAAACATAGCAATATCAATCGACTTTTTAGCAAAGTAATCTTTTAGCTTGGTATAATTTTGCTTTGAAAGCTCAGTTTGCAGTGTTTTACCGTCACTTAGCATCATAAATGGCATTGAGCGCTGTTGCATTTCAAGTGGTGTAAGTTTGCTTATATCAACTTCAACAATCACTTCTTTGCTTGCGCTAATCGCATCGGTTACATTTTTAGGTAAGCCTTTCATGCTGGCATCACCAACGTGTACGGTGCCAAATAAGTAAGAGCTGACGCCATTTTTTTCTATTTTATATAAGGCCGGAGCTGCATAGCTGTTAAGGCTAAATGTTATAAGTAACGCCACAATAAAAAAGTGGCTAACACGGGTAAGAGCATTCATGGTTTGTCCTTAAAATCTCGAAGGTTAGTAGTGTAAATACTAACCTAAATTTACTTCAGAGGTAACGTTAATATAAACGTTAGCGTATTGTTTTCGGTATTACTGGCCGTAATAGTAAAGCCATTTAAGTTACATAAGCTCTGCACAATAGATAATCCTAAACCATGGCGCTGGTTATTAGTTCTAGATGAATCTAGCTGATAGAGCGGGTCAAAAATAGCAATTAGCTGTTGACCACTTAGTGGTTTATTTACTTTGTTACTAACAGAGATGGTCATGTTTGTGCTGTTATTTACGGCAGTTAATTTAATTGGCGCCTCAGGGAGTCCATAAAATAGTGCGTTATCGATTAAGTTACACAAAATGGTATTTAAACTAAATTCGTCAGCATTAAGTGTAATCTCGTCACTTATTTCGTTATTTAAACGCGTTTTAATAGTTGGGTGTTTAAAGGTCAGCTCATCAATAATTTGATTTACTAAGTTATTTAGAATGATATTTTGCGCATTCAATTGCATTGTACTGCTACTTGAGCGCTGCAACAGTAATAGGTTGCTAACAATTGTTTTCATACGCTGTGAAATATTAAGTACATCACTGGTATAGGTGTCGCTAATACGTTTATCATCAGGGTAGCGAATAGCCACTTCTGAAAGGCTTATGAGTTCAGCTATTGGGGTTTTTAGCTCATGTGCAATATCGCTTGTTAGGCGTTTTTCATTACTATAGAGTTGCTGATTAACGGTAATAAACTTATTTAGCTCGTTACGTATAGGTTCTATTTCTTCTACTTTAAAGTCGCTTTCTATTGTTTGCGCAACACCGGTAATATCGAGTAACTTAATTTGATCGTTTAAATTGTGTAGCGGGTGTAGGCCTTTATTTACAATACGTGTCACTAAATAGCGCACCCCAAACACACCAAGCACACAGGTTAAAATAAAGACGACATCAATAATAATCAGTACTTTATTAAGTTCGGCTGTCGGCGCTGCGATTGCAAGCGTCATGGTATTAAAAACAGCAGAATGAGTGGGATTTCTATCATCTTTTTGGGCTACAAAGTGACTGATAAGTGCGCGGCCATCACGCCCGTTAGGAAGCTCGTAATCTATAATTTTAGATTCGTTTATCGGCATTTCTAAAAAAGGCAGGTTAGCATTTTCATAAAGCGCTAATGAGTCCGAGCGTTCAAACACATCACGGCCATGCCATAACTGGTAAAACTCCGTGGCATCGGCTGCTTCATACTCCGACATAAACTCACCAGCAAAATCAAATTCAACCACGTTGTTGTCATCTTCAACTAAGGTTTTTAAGTAGTTAGCTTTATTAGTTAAAGACTGATTGAACTGATCTTCCACCCAAGTATCAACACTTAAATCAACGGTTAAAAATATGGTGAATAAAATAACTGAGATCACAGCGCTAATATTATTAACGAGTTTACGTTTTATTGAGTGATTTTTATTTTGTTGTTGCGACATAACCAAATCCACGTTTATTTTTTATTGGGAGCTCGCCATCAAACTGTCTTACTTTTTTACGTATGGTTGAGATGTGTGCTTCAAGCGCATTCTTAGAGAGCATATCAAACTGACCTACCACCGCTTCACTTATAAGCTCAAGCCCCAATACTCGCTCTGGGGCGTTAAATAAGCATTCTATTATTTTATATTCATTGCGCGTGAGCTCAATGGCATGTTGCTTGTAGTGAAGAGTTTTAAGTGACAGATCTAATACGCAATCACCTACGGTAAGGGTATTTTGTTGATTTTGCAGTGAACCACGACGAAGTAATGCAAGGACACGAGCATGGAGTTCTTCAAACGAAAATGGCTTAGTTAAATAATCGTCAGCGCCTTTCATAAGGCCGTTAATTTTATCTTGAGGCTCACTTCGTGCCGATAAAATTAGCACACGGCTTTGGCTATTACTGCTGCGCAGTGCTTGTAAAATACTCATGCCATCAACGCTCGGTAGCATTAAATCAAGTACGAGGAGGTCGTAGTTTCCACTTAGTGCCATACTCAGCCCTTCTGAGCCATCACCAGTTTCATCTACGGTAAAACCAAGGTTGCTAAGGCCAACTTGCAAGCTGCGTCTTAGTGCTTCAGAGTCTTCAATAACGAGGATTTTCATGTTTACTCGGTTTATAAAAATAGCCTTGTTACTTTAACAAGGCTTTATTATCAAGTCACTTGGTTAATGATACCAACCATTTGTATAAGCTAGATTACCTAAGTTCGCATGGGCCAGGGCTTTTTTTACTAATTGCTCATCGTTTTCACATGGCACAAGCTGGTTATTGCTATACGTATAGGTGGTTGCTGGTTTTTGTGGTTGTAACACCACCACTTTATTATCGTGCATGTAGGCAAAGTTTTTGTCGTATTGCATCATTGCGCGTTGTTTGTTGTCGCTAATTGGCTTTGATAAATCATGACCTATCATTGGGTGCTTACCACTTGCGCCAATTAAAGACAGTAGAGTAACAGGAATATCGAGCTGACTGGCTAGTTGGCTATCTCGTTTATGGGTAATACTTTTTCCAAAAATAACGGCCGGAATTTTAAAGTGATCAACCGGTACTAAATTTGAACCCGATACGCGCGAGTCGTGATCGGCAATAACTATAAATACAGTATCATCCCAGTAGCTCGATTTTTTAGCTTTTTCGATAAAGGTGCCTAGTGCGTAATCGGCATACTTGGCAGCATTATTACGGGTTTGTTTTTGTTTATCGTACAGCGTTATTTTATCGTCAGGAAAGTCATACGGGCTATGATTAGAGCTTGAAAATATAAGGCTAAAAAAGGGTTTGTTTTGATTTTTAAGCTTAGTAAGTTCTATGTCAGCTTGGTCGTACAAGTCTTCGTCTGATGCGCCCCACGAGCCATTAAAGTCTATTTTTTTAAAGTTATTTGTATCTACGATACTTTTAAAACCGTTGCCTAAAAAGAAGCTGCGCATGTTATCAAAATGGCTTTCGCCACCATAAATGAACTGCGTGTTGTAATTTTGCTTCGCTAAAAAATCAGCAATGGTAAAAAAGTCGCGTTGTGATTTATCAAGCTTAACAACTGCACGCGAAGGCGTTGGTGTAAACCCTGTAATTACTGCCTCAATTCCACGTACTGAACGTGTGCCCGTGGCGTATAAATTATCAAACCCCCAGCCTTGTTTATAAAGGGCGTCTATATTAGGTGTAAGCGGTAAACCGCCAAGCGTGCCTACATAACGAGCACCTAAACTTTCTTGTAAAATAATGACTAAATTTTTGGGTTTACCTGTATTACTTGCGCGATGAAACGTTTTTGTAGGGGCGGTTACATCGCTAAATGCGGCTTGCGTATTTTGCATGTTATTACGCACAATACTAAGTAATTCATCGGTGGGCATTTTACCGTAATAGTCTTGGCTCGATTGCTCATTAGAAAGTTGCTTAACTGCAAACGCGACGCTATAAAGTGAGTTAAGGGTTAAGTCGTTAAGTAAGTGATCGGTAGAAAACGAGACCATGGCGGGGTTAAGTGGTCTGTGCTCTAATGAGTTGCGGGCGCCAAAAATAGTTAAGCATACTAAAATAAGCGCTAAAATTGATTGATTTAAACCTGTTAGTGATGACTTGCTTTGCCATTGATTGCTAAATATTTTACTTGCAAATTTACAGCTTAAAATAAGTGCTATAACAGCAATAAATACTTCTAACTTATAGCCTGAAAAAATCATTTTTGAGACTTCTTTAGGATAAATTAAATATTCTATAAATAAGCGGTTTGGGCGTAAATCGTACTCGTTTATAAACGTAGGCGTAATCACTTCAAAAAAAACAAGTAAAGCAGACATCGTCACTAAATAAATTTTAATGAGGCCGCGTACTTTATTTTGCCACCCTACGCTTTGCATCAGTAAAATAAGTAGTAATGCGGGCATAATAATGTAGCTTAGAGTGGCTATATCAACTCTTAAACCACCTATAAATATAGATAACCACGCATGCGATCCAAATACACGCTCCCCTTGCCATACACTTAATCCAAAGCGAGCAAGTGTTAAAAAGCTAAGTGCCAAAACAGCAAATACAACAAAAATCCATACAGGGCCAAGTGTATTTTGTATTTTAGGTATAAAAGTTAGCTTTATGCCCATAACACAGCCCACCAAATAAGAGCGGCAATTAGCATAGCTATAAACACGCTTGCAGAGGCTATATCTTTAGCTAGCCCCGAAAGCTCATGGTATTCACTGCCAATTCTATCAACTACAACCTCAACTGCCGTATTTACCAGCTCAGCAAACAATACAAAAAGCAGGCTAGCTATAAGCAGTAATTTATCCTTTAGTGCAATTTCTTGTAGCCACACAAACATACCAAGTAATGAAAACAGTGCTAGCTCTTGTTGAAACGCTGCTTCAAATCGACTCATCCATTTTAAGCCGTTAAAAGAATGGCTTAAGGTAAAAATAAGGCGCATTAAGCCTTGGCGTTTTATAACGGTTTTATTACTCATAGTTTTATTTCGCTTGGTGTTGTTTGGCAGTTAGCAAGTAAATCGAGCGATGCCTGATACGTTTTGCTTTTAATGCCAATTAAATTTAAAAGGGTGTGAAAAATATTGTTGTGTGAGCGCGCAGCGCGGGTGTCTAAATTAGCTAAACAGGTATTAGTAATGCGCTGATTATGCTCATCAGCCCATATATAAAGAGGAACGTGCGTTTGTGTGCTAGGTGCAAAGCTATACGGAAAACCATGTAAATAAGCACCGGCTTCGCCAAGTGATTCACCATGATCAGAGACATATAAAAACTGCTTATCTATGTTGTTTGGCAGCGCTTTTAATTGCTCAATTACCTGGGCGTTAACAAAGTCGCTGTACGCAATTGTGTTGTCGTAGGTATTAACTAATTCATCGAGTGAGCAGTTTTGAATGTCGCTTCTGTCGCACGTGGTCGTAAATTGCTTAAATTTTTCTGGGTAGCGTTTAAAGTAGGTTGGTCCGTGTGAGCCCATCATGTGTAGGACGATAACGGTATTAGCTTGGCTTAAATTAGCGAGTTTGCGCTTAAGTGGAGCAAGAAGTGCTTCATCAAAACAATATTTTCCATCGCAAAGCGCTGATGGGGTGGTTGGGATATCAATGTTAACAACACGGGTGCATACGTTTTTACAGCCGCTGTTGTTATCAACCCACAGTACGTCGCTGCCAGCTTGTTGTGCTAAGTCAACCAGGTTTTGTTGGTTGTCGGCTGCTAATCGATCAAAGTTATCTTGTGTTTGCAGTGAAAACATACACGGCACAGACACAGCAGTAGCGGTGCCACAAGACGCCACATTATTAAAATACGTCACATTATACTTTTGTGTATAAGGGTTGGTGTTGCGCTTATAACCTTGATAAGAAAAGTTTTCTGCTCGTGCGGTTTCGCCAACAACCATAACTGTTACGCTGGTGGTGTTAGGCGTAATGAGAGTGGGTGTTGCATCTATATTTTTAAATTCCATATTGGTATACAGCAGCTGATCGCGCATATATTTATAACCGCTAGAGAGATACTGAAATGGGATGAGTTCTTTTTTCAAAATGCGGTTATTGCGACCAGTGGCTGCGTAATCGGCGTAAAAGTTTACGACCACTAAAGCAATTAGTGAACAGCACGCTACAATAAGTTTTATACGACTAATTGCTTCTTGGTGAGGGCGGGTAAAATGTATTTTTACTTTGCTTAATATAAAAACAGGTAGCGCACAAAACAGTAGTAGAAAGCCTATGAGCTGCGGATTTAAATAGCTCAGTGCTTCGCTTGAATCTGTTTCGAACGTGTTTTGAATCATTGAATAGTCAAACACGACGCCGTAATTTAATGAGCCGTAAAGTACGGCACTCGAAATTATCAGTAAAAGGTAGTTAATTGGTTTTAGTAACCACCTAACCGACACTATTGAAAAGAAAATAATTAAAAGGCATAACAACAGCAGTGGCACTGAAAGTAAAAATAGCCATGAAAAAGATGCAAGGGAGGTGATGGCGCTAAACGAACCTTGAATAAAAGGAATGTTTATAACTAAACAGTAATAACAGGCAATCATCACTACAAAGGCATTTGCACTACAGTGAATGTAAAACCGCTTACTACGATTTGGCTTTTTTTGTGCTGGTGTTTGGCTAGTTATGTTCATATTTAGGCTCGTTTAAAATAACAACGCCATGCTATGCAACAACACTTAAGAGTCGCTTAAGAGAACCTACGCATTACCTGAAGGTGATAAATAATTTTATTTATAAAAATATTCTCAAAAATTAATCAAACCTTAAATAAGGGATATAAGAATAGTGAATTTCTGAGATTAAAATTAGAGCATAAAAAAACCACTACCAGCTTGTATAATGAATTTTAAAACCTGATAAATTGCCTTTTAGTCTTTTTGTTAGATTAACTTTGGTGTTGACTTAAAGGGCCTAGCGCGGTACTAATATAAAAAGAGAGCGAAGGAATAACCTTCGCGATAATTGAACAAAATTTGGTATTAATTACATGCTTACAAACGCACTTAACCTAGTCCTGATTATTATCGTGGTGATTATTCCCGCGAGGGCTTCGTAGTGCTTTAAAAACTTAAGCATTAAAAAAGCCCTCCGCACTTAACCGTTCGGAGGGCTTTTTAGTTTTAAGGGTAAAATTTGTAATTGGGTTGTCACTGAGGAATGAGGGTTTATTAATGACAGGCGCAGAACTAACAATCGACTTATTGGCCAAACACGGCGTAAATGAAGTATTTGGCTACCCAGGCGGAGCTATTATGCCAATTTACGATGCGCTGTATGGCGCGCCAGTCAAACACTACCTAACTCGCCATGAGCAAGGTGCAGGGTTTGCAGCAGTTGGTTATGCTCGCAGCACACGTAAATTAGGCGTATGCTTTGCAACATCGGGCCCAGGTGCAACTAATTTAATAACCGCTCTTGCTGATGCGATGATGGACTCAGTACCATTATTGGCGATCACCGGCCAAGTGCCTACTGCAGCTATTGGTTCAGATGCGTTTCAAGAAATAGATGTACTAGGTATGTCGCTTTCGTGTACTAAGCACAGCTACATGGTAGAACGAGCTGAAGACTTAGCAGAGATATTACAAGAAGCAATTCATTTAGCGCAAAGCGGCCGCCCAGGCCCTGTACTTGTCGATATCCCAAAAGATATTCAAATGGCTCAAGTCCCTTTTAAACCTTGGCTAGCAGCTGATGAATACTTACCAGAGTTAGATTTAAAGCAAGTTGCTATTGCTAATCAATTGTTGAGTGAGGCTAAACAGCCTGTAGCGTATGTAGGTGGTGGTGTACAAGCCGCTGATGCGCAAGACGAACTAATGCAATTTTTAAATAAAACTCAGATGCCAGCTGTATCAACACTTAAAGCGCTAGGCAGTGTATTACCAGATTACGAACATTACTTAGGTATGTTGGGTATGCATGGTGGTCAAGCTGCTAATATCGCAGTGCAAGAATGTGATGTACTTGTATGTATCGGGGCACGCTTTGATGACCGCGTAACAGGCAACTTAGCTAAATTTGCAGCTAAAGCTAAAGTAATCCATTTAGATATAGATGCTGCTGAAGTTGGTAAGCGAAAACCTGCTAAAGCTTCATTAATTGCCGATTTAAAAACGTCGTTACCCGCACTTGAGTGCTTTGTAACACCTAAAGCTTGGTGTGACACAAATAAAGAAATGAATATTAAGCATGCGTGGCGTTACGACTACCCAGGTGAGAAGGTTTTTGCACCGTACTTATTAAACCAACTAAGCCAACGCATGCCAAAAACAGGGGTTGTGTGCTGCGATGTTGGTCAGCACCAAATGTGGGTAGCACAACACATGAAGTTTACTCATCCGAGTAATCATTTAAGCAGTGGTGGTGCAGGCACAATGGGCTTTGGTCTACCTGCGGCTATTGGCGCGCAAGTAGCACGCCCTGATGACTTTGTTATCACTGTATCGGGCGATGGTTCTATAATGATGAATATTCAAGAGCTGGCCACTATTCGTCGTAACAATTTACCTGTAAAAATATTAATTTTAGATAACCAGCGTTTAGGGATGGTTCGCCAATGGCAAGAACTATTTTTTGAAGGGCGTTATTCTGAAACTAACCTGTCGGATAACCCAGACTTTGTGCAATTAGCTGCTGTATTTGGTATCCCAGGGCAAACAATTACTCACGCTAACCAAGTTGATGATGCGATAACTGAATTAGTTAACAGTAAAGGTCCGTACATAGTACATGCCTGTATTGATGATAAAGAAAATGTTTGGCCACTTGTACCACCTGGGGCTGCTAACGACGAAATGATGACGGAGAAAGCAAAATGAAACATAGCCTAACTATTGCATTAAAAAGCCAAAGTATAGCGGTAGAGCGCTTTTTACGAGTGGTGCGTCATCGTGGTTTTGACCTTACGCATTTTCAGCTCAATATGGACGATGGTTTTTATAATGTAGACATGACGGTAGATAGTGATAAACCAATTCACCTTTTAACCAGCCAGTTAAATAAGCTGGTGGATGTCAAAGAAGTCACTTTACAAAATTTACAGCAACAACAGGCTGTGTAATTACGAACTGAAAAACAATTTACGAGTAACTGAATCACTCGGTTACTCACCAATTTTAGAATGAGGAATGCCCGCTTATTTTGCGGCAAAAACTGAGGTAACTATGGCTAAATTAAGAAGTGCAACAACAACTGAAGGGCGTAAACGCGCAGGCGCTCGTGCATTATGGCGCGCAACAGGTATGACCGACACCGATTTTGGTAAGCCGATTATTGCCGTAGTTAACTCGTTTACACAATTTGTACCAGGGCATGTTCACCTTAATCAGCTAAGTGAACTTATGGCTGAAACCATTACACAAGCCGGTGGCGTCCCTAAAGAATTTAATACTATTGCGATTGATGATGGTATTGCAATGGGTCACGGCGGCATGCTTTATTCGCTGCCTTCGCGCGACTTAATTGCTGACTCAGTTGAATATATGGTAAATGGTCATTGTGCTGATGCGATGATTTGTATTTCAAACTGCGACAAAATTACTCCAGGAATGATGCTTGCAGCACTACGCTTAAATATTCCGGTAATATTTGTATCAGGCGGTCCAATGGAAGCAGGTAAAACTAAGCTTGCTAACATCGATATTAAACTTGATTTAGTAGATGCCATGGTTAAAGGCGCTGATGAATCGGTAAGTGATGCAGATTCAGAGCAAGTAGAGCGTTCTGCGTGTCCAACATGTGGCTCTTGTTCAGGCATGTTTACTGCAAACTCAATGAACTGTTTGTTAGAAGCGATTGGTTTAGCACTTCCGGGTAATGGTACCACGCTTGCGACTCATAAAGACCGTAAACAACTTTATGTTGAAGCGGGGGCTCGTATTGTTGATTTATGTCGTGAGTATTATCAAAAAGATAATCAAGATGTATTGCCACGTGCTATTGCTAACAAAACAGCCTTTATGAATGCAATGGTTGTTGATATTGCAATGGGTGGCTCGTCAAATACGGTATTGCATTTACTTGCTGCAGCGCAAGAAGCGGGCGTTGATTTTGATATGTCGCACATTGATGCGCTCTCTCGTAAAACACCATTTTTATGTAAAGTTGCACCAGCGACACCTGAATATCACATTGAAGATGTGCACCGCGCAGGCGGCATGATGGCAATCGTACGTGAACTTGGCAAAGCAGGCTTAGTTGATATGTCAGTTAATCATGTTGCTGGGTCAACTATGGCTGAGCTCGTTAAAAAATGGGATGCAACAGATCCTACTAACGAAGCGGCGCGCAAATTTTACCGTGCTGGCCCTGCGGGCATTCGTACCACTAAAGCAATGAGCCAAGAGTGTCGTTGGGACGAGGGTGATAACGACCGTGTTAATGGGTGTATCCGAAGTGTCGAACACGCTTTTCGTCAAGATGGTGGCTTAGCTGTACTTTCGGGTAATTTAGCAGTTGATGGCTGTATTGTTAAAAGCGCTGGCGTTGTTGATGAAATGCTACATTTTGAAGGTACTGCAGTCGTGTACGAGTCACAAGATGATTCTGTAGAAGGTATTTTAAACGATGAAGTAAAAGCCGGTGATATCGTGGTTATTCGTTACGAAGGCCCTAGAGGCGGCCCTGGTATGCAAGAAATGCTATACCCAACTAGCTACTTAAAATCAAAAGGACTAGCTGAAAAATGTGCACTTATTACTGATGGTCGCTTTTCGGGTGGTACTTCGGGTTTATCAATTGGTCATGTGTCACCAGAGGCGGCAAGTGGTGGTGCAATTGCTTATGTTGAAAATGGCGACAAAATCATTATTGATATCGCAACCCGTGAAATTACGTTAGCGTTAAGTGATGAAGAGCTTGAAGCACGTAAACAAAAACAATTAGCACGCGGAAAACTGGCTTACAAACCAGTTGATCGTGAGCGCTATGTATCGTCTGCTTTAAAGGCTTATGCATTACTTGCAACAAGTGCTGATAAAGGCGCAGTGCGTGACTTAGCTAAATTGGAGGCGCTTAGTTAATTATGGTCTCTCAAGAGCTCGATTATTTTCGCGCTATTATTCAAGCAAACATGGAGCCTTTGGCTAAAGTTACCGAGGTCAGCGAAATGGCTGAGCTCGGTGCTAAATTAGGTAACCATGTTTGGTTAAAGCGTGAAGACCAACAGCCCGTGTATTCATTTAAATTACGCGGTGCGTATAACAAATTAAATAAATTACCTAAAGGCTCAGTGGTTATCACTGCTTCAGCGGGTAATCACGCTCAAGGGGTTGCACTAAGTGCTTCTCACTTAGGGCATCAAGCTACAATTGTAATGCCAGTAACAACGCCTGAAATAAAAGTAAGTGCGGTACGTGCGCTTGGCGGTGAAGTTGTGCTACATGGGCATCATTTTGATGCTGCAAAAGCACATGCGCTTGAGCTTACAGAGCAACGAAACGGTATATTTGTTCCACCATTTGATGACCCAGACGTCATTGTTGGTCAAGGTACTGTAGCACGTGAGCTTATGCAGCAATTAAACGAGCTCGATGCGGTGTTTATTCCTGTTGGCGGCGGCGGTTTACTTGCTGGGATGGCGGTTTATATTAAATCGCTACGTCCAGATATAAAAGTAATTGGTGTAGAGGCCGACGAAAGTGCATGTTTACAAGCGGCACTTAAAGCAGGTAAACCGGTAGAGCTTGAGCGCGTTGGCAGTTTTGCTGATGGCGTAGCGGTTAAAATTATTGGCACTGAAACATTTCGCTTAGCGCAAAAGTTTTGTGATGAAGTTATAACCGTCACCAGCGACGAAATATGTGCTGCCATGCAGGATATTTTTGTATCTACCCGTGCAATAGCAGAACCTTCAGGTGCACTTGCAACGGCAGGGCTTAAAAAATGGAGCCAGCAGTCGGGTTTAAAAGGGTTACATTTAGCGGCTGTTTTATCCGGTGCTAATTTAAACTTTGATCGCCTGCGTTATGTTGCAGAGCGCACTGCGCTGGGTGAAAAAAACGAAGCGTTATTAGCGGTTACTATTAAAGAAGAAAAAGGCAGCTTTAAACAGTTTTGCGCTTCTTTAGGTGGCCGTGCTATTACTGAGTTTAACTACCGTTATGCAGGACCTGGTGAAGCACAAATATTTGTAGGTATTGCCCTGCGCCAAGGCGAGCAAGAGCTTAATGAGCTAAAGCAAGACCTAACAAATAATGATTACCAATTTTGCGATCTGTCGGATAACGAACTCGCTAAATTACATGTGCGCTATATGGTTGGCGGAAAAGCACCCGAGCAATTACATGAGCGCTTACTTCGCTTTGAATTTCCAGAGTATCCAGGTGCGCTTGCACGCTTTTTAGATACTTTAGGTAGTAATTGGAACATTACCTTATTTCATTATCGTAATCACGGTGGTTCGATGGGGAATGTACTGGCAGGTTTTGCTATTGAGCCGAGTCAGTATGAGATGTTTAACGAGCACTTAAACCGTTTAGGTTACAGTGTACAAGATGAAACACAAAATCCGTGCTTTAGCCAATTCTTAACATCAAAGCCCCAAGCAGAAAAAGCCGAAAAACTCGCCTCAGTATAGCCCTTCTTTAAAGGCAGGCACCTAACTAGGGTGCTTGCTTTATTACACGTTTTACATATAGTTACAGGTAATCGTCATACTTTTTGAGGACACCTAGTTGCTATTTAAAGGATTAATCATTGGATTGTGCTTTTTTTGTAGCCATATCGCGGCGCAAGAATCAGTCACATTACAGCTAAAATGGACACATCAGTTTCAGTTTGCTGGCTACTATATGGCAAAGCAAAAAGGCTTTTATAATGAAGCGGGCCTTGATGTAACCATTAAACAAGCTAATCCAATGAAACCTGATACCTTTGCTCCTGTCGCCAGTGGCGAAGCACAATTTGGAGTAGGGCATTCTGGTATTTTACAGCAACGTATAAATGGCCAACCTCTTGTTGCTATGGCTGCCTTATTGCAATTTTCACCTTACTGCTGGATGGTTAAAGACACGTCTGATATTTTTCATCCACGTGACTTTGTTAATAAACGTATCACTGCGGTAAGCAAAAATGATGGCACCGAACTACTTATTATGCTTAAACGCAGTGGCGTTGATGTCGATAAACTCAAAGTTTACGATGGCGAAAACCCAGGCCAGGCTTGGATTGAAAACAAGCTAGATGCTATGCAAGTGTATGTTACTACAGAGCCTTATTATATGACTCAACAAGGCGTTGCTCATCGACTTGTTTGCCCACAGCGTTATGGTATGGACGTATATAGCGACATTTTATTTACCAGCGAAAACATGCTTAAGAAAAATCCTCAAACGGTCGAAAAATTCTACCAAGCGAGCCTAAAAGGGTGGCGTTATGCAATGATGAACATGGATGAAGCCATTGCAGTCACCCAGCAAAACTATGCACCGGGTAAAAGCTTTTATCAGCTCGCTTTTGAGGCTGAAGTACTAAAAAGTTATATAACCCCACCCACCACCAGTTTAGGACATATGTCGATAGCAAAGTGGCGCTTAATTGCGGACTTATATGGCATACAGCAAAACGAATTTGACGAAGTAAAATCTCACTTTATTTATAAATACCAAGAACCTGAAAAGATGCAGTTATCGTGGATGCTCATGGCAGCTATTTTGGTAAGTATTATTTCAATACCTTTGTATTTACGGCTGATTTTTAGTAAAAATTAACTGCTTAGGTAATTCACGAAGCTGATATAATTAATTGTCTTTTTTATTTTTTAAGCTGTTATGACTTTAGCTGAGCAATTTTTAGCACTTGATTCACTTTTAATGCATCATCGTCAGTATTGGCAGTGCACTGCATTTGATTTTGACACTATACCTTGGCCAGAGCTACAAGGCATACTTAGCGAACTAACTGATGATCAGGTAAGCGTTCTTGATAACGATCAAAACCAGCTATACCAATTTTTTAGCCAACATATAAGCCAACTTGATGAACTTGCAAAGTTATGCGAGTTACCTAGCTCAGCCCACTCTCAAGCTGATTATCCATTTTGGATAAGTAACGGCATTAAAGGTCGTAAGTTTGCACAGTTACAAGATTTTGTATCTGCACTACCTAATACCAAACAACCTGTTTTAGAATGGTGCGCGGGTAAAGGGCACTTAGGTCGAATGCTTGCGTTTAATGGCGCAAGTAATGTGCATAGTATTGAGCTGCAACAAAGCTTATGCGAACAAGGACAAAAAAGTGCACAGCAACAAGGCTTAGCAATGCACTTTAGCCAAGCAGATGTATTAAAAGACGATATCACTCAATTTTTTAATACAGATATGCATGCTGTAGCACTTCACGCATGCGGTGGCTTACACCAAGCATTTATGCGCCAAGCAAGTTTAGCGAAAGTACAGCAAATTAGCTTTTCACCTTGTTGCTACCATTTATTCACGGCTAATGAGTACCGTGCAATGAGTGAGGATGCAAATAAAAGTGAGCTTAATCTAACGCATCGTGATTTAAAGCTCGCATTACAAGAAACTGTCACAGCGCCTTCTCGTCTGGAAAAAGTACGTAAAACAGAACTTGAGTGGCGACTTGGTTTTGATGCACTAAGAAAGTCGATCACTGGCGAGCAATATTACGTAAGCGTACCTTCGGTCAACAAAGCTATATTCTCAGATTCGTTTAAATCGTTTTGTGCATGGGCTGCAGATAAAAAGGCAATAAAATTACCTCAAGACACTGATTATATTAAATATTTAGAGGTTGGGGGGGCTCGAAAAAAAATAACTGACCGAGTTGAACTGGTTCGACATGTGTTCAGAAGGGCAATTGAAGTTTGGCTTGTGCTCGATCGTGCTTTATATTTGCAACAGCAAGGTTATCAAGTAAGCGTTAAAACGTTTTGTGAAAAGCAGTTAACGCCTCGTAATATTTTGATTCTTGCTAATGTCCATTAAATTTCCGTCCTGACTTAATAAGAGATGCAATGAGAAAGTTAAAAAATTTATTCGATAACAACAAACGTTGGGCTGCTCGTACAAGTGAAGCAGACCCTGAGTTTTTTAAAATTTTATCTATGCAACAAAATCCAGAGTATTTATGGATTGGTTGTTCAGACTCTCGTGTACCTGCAAATCAAATAGTTGATTTATTACCAGGCGAATTATTTGTACATCGTAACGTTGCTAACGTGGTTGTACACACTGACCATAACTGCTTATCGGTTATGCAGTACGCTGTAGAGGTTTTAAAAGTAAAACATATAATGGTAGTCGGTCACTATGGTTGTGGTGGCGTACAAGCCGTTTTAAACAATGCTAAATTTGGCTTTATTGATAATTGGCTACGCCATGTAGGAGATGTAAAAGAAAAGCATCTTGAACAACTTGACGCAATGCCAGAAAGCGAACGTTTAAGCCGCCTTATTGAGCTAAATGTAATTGAGCAAGTACGTAATGTGTGTCGTACTAACATTGTGCAAGATGCCTGGGAGCGAGGCCAAGAACTAAGCGTTCATGGTTGGGTTTATGGTTTAGAAAACGGCCATCTTCATGATTTAGAATCTGTAGTAACGTGCGCGAGTGAAGAAACACAAAGCTACAAAAAAGCAGTACAGTACGTACTTAAAAAAGTGGGTGAAAATAAATAAATCCATGACTAAAACGGCGGTGTTAATAGGTGCTACAGGCTTGGTCGGTAATGAGTTGCTCCATAAGTTACTTAATAGCGATCGTTATACAAAAGTAGTTACGTTAAGCCGTCGAGCTCTGCCTGTCACACATGCAAAGCTAGTTAATCACGTTATTGATTTTGAAAAATTAACTCAATATGTTGAGCTTTTTAAAGGTGATGTATTGTTTTCGTGTTTGGGCACAACCCGTAAACGAGCGGGCTCGATACACGCTCAGCGTAAAGTAGATTTTGATTATCAGTTTATAGCGGCGCAGTTAGCGGCATGTAATGGCGTTACGCATTATTGCTTAGTGTCATCAAGCGGGGCAAATACACACAGTAATAGTGCTTATTTGAAAATGAAGGGAGAGCTTGAGCAACATATTAAAGCACTCCCTTTTGATAAAATAAGTATTTTACAACCATCTTTATTATTAGGTGATCGTGAGCAATTTAGAGTGGCAGAAAAGATAGGCAGTATTATTTTTCCTGTTATTACACGATTTGCGTTTTTAAAGCGTTACAAACCAATAACTGGCGAGCAAGTTGCGCAAAAAATGCTGAGTGTGAGTTTAGCTCAGCGGGCTAAGTTGTCTTATTATGTACTTGATGAGCTATTTGAATAAACTGAGTAAAACGCAAAAGGCAGCCTAAGCTGCCTTTTTTGTACATTAAATTAATACCAATTTTATTAAAAAAATGATCATTTTAGCGTATTAAATAACTCACTAACTACGTTAAAAATTATTTATATAGAACAACTATGTACCATAATTTTAGCCTTGTTATTGAGCTATTTTCTTATCGCTATAATAGAACACTAATTTAATGCAATTGGTATAATTATTCAGCGTCAGTTTTAGCGCTAAGTTGTTGCTCAAGCAATGAAACTTTAGCTTCAAGTTCGGTTAACTTTTCGCGAGTACGAATAAGTACTTGGCTTTGCACATCAAATTCTTCACGGCTCACAAAGTCCATCTCAGCAAGCTTGTTTTGTAGAACTTGCTTTGTTTTACCTTCGAGTGTGTCTGCTAGGTTTTTTACACCTTGTGGCATATTGCTAGTAATTTGCTTAGCAATTTCTTCAAGTTTTGCTGGGTTGATCATATTTGTCCCTTCGGCATTGCCTAAATGATAATAACTAATATTACCTTATACCCACGGTATTTAACACATGATCATCTTTACCTTAATTAATTAAGGCAATTGCTATGCTCGCTGTAATGGTTACGTTAAAATTGCGTGTCTTTTAAATTTCTTTGGTCGTTATGAAACTCAATCCTAAACAAGATGAAGCCGTAAAATATATTAGTGGTCCCTGCTTAGTACTCGCGGGCGCAGGCTCTGGTAAAACCCGTGTTATTACGAATAAAATCGCTTATTTAGTGAAAAAATGTGAGTACAAAGCGCGAAATATTGCCGCCGTTACTTTTACCAATAAAGCAGCCAAAGAAATGCGTGAGCGAGTACTGCAAACGCTCGGTAAGCAAGACGCTAAAGGTTTATGGGTATCAACGTTTCATACACTCGGTTTAGAAATAATAAAAAAAGAGTTAAGCACATTAGGGTTTAAACCCGGCTTTTCGCTATTTGATGATCAAGATACCAATCAGCTTCTTAGTGAACTCACCGAAGATGAGCTAAAAAAAGACAAGGACTTACTCAAACTACTTAAAATGGAAATTGGTAGTTGGAAAAACGAATTAGTACTGCCAGAGCAAGCAATACGCGAAGCGCGTGATGCGCAAAAGGCATTGTTTGCACAGCTGTATGCTCGTTATCAAAATCAACTGCGTGCTTATAACGCACTGGATTTTGATGATTTAATTATGATCCCTACTTTGTTACTTACTAATAACGCCACATCTCGTGAGCGCTGGCAGCAACGCTTTAAATACTTGCTGGTGGATGAGTATCAAGATACCAATACAAGCCAATATCAACTTGTTAAATTGCTAGTAGGCGAGCGTGCCCGTTTTACTGTGGTAGGTGATGACGATCAATCAATTTACTCATGGCGTGGTGCTCGCCCGCAAAACTTAGTGTTATTAGGTAAAGACTACCCAGGGCTTAGACTTATAAAGCTTGAACAAAACTATCGAAGTGCAGGGCGAATACTAAAAGCGGCTAACATTTTAATTGCCAATAACCCTCACGATATAGAGAAAAAGCTATTTAGTGAGCTAGGTTATGGTGAGCCGATTAAAGTAATAGGGTGCCGCGATGAAGAGCATGAATCTGAGCGTGTGGTTGCTGAAATAATTTCACATAAGTTTATGAAGCGAACCAGCTATAAAGATTACGCGATTTTATATCGTGGTAATCATCAAGCACGTGGCTTTGAAAAATCACTAATGAGTAACCGTATCCCTTATAAAATTAGTGGCGGTATGTCGTTTTTCGCTCGCTCAGAAATTAAAGATATTATGGCGTATTTACGTTTGCTAGTTAATCAAGATGATGACAATGCTTTTTTACGTATCGTAAATACACCGCGACGCGAAATAGGTACGGTTACCCTTGAAAAGCTTGGTACGCTTGCTAATGAAAAGCACGCGAGCTTGTTTGCTACCTGTTTTGATAACGATTTAGGCTACAGACTAAAAGGGCGTGGCTTTAATGCGCTTGCTGGGTTTGCACGCTGGGTTGTTGAGCTATCTGATAACGCAGTACGCGGTGATACGCTCGAAGCTGTTAAAGACTTAGTGCGTAATATTAATTACGAGGCATATTTGTACGAGTCGTCACCGAGTGCAAAAGCGGCTGAAATGCGTATGAAAAACGTATCAGAGCTGTATCGTTGGATAACAGATATGTTGACAGGTGATGCCGACAACGAACCAATGACATTAGCCGAGGTTGTTAGCAAGCTAACCCTTCGAGATATGCTTGAGCGTAACGAAGAAGAAGATGAAACCGATGCAGTGCACTTATCAACACTACATGCATCAAAGGGCTTAGAGTACCCATACGTATTTATGGTGGGTATGGAAGAGGGTTTACTTCCGCATCAGGTAAGTATTGATGAGGACAACGTAGATGAAGAACGTCGCTTAGCTTATGTTGGTATTACTCGTGCTCAGCAGGAGTTAACACTTACTTATGCAAAGATACGTCGTCAATTTGGTGAAACCTCACAAACTGAATTAAGCCGATTTGTACAAGAGTTACCGCAGGACGATCTTGCGTTCGAAAACAAAAAGGCGCCAAATACCCAAGCAGAGCGCATGGAAAAAGGCCAAGCAAGAGTCGCTAACTTACGAGCGATGTTTAAAAAGCCTGAGTAATACCTCAGGCTAACTTTATAAAGACTGGGTTGCTTGCACTTCAGGTAACTCAGAGCATATTAAAGCGTGTTGTTTACCTACAAAAAATGCCAAACCGTGTTTATCTAATAAAGCTCTAAAATTAAGTATTGATGGGCCTTTAGCAATGACCTTCATTGCTTTGAGCTTTGTAATTGCAAGCACGCCCTGCAGCTGAAAATCGTAACTTTCTTGTTGTAAAACACGTTTACTAAAGGTCGAGCTAAGTAGTAAATAATCAAAATTAATATCGGTTAGTAAATTAAGTTCGCACCTGTCTTTAGCAAAATTGTTTAAACCAATTGAATAACCAAGTTGTGATAGCGTTTTGAGGTTTTTTATTTGCGTTGCACATGCGTGGCGAATTTCTTGTTCATCAAATAATAAACAGAGTTGGCTTTGTCCTTGTTGTTTATTTAGCGTATCTGTAAATAAAACAAATTCGTGTTCCTCAAGTAGCAAACCAGAGCAAGGAACCAATGCCATAGCTACATTTGCAGTAATTGCTTGTGCATAGGCGCGTTGTAATAGTTGTAACTCTACTTGCAGATGCTGCTCTTTATCTGATGCAAACTTTTTCAAAATATCAAAGCTAGTAAAGCCAAGTATTGGGTGTTCACCAAATGCTTCAAATAAAGATTCAGACTGTTGTTGCTCATCAAGCGTAATTATTTCTGAGCTTCTAAAACTCATAGGTAATATATCAAGGTGATGTTGTGCTTTTAGAGTCTGCGCAGGTATTGATTGCGTTAATAGCGGATGAAATAACTCGTAACGATTTTTTCCTGAGTTTTTGGCGTGATACATGGCGGCATCGGCATCACGAATAATTTCATCTGTATGCGTATAGCTTTTCTTTGAGTAGGTTATCCCTATACTTGCGCCACTTTGTAAAGACTCACCTTTAAGATAAAAAGGTTTTTTCATTAAATCTATAATACGATTTGCAACATCTTCTGCTTGTTGAGGCTCAGTTAAATGGGTTAATAAAATAACAAATTCATCCCCGCCTAAGCGTGCTAGTAAATCATGCTCGCGTATACATTGGGCAAATAACTCACTTACGTTAATTAAAAATTGATCGCCTGCATGGTGGCCAAGCTGATCGTTAATATCTTTAAATTTATCTAAATCGATAAACAAAACAGCAAAGTGGTGCTCAGGAAAACGTTGATAATGTTGTAGCGTTTTTTCGAGCTGAGTTAAAAATAGACTACGATTAGGCAAGCTCGTAAGTGAATCGTGATGTGCATCATGATAAAGCTGCTGCTCTATTTTTTTTCGCTCATCTATTTGCATTTGTAAGTGCAGATTAGTTTGACGCAATTCTTTGGTTTTTTCGTTTACTCTAAATTCGAGTTCTTGATGGCTTTTTGCAATTGCTTGATTGACGAGCTTTGTTTGTAAAACAGCTGCAATTTGATGCGATACAAAGGTAATTAACTCGCAATCATCTCGGCTGAAAATATGTTTGTTATCGTAGGCTTGGCAAACAATAAGGCCGATAACACCTTGAGCTGTTTTAAGTGGAGCGCCTAACCAGCTAGTGGCCATTTGCTCTTTTGGCACAGGTGCTGAACGTTGTACCACACCGCTTTCTATTAATTCTTTTGCTCTACATGGGTGTATTAGTTGTGTTTCTTCGGTGCTTATTACCAGTTCGCTATAACCTTTAGCAAAGCGTCTTGGCTGTGTATTTTCTTTAAATTCATCTACGCAATAAGGAAAACTAATCCACCCTGTTTCTTTATCATAAAGTGCAATATATAAGTTTTCTGCGTAGGTAATTGTTTTTATTATTTCGTGTATCTTAAAATAAGCGTCATCAAGGTTTTTAGCTTGTGTTGCTATCTCAGATATTTTAAATAGAATTTGTTGGCGTTGAAGTGCGCGTTTACGCTGCTCTATTTCAAGGTTTAGTGCATCGTTACTTTGAGTGAGTGCGCGGGTGCGAATTTTAACCTCTGACTCAAGGAGCTCTCGTTTTTTTACACGCTCTATTGCTGTTGCCAAATAAAGCGACATAAACTCGAGTAATTGTATTTGCTGTGAGCTATAGCCTTGTTTTGTATCGTAACTTTGCGCTGCTAATACACCGATAATATTGTGTTCTTGGTAAACCGGTACGCCTACCCAGTGTTCGGCAGGAGTGCCTAATGCTTTAAATAAACCTTCTGCTGCAGCATCTTGCATTTGCTGCTTGGTAAAACATGTAGTTTTACCCTGTTTAAATACATAACCCGTGGCGCCTTCATCAAAGCTATTTGATTGGTTAAGGGCGACGGCAATACCATCTTTTTCATCTGAAAAGTAAGAAAGTTCTAGTGATTGGCTGTATTGATTTAGCAGCACCACATAAAAACTTTTACTAGGTACGTACTTTTGTAAAATATCATGGATGGCGGGGTATAGCAGGGTTAGCTCGGCCACAGTACTTGCCTGCTCTGATAATTGGATCAGGGCATTTTGTAAGTGATGTGATTGTTTGTATTTTTCGAGAAGCGCTCTAAGGCGTTTATTTTGATACGCCAATTTACTCGATACTGATAGTTTATCTTCCAATGATCTAACCGGCTATTTTTATTGTATAGTTATTAGCCTTATACTTTCACTTTTAGTGCTTATCGTCAAGTTGATATTCCTACTAAAGCAGTAGCTAGATACACTATTTTAGGCATTAAAAAAGGCTTACAGAAGTAAACCTTTTTTGTATATTTCAATCGAGCTTATTTAGATGTCATAAAGTCGATAGCAGCACTAATCTCATCATCAGAACAATCCATACACGTGCCTTTTGGAGGCATAGCATTAAAGCCATTTAGCGCATGCTCAAGTAAAGTATCTTTACCTTTAGCAATACGTGGAGCCCAATCGTCAGCCGATTTAGGCGCGCCTAGTGCACCAGTGCCGTGACATGCAAAACATGCACCTTGATATACTTGCTCACCAGAACGAGGACCTGTAGGCGCCGCTGCAACTGCAGCTTTATCGCCTTCAAGGTATACAGCACCAACCGGCGCGAGACGTGCTTTAATTGCATCTTCAGTCATAGAGTTATCATATGGCTGTGCGTATGCAGTGGTTGCTAGCAATAATAATGCTGCAGCTGTTAATTTTTTCATTTTGCCTTGCTCACTTCGATTTGAACGTGATCAATCACGATTAAAGATGACGGAAATTAAACCGATTATAACTCTCTGAGCCAATTTATAAAATGCTAAGAGCCGTTTTTATTAATAAAACTGACTACTTTTTGCGTTAACGCAATAAAATTTAATTATTTACTGTTTTTTGTTAAGCAATTTAATAAGCGCAAACAGTCATTCAATTAACTTTTTAGATCCTAAGATCAAAATCAATTTATTGATAATACGCTACTAACTAGTTTTGCGATCCCTGCGTCGGCTTCAAGAATCGATTCTGCCAACATGTAAGCAGGGGTGGTAACTAACTTATTTGGTTCATCGATAACTACACCGTCAACCGCACAATCTATATGTTTAGCGCCTAATGTGCTTAGCGCTTGTGCTGTCTCTGCATCGTTACCAATAGTAAGTGCGGCGTTATCGTAAATAAATGGGATCAATGCGGGTGCAATACACATATAACCTGCAGGCTTATTTGCTTTTGCAAATGATTTACAAGCATTAAGGACGTCCTGATTGATATTTGCTTTTGCGCCTTTAATTGCAAAATCGCATAAGTTTTTTGCAGCACCGAAACCGCCAGGTACAATTAATGCGTCAAACTGAGTCACGTCTAGTTCAATCATTGATTTAATGTCACCTCGTGCAATGCGAGCAGCTTCTGTTAATACATTGCGTTTATCAGGCATTACTTCACCTGTTAAATGGTTAATGGTATGAAGTTGTTCAATATCTGGTGCAAAACACTGATACGTTGCGCCATTTTTGGCTATATGTAATAAAGTTAAAATTGCTTCATTAATTTCACTACCATCGTACACACCAGACCCTGCTAATATTACAGCTACGTTTTTCATGCTTTTGTGCCCCTAAAGTCTTTTTTATAAGTCGATCGGATGAAGTTTAACATGCTCAAAATTTCTCGCGAAAATAAATTTTTAGTACAAAAATCATTCGCAGTGCAAGTCGTTTTGCGGTTTATGCCATTTGCGATCACTTTGCCTTTAAAAAAATTATAAAGGATCGCTATGATCTTCGATCCATTGTGCTAGAATACTCCTCCGGTTATTTAAATGGACGCGAATAATCAAAGTGAATAACAACAGAAGCAGTCGTTAGAAAACCTTTTTCCACATTGGTTTAAAATAATAAAAAAAGAACCTCGTATTATCTTTTTTAAATTAAAACATACAGTTAAAGTATTTTCTAGGCATTTTATAATGCTTTGGAAGAATAGCTCGTGGCTGTTATCTACACACTTATCCACAGCTTGCTCTAGTTTTAATAACACGATAAACAGTAATTCACAGTCGTTTTATTTACTACCTTATGGCATGCTTATAATTACCTTAATTTTTTGCATTTAGGATCCAAATTCACCATGGCTCAGATCCCCGAAAACCCACTTATTTTAGTTGATGGCTCGTCATATTTATTTCGTGCTTATCATTCTCCGCCGCATTTAACTAATTCTAAAGGTGAGGCTACGGGCGCTATTTATGGCGTGATCAACATGCTTAAAAGCTTGATCAGACAATATGATCCCTCACACATGGTGGTTATATTTGACGCTAAAGGCAAAACGTTCCGTAACGATATGTATAGCGAATATAAGGCAAATCGCCCGCCGATGCCGGATGACTTACGTACGCAAATAGCACCAATACATAGCATTATCAAAGCGATGGGTTTTCCGCTAATTAGTATCGAAGGCGTTGAAGCTGATGATGTTATTGGCACATTTGCACGCATTGCAACTGAGCAAAAACGGCATGTCCTTGTCTCCACTGGCGATAAAGATATGGCGCAACTTGTAAATGAACACGTTACATTAATAAACACGATGACCGACAGTATTTCAGACCCTGTTACCGTAGTTGAAAAGTTTGGTGTAGGCCCCGAACTTATTATCGATTACTTGGCACTAATGGGCGATAAGGTCGATAATATCCCAGGTGTTGAAGGCTGTGGTCCAAAAACGGCCGTTAAGTGGTTAGAGAAATATGGCTCGTTGCAAGGTGTAATGGATCACGCAAGTGAGATTAAGGGGAAAATAGGTGAAAAGTTAGCTGCAGCTCTCGATCATCTGCCTTTAAGCTACGAGCTTGCAACAATTAAGTGCGATGTTGAAGTCGAATCAGATCTTGATACGTTCAAATTACAAGAGCCAAATAAAGACGAATTAATTGCACTATATGGTGAGTGTGAATTTCGTCGTTGGTTAGCTGAGTTACTAGATAACCCCAAAGATGCAGAAACACATTTAGCTGTACCTACCGAAGCCACTGAATTACCAAAAGTAGAAGATGCCCATTACGAAACTATTTTAACGCAAGCGCAATTTGATGCGTTAATAGAGCAATTAAATAGTGCCGAGTTATTTGCATTTGATACAGAAACTACCAGCCTTGATTATATGAAAGCGCAATTAGTGGGTATGAGTTTTGCCGTAAAAGCGGGTGAAGCTGTGTATTTACCTCTAGCGCATGATTACCCGGGTGCGCCTGAGCAATTAAGTCTTGAATTTGTAATGCAAAAGCTAGGTCCAATTTTGGCCGATGAAAATAAAGCTAAAGTAGGGCAAAACCTTAAATACGACAAAAGTGTATTAGCGAATGCAGGTTTTGCGCTAAACGGTATTAAGTTTGACACCATGCTTGAGTCATACGTATTTAATAGTGTGGGTACACGCCACGATATGGACTCGCTAGCACTTAAATATCTAGGTCATAAAAATATTAGCTTTGAAGATATTGCTGGCAAAGGTAAAAAGCAACTTACCTTTAACCAAATTGAACTTGAAAAAGCTGCGCCTTACGCTGCAGAAGATGCCGATATTACTTTGCGCCTACATGAAGTGCTTTGGCCAAAAATAGCGGCTGATGAAAAGCTAAAATCTGTATTCGAAGATATAGAAATGCCACTTGTTAGTGTGATTTCTGATATTGAACGAACCGGCGTTGCAATAGATAGCAATATGCTTGCAGCGCATAGCATGCGTTTAGGCGAGCGTTTAATTGAGCTTGAAAAAGAAGCATTTGAAATAGCAGGCGAACCATTTAATTTAAGCTCCCCTAAGCAACTACAAGTACTGTTGTTTGAAAAGCTTGGCCTGCCTATTATCAAAAAAACACCTAAAGGTGCACCTTCTACCGCAGAAGAAGTATTGCAAGAGCTTGCTCATGATTATCCACTACCTAAAGTAATTATAGAGCATCGTGGTTTATCAAAGCTTAAATCAACTTATACCGATAAATTACCATTAATGGTGAATGAGAAAACCCAGCGTGTACATACGTCTTATCATCAGGCAATTACAGCGACGGGGCGCTTGAGTTCAACCGATCCTAATTTACAAAATATTCCTATTCGTTCAGAAGAAGGGCGTCGAATTCGTGAAGCGTTTATAGCTGCAGATGGTTATAAAATTGTCGCTGCCGATTACAGCCAAATTGAGCTGCGTATTATGGCGCACCTTTCACAAGACAAAGGTCTATTAAATGCATTTGCTAACGGCTTAGATGTACACAGTGCAACTGCCGCGGAAGTATTTGGTGTAGAGCTTGATGATGTAACTACCGATATGCGCCGCAAGGCGAAAGCAGTAAACTTTGGCTTAATTTACGGTATGTCTGCATTTGGTTTAGCACGTCAACTAGATGTGCCACGCCATGAAGCGCAGCATTACATAGATAAGTACTTTGAGCGTTTTCCAGGTGTATTAGAGTACATGGAAACAACACGTGAAAAAGCGGCTGAAAATGGCTATGTTGAAACAATATTTGGTCGCCGCCTACATTTGCCAGAAATAAACGCACGTAATGGGGCGCGCAGAAAAGGAGCCGAACGTGCTGCTATTAATGCGCCAATGCAAGGTACTGCTGCTGATATTATTAAAAAGGCAATGCTGAGCGTTAACCGCTGGGTACACGAACAAGCGCCAAATACGATTAAGTTACTTATGCAAGTACACGATGAATTGGTATTTGAAATTAAAACAGACTGCGCACCAGAATACACAAAGCATATTTGTGAGCTGATGTCGCAAGCTGCAGCGCTTGATGTGCCGCTTATTGTTGAAGCCGACGAAGGTGACAACTGGGAACAAGCCCATTAATGCAATTTGAGCATTTTAATTAAAGCGCCTTTTGGCGCTTTTTTTATGTTTAATAAAAATGGCGAATAACAGCTATTTAATTAGCTATATGCAAGCTTTAGTTAAAATAAGGTTAATTTAAGCAACTATTTGTATTAAATAGTTATATGTTCGTCAATTCGAGCTGTTTTACAGGAATATGATTGTATTTTAATGCGTGCTTTTGTTAAAGTCCCGCCTGTCCTATCCTGTAGGACATCCTGTTGATGATGCATCTGAAAGGGTGCAACAAATTGATAGCTTCTCCCCAGTTTGCTATACCGGCCTACCAACTTGTTTGGTGGGCCGTTTTTTGTTTTACGCCTAAAAATCCTATCTAATTAATTCTTTTTTGCGCTATACCAATTGTATTGTTCATTCGTCACTTCGAGGTGGTTTGGGTACATCGCAGGTGATACCATCGAAGTGCTATCATTTTTATTCTTTTCATTTTATTACTAAGGAGTGCGTTATGTTTAAAGCATTAGCTATTGCAGGTTTTTCTTTATCAAGTTTAGTTATTTCTAATGTTGCTCAGGCCAATTGGCAGCTAGTGAATGATAAAAGCCAACTAAGCTTTGTTTCAATTAAAAAAGATTCGATTGCTGAAGCTCACCATTTTACTAACCTTGAAGGTATGCTTTCTGATAAAGGTGAGTTTAGCGTTAATGTTGATTTAACATCAGCCGAAACTCTAATCCCTATTCGTAATGAGCGTTTAGCTACATTTTTATTCGAAGCGGCTAAATTCCCCAATGCTGTTTTAACTGCAAATTTAACTAAAGAGCTAAGTAATATCAAAAAGCCTGGTCAATATGTATTGAAGGGTATTAAAGCTGAGCTTGATTTTCATGGTAATAAAAAACCATTGGCAATTGATGTACTCGTTAACAGCACGCAAAGTGGTGATTTAACGGTATCATCATTAACACCTATTATTATTAATAGTGATGATTTTGGTGTAACCGAAGGCGTTAAAAAGCTGCAAGAGTTAGCGGGCTTGCCTTCAATTGCCACAGCTGTGCCTGTTACATTTGCAATAACACTTAAAAAACAGTGATTTCTTTAAGTGAGCTTAGCAAGCGATTAAGCGAGCCAAGCAAACCTTTTGATAGTTGGCAGCCTAACCATTGTGGGGAGCTGCCAATTGTTATTAATAATGAAGGGAAATGGTTTTACGATGGCAGCGAAATAACACGCCCAGCCATGGTGAAGCTGTTTGCTTCTGTATTGTGTAAAGAAGATGAGCAATTTTATTTAAAAACCCCTGTCGAAAAAATAACAATAACGGTTGAAGATGCGCCGTTTATTATTGTTGATTGGCGTTTTGAAAATACAGCGCAAGGGCAAGTGTTGTGTTGTATTGATAATTTAGCTAGGCAGTGGCTAGTGAGCGCTCAGCAGCCACTGCATATAAAAGACTACAATGGTTCAAAGGTGCCTTATTTAAAGCTACCGTATGGTTGTAGTGCGCGAGTTTCACGCAGTGTATTTTATCAGTGGGCTGAAAAAGCCGAGTCTGATAAGCTCGGCTATTTTATTAAATCTGCAGGAAAGCAGTTTTATTTATCGTAACGCCAGCGTTTAAGCCTCTGGGTTTGTTTCGTCTGTGATTGTTTCATCGCTAGGTGGTACAGCAATAACAGGACCTAAAAACCATTCATCTAGCTTTTTAGCTACTTCTGGTAAACCGGTGCCTTTTAATGATGAAAACGCATGAACTGTAATATCCCCATCCAGCGTGCTTAACTCACGACGAACTTGTAGTACTTGTGATTTACGAGGGCCTTGCTTTAGTTTGTCGGCTTTAGTTAATAGTGCCAATACTGGAATTTCACTACCAATTGCCCAGTTAATTAAATCACGGTCTAAATCTTTTAATGGATGACGAATATCCATTAAAATAACAATACCTTTTAAGCTTTGACGCTTTTGCAGATATTCACCTAACGACTTTTGCCATTTCTTTTTCATTTCGATTGGTACTTTAGCAAAGCCATAGCCTGGTAAATCGATAAGGCGCATATCGTCAACATCCGCTAAATCGAATGTATTGATTAGCTGAGTACGTCCAGGTGTTTTACTTGTACGTGCTAGCTTCTGATCGGTTAATGCATTTAATGCACTCGACTTACCTGCATTGGAGCGACCGGCAAACGCAACTTCAATTCCCGTATCAGCAGGTAATTTAGTAATGTCGGGAGCGCTTGTTACGAAAGACGCAGTATTATATTTGATACGAGATTTGAGCACAGGCTCTCCTAAAACTTAAAAAAATAACATTGAGTAAACCAAATTCACTCAGGGCGCGTATTTTATACTATAAAGGATGTATTAAAAAGCGTATTTAACCACCTAAAAACAGCACCTATGGTACATTTAAAACATGTTAAAGCTTAATCTAAGTCAAAACCCTGTAAATTATAAGCTTAATATGTGTAGAAAACGTGCCAGAGAATTTATTATCGTGTAGAATATATGTATTACAACATCACGATTGTAGATGATACAGGGTCGGAAACAGAGAATTCACCATGAAAAAAATAGCACTATCTTTAACAATATTGCTTGGTGCGTTGTCAGCAAGCAACGCAACAGCATTTGATGGCGATGTAAACGCAGGTAAAGAAAAATCAGCAACGTGTGCGGCTTGTCACGGCCCAGACGGTAATGCACCGGTTAATATTTACCCTAAAATTGCAGGTCAACATCCAGATTATATCCTTAAGCAACTTCAGGATTTAAAATTAGGTATGACGTCAGGCGGCAAAGAAGGGCGTATGGATCCAGTAATGAGCGCTATGGCTATGCCACTTAGCGAGCAAGACATGAAAGATCTAGCTGCTTATTTTTCTTCAATGAACATGACTGAAGGTGCTACACCTAAAGATGTTGTTGAAGTTGGCGAAATGCTCTTTAAAGCAGGCGATGCGGAGCGTGGGATTCCTTCATGTGCAGCATGTCATGGTCCACGTGGTAACGGTTCATCACTTGCTAAGTTTCCAAAAATTTCTTTTCAGCATCCTGGATATATCAAGTCTCAACTTGAAAAATTCCGTGATGGAACTCGTCACAATGACTTAAATGGCATGATGGGCGATATAGCGAAGAAATTAACAGATAAAGATATTGAAGTACTTTCTCAGTACTTAGGTGGTTTACACTAAAGTCGTATTTATTTAGCAATTAATAATAAATACACTACAATGTTTTACAAAAAGCAGCCCTGGCTGCTTTTTTTGTGTGCAAAATTAACGATATCACCCGTTTGAATGTAAGACATTGACCATGCGTGAGTGTGAGAAAAGTCTTCTTTTTATTTTTTATTCATCATTAACCTATTGTATTTTATTGTTTATTTTGTTTTAAAATGTAATAAGTATAATAAAAGTTATATAAACCAGTTGTAACAAAATCATTAACGAGTAAATTAACCACTGTCGCAAAAGAACAATAACAAAACGGAAACAAGCTATAAGGAAAGTGGCGCGGCATGACTACATAGCACAAGATTGGTGCTACTAAAGGAAATAATAAAAAAGTGTCAGGATGACCGAAAATAATAAAAAACTCATGGAAGTTTAATAATAAAAACAAAATGGAATGTAACAAGGAACGTAAAAATAATAACAATACGGACTGATAATAATAAAAATAATAAAGACTAAAAAAAGTCGAAGGGAGAAGTGTCCAGATAATGGCGCTCAGATTAGCAGGCGGTAGAGATGTTTTCTCTACCGCCTTTTTATTTGTCCTGTTACAATACCCACCGTTTAAAATTAGCGATTAATTAGCTAAGGCGCTTTTAAATGAGAAACCCAACCTCTATAGCGCAAACTGAATTCTTCTGGCTAGGCCAGCACTGCGATGCCCATTAATTTGCGCTTCGCTCAAAACCTCTTAAGTGAGATGATCAAGATATGAGTAGAACTAAAAAGTCACGCAAAAGCCCAGCAAACGGACCTGTTCGTTTAAGCCAAGATAAGCTTAAAGAAATGCGCGCATTAAAAGAGCAGCGAGTTAAAAAAACCAAAGGCGCAAAGCCCGGTTCTCGTAATGCGCCAGATTTACTAGATAGCGAAAGCCAAAATAGTAATCACGCGCCTAAAGATAAGCGTGTAGGCAGTAAAAAGCCTGTGCCGTTAATCGCAACCGCGCCAGAGCCTAAAGTTGAAATGAAACGCAACTTAAAGCCAACTATTGAGCTGAAAAAAGTAATCGAGCCTGAATTTACACCTGAACAAGAGCTAGAAGCACTTGAGAATGATGAACGTTTACTTAAATTAGTAGAGCGTCATGAAAAAGGTGAAATGCTAACAGGTAAAGATGCTAAGTACTTTAATAGTCGCATTGCCCGTCATCAGGCGTTATGTGAAATTCTTGGTATTGAAGATGAGGACGAAGACGAGTTTGAAGATGACCTTGAAAGCCAAGGCAATTCTGATTTCGATCAATACTTATCTGATGATTTAGCCAACGAATGGTTAGATGAAGACGACAAATAGTAAGGATAAATAATGAGTACCTCGGTAATTTTAGCCTTACTTTTAGGCGCTGCTATCATAGCTGGTTTGGCATTTTATGCGGGTCAGTTGTTGTATAAGTTAAATGCGCAAAAAAAGTTAATTGCTAAAACGCAGGCTGAACAAAAGCAAAAGCTTGAAAAGTCGCGTTTAAAGCGAAACGCAAAACTAGCCGATAGTATTCATTTAATCGCACGTGCAATGAATGAAGAGCAGTGTGAATTTTCTGAAGGCTGTTTACGCATTTGGGTACTTATGTCTCAGTATGCCTTTGAAAGCGAGCGTGATTTAACAACGCAGTATCCTGGTATTTATAAGATGTATCAGGTAGTTAAAGAAATGCCGACGCACGATGCACGTAAAAAATACTCTAAAAAAGAGATTTTTAAGCTAGATAAGGCTCGCTGGCAAGCTGAAAAAACACTTAAAGATGAAGTTAAAGCGGATTGCGCTAAAATTATCATCGAGTTTAAAGCCGCTCCAGGTAGCGATAAAGTCGTTTTTAATTAAAGCTACAACTTAAATACAAAAAGCAGACCTAGGTCTGCTTTTTTTGTGTCGATGTATTTATTATCCAGAGTTCAGGCTAAATCACTCTTGAAAAGCGCGTTGCGTTAATTTGTTTTTGTAAGTGAGCATCGAAGCACATACAAATAATACGAATGAATAAGTTACCGCGTGGTGTTACGCTAATTTTATTATCAATTATAGTTACTAGTTCATCTTTTATAAGTGGCGCCAGCGCTACTAATGCATCCTCAAAGTAGTCATTAAATATAAGCGCGTGTTTTCCACTAAAGTCTTGTATATCTAATTCAAATTGGCAAATGAGCTGTTTAATTGCATCAGCCCGAATTACATCATCATGTGTTAAGTGCATTCCTTTATTAAGAGCACTGCCGCTTTGTGTTTCTACGCTGTGGTAATAATGTTTTAATTCTTTTTGATTTTGTAAAATGGCGGTGCCAATTTGTGAAATTGATGACACGCCTAAACCTAATAAATCACAATTTCCATGGGTTGTATAACCTTGAAAGTTACGATGTAACTTGCCTTCATTTTGCGCAACAGCTAGTTCATTATCAGTTTTTGCAAAATGGTCCATACCAATAAATTGATAGCCTGCTTGTGTCATCTGATCCAGCGTATTTTTAAACATGGTGAGCTTATTATGAGCACTGGGTAAATCTGCATCTTTAATCTTACGCTGTGCAGCAAAGCGCTCTGGTAAATGCGCGTAGTTAAACACTGATACTCTGTCAGGGCTTAACTCAATAAGTTGCTCTATAGTTTTCTTAAAGCTCTCTGGCGTTTGCAGAGGAAGCCCGTAAATCATATCTGCATTAATAGATTGAAATCCCAGCTCGCGAGCTTGTGTAATTAATTGCTTAACGGTATCTGCATTTTGCGGGCGATTAACAGCAAGTTGCACGTCATCGTTAAAGTCTTGAATCCCAAACGAGACGCGTTTAAAGCCAAGCATTCTTAAATCAACAAGCATATTATCGGCAAGTGAGCGTGGGTCTATTTCAATACCGCGCTCTGTCGTGCGTGTAAAATTAAAGTGTTGTTCTAAAAGCTTAATTAAACGGGTCATTTGTTTTGCGGTTAAAAAGGTGGGAGTACCGCCACCTAAATGTAATTGCTCAACCGTGTAGCTTTTAAATAAAGGCGCTTGGGCAGTAATTTCTTTTGCTAAAAAGTCGAGATAGGTATCTGCCTTAGATTGATGACGGGTAATTATTTTATTACAGCCACAGTAGTAGCAAAGCTGACTACAAAACGGGATGTGAATATATAAAGAAAGAGAGCGACTTGCTGACGATTCTATAGCGCTTAGTAGGTCTTGTTGCTGGTACCCGTCACGCAGTGATAAAGCCGTGGGATAAGAGGTATAACGCGGACCAGACACATTATATTTGTTTATTAGGGTTTCATCCCATTGTGGAAGTTTAATCATCACGCGCACCTAAGTATTTATTTAGGGGGTGATTATAAAAAAGTACGCAGTGAGGCGGTTTGATCTATAACAAAAAAGGTGCCGAAGCACCTTTTTTAATAAAATATAACTTAATACGACCTAATTAATACGTAATAGTATGAGCATCTTTAAGGTATTGAAATAATTCTTTATAACCTTTACCTGGCTTTTCAGCTTTCGCTTCTTTTGCTGCATTACGAACTAATTGGCGCATTTGTTGACGATCAAGAGACGGAAACTGCTCAATAGTCTCATTGATAAGGTCATCACCTTGCTCAATTAAATCTGAACGTAATTGCTCAATTTTTTTGACCAATACTTCAGCTTGGTTATTTTTATTAAGCATCACATCGATAATCGCTTTAATATCATCAATGTTTTCTACAGTACGCAGTGTTTTAGCGATGTAATTTAAGTGGCGGCGGTACGCGTCGCTTTTGTTACTTATTTTATCAGCAACAACCATCGCTTCTTTTAAATCGTCATTTAATGGCAGGCGTTCGCGCTGTTTTTTACCCATTTTGGCAATTTCAGTACCTAACTGATGAAACTCTTGCGCTTCGCGTTTAAGCTCCGTTCTTGATACATATTCAATTTCTTCTTCAATTTCAGCAGGCTTGCCTTTTTTCTTTGCCATGGGGTGCTCTTAAATAAAAATAACTTTTGCCATTATACATGAATATGATACTTAGGAATATTAGCTGATGTGATGCATTGAGTGTGTTAGCATTTAAATATAAGAAATGCGTGCATTATGCCTCTAAGGCTCAGGACTTAATTTATGAAAAGCCAACAAAACGATCCAATTTATTCTCAAATATCGCAAGTTAAAGATGCGGTAGCAGAAGTACTCGAACATGCTAAAAAATTAGGCGCTACAGCTGCAGAAGCTGCGATGTCTAGCACGTCTGGTTTATCGGTTAGTACACGAATGGGTGAAGTAGAAACCATTGAGTTCAACCAAGACGGCGGCTTAGGCATTAGTGTATATGTTGGTAATAATAAAGGCTCGGCGTCAACGGCTGATTTAAATCCAAAAACATTGCGCACGGTAGTCGAAAAAGCGATTGATATAGCCAAATTTACATCTGATGACCCATTTAACGGCGTTGCTGATAAAGAGTTACTTGAATTTAATCCTAAAGATTTAGATTTATATTATCCTTGGGATGTAAGTCCTGAGGAAGGCATTGAGCTTTGTCATGCTGCTGAGCAAGCTGCATTAAATGCAGACGAGCGGATTGTTAACTCTGATGGTGCGAGTTTTTCATCGCATCAGGGATTACGTGTTTATGGTAACAGCCACGGTTTAATTGCAGGCTTTCCGCGCACTCGTCATAGTATTAGTACTATGGTAATAGGTAAAGATGGCGAACACATGCAGCGCGACTCTGCTTATACAGTTGCTCGCGATCAGGCTGGTTTAAATGATGCGGCGGCAGTGGGTCTTGAAGCGGCAGCTGAAACCTTAGCTAAATTAAACAGCCAAAAGTTAGGCACAATGAAAGTGCCTGTTATTTTTAGAGCCGATATTGCAAATTCATTGTTTGGTCACTTGGTGTCGGCAATTGGTGGTGGCGCGCTTTATCGTAAATCAAGTTTTTTACTTGATAGCTTAGGCACTCAGGTATTTAGTAATTGTGTGAATATTGCTGAGCGCCCACATATTTTAAAAGGGTTGGCATCGTCACCGTTTGATAGCGAAGGTGTTAAAACATTCGATAGAGAAATAATTCAAGGCGGCGAGTTACAAACTTATTTATTAGCAAGTTATGCCGCGCGTAAAATGAACATGACCCCAACAGGGCATGCAGGCGGTATACATAACTGGCTTGTTGAGCAAACTCATAACGATTTAACTGCACTATTAAAAACGATGGGCACCGGCTTATTAGTTACAGAGCTAATGGGGCAGGGCGTAAATACCGTAACGGGTGACTACTCTCGTGGCGCTGCAGGTTTTTGGGTTGAAAATGGTGAAATCCAATATCCGGTAAGTGAAATTACTATTGCTGGTAATTTAAAAGACATGTTTAAAGGTATTTCTGCCATTGGTGGTGATATAGAACGCCGTGGTGGTATTCAAACAGGCTCAGTATTAATCGAGCAAATGCAAATAGCCGGCGCGTAGTATTAATACGCAGTGTATACTTAGACCCAGAGTATTATCTCTGGGTCTAAGTGAGTTTTTACGAGGTGTAAAATGGCTAAAGATAGATATGCACCAAAACCGCTAACCGATATTATGGCGGGGTTAAATAATCGTTTATCGGCTTATGCAGGCAAAAGCCAAGCACTTGATACACAGCAAACCTTATTAAAAGATTTTTTAGGCCCTAAATTGGGTGATAAATGCCGAGTTAGTAATTACCGAGACGGCACGCTAATGATAGAGGCGGTATCTGCGCCTATCGCGCTTAGGCTTAATTATTTAAAAATGGATATGCTTTCACACTTTAGAGCAGCTGGAATGGCAGAGCTTGGACAAATAAAAATAACTGCAAATCCTCAAGCAACTCAGCGATTAAGTACCGCGAATAAATCGGGCAGCCCTACAGTTACCAACTCACGGAAAATGAGTGAGCAAACCGCTAATTACTTAAATGCGATAGCGGCTTCTGCCCCCCCTTCATTAAAAGAAAAACTAGAGCGTTTAGCGCTCCACGGAAAGAATAAAAGTTAGCCTTAGCCATCCACTATATTGTTATTGGTAGGGCTATTTTTGCAGCTCACCGCATTCAAAATACTTTGTTACATATTCCATTTTATTGTTGGTCTAATGAGGTTTATTATACTGCGTGGTGTGCTTTATTATTTAAAGCTCCCTTGATACCCATTCCATTAAGTAAAAGCGTACAGGCAGTGCTATTTTTACTCCTGCTATATTCAAGAATTTAATGGAGTTGGTATGTAATACCAACCTGCATAAATCTTTGAACAATTTAACGAATTAAATTGCACTATAACGTCGTTAAAATTTTTTTATTTAGAACAACTAGATACAAAAACTTTTGCCTAGTTCTAGCGTAATTTTCTTAACGTTAAATAGACCCCATACATAAGCAGATTGGTATGATTTAATTCTAACTAACAAACGGAACCATTATGAATAAAGTAACAATGGCCGCTGCGAGCATAGCGCTTGCACTTGGTCTAGTAGGTTGTGGTGAAAAACAACAAGAAGCTAAAGTAACCGATACTCCTGTAGTAACAGCACCCGCTGAAAAGCCACTAGAGCTTGGTATTGAACTAGCGAATATGGATAGTTCAGTACGCGCACAAGACGATTTTTATTATCATGTAAATGGACAGTGGTTAGCAAAAACTGAAATACCAGGTGATAAGTCTAACTACGGTTCTTTTTCGCAGCTATATGATGAGTCACAAAAAGCGATGAAAATTGCCCTTGAAAACGCAGCCGCGAATAAGGCCGCTAAAAAAGGCAGTGATGAGTATAAAATTGGCGCATTTTATAAAAGCTACATGAATCAATCTGCGCGTAATGAGCTAGGTATTACGCCATTACAACCGTCATTAGATACGATTGATAGCGTTAAATCTAAAGCTGACTTAGTGGGTTTAATGGCTAAAATTCAAAAACAAGGCGGTACTTTACCGTTTGGTTGGTTTGTAAATAACGATGCTAAAAACTCGAGCGAGTACGCATTGTATTTATCTCAGTCGGGTCTTGGTTTACCAGATCGTGATTATTACTTAAATGATGACGAAAAATTCACTAAAATTCGTGCTTCTTACGAGCAATACATCACAGATGTTTTAGCAAAATCAGGCGTTAAAAATGCAGCAGAAGCTGCCAAGAGCGTACTTGCATTTGAAAAAACACTAGCTGATGCTCAGTGGAGCCGTGTGCAAAGCCGTGATGCAACTAAATCTTATAACAAGATGACAGTAGCAGACGCAAGCAAGTTGATAGGGGAGCTTGATTTAGCTGCATTCTTTAAAGATGCAGGCGTGAGTGCAAGTGATATTATTGTACGTCAACCAAGCTACTTAGAAGCACTTGCTACTATTTATAAAGATACTGATTTAGCGACGTGGAAAAACTACTTAAAATTTCATTTTGTAAGTGGTTATGCAGAGCTACTTAGCGAAGATTTAGTTAACCTTAACTTTGACTTTTACAGCACAACACTTCGTGGCGTAGAAGAACAAGCACCTCTTTGGAAGCAAGCGGTTGATGCATCTAACAGTGTACTTGGTGAAATTTTAGGTAAGGTATACGTCAAAGATAACTTTCCGCCAGAAGCTAAAGCACGCATGGAAGAGTTAGTTGATAACGTAATTAAAGGTTATGGCGTTGCTATCGAAAATCTTGAGTGGATGAGCCCTGAAACAAAGCTTGCAGCGAAAGAAAAATTAGACAAATTTACGCCTAAGATTGGTTACCCAGACACGTGGAAAGATTACTCAGAGCTAGAGATTAACTCAGACGAGCTAGTAGGTAATTACATCCGTTATAGCGAATGGGCATACGCAGATATGATTGCTAAATTGGGTAAACCAGTTGATCGCTCTGAATGGCACATGACTCCGCAAACAGTCAATGCGTATTACAACCCAGTAAACAATGAAATTGTATTTCCAGCCGCTATATTACAACCACCATTCTTTAATTTAGAAGCGGATGATGCTGTAAACTACGGCGCAATTGGCGCGGTAATTGGGCATGAGCTGGGTCACGGTTTTGACGACCAAGGTGCTAAATACGACGGTGACGGTAACTTACGTAACTGGTGGAGTGAGACTGACCTTAAGCAATTTGAAGAGCGTACAGCGGCTTTAGTTGCACAGTATAACGAATATAAACCGTTTGAAGATGCAAGTGTTAATGGTGAGCTAACGCTTGGCGAAAACATTGGTGACTTAGGTGGTTTAACCGTTGCGCATAAAGCGTATATGCTATCTTTAGGTGATAAAAAAGCACCCGTGATAGATGGTTACACAGGCGATCAACGTTTCTTTATGGGTTGGTCACAAATCTGGCGTCGTAACTACCGCGATGAAGAGTTACGTAATCGTTTATTAACAGACCCTCATTCACCAAGCCACTACCGTGTAATCGGTATCTTGTCGAACATGCCTGAGTTTTACGAAGCGTTTGACGTAAAAGAAGGTGATAAAATGTATATCAAACCAGAAGACCGCGTAAAAATCTGGTAATTGCATTACTATAAATAACAAAAAACCAGTAAGTTTTTAGCTTACTGGTTTTTTTGTATCTTGAATTTGTTTATCGACTAAGCACGCGTGCATCCATTCTTCGTTACTCAGTATGTTTTTATAAAGCGCGAGTTGGTTTTGTGCTCGCTCTAAATTATGCTCTGCATGAGATACTTTAAAGTACACATCGTTATTTAAGTAATCAGTTAAAAAGCGCACACTTAACATGAGTGGCATTATTTTAGCGCCTAATAATAAGCTCTCTTGTTCTAGTATACTCATGCTGCTTTTTAATGGTGTTATATAGCCTTTAACAATGGCTGAAAATATATCTTTTCGAATAACAACATTGTGTAAGTTTGTTGAATCCTCGGCTTCGGGGGAGCAAAATGTACGTACCATGTCACCAAAATCATAAAGCCTAAATCCTGCCATACAGGTGTCTAAATCAATAACTGCTTTTGCTTTGTGAGTTGTATTACAAAACAGCATATTATTTATTTTTGTATCGTTATGACACACTCTAAGGGGTATGTGTTTAGCTACCTGACTAAGCTCAGTAATTAAATGCTGCTGCGTTAAGCAATATTCTATTTCACCAGCGCAGTGCTTTACTCTATTAACTACGTTGTTAGTGATTGCGGTATTTAATTGCTCAAAACGCATCGCTAAGTTATGAAAATCAGGAATTACAGTGTGTAGCTGTTGCGCATTAAAATCTTGTAATACATGAGCAAATACGCCAAAGGCGTAAGCCGCTTGCTCGCTCTGCTGGGTATTTTTAACAACGTCTTCGCTGTAGCTATCACTAATATAGTTAAGGACGCGATAATACGCATTATCAATTTCTATTAAGTGTTCGTCGTTTTGTGTCGCTATATGTTTGATTATTTCAAGCGGGTAATTATTTTGCAGTTGTTTAGCATTTAAATGCTGCTCAATTAGTTTTGCATTACTCACTAACTGAGCAGGGTTTTTAAATACCTCAGTATTTAGTTTTTGCACAATAAACTGTTTATCAATACTTGTAAGTAGCCATGTACTATTTATATGGCCGCTTCCAATCGCACTAACTTGAGTTAGCTCAGGGGGCAGTGCTAACAGTTCGCTTAGCTTATTTTGTATTGAGATATTCATTGTGCTCACTTATGCTCTTTTTTTATGCGTATCGGGCAACTATTTTTTCGATAATTTCAGCATTCGCTTCAGGAAAGTCATAATTTTCTAATTCACTAATTGCTACCCATTCGCTAGGTTGCCCTTCAGCGCCATGTGCCTCACCGCTAAAGTTACTTACTACGTGTACATCTAATTTAACGCATTTATCGCCGTAGTCATGTTCAATCACCATCAATTGGCTGGAGCTGTGAATGGTTAGTCCAACTTCTTCAATAAGCTCGCGTTTAAGTGCAACAAACACACTTTCTCCAGCTTCAACTTTACCACCAGGAAATTCCCATAAACCGCCTTGATGTTGTTCATCTGCACGTTTACAAATGAATATAGCGTTATTTTTCTTAATAACACCAACAGCTACATGTACAATTTCTATAGTCATTACTTTAAAACTCCATAAAAAAAAGCGACGCTAGCGCCGCTTTTTAATAAGCTACTGACAATATTGGGTTATTTTAATTTACCGCAACACTGTTTGAATTTTTGACCTGATTTACAAGGACAAGGGTCATTACGACCTACTTTTGGTTCTGTACGAGCCATTACTGTCGCTGTTTCTGGCGCTTCGCCACCTACGTGCTCAGCTTCTTCATGTTGGTATTCGCGAGGAGCATTTTCACTTTTACGGTGTTGCTCTTCTACTTTTTCAACATCTTCTTCTGCGCGTACTTGTACTTTACTTAGAATGCTTACAACATCTACTTTCAAGTTTTCAAGCATTTCGGAGAATAGCTCAAACGATTCACGCTTGTACTCTTGCTTAGGATTCTTTTGCGCGTAACCACGTAAATGAATACCTTGGCGTAAATGATCCATTGCAGCAAGGTGATCTTTCCAATGCTGATCAAGGCTCTGTAGCATAATCGCTTTTTCGAATTGACGTAAAACAGAATCGCCAACTTGCTCTTCTTTTTGCTTGTATGACTGCTCAACCGCCTGCTCAATACGCTCACGAAGCTTTTCTTCGTATAGTTTATTGTCATCTGCTAACCACTGAGTAATAGGTAACTCAATTAAGAAGTCTTGTTTTAAACGCTCTTCAAGGCCAGGAATGTCCCACATTTCAGCAAGGCTTTGCGGTGCAATGTACTGATCAATTGTATTGCTAAGTACGTCACCACGAATTGCAGTAATAGTTTCTGAAATATCGCCTTCTTCAAGTAGTTCGTTACGCTGAGAGTAAACAACACGACGTTGATCGTTTGCTACATCATCGTACTCAAGTAGTTGCTTACGAACGTCGAAGTTACGTGCTTCTACTTTACGCTGTGCATTTTCAATCGCACGGTTTACCCATGGATGTTCAATTGCTTCACCGCGTTGCATACCGAGTTTACGCATCATGTTCGTCATACGCTCACCGGCAAATATACGCATTAGCGCATCGTCCATCGATAAGTAAAAACGGCTTGAACCAGCGTCACCTTGACGACCAGAACGACCACGTAATTGGTTATCTATACGACGAGATTCGTGACGTTCAGTACCAATGATATGTAAACCGCCAGCATCAATTACTGCATCATGGCGAATTTTCCAAGCTGCTTTAATTTCAGCAATTTGCTCAGCAGTTGGATTTTCAAGTTTTTCAACTTCACTGTTCCAGTTACCACCTAACACGATATCGGTACCACGACCGGCCATGTTTGTTGCAATTGTTACTGTCCCTGGTAGGCCAGCATCTGAAACGATGTCAGCTTCTTGCGCATGAAATTTAGCATTAAGTACGTTGTGCTTAATTTTTTCCTTGCGTAAAAACTGCGATAAATACTCAGAGCTTTCAATTGAAATAGTACCAACAAGCACCGGTTGTCCACGGTCTTGGCAGTCTTTAATATCAATTAAAATAGCTTCGTATTTTTCTTCTTGCGTTAGGTAAACTAAATCGGCGCGATCATCACGAATCATCGGTTTATTAGTTGGCATAACAACGGTATCAAGGCCGTAGATTGACTGAAATTCAAATGCTTCAGTATCGGCTGTACCTGTCATACCTGCTAACGTTTCGTATAAACGGAAGTAGTTTTGGAACGTAATAGAGGCAAGTGTTTGGTTCTCGTTTTGAATTTTTACACCTTCTTTTGCTTCAACAGCTTGGTGTAAACCTTCTGACCAACGACGACCTTCCATTGAACGACCAGTATGCTCATCGATAATAATTACTTCGTTTTCTTTTACAACGTAATCAACATCTTTTTGGTATAGCTTATGAGCACGAAGAGCGGCATAAACATGGCTTAGTAGCGTAATGCTTGCTGCTGAATAAAGCGAATCGCCTTCTTCAATTAAGCCGCGCTCAGTAAGTAGCTCTTCTACTTTAATTTGACCACGTTCTGTTAAATGAACTTGCTTAGATTTTTCATCGATAGTGTAATCGCCGTCACCTTCAATGCCTTCTTCGTCTTCTTTTTCTTGAAGCTCAAGTAAAGGAACGATGGTGTTTATTTCAGTGTATAGCTCAGAGCTATCCTCAGCTGGGCCTGAAATAATAAGCGGGGTACGTGCTTCATCAATTAAGATTGAATCCACTTCATCGACTACAGCATAAAATAATGGACGTTGAACTCGTTCATCAATGCTAAAAGCCATGTTGTCACGAAGGTAGTCAAAACCAAATTCGTTATTAGTACCGTATGTAATGTCAGCAGTATAAGCTAGCTTCTTTTGCTGCGGCATCATACCTGGTACGTTACAGCCTACTGTAAGGCCTAAAAATTCAAATAACGCACGGTTGGTTTCAGCATCACGTTTAGCAAGGTAGTCATTCACGGTAATTACGTGAACACCTTTGCCTGTTAAGCCGTTTAGATAAGCTGGTAGAGTAGCTGTAAGTGTTTTACCTTCACCGGTACGCATTTCTGCAATGCGACCTTGATGTAAAACCATACCACCTAATAACTGCACGTCGAAATGACGCATGCCATTTACACGCTTTGACGCTTCACGTACCACAGCAAAAGCCTCTGGTAGAATGTCGTCAAGGCTTTGTCCGTTATCGTAACGTTCTCTAAACTCAGCTGTTTTAGCTCTTAAATCTTCATCAGAAAGCGCCTCAAGTTGCGTTTCTAGTGCATTGATTAGCGCGACCGTCTTTCTTAAGTTTTTAATAGTGCGGTCATTGCGACTACCAAAAAGCTTGGTAAATAAATTAGATATCATGATAAAACCGTTACAATGTATTCTTTGTCAGCCGAGTATCGGCTAACCCATTTTTAACAATTGGTAATTAATATGTGCTTTTAAGTAACACTTAGAACATATTAATTAGCAATTTTGTATTAAACTGTTCAAAAAGCACTGTTTATTACGTGCGCTACTATACCAGACTCTGCCAAACAACAAACTATCTCAATAAAAAGATCGGTGTATAAAATCGAAAAATTTGATCTGGTTCGTAAAAATCACTTTGTATTACTCAATTACAGTAAAAATAGCAGCGAACTGTAAAGATATGGTGCTAAATAAATTAAAAACAAGGGTTATAGTTGCGCTTAAGTTTTACGCTTAAACACAACTATTAAATACATGTTTTATAATTTAAATTGATTAACCGTTTTGTTAAGCGCCGCAGCTAAATCACTTAAGTCACGAGCTTCGTCAGCGAGGGTGTGCGCATGGTCAGCGGTACTGTTCACTAAGTTATTAATTGCCGAAAGGCTCGTATTAATATCCTCAGCAACAACAGTTTGCTCCTCGGTAGATGTGGCTATTTGATGACTTTGGTCTTGTACTTTAGTAACCGACTGCGCAATATTGTGAAGTGAGCTAAGCACTTCTTTAGTTTGAAGCACTGAGCCCTCGGTTTGATCTTGTCCTTGTTGCATCATTACTGAGGCTTGTTGAGCTATTTGCTGCAAGCGCGAAATCATATTTCGAATATCGTCTGTTGATTCTTGTGTGCGACTTGCAAGTGAACGAACTTCATCAGCAACAACGGCAAAGCCTCTACCGTGTTCACCGGCACGAGCAGCCTCTATAGCCGCATTAAGTGCAAGTAAGTTGGTTTGATCAGCAATGGAATTAATTACATCGACTAATGCACCAATGTTATTACTTTCTTGCTCAAGACCTGCAACCACTTTAGATGCTTCGCCAATATGTAATGCCAGTTCAGTCATTACTGTTTGCGCCTGTGTAGAACGGCTAGCTCCTTCAGCTGTAATTGCTTGTACTTCTTCAGCTGCGTTATTTGTGTGTTGTGCGTTACGTGATATTTCAAGCACAGTAGTCGCCATTTCAGTTACCGCTGCGCTCACGCTATCAACTTGCTGCTTCTCTTGCTGAATTTCAGAATTTGTTTTCTCAGAAACACTTCTTAGCTGGGCCGCTGCATTACTCAGTTGTTCTGCTTGCGCTGCGGTATCAAGCATCATGGCGTGCAACTTATCAATAAAAGTGTTCATATGATTGGCCAGCTGTCCCACTTCATCTTGACTATTAATATCAATTTTTTGAGTAAGATCGCCTTCGCCCGATGCTATATCACGCATAATGTGCGTAAGCGTTGTAATGGGTTTTGAAATCATGTGGGTAGCCCATAAAATCATGGCTAATATAATGATTAAGATAATAATTACCGCCGTTGTTGTAGCGGTTACTGCAGCATTTACGGGCTCTTCAATCATAGTAGTTGGGATAAGTAGACCTACATACCAATCTATATAAGGCTGCTCTAGCTGCAAACGATGGTAAACCACATAAAACTGCTCACCTTTAAAAGTAACCATTTGGCTGCCTTCAAGGTTATTTCGCATTTGTGTATTTAACTCTTTAAAGCCTGCTGTATTTGTAAATTGTTGCTCAAGCGCATCGAGCCCTTCTTTACCGTTTGCACCTTCATCTGTAATTGAAAGTTTATGCCCAGTGGCCTTTGAAAAATGTACTACTTTTTGATTACCATCGAGTAAAAATCCATAACCTTGGCCGTTAAAGCGAATATTTTCGACCATATCGTTAATTTTGTTTAATTGTAAATCAACACCGCCCATACCGATGAGTTTTCGCTGAGCGTTATAAACAGGTTGTTGTACTACAGCCGATGCTACGCCTGTGGTTAAATCAACAGAGATTGGACCTACGTAAAGCTTGTTAACTTGCATGGCTTCTTGCCACCACCCACGCTTGTAGGCGTAATAAGGCTGGCCGTTGTAGTGACTTGTACGCTCGTTTTCTTTAAAGTATTCACCGGTGGTTGCTGAGGCAAAAAAGGCCGATAAAATGTTTTCGTCATTTGAGCTTAAACGCACAAAGTCTTGGTTTACTTCGTTGTAACCTGGCGCGCTTTCAAGTGCGTGATCGCGCGTATCCCAATTTTCAAAAAAGTTGATTAAATGTGGGTTATTAACAAAGGTTGATACCATTTTACCGTACATCGCGAAGTAACTTTGCATTGAAAGTTGCTCGGTCTGTAAATAACTTTGTGCTTCGTTTTCTATGTTTTCTCTAGAGAGATTGGCAATGTGTTTAACAAAAAATGTTGAGGCGATAATTAGTAAAACGGTAATTGTTCCACCAATCAATAATAATATTTTCTTCCGTAATGATAAATTATTTAGCATGAGTACACATATTTTTATTATTTATGAAATTATATCTAATCATATCTTACTTAAAATCTCTATAAAGTTAGATAGAAAGAACTAATTATGCGTTTAAAATAAAGGCTTATACAAAAATGACAAATAAAAGTAATAAATTAGTAGTATTAGGTGCAGGCTGGTTAGGACATGCTTTATGCGTAAGTGCACAAAAAGCTGACTGGCAAGTACAAGGAACGCATAGAACAGATATACACGAGTTTGACTTTGAGCGTCAGTTTACACTTGAAAATGGACAATTAAGGCATCAAGTTGATTTACAAGGTGCTTATTGGGTATGTGCTATTCCACCACGTAGCAGGCACAGTGAAAGTAATTATCCTGAAACACTCACCGCAGCGCTTAAGCTTTCAAAGGAGCTAAACGCAAAGGGCTTTTTATTGTGCTCATCAACCGGGGTGTACGATCAAGAGCCTGGTGTATATAGTGAAAGTAGCGATATTTCTTGCACAAACGAGCGCCAAATAAAGCTTTACGAAGCTGAAGAGCAAGTGCTTGAACAAGATGGCAAAATACTTCGTTTAGCTGGCTTACTAGGGCCTAATAGAGAACCGGGGCGTTTTGTGGCAGGTAAAGAGCTCAATACATCAAGTGAGCAAGTGGTAAATATGGTGCATCAACAAGATGTAATTAATGCTATTTTTGCGGTGATAGAGCACTGGCAAGTAGGGCAAAATATTTATAATGTGGTTAATCCCGCGCACCCCACAAAAGCTGAATACTACGCGATGAAGTGTCAGCAACATGGTGGTGAAATGCCAACGTTTACAGGAACTGATTCGGCTGAGCGAAAAATATTAGGCTCAGCCATTGAAGCCTTAGGGTTTAGCTATCAGCACGGTATTTAATATGCTGAAGGCAGGGGACTGCTCTCTATAAAGTCGCATAGCTTACCTTCACTTAGTAATGTGTTAGCAGCTTCGATATCGGGAGCAAAGTAGCGGTCTTTATCATAATAACTCACATGCTCGCGTAACAACGCTTTAGCGCTTTGCACTTTATTTGATGGTTCAAGCGGCTTTCTAAATTCTAGCCCTTGAATCGATGCTAACCATTCTATTGCCAAAACACCTTGGGTATTATTGGCCATTTCATCTAAGCGCCTTGCTGCAAAGGTTGCCATAGAAACATGATCTTCTTGATTTGCAGATGTAGGCAAGCTATCGACCGAAGCCGGATGCGCTAATGATTTGTTTTCTGACGCAAGCGCTGCTGCGGTAACTTGGGCAATCATAAATCCTGAATTTACCCCGCCGTTTTCAACTAAAAATGGCGGTAATTTGGATAGGTTTGAATCGATAAGTAATGCAATTCGCCTTTCTGCTAATGCGCCAATTTCGGCAATTGCGATAGCTAAGTTATCGGCGGCCATAGCAACGGGCTCTGCATGAAAGTTTCCGCCCGATATTATGTCGCCTACATCGGCAAAAACTAGCGGATTATCGGTTACACCGTTTGATTCACACAGTAGTACTTCGGCGGCTTGACGTATTTGGGTTAAACATGCACCAAGAACTTGCGGCTGGCAGCGCAGGCAATATGGGTCTTGTACTTTTTCACAATTAATATGTGAGTCACTAATTTGTGAGTGCGTATCGAGTAATTCTCTAAATACGTGCGCCGTATCAATTTGCCCTTGCTGACCACGAATGTCATGAATACGTGCATCAAATGGCGCGCGACTGCCCATGGCAGCTTCTATACTGATAGAGCCAATAACACAGCTTTGTGCGTACAAGTCTTCGGCTCTAAATAATCCCTGAAGTGCAAATGCAGTAGAGGCTTGCGTGCCATTTAATAATGCTAAGCCTTCTTTGGCTGCAAGTGTTAGGGGTTCAAGTCCCGCTATTTTTAACCCTTGTGCTGCGCTAATTATTTCTCCTTTATGTCGCATTTGACCTTCAGCTAATAAAGGTAGACACATATGCGCAAGAGGAGCTAAATCTCCCGATGCCCCCACGGAGCCTTTTTTAGGCACGCATGGATATACTTCGCTACTAAGCAGCTGCATAAAAAATTGGATTACTTGCAGGCGAATGCCCGAATAGCCACGTGAAAGCGAGTTTACTTTTAAGGTGATCATTAACCTTACTGTGCTGTCATCCATGTACTCGCCAATACCCGCAGCGTGTGAAAGCACAATGGAGCGCTGTAATAATTCAAGTTGGTCGTCGGCAATTTTAGTATTGGCTAATAATCCAAAGCCGGTGTTAATTCCATATACAGTGCGGTGTTCATTAATAACATTTTGAACGGTTTGCGCGCTGGCTGCTATTTGCGACTCGGCATGCTTTGCAAGGCTCAGCTTTACCGGTGAATTATTAATTTTTCTTAGTGTGTTTAAATCAAGTGATCCGGGTGTGAGAGTAAGTTCGAACATGATCATTCCTCGTTTAACATAGGTAGGTCTAAATTTTGTTCTTTAGCGCAGTTTTTTGCTATGTCGTATCCGGCATCAGCATGGCGCATTACACCTGTTGCAGGGTCGTTCCACAGTACGCGAGCAATACGCTCTTTAGCTTCATCAGTACCATCGGCAACAATAACTACACCAGAGTGCTGACTAAATCCCATTCCTACACCGCCACCATGATGAAGCGACACCCAAGTAGCGCCACTTGCGGTATTAAGCAGTGCGTTGAGTAATGGCCAATCTGATACTGCATCTGAGCCATCTTTCATGCTCTCTGTTTCGCGGTTAGGGCTGGCAACTGAGCCAGAGTCGAGGTGATCGCGACCAATAACTATAGGGGCTTTAAGTTCGCCATTTTTAACCATTTCATTAAAGGCCAGTGCAAGGCGTGCTCTATCTTTTAGGCCAACCCAGCAAATGCGTGCAGGTAAACCTTGGAATTGTATGCGTTCCCGCGCCATATCAAGCCAGTTATGTAAATGTGCATCATCAGGAAGAAGCTCTTTTACTTTAGCGTCGGTTTTATATATATCTTCAGGGTCGCCTGATAATGCTACCCATCTAAATGGTCCAATCCCTTCACAAAATAAAGGGCGAATATATGCAGGCACAAATCCAGGAAAATCAAACGCGTTGGTAACACCCTCATCAAACGCCATTTGACGAATATTATTACCGTAATCAGTAGTGGCGGCACCGGCTTTTTGTAGTGCTAGCATAGCTTTAACTTGGACTGCCATTGATTGTTTAGCGGCTTTTACTACGGCTTTTGGATCTTGCTCACGCATTTTTGCTGCGTACTCCATTGTCCAGCCTTGTGGTAAGTAACCATTTAATGGATCGTGAGCAGATGTTTGATCTGTGACTACATCAGGGGTAATGCCTGTTTTAACCAGTGTACTAAATACATCGGCTGCGTTACCTAGTAAACCCACTGAGAGGGCTTTACCTTTAACACATGCATCGGTTATTAATTGCAGTGCGTGTTCAAGGCTTGTTGCTTTTACATCAACGTAGCCTGTTTTTATACGAAAATCGATACGGCTTTCATCACATTCAACAACCAGTGCACTAAACCCAGCCATTGTAGCTGCAAGTGGTTGCGCACCGCCCATACCACCAAGACCACCTGTTAATACCCATTTACCACTAGCGCTACCTGCAAAATGTTGCTTTGCCATAGCTACAAAGGTTTCGTAAGTTCCTTGTACTATGCCTTGCGAGCCAATATAGATCCAAGAACCCGCCGTCATTTGCCCGTACATCATCAAGCCTTTTTTATCGAGCTCGTTAAAGTACTCCCAATTTGCCCAGTGTGGAACAAGATTTGAGTTAGCAATAAGCACGCGAGGAGCATTACTGTGGGTTTTAAATACACCAACGGGTTTTCCTGATTGTACAAGCAGGGTTTCGTCGCTTTCGAGCCTATCGAGGGTTTCTATAATTTTGTCATAACTTGGCCAATCACGAGCTGCTCGGCCAATACCACCATATACAACAAGTGCATGAGGATGCTCTGCAACTTCAGGGTCTAAGTTATTCATTAGCATGCGCTTAGCAGCTTCTGTTTGCCAGCTTTTAGCACTTATTTTATCTCCATGAGGTGCACGTATTACGCGACTTGTGTCGAGTCGGTTTTTCATGTTTTGCTCCTGTTGTATATACAAGGTGATTTGTTATAAAAAAAGCGCAGTAAGCGCTATTGTTTGTTATTTTTTAAATGTTAAGTGGCCACCTAAGCGATATTTACTGCCAGGTGATACAAGGCGCGCAAAGCTTACAATGCCTTTAACAGACCAGGTGCGTCGGATCACTTGTAAGCATGGCTCTTCATTATATAAGTTTAACCATTGGCACATTTCGCTGTTTGGCATAATGGCCTCTACTGTATGCCTTGCTTGGGTAAGTGGGGCAACACTAGATAGATATTCATGAGGTGTAAGCATGCTAAAGTCTTGTTGTAAGTAGCCAGTCGCAAGGGCAGGGTTTACAAAACGCTCTTCTAGCTGCAAAGGGCTGTCGTTTTCGTTATGCACAAGTACACTTCGATATACAACACTGTCAACCTCAACACCAAGTGCAATGGCAATAGGTGCGACTGCATTTATTGATTCGAGTATGAGTACACTACAGGTGTAGTTGCCGTTACGCTCTTTTACTTCATCAGCAATATTTTTTATTTCAAGTAACGATGACTGCGATTTAAATGTAGCTACAAATGTACCTAACCCTTGGCTGCGGGTTAAAATACCTGCCTCGGTTAATTCGCTTAGTGCTCTGCGGGCTGTCATCCTGCTTACACTAAATTGACTACTTAGTTCGTTTTCAGAGGGAACACGTTGGTTTTCTTGCCACGTACCGCTGCGAATTTTATCAACAATGAATTGTTTTATTTGCGCAAATTTAGGTGTCGTCATTAAATTTATGGTTACATTAAAAATAAACTATATAAATAAGATGACACAATTACCTTGTATATACAAGATGGGTTGTTAGACTATATTTTCATTATTCACGGTGTAAAAAGGGCTGCGATATGCAAAGCACAACACAAAATTATGAGTTAGAAGAAATCGACTTACTTTTAACTGATGCCAATATTGCCACTATGGATAGCAATATAAATGCCCCTTATGGCGCAATTGAAAATGCTGCTATAGCCATTAAAAATGGTAAAATTGCGTGGATTGGAGAGCAATCGACATTGCCTAGTTTTGATGTGTTTGCAACGCCGACATTGAGTGTAAAAGGACAGTGGTTAACGCCGGGCTTAGTAGATTGCCATACTCACTTAGTATTTGCAGGTTCAAGATCGCAAGAGTTTGAACAGCGTTTGCAAGGCGTAAGCTATGAGCAAATTGCGGCACAAGGCGGTGGCATAGCAAGTACGGTTAAAGCCACAAGAGCAGCCGACCGTGAACAATTGTTTGTTGATGCAAAAGATCGCTTAAATACGTTGTTAAAAGAAGGTGTAACCACCGTTGAAATAAAGTCTGGTTATGGGCTAGATACAGAAAACGAGATAAAAATATTAGAAGTCGCTCGTTTATTAGGTGAACATCACCCTATTGATATTAAAACTACTTTTTTAGGGGCGCATGCTCTACCGCCTGAATACAAAGGCCGTGCTGATGAATATATTGATTTAGTGTGTACTGACATGCTAGATCAGGTAGTGGCTAATAATCTTGCTGATGCAGTCGATGTATTTTGTGAAAATGTTGGGTTTAGTTATTCGCAAACCAAACGTGTTTTCCAGGCGGCTAAAAAGCATAACCTCCCAGTAAAATGCCATGCTGAGCAGTTATCTAATCAACAGGGTGCTAAGCTGGTGGCGCAGTTTAATGGCCTTTCGGCGGATCATATTGAGCATCTAGATGAAGAGGGTGTAAAAGCCATGGCAGACGCTGGGACGGTAGCGGTGTTATTGCCAGGTGCATTTTATTTTTTAAGAGAAACTAAATTCCCACCTATTGAATTACTTAATCAATATAAAGTACCTATAGCTATTGCGAGTGATTTTAACCCAGGTACTTCACCGCTGTGCTCAGTGCACTTGGTGATGAACATGGCATGCACATTGTTTAGATTAACACCCGAGCAAGCATTAGCTGGTGTTACTCGAAATGCAGCTAAAGCACTAGGTTTAGACGACCGTGGTATTTTAAAGGTTGGCGCAAGAGCTGATATTGCGCATTGGCAAATAAGTCATCCATCACAATTAAGTTACCAATTTGGCGTAAATAAACTGTTAAATTTATGGATTTTGGGTAGAATTAATTAGTTTGTATTATTTTTACCCACATATAACTTGGTTTAAACTTTTTTAGCGAATACGGATGCCGTTAATTTGAACATACTAACCGACAGTAATTTCCCAATATTTTTTAGTGGTGCACTATTAATGGCGATGATCGCCACTTTATTTGCTGTTAAAAATGCCAGTATTAAATTCAGCTATTTATGCACAGCTGCTGTTGGTTTAGCTATCTTAAGCAGCGGTGCGGCTTGGCTTGCTATTTTACTAGCCTTTGGGTTTTGTTTTCACTTATGGCAAGCATTTGAGCGAAATAATTGGAGCATGATAATTACCAGCTCAATGGCTGGTCTTTTATTTGTTGTTCTATTTTCAGCTCATTTATTATTGGAAGTTCCGCTATTTTGGGTTGTGTTAGCAATATTATTATTAGCTATTGTTGGCTTTTTAAATGATGAAAGTGCTGAAATAGAAGTCGTTATAGAGCCAGAACCTGAAGGTGATGCATTTATTGAAGAGTCTCCGCTTTCAGTTTTTGCAGATAGAAAACAGTTACGCCAAGGTTACTATGCATGGTGCGACAACAAACAAATAAGCGCAGCGTTAATCGTTATTCGCCTTGAAGGCTTTGAGCAAGTTAACCAGCATATTGGACGCGACTTTGGCGATATACTGTTAGCGCAATCGGCTAATCGAATAAAAGAGCTACTTTCAAGTGACGAAATAGTGACTTTAACTGGACAAGAAAAGCTAGCCCATTTAGGGGGTCTTAACTTTGCATTTATTTGTAGTTTCGCGAATCAAAAACACTTACATGAATTAGTTATTGACCAAATACTGGGTGCAACGCTTAAGCCATTTAATGTTGCTAACTGCACTGTAGAAGTAAAAGCGAGAGCGAGTTATGTTGATTGTAATGAGCAAGATAACAACTTTGATAATTTAATATCGTACGCATACCTAGCACTCGATAGCCACCCAGATCGCAAGGTTGTGCCTTATCATCAACAAATGATGATTGAATTGCGAGAGCAACAAGCGCGACTAAAGGAATTAGCAAATATTGATTTTTCGAGCGAGTTAGAGCTTTATTTTCAGCCTATTATTTGTAACGAAAACGGTCAAATTGAGTTTTTAGAATTACTACTGCGTTGGCAGCACCCTAAGCAAGGGATTTTATCCGCTAACAGGTTTATCGACGACATTAGAATTGCAGGGCTTGGTTATCCACTCGCTAAATTTGTAATAGAGAGAGCTGCTGAGCTTGCAATGGCGCTTAGAATAGAAGGTATTTCTATACCGCTTAGCATTAACGTATTTGGTCCTGAAATGCTTAACGAAGAGTTTATTGAATTTGTTGATGTTGTTTTAAGTGAGCATCACTTGGAAGCTGGCGATTTAATTGTTGAATGCCCTTTACATATTTTTGCGGGACTAGATGATAAAGGCAGAGGCATGATCGCAAGGCTTAATAACATAGGCTTAAAAGTATGTGTTGATGGACTTGGTGATAACCCGGTACTGCTTTCTAAGTTACCAAGTCTAGCGGTAGAGTATATTAAGGTTTCACCTTCACTTACTGCTGACTTTAGTAATCAAAACAATATACGCAGTTTAGTTAGCGGAATGGTTGAAATGCATAACCAACAAAAAACAAAAGTGATTTTTGAAGGGGTAGAAACACTTGAGCAACTTAAGTTTGTAAAAAGCTTAAAAGGTTATGCTGCCCAAGGTTATTACTTTGGTCACCCGCTAAGTAGTATCGGTTTAATGAGCTGGCTAAAAGAGTGGCGATTAGTTCAACAGCGCTAAGTGTTTTCTTTGGCTTGTAGGTAGCTATTCACAAGTGCACTGATCACTTGCCCTACATGGGCAGCACCAGCATCTAACCCGCTAGGGTGCTGGCTAGGCGCTGCTTCACATAAATGTAAGTACTTAGAGTGGCGATGGTTTGCTGCTAAGTGCACAAAGTGCTCAGTGTCATTCACACTAAATCCGCAACATGTGTACGCACTAACCGGCATGTAAGTAATACTATCTAAATCAACTTCAATACCCAGTGGTAAATCGTTAAAATTACTTAATGCGTTTTCAATTGCCTGAGTGAGTGTAATTTTTCGCTTAACTTGTATTGATTGATAGCTATCAAACGTAAAGTTAGCTTCACTCATTGCATCTATAATTGCTTGATTGTTTTTTATCTCATGTAAGCCAATAACGTGGTAATTACTTAGATGTTGCTCGTTATAAGCGTAGCGAAAGCCATTGCCGCTATGGCGACCTTCACATTCTCTAAAGTCGGCATGAGGGTCAAAGTTGATAGCATTAATAGGTGTATTTTTTGACTTACTCAGGGCACGGATAATTCCCAAGCAATTGTTATGACCTCCGCCAATAACGATTGGCTCAAGCCCCGCTTTAAAAATAAGGCTCAATACCGACTCTACGCGTTCATCAAGCTGTTGGCATAAATCTCGTAATTGAGTTAACTGCTGGCCTTGCTGATTATTAAGCTGGTTGCTTTGCGCCATTAAATCATCAGTATTAACTTCACCCAATAAAAGCACTTTTTGAGTGGCAATAAATTGATTGTGAGGTTGGTTTAAAAAGCGTTTTAAAAAAGCCGGCCATGCTTCGTTTGCACCGCCATTTCCTAAGTTTGCTTTTGGGCCGATATCTTCGCAAATACCCAGAAGTACATAGCGGATACCAAATTGAGCAGCGTCAACAAGTGCTTGTTGCAGGTTTACTTGGGTGTCGAGCAAGGCCATTGATTGCCATGCTTTTTTCTCATTTGCGCGGGTAGAGCAAAGTGTTCTAACCGCGCTTTCATCATATACTTTTAAATGGGAAGTCACGTTATACTTCTACAACTTCCAACTCTAATTCTTCTGCAGATAAAACAATGCCTGTGCTATCAGCATAAATAAAGTCGTCATCAAAAAATGATACCCCAGCAAAGTTAACGCCTATAGCATCTTCACCAGCACCTTCGCTGTCGGCTGCAACAGGGATTGAAGCAATTGCTTGAATGCCTAAATCAAGCTCTTCAAGCTCATCAACGTGGCGTACTGCGCCGTAAACAACAATACCATTCCAGTTGTTTTCAAGTGCTAGCTCAGCCAGTTCAATGTCGATTAGTGCGCGACGAGTTGAGCCGCCACCATCAATAAGAAGTACTAGGTCTGTACCATCTTGAGAAAGTAATTCGCGGATGAGTTCATTATTTTCAAAACATTTAACCGTTTTAATGCGGCCACCAAAGCTGTGTCGACCACCAAAGTTGATGAACATAGGCTCTAGCACGTCAACCACGTCAGCAAAGTGGTCGCATAAATCAGAAGTGCTGTAATCCATTATTTTATCCTCAAAAGGTACATTAATTTATATCTCAGTATACCCTCCTTATAAGCAATAACAACGACTTAATCGCAGTAAATTTAGGCAAAACAAGCGCTAAATCATTAATCGCAATAATAGTGTATTAAAAGCGTCACTCAATTGTTATTTACAACACATAAGCTAAATCGGTGTTCATATGTTATGCAATGAGGGATGGTGATGAATAATAATATGCTTAAAAAGGTAACTCAGATAGATGAGCAATTATTTTTAACTTTGTTTAATTGCAATTCACCGAGGTGGTTTAAAACAATGGCCTTTGGTTTGTCTAAAAGCGGTGATGGTGGGCTTTATATATTAATATGCTTAGCAGTGTGGTGGCTTAGTAATAATGAACAGCACCAATTATTGCCTGTCACTATATTAATTGGTTTTGCTATAGAAAGACCTATTTACCTACTAGCTAAAAATAGATTTGCTCGGATCCGTCCATGCGACTGCTTAGTAACAAATGCCTATATAGTACCAAGCGATAAATTTAGTTTACCATCGGGTCACAGTGCCGCTGCTTTTTTAGTGGCAATTATATTAAGCCATTTTTTTCCAGAATATGCATTACTACTATTTAGTTGGGCTACCGGCGTTGCTATGTCTCGTGTGGTATTGGGTGTGCACTTTCCTGCTGATATTATAATAGGCGCAACGATTGGTAGTTTTTGTGGTTTATTTGCGTTAGCACTTGTGGTGCCTGCATGAAAATATTGTATGGAGTACAAGGTACCGGTAATGGTCATATAACGCGCGCTCGGGTTATGGCAAGCTGCTTTAATAAGCTCGGTATTGATGTTGATTATGTGTTTTCAGGGCGCGCAAATAAAGATTACTTTGATATGCACGAATTCTCAGATTATAAAGCGTATCGTGGTTTGTCGTTTAGCACTGAAAATGGGCAAGTTAAAAATTTAAAAACACTTAAAAACATGCGAATTTGTAAGTTGGTGAGTGATATAAAATCGCTTGAGATAAAACAGTACGATTTTGTACTTAACGACTTTGAGCCTGTGACAGCATGGGCTGCAAAACGGGCAGGTATACCCGTTATTGGCATTAGTCACCAAGCAGCATTTTTGTCAGATAACGTACCTATGTTTGGTCGTGGCGTCCTGAGAAAATCACTTATCAAGCATTATGCACCAGCGACTACCTACTTAGGCGTGCACTGGCAACCATTTGCAAATAATATAATACCGCCTTTTATTGCTCATCATAATCACGACAACCCTGTAGCAGTAATGAACAAGGTATTGGTATATTTACCTTTCGAAAACTTAGATAGCGTTGTTGATTATTTAAAAGACTTTCCCGAAAAAGAATTTTATTGCTATCACCCAAATGCCACCAATCAATCTTTTGGACATATACATTTACGAGCCCCTTCACGCTCTGGTTTTTTAAACGACTTAGCAAACACAAGTGGCGTTATTGGTAATGCGGGATTTGAGCTTGCCAGTGAAGCGCTTAAGTTAGGTAAAAAGTTACTATTAAAGCCTTTAGATGGTCAGTTTGAGCAAGCAGCAAATGCAAAAACTTTATTTGCCATGGGCATGGCGCATGTTATGAACTATTTAAACCCACAAGCCCTTGATGATTGGAATAGCGCGCCGCAAAACAAGCAGATAAATTACCCCAGCGATCCCGCGCCTTTAATTGATTGGTTGGTTAAACAACAATGGAATAACACACAATCGTTACATAAAGGTTTGTGGGATAGTGTCGCCTTATAGCCATCACATTTAAACTGTTTAGAATTACCAATAATAAAAAGTTAAATTAATTAGTCGCTTTTGATCTATTAGCTATAATAAAAATGCATATTCAAAAAAAGCGTTAGCGATGAATTTTTTACAAAACTTAACAATTAAACGACGTTTACAACTAAACGCAGTCGTTGTTGGTTTAGCAATGGTGGTCCTTTTATGCGTGATTATTTTTGAATCACGTACAACCTTGAGCTTAAACAAGACTATTCAATTAGCAGAAGAGCTCAACGTACATGCATTAGCATTGCGTAAACATGAAAAAAACTTTTTGTTTTATAAACAAGAAGACGCGTTAACTGCATTTGAAACGGATTTTGAGCAGTTAAGTGATAAAGTAAAAAAGTTACAACAGTTAATGGCTAACCAAAGTATCGCACAGGAGCAGGTCCAGCGCTTTGAGCAACTAATAAATAGCTATAATAATGATTTTGAAACTGTTGTTAAGCTTCAAAAAGAGATTGGTTTAACCCCGACCGACGGGTTATATGGCAAGCTTAGAAGCTCGGTTCATGAAGTTGAGCAACTATTAAAAGAGCAGCAAAATTACCAACTGCTGTCGTCAATGCTGCAACTAAGACGCTCAGAAAAAGATTTCATGCTGAGATTTGATATTAAGTACCTAGGGCGTTTTAATGAGGGAATTAATACATTTAAGCAGCAGATAGCTGCAGCACAGCTGCCAAGCGACTATAAAGCACAAATTAATCCTTTGATTGATATATACCAAAGCGAATTTCAAACACTTGTGCAGGCCCAAACTAAGCTAGGGCTAGATCTTGAGTCAGGCGCACTTGGAGTAATGCGTGACAGTGTAGATAAAAGCGACGCCATTGTTTCTAAAATCGTTAAAGACACTAAGTTACAAGTAGAGCAAAGTGTAGAGCAGGCTCAATTTTTAGCTATTTTGGTATTTGTGATTGCAGGTGTGATTGTATTAGCACTCGTTTATTTTACAAGCCACTCCATTATTGTACCTATTGAGCGGGTTTATCACACCATTAACGATATTCGTCGTAATAATGATTTGAGCGTGATGATAGAGCAAACTGGTAAAGACGAAATTACCACCATGACGGTCGACTTTAATAGCTTAATAGGCGATTTTAAGAACTTAATTAACGAAGTTAATGGTGCTCTAAACACGCTTAATGTAGCAACAGAGCATTTATCACAAAGTACCGCAGCAACAAGCTCTGGTATGCAAGAGCAACTACATGAAGCCGACATGGTTGCAACGGCAGCCACCGAAATGCAGGCGACGATTCAGGATATTTCACATAATACTGAAGCGGCTGCGAAAAAAGCAGAGTCAACAAATTTAAGTGCACAACAAGGGCGTAGTGAAGTAGATTCTACCGTTAAGCACATTAGGGCCCTATCTGATTCGCTGGGGAATGCATCAAATGTAGTGTCGCAACTTGAAAAAGATGGTGAAACAATTGGTTCAGTGCTTGATGTAATTCGAGGGATTGCAGATCAAACAAATTTACTTGCACTTAATGCAGCAATAGAAGCGGCCCGTGCTGGTGAGTATGGTCGTGGTTTTGCTGTTGTTGCAGATGAGGTTCGTTCATTAGCAAAGCGTACTCAAGAGTCTACAAGTGAGATTGAAGGTATTATAAGTACCTTACAGCAGCGTACTCAAGAAGTGGTGAGTATTATGCACAAATGTCGCTCTCAAGGTGATGAAAGTGCCTCGCAAGCAATTAAAGCAGGTGAGCTATTAGGCGCAATTACTGAAGATGTACAAACAATAATGGAAATGAGCTCTCAAATAGCAGTTGCTATTGATGAGCAAAGCCAAGTGGCATCAGAGGTTAATAAAAATGTAGTAAGAATTTGCGATATTGCACAAGACGCAACTGAACATGCTGCTAACAATGCGCAAACAAGTGAAGAGGTCTCTGAGCAGGCTCGCGTTCTGTTCACTGCAATTGATAAATTTAAGGTTTAATAACGCTTAATAGAACGGGCCTATAAAGTTTAAGGAACAAATTTTATAGGCACGCTATCTTTACTTTTTTCGTGTTCAGTTACCCGCGCTAAATATTCACTCCACAATGTATCTTGTTGCTGTTGTAGTTTTTCAAAGTAGCGCCAGCTAAATAGTCCGCTGTTATGGCCATCGTCAAAATCTAAACGAAGTGCGTAATGCCCAACAGGTACAATACTTTTTATTCCTACAGCTTGCTTATTAAGTACTAGCTTCATTGGGCCAGAGCCATGGCCCTGCACTTCAGCTGAAGGGGAGTGTACACGTAAAAACTCACAGCTAAATACAGCTTTACTGTCATCATCAAAGTAAACATCTAGATTTTTACTTACACTGTGGTAATGCACTTTTGTTACGTGTTTCATTTAATATATCCCATTAAAAAGCCCCCAATCTGGAGGCTTTTAGTATAACGTTTATATTCGTTTTATAGAATAAAGCGGCTTAAGTCTTCATCTTCAACAAGTGCACCTAAGTGTTTTTCAACATAAGCGGCGTCGATTACTAATGACGAGCCTGCTTTTTCAGAAGCGTCGTATGAAATTTCTTCCATCAATCTTTCCATTACAGTGTGTAGACGACGAGCACCGATGTTTTCGGTTTTCTCGTTAACTTGCCAAGCTGCTTTGGCAATACGCTCAATTGCATCGTCGCTAAACTCAATCGATACCTGCTCAGTTTTAAGCAGCTCTCGTTGTTGCTCGGTAAGCGATGCATGAGGCTCTGTAAGGATGCGTTTAAAGTCATCTGCAGTAAGTGCTTCAAGTTCTACTCGAATCGGTAAGCGGCCCTGTAGCTCTGGGATCATATCTGATGGCTTCGCCATCTGAAACGCACCAGAGGCAATAAACAGCATATGGTCAGTTTTAACCATTCCGTGCTTAGTATTTACAGTTGAACCTTCAATTAGCGGTAGTAAGTCGCGCTGAACACCTTCACGGCTCACATCTGGACCTGAAGAATCGCCGCGCTTACAAATTTTGTCTATTTCATCAATAAACACAATACCGTTTTGCTCTACTGCAAAAATAGCTTGCTCTTTTAGCTCTTCAGGATTTACTAATTTAGCGGCTTCTTCTTCCGTTAATAGTTTGAAGGCTTCTTTGATTTTTAGTTTACGCTTAGTGCGCTTATCGCCGCCCATGTTTTGAAACATGCTTTGTAGCTGGTTGGTCATATCTTCCATACCAGGAGGCGCCATAATTTCTACGTTTGGTTGTGCTTGTGCTAAATCGATTTCAATTTCTTTATCATCTAGCTGACCTTCACGTAGCTTTTTGCGGAACGCTTGGCGAGTTGATGAGTTATCATCACGCTGCGTTTCGCCGTATTGATCTTTCGCTGGTGGTAAAAGGGCATCTAAAATGCGCTCTTCTGCAGCTTCTTCGGCGCGATGTTTAAATTTCTTAGTCTGCTGTTCGCGAGTCATTTTAATTGATACATCGACTAAATCGCGGATGATAGTCTCAACTTCTTTACCAACATAGCCAACTTCAGTGAACTTAGTCGCTTCTACTTTAATAAAGGGTGCGTTAGCAAGTTTTGCTAATCGGCGGGCAATTTCTGTTTTACCTACACCGGTTGGACCAATCATTAAAATGTTTTTTGGTGTTACTTCGCTGCGTAAATCTTCTTTGAGTTGCATGCGGCGCCAGCGGTTACGAAGTGCGATAGCCACTGCTTTTTTTGCTTTAGCCTGACCTATAATGTGCTGATCTAGCTCGTGAACAATTTCTCTTGGGGTCATATCAGACATGATAGTTCCTATTATAATTCTTCGATTGTTTGGAAGTTATTAGTAAATACGCAGATGTTGCCTGCAATAGTTAAGCTTTTCTCTACTATTTCACGAGCGCTTAAATCTGTATTTTCTAAAAGGGCGGTTGCAGCTGATTGTGCAAAGTTACCACCACTGCCAATTGCAATTAGGTCGTTTTCAGGTTGAACCACATCGCCATTACCGGTAATAATTAAAGAGGCTGTTTCGTCTGCTACAGCGAGCAGCGCTTCGAGTTTTCGAAGTGCACGGTCGCTGCGCCAATCTTTAGCCATTTCTACTGCGGCTTTAGTTAGGTTTCCTTGGTGCATTTCTAATTTGCTTTCAAAGCGTTCGAAAAGAGTGAAGGCATCAGCAGTACCGCCGGCAAAACCAGCGATTACTTTGCCATTATAAAGACGTCGAACTTTACGGGCGTTGCCCTTCATTACGGTATTACCAAGAGACACTTGGCCATCGCCGCCAATTACAACCTTGTCGCCACGGCGTACACTTACGATAGTAGTCATGTTATTCCTCATCATCGAGCTGCATAGGCAACTCGTAAAAAACGATTATGAAGAGGTTATATGGGTGAATGGTTTATTTTCAAGTCCAGCCCCAAATTCCGCAGCCGACTATTTTTACACGTTTAAGTTTGTTTTTATCACTTTCGGCTTGGCGTTTGGTTTTATAAGGGCCTAAGCGCACTTTATACCAAGTACCATTGCTGCCTTCAGCCTGTTTTATTTCAGAAATGAGGCCTGCAAATGCTATTTTAGCTTTTAGCGATTCCGCTTGTGCGTGGGTTTTAAACGAACCACACTGCATAACGTAAGGGCCTTTTTGCTCAAGTTCTTTCACTTCAACTTGAATCTCGTGGTTTCTAATTTCTTTAATAAACTCTGGTGTGCGTGGAATAACCACTTCTACTTTTGCGGGCGCAGTGGGGTTTGCTTGTTTTTCGACAAGTTTTGGATCTGCATTACTTTTAATAAACCATAATGTATAAGCAAAACCACCGACGAGTAAGATGGCTATGACAGCTAAAAGAATAGGAAATGGTTTTTTAGCGGGTGCGTTTTTTTTACTGTTTCTGCCTGCAGGCTTTTTGTTAATATAATCGTGCTGTGCCATGGTGTTATTTTGGCCTTAACCTAAATCATGTCTATAGGGTCTACGTCTAAGCTCCAGCGTACTTTTTGTGCAAGTTTACTTGAACTTAAATAATCAACCATTTGCGCAAGGTACTGATGTAATATGCGGCGATCTTGCGCTTGAATATGTAATTGAAAACGATACATACCTGCGACTTTTTCAAGTGGAGCAGGGATCGGACCGAGCAATTGTATACCAGATACCCCATTCACAGGAACCAAATCTGTCAAAAAATCGACGACTAGCTTAATGCTGTGTCCTTGTGCACGGACAATAGCCATATTTGTAATGGGTGGTAAGTCTGCATCATCGCGTTCACTCAGTGCAAAGCGAGCAAAGTCTTGGTAACCATTATTAACTAAGTCTTGTAAAAGCGGGTGTTCTGGAAAGTGTGTTTGTAATAATACTTGCCCAGGCTCCCCTGAACGCCCAGCTCGCCCCGCGACCTGAGTAACTAACTGTGCTAAATGCTCTGTCGCCCTAAAGTCGCATGAGTATAAACCGCTATCTACGTCTAAAATTATAACAAGGCTTACATCTGCAAAGTGATGGCCTTTGGCAAGCATTTGTGTGCCAACTAAAATGCGTGCACCGCCTAGGTTTATTTCATCTAGTGCTTTTTCAAGGCTGCCTTTACGGCGAGTTGAATCGCGGTCTATGCGAGTAACGGGTGTATCTGGAAACTCGGTCGATAAAAACTCTTCAATTTGCTCTGTACCTTTGCCATTTGGAAATATTTGCGTACTTCCACAATCAGGACATTGATGAGGAACAGGGTATTGATCGCCACAGTGATGACAAATCATTTGCCCAATCGCTTTATGAAATGTGGCGCTGGTACTGCAGCGTTTACATTCACTTAGCCAGCCACATTCATGGCAAATAAGAGTGGGTGAGAAACCTCGACGATTTAAAAAAACCATAACCTGTTTACCGCGATTTAAGTGTTGGCGCATAGTTGCAAGGCTTGCATGTGCAATACCTGCTTGGTCGGGTTGGCCTTTCATATCGAGTAACTTAAATTGGTTATCTGTCGCAGTTTGCGCGCGCTCGGTTAAACTTAGTAGCTGATATTTGTTATTAATTGCTTTGTGAAGTGTTTCAAGTGCGGGTGTAGCACTGCCTAATATAAGTGGTATTTTATGCTGAAAAGCTCTGTATGCAGCTAAATCACGAGCATGGTAACGAAGGGTATCTTGTTGTTTAAATGATGAATCGTGCTCTTCATCGACAACTATCATACCGAGTTTTAAAAATGGCAGAAAAATACTCGAACGTGTGCCTATAACTATTGCACAACTGCCTTTTTCGCAAAAACGCCATGTTTGCAATCGCTCGTTGTCGGTAAGGGCTGAATGCCAAAGCATAATGGGTGTATCAGGAAAGCGGCGACGAAAACGGTTTACAGTTTGTGGCGTTAAGCCTATTTCTGGCACTAATACTAATGCTTGCTCGCCACGTTTGAGTACTTCTTCTAGGCACTGTAAATACACTTCTGTTTTACCACTGCCAGTTACGCCTTCTAATAAAAAGCTGCTAAATCCATTACTTTGATTTATTGCTGTACAGGCAACCGCTTGTTCTTTATTAAGTACAGGTTTACTACCGACAGTTGGTGCAACGCTTTGCCATTGGTTATCGTGTTCAATAGTTTGCGTAATGAGTTCTTTATTTATTAGGCTATCTATTGTTTTTTTACTAAAGCCAAGAGCTTTTAATTCGGTTAACGATGATTTCCCCGATTGCGACAACTGCTTTAATAAATTGAGTTGTGTTTTGGCTTTTAATGACGATACTTTTGCGCCTTTTTCTGTCAGATCAACCATGTTAATACTGGTTTTATCTGGCGATTCACCTTGGCGAAGTGCACTCGGTAGCGCTATGTGAATAGTTTCGCCTAAGGGATAGCAATAATAGCGGGCAGTAAAGCTAAGGAGTTCTAAATGTTGGGCGCTTAAAATAGGGGTATCGTCTATTACCTCTATAATATTCTTAATTTTATCTAAAGGGACGTCGGTACTGTTTTTAATACCCAGAACAACAGCTACTTTTTTTTGATTACCAAAAGGTACTAAAACCCGCATGCCCGGTAGTATGGGTGTTGATAAGCCACTGAGCTGCTCTTCTATTTTATAATCAAAGGTGCGTGGAAGCGGGACTTTAATAGCAACTTCAACAAAACTCATAACAACTCAACCCGTAAAATTAATGCTGTAATGTACTAAAAATACCGCTAAAAACCTACTAGCAATAGTACTTGAGAAAGAGATTGTTCACTTTTTTAGCGAAAAGATAAATAAATACTTGTGCAGGGGAAGGTTGTTGGATAAAATCCGCCACCAACAAATTTGTTTTAACGACGTATGGTGCCAGACTTCGGGTTTGGAGAGCGATGCGGCCTTAACTAGAGGTTCCTATGAAAGAAGGTATTCACCCTAAGTACGAAGTAATTTCTGCAACATGTTCATGCGGAAACAAATTCGAAACTAGCTCAACTCTTTGTAAAGACATTCACTTAGACGTATGTTCTGCGTGTCACCCGTTTTACACTGGTAAGCAAAAGATTTTAGACACTGGCGGCCGTGTTGATCGCTTCAACAAGCGCTTCGGTGCACTTAGCAGCAAGAAGTAATTATTGCTGTTTAGTTAAAAAAAGCACCTTAGGGTGCTTTTTTTATGTCTAAAATTTACCACTTCTTATCTTATTTAGCTTGCTCGAGCTACATCACACCTTGCATAACTATTTCCTATTCTTATTCTGAGTATGCATAAACCTTTGCAGACAAATTGATAGATATTCTCTATATTTTAAATAGTACAAATTTTAACTAGGTTGATAAAAGTAGCTAACGTGGGCTTATCTGTTTTTAAAGTAGTGTAGTAGGCTGTTATTTTAAGTTTATGATGATACGTTAAACATACATTTTTTTAATATTTTAATAGACATAAACGCACCTCAAAACTTACTTTTTTGGTGAATTTTTATTTATCAAATGTTTATATAATCCTGCAAAGTTACTGAAAAACCTCTTAAAATTAAAGGATATAGCATATAACAGGATAGACCTGATATTGCTTGGAATTTAAAAATAATAAGGGTATCGTACCCCAAGACTCCACCTCTCACTTTAACTTAAATTGCAGGATACCATCGCGTTATGTCTGACTTTCGTGAACAAGCACTACATTATCACTCACATCCCGTACCTGGTAAAATTAGCATTGAGCTAACAAAACCAGCTGAAACAGTTCAAGACTTAGCCCTAGCTTATAGCCCAGGTGTCGCTGAGCCTGTACGTGAAATTGCCGCAGATCCTGCAAATGCATATAAATATACCGGTAAGGGTAACATGGTTGCGGTTATCACTAATGGTACTGCAATTTTGGGCTTGGGTAATTTAGGTCCTTTAGCGTCTAAACCAGTAATGGAAGGCAAGGCGTTATTGTTTAAACGTTTTGCAGGGCTTGATTCTATTGATATTGAAGTAAAGCACAAAACAACAGAAGACTTTATTAACACGGTTGCCAATATTGCTGACACATTCGGTGGTATTAACCTTGAAGATATTAAAGCACCAGAGTGTTTTGAAATTGAAAAAGCATTAATAGAGCGTTGTAGCATTCCTGTTTTTCATGACGACCAACACGGCACCGCCATTGTTACGGCTGCCGGCATGTTAAATGCGCTAGAAGTACAAGGTAAATCAATTGAAGATGCAATAATTGTATGTTTAGGTGCAGGCGCTGCTGCAGTTGCGTGTATGGAACTGTTAATTAAGTGTGGTGCACTGCGTGAACACATTTATATGCTTGACCGTAAAGGTGTTATTCATACTCGTCGCGATGATTTAAATGAATATAAACAGCTTTTTGCTAACAATACCGATAAACGCACATTGCAAGATGTAATTGCAGATGCTGATGTGTTTGTTGGTGTTTCGGGTCCTAATTTGTTAGCTGCCGAAGATTTAAAACTAATGGCAGAAAAGCCGGTCGTGTTTGCATGTTCAAACCCAGATCCAGAGATCGATCCTGCACTTGCTCACGGCGCACGCAACGATTTAATTATGGCAACAGGGCGCTCTGATTACCCTAACCAGGTTAACAATGTTTTATGTTTTCCGTTTATTTTCCGTGGTGCACTTGATGTACGTGCAAGCGCGATTAACGATGAAATGAAAATTGCTGCAGTTGAGGCTATTCGTAGTATTGCCAAAGAGCCTGTACCTGCAGAAGTTTTAAAAGCCGCAGGCGTAGATAAGCTAGAGTTTGGTGCGCAGTACATTATTCCAAAACCAATGGATCCGCGTTTACTACCGCGTATAGCTAAAGCTGTAGCACTTGCTGCGGTTGAGTCGGGTGTTGCGCAAATTGACTTGCCTGAAAATTATATGGCGTAATATATAACGCTTAAACAAAAAAACCTCAGCAATGCTGAGGTTTTTTGATTAAAAAGGTAACGATTTATTCTTCGTTTAAAATAGGCACTTCTAAACCCATTTCTTGCATTATCTTTTTAACTTCTTCTGGTACTTTTTCTGCGTTGTCTTTACGTAGGTCATCGTCATTTGGTAAAGGTTGACCAGTAAAGGCATGCAAAAACGCCTCACATAGCAATTCACTATTTGTTGCATGGCGAAGGTTGTTGATTTGACGACGCGTACGCTCATCCGTTAAAACTTTTAATACATTTAGCGGGATCGAAACGGTGATCTTTTTAACTTGCTCTGATTTTTTCCCGTGTTCTGCGTATGGGTGAATATACTCACCATTCCATTTAGCCATAAGATGTATCGTTGCCTCAGATTATTAATTTCTCACACGGTATAAAAAGCGTGTAAATATGCGTGAAATTCTATCGATTTAAAAAAGATAGTCAAATAATAGATACCGATCTATCTTAATAAGCCTATTTGGGATGTAAAAATAAGCTCACTTTTGTGAGCTAAAATATGATACTAGCAAACGCCTTCCCTAACTTTAGCCATCTAGAGCTTTAAAATCCTTTGACTTATTAAAACGGATAACTTACTCTTTTAGACGTCTAAACATCCAAATTAATCAGGTGACGAATATGAGCGAAAAAAACAAAGCGACCATTGCTGTACGTAACGGCGTTGATGCTGATAAACATCATGGTGCAGTGGTGCCGCCAATTTATTTATCAACGACTTATTCGTTTGCCGACTTTGATACTAAGCGTGAGTATGATTATGGCCGCAGTGGTAACCCTAATCGTGATATTTTAGCAGAGACGCTTGCTAAGCTTGAAGGTGGCGCTCGTGGCATAATTACGGCCACTGGTATGGCTGCCGTGCATTTAGCTACTCAGCTACTTAACAGTGACGACACGTTAGTAATTCCACATGATTGTTATGGTGGTAGCTATCGTTTATTTACATCGTTACAAAAACGCGGACTATTGAAGCTTGAAGTATTAGATTTAACAAAAGAAGAAAGCCTTCAACAAATTTTAGCAATTAAACCTAAGCTTATTTGGATAGAGACTCCAAGTAACCCAGTACTTCGTTTAACCGATATTAAAGCGGTTACCGATGTTGCTAAGCAATGCGGTGCATTGGTTGCCGCAGATAACACGTTTTTGTCTCCTGCCTTACAAAACCCTATTAAGTTTGGTGTAGATATTGTGGTGCATTCAACTACTAAATATATTAACGGGCACTCAGATGTAGTGGGCGGCGCTGTTATTGCTGCAACACAAGAGCTTGGTGATGAGCTTGCTTGGTGGGCAAATAATATTGGTATTACGGGCGCCCCTTTTGATAGTTATTTAACGCTTCGTGGTCTACGTACTTTAAATGTGCGCTTAAGGCAGCACCAAGAAAATGCGCTAGCAATAGCTAAGTACCTTGAAAGCTCCAATTTTGTAAGCCAAGTTTACTATCCAGGACTTGAGTCACATCCTCAACATGAGCTTGCTAAAGCACAACAACTTGGCTTTGGTGGCATGGTTAGTTTTGATATTAAAGGCGATATAAACGACGCCGCAGCATTTTTAACTAGCCTTAAAACGTTTAGTTTAGCTGAGTCACTAGGTGGCGTAGAGAGTTTAATTTGTCACCCTGCAACTATGACGCACGCAGGTATGGAGGCAAAGGCACGTTTAGAAGCGGGTGTGGGCGATACGCTTATTCGTATTTCGGTTGGGATTGAAGATATACACGATTTAATAGCTGACTTTGAACGAGTATTTGAACTTGTAAAACCAGGGAAAAATAAAAATGTTGGCCGTGTAGGCAAAGGTGCTGGCACTTCTGGTGGAAACGTTAAATTAAGTGCAGCCCGTCCAGCGCTTTGGTGATTAATATGGTCAATTGTGTACATAAATTTGGTGGTTCAAGCTTAAGCTCTAGTGAGCGCTATCAAAGCGTAGCTAAAATAATTATTGGGCATACTCAGCCGGGTGACTGTGTTGTGGTATCTGCTGCAGGTAAGACTACAGATACACTTGTGTCGTTGTGGCAAAGTTATCAGCTGCAAGACACGCAAGCTGTCGCTGATATTTTACTGCAGTTAAATAACCATCAAAGCGATTTAATTGAGCAGTTATTACAAGCTGATTTAAAGCGCTGCGCACTTAAAACACTAAATACCGAGCTTAGTAATATTGCAGAACTTGCTCAAGCTGAGCAGCTAAAAGAGGCTGCGTTACTTGCGCATGGGGAACTGTGGTCAGCACGTTTACTCGCTACTTATTTACAGCAGTTAAATATTGAGGCGTGTGCTCAAGATGCCCGTAGTCTTTTTACCTTAAACGATGGTGAATTAATGCATGCGCAAAATGCGCAGCAATGTCGACAGTCAATTTTACCTAATAAGATAAATGTTGTTACTGGGTTTATTGCCGCCGATACGAAAGGTGAGACCGTAACACTTGGACGCAACGGTAGCGATTATAGTGCAACACTACTTGCAAATTACTGTAATGCTAAGCAAGTATGTATTTGGACCGATACACAGGGAGTGTTTAGCACTGATCCTCGTAAGGTTAAAAAAGCGATTAAATACGGCAAAATTTGTCGCGGGCAAGCTAATTTATTAGCTCGTTTGGGTAACCCTGTATTACATGCAAAAACACTATCGCCACTTAAAAACAGCGATATTAAGCTAGCTGTTCGTAGTAGTTTTGATGTGCAAGCAAGCCCAACAGATATAGTAAAAGAAGGTTCAGCAAAGAAAAAGCGCTTTATAACCACGCTGCAAAATGTTGATCTGTTAATGGTTGAAGGATTAAGTGAAGGTGAGGTCGCAAGCGTTAGTCAGCTTATTCAGCATAGCCTTCATCATTTTAACCATAATGGTGAAGTGTATTTAGTAGTACCGGCTGCACAAACATATCAAGTTATTAATTACTTTGCTGGTAGAGCTAATATTAGTGAGTCAAATTTAAATGGCTGTGCAATTGTTGCCCCTGAGCAAGACGTTAGCGTACTAAAACTGCAAGCTTTAGAGGTATTAGCTGAGCAGACTATAAAGCCGCGTTTTGTGCATCAAGATAATGGTTATGTTTTATTACTAACAGACCAATTTATAGATAGCGATATACAAAGCGCCTTACACGATAAGCTAATCAATAAAGGCCAAGAAATAGCCGTTATAGTTGCGGGCCTTGGCAATGTAGGCGATGCTTTTATTGAGCAGTTATCGGCACAATTTGAGCGTTTATCAGACGACTTTAGTATTAAATTGGTAGCGCTGGTTCGCTCTAAACATATGTTATTTAATGCAAGTGGCATAAATATACCGCAATGGAAAACTCAATGGCAGCATGAGGCGAATAGCTATGAAGCTGCGGATTTACTTAATGCGATAAGCGAGCTTAACTACGAACATAAAGTGTTAATTGATATTACTGCAAGTGAGCAGTTTAGCTTTTTATATACAGATTTTGTAGACAGAGATTGTCATTTAATTAGTGCTAACAAATATGCAGGTACAGCACCTACTTCATGGTATAAAGCACTTCGTAGTAACCTTGGCGAACGTAATTTACATTGGCGATATAATACAAGTGTAGGCGCAGGCTTACCTATCAATTTTGCTTTGGCTGATTTGCAAAATAGTGGTGATAAAATTACGCGTATTGAAGGCGTGTTCTCGGGTACACTTTCGTGGTTATGTAGTAAGTATGATGGTACCACTGCTTTTTCTGAGTTGGTATTAGAAGCACAGAAAATGGGGTTCACAGAGCCTGACCCTCGCGAGGATTTATCTGGACGAGATATGCAGCGTAAGTTACTTATTTTAGCCCGAGAGTTAGGTATAGAGCTTGAGCTTGATGATATTAGCTTATCGGCATTAATGCCCGGCGAGCTTGCGCTAGGAAGCTGGGAAGACTTTCTAAACAATAAAGCCCAGCTAGATGCGTTCATTGAAGAGCATGCTGATACAGCAAAAGCTAATAACTCAGTACTGAGATACACAGGCCTATTAGATATAACAAAAACTGAAGTTATCGCTAAAGTAGGAATTACGTATGTCCCCAATGGGGATGCGTTAGCAAACCTTACACCTGGCGATAATATTTTTGTAATTAATAGTAAATGGTATAGTGATAACGCGCTTGTGATTCAGGGGCCAGGGGCTGGGAAAGAAGTAACCGCTGCGGGTGTACACTCTGACTTATATTGGCTTGTTCAAAACTTAAAATAAGCGATTATTTAAATTAAAACGGCAGCTTAAATAAGCTGCCGTTTTTTGTATTACAGAGATATTATTAAAATAGCTCTTCTTCGGTTTTTGTGTCTTCTTCAAATATATCGTTTGGCTGAGATAGCACATACTTTGTCGGTGCAGTGCCTTTTTCGAAGTATTCAAAGCGGCTGGTGTAGTCATTTTTGTGGCTTAGCAAACCAGTGGCTAAATCAATACGAATCGAAACAAGCCCCTCAGGTGGTTCAATTGGCGCTTCAGGTGTTCCCTCAAGTGCGGCTTTCATAAATTCAATCCATGCAGGCTGCGCTGTTTTAGCCCCCGATTCAGCACCAGATATTTGGCTGCTATCTAAGTTGTTATTGTACGTAGAACGGCCAAGAGCGTTACCTGGGTTATCAAAGCCCACCCACACAGAAGTCATTACTTTACTGTTAAAACCACTAAACCAGGTGTCTACAGAATCGTTAGTTGTGCCTGTTTTACCCGAAAGATCACGACGTTCTAAAGCTTGTGCGCGCCAACCTGTGCCACTCCAACCCGTTTTATGGGCCCAACTACCGCCGCCCCAAATACCACTGTGCATTGCATCAGCAATTAAAAATGCATTCTGCTTAGAAATAATTCTCGGTGCACATTTTTTTGTTGGTTCCACTTCATCACTACTATTATGAAGTGAGAATTCATTGCGTGTTGGTAAAGGCTCTTCATCACAGGCTAGGGCAGGGTTTGCTTTAAACAATACATTACCGTAAGCATCTTGAACTTCTGAAATAAAGTAAGGTTCAATTAAGTGGCCACCATTGGCAAATGCACTCATGCCACGAGCAAGTTCAAGTGGTGTAATGGAAGCACTACCCAGTGCTAGTGATTCACTGCGATTAATGTCTGAATCTTTAAAGCCAAACTTTAATAAATGATCAGCTGTACGTTGTAATCCAACGCCGCGTAGTAAGCGCACCGAAATAACGTTTTTAGATTGTGCTAAAGCACGGCGAATTCTTATCGGACCATTATATACAGCAGGGCTGTTTTTAGGGCGCCATGCTACGCCTTGGCTTTTATCCCATTGGTTTATAGGAGCATCGTTTAATATAGACGCAAGCGTGTAACCTTTTTCAAGTGCTGCTGAATATATAAAAGGTTTTATATTAGAACCTACTTGACGCTTTGCTTGTGCCGCTCGGTTATATTGACTTTGCTCAAAGCTGTAACCACCTACAATAGCTTTAATTCTGCCATCTTGTGGGTCGAGTGACACAATAGCACTTGATGCTTCTGGTATTTGGCTTAGTAAGTAGCTGTCATCTTCATTTTTACGCACCCATATTTGCATTCCTGGCGTTAAAATATCTGTAGCTGCTTTTGGAGCAAAACTTTGGCGGTAACGAGTAATATATTTACGCGCCCATTTTAAGTTATCCCAAGTAAGAGTTGTGCGCTCGCCACTTTTAAGTAATACCGACGCTGTTTTATCATTAACACTAAGCACGGCTGCTGCTTTCAAAGTACCCAACTCATTTACGCTTTGTAATTTATTGAGTATTTGTTGCTCAGTTAAAGCAGGTTGTGTTTCAGGATCCCATAAAACATCTGTTGGTCCTCTAAAACCATGGCGCATATCGTAATTATGTAAGTTGTTTACAAGTGCGTTTTGCGCTGCTTTTTGAACTTTAGACTCTACCGAGGTGAAAATTTTAAAACCTGAGTTGTAAGCTTTATCTATTCCATAACGCGAGACCATTTCAGCGCGCACCATTTCAGAAATATACGGGGCGTATAAATTTATTTCAGCACCATGAAAATAAGCGGTGATAGGTTGGCTCGTTGCTTCGTTATATTCTTCTTGAGTAATATAATTTTCAGTTAATAAACGCCCTAAAACAACATTTCGGCGTGCTTTTGCACGCGTTGGGTTACGAATTGGGTTTAAAGCTGAAGGGGCCTTCGGTAAACCTGCAATCATCGCCATTTGTGCAAGTGTTAAATTTTTTAACTCCTTACCGTAATAAACTTGTGCTGCAGCACCAATACCAAAAGCGCGATTACCCAATTCTATTTTATTAAGGTAAAGCTCTAAAATTTCGTCTTTTGTTAATACACCTTCAATATGTAGCGCTATAAATATTTCTTTAACTTTACGAATATATGCTTTTTCGCGAGTTAAAAAGAAATTACGAGCAAGCTGCATAGTAATAGTACTTGCGCCTTGTTTTTTCTCGCCGGTAGATATAAGAACAATAGCCGAACGTACAATACCTATAGGATCTATGCCTATATGATCGTAAAATCGATTATCTTCTGTCGCTAAAAATGCATTAATGAGGGTTTGAGGAATTTCATCAATAGTCACTGGAATACGACGCTTTTCACCAAATTGATTGATTAAAAGCCCATCTTTTGTGAATACTTGCATAGGAGTTTGTAATTGCACGTCTTTTAAAACTTGCACACTGGGGATATCAGGTTTAACGTAGTAATAAAGACTGACCAAAGTGATCAGACCAATTAACACACAAATGATAAAAAATTGTAAAGTTCGTTTTAATAAAATCACTTATATTTCCCTAAATGGACTCCCAATTGCGAGTTTTGACTGCTAGTATATATTGATTAAAAAATGAATAATATTTTTTCAGATAAAAATTATAACTTGTTTATTATTAAAACAAAGGCCAAGTTGAAACATGCTAAGTCAACTATTTCAAAAACCGTCCCCGATGATGGTAGGAATTGATATTGGATCGCACTCTATCAAAGCGGTGCTTTTACGTGAAATTGAAACTGGATTTCGACTAGAAGCACTTGCAATTGAGCCGATGCCAAAAGGTGCGATGAGTGAGCGCACAATCCAAGATATTGAAGCGATTGGTAACGTTATTACAAAATTAAGAAAAAAATTACCGAAGTCGTTAAAATCTGCTGCAGTGGCTGTTTCTGGCCAAACAGTTATTACAAAAGTGATCTTCATGGATGTATCGTTAACAGATGCTGAACTTGAATCGCAAATTGAAATTGAAGCTGATAGTTTAATCCCTTACCCGCTTGATGAAGTGAGCCTCGATTTTGAGAAGCTTTCGACGAATGAGGCCGATCCTAGCAAAATGAATGTTTTGCTTTCGGCTGCTCGTACTGAGAGTGTTGAAGCACGGGTGGGCGCTTTAGAAGCCGCAAATTTAGAAGCCAAAATAGTAGATGTAGAAAGCTACGCATTGAGCCGTGCTATGGACGTTTACTATCAACAATTACCTAGCGATGCATTTAATAAGTGTGTGGCTGTGGTCGATATTGGCGCAGTTTTAATGCTTGTGAGTGTTGTGCAAGCTGGGGAAACCATTTATACCCGTGACCAAGTTTTTGGTGGCGATCAATATACAAATAGTATTGTTGCTTATTATAATAAAGGCTTTGATGAAGCCGAAATAGGCAAAACATCAGGTGATTTACCGCCAAACTATACCTTTGAAGTATTAGCCCCTTTTCAAACTTCGTTACTTCAACAAGTTCGCAGAGCTGTGCAAATGTTTTTAACAACCAGTGGTAAAGAGCAAATAGATTATATTGTATTAACGGGCGGTACATCGATGATAAAAGGTATCGACCGATTGCTTATTGAAGAACTCGGTATTCACTCTGTTGTTGCAGAGCCTTTTGTAAATATGGAAATCTCCCCAAAGGTAGATCGTAATATAATGCAGCGTCACAAAACGCAGTTTGCAATAGCGACCGGGTTGGCATTAAGGAGCTTTTCAACATGCCACATATAAATCTACTTCCTTGGCGTGAATCGCAGCGCGAAGAATCGAAAAAGAAATTTGTAACTATACTTGTTGGTGTCGTTATACTTTGTTTTGCAAGTATGTATTTATTAAGTTCTTTTTATAGCGCTTTAAAAGATGGTCAAAATTTAAAGAATAATTATTTAAGCTCAGAAATTAGCATGCTAGATAAAAAAATAAGTGAAATACGAAGCTTAGATAAAAGAAAGGAAAATTTACAACAGCGTATGAGGCTCATTGAAGAATTGCAAAGCAGCCGTAATTTGGGTACGCAAATAATGGATGAAGTTGCCAAAATAGTGCCAGGTGGCGTTTATTTAACAAAGCTGGAGCGCAAAGGCAGCCAAATACATGTTTTAGGACGTAGTGAATCTAATAATCGCCTATCAACAATGCTCCGCCAAGTACAAAGCTCATATTTACTAGAGAATCCTTCAATGCAGGGCATTGTTGCAGGCGATCAATCTTCGCGTTTACTTAGTGATTTTAATATGGAATTTTATGTAAAACCATTTGATAAAATTGGTGAGGTTAGCGATGAACCTTGATTTTAAAGCACTGAGTGAAATTGATTGGAATGAAATAGAGCTTGATAACATTGGTGATTGGCCAATTGCTGTTAAAGCAATTTGCTGCACATTTGTTGCGGGCCTTGTATTGTTTTTTAGTTATAGCCTATTAGTTTCTGATGAAATTGACAGCTACCATAGTGCCGTGGCAAAAGAAGTTGAACTACGAACAACTTATCGAACTAAGTATGCAGTAGCGAGCAACCTTGAAATATATCGTCAACAAATGATTGAAATGGAAGATAAGTTTTCACAGCTATTAAAGCGTCTACCCACTTCGAACGAAACTCCTGGTTTACTTGATGATTTATCATATGTTGGGACAACGAGTGGTCTGACTTTTTTAAAAATAGGTTGGCTGCCAGAAGTTGAAAAAGAATTTTATACCGAGCTACCTATTAAAATCGAAGTAATAGGTAGCTACCATGAGTTTGGTGAGTTTGTAGGTAAAGTGGCCCAGTTACCCCGAATTGTAAGCTTACATGACTTTTCTATTTTATCATCGGGCGATAAACAGTTAACATTCAGTGTTGTTGCAAAAACATATCGTTATGAAGAAGGGGTTAAAAAATGAAACTCCTTCGCGTAGTACCTTTAGCTATAGCGTTTGTTTTAGCTGGTTGTAATGATGACACTTCTGAGCAAAAAGAATTTATTGATCAGGTAAAAGCAAGCACCACACCAAAGGTTGAGACGATTCCTGAACTGACAAAGTTTGAAATATTTGAGTATAGTGCTGGTCAGCTACGTAGCCCGTTTGTAGCGCCTCAGCCTGAGATTATTCAAAATAAACTAACGCAAGTAAAAAACTGTTTGCACCCAGATCAAGAGCGTCGCCGCGAACCGTTAGAGAAATACCCGCTAGATAATTTAGCAATGAAAGGCACAATTGGCTCTAGTGGACAAATATGGGCATTAATTACAGCAACAGATGACACTTTGCACCGCGTAACGGTAGGGAATTATCTTGGAAGTTATGATGGCAAAGTAAAAAGAGTAAGCAACGACTATATAGAATTAGTGGAATTAATCCCTGATGGGTCTGGCTGTTGGAAAGAGCGCCTGACGAAATTAGAAATGTTAGAGGCGGCAACAGATGGCGCAAATTAATAATAAAAAAGGTAAAAATAGGATGCATAAGGATGTACTTTGGCTTCATCGTATTTCACGGACATTACTGGCTGCTGTTGCTTTAGTCACTGTAAACTCAGCCATAGCTGGGCCATTGCTTTATGATGTTCGTTATAATCCATTACTTAAAGGCGAAACTGAATTACAGCTTGTTTTTGATGAAGAGTTAACCTTTGAACCAAAAGTTCAAGTGTTTAATAGCCCAGCCCGAATCGAAATGTTTTTTGATACTGCAGAGTTAGAAGTTGGTTTAAATGATGTTGAAGTTAATCAAGCTGGAATTAGCAGTGTTACTAATGTTTTAACTAACAGTGGTTTAAAGGTAACGGTAAACTTAGATAGATTAAAAATTTATGAGACTGAAGTTCATAACAATTTAGTATCGATACGTGTCTCTGATAACCCTCTTACAGAATCTGAAAATGAAGATGTAGTGATGGACTCAGGTGATGTAAGTGGAAATTACATTAACCGTATCCAGTCAATTGATTTTAGACGTGGTGAGAAGGGTGAAGCAAAAGTACTTGTATTTTTACAAGACACTCAAGCTGCAATTGAAGTCCATGAAAGTGGCGGGAAAATTTATGCTGACTTTCATCACACCGATATTTTAGACGATCTACTTTATGAATTAGATGTATTAGATTTTGGAACTGTTGTAAGTAATATCGAGACTTTTAAAGAAGATGGTTTAAGTCGTGTTGTTATCGAACCTAATGCTCAGTTCACGTTTACGTATCAGCAAATAGATAATATTTTAACGTTGACAATAGAAAAAGATGAAACGCAAAATGCGTACTTAGATGGTGGGGTTGAGTATCAAGGTCGTCCTATGACCTTAAATTTTCAAGATATCTCTGTGCGTGCAGCACTGCAAATTATCGCGGGTTACAACGACTTTAACTTAGTAACCAGTGATTCAGTAACGGGCAATATAACGCTGCGCCTAGATGGTGTACCGTGGGATCAAGCGCTTGACGTAGTACTACGTATTAAAGGGCTAGATAAGCGCATGGATGGCTCTATATTAATGGTAGCGCCTGCAGAAGAACTTGCAGCACGTGAAGCCAAAGATTTAAAAGCTAAACAGCAAGTTGAAGACTTAGAGCCTCTATATAGTGAATACATCCGATTAAACTATGCTAAAGCCGAAAATTTTGCTGACTTATTAAAAACAGATACAAACAGTATTATAACTGCCCGTGGTAGTGTATCTGTTGATCAACGTACAAATACTTTGTTAGTAAAAGATACTGTTAAGAGTATAGAAAACATTCGCCGCATGATTGAAACGCTTGATATTCCAGTGCAGCAGGTTGTAATAGAATCTCGGATGGTAACGGTACGCGATAACGTTACTGAAGACTTAGGCGTACGTTGGGGCTTTAGTGACCAAGGCAGTAGTGTTGGTATTTCAGGCTCTCTTGAAGGCGCAGAAGGTATTTATAATGCGACATCTACTTCAGATGCACCAAGTATTTCAGACCGATTGAATGTAAATTTACCTATCACTAACCCTGCGGCTAGCATTGGCTTACACATAGCAAAACTGGCTAACGGTACGCTGATTGATTTAGAACTAAGTGCGCTTGAAGAAGAGAATAAAGGCGAGATTATTGCAAGTCCACGTATAATAGCGGCTAATCAGCAAAAAGCGCGAATAGAGCAAGGTACTGAAATTCCTTATACAGAGTCAGCTTCAAGCGGTGCTACTACCGTAAGCTTTAAAAAAGCGGTACTGAGCTTAGAAGTTACACCTCATATCACACCTGATAATAAAGTAATTCTAGATTTAATTATTACTCAAGATACACGTGGTGATACCGTACAAACAGGTACTGGTGAAGCGGTGTCTATTGATACTCAAGAAATTCAAACACAAGTGTTAGTCGAGAATGGCCAAACCGTAGTACTCGGTGGTATTTTCCAACAGCAAATCATTAATACTACGAGTAAAGTGCCAATTTTAGGTGATATTCCTTACGTAGGAAGACTATTTAAAACCACAAGTGAGTTTAATGAAAAGCGTGAATTACTTATTTTCGTGACACCGAAAATACAAATTGATTAAAATACAGTGGTTTTATGTTAACCAACGGGTGATTATTTAGATTAATTGCTCGTTATATGGCTTTTTATTCTAATTGACTTGAAATACCCCTGCAATTACTGAGATAATCCCCTCCTTAATTTTGGGGCCAGGTCGTTAGGCGGGGTTTTATTTCAAATTTTAGAGTTTGTTTGTACTAAAAGATATGGCTGAGAAACGTAATATATTTCTAGTTGGCCCCATGGGGGCTGGCAAAAGCACGATTGGTCGTCACATCGCTGACCAATTACACCTTGAATTTGTTGATTCTGATCAAGAAATCGAACGCCGCACAGGTGCAGATATTGCATGGGTATTCGATCTTGAAGGTGAAGAAGGCTTTAGACTTCGAGAAGAGTCTGTTATTGGCGATTTAACCGAGATGCAAGGTATTGTACTTGCTACCGGTGGTGGTTCAGTAATGAGCAAAGAAGTTCGAAACAAGCTTTCGGCCCGAGGTATCGTTGTATACCTAGAGACACCTATAGAAAAGCAAGTTGCACGTACGCAACGCGACAAGCGTCGCCCATTACTGCAAACTGAAGAAGCACCTCGTAACGTACTAGAGCGCTTAGCAGAAGAACGCGAGCCCCTATACAAAGAAGTTGCCGATTTTGTTGTACGTACCGATGAGCAAAGCGCTAAAGTTGTTGCTAACCAAATCATCGAGAAATTAGATTTTTAAAAACCAATAATAAGGAAATAACTAAGCATGCTTAAATTAACAGTTAATTTGGACGAGCGAAGTTATCCTATTTATATTGGGCAATCTGCACTTCAAGATAATGGCCGCCTGGTTCACCACATTGGTGATTGTCGGCCTATCATCATTACTAATGACACAATAGCGCCTTTATATTTACAAGCGTTACTTGACTCATTAGCAGATCAAAATCCGCTATCTTTTATTATTCCTGACGGTGAACAATATAAATCACTTGAATGGTTTGAAAAAATATCAGCATTTTTACTCCAAAATAACTGTGGCCGAGATACGTGCTTAATTGCGTTAGGTGGCGGTGTTATAGGTGATCTAACTGGTTTTGTAGCGGCGTGTTATCAGCGCGGCGTACCGTTTATTCAAATACCAACGACAGTGCTTTCACAGGTTGACTCATCGGTAGGTGGTAAAACGGCAGTAAATCATCCTTTAGGTAAAAATATGATAGGGGCATTTTATCAGCCTCAAGCGGTTTTTATTGATACACAAACATTACACACCCTACCAGCAAGAGAGTTTGCAGCAGGTATGGCTGAAGTAATTAAGTATGGTCTGATTTACGATACCGAATTATTTGCATACTTAGAGCGAAACGTAGCTAATTTGCAGCAACTAGATGAATCGTGCTTACAGCATATTATTTTTAGATGTTGTGAAATAAAAGCACTTATAGTTGCGCAAGATGAAAAAGAGCATGGTTTACGTGCTTTATTAAACTTAGGTCATACATTTGCCCATGCAATTGAGGCAGAAATGGGCTACGGCGTTTGGTTACATGGCGAAGCTGTTGCAACAGGCATGGTATTAGCAGCTAAACTTGCTAAGACACGCCAAGATTTAAGCGCAAGTGAAGTTGATCGAATTATTAAGCTGCTTGAGCTATATAATTTACCAACAGAAATTCCAAAGCAAATGACTAGCGAGCAGTTCCTAACGCATATGCGTAAAGACAAAAAGAATAAAAGAGGCACTATACGCTTTATTCTACCTACCCAATTTGGCCAGTGTGCATTAGTTGATGATGTCTCTGATGACCAAGTTAGAGACTTAATCGAGCAGTAAATGCAGTCACAAATTTTACCAAGCCGTGCGGCTTTGGTGGATAGAATCGCACTGCAATTTGAGTACGGACAAAATTTAATAGTTTTACTTGGCACATCGGGGCTAGGTAAAAGCTATATGCTCGAAACCTTCATTACAGATAAATACAATGACTTTAATAAAGCTTTTGTGCAAGTAAGTGCACAAATGACTGACGCTCAGCTAATGAGCGATTTATTAGAGCAAAGCTTTAATTCCCCTTTGGTTGATCATAATTTAAGTTTACCTGAAAACTATTACCAGCTGCTTGAGCAACAGCAGTGCGGACCTTGTTTATGGGTGCTTGATGGCGGTAGGCAACTATCTGAAGAGATACTAATTGAGCTTGAGCTGCTTTCTAAAAATAGCCGTAATACGTTGTATATCATAATTGCATCACAGTCTAAACTTGCTTTAAATGACGCTGTCGAAATTTACTTGGAGCCACTAACGCTTCGAGAAAGCAAGATGTTATTGCAGTGGTACTTTACTGATTTACCTTATGATGAAGACCCTGTTTTTAGTACTTTTTTAGCCGAGGCTCATGGTAACCCCAGTTTATTGCTTGCTTGGCAACCTAGCGAGCACATAGCCGATATTATCGTTAAAGATAAAGTATCTTGGCGATTACACTTATTGATTTTGATGTTGTTAATTATGCTTTTAATTATTGGTCTGCTTTATAAGTCTGATATGACGCAGTGGTGGCAACAATATTATCAGCAGGAAGAAGCACAAGTCCTAAATACAGCAATATCTGTAGAGCAAGTAAGTGAGCCGGTTATAAAGCAAAATGACTCAGTAGTTACCTTAAATGACCCTGAAGGAGTTGAGCCAGATATTGAGCCAGAGAGCGTACACATTAATGATGTGCCTGCTATCATGCAAAGTCTTACCGAACCTGCAAATACCGTCAAGGTATTAGACAATGTTATTGATAATAGCGTTAAAAACAAAAGCAGTGAAGCAGGTGACGTTGTATCTAAAGCTCTAAAAGTAGAGAAAGTAAATACAGCAGAGCAAACTCAGATCAGCCAAGATAATATTTGGTACATGCAGCAAGCAGATACAAATAGTGTTATTCAATTATTAGCGGTAACTCAGCAGGAAGTTCGCGATAATTTCATTGCTCAATTCAATCTACAGCAGCAAGCACATTCTTACCAAACGAAGCGAAATAATCAAATATGGTGGGTTGTTACATTTGGCAGCTTTGAGAGTATAAACGAGGCAAAATCAGCAATGGATACTTTACCCCCTGGGGTTAGAAAAAATAAACCTTTCTATAAAAAAATTAGTAAAATAAAGCAAGAAATAGCAGTCGTAGATCAGTAAAACACACTGCTTTAGTGTAAAATCGCGCAACACCAGATTGAAGTAAAGAGCCAATGCAGCAAAAAAGTAGAGCCTTCCTTAAATGGGCCGGCGGAAAATACAGCCTAGTTGAAAACATTAATGCGCGATTAAACCAAGCTAGCAAGCATGCTGATACTTTGGTTGAACCTTTTGTTGGTGCAGGCTCTGTGTTTTTAAATAGTGACTTTAAGCACTATATCCTCAACGATATCAATGCAGACTTAATTAACTTATATAAAGAGCTAAAAAGCTCTCCAGATGAGCTTATTAGTGACGCTAAAAAGCTATTTGTTGATTTGAATAATCACGCAGATGCGTATTACGAATATCGTGTGCAGTTTAATCAAAGCCGTGATGTATACGAACGTTCAATCTTGTTTTTATACATGAACCGCCATGGTTACAACGGACTGTGTAGGTATAATTTAAAAGGCATTTTTAATGTGCCTTTTGGTAAGTATAAAAAGCCTTACTTTCCTGAAAAAGAAATGTATTTTTTTGCTGAAAAAGCACAAAAAGCAACGTTCACTTGTTTAGATTACGATGACGTTTTTAAGTTAGTGCCTAACAATGCTGTTATTTATTGCGACCCACCTTATGTACCATTAAGTAAAACGGCTTCTTTTACGTCTTACGCAAAAGGGGGGTTTAATTTAGATGATCAGGCTAACTTAGCTAATTTGGCAGAACAAGCCGCATTTGAAAATAACACACCTGTGCTTATTTCAAACCACGATACCGTGTGGACGCGTAAAATTTATAGCCAAGCATCGCTTGAACAAATTCAAGTAAAGCGCACTATTAGCCCCAAAGGTGGCTCTAGAAATAAAGTTGACGAGTTGATGGCTATGTATTTAGCACCCAAGCAACCACTGCGTAAATTGCGATAACAAAAGCAACAAATAGTACAATCGCAATTAAAATGATGGATAAAGGGGAATGTTGTTTAAAATCGACTTGGCGTTTATTTTCAGACTGAACACCAAAAAATGCAGCTAGCACACTTTGCAACGCGCTAAAAAATTGTAGCATTATTTAAAATAAAGGTTTTAAAGAAGGAGCGTTTTTAGAATCTTCAGAACTAGTAAGTAGTTCCAGTAAATCAAGGTAATGAAACTGAGCACTACGGCTATCGCCAGTTAACCACGAAAACCATGATGACTCTTCTTCAGCTTTAATACACGCAGTTAAAGTGTTTTGAGCACTTACCACTTGTGTATTATGACAATTACTCACTGAGCTTAATTCTTGCTCAGAGCTTGAACCAAAGCTAAACGCCCCGATAAGCAGTAATGCCGACGCAATTAATATCCCAATTTTAAAAGCACGCATGATGAAATCCAATAATTTGTTACTTTTTTAATCATAGCAAATACTGGTTAAATATCAAACTTAAAGTTACCTAAAATGGGGGCTATTACGCCATATTACTTGGGTAACATCTTCAATTAAGTTACATTAACGCAATACACTATTTATTGATGGAGTTAATCATGTTTAACCCAGAGCAAAAATATTTAATAGCCCCTTCTATTTTGTCTGCTGATTTTGCAAAGCTAGGCGAAGATGTTGATAAAGTTCTCGAAGCGGGTGCTGATGTGGTTCACTTTGATGTAATGGATAATCACTATGTACCTAATCTCACAATTGGTCCTATGGTGTGTAAAGCACTAAGAGATTACGGTATTACAGCACCTATCGACGTACATTTAATGGTTAAGCCTGTAGATAGCATAATACCTTTATTTGCTGAGGCTGGTGCTTCTATTATTACTTTTCATCCTGAAGCCAGCGAGCACGTCGATCGTACAATACAGTTAATTAAAGATCATGGCTGTAAAGCAGGATTAGTGTTTAACCCAGCAACAAGCCTAAGTTATTTAGACCATGTTATTGATAAGCTAGATACCATTTTACTAATGTCGGTAAATCCTGGGTTTGGCGGGCAAAGCTTTATCCCTCATACGCTTGAAAAATTACGCCAAGCCAAACAGCGTATTATTGAATCAGGCCGAGATATTCGCTTAGAGGTTGATGGTGGTATTAAAGTCGATAATATTGCAGCAGCGGCTCGAGCGGGTGCTGATATGTTTGTTGCAGGTTCAGCTATTTTTAATCAACCTGATTACAAAGTGGTGATTGATCAAATGCGTGAGCAGCTTGGAAGTGTTAAGTAATGAAGTACGATGTCGCCTTATTTGATTTAGATGGTACTTTGGTTGATAGCGTTTACGACTTGTATATCGCTATTAATTTAACCTTGAGCGATTTTGCTTTTCCTATTGTTAGTCAACGCTTGGTTGAAAGTTGGATTGGTAATGGGGTTGAAGTCCTTGTTAAACGCGCTTTGAGTGGCGATATGCAAGTGAGTGAAAATTTAGATGAGTCACTTAGTGGCAAAGCAATATTACAGTTCTATAAGTATTATGAACAACAAGTTGGTGAGTATAGTGTTTTGTACCAACATGTAGAAACAGGGCTTGCAGCACTTCGCGGTATGCCTAAAGCATTAATCACTAATAAGTCTCGAATTTTTACAGAGAAACTACTCGATAAACTGGCACTAACGAGTCATTTTGATGTGGTTGTATGCGGTGACGACATGGCAAAAAAACCATCGCCAGAACCATTGCTATTTGCCTGCAAAAAACTAAATGCGGAACCTAATAAAGCAATAATGATAGGTGATTCTAAAAGCGATATACTTGCAGCTAAAGCCGCTAATATAGACGTAATTGCACTTAGTTATGGCTATAACCAAGGTGAAAATCTTGAGGATTATAATCCGCAGTACCTATGCGATAACTTCTTAGATATAATACCTGTTCTAACGCAGCGTTAAATATTATTCATTAAGCAAAATAAAGGAAAATCATGAGTAAACCAGTAGTTTTAAGCGGCATTCAGCCAACCGGTGGTATGACAATAGGCAACTATGTTGGCGCTATTAACCAGTGGCTAAAGTTACAGGAAGACCACGAAAGTTTCTTTATGTTAGTAGACTTACACGCTATTACGGTTCGCCAAGAGCCTGAATTACTGCGCTCTCGAGTGTTAGATGGTATTGCTCTTTATGCGGCATGTGGCATTGATCCTGAAAAATCTGCGTTATTTGTACAATCGCAAGTACCTGAGCATGCACAATTAGCGTGGGTATTAAATTGTTACGCGCAAATGGGTGAGCTTAATCGAATGACTCAGTTTAAAGACAAGTCATCTAAGCACGCAAATAACGTAAACGTGGGCTTATTTTCATATCCGGTATTGCAAGCTGCAGATATTTTATTATACCAAGCTGATCAAGTACCAGTAGGGGATGATCAAAAGCAACACTTAGAGCTGACTCGCGATATAGCCACACGCTTTAATAATTTATATGGCGACGTATTTAAATTACCAGAGCCGTACATCCCTGAGTTTGGTGCACGCGTAATGAGCTTGCAAGATCCACTTAAAAAAATGTCTAAGTCTGACGAAAACCCAAATGGTTACATCATGTTATTAGATGAGCCTAAGCAAATTGTGAAAAAGCTTAAAAAAGCAGTAACTGATTCAGATGAACAAGCACGTATTTATTTTGATCGCACAGAAAAGCCTGGCGTATCAAACTTGCTTACTTTATTGAGTGTTGCAACTAAGCGCTCAATTGAAGATCTAGTTCCTGAGTATGAAGATAAAATGTATGGCCATTTAAAGAAAGATACAGCAGATGCAGTTGTAAATATGATTGAGCCAATTCAAGCACGCTTTAAAGAGATCAGAGAAGATCAAAACCTACTTGATGGCATAATGAAGTCAGGTGCTGAAAAAGCAAGTGTACGCGCTGAGAAAACATTGAAATCGGTATACGATGCGCTTGGTTTTATTCCTCGCGGGTAAGTTTATTAAAATAAAAAAATGCCGCTTGTTAGCGGCATTTTTTATATAGCACATATCAACATGACTGACGTTACTATAAAAATATTTTATATAGAAATTTGGTAACTCACCCGACACTTTATAATTATACAACCGAGTAACACCGACTTTCCTTATCGTGAGTCAGTAAAACCTCTATTTATTTAATAGAGGTTTTAAGTAATGCCCAGTATGTGAACGCTCACACTCAGCTACTTCTTCAGGCGTACCGGCAATGAGTATTTCACCACCGCCAGCTCCGCCTTCAGGTCCTAAATCGATAACCCAATCTGCTGTTTTAATTACATCGAGGTTGTGCTCAATAACAACAATTGTATTGCCGTGATCGCGCAGACGATGAAGTACAACAAGCAGCTGTTCAATGTCAGCAAAGTGTAAGCCTGTTGTTGGCTCATCTAATATATAGAGCGTTTTACCAGTATCACGCTTTGATAGCTCGCGTGCTAATTTTACACGTTGCGCCTCACCACCTGAAAGCGTGGTAGCGGCTTGACCTAAACGCACGTACGACAAACCAACGTCCATCAGCGTTTTAAGCTTACGCGCAATAGCCGGTATTTTATCAAAGTAATCATGAGCGTCTTCAACAGTCATCTCAAGCACTTGGTGTATGTTTTTACCTTTGTATTGTACTTCGAGGGTTTCGCGGTTATAGCGTTTACTCTTACATACATCACACGGTACATACACATCAGGTAAAAAGTGCATTTCAACTTTAATTAAGCCGTCACCTTGGCAAGCTTCACAGCGTCCGCCTTTAACGTTAAAGCTAAAGCGACCTACTTTGTAGCCACGTGAGCGCGCTTCTTGTGTACCTGCAAATAACTCACGAATGCCGGTAAATATACCTGTGTAGGTTGCCGGGTTTGAACGCGGAGTACGACCAATCGGACTTTGATCAATATCGATCACTTTATCAAAATGATCTAAACCACTAATTGATTTATATGGTGCCGCTTCGGCAGTTGTTGCGCCATTTAGCTCTGTATGAGCAAGTTTAAACAAAGTGTCGTTTATTAACGTTGATTTACCCGAGCCCGATACACCTGTCACACAGGTCATTAAACCAAATGGGATTTTTAAATCCACATTTTTAAGATTATTACCTGTTGCGCCAAATAGCTCTAGCCATTTGTCGTTTGTTGGGTGACGTTCTTTTGGTATTTCTATTCTACGTACGCCTGATAAAAACTGGCCCGTAACAGACTCTTTGCTTGCTAAAATATCGTCGCGCGTACCTTGTGCAATAATATGCCCACCATGAACACCCGCACCTGGACCAATATCAATAATATGATCAGCGGCTCGAATTGCATCTTCATCGTGCTCTACCACAATAACGGTGTTACCTAAGTCGCGTAAATGGATTAGTGTTTGTAGTAAGCGGTCGTTATCGCGTTGATGCAGCCCAATAGATGGCTCATCTAGTACGTACATTACACCTACAAGACCGGCACCAATTTGACTGGCTAAGCGGATACGTTGAGCCTCACCACCTGATAATGTATCGGCGCTACGTTCAAGTGATAAATAATTTAGGCCAACGTTAATTAAAAACGATAAGCGGTCGCGAATTTCTTTTAATATTTTTTCAGCTATTTGGCCTTTTTGTCCGGTTAACTCTAAACCTTCAAAAAATTCCATGGCTTCACCAATACTCATGCATGTGATTGCAGGTAAGTTGGTTTGTCCAATAAATACATTTCGAGATTCTTCGCGTAAGCGCGAGCCATTACAGCTAGGACATGCTTGGCTTGTTTGGTATTTAGCAAGTTCTTCGCGTACAGAGTTTGACTCGGTCTCACGGTAGCGGCGATTCATGTTATTTAAAACGCCTTCAAACTCATGGTTACGCGTAATTAAATCGCCACGGTCGTTACGGTAATTAAACGCAATTTTAGTGCTACCAGAGCCATCTAAAATAATTTTTTTCGATTCGCTGTCTAAATCTTGATAAGGCACATCTAAATCAAAACTATAATGCTCAGCAACGGCTTGTAGCATTTGATAGTAATAAAAGCTGCGTTTATCCCAGCCTTTAATTGCACCGCCAGCAAGGCTTAACTCTGGGTTATGCACTACGCGATTAGGATCAAAATATTGGCGTATACCTAAGCCATCACAGGTTTGACAAGCACCAGCTGGGTTATTAAACGAAAACAAACGCGGCTCAAGTTCAGTCATTGCATAGCCACAAGTAGGGCAGGCAAAATTTGCTGAAAATAGAATCTCTTCAGCGCTGCTATCGTCCATGTATGCTACATGTGCAACGCCATTAGACATTTCAAGTGCGGTTTCGAACGATTCTGCTAAGCGTTGTTGTAAGCCATCTTTTACTTTAAATCTGTCTACAACAACTTCTATTGTATGTTTTTTATGAAGCTCAAGCGTTGGAGGATCAGACAAGTCACATACTTCACCGTCTATACGGGCGCGAATATAACCTTGGCTAGATAGCTGTTCTAATAACTTAACATGCTCACCTTTACGCTCTTTTACTATTGGCGCAAGCAGCATTAATTTACTGCCCTCAGGTAGAGCCAAAACAGCATCTACCATTTGGCTAACGGTTTGCGCAGCAAGTGGTAAATCATGTGTAGGACATCGTGGTTCGCCAACGCGGGCAAACATAAGTCGTAAATAATCGTAAATTTCGGTAATAGTACCTACGGTTGAACGCGGGTTATGAGACGTTGACTTTTGCTCAATAGAAATGGCAGGAGAGAGGCCTTCGATGTGATCCACATCAGGCTTTTCCATGAGCGATAAAAATTGTCTTGCGTACGCAGAGAGTGATTCAACATATCGGCGTTGTCCTTCTGCATAAAGCGTATCAAATGCAAGTGATGACTTCCCCGAACCAGATAGACCCGTAATAACTATTAATTTATCACGTGGGATGGTTAGGCTGATGTCTTTTAAATTGTGCGTTCGGGCGCCTCGGACTTCAATGTTTTCCATGCTATCTCGTTTATTACCAAAATTATTTACTCAGTATCGCATAATACGAAGCAATATTAATCCTTGATCAATGAAAAATCCTTACTTATAGGCGATTAATTATTGCTACGCTTATGGTAGAATCCCAACCTCAATTTTTCATAGAGTAAGATCACGCAGATAATGACCGCATCTTCACTTAATTCACGAGAAAAACGCGCCGCTGTATCACTGGCGAGTGTGTTTGCATTTAGAATGCTCGGCTTGTTTATGCTGATGCCTGTATTGGCTATTTATGGACAATCGCTTGAAGGTTTTTCGCCTATTTGGATTGGTTTTGCCATTGGTGCGTATGGTTTAACGCAAGCTGTACTACAAATACCTATGGGTCGATTATCCGATAAGATTGGTCGTAAAAAGGTTATTGTTGGTGGCTTAGTTGTATTTGCTATTGGCTCTGTCGTTGCTGCATTAGCTGACTCTATCCAAATGGTTACCGTAGGCCGTGCTTTACAAGGTATGGGCGCAATAGCCAGTGCGCTACTCGCGTTTGCTTCAGATTTAAGCCGCGATGAGCAACGACCAAAAGTAATGGCCGTTATTGGTATGAGCATAGGAATGAGCTTTGCCTTTGCTATGTTACTTGGGCCAATTGTTGCAGCTTCGTGGGGTATTGCTGGTGTATTTTGGTTGACTGCTATTTTAGCTGTCTTTGGTATATTTATAGTGACCATGCTAGTGCCAAAGGCGGTAAATAAAGCGCCCAAAGGCGATACATTAGCAAGCTTCAGCGACATTAAAAAATTAATTAAACACCCTCAGTTAGCACGATTAAATGCAGGTGTATTGTTATTGCATTTAACGCTAACCACAATTTTTGTGGTACTGCCGAGCCAATTAATTAAAGATGGCTTGGTTGCCGACCATCACTGGTATTTGTATATTCCAGTGCTATTTTTAGCATTTTTATTAATGGTACCAATAATGATTGTGGCCATTAAAAAAGAGAGAGAAAAACAAGCATTTATTGGCTCAGTAGCCTTGTTAACTATTAGTATGTTAGCAATGTCGGTATGGGTTAATAGTGTAGTAGGCATTGCTGTGTGTATGCTGCTTTATTTTGTGGCGTTTAACTTTTTAGAAGCCACTATGCCTGCGCTTGTATCGCGAATAGCACCAGCAAGCCAAAAAGGCTCAGCAATGGGTGGCTACTCATCGAGTCAGTTTTTAGGCGCCTTTTTGGGCGGTATGTTAGGTGGCTATGTAGCACAAACTACAACGACGCAAGCTGTGTTTGCGGCAGCGGCACTTGTTGGGTTAATATGGCTTATTATTGCGTGGAAAATGCAAGTCCCACCCAAAAGTAAAGTTATTAGTTTAATGACCAAATTAGATTCTGAAGAGCATGCTCAAGTACTTGCTTCTCAGTTAGTTGCTTTACCAGGTGTAATAGAAGCAACTGTAGTTCGCGATGAAAGTCGCAGCTATTTAAAGATTAATGATAAAGAATTTGACCTAGACCAAGCGCGTAAAGTCGCTGGTTTAATCTAACATTTATAGGAGATGGTTCCATGGCACGCGGTGTGAACAAAGTAATTTTGGTTGGTAATTTAGGGCAAGATCCTGAAGTTCGTTATATGCCTAACGGCAACGGTGTAGCAAATATTACCCTAGCAACTTCGGATAGCTATAAAGATAAGAACACTGGCCAAATGGTTGATAAAACTGAGTGGCACCGTGTTGTATTTTTTGGCAAGTTAGCTGAAATTGTTGGTGAATATTGTCGTAAAGGTTCACAAATTTATGTTGAAGGTAAACTTCAAACACGTAAGTGGACCGATCAACAAGGCCAAGAAAAGTACACTACAGAAATAGTTGTAGATGGCTTTACTGGTCAAATGCAAATGTTGGGCGCACGTGGTGGCGATCAACAAAGTGGTGGTTACCAAGGTAATCAATCACAAGGTGGGCAACAAGGTGGTTACCAAGGTAATCAAGCGCAAAGTGCTCAACAAAGTGGTGGTTACGGTCAAAATAATCAAGGCCAAAATAACCAGCAACAAGGTGGTTATGCTCCACAACAGCAAGCAGCACCTGCAGCGCAACCTCAGTCAGCGCCAGCACCACAACAAAATAATCAATACCAACAACCGCAAGGCGGCTTTGCACCACAACAAAATAGTGCACCGCAGCAGCAAGGTGGTTTCGCTCCTAAACCACAAAGTGCTCCGCAAGGTGGTGCATCAAACCCAATGGAACCAACCATTGATTTTGATGACGATATCCCGTTTTAGTTTTCCAACTTTTACAGTGTAAAGGTAATTAGATTCTTTACACTTTTTACTCTAAACCCAGTATTCGTACTGGGTTTTTTATGCGTATTGCGCTGTGATGATAATCAAAAAACTATCAATATAAGACCTCATTAGGCTGTAAAGTGAAATAGTATTGTTGGTAATGTTAAATTACAGTAAATTTTATCTTGTATTTAATTGATATATATCGTTAACACTTACCATTAAACTACTTTCCCCTGATTACACAATGAGAAACATGAAAACTAATATCTTATTTTTATTTCTTGTTTTTCAATTCTTGAGCCCTAGTTCACACGCTCAACCTCCTTCAGACGTTACTCATATTTTATTTATAAATTCAACAAATCAAGATATGCCTTGGTATAAAAGTGTTGAGCTTGGACTGCGTACAGAGCTTACAAAACGTTCTTTTAGTTATGAACTATTTGTCGAAAATATCGATGTAAATCGCTTTGATGAAGTTAATCAAAAACAGTTAATGAAAGACTACCTCAAACAAAAATATAAAAATAAGCACATCGATATCATCGTTACTCAGTCGCCATCTGCAGCGACGTTATTATCATCAATTAGATGATTTTTTTATAAATGCTCCACGAATATACTTAGAGCCAGGCACCCAGTTTAATCTACTAAAAAAGACTAGCGGAGCTGTGATCCAAGCTAAATTAGATTATGCGCAAGCAACAGCAAATGCTGTTAATTTAATGAAGCCTAAAAAATTGATCGTGATTTTAGATACAAAAAACGATATTGGTATGAGCTTTCATCGAGGACTATTTTCGGTTATTAACCGTGATTTTTCGTATTTAAATGTAGAAAAGTGGTTTGATCTTCCATTACCAGAATTACTCACCAGAGTAAGAAATGCCCCAGCAGATTCAATTATTTTATTAACCCCCATTTTTAGGCGTTTCGATAATAAATCACTTAGTCCTTATCAGCTAGTAGAGCGATTAACTGAAGAAAGTCCGGCGCCAGTGTTTAGCTATTGGGAAGTACTATTAGGCTCAGGTGTTGTTGGTGGGTATGTTTTGTCGGGTGAAAAAAATAGGTAAACGTATTGCCGATTCAATAGTTTTTTATAATGAAAATAAAGCGTTAAATGAAATTAGTGGTGAAGGGCTTAGTACATACTCATATGATTGGCGACAATTAAGTAAGTTTAATATTGCTCCGCAGAGCTTGCCAGAAGAGTCAATTATCTCTTATTACGAGCCAACTTACTTTGAGAAAAATAAAATATTAATTTACAGCGCTACTGCAATTATTTTTATTCTTAGCAGTTTTTTAGTTTTTGTTTTTAAACCAACGCCGCATTCAACTTTTAAAAGAGCTTGATGAAGAAAAGCAAAGATTAGAGTCGCGCGTTGAAGAGCGCACTGAAGAGCTTTTGCACGCCAAGGAGGAAGCAGAGCATCTGACATCCGCTAAGTCTGAGTTTTTAGCAAATATGAGTCATGAGATTAGAACCCCTATGAGTGGGATTATTGGTTTGACTAATATTTTGCTCGAAAAAGGTTTACCTGATGAGTATGAGCATTATTTAGATAAAATTAAATATTCCTCAGATCAACTCCTGGTGGTTATTAACAATATTTTAGACTTTTCAAAAATTGAGTCTGGAAATGTTAACCTTGAAGAATTTCCTTTTTCCGTAAATTCGGTTGTTGATTATATCAAAGCAACCTTCAATGAATTGGCCCAAAGTAAAGGGGTCACATTTGATATTAGCATTGATGAGGCAGTTAAACTGGACTTAATCGGCGATGTAGTGCGAATAAATCAGGTGCTGTTAAATTTATGCTCTAACGCAATTAAATTCACCCCTCACGGCACTGTATCGGTTTTAATTGAGTCAAGAAAGTTATTAGACGATCCGCAAAGTGTTTGCTTATATTTTACAGTTAAAGACTCAGGTATTGGCATCGCTGAGGATAATCTTAGCAATTTATTTGAAGGCAGATAGTTCTACAACTAGGAAGTTTGGTGGTACAGGGTTAGGTTTAACAATTAGTAAGCGTTTATGCCAATTGATGGGTGGTGATATAACGGTACACAGCACTCAAGTTGTGGGTAGTGAGTTTGTTGCTTCGGTGGAAGTTAAATTGAACAACCAAGCGTTGATTGATGATACGGCTAACCTAATCTTTACTGATCCGTTTGATGTATTAATTATAGATGATAATGAAGATGACCTTAAAGTAATTGAAAATCAGCTTACAGCTATGGGTTTAGTATGTACTGCGTGCTCGTCTGCTAAGCAAGCTATTGATATTATTGAACAGAATAAAGAAAAATTTAAAGTCATTATTGTCGATTGGATAATGCCAGCGATGAGTAGTGAAACATTTTTAACGCGTATTTATAATATTAATCCCCAGCTTTGCAATAATATAATTGTACTTACAAGGGATCATGAGGTTTTACTTAATGATGTGGCTAACAAAATAAATATAAACACAATTTTGCAAAAACCTGTTTATTCGAGTGTCTTGTATAAGGAGGTGAGCAGTAGAGTGTTAGGTTTTTTTAATGAAGTGCCTAAAGTAAATACTGTGAGTGAACAGTCGCTGGCGGGTATTAAAGTATTAGTTGTGGAAGATAATTCAATCAATCGACTAATAGTTACCAACATACTAGAAAATAGCGGCGCTCAGGTTTACTTAGTTGATAATGGATTAGAGTGCATCCAAACAGTAAAATTAGAGCCGTTTGATATAATTTTAATGGATATTCATATGCCTATCATGGACGGTGTTGAGGCGACTCAAATTATTCGTAATGATAGTGATGAAACTATCGCAAATATTCCAATAATTGCCTTAACAGCTAATGTTATGAAAGATGATATTACACGATACTTATCTATTGGCATGAATGCTCATGTTGCAAAACCCATTAAAACACAAAAACTACGTGAAACTATAATTCGCTGTTTAAATAAATAGTTGCGCTATACATATAATTTAATATTTTTATTAAATACCTACCGCAATCCCTTCCATTGGCTTGAGCCGATTTTTTAATAACTTAAAAAATTTATAAAATAGAATTTGACTCACGCGCTTTTGTATATGAAATTTCATATATTCGATTTTTCGTATATTCATTTGGTAAAGGTTGAGTTATAAATGTCAGAAGTTAATGGGTTACCAAATACAAATAAAACACACAGCGTTGTTCCACATACTAAAAATTTTAACGTTAGTTTTTCTGAGCACAAACCTAAAATTTTATTGTGATATGGATCATTAAGGGCGCGTTCTTATAGCAAGTTGGTAATAGAGGAGAGTGCACGTTTATTAACGTATTTTGGTGCTGAGGTTAAAATTTTTAATCCTGAAGGTTTACCTCAAACTGATAGTGAAGATGAATCACACCCTAAAGTACAAGAGTTACGAGATTTAATGCTTTGTCGATGGCTTTCATCTATTTACAGAATAAAGGGCATAGCTGTTTATTTTTGTAAGCTCTCGTTTATTTGAGTGTTTTTTGTTTAGTGCTATTAATAAAAGTTTAAACTTAGTTTGCAACCTTGTGCTTCTATAGATATTGAACAACACTTTAGTTATTAATATAACGAGTGGCAGGCTATGCAAAAGAGTAAACTCTGGCTTTTAAAGTACTTCAAAGGTATCTCTTTTGTTCTGTTTCTGGTGATACTTATTAGTTTTAATTTCATTTTAAATGATGCATTACATCAAAAAGCACATGGTTCTGGACAGCAGTTCGTTAAGCGTGTTTACGAATTAAATTTATCCCCCTCTATAAATAATGAAGTGTTGGCCGCATTAGCTAAAAGTGAAGGTTTTGTGTTGGAAGTGCCAAAACCTGCAGAGCACTTTAGGCATTTAGTGAATATAGAGCGCGAAGTTTTTTCTTACAAAACATTAAGTTTGAGCCTCTATCACTATCCAGTGTGGGTAACACAAAGCTACTTATTTATATTTTTAAATCTGATTATATTAGGCGCTGCTAATTGGTCTTATCGCTGGTGGAGCCTGTTAAAAGTAAACCGTAAAGTAATGCTTAAAAATACAGTTATACAGCCGACTAAAATTATTCAACAAAGGCATAAAAATACTCAACTAATCGAACAGGCAAAAAAATGTGATTTAAGTTCTTTGTATGGAGTTAATACTGCATTACATAACTTATTTTTACTTATTGAGTGTGATTGTAGCTTTGATAAAAAAACGGATATAGAAGCCAATTTTAAAGTCTTAATTACTAAAAAATTAGCCGAACTTAAGGATGTGTCGGTAAAAATACTAAACTCTAATTACTTAGCGGTTACCTTACCAAACATTTCTATTAGCGAGTTGAATAGCTACGTTGAAAAGCTCCATAAAAATGTGTTTTTAATATGTCAAAATCATCAAAAAAATATTACTCATAAAAATATTAAAATAGGTGCGTGTGATTATCAATTAGGCGCTGATCAAGTGGCGGTTTATAAGCTAGCAAAATCAGCACTCGCGCTATCACAAAGCAGCCTATTGCAGCATTGCCACCGTTTAACGTTAAATCACAGCCAAGAAAAACACCTCTCTAGCAAACAGGTTATAGAAAACATTAAAAAGAATAAATTTATATTATTCTTTCAGCCTGTATTTGAACTCTCTAGTGGAGATATCCTGCAGCATGAAGCTCTTATTCGGGTTAGGCATAGCCACCTTGGTTTACTGGCCGCTCGTTATTTTATTAAGCAGGTTTATAGTGATCAAGACGCTTTAATATTAGATAAAGCTGTAATAACACAAGTCAAAAAGCTAATGCTCAGTGAGTCTTCGGCTTTAACTGTTAGTGTAAATCTACACCCTAAAAATTGGTTTAATACTGTATTTTGGGAGTGGTTAGCCAATCAAATGGCAGGGCTTAAGTTAAATACTAAATTACAATTTGAAATAAGTGAGGCAGAATTTTTTACTCACAGAGAGTCGATAACTAATGCACTTAATGTTATTAAAAAAGGGCATTCACACATTGTGATTGATAATGTAAAAAGCAGTGAGAAAGTAGCCATGCTAGTTGATTATAACCAAGTATGTGGGCTTAAGTTATCATACGAACTGGTTCATTTATTAGATGAAAAAACTCAAAATCAAAAGAAAATAAAAAGGATAGTCGAAGCCGCTAGTCTTTTAAATCTACCCGTATACGCGGTGGGCGTAGAGACTCAAAAAGAGCTACTTACGCTTACCAAATTGGGAGTGGTAGGAGCTCAAGGTTTTTATTTTTCAGAGCCGCTTCAAGAGTTTACGCAAGCGGTATTTAATTAAGATCTAGATTAACCCTCTATATTTAAGCCCATTTAATCCTTGAAGCCCGCCGGTATGAACAGCAATAATTTTACTCCCAGATGGGAAATAATCTTGCTCAATAAGCTGCCACAATGCATACATCATTTTTCCGCTATAAATAGGCTCAAGTGGCAGATTATAAGTGTGACTCATATCTTGGCAAAACTGCCATAACTCAGGTGAAAACTTACCATAACCCCCATCATGAAACTCTGTGAGTAATTGCCAGTTAGTTTGGTTATTAGCTTTAGCGCTCAGCTTTTTTATTTCTTCATTTAAATATTCAGCTTGTTTTAATACCGCTATACCAATAACTTGTGTTGTTGAAGCACTGCCTTCTATTAGTCCAGCAAGCGTGCCACCACTACCTGTAGGACAAACTAAGTAGCTATGTTCGGGTAAGCTTTGTACTAATTCTTTACACCCTAATAAAGCATGTTCATTTGTACCACCTTCAGGGATGATATAAGCGTTTGGAAAACGCTCTTGCAGAGCATTAAGGTATTCGGTGTCGTGACGTTTTCGATATTCTATACGATTAACAACATGTAGGTTCATACCACAATGTTTTGCAAACTGAATTGTTGGATTGTTGTTATCAAGTTCTGGTCCGCGGATAATCGCGTGAGTTTTTATATTAAATTCTTTTCCCGCAGCTGCGCAGGCGTGAATATGGTTTGAAAATGCACCACCAAAAGTCAGAAGTTCTGTCTTATTTATCTTTTGCATGTACACTAAATTATATTTTAATTTACGCCATTTATTGCCACTTATTAACGGATGAAGCAAATCATCACGTTTTATACCTAAATAAATATTTCTCTTTTTTAGAAACGAGCTATCTATTTGTTGTATTTGGTTATTTTCATCTATTTTGAATGTTTCATGCATTTTTTTTGGTTTTCAATTTGGCAAAGTAGTTAAAATGTACGACACTTATTTCATACATAATTAACATTAGTAGCTATATGAAAGAAAAGCTGTTTTCGTGGTTAAATCGTAGTTTAGATCCAAATACAGCTATTGGTGTTGCAACTTACGCAGATACTGTTAACGCAGTATGTTTAAAAAAACAAAGCGACCAATGGATGGTTCACAGTTCTCACAGTGTTAATGTGTCTGAGTAAACCGATTATACCGCTGCAATTGTTGCTTGTACAAATGAGGTTTCTACTGATATTTGTGCAGTTAATTTAGTTATACCGCACTATTTTTATCAAATAGTGCAAATGGATAAACCAAATCTCAGCGATGAAGAAATAATTCAGTCACTCCCTTGGACTACAAAAGATTTAGTTAATATAGCCCCTGAAAATATTGTGGCTGATTTTATTGATTACCCAATAACACTCACAATGCAAAGCAGCAAAATGAATGTATTATTACGATGAGTTGCAGTTAAGTATGCTGGAAACACAATACAGAGTGACAGCGCCTACACGTATTTTTTTAAAAGACACAACCTCACTTCTATCAACTTCATTTTTGAATATAGGTAAAACAAATATAGTGGTAGAAACTGGTGCATATTTAGCTATTTATGTTGATGGAGCGGTTGCTATTGCAGCCGATGCAAATATTGCGGGCTATATTGTTGCCACTGGTGAGGTAAGAATCGCTCAAAATGTAACGTATCAGGGGTCAATTACATCGGCTACTCAAATTATTACCGAAGGGAGCTCAACGTTTGACGCTCTACCAGTACCAGAGAGTATCCCTGGTTTTTGTGGTATTTATACACCAGAAACCCTAGATCATTATCGTTTAACAATCAGCGATAACAAAGGTCTAACGTGTGAAGCTAAAGAGATGACACTCACAGCCTGCGCAAATGACGCCTGCGATTTACTATTTGCTGAGCCGTCTAGTTTAAACCTTTCTCCAGACAATAGTGGGCAACAAAGCTGGGTTACGGGGGAGAATATTAATTTTACAGGCTCAACAGCTGTCGAATTTGCTAAACGCACCACAGGCAGTGTTACATTTGGATATAACACTGCAGAGCCTTCTGCACCTCTTCGTTGTTATATCGGTGGTAACAATGTTGGTTTGAGTGGCTGTAAAGTTACGTTTTCTGATGCTGGATTTATTTTTAATAATGATACAGATGGAAATACTACAATTCCTACTCAGTTATCAGCAAAGCCTTCAAATACTGGATTTAATGCAAAAGCGCTATCTATTCAAGCGGTAAAAACAAATACCACTACGGGCGTATGCGAAGCTGCATTTCCTGCTGGTGGCGGTGTAAGCTTAGATTTATCCTATACATGCAGCGCGGGTGCAAGTTGCTCTGATACGGTTTCACTTAGTAACAACAATAATACCTTTGCGGTCGAGCAAGCCTCTAAATCGTTCATACTAAACTTTGATAGTGAGTCTAAAGCCCCGATTGTTATAAATTATCTCGATGCAGGAAAATTGAGTTTAAATGTAAATACCAATTTAATTTTAGACCCAGTCACTAATTTATCAGTAAATCTAACGGGGAGTTCAAATGAGTATGTTGTAAAGCCATTTGGGTTAGCGATGGAAATTGCAAGTGATGGTTATGCAGCAGACGCTGATGGAAGTTTATTTAGATTAACTGGCGAAGCATTCGATTTAAAAATGAATGCGGTGCAATGGCAAACAGGGCAAGACACTAACAACGATGGTTACCCAGATAACTACAGCAATATAATAAATAACACCATTGCCAAGCACTTTATTATAGAGCAACCACTTGTAGAGGCATTACTTAAAGCGCCTACGCCAGGCGTTCAAGGTACGCTTGAAGCGATGAGCACTGTTGCCTTTAGTGACACAGGCAGTTGGAGTGAATCTATATCGCAGTATAATTACGACCAAGTTGGCATAATTGATTTAACAGCAGGTCTGCAAGATGCCGATTACTTTGGTGCGGGAGATGTAAAAGGTGAATTATATAATATTGGTCGTTTTTCACCTTCGCAGTTTCAGGTAGTGGGGGTTCAAGCTGCCGCACAATGCACGCAATACGGCAGTAATTTAACTTACCTTGATCAACCTTTTGAACTCGGCTTTACAGTACAAGCACTAAATCAAAATGGTGAGCTAATGGCTAATTATAAAGAGGGCTTTGATAAGTCCAGTGTAGCCATTAATGCCGAAAATAATGAAGTAGCTAACTATGTACCCGCAACTAATTTTGCTAGCCGCTTAGTAAACCTAGGAAATAATAACTGGGGAGATATAATCGACGGCCAATGGCAAATGAGCCAAATAAACACCACACTTCAAAGATTAGGTGTAGGGCAAGCAGATGGACCGTTTGCTATGGTGAGTTTAATGGCAACGCTTTCTGACATAGAAGGAGCAACGCTCATTGATGCAAATGATAAACCTAATACACAAACAGCATGTTCAGGTGGCTGTAATAGCGTACGACTAAATACATTACCAATAGAGTTTAGGTTTGGACGTTTAGTACTTGGTAATAACGCAGGCTCCGATCTCGACCCTTTACTTATTCCTATGCAGGCTCAGTATTACAACGGCAGTGGATTTGTAAATAACGCAGAAGATAACTGTAGTGTATTTGATCATACCCAAATCACTCAAATATCACCTAACAGCCCGCAATTAGCCTACGAATATGGAACAGGTGTATCTGGCCAGTTAGAGGCGGGAGTGTATCCGGCAAACAATGGTATTTATGCGCAGCCAAATGGTTTGGGTGAATTTACCTTAGAATATAATACTTATGATTGGTTAAAGTGGGATTGGCAGGGGGATGAAACACAGCTTGATCCTCGTACTATTTTACAATTAGGACGCTTTAGAGGAAATGATCGGGTTATTTACTGGCGTGAAACACGCGAATAGTTGTAAACTAAGATAATAATTGAACAAAGCTTGTGTTTTGTGCTGCAAGTACATAGCATAAGGCTTTAATTATAAAAAATAATAACGACCAAATAATTGCCGCTTTTTGGGACTGGAATATATGCGAATTACTCCTTTATCTCTGTTAATTTCAGCTAGTTTGTTAGCTAGTAGTGCATTTGCACAAGACACAGCTACAGTAACTGGAATTGAGTCAGAGATTAGTGTTAAACAGACAGAATACGATAACTCGACAAGAATACTTGAAAAACATCTTAAAGAAGAAAGTCAGTTACAAAATCAACTAGAGCTACTTCGTTCTCGTTCTACAGAGCTAGATAAAGAAAAAAACCAAGCGCTCGATGCGATGAACGAAATGTACCGTCGTTTAATTGACGATCCCACTATTAATATTAGTGCGGCTCAATCACGCTATCAAAAAGCGGTGATTGATCATAAGCAAAACAAAGATGATATTTCTATGCAGTTGGCGGCAATTGCATCCCACCGTAAAGATATAGAGCAAATTCGTGTTGCTAAACATACGCTTTTAAATACTTTAGAGAGCTTAAAAGAGCAGTTAACTACAGCCAGAGTAGAGCGTTTACGTAACGAGTTTACACGTGAAGGCACGCTTGAAGTTAACCATACGATTAACTGTAAGCGAACAGAAACGCTAGCAGCGTGTGAGCAACGCGGTCAGCAAATGGGGCTGCAAAAAGCAACTAAACGCTTTGTAGATCAAATATTTGCAAACTTAACAGAAGAGCGCATTGTTGAGCCAAAACGTAATTTGGCGGGCGCTCAAGTACAAATATTAAGTAGCCATGTAGTTAACAGTGCATTTAGCGGCCAAGGTAACTACAGCGTTAACTTAAGCGTAACCATGCGCGGCGAAGTAAACAGTAGCCGTTTATGTAGCTTATTAAGCATTGATAACCGTTATTGTTCTGAGTACGGCACGCCACTTACCGCGGCTTATCAACCCGCGTATAACAATACATTTACTGATAGTCAGTTAACATTCAGTAATAGCGCGGATAATAGCAACACGGTGTCGGTTTCTCGTTTAGAAAAGCAGCCAGTACGTGATTATTCAGTTAAACCTGCATCGGTGAAAAAAGATTACCCTTCTATCCTTAATAAGAAGAAGGATCAATCAATAGAGCTAACATTACGATCAAACGTATACGACGATGAAGTGTTTATCGATGGTGTAAGCTTTGGCTCAACACGCTTGATCACACGTTTACCGCCGGGTATTCACAACATTGAAATACGTAAACTTGGCTATAAGCCTTATCAAGTTCGTGTTGATTTGAATAAAGCACAAATAATTAATGCAAATTTGGTAAAAAAGCCTAAGTCGATTGCTGCACCGACCTATACTCGAGAGCAACCAGAAGTAACAACACGCCAGGTTAGTGAAAACGTTAATGTATTAAATGCAAACGTTGAAACGCCGGTTGTCGTTATTCCTGCAGGCAAATTTAAAATGGGCGATATCAATGGCAATGGTTTAGCTAATGAACGTCCAGTAATTGAAAAAGTAATAGCAAATTCTTTCGCTATGCAAAGTAAAGAAGTAACCGTAGGTGCCTACGAAAAATTTGTAGCAAATACAGGTTATAAAACTCAAGCGGAAAAAAATAAAGGATGTGCGTATTATTTAAATGGCGAACCAGTATGGGAAGCAAATTTAAATTGGCGTAATCCTGGTTTTGAGCAAGGCAGTGACTTTCCTGCTGTATGTTTAACTTATAACGATGCAAAAGCTTACGCTGAGTGGTTATCGGGTCAAACAGGGCAGCAATTTCGTTTACCTAACGAAGTTGAGTGGGAATACGCAGCACGTGCAGGAACCGAAACAGAATACCCTTGGGGTAACGAAATTGGTAAAAACCTAGCTAACTGTGGTTGGTGTGGTAGTGAATGGTCAAATAGACGTGCATCACCAGTAGGTTCTTTTTCTCCAAATGCATTTGGATTATACGATACCGTAGGTAATGTATGGGAATGGACCGATAAAGAATCAGGTGAGTCTGATGTAGCAGTAAGAGGCGGAGCGTGGAACTTTGCACCAAGCCTTGCTCGTGCATCTACGCGTTTAATTTTAGCGCCTGATTTTAGATCTAACTACATTGGTTTTCGCTTAGTTCGCGAACGATAAACTCAATTAAGGAAGCTTTGCTTCCTTTTTTCACAAATTCACAAAGGCGCTGCGCTTTATATTGCTCATATAGTTGAGCATGTTAAAGTGAGGCAGCTAATATAAGAACGTATTTCAAAGGTCATCCAGCCTCATGTTTAAAAAACTCCGTGGTATTTTTTCTAACGATCTATCGATCGACTTGGGTACAGCCAATACCCTAATTTATGTTAAAGAAGAAGGTATTGTATTAAACGAACCTTCTGTTGTTGCTATTCGCCAAGAACGCGCTGGTGGACCTAAAAGTGTTGCATCTGTAGGTACAGAAGCAAAACAAATGCTAGGTCGTACACCGGGAAATATTAAAGCAATCCGTCCAATGAAAGACGGTGTAATTGCTGATTTTTATGTAACTGAAAAAATGTTACAACACTTCATTAAGCAAGTGCATAACAATAACTTTATGCGCCCAAGTCCGCGTGTACTAATTTGTGTACCGTGTGGTGCTACTCAAGTAGAAAAACGTGCAATACGTGAATCTGCAATGGGTGCTGGTGCTCGTGAAGTTTACTTAATTGAAGAACCAATGGCAGCAGCTATTGGCGCAGGTTTACCAGTATCAGAAGCAACAGGTTCTATGGTTGTTGATATTGGTGGTGGTACAACTGAAGTGGCTATTATTTCACTTAACGGTGTTGTTTACTCATCATCTGTTCGTATTGGTGGCGATAAGTTTGACGAAGCTATTATTAATTATGTACGTCGTAACTTTGGTAGCTTAATTGGTGAAGCGACAGCTGAAAATATTAAGCATCAAATTGGCTCTGCGTTCAAAACTGATGAGCCAATCGAAATTGAAGTGCGTGGTCGTAACCTTGCCGAAGGTGTTCCGCGTTCATTCACGCTTAACTCACACGAAATCCTAGAAGCTTTACAAGAGCCGTTAATGGGTATTGTGAGTGCAGTAATGGTTGCGCTTGAGCAATCACCACCAGAGCTGGCATCAGATATCTCTGCGCACGGCATGGTACTTACTGGCGGTGGTGCATTGTTAAAAGATTTAGACCGTTTATTAATGGAAGAAACGGGTATTCCGGTTGTTGTAGCTGATGATCCACTTACGTGTGTTGCGCGTGGTGGTGGTAAAGCATTAGAAATGATCGATGTTCATGGTGGTGACGTTTTTAGTTACGACTAATGAAATTAATGTTTGGACGCACAGTCTCTTTGCAACTGCGACTTTTTGTCGCAGTGCTTTTGAGTATCGTACTCATAGTTGGAGACAGATATACGCAAGGTGGTACCGTTGTTCGTACCAGCCTTAATACTCTAGTTAGCCCACTAATCTATGTTGCTAATTTACCCTACGAATTATTTAGCTTAAGTGCTAAAAGCCTGCATACGCGGGATCAACTTCTTACTGAAAACGAAGCGCTGAAAAAAAAGCAAATGCTACAAAGCGAGCAACTTCAGCAGTATCAATTTCTAGCCAGAGAAAATCAAAAACTGCGCGCCTTATTAGGCTCATCTGCAAAGCAATCAAATCGTAAAATTATTGCTCAGGTACTTTCTGTACATTCAAACCCGTATAGTCATCAGGTTGTTATTAACCGTGGTACAACTGACGAGCTTAGTGAAGGCCAAGCTGTAATTGATGAAATGGGTGTAGTAGGGCAGCTTACAAAGGTTGGTTCAACAACTTCACGCGTGCTACTAATGACCGACACCACACATGCCACACCTGTACGTATACTTCGTAACGATGTACGAACGGTTGTTGAAGGCATAGGTAAAATTAACGTCGTTAAGCTCTCTCACGTTCCACACAGTTTAGATGTGCGAATTGGCGATGTACTTGTTACATCGGGTTTAGGGGGGACATTTCCTGAAGGGTACCCGGTGGCAGTAGTAACCGAAATAAATCGTGATGAAGGGCGACCGTTTGCACAAGTTTTTGCAGAACCTATTGCGCAACTAGATCGCATTCGCTTACTGGTTATTTTATGGCGTAATCAACAGGAGCAAATCAGCGATGATTAACCGTTATTCATTGTTAATTGCGCTAAGCATCTTTTTTGCGTTAATAATGGCACTAATGCCACTTCCATTTTCGTTTGAGCCATTTAGACCTGACTGGGTTTTACTTGTACTTATGTATTGGTCGCTAGCAGTACCGCATCGTTTAAATATTGGTACTGCTTGGGTTGTTGGTTTATTAATCGATTTAGCGTCTGGCTCACCGCTGGGCGTGAACTCGCTTACATTCTCGGTATGTATTTTTGTAACCGCGAGCAACTTTCAAAAAATTCGTAACTTTTCGCTTTGGCAACAAAGCCTACTAATTGGTTTATTTTTAACGCTGTATCACTTAATGCAGTTTTGGCTAAATCACTTTTTGTTAGGTGTTTATTTTAATCCACAGTACTTATGGCCAGTAGCAACCGGAATGGTTAGCTGGTTTTGGGTCTTTTTACTACTTCGTAAATATCGCAGACATTTTAGGATCAGGTAATGACTACCGCAGTATATTTGGCATCAGCCTCTCCCCGTCGTAAAGAGTTATTAAGCCAATTAGGTGTCGAATTTACACAGTTTAGTGTTGATGCAGATGAAAGCCCACTTCCAAACGAGCAACCTAGAGCACTTGTTGAGCGTTTAGCGCGCTTGAAAGCCCAAAGCGGTGTAGAGCTTGGATATACCGATCGCCCTGTACTTGGTAGTGATACCGTGGTTGTTATAGATAACGAGTCATTGGGTAAACCTCGCGATAAAAACGATTTTACACACACGTTAAAACGCCTATCGGGTAACACGCATCAAGTTCTTACCGCAGTTGCATTTGCAACGCAAAATGATGTGCTTAGCTGTGTTGTAAGCACAGATGTTACTTTTAAAACCTTAACAGATGAAGAAATTAATGCTTATTGGGAGTCAGGTGAGCCACAAGATAAAGCCGGTGGCTACGGTATCCAAGGTTTAGGCGGCCGCTTTGTAACTCACATTGCGGGTAGCTATTTTTCTGTTGTAGGCTTACCTTTATATGAAACCGAACAATTATTAAAAACATTCTTAAGAAGGTAACATGAGTACAGAATTACTGATCAATGTCACACCGAGCGAAAGCCGTGTTGCCCTAATAGAAAACGGTGTACTGCAAGAAATACAGCTAGAGCGAATCGGTAATCTAGGTATTGTAGGCAATATTTACTTAGGAAAAATAAGCCGTGTACTTCCGGGTATGCAGGCTGCTTTTGTTGATATCGGCCTCGAAAAGGCTGCATTTTTGCATGCATCCGATATTGTAAATAGTGCCTCTATTGTTGAAGGCGTAGACGACGTACCAATAAAAAAAGTACAAGATATTAGAGAGTTAGTTCGTCAAGGCCAATACATTATGGTGCAAGTGGTAAAAGATCCGCTAGGCACTAAAGGCGCAAGGCTCACCACTGATATAACTATTCCTTCTCGCTATTTAGTGTTTATGCCTGATGCGACCCATGTAGGGGTTAGTCAGCGTATAGAAACTGAAGAAGAGCGCTCACGTCTTAAAAAAATAGTCGCAGAATATGGCGATGAAAATGGCAGCTTTATCGTACGTACAGCTGCCGAAGGTGCTAGCGAAGCTGAATTACGACACGATGCCGGCTTTTTAAGAAAATTATGGGAAAAAATAACATCACGTCGTAGAAAAACGAGTAAAGCCAGTATCCTACACGAAGATTTAACGCTTGCCTTTAGAACCCTGCGTGACTACGTAGGCGAAGATATGGAGCGCATTCGCGTTGACTCTAAACTCAGCTATGAAGAACTAAAGTTATTTACAGAAGAGTTTGTTCCACAGCTTTCTCAAGTGCTTGAATACTACCCAGGCGAGCGACCTATATTTGACTTGTTTGACGTTGAAAACGAAATTCAAAAAGCACTACATCGTAAAGTTACGCTAAAATCGGGTGGTTATATAATTATTGACCAAACAGAAGCAATGACGACTGTTGATGTTAATACAGGCGCATTTGTAGGGCATCGTAATTTAGAAGAAACGATTTTTAATACCAATGTAGAAGCAACCTCTGCAATTGCCCGCCAGCTCAGGCTGCGTAACTTAGGCGGTATTATCATTATCGACTTTATCGATATGGTAAGTGAGGATCATAAAAGGCGGGTGCTTCATTCACTTGAATCAGCCCTTGCAAAAGATCGCACTAAAACGAATATTAACGGGCTTTCAGCGCTTGGCCTTGTTGAAATGACGCGTAAACGTACACGCGAAAGCTTAGAGCATATTTTATGTGATGTATGCCCAGCATGTTCCGGTCGTGGTTCACAAAAAACAGTTGAAACGGTTTGCTACGAAATACTACGTGAAATAGTGCGTGTTAACCGAGCATACGCAGCGGACAAGTTTATGGTGTATGCAGCGCCTGCTGTAAGTGAGGCCCTACTAAACGATGAGTATCATAACCTTGCTGAGCTTGAACTATTTATTGGTAAGCAAGTCAATATTCAAACAGAGAGCTTATACAGCCAAGAACAGTTTGATGTGGTAATGATGTAATGAAAGCAAAAGCGGTCTGTTTTTTTTGTTTTAGAAAGTTATGGCAGACCTGCGCCATAATTTTGGTATTACTGGCCGTTATTGTTTCAATTTTAAAATATACCCTCCCGTATGCAAACGAGTACAAAGGTGACATAGAAAGCTATTTACACGAAAAGTTTGAAATAAGCTTATCTATTGGTGAAATATCAGCTAGTTGGCAGGGCAGTGGTCCTGCATTAGTGCTAGAAAATTTATCGTTTAAAGATAACGAAACCGCACCAATATCACTCACCATTGCTAAAACCAGCTTAGAGCTAAACCTATGGGAAAGCTTAAAAGCACTGCAACTTAGATCTAATTATTTTGTTATTAATGGTTTTCATACCAGTGTAAATATCACCAACTTATTTAAAACCGGTGATAACGACGAAGTTTCTTTTGAGCAAAAAGAGCTAATTGAAGAACTGTTTTTGGGTAAAACGGGTCATTTTGCAATAGAAAATTCCAGTATTAACTTTATTTTAGAAGACGGTAAAGAACGTAAATTACTTCTTCAAAACATTGTTTGGCAAAATGAAGATGAGCAGCACCTTGGTAGTGGAAGCCTGGCACTGCCGGGTATTTCGGTCGGAGACTTTGACGCGCGCATAGCACTTACCGGGGATACTCTAGAGCAGGTTGCGGGCGACATTTATGTACAGGCTAATAAGGTCGATGTATCTAATTGGTTAGCGCAATATATAAATACGCAAAAACAACAACTGCATAGCGATATTAATTTACAAGCATGGCTAAAACTAGATAAAGGTTTTGTAAGCGATGTGAAAATGCAGTGGTTACCAAGCTTTGTACGCTGGCAGCGAGAAGAGCAAAGCCACCAAGTTAGTTTGAGTGAAGGTGGATTCCATCTATATCCAGAACAAAATAGCTGGCACTTAAAAAGCACCGGTTTAACATTTAATAGTAACGATAAAACATGGCCAAGTTTAGAGTTTGAAGCCCAACTAGGGCTGCAGAATAAAGTGTGGCTGCATCAAGTTGATTTTGAATTACTGAGTAACCTAGCCGGGCTAAGTAATTTTAATGCACTTGAACCATTTTTAGAACGCCAACCTAGTGGGCAAATAGATCAAGCTTATTTAAGTTTTTCTAATGCACAGCAATGGCAATTATGGTTTGAGGCTAACAATATTGGCTGGCAAGAATTAAGATCGGTGCGAGCAGCGCAAGGACTTAGAGTAAATGGTTTACTTACCCAAAGTAGTGGTCGAATAAATTTATTTGGTGAAAATGGCACATTAGTTACAGGCGAAAGCTTTAGTAACGACATAAATTATAATCAGCTAAATGTAGAGCTAGATTTAGCTAAGCGAGATGATGGCTGGCATATAAGTAGTGACAATATCTGGTTTGATAATGATGAAGTTACTCTTGCTGCAGAATTACAAATTAGTCTAACAGATGATCCTCGATTAGATCTTTACGCAGAAGCATTCGCTCCAGATGCCAATATTGCAGGTCATTACTTCCCATTAAAAGCGATGAGCCCTGAACTTGTTAGCTATTTAAATGGTGCAATTAAAGGCGGAGAAGTATCTAAAGCACAGGTCTTATTTGCAGGGCCTTTGTCTGGTTTCCCATTTACTGATGGTAGTGGTCAGTTTGATGTATTAGCACAAATAGACAATGCAACCTATGAGTTTGACCCTGATTGGCCTGCGGTCACTAATGCTAATGTACAGCTAAATTTTGCTAATGAGCGGATGGACATATATAGCCAGCAAGGCAAGTTGGTTAATTTAGATATTGGTAATAGTGTACAGGTGAGCATTGCAGATTTAATGAATGCTGATGAACTTATTGTGCAAATTGATAAAAAAGCAGAGATGGAAAAGTTATATGACTTTTTTGCAGCGACACCTATTGCCAAACCTCTTGCTGAAATTTTTAAAGTTGTACAGGGCAAAGGCGAAGCCGATGCCAGTATTGAGCTTTTAGTAGGCTCTAAGTTTAAAGGCGGAGCCAGTGTTAGCGGCAAAGTTAATTTAAATGACTTGCCAGTATTTATAGCAACGCCAGGTATTGAGCTTAAAAACTTAACTGGCGAGCTTAATTTTAAAAACGACAACATCACACTTAAAAATGCGACTGCGAAGTGGTTGGGCATGCCGCTAAATATTAATTACAGCAGCAAAAGTGATGCTAAAAATTACCAAGCAAACATAGATATAAACGCCAAAATTGACGCCGATACATTAATTGACAGTGGACAAGGTATATTAAAAAATTATTTAAGCGGGCAAAGCGATGTTGATATTGGTTTAGTACTTAATTTTACCGAACAAGGCTTTAATTACCGTGCACAGGTAAACTCAGAACTACTTGGCTTAACGAGTAACTTACCCGCACCTTATAATAAAAATAGCGAACAAATGTGGGCGCTTGATGCAGTAGTTCAAGGTGATGATATTTCTAATCTCATTACAGCAAACGCTAATCAACAGTTTTACTTTAATGCTATTTTAGAAAATGGAAAATCACAGTTTAGTAATGTCCATTTTGTGCTCGGAAAACAAGACTTAGGATTAAACCAAAAAGACTTAAGCGTAAATATAAATCTTGAGCAGAGTGAATTAGTGCCTTGGTTTGATCTGATAGATCAAATAATTAAAGCAGGTAAATCAAACCCAGATAAAAAATCAAAAGGGATTATGCCACCGCTTAATGAGGTGGTCGCAAATATAGGTATGCTTGATGCGAGTAACATCATCTTTAATGATTTTGAAATGCGTTTAGCACCATCAAAAGACGATTTATACCTAAAGCTAAATGCTAAAGAACTTAGAGCTGGGGTTTTTATTCCTACATCACAACCGAGCATGCCTATACGAATTAATGCCGATTACTTAAGGCTTAATTTTGCACAGCCTAGCGAGCAATTAATTGAAATAACAGATGTACTTCCTGAGGAAGACTTGAGCTGGCTTACTAAAATACCTGCCATTGAGTTTGAATGTAGTGACTGCAAAATTGATCGCTACCAGCTTGATAAAGTGAGTGCGTCATTATTAGGTGATGGCGAGCGCTTATCGATATCAGAACTTGTAATCGATAAAGGAGATCATGTACTGCGCACTAAAGGGCAGTGGCAAAATGGTTTAACAACGCTAAGTGGTGAGCTTAAAAGTGATGATATAGGCGCATTGTTTGGCGAGTTTGATATTACCTCTGCAATTAAGGATTCTAAAGCTGATCTAAATTATGATCTTACTTGGCAAGCAGCACCTTATGATTTTGATGTGAAAACTTTAAGTGGTGAGGTTACTTGGGATTTAGGGGAAGGTCACTTAACTGAAATAAGTGATGGTGGTGCACGCGTATTTTCGCTGTTGAGCCTTGATTCACTCGTGCGCAAACTGAAACTTGATTTTAGAGATGTATTTTCAAAGGGCTTTTTTTATAACAGCATGCAAGGCTCTATGCAGTTAGAAAACGGTATCGCTTACACTAAAGATACTAAAATGGACGGTGTGCCTGCCGATTTAACAATTAAAGGCTACGCAAACTTAAATACGCTAGATATAGATTACGACCTTGCTGTAGCGCCACAAGTAACCTCAAGCATTCCGGTTATAGTGGCATGGATGGTTAATCCAGTAACAGGGCTTGCTGCTTTAGCACTTGATAAAGTTATTCATTCTGCGCGCGTCATCTCAGAGATCAATTTTAAAGTAACGGGTAAAATGAACGATCCTATTGTTCAAGAACTCGACAGAAAAAGTCGTGAAGTTACACTACCTCAAGCTGCGCAAAATCAGCCACAAGCATCAGTCGATTTAAAACTTAAAGATGCACAAGTAACAGTAACGTAATGAACAAAACAGCAAGCATAAGCACACCCACAATAGTTGCCCTACAAATGTGTTCAGGGCTAAACCCTGATGACAACATAGCAAGCTTAAAGCGCGCACTTAAAACTCTGCCAGCAACAAGACCATTACTTGTTTGCTTGCCAGAAGCTTTTTTAGTGTTTAGTAAAAGTGGTAACGATACGTTACGTGTTGCTAAGCAAGTTGATCAATACAAATTACAACTTAGTGAATTGTGCCAACACCATAATATTTGGTTAAATGCAGGCACAATGCCTGAGCTATTTAACGAACATAAGTATTACGCAGCATCGCACTTATATAATAATCAAGGCGAGCTGGTTGCAACGTATAACAAAATACATTTATTTGATGTAACCGTTGATGATAAAACAGGTAGCTATCGAGAGTCAGATTTTACCCAAGCAGGTCGCGATGTAGTGGTTGTTGATTCTCCCTTTGGTAAAATTGGCTTAACAGTATGTTATGATCTGCGCTTTAGTGGCTTATTTAACGAACTAGTACGCCAAGGCGCCGATATTATTTTAGTACCCAGTGCATTTACAGTCCCTACAGGGCAAGCGCATTGGCAACCGCTATTAGCAGCTCGCGCAATAGAAACACAATGTTATGTAGTTGCAGCTGCTCAGTACGGTACACATGAAAATGGCCGACAAACATATGGCCACAGTATTATTATTTCACCTTGGGGCAATACCCTGAGTGAATTGCCAACAGGCACCGGTTTTATAAGCTGCAACGCAGATTTAGACCAGTTACAAAAAATTAGACGAGATATGCCCGTGCAGTCTCATCAACGATTTAGAGAGCATTTATTATGAATTCGGTTGAACAGCATTTACTACAAGACAGCCAGCTAAATAGAGAAGAGCTCGAAAAAACGCTCGCTTACATACATCAGCATAAAGTGGATTACGCCGATTTATATTTTCAATCAAGCCACCACGAATCATGGGTGCTTGAAGACGGCTTAGTTAAAGAAGGCTCTTATAACGTTGAGCGTGGCGTTGGTGTACGTGCTGTAAGCGGCGAAAAAACAGGTTTTTCTTACTCTGATGCAATAAATCTTGAAGCACTTAATAAAGCGGCTACAGCGGCTCGTAGCATCGCAGATGCTGGCGAAGATAGAGCGATTAAAGTATTTAGTGATGTTAAAGCTAAAGAGCAGTTTGCAGCGCATCAGCCAATTTCGAGTATGAGCGATACCGACAAGGTGAGTTTATTACGCGAACTTGAAAACTATATTCGTGAACTAGCACCCGATGCAGAGCAAGTAATTAGCTCAATGTCAGCGGTATACGAAGAAGTATTAATCGCAGCAAGTGATGGTACGTTTGCCACCGATATTCGCCCGCTTATTCGTTTAAACTGCTCAGTGCTGCTTGAAAAAAATGGTCGCCGTGAACGCGGTGGCGCAGGTGGTGGTGCACGTTTAGATTATGGTTACTTTAAAGAGCTTGTTGATGGTAAACCACGTTGGATGGAATTTGCTGAAGAAGCTGTACGCCAAGCTAAAGTAAACCTTGAAGCTATTGATGCACCTGCAGGCACGATGGAAGTTGTACTTGGTAATGGTTGGCCTGGCGTGCTTTTACACGAAGCAGTAGGGCATGGACTTGAAGGCGACTTTAACCGCAAAGGCGCGTCTGCGTTTAGTGGTAAAGTGGGCCAAAAAGTAGCATCTGAGCTGTGTACTGTTGTTGATGATGGCACCATGGCTGATCGCCGTGGGTCACTTAATGTTGATGATGAAGGCACACCAGCCGCTTACAACGTACTTATCGAAAACGGTATTTTAAAAGGCTATATGCAAGATAAGCTAAACGCGCGTTTAATGGGTGTAAATCCTACCGGTAACGCACGTCGTGAGTCTTATGCGCATTTACCAATGCCTCGCATGACTAACACCTACATGTTAGGTGGTGAGCACAGTCAAGCAGATATTATAAGCTCAGTTAAAAAAGGGGTATTCGCGCCTAACTTTGGCGGCGGACAAGTTGATATAACCTCAGGTAAGTTTGTATTTAGCGCATCAGAAGCGTATTTAATCGAAAATGGTAAAATTACCCAACCAATTAAAGGCGCAACGCTTATTGGTAATGGACCAGAAGTAATGCAGCAAATATCTATGGTTGGTAACGACTTAGCACTTGATAAAGGTGTTGGTGTTTGTGGTAAAGATGGTCAAAGCGTACCGGTAGGCGTAGGCCAACCAAGCCTTAAAATTGATCAGTTAACGGTCGGTGGTACAGCTTAAATATTACTCAAGCGCGAAGTGAATTCCTACCTACGTGCTTGATGTTTATTGTAGGTGAGGTTTTACACCTCGCCTTTTAAATATACGCTCACGCAATAGGGCGCGAAATAAATTCGCACCTACGATTTGCATTCTTACTTTGGGTAGGTGAGGTTTTATACCTCGCTTTTTAAATACAGACTTAGAAATAGAGCGCGAAATAAATTCGCACCTACGATTTGTATTTTTACTTTGTGTAGGCGAGGTTTATGCCTCTCCTTCACCTTCTTTATTTTTTTCAGCCTCTTTGTACCATAACGCAAAAAAGCACTCTGTTAATTTGTGCTCTATCTCAAGCGCTTTTTCTGTCGGGCAAAACAAGGTAAAGCTTGCTTTAAATTCACCTAAATCGGTTGTACCAAAGTGAATTACCGGCTCTGGGCCAGATATTTTTGCATCAAGTTTACGCTCAATCATCGAATTATAACGGCTTGCTACTTCTTGAAACTCTTCGCAGTACAGTTTAGCTTGCTCAGTGAGTGTGTCGTGAATAGGGTAAGGGTTAAAGCTCTCTCTTCGGACAATAATAAAATGATGTGTAACAAAGCGTTTTACAAAATTTAAGTTTTTAATAGAGCTGGTAATCAGCTTATTATTAGGTATGTATATGGTTTTTCTTGAAAATTGATAAGTATGTATATCAATTTCATGCATGGTTGTTTTTATCCAATCCGTTTCAGCTACTTCACCAAAGTAATCACCTACTTGTATCCAATCACCCACTCTAAACGGGCGAGTTGTTACGAGGTAAAAAAAGCCTATTACACACTGAATAAACTCACGCGTTGCAAGTACAATCGCCACGGCAAAAGCAGCAATAGAAAGTGCAAAGTTTTGAATTTCGGTCGACCACACAAATAGCAGCGATATCATCATTACAAAATTAATAAAGTGCTTAATATTGTGTGCGATGTAACGGATGTCTTTTTCTTTTTTTTCTGCGCGACTTTTAGCAAGCTTATCAACAAGCACTTTTAGTACAAATGCAATTGTGATCATTACAATTGAAAGAAGAAACGGATGCAGCAATATATCTTTAGTCATGGTATCCAATTAAACGTGAGTTGATAAAAACAGGCTCAGTATATTGATTTATTAAACCAATTAGCAAATTTAGTGTAAAAAAAGTAACCAATAAAAAATTTAGCTACGTTATTGAGTTACTTGATCAGTGCAATGCTTGTGATTTTTAGCCATTCTTTTTCGGCATATGAGTACAAGCTCAATGGCTGAAATAAAAATCAAAGTATAGCCAAGCGTTTCTATACCTTCTTCAACAATGTTTTTTACCGCACGTACATAGTCATCACCCATTACTGAATGCCAAAATGCGCCTTTGCCCATCATTCGCGAAAATGCGAGTAAAGTAACCATGCCTGATAAGCAAATTCCATAACTAGGAGTGAGGCTATAGGCTTTTAAAGCGTTAAAAATACTTCCTCTGTTTGTTATTAAATAAACAAACACGCCAGCTAAAATTGAATAGACGATACTTTGCCAAGCGCCATCAAAAAAGTATAAGTCGAGGTAGGTATCAAACTCTCTCACAAACATCATTGCCGATAACGCAGCTAGTAATACAGCCGGTATTTTGAGTTGAAAGTTAATTCGCGAAGCGTAAAAAAATAAAATACAGCTTAAAAAAGTTAAAACATCTTGCATATGTTCGGTAAGAGTTTCTTCACTGTAAAGTGCATCCTGTTTTAATTCAAACCCTTCAAGTTGAATTAAATGAGCAACACCCGCTAGGCATAATAAATAAATAAAAGATCGCAGTAAAAACATAAATAACCAAGAGAAACTATAAATGCGCGGGATTCTAATCGTTAAAATGCTTTAAAGCCAAAACAAAATTTAAACTTTTAACCTTTTTATTGGTCTAAAATTTTTGCTTTTAAAATAATGGCTTAGATGTTTTTTTAATGTTGAATCGATGTTTTTAATGTGACGTTTTAAGTGGTTTATTGTGCAAAATATAACAAGCATTAAAAAGCCCTTACTAATTACTTAACAAGGGCTTTTTATAATTGAGCGCTTAGAGTTTAGCGCCTAGCGCATCGTTACAAATTCTTCCGAGCCAGTCGGGTGAATCGCAACAACGGCATCAAAATCAGCTTTAGTAGCGCCCATTTTCATGGCAACTGCAAAACCTTGAATCATTTCATCAACCGCAAAACCAATACCATGTAGGCCAACTACTTTTTCGTCTGGGCCGGCACATACAAGCTTCATTTTACAAGGTTGGCGATGTTTAGTTACCGCTGTGTACATAGCTGTAAAACCAGATTGGTAAATCTTAACGTTTTCTTCGCCGTATTGAGAAATAGCTTCTTGTTCAGTAAGGCCAATAGTACCAATTGGTGGGTGACTAAATACAACAGTAGGAACTAGGCTGTAATCCATTTTTAAATCATCAGGTAGTTCTTTATTAAATAAGCGTTCTGATAAAGTACGCCCTGCTTTAACTGCTACAGGCGTAAGTTCAATACCGTTTTCGATAATATCACCAACAGCATAAACGTTTTTAGCTGTGGTATTTTGAAACTCATCAACTTTAACAAAACCATCGCTGTTAACTTCTACGTCGGCAGCAGCTACATTAATTGCATCTGTTGTTGGCTGGCGGCCAATGGCCCAAATTACTTGGTCAACGTTATGAGTTTTACCATTATCTAAATGTAGCGTTACAGAGCCATCATCTTCTTTAACTAATTTATGAGGTACAGATTCTGTATGAAGAGTAGGGCCTTCGGCAGCCATAACATCAACAAGGGTTTCAACTATGTATGGGTCAAAGTTACGAAGTGGAGAATGCTTACGAACAAATAAATGTGTTTCAGTACCTAAACCATGTAATACACCAGCAAGCTCAACGGCTATGTAGCCTGCGCCTATTACTGCAACGCGCTTAGGTTGCTCTTTTAGCTCAAAAAAGCCATTTGAATCGATACCGTGTTCAGCACCTTCAATATGCGGAATGCTTGGGCGTCCACCTACTGCAATTAATATATGGTCGGCTGTGTAGTGCTTGCCGTTTACTTCAACTGTTTTATTATCTACAAATTTAGCAAAGCCTTTGATTACAGTAACGCCATTGCTAGCAAGGCCACTGTCATAACCTTTATGAATTCGGCCTATATAGGCTTCACGGCTTTCTACTAACTTGCTCCAATCAAAGCCTTTAACTTCAACATTAAAGCCGTAATCTGGGGCATATAAATTAATTGCTTCAGCAACCTGAGCACCGTGCCACATTACTTTTTTAGGTACACAGCCCACGTTTACACACGTGCCGCCCATGTGTTTTGCTTCTATAAGTGCTACTTTAGCGCCACGCATTGCCGCTCTATTTGCAGAGGCAATACCACCACTGCCACCACCGATTGCAATATAATCAAAGTGTTGTGTCATTTTATGTCCTTAGGCGTTGAGTTTTATGCGCATTAGCATAACATTAAGTTTTAAAAATAAAGAGTGTTTAGGTGACCTATGTTTAGTAAAAAAACATTCGAATTTCTTGCTCTGCTTGATCAAAACAATAATAGAGACTGGTTTAACGACCATAAATCACAGTATGAGGAATACGTAAGAGAGCCCGCTTTAGATTTCATTAGGCAAATGCAAGCACCACTTGCTGAGGTTTCTAGCCATTTTGTCGCATCAGATAAAAAAGTCGGCGGTAGTTTAATGAGAATCCATAAAGACGCGCGTTTTAGTAAAGATAAAACCCCATATAAAATTAATGTAGGAATTCAATTTCGCCATTTTATGGGAAAAGACGTACACGCCCCTGGTTTTTATTTTCACTTAGCAAATGACGAATGTTTTGTAGGTGCTGGTATTTGGCGCCCAGAATCAAAGGCGCTTAATGCAATTAGAACCTGCATAGATGAAAACCCAAATAGCTATAAAAAAGCAATTTATGATGAGCAATTTAAATCTATATTTGAAATGTCAGGAGAGTCGCTAAAACGCCCACCAAGGGGTTTTGAAAAAGATCATCCCTTAATAGATGAGCTCAAACGAAAAGACTTTATAGCCATTAGCCCACTTACTCAAAAGCAAATATGCAGTAATAACCTAGTTGATACGGTACTAGAACGTTATAAAGTGGCCGACTCATTAATGAGTTATTTGTGTTTTGCTCTGGAGCAACCCTATTAAAATTACACAACTTAAAAGCAGTTGAGTTGTTTTTTTACTTTTAGACCCAATTTAAAACGTAATGCATTAACGCAAAGAGAGTATTTATGAGCAACCCATTAATTGGCCTTGAAGGCTTACCACCATTTTCAAAAATAAAGCCTGAGTATGTAGTACCCGCACTAAAAGACGGTATTGAGCTTTGTCGTAAAGCCATTGATGACGTGTTAGCTAAAGGTTCGTACACGTGGGATGACTTAGTATTACCCCTTGAAGAAGCTGACGATAAATTATCGCGCATGTTTTCCCCTGTATCGCATTTAAATTCAGTAATGAATAACGACGAATTACGTGAAGCTTACGAGCAGTGCTTACCGTTAATATCTGAATATTCAACATTTGTAGGTCAGCATCAAGGTTTATACAACGCGTATAATACGCTTTATAACAGCGACGAATTTAAAACGCTGACTACAGCACAGCAGAAAACAATTACTAATGCGCTGCGTGATTTTAAATTATCGGGTATTGCTTTAGCGCCAGAACAACAAAAACGCTATGGTGAAATAAGCGCACGTTTATCTGAGCTTGCCTCAAAATTTGGCAACAATGTAATGGATGCGACTTTAGCGTGGCACAAGCATATTACTGATGAGAGCGACTTAGCTGGCTTGCCAGAATCAGCTCTTGCACTTGCAGCCGACACCGCAAAAAGTAAAGAATTAGATGGCTGGTTATTTACACTCGATTTTCCATCATATTTACCAATAATGGCTTACGCAGATAACCGCGAACTACGCAGGGAAACCTACACTGCGTTTTCTACGCGCGCATCAGATCAAGGCCCTAACGCCGGTGAGTTTGATAACTCAGATATTATGAGAGAGGAGCTTGCGCTTCGTCATGAACTTGCACAGTTACTAGGATTCAACAGCTACGCTGAAAAGTCACTCGCGACTAAAATGGCAGAGTCACCAGAACAAGTATTCTCATTTTTAGAAGACCTAGCGGCTAAATCAAAACCACAAGCAGAGCAAGAAGTGGCCGAGCTAAAAGCGTATGCTGAACAAAAACACGGTATTTCTGAATTAGAAGCATGGGATTTTGGTTACTACAGCGAAAAGCTTAAGCAAGAAAAGTATGCAATTTCAGACGAAGTACTACGTCCTTACTTCCCTGCAAATAAAGTATTAAGTGGATTATTCGAAACCGTTAATCGCTTATTTGGTATTAGCGTAAAAGAAGTTACTGATTTTGATACTTATCATAAAGATGTGCGCTTTTTTGAAATTGTAGATAGTAGCAATACGCTTCGTGGGCGCTTTTATCTAGATTTATATGCACGCGACCACAAACGTGGTGGTGCGTGGATGGATGACTGTATGGGTCGTAAAGTACGTGCTAACGGCGAACTACAAACTCCAGTGGCTTATTTAGTGTGTAACTTTAATAAGGCGGTTGGCGATAAACCGGCGCTGTTTACTCATGACGAAGTAACTACTTTATTTCATGAGTTTGGTCATGGTATTCACCACATGTTGACACAAGTTGATGCAGCTCCTGTTGCGGGTATTAATGGTGTTGCATGGGATGCGGTAGAGCTTCCTAGTCAGTTTTTAGAGAACTGGTGTTATGACGAAGAAGCCCTGAGCTTTATTTCAGGTCATTATGAAACGGGTGAGCCGTTACCTAAAGAGTTACTTGATAAGTTACTTGCTGCTAAAAACTATAACTCAGGCGTACAAATGCTACGTCAAATTGAGTTTTCGTTATTCGACTTTAAAATCCATAACGATTACAAAGTGGGTGAGCAATGCCAAATTCAAGCAGTACTAAACGATGTACGTAGCCGCACATCAATCGTTAAACCGCCTGAGTTTAACCGTTTTCAAAATGGTTTTAGTCATATTTTTGCCGGCGGTTATAGTGCAGGTTACTATTCGTATAAATGGGCTGAAGTACTTTCTGCTGATGCATTTTCTAAATTTGAAGAAGAAGGTATTTTTAACGCTGAAACAGGGCAAGCCTTCATGCAAAATATTTTAGAAAAAGGCGGCAGTGAAGAGCCAATGGAATTATTTAAAAAGTTCCGTGGTCGTGAGCCAAATGTCGACGCGTTACTACGCCATAGCGGTATTGCTGTTTAAAAATTAATATTTAGCACAAATCAAATTAAAGCGCCTTAATGGCGCTTTTTTATTATTTTAAAATTATTATCTAATAATTTTTAGTAATTTCATCCTACCGTACTATGCTTTTAGCACACCTAATAAAATGGACTAAGGCATGGCAAAGTTGGTATTGGCAATTGATGACGACAAGTATGTTCATCATATAATTGAAGAGTCTTTAGCAGGGTTTTGTAAAATAATTCATGCAAAAGATGGCGATGAAGGATTAAGGCTAACCAATAAATACAACCCAGATATTATTTTACTCGATATTGAAATGCCAGGTATGTCAGGTTATGACGTATGTAAAACAATAAAGCAAAGTCAAAATACTCAGGATATTCCCGTTATGTTTCTCTCATCTAAAATAGAGCTAAGCGATCGGGTAAAAGGTTACAGCGTCGGCGCATCTGATTACATTACAAAACCTTTTAATGCAGAAGAGTTAATAGCGCGAATAAAGGTACTTTACGAATATAGGCAAAAATGCGCAAAACTAAAACTGGATATAGTCAAAGCGAATAAAACAGCTGAAATGGCAATGACAGAGTCAGGCGATATGGGGCGTATAATGCGCTACGTTGGACAAAGTTATCACGCTAATAACTTTCAATCGTTGAGTGAATACTTTTTTACCTTTTTTGCTCCTTTAAATTTAGATGTTGTGGTTGTGTTTTGGTATCAAGGAAAAGGTATTTTTTACAGCCAGCAAAGTGGTGTTTGCCCGTTAGAACAAGAGCTGCTTGAGCAACATCGAAATGCTCAACGATTTGTTGATATTGGTAGCAGCACTATCATTAATTATCCCAAAGTGTCCCTTTTGATAAAAAATATGCCAGTTGATAACGATGCTTTGTATGGGCGCTACAAAGATCTGTTCCCGCATATATTAGAAGTAACCAACGAGAAGGTTGTTACCATGGAAAGAAGCGAAAGCAGTTATGAGCAGGCAGCTCAAATAAGTACAGCCCTTCAAGATATTGTTAAGCAGTTAACTACTCAAAATGTAGAGCAAAACAAAAGTACTAAAGAGTTTATAGAGCAGCTACATGAACTTGACTGCGCTATTAAGCTACAACAAACACAAGCAAATCCTGCGGATCTCACTTTATATATATCTCAATTGGATCAAACAATGCAGTTATTTGTATCGGCTAATAGTGATTTAGCCTTTATCAAATATCAGCTTAAACAAGTTGCCGAAAGCCGCAATGAACTTATATCCAATTTACGTACTAAAGGGGAAGCCGCAAAGGTCAATGCGAATCATCATAGTGATATAGAGCTATTTTAGTGCTTTAAAGTAAAGCGGTTGATATACTACAGGCGTATTTTATCGTCGGAGTTTATTGTGGTTATTCAGTGTGCTTTTAAAGAGTTACGCCCTTATTTAAATGAATTAGAAACACGCTTTGGTTTAGCCCAATGGGCGCAAAATTGCAGTGGCTTTAGCTTACATTACGATGATAAAGGGTTAAGTCTATTTAAAACCGACGAGCCTAAACTGGGTGCAATTAACGTTGATTTTGTAACCGGTGCCGCCGCCCATAGGCGTAAGTTTGGCGGTGGTAAAGGGCAAGCAATTGCCAAAGCGGTGGGTTTAAATAAAGGCGCAACGCCTGTTGTACTTGATGCTACCGCAGGCCTTGGGCGAGACGGCTTTGTACTTGCCTCGCTAGGGTGCAAAGTCATATTACATGAACGTCATCCGGTTGTTGCAGCCCTCTTATACGATGGGTTAAAGCGAGCTTATAGCGATATTGAAATTGGTGTGTGGATGAAAGAAAACATGAGCCTAATATTTGGCTCAAGCCATACCTTGCTCTCTCAGTGCGAAAGCATGCCCGATGTTGTTTATTTAGATCCCATGTTTCCGCATCGCGAAAAATCAGCATTAGTTAAAAAAGAAATGCGCGTATTTCAAGAGCTAGTTGGTGCAGACAACGACGCTGACGACCTACTTGATTTTGCCTATCCACTCGCCAGTAAGCGTGTCGTTGTAAAACGCCCTGATTACGCCCCATTCTTAAACGAAAAAACCCCAAGTATGCAAATTAAAACTAAAAAGAACCGTTTTGATGTTTATGTAAAGGCGGCAATGGTTTAAACATCAAAACAAATTGGTGGTATATCCCTAGAATTTACCCATGTAAGAATCGTTATATTGGCTTGGATCTTAGGATCTAGCCTTTTGAATCTAGGATCTTATTACATTTTCATGTTAGAATTTGCGCAATTTTTTGGCATAGCAAAGTAGCACAGTAATGATCTTAGATGATATTCGCATTGTTTTAGTTAACACGTCACATTCGGGCAATATTGGTTCGGCGGCTCGCGCCATGAAAACCATGGGTTTATCAAAGCTTTATTTAGTTGATCCTGCTTGTGAAATAGACAGCCAAGCAAGTGCTTTAGCTGCAGGCGCAACTGATGTTTTAGGCAATGCAGTTATTGTAGGTACTGTTGAAGAAGCTATCGCTGACTGTACATTAACAATTGGCACAAGTGCGCGTTCTCGTACGCTTTCGTGGCCAATGGTTGAACCACGTGAATGTGGTGAAAAACTCGTTGCTGAAGCTGTAAATGGTCCTGTAGCGCTAGTATTTGGTCGTGAAAACAGCGGCTTAACTAATGAAGAATTACAGCTTTGTAATTACCACGTATGTATTCCTGCTAATCCAGAGTACAGCTCGCTTAATTTAGCTATGGCCGTACAAACACTTAGTTACGAAACACGTATGGCGTTTTTAAATCAACAACCTAAAAAGGTTGAAGAAGACGATGCTGTTTACCCAAGCTCAAAACAAACAGAGCTGTTTTATGAGCACCTTGAAGAGACGCTTTTCAAAACAGGCTTTATTATCAAACAGCACCCTGGTTTAGTTATGACTAAATTACGTCGTTTATTTAACCGAGCTCACCCTGAAGATGCCGAAATGAATATTTTACGCGGTATTCTCACCTCAATTAATAAGTCTATCCCTAAGTAACTTAGTTATAGCTATTAGTTATAAAAACCAATGGGTAAATAACTAGCTAATACTTGACTAAAATACTCAGGTAATTACAATGGCTGTAATACTTGACCAAAGAGGTCAAGTATTGAAAGTTTGTTAACTCTATAATTTAAAAAGTAAGAGTTTATAAATCAAATTTTTATCAAGTGATAATACTTGACTAATTTACTCTGGTAATTAAAATTTGCACTCTTTTGTGCAGGGGGCGTTATGAAGTTAACATCAAAAGGCAGATATGCCGTTACAGCTATGCTGGATGTTGCACTACACACAGGTGTAGGTCCTGTAGCCCTTGCTGATATTTCACAAAGACAAGAAATTTCTTTGTCTTACCTTGAACAATTATTTGCTCGTTTACGTAAAAATGGCCTAGTAAGTTCTGTTCGTGGACCTGGTGGTGGTTATTTACTAGGGCGTGAAGCGGGCGTTATCTCTGTTGGCGATATTATTAGCGCCGTAGACGAATCGGTCGATGCAACACGTTGCCAAGGTGCCGATACCGGCTGTCAGAGTGGTATGCGTTGTTTAACACATAATTTGTGGTCAGACTTAAGCGCACGCATAGAAGAATTTTTGAATAATATTACCCTTGCTGAATTGGTGGAAAAATCAGATGTGAAAGAAATAGCATCGCGCCAAGATAACAGTATCAATAATGCAATTAAGCAGTTGGAAAACATTCAAGTAAGCTGTCAACTTTAAGGTTGACCTGCAGCGGAGAGAGAAATGAAGTTACCGATTTATTTAGATTACGCAGCGACCACGCCTGTTGATGAACGTGTTGCTAAAGAAATGATGCAGTGCCTGACAATGGACGGTAAGTTTGGTAATCCTGCGTCACGCTCACACCGTTTTGGTTGGCAAGCAGAAGAAGCTGTTGACCAAGCGCGTACAGATATTGCTGATTTAATTAATGCAGACCCACGTGAAATTGTTTTCACATCGGGTGCAACAGAATCAAATAACCTTGCTATTAAAGGTGCAGCACAGTTTTACAAGAAAAAAGGTAAGCACGTTATTACCGCTAAAACTGAGCATAAAGCTGTAATCGACACATGTCGTGAGCTTGAGCGCCAAGGTTTTGAAGTAACTTACATGGACGTTGAAGAAAACGGCCTACTTGATTTACAAAAACTTGCCGACACAATGCGTGACGACACAGTACTTGTAAGCATCATGCACGTTAATAACGAGCTAGGTGTAATTCAAGATATCGCGACTATTGGCGAAATGTGTCGCGAACGTAAAATTATGTTCCACGTAGATGCAGCGCAAAGCGCGGGCAAAGTATTAATCGACGTGCAACAGCTTAAAGTTGATTTTATGTCGTTCTCTGCACATAAAGTGTATGGCCCTAAAGGTGTTGGTGCACTTTACGTTCGTCGTAAACCACGTGCTCGCCTTGAAGCGCAAATGCACGGTGGCGGACATGAACGCGGTATGCGCTCTGGTACACTAGCAACTCACCAATTAGTGGGTATGGGTACTGCGTTTAAAATTGCTAAGCAAGATTTCGAAAAAGATCACGCACACATCAGCGCCTTACGTAATCGTTTAATCGACGGCATTATGGCTGATATGGACGAAGTATACTTTAACGGCACACAAGACCAATCAGTACCGGGTATTGTAAACATCAGCTTTAACTTTGTTGAAGGTGAGTCGTTACTTATGGCAGTAAAAGACATTGCAGTATCGTCAGGTTCAGCCTGTACATCTGCAAGCTTAGAGCCTTCTTATGTATTACGTGCACTTGGCCGTAACGACGAATTAGCACATAGCTCAATTCGTTTTAGTATTGGTCGCTTTACTACCGAAGAAGAGATTGATTACACCGTCGAATTAATGAAAAACTCTATCGGTCGCCTACGTGAGATGTCTCCACTTTGGGAGATGCATCAAGAAGGTATTGATTTAGATTCAGTTGAATGGGCTCACCACTAATAGTGTGAGCACATACCCTAGCAGGTAATGAGGATAGAATAATGGCTTATAGTGATAAAGTAATCGACCACGTAGAAAACCCACGTAACGTAGGTACTCTAGATAAGAACGATCCGTCAGTGGCAACGGGTATGGTAGGCGCACCAGCATGTGGTGACGTAATGAAACTGCAAATTAAAGTATCTGCCACTGGCGTTATTGAAGATGCAAAATTCAAAACCTACGGTTGTGGTAGCGCAATTGCTTCTTCTTCACTTGTAACAGAGTGGGTTAAAGGCAAAACGCTAGACGAAGCAGCGACAATTAAAAACACTGATATCAGTGCAGAGCTTGAGTTGCCACCAGTGAAAATTCACTGTTCAATTTTAGCTGAAGACGCAATTCAAGCAGCAATTGCAGACTACAAAAGCAAACAAGCGAAGTAAGAAGAGAAACTCATGGCAGTGACATTGACAGATGCGGCAGCAAACCGCGTACAATCATTTTTAGCAAACCGCGGTAAAGGTTTAGGCCTGCGCGTTGGCATTAAAACGACGGGCTGTTCAGGTCTTGCTTATGTACTTGAGTTTGTTGACGATTTAAACGAAGACGATGAAACTTTTGCGGCTAAAGGTGTCACATTAATTGTTGACGCTAAAAGCTTAGTTTACATCGATGGCACAGAGCTCGACTACACTAAAGAAGGCTTAAATGAAGGGTTTAAATTTAATAACCCTAATCAAGCAGATGAGTGTGGTTGTGGCGAAAGCTTTACCGTTTAAGCTTTAAATATCTTTGTAGTATAAATAAGCCCTGCCAGTTAATGTAGGGCTTTGTTATTTCTGAATATTATTGGTTGAAGTTATGCGTTACTTTGAATTATTTGCAGTCCCCGTTGATTACAATATTGATTTAGCAACGGTTAACAAGCACTACTTGGAATTACAGCGTACTGTACATCCTGATCGCCACGCGAATGCGAGCAGCCGCGATAAGTTAATGGCTGTGCAAAGCACCGCCGAAATTAACGATGCGCTACAAACATTAAAGCACCCAGTAAAACGTGCCGAATATATGTTGAGTGAGCTAGGCGTTGATATTCGTGCAGAGCAGCAAACCTTGCAAGATCCAATGTTTTTAATGCAGCAAATGGAACTTCGTGAAGAACTTGAAGAGCTAACATCAGCTAGCGATCCTGATACCGCCATTGTAAATTTTGAAAAACAAATTAAGCAATTAAATGCGCAATACAGTGCACAACTTGCTGAGCAATTAGCAAGTAACGATGAGCAGCAATATCAACTTGCCGCAGATAATATTCGTAAACTGAAGTTTGTTTATAAGTTACGTGAAGAACTAGAGCGTATCGAAGACAGTTTATTTGACGATTAATTACTTGCTGCAAAGCGAGCAACACGAGTTTAAAGAGCATTATGGCATTATTGCAAATTGCTGAGCCGGGGCAAAGCGCGGCACCACACGAACATAAACTAGCAATAGGTATTGACCTTGGTACAACTAATTCATTAGTTGCAACAGTGCAAAGCGGCGAAGCCCGCACGTTAACTGATGATCTTGGCGCGGCTATGTTACCGTCGGTTGTTCGTTATCAAGCAGGCGGTATTACTGTTGGCGCAGAAGCTGCACAAGCAGCAACGCAAGACCCTGCTAACACACTTATTTCGGTTAAGCGTTTTTTAGGTAAAACTCAGGCTGAAATAGAGCAAAGTTATGGGCAACTACCGTATGAATTTTGTGAGCACAATGGTGCGCTAGCAATAGAAACTGCGGCAGGTAAAATTAGTCCAATTAAAGCATCAAGCCATATTTTAGCTGCATTAAAAGCACGAGCTGAGCAAAGTTTTGGCAACCAAGAAATTTTAGGGGCTGTAATCACAGTACCAGCGTACTTTGATGACGCACAGCGCCAAAGTACTAAAGATGCCGCAGAGCTTGTTGGTATTAACGTACTACGTTTATTAAATGAACCAACAGCAGCAGCAGTCGCTTATGGTTTAGACTCTGGCCAAGAAGGTATTATTGCTGTTTATGATTTAGGCGGTGGTACGTTCGATATATCAGTACTTAGATTACACCAAGGTGTGTTTGAAGTAATGGCAACCGGTGGCGACTCTAGCCTCGGCGGCGATGACTTTGATTCGCTCCTTGTTGATTACTTTAAGCAGCAAACAGGTGTGTCAGCATTATCACCTTCAGTTTTACGTTTATTTATCAATAAAGCAAAAGCGTGTAAAGAAGCATTAAGCCAATACGCTAAAGTAAACGTGGGCCTTGAGTTTGACGATCAAAAATACACCGTTGAAGTAACGCGCGAAACGTTTGATGAAATGGCTATGCCACTAATTAAAAAAACGCTGCGCTCGTGTCGTCGTGCTGTAAAAGATGCTGGCATTGAAAATGAAGAAGTGCTGCAAGTTATTATGGTAGGCGGTTCAACCCGTATGCCATTGGTACGTAGCCAAGTACAAAGCTTTTTTGATAAAGAGCCGCTAACTTCAATCGATCCTGATCGTGTTGTAGCCTTGGGTGCTGCACTTCAAGCCGACGTATTAATTGGCAATAAGCCCGATTCTGACATGTTATTGCTTGATGTATTACCGTTATCGCTAGGCCTTGAAACGATGGGCGGTTTGGTTGAAAAAATCATTCCGCGTAATACGACGATTCCGGTAGCACGCGCACAAGAATTTACGACGTTTAAAGACGGTCAAACAGCCATGTCATTACATGTGCTGCAAGGTGAGCGTGAGCTTGTTGATGATTGTCGATCGCTTGCTAAGTTTAGCTTAAAAGGTATTCCACCAATGGCGGCAGGCGCTGCGCATATTCGTGTAACCTTTAAAGTTGATGCTGATGGCCTATTAAGTGTTTCAGCTATGGAAAAATCAACAGGTGTACAAGCTGAGATTCAAGTTAAGCCTTCGTTTGGTTTATCTGATGACCAAGTAGCTAACATGCTAAAAGAATCAATGAGCAACGCTAAAGGCGACATGCAAGCGCGTATGCTTAAAGAGCAACAAGTAGAAGCGTTGCGCGTAATAGAAGCGCTTAACGCATCACTTGAAGCCGATGGTGCATTACTTGACGATATGCAACTAGCTAACTTACGCGCTGAAATTGCAGAACTGGTAAAAGTGCGCGAAAATACACAAGAGCCTGGCGAAATTAAAGCAGCTATCGAAAAAGTCGATAATGCGAGTAGCGACTTTGCATCGCGTAGAATGGATGCATCAATTAAAAAGGCCCTTACAGGGCAGTCAGTAGACAACATTTAAGAGAGATTAGAATGCCACAAATTGTTTTTCTTCCACATCCTGAATTATGTCCTGACGGCGCTGCAATTGAAGCTCCTACAGGTCAAACGGTACTCGACGCTGCGCTTAAAAATGGTATTAGCATTGCGCATGCTTGTGAAAAATCGTGTGCATGTACTACGTGTCATTTAGTGATTCGTGAAGGATTTGATTCACTTGAAGAAAGTGATGAGCTAGAAGACGACATGCTAGATAAAGCATGGGGCTTAGAGCCTGAGTCACGCCTTGGTTGCCAAGCAATTATAAGAGATGAAGACCTAGTGGTTGAAATACCTAAGTACAATCTCAATATCGTTAATGAAGAGCACTAGTTTTTAACGATGTATATATTAAAAGCCGCTGTTTGATACAGCGGCTTTTTTGTTTGTGAATTGTAGGCGTGACGAGCAAAGCTCGTATGTTATTTGTAGACGCAAAGCTTGCTGGCGTTATGTGTTTTAACTCTAGGTTATAAATATAGAAGCTGCGCTTCTCACGTGAGCAAAGATCCTAAAATGTTAGCCTTGGCTCTATGTCACGCATTAAAAGCTAACACCTTAAAACGTAATTTTGGAGGTTTATTTTGAGTAATCTTATTTTTTCTGACTCATTTATTAACGGCGAGTTTTATAAAACAGACACGCACTTTAGCGTTAACGATCCCGCGACCGAAAAAAGTATTGTTGATGTAAGCGATATTGACGAGCAGGGTGTAAATAGCGCAATAGCTGCAGCTCAAGGGGCTTTTGTTAAGTTAAAAACGACGAATGCCACTGAGCGAAGCGAAACCTTGATGCGCTGGTATGAGCTAGTAATAAAGCACAAGCAAACACTTGCAGAGCTGATGACTAAAGAGCAAGGCAAACCACTCAAAGAATCCCTTGGTGAGATTGATTATGGTGCAGGTTTTATCAAATGGTTTGCAGAAGAAGCCAAACGTAGTTACGGAGATGTAATTCCGCCAACAGATGACTCGCATCGTTTAACTAGTTTTAAGCAGCCTGTCGGTGTTGTAGCTGGTATAACGCCGTGGAACTTTCCTATTGCTATGGTTACTCGTAAAGTAGCGCCAGCCTACGCTGCGGGCTGTAGCTTTATACTCAAACCTTCTGAACACACGCCACTTTGTGCTATCGCACTTGCTTACTTAGCTGATCAAGCTGGTTTTGTTAAAGGTGCATTTAATGTACTGGTTTCTCAAGATGCCAAAACAGTAGGTAAAATGCTGACTGACTCAGAAGTTGTGCGTAAGTTTACATTTACCGGTTCTACCGGTGTAGGTAAGCAGTTGCTATCGCAATGTGCAGACACAATTAAGCGCACCTCGATGGAGCTTGGCGGTAATGCACCTTTTATTATTTTTGATAATGCCGACTTAGATGAAGCTGTTGAAGGGCTAATGGCGGCTAAATTTAGAAACAGTGGGCAGGCATGTGTTGCTGCAAACCGTATTTTTATACAACGTAATATTCTCGACAAAGTACTGTCAAAAATCACGCCTAAGGTTGCAGCGTTAAAAGTGGCAAATGGTTTTGAAGACGATGTTGATATTGGCCCACTCATTTACCCTAAAGCCAAAGAGAAAGTACAACAGTTAGTACAAGACGCACTCGATAAAGGTGCTACGTTGATTGGCGATAATAGTGACTTAGGTGGTAGCTTTCAAAACCCATTAATAGTAAACAACGTAACGACAGAGATGGATATTTACCACGAAGAAGTATTTGGTCCAGTATTAACGGTTTTTCCTTTTGATGAAGAAAGTGAAGTGCTTGCACTTGCTAACGATGTACCATTTGGTCTAGCAGCCTACTTTTACAGCCAAAATATTAAGCAAATTTACCGAGTTAGTGAAGGGCTTGAATTTGGTATGGTCGGCGTTAATGAAGGTGTTATATCAAACCCAGTAGCGCCATTTGGTGGTGTTAAGCAATCTGGTTTAGGCCGAGAAGGCGGCCATCAAGGGCTTGATGAGTATTTAGAAGAAAAGTACGTGTGTATTAAAATATAACGCCCGTTAAGTTTATAAGCGCGAATTTACTTCGCGCTTTTTTATGACGTTAATATGGCAGATATATGAACTTTATCTTTTACTGTTGCTACACAGAGCACTAAATGCTACCTTTGGAGCCATATTTTTTGTTAATAAAACAACATAAAAAAACAAATAAAAAGTAAAAGGATTTCTATAAGTAGAAATAACCCCGTGTGTAAATGCCACCGTAAGGTGGCATTTTTTTGTTTGGATAGGTATAGGCTGTAATAAGCGTATTTTGAATAAAGGCATGGCTTTATAGGTGCTAACTTATAGGTGTGTAACCGGGTAAGTTATCAAAATCTACCTCATCTAGCTGCTCTGGGTTAGCATATTCATTGATATAATTTTTATAGACTTGCGACTCAATAAAAATAGCAAAAATGTCAGCATCAAGATGGTTTTTAGCAACCATTGAGCCTAAAATAAATAAACACTCACTGACCGGTTTTGCTTTTTTGTAGGGCCTGTCTACCGCAGATAGCGCTTCAAAAATATCCGTAATAGCCATTAACCTTGCAGGCACCGACATTTGCTCTTTGGTTAAACCTCTTGGATAACCAGTACCGTCAAGTTTTTCATGATGACCTAAAGCATATTCAGTCACATTGCTTAAGTGTTTAGGGAACGGCAGGGCATCTAAAATATTTTTAGTTACATCCATATGACGTTTCATTACTTCACGTTCGGCTTCGGTTAACGTGCCTCTTCGTATTGTTAAGTTTTCAACTTCATCAGCTGAGAGCAATGGTGTATTAATATCATTTATAACGAGTTGGTATTTGTTTGCAATGCGTTCAATGTGCTCAAGTTCTGCATCACCTAAAAACTCGCCCCCTACATTCACACGCTGTAATAATGCACGGTCTAATGCCAACTGTTTAAGCTCGGTATCAAGTAGGCGTTCAAATTGTTGAACTTCGATAGGTTTTTGCAGCTTCATCGCACAGATGATTTTTTGCTGATACGCTATTTTTAAATCTCGGCTAATTATTTCAAATTTAGCATCTACATATTTTATTCGATCAAAAATAGTTTCTAGTTTTGTCGACTTTTCCATAATGTGATCGGGAGTCGCGATTTTCCCACAGTCATGTAACCAGCCTGCTATATCAAGCTCATGTCGGTCAGCTTCACTCATAGAAAATGAAGCCAAAGGGCCTTTATTTATATCATGCACGGCATCTGCTAGCATTAACGTGAGTGCTGGCACTCGTTTACAATGGCCACCGGTATGAGGAGACTTTTCATCTATTGCCATCGCAATTGTTTCAGCAAAGGTCGAAAAAAGATCTTCCATTCCCTTAATTAGTGTCGAGTTAGTTAGTGAAATAGCGCCTAAAGAGGCAAAAGATCGAATTAGAGTGACAAGCTCTTCACTAAAAGGAATGTTTTTATTTTGCGCATCTTTTACATTTATAAGCTGGATTACACCAATAATGTCATCTTCATGATCTTTTAAAGGAATTGTTAGCATGGACTCAGAGCGGTAACCCGTGCGGGCATCCATTTTGCGAGCTGCGCTCATATCAAAGGGCAGGGCATCATACACGTCAGGAATGTTAATCACTTCGCCGGAATTTGCAGAGTGGGCAACAATAGCTGTTTCGTTTGGTTTGCCATCAATAAAAAGATCTATATTAGGAAAATCTACAGGGCTCCCTAAAGTGCCACCTACACCTAAATAAAGATTTAATGACTTATTTATTACCGTTTCAAACTTGAGTTGTTTGTTTGGGGTAATAGAGTAAATGCTGCCAGCATCAGAATTTGCTATCGACATCACAACTTGCAGTATTTCATCAAGTAACTTAGACGAGTTTTTTTCTGTTGTTAGCCTAATACTAATATCGATAAAATGCTGAAGGTTTGTTTTGTCTTTAATGTGCTGTCGCATATGTTTACTACTTTTTAGTATGTTTGAAGGCACCATTCCAATCCTTAGCTAGTGTTTGCAAATCAGTGCCCTTAATACGTTCGATAAAAATGGTATAAACGTCAGAGCTAAATACGGTCGTGCTGTGTAGTTCTTTAAATAAGCTAAGCGCTTGTGGCCAGTTTTTATTATAAAAAAGCGTCATGGCCTGCTGCGACTTTTTAACTTCATTTAACTGTTCTTCATCGAGCTTATCTGTAAAATTTATAGGCTCAAACAACTGTATAGCCGTTGTTTTTCCGACAACTTGTACTTTATCTATTAAACGAAATGAAATATGAGGGCATTCCTTCATCGTTTCTTCTGTAACAAGAATAGCTACGCCATAAAATTTGGTCAAGCTTTCTACTCTAGCACCTAAATTAACAGTATCACCAAGAACTGTATAGGCTTTACGGTAAACCGAACCCATATCACCTACATTCATATCGCCAGTACTTAAACCGATACCAATTTTTATTGCAGGCTGATTGTTTTCTGCAAATAACTGATTTATTTGCGTTAACCCGTTAATCATACCCATTGCGGCTTCAACACCATGGCGAGCGTGGTTTTCATCTTTTAGTGGTGCATTCCAAAATGCCATCACCATATCGCCTACGTACTTATCAATAGTCCCGTTATGATCAAATATGATTTTGGTAATAGCCGTAAGATATTCGTTTAAGTATTCACTTAACTGATGGGGCGACATACTTTCTGATAGTGAAGTGAAACTACGAATGTCGGCAAACAACACCGTCATATTTTTTCGCTCACTTTTTTGAGATAAACTTTTACCCTGTAATATCATCTGATTTATACGCTCAGGAGGCATATATTGGTCAAACATAGATTTTATTTTTCGGCTATGTTTCATTTCAGCGATAGAACCAACAATGATGTAATAACCCGCTAATATAATGATGAGTAAAAGGGGCATTAATAAAGGTAAACTAATTTTTTGCACTGACCATAAATAAACGTTTAAAAATATAACGATACTCGTGACTGTAAGAGACAAAACAATAATAAAACGTGCGCTCTTACCGTGGCTAAAAAACGACAGTACGCTACCCGTTAATGTAATGATGAGTAAGCTTGCTCCCAGTGACCAATTAGGTTTAGATGGCAGTAGCTCTGGGTGCATTAACCCTTCAAATATATTGGCATGTACCTCAACACCGGGATACTGTAAACCAACAGGTGTTGATCTTAAATCAGCGAGTCCAATTGCCGATGTGCCAATAAAGGCTACAGTGCCTTCTAATTCCTCTAAACCAATTTTTTTGGTCAAAATATCGGTAGCCGAATAATAAGGGAGGCTATGTGCACGCCCTTTGTAAGGAATTAATATTTGCCCATATTCATCAGTTTGAATCCACTTATCTTGAAACTTTATACCTTCGAATAAGGTTATACCATCTAATATATTGGAACGGGTTTCTATGTTTTCAGCAAGGGTATAAAGTCGAGCAACTTCAAGTGCTAAAGAAGGATAAAGCTTATTGCCAACTCGATTTATAAGAGCTGCTTTACGTATAAAACCATCTTCATCGCTATGTGCATTGATAAAACCGGTACCCGTTGTAGCATTTTGTAACTGTGGAATATTTACAATAGCACCAGGAAACTGGTTTATTTGTGAATTAGTATGATCCGCATTTGCCCATATAACACTGCTTTTAGCTGGCAAGTTTTGATTAGTGAGTTGTTCATCAATCAATAAAAAACCAAGAACAGTATCATTTTTAGATAATGCGCTTGCTAGTTTTGTGTCTGCATCGACTTGTTTAGTAATTTCAGCAAAGGGGATGGTGTACTTTTTTGATAAATCAGGAATTTCAGACATAATTTTTGTAACAGGGTTTTCTTCCTGTTCAGAAAAAAATATATCGAATGCAATAACAATAACACCTGCATCAGTAAGCTTTGTAACAAGGTCAGCTACTTTTGAGCGACTCCAAGGAAAGCGTCCTTGTTCTTGCATGCTCTTTTCATCGATATCAATTATTACAACGGTTTCATCAATACGCCTAGGCGCCTCTGAAAGTGTTAGTAACAACCGAGAGTCGTATATTATACCTTCTACGCGGTTCACTAACTTTGCAAGCGACCCAGTTGAAAATAGCTCTATTGATGCAATTAATAATGTAATAACAGCGCCAATGAAAAAGTGCTTTGAAGTAATTGGTTTTAAGGAGCTAATGAGTAACGCTCCTTGATAGACTAAAAATCAAAAACTCGTCCTTCTCGGCCGCATTCTATTTTTACCTGTTGAGCGTACTGCGTGTGTAAATATTTTTCTATAGCTAATAACTGTTCATCGGTTCTTGATGGATCGTGGCTAATAATAATCACATTTTTAATACTCGCTTTTATCGCAAGCTCAGCCACCTGATCTATGGTGCTATGCCCCCAACCATGTTTAAGAGGCAAGTCTGCATCTATAAATTGAGCATCATGAATTAGTAAATCAGCGCCTTCAATAAAATTGACCCATTCGCTAATACTTGTGTTTACCTTGTCTGGCGGATTTAGCTCATTGTCGGTAACGTAAGCCACCTTTTTTTCATCTGCTTTAATACAATAAGCAGTACCACCACCAGGGTGATTTAGTGGAGCAGTCGAAACCAAAAAACCATTAAGTGTAAATTGCTTTTGAGACGATAAATCAGTATTAAGCGTAATGCTGGCAGGTAAATCTTGATAACACACCGGAAAGTACGAACCACTCATTTGCTTTAATATGGCATCTTCACTTTTTTTATCATCAACGTTACCCACAGTAATAGTTATATCGCGGTTAGGTTGGTAAATAGGTTTAAAAAAAGGAAACCCTTGAATATGGTCCCAATGGTTATGCGTTAGCAAAATATTGATAGGACTTTGTGTTCCTAGTAAACGTGTACCGAGTTCTACAATACCGGTACCAGAGTCTAAAATAAGATCTTTACCGTTACTTTGTTCAATGTACACACATGAGGTATTTCCCCCAAAAATGTGCGTATTACTTCCTGCTGAAGCCATTGAGCCTCTAACACCAAAAAATTCAACTTTCATAATTTAAGGCTAAGCTCCATCTTCTACAAAATTGAATTTAGAAATACTAACATTGTTAGAGTTAGTGTCATTACAGGTGCTGCTTACAACTACTTGGGTGTCATTTTGTAAGATGATTGAAGTAAATACATGTGTACTGGTACATTGGCTTGCTTCGTAAAACCCACTGCGATTCGGCCCAAACGTATCGTCAATTGTGCCATCAGCTAAAATACGTGCCAACATACCTTTATTATTGCCCATACCAACTAAAACAATATTGTTGTTGCTATCAAAAACGGCACTTTTTACTTCGGTATCTCCCGTTGAAGCTAACGCGTATTGGCCTAACGGATAGCTGTCATCAATTACTCCGGATGCAAGTAATCGCGTAATACTGGCTTTATTAGGTGTATCTACAACGTTTGCAATTAAATATAATTTATTTGATTCGTCGACTAAAACTTTTACCATTTTATTCTCGGTATCAGTGGTTGTTTCACCTGTGTATTTGTAGGTTTGCTCGCCGTCGGAGTCGAGCTTTAATGCTACTAATTCTGAACTGGCACCTGATACAGATTTACCACCAATAAAAATATTATCATCATTAATAAAAACACTTTCATAATATTCAAAAGGTATTCCTATAATTGTTCCATTACTACCAAAGTTATCGTCAAGTGTACCGTCAGAATCTAGCATCATGATAAACGAGCTAGGGGTATCAGCTATAACTACAGAGCCAACTGCAACAATGTCGCCATCATGAAGTGCTAAATCAGTTAAGTTAAGCTTTTCAGCACCTGAAATAGTAGTATAGTAAATACCATCACTGGCGAATGAGGTATCTAAATCACCATTTTGATCAACTTTAGCTATAAAGCCCTCTTCACCGTCAGTTTTGCTTTTAGATCCCGCAATAAATAAGCTTCCGCTATTGTGTTCAACCAAAGCTATATTAAATGCGCTTAAATCTATGGCAATTTCTTTATGGCCACTTTCGCTAAAGCTAGTATCGATATCACCTGCACTCGTAAAGCGTGTTAATACTAACTTAGTAATTGAGTCCGATTTAGCCGTTGATGCAAGAATGTACTTACCGGCATGAGGGTCATTGCTAAGTTGTAAAACGTGCATTGATTGATGGTCAGATTCTGCGCTTATAGTATCAAAAGCAAGATAACCAACGTCTGCAAAGTTGGTAAATAATGTGGCTTGCTCGTCAACTGCAGCAACAAATGGTTTGGTGGTTGAGTCGTCAACAACACCCGATATCCATACAGTATCATTAGCATCTATAGTTGCTGATTTGGCAAATTGTTTTCCATTGATATCTGAAATGATATTAATACCTGATGCACCATAAGTACTATCAAGTGAGCCGTCTGAAGTTAAAATACGGGCAGAAAATAACTTTTCGTTAGCTGAAACACCGGTAGTGCCAGATAAAGTAATTCCATTTTTAATTGGCTCGTATTTTACGCCTGTTACGTTCGCGCCACCATTACCTGCACCACCGTTACCATCAATATCGTAAATAGCAGTACCTGCATCACCAAAACTCGTTATAAGAGTACCCGTTTTATCAATAGCCAAAACCACGGCTTCTTTTTCACCACTGTTACGAGTTATGTAACCACCTGCAAAAGCTGTAAATTCGGTGTTTTTAGCGCCGCCAATTGCAAATAATTCGTCATCTTTATTATTCTCAGACAAGTCGAACGATAATGCTGCGCTACCATTAAAACTTCCGTTGTTTTCACCATCAGAAATTAAATAACGAATAAGTACGTCTTTATCGCCAGTTGCACTTGTTACACTGCCGGCAACCATAAGATCAGAGCTATTAAAGTTTTTAATAGCAAACGCTTCGTCATCTCTATTAGCACCGCTCACATCGACTATTTTAGGGCTTCCGGCTTCATAAGCGAGTGTAGATATATCGTATTTTATCCATAAGCTATCGTCGTCGTTACCATTAAATGACTTACCAACAGCTTGAATTTTATTGTCGCTAAACTCAAGGTCATTAATAACGAGAGTGCTTGCTAATGCGGTACAGTGAATACCTGAATTATTATCTCCAGAGTTATTACTTAATACGCCAGCGGTATTCATTTTCAACAAACATGCTTCGGTATTTGTGCCATCAAAACTAGTGTAAGCAACAAAGAGGCTTGTACCATCAGAGATAATAGCAGTTGCTTCTTCATCATTTTCTAAATCTAATACCTTAACGCCATCACTGTTAAATGCTGTATTTATCACACCACTCGTTGTATAGGATGCAATAACAATATCTTTGTCGCTGTTATTACTAAAACCTACAAAGTAAAGGTTATTATTTAGCTCAATACTGTCATTAAATTCACCACTTGAAAAAACACCCGAAAGCTCAAGTTCACCTGTTATAGGGCGACCAAATGTTTCATCTTCAACAGGAACTAGAGGCTCCGCATCATCAGTGACATCAATTATTATATCAATAGTAGTTGTTTCGTTAGGCGTACCATCGTCAGTAATAGCTAGGCTCAATATGTACTGAGGAGTTGTTTCAAAATCAAACGGGCTTTCACCTTTTACAGTTAATAAGCCAGAATCATTGTTTATTTCGAATATGGGGGCACCACTGAGCAGGGTGTAACTTAAATTTTGGTTCTCAATGTCTGAGGCACTAACAGTCCCAATAGTGTCACCATCGGTTGCGTTTTCGCTAATATTAAAACCTTGGTTTGACGCAACTGGAGCATCGTTAATTGGAGTAATCGTAATTGATAAACTACCAGTATCTGTAGCGTTATTCCCATCATTTACAGTATAACTGACAACAACAATACCGTTGGTATTTGCAGCCGGTGTGTACTGTAGTTTGTTATCGACAACGGATACTGAACCGCTATCGACTGACGCTGCTGTTATGCTTAGGCTATCACTATCCGCGTCTGTATCATTAACCAGCACATCAATGAGTAGCGGCGCAGCATCTTCATCCATAGTCGCCGTGTCGGCATTTGCAATGGGTTCATCGTTTACGGGAGTAATAGTAATAGATAGTGTTGCTGTACTGGCACCACCGTTGCTATCAATTGCCGTATAAACAACAGTTGCGAGTCCATTTGCATTGGGTGCAGGGGTGTATTGAATTTGATTGCCAACTACTGAGACCGAGCCAATGTCAGCTGAGGTTGCACTAATTGTGAGGCTGTCGCCATCTACATCTGAGTCATTGGCTAATACGTTTATTAGTATTGGCGCTGCATCTTCAGCCATGGTAGCCGAATCGGCGTTTGCTATTGGAGCATCGTTTACGGGGGTAATAGTGATAGTTAACGTTGTTGTACTGGCACCGCCGTTGCTATCGCTTACAGTATAAGTAACTGTTGCTAAGCCGTTGTCGTCGGCTGCCGGTGTATATTGAATTTGATTACCAACCACTGATACAGAGCCAATATCAGCTGATGCTGCGCTTATGGTAAGGCTGTCGCCATCCACGTCTGAGTCATTGGCTAATACGTTTATTAGTATTGGTGCTGCATCTTCATCTATCGTAGCTGAGTCTGCGTTTGCTATTGGAGCATCGTTTACGGGAATAATAGTAATTGTTAAGTTAGTAGTTGCAGTACCGCCGTTACCATCACTTATTGTGTAGTTAATAATTGCTGTTCCGTTTGTATTAGGAGCAGGCGTATATTGGATTTTATTATCAACAACAGATGCAGAACCTCTATCTGCAGTAGCGGCTATTATCACAAGAGTATCGCCGTCAATGTCGGAGTCGTTAGCTAATACGTTAACTAATAACGCAGGAGCATCTTCGTTCATCGTTGCTGAGTCAGCATTTGCAGTAGGGGCATCATTAACGGGTGTAACAGTAATCGTCACACTTGCTGTTCTGTCGTTTATACCTTCATTACCAGTGTTATAACCATCGGTAATGGTGTAAGTCAGTACTATCTCACCTGAAAAATTTGCTGGTGGAGTAAACTGTATTTTTCCGGCGACAATAGTCGCTTCACCAGCAGTATTTTCTATATTAGAAATAGTAATTGTATCGCCATCTGCATCAGTGTCGTTAGCTAGCACATCTAATAAAGATGCAGAGCTGTCTTCGTCTAACGTATATTGATCGTCATTGGCTTGTGGAAAAGTATTAACGCCGCTTTCACTTAAGGTTACTTGAGCTGTTGCAGTTAAACCTTGCTCATTTGAAATTGAATAGGTAAAGCTATCTACACCAATAAAACCTAAGTCTGGCTGATAGGTAAACGAGCCATCAGCATTTAATGTTAGTTCGCCATTTTGAGTTGTATTAATTGCCGTGGTATTAACCGATAAATCACCAGCCTCAATATTAAAGTCGTTAATTAACAAGCCATTTTGTACTGTTACTTCAAATAGTTTATTTTTGCTAAATTGATAGGCATCATTTTGTGCAACAGGGTTATCGGGTTCGCTGTTTATTACTAAAGTTACTGTGGCTGTAGAGGTTGCACCTAATGAGTTTATAGCTTGGTATTGAAATTGATCAACACCATTAAAATTAGCATCCGGCACATAACTAAAGCTGCCATCAGTTGCTAATAATAGTTGGCCATGTGTGGGTGCCACCATAAACGTTTCATCAACTGAAAAACTGTCATTATTTGGGTCAGTATCGTTACTAAGCACACCATTGGCTGCTGTAACCACAAGTGTTTCATCTTCGCTTAAACTATAGCTATCATTTTTTGTTACAGGGGCTACGTTAGTGTTTGAGCTTACAATAGTTACATTTGCAATAGCCTGAGCACCTTGAGCATCAACAACTCTATACTGAAAGCTGTCTTGGCCTTGCATATTTTGCTCGCCTTGGTATTCAAAGCCACCATTATCAAAAAGGGTTAATTGTCCTCTTGTTGGTTCGCTAACCGGCGTTGTATCAACAGTTAAGTCATCTAAGTCTATATCGCTATCGTTTATAAGTAAGCCTGGCGATAGGACAACTAAGGTTCCATTGTTTGTAACGCTGTAAGTATTATCAAGCGCTATAGGAGCGTCGTTAACAGCTAAAATGGTTATCTCTACAACTGCGGTGTCTGTCATACCTAGCTCGTTAGCAACTTGATAGCTAAAGGCATCTTCACCATTAAAGTTTGCAATAGGGATATAAGTAAAATCCCCATTTTCATTTATATTAAGAGTGCCATGCTGCGGTAGAATTAATGCATCTGCATTTACACGTAAATCGCCACTGTATTGATTCGTATCATTTGTTAGCACGTTACCTTGCAGAGTTTGATCTTCACTTATCTGAAACTGATCGGCATTTGCCTCTGGTGCAAATGCAAGCTCTCCACCCACTGGCGCTATGTTTATTATATTAGCAAAACCACTTTCACCACTGCCATCAACACCGGTAATAAGTACTTGGTAACTTTTATTAGTAAGTGACTCGGTAATGCTTAATGCAGTATCTTGAATACTTAAAAATTGTTGCCCATTCTCTAATTCATTAATATTAGTAGATGAGACTCCAGCTTGAGTTGCAATATAAACGTTGTAACGATTAAGTTCGGGGTTGGCTTGCCACGAAAGATTAATATTATCTTCGTCTCGTTGTGCTGTAACACCTTCAATTTGATATGGTTGCCAGTTAAAAGTGATTGCATCAGCAAGTGCTTGATTATTTAAAGTGTCAGTTATCCATATTTCAAGGCGTATTTCCCCTGGAGTTGCGCCATAAAGCGCAGGGCTGAGGCCTATAATTGACTTTTCGTAGTCAACACCACAATCAGAAGAACAAAGTGATATGCTTTTATTAACGCTAGGGAGTACTAAATTAACTTCAGCAATGCCATCAGTATCCGAAGCTTCAAGTAAAAAAGAAACATTACCTTGTACGGTGTCGTTTGTTTGTGAAAAAACAATATTAGCGCGAGTATTAGCTAAACTTGCTCCAACAACCCCTCTACTTGAAGTGACAGCACCTAAAACTTTTGTACTCTTGGTTTGATTACTCGCTATAACACCAGCCAAATTTATATAGCTAGTCACCGTTGGCATTACTTCAGCCGTAGGTGATTGTATTGCCTCTTGAGTGGGACTTTCTTCTGAGCCTCCACAGGCACTTAACAAAAACACCACAGAACCAAGCAAAAATATATTTTTTGCTGTCATTTTAAATACTCCATAATAAAAGCTTTGTATCCAATGTGTTTATGGTTCTAATTTAAAAGAACCGCTAGCATTTACATCAGGATTATTTATTTCATTAAGATTAAAGTTGCCAGTAATATTGTCTAAGTCATTCAAAAATATTGCATCAACATCGCCCTCGGCTTTATTGTTACCATGGGATGCAAATGTAACGGCCAGCTCAAGTTCGCTTAAATTTATTAAGCCGCTGTAAGCTGCATACCAATTTCCACCGGCGTCATTAAAACTAATTTCGCCATCAGGCACGGTGCCATTATCAAAATCAACTGCCATAGTCATAGCAAAGTCAGTAACAGCACCCACACTCGAATTTACATTAAAGCTTGATACCTCATAGTTAAATACACCTTGGCGCTGAGCTATTTGATCGACTAAAGATGCGCTGCTAACAGTTTGAAATTGTTGTTCAGAATATATATCCATAACACCTGTATCAGCTTCAAAAGCATTTACTTCAACTTCAGTTACCGATGCTTGCTCAGTTTCTTCTTCGTTGTCGTCTTTAGGATCAATTGCTACTATATTTTGATCAAACACGCGTGCCGCACGTGTTGTTTTAAAGACTTCACCAGTGGCTGTAATTTGTGCAAACGAAAATGCCTCGTTATCACCCAAAGAAACCACGTTATTATTTTCTAACGTTAAATCTATTGCGCCATCCCATACCGCTAAAAATACATCGCCTTTAACCAGTTGAACTTCAAAATGCGTTCCGCGTATACCAATAGAGCCTACGGGAGTTTTTACACTATAAGAGCCGCCATTTTTTTTAATTACGCCGGAAATAGAGCGCAAACCGCCTTTAAGTAACTCAATAGAAGCAGAGCCTTGTTGGGTATTGTCATTAAATTCGTAGTTAGCAATATTTAATTCTGAGTTTTCTTTTAAGGCTATTAAACCACCATCCAACATCGAAAATTGCGCTTTGCTTTTCTCTCCAGTCGTAATGCGATCTACGCCAAAAACAGTATCTCTGCGCTGCAACTGTCGTTGTTGTTCATTGCTTCCATCAACCGCGAGTACAGAGCCTCGTGCTAAAATAGTTTTACCAGCAGGGTCGTTTGCTTGTGTATAAAAACTTACACAAAGTAAAGTGGTAATTACAGGGAGTAAATGTTTCATAAATACCTTAAATTAAAATGAGTAAGAAGCGCTTAAATTTATATCTAAACGGTCATATTCGAATAAAGAAATATTACTGGATTTATCTTGATAGTTGGCAGCCAACTGTATGGCTAAATCGCGATTAACTAAGTAGCGAACAGAAGTTGAGAACATAAAGAGGTTATCGGCACGTTCTTGTAAAAATAAAGGGTGATCATCTTTATAATTAATCCATTGGTATCCAGCAAGAGATAACAACTGCCAATGTTGAGCCAACTGAGTGTTCACTTGGTAGTACAAGCTCGTAATATTACGGCTATTAAATTCACCCTCAGTAATGTCAGCTTCCTCGCTTTTAGCGTTAATGCTTAAGCTTTGAAACCAATTTCGAGCTGCATAGCTAGCACCTGTATTTATCGCATAAAATGAATTATCGAGCTTTTCATCAAATCTATTGTTTAAAACACCTGCAGTCAAAGAGCTAAATAAATTAACTTGTTTATTTAGCGTAAAATTAGCTCCGGCCGTTAAAGCTGATTCAGTACGATAAAGTTCGCCATCAAGCATCAACGGAGTGGTAGCAACTAGTGCAAACCAACTTATGTCATTTTGTTTATATTGATAGGCGGCATTAATGTGCGCATTTATACGATCGTATTGACTGAGTTCTTCAAACTTGTACCACCCGGTATCAATACTTAAAGTGATTAAGCTTTTTTGATCAATAGGGTGAGAGTACTTTCCTCTGTAATTAAGTCGTGCATAGTTGTCCTGCGTACTTTTACTTTCTGGCGATAACAAAAACTCACCAATATTAGGAATTATAATCGTATTTTCTGCAGTACCTGCGTTTACGTTGCCATCTACGCCAAGGGCAAGCTCAATATTTTGTTTATAAGAGCGTCCAGCCTCTTGTTGCTTAAGTGCTGCAGTTTCTAGCAATGATTGTGCTGAAGACTTTATATTATTAGGTGTGTCAGGTGAGTTGATTAGTATTAAAGCTTGAGTATCGGCAGCAGGTAAATTATTAACTGTTAAATAAGCGCGAACTAAGTACAAGCGAGCTTCATACCATCTAGGATTATTTTCAACCACGCGTTCAAAGGCAAATACAGCTGGCGCCGCATGCCCTGTTTTAAGTGCACTGACCCCTAATAAAAAGTCGTATACGGGTTCGCCCAGGTACTGGTATTCGCTATTACTTTTTTGATAAGCCTGAGTGTATTTTTTTTCAGAAACTAATTTTTGAAGCTCAATCAATAGCTTATTATATTCATCATTGCTTTGAGCCAATGAGTTAAAGCTCATTACAGCTAAACAACTACACAGTAAATTTCCTAAAACCTGTTTAATCATGCTTAATTTTATATCCCAGTAGAAGTTTGATGTTTTGTAATAAAATGATGTTAGTACTAGAAACCTAGCACTTTTTGTATTGAAGTACAGCCAGTACAATCACATTGGTTAAATAAATGTAATTTAATTGCAGGCTGGATACTTGTTTAATAAATCTTCGCGCTAAACTAATTTAAATAGGGAAGGTTGCTGAAAAACTGTTTTAGTTTAAAATATTAATTAATTCAGGTGATAAAGCTTTGGTTTGCTGTACGGGATATTAAAAGAGATAAGTAAGGGAGATTATTCAATATAAAGATAGGATATTACTAAGATAAAAAAGTGGGGCGATTGACGGGGCTTGAACCCGCGACAACCGGAATCACAATCCGGGGCTCTACCAACTGAGCTACAACCGCCACTACACACACCTTGTTTGGTGTGGCGCGCATAATACATAAAATAATAATTGTTGTGAAGCCCAAAAGTGAAATAAATTAAAATAATTTAAATCAGGCAAATATAATTAGTATTTAGCCGTTAATATTTTTTCAAAGTAGGCTATGTTTTATCGCATAAATGCCTCTAAAAAATAGAATACACTTGCATTTAATAGTATCAATTTATTATTTCATGAGAGTAAATTGTAAATTAATGTATAATAATGCCCGAAAACGCTTAATAAAAAACATTTGGAGTAAATATGGATTCAGTACTTAATTGGCTTAATGATAACTCAGGCCTAATTTTACACTACGGTATACAAGCTGTTGTTGCGCTTGTTATCTTTTTACTTGGTAGTCGTGTTGCTAAGTTTTGTTCTAACTTAACTGAAAAAGGTTTTGCTAAAAAGAAAGTAGATAAAGCTGTCGCTTCATTTGTTTCAAGTATTGTGTACACACTTGTATTTGCTGTAACTATTTTAATGGCACTTTCGCAAATTGGCATTGAAACAACTTCGTTCATTGCTATTTTAGGTGCTGCCGGTTTAGCTGTTGGTTTAGCATTACAAGGTTCATTATCTAACTTCGCATCAGGCGTACTAATTATTTTACTTCGTCCATTTAAGTCTGGTGACTTTGTTGAAGCAGGTAATAAAATGGGTACGGTTAAAAAAATCGAAATATTCTCAACTGAACTACGTACTCCAGATAACAAAGTAATTATCGTACCAAACTCCCAAATAATGTCTGGTGCTATTACTAACTTTTCACGAGAGTCTACTCGTCGTATCGATTTAGTTATTGGTGTTGGCTACGATGCTGATTTACGTCACGCAAAAGAAGTATTAAAATCTGTATTAGATGCAGAAACACGCATACTTAAAGATCCAGCTTACAATGTATCTGTAAATGAGTTAGGCGATTCAAGTGTTAACTTTATTGTTCGTCCTTGGGTTAACGCTGCTGATTATTGGCCTACTTACTGGTCATTAATGGAAAATATTAAAATCGCATTAGATGATGCAGATATTACTATCCCATTTCCACAAATGGATGTTCACTTTCACAAGCAAGACTAATTTTAAATAGTTATTTAATTAAAGTTATCTTTAATTGTTATAGTGCTAAAGAGCTATTAAACATAAAATTTTCATGCGGTATTTGCTGCATGAAAATTTTTTACATTATTACTTAGCTGTTTAGCTTGCTCTAACAAGTAATGCTTTAATAAAATAGATGTACATTTATACAAAGGTTATTTTTTAATGAAATTAAAGCTTTTATCAGTTTTAGTTGCGGCTTCTGCTGCAACAAACGCATTTGCTGCAGACGCAGAACAAAGAACATGGGAAGTTACCAGTGAACTAGGTGCTATTGTCACAAGTGGTAATACAGAAACGACCACACTCAAAGGTGGCATTAAAGTTCAGCACAACCTTGAACACTGGAACAACGAATACAAGCTAGACGGCATCTACAAAGAAGATGAAGTTGAAGATGCAAATGGTGACAAAAACAAGCAGCGCACTAACGAAAAGTATTCAATTTCTGCGCAAGGTAATTACAAATTAAATGAAGATCATTCTCATTTATTCATTTATGGTTCACACGTTTCAGATTATTTTGGAGCGTATAGAAGTGAGTCAGTAATTTCTGCTGGTTACGGTTTACGTTTATTAAACGAAAAAACTATGTGGCTAAGTGCTGAAATTGGTCCTGGTTATAAATACTTTGAATACCCAGATGACAGCACTGAAGTTGATGACAACGGTAACTCTCTTGCTGGTGAATTTGAAGGCGAAGTAATTGCCTTGGGTAAGTTAGATTACAACTGGCAAATTTCTGAGAATGCACGTTTTACTCAATTAGTTGCTGTTGAGTACGGTGATACAAACACTAAAACTCGCTCTGAAACTGCATTACTTGCAAAAATAAACGGCTCGTTACAAATGAAAGTCGCTTTTAATGTCACTAATAACTCAGATGTTGCTGACGACAAAGAAAGCACTGACACTGAAACATCATTCACGTTGGTTTACAGTTTTTAACCAATGTAGTTAAGTTAATGACACTAAAATGACAAAAGGGGCGAAAGTCCCTTTTTTATTTGCCTAAAATTAAGGTATTATAGCCACCAATTTTGGTTGTAGACCTAGGGATATACCTACTCGTGAAAGTTTTTACACAATTTATTAGTGCTTTTATTCTACTTTGTAGTTTTAGTACTTTGGCTTTTACGCCAACAGCGTCTCAAATTGAGCAATTTAAAAAGTTACCTAAAGCTCAACAAGAAGCTCTCGCAAAACAGTATGGTGTTGATATATCAACGATCACTGGTACAAACCAATCTAATAATCAAAATAATACACAGCAGCAAAGTAGTATTGGTGAGCGTACCGAGCCAGAAAAAGAAGAGCTTACAGATGAAGAGCGCTTTAAACCAAAAATAGACGAACTTAAGCCATATGGCTATGAGTTGTTTGCAGGTGAACCTACTACGTTTATGCCAAGCGAAAATGCCGCAGTACCAGATACATATATTGTGGGCCCTGGCGATCAATTAAAAATAAACTTTTATGGTAAAGAAAGTGACAGTTTTGAAGTTATAGTTGACCGTGAAGGACGTATTAGTATTCCAGATTTAAGCCCTGTAGAAGTGGCCGGTTTAACCTTTGCTGAAATTAAAGAGCTAGTAAAAGTAAAAGTAGAGCAAGAGATTATAGGTGTAAAAGCGTTTGTATCGCTTGATCAGCTTCGTAGCATGCGTATTTTAGTGTTAGGTGAGGCATACAAGCCAGGTAGCTACAGTGTTTCATCATTAACAACTGTTTCGCACGCTTTATTTGTAAGCGGTGGCGTGTCTGAAATTGCTTCACTGCGTAATATTCAAGTGAAGCGCTCGGGTAAAACGGTGGCTAATTTTGACCTTTATGACTTACTTATTAAAGGCGATAGCAGCAACGATATCGTATTAAAGCCGGGTGATGTTGTATTTATACCATCAGTTGGCGCTCAAGTAACAGTTGAAGGTGCAGTTAAACGTCCCGCTATTTTTGAACTTAAAAAAGGTGAATCTGCTAAGCAGTTATTAGCAATGGCCGGAGGCCTCAAACCAAATGCATACGCCAAAAGCGCTATTGTAGAGCGCTTTAACTTCGATCGTAAAGAAGTACTCTCAGTCGATTTTTCAAAACCACAAATTAACTATATCCCACAAGATGGCGACCGTATTCGCTTTAATTCAGTTAGCTCGCAATATCAAAATTCAATTAGCTTAATTGGTGCAGTAGCACGTCCGGGTAATTATCAATGGTATCAAGGTAAGCGTATTTCTGATGTTTTAAAATCAGTACGTGGCGACTTGCTTCCACAAGCAGATCTAAGCTACGGCCTAGTTATTCGCGAAATTAATATAAATGGTGATATAGAAGCGCACCAATTTGATGTAGCACAAGCCATTATTAAAAACCCTGAAAACAACCTAGAATTAAAAGCTAATGATAAAATCGTAGTATTTAGCCGTTTTGAAGAAAAAGAGGCTGAAAATTCAGCACTTACTAATATGGCCTTAAGCCAAGAGCAGCAAGAGCAACAGCTTAAGGCTGAGCAATGGCATAAATATCAGCAAAAAGAGTTTGAAAAATACATTGATTTAAAACAAAAGAATGCTGAACTTGAAACTGAATTTGATGATTATGCTTTATTTAGTCGGCATAATCTTTTAGCGCCCATTTTAGCTAAGCTTAAACAACAAGCATCAGTTGATCATGCTGTACAACTTGTTGAAATTGGCGGCAACGTTACGTCCCCTGGGGTTTATCCGTTGATGGTTGGTGGAGATGTACGTGATTTAGTGACTGCTGCAGGTGGGCTGTTAGAGTCAGCCTATCTAAAACAAGCCGAAATCACTCGCATCGTTTCAAGTGACGCCTCTAAGATTGAGCATTTACGCTTAGACCTCGAAAGCGCAATGATAGGTGATTCAAAAAACAATATTACTTTACAAAGCAAAGACAGTATTAACGTATTCGCCATTCCAAATTGGCAAGAAAATGTAAAAGTGGAACTTAAAGGCGAACTAAGGTTTCCGGGCACATACACAATACGCCGCGGCGAAACGCTTACGGAGTTACTCGAACGTGCTGGAGGGTTCTCTGAATTTGCAGAGCAGAAGGCTGCTATTTTTACCCGTGCTTCCATAAAAGAACAAGAACAAAAGCAGCTTGCTCGTTTATCTACAGAATTACGCCGTGATATTGCATCAAAAAGCTTTCAGAACTCTGTAAGCAGTAATTCACTTTCATACGATGAAATGAACAAACTATTAAACGATTTAGCAAGCGTTGAAGCAGTGGGGCGTTTAGTTATCGATTTACCGTTAATCGTCGAAAACAGGCAAAATTTAGTGCTGCAAGATGGCGATACACTTTATGTACCAAGCAAGCGTGATTCAGTCAGCGTAATAGGAGAAGTTAATTACTCTACTTCTCATTTATTTAAAGCGGGGGTTAGTCTAGAAGATTATCTTGACCTTAGTGGTGGGTTAAAAGATCGCGCCGATGAAGATAGTATATACATAATCAAGGCCAACGGTTCAGTTGTAATTCCAGATAAGGGTAGTTGGTTTGCATCAAGTAATAACCAGCTTGATGCCGGTGACACAATTGTCGTGCCTTTAAACGCTGACCATATGGATAAGCTCACGCTTTGGAGCACCGCCACACAAATACTTTACCAACTAGGTGTAGCAGTGGCTGCAATAGCAACACTTTAGGCATATAGACAGTTATACATTATGTAAAGCTGCCTTAGCTTTAGGCAGCTTTAACAGCTAACAAAAAAGAGAAAGTTTATGGAAAATGCTAATAACTTAATATCAAATGATGAGGTGATTAGTCTAAAAGAGCTAGCAGCTGCTTTGTGGTTGGATAAATGGAAAGTTATTTTTATCACAGTAACATTTGTAATTGGGGCTGTAATTTACTCATTGAGTCTCCCAAATAAATACACAGCTCAGTTAGTGTTGACTCCAGCGAAGAGTGAGTCAAAGGGCGGCTTATCAGGGTTAGCCTCTCAATATAGTGGTTTAGCAGCTATGGCAGGGATAAATTTGGGTGGTGGGGATAGCAGTAGAGTTTATCAAGCAATGGAACTTATCAAAAGTTGGCCCTTTTTAGAGAGCTTCTATAATAAGTACAACTTAAAGCCGTTAATTATGGGAGTAAAAAGCTGGGATAGTTTATCCAACGAGCTAGTTTATGACCAAGAGGTTTATAATCCCAAGGATAATAGCTGGATTAATATTGATGAGACTGATAAAGACCCTGAGCCTACTAGTTGGGAAACATATAAAGTAATAAAAGAGATGTTGTCTATTTCTTTAGATGATGAAACAGGGATGTTAACAATTTCTTTTACCCACTACTCTCCTAATATAGCTAAAGAATGGGTTGACCTTTTAAAGCAAGAGATTAATAGTTTCTATCAAAAAAAGGACATGAGTGAGTCTAAAAAGAATATTGATTATCTAAAGTCAAAAATTTCTCAAACGCCAGTTACTGATATGCAAGTTGTATTTTACAATATGATTGAAAGTCAGACCCAAACATTAATGCTGGCTGAGGTAAGTGATGCATACTTATTCAAGACAGTAGTTCCAGCTACAGTTCCACAAGTTAAATCCTCTCCTAAACGTTTAATTATTGTAGTCGTTGGGGCATTTTGTGGGGGGAGCTTATCGCTTATGTGGGTGTTTATTCGTTTTTTTACTCGACGTTCGAAAAGTACTCTTTAGGGGTATAGCTTGTTAACTGCTAACAAAGTGGATTTGCGTAAATCGGAAAAGGTTATATTATTTGCTATTGTAACGCATTTAATTGGTTATCAAATCTTTGGGCTTATAGGCTCTGTTCTTCCTGTACCATTTATAACACAATTATTTCGTTTAGTTACTGTAGTTACAATAATTTTAGTAATATGTTTTTCTAGGATTAAAGTTACTTACACTCGATCTCATGTTTTCTTATTCTTTTGTATTATTGCGTATGTTTTACGTGTGTTAATTTATTTTGCTAATGGATTTGAAAACAGCTTTTTTACATTTTTTTATTACTTTCAAAATCTATTTATTTTATTACTAATACCTATAGCTTTAATTGCATTCGACCTTAATAAAGCTCATTTAGAGTATTTAAAGCAAGTGTTTTTTAAGTACTCTTTGTTTTTTATTTTATTATTGTTTATTCTCCTTCCATTTTCAGAACCAGGAAGACTTGGGTTTGAAAGGTTAAACCCAATATCTATAGCACTCTACTTAGGTGCTGGGATTATTATAGCCGCAAATTCTAATATTAAGATTTTCATTAAATTAATACACATTTTTTTATCACTTTATTTAATGATATTGTCCGGTTCTAGAGGGCCTTTACTAGCTTTATTATTATGTTTATTTATGTTTTTCTTATTTAGATCCTCTACGAAAGTTAAGATATCTCTAGGCGGGGTATTTCTTTTCTTTATAGCTGTTTTTATAAGGTTTGTTCAAGATATAATTGCCATAGCTCCAGCCTTAGCAAGGTTTAACCCAACCTCTGACGCAGGTTACATGTCAGTAGGAATTCGACTAGAACAATATATGTCAGCAATTGATATATTTACTGATAATATTTTTTTTGGCGGTAGCTTATTAGAGCAAGCACATAATTATTACCCACATAATTTATTTTTGGAGCTGGCAATGTCGACCGGCTTAGTTGGGATAATTATAGTTTTATTATTAGCCTCTTTTACAGTTATTAAAGCTTGGAAGTTACCGGATAGTCAAAAATGGATTAATTTTTTAACTCTATATTTCTTTCTATCAATGATGTTTTCAGCAAGTATTGCTACCTCCTACCAGCTGATTATCTTATTGTTATTAGTTCTTAGAGCAAAGGTAGATGCCACATCATGTCCAAAAGTATTAAAACCAAGTTGAATTGAGTCACTTATAAAGTGTTTTTAGTTATATTTACTTGTATTAGATGGTAAAATATTGCGTCATCGCCTTGCAAGCAGTCATATGAAAGTTTTTTTGGTTATTTACTTTACGCTTTGACTATTCATTATAATTTTATATTTAAATTAACCACTAAGTTAAAAAGGACTTCGTATGCCTGGGTATTTATCTGAGCAGTTTGGGTTAGAAAAACTGCCAGAGTATAGAAAGTATAATAACTATAAGGTTATTGATAACCCTCATGTTGATAATAAAAAGTGCTTAGTATGCTTTTCAAGTAATGGGTTATACTTTCCAAATACTGATTTAGAACTATCTAAAATAATAGATAATGATCGCTACGAATGGGAAAATATAATCCCTAAGTCTTCTTATTCTAGGGTTATATTGCTAAGGGATTTATATAAGCAGTGGTACATTGCAGGTATAAGCGAGCAGTACAACTCTGTGGATAAAGTAAAAAGCTTGTTAAAAGAGTTATGTGATGGATATGATGCTGTATTTATAGGCTCTAGTGCAGGAGGGTATGCTGCTGCTCTATTTGGAACTTTAGTTGGGGCAAAGCACAGCTTATGTTTTGCTGGACAGTTTGATCTTACTAAAGTACAAAAAGATGAAGTGAAAAATAAGCTGCTGTATGATGAGCGGGATTATAAATATATTAATATAAATAAATTTATTAATAATGTTTTTTATTTTTGTCCAATAGAGTCTCAGCAGGATAAAGAGCAATATCAGTTTGTCAAAAATAATGAGGGCGTAAATTCGATAATATTTAAATCAAATATTCACGGTATCCCTTTCAAGCCTTATGCAATAAAAAGAACTATTTCATTGTCGAGCCATGAGCTGGTTAAGCTATCGAGAACAGTCCATAAGCCAAATGCATTTTCTTTAAAGTATATTCATGTAAATGATTTTACTATTTATATAAAAAGAAGAATTAGCCGTATTTTAAATAAAATCTTTAATAAAAGTGCCCGCTAATGCAGATTAGTGCAAATATAAAATCTTTCATTTCTAATTCAGCCTGGTTGCTCTTTGATAAATTTTATCGAATTGGGTTAGGTATGCTTGTAAGCGTCTGGATTGCTCGATATTTAGGACCAGCTAGCTTTGGAGAGTTGGCATACGTCATTTCAGCCTTAATTTTTTTCCAAACACTTTCACGCGCAGGGCTAGACGGAATTGTCGTCAGAGAGCTTTCATTAAACCCTAAAAATAGCGAAGAAATAATAGGATCTGCTTTCTTTATTAAGTTGATTTCGGGAGGGCTATCGTATTTATTGGCCGTTAGTTTATTCTATTGTTTTGAAGGCCCTAATCTAACTTTGTTAATAGCTCTTGCTGGTATTACGCTATTTTTCCAGAGTATGGATATTTTAGAACTATGGTTTCAAAGTCAATCTCTTAATAAAAAATCTGTTGTAGCCAAATTGATAGCCTACAGTATTGTAAATATTGGTAGAATATTTTTAATTATTACTGAGCAGGATATTATTTACTTCGCTCTTTTTGTTGGCCTAGAGATGGTTTTTGCTGCACTAGCTTTAATTATTATGTATTACCAAAATAATACTTTCCTCAGTTGGACAGTATCAAAAAAATTGACTGTTAAATTGCTTAGAGAGTCTTGGCCTTACCTACTATCAGGCCTATCAGTCGTACTTTATATGCGCGTTGACCAATTACTTATAAAAAACTTAACGTCTCCGGAATCACTAGGTTTTTATGCGGCTGGTGTAGCTATATCATCCCAGCTTTCATTTATTCCAGTTATTATCCAAAAAACTATAACTCCTTTCATTACGCGAAAAAAAGCTGAATCAGAGCAGCAGTACCAGCAATGGATTAAAAAGTTGTTTTTTGGTTATGCTGTATTTGGTTGGTTAATCTGTATTCCATTTTATTTTTTTGCAGAATATCTGATTGTTTTCCTATATGGGGAGGTTTATAGATCATCTAGTGAAGTATTAGCAATTCATGTTTTTACTAATCTCTTTATTAATATGGGGATTGCACAAACTATTTGGATGGTTCTTGAAGGTAAAGGAAAGTTAGCACTTGCAAAAACTCTAGTTGGTTTATGTGTATGTATTATATGTAACCTCATCTTAATACCCCGTTATGGTATTGTAGGGGCTGCAATATCAGCAGTATTAGCGCAGGCGAGCCAAGCTGTTTTGTCGAATATAATTTTGGCGCCTAATATATTTTTATTACAAGTTAAAAGCTTAATTTTCATCAAGGCTAAATAGGTTATGAATATAGAGAGAAGTTACGCACCAGTAGTGTTATTTGCTTACGCTAGGCCAGATCATACATTACGAACATTAAATGCTTTAAGAGATAATTTTTTAGCTGAGAAGACAGAGTTATATGTTTTTTTAGACTTCCCTAAAAAAGCAGAGCATAGAGCTGATTATGAGTCTGTTGTAGATATTGTTAATAAAGTGAATGGTGACTTTAAAGAAATTCATATTGAAGCTAGGACCGAGAACTTCGGTCTTGCGAAAAATATCATGTCTGGTGTTAGTGAAGTCATTAATAAGCACGGGAAGGTTATTGTTCTTGAAGATGATTTAGTAACTTCTAAGTACTTTTTAACATTTATGAATGATGCTTTAACTGAATATAAAAGTAATGAGTCTATTTGGCACATCTCTGGATGGACCCATCCGATCGACTTTGGAATAAATGAAGATACATTTGCTTGGCGTACAATGAATTGCTGGGGCTGGGCTACTTGGGCTGAAAACTGGCAATTTTTTGAGAAAAACCCACAATCTTTGGTAAGTAATTTTACAAAAGAAGATATAAGTAAGTTCAACTTAGATAATACCCATAATTTTTGGAAACAAGTCGAAGCTAACTTAGATGGTAGGTTAAATACGTGGGCTATTTTTTGGTATGCCACTATTTATAAGAACAACGGGTTGTGTATTAACCCTACTAAGACATACATACAAAACATAGGAAATGATGGCAGTGGTGAAAACTGTGGTAATTGGGATATTTTTACTTCTCCATTAGCTCAAAGTAGCCCTAATGAATGGCCTAAAAAATTAACACAAGAAAACGTAACTGCAGTTAAGGCTATAAAAAGGTTCTATAAAAAAAATTACCCCAGTTTAATTATTAGAGCCTTTAGGAAGGCGTGGAGGCTTATTTCATGAAAAAAGTCGTTTTAGTCTCTAGCTCAGATTCAGCAGGTGGAGCTGCAAAGGCAACATTTCGCTTTTTTAGTGCATTAAAAAATCACTCTTTGAGTTTAGACATTAGAATGGTAGTTTCAAAAAAAAATCAGCCAGATAGCGATATTATTACTAATAATAGCTTTACTTTTCGTTTAATGAGTTTTTTAAAATATAAAATTTCGCGTAAAATTATCTCTTTGCAAAAAACATCAAATCAGAATTATCATTCAATTAATTGGTTTTCTGGCGGTTTGAAGAACTTAGTTGAAAGCCAATCCCCGGATATCGTTAATATTCATTGGGTAAATGATGAAAGTATATCAATAGAACAAATTGGTAAAATAAAACAAAGTTTAGTATTGACATTGCATGATATGTGGGCTTTTTGTGGTGCAGAGCATTATGTTGATGACACTCAAAGTGTTCGGTATTTAAAAGGTTATAACAATACTTCACCTAAAGCTAATGAAGGCATTGATATAAATAAATTAGTTTGGCAGAGAAAGATGAGGGCGTGGGGTAATAAAAAAATTACAATAGTAACTCCAAGTAATTGGCTAACTGAATGTGCTAAAAATAGTGAGTTATTTAAAAATAGCCCTGCTTCATTTTCAACTATAGCAAACCCTTTAGATTTAGATATTTATAAGCCTTTAGATAAAAAAGCTATGAGGGAACTTATCGGTATACCTCAAAATAAGATTGTAATAGGTTTTGGAGCTCTATCTGCTAAAACAGATAGTAGAAAAGGTTTCGATTTATTGGAGTTAGCCTTAACAAAGTTAAATGAAATAGCTGTTGATATAGAACCGAAAAATACTGTTTTTTTAATATTCGGTGCTGATGATAAGCAAAACTCAATAGCAGGCTTTGATTGCTATTCTACAGGTCATTTAAATAATGAGATTGCTATTGCGGCAGCTTACAATGCTATGGATGTCATGCTAGTTCCGTCGAGGCTAGAAGCATTTGGCCAAACAGGAAGTGAGGCTCAAGCATGTGGAGTACCTGTTGTTTGTTTTGATACTTCAGGGTTGAAAGATGTAGTTGTACAAAAGAAGACAGGCTACTTGGCTAAGCCATATGACCCTCTAGACTTTGCTGAAGGGATAATTTGGGTTTATCAAAATAGAGAAAATTTATCCATTGCAGCAAGAAAACATGCTTTAGAAAGTTGGTCGTATGAAAATATATCCAAAAGATACGAAGAACTTTACAGTCTTTTATAAAGTTTAAGCCTAGGAGCTTTTAATTGAAAGTATCAGTTATAACTATCACATTTAATGATCTAGATGGTTTAAAAAGAACATGCAAAACAATACAATCGCAAACATTTACTGATTTTGAGCATATTATAGTTGATGGTTTGTCAAGTGATGGTACCAGTGACTTTTTAGCCGAGTGGCAAAAGCAGAGTGTCACAAATAAATTTATCTCAGAGCCTGATACGGGTATTTATAATGCGATGAATAAAGGCATTAAGTTAAGTCAAGGGCAATGGATAATCTTTATAAATGCTGGTGATGAGTTTGCCTTTAACGATACGTTAAAGCTTGCGATAAGCAAAAAGGAATTTTCGAACTCAGAATATAAAGTTATCTATGGGCATAAATTTAACAAAGAAAGAAAGTTAGAAAAATCCAAAAAAGAGCCTGTTATTTTAAGTTCTGGAGAATTATTTAGCTGTCATCAATCAATGTTTTTCAGTGATAAATCTTTTTACGATGAAAGTTACAAAATATTTGGTGATTTTGAATTGCTAGCTCGGTTCTATAAAGACTTTGGTAAGGGGGCATTTAAACAAATTGACCTACCGATTGCGGTTTTTGAAGGGGGCGGGGTTAGTTCTAAGATATCTTCGACGAAGCGTAAAGAAAAGTTTAGAGCTATCTTTCTACATTTTGGACTTAGAGGTTTATTAAAAAATTACTTTTTGAACCCAGTTGTATGGAAAAAGCTGTTACGAATTAAAGCTTAACGGCAGTGATTATTTAGAGCGGAGTTTTTTTTGAAAAGTAGCATTTTATTAGTTGGCCCAGATCCTGAGTTCATTACAGGACAATCTGTCGCATTTAAGTATTTATTAGACTCTGAATATTGTGAACAAAATAATGTACATTATTGTTTTAACAGTACTGGCGCTTCTACTTTTGCCAAATTGCTAGGGTTTGTAATTTATTTTTTTAAATTAATATATTTATTTATTAGGTTTAGGCCCGAAACTATATATTTAACAAACAGTCGAACAAGGTTTGGTCTCCTAAGAGATACCTACATTTTCTTGTTAGCAAATTTATTTGGATCAAAAGTTGTAGTGCATTTGCATGGCTCAGACTTCAAAAGCTTTATTGAAACATTACCTAGAAGTTGGAGAGTCCTTGCTGATTTAGGGTATGGAATGGTCACTACAGCTATTGTATTATCTCAGCCAATGAATACTCAGTTTTCGATGTATAAGCATATAAACGTTGAAGTTGTTGGGAACTGTTTTTCTGAAGAAATATCTAATTTCAGTACTAACATAGTGCACAGTCCACTGAAAATTCTTTTTTTGTCTAATTTAATGCAAACAAAAGGTATTATTGAGCTAACTGAAGCGGTGAAAAAATTAAATATGAAACAGCATCTTATCGATTTAAAAATTGCTGGGGCATATTTGACTGATGGAGAGCTCACTAAGTATCAAATGCAAGAAAAAATAGAAGCGTCACTCAGTCATAATATTGAGTATTGCGGTATTGTAAAAGGTGAAGAAAAGAATAAGTTATTCGAATGGTGCAATGTGGTAGCATTACCCAGCTATTACCCAACAGAAGCACAGCCAATAGTTCTAATTGAAGGCTTGGCTGCTGGTCGATACTTACTGACAAGTAAAGCCGGATATATTTCTGAGTTTGTTAAACATTTAGAAAATGGCTTTGTCTTAAACACCGTTTCGGTAGAAGAAATTATTAAAGCTTTAAATTATATGCTTGTAAATCAGCGTGAAATAGAAAAAGTATCTCAAGAGAATATTGGGTATGCTCATACACATTTTTCTCAAGAGCAGTATGTAAATAGAATTTTTGAAATTATTGGAGTTAGTTTATGAAAAAGGCCTTAATTACTGGTGTTACAGGTCAAGATGGATCTTATTTAGCAGAGTTTTTACTTGAAAAAGGTTATGAAGTGCATGGTATTAAACGTCGTGCTTCTAGCTTTAATACTGAGCGTGTTGACCATATCTATCAGGATATCCACGAAGTAAATCCTAAATTCTTTTTACATTATGGCGACTTAACCGATACTTCAAATTTAACGCGTATTTTAAAAGAAGTGCAGCCAGATGAAGTGTATAACTTAGGCGCACAAAGTCATGTAGCCGTTTCTTTTGAGGCTCCTGAGTACACTGCTGATGTGGACGCTATGGGAACTTTACGACTACTTGAGGCTATTCGTTTATTAGGTCTAGAAAAGAAAACTAAATTTTATCAAGCATCTACCTCTGAGCTTTATGGTGAAGTACAGGAAATTCCTCAAAAAGAGACGACTCCATTCCACCCACGCTCACCTTACGCTGTAGCTAAAATGTACGCATATTGGATTGCTGTTAACTATCGTGAGTCATACGGAATGTATGCATGTAACGGTATTTTGTTTAATCATGAATCGCCTCGCCGTGGTGAAACGTTTGTTACGCGTAAAATTACACGTGCTTTAGCAAATATATCTCAAGGTTTGGAAAAGTGTGTATACCTCGGTAACATGGATGCACTTCGTGATTGGGGACATGCAAAAGACTACGTTCGTATGCAGTGGATGATGTTACAACAAGATAAACCTGAGGACTTTGTTATTGCAACAGGCAAACAAATTTCGGTACGTGAGTTTGTTACTTTATCCGCAAAAGAGTTAGGAATTACTTTAGCGTTTACAGGCGAAGGAGTTGATGAGATTGCGACTGTTACTGCGATTGACGGTGATAATGCGCATGCATTAAGCGTGGGTGATGTCATTGTACGTGTTGATCCTCGCTACTTTCGACCAGCAGAAGTTGAGACATTATTAGGTGATCCATCAAAAGCCAAAGAAAAGCTAGGGTGGGTGCCGGAGATTACGGTAGAAGAAATGTGTGCCGAGATGGTACAAAATGATCTCGCTAAAGCAAAGCAACATGCCATATTAAAGTCGCATGGCTATGATGTAAATGTCTCTGTAGAGTGATCTCTGTTTTTAATTATTAACTTATTAACCCAGCAAGCTTTGCTGGGTTTTATTATGGATTGAATAATGAACAAACAACGTATATTTGTTGCAGGGCATAATGGCATGGTTGGCAGTGCTATTGTTAGGCAGTTAAAATCTCTAAGCAATGCAGAAGTCATTACGCGCTCAAGAGCAGAACTGAATTTATTAAGCCAAGCGGACGTACTTGATTTCTTTAATAAAAATAATATCGACCAGGTTTATTTAGCCGCAGCAAAAGTAGGTGGCATTGTTGCAAACAATACTTATCCTGCTGAATTCATATATGAAAACCTCACGATTCAAAATAATATTATTCACAGCGCTCACTTAGCAGGTGTTAATGAGCTGCTATTTTTAGGTTCTTCGTGCATATACCCTAAACTCGCTGAGCAACCTATGAAAGAGGATGCACTACTAACAGCAACGTTAGAGCCGACCAATGAACCATACGCCATTGCAAAAATTGCTGGTATTAAAATGTGTGAGTCATATAACCGGCAATATGGGCGTAATTATCGCTCTGTAATGCCAACAAATTTATATGGTGAAAATGATAATTTTCATCCAGAAAACTCACACGTTATACCTGCATTACTGCGTCGTTTTCATGAAGCTAAATTAGCGGGGAACAACAAAGTGGTTGCTTGGGGCTCAGGGAAGCCAATGCGCGAGTTTTTGCACGTAGATGATATGGCTGCGGCGTCAATTCATGTAATGAATCTAAGCGACGGACTTTATAAAGCAAATACACAAGATATGCTTAGTCATATAAATGTGGGTACAGGAGTGGATTGCACAATTCGAGAACTAGTTGAAACTGTTGCTCAGGTTGTTGGATTTGAAGGTGATATTGAGTTTGATAGCACTAAACCTGACGGTGCACCTCGAAAATTAATGGATGTATCTCGTTTAAAATCCTTAGGCTGGGAGTATTCAATTAGCTTAGAAGAAGGCTTACGCCAAACATATGCGTGGTTTTTACTAAATCAAGATAACTTTAGAAAGTAATATGTTTTTAGAAAAGCAAATATTTACAACCGTTATTGATAGTACACCTTTGGTATCTATTGACTTAGTAGTAATAAATGAAAAAAATGAAGTATTACTTGGTCAGCGTTTGAATCGTCCAGCAAAAGGCTTTTGGTTTGTACCTGGTGGGCGAATATTAAAGAATGAAGCATTAGCTGATGCGTTTAAACGTTTAACGCTTGAAGAGTTAGGTACACAATATTTAATTGAAAATGCAAATCTATTAGGTCCCTATGACCATTTTTATACAGATTGTGTATTCAATGAAAGTATAAGTACTCACTATGTAGCAATAGCGTATGTTTTAAAAATAAACAATAATGAGTTGAACAGTTTACCGATTGCTCAGCAACATAGTAATTACAGCTGGCTGGCTATAGAGGCACTGTTAGAAAGTAATGAAGTACACAAACACACAAAATGGTACCTTCAAGCAATAGACTCAAAAGGAATTTAACATGATTTTACCAGTAATAATGGCGGGTGGCTCAGGCACACGTTTATGGCCGCTCTCGCGCGGTAATTACCCTAAGCAATTTTTAACCTTAACCGGTGATTATACGATGCTGCAAAGCACGTTAAATCGCTTAGATGGATTAGACCATTCACCGGCTATGCTAATTTGCAATGAAGAGCATCGTTTTATAGCGGCAGAGCAAGTACGTCAATTAGGTGTTGGGCACAGTGGTATATTTTTAGAGCCCGTAGGGCGTAATACAGCCCCAGCCATTGCGCTGTCTGCTTTCAAAGCATTAGAAAACGGCGAAGACCCGTTGTTACTCGTACTTGCTGCAGACCATGTTATTAATGATACGAGTGCGTTTCAGCAAAGCGTTAGCCAAGCGGCAACGCTTGCTGAGCAAGGGAAGTTAGTGACCTTTGGTATTGTAGGTAATAAACCAGAAACAGGTTATGGCTATATTAAGCGCGGTGAGCAGTATCAGGCAGGGTTTGTGGTAGAGCGCTTTGTCGAAAAACCGAATGAAGCTACAGCACAAGACTATATTAAAAGCGGTGATTATTACTGGAATAGCGGTATGTTTTTGTTTAAAGCAAGCCGTTACCTAGACGAGCTAAAAGCATTCCGCCCAGATATATATGCTGCGTGTGAAAAAGCCATGCAAGTACAAAATGATGACATGGATTTTGTGCGTGTGGATAAAGCGGCGTTTGAAGCATGCCCAGACGAATCAATAGATTATGCGGTAATGGAACACACTAAAGATGCTGTTGTTGTGCCTATGGATGCTGGTTGGAGTGATGTGGGTGGTTTTGCTGCATTGTGGGAAGTATCACCGCAAGATGAAAATGGTAATGCATTTAGTGGTGACGTAAAAGCCGTTGATACAAAAAACACCTTGGTGTTTGGCGAAGATAAACTAGTTGCTACCGTTGGCGTTGAAAATTTGGTCATAGTAAACACCAAAGATGCGGTGCTCGTTGCGCATAAAGATAAGTCACAGCATGTAAAAGCAATAGTACAACAATTAAAAGATGAGCAGCGAACAGAGGCCAAACTACACAGAGAAGTATACCGTCCTTGGGGTAAGTATGACTCTGTTGATAATGGTGAGCGTTTTCAAGTTAAGCGTATAACCGTAAAACCTGGAGCTAAGCTGAGTGTACAAATGCATCACCACCGTGCAGAGCACTGGATTGTTGTATCGGGCACGGCCAAAGTACAAATTGACGATACAGAGCAGTATGTAACAGAGAACGAGTCGGTTTATATTCCTATCACCGCGGTTCATGCTTTAGAAAACCCGGGTAAAGTTGATTTAGAATTGATTGAAGTGCAATCAGGCTCCTATCTTGGTGAAGACGATATAGTGCGTTTTGAAGACCGCTATGGGCGCGTAAAATAATTAACAATATAAAAAGATAAAACTATAGCTTGCTTAGAGATGTAGCAACACCGATTAGTTCACCACAGATACACAGAGAAGAAAAGGCGCTGTTTGTAATACAAGTTTCTCCTCTGTGTAACGCGCAGTGTCTAAATGCTCTTGGTGGTAAACAATAAGCATGACTTGATTTGGAAATACAATGAATAAAAAATTAGTTAGCTCAGAAGTGATTTCAAAGAGTGGCATTGCTTTTGGTACCAGTGGGGCACGAGGTTTAGTTAATGACTTTACGGCAGATGTATGTGCTGCATTTGCCATCGCGTTTGTAAAATCAATTGATAATGAATTTAGTTTTAACACAGTTGCACTGGCGATAGACAACCGGCCAAGTAGTTACACTATGGCGCAAGCCTGCGCGCAAGGGTTAAAGCAACTTAATATTGATACCGTTTATTATGGTGTGATACCGACCCCGGCGTTGGCTTATAAAGCGATGCAAGATGCGATGCCGTGTATAATGATTACAGGCAGCCATATTCCTTTTGACCGCAATGGCCTAAAATTTTACCGTCCGGATGGTGAAATAACCAAAGAAGATGAGCAAGCTATTCTACATAATGATGCCCCTTTTGCGCCGCTTAGCCAGATATCAGCGTTAACGGTGAGTAATGCCGCAGAGCAGGCGTATATAAGCCGTTATGCAGCGCTATTTAGTGGCGATGCGCTCGCAGGTAAAAGGATAGGCATATATGAACACTCAAGCGCTGGGCGAGATATATATAAATCATTATTTGAAAGCCTAGGCGCAGAAGTAACGAGTTTAGAAAGAAGTGATACCTTTGTGCCTATAGACACCGAAGCCGTGTCGGATGAGGACAAACAAAAAGCCCGTAATTGGTCAAAAACATATGGTTTTGATGCGATATTTTCAACAGATGGTGATGGCGACCGACCGTTAGTGGCAGATGAGAGCGGTGAGTGGCTTCGAGGTGATATCCTGGGGCTATTATGCAGTCAGTTACTGAACATAGACGCGTTGGCAGTGCCTGTTAGTTGTAATACGGCGATAGAAAAATCAGGGTACTTTAAACATGTTGCGCGCACCAAAATTGGCTCCCCTTACGTAATAGCGGAATTTGCTGATTTGAATAAAGCGTATGAAAGCGTAGCAGGATTTGAGGCTAACGGCGGGTATTTGCTCGGAAGCAATATTACTTTAAATGGCAAACCGCTCAGCGCCTTACCAACACGTGATGCATTATTACCTGCATTTATGCTATTAATTCAGCCACAAAGTATTTCAAGCTTATTAAAAGATTTACCCCAGCGTTTTACAGCGAGTGACCGTTTAAAAGCGTTCCCAATAGCAAAAAGTAAAGCATTGTTGGAAGAGATAACGAGTGATGTAGCGCGATTTATAAGCACACTTAATTTGCCAGCGCACACAGCGGTAGACACTACGGATGGACTGCGCATTACGTTAGAAAGTAATGATATAGTGCATTTAAGGCCTTCGGGCAATGCACCTGAACTTCGTTGTTATAGCGAAAGTGTTACTGAGAAAATGGCAATGACTTTAGTTGAGAGTACTTTTAAATATATAAAGAGCATAAAATAATGAAAGTTTCTATAGTAACCGTTTGTTACAATAGTGCCGCTACAATTGAACACACAATCCAGTCCGTTTTATCTCAATCGCATGACAATATAGAGTATATAGTCGTAGATGGTGGCTCAACTGATGATACCCTTAATATTATCGATAAGTATAAAAATAAATTAAGTAAGGTTATTAGTGAGCCGGATCATGGTATATACGATGCGATGAATAAAGGTATAAAAAATGCCACAGGTGAAATAGTAGGTATTTTAAACTCGGATGACTTTTATGAGACCAACGAGTCAATATCTCAAGTCGTAGCAGCTTTTGAACCAAGTATAGATGTTGTATTTGGAAACTTAGTATTTGTAAAACCGGAAAATTTAAACCATATTACACGATTTTACTCCCTACCTAACTTCAAAGCATGGAAGTTAAGATTTGGTTGGATGCCTCCTCATCCTGCATCATTTATAAAAAAAGACTTATATGATAAATATGGGCTTTATAAAATAGATTATAAAATATCAGCTGACTACGAAATATTTATCCGATTTCTACTTGTACACAAAGCTCGCTTCAAGCATATCAACAGTACATTGGTTAGAATGCGCGATGGTGGGGTTAGTACATCAGGTATTAAGAGTTCAATTACATTAAATAAAGAAATAGTTAAAGCGTGTAAAGAAAACGGAATTTATACAAATATATTAATTTTGCTCTTTAAGCTCCCATTTAAAGTGTTAGAACTCATCAAAAGACCTAAAAGTAATGTCTAATTTAATAATTACAGGTTCAACAGGCTTTGTTGGACGAGCCTTGGTTAAATCTTTAGGTGCAAAATATACAGTTAAAACGATAGGGCGCAAAGGTAAGACTTCGGATAATCATTTACGTGCTAGTATTGATATGAAGACTGACTACTCTTCGATGCTCCGCTCTAACGATGTGCTAATCCATTTAGCAGCTCGGGTTCATGTTATGAATGAAAAAACAAAAAATCCTATTGATGCGTTTAGGGCTGTAAATACCCAAGGGACGTTAAATTTAGCTACTCAGGCAGCAGAGGCTGGTGTTAAGCGGTTCATATTTATAAGTACGATAAAAGTCAATGGGGAGAGCACAACAGGGCGTGAACCCTTCACCGAACAAGAAAATTCTCCAGAAGATCCATATGGAATATCTAAAGCAGAGGCAGAGCAAAAGCTACTAGCTTTAGGAAAAAAAACAGGTATGGAAATAGTCATAATAAGGCCTCCGTTAGTTTACGGTAAAGGAGTAAAGGCTAACTTTGCTTCTTTAATGAGTTTAGTCAATAAAGGGTTTCCTTTACCTTTTAGAGCGATAAATAAAAATAAGCGAAGCTTAGTTTCTGTTTATAACTTAGTTGATCTCATAGAAGTGTGTATTGAGCATCCAAATGCTACTAATCAAGTGTTTTTGGTTAGTGATGACCATGACCTTTCCACTGCAGAAATGGTACAATTAATGGCTAAGGTACAGGGCAAGTCAAATCTAGCGCTCCCAGTACCGCCAACGTTATTTTCAATTGCCGGCTCAATATTAGGTAAAAAAAGCGTAGTTGATCGTTTAATAGGATCTCTACAAGTAGATATTACTCATACAAAAGATACGTTAAAATGGACACCTCCATATTCAGTTGAAGATGGCTTTAAATTATCTGCAAAAAATTAAATAGGTTAATTGATGATCCGAATACTCGACATTTTGTTTTCTTTAGTAGGTTTAATACTTACGATGCCATTTTTGTTCATTTTATATGTCATTGGCTTATTTGATACTGGCTCGCCGCTTTTTATGCAGCAGCGTGTAGGGCGGAATAAAAAACCGTTTACTTTAGTCAAATTTAGAACAATGACAGTAGATACTGCCTCGGTAGCTAGCCATTTAGCAAGCACTGCATCTATTACAACATTTGGTGGTTTTTTACGAAAGACAAAATTAGACGAGCTACCGCAGCTTTGGAATGTACTAAAAGGTGAAATGAGCTTAGTTGGCCCTCGTCCAGGGCTGTTCAATCAAGAAGAGCTAACCCAGGCTCGAGATGTTAAGAATGTATTTGCAGTTCGACCAGGCATAACGGGATTAGCGCAAGTTAACGAAATTGACATGTCTACTCCTGAGCTGCTAGCAGAAACAGATGCCAAAATGATCGCCACATTGAATCTCAAGCTCTACTTTACTTATATATTACAAACGGTTACTGGAAGTGGCAGTGGTGATAGAGTTAAGTAGCATTCTGAAAATTACACAAAGTAACTAAATACATAAAGACTATTTAATATTTTGCATATAGTCTTTAATTATTAAGTGCAACAGTCGTTCATCGTGTAGTAAAATTGCAACTAATAGAATGGCAGTATCGCTGCTAGCTTCAGGGAAATATATTGTGTTTTTAAAATTTTTAGTTAACTTGCCTCGCCCTCAGAAAAGAGTCGTATCGCTTTTTGTAGATAGCATTTTTATTATTGTTGCCTTTTGGCTTGCCTTTTTATTAAGGCTCGACAGCACGGCTGTTTTAAAAAATAACCACACATGGATACTACTCGCAGCAGTCCTCCCCCTAAGTTTATTAAGCTTTGTGAAACTAGGGCTGTACAGAGCTGTACTTCGCTATATGAACATGCAGGCTATGTGGGCTATTATCGCAGGTGTTATGCTTTCCACCGTTTACTTAACTGTTCTATCTTTCTTTTTGAGTGCACCAGTCCCACGAACAGTGCCATTTATATACGCTAGTTTTTGTATTCTATTTGTAGGAGGAGCTCGACTGGCTGTCAGGGCTGTTGTAGGGCAAATAACAATGCGTCGTAAAGAAAGAGTTATTATATACGGTGCGGGTTCTGCTGGACGGCAACTTGCTACTGCGCTAGCTAATGGGTCAGAATACTCACCTGTTGCCTTTATTGATGACGATCCTAAAAAGCATTTATCGTTAATTCAGGGGGTGTGCGTTCATCCGCCTTCTCAAATTTCTGAAATCGCAAAGCAAAAATGCGTTAATAAAATTCTACTTGCACTACCTAGCGTTTCAAGAAGTCGTCGAAAAGAAGTGCTTAATGCAATAGAGAAATTTAAATTACAAGTAATGACCATTCCAGGTATGGCTGATATCGTTTCGGGTACAACCAACCTTGATGAAGTGAAAAATGTAGAAATAGATGACTTATTAGGCAGAGATTCGGTTCAGCCACGTCAAGATTTAATGTCAGCAAATATAGAAAATAAAATAGTAATGGTAACAGGTGCGGGCGGATCAATCGGCTCGGAACTATGTAGGCAAATAATTAAAAACAACCCAACTAAAATAGTGCTTTTTGAGTTGTCTGAGTTTGCTCTATACGCAATAGAAAAAGAGTTATCGGAATACCGCACTACAAACGGTTTAAATATAGAAGTAATACCTATTTTGGGTTCAATACAAAATAAAAAACTAGTTGAATCTACGTTTTCTACTTTTAAAGTCAAAACCGTTTACCATGCAGCGGCGTATAAGCATGTCCCATTAGTAGAGCATAACGTAGTTGAAGGTGTACGAAATAATATCTATGGGACTTACAACGTTGCTACGGCAGCTATAAATGCAAAAGTCGATACTTTTGTTCTCATTTCAACAGACAAAGCGGTGCGCCCAACAAATATTATGGGAACTACAAAACGCATGGCAGAGCTTGTATTGCAAGGGTTGTCTGATATTCAAAGTTCGACACGTTTCACAATGGTACGTTTTGGTAACGTACTGGGTTCTTCTGGTTCTGTTGTACCATTATTTAGAAAGCAAATAAAAGCCGGTGGTCCAATAACATTAACCCATCAAGATATCACACGCTACTTTATGACGATCCCAGAAGCTGCTCAATTGGTTATTCAAGCTGGTGCTATGGGAGTCGGCAGCGATGTGTTTGTACTTGATATGGGTGAACCAATAAAAATCAAAGATTTAGCAACTAAAATGGTCCACTTATCGGGGCTTGAAGTTAAGCACGAAAAACGGCCAAATGGTGATATAGAAATAAAATGTACAGGTTTGCGCCCTGGCGAAAAGCTTTTTGAAGAGCTACTTATTGGCGACAATGTTATTGGTACCGATCATCCAAGAATTTTAAGTGCGCAAGAAATAAAAATGCCATGGCATGAGCTAGAGCCATTTTTAGGTAAACTCAAAGCAGCATGTGATGACTCAGATCATATTCTAATACGTAAGCTGCTACTGCAAGCGCCTACTGCATTTGCTCCAACAGATGGCATATGCGACCTTAACTGGCAAGAAAAACAAAGTAGCCAAACTAATGTAACTGCTTTACCCAACGTAAGCGGCTCTTAGAATAGGTTGCGTGAGCAAGCTTCACGCCTACGTGGGTTTTTATATTTTTGGTGTGTCACGTTGTAGGCGCCTTGCTTGCTGGCGCACTAAAAGCGCGGCTTTTACGTATTTACTAAATTGCGTGAGCAAGCTTCACGCCTACGTGGGTTTTTTCATCCTCGGTGTATGTGACCATGTGGCGCCTTGCTTGCTGGCGCACTAAAAGCGCAGCTTTTACGTATTTATTAAATTGAGTGAGCAAGCTTCACGCCTACGCAGGTTTTTATATTTTTGGTGCGTCACGTTGTAGGCGCCTTGCTTGCTGGCGCACTAAAAGCGCAGCTTTTACGTATTTACTAAATTGCGTGAGCAAGCTTCACGCCTACGTGGGTTTTTCATCCTCAGTGTATGTGACGATGTGGCGCCTTGCTTGCTGGCGCACTAAAAGCGCAGCTTTTACGTATTTATTAAATTGCGTGAGCAAGCTTCACGCCTACGTGGGTTTTCCATCCTCGGTGTAGTGACAATGTAGGCGCCTTGCTTGCTGGCGCACTAAAAGCGCGGCTTTTACGTATTTACTAAATTGCGTGAGCAAGCTTCACGCCTACGTGGGTTTTCCATCCTCGGTGTATGTGAGAATGTAGGCGCCTTGCTTGCTGGCGCACTAAAAGCGCAGCTTTTACAAGTAAACGCAATCCCAGTATGCTAAGGGATCCCCAAAAATAATTATTAAATTTCAATCACATCACTCACATCCATATTTTTCCAATCGAGTTGCACTACCACCTGTACGAAATAGGCTAGCCCTTCCAAGTAATCTCGCCGCCGCAGCTTAATGGACTGTTTTTTGAAGTATCGCAACCCAACAAATGCCCATGACACTACTCGCCTGTTTTTGCTTGAGTTAGCTTGAAAAGCCCCTGTCTTTCCTGCTTTGTCTATCACAGCACCCAGCATCATTGAGAACCAATGAGCCAATGTTGCGAGCAGTAAAAGTATGTCTAATCGATAGAGTTTGTTCGTTCTGTGCAGATCTGAGCCTAAGCCGAACCTAACACTTTTTTGGTCTCGAAACCCTGCCTCTATCTGCATTCTCATTCCGTATAGCTTGAGCACCTTTTCGAGAAAGTGGTGTCTTTTTGGAAGAGAAGAAACGAGTAGCCAAGGCTCCTTATAACCGCGTTTTTTATCTCTTTTTAATAACTTATGTCCCTTGCCAACCAACACTGCATGAGTTTGATATTTTGCACTTTTGGTCAGCTCGGTCGCGCCAAGATACTGGCTCTTACGCTGATTGTTCTTGAATAGTGACTGGCATGGAATAAACTCATCGCTGTCCTGCGTTTTCAAATGTGCCGTACCACGAACCCGACTAATATAATGCCAGCCATTGTTCCGCACGGCTTTGAGCCAGGGGACTTTAAAGCCCGCATCCGTCACAATCACGGGGCGGCAATCACTCGGCAAGATCAGTTTGAGCATCTTTAAAAACCGTTTTTGCACTTTTGGGCAATGATATTGAAAGCTGAATGCACTTTCCTGATACAGGGTTAAAGAGCGACCTTCACTGACAATGCTGGCACGCAGAATACAGTATTTGGTTTGTGTATCAGCATGGCTCCAATCGACCAAAATGACGGGATGCTTTTCAGTGACCACAAAGCGGCTTAAGCGAACATAAACCGATATCGATTCACGCAAAAGCTCATTGTTACTGAGTAGTCGGTCAATACGTTTAATATCATGTTTTTCAGTTGTTTTTGAATCCAAATTGCGGCCGATAGACGTCAAGGTGCATTGCTGACAGTGCAAAAGAGATTTAACGGCAGCGACTAGAGTATTAAATCTGGCTTTATGAATAGAGTTAGGGGTGACAGCGCGGAGCATATTGTGCAAAATAGTAGACGCATTCATGGTGTTTAGTTCTGTTGTTTTTAAGCGATTCATAAGATCACAAAACACCATGAATGTTCCCTCACTACCCACATTTTTTAATACTGTTAGTTCATTGATATGTAAAGGCTAATTCTGGGGATACTTTAGCCCAGTATGGGTATTTGCGTATGTTGTCTACTAACCCTGCGCGTAAAGGGTTTGCAACTATATATCTAGCTTGATTTATTATATCTTCACCATCTCTTACTTTGTGGTCATAGTAATTAGATTGCCATACCTTTCCCTCTGTACCGTTTTGTTTATTAAGCCTATAAGTTGTAATATTTTTAAACTTCCTAATTAGGTTTGATAGGTCAGAATTACTATTTAACTGTAAAAGCCAATGTATATGATCAGGCATAATTACGTAGCAAATAGTACTAAGTGAATTATTTTTAGAAAACAGGGCAAGTTCTTTTGATATCAATCGTGCATTTAAGTAATTAGCTAATAACGGCTTACGAGAATAGCAACATAAAGTTATGGAGTAAAAAGCATTAATGGTAGGGCACCTGCCTTTTAAACGTTTATGTGTGTTAGCCATATATTTTTATTCCTTTTTGAGCCCTCATGCGTGAGCAAGCTTCACGCCTACGTGGGTTTTTCATCCTCGGTGTATGTGAGAATGTAGGCGCATTAAAAGCGCAGCTTTTACGTATTTATCAAATTGCGTGAGCAAGCTTCACGCCTACAATTTACCAATCTCTATTTTAACTTCACTACTTAATATCTCTTTGTACTTTGCTGCCAAAGCGTTTTTTGCATCATCATCTCCATGTACAATTTTTATATGGCTTGGCTTTTTATACATACCCGTTACAAACTTAACTAATCCTTTTTGATCTGCATGGGCGCTGTACCCGCTAATTGTATGTACTTTTGCGTTTATGGTAATGCGTGTATTATTTATAAAAATATACCCGTTACGTGAGCCATATTTTTGAATTTCGCGGCCTAAAGTACCATGGCCTTGGTAACCTACAAAAAGTACATCGGTGGTTTCATCACTTAGAAAATGCTCTAAGTAATTAACTATACGGCCACCTGTGCACATACCGCTTGCAGCTAATATAATGGCTGGCGTTTGGCGTGAGCTCAAATAATTAATAATAGCCATATGTTCTTTATGTGAATCAACAGTAGTTAGGTTTTTAAAATCGAGCGGGTGCCTACCGTTTGCAATTTTGCGTTTGGCCTCGCTATCCCAAAGGTGCTTAAATTTTTTATATTGCTCGGTAAAGTTAGCTGCCATGGGGGAATCGAGTATTACGTGAATGTCTCGCCACTTAGACTTTTTAGATGAGCTATGTATGAGTTGCTCAAGCTCATATAGCAGCTCTTGTGTGCGGCCAATACTAAAAGCAGGTACTAAAACAATACCATTGTCGGCAACAGCGCGTTCAATCACATTTTTTAAAGTTTGAGTTCGCTCTTTTCGGCCTTGATGATTTTTATCACCGTAGGTTGATTCAATAACTAGGGTGTCGGCTTTGTAGGGCGGCTTAGGCGAAGGGAGTAGCGGGGTATATGGCGCGCCTAAGTCTCCTGAAAATACAACGCGATGTTTGTTGTTATCGCTATTAGTAATATCAATTTCTACGTAGGCAGAACCTAATATATGGCCAGCCCGCTGAAACCGTGCTTTGGCAGTTTGTTCACCTCTACTTGGTAGTTCAAACCATGTTTTATAATCAACGGCAACTATGCGTTTGTTTAGCAGGCTTAAACACGCTTTTATAATTTTAGGGTCGCGAGTTACACCTACTTTTAAAGCATCTTCTATTACTAAGGGTAGTAAGCTGGCCGATGCAATACTTGTAAAAATAGGGCCTTTAAAACCTGCAGCTAATAAGTAAGGAATACGACCAACATGATCAATATGGCAATGGGTAACAATAAGCGCAGTAACACAGGCTATATCAAACTCAATAGATAGGTCGGCTTTAGAGTCTTCGCCTTGAAACAACCCGCAATCAATAAGCACGCTTGTTTGCTCGTTAATAACTAGTTCGTGACACGAGCCGGTAACCCCGTTAACGGCCCCATGATGAAGTATTTGCATTAACTGTCCTTATTGGTGCTTATATTTACGTTGGTATCTAAAATAGAAGTTAAAGTGTAAATATTCAAGAACAGTTATGGTTTGCATCATTTATTCAATATATAAAAGCTTAAATGCGGATACAGCAAAAATAATAACTGTTCAGCCTGTGTTTAAACCAATCTATCTATATTGTGTTTTAATATTGAGTAAATTAGTACCTTAGGCGTGTTAAGCTCTTTTTTGTTGTGTTATTTTTAAAATGTTAATTAACCTTAATATTTTTTAGCTTTTATTTATTGCTAATATAGTTATAATCTATTGATATAAATGTGAGGTTTTTGCATTGTTATGAGTGATTTGTGTGCTTATGTATTAGCCTATTTACATTGATGGATAAATAATGGATTTTTGGTTCCCTCTCTCAATTACGTTTATTATCTCACTTGTTGCCATAAAAGTGATTAATCCTATTGCTGTAAAAACAGGGTTGGTTGACTTCCCTTGCGATAGAAAAATACATAAAGGAAACATCCCTTTAGTTGGCGGAATTGCAATTTATTTAGCCGTATTAATTACTTCAATGTTATTTATAGAACACAGCCGAAACTTAAATATTTATTTAGTTGCATCAGCGTTGGTACTTTTTTTGGGTACTTTAGATGATCGTTATCAACTCTCGGTAAAAATCCGACTTGTTGCACAAGTGCTTGTAGCCTCGTTAGTTATATTTGGAACAGAGATCTACTTACACAGCTTAGGATATATTTTAGGTTGGTTTGAACTCAAATTAGCAGGGTTTGGGATTGTATTAACAGTTATTGCTATTATTGCAGGAATCAATGCTATTAACATGATGGATGGCATGGACGGGTTAGTCGGTTTACTAAGTGTAGTTGCATTTACTGCTTTGGCGTTTTTACTAAGTCGAGTAACTAATGCATGGTATTTGCTGCCTTTTTTATTTATTGCCGCCTTATTAGGGTATTTAATATTTAATCTTAAACTGCACAGTTCAGCTACAAAAATATTTATGGGTGACTCAGGCAATATGCTCATAGGCTTAACTCTAGTTTGGCTCATGGTAATAGGAATAGAATTAGATGCGCCAGCATTAAGACCTGTAACGGCCTTGTATATAATTGCGGTACCTTTAATGGATATGGCAACAGTAATAATGCGAAGAGTCAAATCAGGTGTATCCCCTTTTCAGGCTGACAGACAGCATTTGCATCATATTTTTGAAGCAGCAGGTTACAGCCATCGATTTTCGCTTATTGTTATTTCGTCTGGTGCAAGTATACTTGCCCTGCTAGGTTGTTTAGCTGAAGTTTATGCAGTTGCAGAGTGGATAATGCTAGTGTCTTTTTTATTGTTTTTTATGTGTTATTCGGCAATTACTAAACAAGTATGGAAAAAGCTAACGAAAATTTAGCCACATCAAGGATTTTATTTTGTTACTTACCAATAGATTAGAAAATAAATAATGAAAAATAATAAAGTTTTACTATCACTTCTCCCTTTTCTGTTTTTAACAGGCTGTGCTACGCCACCTCCTGTTCTTCACGCAACACGCGCATTAATAGACGAGCCAATAAAATCTATGGGTACTAGCGCATTACCCACGTATTTAAGTGATGTATTAGACTCTAAGCCGCAAGGCTATACAGGCCAATACAATGATATTGAGTTTACATTAGGCCTGCAATATACGTCAGCATTGGGTGAAAACTGTAGAGTGGTTTATTTAAAAAGAGCAGAACAATTAGCCGAACAAGAACGTCGAGCTGTGTGTAAAAATACCAACCAGCAATGGGTAGTAACGCCTCAAGTAATTGAAAACAAAAACAACCAAATTAGCTTTGGAGCTTAAGCCCTTTATGAACATGCTAAGCAAAATATTTCAAACATTTTTAATATTAACCTGCTCTACCTTTAGTCTATTTAGCGCTAATGTTACTGCAGCAGAACAAATGTCTTTAAGCCTGCTTGAAAGCGCAGGTACAACTCAAACACAACTACCTAATGCTGCGTTACAAAATGGAACATATAATAAACAAGGGCGCTCAGGAACATTATTGCCAGGCGAAATGTCAGCGGCTGAATTACTACCTACTCCTGAGCTTGGCTTACCACCTCCATATGGTGCAAACTTATTTGCAGGTGGTTACGAAAGTGAGCGCCAAGATGGTTTAAACGACGATTATACAATAGCACCAGGCGACAAAGTTTCTATTTGGCTGTGGGGTGCAATAAATCAATCAGAAGTTATAACGGTTGATAACCAAGGTAATTTATTTATAACTAATGTAGGTCCTGTATACGTAGCAGACGTAAAAGCAAGCCAGCTAAACAGTTATGTAAGCAATAAAATAAAAGAAGTATATAAAAGTAGTGTACAAATATACGTAAACTTACTTACAGCAACGCCAGTGAGTGTTTACATAAGTGGTAGCATTGTTCGTCCTGGGCAATATGCAGGTATAGCTTCCGACAGTATTTTGTACTACTTAAAGCGAGCCGGTGGAATAGACTCTGAACGAGGCAGTTACCGCTCTATAAAGGTATTACGCAACAATAAAGTAATTCAAAATATTGACCTATACGACTTTATACTAAGTGGTTACCTCCCTAAGTTTAACTTTAAAGACAACGACGTAATTTTAGTTGAGCGCCAAAAGGCAACAGTTGTTGTATCAGGCAGTGTAAGAGCACCATTTAGGTTTGAGTTTAAAGATAATCAAGCAACGGGTGAGCAACTAGCAAAATTTGCCTTGCCACTTGCTAAAGTAAGCCACGTAGGAATAGTAGGCGATCGTAAAACAGGCCCATTTTCGGTTTACTTACCTTACAACGAGTTTAAAAGCTTTACACTTAAAGATGGCGACCGCCTTATTTTTAACGACGATATACGTGCGCAGGTACTCGACATTCAGGTAGCTGGCAGTTATTTAGGGTCTTCGTACTTTGCAGTAAAAAATAACACACGCTTGCACGACTTACTTGCCAATATACAAATAAATAAAGACCTTGCTGACTACAAGTCAATTTATATACAGCGTAAAAGCGTTGCTAAAAAGCAAAAAGAGATGATTGACCAAGCGTTAGACCGATTAGAGCGCAGCATATTTACCGCCCCAGCGTCGTCCGACGGAGAAGCTAAAATAAGAGCCGAAGAAGGTAAAATGATTTTAGAGTTTACCGAACGTGCCCGCAAAGCGGTTCCACTTGGCAAAGTAGTTATTTCTGATCAAGGTCAAGTTGCAAATATTAGGTTAGAGCAGGGGGATGTAATATACATACCAGCAAAAACTGATTTAATACACATAGGCGGCGAAGTACTCATGCCACAAGCGCTTGTGTACAACCAAAATGCAACAATTGACGACTACATAGCATGGGCGGGTGGCTACAGCGAACGCGCCAATTACGACCAAATAATGGTTATACACCCTAACGGCATGATAGACGTAGACGCTTACGGCACCTTAAAACCAGGTGACCAAATTTTGGTACTCCCAAAAGTCGACACCAAGTTTTTGCAATCGGTTAAAGATATAACGCAAATAATTTATCAAATTGCTATTGCGGCAAATGTGGCCACCTAAATGACCACAGTACTTAAACGTAATAACTGGGCAATATGGCGCGACGTTATATTTGCCCTTTTTGTACGAGAAATCCGCACAGGCTTCAACGATAAATTTGGTTTAGCGTGGGCGGTATTTCAGCCATTAAGCTTTATATTTTTACTATCGTACTTACGCGGCCTGATCTCAGGTAGTGACTCGCATACAGTGCCCACATTCGAATTTATGATGTACGGCATGCTGTTAATTCAATTGTTTTTAGAAACTTTAAATAACTCAGCAAATTCAATAAAAAAAAATAAAGCCTTATTTGCCTTTAGGCAAGTGCAGCCAATTAGTAGTGTATTAGCCAGTAGTTGTTTTTATTTACTCGTTAAGCTATTTGTATTTTTGCTTATATTATTGCTTATGTTTTTATTTAAAATGGATATTAATATAGACGATCCATTATTTTTAATAACCAACGCTTTTGCAGTATGGATTATAGCGTTGTCACTGGGGTTACTATTTGCTATTGGACAATGTTATGTACCTGAAATTACTAAAGTACGAGGCATTTTAACCAGGCCTTTGTTTTTTATATCGGGTGTATTTTTTTCGATGGAGGATATACCTAAAGAGTACTGGCCATATTTAGATTGGAACCCAATTTTGCATGCAATAGAGTTAACTCGTCATGCGGCTTATAGCACTTACCCTACAGAGGCAGTAAGTGAGTTTTATTTATTAGCTTGTACGATTGTATTATTGTTTTTTGCTTTAGCTGTTTACCACGTTTCGTGGAAACAGGCGCTAAGCAGGTAACCTTATGCAACAAGGAGTATTAAGTGATTAAGCTGCAAAATGTTACCAAGTACTACCCCTCTACGTTAGGTAACCAATATATTTTTAAAAATATAAGCTTTGAAATACCTAGCGGCCATAACATTGCTATTTTAGGCTCTAATGGCGCAGGTAAATCTACGTTATTTAAAATGCTTGCTGGCAGCGAATACCCTAATAAAGGTGAAATTATTACCGACCTTCACTTATCGTGGCCGGTAGCGCTTGCCACAGGAATTCACCCGCAAATGAGTGGCGCCGAAAATGCCCGCTTTATAGGAATGATTAACGGCGTTGCCGACTTAGACCAATACGTGCGCCGTGTACGCCAATTTGCCGAGCTGGGTCCAAAGTTTGATTTACCAGTAAAAACTTACTCTAGCGGCATGAAACCCCGCCTAGCATTTGCTTGTTCAATAGGTATAGATTTTGACGTATACCTAATAGATGAGGTTACCTCGGTAGGCGATGCAAACTTTAGAAAAAAAACGCGCGAAGCCCTCACATACAAAAGTAAAAATGCTAATGTGATAATGGTAAGCCACGAAATGGACGAACTACGCCATTTTTGTGATAGCGCCATTGTATTGCACCAAGGTGAACTTACTTTTTACAACGATTTAGAGCAAGGAATTGCTCATTACCAGGCATTATAATTATGAGTCAACAAGCGGTAGAAAAAATAGAACAGCGCTTTACAGAGCTAGGGTTAAAAACCGATAAAGCCATTTGGGATAATGGTGAGGAGTTAATAGGGCTTGCTCAACGGGTTGAACAAAATGATATATACCTAGCAAGGCGTGTTATGCAGCGCGCTCGTAATTTAAAACCTAAAAGCGAGCAAATAAATAAAGAGTTAGCTAGGCTTACTGACAAAATAAATAGCAAAGCAAAGCAAACACAATCAAGTACCTCTACCGAGCAAAATGCAAAACCAAACGTAAAGCAAGCTGCTATGGCTAAGTTAAATAATAAGCGCGGCCTACACTTATTTACTAAGCCGTGGTTTGTACTATTGGTTGTGCCTTTTATATTATTTGCTTTTTACCAACTCGTTTTAGCAGCCCCTAGATATGAGAGCCGTGCACAATTAATAATTCAGCAGCCTGACGGCATGGCAACAATGGACCCTTCAATGGCGCTACTTAGTGGCCTAGGTGTGGGTGGTAACTCAACAGCCGATACCGAAATAGCTAAAGCGTACATACACTCGCAAGACATGCTTAATTACTTACAAGCACACAATAACTTAAAAGCACATTACCAAGAGCATGGCGATATTTTTACGGGGTTAAGTAGCAACGCTAGCAGTGAAGACCTACTAAGTTATTACATTGACCACACCACTATTGAAATAGACGAAGACTCAGGTGTACTAAAAATATTAGCCCAGGGCTTTACGCCTGAATTTGCAAACACTCTAACCCAAACAATAGTTAACCGTGCAGAGTGGTATATAAATTCAATAGGCCACCAACTAGCTGATGCGCAATTAAAGTTTATACGATTAGAGCATGCAAAAGTTGAGCAACGCTTGCGTGATGCACAAAAAAACACTCTTGCGTTTCAGCAAAAAAATAACTTACTTGACCCAGAGGCCGAAGGCATGGCGCTGCAGCAAATAACCTATGGGCTTGAGGGGAAAATAGCGACTAAAAGTGCAGAGCTAAAAGGGCTACGCTCAACTATGACCGAAAAAGCCCCGCAAGTAGTTATGCTAGCGTCGGAGCTGAGCGCACTTAAAACCCAGCTAGAGTTAGAGCGAGATAGGCTTTCTACCCAGCAAGGCACCAATAGTAATATTAAAAATAATGGAACCTCTGTAAGCGAGGTGCTTGCGCAATTTTCTGACTTAAAAATTGAGTTAGAGCTAGCGCTTAAAGGTTATACATCTTCTGAGGTATCGCTCGATAAAGCCAGAATTGAGGCTTATAGGCAGCTTAAATATTTAGTAGTGGTTGAGTCAGCCACGCTACCACAAGACAGTAAATACCCAGATACGCTTTACAATATTTTACTTTTTGCCGTGCTGCAATTAATGCTATTTGGTATTGGTAAAATAATTTTAGCCACAGTAAAAGAGCTAAGGTAGCATTGAGTTTAGCGCTAAAATAATAATTAGATAGACAGGAATCTATATGAATTCATTAACAAAACCGCTGTATAAGTCCGCTCGTAAAGGCATTATATTAGCGGGCGGCTCGGGTACACGTTTATACCCGCTTACAAAAGTGGTGAGTAAACAATTAATGCCTGTTTACGATAAACCGATGATATTTTACCCGGTATCTACTTTGATGATGGCAGGTATTACCGAGATTTTAATTATTTCGACCCCCGCTGAGTTACCTCGTTTTAAAGAGCTACTAGGCGATGGTAGTGCATGGGGTATAACATTTGAATACAAAGAGCAACCAAGTCCAGATGGCCTAGCGCAAGCATTTTTATTAGCTGAAGACTTTTTACAAGGCCAATGCGCGGCACTTGTGCTTGGCGACAACCTGTTTTACGGTCACGATTTATCATTATCGCTGCAAAATGCAACTGAGTGCGAGCAAGGTGCTACAGTGTTTGGTTACCATGTTTCAAACCCTAAATCGTATGGTGTGGTTGAGTTTGACCAAAACGGCAAAGCCATTTCAATAGAAGAAAAGCCAGATAAACCTAAGTCTAACTACGCAGTACCAGGGTTATACTTTTTTGATAGTCGCGTAGTGGAGTTTGCTAAAAATGTAAAACCCTCTGAGCGAGGCGAGCTTGAAATTACCGACGTAATAGACCAATACCTCGCTAAAAAAGAGCTAAATGTTGAAATAATGGGCCGTGGCACCGCTTGGTTAGATACAGGTACGCTAGATGATTTACTAGATGCTGCTAACTTTATTCGCGCAATAGAAAAACGCCAAGGCTTAAAAATTAACTGCCCAGAAGAAATAGCCTACCGCATGGGTTATATAAATGCAGAACAGCTTAAAAAGCTAGCAAAGCCGCTTAAAAAATCAGGCTATGGCAAGTACTTATTATCGCTTTTAGAGCAAACAGTATTTTAATAGGCATTAAAATGAAATTTATTGAAACTAGCATCCCTGATGTAAAAATTATTGAGCCACAAGTATTTGGTGACGAGCGCGGTTTTTTTATGGAAACTTTTCGCACAGAGCTATTTAACCAACACTGTGGCGAGCGCACTTTTGTGCAAGAAAACCACAGCAAATCGGCGCACGGTATACTGCGCGGCTTACACTACCAAACACAAAATACCCAAGGTAAATTAGTGCGTGTAACGCAAGGTGAAGTATACGACGTAGCCGTAGATATGCGCCAAAGCTCGCCAACTTTTGGGCAGTGGGTAGGCGTGTTGCTTTCGGCTGAAAATAAACGCCAATTGTGGGTGCCAGAAGGATTTGCACACGGTTTTTATGTAACAACAGAAACCGCCGAATTTGTATATAAATGTACCGACGTTTATAACCCAAATGTTGAAGTATCAATAAAGTGGGACGACCCAACTCTAAATATTGATTGGCCATTAGTTGAAGGTAAGTTACCGCAGTTATCAGCTAAAGACGAAGCCGGCCTTAGCTTTAAAAACGCCCCAAAATTTTAATAGCCCCAAATTAAGTACTCATTATGAAAATATTAGTAACAGGTAAAAATGGCCAACTAGGCTCAGAGTTACAAAAAACCTGCCCAAGCAATGTAGAGCTAATATGCTTTGGCTCAAAAGAGCTTGATATTAGTAATGCCGAACAGGTAAACGAGTTACTAATAACACACTCGCCAGATATAGTTATTAATGCTGCAGCTTATACAGCGGTTGATAAAGCCGAAACCGATACCGATACAGCCTATGCAGTAAATAAGTTAGCTGCTGCTAACTTAGCAAGCACATGCAAGCATATTAACGCCAGGCTTATACATATTTCGACCGATTTTGTGTTTGATGGCACAAGCACTATGCCTTATACCGCAAGCGATGCAACAAATCCTTTGGGCGTTTATGGCGCGTCTAAACTAGCTGGTGAGCAGGCTATTAATGAAATTTTAGGCTCGCAAGCAACTATAGTGCGTACCGCGTGGGTTTATTCTGTTTTTGGTAATAACTTTGTAAAAACAATGTTACGATTAATGGCAGGAAAAGAACAGTTAGGTATAGTAGGCGACCAAGTGGGTACGCCAACATGGGCGGCAGGTTTGGCGAATATGCTATGGGCTTTAGTAGCTAAAGCAAGCAGTGAGCAAGTTTTAAATACTGAAAATACAGCAACTATTTTAAATTGGACCGATGCGGGTGTAGCTTCGTGGTACGATTTTGCAGTAGCAATACAAGAGCTTGCAATTGAGCAAGGGCTATTAACTAAATCAATACCAATTAGTGCAATACCAGCAGCAAGCTACCCAACACCAGCTAAACGCCCTGCATTTAGCGTGTTAAATAAAGCTCAGACTGAAGAAATAAGTGGCGTAAAAACAGTTCACTGGCGCGCACAATTAAAAGAAATGCTAACAGAGCTAAAACTTAACCAATAGGTTAATTTTATAGGTGAGGTTTTGTACCTCCTAATAAAGTGATTAAGTGATTATTATCACCACAGAGAAGACAAAGAGAAGTGAAGGAGAAGAGCTAGTAACTTCTCCGTGTAGCGCGAAGCGCCTCGGTGTTCTCGGTGGTAAAAATGTTTTGTAGGTGAGGTTTTATACCTCGCTCATAAAGTGATTAATCACCACAGAGAGTACAGAGAAGTGAAGGAGAAGATCTAATAATTTCTCCGTGTAGCGCGAAGCGCCTCGGTGCTCTCGGTGGTGAAAATGTTTTGTAGGTGAGGTTTTATAATACCTCGCTCATAAAGAGGTTAATCACCACAGAGAGCACCGAAAAGTGAAGGAGAAGAGCTAGTAACTTCTCCGTGTAGCGCGAAGCGCCTCGGTGTTCTCGGTGGTAAAATACGGGTTTATAATTATTTAGGTGCTAAATAGATTCTAAGGGCGCTATTTATGGAAGATTTGGTAACTAAAACTGTAATTGGTTGCGCTATTGAAGTACATAAAACACTTGGTCCTGGTTTATTAGAATCTAGTTATGAAAATTGCTTACTTTATGAGTTACAACAAGCTGGTTTGTTACCTATGAATCAAGTTGCATTACCGATTAGCTATAAAAGTATAAGTATAGATGCAGGGTATAGGTTAGACATATTGATACCTGAAAAATTGATTATTGAATTAAAAGCTGTTGATAAACTGCTGCCTATTCATTCAGCTCAGCTTATAACTTATTTAAAGTTAACAGGCATAAAAACTGGGCTATTAATTAATTTTAATCAGGTCCGGTTGCTTGACGGGCTGAAACGTATTAGCGTGTAAAATCCGCTCTCCAGCCGGTAAGCTAGGAGAAGTGAAGGAGAAGAGCTAATAACTTTTCCGTGTAGCGCGAAGCGCCTCTGTGCCCTCGGTGGTAAAATTGTTTTGGGCTAAAGCTCATAAAGTGATTAAGAGATTATTATCACCACAGAGGACACAGAGAAGTGAAAGAGAAGAGCTAGTAACTTCTCCGTGTAGCGCGAAGGGCCTCGGTGTTCTCAGTGGTAAAAATGTTTTGTAGGTGAGGTTTTATACCTCGCTAATAAAGTAATTAAGTGATTAATCACCACAGAGGACACAGAGAAGTGAAAGAGAAGATCTAATAACTTCTCTGTGTAGCGCGAAGCGCCTCTGTGTTCTCGGTGGTAAAATTGCTTTGGGCTAAAACTCATAAAGTGATTAAGAGATTATTATTACCACAGAGAAGACAAAGAGAAGTAAAGGAGAAGAGCTAGTAACTTCTCCGTGAAGCGCGAATCGCTTCTGTGCCCTCGGTGGTAAAATTGTTTTGGGCTAAAGCTCATAAAGTGATTGAGAGATTATTATTACCACCGAGAAGACAAAGAGAAGTAAAGGAGAAGAGCTAGTAACTTCTCAGTGTAGCGCGAAGCGCCTCTGTGTTCTCGGTGGTAAAAATGTTTTGTAGGTGAGGTTTTATACCTCGCTCATAAAGTGGTTAATCACCACAGAGAATACACACAAAACAAAGAGAAGTGATTGCAGGCGCTTAGCTTGCTGGTGTTATTAAGCTTCTTGGTTATAAAAATATTTTGTAAGTGAGGTATAAACCTCACTTTTTAGGCGAGTAAAGTAATTATTATTACTAAATAAAACACATAAAAGGTCAAAATAAATAACCTTTTATTACCTTACTATTTAGTAAACAGCAATTTGTAGTCTTACGGCTTAGAGTTTACAGCTTATGACTTGTAACGATGGCATAAGGCGTAAAGCCAAAATTTGTAAAATGGAATAACAGATGACAGTAAAAAATTTATTAGTAACCGGTGGTGCAGGTTTTATAGGAGCCAACTTTGTACATTACTGGTTAGCGCAAAACCCACAAGACAAAGTAATAGTGCTAGATGCACTTACCTACGCAGGTAACAAAGCAAACCTAGACAGTGTAGCAAACAACCCAAATATGACCTTTGTACACGGCGATATTTGCGATACAGCGTTAATTGAAAACCTAATCGACACTCATCAGTTAAACACCATAGTACACTTTGCAGCAGAGTCACATGTAGATCGCTCAATAACAGGGCCCGACGCCTTTATTGAAACAAACATACTAGGTACATACAGCTTATTAAAAGCAGCTAAAAAAAAGTGGATAGACGAGCCAAAAGCAGCTGCTAACGAGCCTTTAGAGCATCGCTTTCATCATGTAAGCACCGACGAAGTATACGGCACATTAAGCGCAACCGATCCTGCGTTTACTGAAGAAACAGCTTACGCACCAAACTCACCATATTCTGCATCAAAAGCGGCAAGCGACCACTTAGTACGTGCATACCACCATACTTATGGACTTGAGGTTACTACATCAAATTGCTCAAACAACTATGGGCCGTTCCATTTTCCTGAAAAACTAATACCGCTTATTGTTACTAATATTTTAAACGACAAGCCTTTACCTGTTTATGGCGATGGACAACAAATTCGCGACTGGCTATACGTAGAAGACCACGCACGCGGTATAGAGCTTGTACTTAAAAAAGGTCGTATTGGCGAAAACTATAACATTGGCGGCAATAACGAATGGGCCAATATAGATATAGTTAAATTAGTATGTAAAGTAATGGGCGAAAAATTTGCTACAAACCCAGAGCTTGCAAAACGCTTCCCTAATGCTAAAGCTGCTATGGAAAATAACGTTGAGCAATTAATAACATACGTTACAGATCGTGCAGGGCACGACCGCCGATATGCAATTGATGCAACTAAAACAAATAACGAGCTAGGCTATGTACCAGCAGAGAGCTTTGAAACAGGCTTCGCTAAAACATTGGATTGGTATTTAGATAACGAAGCATGGTGGCTTCCGTTACTAGGGAATAAATAATCATGTTAAAAAAATTAAAAAAAATTAAGCAAACTTTTAAAGATAAAAGTCGTATCAGCCAAGTTGAAAACTCGGATTACTTTGATGAAAAATTTTATGCAAATCGCTATCCAGATGTAAAAAGTTCTATTTACACTCCGGCAGAACACTATTTTTACTTTGGCTGGAAAGAAGGTAGAAACCCAAGCTTAAAATTTGACACTTCATTCTATCTTAATGACAACGAAGACGTAAAAAAAGCAGGTGTAAATCCTTTATTTCACTTTATATCAATTGGGGAGCAAGAAAGTAGAACACGACTCCCTGAGTTAAAAAAAGTAGATAAGCAGGTAAAAGTAAATCTTTCCGAAGAAATAAAATTAGAGTCTATACCGGTAAAGGAGCTTAGCTCGGAAGATGTTATTCCACTTATCATTACCGAAGAAACAGCTCCAAAAGATCCTACTTTCTTGCTATTCAAAAATAGTGGCTTGTTTAGCGAAGAATATTATAAAGAACATTACCCAGATGTGTCGGGCTGTCCAATAGAGCATTTTGTTAAATTTGGAGCAAAAGAAGGGCGTAACCCATCACACGAATTTAATACGGAATATTATTTAAAGTCTAATCCAGATGTTGCAGGGTCCCATATAAACCCTCTTGAGCATTATATATTATATGGTCAATACGAAGGACGTAGAGCAAGGGTACAATATGTAGATCCTGATTTAACGAATAAAGTTAACTCTCCCTCTATCTTGTTTATTTCGCATGAAGCATCTGAAACAGGGGCGCCTGCCGTACTATTGTCGCTAATGGGCTGGTTAAAAGAAAATACTAATATAAATTTCTCTATTATTGTTGGAGCCTCTGGACCTTGGAACGCGAAGTTCGAATCGATTGCCCCTACATTTTTTTTCGATAAGCCACATACAGAGCAAGATATACAAGACTTTTGTGGAGACCATGTTCAAACTATATATGTTAATACGATTGCAGCAGCTCCTTATGCAAAAGCATTTGAATTTTTACATGCAGAGTTTGTAACTCACGTTCATGAAATGGAAAGTGTTTTTAGTATTTTTGAAAACGAAGTAGAAATATTAAAAAGTTTATGTAGCAAATATATTGCTGTATCACCAGGTAGTGTAGCCTCACTTAACAAGCGTTTTGATAAAATTGAATTAGAGTATTTAAAGCCTTTTATTAATCACTACAAAGCGACAGAGGAAACACAGCACCCATGCGAAGGCAAAAAAATTATTTTTGGTTGCGGCGCCGTAGAGCAAAGAAAGGGGTTTGACTTATTTTGTGAGGTAGCGAACAAGTTAAAAGAAAATAATATTTCTAATGTAGAAATGCACTGGATTGGATCTGATAAAGAAAAAGATCTGAATGCTCAGGACACAATACATAAGCTTGGTGTAGCTGATGTTGTTAAATTTATAGGCCCGAAGGCTAACCCACGAGATTACTTTAAACATGGTGATCTATTTTTGTTAACATCAAGAGAAGACCCATATCCGTTAGTTTGCATGGAAGCTGCAGAGCAAATGTTGCCAGTAGTGTGTTTTGATGAAACTGCTGGTGGTATGCATACCTTTGTAGAAAATGATGCGGGTATAGTTGTGCCATACCTAGATATTTCTGCAATGGCTGATGCTGCAATTTCGCTGATAACTGATGATACGTTACGTGCAAAAAAAAGGCTTAGTTGCTAAAAATAAAGTAGCAAAACGCCATTACGTAGAAGTAATAGCCCCACAAATATTAAAGTTTATACCTACAGCTTCATCTGTAGGCGGAAATAGTAAATTAGACAACTATAAGGCGCTTATCGATAGTGCTAAAGCTATATCTTTTGATATTTTTGATACTTTAGTTACTAGAGAAGTTGCTGAACCAGAAGTTGTTTTTGACATAGCTGAATATAATCACACCGCTAAAGAAGCTGGCATTTTGTCGCTATTTGAAGAACGCATGAAAACGGCGGGTAAAGTACTCGGTAGTAAACAAGGTAAAGTTGATGATATTTCAGTCGATGAAATTTATGAAAACATGCCACTTTACAGAAACAGCAGCATAGAAAAACAGGCTGAAATAAACGTCTGCATCGTTCATCCTATCGGTAAGGAATTGTACGAATATGCACGCAAGCAAGGGAAACAGATATATATAACAAGTGACATGTATCTAGATCGCCAAACCATAGAAAGTATATTAATAAAGAATGGCTATGATCACTGGGATGAATTCTTCCTTTCATCAGAAAGAGGAATGAAAAAAGATACTGGCAAGTTATTTAAAGAAGTTAAACGCTTTGCTGCAAAGGCAAATATAAAAGAAAACGAGCTACTTCATATTGGCGATAACTGGATTGGCGACATTAAGTGTGCTCGCGAGGCTGGTTTTAATGCTGTACGTTTTACCCCTATTTATGAAGCAAAAACTAAACTAGTTAAGCTTTCATTAGACAAAAAAGCAACGCTGTCTCAAATGGGGAGAGTATGGGATAGCTTTAGTACACAAGCAGCACGCATGTGGTCATTAGAAAATCCTCAATTAGCGAGTGATTTTTACACTAAACTTGGCTTTGAGCTTACAGGACCTCTTGCTAGCATGATGGCTATGCATACAAAGCAACTCGCTGATTCAGAAGGTGTTCGTAAAATAGTCTTTATGGCCAGAGATGGGCGTATTATTAAAAAGGCATTTGATACCCTATACAAGTCAGAGCTAAATGAAGATAAATTCGAATCAAGCTATTTACACTTATCGAGGGCTTCAGTTGTAGGTGCTACATTTGAACCAGAATTAACCTCTAACGATTTATACTTTTTGATAGAAGGCCTTCATCTAGCTGAGAAAAAAATTAGTTACTTTCTAAATAAAGCTAATTTAGATCCTGAAAATAAAGCAGTCATAAAAAAAGTAGAGCAGCATTTTAAATCAGTCGACTATATACCTAATTGGAATGATTTTTCGGCATTGTCAGCAATGCTAGAGTCGTTGTCACATGAGATTTATAAAGCGAATGAAAGTAGAAGAAACGGCTTAGAATTGTACTTAAAAGAGCAAGGGATATTTGATCAAAGTAAAGTACTATTTGTAGATGTAGGTTGGCTGATTAATATTCAATCTCGACTAGATCGTTTTATCAAAAGTATAAACCCTACAACACAAGTTATTGGCTCATACGTAGGTACTCGAGAGCGAGTAAATAAATGCTTAAAGCATTCATCGTTATTGTATGATTTGGGTGAGCCCGCTATTTACTCCCGCTTCTTAGAAGAGAATGTAACCTTATTTGAGGTCTTATTCTCATCACCAGAGCCATCTGCAGCAGCGATTATAGAAAATAAAGGCAAAGCTGAACTTAAGCTAAAGTCGCTAGGCATGCCTCTACCAAAAGAGTATGTGGTCGCGCAAAAGTTACAAATGGGCGCGGAGGCCTATTTTGAGCGCTTAGCTGAGGCGCAAACTGAATATTTACCTAAAGCTATTTCTAAAGATTATTTCTTTAATATATTTGAAGCGTTGGTAAATAACGACTCCGATATAGCCAAAGCAGAGCTAGGTAACTTTGAAGTAAGGCTTGGTGGGCATCACGAGTTTGTGGCATACCAGAGCTTAGTTAAAGGTGATTCACTTATAGAGTACAAACTAAAGCCTACAGACGAGTATTTTGAGCCAATTTATTACCCTGTAAATAACGCAAAAAAATCAGTATTGTTTGTTACTTCTGCAGGCTTAACCAATGGCTCTACCCGTTATAGGTCTTTAAATGTTGCACAATGGATGCAGCACAATAATATCCAAGCTGGAGTTATACATTCTCAAACTTCAGTATCTATTGCTAAAGAGCTAATAAAAAAAGCAGACACAGTTATATTCCAGCGCTGCTTTGCAGAGCAAGGTAATGTAGGTAAGTTCTTAGATATCGCACGAAGTGAAAATAAAAAGTGTGTTGGGGAAATTGATGACCTTGTATTCCCTGAACATGTCGCATCTATCGGCTCGGTAAAAGGTGGTGAGTGGAACTTAAACGAAGCAATGTTTGTAGCTACGGCCTACGAAACATTTTTATTAAAAATGGACAGCTGTATTGTCTCGACCATTGCCTTGAAAGAATACATTGAAACCACGTATGAAAAAAACTGTGAGGTTTATCCCAATCGAATAAGCCACTCTAAAATAAGAAAGCCCCTTAAAAAAGAAGGGCCACTGAAGCTAATTTACGCATCAGGAACTTATTCACACAAAGAAGACTTTGAATTGATAGAGCAGCCATTGTATGAGTTTTTACAAAGTAATTCAGAAGTAACCTTATCAATATTAGGTGCTACGCAATCATCAGAGCGCATTTTAGCACTACCTAATGTTAGTAGTTACCCGCTATTACCTTATGATGCTATGTTAGATTTTATTGCCAAACATCATGTTATGCTTGTACCACTTGTTGATGATGTATTTAATAATGCTAAATCTAATGTTAAGTTTGTAGAAGCTGGAGCTATGGGAGTGCCTGTTCTCGCTTCAAACGTTAGGGAGTTTGAATCTTGTATCAATAATGGAATAAATAGCTGCTTACATGGCATGGATGAAAGCTATATTGAAAAGTTAATGAACCTATCAAAAATAAATCTAGACAGCATAACTAGTGAACTACATACAGACATTTTAAATAAATTTAATACAAGAGTTAAAAAATGAACAACTTTATAAAGTATCAACCAAATAATAATATTGCTTATCTATTAAATCCAAAAGTTGCATGTACTACGATACAAAATTCTCTGCTTAGTGGAGAAGTTGGTAATGTACATGACATCAACAACTTCCCTCCATATAACAACCCACATGTGCCTATATTTACTGTGGTTCGCAATCCTTTCGATAGGGTTGTGTCTGCTTATTTGGATAAAGTAGCCAGTCAAAAAGACCTGGTTGTATGGAATAATTTTGTAACACAACTCGGTCTTGAAGTTGATTATAATATTTCATTTGAAGAATATTTAGATATTTTATTAAAACACCCAGATTTATCCACATCAGATAAACATTTTAGACCTCAATTTTATAATATGCATGGCATTACCCCTTCTTTTATTGGTTATCTAGAAGATATGACTAAAGTAAAAGAGTACCTAAAAGGTTTTGGCGTTGAAATAATCAACAAAATTCCACACAAAACTGATACTAAATCTAAGAAATCTGAATTGCTAGAGTCTGAAGCTATAATAGAAAAAGTAATTAAATTATATAAGGTGGATTTTGAAAACTATAAATACTCACTCAATCCTAAAGAAACCTTCGATTTAACGCCTATTAAGCAAAAGCAAGTAATTTCTAGTAGCTTTATTACGCATCATACTAATCTGATATCAGACCATTTAGCGGATGTTTTCAGAGAAGCGGCTTTGATTTGCGAAGACAAAAAAATAATATTGCTTTAGAGTTAATAACACTTGCTCAAAAAATCAGACCAACAGGCCCTGTAATTACTGAGTTGAAGGCAAGGATTAAAAGTAAATGCAAATAGTAAATAACGTGCTCAGTATGGATGATGGAGTAAAGTTTTTATATTCAGGTAATCATAAACAGTTTGATTATTTAACTGGTAAAATAAAAATAAGCTCTGAATGCTTGGATATATTTAATAAAAATATAGCCAAGCGAAGTCAGTTTTGTACTGAACGCAATATTTTTTATAAGCATATTATTTTTCCTTCAAAACCAGTTGTTTTGTCTAAGGCTTATCCTGAGCTAGGTGTAGAGTCGATAGTAAGCAAAGAGTTTATGTTGGATGATGTACTTTACCCGCTTGAGTCATATTTGAATGCGAATCAGCCATTTTTTAAGACCGATACACACCCAACTCCCGAAGGAAGTTGGGAAATAACAAAAGTTTTAGCCAGCTTTATGGGCGTTAATTTAGAGCAACCTAAGTATAAGGTTTCATCGATGCATGGCGATCTTAATACAATGCTTGATGATCCAAAATTAGAAAGTTACAACAAGTTTGTTGGTATGGAAAAATATCATTATATTACTTGGGATGTAAATAATTATAATACAGTGGTGGGTAATAGCGAGAAAATACGTATTATAAAAAATCCTTTTTCTAAAACGAATAAGAGATTACTTGTTTTTGGTGACAGTTTTTTTGATTTTAATTTAAATGAACAGTTGGCTCTTATATTTAATGAAGTAATATTTATAAGAACCTCTCACTTTTTGTATGAGGTCGTGGATTATATTGAGCCCGATGCAATCTTATCTGGGCAAGTAGAGCGTTATGTACCTAGTGGTACTTCTGATGAGGTTTACAAATACCCATTACTTCATACTCTTTTATCTTCAGCAGTTAATAGTCAACTAAATAAAGACTTTGCAATTGCACTAAATGCAGTTTTTTCACCTAAAAATAGCGAAGATTATATTCGTTGGCATAAAAATATCTCAGCTAATTTATTTCGAGATATAGCAATTAGCTTAGAAAAAAAAGATGTTGTTAAAGCATTGAAATATATGGAGTCGGCTTTTCTCTATAGATCAAACGGCCCTTTAATTATTCAAAAAATTGATGAATATAAAAATAGACTAGAGGTAGTGAAATGATTGGAGAAAGTATCATTTTTCGGAATGCAAAAGGGGTGTTGCTCTCTAAAGGTAAGCCTAATAACATATACGCTTGGCTTGCTGATTATATCTTAAATTATTGGCATCAAAAAACTGAAACTACTATAGAAAAATTTTTAACTGTAACTAGTTCTGCTATCAATGAAGTTTTATCAGTGCTTTACTCAAAAGGGCAGTTTGATTTATTAATTGAAGCTATCAATCATTATTATTTTATAGACCCTATAAAGGTTAAACAATTCATTGTTGGGCATCAGTTATATAGGTTTAATTCTATTTATAAAAACTTCAATATTAAAATAAAAAATGAAATTTTACTTAAACCAAACAAAGACTTTGTATATTTAGATGATGAAAATCTCATTGATTTATTTAGTTCAGTTAGTCCGGATAAAGGCTTAGATAAATATATTAATATTTACTCTGAGATATTGGATCGTGATAACGAAATTTTTTATTCGATTCAATCTAAACAAAAAAATTACCCATTACTTTAATGCCGATCATTTAAGAATTAGTTAATAGCACTTGAACGATCTTCTAGGTATGTAAGAATCCGAATTCTTTTGTAGAATTCGGATTTTTTTATGCAACTTTCTAATGCTCTCGATATTATTAACAACATCAAACCTAATGACGTTGAAACACTCGCAGACTTACTCCCTTTATCTCTTATCGAAGAAGCCTATGCACTGACCGAAACCGTTACACTACGAAAAAGAAAACTAACCCTAGAATCGATGGCTTGGTTGTTGATCGGGATGGTTATTTATAATGACAAATCGATGGCCGATGTCGTTAATATGCTCGACATTGTTGACCGCGATGGTAAGCCATTTGTTGCGCCAAGTGCTTTAACTCAGCGTCGTAAAAACCTAGGTGAAGCCGCCATGAAAGCCTTATTTGAATGCACCCAAAGGCATTGGAATAATGACGCTAATCATCCTCATTGGAATGGGCTTACCTTGCTTGGTGTCGATGGTGTCGTTTGGCGTACGGATGACTCACCCCAAAACAATGAAGCCTTTACAAAACCGACTAATACACAATACCCACAGGTCAGAATGGTGTGTCAAATGGAGCTAAGCAGCCACCTAATCACGGGGAGTGCTTTTGATGATTACAAGGTCAATGAAATGGTGCTGGCTGAAAAGCTTATAGAAACCACACCCGATAACAGTCTCACTTTATTCGACAAAGGTTTCTATTCTTTAGGGCTTTTACATAAATGGCAAACAACTGGCAGTGAACGCCATTGGCTAATCCCCCTGAAAAAAAATGTGCAATATGAAGTTATTCAAACATTAGGGCGTAATGATAAATTAGTCCAACTTAGCAGCAACCCAAGAGCAAGAAAGATGTGGCCAACGCTGCCTAACACCTTAATCGCGAGGTTAGTGACTCGAAAAATAAAGGGGAAATCATATAGTGTGATGACATCTATGACAGATCCGATGCGATATCTATCAGCCGATATAGGTGATTTGTACAGTCACCGCTGGGAGATAGAGCTTGGTTATCGGGAACAAAAGCAATATATGCTGGGCAATCGATTAACATTAAGAAGTCGCTTACCAGCGCTTGTAAAGCAAGAGCTGTGGGGAGTGTTGCTTACTTATAATATGGTGCGATATCAGATGGTAAAAATGTGCCACACATTAAAAGGTGATTATTTACCGTACCAACTGAGTTTCAATGGTAGTTTAGCTCAAATAATGAGGTTGCTTGTTGGATTACCTTATTCAACACCTGGAGCCATACCACGTCAATTAAAATACTTTTATGCGATGGCAGAAAGCCTAATTCTAGAGCCTCGAAGGGATCGAGGTTTTCCTCGTGCAGTCAAGCCAAGACCACAGCGGTACGCTAGAAATAAAAAAGCCGCTCACCTTAAGTGAACGGCATTAACCCATTACTTAGTTTTTTTCACCTAGACTTTATAAGATTGAAAGATAAAGTTAATTATTTTAGTTATGCATTATCAGATAATTCATTATTAGGGGATTATATTTTCAAAGACTACGTATTATCAGAAAATAAAAAAATAAAAATTGAGATGTCTAATGATATTCTCAATAAAATTTATAGATTAGTTGAGCCCAAATACTGGCTTGCTGCTTTAAGCGAGTTTAGATTTTCAGATACGTACTCTAATTTTGTAAGTAAAGCTTTTTTGAATCAATCCGATTTTCGATTAAATATTAATAATGGGCAAAGTTTACCATACGCTATTTGCCTTTCTGGGCAGCTTCGAGGTGCAAACGAGTGTTTAGATTTTTGGTTTTCTTTTGCCAGAAAAAATAATCTACCTATTTTTATTTCGACTTGGAAAGGTATAGGTACTGCTTTTGGAAGTCATGGAGATAAAGGTACTAGACTCATTCCGGATAAATATAAAACATTTTTTTCTTCCTTGTCTACTGAAGAGGTTTTTGATTTATTTCCTAGCGGTAAAAGTCTTATTAATAATGATTCAAGCCAGTTAATTAAGCAGTTTAAAAGTAAATACCCATCAGTAGAAGTAGAGACTGTTATTCACGATGATATGACATATAAAGATACCAATTTACCATCTAATTTGGTAAATCAAGGAAAAATGTTTTTCAACATTCAATATGTGCTTTCTATGATGAGTAACTATGAATTTACGAGAAATCTAAAGTTTAAGAATATAATATGGGCACGCCCTGATTTAGATATTAAAGAGTTTAAGCCTAAAATAATAAAAGATAATAAAGTTATGACATCTTTTTTAGGGAGTGGATCTGCTTGTGGAGATTTTCTCATACAGGTCAACAGAAATTATGTAAGTTTTATGGCTGATTTAAAAGAAGCATTAACAGCCAGCAACCCTTTTTTGCGGATGCAGGTCCCAAATTGTTGGGTAATAGTGCAATATTTAGTGGGTTATACATGCAGCAGTTTACTAATGATACCTTGACTACCTCAGGATTACGTTCACCTCAAATAAGTGAAAGTATTATTATGGCTGAAATCATTAACTATAATGGCTATAACCAATCTTTACTGGATTTAAAAACTATTTCTGAGATTCTAAAATCATTTAAAATCCAAGACTATAAAGCTGCAATAGATAAATTTTATCAACTTAAAAGTACATATAATTTTCTTGCTGATAATTACAAAGATAAAGCTATAAAATTAGAATCTTTAGATATAAACCTAGCCTTGTCTTTAATGGGAATTGCATTGAAAATAAGACCAAATGGTCCGTTGATATTGAAAAAATATAATGAATATAAACTAAGATTGGAAAAAAATGAAAAAACTAATAGTTGACTTAGATGGAACGTTAACCCAAGCAAATACCAATGATTACGTAAATGTTTTACCGAACAAAGAGCTTGTAGCTAACCTTAAAAAATATAAAAATGATGGTTTTGAAATCGTTATAGCTACAGCACGTAATATGCGAACATTCCAAGGGAATGTAGGTAAAATTAATATTCATACTTTACCAACCATTGTTGAATGGCTTGATAAGCATGAAGTGCCTTACGATGAAATTATAGTGGGTAAACCTTGGTGTGGCTTTGATGGTTTTTATATTGATGATAAATCAATTAGGCCGTCAGAATTTGCGTCAATGAGTTACGATGAAATAATGCAATTACTTGCAAAAGAAAATGCACACACCGACAGTGGTAATGAACTGTAGGTAATAAATTTTAGGTAAAGACTATGTTTTTAATAATGTCGGGTGCGTATATAGGGCAAGAGCTACAATCTGAGTTTGGGCGTATACCGCCTAGCTTTTTGCCTTTAGGTAATAGAAGATTATTTTTGCACCAATTAAAACTTGCTCCTAAAGGTGTGCGTACTTACCTGACTGTACCCGAAAGTTATAAAGTGTCTCGTACTGATTTAGAGTTACTAAAAACGAATGAAGTTGAAGTACTGCCCTTGCCAGATAACCTCACATTGGGTGAATCGTTAATTACAGCGCTTAATTTGTCTGAGCACACATTTAATGAGCCATTGCATGTGCTATTTGGCGATACGCTTTTTAAAAAGCTGCCGCAGGGCGATAATTTTGCCTCACTTTCAACTGTAGAAGAAAACTACCACTGGGCAGTAGCAACCGAAAATGACAATGATTGGTTGCAGTTAGCACAAGGTCAACTTGATATTAATGGTAGCCAAATTATTAATGGTTACTTTAAATTTTCTCAGCCTAGAGAGCTTTTACGAGCAATTACAAAATCTAATTGGAACTTTTTAGCTGGCTTAAACTATTATAAAACGCATACTGATTTTTCGAGTAGTTTAGCCAAAGATTGGTTGGATTTTGGACACGTTAATACTTATTACTCATCAAAAGCTAATTTTACTACTCAGCGTGCGTTCAATGATTTAAAAATTACTCCAAATTGGATTGAAAAATCGAGTAGTAAAGATATAAAGATTGCAGCCGAGTCTAATTGGTTTGCTACGTTACCTTTCTCGTTACGTAATTACATTCCACAATATTTAGGTGAGCGTAATCACGAGGGGCGCACTAGTTACCGCTTAGAATATTTACATAATACTGCGCTCAATGAGTTGTATGTTTTTTCTGAGTTACCACAAAAAGTATGGAAACGCATACTGACTGAATGTGTTGGTTTTTTAAAAGCGTGTAGTCAAGAGAAAGCACCTGAAGAGGCGGCTACTAATACTTTACCTGAGCTTTTTGGTACAAAAACAGACCAGCGACTAACTGAATTTTGTAGTACTCGTGGTTATGACCAAGATAAAGTTTGGATATATGCTGATGTAAGTGCCTCGCTTAACGATGTTTTGAGCTTATCGAGTAAAAATTTACCAAGCGATAACCATAATAGCTCCGTACTGCATGGTGATTTTTGTTTTAGTAATATTTTATATGACTTTCGCGCTAATCGTATTAAAACCATCGATCCGCGTGGTTTAACAACAGACAGTGAGCTTTCAATTTACGGGCATGTGTATTACGACATTGCAAAGTTGGCTCATTCAATTATTGGCTTATACGATTGGATAATTGCTGGTTATTATACGGTCGATTTAAAAAATACTGTTATTGAACTTAGTATTGACACAAATAATAAACAACAAAATATTCAAGCGTTTTTTATTCAGCTTATCGAGCAAGAATTTTCAATTTCACAAAAGCAAGTTATTGCCATGCAAATACAGCTTTTTTTATCGATGTTACCTCTGCACAGTGACGACACCAAACGCCAAGATGCTTTATTTGCAAACGCCTTTCGTCTACATAAAAAATTAAAAGAATTAGAATAGGATACAAAAATGATTGTTATTCCAATGGCTGGACTCAGTTCTCGCTTTTTTAAAGCAGGTTACACGCAACCAAAATATATGCTTGAAGCTTACGGTAAAAGTTTATTTGATCATTCAGTAGAAAGTTTTTCTAAATATTTTGCTAGTGAAAGGTTTATTTTTATAATCAGGGATGTTTACGGCACCTATGAATTTGTTCTACAGCGTATAAAAGCGCTGAACATACTAGATTACGACATTGTAATTTTAACAGAAGAAACACGAGGTCAAGCAGAGACCGTTTCTTTAGGTTTAGCTAATTACCAAAGTAGTATCGACCCTATTACTATTTTTAATATTGACACCTTCAGACCTGATTTTACTTATCCGGATCTTGAAAGCCTAGGCGATGGTTATTTAGAAGTATTTAAAGGTGAGGGGGCTAATTGGTCTTACGTACGCCCTGTTAATGATATAAGTACAGTTATTAATTTAACGACTGAAAAAAATCCAATATCTGATTTATGCTGCACTGGGTTATATCACTTTGCTAATATTCAAGATTATTATAACGCTTACAATTATTATGTATCGCTACCGCAAGAACAGTGGGAAAAAGGCGAGTTATATGTTGCTCCTTTATATAACTTTTTGATTAAGAGAGGCAAGGTACTGCATTATAATCTTATTGAAAAAAACGAAGTTGTATTTTGTGGTACACCCGATGAGTATATTTCACTGTTGAAGTGTGACGAGCTAAATTAGGCCTTAGACTTTAAATATGTAAATTTTTATCTTCAGACTAATTTTTGATTGAAGATTAGTTTTAGTTACACTTTGGAGTAGGAATGATTAATTGCCAGATTTAGCTTTTAAAATCAAAAATAAGTTACGTAAAATAAAGTGGTTAGTACATTTCTATCGTAAATATTTCAGAAATATAAATAAGGCTATGTCCCCTAGGGCTTCTGGATATAAAGCCACTATGTGCAATAATAACTTTTCTTTGTCTCTGCTGCCTATAGTGACTGAAGGTGTAAAAATATCTATCATTACGCCTGTTTATAAGCCGAACCTTGAGCATTTTAAGGCTATGGTTGAGTCAGTGATTGGGCAGTCTTATAGTAATTGGGAGTTAATTTTAGTTGATGATTGCTCAAATGATTTTGAGTTAACTCAATTATTAAATACCTACTCGCAGCACCCACAAATTAAATTCCATAAGCGCGAGGTTAATGGGCATATTTCGGTTGCATCTAATGATGCCCTTAATTTAGCTACTGGTGAGTATATTGCTTTACTTGACCATGATGATTTACTGCATAGGTACGCCTTAAACACAGTCGCGCTATTTATAAAAAATGAGCCTTTAACTAATATTTTATATAGTGATGAAGATAAAGTTAACGAGCAAGGTGAGTTTGAACAGGCTCATTTTAAGCCTAAATTTAGCCCAGACTTACTGTATTCGCATAATTATATTTGCCATTTAGGGGTTTATAAAAAAGAGCTGTTAAATACCATTGGCGGGTTTACTAAAGGTGTAGAAGGCAGCCAAGACTACGATTTACTATTACGGGCAATTAAAGCGTGTAATGCAAAAGGAATTGTCCACATACCTTATGTTTTATACCATTGGCGTATTGCAGCAGGCTCTACTGCACTCGCTGGAAGTGAAAAAAATTATACGCACGATGCCGGCTTAAAAGCGCTGCAATGCTATTTTAGTGATAACGCTGACATAACTGTAGAAACAGGTTTGCTTAGTAATACCTATAAAGTGAATTGGCCTATCCCTAAGCATCAGCCATTAGTGTCTATTATTATACCTACTAAAAATAGTGCTAAGTTGGTAAAACAATGCATTGACTCGCTCTATACTTTAACTCGTTATACAAACTTTGAGGTACTACTGGTTGATAACCAATCTGACGACCCTCAATCTATTAGCTATTTTAAGCAACTGGAAAGTGCTAAAAAAGTACGCTTACTCACTTACAACAAACCCTTTAATTACTCGGCTATTAATAATTACGCAGTAAGTAAAGCCAACGGTGAGGTGATTGTTTTAATGAATAATGACATTGAAATACAATCACCCAATTGGTTAAACGAAATGCTAGGCCATGCCTTACGCAATGATGCTGGGTGTGTTGGTGCAAAATTGTACTACCCAAATAATACAATACAACATGCTGGTGTAGTTACAGGTATAGGTGGTGTAGCTGGGCATGCGCACAAATATTTACCAAAAGAACATGCTGGTTATTTTAAACGCCTTAAAATAACACAAAATTTTTCGGCTGTTACTGCGGCTTGCTTAGCGGTTAAAAAATCTGTATTTGAGCAAGTAGGTGGATTAAACGAGCAACATTTAACCATAGCCTTTAATGATGTTGATTTTTGTTTAAAAGTACAACAAGCAGGGTATTTAAATGTATGGACTCCGTATGCTGAGATGATACATCATGAGTCGGTTAGCCGTGGTGCTGAAGATACTCCTGAAAAAATAAAGCGCTTTGAACAAGAGGTTAGCTATATGAAAAATACATGGGGTGAGCAGCTTAAAAACGACCCATGCTATAGCCCTTGGTTAAGCCAAACCAGAGAAGACTTTTCGTTAAAATGAACAATACCAAACGAGTAATTATACACACCGGCCCAGGTAAAACTGGGTCGTCAGCTATACAAGCGTGGCTTGTTAAAAATATAACGCATTTAGAATCAAATAGTATTTTTTATCCTAAACACGACCTGTCTAAAGATAAGATTAGCTCTGGAAACTTGCGAGAAATACTAACACAAGCTAAAAATGGTACTTGGCAAGTTGATGCCGAGAAGGTAACAAGTTTATTACTTAAATTTGAAAAAACCGGACATTCGACTCTACTTTTGTCGTCAGAGTTTTTCTTCCACAGAATTATTGATATTCAAAAACTGATACCCCACGCTGAATTTATTGCCTATGTACGTAACCCTGTAGAGCTTTTAGAGTCTAATTATAATCAATCCGTTAAGCGACATTCTAATATTAAACCATTTATTGCGCCGCCAGAAGTTGATAGCTTTTTATGGCAATACTTAGAGCGTGTTTTTAAAAATATAGATAGCAAAAAAATGCACCTACGCCCGTTTGATGAGAGACTAATGCAAGGAGGTAATATAGTTGCAGATATGCTTTGTGTATTGGGTATGAGTTTGGATGAAGGTTTTAAAAATAGTAGAATTAACCCCTCTTTTACCTTTGAAAGCTTAGAGTTTAAGCGCTTACTAAATCATTTTGGTTTGGGGGCATTAGAGCCTAAATTAGATGCAGCATTGCAAAGTTGTGATATTGGTAGTCGGGAGTATTCTTTAATTTCGCCCGATACCTTTAATGCATTAAATAACCAAAGCTGTGAAAAAATGACCAGTTTTATAGAGCACTATAAACAACCTCATTTGTTGCCGCTATTGAACATTTTTAAAAATGTGCAGCAGCGATTTTTTGTAAAGCAGAGCGCTTCTTTATCGCAGTTAGCATTAATTTCTGAGTATTTACTTAAATATGATTCTGCATTGCATGCAAAATTAGTTAGCTTAGTAATGAGTCACCCTAATTTAATGATTGATACGCCAGCTATTTATGAACTGTTTAATGTGCAATATGAAACGATAGACCATAATACGTTAATTGACGATTTGCTGTTAAAGCATATAAACCAGTTTACTGTTCACCCGAGTAAAAGAGGTAAAATTTGCTACGAGCTGGCTTGTTATTACCTTCAGCTAGGTGATTTAGACAACGCAATAAAGTTTGCTAAAGGTGCGCATTATTTTAATCCTAAAAACTGGCAGTTTATCGACAAGTTAAATGAGGTTATTAGAGCGATGAATGCTAAAAACAAAGCGCTAACTACTGCTGAGCTAGTGCCAGAAAAAGGCAGCACTATGCGCAAGTTTAAAAACTTATTAAAACGGTAAGTCCTTAAGTTATTTATAGAGCTAAGTAGAATCATAAGTTAAGCTGGCATTCAAAAATTAAGGTGTTTAATTACGCTACCTAATTTGTATCTAGGTACTGTGGGTGGAATTCATAAAGCTGGTTATTGCACGTAATGCTGTACTTGCTTATTTGCAAGCTACATGGGCTGACATCATAGTTTGTGATACTGCATATAATCCTAATTTAACCCGTAGACGTGAAAACTTTGCGATTAAGCCTTTTAGGTAGTTAATAAAAAGTAAAACTAGCGTTATTATTCGTTATGTTTTTTTGTGTGCTTAATTAAAGTAAGCTAGAATTGCTTCTAGTTTGTAAATGACTGTTTGTTTGAGTTGTTTTATCTTTTTATAGAGAGAGTATGATCCCAATTTCGGCAACTAATAATCAGTTTATATTGCAGTCTACTTACCCAATTGCAAGTAGCGTAAGTGTTGTTTGTGGTATGTCTGTTTATATCAACGACCGGCTAGAGTGGGTAAAACAAGCAGTTGAAAGTGTTTTAAACCAAACTTTACCTGCTGATTTATTTATGATTGTGCTCGATGGTGAAGTAGCAGACGATATTGCTATTTACTTAACTAAAATAGAAAAACAACACTCAAATTTAGCGCTAGTGCATGGCCTAAAAAATAAAGGGTTAAGCACATGCATGAACTACATTATCGATTCAACCTTACCACTAAATCCAGAATACTTTTTTAGAATGGATGCCGATGATATTTGCGTACCTCACCGTTTTGAAAAACAAGTTACTTTACTAAATAAGCATCAAGATGTTGATGTGCTTGGCTCTGCTTTGTGGGAAGTAGACGAACAAGGTAACAGAGCTGGTATACGTAGGTTACCCCTTACTCATTCTAAATTAATTTGCGCTTTTTCGCGTCGTTGCCCTATAAACCACCCTACGGTTGCTATTAGGTATAGTGTATTTGCACGTGGGCATAGGTATTTAACTAATATGCTTAACACTCAAGACTATTTTTTATGGATAGCACTGGCAAAAGATGGCTGCAAATTTGCGAATGTAAAAGAGCCATTACTTCATTTTAGGCGCATAAATGGTTTTTATAAGCGCCGTGGTAGAGGTAAGTCGGTAAATGAATTTAAAGCTAGGCTTTTAGCTATGGATTCCCTTAAGCAAAAGTCGTTACAAAATTATTGTTATGCGTTATTTGTATTAGTATTACGAATGATGCCTTCATGGATTATAAAAGTTGCATATAAAGCCGACCGCTTTATATTGGGCTTAAATAAACACAATTAATTATGATTGGTGCAGTTTTAGTTGTTTATAAGCCCGACCTAGCGTTAACAGAACGATTATTAACGCGTTTATATGGGCAAACAGAAGAAGTGGTTATAGTTGATAATAGCCCAACCCCTCACGATTTCACAAAAGTAATTAGTCATTACCATTATATTCATCTTGCTGATAACTCGGGTATTGCGCATGCGCATAATGCTGGGCTTATTTATCTTTTAAAAGCAGGGTGTGAGTATGCCATTTTACTTGACCAAGACAGCTTAATACCTACTGATATGGTTTTCAATTTAAGCAGCTTGCTTAAGGCATCTACTAAAGTGAAGCAAAATGTAGTTGCTATTGGCCCTAGAATTCGTTGTAGTTTTTCAGATAAAAAAGTAAACCCTATGGTTCAAAAAGAGGTGTTTGAATACGACGACCTAGTCGGTGTTACTCAAATTATTGCTTCAGGGATGATGATAGATTTAAGCGCTCTTGATCATATAGGTTTAAAAGACGAATCTTTATTTATTGATGGGGTTGACCATGAATGGTGTTGGCGTGCTCGAAGTATGGGGTTTGATATTGCTAAAGCCAAAAATATAGAAATGGTTCATCGTTTAGGAGACTCACGCAGTAAGTTTGTGGGTATAACTTATAAAGTTGGTGCCCCAATTAGGCTGTATTATCAGTTTAGAAATATTTTATTGTTGAGCCGCAGGGCTTACGTTCCAAATTATTGGAAAGTAAGGTGTTTGTTTTTTATGCCAATTCGCTTTTTTTTAAATTCTGTTATGCAAAAAAATAGACGTAAGCGCTTTGGGTTTATGCTCAAAGGTATTTACGATGGATTGCTAGGTAGAAAAGGCTCTTATGATAAACATTGGAAATAGTATAAAAAGAGCGACTATATAGGTTTTGTAATCACTCATAAAATGAGTAACTACCACCACTGAGAAGAAAGGGAGAAGTGATTTACCTTCTCTTTGTAGCGCGAAGCGCCTCAGTGTTCTCGGTGGTAAAAATGTTTTGTAGGTGAGGTTTTATAGCTTGTTTATAGAGTAAGTAATTAAGACATTATTATCACCACCGAGAACACAGAGAAGTGAAAGAGAAGAGCTAATAACTTCTCCGTGTAGCGCGAAGCGCCTCAGTGTTCTCGGTGGTAAAAATGTTTTGTAGGTGAAGTTTTATACCTCGCTTATAGAGTAAGTGATTAAGACATTATTATCACCACAGAGAAGTGAAAGAGAAGAGCTAATAACTTCTCTGTGTAGCGCGAAGCGCCTCAGTGTTCTCGGTGGTAAAAATGTTTTGGGCTAAATGCTCATAAAGTGATTAAGACATTATTATCACCACAGAGAACACAGAGAACACAGAGAAGTGAAAGAGAAGAGCTAATAACTTCTCTGTGTAGCGCGAAGCGCCTCTGTGTTCTCGGTGGTAAAAATGTTTTGTAGGTGAGGTTTTATACCTCGCTTAAAGTGTAAGTAATTAAGACATTATTATCACCACCGAGAAGACAAGGAGAAGTGAAAGAGAAGTGAAAGAGAAGTGAAAGAGAAGATCTAATAACTTCTCTGTGTAGCGCGAAGGGCCTCGGTGCCCTCGGTGGTAAAATTGTTTTGGGCTAAATGCTCATAAAGTAATTAAGACATTATTATCACCACAGAGAATACAGAGAAGTGAAAGAGAGGATCTAATAACTTCTCTGTGTAGCGCGCAGCGCCTCTGTGCCCTCGGTGGTAAAGTTGTTTTGTAGGTGAGGTTTTATACCTCGCTCATAAAGTAATTAAGACATTATTATCACCACAGAGAAGTGAAAGAGAAGAGCTAATAACTTCTCTGTGTAGCGCGAAGCGCATCTGTGTTCTCGGTGGTAAAAATGTTTTGTAGGTGAGGTTTTATACCTCGCTTATAGAGTAAATAAGGATTATTTACTTTCTTGATGAAGCACTCAGCACCTTAGTGAAGAATATAGTACTATGAACGCATACTTGCGCATTGAATGCGGTGTTTATAATATTTAAACTAGTACGCATAATAGTTTTAGTTTAGCCAAATAATATTTTAATAATTGGCTTGGATGGATTTTGATAATTTAGGATATAAACAAACGTTATGAATGAAGAAAAGTTAACTCACCTTAAGGCCCTCGAAGCCGAATCAATTCATATAATGCGTGAAGTAGCCGCAGAATTTGATAATCCAGTAATGCTTTACTCTGTTGGTAAAGACTCTTCGGTATTACTACATTTAGCACGTAAAGCTTTTTATCCAGGTAAAATACCTTTTCCGTTAATGCACGTAGATACAAACTGGAAATTTAAAGAAATGATTCAGTTTAGAGATCAAATGGCTGAAAAGCATGGTTTCGATTTAATCGTTCATAAAAATCCTGAAGGTTTAGAAATGGGGATTAGCCCATTTGTTCATGGTAGTGCTAAACATACTGACATTATGAAAACTCAAGGTTTAAAGCAAGCCCTTGATATGAATGGTTTTGATGCTGCATTTGGTGGTGCTCGTCGCGATGAAGAAAAATCTCGTGCTAAAGAGCGTGTTTATTCATTCCGTGATAAAAACCATCGTTGGGATCCTAAAAACCAACGCCCAGAACTTTGGAATGTTTATAACAGCAAAGTCGATAAAGGTGAAAGCATTCGCGTATTTCCACTTAGCAATTGGACTGAGTTAGATATTTGGCAATATATTTACCTTGAAGGTATTGAAATTCCGTCATTATATTTTGCACAAGAGCGTCCTGTTGTTGAGCGTGATGGCACATTAATTATGGTTGATGATGAGCGAATGGAGCTTGAAAAAGGCGAAGAAGTTCAGCAAAAAATGGTTCGCTTTAGAACATTGGGTTGTTATCCATTAACTGGTGCTGTTGAGTCTGTGGCTCAAACATTACCTGAAATTATCCAAGAAATGCTGCTTTGTACTACGTCAGAGCGCCAAGGCAGAGTAATCGATAACGATTCAGCTGGTTCTATGGAAAAGAAAAAAATGGAAGGTTATTTCTAACCATACGTTAGAAGCTTTAAGAGACAAGTTATTACTAAATTATAAATAACTACTTGTTATTAACCTATTACGAACCAAATTTCAGAGAAAATTATGTCACAAGATACAAACTTACTTGCAACCGATATTGAAGCTTATTTAAAAGTACACGAAAACAAAGATATGCTGCGTATTTTAACCTGCGGCAGTGTAGATGATGGTAAATCAACGTTAATTGGCCGCTTACTTTACGACAGCAAAATGATCTTTGAAGATCAGATGGCTGCTATCGAAAAAGATTCAAAACGCTTTAACACTACAGACAACGATTTTGACTTAGCGCTTTTAGTTGATGGCCTTCAGTCGGAGCGTGAGCAAGGTATTACAATTGATGTTGCATATAGATACTTTGCAACGGATCAACGTAAATTTATTATTGCTGATACGCCAGGGCATGAGCAATATACTCGTAATATGGCAACGGGCGCTTCAACATGTGATTTAGCAATTATTTTGATTGATGCTCGCCATGGTGTGCAAGTTCAAACACGTCGCCATAGCTATATTTGTTCTTTGTTAGGGATTAAGAATGTAGTTATTGCTATTAATAAAATGGATGCAGTCGGTTACGAGCAATCTGTTTATCAAAACATTAAAAAAGATTACCGAGAGTTTGCTGAAAAACTATCTTTTGATGATATACGTTTTGTACCAATTTCGGCACTGCGTGGTGATAACGTAGTAAATGAAAGTGAAGCGATGTCTTGGTATCCTGGTTCTACGCTAATGAAGCTTTTAAACACGGTTTCAGTGACGCATGCTAAAAATGATGAATTTAGACTGCAAGTACAATATGTTAACCGCCCTAATTTAGATTTTCGTGGCTTTAGCGGCACTATAGCTGCTGGCGATATTAGAGTGGGGGATACTGTTGCGTCATTACCTTCAGGTAAAGAAAGTAAAGTTAAATCAATAGTTACTTTTGATGGCAACCTTGAAAAAGCTTCTGCGGGTATGGCTATTACATTAACGCTTGAAGATGAGATTGATGTTAGTCGTGGCGATATGCTAGTGCGCCCTCATCAAAAACCTCATTCATCTGCTAATTTAGAAGCTGATGTGGTTTGGATGACTGAAGAGGCATTACAAGTTGACCGTGAGTATGAAATAAAAGTTGGCAGTAAGTCTGTTTTTGGCCACGTAGAAGCTGTTAACTATAAAGTTGACGTGAATACGCTAGAGCAAAAAGAAGCGTCGCAGCTAAACTTAAATGAGATTGGTAACTGTCAATTTGCTTTAACAGCACCTGTACAATTTGATGCTTATGATATTAATAAACACACAGGAGCGTTTATTATTATTGATCGCTTAACTAACGTAACTGTTGGTGCTGGGATGATACGTAAGCCTCTGGATGCTAAAACGAATAAATCGCAAAGCCAACACTCTGTTTTTGAAGTTGAGTTTAATGCGTTGGTTCGTAAACACTTTCCTCATTGGGATGCAAAAGTAATCCGATAGATTGCTCGTGCTAAGCATTGCGGGCTTTTTTAGCCCGCACTTTTGTTTTATTAACTATGGATGGCTACTATAATTATGCCATTAGATGCTTATCTAACGCTTTTTATTTTTGCACTTACGGTTACTGGATTAATTGTTATTCAAGGAAGGCCTGTCGCTGTTTTTGGAGCGACACTTATTGCTTTGATAGCTTGTGATTTGGTTACTAAAGAGCAATTTTTAACAAGTATTGCAAACCCTGGTTTAGTGACTTTAATTTTACTTGTATTGTGCTCTTTAGCACTTGAAAAAACACGTTTGTTAAGGGTTGTAGCATCTAAAATAATTGTGAGTAGTTACCATTCTACTTGGTTTAGGTTATTTGGAGTTACTACACTTTTTTCGTCTATTTTAAATAATACAGCTGTTGTCGCTACGTTACTTTCTCCTATACGTAATAATCCTCACCACTTTTCGAGTAAACTACTTTTACCTCTTTCCTACGCTTCTATTTTAGGTGGTACTTTAACACTTATAGGAACGTCAACTAATTTGATTGTTAACTCAATGTATATTGAGGCTTCTGGACGTTCACTGTCGTTTTTTTCGTTCACAGCAATTGGGGCTATTTTAGTTGTTTGCTGTGGTGTTGTTATGTATTTTTGCACGAATATGTTACCCAGTATTGAGCAAAAAAAGGCGACCTCTGAAGGGTATTTTATTGATGCTAAGGTTGCTGAAAACTCTGAGCTTATCGGGCGTTCCGTTGAAGCTAATGGCTTGAGGCATTTAGAGTCATTATTTTTAGTTGAAATAGTGAGAAAGGGGCACTTAATTAGCCCCGTGTCTCCTTCGGAGGTTATACAGTGCTCTGATAGGCTTATATTTTGTGGCGAAGTTACTAAGTTACTTCAGCTTGGACAATTTACAGGCTTAGAGATTTTTGCTGAAAAAAACGGTACGTTAAATAGCAATTTAACTGAAGTAGTAGTTAGACAGGAAAGTATTATTGTTGGTAAAACCTTAAAAACAACAGGTTTTAGGGCTTTATTTGATGCCGCTGTAGTTGCAATTAGACGCGATGGTGAGCAGGTCTCTGGAAAGTTAGGGGATGTTGTAATTCGTTCTGGTGACTTTTTAGTCTTAGCGGTGGGTAAAGATTACAAAACAAGAACCAATATTAATAAAAACTTTTTAGTACTTTCTGGTGTTGAGCCTGAATCAAGAATAAATGGGTGGCGTGCTTGGCTATCTATTGGTGGGTTTATTTCAATCATTGTACTGGCCGCTTTTGGTATTCTAGATTTATTAGAAGGTTTAGTATTATTACTCGGAGCGTTATTATTCACTTGTAGTTTAACTACGAATGAGCTGGTTAGACGCTTTCCAGTTGATATTTGGTTAGTTGTTTCGTCGGCAATTTTGCTTTCAAATGCTTTAGTTAATTCTGGTGTAGTAGTTACATTAGGCGATTTTATTGGCCAGTATAACGATCCGAGTTATGTATATATTGCTTTAATTTTTGTTTATATAGCAACTTGGTTAATGACTGAGTTTGTGACTAATAACGCGGCAGCTGCATTAATGTTTCCTATAGGTTATACCATTGCCCTGGGGTTTGGAGTAGATGTATTGCCGTTTGTTATGACAGTTGCTTTTGCTGCAAGTGGAAGCTTTATAAGCCCTTATGGTTATCAAACTAATTTAATGGTTTTTAATGCCGGTAACTATAGATTAAATGACTTTGTTAAAATGGGCTTACCTGTCAGTGTTGTTTATGCAGTGGTTGTTTTAGTTTGTATTCCGGTGTTTTTTCCGTTTAAGTAGACATGTAATGGACTATGGTGTCACATTTTAAATTATATTACGTCGGTGTGGGGTTACCTCGGGCCGTACAAGAATAAAAGGTAAGGTATATTAATGAGCCAGGATGAAAATATAGTATGGCACACGCAAACGGTGTCACGAGAACAAAAGCAAGGTCATAAAGGACATAAGCCGGTTTTGCTTTGGTATACGGGATTAAGTGGCTCAGGTAAATCGACTATTGCTAATGCGGTGGAATCAAAATTATTTGAATTAGGTTGTCATACTTATTTGTTAGATGGTGACAATGTTCGTATGGGTCTAAATAAAGGGCTCACATTTAGCGATGAAGACCGTATTGAAAATATTCGTCGTATTAGTGAAGTTGCTAAGTTATTTGTTGATGCTGGCTTAATAGTGTCGACAGCATTTATTTCTCCATTTGCTACAGATCGTGCCCAGGCTCGCAGTATTATGGCCAACGGTGAGTTTATTGAGGTGTTTATTGATACTCCAATAGAAGTATGCGAAAGCCGCGATCCTAAAGGTTTGTATAAAAAAGCGAGAGCTGGCGAAATACCTAACTTTACGGGGATTAGCTCTGCTTTTGATGTACCAATATCACCAGAGTTACATGTAAAAACAGCACAGCAAAGTATTGAACAAAGTGTTGAGCAAATTATTCAGTATTTAAAAGAAAAAGAAGTTATAAAATTATAGGTATTCAGACTTTGATACCTGAATAATTTAAAGATTAACCGCTTAGTTAAGCAAAGTACTTTGTTTTCTGACTTTGAGACTATTATGAAATACGATGTTTTTAATGGTGATGCTGATGGTATTATCGCATTACTTCAGTTACAACTCGCTAATCCGACAGACACAGTTAAAGTAACTGGGGTTAAGCGTGATATTCAGTTACTAAAAAAAGTAACACCACAATCAGGCGACTGTATTCGTGTGCTTGATATTTCAATGGAAAAAAATATGCCAGCTCTTCATGATGCTTTAACGGCTGGCGCTAAAGTTATGTATGTTGACCATCACAAAGCAGGTGACATTCCTAATCACGCAAATTTATTTCCTCATATAGATCTGGATGCAAATATGTGCACCAGTTTAATTGTGAGTGATTTACTTAATAATCAATTCCACCTGTGGGCAATTACTGCTGCGTATGGTGATAATTTATTTGCAAAGGCTGATGCTGAGGCTGATAAGTTAAAACTGACTGAATTACAAAAATCGCAGCTAAAAGCATTTGGTACGTATATTAATTATAATGGTTATGGGAGTGAAGTTGCTGATTTACATTTTTCTCCAGAAGATCTTTACGAGCAACTTTTGCAATATAAATCGCCGCTTGATGCCATTAACGATGAAAACTCTGCTTACTATACTTTAGAGCGTGCTTATAAAGCTGATATGAAAAAAGCTGCAGGGGCCAAAGTTCTGCATGATTGTGATACTGCCAAAGTTATTTTATTAGATGATGAGCCTTGGGCGCGTCGTGTTAGTGGTGTATTAGGTAATGATTTAGCTAACCAAGCTCCGACTAAAGCGCATGGTGTTGTTACAAGCAATAATAAGGGAAGTTACACTGTTAGCGTACGCGCTCCGCTTAGTAATAAGCAGGGAGCTGTTGATATATGTAGTAAGTTTGCAACCGGTGGTGGACGAGCCGCTGCTGCTGGAATTAATGAGCTGCCTGAGACGCAACTTTCAAATTTTATAACTGAACTAGTAGGTTACTATAAGTAATGTATTTAGATGAGTTCTAAATCTTATTTATTAAGTGAATTCACAAAGTGAATAAGTAATAGTTATCAACACAGAGGGTACAGAGAAGTGAAAGAGAAGATCTAATAACTTCTCCGTGCAGCGCGAAGCGCCTCTGTGTTCTCGGTGGTAAAAATGTTTTGTAGGTGAGGTTTTATAGCTTGTTTATAGAGTAAGTGATTAAGACATTATTATCACCACCGAGAAGACAAGGAGAAGTGAAGGAGAAGATCAAATAACTTCTCTGTGTAGCGCGAAGCGCCTCTGTGTTCTCGGTGGTAAAATTGTTTTGGGCTAAATGCTCATAAAGTAATTAAGACATTATTATCACCAACGAGAAGACAAGGAGAAGTGAAGGAGAGGATCTAATAACTTCTCCGTGCAGCGCGAAGCGCCTCTGTGTTCTCGGTGGTAAAAATGTTTTGTAGGTGAGGTTTTATAGCTTGTTTATAGAGTAAGTGATTAAGACATTATTATCACCACCGAGAAGACAAGGAGAAGTGAAGGAGAAGATCAAATAACTTCTCTGTGTAGCGCGAAGCGCCTCTGTGTTCTCGGTGGTAAAATTGTTTTGGGCTAAATGCTCATAAAGTGATTAAGACACTATTATCACCACCGAGAAGACAAGGAGAAGATCAAATAACTTCTCTGTGTAGCGCGAAGCGCCTCTGTGTTCGCGGTGGTAAAAATGTTTTGTAGGTGAGGTTTTATACCTCGCTTTTGGTAAAGTTAAATTAGATGAGCGCGAAGTAAATTTGCACCTATGGGGTGGGTTTTTATTGTGCTAATAACTTCTCGATGTAGTACCTATGTGTTGTGGGTGATAAAATTGTTTTTAAGTGAACGCTCATAAAGTAAAATTAGAATGATTAACACTATAAATATTAAGGGAATAAAATGAAAATTGCCGTTGTAGGTACAGGCTATGTAGGCCTTTCTAATGCTATGTTGTTAGCACAACACAATGAAGTGGTTGCATTAGATATAGACGAACACAAAATTGCGCTTTTAAACAATAAGCAATCGCCTATTGTTGATACTGAAATTAGTGATTTTTTAACACGCAGTGATTTAAATTTTACAGCCACGACTGATAAAGTAGCAGCGTACAAAAACGCTGATTTTGTAATTATTGCGACTCCAACCGATTACGATGTTGAAAATAACTACTTTAATACAAGCTCTGTAGAGGCTGTAATTAAAGATGCGATAGCGCATAACCCAAATGCAGTTATGGTGATTAAGTCGACTATACCGGTTGGTTTTACGCAAAATATTAAAGAGACGTTGGGTATTAGTAATTTAATATTTTCACCGGAGTTTTTACGTGAAGGTAAAGCGCTACACGATAACCTATACCCATCGCGTATTGTTGTTGGTGAGCAAAGTGAGCGTGCAAGTGTATTTGCTAACTTACTTAAGCAAGGCGCTATCAAAGAAGATATTGAAGTACTTTTTACTGACTCAACAGAAGCCGAAGCTATTAAGTTATTCTCAAATACTTACTTAGCAATGCGCGTCGCTTATTTTAATGAGCTTGATAGCTACGCTGAAGCACATGGCTTGAACTCTAAACAGATTATACAGGGCGTTAGTTTAGACCCGCGTATTGGTGGTCATTACAATAACCCATCATTTGGTTATGGTGGCTACTGCTTGCCAAAAGATACAAAGCAATTGCGAGCAAACTATGCAAATGTACCAAACAACATTATTGGTGCAATTGTTGATGCCAATACCACACGTAAAGACTTTATTGCAGACTCAATAATTAAGCGCAGCCCTAAAGTGGTTGGTGTTTATCGCTTAGTAATGAAAACAGGATCTGATAACTTTAGGGCTTCTGCTATTCAAGGCATTATGAAGCGTATTAAAGCGAAAGGTATTGAGGTTGTAGTTTACGAACCTGTACTTAAAGAAAATGAGTTTTATCACTCTCGTGTAATTAAAGATTTAAACGAGTTCAAGCAAATATCTGACGTTGTTGTATCTAACCGTATGGTTGAAGAGCTCAGTGATATTGCTGACAAAGTTTATACTCGCGATTTGTTTGGTAGCGATTAATAAACAAAGTTCAAAGGTTAAAGGCTTATAGTTGAAATTAGTGTTTTTTGTGCGTGAGCAAGCTTCACGCCTACGACTCAGCCGTATAATTGCGATGTTATTGTTGTAGGCGCCTTGCTTGCTGGCGCGTTAGAAAATAAGTATAGCTTTAAAAGTTAAAGGCATTGAGGTAAAAGTACGGACTTGGATAGAAGAGTCTAGGCAGTTATCAAAAATAATATCTGCCTTAATGAAAACTATTGAAACTTGGGGTTAGGCTTTTAGTCTTCAACTTTCAACTTTATCTACTTAAAGCATAGGAAATTATGAAATATTTAGTAACGGGTGCTGCTGGTTTTATTGGTGCGGCAACATGCCAAAAATTGTTAGCGGCCGGCCATGTAGTCGTTGGTATTGATAACCTTAATGACTATTACGATGTAAATTTAAAACTAGCTCGTTTAGCGCAGTTTGAAAGCCATGAAGCGTTTACATTTATTAAGCTTGATATAAGTGAACGCTCAGCAATGAGCGAGTTATTTAAAGCACAGCAGTTTGATAAAGTAATCCATTTAGCGGCGCAGGCCGGTGTTAGGTATTCAATAGAAAACCCAGATGCTTATGCAGACTCTAACTTAGTAGGGCACTTAAATGTGCTTGAAGGGTGTCGTAATAATAAAGTTAAACACTTGGTTTATGCTTCATCGAGCTCTGTATATGGCTTAAACGAAAAAACACCGTTTGAAACAACTGACAGTGTTGATCACCCGGTATCGTTTTATGCCGCAACTAAAAAAGCGAATGAGCTAATGGCGCATAGCTATTCTCACTTGTATAGCCTACCTACAACAGGGCTGCGCTTTTTTACCGTTTATGGCCCATGGGGTCGCCCTGATATGGCGCCGTATATTTTTACTAAAAAAATACTTGCCGGCGACACGATTGATATAAACAACAACGGCGATATGTGGCGTGATTTTACTTACATAGACGACATAGTAGAAGGGGTTGTACGTGCAGCCAATGTTATACCTGTTGCGAATCCGGATTGGAGAGTAGAAACTGGCTCGCCAGCATCTAGCTCTGCTCCTTATTCAGTTTATAACATTGGTCACGGGAGCCCAATAAATTTAATGAAGTTTATTGAAGCTATTGAGGCTGAGTTAGGTACTGAAGCTAAAAAGAACTTCCGTGAAATGCAAGCAGGTGATGTTTATAAAACCTTTGCCGACACTACAGATTTATTTAATGTAACAGGTTATAAAACGCAGGTTGACGTTAAGCAAGGTGTTAACGAATTAGTTAAGTGGTATAAAGATTTTTATAAATAAAAGCAGTATTTTCAGTTGCATAAGCGTGAAGTAAATTCGCACCTACAGAAGTATATTGTAGGTGAGGTTTTATACCTCGCTTTTGGTAAGGCTAAGTCGCATAAGCGCGAAGTAAATTCGCACCTACAGGGTGTGCATATATTGTAGGTGAGGTTTTATACCTCGCTTCTAAAGTACAGATAAACAAAAACCCCGATGATAAACTGTATAATCGGGGTTTTTTAATTATTTTAATAAACCTAAACTTTAAATTCGTCTACCGACAAGCGAAGCTCTTCAGCAAGTTTTGCTACTTCTGAACTTGAAATATTAGTTTGGTTTGCGCCTTCGGCTGTTTGCTCTGCGATGGCTACAATCGACTCAAGGCGTTCGCTAATTTCTTGTGCTACTTGTTGTTGCTCAAGTGCGGCAGTCGAAATTTCTTCGCTTACGTCGTGTGCTTGCGAAACTGCAAATGTAATCGAATCAAGTGCGCTACTTGCTAGGTCGGTTTGTTCAACACACGATACAGCACGTTGCTTACCTTTGCTCATTGCCGTTACTGCAGCTTCAGCGCCTGTTTGTAGCGACTCAATCATTGATTGTATCTCTTGGGTGGACTCTTGAGTTTTACTCGCTAGAGAGCGCACTTCGTCAGCTACAACAGCAAAGCCTCGGCCGTATTCACCAGCTCGCGCAGCTTCAATTGCGGCATTTAGTGCAAGTAGGTTAGTTTGATCCGCTATTCCGCGTATTACATCTAATATGCTGCCAATTGATGCGCTATCTTGATGCAGTTTATTAATAACTTGTGAGGCGTCGTCTACTTCACGCGCTAGTTGTTCAATCGTTGCTTTATTGTTATTCGAAATACCTTTAACGCGTTCAGCTTCTTTATCAGCATTTTTAATTTCGCTAAGTGCCTGTTGAGCGCTGTTACTAACTGTTTGCGATGTACTGCTCATTTCGGTTGTTGCGGTTGCGGCTTGTTCAACTTGTGCTTGCTGGTTACGAATTGCTTGGCTTGATTCTGAGGTAATGGCTGATGTTTGCTCTGATGCTGCTGCAAGCTGAGTAGAGCGCGAAATAATACCTTTAATTAGGCTGCGTAGGCTGTCAATTAGTGTATTACAACTTTTAGATAGTTCGCCAAACTCGTCTTGAGCGCTGTCATCTAAACGTTGTGTCATGTCGCCACTGGCAACAATATCTAAAATGCGATTAACTTCGGCAAGTGGTTTAGTAATGCGGCTAACAGTAATAATGGCAATCACAATTGCTAAAATGGTGGCTATAACCATACCAACCCAGGTCCATAAATTAGCTGAGTCTACATCGCTGCGCACACCTTGTTGTAATTTAAACGCAACGTCACTCGCTTGATTAACTAGCTCGTCAATTTGGTTAAGTGCCATTTTGGTGGCTTGCTCTGACTGTGCAAGCTCTGATTGCGTAAGCGTAATCGAATCAATTAAACGTTTTTTGTTTGCCGCTAAGCTGTTACTGCCCTTTATGTTATTTTCTAAAATATCAACATATTCTTTTAGGCTTGAATATAAGTCGCTATGCGTTTGCTCTATTGCTGGCTTAATTAAATCAACGGTGCGTACTACTTCTTCAAGGTAATACGTTTGCTCGTTCTTAACAATATCGAGAGTGTTAAGCGTTTTAACAGTTAGCATGTCGGTGCTGTTACTAACTACCGACATAAAGTTGTTTTCTAAATTATTTGCAGCTTGATAAGCGCGAGGGTGGTTTTGTTCAAATCCGTCAATGTCGATAATGTCGAGTACAACAGAGTTAGCATCTTCTGCACTTAGTTCTATGTTTTCTAATTGTGCTTTTAATGTTTTATTTAATGCTAGTTGCTTGCCTTTGTCTTCTAATAAATTTTCAACGGTGCTTAAAAAGCTTAAATAAGTTTTTTCTACATTTTGGCTGCTTTGATTAAGTGCAGTATCGTTTTTTACTACGTCTTGAAGTTCACGGTGCAGCGTGTTGAATTGCTGTTTTTGCTCAAGGACTTGTGCTTTTATTGGTGCAAGCTCATTGGCTGATGTCGTATAAAAGCTCGCTTGAGCGGCTTTACTCATTAAAATAAATTCGGCTTGTAGCTCAGAGCTTTTATTTAATGCTGGGAGTGATAGTTGGTTCACTTTTTGAGTGGAACGGTCAATATTTGCAATTTTTATTAAGGAATTACCACCAATTATTAATAATAATAGTGTGATAAATATAAAACCACCCCAAATACGCTGGCTTACTGTCAGGTTCATAAGATTTCCACTCAAAAAGTACTTCAATTAAGACTTATCGGCGTTTGTACCAATAAGTTAAGTAATTAAAATCAATTACTTTAATTAATTTTAACTATTAATTGATAAATCTAACAGATGTATTGTTTTTTTTCAGTTTATTTAGACGAAAGGTGGGATTTTTCTACAATTACTTTTTTAGTACTCAGCTCCATTAGGGTCATGGTGTTACCCCATACGCAGCCTGTATCTAGGGCGTGAACCCGTGAATTACCTGTTCTACCTTCAAGTGCGGCCCAGTGACCAAAAATAATATCGTGTTTAGATTTAGCTATATTGGGGTGGTTAAACCAAGGAGTGAGAGTTTCGCTGTCGGTTATTCCACCCTTTGCATTAAGCTCGAGTGTGTTATCACTTGTTAAAAAACGCATGCGGGTAAAGTAATTAACTATGTATCTAAACTTTGCAAAGTCATCAAGGGTGTTAGACCACTTTGCGGGGTGAGGCTGATACATGTGTTCAAAAAACGCTTTTGCGTTACTTGATTGATAACAGCTTTGTGCAAATTGAGCTTGTTTTAGCGCATCTTCAACAGACCAATCGGGATTTAACCCCGCATGAGATATAAAGCAGTTATGTTTTATAAGCTCTAAAGCCAATGGCTGGGTTTGTAAAAAAGCGATGTAGTTAGCCAATTTAGGGCTTTCAAATATTGAGTTTAATTTATCTTTTGGATTAGTGGGTTTGTTAAGAAAGTAGCAGGCAACCATGTGAAGGTCGTGATTGCCTAAAGTGATGGTCATGCTATTTTGATGTTGGTAAATATAGTCTAAGCAGGCTAGGGAGTCAGGCCCGCGAGCAACTATGTCGCCAACTAAATATAGGTGATCTTTACTTGGCTTAAAATCAACCCGTTGTAAAAGGGTGTTAAATTCACTAAAACACCCTTGTAAATCACCTATCGCATAATCTGCCATCTAAGTGCTTAATGCAAAATGTTAGGGCAAGCCAAACGAAACACATTAATAGGCGCCTGAAACTCAGAGCCAAACTCGTTGCGTAACGTGTAATGGCCTTGCATAGTGCCTACAGGTGTATCTAAAATTGCACCGCTGGTGTATTTATAGCTTTCGCCTGGGCCAATATCTGGCATTTCGCCAACAACGCCTTCGCCTTCAACTTCTACTTGTTTGCCATTTGCATCGGTAATTAACCAATAGCGGCTCAGTAATTTTGCACTGCATAAACTATGGTTTTTAATTGTTACCGAGTAAGCAAATACGTATTTTTCAAGCTCAGGTTGAGATTGGCCTTCTACGTAAAATGTTTCTACAGATACCTTTACAGGCGATCCAATGTTACTGCTTGTTGTCATAAATCCAGTTAGCTATATCAATAAATTGTTGTAAAGATAAGCGCTCAGCACGCAGCGTTATATCAATGCCAATGCTAGTTAGTTCTTCTGCGGTAAGTAAGTTACCTAAACTATTACGTAGCGTTTTACGGCGCTGGTTAAATGCTTCTAAACACACGGTGTTTAAAATTTTAACGCTTTTTGCTGTACGTTGCTCTGGCTTTTTAGGTATTAAACGAATAACAGCAGAGTCAACTTTTGGCGCTGGTTTAAAGCACTCAGGTGGTACTTCAACAACCGGCATTGCATTACAGTAATATTGAGTCATTACGCTTAAGCGACCAAATGTTTTACTACCTGGGCCTGCTACCATGCGTTTTACTACTTCTTTTTGAAGCATAAAGTGCATGTGCTCAATATGATCTGAAAATTCAAAAAGGTGAAACAATAACGGTGTCGAAATATTGTAAGGTAAGTTACCAAACACTTTTAATTTTTTGTCATCGCGAACCAAGCTTGCAAAGTCAAACGTCATTGCATCGCCTTGGTTAACGGTTAATTTAGGACCCAAAAATGGATGTTCAATTAATCGTTGTGCTAAATCTTTATCTAATTCAACAACCGTTAAATGGCCGCTTAAGTCGGCTACTGGCTCAGTAATTGCGCCAAGGCCGGGGCCAATTTCTACTAAGTTGTCTTCTGGTTTAGGATCAATCGCAGAGACTATTTTATCGATGATAGATTCATCAAATAAAAAGTTTTGCCCAAAACGCTTACGAGCGCGGTGTCCTAAATGTACTTTATCGGTCATTGATTTTGTGCTTTTTCTTGGGCGAGCTTAATTGCTTCGCGGATCGCTAATTCAAAACTGCCAACGTCAGCTGTACCAGTACCTGCTAAATCGAGTGCAGTACCGTGGTCAACTGAGGTGCGGATAAATGGTAAGCCAAGGGTAATATTTACCGATTTACCAAATCCTTTGTATTTTAGCACAGGTAATCCCTGATCGTGATACATAGCAAGTACTGCATCTGCTTCAGATAGGTATTTATGTTGAAATAAGGTATCGGCCGGTAGTGGGCCAATTAAATTCATCCCTTCGCTTCTAAGTATTTCAAGCGTTGGGGTGATTGTTTCTATTTCTTCACGACCTAAATGGCCATCTTCACCTGCATGTGGGTTTAAGCCACACACTAAAATACGTGGTTTTTCTATCCCAAACTTAGTTTGTAGGTCGTGATTTAAAATACCCGCTACTTTAGTTAAGCGCTCAGGAGTAATGGCACGCGATACATACGCAAGTGGAATATGCGTGGTTACAAGTGCAACACGTAAACCTTCAGTTGCAAGCATCATAACCACATCTGCAGTATTTGATTGCTGCGCAAAGTACTCAGTGTGTCCGCTAAATGAAATGCCCGCTTTGTTAATAATGCCTTTGTGAACAGGGCCCGTAACAACCGCATCGAACGTGCCATCCATGTTTTTTTCACTTGCTATACGCAAGGTATCTAACACGTATTGGCCGTTACCGTCATTTAGTACGCCAAGCTCTACATCCGCACCTAAATCAACCTGATGAATATACAAACTGCCCGCAGGTGCTGCTATGGCGGGGGCATTATCATCAAATTCAATTAAGTTTATTGTTAAGCCTAAATGCTTTGCACGCTCTTTTAATAGTTTGCCATCAGCAATCGCTATAAGTTGAGCGTCCCACGCTTGCTGAGCAAGCGTGAGTAGCAAATCTGGGCCAATACCGGCTGGTTCTCCCGGTGTAATAGCAATTCTTAGAGTCATATTTATTGGTCTATAGGGAAAATTTCAACGTGAGCTTGCTCGCGCATTTCTTGCTGCCAGTTAAAACTTTCTTCCTTAAATTTACGGTTAAACAACATACCGTGAGCACGGTTACGTTTAGCTAGTTCAGTTTTATCAGCTACACGTTTGCCAAGTAACTGCACAATATGCCAACCAAACTGTGTTCTAAACGGTTCGCTTATTTCATTTTCTTTAAGAGAAAGTAATGTATCTTTAAACGCAGGTACGTAGGTAGTTGGATCTGTCCAATCGTACTCGCCACCTTTAAGTGCAGAGCCAGGATCTTCTGAGTACTCTTTAGCAAGTTCACCAAAGTCGGCTGTTCCTGCACGTAAGTCTTTTGCAAAGCCTGCAAGCATTGAGCGTGCTTTTTCTTCACTTAAAATAATTGAAGGTTTAATAAGTATATGGCGTGAACGTACTTCAGTTGTTTCTACAACTTGTAGACCACGAACGTCTTGTACTTTAATGATATGAAAACCAGCACCAGAGCGAAGTGGGCCAACAATAGCGCCTTTCTTTTGCCCTTTTACTGCTTCAGCAAAAAGCGATGGCATTTCGTTAATGCCCATGTAACCAAGTTGTCCACCTTCAAGTGCTTTAGAGCCGCTTGATGATGAAATAGCAATACGCTTAAACTCTTGGCCATCGTTTAATAGCTCAATAACCTTATCTGCACGTGTTTTTGCATCAGCAATTTCGTCAGCTGTCGCATCGTTAGGGATATCTATTAAAATATGACCAATGTCGTACTCTTCAGCACTTTGACCTTGGGTTTCCATAATTTTTAAGAGGTTATCAACTTCTTGTTCGCTAATATAAATACGACGATCAACGCTTGCACGTGTTACTTGCTGCGTTGTGATTTCTTTACGAATTTCTTCACGGTAAGCTTGAAAGCTTTCGCCCGAACCTTCAATAGTGCGGCGTAAGTCGGCGATTGTTCCGCCTTGCTCTTTTGCCATGTTAGCGAGAGTTTGATCGAGTTGGCTGTCTGAGATTTGTAACCCCATACGCTCAGCCATTTGCATCATAAGCGCTTGATTAACTAAACGCTCTACAGCTTGTACACGAAGTGTTTCATCTTTTGGTAATTGCTGGCCTTGTTCTTGTGCTTGCTTTTTAACACGATCAATTATGGTGTCTACTTCGCTTTTTAAAATTACGCCTTGGTTTACAACGCCAATAACTTTATCTATTTCTACTGGTGCAGTCATTACACTTTGACAAAGGCTGGCACTTAAAACTGCTGATGTTAATAATTTTTTTAAATTCATATTCTTTTTACTACTCTTGCTGATAGTACTCTAGTTACTAAGAAAATACGGTCTACGATAGCCAAAAATACCTTGTTGTAATAATTTTTGTGCATCATAACGGCTTTTACTGCCAAGTCCTTTTAATACAAAATTCAAACTAATACCTGAATCAAAAGTTGCTTGTTCTTGTCCGATTGACTGATTTAAATCAGTTTCAATTTGGCGATGGCCAGTAATTTGGATAGCCCAACAGCATGATTCATACTGTAATCCGCTCAATACTTCGATACTTCTGTTGTTTTCAAGATCTCGATGATAGCTCGCAATAAATTGCCATTCGTCGCTAATAGGAATACTTGTAAATACACCTGCTTGCTCGATTGTATTTCCTGAGACATCATTTGCATAGCGATGGTTCAATTGTACTAGCTGATTATTATCACCTTTATAATCAAGCGTTACATTTGACTGTACCATTTGCTTGCCATCTGTATCATATTGAATACCTCCAGCGAGGTACCAACGGCGGTGCCAATGTAACATGGTTTGAGCTGCAAATAGTGCATTATAATTAGTGTCTGAGTTTAAGCCTTGCTCTGTTGGCTTGGCATCGTCACTTAAATAAAATATTTGGCCCGCACTAAAGTTAAACACTTCTTCTTGTTTTTTATCAAATAAGCGCGTTGTAGCACCTAAAGTAAACTGATTAGCAGCTGCTATACGGTCAACACCCGAAAAGCGCACGTCTCTAAATAAACCATAATAATCATCTTGCAGTTTGGTTGTATCAAACAAGCCAATGTCTGACTGATCTTTATTAGGTGTATATAAATACTGAATTTGCGGCTCTAGTGTTTGTATACCATCTTCGAAAAAGTAAGATGCTTCACGCTCAAAGTTAAGTTGAGAGTACAAACGTACTTTTGGGATAGTACGCGATACGGTATCGCTGTATTGCGTGCCGGTTAAGTTTCCGCTTTGCTTATAATTTGTTTGTAATAAGCTCACTTCAGATAAAAATGACCACGCATGCGTAGCGTAGTTGTAGCGTGCTTTTGGCTCTACGTGTACACGAGTTGCGCTGTCTATGGCCACTTCTGATGAATCATTAGTAAAATGGCTAATCTCGCCCGACACACTAAAGTCAAAATTATCAAAACGCCAAGGCGCTGTTTGCGTAAAATTAACTTGTGGTATTGCAGTGTATGACTCTAAGTGATCGCCGAGTACTTCAAAGTTTTGCACTTTTATATCGGTGCGCCATGTATCACCTAAATGGGTAAGTGAGCCAGTACGATACAATTGAGTATCGGTTTTACTTGCGTAGTTTGAAGTTAAGTCGGTGATGTAGTTATCATCACTCACATTGGTTATATCAACGTTTGCGCGCCAGTTTTCACCTAGGTAGCTTTGCTGTTGCCAATGAAACATGTAGCGTTCATTTAAATCAGGCTCAGAATCATCACTATCTAAGTATTCAATCCCTACTAAGCCTTCGTGTTGCTCTGTTAGGTATCTAAATTCTGTTTGTAATTGCAGCCCTTTGTTAGACATATAACGAGGGGTAATAGTGGCATCAAAATTAGGTGCAATATTTAAATAATACGGCGTAATTGTTTCAAGGCCGTATTTGTCAGAGCTTGAAATGGTCGGGGTAAGTAAGCCCGATTTACGACGCTCATCCAGCGGGAATGTAAAATAAGGTAAATATAAAACCGGTGTATCTAAAATACGCAATACGGCGTTATATGTTTCGCCCCAGCCTTCTTCGCGTGAAAGGTTTATTTCGTCAGCTTCAATTTCCCATGCTGGTGTGTCACTTGGGCAAGTAGTAAAGCTTGCATTCATGAGTAATAAGCCAGACTGATTAACAGTGAGCTTTTCAGCGCCGCCTTTACCTTGTTGTTCGGTTAAGCTGTAGTCGGCGCCTAACAAACTGACTTCTGAATTATTTAAATCGGCATTTAATCCGGTGCTGTTTACTTTACTTACGTAGTCTTGATAAGTAATTGGCCCCGTTGCATTTAATAAACCACGCTGTTTGTCTATCAACGCAGTTTGTGCGGACAAACTCATCTTAAGGGTGTTAATATCAACATTGCCGGTAAATTCAGCGCTTTGAGTGCCAAGCAGCTCAACATCATCAGCTTGGATATCAACTTCACCAAGGTTAAGGCCTTCAAGTGGTTGCCAAGCTCTGGTTTGCATTGAAATGCCACAAAGGTTGTGTGCCAGTTCAGTTTCGGCAAGCGATGGTGCGCTAACTACGCTTAGCATCAATATGCCCCAGGTTTTGCTCATTTATCGACCTTAATACTTTGTGTTTAATATAATATACACATAATAAAGGAAAATAATGGCAATTACAGTAATTGACCTATAAAAATAGATATCTAATAAAATGACACGCTTTGAGAATTTACAACAATTTATAAACACACACCTTAATGCCAAGTCGCATACTTTAAACGCGATCACGGGGGATGCTAGCTTTCGCCGTTATTATCGTTTAAATCACGATAATAAGCATTTAATAGTGATGGACTCAGATCCAAAAAAAGTGAATAACGAGCCTTATATTTCGCTAAACCAGGTGTTTGTTGAGCAAGGTTTTTTACTTCCCACTATTATTGCAAGTGATGAGAAACAGGGCTTTTTTATCCTCAGTGATTTAGGCAGTACGCACCTAGCTGACATGCTTGATGATGCAAATCGCACCGAGCATTACCAAGCATTAATTAGTTTAAGTGCTCAGTGGGCAAAAACGCCCACAGTTTCTGCTATGCAAGCGTATAACGAAGATTTTATAAAGCTAGAGCTTGATATATTTAGCCAGTGGTTAGTAAGCGACTTTATTAATGAGCCACTCAGTGCAGAACAAAAAATAATATGGCAAACAAGTTCAGAGCTATTAATAAAGGCCATGCTTGAGCAACCAACGGTTACCGTTCATCGTGATTACCATAGCCGTAATATTATGAACAGTAACGGCCAGTGGGCCATTATAGATTATCAAGATGCTGTACGCGGGCCGCTTTGCTACGACTTAGTATCGCTACTGCGCGATTGCTACTTTAAATTGCCAGAGCAAGAATTAACAGGTTTGCTTGATTTTGCTTATCAAGAATTTACAGCTCAAAATTTACTGGCTAACACTTCATTCGATGAGTTTAAATATTGGTTTGATTTAACTGGATTACAGCGCCACTTAAAGGCTGCGGGTATATTTTGTCGATTGTATTTACGCGATGGTAAAACAGGTTATTTAGATAATATTTTACCGACGCTTGATTACATTATTGAAGTAGCAGCAATTTACCCAGAGCTTAAAGCATTGAGTGAGTGGACAAAAAATATCATAGTGCCAAAAGTGACTGAAAAGTTGGCAAAGGAGCGCTCATGAAAGCGATGATTTTAGCTGCAGGGCGCGGGCAAAGAATGATGCCGCTAACGCAAAATATGCCAAAGCCAATGTTAAAAGTGGCTGAAAAACCACTTATTGAGCACCATATAAATAACCTTAAAGCAGCCGGCATTACCGATATTGTAATAAACCTTGCGTGGCAGGGTGATAAAATAAAAGACTACTTTAAAGATGGCAGTCAATTTGGCGTAAATATACTTTATAGCCAAGAAGTTGAAGGTGGCCTTGAAACGGCCGGCGGTATTATTGAAGCGTTACCGCTGTTGGGCGACTCGTTCATTGTAATAAATGGCGATGTATACACCGACTATGATGTAAGTGCGCTAATGCAACTCCATTTACAACCCGGTGAGGCGCACATAGTGCTTATAGAAAACCCGCCACACAACCCAGATGGCGACTTTGCATTGAGCCATTTGTCGGCCGAGAGTCAAAAATATACCTTTTCGGGGATTGGCCGGTATCAGGCTGATTTTTTTAAAGGATTAACGCAAGGTATTCGCCCTTTAGGGCCTATTTTACGTGAAAAGCTAAATGAACATTTAGTCTCTACTGAGCTCTATATAGGGCAGTGGGATGACATTGGTACACCAGAGCGTTTAAACCAATTAAACACGCGCCTTGAGGCGTAACAACTCAATTTTTAAGAAGGCAGTATTATAGATGTGGGGAAAAATTCTCGGTTTTTGTTTTGGCTTTATGTTTGGCAAAATATTTGGTGCTATTTTAGGTTTATACCTAGGTCATTTATTTGATAAAAGCTTAAAAAATAACTTTGATAAAGCAGGCGGTTTTTCTAGCTTATTTAGTGGTGACGATGTTCACGAGCGCCAAGCTTTATTCTTTTCAAGCTGCTTTGCTGTTATGGGGCACATTGCAAAATCGAATGGCCGAGTGAGCGAAATACATATAAAAGCGGCTAACTTGTTCATGGATGAAATGGGCTTAAAGGGGGAAGAGCGCCGCGAAGCACAACATGCATTTCAGTCAGGTAAAGAGAGCGACTTTTCACTTAAAGAAACAGTACATGATTTTAAAGAACGCTTTGCTAAACGAAACGATCTAATACAGTTGTTTTTAGAAATACAAATTCAAATGGCGTTTTCTGACGGGGTATTAGCCGAACAAGAAAAGCAATTATTAGCAGAAGTAAGTAAACAGCTAGGCATTTCTAAAACACACTTTGCATTTGTATTAAAACGTTATCAAGCTGAGTTTAACTTTAGAAAGCAACAGCAGCAATTTAATCAGCAGCAACAAAACCAAGGTCAAAGTAGTAGTTACCGTGAAGGTTCTGGGCACCATGTACCGCCAAATAATAACATGAACCGTGCGCAAGCATTGGCGTTATTAGGTTTAAATAGCGATGCAACGCAGCGTGATATAAAAGTAGCGTATCGTAAACTTATGTCGCAACACCACCCTGATAAGTTAGTGTCGCAAGGCCTACCAAAACACATGATGGAACTGGCTGTTAAAAAGAGCCAAGATATTCAAGCTGCTTATGAGTATTTAAAAAAGTCGGCGTAAAAAACCGTCTATTTCTTTTGTTAGGCGTGCGTGTTGATCGGGTTGATCGCGCAGGCCAAACAACTGGCGTTGGCGGTAATCAAATTTTGCATTTCGGTTAACCCATCGCTGACGATTTTTAAGGCTCATTAAAATGTCTGTGCTGTCATTTGCGTAGTAAATATCAAGCAAGGCGGGTGCAACAAGTGATGCTGTTTGGCTCAAGCTTTCGTTACGCTTGGTATTAGGTAGATAACTGCTTAAACTTATAAACGCATCCAGTCTCTCATCTGGAAAATCTGCATAGTACTCCAACAACACACCCGCACTCGTGCCTTGTGCTATAACCACTATATTACTCGAATCTTCCATAGCGGTTTGATACAGCGCATTAAAACGAGAGATGAGATTTATTTTATAGTTATCAAGTATGTCGTCAGTTACTTTTTCAATTGCATTAACGTAATGAGGTTCTTCTTTTACTTTTGCAGGCTGCGATTGGGCGTTTGCTGTTGTGTCGGATGAGGCAGGTTCCTCGGCTTTACTAGGCGCAGCTTCGGTTTCGCTGGGCGTTGTTTTTGCCATTTTACTAGTTTGCCAATCAATGTCGGGCACTGTCATTGCGTAGGTGCTGTAACCTAAATTATTAAGCTCTTTACGCAAGTAACTCATGCCTGAGTTATTGGTAGGTGAAGAGTGCCAATCGGGTATAAGTAATACTACTCCTCTAAAATCAGCGCTCATATATTCGCTGTAAAGGCTTAAAAATTCTGTTTCACCCGCTAATATTGGTTTTATTTCATCGCTTGGAAGAAGTCGCTCAACGTCGCTCTTTTCAATACTTGATTGGCTAGGTGGGGCAATATGTTCCGCCGCGCTGATAGGGTTAGCTAAAAGTAGCGCACAGCTGAGCTGTATATAAAAAGCGCCTTTTAAAAACCGTGGAAATAGCATAACGCACCTAACTAATGACAATTAGTTAGGTATCGGCAAAGTTATCTAAAAGTTTAATAATTTACGAAGTATTTGAGCCAGTTAAAATTCAGGTTCGGCTTCAAAAGTAAGTACTTGCTCAGTGGTTGGGTGCTTCAACTGCAGCATTTGTGCATGTAATTGTAAGCGAGGAGCGGCAGCAAGTGCCTCTTTATGGGCGTAAAGCCTGTCACCTAAAATAGGATGACCCAGGCTTAACATATGCACACGTAGTTGATGCGAGCGACCAGTGATAGGGGTTAGTTCTACACGGGTTGCATTTTCTTCACGCTCTAGTATTTTAAAATGCGTAAGCGAAGGTTTACCTCTGTCGTGATCAACCATTTGCTTAGGGCGATTAGGCCAATCACAAATAAGGGGTAAATCTACTGATCCTGTTTCAGATTCAAGGTGTCCGTATACACGTGCTATATAACGTTTGGCTGTTTCGCGCTCTTGAAACTGCATACTTAAATGTCTGTGCGCTGCTTTATTCATGGCAAGGCACAGTATGCCAGAAGTCGCCATATCTAAGCGGTGTACTATTCGTGCTGTTGGAAAAACACGATTAACGCGATTAATTAAGCTGTCGGCATGTTTAGGATCTTTACCTGGAACAGTTAATAACTCACTTGGCTTATTAACTATAAGTAAGTCGTCATCCTGAAAAAGTATTGTTAAATACGGACTCATAGGGGGATTGTAGTTAACTAACACGGCCGACCTTAGTGATTTTGAAGGGCGCTATTTTAGTAGAGCAAGCCAACAGGCTCAAGTAAAAGTTTGGCTATATTGTTTTAGTTAGGGCGTGTTGAACGTTGGTGGTTGAATTTGCAGTAGTATGTTTGGTTTTTAGGCAAGGCAGAGCCTATGTAGTGTGGTTATTCCCCATAATTAGGCGATAACGCAGCATAAATGCCAAACATGCTCTGCCTTTTGGGTTCTTTCTAGGGGCGATTAACTCTTTGTTGCTCGATTTTTACTTAGCCCACTAGGTTACAAACCTCGCGCCGCGATTAAATCGCCCCTAGATTGAACAAATTTCAATCCACAAAGTTCAACACGCCCTAGTATATCCAAACTTAGGCTCCTTTAAAGCGCTTTTATAACTTAATTTCTTCGGGTGTTAATAATCGATATTCACCACTGGCCAAGTTTTCATCTAGGGTAATCCCCGCAATCTGCTCGCGATGTAACTCAACCACTTTGTTATCTACCGCGTAAAGCATACGCTTAACTTGATGATATTTACCTTCACTTATTGATAAACGCAGGCCGTAATTAGCAAGTCTCTCTGCTATAGCTGGGCGAGTTAAATCTTTTTCGTTATGCAGCATGACACCTGTTCGTAATTGCTCAAGTGCTTCATCGGTAATAGGCTCTTGAGTTTCGACTAGGTAGGTTTTAAATTTATTGCTTTTAGGCGACGTAATTTTATGTGACCAATCGCCATCATTAGTAATAATAACTAACCCGGTGGTATCTATATCAAGGCGACCTGCTACGTGAAAGTCGCTCATATTTGGCTCATCAAGTAAGTCAAAAACGGTTTTATGTAGCTCATCGCTGTTAGCGCATACATAGCCAACAGGTTTATTTAGCATGTAATAGCGCTTACCTAAAAATACCAAAGGCGTACCTTGGTGCAGTACTTCATCTTGTTGGGCTAGCTGAAAATTATGTGATGTGATTATTTCGCCATTCACGCTTACTTCTTTTCGCTTAATACTAGCACGAGCTTGGGTGCGCGGTATTTCAGCTAAGTGGCTAATAAATTTATCTAAGCGGCAAGGGAATTTCATTTTGGTTCACATTTTTAGTCGGCTACAATGGGCGCGATTATAGCCGATAGTGAAATACCATGACAGTGCACAGCACACAAATTTTAAGCCTTTACCAAGCAAAAATAGACACAGGTGAACTGTGTTTTGATGCCGCGCAGCAAAATGCGGTGGAAGCTTTAAATACGCTAAGCGAGCAACTTCAAGCTCACACATCATGGTGGCAAAAAGCACCCTTAATAAAAGGCATTTATTTATATGGACCCGTAGGGCGTGGTAAATCCATGTTAATGGATTTATTTTATAAAAACCTATCTATTGAGCAAAAGCAGCGACTGCATTTTCATCATTTTATAGCACAAGTGCATGCCCAACTTTCGCAGCTACAAGGTCAAAAAAATCCACTCATTCTAATTGCAAAACAATGGGCTAAAAATATTCGAGTACTGTGTTTTGACGAGTTTTTTGTGAGCGACATTGGCGATGCCATGATTATGGCCAGATTGTTCAATGCGTTGTTTGAACAAGGTGTTGTGCTGGTGGCCACATCGAATGCAAAGCCAGAGCAGCTTTATTACAACGGCCTGCAACGGGCGCGATTTTTACCTACTATCGATTTAATTAATAACTATTGCCATATAATTAACGTAGCAGGGGTGGACGATCACCGCTTTAGATATGGTAAAAACAGCCGTCACTATTTTATTAATTTACCTAAACGCGATTTTCAAAATGAGTTTTTAGCTTCGTATCCGGCTGTAACATGCAGCAATACAATTACTGTGCATGGGCGCGATTTACATTATTTATTAAGAGCCGATAATGCCTTGATGATTGATTTTATGGCGCTATGCTCCGGCCCGCGTAGTGCTAACGATTATATGTTTTTAGCAACGCAATTTGATGTGTTATACGTATCGAACGTGCCGCAAATGGGTGTTAAAGCAACGGGTAAAGTTATTGTTCACGGTATAGAAGATAGCTACCAACGCGAAAAACAAACGCTTGATGAGCACACATTTGACGACGAAGCACGGCGCTTCATTGCCTTAGTCGATGAATTTTACGATTGCCATAAATTGCTGGTAATAAATGCGCAAACCGACATTGAACATTTGTACAAAGGTAAAAAGTTGAGCTTTGAATATGCACGCACGCAATCACGCATAGTCGAAATGCAAAATTGGTAATGCTTTAATATATATTGTAAACGAGCTTGCTCACGCGAAAAGCGTAGCTTTTAATATTTATAGCTGATTACTTTGCTACTAATTGGTTTCTCTAAAGCGAAGCGCCCTCTAAACCTCTTTGTGAATAAATCACTTAAGATCTTATTGCACAAAGAGGGGTAAATGAGAAAACATCAAAGCATAGAAATTACGAGCTTTGCTCGTCACAGCCAGCAAGCTGTGCTTATACAAGTAAATTTAACCACGGCGTTAAACTTACCCTTCTTGGCGCACTATATTCTCAAGGGCGCGAATATTAGTAATTAAGTCCTGGCGTTGTGGGTTGGCTTGTAATGCTTTTCTAAGATGCTTTAGCGCGCTCGGGTAGTCTTTAGAATCGATCGCTATTTGCGATAATCCAAGCCACGCCGATAGTTGGTAATCAGGCAGAGCTTGTGCACGAACATACATAAGTTTAGCTTGGGTGAGTTGGCCTTTACTACGATATATACTTGCTAAACTAAGTAGGGCATCACCTAAATTCGGGTTTATTTTAAGTGCATTATTTAAGCTTTTAAGAGCACGTTTAGTATTACCCTGTTGCATAGCAATTTGTGCGCTGTATACAGAAAACTGCGCTTGTTCATCACGGGGTAGCTGCTTAGTTAATCTTTTTGCGCTGCCTATTAGCTCTTTAGCTAAACCCCATTTTTGTTGAGATACAAGCCAGCCTAAAGTTTGCATCGTGGTATTAATAACCTCAACTTGCTGCTGTTTAGTGGCGTGTTTTAAACCTTGCTTTAATAAACTCACTGCGCGTTCAGTGCTGCCTTCAGTTAAATGCAGCTGGGCTGCTAAAAGCTGGTTACTGGCATCTTTAGTGTTGAGTTTTAGGGCTACTTCAATAGCAGCAAGCGCCTGCTTTTTTTGATCAAGCTGTAATGCTATTTGTGCACGTTGCAGCCAAAGTTCAGCTTTATCAGGGCTTTTATTAAGTAATTCTTTTAGTAATGCACTTGCCTGACTTAAATCACCCGATTCAATTAACGCAAACAATAGCCCTTGTTGATATTGGCTTGTTTCTGGCGCTAGCATAAGCGCCTGGCGGTACGCCGCTACTGCGCTCCAAGGTTGGCTATGCTGCACGTGTATATAAGCAAGTTGCGCATAACTTTGTGCATCAGCTTGGCCAAGTTCAATACTGTGAACTAGGTGTGTTTGTGCTTTGTCATACTTTGCTTGTTGCATGTATAAAAGGCTTAAACCTTGGTGTGCTTTTACTAAATCAGGTGAGGCTTTTAAACACGCTAAGTAAGCTAGTTCAGCGTTATTAAAGTCTTTTGTTGAAAGCAGTACTTGTGCACGTAATAAGTTTAAAGCAGTGCTATCTTCGCTTATATCACGGCCTTTAAATAGCGCCGCAACTTCACTGTAATTACCTGCTTGTAAAAGTGGTTGCACTTGGCGAGCAAAACCGCGCTCGGTCGGCTCAATAAGGACCTCTGTAGGGCCTAGTAATTTATTATTTATAGCCAACTGCCATGTTGGATCGCTAGGCGATAACGTTACTTTTAGTGGCGCACTTTTTAATGGCGTACTAGCAGCGCTTGCATGCACGCTACTTACACCTAATAAAGGGAGTGAGCACATTAAAGTAGTGATAACTGCGCGAGTTAATGGTTTTAGCGTTTTAAATATATTCATATTTTTCATTTTAATAGGCTTAAGGTTTAAATTCGATTGGCCAAATAAAGCGAGCGCGTACGGTTTCACCTTCTTTTTTAGGTGCACTAAAGCGGCTTTGTTTAATAATTTTGTCGATAGCTGGTTTAAGTTCAGGGTATGGGTTTTGTACTACCTCAATTAAACTTAACTTGCCACTTTCATCAATAAATACATCGAGTTTTACAGTAAATACATCAACACCTCGGCGGGTTAAGCTTTTTGGTAAAACGGCCTTGACGGGAGTAAGTAAAGTGGGGAGACCATCGAGTTGATTTAAGCTAAATGCATCCCAATTTACACTCATTGATTGCCATTGTGGCGCGCTTACTTTTACGTTGGGTGTATCGGGTTTTACAATACTTAAATCACTCTTTATCTTAATTTTTACGGCTTGAATTGACGCGCCTGCACCTTCTACCGCTAAGCTTTGCATTGGCTCACTTGTTTGCTGTTGTGATATTGATGGAGGTGGCGGAGGTGGCAGTGCCACCATGGCAATCTCACGTACAACCACTTTGTCTTGTATATGATGTTCAGCAAGTTGCCCAAGCCATAAAAGCAGTAATGCAGCACTAAGCACAATGAGGCTAAGGCCAAATGCAAACAGCGGATGGCGATTGTTTTTTGTTTTTTGAAGCGGGTTAATCGTGTGCATATTATTGTTTCGTAGCCAAGTTAACTTGCGCTGCGCCTGCCAGCTTTGCTTCGTCAATTACTTGAACAAGTAATTCAGTAGGTACTGTTTTATCAGCTTGAATAACCACAGGGCGTTGTTGCTGTTTTAACATTTGCTCGACACTACTACGTACACCAGCAACACCAATTTGGCTGCCATCAAAAAATACTTGTTGGTTGTCGGTTATTGCTAAAAATATAACTTGCTGCTCAAGACGACTGGCCGATACGGCTTGTGGTTTATCAACTTCAACGCCGCTTTCGCGTACAAATACGGTTGTAACAATAAAAAATATTAGCAATATAAATACCACATCAAGTAGCGGCGACATATCAATATGTTGCCCCGCTTCTTGCTCTAGCTTGTGCTTTAATCGTGATTGCATAGTGTTACCCTAACTGTTTACTTAACGTATGTAATTTAGGATTACGCTGCGAATACGCTAAGTAAGCTTGCATTAACCACGCAGGAATAGCGCACACAAGGCCGAGTTGAGTTGTTAGTAATGCGTCACCAATGGCGTCACTCATTAACTCGTTATGGCCCAGCGCCATTACTTTAAATGTATCAAGCAAACCAACAATGGTGCCTAATAAACCAAGTAGCGGAAGCGCTGCAGTTAAAATAGAGCTAACTTCTTGCCAATAACCTTTGCGCTGCGCTTGGTATTGTTTAAGGTGCAGTAAGTCATGAAAAATCAGCTGGTATACAAATAAAGCGAGTAAAAGAATACACCAGCAAATAGGGTTACTAACGATTTTCTCAAACATTGGTTTCTCCTTTCTCTAGTTGACTTAGCTGTAATGCAAAGCCTTCTAGTTGGCTGTAGTACGCTTTTGCTTTACGCGATAACAGTGCATTTAATACCAATGCAGGGATGGCAACGACTAAACCCAATTCGGTTGTTATAAGTGCTTGTGCAATACCGCCCGATACAACTTCTGGGTCGCCTGAGCCAAACAAAGTCATCATTTTAAATGTTTCGATCATGCCGCTAACAGTGCCTAACAAGCCAAGTAGTGGGGCTACTGCAGCCGTAACGGCAATAGCGCCAATAAAGTTATCGAGTTTATGCTTATCATGAATTAACTGATTAAATAATTGATCGTCTCGTACTTGGCCTTTTTCGCTTTGCAGCGTTAAGTTAAATAGCTGCTGCTGCATGCCTGCAAATTCACTGCTATTTTCAGCTTTAAAAAATTGCTGTAATTGCATTTGAGAGTGCATTTTAATTTTACTTAAACGCAGTAGTTGTGCGGCTTTTAATAGCGCAATGGTTAGTGCAAAGCAGGCAAATAAAATAATAGGGATAGCCCATAAACCGCCTTTTTCTAGGTGTTCAAGCGGACTTTCTTGTTGGGCTTGGCTAGTTACTAAGTGCGTTAAACTAGGATCAAAAGTAAGTAATGTAGAGCCTACACCGTTTTGCTTTAAAGTATTATCGAGTGGGTTGTCGTCACTTGTTGATTGTACTAACGCTACTTTTAATGCATTAGATTCATCATCTAAATTTAATAAACCCATAAGTTTAGGTGTTTGCGTACTAAACCATGCAACAGGCCCGACTTGAAGGGTATTAGCTTGGCTTAATTCGCCATTACTTAGCACAACCGATTGTTTTTTTAACTGTGGATAAAGTGCTTGCTCTTGATTATTAATTAGCGATACAACACGGCTTAATAACTCGTTTTGGCTATTAGCCGACTCGTTACTGCTAGTACTATTGCTGGTGTTTTGGCGTACAAAACGGCTAAGTAAGTTTAATTGATATTGCTGCTGCTGTTGCCAAGTGTCTAATCGGGTTTGTAACTGATCAAGACTTAATGTGTTTTCGTCAGCTAGGCGGCGATTAACGGCTGCTTGTTCGCGTAATTTACTGAGCGATTGCTGCTTGGTAAAAATTTGCTTTGCAAGGGTCGCTTGCTCTTTTGAAATGCTATTTTGAGTTTTACTTAGAGTACGCTGCGCTGTTTTAATATCACTTAAAATACTTTGCTTAGCATCATCACTGCTAGCTGCAAAAGATATGTTTGCACTAAAAAGTAAAACTGTGGCGCTAAATACTTTAATTATGCTGTTAGTCGCCATTATTTAGCCCCTTGCTGGTTTTTATTTACATAACTTAATATTGGGAGTGTTACCCAATCAGCAGCGCGCTTTTTTTGCTGTACAGCAATACCCAGTGCAACTTGTTCTGCATTAATGCTTGAATCAAATTCCCACTGCCAACCTAAGTCACTTGGAAAACCAATACCTACATAACTTAAGTCTTCGCTTACAAACCATGCTTGAGCTGCACCTAAATAAAGCTGCTTAACCCATACTTCTTGCCCGTCAGGATGCTTAATAGCCATTTCGTGAATAGAAATACGTTGTTGAAAATCATTAAGTAGAGTCAGCATTTTTAGTGCTGTTTGTAATTTGTCAGTTGTACTGAGTTTTGAATCGCTTAAATCACCGGCGTTTTTCCAACTACTCAAAAGGGGCGGGGGGAGTTGCACTTGTAATGAAAGTAATTGCCCAGAAATATGTGCTAGTTGATCATTTAATTGCTGTTGATCATTTTCAAGTTCTGATTGCTGAGTTACAAGCTGTTCGCGTTTTTGGGCAAGCTCACTGGTGCTTTTTTTTCTACGCTGATTAAGCTCGCTAAGTTGCTGCTGCTCGGCATTAAGAAGCGTTAAGGTTTGCTCCATACTGCTTTTTTGTTCCAGCCAATGAGTATTTAATTCTGTGTTTTGATTTTCTATTTGTAGCCATTTATTAACGAGTTGTTCTAGCTCACTAACAGTGTCGGCTTTTACTGCCATAGTGCTACAAAGCGCGATAACTACGCTAATTGGTTTAATTAAGCTTCGCATTACTTAACAACAATCCTGAAAGTTACGACAAGCAATTACAAGGACGTAATTACTGTTAATTTTTGAGTGTGTATACAATATAGGAATTCACATAACAATGCAATTGATAACAATTATCGTTTACATTGCGTTGTTTGAGTGGTAGGATTTCGCCGAAATTAAATATGTACCTTAAATTAACAATAGTTAAGTGCTTAATAAAAACTACGGAGTAACCATGAGTAAGCCATCGAATAAAGGAAATGCGTACGTGAAGCCAATTGCAGCGGTTGTTACAGCTACGCTTTCAACTTGGGCAAGTGCACAGGATGTTCAAGAACTATCGGTAACCAAAGCAGAAACTAAAACTGAGTCTAGTTATGTTGTAGAAAAATCAACGTCGCATAAATACACTCAACCGCTACTCGATACAGCTAAAACGGTAACAGTAATCAACCAAGCGGTAATGAAAGACAGAAACGTAGATAGCCTACGTGATGCTTTGCGTAATGTTTCAGGTATTTCTTTAGCAGCAGGTGAGGGTGGCTCACCTACTGGCGATAGCATGTCGATTCGTGGTTTTAGTGCAACAAATGATATTTTTGTTGATGGTATTCGTGATGTTGCAGGTTACACACGTGATATTTACAACATTGAAGCCGTTGAAGTTGCAAAAGGCCCAGGCTCTGCAGTTTCTGGTCGTGGCGCAACAGGTGGTAGTGTTAATTTAGAAAGTAAAAAGGCGAAGTTAGACAACTTTAACGACGTTTCTCTACGTTTAGGTACAGAAAACGATTACCGTGGTCGTTTTGATACTAACATTCAAGTAAACGATACAAGCGCACTACGTATCAATCTTCTTACTGATAAAGGTGATGTTGCAGGTCGTGACCATGTTGAAAATGAAACAAATGCTGTTGCGTTTGCATTTGCAACAGGGCTTGGTACAAACAGCCGTTTTGATTTAAACCTAGAGTATCAACGCCAAGACAATTTACCAGATTATGGTATTCCTTGGGTTTACAGTGATACGCCATTAGCTGAACTTGCAGATAGTGCACGCTCACCTTCTCCTGTCGACTTTGATAACTTTTACGGTAATATTTACCGTGATTACGAAGATATTGAAGCTTACTCAACAACAGCTCGTTATGAGTATGATTTTTCTCAAAATACTACGTTACGTGTGCAAGGTCGTTTAGGTAAAGTTAAGCGTGAGTCAGTAACAACTGCACCGCGTTATTTCTCGGTTACAACAGACACTGATATTACCTTTGCGGATGAAAAAACACGTGATACAGAAAATTCACTTGCTGCACTTCAAGTTGATTTAATTGGTAACTATGAATTTGCTGGCTTTACTCACGATGTTGTAGTGGGTGTTGAACTTGCAAATGAAACGTTTACACGCCATAACTTTGTTGCCACTACGCCTGATAACCTAATTGAAGATGGAATACGTAACGACTTATACAATCCTGATGCAACAATTGCATTTACGGGTGTGTACGGCCGTGACGGTACAAGCATTGAAGCTAAAGCTAAAAACCAAGCTATTTATGCATTTGATACAGTGACGCTTAACAAGCAATGGGAAGTTACAGGTGGAATTCGCTTTGATAGCTTCACTACGGATTATCACAACGATTACAATGATCCAAGCGCTTTAATTTCTACAAGTGACGATTTATTTAGCTGGAATGCAGCTGTAGTTTATAAACCTACAGAAAATGGCAGTGTATATTTAGGCGCAGGTAATTCATTTAACCCATCGGCTGAAAGCCTAACGGTATCTACGCGTTCAAATGCAGCTGATTTAGACGCAGAAGAAAGCCGCAGTTATGAATTAGGAACTAAGTGGAGCCTAATGGATGGCCGCCTGCAGACTAATGCTGCACTTTTCCGTACTGAAAAAACCAATGCCCGTACTGATGACCCATTTGCAGATAGCTCAAGTGACGAAATACTCGGTGGTGAGCAGCGCGTTCAAGGTTTAGAGCTTTCAGCAACGGGCCTAATTACTAAAGAGTGGACTGTAATTGCTTCATACACTTACCAAGATAGCGAAGTAACAGAAGCATTAGGCGACGACGCAACTCAAATCGGTAACGAGCTTGCACGTACGCCTAAAAATAGCGCGAGTGTTTGGACTACGTACGATATGTCGGATAAGTTATCGTTTGGTTTAGGTGCGCAGTATGTAGGTGAGCGTTACAACGGCACTACGTCAACACGCTCTCGTGCGCCAGGTTATACTATTTTTGACCTAATGGTTGCGTATGACATATCAAAAGATTTGAGCCTGCAGCTTAATGGTGAAAACCTAGGTGATAAAGATTACGTTGATCAGTTAGGTGGTGGACACTTTGTACCAGGTGATGGTCGTAAGTTTAGTTTAACAGCGAGCTACTCTTTTTAATTTTAAAACAAATTAAAAAACAAAAGTAAGCATAAGGGCAGGCCTATTACCTGCCCTTAATTATTTGATGAAAATGTGAGAGGGCGCACATGATAGTTAAAATTCCAGAGCTATTAACGAAAGAAGAAGTGGCGTATTGCCATGAGGTTTTGCTTAAAGCGCAGTGGGCCGATGGCAGTATTACCGCAGGTCATCAATCAACCAAAGCAAAAAATAACTTACAGCTACCTGAAAATAGTCCTGAATGCCAAGAGCTTGGCGATATTATTATGGCAGCACTTGCGCGTAATAATTTGTTTATGTCGGCTGCACTTCCTGCAAAAATTTTTCCTCCGTTATTTAATTGCTATCAAGGCGGGCAATCGTTTGGTGTACATGTAGATAATGCAATTAGACAAGTGCCGGGTACGCCAGTAAAAATTCGTACAGATGTATCAATGACGTTATTTATTAACGATCCTGAAGACTATGAGGGCGGTGAACTTGTTATTGAAGACACTTATGGCTCACACAGTGTAAAGCTGCCCGCAGGCAGTATGGTGTTATACCCTTCAACGAGTTTACATCGTGTAATGCCAGTAACGAGTGGGCGTAGATTAGCCTCATTTTTTTGGCTGCAAAGCATGGTAAACAGCGACGAAAAACGTAGTTTACTCTTTGATTTAGATATGTCGATTCAAAGTTTGCGCAGCAAAGTAGAAGATAGCCCAGAGATTATTCAATTAACAGGTGTGTACCATAACTTGCTAAGACAGTGGGCGCAGACATAACGAAGATACTCGTTATTAAATATTGGATATAAGTAATTAAAAGCTGCGCTTTTCGCGTGAGTAAGCTCTACGCCTACGACGCAGCCATAAAATTGAATTCGGTGTTTAAAATGCTCGGTATGCGCGGCTTGATGCCGCGCACTTATTGTAAGCGCAAAGCTTGTTTTACTTAACCTTTATAACCGTTAGGGTTATTTGACTGCCAGCGCCAGGTATCTTGCATCATTTCATCAATACCGCGCACTGCTTCCCAGCCAAGTTCATTAAGTGCTTTTTCTGGCGCTGCATAACATGCTGCAATATCACCAGGGCGGCGAGGTGAAACCTGATAGGGTACAGCCTGATCGCTTGCTTTAATAAATGCATTAACCATTTGTAGTACAGAGTAACCATTACCAGTACCTAGGTTATAAACTAATGCACCCGTACTGCTGGCAATTTTATCAAGCGCTTTTAAATGGCCAATCGCTAAATCTACAACATGTATATAGTCGCGCACACCAGTGCCATCAACTGTGTCGTAGTCATCACCAAATACAGCGAGTTGCTTTAATTTACCTACCGCTACTTGTGCGATAAACGGTAAAAGATTGTTTGGAATACCATTAGGATCTTCACCAATTAAGCCCGACTCATGTGCACCCACTGGATTAAAGTAACGCAAAATAGCAAACGCAAAGCGCTCATCTGATTTAGCGATATCTTGTAGCATCATTTCAACCATTAACTTAGATGTGCCGTAAGGGTTGGTAGTACCGCCTACAGGGAAATCTTCTTTGATTGGTAAGCTTGCAGGGTCGCCGTAAACCGTGGCTGACGAGCTAAATACCAATTTAAATACACCCGCATCGCGCATCGCATCAACAAGCGTAAGCGTACCTTGAACGTTGTTTTGATAGTACTCAACTGGCTTTGCAACCGACTCGCCTACTGATTTTAAACCCGCAAAATGTATAACACTATCAACCGTGTGTTTTGCAAATACTGAATCTAAAAAGGGTTTATCGAGAATATCGCCTTGGTAAAAAGTGGCTTCTTTACCTGTTATATTTTTTACGCGCGCAAGTGATTCTTGTGATGAGTTACTTAAATTATCAATAACAACAACATCGTTACCTTGCTGTAAAAGTTCTAAAACAGTGTGCGAGCCAATATAGCCTGCGCCACCGGTTACTAAAATAGTCATGAAAGCTCCGTGGGTACCTTTTATCAATTAAGTTAATTTCACCATAAATAGAGGTGATTTACATGTTTTATCTGTAATTTATATGATTTTAATCGTATTTTTTTGATATCAGCACATTAAATACTTTTGATTACATTTTGTGCAAAACAAGTAACACTTGATTCGTAAGATTAAGTTATAGTTAATAAACAAGTGCTAAAATAGCTTTAGTAATAGCTAATGCTAGGTTTACTCCAATCCACACTTTTGTGATTGGTTACCTCTTTGGAGAAAGATATGAATTTAGTTAAAAAAATAGCAACAACAATGTGTATCGCATTGCCTGCGCTTGCCCATGCTGGTGAGTCTGTTGTTAAATGGAATGACTTTAATGATTATCGTGATGTGCGAGCGTCTAACCAAGCTAAGGGCTCGTATCACAAAAGTATTGCGGTAAGTTTTGAAAAACATATGTCTAAATTAGCTGAGCAACTACCAAAAGATTATAAGTTAAACGTAGAGTTTACTGATTTAGATTTAGCGGGAGATGTGCGTTATGGTGGTATGGAGGAAATTCGTGTAGTAAAACCAATATACTTTCCACGCATTAAGCTTAATTATTCGTTAACCAATAACGACGGTACCGTGCTTAGTAAAGATACTGATGTGGAGCTCAAAGATATGGGCTTTATGGATAAAATTAAAATGGGCCGCGACGAATCACTATATTACGAAAAACGCTTATTAACAGAATGGTTTGGTGAGCAAATATTACCAAATTTAGATTAACTTAAAATAAAAATGCCGCTAAATAGCGGCATTTTTATTTTTAAGCTTTACTTAAAAGTAGCTAACAGCGTGAGTATTTGTTGTAACTTAATAACGGTTGTTTTAAGTTTTTCTTCATCAAAACCATCGTTAGATAAGCTTTCAACGTCAGCGGCTACGTCAAGAACATACGGCTTAAAGCGTTTAGCTTCAAAGCTAAAACCAGCATCTTGTGCAAATAAGGCTTTAAATTTGCCATGGCCTTGCTGTTGTAGTTCATCGAGTTTTTTGTCGGCATCAAGCGCCTGACGATAAACAATTTTTAAATTAGTATTGAGTTGTTCAATAATTGAATCCATGGTTTTCCTAAAGCTTTGTACTGCATGGCCGACATAATACTTGGATTACATTTAAAAGTCAGGTTTGTTATATGAATATATCAGGCACAAGTTTACCCGCTGTTTCTGGCTCAGGCCAAGGCAGTGAGCTTTATAGCGCTGCTTTATCTAAAAAGCAGCAACTAGCAGATGGCGCAGCAGCACTTGCACTTATTGAAGGTGCTGCACAATCGTCAAGTGCACAAACACCGGCTAAGTCGGTAACTGCATCATTGGGTAACAACGTAAATATATATGTTTAAATTAGCTTAAGATCGATAGGTGTTTTGCTTTTTTGGCCACCTATTTCTCTAACTAATTTAGGCACTAAAAATCCAGGCAGAGCTTTTAATAGCTCTGCCATTATTTCAATTGCTTGCGCTTCATTAATATCAAAGTGGCTGGCCCCTTCAACTTTATCTAGCAAATACAAATAATACGGCAATACGTCTGCGTCAAATAACGCTTCGCTTAAATTTATTTGCGCATCGAGCGTATCATTCACATCTTTTAAAATTACAGCTTGGTTTAGAAGCGTTATGTTTGCTTGTTTAAGCTTTTGCATGGCAGCTTTAAAATCAGCGTCTATTTCGTTGGCGTGGTTTATGTGATTAATAAAAATAATTTTTAATGGCGATTTTGCTAATCGCTCACATAACTCATTGGTAACACGTGCAGGAATAACAACAGGTAAACGGCTATGAATTCGCATTCGTTTAATTTGTGGTAATTGCTCAAGCTCATCTAAAAACCAACTTATGGCATCGTCTTTGGCCATGAGCGGATCGCCACCACTCAAAATCACTTCGTTTATATCAGCATCTGATTTTATGTAGCTTAGTGTTTCAAGCAGACTTTTTTTATTAAGTTGGTTTTCTTGATACGGAAAATGTCTTCTAAAGCAATAACGACAATTTACTGCACAACCGGTTTTGAACATCACTAAAACCCGTGATTTATACTTATGTAAAAGACCTGGTTGGTCGTTATCTTGCTCAAGTAGGGGATCTTTATTAAAACCCGACTTAGTTAAAAATTCTTGATGGCGTGGCATGACTTGCAATAAAAGAGGATCGTTTGGATCGCCTTTGCGTATTTTTTTTATAAAAGGGATAGGCACGCGTACCGGAAATAAACTGCGGGCTTTTAGGTCGTTTTCATGGACTTGGCTCGATAAACCGACCATTTCAAGCAAGGTTTTTGGGCAGGTAACTACATTTGCTAATTCTTTTTGCCAGTTTTTATGCAAATTTGCTTCATTTCTTTGTATCATTGGCATGTAGATTACTCGAAAAAATATAAATAGAGGAAACGATGGCGAATTATAGCACCAACGAGTTCAAGGGCGGCCTAAAAATTATGATGGACGGCGAGCCTTGCAGTATCTTAGAAAATGAAATGGTAAAACCTGGTAAAGGCCAGGCGTTCAACCGTGTTCGTATCCGTAAACTTATCTCTGGTAAGGTGCTTGAAAAAACCTTTAAATCGGGTGAATCAGTTGAAGGTGCTGATGTAATGGATACAGATTTAGCGTATCTATACACAGACGGCGAATTTTGGCATTTCATGAACAACGAAACATTTGAGCAAATTGCTGCTGACGAAAAAGCACTAGGCGATGCAGTTAAATGGTTAGTTGAAAATGATTTATGTACAATTACATTATGGAACGGCAGCCCTATTGCTGTTACACCACCTAACTTTGTTGAGCTTGAGATCACTGAAACAGATCCTGGCCTTAAGGGTGATACAGCGGGTACTGGTGGTAAACCAGCAACGCTTAGCACAGGCGCTGTAGTACGAGTTCCATTATTTGTACAAATTGGCGAAGTAATTAAAGTAGACACTCGTAACGGTGAATACGTAAGCCGTGTTAAGTAAGCTTTAACATTGTTTATAAAATCCCAGCTTAAGCTGGGATTTTTTTTGGAGAAAATATGTCAGCAGATCTTTGGGCCCCAAGCGCAAGCATTGAAACACTAAAACAACGTGCAGCGATATTACGTAGCATTCGTGAGTTTTTTTATGCACGTGATGTAATGGAAGTAGAAACGCCGAGCTTAAGCAGTGCCAGTGTAACCGATGTGCATTTGGCCAGTTTTAACACCACATTTGTAGGTCCAGGGCATGCTGGTGGGCTCCCTCTTTTTTTACAAACATCTCCAGAGTTTGCTATGAAACGCTTGTTAGCAGCAGGCTCAGGCGCTATTTTTCAGCTTTGTAAAGCATTTAGAAATGAAGAAGCGGGTAGTCATCACAATCCCGAATTTACAATGCTTGAATGGTATCGCCCAGGCTTTGATGAATTTGCACTTATGGATGAAATTGATGAACTAATGCGGCTTGTTTTAGATGTTGAGCCGGCAACAAGGCTTACTTATCAGCAGGCGTTTGAACAAGCACTTGGGCTCGATCCGCTAACAGCGAACATAGAGCAATTAAAGCACCTAGCGTATGAGCAGGGATTTGCTGATATAGCCCAAAATGAAACGCATAAAGATACCTTACTGCAATTATTATTTTGTATGAAAGTAGAGCCTACAATAGGACAAGAAAAACCGTGTTTTGTTTATCATTTTCCAGCATCTCAAGCGGCACTTGCACAAATTTGTGAACACGATACACGCGTAGCAGGGCGCTTTGAGCTTTATTATAAAAATATGGAATTGGCGAATGGCTTTAACGAACTCACAAATGCCAGCGAGCAAGCTAAGCGTTTTAATGAAGATAACGCATACCGCGCTGAAAACGGTTTAAAGCAAGTGCCAATGGATACGCGTTTAATTAAAGCGCTAGAACATGGATTACCTCAGTGCGCAGGGGTTGCTTTAGGGATTGATAGGTTGGTAATGCTCGCAACAAATAAAGAAAAAATTAAAGACGTAATAGCGTTTGATGTGCAAAGAGCGTAATGCTTAGCCTGTAGGCGTAGGTGTAATATTTGTAGGTGCGAATTTATTTCGCGCTCGTGTAATTTAACTTTATAAAAAAGCGAGGTATAAAACCTCACCTACAAATAAAAACACCGCGTTTAAATTAAACGCGGTGTTTTTATTTGCTTGCTGTAGCTTTCATTTGAAAGCCAACGGCTGTGCTTTACAGATTAAGTGTAAACGTAACACCTGCAACACGAGGCTCACCTAATTGTGTGTAGGTATGCGTTGTGTAACCATCTTGTGGATCGTTACCAAACTCAAAACCACGTGTAGGGACTGTCTCGTCAAACACGTTACGAGCCCACGCGCGAACTGCCCACATGTCTGCTTCGTAACCAAAGCTTAAGTTAACTAAGTTGCTGCTTGGTGCCTGTGAGTTATGACTATCTGAGAAGTAGTAGTCGTCCTTACCTTCAACACCAATCATACCGTAAAGCTCACTTGTAAAGTTATAGCGAGCAGTAAACGCATACTGGTATTTAGGTGACTGTGCTTGCTCACGACCGTCTTGGTTTAAGCCAGACTGCGTTACAAAGTCATCTATTTCAGTGTTTAAGTAACCAGCACTACCCGTTAAAAATAGATTATCAGTTAGTTGGTAACTACCTTCAACTTCTAATCCGTAGTTGCTACCAGAACTTGCGTTATCAACATAACCGGTAAATTGCTGACCTTCTACTTGCCATGCTTTTAACTGAATATCGTCGCGGTGCATGTAAAATGCAGCTAAGCGAAGCGTAAATTTGTCATCAAGCGATGAGCCTTTAACACCAAATTCGCCACTCCATAAATATTCAGGGTCGAAACTGGTGTGTTGCTGGAAAAAATCAGCGCTTAGGTTTAAGCCTTCATCTTTGGCTTTAGCAAGCGCTTCTGAGTTAATACCGCCAGCTTTGTAGCCACGCGTAATGCTGGTGTAGATCATAGTGCGATCAATTACTTGATATTCAAGTGCTATTTTACCGCCAACCATTACGTCGTCGGTGTCTTGTATAAAGCCATTGCTATCGGTGTAGTCGCCTTGGTATTGCTCTACACGTAAACCTGTAATTAATGTTGTTTTAGGGCCAATTGGAGTCGCTACTTGACCATATACTGCAACGTTACTCGTTTCGTAAGTTGAAGAAAACGGGCTTGCTAACCATGTGTATTGGCGCTCTAAATCAACGTCACGGTTTTGGTAATAAATACCCGCAACCCAGTTACCCGTTTTAGAATTAAACTGTAAATCTACAGACTGATCGTCGCGATCGCGGCTGTATAAATCGGTTGAGCTGTATCCATCTGGATGTAAGCCAGCAGCACATAACTTTGGCTCACTTGTATCGTTACATACCCAGTCTTCGTCAAAGCTGTAAAGTAATTCGGTATCAATAGCCGATAGGTTTAGATTTAAATCAAAAGCGTCAAAACCCGTATAAGTATTCTTAACACCTATAGCGTAGCTTTCTTGATTATCTTGCCCTGGTTCATCGGCAACACTATTGCGGCTGTTATCAAGCGTAAACGCATCGTAACCATTGTTTATGTCAATATAGTGAAGGTTTAACTCAGTATTTAAATGCTTTGTAAGCTGGCTGTTTAATTTAAAACGCGCTACTTGCTCGTCTTGATTTTGTGTTTCGTCATTTAAGTACAGGTTATCTACGTAACCGTCTGACTTTCTACGAAAGTAGCTAACGCGTGCGCTAGTGTCATCTGTTAAGCCTGTGCTTGCTGCAATACCTGCTTCGCGGGTGTTGTATGTGCCAGCACCTACTTGTAATTTTAAGCTTGGATCGCTTGTGGCTTTAGCTGAACCCATTTGGATCATACCGGCCATGCCGTCTGCGCCAAAGCGTGTACCTTGTGGGCCACGATAAATTTCTACTTGGTCTATATCAAATAATAATGAGCTGCCACCAAGGCCAGAATAGTTAATACCATCAATAACTAAGCCTACAGATGGATTAATAGGGTCTACAAATTGTGAACGAAGCCCCACGCCACGAATTTGAATATAACGACCGCGCGACGCACCAGATGCAAAATTTACATTGGCGGCACTGCCTAACATTTCGTCTAAGTAACTTGCACCACGTTGATTAATTTCATCTTCGCTAAATAAGCTCGCACTCGCGCTTAGAGTTTGAATGCTTTCGCGCTGAAAATCGCCAGTTACAACAATTCTTTCTAGGTCGCTATCATCAGCGTTAGCTGCAATTGGTGCACCAAGCAGCGGTAAAAGTGCGGCAGTAATTAAAGACAAACGTAAGTTCATTGGGTTACTTAACTCCATTTTAGGGACTCGTATGGTAGCAATTATTTAAACACATGTGCTATAAACGCGGCAATTATACGTTAAATAATCAGGATTACTAATATGACCTTTAAAGTTGACTTCAAAGTACGTGATTACGAATGTGACTTACAAGGTATCGTAAATAACAGTGTTTATTTTAATTATTTAGAGCATGCTCGCCATGAATTTTTGTACGCACACGGTATTGATTTTGCTCAATTAGCGAAAGATAAAATTAACCTAGTCGTGATGCGCAGCGAAATGGACTATAAACATTCACTATTACCAGGTGATGAATTTTATGTGGCTGTGGAGCCGCAGCGTATTAGTCGTTTAAAATTTGCGTTTAAGCAAACGGTTATACGTAAAAACGATGAAAAAGTAATGCTCAATGCACTGGCTATAGGAACGTCTGTTAATGAAAAAGGTAGGCCATTTTTACCAGAGCAAATAGATAACGTATTCAAAACTACAACTTAGTACTTAATCGGACAACTTTTAAACTATCATAGAACAAAAATTTACATTTAAAACATGCATTTTTAACGGATAAAGGGCATAAATATTGTTGCTATTACATTAATTAGACAATTAGTTAGTAGTAGCATGAAATTAGCAGCAATACCGATGCTTATAGTCGGTTTATGTGTTGGTTGCGCATCAACAGGGACGGTTACCAGTGAGCAGCTTAAATACACCCAATGGCAATTATCACGTGTTGATGGTTTAGCAATTCCACCTTCGTTTAATGCATCAATGAGCTTTATTGAAGCGCTGCAAGTAAACGGTTTTGCTGGCTGTAACAAATTTTTTGGTGAAGGCTCGCTTGAAGAAAGTAACCTTACCGTAAGTAAATTAGGAATGACGCGCAAGTCGTGTGGCGAAGAGCTTGATGAGTTTGAGCTGCAGTTATTACAAGCCTTAAAGCAAGGTGCAGAACTTAAAATGCAAGACCAGCAATTAGTCATGCAAGGTGAGCAAACATTTGTGTTTATCCCTAAATAATTTTAAGTTTTTGAAAAACAGCCCCTTGCGGGCAGTTTTTAACTGACGTACACTCAGCGCAGATTTGTTGAATAATATCTTCGAATCGACGAGCAGAATTTATATATCAATACTTGTCGGAGTGCCAAAGCTAAGTAATTAGTTTTTGGCTGAGATCGCGAAAGCGGGATCCGTGAACCTGATCAGGTTAATACCTGCGTAGGGAACAAGCTGCCTAAAATAGGACGCTTGTGCGTCTTTTTTTATGCGCACAATAAAGTGATTTTGTTTATTTTAGGCTGCAAAGTAGCATGTACGCTACTTTACGATCTTTCTCTATTCCTCGGAATATCTGACAAGACAACCCTTAAGCAATGAGGCAAGTCATGTCAAATACTACAAATAAAGCGTCACGCCGAGAAACTCGTGCTGCCGCGTCTGAATATATTTATAACCTAACGGGTCAACCGTTCCCAAATTCTCATAAAGTATACGTTGAAGGTACTCAACCAGGCGTGCGCGTTGGTATGCGTGAAATCACATTAAGTGATACGTTTATTGGCGGTACAGATGAAAACCCTGTTTATGAGTCAAACGATCCGCTACGTGTTTACGATACGTCGGGCCCGTATACCGATCCTAATTTTGAACTTGATGTACGCAAAGGCTTATCAAAATTTCGTGAACAATGGATTGAAAGCCGTGGTGACACTGAAATTTTAGAATCAGTGACGTCGCAATTTTCGCAGCAACGCATGGCAGATGAAGGGCTGGATCATATTCGCTTTGATCACCTTCCAAAAATTCGCCGTGGTGTCGCTGGCAAAAACGTAACGCAAATGCACTACGCACGCCAAGGGATTATTACTCCTGAAATGGAATACGTAGCCGTTCGCGAAAATATGGGGCGTGCAGAAATTCGTAAAGAATTACTAGCCGCGCAGCATAAAGGCGAGTCGTTTGGCGCGAGTATTCCTGAATTTATTACCCCAGAATTTGTACGAGACGAAATAGCCCGTGGTCGCGCTATTTTACCAAATAATATAAACCATCCAGAAACAGAACCTATGATTGTAGGACGTAACTTTTTAGTTAAAGTTAACGCCAACATTGGTAATTCATCGGTTAGCTCATCTATTGAAGAAGAAGTAGAAAAAATGGTGTGGTCTACCCGCTGGGGCGCAGACACCGTGATGGACTTATCAACGGGACGTTACATTCACGAAACGCGCGAATGGGTTGTACGTAACTCGCCTGTACCTATTGGCACAGTACCGATTTATCAAGCGCTTGAAAAAGTAAACGGTGTGGCTGAGGATTTAACGTGGGAGATTTTCCGCGATACGCTTATTGAACAAGCCGAGCAGGGTGTTGATTACTTTACTATTCATGCCGGTGTACTGCTTCGTTACGTACCAATGACCGCTAAACGTGTAACCGGTATTGTGTCGCGCGGTGGCTCAATTATGGCTAAGTGGTGTTTAGCGCATCACAAAGAAAACTTTTTATACACGCACTTTGAAGACATTTGCGAAATTTTAAAACAATACGATGTGTGTTTTTCACTCGGTGATGGCCTTCGCCCAGGTTCTATTGCTGATGCCAACGATGAAGCGCAGTTTAGTGAGCTGCGCACATTAGGTGAACTGACTAAAATTGCGTGGAAGCACGACGTACAAGTATTTATTGAAGGCCCAGGGCATGTGCCAATGCACATGATTAAAGCCAATATGGATGAGCAATTAAAGCATTGCGACGAAGCGCCATTTTACACTTTAGGCCCGTTAACGACCGATATTGCACCAGGGTACGACCATATCACCTCAGGTATTGGGGCGGCCCAAATAGCATGGTACGGCTGTGCAATGCTATGTTATGTAACACCTAAAGAGCATTTAGGTCTGCCAAATAAAGAAGATGTTAAAGAAGGCTTAATTACCTACAAAATTGCAGCGCACGCCGCCGATTTAGCAAAGGGGCACCCAGGCGCGCAAGAGCGCGATAACGCGCTATCAAAAGCACGTTTTGAGTTTAGATGGCATGATCAATTTAATATTGGTTTAGATCCAGAGCGTGCTCGCGAGTATCACGACGAAACCCTGCCGCAAGAGTCAGGCAAAGTGGCTCACTTTTGTTCTATGTGTGGCCCTAAATTTTGCTCTATGAAAATTAGCCAAGAAGTACGCGATTACGCTAAAGATTTAGAAACACGGGGTATTGATCCAAATGACGCTGGCGAGGCTATTGAGATCAAAATGATTGATGTAGAAGCCGAAATGAAAGCTAAATCTGCCCAGTTTAAGCAAACAGGCTCAGAAATTTACCACAAAGCGGTATAGCAAGAAGTTAGATACAGATGTAGGTGAGGTTTTATACCTCGCTTCTTTAAACATTGAAGAAGTGCGAGTGAGTTCGCACCTACTAATAACTGCTTTTGGAGGTTTTATGTTTTATAACATTGCGGTGGTGGGTTTTGGTTTAGCAGGGCGCTTAGCTGCCCTTGAGCTAAGTAAGTTGCATCATGTAACGGTGTTTGAAGCAGACGATGAGCAAACCCCAAATAGCGCCGGTAAAGTGGCAGCAGCCATGCTGGCACCGCTGGCTGAGTCGGTGTTATGCGAGGCTGATTTAGCTTTAATGGGGCTTGATTCAATGAAGCGCTGGCCAGAAATAGTGAGTGAACTTGAGGGGGATGTGTTTTTTCAGCAGCAAGGCACATTGGTTGTTGCGCATCAGCAAGATAAAGGCGATCTACAAAGCTTTACTCAGAGAATAAAGCCCATAGCAGGGCACAGCGCTCAGGCATTGAATGCTCTGCAAATAGCGCAGTTAGAGCCAGAGCTTGCTAATCGGTTTAACCAAGGTCTATTTTTACCCTGCGAGGGGCAAATAGATAACCAAGCCTTTTATAAAGCAAGTTTTACCATGCTCAACAAGCGCAAAGTTAAGTGTGTGTTTAACCAGCGCGTAACCATTAAAAACGGTGAAATAAATAATCGACCATTTGACTACATTATAGATTGTCGTGGGCTTGGTGCTAAAAGTGATAAACCGCTTAGAGGTGTGCGCGGTGAAGTCGCAAGGCTATATGCACCTGAAGTAAATTTAACGCGACCTGTGCGTTTAATGCATCCGCGTTACCCAATTTATATAGCGCCTAAACCTAATCATGAATATGTAATTGGTGCGACCGAAATAGAATCGCAAGATAGCGGCGCCGCAACAGTGCGATCAACTCTTGAGTTACTTTCAGCGGCTTATACCGTACACAGCGGATTTGCCGAAGCACGACTACTTAATATTCAAGCCGGATTACGCCCTGCATTTAGCGATAACCGCCCAGAAGTATCACAAGTTGGTAATGTAATTAGCATTAACGGCTTATATCGTCATGGTTATATGCTGGCACCGGCATTAGTGGCGCAAGTAGTTTCACGAATAGAGTGAGAATAAAATGAACATTACAATTAATGGCGAGCTACTTAATGTTAATAGCAAAGCACTCGTTGAGGTACTTCAAAGCTTTGGTGCAGTTGCACCTTTTGCTGTGGCTGTTAATGGCGAATTTATTCCACAAAGTCGGCACAGTAACTATGTACTTAATGAGGGCGACAGTGTTGAGTTGCTGTCACCCATTCAAGGCGGATAAAGCTCATGCAAACTAAAGACTGTTTAACTATTTATGGTGAGCAAGTAAATAGCCGTTTATTAATAGGCTCTGCGCTTTATCCGTCGCCTGATATCATGACCCAATCGATAGTCGCCTCTGGTGCTGAAATTGTAACCGTGTCGCTTAGGCGCCAACAAAGTGCAGCAGCAGGTGATGACTTTTGGCAGTTAATAAAAAATACAGGCTTAAAAATACTCCCTAATACTGCAGGGTGCCACAGTGTAAAAGAGGCGATTACACTTGCAAAAATGTGCCGAGAGGTATTTGCCACCGACTGGATTAAGCTGGAGCTGATTGGCGATGATTACAATTTACAGCCTGACCCTTTTGCGTTACTTGAAGCCACAAAAATATTAATTAATGATGGCTTTAAAGTATTGCCTTATTGCACCGATGACTTAGTACTTTGCCAGCGCTTAAATGAGCTAGGGTGTGAGGTGCTTATGCCGTGGGGAGCGCCAATAGGCACCGGTAAAGGCTTGTTAAATAGCTATAATTTAAAAACTATTCGAGAGCGTTTACCCGATACCACATTAATAGTAGATGCAGGTTTAGGTTTGCCATCGCATGCCTGCCAAGCACTCGAAATGGGGTATGATGCGGTATTATTAAATTCAGCCATTGCAGGGGCGGGCTGCCCAATTACTATGAGCCGCGCATTTAAAGTCGCAGTTGAAGCAGGGCGCTTTGCATATCAAGCAAAAGCAATGCCTGAAAAAGACGTTGCAGCCCCATCAACCCCAACAATGGGTATGCCATTTTGGCATCAGCAGTGAAGGAAAGAATATGAATAACGTAGTGTGGACAATTGCCGGTTCTGATTCGGGCGGCGGTGCCGGTATTCAAGCTGATATAAAAGCAATGCAAAGTTTTGGTGTACATGGCTGCACGGCAATTACGGCGCTTACTGCACAAAATAGTTTAGGCGTAGAGGCTATTAATGCAGTGTCTACCGATATTATTGAATCGCAGTTACTAGCGCTTGAAAAAGACATGAAAGCCAAAGTGATAAAAATTGGCATGTTAGCCAATGTGCAGCAAATTCAGTTGATCAGCGAACATATAAGTCATTATAAAGCTAAATGGCCGGTGCCTCCCGTTATTGTATATGACCCTGTCGCTATTGCCTCAAGCGGTGACTTACTAACAGAAGAAGACACGGTAAGCGCAATAAAAGAATGCCTACTGCCGCTGGTGGATGTAATAACTCCAAATACACATGAAACACAGTTATTAACCGGTGTGTATTTAATTGGCCCGGCTGCAATAAAAGAAGCGGCTAATAAGTTATTAAGCTGGGGCGCTAAAGCCGTTGTTATTAAAGGCGGACATTGGGATTACCCAAGTGGCTACTGCATTGATTATTGTATTGATAGTAATACGCAAAATGGTGAAGAATACTGGTTAGGCAATCAAAAAATACAAACACCGCATAACCACGGCACCGGGTGTAGTATGGCTTCGGTAATTGCTGCGTGTTTAGCTAAAGACTACCCATTAAAAGATGCCTTTATTTTAGCTAAGGCATATATAAACCAAGGGCTAAAACAGTCTGTTCGATACGGCGAGGGGATTGGACCGGTTGCTCAGACCTCGTTTCCCACTAATTTAGCTGACTACCCACAAGTAATTGAGCCAGGTAGCTGGCTGGGCGATGAACTAGATTTTGATGTGCCGCTTGATTTTAATATGGCTGCTGATTTCGCACCTTGTGAAAGTAAATCGCTGGGCTTATATGCGGTTGTTGATAGCACCGATTGGTTAGAAAAATGCTTACAACAAGGCATTAAAACAGCGCAGTTACGCGTTAAAAATAAAACGCAAGACGAGCTTGATGCGCTCATCAAGCAAGCTGTTGAGCTGGGCAAGCAATACAACGCACAGGTATTTATAAACGATTACTGGCAGCTAGCTATTAAGCGTGGTGCGTATGGTGTGCATTTAGGGCAAGAGGATTTAGAGATTGCCAATTTAGCGGCAATTAAAGACGCTGGGTTAAGGCTTGGGCTTTCTACTCATGGTTTTTATGAAATGCTACGTGCGCATAATTATCGCCCTAGTTATATGGCATTTGGTGCTATTTACCCAACCACAACAAAAGACATGACAGGGCAAATACAAGGCCTTGAAAAGCTGATTAAATTTGTACCGCTTATGCAAAGCTATCCAACGGTAGCAATAGGTGGGATTGATTTAAGCCGTGCTGAGCAGGTAGCTAAAACCGGTGTAGGCAGTGTTGCCGTAGTGCGTGCTATTACCGAGGCTGATAATTACGTAGAGGCTATAAGTGCTCTGCAAGTAGCCATAAGCAGTGCACATTAATATTAACAAGGGCAATACTAACAAGGCTGGTAAACGTGAATGAGCTAAGCGAAAAAGAAACCCTTCGTTATAGCCGCCATTTGTTGCTTGAAGAAGTTGGGCTTGAAGGGCAGTTAGCACTTAAATCCTCAACGGTTGCAGTAGTAGGGGCTGGTGGTTTAGGTAGCCCAGCACTTTTGTATTTAGCTGCGGCGGGCATTGGAACGCTTATTTTAATTGACGATGACGAAGTTGAGCTTTCAAATTTACAGCGCCAAGTGCTTTATAAAATAAACCACTTAGGGCAAAACAAGGTCGCTGCAGCGGGTAAAGTATTAGCGAGTCTTAATAATCAAATAGACATAGTAACGGATTGCCAAAAGTTAGATGAGAGTAACGCCACTAATATTCTAAAAAGTGCTGATATAGTACTTGATTGCTCTGATAACTTTAGCACTCGCTATTGCGTTAATCGTTATTGTATTGCTAATAAAACACCGTTAATTTCTGGTGCTGCACTCGCAACCAAAGGGCAGTTAATGGGCTTTGATTTTAGGCAAAATGATAGCCCATGTTATGGCTGTGTTTTTCCACAAAGCGAAGCTACACCGGTTATAAATTGCAGTAACGCAGGAGTAATTAGCCCGCTACTGGGTGTAATAGGCTCTATGCAGGCGCAACTTACGCTCAACTTATTACTGGGCTATGCAGAGGGATGTGTGTTTATAACCTTCGATGCGCTCACTTTAAAGCAACAGCACTTTAAAGTGATTAAAGATTTAGAGTGTAAAGAGTGTGGAAAATAGGTTTCGAAGGGGGCTGTGCCTTTTATTACATGTGGCGTTAAAGAATTAAAAGCTGCGCTTTTCGCGTGAGCAAGCTTCACGCCTACAGTACATCAAAATTCTTACACCAAACTTGTATACGCACAGCTTGCTGGCGTGACGAGCAAAGCTCGTAATTTCTATGCCAGATGTCTTCTCATTTACATCTCTTTTGCTTCTCTTAGTGCAATAAGATCTTAAGTGATTTATTCACAAAGAGGTTTAGAGGGCGCTTCGCTTTAGAGAAGCCAATTAATAGTTATCAGTTATAAATATTAAAAGCGGCGCTTTACGCGTGTGCAGGCTTTACCCCTTCAAAAATAAAAAACCGCGTTTAAATAACGCGGTTTTTTGATTTCTAATTAACGATTGATTTAGTCGTTAATTTTTGCAAACGCAGTACCTAAGCGAGTAACCACTTCTGGTAGTTGGTCATCCAGTATTTCAGCTTTATCAGCACCCCATGCTAGTACCACAGTAGAGCCTAATTTAAAGCGACCCATTTCTTCACCCTTTTTAAGCGTGATGGCGTTATCGCCAGTGGTTGGGTATTTCCAACTAAATACATCGCTACCTGCTGGTGGCGTGACAGTACCTGCCCAAATAGTTTCTATGCTGGCTACAATTGTTGCGCCAACAAGTACCATAGCAAGCGGACCAATCTCAGTTTCAAAAATTGCTACTACTCGTTCATTACGCGCAAACAAGTTAGGCACGTTTTGCGCGGTAAGTGGGTTTACTGAAAATAAATCACCTGGCACGTAAATCATTTTGCTTAGTGTGCCATCAATTGGCATATGAATACGATGGTAATCTTTAGGTGCTAAATAAATCGTTGCAAACTTACCGCCTAAAAATGGTGTTGTATCATCTTGTGAGCCGCCTAGTAGCGCTTGTAAGCTGTAATCGTGACCTTTAGCTTGTATTAGCTGTCCGTCAACAATATCGCCTAGCTGGCTGATTGCGCCATCCACTGGATGAATGATGATATCGCTATCTTCTACTATTGGGCGCATGCCGTCTTTTAAAGGGCGAGTAAAAAATTCATTAAAGCTTTTATAATGAGCAGGATCTGGGTATTGGGCTTCGCTCATATCTACTTTATATTGCTTAATAAATAGTTTAATTAAAGTCGTTGTTAAAGCGCCAGCTTTAGCTGCGGCTAATTTACCCACTACGCGTGAAATAAAATGTTTTGGCATTGCGTACTGCATTGCGATTTTAAATTTGTCTAAACTCACAGTATTTATCCTAAATTATACGCGAGGCGCACGGGCGCCTGCACGGCCATCGGCCATTGTTTCTAAAATTCGGTGGTAGCTGTCAAAGCGCAATTGAGAAATTTTGCCATCTGCTACAGCTTCTTTAACTATACAGCCCGGATCGTTTAAATGTTTACAGTCTCTAAAGCGGCACCCGCCTATAAATTCTCTAAACTCTTTAAAGCACCAGGTTACACGCTCAACATCTAAATGCCATAAACCAAACTCACGAATTCCTGGCGAGTCGATTAGGTTACCGCCACTTGGTAAATGGTGAAGGCGTGAAACAGTTGTTGTGTGCTGTCCTAGGCCGCTGTTTTCAGATACTTCTTTAGTTAATATTTCAGCGTTAGGTAATACAGTATTAACGAGGGTGGATTTACCCACACCACTTTGGCCAACAAAAATGTTATTTTTACCAACAAGTACTTCTTTTAATTCATCAATACCATTGCCCGATATATTACTAACAAGGAGTACTTGGTAATCAAGTTTACGATAGATATCGAGAACTTTTTGTATTTCGCTAAGACCTGCGTCATCAATTAAATCTATTTTATTGAGTACTAAAATTGGCTCAATACCCATATCTTCACAGGCTATTAAATAGCGGTCGATAATACTTGGGGTAAACTCAGGTAATACCGCCGATACCATGAGTATTTGATCAATATTAGCTGCAATAACTTTTACGCCGTCGTAAAAGTCAGGGCGGGTAAGTTGCGAGCGACGCTCTTGCGTGGCTTCAATTACTCCGGCTAAATCACCTTCACTTACTTTGGCACGGCGAAACAATACCTCATCACCACACACTAAATTTGACACGGTACGTCGTATATTACAACGAAGTACATCGCCGTTCTGTGTTTCGACATCGGCGTGTTGGCCAAAACGACTGATCACAATTGCGCTCTCGACCTGACCTAAATTATCGGTTTGCCACTCTTGCGCGCCTTTTTTAGCTGGTCTTGAGTCTGCGCTATTAATGCGCTTTTGGTGGTTGGCCTTGATCTGACGCGATTGGCCTTTACTTAATTTTTTCTGTTTTGCCACTGGAGGCCTATAACCTTAGTTAAATGTCGCTTTTCCTAAAAAAAGCTTTAGCTCGACGGTTGATGCTAATATGATATATCGAAATGCGTTGGATCTAAAGGAAAGCACCGCTTAGGTAATTATGACTATTAATAAATCAAATTTAATTTGGCTCGATCTTGAAATGACAGGACTCGAACCAGAGACCGATAAAATACTCGAAATTGCGACGGTTGTCACTGACGCAGACCTGAATATATTAGCTGAAGGGCCAACCATAGCTATTCATCAAAGTGATGAATTACTAAATGGTATGGACGAGTGGTGTACTACGCAGCATGGTAAGTCGGGTTTAACAGCGCGCTGTAAAGCAAGTACATTCGATGAAGAGTATGCCGTGGCACAAACGTTAGATTTTTTAAAACAGTGGGTGCCTGCAGGTGTATCACCAATGTGTGGTAATTCAATTGGGCAAGACCGCCGTTTTATGAATAAATACATGCGTGAACTTGAAGATTTTTTTCATTACCGCAATCTTGACGTGAGTACTATTAAAGAATTAGCACGTCGCTGGAAACCCGAAGTGCTTGCAAAAGTGAACAAAAAAGGTTCGCACCTTGCTTTGGATGACATTAAAGATTCGATTATGGAATTAAAAGTCTATAGAGAAAATTTCTTTAATTTGTAAAAAACACTTGCAAACACATCGGATTATTGTAGAATCCTGCCCCGCTCAAGACGATAACCCACGCGGGGTTAGTGTGTTTGAGTTGTTTTTATTGTGGTCGTTTTACATCCATAATTAAAATGCGGTACTAGCTCAGTTGGTAGAGCGCGACCTTGCCAAGGTCGAGGTCACGAGTTCGAGCCTCGTGTACCGCTCCAATTTCTAACCAAAAGAAATTGAAGTGAATAAAAGCTAGCTCAGTTGCTAGGATGTTGAACGTAATTTATTGCGCATCAATAAAATAACTGAAGAAGTGAAAATGCGGTACTAGCTCAGTTGGTAGAGCGCGACCTTGCCAAGGTCGAGGTCACGAGTTCGAGCCTCGTGTACCGCTCCAATTTCTAACCAAAAGAAATTGTAGTGTTGAATGAAAATATAATGCGGTACTAGCTCAGTTGCTAGAATGTTGAACGCGACCTGTCGCGCACCAACGTAAAATAACTAAAGAAATAAAAATGCGGTACTAGCTCAGTTGGTAGAGCGCGACCTTGCCAAGGTCGAGGTCACGAGTTCGAGCCTCGTGTACCGCTCCAATCTTTTTATATCCTTTCAAAATTCTCTGTATTAAAAATCATAAATAAAATTATAATTTAAAATCTCTCTTATCTACTTTATTCTTAGTGCAATATTCAGCATTAAAGTTTTGGTTGTTAGAAGCTATGGTTTCTCGCGCGAGCTATGCGCCTTGTATCTCTCATTGATAAATGATTAGCTATCATTTATCACATCGAAGTCAGTGAGCTTGCCTGTGCGTCTAGTATTTAATACTGCTCCGTAGATAAGGCCCTGACTTTCTATTCTCAGAAACTGAATGGTATCCAAGCACACTTTTTTTAAGTAGATGCTGTATGTACAAGGGGAGTAAGTAGAGATGATGTTTATCGGCATTGATATTAGTAAAGAGAAGATTGATTTATCGTGGTTGAGAGACCAGCTTACAAACAAAATTAAAACAAAAGTCTTTAAAAACAAGCGCCAAGACTTTGTCACAATAGAAAATGGCTTTTAAATACAACTAAAAGCGCTGCTAGTGAGCTCGTTATCACCCTCGAACCAACGGGTGTTTATCATGAAGCGCTGATGTATTTTTTACACGAGCAAGGCTTTAATATTATTTTAGCGAATCCCGGTAAAGCTAAAAAGTATGCAGACGCTTTAAACATAATTCACAAAACAGACAAATCTGATGCAACGATGCTTGCTCATTATGGCTGTGCTAAGCACGCAGTCGTTAATTATTGGCAACCTGAAGCGTTAGAAATTAGAGAGCTTAAAGCCCTTATTCGTCGTTTAGATGCGCTTGAGAGTAACCGTCAACGAGAAGCGAATCGATTAGAAGCAAGTGAATTCAGCAACGTTTCAGCACGTGTTTGCCAATCGATAAAAGTGACTATCGCGTTTTTAGACGATGAAATTAAACAGCTTAAATCTGACATTGATAACCACATAGATAATGAACCTGATTTAAAAAGAAACAGGAAACTACTTGAGTCTATCCCTGGCATTGGGCCCGTATTATCGAGAGAGCTGACGTATTTGTTTGCGGCTAAAATATTTAATAAAGCCAAAGAAGCGGCGGCTTATTGTGGATTAATCCCACGGCACAATGAATCGGGTAAATTAAAAGGACGAACATCAATCAGTAAACTCGGGCCAGCCAGAATTCGATGCAAACTCTATATGGCAGCCATTGTTGCTGGGCAATGGAATAAAACAATAAAACGACACAAGTTGACGTTAATAAATAATGGTAAAACACCGATGCAAGCTGTGTGTGCAAATATGCGAAAGCTAATTCATATATGTTTTGGTGTAATAAAAAACCAAGAAGCGTTTAAGCTCCAAGAAAGTTAAATACGACCTTGAAGCTTAAAATGAGAGATGGTATCTACCATAAAGCTGTTGTACTTTGAAGTTATGAGGTGTGAGTGAGGTACAGAGGAGTCAATACTTTGAAACCGAGAGCTTTTATTAAAATAGCTCACCCTGAATAGTTGCTATAACTCCTCTAGAGCCACCAGAATCGCGATGTTCACCTAAATAAATACCTTGCCATGTACCTAACGCTAAATAGCCATTTGAAATAGGAATACTTAACTCGCAGCCTAACGTACTAGTTTTTATGTGTGCAGGCATGTCATCGTCACCTTCATAATCGTGGCGATAATAAGGTTGACGCTCAGGAACGAATTTATTGAAATGGCTCTCCATGTCCATACGAACAGTAGGGTCTGCATTTTCGTTTATTGTAAGGCTCGCTGAGGTATGCTGAATAAATAAATGTAACAAGCCAACTTTATAACTCGCCAGTTCAGGAAGCTGAGACAATATTTCGTCATCTATTATATGAAAACCTCGCGGGCGAGGCTTTAATGTAATTTGCTTTTGCTGCCAACTCATAATTTATCGAAACTAACTTCAATGTTTGCATTACCAGCATCACAGCTAAATGGCATGATGATTTTTTTACCTTGGCTTTTGTGAGTAATTGTATGACCCTTACCCGATACCACAATAGGCGTTGCCATATCAAAGTCGAAGCCTTTCTCGCCAAGTAAATTTTTAGCACCACCAGTTACCATGTTGGTTATTTCACCAACCATATCGGTAACTTCTTCATCTATAGCATCAGGGCGTTCGCCAAGCATACGCTCCATGATGGTCAATGCTAGTTCTTCATCAAATGTAATTGAAAATGATCCTCGCGTTTGCGGGCCAACCATACCAATCAAACCTGATACATCACCACAGGCTATCTCATCAGTTTTAATGCGAGGTTTACCTGGCTTCAATTGAGTTTGAGCCATAGTACTCAAAACATTAATTAAAGAAGATAAAAAAGGATTGATGAATTCTACATTCATAGTGGCTACTCTTAAATTTGTTCTGTGAAATGACTATATAGTTTGAGTATAGTCACTAAGGATAACTTTGAAGGATTATGATGCTCTGCAAGATTCACATTTACCATGTGCTTCTATTGTCTGCCCTGATACAACAAAGCCACCTTCGGCAGCTAAATTATTTAGCTCATGCGAAATTACACTCGAGTGTAATTCTTTGACAAAACCACAGGTATCGCAAATTAACAATTGTACTGGGTGTATATGATCAAAATGATGACACAGCATAAATGCATTTGTGCTTTCAATTTTATGAATAAAACCTAGCTCAGCTAAAAAGTCTAATGCACGATAAATAGTTGCAGGTTTAGCACCCGTTTCAGTTATTTTTAATTGCTCAAGCAAATCGTATGCACCAACACCACCTTGTGCGCTGGCTAATAGGCGAAATACTTTCTCGCGGATAGGCGTAAAACGCGCACCACGGTTGTCACAAACTTGTTTTGCTTTACTTACGAGTGATTCTATATTCATCATTACTCTTATCCTTATGCTACCGTGATATACTAACATACTGTGTTGTAGTTGCAGCGTTTTTATTAAGCGCTTTTTACCTAGGAAACCCAGTAATGCACGAACTATTAGCTATATTTATTTTCTTTTTTGCGGTTATTGACCCCATTGGTACTGTACCTGTATTTATTGCTGTCACACGTGGTGATGATGAGAAATTTAAACGCAAAGTTATATATAAAGCGGTAGGCGTATCTGCATTAGTGCTCTTATTTTTTGTACTTGCAGGTGAGCAATTACTTAACGCAATTGAAATTCCACTTTCGGCTTTTCAAATAGCCGGCGGTATCATATTACTTATTTTTGCGCTCTCAATGATATTTGGTGAAAGTAAACCAGAAGCCGAAATTAAAAGTGTACGCGACAGCACTGAAACCGCTATTTTTCCGCTTGCGATTCCCTCTATAGCGAGCCCTGGCGCTATGTTAGGCGCCGTATTAATGACTCGTAATGAAGAATATACTTGGGTTGAGCAATTACTAACGTCTTCGATGATGCTTGCTGTATTGGCTGTTGTACTGGTTTTGTTACTGCTTGCAACGCATGTACATAAATTAATTGGTGACAGTGGTGCAAGTATAGTAAGTAGAATTATGGGGCTTATTTTAAGCTCGGTTGCAGTTACCAATATTTTAAATGGTATAGCCCATTATTTTGGCTTGCAGGTTTTCTCTTAACATTGATGCTCGCTAGGCTTTTGTGTAAAATGCAGCGCATTTTAAGCTGTGCTTAATAATTTTAATACCCTGAGGTTTGCTTTGAATAAATGTACTTTGGATAGACGCTTTTCTGTGGCCCCAATGCTTGATTGGACTGATAAGTAAGCATTTAAAGGGTTGTAGGTTTCCAAGGGGGACTATAGGGTCACCTTTACAGTTTTAAGGGGTCCCGATATAGCACAGTTTGTGTCATATTTAATTGACTGGGTACTTAACTTCAGTTACTTTACACGCATAAAGTTTACTTAACTAAACATATATCATTTAAGTTGCTTACCTTATTTATGCAACTATTCTTAATATTAGTAGTCTTATTTATTAGTTAACAGCCAATTACGGCTGTTTTTGTCGTGGGGTTTATTATGGAATTGCCAGCAGTCAAGAATATACTTGATGCCAATTGGGACTGGCGTCTACCTGTAAATATCGAAGATATTGCGACTAAACTAGACATCAAAGTCGCTTCTATTAACTGTTTTAATCCAGAGCATGAAAGCTTTAGAGGCTTAAGTGGTCTAGCTGAAATTAATAATCAAGGACAGCGGGTTATTTATTGTAATGGTACAGAAAGCTTAAATCGTCAGCGTTTTACTCTAGCACATGAGTTAGGTCACCATGCATTAGGTCATGTTGAGCCAGGTAAACAGATGCAGCGTATTGATATGCCAGCTGCATTTAATTCTAATTCAGATGATTGGGAAGAAAGAGAAGCTAATAATTTTGCTGCTCAAATTCTTATGCCTTTAGATGCAATTAAAACAATGTTGTTTGCTAAAGGTATTAGTAATATTAAAGAGCTTGCTAGAATCTTCCAAGTATCAGAAGCTGCAATGTATTATAGATTGAAGAACCTAGGGTATCTCACTTTATAAAGTTGAGCTGAACAAATTATTAATATAATCTAGCCCTTTAATTTAAGGGCTTTTTTATGTCTAATAGAAATGAGGATGAAAACTTAGACCTTTCAGACGGGGTCGTAAGTTCTAACAATGTGGAATTGAGTAGAGATCATGATGTTACTACTCTTAAACGTGAAAGTACTATTCTTGGGTTTAAAATTTGGGAAGAAAGGTTTTATCTTGGTTTTAAAGCACTTGGTTTTATAGTTGCTATGTTTCTTGCTGTTTGTTTCTTGAAAACTGGTTTAGAACTTTCTGAAAAGTCACTAACTCATATCCTTGAACATCGAACAGATACAACAATAGAAAAAAATAAAAAGCCTTTAAAAGATAGTTCGATAGCAGCTGTTAGTCAGAATGATAATTCCGCTATACAAAAAGAAAAGAAAAGCCTAAAAGATAAAGCAGCTTTAGATATAGAAAAGAAAAGTAAAAAAAATAACGTTGAGCTTAAGGCGGAAAAGGCAACCAAAGAAAATGCCAAACAACCAACTCAAAGTATGGAAAATAAAATGCTTTATTCAGGGTCAATCATAACTTTAGTTGCATTTATACTTGGCACTGGCTTAACTTTATTACTCACGATTGTTAAGTTCTCTTTCCATAACCGACAACAAAACGAAGATAATCCAAACGTAGCTCTCGCAGGTCCAGCAAGTGAGTTGTTTATGGCTTTAGCAAATTATATAAAAAGTAAAATTAAATAAAGAAGCCCGCTACTTAGCGGGTTTTTTTGTATAAGAAATTTGATGAATTGCAAAATCTAACTAAACTAGGTTTTTAACCAAAATGAAAAGGGAATTGTAGTGTCTATAAAAACCGATATGAGTGGATTAAATAAATTAACAAAGAACTTAGAAGAGTTGGGGAAACAGGACTCAATTGCTGTTGGCGATGTAATGACGGATGAGTTTATATCTCGCTATTCAAGTTACTCAAGTTTAGATGAACTCGTTGATGCAAGTGGGTTTGTTGTTAATACTCCAGAAGACTTTAAAGCTATACCAGATGAAGAGTGGGAAGCTTTTATTGTGAGTAACACTAACTTTTCTTCTTGGAAAGAAATGCAGCTCAAATCACATGAAGAATTTCTCCATAAAAAAATTATGAAAGGCTTATAATTAAAAAGAAGAACTCGCTAGATAGCGAGTTTCACCCTAACAAATTACTCGTTCTATGCAATCTAATCGACTGGCCAACAACACCTTCAACGTTGTATTCATCATGCTCAGTTATTTTTACCGCTGGGTGATCAGGGTTAGCAGATAAAAGCTGGTTGTTTTTTAAGTCGGCTATTTTACAAACGAACAGTCCATTTAAAGCAGCTACGATTACATCGCCGTGTTTAACCGTTGCGGCCCTATCAATAATCAATAAATCCCCGCTGAAAATACCAACCCCTTCCATACTGTTGCCACTGGCACGGCCAATAAAAGTAGCGTCAGTTATAAGGCTGTTATCTAAATTGTTTTCTAGTTCTTTTATGCCAGGTCCCACATCCACATTAGAAATAATCACCAAATAAACCCCTTAACAAAAATAATTTAAATTAATTTTAGCCCTATTTTAGCCCTATTTTAGCCAGTTTAAAAAAGTGTTCGGATGAAGAAAGACAAAACCACGTGTATTTAACAAAAGTTGTAACGTATTGCTACCTCTAATATAAGTAACATGTAAGTTAAAAACGAGTAAAAAAAACAGGTGTTTTTGGTATTAAAAACAGGTGAAATCGCTGACTATTAAGTTGTTATAAATCAGCTTGTTCGGAAGTTGCAACTGTTTTTATATACAGTATATCGAGTTGCTATTATAAAATTTATCATTACAATGAAATTGACTCTTAAACAGAGCTCTTTTAACAAAAAAAGGATTAAGTTATGAACAAGCAACACGTAAACGGAAAATCAGTACTTTTATTAGCGCAGGTAAGTGGTGGTGAAGATACTCAGGACAATGGCGGTGGCGGCGGCGGTGTAGAGCCACCAAAATTAAACTAAGCCAGCACAAATCATTAACCAGCATTATTGCTGGTTAATTACACCACCAAGGAAAACACATGATTGATTTTATAACTGCTACAGACTGGACAATAAGAGCGCTAGAAGTGCTTATTATTCTTTATTTGCTAGTAACGCTTAACAAGCACCGCCTGGCGTTATTTTTTGGTGGTAAAAGTAATTTAAAATCAATTGATGATCACACAATGCATTCATGCTTTATTGCTGCACTTACAGTGATGGTGTTTCACTTTGTAAGCTCAAGCCTAGCTCAATACATAATTACAATAGAAATGAGCAAGCTAGCACTCAGGCAGTTTTTTTACTTCACCATGTTTAGTTGTTCAATGGCATTTGTCATAGCGCTATTCTTTATGCATAACATTAGGGGTTGCACGTTTTCAACAACTGCGCGGCTTTGCTTATACCTTGCACTAGCTCAATCGGTTGTGCAGCTAATACAATTTATCATGCGTGGCCTGCTAGATAGCAGCATGCTGTCACCAGCTTATAGCTTTAGTGTGGTGGCGCTCAACTTATTATCGTTAGGCGTTGTTGCTATTTACCCAGCTAAAAAATTTACTGGCCTACTAACAAAAGAGGGAATTTAAATGCCGTTACTTATAGTAATGTTTATCTGTTTAACAATGGCGTTGTGTATAACCGGAGTCGCAATAGTGCGCGGCCAAAACACAACAGGCATAGAAACCATACTTAAACATAAAATAAAGCACTACATGCCAGAGGGAACAGCAGCCCAACAAGACGATGGCGGTGTAGCCTACTCAATAGTCATGGATTTAGGCGCCACAATAGAACAGCCAGATAACTGGGATAAAATAGAATCAATGAACGTGGTACACAAACGCGCCACCATGTTTAGAAACCAAGCACTTAAAAAGCCAACTAACATACCACCCGCGCAAGAACGTCCCATATTCAAACTTGTTAAATAACCCGCTAAGGCGGGTTTTTTAATGTTCATTAAAAAGGCGTACCTTGTTAAAACATGAACGATAAATTAATGTATATACCTACACATATTACGGAAAATAAAAGGAATAAATATGGTCAAGGTCGGAACGTGGGTACTCGGGGTGTTATCACTTATATCAGTAATAATGTATTTTGATTTAGGCGATCACCTGTCAGGGGTAATTTGTATGTTTGCAGCTGGGTTTTTCTTCCCGCCAGTGCTTAACAAAATAAACAAAACAAACAAAGAAAAGGCCGAATCAAAAGGCAAAACACATAAAGACATAACTCAAAAATCAGCAGTTATATTTGGTATTGTTTTATTGGCCATTGCCGCTATTTTAAGTGGCGGTAGTAATACCGAAACCAATAACAGCACACAAAGTACACCTACAGAACAAACCCAAGAGCGTAAACAGTTAAAGCCAATAGATTTAATTTATCAATTAAAATCAAAAGTTGACGAGCTAGACTATTGGTTTAAAGGGCCATTCAAAGAGAGCGATAAGCTAAGATTTTATGACGTAAAAAAGAATTATGATAAACAGTTAGATGTTATCTGCAGCGACTTTGATAGGTTAGTAGAAAATACAGGCAATCTTAATAGTGAATATTATGATGAAGCACTTGCTTGCAGTAACTTTGAGTTAAGCCTTGTTCATGTAATTCAAAATTTAAATCACGGTACATATGCAGAAATACCAAAACTAAGGCAGAAGCTTGAACCAGCCTACCAAAACTTAAAGCAACAAGTAGATGAAGAAATAAAACGATTAAATAACAAGTAAATAATAAGCCCGCTAAATGCGGGCTTTTTTTATGCTGTTTTTTGGCTATTGGCGGGCTTGCTTGCGCGGGCGTCAATCACAGGCTTCAAGTCTTTTAGCAACAATTTACCACAGTCGTTAATATCAATCTTTTTATCTGGGTTTACCCTAAACCAATCAAGATGAAAGAACATCATTAACGATTTAATTGAAGTATCAATAAACTCTTTTTCAAACTCTTCTTCATCCAACAGGCCTTGTTGACTGATTAAATCTCCTGGAGCAATTTGTCCAGCTGCAGGATTAGTTTCACCTGTAAACAACCACATTAAATACATTTTTGTCTGTGGGTGATTAGCAATTTTTTCTAAATTACCAGCTCCAGGTTCAGAGATTCCAGCCTCATACTTCTTGTAACCACTTAACCCAATATCAAGCAATTCGCAGAACTTAGCCTGACTTAAATGAAGTGATTCACGAATAGTTTTAATTTTAAGCCCAATAGTGTTTGACATGGTTCTTATAAGATCCTAATATTATCCCAGATACAATAGTGCATCAAATGGTTCTTTTTGTGTTCTCTTTATGTGATTGGGCTTAATAACGTGCCCTAACAATAAAGGTTAGCACAATTATAGTCCGTTTAGGAACCAAACGAATCAAGATAGAGGTCAATTATGGATACTGAAAAATACAGAAAAAACTTACAGGGTGAAGTAGTTGGCCCTGATGAAAACTTCTTAAAGCGTAAACAAGTGCTCGAAATGTGCGGCATTTCACTTTCTCACCTGTACTACCTAATGAATAAAGGCATGTTCCCTAAGTCGCATCGTGTATCACACCGCAGTGCGGTCTGGCTTGAATCAGACATAAATCTGTGGCGCTCAATGAATGCCAATCATTTTTATGCAGAGTACGGCGAGCAAATTAAAGCACAAAAATTAGGTGAAGGCGCAGCCGCATGAACATGACCTTTGCACTTTTAGCGATATACAACACCCCAGCGGTGCCGCTTAAAGACATTTGTGAGGAATACTTAGGCCTTAAGTTTAAAACAGCCGAGCAAAAAGCAAAGGCAGCGCAGTTACCCATACCCACATTTAAAATTCGCGACTCAGAACGTGCACCCACCATGGTAAACGTAAACGACCTAGGAGCGTATTTACAGGCCCGTTACGACGCAGCCCAAAAAGAATGGCTAAGCATTAATAACTAGGAGCAAAGGCAATGAGCACATATAAAGTATTTGACCAAAACACGTATAACGCATTACCTAACTTAGCCGCCAAAGCTGAGTATTTACTTACGTGCAAAATAAGCACGAAAGACGCCGTTAATTGTAAATCAGTTGAATTTGAACCGTGCTTACAAGCCTTTGTTGGTGAGTTGCCATTACCTATTTACTGCCACGGCAACGGAAACCAAACCATACAAAAAGCCGTGTACTGGTTAAAAACGCAAGCCCTATCTAAACCACAACAAGCACAAGGAGTATAACCATGGCTAATGCACTTGTTAAACAAACCAATAACGTACAACCAGCGCCATTAAAAGCTGTAGAAGGGCGCAACATACCAAAAGGCTTAGCTGAAATAAAAGCGCTAATGGGTAGCGAACGCCACACACCAGAGTACGTATACACCAAAGTGTTAAGCGAGCAAGAGCGCACAATAGTGTGTTTTGCTGCAGGCCTAAAACGTCATGACCTTGAAAAAGGCTTTGCCAATTTTAACGCTGATACACGCCTTAAAATTCACAAAGCTATTTTGCAGTTACAAGAACTGGTTAAAGCATTTGTTGATGCCAACGCCATGGCACCGGCTAAGTTTTTGCAAAATGCGCCTGCTGAGTCTGCAAAAACCAGCTACTCCCACCTAACTGTTAGTTCACACTAAGGATTGATCATGAGCTCAACTAATCGCGGAACCCAGCGCAATGCAGATGACTACTACGTAACACCGCATTGGTTAATAGAAGATTTTTTAGCAGCGTTTAGCGAAAACTGCCGCTTTAATTTTGACGAACAAGCATACCCGTTAATGTTAGACCCAAGCGCAGGCGGCTGCGACAAGTACGAAATGAGCTACCCAACCGTACTAGAAAAACAAGGCTTTACTGTAGAAAGCTGGGATATTCGCGAAGACTCACGCGCTAATTTAAAAGGCGTTAATTTTTTAAACGTGCCCAGCGCTTTATTGCCGAAATACGACGTGCTCATAACAAACCCACCGTTTAACGTAGCGCAAGAATTTACAGAACATGCGCTTGAAATGGTTAAAGAGGGCGGTTTAGTGATCATGCTGCAACGCCTTAATTGGTTAGGTAGCCAAAAGCGAAAACCTATGTGGCAAAAACTGCCATTAGCCGCCGTTTATGTTCATAGCAAACGCCCAGGCTTTGACCCACAAAAGCCAAGTAAAACAGATTCAACCGAATACGCCCATTTTGTATTTTGCAAAGGCTACGAGCTAGCCCCTGAACTTTTTGTAATTTAACGCTGGGAAATGCTGAAAATGAAACTACACCCAAAAGCAAAGACTGCTCTTAGGCATTTAATTGATTGTGAGAAATCACCGAGCATTAGAAATATGCTTTCTGTTACGCGTCAGTTGGCAGAAGAAGTGCTTGAAAAATATGCGCCTGAAATATCAGCGCGGTTTGATTGCATTAACTCGCAAACAATAGAAGAGGCAGAGTGTGCAGACGCTTGGTTTAACTACTCATATAAAGAATACATGATTCAAGATCATCACAACGTAAAAAATGTAGATGTTTTTCATCAGATGCACCTGCCCGACGAATTAAACGACATTCCGTTTTAAACCCAAAGGACTACTAAAATGAACACAATCAAAGACCAAGATCTATCTAAAAATCAGCTATTAGTTAAAAACATTGTTGAGCATGCGGTAGACCAAGCCAACTTTACTATTAAAAATTTAGGCAAGCGCTCTACCGTTGCCATGCTAATGGAGTGCGAAAACTGCCTAACTGACTTTATGCCAGTGGTCAAACTTATTGCTGATGACTACATTGAATACACGCCAATTTACGACCAAATGTGCGCCGCAATTGATGCCGTTCAAATAGGTGAAGATTTAGTTGAAATAGAGTTTGCCGAATAAATGGCTAACCCTAAGCCACTCGACCTACAAGCCCTTAGACTATCTGGTATAGCTAAGGGTTTAATTTCATCTATTAGCGATATTGACGACCGCAACTTTTTAGCGCGTGGCCTGCAAAATGTGCCAGTGCCTTTACAAAGTCGTATGGCCCGTAAATACATAGACCGCTACAACAAAAAAAAAGCGGGTAGCCAATACCGTGCTAATACATGGTTACGCCGTACCATTGCACGTTTAAAGCCACGCTTTGGCGTACTGTTTAGTATTACTCAAAATATGCCATTGCCATGGCATATTTTAAGCAGTATTGAAAAAACCAAAAAACACGCAGGCACACTCGCTATGGAATGCGTGCAAATAACGCTTGATGTAAGCGAAGAAAACCAACACCTACCGTACGAAAAAATAATATCGTTAACCTACGATGCAATAGCAACTCATGCCAAAGCTGTAGGCGCTAATGTGCCATTTTATGCCATGCGCGACGACAACTTGCCAACCGAGTGTTACGAAATTGCACTGCTAAAAATGCAGTGTGATAGATGGTGGGCTCGCCAATTAAAGACTATTCGCCGCCAGTTCTTAGAATTACTAGAAATTGCCACAGGCCAAGTGGGCAAAGATTTATACCACGATAAAAAAAGCAAAAAGTTTAAACGCCGTGGCATTAGCCCTTACTCGTCAAAACAGGCACAGCGCGAATTTAACTTTGCCCAAGCCAGTGGCCGCCAGTTCCTAGAAATGATGGAACTGCAAAGCAGCGACGGCGACGTAATAAGTTTAATTGAAGCCGTAAAAAGCGGTATGGCAAATCCTGCCAACCGCCGTAACGAATTAATGTTACGCATACGCGAGACCGAAGAGCTAGCCGACGAAATGGGCTATGTAGGTGTGTTTTACACTATTACTTGCCCGTCACGTTTTCATGCAAACTCAAGTAAATGGCACGGCGAAACCCCAAAAGATGCACAAAATTACCTAACCCAAACATGGGCGCGTGCCCGTTCTAAGTTAAAGCGCCGTGGTCTTAAATACTTTGGTGTGCGCGTAGTTGAGCCACATGCCGACGGTTGCCCGCATTGGCACATGATGCTGTTTATGCCAAAAAATAAACTGCAAGAAGTGAACGCTATTTTGCGTTGGTATTTTATTCAAGAAGATAAAACAGAGCTTTACGATTATTACGGCCCTGTGCAAACCCGCGCAAAAGTAGTAAACGAATGGGTAGATATAAACACCCACGGCACGCACATTAAAACCGTCGAAAAATGCGTAAGCTACCGCGCAGGCACTAAAAAAAGTGAGCTGTTTAAAACCTATAAACAAAAGCGCCGCGAGTGGGGCCTTAAAAAAAGCCAAGGCAAAAAAGCTAAAGCGCCCAGTAAATTTTATCGTACTTTTAGCCCACGCTTTGACGCTATAAAAATGGATAAAAGCAAGGGCAGTGCGGCCAGCTACATTGCCAAATATATCAGTAAAAATATTGATGGCTACCAATTAAGCGACCATGAAGATGCAGAAACAGGCGAAAACCTGCAAGAGCAAGCTAACCCCGTTTTAGCTTGGGCTAGTACATGGAATATTCGTCAGTTTCAATTTCAGGGTTCACCAAGCGTTACCGTGTATCGTGAATTACGCCGCATGCCAAAAGGCAAAGCAATAAGCGACGAGACCATAGAGCCTATTCGCCACGCTGCAGATACTGCCAACTGGAAAGACTACGTAAAACTCCAAGGCGGTATGTGTATAGGCCGTGCGGCTAACTTCAAATCAATGTACGAAGACACACAAATGGGCAACGACTACGCCGAAGTAGTACGCCGCATAAAAGGCATTGTTACCAATGTAAGTATCGAGTCAAAGCTTCACCGCATGATTAACAATGTTTATAACGTTACCACCGAAACAAGCCTTAAAACTCGCCTAGTAGAATGGACCAGGCAACTCAAAGGAACAGCCGAAAAACTCAATGCTAAGGATAACACCAACGTCGGCGCAGCCGACCTATCTTGGACTAGTGGTAATAACTGTACGCCTATAGCCGCAGGGTCTAGGGCTGAGTTGTTACTCGATATGATGGGCACCTCAAAAAATGATGTTGATGAAGTAATAAAGGATCTAAATAGCGGAAAAAGGATCAGCCGAAACGGCCAAATTTACCAAATACGAGACGGCCAACTTCAAGTTTTAAATGTTGATGAGCAAATAAAGCATGATCAGCGCTTAGCTATTGAGTCATTGGCTAAAACATATTCTCAAAAAGCAGGTAGCTGGTACATAACTGAAGCCCATTGGAAACAAGCCCGCGAATATGTAGAGCTTGCTTATAAATACGCGCAGCTTGACGGTCGCAACACACCAAATAATACCCATATACAAAATGGCCTAGTCACTATTGGCGATTGGGACCTAGTTACTTTAGTAAAACAAGGCAGCGCATCAGCAATCAGCAGTAACGATTGGTGGGCACTAGATTTAATGGCGTAGGAGAAAATATGACTATTCAAATTTCAAAAGTATTAATGCCGATGGCATGTATTAGTTGCCAGGCATTTTGCCCAAAAGGTTTTGCAGAGGATCAGCACAGCCCGTTTATTACAAAATTCGACAAGCCAAAGCCTAAAACCCAATACGGCCAGTGCGGAAAAAACAATAACAGCGTATTTGCTACCGAAATTTGCAACGGCTACCAGCAAGAACCTAACGCCAACGTATTTACAGTAACTAACAGAACACAACCAAAACAGCAGGTGGCATTATGAATACTCACTCAGCAGCAGAAAAAATGCTTTCAACCGGGTTATTTTATACAGCAAGAATGTTAGGCCATGCCTTTGGTGAGTCTCAAAAAGACGGCAACCGTAGTATTGAAAATATTAAAAAGAACTCACGTTATGAAATTATTGAAGAGAGCCACCCAGTGAACAAAATTAAAGTAGTCGCTATCGATGGCCGCAGAATCACTATTGAGCAGTTACAAAACACCGCCTTGTTATTTAAGCGCCCAAGCTTATTAATAAGAGGACGAACATGAAACCAAAAATTAAACGTCGTAACTGGGTATACTACTCAATTGTTAAGTTTACCGAAACTTGCAAACCCCAACAAAACAGCTAAATTTAACTTTGCCGAAAGGCAATTTTTAACGTTTTCGTCCTAACCCACACATGTTGTGGGTTTTTTTATGGCTAAAATAAAGTTAAGGCTAAAGCCCAATCAATTCCAATTGTTGTTCTCGAGGTAGGTTTTTAATAAGTGATGCCGCTAATTGTGCAGTAGTTTTACAAGGCGGGTTTAAGAAGTGATCAAACGACTGGGTAATACGGAATGTAGCCCCGCACTCTTTAGTGTTAGTGCACGAGCAATATAAATTCACCACATGGGCGCTTTGCTTTTCACGTGATGTAACTGTTGCTTTAGCTTCGCAATTTGGACAAGTAACCCGCGCCATAATATTCACCAATCGTTAATAAAAACAACTGTCATTATATACAGTGGTTGCATGTATGCCAAACAACCATTTAACTATTAGCTGAGAACCCAAAGACTCCAAAATTCACTCCTCCTCGCCTTCCGCTTTCGTGCAAAAAATGCGTTCAATTGACACCCCCAGTGACAAGCCCTTTCTGGCTAGCCCTTATTACTAAAGGATCTAAAAGAAAGTTAAAAAGGATCGCAGTGTCAAAAGTGTGACAATGTTTGACATAAAGTGACAATAAAAAGCTCAAATAGGTGGTCATTTGCCTAATATTGAAATATCATTAATTTATTATCAGTTAAGTGATAAATAAATTATGAAATATTTACATAAAGGCTCACAAAGCCAAGAGCGGTTAGATGTGCTTTTGTCGTTTGGTAAAAGCACCAGTGAAGATATAAAAGCGGCGCTTAGCGATTACTTAGTTCGTGGTATTAGCAAGACCAATGCAGCAACGCTTAATGGTGTGCCTGGGCCAAACTTTACAAGAGCGCTTAAGCGGCTTGAGGTTGTTGCAGGTAAGGTTGAAGAGGTTAAAGAGCTAGATTGGTCTAGTAGACTTGGTTAATTAAAAAAGCTACCTTGTTATACCTATTACTATGCATTAGAAAAGGATTGAGCAATGTTAGATTTTATTAAGTACGTTTTAAATGAATTAGGTTTAGATGAGCACGCTGAGCCGACAAGAACATCGGTTATGAAATATCACTTTAGGTCCAGAGATGAAGAGATTCACGTTAATTTTGATTTAATCATAGATGATACTTATTTGGAGTTAACAGAAGAAGATGAAAAGGCATTTCGTGAATTTAGAAGCAAGCAGATATTTGGTGAAAAGCTAGAGAATCTTGAGTCGAGTATAAATAAGGCGGTTAAATTATATATGGCAAAAGCAGAATTAACCAAAGGAAACCAGCAGGGCTCAACATTCAGATTAACAATTGATTTGAAACTAGAAGAAGTTTAAACACCAAAGCGCTAGCTCCTAACTAGCGCTTTTATTCCCTTTAGCTTTCCCGCCCCAAAACGCTCTAAACAATCGCATTAATCCAAGCGTCGAAACCGCAATCCCTACAATCACAAATTCAAAGTACCAGGGCGCGCCTTTATAACCCATAGATTGCCAACCTTTATGCATGTAAGGTTGCATGGCCGGTATAAAATGGCAGATGAACAAACCCAAAAAGAATAGAATGATCAATTCATCCATTAAGGTTTTGTCGCGGTTCTTCAGCACAAGCAAGTCATAATCAGCATCGTTTTGCTCGGCTTGCATGCAGCGCCTTGCTTTGGCTTCAAACTGCGCAATTTTAAAGTTGTTTTCAGCACGCGCTACGTCTGCAGCCATTTCTGCCGCTATGCGTTTACGCTCAACATAGCCGCCGGTTAAATCGGCTATTGGGTCAGTGATGAATGAAACCAATGTTTTAAACCATCCCATTATTTGCCACCCCTAATTAATTTAATAAACGCTTTTGGGTCTTTGCTAATTGCTTTTATTAGCGTATCGAACCCCTCTAAAATGTGCGGGGCAGCATAGGCGGTTACCCCAATTACACCGGTTTTTAAGCTTTCATCAAATTGCCGCCACTCGCAAAACATAGCGGCAAGGTAAGCTGCAAATATCGCAATGAGTACACTCATAAAATAATGAAAAAACGTAAACTGCCGTTTGCTTAAATACATTTGTATGCCTGCGGCTAAAAAGCTCAACATAAATAAACGCCCCCATTGTTTAATAAATTCCATAAAGTCTATCCAGCTCATGCGCTTTCCTTCGTTGTTGGGTTTAGGTCTGAATATTCAGGCTCTTTAAATTCAATATGCTGTGCGGCGGGTAGGTAGTTATTAATACCTAAAACATCTTGCTGCAGTGGTACTACTTCGTTGTTGTAGTAGGCGCGGGTGATTTTATCTAAATCACCAAAGCCGGGGCTGTCGCCAGAAGATTGACCGCTAAGTGCTTCTTGCGCACGGTGCATACTGAGCATGTCGTTAAGCGTAATTTTTTTAATACGTTCAAATTCGTCTTTAGTTGATATGTCGCCAACGGGCGTTATCTTTATCGACTTTTCAGCATCGGCCTTATTACTGCGGAAATTAAAAAACAAACTTCTAAAATTACCCACGCCTTTGCTATCGCGTATGGCATTCTTTAGTGCTGTTTCATCGGCATCACTTAAGTTCGGGTCGGCCATTGAGAATATAAAACCCATGTGCGCGCCGTTCTTGTAATAGCGGCGTCTAAATAAAGTGGCATCTTCGTTGAGTAAGGCTGATTGAATACCCCCGTAATACTGCGGTATGCCGTAAATACCTTGCGCTGGGTCGTACTCTTTTACGTGAATAACTTCACCTGCATTAAAGTAAATAGGCTCATGGCTGCGATTACTTATTTGTGCATATACGCCGCGCGTATCGGTATAACGCATAGTCAGTGCAGGCAAATGGCGCAGCTTAATGACCTGCCCAAATGAGTTTTTAATAATCTGCAAATAGGCGTTACCACTCCACAGCAAATCAAAGGCAAACTTACTAAGCGCTTGATGGCTTAACAGTGGGTTAGGTTTATACCATTTTAAAATCATGTTGCGCTTAAAGTAGAGAATGGGCCCGTGCTGGGCATTAACGCGCAGCAGCTTTACCAAACCTTGTAAACTTATTGGCGGTGCATAAATGCCGTTGCTATCACTAAATACCCCAATGTAATCGGTTAGCCGGTTATCTAAACACGGCTCAGGATCGCCAAAGCTAAACGAATCGGTAACCGCTGTTCGTTGGTTATAGTTAGGCGCATGGCCGTTACTTACTTGTAATCGTGGTTTCATTAAGCTGCAATTCCTACAGAGGTTTGGCGGCTGTGGGCATTGCCGTCCAGTGGTTCAAATTTCATAGCGTGCATAATTGCCCACGCAATATCGGCGTGACCTGTGGTCGCGGTGCGGTTTGTGGCATAGGTAATTTGGTCGCCAACCACTTTACGGCGAATATTTATAAACGAGCTGGCAATATTTACTGCGTCCTGGTCAAACTCAAAACGGCGGTTTTTAATTACGTTAATCGCCTTAATAACCAGTTGGTTTTTAATAATGGGGTTGTAATGTATTGGCTCGGCGTTAGGGTAAAATTTAGTGATCATCTCCCATACACCATAACCAATGCCGGTGGTATCAACACCAATGTGTTGCACGTTGTATTTTTCGGTGAGTAGCTTTATCTCGCTGGCCATGGCTTCAAAGTCATTACCGCTTAAATCGACTGCTTCAAGTAAGCGGAACTTTTCGCCAGGCTTCATCGGAGCACTTAACACAGCAACGCTTGCTTTATCGCCAAAGCGGGCGGGGTCAAAGCCAATTACCACAGGCTTTAATGCAAACGGACGTTCGCACTCTAAATCAAAATCATCCCATTTAGTGGAGTCGCCAACACAGGCCATAATTTGTTTAAGGTTAAATGCACTGTGGGCATCATCAATAAACTTACACATAAACAAGTTATTAAACTCATCCGTGCTGTATTCGTTTTCAAGTACTTCAATATCAATACGGTCAAAGCCACTTTTAACCACATCGTGCACTGTGAGCATTTGCCGCCAAATACCATCGTCACATAACAGGCCATGCTTTAAGTTTTTATGGCTAACATCAATGGCAAATTCAGGGTCGTTACAGGCTTTGGTTTTTCTGTACCATTTACCGTTCCAATGGTCGTACGCTTCATGACTGGTAACACTTGGCGTACTAAAGTAGGTAATACGCAAATGCTTATGCGTTGCCATGGCCTGTGCCAAACCGCGCAGCGTTTTATAGTTTGGTATCCAAAACACTTCATCTATATATAAGTCGCCGCTTTCCGACTGAGCCGTGCGCGCATTGGTACTTTTAAATATCAGCTTAACCGTTTTACCGCCGGCTAAATTAAGGACCATCGGTGAGCCGGTTAATTCAATATTAAAATGCTCACGGCACAGTGCCACAATATTAGCTTTAAATACTTCGGCTTGGTCACGGCTTGCCGATATAAATATTTTATTACGGCCATTTACCACAGCATCGTAAAACGCTTCAAACGCAAAATAGAATGTGGCACCAATTTGACGAGGTTTTAAAATAAAGCGACTGCGGTAGTCTTGGTTTTCAAACCAATGTTTTTGGTGTGGGTAAAGTAGCTTGTCTTTAAGCTCGTTGAGCATATCAACGGTAATGCCAGAGCAATCGTTTTTCTTTTTCTTCTTCGGCTTTTTATTGCTACCGCCTCCATTATTGTTCCCCGCATCATCATTACTGGCACGTTGTTTAGGGGCAGGAGCAAGCTTGCTTTTATTAAGGGCGCATAATTGGCGGGTGCAAAAATCTAACTCTTTGTAGTCGGCATCGGTTTTATTGTCTTTATCGGCCAGCACATTAATGCGTTTGCTAAACGCCATTTCAGCATTATAGCTTGGGCACATATCCTCCCACTTACCAGCCTCAGCCCAACGGCGAACACTACGCGCACTTGGCATATCTTCAAGCTCGGCAATTTCATCCACCGTATAGCCCTCAACAACATACAAGTCTTGTGCTTTTTTGCGTATTTCTGGTCCGTAGTTCGCCTTCATAATGCACCGCGTTAATTAATCCATAGCGGCAGTGTATTAGTAATAAAGCGCGTAATCTGTTTGTTAAAAACCTGTCATTTCCTAAAAGCTAAATATAGGAATTTCAAAAAGTTAAACCGTTGGAAAGGATTAAAAAGAGGGTGCAAACTGCAATTACTTTAAAGCAAAACGCTTAACTAAAAAACATTTTTAAAAGGTTTGTTTATGCCAGGTCAACTACGTACAAAACCACTTTCTATTGCCGCCGTTGGCATGACCGTTGACGGCCGCGAAATTACAGAGCAAGACGTAGCCGACATTGTAGAAACCTACAACCCGCGTAAATATGGCGCCCGCATAAACCTTGATCATGAATTTAACTGGTCAGGGTGGGCCGCTAAAAACCTACACAATGTTGATATACCCGGCATGTTGGGCGATGTAGAAAGCGTTGAAGCCTACGAAAACGAAGAGGGCGTTGTATGTTTATACGCTGTACTTGCCCCAAACCAAAGCTTTGTACAGCTCAATAAAGCAGACCAAGCCGTATATTTCAGTATCGAAATAAGCCGTGATTTCATGGGCTCTGGCAAAACCTACCTAACCGGCTTAGCAGTGACCGACTACCCAGCAAGTTGCTATACCGACCGCATTCATTTCAGTAGTAAGAGCAAAGCAGACGACACGGAAGTCGCCTTATTAACCGTTGATTTAGGGTCATGTGAGCCAATCGACACACCTAAAAAACCCTTTTTTAAACGACTATTCGCAAAGGAAGAATCCGACATGAACGAAACGCAATTAGCCAATGCATTAAAAGATGCACTCGGCACACCGCTTAGCGAGTTTGGCCAAAAGCTTGACGGCCTAACAGCAAAGCTTGATTCATTCTCAACCACCAACGTGGAAGCCGAAGACGAAACAACCCCGCCAGCCGAAGAATCAGCGGAGCTTACAAAGCTTAAAGAAGAGCTATCAAGCACAAAAACAGCACTGGACGAACTAAACGACAAGTTTGCCAAAGCATTAAAAGCACCTGCGGGTGATACCACCGACGCCGACGATGAGCCCGAAGGCGACGAAGGCAAATACAGCCAGTTGCTGTAATTGCATTCACTCTAACTTAACTTAGCAAAACGCAGGAAAGAACATGAAGACCAAAACTAAACAGTTATTTGTAGCAGTACTTGCAGGCATGGCAAGCAACTACGGTGTTGCTTCAATGAGTGAGCAATTTAACGTAGAACCAACAACTGAACAGCGCTTATACGATGCAACGTATGAGTCAGCTGAATTTTTACAGATGATCAACACAGCGCTGGTAGACGACATTGTTGGCCAGTCAGTGATCATGAGTGTAGACGGCGGCGTGACAGGTCGAGCAGGCGTTGAAACTGACGACACCAAAGAGCGTAAAACTCGCGATGTATCAAAGCTCGCTAAGCGCGAATACCGTTGCTACCCGGTTGAGTGTGACATTCACATCACATGGAACAAAATGGACCAATGGTCAAAGTTTCCTGATTTTCATCAGCGTTACCGTAACCATGTGCGCCAAGCAATTGCACTCGACATTATTAAAATTGGCTTTAATGGCACATCAGCGGCCGACACAACCGACATTACAACAAACACCATGCTGCAAGACGTAAACATTGGTTGGTTACAACTGTTACGCCGCGATGCGCCAGAGCGTGTAATTACCGAAGGTGCTGTAACTGACGAAATTCGCATTGGTGCCGGTGGCGATTACGAAAACCTAGACCAAGCGGTGCACGATGCATTGCAAGGTATTCCAGTTCATAAGCGTGTAAACATGGTGGCCATCATTGGCGACGAGCTGTTAGCGAATGACAAAAACAAGCTATACGCCAAACAAGCACACACGCCAAGTGAAAAAACCAAAATTGAGTTACAACAGGTGATTGACACTTACGGCGGCCTAGCTAGCTATAAAATTCCGTTCTTTCCAGAGCGCGGCATTTTAATTACCAGCTTTGAAAACCTAAGCCACTACGTGCAAGCAGGGTCAACCCGCACCCACGTAGAAGACAACGCCAAAAAGAAACGTGTTGAAGACTACCTATCACGCAACGATTGCTACTACGTCGAAGACCTTGAAAAAGCAATGTACTTTGAGTCAGCAAATATCAAGCTACCAAATGCGGCAGGTGATGCCTGGGTATAAGTAGCTCGTAAAATTCCCAATTAGCCGACCTGTTTGCTCCAGTTTCTGAGTCGGCTTTTTTTAACCAAATTAAAGAGTGTTTTTAAATGAGCTTAGTCAAAAAATCATTAGCCAAAGCAGTTAGCAGTGTACCAAGTAGCACTGAAAAGCAAGCGCCAACGGCAGCGGCAACAGCCACTCAAGCCAACGCGCCAGCAAACAACACCGAGCAAAACGAGTACCTGTTTTTTGCAGCGGCCATCGAGTCAGACTTAGCTCAACTAAAAACATTTACAGATATTAGCGACAAAGCCAGCTACAAGTCAGAAGCCCTGCAGCGCAATGACTACCTAGGCTACATTAACCGTTACCGCCTAAGCGGACAAAACCACCACAACAAAGTATTGGCATGGGTGTTTATTTGGCTAGTTGATTTAAAACGCTGGGATGCAGTGTTAGAGCTATTGCCATTACTCATTGAGCAAAAGCAACCACTGCCAACCGTGTTTAATACCAAGCATTGGCCTGCGTTCGTTATCGACCAGCTCTACGATGATGCAAATTACTACCTAACAGAATCAAAGCAGCAAGGCCTGTATGACATTGGCTTTACGCTGCATCGCTTAATTAATGCAGTTAAAAACCAAGATTGGGCAGGGCTTGAGGTCGTAGGCGGCAAGCTTTACGCCATAGCCGCAAAAGTAAACAAAGCACAGCTCAACTTAGGCAACGCCCTTTACTTTGCCGAAATGGCCCAAGCCATTAACGACAAAGCAGGCGTTAAAACCATGCTCAAAGAATTGCAAAAAATGATTAAACCAGCGGAGCCAGAAAAGCAAACCGCTGACTAGCTCCAACGCCGGCGGGCAACTTAGCACAGCGTTAGTATTATGTGTTTAACGAGTGTGACTAAGTGGCGCCCGCACCCAATTAAATGTGTGTTTTTACAGGTGCAATATGAACTTAAGCGGCATGCCACAAGCAGATTTACAAAGCATCGATGTTGATGTGCCAGGTAATGGCTATTACCCAGCACTGAGCACCGCGTATTTTATTGAGCACTACGCAATAGCCCAAGAGTACGCAAGTAAAAGTGATCTGTTAGTTGAAAAACTAAAACGCGCACAGGGTGAAATTAACCAAGAACTAGCCAGCGCAGTGCTCACCAATGGCGAGCCATTAAACGCACAGCAAATAATTTTTTATAACGATGCAGTGTATAGCAAAGCCAAAGCTAATTTACTGGTATCAAAACTAGGCAGTACACACCGCGATAGCGCAACAGCACAGAGCCAAACGGCCATTGATAATTATGAACATTGGAAAGGCCAAAGCCTAAACGCCATGCGACTGCTGCAATCGCTTAGCCCTAACTTATCGGTTGAGCTGTTATGAGCCAAAGCAAAATAGCAATGCTTAAACAGCATTTAGCCAGCGCTGAATACCAAGGCCGTAATTTAGCGCTAAGCACTCAGTTCGACAGCTGGATAGAAGGTGGTCGCATAGAGCCAAGTAGCAAAACGGTCAATGGTAATGGCTTATTAGCTGCGCGTTTTTATTACTCAGGGGTTATTAGCATAAACCCTTGTGCAGCACCGGCAGCATTGATCTGTGCGTTTGCATCGTTTTGGTTGCAAAACAATGGGGGTCGTTTTGATAGCACTGACATTGAATTTAGCGCCGACGTAAACGACGACAACAGCAACGAAGTAGAACTGACAATGGAACAGCTTTGTGAAGACATAGAGCTAGTACAAACAGCCAACGGCCCGTTTGAATTAAACGGCAACCGTTACGACTTTGGCGAGCAAAGCCTATGGATAGCTGAAGCGTTCACACTGCATGGCGAAGTAAGTGCTTAACGTCAAATTTGACGAAGGGCGCAGCAAAGAGCAATTAGCGTTTTTAAAGCTTAAGCCGCGTAAGCGCCGCAACATATTACGCGGTGCAATACGCGCAGCAAACAGAAGCAGTAAAGAGCGGATCACCAGGCAAAGTGATTTAACGGGCAAAACATGGCAAGGCAGAGCAAACGGTAAAAAAAAGAAAATGCTCACCAAGCTAAAGCGCAACATGAAAGTACGCTACGGCGCAAATAGCGCAGGGGTATATTTCAAAGGTGGCAACAGCGGGAAAATAGCCCGTGCCCACCAAGAAGGTGTAAGCCTAGATGCAGGCAAGCCAAAAGGCAAAGCCGCACAAAATAAAGAGGGCCCAGCCACACGCAACTTAGCCCGCGCATTAATAGCCGAGGGCTACAAAATACCGCGTGGCAAAGGCAAGGGCAGCAAACGCCCAAGCATTAAATGGATTACAGCAAACTTAAGCATTAACCAAGCAGGGTTTTTACTGCGCGAATTAAAGGGCAGCTCAGGTAAGAGCAGTTGGAAAATTGATTTACCGGCCCGCTCCTTTTTAGGACAAACATTAGCCGAGCAAAAAGAGCAAATGAATTTTATTTTAAACAAAGCTATGCAAGTGGCGTAGCGCAAAGCAAAAAGGAACGACCATGGCACAAGGTAAAGTATCCGTTGCCGCCATACAAACAGGCAGTGGCGCTACAAAACAGGTAGAACGCACCGTGTTGTTTATTGGCCAAGCAGCCAAAAGCAACGGCAGCATTCTAGCCATTAATGCACAAAGTGATTTTGATGAGTTATTTGGCGATGCCGACTCAGCACTAAAAACACAAGTTAAAGCATGGCAACGCAACGGCGATGATTTAGTTAGCGGATACGCTATCCCGCATGGCGCGGGTGATGACGTAATGGCGCTTATTGATCAGGCAATGGACCAAGACGTTAGCCCCGAAATTATTGTTATTTGTACACCCGTAACAGGCAAAGCAGAAATCGAAAGCTATCAAGCCAAAGCGCTTGAGATTTTATCAAGCCTTGCGCGCCGTGTTCGTTTTTTACTGGCCGCGCCAGGTTTAACGGCTGAGCAAAACTGGACAGATTTAGTGACAGCATTACAACCATTAACCGATGGTGTCGTGGGTGACCGAGTGGCCGTGGTGCCATTACTGTTTGGTGACGAACTAGGCGCTGTAACAGGTCGCTTATGTAAAAGCGCAGTCACCATTGCTGACAGCCCAATGCGCGTACTGACTGGTGCAATGTCGCTCATGCCATTGCCTGAAGATGCAGCAGGCAACCCGCTAACCAATGCAACAACCGAAGCACTTGATGCGCTGCGCTTTAGCTGTACGCAGTTTTATCCTGACTTTGATGGCGTTTATTTTGGCGACGTAAACATGCTAGACGCCGAAGGTGGTGACTTTCAGCAGATTGAAACAGGACGCATTGTAGATAAAGCAGCGCGAGCTGTGCGCATTATTGCAATTCAGCAAATTAAAAACCGCCGCTTAAATAACAGCACCAGTGGTATTGAGTTTGGCAAGCGTGTGATGGGTAAACCACTGCGCGATATGAGCAAGTCTATCAACATTGGTGCTGATAAGTTCCCGGGTCTTATTGATGCGCCAAAAGATGACAGCATCAGCCTTACATTTATGGACGCGCGCACATTACAGGTTGTGCTTAAAGTAAAACCAATTGATTCCCCGAGCACCATTATTGTTGGGATCATGTTAGACGACGCAGAATAGGAGCGCGAACATGCAAAAAGTATTAGGCGGTAAGGATTTTGACATCTTCATTGGTAGTTCAATGGTGCATGTCATGGAAGCCACAGTAAAAATTACCGACGGCCGCACGGTAAAAAAAGTGCGCGGTATACCAAAAGGTTTTATTGATGGCGATGTAGAAGCAGAAGTAACGCTAAAGCTCGATCACGAAAACTGGTTAATTGTGCAAGCGCAAGCTGAAAAAGCAGGCAGCTGGAAAGGTATTGAACCGTTCGATGTGGCATTTAATGCTGAAGTGGCCGCAGGCAAAAAGAACGTAGAAGCATTTGGTTGTTTGCCACAGCTAGACGAAATTTTAAACATCAAAGCGGATGGCGGTGAAGAAGACACCACATCAATTAAGTGTCCAGTTACCAGCCCTGATTTTGTAAAAATCAATGGCGTGCCTTACCTAACAGCAGATGAAGTGAGAGACTTGTAATGACTAAAGCCATTCGCAACTTAAATGCAGCAACACTATTAAGCACCATGCAAGCGTGTGGGCATAAAGTATTTGAGGGTGAACTAAACCTAAACATCATAGGTATTCGCCATGCAAACACACGCGTCAATACGTTTAACGATGCAATTTGTGTGCTGTATCAGCAAAATGGCGAATGGCAGTTAAAGCAGTTTAAAGCCACAACAGACGCAGGCACATACTGGCGCAAAAACCCAATGAACATAGACGGCACCGCTGTGCTAATTGCAGGGCAGCATAGAAGTTTATGGGCGCTGGGTTATCACCAGGGCAAATACCGCGCCCTTGTACAACATAAACCGGTTGTTGTCCTACGTGACAATAACCAAAACACCGAGTTAGACACGGACGTCACACCCCAAGCAGTACTGCAGCAAGGTTACTTTGGCATTAACTGCCACCGCGCAAACAGCAAGGTCACATCAATGCAAGTTGATAAATGGTCTGCCGGTTGCCAGGTGTTTGCAAACCCAAATGACTTTGATGAATTTATTGCTTTGTGTGAGCAATCAGCAGCCAAGTATGGCCCTTATTTTACCTACACACTGCTAGACCAAGCAGACATAAAAGAGAGTGAATAATCATGGCGTTTGAGAAAAAAATCACATTAGAAACACCCGTTGGCGACATTACATTTAACGTAAATGCCGCAGACTACAACAAATACATTAACGCGACGCAGCCAAATAACAAAGTACAGCCAGCCACTAACTTTGTATTAAACACAGTGGTTGAAAGTGATGCTAAAAAAGTTCAAGAACTGGTGAAGCAGCCGGGCGCAGCATTGTTTTTAGTAGGCGCGATTGTTGAAGAATACCAGCCAGAGTTTAATTTTACCGTAAAAAAATCGAAGGCCGAGCCAAGCAAATAGGCAAAAACAGACTCGATCAGTTACTGGCATACCACGCTAAATACTTCAGCAACATGCCAGTAACCAACGAAAGCTTGGCACAGGCGCTTTACCTTGAAACATCACAGCAAGAAAACTTTGTAACCGCCGTAAATAACGGCATTTGCACAGCATTAGGCGGCGAGTAATTTAATGGCAACACTCAGCAAGTTAGATAAGTTGACTTATTCAATCGGCATCATCGACAAGGTGACAGGGCCGGTTAATAAAGTCATGGCTAAAATTAATCAGCTGAGCCAGCAAACAGCCGCCGCGCAAGACCAAATGATGCGTGGCGCAACCACCGCCGTTGCCGGTGGTTATGCACTGGCTAAATCACTAGCCCCCGCCATTGATCACGTTGCCGCTTTGGGCGAAGTGCAATCACTCGGCGTTGCCGACGACGCATTACAAAAACTCACTAAAACATCATACGAATTTGGCTTTCAGTTCGGTGGTAACTCAGCTGAGTTTGTCCGCAGTGCATACGATATTCAATCAGCCATTGCCGGACTAACGGGCGATGAGTTATCAGAATTTACTAAAACATCAAACATACTAGCGGTAGCAACCAAAGCCGACGCAGCCACTATTACCAGCTACATGGGCACCATGTATGGCATATTCGAAAAAACAGCCAACAAAATGGGCAAATCTAATTGGGTAAACCAAATAGCAGGCCAAACAGCAACCGCAGTACAGCTTTACAAAACCACCGGTGCAGAAATGCAAGCGGCGTTTTCAAACCTTGGCGCAACCGCAACAAACATCGGGTTAAGCTCAGCCCAACAATTTGCCCTAGTGGGCGAGTTACAGTTAGTTGCTAAGTCGGGGTCGGTTGCGGGCACGCAGGCCGCATCGTTATTACAAGGTATTGGCAAGGCACAAGAAACGCTAGGCATAGAATTAACAGCTGATAATGGCGACATGCTCGCAATAGACGTAGTGCTAGGGCGTATTAATAACCGTCTATCATCGTTGGGTTCTGTTGCGCGCGGCGACGTGCTAACGCAAATATTTGGTAAACAAGGTGCAAAAGCGGTCGACGTACTAAGCACTAAAGTCGACAAATTAAAAGACGGCATTGCCGTTTTTGAAGGCGTGCAAGACAACTCAAAAGCGGCCGAAATGGCAAACATCATTGCCAGCCCATGGGATAGGCTGGGCGGCTCATTCAATGCCGCCGCTACAGCAATGGGTAACCGCTTATTACCCGTGGTAGAGCCGTTCGTTGAAATGCTCGCCGCAGGCTTTGCTTATATAGTTTCATTAACCGAGCAATTCCCTGTTTTATCCAGCACAATAGCAACCGTTGTGGTTGGCGTGGTGGGTTTAGTAACCGTATTTGGTTTAGTAAATTTTTCAATGGGTTTACTTAAATTTTCAGGGTTAACGCTTACCTCAGTTTTTGGTGGGCTTACATCAGTTACAGGGCTTTATACAAAAGCCAACAAAGCGCTAGCCGGATCATTGGCTACATCAACCAAAGCAACACACAGCGCATCATTAGCGAGCAAGCTTTTTGCTGGCGTTACAGCGAGAGCCACGTTAGCACAAAGTAGATTCCACACCACAGCAGCGTTTACAGGTGGCTATTTACCAGCACTGGGTGCTTATGCCAAAGGTGCGGCTGTCAGCGTGGGTAAGTTTGCTATGGGCCTATTTAACGTCACTCGCATCATGGGGTTTTTAAATGCCGTAATGTTGGCCAACCCATTAGGCGTGATCATCGGTTTAGTGGTTTTACTCGCCGCATTAATCTATAAATTTTGGCAACCCATCAAAGCCTTTATGAGTGGTTTTTGGGATGGCTTTGTACACAGTTTTGCACCAGTCATTGATGCATTTAGCGAGCTGGGTGCAGCATTTTCGCCTATTATTAACGCAGTTAAAAGCGTGTTTAATTGGTTTGTATCGTTGTTTACACCGGTTGAACAATCAAGCCAGGCGCTAGCCGGGGTAGCATCAGCAGGTGAAGTTTTCGGTTTAGTGTTTGGTGCCGCATTAAACTTAATACTGTTCCCGATCAAAGCGGTTATTTGGTTTATAACTAAGCTTGTTAACGTCATCACTTGGGTAGCGAGCGCTATTAACGGTATGTGGAATGCGGTTAAATCTCCGTTAGGCAGCTTTTTCGACTTCATCAAAACCATATTTGGATTTACACCAATGGGCATGATGATGAAAGGCTATGGCAAAGCGTTCGACTGGTTAAGTGAAAAGGTAGGTGGTTTAAAAGGTATTGCCGATTCAATAAAAGACTTCTTTAATTTTGGTGATGATGAAACAGAAATAAAAGCAACAAAAGTAACGCAAGCCGCACAACCAAAAACAATGGTTATGCAAAACGCCGATCAAGCTTACAGCCGTGACTACGGCCAAGCAGTAATTAACAAAGCAGCTAAGTTACCAGCCAATACAGTTGCCGCAAACGATGCCACTTATTTACCAAGTACAGCTAGTAACGCATTGACAGTACAACCCAAAGTAATGACTGAGCGTGAAGCCGCAAACGATGCCTTTAAATTTACTAGCCAGCGCTTACCTGCAGTGCCGACAGATACTGCAGCACCGTTAAATTTAGAGTCGCAGGCACGTAGCCAAACGTTAATAAACCGCGCGTTCCCAAGCGAGCAAAACAGGGCAGTAACTAACAGCGCAGCCAGCACTGCAATTAATGACGCTGTAAATAACACGCAGGCATTAACAGAGGTAAATAGCAGTGTAACTAACGCTACGCAAAGCAACTTAGCGCCAGCGGCCATAACTGCCCAACCAAAAGTAATGACTGAGCGTGAAGCCGCAAACGATGCCTTTAAATTTACTAGCCAGCGCTTACCTGCAGTGCCGACAGATACTGCAGCACCGTTAAATTTAGAGTCGCAAGCACGTAGCCAAACGTTAATAAACCGCGCGTTCCCAAGCGAGCAAAACAGGGCAGTAACTAACAGCGCAGCCAGCACTGCAATTAATGACGCTGTAAATAACACGCAGGCATTAACAGAGGTAAATAGCAGTGTAACTAACGCTACGCAAAGCAACTTAGCGCCAGCGGCCATAACTGCCCAACCAAAAGCAATGACCGAGCGTGAAGCAGCAAACGATGCGTTTAAATTTACTAGTCAGCGCCTGCCCGCTGTGCCAACCGACAACACAGTACCACTAAATTTAGAGTCGCAAGCACGTAGCCAAACGTTAATAAATAGCGCATTCCCAAGCGTTAAAAATAACGCAGTAACCACAGCTGCTAACGAAGGCGCAAACTCAACTAGCGCAACAACGGCCAACATCAATAGCAGTGCTATTAACTCAGCATTACAAAACAGCACAGCCAACAATTTTACTAATGCGGCTAATTCGCCTTTACCGCCGTTGCCAACGAATAAAACAGATCAGGCAATTACCAACACGGCAAACAACAGCGCATATAAAGTTGACCAACTAAGCACTGAGCAACAACAGCAAAGCAATAGTTATAAAGCCAAGGTGCAAAAGTCTGCGTTTTTACAAAACCTAACCAGCAATACAAATAACAGCAGCAGTTCTAGCGACAGCGATAACCGTAAGAGCGTGCATATTGAAACCGTGAACTTTAAATCTGACGACTTAGCGCAAAGCTTTGAACAAATGATGGAGTTAGCCGGCTAATGGAATTTGATATAGCGATGCATATAGATTTAGAAATACAAGATAACGACTTTGTACTAAACGACTCGTTAAGCCCAAGCACATTAAAAAAGGCTGGTGTTATCGCGCAGGATATTAAGCACCGAATTTTAGAAAGCGGCCTATTAACTAAGCTTGTTGGCCTGCGCAATAAAAACGGTATAGCACCCATTTTAACTGAGCTTGAATTACTCACAGAGCAAGACAATCGCATTAAGCCAGGCACTATAAAAGTGTATCGCAATGACGACGGTACATTAAGCATCACCGCGCAAACGCGCCAATACGGAGGCCTACAAAGTGGACTTTAAAACCCTAATGCAAAACGCTGGCTTGCCAATGGACGAGCAAACGGCACAAGCGCAGTGGCAAACACAACTAAAAGAACAAAACATACAAGTTGCCAACAACTCACCGTTTGGTCCGTTCTGGCGAACCGTTGAAGCGTTGATCACAAAGCCCGTTGTGCAGCTATTTAATTGGATAGCCCAGCAATTAATGCCAGACTTATTTATTATGACCGCTAGCCGCACTGCGTTAATTGAACGCCACGGCCCCGCGCGTAATGTATTTATTCAAGCAGGCGTAAAAGCACAAGGCATACTCACGTTCACCCGTATCAATACTGAAGGTGAAAGCGCTATTTTTGCTGGTACGCAGGTCATTACTGATGTACTCGGCGATAAAACGTACACGCTCACATTGTTGCAAGATGTTTATTTCAGCGACGGGCAAGGCACTGCATATGCACTGGCCGAGGCACAAAACACCGGTGCCGCATTTAACTTACCCGCCCATGCTTACCGCTACTTTCCAGAACAGCAAGGCGGGATCACCGTAACCAACAATGAGGATTGGTTAATTAAGGCAGGTTCCGATGATGAAAGCACCGAGCATTACCGCCTGCGTATTCGCAATGTATTCGGCACCGCTGCGCGCTGGCATATTAACGCCGTGTACAAACAAATTATTGCCAGCTTTGCCGTACCAATCGACAACATAGAAATAGAAACAAACGCCCCCCGGGGTCCAGGCACTGCCAATGCATACATCTATTTAGATGTTGGCCCTGTACCAACAGCTTTGCTGAGCGTGATTAATCAGCACATTCGCACCGCAGGCCATCATGGTTTAGGTGACGACTTTATGGTTTACGCCATGGCAACCACGGGCTTTGATATTACCGCAACGTATAAATTGCACCCACAAAGCAGCAGTATTAAGAGCGATTTAACCACGTTTATACAAGCCGCTTTTCGTCAAAATGCAGCGTATGCACCTACACGCGTAGCGCATCAAACAGTATTCAGCATTAGCCAATTGATAGCAGAATGCCACGAGCAATTTAGCGAGCTTAAATCAATTAAATTTGATATTGACGACATAACCGCCGCGAACTGGCTGCCGGTACTTACATCATTAACCGTTAATGAGGTGGCAAATGGCTAATGAAATCGCCACTTGGTTAAATAAAGGCTACGCCGAAAAACTGGTAAAAGCAGCAACTGGCTATTGGGATCAATCACGCGACTACGTTATGTGGGCTGTTAACCAAAAAGATGAATCTAAAAACGAAGAGCCAGTTTTAGGTTTTTTGGCGTGGGAGCGCCTAACTACTCGTTTAGATGACGAGCCGATAGAGCTCTATCGTAAGCGCGTGCAGCATGCACTGGTAAATACCATTGGTGCCGGCGAAATTGCCTCAGTTAAAAGTATTTTTGACCGCTTAGGGTTGGAGGTTCTTAACGTGCGCGAAAGGCTCGACGGGCGTGACTGGGACATTATTGCTATTGACATGACCGATTCAACACTCGCAGGCAATACTGATTTACTACCAGAGCTCATACAGCTTTATGGCCGCACTTGTCGCCGTTATGAATTAACCGTGCATAACAAAGCGGATGCATCGCTAAGCTTGGGGTTAACGCACGTGCAATGGGATAGCTGCCACATTGATCACTCACTGCATTTGGCCGCACAAAATAAAGCAGCACAGCAATACAGCCATGGTTTTACTAACCTGCAAAACGAAAGTAGTCACGCGCCACTGCATGCAATTACGCACAACGTAAAACACACACTGCCCACTGAGTTGTTATATCAATTTTTAGGGTTTGATAACGTAGTGAGCAACACCGCACATCAAGCAATGACCACCGATGTACAGCATGTTGTTGCGGCGCATCACCGCTATGGATTTTTAAGTAAAGAGGGCGGTATAAGCATCGCCAAGGAGACACTATGAGCGAAGCCATCACCGGCATTATGACCAACGCCGGAAGAGGTTACATAACCACCCGAGCACTTGAAAACAAAGGGCTTGATGTAAAAGAGTTGGTGTTTGCAAAAATACCAAACCTGAATGAGCAGGAAGAGCGCAATCCAAACGAGCCAATGCCTAGCGATTTGCAAATCGTACACCGCCGAAATATTGATGTGTCTGGCTATGTTGACGAAAACACCGTTGCATGGGCCGTGGTGCTAGAGCAAGAAATCGGCGACTTTGACTACAACTGGATAGGCCTAGTAACGCAAAACGGCACTTTATTAGCCGTTGACTACCTGCCGCTTCAGCGCAAACGCCAAGGTGTAAATAACGTACACAACCGATCGTTTGTTCTTAAGTTTGCAGCAGCGGCGGCGCTGGCTCGAATCACAATCCCTGCGCAATCATGGATGTTTGATTACAGCCCGCAAATAGATGCGCTAAACGCACTATCACTAACCACAGCAACCGCGCAGGTAAACAACATGTACCGCACGTTGCGTAACTATTTCTTAATGTCAGAATTTACAGTATTTACTAAGGAACTATGATGAGCATTGAACAAATCAACGAAATCGTAACCGCGGCAGACCGTGTGGTTGCAGCGGTAGAAAATAAAGCAGCCGAGATAGACTCAAAAACAGCCGCGCTAGACAGCGACTACAACAGTAAAAAAGCAGCCCTTGATCAGCAAGTTGCCGAAAACTCGGCGCAACTGGCAATCGTTGCATCAGACGGCTACCGAAAAGCAATCGAAGATGCATCAGGTGGCCGCAATACGGTAGTAATTGACGAGCAAGGCAATCCAAATGTCATGGTGCGCATCCCGCGGTTTAACTACGAAGACATCAACCAAGCAATTCTAGACCGTTTGGGAGTTGACTTAATGCTTGGCACGGGTACGCCAACTATGTTCCAGCGCAATGGCGAGCAAATGGGTGAGGTGCTCATTGCAAAATATCTAGCATCATCAGGCGCCAATGGTGGCTGTAGCGTAATTGGTGGTGTACAACCACGTACATCAGTTAACTACGATGTAGCAAAAGCGCTGTGTAACAATAAAGGTGCAGGATGGCACATGATGAGCATTCACGAATGGGCCGCAATCGCACTGTGGTCGCTAGCTAATGACACCGTACCACGCGGCAATACAAACTACGGCCGCAGCCACGAAAAAAAATTAGAAACAGCCCGTCGTGGCGATAATGGCATCCCAGGCGATACGTCAGGGCTTGCAAGAACCGACACCGGTAAAGGCCCTGCAACATGGTCGCACGACCACGCAGAATGGGGCATTCAAGACCTGGTCGGTAACGTGTGGGAGTGGCTAGACCAAATGATGCTAAGTGAAGGTCAGGTAATTACTACGCTAGATAACAACCCAGAAATCGTAGAGGAAAACTGGATCAAGCATTCAGCTTATTTTGACTCACCAGTCGCAAACACAGAAGGCACCGGCAGCGCTGGATCTCCAGTGCTTAACAGCGCAATTACAAACCGTAATGGGCCAGTAGGCGAAGATAGTAACGACAATCCGTATTTAACAAATGGCCATTTTGCAGCTATTACAAAATCAGAAACGTATCAAAAAGTCGAGATTTTACGCCGCTTGCTTATTGAATCTGAGTCAACCACAACAGTGCCCGGTGCAATCTACTGCCGAAATTATGGCAATCGTTTCCCGCGACGTGGCGGCAGCTGGGACAATGGCTCGAGCGCTGGCTTGGGCGCGCTCCACCTCCTCAATGGCCGTTCGAATGCGAGCAGTGGTATCGGTTTTCGTCCCGCTTTCTTTGCGTAATTGATTATTGAAATTTGAACCCCGGGCGATAGCCCGGGAATAACATAAAAGGAGATTAATTTGGCCGCGCTAGCAATAGAAGAAAAATGCAGAGATATGTTGATGTACGGGTATCAAGCTATAAAGCAGTTCCCAAAACATGAAAAGCATGTGCTAGCAGCAGAGATACGCAAGTCTATGCTTCAGTTGCAGCGATTAATAGTTACTGCATTTAAGCGCTACCATAAAAAAACAACATTGACAGAGTTAGATATTGAGCTCGCAATATTAAAGCGACAAGTTCGCTTGGCTAAAGACCTACGCTATATAGATACAAAAAAGTATCAATTATGGATAGAGCGCTTGGTAGAGATTGGCAAAATGCTCGGCGGTTGGATTAAATCAGTAAAGAACAAACAGGCAGTTGCATTATGAATGCACGGAATCGATTCCCGCTACGTGGCGGCAACTGGAACAATGGCTCGAACGCTGGCTTGGGCGCGCTCAACCTCAACAATGGCCGTTCGAATGCGAACAGTAATATCGGTTTTCGTCCCGCTCTTGAATATGCCAGAAGCAATATCCCCAAGGGGGTTTGCCAGTGCGACTTTGAAAAGGATGCAGCTTCCTCAGCAATTGCTGAAAAAGAAATAAAGCCAGTTGATGCGTCGATTGGCTGTACTTATGAAAAGATATATCAGTTTGAAAATATATTAAATGCTGCATACCAGTGCAGAAAAGGAAAAGCCACGTCAGCATCGGCGCTTGCGTTCTTTAATAACCTTGAAGAAAACATAGTGCAAATACAAAACGAGCTAATGTGGGAAATGTACAGTGTATTACCGTATAGACATTTTTATGTTTTTGAGCCAAAGCGCCGGTTAATTTCAGCGCCGCATTTTAAGGACCGCGTTATACATCGGGCAATTTACAATGTAATCGAGCCGCTGTTCGACAAACAATACATCTATGACTCTTACGCATGTAGAAAAGGCAAGGGAGCGCACGTCGGAGCCGACAGGGCTCAACACTTTATTAAGCAAGTAGAAAGCGAAAGTGGCAAAGCCTATGCGCTAAAAGCAGACATAAGCAAGTATTTTTCAAGTATTGATCATCAAATATTAAAAAGCATTTTAGGCGCAAAGTTAAAATGCCAAAGAACAAGAAACCTGCTTTTTTACATTATTGATAACAGCCCAAACGACGCAGCTGGGGTGGGCATTCCTCTCGGTAATTTAACGAGTCAGATATTTGCAAATATCTATCTGCACGAACTAGATCACTTTGCAAAGCACACATTAAAAGCAAGGCGGTACATTCGTTACATGGATGACTTTACAATTATTCACCATGACAAAAGGGCGCTGCATGAATACAGAGAAAAATAGAGGGGTTTTTATATAAAAACCTACGGCTAAAAACAAACAGCAAAACGCAGGTGTTCCCAATAGCAAAAACGCGCGGCCGCTCGCTAGACTTTTTAGGGTACAGAATATTTGCAAACCACAGACTGCTAAGAAAAAGCAGTGTAAAAAGAATAAGCACAAAGCTAAAAAAGTTTAGAAAAGAGTTTTCACAAGGCAAAGTGACACTAGCCGAAATAAACCAATGCGTGCAATCGTGGTTGGGCCATGCAAGCCATGCCAACACGCACAGCATAAAGCTAAAGTTATTTAACACTCCATTTAAAAGGTAAAACTATGTTTACATATATCTACAAAGGCGCAAGCCATAGTAATACAAGCGCTGAGTACATGCAAAACCTAGGCATGGACCAGGAACAAATTGACGCAGTATTAAATCAGCAGCAGTTTGAGCTAAGCCAAAATATTGAAAAGCGTCAAGCCGCTTACAAAGCCGAGTCAGACCCTTTGTATATGGAAGCGCAATACGACGGCACACCTGAGTCACTGCAAACGTGGCAAGACAAAGTAGCCGAAATCAAAGCGCGCTATCCACTGCCTGACAATGCATAACCTAGCGCTTTGTTCTCATCAAACTGCCGTCCCTTGCTCAATGCAAGTGGGCGCGCAGTTGCTTGCGTCTGCCATTAAAGACGACTCGCGCACCGACAAACCAACAAGCTATGGCGGTTTATTGTTATCGGTGAGTGCAACCGATCCCGCAACACTGGCCAGTAAGTTGGAATCAATAAACGAATACTGCCCAACCCCTGAGTTTATCGCCTGCGCCCAGTATGCCAATAGTCAAAGCACCTTAGAGCAAACCAAGCTAGATACCTATGACGGCCAAAGCATAGAGTGGCAAATAAACACCCTGCAAAATTTATTGCCTTTACGCGAGCAGCTAATAGCGGAAGAGCTCGCCACAGTAAATAACAGTGGTCAGCAATTAATCACCACCATTGACGATGCACTAACCCAAACAGCGGAGCTAAAAACAGCCCGCGACGAGCGGCTAAATCAAGCGCAATTCACTGCTCAAAGTAGCGGGGTAGATGTGCAATTAATTACAGCTGGCACAGCAAAGCAGCTAGCCGACTCAGTGGCTAACAAAGGCAATGATCATAGCTACTGGGCACTGTGTTTATTTGTTGGCGAGCAGGGCGAACTTAATCAAATTAAAGAGGTGTTATGAGCTTAGCAATTGATGGCTGGAACATACCGGGGTTTGAAACCCGTGTTGATGCATCGGTAAAACTCGCCGGTGGTGACATGTCGGGGTTTGGTAGCTTTGCACTTAGTAGTGACCAAGGTGTTAAGCCAGGTTTAATAACTGTAAAAACAAAAATACCCATGCTAGATGAAAGCGAGCTAGCAGCCCTTATCGCCAAATCAAAAGCATTAGACGAAAACGGCGCCCGTGTTGTTTACACCATTACCAATGCACTGGCCGAGGCATATAAAATTCGTAAAGCAAAATTTGACGGTGAAGTAAAAGCCACCGAGCTTGAAGAAAAACGCGCGTGGCAAGTAACATTTAAACTCGTTGAGGTTCAATCAGTCTCAGAGCGCGAACAACAGCAGCTAGACGAACAAGCCAGCACTAACGCCGAGCCACAAGCAACAACTAGTAACGACGATGTGCAAAACAAATTCAACGAGGTCGAAGGGCCATGAGCACCCGCCTATCTAACACCTTAAAAATTGCAGGCCAGTCGGTTACTAACATAGTAGCTAAAACCGTACAGCTTGATATTGCCAGCACCGGTCGTGCAAAGTTTGAAGTAGTGGCAGAGCAAGAGCCAAGCGGCTTGGTTGAACTACACCTAGGTTACACGTTAGATAATATGATCCCGTATTTTCTCGGCGTCATAGAATCAAAACATCAAGCCAACGGCCGCTGGTATTTAACCTGCCGCGAACTAATAGGCGCGTTAAGTTTTCCCGCACCGTTGGCGGTTCGTCACGCAACAATTAAAGCGGTGCTTGATGAACTAGCAAAACTCGGAGTTGAGTTTGCAACCCCTGAAAACGCAGAATATTTAAATCAAATTATACCCGCATTTTATCACAGCGGCACAGGCATTGAAGCGCTTAGACAAATAGGCAAAGTGTGGAGTATTAACGATTTTATATTTCAGCAGCGCCCAGATGGCAAAATATTTGTCGGCAGTTGGCACGACTCCCGTTGGCCGCTCGCAGCTATCAATGATTTTCCAGAGCACACAATAACCGCTAAAAGCTCAACCACTGGCGAGCTAATCGCCATTCCAAAATTAAGACCAGGCATAAAACTAAATGGCCGACACATTACCGAAGTAACACTAATCAACGACAGGATGCACATACGATGGTCAAACAAGCCATTAAACGCCTAATACAGCGCTATTTTCCAGAGCTAAACGAGCGAAAACACCTGCCGCAACTTGCATGTATAGAAAAAATATACGACCTGCCAAGTAGCGCCGCAGCAATCAGCACCGTATTTAGGCCGCTAAAAGCCGCCGACGTACAGCTTTTAAACCCACTAACAGGCGAGCCATTAGCCGTACCCGTATTTCAGCAAGTAACACTCGGGACAGGCCAAGCATCCGACCACGGATTATTAAACGAACCAACACCAGGCATGCATTGTTTAATACAATATATCGACGGCCTAAATAGCCATCCCGTGATCACCAACTTATTGCCATGGCAAAGCCTAGTGCCCGAACACAAGCGCACAGATGTAACACTGCAGCAAAGTAGCCGCAGCAATATACAAGGCCGCGACGGCAACTGGCACACCACAACCGACGGCCAAATAGCACAGACCAGCGATACCACAAAAAGAAAATCGCGCAACTGTTTAGAAAATCACCATGAACGCAATACCAATATAGCCACGCACGACACGCTAAAAATAGACGGCAACCAAATCACAGAAGTGATGGGCGCATTAAAAACAGTAGTAGGTGAAAAAGCCTTAATAGTCGCTTTAGAAGGGCTATTGCTTGGCAGTAAAAAACAGGTAGACATTGAAGCCGCCGAAAACATGAACCTAACCACACTCAAAACCCTACACGCCAAAGCCACCGAACTGGCAAAGGTAGAAGGCACAACAGTGTGGCTTGGAAATAATTCGGTAAACGTAGCACAAGTACTCCTTGATTTAATAAGCTTGGTTAAAGATATAAACCAAAGCCTAGAAAACCACGGCCACACAAGCGCGGGTGCAGGCGCACCAATAACGAAGAGCGAATTTGCCGCCCACAAATCAGCAGCCAGCAGCTTAAAAAGCACATTAGAGTCAGTGGTGGAATAGTGAAATTCCATTCAGTTGCGCGATTTTAAAAGTAGGTTAGGCTATCTGCAAATAACAGAAAAGGTAATTTGTATTATGATGGAAAAGCTAGATCGAATCGCAGAACTAAACACAGAGATGCAAGCAATTTTAACTTTGTTAACCGATGGCGAAAGTTATATCAGATTAAATAAAAAACATTTAGACTCGATGCTACATAGCCTTTTAAATAATACCGAAACTATAAATAGAGAGCTGTTGGATTAAGTATTAAACTTATCATGTAATTTATGCGGGAATAGCTGCGTATAAACTTGCCACAAAATATTTAAATTACGGTGGCCTGTAACTTGGGCCACTTCTTCTATTGAATAACCTTTTTCGAATAAACGGCTAGCACCTTCGCGACGTAAATCATGATAGCGTAAATCCTCAATACCTAATGCATTACGTACCCGCTGAAAACCAGCAGTAACCGATCGTGAGTTGTAAGGAAATATTAAATCATCACTTTTAGGTTGTTGCATCACAATATCAAACGAACCAGCTAGCAAAGGTACAATCATGTGATTGCCTTCTTTTTTACGCGGGTCTTTTCTATCACGCACTAAAATAGTTTTGTGATCTTCGTTTAAATCTTCCCAGCGTAGTTTGCAAACTTCACCAATGCGCATGCAGGTTAAAATGCTAAAATCCAAAATATCTAAAAAGGGAATCCGCACTTTACCGTTCCGCCTATAGTCCATACGTTCCTTTAAGCCTTCACGCAATTTATCTAATTCATTATCGGTAGGGCGGCGTGTTCGCTTTTGGCTTTTGCCAACTAACCCCATTTCGATTAGCACCGGTACTGCGTCTTCAAATATTTTATGGTTAGCATCAATATTCCATACTGGCCCAGCCTTTTTCATAACACTGCGCAAATATGCAATATCATGATAAATAGTCGCAGGCCCTGCACCAGCGCTACGCCTATTTTTACAATGTTCAATTAAATCACTAGTGCGTAACTCATTTGATAAAACCGATGCTATGTCGCAATCAATCAGCATCTTAATAACAAATTGTTTAGTACGGCCTGTAGCATTCCATAAATCATGGTTTTCATAATACATATTCATCAGGGTGCCTAGGGTGACCACTTGCTTTGTTTCAGTCACCCTCGATTGCTCAATATCGTTAACTTGTTTCTTGCCCCAGCTCTCAGCCAACACTCTTTTACTGAATGTTTTACTTTCATTGTGTATAATCTTACCCTTAGATTTCTCGCGTACTACGCACTTGTAGCGGTAGTCGCCTGAAGCAAGACGGCGTTTTTCGATATTATATGAAGCCATGATTTAACCCTAAGTTATTGTTCAGTCCAACCCCGCAAGGGTGACTATAGGGTGACTGTATATCGAAACTCGCGGCGATTCAAGGCAATTCAAGGCAATTCAGACTATATGAGTAACACACTAAATAAGGGCTATAGCCCAGTAATGGCAAGTAACGCAGGGTTTAGACGGTTTAGCGTGGCACCTATGCTTGATTGGACTGATCGCCATTGTCGTACTTTTCATCGCAAAATGACTAAACATACTGTGCTTTATACTGAAATGATAACCACAGGGGCTATTTTATTTGGTCGAGGCGACTACTTACATTTTAATAAACACGAAGGCCCAGTTGCACTGCAACTTGGTGGCTCTGATCCTAAAGCGCTTGCGCAATGTGCAAAGCTCGCAGGTGAGCGTGGCTATGACGAAATAAATTTAAATGTAGGTTGCCCGTCAGACAGAGTTCAAAATGGCCGATTTGGCGCATGTTTAATGGCTGAACCTCAATTAGTTGCTGAGTGTGTTGCAGCAATGAAAAACGAAGTAAGCATTCCTGTTACCGTTAAAACGCGTATTGGTATTGATGAGCAAGATTCGTATGAGTTTTTATGTGCGCTTATTGAAGCGTCTCATAAAGTAGGGTGTGATGATTTTATTATTCATGCTCGTAAAGCATGGCTCAATGGTTTAAGCCCGAAAGAAAATCGTGAGGTTCCACCGCTTGATTACCCACGTGTTTATCAACTTAAAAAAGATTATCCGCAGTTAGACTTAAGCCTAAATGGCGGTGTTAAAACAGTTGAGCAGAGCCTAGAACATTTGCAACATATTGATGGCGTAATGATTGGGCGTGAGGCTTACAGCAACCCATTTATGCTCAATGACGTTGATGAGAAAATTTATGGTGATGCTGCAAATACGCAGTCACGCCACGATGTAGTGCGTTCAATGTATGACTACATTGAAGAAGAAATGCGTTTGGGTGCTAATTTTTGGCATATTGCACGTCACATGCTCGGTATTTTTCAGGGGCAGCCTGGTGCGCGAGGTTTTAGACGCCACCTTTCTGAAAGTGGTCACGGTAAGCAAGCTGATTTATCGGTAATGGATAAAGCATTAAGCTTTGTACCAGAATAAAATTAAGCTTTAAAAATTCTAAATTTTAGCCACTTTCGAGTGGCTTTTTTGATCCTAAAAATTAGTCAAAATCATAATTTATTGGCCAATTACACTCTATGTTGTTCAGCTTAAAGTCACTAAAATTTAGAGTGCTTGTTGTTTATCGTTATGATTTTAAATGTTTTATTTTTGTTTTGATGGACTTGGCACAACTCTTGGAATCTTCTTGTTGAAATTAATTAAAAATCAACAGGAGAATACCATGGGAATATTTAACCGCGTAAATGATGTAATTCAATCAAACATTGTCGCCATGCTTGATAAAGCAGAAGATCCAGAAAAGCTTTTAAACCTAATGCTTACCGAGATGCAAGATGCGTTGAATGAGTGCCGTAGTACAGCAGCCGCTTTATTGTGTGAAGAGAAAGTAATTAATCGCCAAATTGATACTAAAAAACAGAATTAGCAGCTTGGCAAATTAAAGCAGAACGTGCGGTTGAGAAGGGCAGTGATGATCTTGCTAAAACAGCTTTACTTGAGAAGCAACGCGTTAACGAAAGCATTGAAAATAAGCAAACTCAACTAGAAACTTTGCAAGAGTCTATTGTAAAAATTAAGTCTGATTGTGAACGCTTGCAGCAAAAAATGGCTATGGCTAAAACTAAGCAAGCTCAGTTAATGCAGCGCCACAATGTTGCTATTGCTAGAGGGCGGATCAGTACGCAACTACAAAGCGATAAAGTAGCTCATGCGTTGTCTCGTTTTGAACAAATAGAGCAGCGTGTTGAAGGTATTGAAGCTCAAGTAGAGGCTTATGAGCTGACTGATACAGCAAGTTCTACCAGTGCCCAAATTGAGTCGTTAGTTAAAAATGAAAAAATTGATGCTGAGTTGGCTCGCTTAAAGGCGAACTTAAATACTAATTTAAAACACACTGCTTAGGAGATTGCTATGAACAGCTTTAATCGTCAACAAGGTTGGTATAAAGATACTTTGAATAAAAAAATATCGGGTGTTTGTAGTGGTTTAGCCCATAGATTGGACTTTCCGGTATGGGCAACACGCCTAGTTACTATTTTATTATTTTTGAGTTTTCCGTTTGCAGTTGCACTTGGCTATTTTATAGCGCATTGCTGCCTTGAAAATAAAGAGTATTAATACCAACAGGCATAAATATTTGAATAATTTAACGAATTAAATCACTCTATAATGTTGTTAAAATTTTATATAGAACAACTAGGTATAAAAATCTTTGCCTAGTTATAGCGCAATTTTCTTATCGTTAAATAGGCCTCATATATAAGCCGGTTGGTATAAGGAGAATTACTATGAAAGCTTTGGCAGTATGTGTATTTATCTATTTATTACTGTTTACTGATTTAATAACGTTTGTGCAGATTGATTCTTGGCAGTTGCCGTTATGGATTGCTGACATTAGTTGGGCTGGGCTCGAGCTTGTAGGTGCTTTGGCCGCAATTATTGCGGTAGTGGCTTTAATTACTATGGGATTAGTTGGTGCGGGTGTAGTGGCATTAGCAGGGACTGTTTTAGCGCTTTTATTCGGATCTATAATGATTGCATGGCCGTTACTATTTGTTGCAGTGTTGTGTTGGCTTGTTGCCGATAACAAAAAAGTAGCCTCTTAATCCTTAATTTGACTGACTATTATAGGTTAACTATGTTAAATTTAGCCTGTAATTTAAAGTTTTCATAAGGATAAGAATGATGACGAAACTATGTTTTTCGATGGCTTCTGCATTAATATTTAGTTTTTTTTCGTCATCGTTGGCGGCGCACTCAGGGCACGATCATGGTTCTGATGTGGCTGTGCTCGAAGTAACTAACGCGCAAGTTAGAGAGTTTTTACCTGGCAGTACTTCAACTGTAGGTTATTTAACCCTTATTAATCACAGTGGAGCCGCAGCAACTTTAACTAAGGCAACTATTGATGGCTTAGGGCGTGTTGAAATACACGAGCATTCACATGTAGACGGCATGATGAAAATGCAACAAGTTGAATCGGTTGAAATTAAGGCGCACGAAAGCGTCAGCTTTCAGCCTGGCGGTTATCATTTAATGGCATTTGAACCACAAGAGCCATTAAAAGTAGGACAAGAACGTAAACTCACACTATATTTTAGTGACGGTAATCGCTTATTTACTAATGCTCAAGTCGTGTCGCTTGAAGCGCAAGCTAGGCAGTCAAAACCATCTACTCAACACGCTCATCATTAGGAGTACACATGTCGCAACATAAAGGAAAAATAGCAGGAATAATTGTTTTACTGCTTATCATTTTTTACGCAATTGCTGTTTATTGGAGCACAGAACCTTCACGTTTTGACGTTGTTGCAAACGCGAAAGAGCAAGCGCAGCTTCGTAATGAAAAAATAGTAACGGGTTATGTAACTACTTCTACATTAATTACGGTAACCAATACCTTACTAGATAAACCGGGTGGCTACTTATCAAATGATGTAATACCACCAAGTATTATTATGGATGATATGCCAGCGTGGGAATATGGCGCACTAGAAATGGTACGTGATTTATCGCTTTCTATGCGAAAAGATTTTAGCCGTTCGCAATCACAGTCTACGGAACATGAAGCCCTTAAAAAGGCGCAGCCGCAGTTTAATATAAGCTCTGAGGCATGGGCATGGCCAAGTGCCGAAGGTGAGTACCAAAAAGGTATTGACTACTTAATGGTATATCGTGGACAAATTGCTAATGAGCATGAGCGCGATAGCCAATTTTACGCACGAGCAGATAACTTACGTAGTTGGCTTAAAGAAGCTGAAAAACGTTTAGGTAGCTTAAGCCAACGTTTAAGTGCGAGCGTAGGCCAAGAAAAAGTGAACACCGATTTAGCGGGTAATTCATCTAATAAACAAGCAACTCTTGCGCCACTGCAGCAGCAAGTAAGAACACCATGGTTGGAAATTGACGATGTGTTTTACGAGTCGCGCGGTGCAACTTGGGCATTACTGCATTTTTTACAAGCGATAGAGTATGACTTTAATGACGTACTTGAAAAGAAAAATGCACGTGTAAGCTTACAACAAATCATACGTGAACTTGAGGCCACTCAAGAAACAGTATGGAGCCCACTTATTTTAAACGGCAATGGTTTTGGCTATGTGGCAAACCATTCTTTAGTTATGGCAAATTATATTTCTAGAGCCAATGCGGCTTTAATCGAACTCAGCGAACTACTAGCTCAAGGATAAAAAATGAAAAAGTATTGTTTAGCAGCAGCCCTTTCAATGGCATGTTTAGCACCAGCAGCGCAAGCTGACACTCTACTAGGTTTATACGTAGGTGTTGATGGGTGGAAGTCAGATAACGATGGTCAATTTTCTTATAAAAATAATGCATCTCAAGATTTCAATTTTGAAGATGAGACTTTTGTAAGTTATTACGCGGCGCTTGAGCACCCAGTGCCATTAGTACCAAACATCAAATTAAAGTATACAGAGCTTGAGTTAAATGGTTCTGCGCTGCTTACAGATACATTTAGCTTCAATGGTTCTGATTATGTTGTTGGTTCTACTGTAAATACGGTAAGTGATTTAACGCATATTGATTATATTTTTTATTATGAAATTTTTGATAATGACTTAATCTCAATTGACTTAGGTTTAAATGCTAAGCAGTTTGATGGTGATATTGTTGTAAATGGTACTACTCAAAATGGTGGTACTAACTTTACCGAAACAAAAGATTTCTCTGGTTTTGTTCCTCTTGCATATGGCCGTGCCGAAGCTGGCTTACCTTTTACTGGTTTAAGTGTATTTTTTGAAGGTAGCTTTTTGGCTATTGACGATAGCAAAGTACAAGATTACCAAGTAGGCGTAGCGTGGGAACTTATTGATAACCTAGCAGTAGATGTTGCTGTTAAAGCCGGTTACCGCTCTATGGTATTAGAACTTGATGATGTAGATGATATTACTACTGATATTGATGCATCTGGCCCATTTGCGGGTATTCAGGTTCACTTTTAATTAGTATTTTCTAATTAAACATAGCGTGGCATATTATTTTATTGCGTGCCACGCTAAATCAAACTCTCCCTCCAGCGCATTATTAATTAACTGCTTATAAATTTTATTTACAGGAAAATTAATGAGTTTAGATAACTCATCACCTGTTTGCGTGAATTTATAATAGCTCAATACCAAATCACTACTTTTTGCTTTTAACGTTACTTTTTGCGATAAAAATGAAAGGGTAAGTTCTTGTCCCGCTTTAAGCACTGCAGATTCAATTTCTTTTCTATACAGTAAATTAAGATCCATAAGTGTTAAAATGTCAGGAAAACTAATACCTGTTTTTCCTAGATTTAGAGACACTTTATTGCCTTTTCGTAGCAAATCAAACAATGACGGTTTTTTGTAAAAGCCTAGTAGAATAAAGTGGCTGTCGTCTTTTTCGTTATAGCCTGAGAGCGACACACATTTTTGCAAAGAGTCAGCTTCTCGCTGTGTCATATGCTTTAACGTTTGCAAGCTTTTAATTGAAAACGTACCAGGGTTGAGTGTTTCTCCCGTTAAAATTTTGGCCCATAAAGTTTGCATTGACGCATTTGAAGTATCTTCGCACAGTGCGATAAAGTGCTCTACCCAGTCAGCATCGGGTTGTTTACTACTTGCTACATCGGGGCAAAACCCCATAGCCATTGCTAAAATTGACTCTATATTTTGTTGTTGTTTTATTAGTAGTAAATCTTGGCGCTTTTGGGCACGAGCTAAAACAGAGTTTTCACTGTTGATATGATAAAGCGGCTTAACTTGGCCTTTAATATCGTAATTTTGTTCGGGGGTAGGCAGTATTCCGTTACTGCCTATTTTTGTTATAGGGTAACCAAGTAAGGATTCGATAATGTTAGCAAGGTTAATTCTCGCTTGTGCTGTCTTGACTGGCATGGCTGTGCATTGTCCTTTGTGAATGGCTAAGCTGAGCAACAGTTTTAAGGTTATTTAACCCCATTGAAACTGTATTACGGAGCACATATTCGCTCAAAATTGCGGTGTAACCCGATATTAAAGGAGCGGTTGTTTGTCCGTTAATCTTACATATTAGAGTGACGATACCGTTTTGCTCACTAAAATTAAAAGTCCCCCTAATAATATGCTCAGCATTTAAAAGTATATTAAAGCTGACCTTATTTTGACTTACCGAAGTTATGATCATTTCACCATACCCCCATTTTCCCTTCCAAGACTGATGAGCACCCAGGCCAGAGTTCGGTTCGCCCAAAGTAAAACGTATACTGGGGTCTACTTTTTCCCATGGAGACCATTTTTGCCATTGATTAAAGTCAGTAATAAGCGGTTTTACTGCGTCAATATTTGCATTGATTTCTATTGTTTTATTTACACTATAACTTTGGGGAAGTATCAGCCCTACCAGTACTAATACCAATAGCAATAACAGTACGCCTTTGATCAATATTTCTAATGGTTTAATAAGCACACCTTTTATTAGTTTTTTGAGTTGAAATACAACAACTTTTTATTAATCGACTATAGTATGAATTAGATTATAAACCAAAAATAATTTATAAATTGCTACCTAGGAGAGCGAATGTCGTCAGATCAAAACGATTTTTTATTTTTTGAACAAGACTATGAAGATGATGCAGTTATTGAGCCGACTAAGTTTTGGGATATTTTAATTGTTGATGACGAACCTGAGATCCACTCTGTAACAAAGTTGGCTTTGTCTGGGGTTGAGTTTTGGGGGGCAGGCTTGAGATTTCATGATGCCTATTCGGGAGCTGAAGCAATAGAGATTTTAGCTAAAAATAACAATATTTCAGTTATTTTTTTAGATGTTGTTATGGAAACTGACGATGCTGGCTTGCAGGTTGTAAAAAGGGTGCGTGACGAATTAAATAATCAACATGTAAGAATTATTTTAAGAACAGGGCAAGCAGGTATTACACCAGAAGAAAAAGTAATACGAGAATACGACATAAATGACTATAAAACGAAAACAGAGCTGACTCGTTCTAAGTTAGTAACTTCGCTTATAACCGCTACTCGCTCATACGAGCAGGTATGTCAGCTTGAATATCAAAGTGATGCAATGAACACGATTGTTTCAGCATCAAAGTCTATTTTAGGACTTACTAATGTTAAGCAATTATGCAAAGAAATCATCAAGCACATGAGTATTATTTTAAAATGTTCACCTAGAGGGCTTGTTTGCAGTAAGTTAGATGGCGATGATTTTATTCAGGTCTTAGGTGGTTGCGGGCATTACGACAGCTATTTTGGTAAAAAATTAATTAATGTTGATAGCAAAGTATTTGAACAAGTTGAGTCGTGTTTTGGTTTGTCAAAGCACCAACACATAGACTCAAGTTCAACATTTATATTAAAAAGTAAGCATCGAAAAGCGGCTTTATATATAGAGTGCGACCACATTCCCTTACAAGCACAGCTACAATTTGCTGAAATTTTCTTAACTAATGTAAGTGTAGCACTTGATAACATAAGGTTATTTGTAAAGTTAAGAGATGCTGCTTATAAAGATGTGCTTACAGGTATTTCAAATCGTACCAATTTTATTGAACGGGTAGAGCGTTATCAAAAGCCGCACGTTAATGATTATGTATTTGTATTACTTGATATAGTTAATTTTGCAGATATTAATAATGGCTAGGGCAAGAGGTCGGCAATAAAGTATTAATTGGCATTGTGCAAAGGTTAAAAGAAAACTACCCAACAGCTAAATTACTATCTCGTATTGGTGCTGATGTTTTTGGTTTTATTATTCGCCGTGATGAACTCGACTTAAAAAAATTGAATGAGCAGTTAGGTGTTCCATTTTGCGCAGAAGAGCATACATTACCTATCGATTTTAGATTGGGTTTATGCCAACAGCAAGACTTTCAAAGTAGCGGGGTTGATACACTTAAAGTTGCTTATATTGCACTTAATCGAGCTAAAAAACAAAACACAAAGAGGGAATTTATTACAGTGTAGACATGCAAGATAAAATGGCTTGGCGCATAGGAATTATTAGACAATTACGTCATGATTTTGCTCGAAACAAGTTAGAGGTATGGTATCAACCTCAACTTTCATTAGATGACTTGTCTTTAATTGGGTGTGAGGCATTACTTAGGTGGCCTACCGGTAATGGGTCATATATATCGCCAGCGGTATTTGTTCCACTTGCAGAAGATGCGGGCTTGATTGTTGATATAGGGCAGTGGGTTTTAGAGCAAGTTTGCCAACAACAAAAGCGCCTAGAAAATATGGGCACCGAAATTTGTATTGCGGTTAATGTGTCTGTTCCGCAGTTTAAAGTAAAAGGTTATGCTCAAAACGTTAAAAATACATTATTAAAATATGGTGTTAAGCCAAAAAACATAGAGTTAGAAGTCACAGAAAGCGTAGTAATGGATGAACTCGAAACTGTTATTAATACACTTAGAGAGCTTCAAGAGTTAGGGATTGAGGTTGCTATTGATGACTTTGGGACTGGCTTTTCATCGCTTAGTTATATACAAAGTTTACCCTTGGATAGATTGAAAATAGATCGTGCATTTATTAAAGATCTGCCAAATGATGACACTGGCGCTATTGCTGCCTTAGTTATTTCTCTTGGTGCTAAGTTGGGTTTAAAAACGATTGCTGAAGGCGTTGAAACACAAGAACAAGCTCAGTTCTTAAAAAATTTAGGCTGTGATGAGGTACAAGGTTTTATGTATGCTAAACCCATGCCTGAGCATGAATTGATAGAATTTATAAATAAACGCTAAAAAAGATTAACTTATTATTATTTAAGTTAGGGCGTGTTGAACTTTTGTGATTAATTGTGCAGCAGATTGTTTGGTATTTAGGCAAGGCAGAGCCTATGTAGTGTGGTTGTTCCCCATAAATAGGCGATAACGCAGCATAAATGCCAAACATGCGCTGCCCTTTGGGTTCTTTCTAGGGACGATTAACTCTTTGTTGCTCGGTTTTTACTTAGCCCGCTAGGTTACAAACCTCGCGCCGCGATTAAATCGCCCCTAGATTGAACAAATTTCAATCCACAAAGATCAACACGCCCTAATGAACGATTTAGAATTTAAAGCGCGATATGCTTTGACTACTTTGTATATATAAAGAATTTAGTAGGGTATAATTCGCGCCTTTTGTTATTCTACGGCCACAATTATGAGCACACTCAAAGCTAAGCGCGCCTTATTTTCATACCCGAAATACTGGGCTGAATGTTATGGCACCGCGCCATTTTTACCAACTACACGTGAAGAAATGGATGCACTTGGCTGGGATAGCTGCGACATAATAATAATTAGTGGCGATGCGTATGTTGACCATCCTAGTTTTGGTATGGCTGTAATTGGCCGTGTACTTGAAGCGCAAGGCTTTAGAGTGGGGATTATTGCCCAACCTGCATGGGACTCTAAAGATGCATTTATGGAGCTCGGCAGACCGAATTTATTTTTTGGTGTAACAGCCGGCAACATGGATTCTATGATCAACCGCTATACAGCGGAAAAACGCATGCGCCACGATGATGCTTACACGCCTAATAACGTTGGCGGTAAGCGCCCAGATCGCGCCGTGATGATTTACTCGCAAAAATGCCGTGAAGCATACAAAGGTATCCCAATTGTTATTGGCGGTATTGAAGCCAGCCTTCGCCGTATTGCTCATTACGACTATTGGCAGGAAAAAGTACGTCGTAGTATTTTGTTTGATGCAAAAGCCGATATTTTAATTTACGGTAACGCAGAGCGCCCGCTAGTTGAAGTTGCACACCGTATTGCGGCGGGTGAAACGATGGATACGATTCAGGATATTCGCGGCACGGCTGTTATTCGAAAAGAGCCTCTACCTGGTTGGCGTGGCAGTGATTCTACCGCTATTGATAAAATTGGTAAAATAGACCCTATTCCAAACCCATATGGCGCGGATGATGTTGGCTGTAGTAAATCTGAATTTAAACAAGCGGGTATTGATTTAAAAGCAGAAGCGGCAAAACCAATCATGGTTCAGCCTGCACGTCCTAAGCCGTGGGAAAAAACCTATGTTAAGTTACCTGCTTATGAGCAAGTAAGTGTTAACAAACCTTTATACGCTCATGCCTCGCGAATTTTACATCAAGAAACAAACCCTGGTTGTGCAAGAGCGCTTTACCAACGACATGGCGATCGCTCTATTTGGGTAAACCCGCCAGCATATCCATTAGAAACACATGAAATGGATGCTGTATTTGGTTTGCCGTATCAGCGTATTCCTCACCCAAGTTATGGTGATGCTAAAATACCTGCTTACGATATGATTAAAACGTCAGTTAATATTATGCGTGGCTGTTTTGGTGGCTGTTCGTTTTGCTCAATTACAGAGCATGAGGGGCGCATTATTCAAAGTCGTTCGCAAGAATCTATTATTGAAGAAATTGAACAAATTAGAGATAAAGTCCCCGGCTTTACTGGTGTTATTTCTGATTTAGGTGGCCCAACGGCGAATATGTATAAGCTGCGCTGTACTAGTAAAAAGGCCGAGAGTACCTGTAGACGCTTATCATGTGTGTATCCAGATATTTGTAAACACATGGATACAGATCATACGCCAACAATAGATTTGTATAAAAAAGCACGTGAAGTTAAGGGTATTAAAAAGGTATTGATTGCTTCAGGTGTACGTTACGATTTAGCTGTACGCGACCCGCGTTACGTTAAAGAATTAGTAACGCACCATGTAGGCGGTTACTTAAAAATAGCGCCAGAGCATACAGAGGATGGTCCATTATCAAAAATGATGAAACCAGGTATGGGAGCGTACGATCAATTTAAAGAACTATTTGATAAGTACTCTAAAGAAGCCGGTAAAAAGCAGTATTTAATTCCTTACTTTATATCTGCTCACCCAGGTACAAAAGATGAAGACATGGTAAACATGGCTTTATGGCTTAAATCAAACGACTTTAAGCTTGATCAGGTACAAAATTTTTACCCATCACCTATGGCTAATGCGACGACTATTTACCATACAGAGATGAACTCTTTACGTAATATAAAAAACAACTCAGAAGTTGTTCCAGTACCTAAAGGCGCACGCCAACGTAGATTACATAAAGCTATTTTACGCTACCACGATGCAGCTGGTTGGCCAATGATACGTGAAGCTCTACGTAAAATGGGTAAAGCTAATTTAATTGGTAAAGGGCCTAACTGTTTAGTGCCAGAAGAAGGGCGCGATGAAAAAGCAGGTAAAGGTGGTAAAAAAGGTGGGCGTCCAGCACTAACGCGACATACCGGTTTTAGCCAATTTAAAAAGGCAAACACTAAGCCAAAAGTAGGCGGTAATCGACAAAGCACACGTTAGTAATTTTATTTGCTAATAGATAAGGCTAATTGCGGCACGCGTTTTTTAGCTTTTGTATACGTAAATTAAGTCAGCTTTGCTCTTTATTATCTATATTATTGTAGGTGATATAGGGTGAGGTTTTAGAGCCCCTCTCCTTAGATATCCTGTGCTAAGTTTAGCTTTTTTTTAAAGCATTGATGATAACCACAAACGCAATTTAAGTGACCATAACGGCTGAATGCCGGTGAGTCCTTGCGTCATTTTATTATCTTTTAAGATTATATAAGATGGCGTGACTTGTCCCTGCCAATCGGAAAATATCTCGCCGTGTCGATCGTTAACAGTACTGAAGCTGTAGCCCTGCTCATTTAAATAATCATGCAGCTCTTGATCAGAGCCTGATTTTATCGCGATGCTCACAACGGGGTATTTATTCTCGTTTGCGAGTTCGTTTATGGCAGGGGAGGTAATACTACAAATAGGACACCAAGTTCCCCAAAAATACACAAGCGTGGGTTTATCTTGGCTCATTGCTGCTAAATCAATGTTTTGCCCTTTATAATCGATTAATTGTAATTGAGGATTTGCTGGCATGACAGGTTGCCGCCACCAATTGACGGCGGTATAAAGGACGAAAAATATAGAGCCATATACCAGTACACTTTTTAATATGGATACGCTTTTTTGTTTTAGCGTTTTTTTAGGTATGTCATTTTTATGTTTGGTATCCGTTGCCATAGCTACTGATTTACCCTAAGTATTTTTGCTGTAGTTTTTACATTTAAAGCGTTTAATTTATATCAGCAACCATGTAGCAGTACCTAAAAAGGCGAATATACCAACAATATCAGTCACCGTGGTTAGCACCACACTCCCTGCAAGAGCAGGGTCTATATTCATTCTTTTAAGAATTATTGGAATACTTGCACCAGCAACACCTGCCACCACTAAGTTCATAAACATAGCGAAGGCGAGTACGCCACCAAGCATAAAATCCCATTGCCATAGCGCAATAACACCCGCAATTAATAGTGACCACAAAATACCGTTTAGCGCGCCAATGGCCAGTTCTTTCATCATCAGGAAACGTTGGTTTGTTTGGTTTATATGACCTACTGCAATACCACGGATAACAAGCGTTAATGATTGGCTACCAGCAACACCACCCATAGAAGGGACAATACCGTTAAGCACAGCCAAAATAGGGAGCACATCTAAAGTGCCTTCAAAAAAGCTAGCTACAAAAGCAGCTGCAAGTGCGGTTAGTAAATTAACTCCTAGCCAAACTGAGCGTTTTTTAGAGCTTTTTAGTACAGGCGCGAATGTATCCTCTTCATCATCAAGACCGGCTAGGCTTAATAAGCTATGCTCGGCATCTTCTCGGATTACATCAACGATGTCATCGATAGTAACACGACCGAGGAGTTGGTCGTTATCGTCCACCACAGGGGCCGATATCCAATTATGGCGCTCAAATAATTGCGCTACTTCACTTTCATCCATTGAGATTGGGATAGACTCACAATCTTCATCCATTAAATCGCGCACAATTTTTTCTGGCGGATTAGTTAATAATGTACTCAGCGATAAAGCGCCTATAAAGCAGTTATGTTTATCAACAACATATAAATCATCTGTACCCTCTGGTAACTCACCACGCAGTCTAATATAACGAAGTACAACATCGAGTGTTACATCAGGGCGAATGGTCACCGTATCGGTGTTCATTAGCGCACCTGCTGAACGCTCTTGATATGACAGTGCTTGCGTGGCACGTTCACGGTCTTGAATGTCCATCGCGCTAACAACGTCTTTATAGACGGTATCTGGCAGGCTACGTAATACTTCACCTAAGTCATCGTGGCCCATGTCTTCAGTTGCGGCGGCAATGTGCTTAGGTTCCATTTGGGCAATAATGCCTAAACGAACATCTTCAGATAATTCTTCAAGAACATCACCCTGCACATCAGGATCGACCAATTGCCAAAGCAGTCGGCGAATTTTATGCGGTGATGATTCTAATAATAATGCGGTATCACAAGGAGCCGTTTTTGCGAGCATGCGCCTAACTTGAACAAATTGACCACTATTGAGTGACTTCGTCACCTGTTTTAGTTGCTGTAGTGGGTAATCTTGTTCAAAAGCTTCAGGCATTGGCGTCCTTTATAAATTGTTATATTACTTTATGGGGGGGAGGTGAGTTAACTGGCGTTACTAACCTATCTATTTTATATATCTGTTTTAATTGAAGCATTAGTAATGCGAATATTGTTTTTATAAAACAGGTTATTCTTGTTCATTAAAGCGTTGTGCTATTAATTCTCCAACAGCGTGTAAAGCTTGCTCAGAATCAGGGCCTTTACAAACAACTTTAACTTCTTTTCCTTGGCTACTTTCAAGTAACATTAGTGCAAGTACGCTATCGCCTGCTGCTTCTTTGTCATCTTGGAATAATGTGATTGTCGCATCAAATTGTACTGCTAATTGCGCAAGCACAGTAGCTGCTCTGGCGTGTAAGCCTAATTTGTTTTTTATTAAAAAGGTATCTTCACAATGCATAACTTACTCTACCTAAGCTGAACAGGTGATTATTCAGCTATATTATTTTTCTTGCTCGCGATGGCGAATTTTTACATTGGGATGTGTCATTGCGAAACTTTCACCGATAGTTTGCGCTAAATACACAGAGCGATGTTGCCCGCCTGTACACCCAATAGCAATGGTTAAATAACTGCGGTTATTTCGTTCTAAATGTGGTAACCACGTTTGTACAAATGTTTGAATTTGCCATGTGAATTTTTGCACTATGCTGTGATTAGCTAAATAGTCTTTAACCGGTTGATCTAACCCATTTAAAGGCTTTAACTCTGGTTCCCAGTGTGGATTTGGTAAAAAGCGTGCATCAAATACGTAGTCTGCTTCTTTTGGTATACCGTGTTTAAAACCAAATGATTCAAATGTGACAATCAGTTGCTTATCTTTTTTACCTAAAATCTTTTCACGAATAGATTCAGCGAGTTGATGAACACTTAAATCAGTCGTATCTATCATAAAGTCGGCGCGAGTGGTTAATACATCAAGTAATTCTTTTTCTTTTTTGATGGCTAAATCAAGCGGCAACGAGTCTATTGATAGTGGGTGTAATCTGCGTGTTTCAGAAAAGCGTTTGATCAATGTCTGATCGTCGCTATCTAAATAAAACAACGTAGGGTTTGCAAAGCCAGGCAAGTATTCAAGAATATCGTTAAATTCATCTTGTTCTTTAGGGATGTTGCGCACATCTATGCTAACAGCAATTTTATCGTAGCTATCAGACACACTGCGAACTAATGAAGGTAGTAGGTTTACTGGAATATTATCTACGCAATAATAACCTAAATCTTCTACAACGCGCAAAGCAACCGACTTTCCAGAACCAGAACGGCCACTTATGATAATTAACTCCATTTAACACCCTTTATAAAACTATGATTGATCGACAATAACTTGGTAAAGCTCAGTATCAGATTTTGCACTGCGTAACTGTTTACAAAAATCTTTGTTGTTTAGTTTATCAGCAATGGTTGCTAGAGTCTTTAAGTGCTGCTGGTTATCGCCATCTGGTACGATGAGTGCGACAAAAATATCAACAGGGCGATTATCGATTGCATCAAAGTTTATTGGAGTTTCGCTAACGAGCACTAAAGCCAAAGGCTCTTCTGCACCGCTCATTCTTCCATGAGGAATAGCAATGCCACGCCCTATACCTGTACTACCTAATTTCTCTCTGCTCATTAAAGCATTAAGAATATCTTGTTGCGGTAAATACGGAAGTTTGTCGTGAGCAAGTTCGCTAATGAACTCTAAAATTCTTTTTTTGCTATTAAAAAGGACCGCAGCTTTGCTGCAGTCCTGGCATATAAGTGAACTTAATTTCATCATATTAGTGTCGAGCAAGCTTCTCTTTGTGTTTGATTACTTGGCGATCGAGCTTGTCGATCAACGAGTCAATAGCGGCATACATATCTTGATGTTCTGTAGAGGCAAATAGCTCAGCACCGCTTACGTGTATTGTGGCTTCTGCTTTTTGATTTAATTTTTCTACATCGAGAATGACATGAACATTATTAATATGATCAGAGTGTCTTTCAAGCTTCGCAAATTTAGTATTAATATAGTCTCTTAGTGAATCGGTTAATTCTACGTGACGACCAGTTAAGTTTAGTTGCATAAGCATTACCCTCTTAGTTTAGCGTCTTAAATCAGACTTTTACGCTGATTTGACGGTGGAATAGCAAGAGATTCACGGTATTTTGCGATTGTACGTCTTGCTACTTTAATTCCTTGCTCAGCCAATATATCCGCTATTTTGCTATCACTCAATGGTTTTGCTGAGTTTTCTGCTGCGATTAATTTTCGGATAAGCGCACGTATTGCTGTAGATGAACATTCACCACCGTTTTCAGTACTTACATGGCTTGAGAAAAAATATTTAAGCTCAAATATACCACGGGGTGTATGCATGTACTTTTGAGTAGTCACACGCGAAATTGTCGATTCGTGCATTTCTACCATTTCAGCGACATCATTTAAAACCATTGGTTTCATGGCTTCAGGGCCATGTTCAAAAAATCCTTGTTGTTGCTTAACAATACAATTAGTAACTTTTAATAGCGTGTCGTTTCTACTTTCTAAGCTTTTAATAAACCATTTAGCTTCTTGTAAATGTGAGCGAATAAACTGGCTGTCGCCACTTGATTTTACAGTGCGAGACATTGCCGCGTATTGGCTATTAACACGAATTTTAGGCATGCTATCTGGGTTTAATTCGACAACCCAGCGACCTTTAATTTTTTTAACTGACACATCAGGAATAACATACTCAGATTCTTCCCTTACAATAGTATCTGCAGGTTTTGGGTTGAGAGTATGTATTAGTGTCATCACTTCTTTAAGCTCTTCTTCTTTAAGCTTAGTTTTTTTCATTAATGTACGATAGTCGCGAGCTGCTAATAGATCAATATGCTCGGTTAAAATCATTTTCGTTTCATTAATGTAAGGTGTTTCTTTATCAAATTGATTAAGCTGAATACACAAACACTCTTGTAAACTACGTGCAGCAATACCAACAGGATCAAACAGTTGAATGCGTTTTAATACCGCTTCAATTTCATCAAGTTCGACTTCGTTATCATCTTCGTTTTCTTGATTAAAGCTTTCTAAAATTTCTTCGCAACTGAGAGTTAAAATACCTGAATCATCGACGGCCTCTACAATCGCAATAGCGATGGCTTCATCGGTAGGGCTAAATGGCGTTAGTTGTAATTGCCACATTAAATACTCATGGAGCGTTTCAGTAGAGGCGCCTTGGTATATAGATTCGTCTTCAGGCATTGGACCTGATGAGGCTGCTGGGGCGGCACTCATGTACTCATCCCAACTAACATCCATAGCCATGTCGTCACTTAGCGTGTCTTTTGCAAGTGCTTCACCAGTATCTTGTTCATATTCGCTCGGAGCATCATCAGCAGATGCGCTAACAGTTATGTCATCGGTATCAGCTTTTTGCTCGTTTTTACCAGCAGCGTCTTCAGAATAGTCTGCCTCTTCAACCTCTAAAAGTGGATTACTGTCGAGAGCTTCTTGTATTTCTTGCTGGAGATCCAATGTACTGAGTTGCAACAAACGAATAGCTTGTTGCAACTGTGGAGTCATTGTAAGTTGCTGGCCCATGCGCAGCTGTAGTGATTGCCTCATGTATCTCTAACAATCCTTTTATGTTGTTATAATTAATACTAGCAGATGCTTAAAGACATGGCGTAAATGTTACAGCCTAAATTGCTCGCCTAAGTAAACATCGCGTACTGTTTTATCATTTAATACGTGTTCTGGAGTACCTGATGCAATCAGTTCCCCATGAGAAACAATGTAGGCTTTTTCACAAACATCAAGGGTCTCTCTTACGTTATGGTCGGTAATTAATACTCCAATCCCACGATTTTTAAGATGTTCTATTATTTTCTTTATATCTAATACCGAAATAGGGTCAACACCAGCAAACGGTTCATCCAGTAATATAAATTTAGGATCTGCTGCCAGCGCTCGTGCTATTTCTACACGACGACGTTCTCCACCCGATAATGCCATACCTTGGCTATCACGAATGTGTTGTATGCTAAATTCATCTAATAAGTTATTGAGCGTGTCTTCTCTGGCTTGTTTATTTAGTTCTTTGCGCGTTTCTAAAATGGCCATTAAGTTTTGATAAACAGTCAGCTTTCTAAAAATCGATGACTCTTGTGGTAAGTAGCCTATGCCTAATCTAGCACGACTATGCATAGGTAAAAGAGTAATATCGTTATCATCAATAGATATTTTACCTTTGTCGCTAGGAACAAGCCCTACAATCATATAAAAAGTCGTTGTTTTACCAGCACCGTTAGGGCCAAGTAAGCCAACTATACTGCCAGCTTGTACTTCAAGGCCGACGTTTTTTACAACTTCACGACCTTTATAGCTTTTTGCTAATAGTTCTGCTTTTAATGTGCTCATGGTTGACCTTTATCGCCTTTTTTACTTTTTTTAGTTTCGATCGGTACTAAAATTGTGTGAACGCGGTCAGTTGAGTTTTCATCTTTTTCGGCACTGATGAGCTGCTGCTCTATGTCGTAGGTAATGCTTTTAGCATTTATTTTTTGTCCGGCTTGCGATACTTGTGCATTACCAACAAGCGTTAAAAAACGCTTAGATACATCATAACGTACTTCGTCAGCACTGGCGCTCATAGTTGTGCCGTCTGATTGCTTTTCTTCAAAGTGCGCAGGGCTACCTGTGGCAATTAATAATTGTTTATTATCACCAAGTTCATCACGTTTGTGTACTTCGAGGCGATCGGCTGTAATGCGGCGATTACCGTGAATAATCTCAACGTTTTTCTCAAAAATACCCACATTAGCTTTCAATTGACCTTCTTGCTTGTCGGCACTTATTGAAATTTGATTGGCAGCAGGTTGCGTGTTTTGCTCTGCAGCACTACTATTAAACGCTAGTATAAGTGTAGGAATTATAAGTGATTTTAATATTTTATTGGTCATAGTATATGGTTCGCGTATGGTTAATTAGTTTTATCACTTCGGTTTTTAAGTCGGCTTCTAGGCCTTTACCGGTGATTTTTAAATTGGGTCCAGTGATGATGACGGGTTGCTCCGAACGCATTGTTAATAGCTTTATATCAACCTGAATATTATCAGCATTGATTTTGTCTATCATGGCGTTATCGGTTAAATTTTTGGCAACCACATTACCTTCTAAAATTAATTGTTTATCTTCGTATAATGTTGCTTCGTCTGCATTTATTTGCCACGTTTGTTGTTCGTTATATAAAGTGAAAATGGGTTTTTCGAAAAACGTGAAACCTAATTGCTGGTATAGCTCCATTTTAGCCGCAGTGACTTTGTGGCTAATTTTACCTTGCTCATCATAGGCTGTCTGTTTGAGCTCAATAGCTATGTAATCAGGCTTAGCAATAACTTCAGGCTCAGCCTGAGGCACAATATTTGTTTGTGTAAAATAAGGGTACCAAAGCCAAACCATACAGCTAATGAATAAAACGCTTAATATTATGCGCGCTGCATTCATGAACTAGTGCCTTGTGTAGTCAATGCTTTACCATTTTCAAGCATGAGCAAATCGGTGAGTTCTCTCACAGCACCAAAACCACCAGGCATTTGCGTTACATAGTGTGACAAACGCTTAATAAGTGGGTGGGCATCATTTACTGCAACGGCAAAGCCTACTAACTCCATAACAGGCATGTCAGGACCGTCATCACCAATATAAGCAATTTGTTCATCGCTAAGGTTGAGTTTATCTTTTAATTCTTGATAGGCAATGAGCTTATTTTCTTGGCCTTGATAAATATGCTGTACGGTTAAGCTGCTCATACGTTGTTGTACTATCTGTGAATGACGACCAGTAATAACAGCTACTTCAAAGCCACTGTTTATAAGTGCTTTAATGCCAAAACCATCTTTTGTATTAAATGCTTTTAGCTCTTCACCTTGATTGCCAAGGTAAATACGGCCATCAGAAAATACACCATCAATATCGCATATAAGTAGTTTTACTTTTTTAGCGCGTGCTTTTGCATCATCGCTCAGCGGTTGATAGAGTTCTTCAAATTGCATTTATAACACTCCTGCTTTCAATAGGTCTTGCATATTTAATGCGCCAATAGGTTGGTTTTTCTCATTGACGACGATTAGGCCATTTATACGTTTACGTTCCATAATATTGAGCGCTTCAGCGGCTAAAATATCTTGCGTAGCTGTAGTGCATGACTTAGTCATAACAACATCTATTTGTGTTGTATGAATATCAATTCTTTGTTCTAAAATGCGACGTAAGTCACCATCGGTAAATAACCCTACGAGTTGCTGATTTTCATCAACAATGGCTGTCATACCTAATCCTTTAGCTGACATTTCTATTAGAGCATCTTTAACTGTTTGTGAAACATCAATAATAGGTGTATTTGCGCCGCTGTGCATAACATCTTTTAAAGTAAGTAATAAGCGCTTGCCTAAACTACCACCTGGGTGAGATAGCGCGAAGTCATCAGCTGTAAAGCCGCGAGCTTCTAATAATGCAACTGCCATGGCATCGCCCATCGCAAGCGTTGCAGTGGTACTTGATGTAGGGGCTAGACCCAATGAACAAGCTTCTTTTTCTACTTTAATACACACATGTACATTAGCAAGGGTTGCCATGGTTGATTGCGTATTGCCAGTCATCGCTATCATTTTGGCACCAAGTCGTTTTAAAACCGGAATGATATTTAAAACTTCGCTGGTTTCCCCTGAATTAGAAATAAGCATAACCACGTCATTTTTAGTGATCATACCTAAATCACCATGACTTGCTTCACCAGGGTGAACAAAAAACGCAGGGCTGCCAGTGCTTGCAAGAGTTGCCGCTATTTTATTGCCAATATGGCCTGATTTTCCCATGCCAATAACAATAATACGGCCTTCACAGTCGTACATTAATTGGCACGCATTATGAAAATTTTCATCTACATATTGTGCAATATCACTAAGTGCTTGGCGCTCAACATCTAAAACGCGAAGGCCTTGTTCAATAAAGTTTAGCGTTGCCATCTTTTACCCTACTTGACTAAAAATATACCCTTGGTAACCCAAAAACGCTATTAGTAATAAGCCGCCTTCTACTCTATTGATACGCTGGGTGCCTCTAAAGTTCAATGACATAATAATAAGAGCAAGTGTTGCACCAATCATAATTAATATATCTCGGCTTACTAACGATGGATCAATTGCTGAAGGATTAATAATACCTGCTAGAGGTAATACAGCTAAAATATTAAATATGTTTGAGCCAACAATATTACCTAGTGCTAAATCATCTTCATTTTTAAGTACGCCTGCAACCGAGGCGGCAAGTTCAGGCAAGCTAGTACCAATGGCAATAATTGTTAAACCAATGACTAAGTCGCTTAAGCCGAAGTATTTAGCAATATCAACAGCTGAGCCGATTAAAAAATGAGAACTAACCGGCAGGAGTATCATGCCGACAATTAACCAAAATACCGCTTTTTTAGTAGGTACATCGTTTGGTACATCGTCGCAGGCTTCTGAGACAAATGGGTCATCTTGGTTTTTTGCACGCATAGATACAATGATTAACCCACCGATGAATACGATAAAGCCAACTAAAAGTGCCACACCCTCACTGAATGAAAAGTAGTTATCTGAGAACACATACCAAGTAGCTAAAGATACGAGCATCACCAATGGCATTTCGCGTTTTAACGTACTAGATGAAACTGAAAGAGGGCGAAATAGAGCCGTGATACCTAACACAAGTAAAATGTTTGTAATATTAGAGCCAACAGCATTACCAACAGCTGTGTCTGTTTTGTTAGCTAGTGCGGCAGATGCCGAAACCATCATTTCGGGTGCTGAAGAACCCATTGCTACAACGGTCAAACCAACAATAAGTGTAGGTACACCAAAGTTTTTAGCAAGAGCCGCAGCGCCATAAACAAACCTGTCTGCACTCCAAACAAGAGCTGCAAAACCAAGAATTAAAATAACAAACGAGGTAACCATTGTGTTAAGCCAGTTATACAAAATACGGATGGCGCGAATAGTAACAAAAGCCAAGATGAAAGTATAAATAAAAGAGTAAGGTCAACTGCGTAACAATGCTGCTTTTAAACAGCTAATTTAAAAATTTAAGCCGGGGTTAAGCTGTTTTGAGCGAGTCTTATAATCCTTTTCATGGGTGTATTACAAAATCTTACGAATTGTTTTTTCCATCTTTGACAAAAAAGCTTTAAAATAGGGGCACTAGTGAACATTTTTATGGAGAGCGACTTGTCGCAATCAATAGTAGAAGTCAAGGATGTTAGCTTTTCGAGAGGCAATAGAACCATATATAAAAATATGAGTTTTAGCGTTCCTAAAGGTAAAATTACTGCGATTATGGGGCCAAGCGGAATTGGTAAAACCACTATGTTGCGTTTAATTGGTGGTCAGCTTAAACCAGATTCAGGTGATATTTTATTTGAAGGTGGCAGCATTCCTAAAATGTCTCGTAAAGAGTTATACGAAGCACGTACTAAAATGAGTATGCTTTTTCAAAGTGGTGCGTTGTTTACTGATATGTCGGTATTTGACAATATCGCGTTTCCTATAAGAGAGCACACAAAGCTAAGTGAAGACCTGATTCGATTAGTTGTGTTAATGAAATTGCAAGCTGTTGGACTACGTGGCGCTAAAGATTTAATGCCCTCTGAGTTATCCGGCGGTATGGCAAGGCGTGCTGCGCTTGCACGCGCTATAGCACTTGATCCAGAGCTAATCATGTACGATGAACCATTTGCAGGACAAGATCCTATTTCGATGGGCGTATTGGTTAAGCTAATTAAGTCGCTCAACGAAGTATTAGGTTTATCGTCTTTAATCGTGACGCACGATGTAACAGAGGTAATGAGTATTGCCGAACACGTTATAATTATCGCCGATCAAGGGGTAATTGGTTGTGGTACTCCAGATGAAATGCGTAATCATGAATCTCCTTTAGTTCAACAGTTTTTAAAAGGCTTGTCGGATGGTCCAGTACCATTTCATTTTCCGGCTCAGGCTTATGCAGACGAACTACTTGGAGAAAAAGCATAATGTTGGATTTATTTCAAAAGCTAGGACATAAAACGCTAGGACGCTTTGCGGCCCTTGGTCGTTCTGCTTATATGCTGTTTAGTGCATTAGCGCATGTTCCTAATTTTAAAAAAGGCACACCGTTACTTGTTCGCCAGCTTTATATGGTTGGTTCGCAATCGTTACTCATTATTATGGTGTCGGGTTTGTTTATCGGTATGGTGTTGGCTTTACAAGGTTACACCGTATTGGTTGGTTATGGCGCTGAGGATAGTTTAGGGCCGTTAGTGGCACTGAGCTTATTGCGAGAACTAGGCCCGGTTGTTACTGCATTATTATTTGCAGGACGCGCAGGTAGCGCTTTGACAGCTGAAATTGGCTTAATGAAAGCAACAGAGCAACTTTCATCACTTGAGATGATGGCAATCGATCCGCTAAAACGTATTATTGCACCGCGCTTTTGGGCGGGTTTTATAAGCATGCCATTGCTTGCATTGATATTTTCAGCTGTAGCAATTATAGGCGCTCATTTAGTGGGGGTAGATTGGCTGGGGGTTGATACAGGTAGTTTTTGGTCAATCATGCAATCGCAAGTGTCGTTTCAGCAAGACATACTAAACGGTATTATTAAAAGCTTTGTATTTGCCATAGTGGTGACCTGGATTGCGCTTTATAAAGGATATGACTGTGTGCCGACCTCAGAAGGGATCAGCAAAGCAACCACCGAAACGGTTGTTCATTCGTCATTAGCAGTTTTAGGTTTTGACTTTATTTTGACAGCGGTAATGTTTACCAGCTAATAGGGTATAGATAATGAATTCACGGAAATTAGAAATTTTAGTTGGTTTTTTGTAGCACTTGGCATTTTAGCTTTTGCGATGCTTGCACTTAAAGTTGCCAATTCAGGTATTAGTGGCTCTGGCGAAACATATACGCTTAATGCCAAGTTTGAAAACATCGGCTCGTTAAAAGCGCGTGCGCCGGTAAAAGTAGGTGGTGTTGTAATTGGTCGTGTTGAATCAATTTATGTACACCCACAAGAGTTTTTACCAGTGGTAAACATGACCATTGATGCACAGTATTTATGTCGTTTTTCAGACACAAGCTCAATCTCTATTTTAACGTCGGGTATTTTAGGTGAGCAGTACTTAGGTATTCACCCTGTAATTTCTCCAGATTCGGCTAAACAACGTTGTTTAGGCGAAACAGTGACTGAGAACAAGCAAGATGAAGCAATTGACGATTTATTTGGTGTGGAAAGCAAAGCACTAGGTGATGGCGATTCAATTACTGACACTAAGTCTGCCATTGTACTTGAAGAATTAATCGGGCAGTTTTTATTCAACCAAGGTAGTGAGTAATTATTATGTTGAAAAAGTTTTTAGCTATTGTAGCAATTGGCACAATGACGCTAACTCAAAGCGTAAGTGCAGCAGATGTGAAATTAGTCGATCCTAATAAAATGGTACGCCAAGTTGCCGATAATACATTTGCGCGCATTAAAAAAGATCAGCCATTAATTGTTAAAGATCAAGAGTACCTTCGCGTAATAGTCGAAGAAGAATTAATGCCTTACATCGACTATAAATATGCAGCACTTCGTGTACTTGGCAGTGAAGTATCTAAAGTTCGTGCAATTACCGACGAGGCTGAAAAGGCCAAAGCAATTAAAGAAATTCAACGCTTTATTGGTGTATTTAGAGAGTACTTAGTTGCTACTTATGCAGGTGTATTTACTCAATACACAAACCAGAAAGTTGAGTTTGGTGCAGAGCAAGCGTTTAAAGGCAAAGACGTTGTTGTTATTAAGACTAAAATTATTGAAGACGGTAAACCTGATATCAGAATCGATTTTAAAGTACGCGAAGACCGTGACGGTGAATGGCGCGCGTACGATATGATTGCCGAAGGTATTAGTTTACTAGACGCAAAACAAAGTGAGCTGCAAGGTATTTTGCGCCAGCAAGGTATTGATAATGTAAGTAACCTTTTAGAGCAAAAGAGTCAGCTACCAGTTCAGTTTAGAGGCAGTAACTCGAATGACTAAATTGGCAATAAGCCAAGTTGATGGACAACATTTTGGAGTAAGCGGTGAGCTTACTCGAAATTCAATTGGCGATGAACAGCTTCTGAACAATAAGTTATTAACTAAGCATAAAATCATCTATTTCGACCTAAGTGGAGTATCAAGGGTTGACACAGCAGGCTTAGCTTGGTTAATTCACTCTTTTGCAGAATTAAAGCAGCAAGGCATTCGCCTTGAATTGCAAAACCTACCTGAGCAATTGCAAAATTTAATGCAATTGGGTCAGGTTACAACCCTATTTGAGTGAGAGTTATGGAAACTAGCCAAGTCGAAACATTATTACGCGAAGAACTTCAATTAGCTGAAGTACATGTAAAAGCCAATGGTAGTCATTATGAAGTTGTTGCAGTAGGCGAATGCTTTGACGGTTTAAGCCGAGTTAAAAAGCAGCAGCTAGTTTATGGTCCATTAATGAATACAATTTCAGATGGGACAATTCACGCAGTATCTATTCGTGCATTTACTCCTGTAGAGTGGAAGCGTGAACAAAAATTCATTTTACCGCAATAACTAGGGCCTCCTAATGGATCAATTTGTAATTCAAGGTGGCACTTCACTTGCTGGTGAAGTGACTATTTCCGGCGCTAAAAATGCCGCACTGCCTATTTTATTTGCTTCACTATTAGCTGATGGCAAAAGTATATTTACTAATGTACCGCGTCTTCGCGACATAGTGACCACTGAAGCCTTATTAAAAACTTTAGGTGCAGATGTTAATTGGCAGGGCGATTCCCTAGTAATTGACGGTGCAACGGTTAATAAAACATTAGCGCCTTACGACTTAGTAAAGCAAATGCGTGCCTCTGTGCTTGCATTAGGCCCTCTAGTTGCACGTTTTGGTGAAGCTCAAGTGTCTTTACCTGGTGGGTGCGCCATTGGCGCTCGCCCAGTTGATATTCATATTCAAGGTTTGGAGCGCATGGGCGCACAAATAAACGTTGAAAATGGTTATATTAATGCCAAGGTAAATGGTCGCTTAAAAGGCGCTGAAATTTTTATGGAAATGGTAAGTGTAGGCGCTACCGAAAACCTATTAATGGCAGCGGCCCTCGCTGATGGTAAAACCATACTTGATAATGCGGCACGCGAGCCTGAAATAATTGATTTAGCTAACTGCCTAATTGCTATGGGCGCTAAAATCACAGGTGCAGGTACTAGCCGCATTGAAGTTGAAGGCGTTGAGCGTTTAGCTGGCTGTGAACACAGTATTTTACCTGACCGAATTGAAACTGGGACGTTTTTAGTCGCTGCAGCAATGGCAGGCGGTGAAGTACTTTGTAAAAACACTGACTTTCATTCTCTTGAGCCTGTGATTGAAAAGTTACGCGCAACAAATGCACATCTAGAAGTGCATAACGACAGTATTTATCTTGATATGCGCGGCCGAGAACTGAAAGCCGTGAATATTAAAACAGCTCCACACCCAGGTTTTCCTACGGATATGCAAGCTCAGTTTACAGCATTAAATGTAGTAGCAAATGGTAGTGCGACTATTACAGAAACGATTTTTGAAAACCGTTTTATGCATGTACCTGAGTTGCAGCGTATGGGCGCTAATATTCGTTTAGAAGGGCATACCGCAATTTGTGGTGAGACTGAAAGCTTAACGGGCGCGCAAGTGATGGCAACCGACCTACGCGCTTCAGCTAGCTTAATCTTAACGGGTATAGTGGCACAGGGTGAAACGGTTGTTGACCGTATTTATCACGTTGATAGAGGCTATCAGCGCATTGAAGATAAGCTAAGTGCGTTGGGGGCAAATATTAAACGTCGAAGTAGTTAAGTAGATATTTAACTAGCTAAGCTATTTTAAAAAGGTCGGATACGCAAATTGCTATCCGACTTTTTTATTGACGATTGGTATTACTATTTATTAAAGCTTTGTTTCAAGTTCAGCTACCACCACCATGATTTTTTCTATTTTCCCATCTCTGTATAGCTCAAATTCTATTTCTTTACCGGGCTCCGTATTACCTATTTTTTCAAGCACTTTTTGTGGGTTTGCTACCGAAAGCCCTGCAATTTTAATGACGATATCTTGCTCTTCAATACCCGCTTGCCATGCTGGCCCCAAAGGGTCTAAATTAGTAATGCGCATGCCGGTAACCGGCGTTAGGCTGTCGTTTACTTCTTTACCTGTACTATCTACTGCTGTGCCTTCAAAGCCTAAATAGCCGCGTACAACGCGACCGTGACGAATGAGTTTACCCATCACTTTTTTAGCAAGTGAGTAAGGAACCGCAAAAAATATTCCTTGAATATTCAAGTTCTCACGCGTTTTAAATTGTGCAGAAGTAATGCCGACTAAATCACCATTGGAGTTAACTAATGCGCCGCCGGAGTTGCCCACGTTAATAGCTGCATCCATTTGCAATAAGTTATTGTAAGGGCTATCTGTAATTTTTTGCTTACCCGTTGCACTAATAATGCCTTGAGTGATTGTTTGCCCTAAGTTAAGCGGGTTGCCTATAGCAAGTACAACATCGCCTACATTTGATACATAGCTATCGTTTACGGGAATCACCGGGAGGTGATCTGCATTGATTTTAAGTAAGGCTAAATCAGTAATGGTATCAAAACCAATTAGTTGCACATCAAAAAAGCGTCGGCCATCGGTTAAGATAACCATAATTTGGTCTGCATTATTCACAACATGGTAGTTAGTAAGAATATAACCGTCTTGCGACATAATGACGCCAGAGCCTAGCTCTTGTACCGTGTTTTTTCTTTTATAACGAGGTTCTTTGGAAATGCTTTCTGAAAAAATAGTAACTACAGAAGGAGCTGCTCGTTTAACTGCATCAGAAAAACTCAAGTGACTCGCACTCATCGCGCTTGGAAGGGGAACATTAGGAAGTAAGGCGGCTCGCATATTAGGGCTGAAAAAAACCACTAAAAAAGCAATACTTAGACCTGCAAATAAAGGGGGGAGAATAAATTTTATTAATTTCAGCACAGTTTTCTTATTATGTAAGTGAGCAATCTCTTTATGATGACATAAAAAAAATAACAGCGGCAAGTGCCACTGTTATTTTTATTACATTAATAGTGCTATTTATTACTGAATTAAAATAAATATAGACTCACGACCACGTTGTACGCCAAGTACGATATTACCTTTAGTGTTTTCGATAATCTTATTCATATCACGAATAGTCTCTACTCGTTGGCGATTCACTTGCATAATAATATCACCTTCTTCAAGGCCAACACGGGCAGAAGGTGAGCGAGGGTCTACAGACGTAACCTCAACACCTTTATTACTATTTTTTTGCACGTTTTCAAGTGTCGCGCCTTGGAACGCAGGATGCAGCTCTTCGCCAGTCGCTGTAACACCTGATGCACCATCAAGAGTTACTTTTACCGTTTTAATTTTACCATCGCGGTAAATACCAAGTTTTATTTCGCGGCCTTCACCTAGCGTAGCAATTTTGCTGCGTAGTTCATGGAAACCACTAATATCACCGCCATTAATGCTAACAATTACGTCACCTGCTTTTATACCTGCTTTACTTGCAGCAGTGTCGTCCATTACTTGCATTACATAAGCACCTTGTTTAACGTCAAGTTGCTGCGCTTTAGCAAGGCCTGCATCAAGTGGTCGGCCAGAAATACCCAGCGAACCTCGGCGTACTTCACCGTGTTCAACAATTTGATCAACTAAGTTTTTCATCATGTTTGATGGAATGGCAAAACCAATACCCACGTTACCGCCAGAAGCACCTAAAATAGCAGTGTTAATACCAATCAATTCACCGTTTAAGTTAACTAGTGCGCCACCAGAGTTGCCTTGGTTGATAGCAGCATCGGTTTGAATGAAATCTTCGTAGCCCTCAATATTTAAACCACTACGGCCAAGAGCGCTAACAATACCAGATGTAACTGTGTGGCTAAGTCCAAATGGGTTACCAATAGCGACGGCAAAGTCGCCCACTCGTAAACTATCTGAATTTGCGAGTTTTATTTCAGTTAAGTCATCAGCGTCTATTTGTAAAAGAGCGATGTCTGATTCTGTATCAGTACCAATTTTAGTTGCTTCAAATTCACGGCCATCTTCGAGGGTTACTACCATTTTTTCGGCATCTTGGATTACGTGATTATTAGTGACTACATAACCCTCATCAGCATCAATAATTACCCCAGAGCCTAACCCACTAAATTGACGCTTTTGACTGCGAGGCTGTTGCTGTCCAAAAAAGTATTCAAGCGGATCTGCACGGCGGCGTACTTCTTTTGAGCCTGAAACTTGGATACTTACAACACCTGGAGATATTTTCTCTAGCATGGGGGCAAGAGTTGGTAGTTGTTGACCATTTACTGCAATTGGCATTTTTGCATAAGATGCTACAGGGCTCATTAATAAGCTTGTAGATAGAATAGCTGCGCTGATAAGTGATAATTTCATTTTCATAGTCAGGGGTAACTCCACTTAAGATAAAGCAAAACAAAAAGGGCTACTTTACAGCAGCCCTTTTCGGTTTATTAAGATAAAACAACAAAGCTGTTATATCTAAAGACTATGGGGTCAAAAAAAAGTTCATCAAGATGCTTTAGAATGTTCTGAAACTTTATTTTGACCAGCAAATAAACCGGATTCACCTGATACATAATCAGCTGGTTGCGCTTCTGCAGAAGAGCGGTCTGAACGACGCTCTTTTAAAGATGCTTGTAATTGTTCGGTTGTTTCTTTAGAGAAATAAGGTTCAGCTGGTGCTTTATTTCTATCTTCTAGAAGAAGCTGGTTTGTTTCTTCAACGTGACTAAGCAGTTGATCATAGTTTTCTTTCATTTTATTTACGAGCTTACCAGTATTCGCTAAATGATCAGCGACATCTTGGCGATACTGCTCAAGCGCACTTTGTGCTTGTTCCGCTTGCTCTTTTAGTTCATCTTGTTTGAACTGTTTTTTAGTTACAAATGCACCAATAAAAAATGCTACAACAGCAACAATAACAATCAAACCTACCCACATAACTGTGCCCATAAAAACTACCCCTTTGGGAAAATAACTAACGAATGCCGATTCAATTATAAATCATACTAAGTGTAATATACCCCGAGTTATGATGCGTGTTAATATGCTTTGCAAATTAAACTGTGTTTTAACTGTAAATAGATATGACTCCTTGGCAAACATACCAACAAGACTTAAAGCGAGATGACTTTGTACACGACGCAGCACAAGAAAATGCTGTGCGCCATTTACAACGTCTATACGATGACCTAACTCAGACAAAGCCAAAACAAAAAGGCTTTTTTGCTAAGCTATTTAGTAAAGAAGAACCTGCGCCTGTAAAAGGTTTGTACTTTTGGGGGGGGGTAGGGCGTGGTAAAACTTATTTAGTTGACACTTTTTACGAATCATTACCGGGCACACGTAAAATGCGTGTGCACTTTCATCGATTTATGCACCGAGTGCATAACGAGCTTAAAAAGCTAAATAATACGGCTAATCCATTAGAAAAAATTGCTGACACTTTTAAAGCAGAAACAGACATTATTTGCTTTGATGAGTTTTTTGTACAAGACATTACTGATGCCATGCTATTAGGTGGCTTAATGGAAGCGCTATTTGCACGGGGCATAGTACTTGTAGCAACCTCTAATATAGTGCCTGATGAACTTTACAGAAATGGCTTACAGCGAGCGCGTTTTATGCCAGCAATTGAGCTTGTTAAAAAAAATACCGAGATAGTTAATGTAGATTCAGGTATTGATTACCGATTACGTACTTTAGAGCAAGCTGAAATTTTTCATAGTCCGTTAGATGAAGATGCGGATAAGAACCTATTTGAGTACTTCGATAAGTTATCGCCAGAGCCAGGGCAATTAGATGAGACGATAGAGATAGAAGGGCGAAAAATCAAAACGCGTAAAGTAGCTAAATGCGTTGTGATGTTTGAGTTTAGTGAATTGTGCGAAACAGCACGTAGCCAGGTCGATTACATGGAGATTAGCCGCTTATACAATACGGTGATTATTTCTAACGTAAAACAGCTAGGGCAAACTAATGATGATGCTGCTAGACGCTTTATTGCTTTAGTGGATGAATTTTATGAGCGCCATGTAACTTTAATTATATCGGCTGAAAAACCTATTACCGAACTTTATACCCAAGGTAATTTAAACTTTGAATTTAAGCGTTGTATTAGTCGTTTACAAGAAATGCAATCCTTAGAATATTTAGCTAGAGAGCATTTAGTTTAAATAAGTAAGTAAATGTGTAATAGGGCAACTATAAAAAAGAGGTACATATATAGTACTTCTTATTTCTGAAATTTCTTGTGGAAAAAACAACCGGCGAGTAGCAATGTGTTTTAAGTGCTGGTATACTCCCGCGTCTGCCACGTTGCGTTCTATGTCCTCATATAGTCTAGCCACTTGTGAGCGGCGCAAAAGTCTAAAACTCGAAGGGGTTATAGCAAACTTAGAGCAGTAGTTAATATTAACTACTTGTGGTTTTAATTGAAAAACATTGGATTTTTATAAATGAAAACGTTTGTTGCTAAACCAGAAACAGTAAAACGTGACTGGTACGTAGTTGACGCTGAAGGTAAAACTTTAGGTCGCATCGCTACTGAAATCGCTCACCGCCTACGCGGTAAGCATAAAGCTGAATACACTCCTCACGTAGATACTGGTGATTACATCATCGTTATCAACGCTGAAAAAGTTACTGTAACTGGTAACAAATTCAAAGATAAAGTGTACTACGCTCACTCTGGTTTTCCAGGTGGCCTTAAGTCTACTACTTTTGATAAACTTCAAGCTGCAAAGCCTGAAATGATCATCGAGAAAGCTGTAAAAGGCATGTTGCCACGTGGTCCTTTAGGCCGCGCTATGTACCGTAAACTTAAAGTTTACGCAGGTACTGAGCATAACCATGCTGCACAACAGCCTCAGGTTCTAGACATTTAAGGAGCACCATCATGGCAAATCAATACTACGGTACAGGTCGTCGTAAAAGTTCAAGTGCTCGCGTATTCTTACGCCCAGGCACTGGTAACATCGTAATCAACAAACGCTCTCTAGAAGAGTATTTTGGTCGCGAAACAGCACGCATGGTTGTTCATCAAGCTCTTGAGCTAGTTGATATGACTGAAAAATTTGACCTTTACATCACCGTTTCTGGTGGTGGTACAACTGGTCAAGCTGGTGCTATCCGTCACGGTATCACTCGTGCACTTATGGAGTTTGACGAGTCACTACGTCCACAACTTCGTAAAGCAGGTTTTGTTACACGTGATGCACGTAAAGTTGAACGTAAGAAAGTGGGTCTTAAGAAAGCGCGTAAGCGTCCACAGTTCTCAAAACGTTAATCTATACGTTATCAAGAATTCAAAAACCCAGCTTATGCTGGGTTTTTTGTTTTCAAATCAAAAAGTTTACATTTGCTATTTAATTTAAATTTGTTTATAGCGGTCGCCATACTTGGTATTGCTGTAATTAATGATGATCAAATTTATTAATAACTGCGTATTAATCGAACGAAAGTTAAAAAACACTCAGATAGCTGCAAAAAAGTTAAATAATTATCGTAATTAGTTTAAATCCATCAGTTAATTGGTGGAATTTTTTGCTACAATTGGCGTGGAAGTAAAATGAGTGAGTTTAACGACACTATGTACAGTTTTTACTGTTTCCTCTTAGTGGTGTTGATCTCGGTCAGTATATTGTTTTTACAGAAGCGTTATTATAGTCGTTCGGCTTTATTCTCGAGCTAGCTTAATCAAATTTTTGATCAAGTCAGGTTTATTCGAGCATGGGGCTTTGAATAACCTTGTTTTAATCAAGGGTTTTAATTATGATCGCTTCTATTTTAAAAATTTCGAATAATTAACCTGCTGTAACTGATGTTCTCAATATAGCAAGTGTTGAGAATCATAGTGGAGATAAGTGGATGAGCAATGCGCCTGTAGACAATGGCCGACGTCGCTTTTTAACCATAGCTACCTCTGTTGTAGGTGGTGTTGGTGCGGCTGGGGCTGCTGTTCCTTTTATTGCGTCTTGGAATCCAAGTGAGCGAGCTAAATCTGCGGGTGCGCCTGTAGAAGTAGATATCAGCAAACTTGAGCCTGGACAATTAATACGTGTCGAGTGGCGTGGTAAACCTGTATGGGTTGTATCACGTACCCCAAAAATGCTTGAGCAGATGAAAGAACATGAAGGTCAACTTCGTGATCCGCAATCGCAAGAGCCACAACAATTAGAATCATCAACAAATGATTACCGTTCATTACGTCCAGAAATATTTTTGGCTGTAGGTATTTGTACGCATTTAGGATGTTCACCAGGCTTTTTACAAGGTAATTTTGGTGAGAAAGTAGAAGGGACTGATGACGGTTTCTACTGCCCGTGCCACGGTTCTAAATTTGATATGGCTGGTCGAGTATTTCAATCGGTACCTGCACCATTAAACTTAGAAATACCACCTTATACTTTTCTAGATGACACCACTATTTTAGTGGGCGAAGAAAGAGGGGTAGCCTAATGTTTGGTAAGATTATTGGTTGGATAGACGACCGAATCCCAATGACACGTGTTTGGAACATGCACATTGCACAGTATCCAGCACCTAAAAACTTTAACTTCTGGTACTTTTTTGGCTCACTAGCCATGTTAGTACTAGTAAACCAAATCCTAACAGGTATTTGGTTAACGATGAACTTTGTTCCGTCTGCTGAAGGTGCTTTTGCTTCGGTAGAGTACATCATGCGTGATGTAGAATATGGCTGGTTACTACGTTACTTGCACTCAACAGGTGCATCAGCGTTTTTCATCGTTGTATATATGCATATGTTCCGTGGCATGATCTACGGTTCTTACCAAAAACCGCGTGAATTACTGTGGTTATTTGGTATGTTCATTTTCTTAGCGCTAATGGCTGAAGCATTCATGGGATACTTATTACCATGGGGCCAAATGTCGTTCTGGGGCGCACAAGTAATCATTTCATTATTCGGTGCTATTCCGGTTATTGGTGATGACTTAACACTTTGGATCCGTGGTGACTACGTAATATCAGGTGCAACGCTTAATCGCTTCTTTGCATTACATGTAATTGCACTACCACTGGTTATTGTAATCTTAGTTTTCTTACACATTGTTGCTCTACACGAAGTGGGTTCAAATAACCCTGAAGGTATTGAGATTAAACGTAAGAAAGGCTCAGTAGCTGAAGAAGATAAGCCTAAATTTAAATTCCACGAGTATTACACTAACAAAAAAGACATTGTTGATGCGATACCGTTCCACCCTTACTACACAGTTAAAGATATTGTGGGTGTGGTTGGTTTCTTAATACTGTTTTGTTGGGTTGTGTTCTTTATGCCGGCGATGAATGGCTTCTTTTTAGAAGGTCCAAACTTCGAGGCAGCTAACCCACTTAAAACACCTGAGCATATTTTCCCAGTTTGGTACTTTACGCCATTCTATGCAATCTTACGTGCAATCCCTGATAAGTTAATTGGTGTTGCGGCGATGGGTGCATCGATTGTAGTACTTGCATTACTACCTTGGATAGACCGTGGTAGAGTTAAATCGGTTCGTTACCGTTGTGGTTTCCATAAATGGAACATTGCAGGCTTTGTTGTAACTTTCGTTCTTCTTGGTTGGGTGGGTGCAACTCCACAAACTGATATGAAAACGATTATTTCTCAAATCTGTACTGTGACTTACTTTATGTTCTTCGTACTGTTGTTTGTATACAGTAAGAACGAAAAAACTAAGCCATTGCCAGAGAGGTTAACGAAATGATGAAGAAGCTTATTATTGGTTTATTTGCTTTATCAGTAAACTTGTTGCCTAACATGGTTATGGCAGCAGGTCCGTCGGTTCCTTTAATGGAAGCGAATAACGACCTTACTGATCAACCATCTTTACAACGCGGTGCAAAGTTGTTCATGAACTACTGTCTTGGTTGTCACCAAATGCAGTATCAACGTTATGAACGTACTTTTCGTGATATCGGTATCCCAACAGAAGTTGGTTTAGAGCAGTTAATTTTTGACGGCTCTAAAGTAGGTAGCCATATCACCAACGCAATTACAAAAGACGATGCAGCAAAATGGTTTGGTGCGGCTCCGCCGGATTTAACTCTTATTGCACGTGTAAAATCACCAGATTATATTTACACGTACCTAAAATCGTTTTATAAAGATGAATCTCGCCCGTTTGGAGTTAACAATATTGTTTTTCCATCGGTAGGTATGCCTCATGTTCTTCAAGAACTACAAGGTTTACCAACGCCTATCACTAAAGAAGTAGAAGAACATGGCCACACTGTGACCAAAGTTATTGCTACTGAAACTGATGGTACGGGTGAATTAAGCGTAGATGAATACGACCAAGCGGCTCGTGATTTAACAAACTTCCTTGAGTACGTGGGTGAACCTTCACGTCTTGAATCGGAAGCGCTAGGTATTAAGGTAATAGGATTCTTAATAATTCTATTTATCTTGGCATTTATGCTTAAGAAAGAATACTGGAGAGATGTTCATTAAGTTGAACATTTTTAAAGGTAATTTTGCAATAGGGGCTTAAGCCCCTTTTGCTGTTTTAGTTATTTAATGGAGGTATAGGCATGGCCGTAGCTGCCAATAAGCGCCCTGTAATGACCCTTTTTTCTGGTGCTAACTGTATGTATAGCCACCAAGTACGTATTGTACTTGCGGAAAAAGGTGTAAGTGTAGATATTCATTTGGCTGAAAAAGATAACTTGCCAGAAGCACTTCACGAAATTAACCCTTACGGCACAGTGCCAACACTGATTGACCGTGAGCTTGGTTTATACCAGGCAAACATCATCATGGAATACCTTGATGAGCGTTTTCCTCATCCTCCACTAATGCCTGTTTACCCGGTAATGCGTGGTCGTAGCCGCTTAATGATGCATCGTATTGATACTGATTGGTACAGCCTAGCTGACAAAATCAGTAACAACACGTCAGATGCTGCTCAAGCTCGTAAAGAGCTAACAGAAGCATTACTTGCTGTAGCACCTATTTTTAGCGAAGCACCTTACTTTATGAGTGAAGAGTTTAGCTTAGTAGATTGTTATTTAGCTCCACTATTATGGCGTTTACCAGAGTTTGGTATTGAGCTTAATGGTGCAGGTTCTAAAGAGCTTAAAGAGTATATGATCCGTTTATTTGAACGTGAGTCATTCCAAGCCTCTTTAACTGAAGCTGAGCGTGAGATCCGTTTATAATGACGCCTAATCGTCCTTATTTATTACGTGCTTTTTTTGATTGGATAGTCGATAACGAGTGTACACCGCATTTAGTGGTAGACGCTGGGTTTGCAAATGTACAAGTGCCAACACAGTTTGTTCAAGACGGACAAATTGTTTTAAACATAAGTCCATCAGCGGTCACACAGTTTTCGTTAGACTTAACCCAACTTAGCTTCAATGCGCGCTTTGGTGGTCAGCCAATGCAAGTGTATGTGCCTCTAGGTGCTGTGCTTGCAATATACGCGCGTGAAAATGGCGAAGGAACAGTCTTTACTACAGATGAGTTTTTAGAGGACGAAGACGATTTTGTGCCTGAGCTTGAAAGTGTTGATTCATCAGCTGAATTTATTGATGAAACACCACCAGAAAAGCCACAGAAGAAAAAAGGCTCTCATTTACGCGTTATTAAATAATAAGTAAATGCAAAAAAAAACCGCTTAATAAGCGGTTTTTTTATGTCTGTGTTTAACTTTACATATATTCAAACACTTTAATTACACGCTCTACGCCTGATACATTACGGGCTATATTTACCGCCTGGGTAGATTCAGAGTCAGACACTAAACCCATTAAAAATACTTCAGCGTTTTCTGTAACCACTTTAATATTATTACTGCTAATGTCTTTTGCGGTGAGTAGCTGGCCTTTTACTTTAGAAGTAAGCCAAGAGTCGTGAGTTTGTGTAGTAATGCCAATATTTGAACCAATACGAATTTGGTTATGTATCTTACGAATACCTGAAACGCCCTCAATGGTACGCTGTGCTTCGTTTCTCATTTCTTCATTAGATACTTGGCCTACAAGTAAAACAATACCGTTAACGCTTACAGCGCTTATATTGGCAAACTTTTCAAGGCGTTCTACTTCGCTAAGTGCAATACTCGCTTTTATTTCAATATTGTTATCGTCAATTTGAGAGCCAATGGTACGGCGATCGTTCGCTGCAGTTACTGCACTGGCTGTACCTGCAACAACAGCAGCTGCGCAGCCTTGTAGTAATACAACAGTACCTAAAACAATAAGAGAGCGTTTAAACATAATTTTCATCCTGAGGGAAAAGCGTTAAATCAACAAGTTCGCTTAAACAATGTAAGTTAACTAAATGGGATTCGATAATGCGGCTAGGGCGTTTAGATGGGGATCTAATTTCAACATCGTTAGGGCCAAGTAGGCCAACCAACTCGCCACCATCATCACCAACCATAACTATGACCTTCATATCTTTAGTTAGTGCAGCTTCAACGGCAGAAATAACATGTTTTTCGTTACCGTTAATAGCCAGTACAAGCAATAAATCACCTTGCTGGGCAAAAGCGCGGACTTGACGAGCAAATGTATCGTGATCGTCTACCTGAGTACTTTGTCCAAGGTTAACGTTTTCTTGCGATAGAGCAATTGCCGGCAAACAAGGACGCTCGGTTTCATAGTGATTAACCAATACACCCGCCATGTGCTGGGCGAGCATGTGGCAATTAGCAGTACCGCAGCAAATGAGTTTATTTCCGTTGATCAGACTTTGTGCAATAGTAAATGCAGCTGACTCAAGCGCACTAGGTAGCACTTCACCAGCAGCGATTTGAACTTGAATGCTTTCTGTAAAAATTTCTTTAATTGTGTCTTGCATAGCCTACCAATAATTTATCTTTGTATTTGCGTTTAAAATACATTTTTAAGCCAATTAATATTAGGAGATGCTTCTCCTGTAATGGCTACATAATCAATTCTTAGTGCTTGGTTAGTTAAATTTTTAGCTGCTAAGTAATGATAAATACTACGTTTTAATCGAGCTTGTTTTTGTGGGCTAAGTGCATAGTTGGCACCGCCACGGGCATTATTTTTGCGAAACTTGACCTCAATGAATACAAGGGTGTCGCCTTCTTTCATAATGACATCAAGCTCGCCAAAGGGGCAGTAATAATTACGTTCAATGGGTGTTAAGCCCTGAGTAACTAAGTATTTTTGCGCTTCAAGCTCATAATACTGGCCTTTTTCGCGACTATTGTGCCACAGCTCTTTAAACCACGACATGCCGCCCCCTTAACTTAATAAAGTTTAATTTATAGTTTGTATATCACCCGCTGATTGCATAAACAATGGTACCGGGCGTTGTGTTTCTAATTGCACAGGCTTAATGCGACGGTTTGTATATTGAGCCCAGTCGAGCATACGTTCTATATGGCCGCTGGTATTAACAGATAGCTTACCGCTTAAACCACTATATTGGTTGCCTGGCATTACGCTTAACTGTCTAATGTCATGTAATATTGATACTGCATCGTACGCCATTGCAAATAAGCGTTGGCTAATATCAATTTGCTCAGGCCATAGAGAGTTGTACTGCTGGCGTAAATTATGTTGTTTAATTTGTGAATCAAGCATCCACGGTAATTCAGTGAAGTATAGGCCGTCTAAGTCGCCTTTGTCTGTACTGTCAATTTGTTTACTATGACTTTTAGAGCTTGCATAAAGTGGGATACGATCAGCAAATGTACTGACGTTTACATCAAGGTAAGGTTTAATTAAGCGAGTTTCTATTGCATCACCCAAAATATAAATAACGTCTATATCACTGCGTGAACGCGTTTCGTTTTCTACTTCTTGCTTAAATAATGCTTTAACTGTTTGTATGCGATCTTTTGACTTATCAACTTCTAATAAGCTGGTAATTGTGTTCGGCATATCTTTTTTATCGTTATAAAAACCAATTTGTGGCTTGGTTTCGCTGTAGCGTTGCCACTGTAGGTTAAAATAATCAACTAAACGTTGGCCATTTGCATTATTTGGCGCAAGCAGCATAGGCTTTTGATAGCCCTTAGTTAAAAAGTGTTCCAGAGCTTGTTGTACTTCGTGCTCAGGGTTCAATGCAAAGTAATAATGCTGAAGCGAAATGCGCTCACCATCAAAGGTGTTTAAATGCAGTACCGGAGTATCAATAAGAGTTTGTGCATTGGCTAGTTTATCAATATTTGCTTTAAGTAGAGGACCAATTACAAAATCAGGCTTTATTTCTTCAAGTTGCGCTGCGATTTCCTCAGTGCTTAGGTTTTCATCAATAAAAATAGTGTCGTTGATAGTTCGCGTATCAAGTGCAGCTAACACACCGGCTTTAAGGGCATCACCTAAGCGTTCGTTAGGGCCTGATTGTGGAAACAACACAACTAAACGCTCTATATTGATAGGGGCGAGCTCAGTAAGCATTTCGTCCTGTTCAGGTAATACAGAAAAAGCCGGATGCCCAATATAGCGTCTGCGCCAATTATTAATTGCTTGGTCTAGCTCCACGCCGCTACTTGCATATACTTGATAGTATAGACCAAGGTTTACCCAGCCTTGCTGGATAACCGAACCACGGTTAAAACGTTCAAGCGCATATGAAGAGAGCTGTTTTAAGTTATCCCACAAATTTTGATTGAGCTGAGGGATTTCTATATTGTTTTTTGTTGCTGTTTCAGAGGCTCTAAAGAAGTAGGGGGCAGCTTTTTTAGGAAAATTTTGCGATGCATAAATACTGGCTGTTAAAAACTGATGCCATGCAAAATGCTCAGGTTGAGTAAGTTGTCCGTCTAGCGATTGTAAAATCACCAAAGCTTGATCATTCTTATTCTGTTGTTTTTGTGCAAATGCAATATAAAGACGGTTTTGGATTTGATCAACACTTGCGGTTAATTCAAGCTCATTACCAATTTTCTCTAACAAAGGCCAATTTTGCTCACTAATCGCAGCATCACGGGCACTATACAATAACTGTATTTTATCGGCACCTTGGCGGTTTTGCGCCAATTGGTAGATAGATTGCGCACTGGTTGCCTGATTTTGCAGAGCATTAGTGCGGTTACTTACGTTATCGCTGTTTTTAGTTGGTTTTTCGGTTGTGCTACACGCCGATAACCCTGACAATATAATTAATAGACTAACTAGTTTAAGTCGCACAATGATTTCCCAATACGTTAACGCGATTTGCTTATATTACTGACTGACGCAGGAGACCTCAATGTTAAATGAGGAGAATTCACAGAAAATTGGCACTCTTTACATTGTTGCCACCCCAATTGGCAATTATGACGACTTAAGTCACCGTGCCATTGCGACATTATCGCAAGTTGACTTAATAGCTGCTGAAGACACTCGCCATACCGGCAAGCTACTTAGCCACTTTGGAATTAAGGCAAAAACGTTTGCATTACACGACCACAACGAAAAGCAAAAAGCACAGCAAATTATTGATCAACTTAATCAAGGTTTAAATATTGCTTTAGTATCTGACGCTGGTACACCGCTAATTAGTGATCCAGGCTACGCTGTGGTAAATCTATGTCGCGAACAAGGCGCTCATGTTACACCTGTTCCAGGTGCATGTGCTGCAATTACAGCCGTATGTTGTTCTGGCTTACCAACTGACCGCTTTCAGTTTATTGGTTTCACGCCAGCTAAAAGCAAAGCTCGCCAAGACTTTTTTACCGAAGCTGTTAACTCAGGCATTACCAGCATAATGTACGAAAGTACGCACCGTATTATGGCAAGCCTTGATGATTTAGCACTAGCTCTTGGTGATGAGCAGCAAGTCGTGTTTGCTAAAGAGCTAACCAAAACCTTTGAAACATTTTTTAATGGTAGTGTAAGTGAGCTTAAACAATTTTTAACTGATGATCCTACCAAGCAGCGCGGCGAAATAGTGCTTATGCTTGCGGGTAAACCAAAGCAAATAGACGATGTTCCGCCAGAAGCACGCAAAATGCTGGCACTTCTTGAAAGTGAAATGCCAATGAAAAAAGCCTGTGGCGTTGTAGCCGAATACTTTGGTATGAAGAAAAACGCTTTATATAAAACAATTATTGAAGAAAAAGAGTAAATTTTACTGCGCTTAGTATTAGCCTCATGTATACTGCGCGCCGAGTCAGCCAAGATGATCGCTGCCTGTGACGAAAATGATCAGGGGGAGGAAAGTCCGGGCTCCATAGGGCAGAGTGCCAGCTAACGGCTGGGGGGCGTGAGCCCACGACAAGTGCAGCAGAGAGGAGACCGCCAATCTCGATTGGTAAGGGTGAAAGGGTGCGGTAAGAGCGCACCGGGCCGCTAGTAATAGTCGGTTGCAAGGTAAACTCCACTCGGAGCAAGACCAAATAGGGTTCTATCATTTTAAATAATGAACGCGTGGCCCACGTGAGAACCGGGTAGGTTGCTTGAGCCATAGAGCGATTTATGGCCTAGACGAATGATTATCACTTTCTTCGGAAAGGACAAAACCCGGCTTATAGGCTGACTCACTCATTCAATAAAAAGCCCGCAGTTAACACTGCGGGCTTTTTTGTGTCTAAATTTTAGTTAATACAACTTCAGCATCTTTAAATAATATTTTTACCTTGTTCTGGATCGCGAGATTGCTCTGCTTGTTCACGTATTTCGTCGGTATCACTGCTTACATCATCAAGTGTTTTAGTTTGATCAACTGTTTCATTCTTTTCGTTTTGTATTTGCGATGGTTGTTCTTCCCCTAAACTAGAAACATTTTCATTAGGGTCGGTGAGTATAATTCTCTCTCGTGCGTCATCAGGCATACTGATGTTTTGTTTTGTGAACTCATTGACTAATTCGCGCATAAGCTGGGAAGCTACTTTTAATGGACTGTGTTGCTCGCTATTAACCCAAAAATACAAAACGAAGTTAATAGTAGATGAGCCTAAGTTTTTTATTAAAACCTGCGCAGGTGGATCGCTAAGCACCGCATTTTGTTGATTGGCAATAGCTAGGGCGAGGGTTTGTGCGCTACGTATATCGTTATCATAGCCAATACCAATTTCTACTTTTCCGCGCATTTTTGGATTGGCAGTCAGGTTTTTAATAGTATTTTTATATACCGTCGCATTGGGTATTTGAATATGATTGCCATCGTAATCAACAAGTGTGGTTGCTCTTGCGGTTACTTTTTTAACAACACCTAAACGATTGTCTACTTCAATTACATCGTCGATTTTAAAAGGCCTTTGTATGCTCAGTAATAAACTGGCGATAAAGTTCTCAGCTATGTCTCTAAAGGCAAAACCTAATATAAGTCCTATTAGTCCCGTGCCACTCATAATGGCGACAGCAAACTCGGTAAGCCCTGCTAAACGCAGGAATAAGTACACGCCAAATAAAATAATTAAAGTGCTTATGCTGCGCCTTACAACTAAATGAACTAGTTTACTGTCAGTCATGTAGTCAATAGGCTTTATAAGCAATCGAGAAAGTGGCCCTGCAATTAAATAGCTTAATGCTAAAAGTATTATACCGAGTAATAGTGTGGGTAATATTTGCGCTGTTGCATGAAGTAATTGCACAGCTTGTTCATGAAAAAACTGCCACGTAAACACATCGCCTTGAAAACTTTGCGTGCTGGGAGGCGTATTGTTTAAAGCTATAATGTTTGATTGGCTACTAGGCATGGCTTATCGTCCGTGTTTGGTTTTTATAATCGTTAATATTAGGTAACAGCAAGTTTAGTACCAAATACTTTATTTAACTTGGCAAACATTTTGCTGTAGTAATGTAATACAAATATTGAGGTTTAGAATGAAAGAAGCTAAACGAGGACAGCAAGCTGAGCAGCCTGGTCATATCCCTTTTATAGGTTGGTGGGATATTGTTAAGCGCATTTTTAAGCAAATGAGTGAAGATAACTTATCTATAGTGGCAGCGGGTGTGGCATTTTATGCGTTACTTGCTATTTTTCCGGCCATTGCGGCGATGGTATCTGTGTATGCATACTTTTCATCCCCTGCAGATATTAGTGATCATTTAAGTAAAATAGTTACTTTGCTCCCACCAAGTACCAGTGAACTAATCTTATCTCAGGTTTCTAGCCTTGCAAAAACATCAAGTGCCAGCTTGAGCTTAAGTGCAATTGGTACGCTTATACTTACCATTTGGAGTAGTTCTAAGGGCAGCCAAGCACTTATTACTGCGTGTAATATTAGTTATCGTGAATATGATAAACGTTCATTTTTTAAAGCTCAATTAGTACGCTTTTTATTTTCGGTAGGGGCGATTGTTGTCGCAATTTTTGCGTTATTAATTATTGGTATTTTACCTATTGTGCTTAATTTAGTGGGGCTAAAGGAAAGTATAGATTTATTAATTAAACTCATCTCTTGGCCATTATTAGCTTTTACCTTTAATTTTGCATTGGTACTTTTATATCGTTATGCCCCACACCGTAAACCGGCCAAATGGCGTTGGATCACGATGGGTTCGTCTATTGCTACTGTACTTTGGATTTTGGCATCTATAGGTTTTTCTTTTTATGTGTCGCGTTTTTCTAGTTACAACGAAACTTACGGCTCACTAGGTGGTGTAGTGATCATGTTGATGTGGTTGTATATCAGCGCTTATATAATCACATTAGGTGCTGTTATTAATGCAGCTACTGAGCAGCAAACAGGTAAAGACAGTACTATAGGCCCAGCTAAAGAGCGTGGGCAGCGAGGCGCCTATGTGGCAGATCACCTCGATGTAAAAAACGAATAGCTATTAGCTAAAGTTAGTGAGAGCTATAAGCTGCTCTTTAAACTCTTGTGCTGCAGGACCAAGCCTGTCGTTGTCGTTGCACATTAAATATAAATTAAGGGTACGGGTTGTACCTTGGTCTAAATTAAGTGGGATGAGCGTTTTATCTTCAATTAAATGTGCTATTTGTGTTTTTGGCAGCCAAGCGTAACCCAAATTTTGACTAACCATATCAATAGAGTTGCGTAAATGGCTGACTGTCCAGCGCATATCAGCACCTAACCAGCCATCATTGTGACTGGTGTGGATTGCTGAGTCGCGAACTACTATTTGCCGGTGTAGCTTTAAATCGCGAAAGTTGAGTTGTTCAGTTTGTTGGTGTAATACATGGTCTTTATGCGCAACGGCTATAAACTCTATATCGCATAACGTACTGCAACTAATTCCATAGATAGGAATTGATGAAATGGCTAAATCAACCACTGAGTTATGTAGTAATTCGTTTGCACCGGTTAGCACGCTTTCTACTAAATCAATCTTTAAAAGCGGGTAAAGTTCACTCGTTTTAGCAAGTGCCTGGTATAAAATGGTGTGTGGAAAAACTTCATCAACAGCTATTTTTAATGTGCTTTCTACGCCTTCGCTTAGTGTGCTCGCTACCGATTCTATTTTAGTTGCTTCTTCAATTAAAAATTCAGCTCTGCGTAAAATTAGTTTACCGCTATCGGTTAAAAATGCTTTACGACCTTTTACTTCAAGCAACTTAATTTGCAAGGCGGCTTCAAGTTTTTGAACAGCATGGTGTACGGTTGACTGACTTTTATGTACAGCCGCACTTGCGCCTGCAAATCCGCCGTGATCCACAACCGCTTTAAACATTCGCCATTGCTCTAATGTTGCTTTTGCCATTTTTAAATCCTGTTACTACTTATATCTGATTGCTTAACTTGACCGCGCAGACGCATTATTTATTGCGTAACAGTAATTTTTTGTGTATTTATTTTAATAAAGCGACTTTTTTATCAGATAGAAGTGCCATAAAGCTGCTTTTATTTAAAGGTCTTGAAAATAAATAACCTTGTCCGTAATCACATCCGGCTTCAAGTAATAGCTGCATTTGTAATTTAGTTTCAATTCCTTCGGCGATTACTTTTAAGCCCAGTTGATGCGCCATAACAATTATTGCTTCACACAGTGCAAGTTCTTGACTGCCTACTTGGATATTATCAACAAAACGTTTATCTATTTTTAAATAATCGGTATCCATTTCTTGTAAGTAAGCGAGTGACGAATATCCTGTACCAAAATCATCAAGGGCAAGCTGCATACCTGATTTTACTATTTCTTTTAAGCGACGTTGCGTTAATGCTTCGGGGTTAATCATTAGGCCTTCAGTTATTTCTGCCACAATTGAGGATGCAGGTAATTTTGCAGCTTTTAGCATATCGTACCATTCATCTATACCACTCTCTGGCGTGGATAACTGCACTGGCGACACGTTTACACTTATTTGAAAAGTATCATCGGTTAGGGTTTTTATATCGTTAAGCGTTTGCAAGGTTTGAGCAAATACAAATTGGCCAATTGCATTTATTTGCCTGGTCTCTTCAGCAAGTGAAATAAATGCGACAGGGCTAATTAGGCCTTTTTCGGGATGTTGCCAACGAATAAGTGCTTCAGCTTTATGAATATGTAAATCATTCAAAGCAACAATGGGCTGATAAAACAATTCAAATTGTTCAAGTTCAATGGCACTTCGTAAGTCTTTTAATAGCACCATGCGCGCGTGTGCATATTCGCGCATGTCAGCAGAGAAAAACTCAAAACAGTTACGACCATTACTTTTTGCTTTATACATAGCCTGATCGGCTGCTTTTAAAAGCTGTTCAGTATTTTCACCATCATTAGGGGCGCATGCTATGCCCATGCTGGCGCTAATAAATAACTCTTCGTTTTCAAGATGCAAAGCCGACGATAGGCTAAGCAAAATATTACTGGCAATTTGATTAATATGACGCGTACTTTTTATACGATTAAACACAATAACAAACTCATCACCACCAATACGTGCCACAAACTCAGCATTTTTTGCCGACTGAACTATGCGTTGCGATACGAGTTTTAATAAGTTATCGCCATAGTGATGGCCTAATGTGTCATTAATATCTTTAAAGTGATCTATATCTAAAAGCATGACAACCAATTGATTGTCGGGAGTAACAATGCTTGAAAATCGTTGATTTAATCGCTCCTTTAACTCTAAACGATTTGGTAAGTCAGTTAGGTGATCATAGTGAGCTTGTCGCCAAATTGTTTCATCGGCTTGTTTTTTCTCAGTGAGGTCTGTAAATATCGCGATTCGACGAATAGGTGCGTTGTTTGTATCATAAACCGTATCGATTGTGAGCCACTCAGAGTAAAGCTGCCCGTTCTTTTTACGGTTAATAACCTCGCCTTGCCAGCGGCCTGTTTGCTGTAATTCAGACCACATTTTATTGTAAAAATTCTTATCATGTTTTCCTGATGAAAGAATTGAAGAGGAGCGCCCAATAACTTCTTCTTTACTATATAAAGTCGTTTTGCAAAACGCAGGGTTTACATCAAATATTATACCCGCTGGATCGGTGATTATCATGCCTTCACTACTGTTGTTATACACTAGCAAGGCAAGGTGGAGTGCTTCTTCATTTATTTTTCGTTGTGTTATATCCCTTAGCACAACAACGTATTCATTTTTACTTTGCATTGCACTAATACGTGCTTCAAAGCTACGTTTAGGATCTGATTTTTCGAGTGTAAATTCTAAATTACTCGAAACATCAAGCTTAGATAACTGCGATAACAAAAGCTGCACATTGTTGTGAGAAAGTATTGATGATAAATGAGGTGCTGCAGTGCTGTTTGGGTTTACTTGAGGCTTAAATTGCCCCGTTATGTTGAGAATATCGCCATGGATGTTAATTCTAACGTAACTGTCGGGTAGAGTATTAAGCAAGCTGGTAAGCTCATCGTGCTTGTTTTTTAAATTAGCCTCGGCTGTTAACCTGGTTTGCGCCATTGATTTAAAGCGCTGATAGAGAGTATTTAGCTCTGGATTATTTGGCTGTATTTTTTGTGACGGCATTTCGCCCTTAGCCAACACGTTTGTTGCATTTGTTAGATTATTAATTGGGTCGATAATGCTGGTTTTAAGCAGCTTACGTGCAATTAAACATAGCACTAGCAGTGATAAAATAAACACACCAATCGCTATAAAAAAATTATTATTTATTTGCTTTAAAGCATGTGTAATAGGAAGTGCAATATGTATATTTAAGCTGTTATTACTCGGATCTTTATAAATAATAGAGTGATGAAGCATTCGATCTTCACCCTTAATAGATTTTATTTTTGTTGATGCCTCATTATCAATCGAAGAATCAGTTGCTAATAAAGTCTTTGCAATATTATCGCCAAGGGCTGCAGTTGTTGGTGGGTAACGCGCTAAAATTTTTCCATTAGAATCAGCGATTGCAGCAATAGAGCCAGGTGGCAGTTCAATATTATTAAAAGCATTGTTCCACCAGTCAAGCGCAACAACGATAACTACAACGCCCTGAATTACATTTTTTTTATTAATGATAGGTAACGCAAAGCTAAGGGTGTTTTTTTGCAAGTTTCTATCGTGCTGAAAATAACCTACTGACAATTGGTTACTTTTTAAGGCATTTTGAAAATACGCACGATCTGCAATACTTATTGTTTTGGTTAATCCGCTTGTTGTACACATAACAATGCCATTTGGATCTATAATCCCGATATTGGCAATATGGGCATAAATAGCTCTAAATTGATTAAAATAATTAGGGCATGACGTAGCTAGATTTTCTTTCTTACTTTCCTCTTTAGCCAAATAACGCGCTAAACGGTCAATATCATCGACTAAGTGCTTTTGCTGTAAAATTAATTGCTTAGCAATGTTTTCTACTTTTTTTTCACTTTGCTCAATAGAGTGGTGGCGTTCAAGCAGCAGAGTAAAAATAATTACAGCGGTGCCCGGAATACTTAGCAATATAAGCAAACGATAAAGCTGATGTTTGAGAGAATAAGTAAAAATAGCCATTCCTTAGTTTCGTATTTTGCAATAACAATTGTAGCCAAATTCACTCCAAATAACCATAGTAATTATAAGGTTGAAAATGTAACCAATGAATCAATGTCGTTCTATTTTATAGAACCTTAAGCTCGATTTAAAGACATAGTTATTTTGTTTAATGAATGATTTAATAGCCTCATAAACTTATTCTTTAGAGTGAATTAAAAAATGAAAATATCAAAAATACTTACAGCTTATGCAACTCAAGATGGCGATGGCGTGAGCATTAGCCGTATACCTGGGTTTGATGGTAAATATTTAGATCCGTTTTTGATGATTGATGAACTTAAGTCAGACGACAAAAAAAGATTATATGGGAGGCTTTCCAGAGCATCCGCACCGAGGAATTGAAACGTTTACTTATATTCTAAAAGGTGGCTTTGAACATCGTGACCAAATGGGTAACAAAGAAGCAATTAAAGCAGGCGATGTGCAATGGATGAGCACAGGGCGCGGCGTCATGCACAGTGAAATGCCACTCGCTGATGCTATAGATGGTCTGCATGGCTTTCAAATTTGGATAAACATGCCAAGCGCAGAAAAAATGCGTGATTCACGTTATCAAGATACGACTAAAAACCCAGCTCCTAGTTTTACAAATACGCAAGGCGTGACGTTAAAAGCACTTGCGGGATCGTGGCAGTTCGAAAGTGAAACACTTGCAAGCGAGCTGCAAAGTTTAGCTGCTAATGCGGCGCTCGCTGATATTACATTACCTGCTGGTAAAAGCACTTATTTAGAGCCTCTTAGCCAACAAAAAGTAATGCTTTATATTCATAGCGGCTCACTAATAATGAGCGACAATCAAGCAATACCAGCGGGTAAGTTACTTATTTTAGAACCAGGCAGTGATATTAATATTAGCTCTGAGCACGGCGCTGGTGTTTTGGTTTTAGCAGGCGATCCACTTAATCAACCTATTGCTCATATGGGGCCGTTTGTAATGACGACGCAAGCAGAAGTACAGCAAGCAGTGCGTGATTATCAAAACGGTGAGTTTGGCAAAATATAACGGTATTTTTAGGAGAGTTTTATGGGATTATTAGTTAACGGCCAATGGCAAGATAAATGGTACGACACAGATTCAAGTAACGGTAAGTTTGAACGCGAAACGGCGCAGTTACGTCACTGGGTAACTGTTGATGGTAGCGCTGGAATAACGGGCGAGGCCGGATTTAAAGCACAAGCGAACAGGTATCATTTATATGTGTCACTTGCGTGTCCTTGGGCGCATCGAACGCTTATATTTAGAGCGTTAAAAGGGTTGCAAGATTTAATTACGGTGTCGGTTGTTAGCCCTGATATGCTTGATAGTGGTTGGGCTTTTGATACGCAAAACCACAGTACTGGTGATGCTTTATTTAATAGTAACTACTTACATCAAGTGTATATAAAAAATAATCCTAAGTATTCCGGGCGAGTTACCGTACCCGTATTGTGGGATAAAAAGCTAAATAAAATTGTCAGTAATGAGTCTGCCGATATTATACGTATGTTCAATAGTGCATTTAATGAATTAACAGGTAATAACGATGATTACTACCCAGAGGCACTACGACCAAAAATTGATGAATTAAATGCGTTGATTTATCAAAATATAAATAATGGTGTTTATCGTACGGGATTCGCAACAACTCAAGATGCATACGAAGAGGCGTTTAACGATTTATTCAAAGCACTCGATAAAGTAGAAGGGATACTGAGCAAGCAGCGTTATTTAACAGGTAATAGGCTCACCGAGGCAGATTGGCGACTATTCACTACACTCATTCGGTTTGATAGTGTGTACGTTGGCCATTTTAAATGTAATTTACGCACAATTGAAAGCTATCCTGCATTAAGTGGATACCTTAGGGAGCTATATCAAGTTAAAGGAGTGGCTGAAACAGTTGATTTTTATCATATTAAGCGTCATTACTATTTTAGTCACACAATGATCAACCCAACACAAGTTGTGCCAAGTGGTCCAAGTATTGATTACTTATCTGATCACGGTAGAAATGTTTAGCGCTTAAGCTATTAAGTTCACTAGCCAGCCGTATTTTCTTACGAAGCTGGTTTCGCTTCTACCCGCTTGTACTGCTGCACCTGCGATAAAGGCACTTGAAAGCCCAACTTTGGTTACGGCAAAACGCTTTAGTCTATATTGGAACGCTGCATGATGTTGGCGTTTCAATTCACTGCGCGTATCCATTTGCTTACTTAGAGCATCAACGTTTTCATTAGGTGCTTTAATTAAGTAGTTAACTAACATACTAATTTCCTTGTAGGTTAAATAGCTGCTTTAAACTTTTAAGCGTTTTACTAAAGCCAATTTTATTGCTTAAGTAAACTGTATTTTTCCAAAGCCATATTAAACAAGCAACTTGTAGCAAAGTAGCTGTTGCAATACTTAGCCATACCGACCCAAAAACATCGTATACACCGTATCCAACAGCACCTAGAAATCCTGCCCACAACAAAACCAAACCACTGGCAAAGCATCCTAAAAATATAGTGATCAATGCAAGCGATCTAAGCGATAACCGCCATTCAGCTTTAGCAAGCTGGTGGGTGATCTTTCCTTGAGTTTGGTAATCATCCTTGAGCTGCTTAGAATACTCTAAAAGCATTGCAACATGATCTTGCCAATCGTCCTTTTGGCTATGTTGCTCAGTAGTTTGGTCTTGCGCATTACCATCCTTAGTTGTGGTTGTTTGTGGGTTATTCATCACTAATTACTTACGACGAAGTAGTGATGTGATTAGCATACCCGCAGCAAAAGCAATACCCGCAGTTGCTAATGGATTTTCAGAAGCAAAAGCACGAGTTTTTGCAGTACATTCGCTTAGTTTTTCACGTGCGATAAGTTGTTTTTCGCTCAATGCATCTGCTGAGCTAGAAGCTCCTTTACGCACACTGCTTTCAGCTGTTGCAGCTTTGCTAGAAAGTGCATCTACAGCATCGTGCGCCGCTGATGTTGCTTTCTCTGTAAGAGGAGACTCAGTATTTGTTAGTTTAACGTCAGGCTTAACATCTGAAGTTGTATTTGGTTTCGTATTCGTTGCAGTAGCCATAATCAATCCTTAATAAGTTAAAAATTTAAATAGTGATTTAGATGATGCAATGATTAAACCAAACTTGTTATTTATTTTAACTTACTGAATTTGATAGGTTTTGTTTGTAGTTTTTAATTTTTGATAATTAGTATTTTAAAATAAACAGTAACTATTACTACACGGCTAGGTAAATTTTACAAAGAGGATAAAAACGCCTTAAAAATTGTAAATATTCATTGGTTATTCAGTAAGCAAAGCATGTAAACAGAAAGTTATAAAAGAAAAGCTGATATTTTTCTTTACCTCAATCCCACTTTTTCCCACGTAATTCAAACGCTTCGCTTGAGCCCTTATTTTTTCTAGCTTTGGGACTCACTAAAGCTGGTCAGCTTACTTGACAAAATGGCTTGTCAAGCCCTAAACTGGAGCACTGTGGTAAAAAGTGGTTTTTAGTGGATCTCATTGGATAAAATAAACAAGAAATTGAATAAAACAATTTCAAAGTAGGTTTTTTATGTTTCGTGGCGCGAGTTCACTGAGTTTGGATGATAAGGGGCGTTTTGCGGTACCGACAAAGTACCGAGAATCTCTGTTGTCTGAAGATCAGGGGACAGTTATTTGTACCGTCGCATTAAATGAACCGTGTTTATGGTTATATCCATTGGCTGAGTGGCTCGAAATAGAAAGCCGTTTAGCGAAAATATCTAATATGAATCCACGAGCTCGACGAATGCAACGTATGTTGCTAGGTAACGCTACAGAGTATCAACTTGATAAAAATGGTCGAATTTTGCTTGCGCCGTCATTACGTGCCCATGCATCTCTTGGCAAAAAAATCATGCTGGTTGGTTTGATGAATAAGTTTGAAATTTGGGACGAAGCGCGTTGGCACGAGCAAATGCAGCAAGATACTGAGCTTGAAAGGCTTGGTGATTTTGAACCTAACCAAGATTTAGATAATTTTACACTCTAACGGCACAAAAAAAGGCACACAATAGCTAATGACAGCGCAATTTGAACACGTATCCGTATTAATGGATGAGACCATCGATGCTCTTGCAATTAAGCCAGACGGTATATACATGGATGGTACATTTGGACGTGGTGGCCACTCTGGGCAAATTTTAGCACGCCTTGGTGATGAAGGTCGCCTGCAAGCAATTGACCAAGATCCACAAGCAATACAATCAGCTGAAAAATTTGCTGATGACCCACGTTTTGCAATTGCACACACTCGCTTTTCAAACTTATACGAAGTAGCACAGCAAAACGATCTAATTGGTAAAGTCGATGGCATTTTATTAGACATTGGTGTTTCGTCACCACAACTAGATGACGCTGAGCGTGGCTTTAGTTTTATGAAAGACGGCCCACTCGATATGCGTATGGACCCTACAACAGGTCGCAGTGCAGCACAGTGGTTAGCAGAGGCTGAGTTGGATGATATTACCCACGTAATTAAAAAATTGGGCGAAGAAAAGTTTGGTAAACGCATTGCACACAAAGTACTTGAAGTTCGTGAGCACACGCCAATCACAACTACCAAGCAGCTTGCTGACCTTGTTGATGAAGCTGTACCGGTAAAAGATAAGTTTAAACACCCAGCTACCCGTACTTTTCAGGCTATTCGTATTTACATTAATAGTGAGCTTGAAGAAATTCAAACTGCGCTTCAGTCTGCAGTTAAAGTGCTAAAGCCAGGCGGACGTTTAGTGGTGATTTCGTTTCATTCTTTAGAAGACCGTATTGTAAAACAGTTTATTAGAAAACAGAGTAAGGGAGAAGCATTACCCAGAGGTCTGCCTTTAACTGATGCACAAATAAATAAAAATCTGACGTTAAAAGCAGTGGGTAAAGCTATTAAGCCAAGTGCTGCAGAAGTAGAGCGCAATCCACGTTCTCGTAGTTCTGTACTTAGGATTGCACAGAGGTTGGGATGAGTAAAAAAGCGAGCTATCGGCAACCTAATTTATTCTTTGAAATATTAAAAGGCCTAGGAGCTAATAAGCTAACCTCGGCCTTGTTGGTTGTGATATTCGCTTCTAGTTTAGCTGTTGTGCAAACAACCCACTTAGCTCGTGGCCAACTTATACAGCAAGATCAATTATTACAAGAACGCGATGAGCTCGATTTAGAGTGGCGCTACTTACTTGTTGAAGAAGAATTTTATTCGCAACATGCACGCATTGAAGAAGTAGCTACATCACAATTGAAAATGAAAAGACCTAAGAGTCAAGATGAGCAGGTAATAATAGTACAATGAGAAATAGAGGCAAAAAACCAGTCACTAATTTAATCACATGGCGCTTTATGCTGGTGTGTGCAGTTGTGTTTATGGTGTTTGTAACACTCGTATCTCGCGCTGCTTATTTACAAGTAATAGAACCTGATAAAGCACGTTCAGAAAGTGACAAACGTACCGTGCGCGTTGAAAAACTACATGTGCAACGCGGGATGATTTTTGACCGTAATGGTAAAGAGTTAGCGGTAAGTGTGCCTGTTGTAAGTGTATATGCTGATCCTAAAGCATTGCACAAGTCGCTAGTCTCTAAAGTAATTAAACAAGCACGTAAAAGCGGCGAAGATCATTTATCTTTAGCTGAAAATACCGCTGAGCTTGATAAGCGTACTGCACTTTATTATAAAAACGATTTACGCTGGCGTGAGCTTGCTGATGTATTGCGTATTGATCCTAAGAAGATTAACTCTCGACTATTAAACGATCCCTCGCGTCGCTTTGTTTATTTAAAGCGCCAAGTTACTCCTGCTGTAGCAAATTATATTGGCGATTTACGCCTACCAGGTATTCATTTACTAGATGAATCTAAACGCTATTACCCCGCCGGTGAGGTTACCGCGCATGTTATTGGTTTTACTAATATAGACGGTAAAGGCATTGAAGGCATTGAAAAGCTATACGAAAACGCTTTAACGGGCGAGGAAGGCCGCCGCACTATACGTAAAGACGCACAAGGGCGTGAAGTAGAAGTGCTTGACGAGCGTGAGCGCGTAGAGCCAGAAAGTATAGAACTAAGTATTGACCAACGAATTCAAGCTATTGCCTACAAAGCTGTAAAATCAGCTGTACTGACTTACAAAGCCACATCGGGCTCAGCTATGGTAGTTGATGTTAAAACCGGTGAAGTGCTGGCAATGGTAAATAGTCCTTCATTTAATCCAAATAACTTAAGCGATGCTGCACCTCATAAGCGTCGTAATCGCGCAATTACAGATTTGTTTGAACCAGGCTCAACTGTTAAGCCTCTAGCCATTTTGGCTGGGCTAGACTACGGCGCCATTCAGGCAGATGACACGATTGATACCTACCCAGGTTGGATGCGTTTAGGTGGTAGTTTAGTTAGAGATACTCGTAATCATGGCGAACTAACACTGCGCGAAATACTAAAGTACTCCTCAAATATGGGGGTTGCGAAGGTTACTCAGTTAGTGCCTAAAGATTACCTTGTTGGCTTATATCAAAAAGTAGGCTTTGGCAGTGACACCGGTACTGGAATGGTAGGTGAAAGCAGTGGTTTGTTTTATCCAAATCGTCGCTGGTCAGACTTTGAAATTGCAACTTTATCATTTGGTTATGCAATTTCGGTAAGTACTGCGCAAATGGCGCGCTTTTATACCATGTTAGGCGCTGGTGGAGTTAATCGACCACTGACTATTTTAAAGCAAGATAATATACCTGAAGGCGAACGTATTTTTAAACAAAAAGACGTAGAAGCCGTAGTCCACATGATGGAAAGTGTATTTGAAAAAGACGGTACTGCTCGCAACATAAAAGTTGATGGGTATCGTGCTGCCGGTAAAACAGGTACATCTAAAAAAGCCGTAGCAGGTGGTTATGGTGATGAATATGTAGGTTACTTTGCAGGTGTAGCACCGGCAAGTAACCCTCGTTTAGCCGTGGTAGTTATGATTAATGAACCAGGTGGTGATGTGTACTATGGAGGTGCCACCGCTGGCCCTGCATTTGCAGAAATCATCTCTAACGCATTAAGAATATTAAACGTAGCGCCTGACAAGGAAGAGGTTGCGTACGTACAAGGTAAAGATAACGATGCGTGATTTAAAGGATATTTTAAAATACATCGAAATAGATGCGCCCTCGCAACTGGTAAAGCATTTACGCCTTGATAGCCGTGAAGTAACGCCAGGTGATGTATTTGTTGCTATTAAAGGCCATACACTTGATGGCGGACAATTTATTGCTAAAGCAATTGAAAATGGCGCAATAGCTATCATTGCTGACAGATTATGTGAATTTGAAAGCAGTTTTGAGCCACTGTATTTAGTCTCAGAGCTTGATAAAAAGCTTCCAGAATTAGCTAGTCGCTTTTATAGCCAACCAAGTCAGACTCTTGATTTAATTGGTGTGACAGGTACAAATGGTAAATCGACCACCACAGCAATGATTGCCCACTTAGCACAATTTTGTAGTACTGAGTCGGCTATTATAGGTACTTTAGGTTATGGCCATCCTGATAACTTAATTCCACTGATAAACACAACGCCTTCAACAGTTGATTTACAGCATATTTTGAGCGATTTAAATTCGCAGCATAAAAAGCTGGTAGCCATGGAAGTATCATCTCATGGGTTAGTGCAACAACGCGTTGCTAAATGTCAGTTTAAAGCGGCTGTGTTTACTAATCTTTCGCGCGATCACTTAGATTACCATTGTGACATGGCAAGTTACGGTGATGCGAAATTAATGCTTTTCCGTGATTTTGAACCGCAAGTTGTAGTGCTTAATCAAGATGACTTTCAAGCTGAGCAATGGCTTGAAAAGTATGATTTTAATAACCTAATTTGTTATGGCCGCAAAAACTTAGCTCCTAAGAATGCCCGATACGTTTATTTTTCTGATGTTGAATATTCAAATGAAGGTATTTCGGCGCAGTTGTCGACAAGTTGGGGTAATATTTCAATTAAATCGCCTCTGTTTGGCGAATTCAACTTATATAACTTAACGGCAGCGCTCGCTACATTACTAGGGCTAGGTTATCCGCTTGAGCAACTAGTTGCTGGTTGTGCGCAGTTACAGCCAGTCGCTGGTCGAATGCAAGCTTTTAGTCAAGCTGGCATGCCAACGTGTGTTGTTGATTACGCCCATACACCCGATGCACTTGCACTTGCATTACAAGCATTGCAGTTGCATGTGCCAGGTGGTGTAAGTTGTGTATTTGGTTGCGGTGGCGACAGAGACAAAGGTAAGCGCGCATTAATGGCGCAAGCTGCAGAGCAAAACGCTAATAAAGTGATTATTACCAGCGATAACCCTCGAACAGAAAACCCTGATGACATTTTTGCAGATATAGCAGGCGGTCTAACCCATCCACAAAATGCACATTTAGAGGCAGATAGAGCAACTGCAATTCGTTTTGCTATAGAAAATGCTACAGCTGATGATGTTATTTTGATTGCAGGTAAAGGCCACGAAGATTATCAAATTATAGGCGATAAGCGCATCGACTTTTGCGATCGCCGCTATGTACAAGAACAACTAAAAAAAGCAGTAAGAGGGATAACACAATGATCCCAATGGATTTTGATTGGTTAGCTAATGTGCTAACAACTGATTATCAAGGTGATAATCAACACGTGCTAAATATAAATACTGATACTCGCACAGTGTACGATGGCGAAGTGTTTTTAGCACTTAAAGGGCCAAATTTTGATGGCCATAAATTTATAGCTGAGGCTAAACAAAAAGGCGCTATAGGCGTTATTGTTCAGCACAAAGTTGATGTAGATATTCCACAATTTATAGTAAGCGATACACGTATTGCACTAGGTACAATTGGCACCGCTGTTATGGCCCAAGTGGCGCCTAAAACAATTGCAATTACAGGGAGTGTAGGCAAAACCACCGTAAAAGAAATGTGTGCGGCAATTTTGTCGGTTCACGGTGATGTATTAGCTACTAAAGGTAATTTTAACAACGATATTGGCGTCCCTCTTACGTTATTGCGCTTAGAGCCTCAACATCGTTTTGCTGTTATTGAGCTAGGTGCAAATCACTTAGGTGAAATTGCTTACACAACGGCAATGACAAAACCAGATGTGGCCGTTGTATGTAATGTTGCAGCAGCTCACTTAGAAGGTTTTGGTAGCTTAATGGGCGTTGCAAAAGCTAAAGGTGAGATTTTTGATGGCCTAAAAGATGACGGCGTTGCCATTGTTAATTGCGATAGTGAATTTAGCCAGTATTGGTTAGATAAACTTGAAGGGCGTAATGTTAAACGCTTTTCTACAACCGAAAAACTAGACATTTGGGCAGAGAACATCACGCTTGATGCCAATGCACGTGCAAGCTTTACGCTTTGCACTAAAAACAAGCAAGTGCCTGTTACTTTGGCACTACCTGGTAAGCATAATATTAGTAATGCACTTATCGCTGCGGCGCTGACCAGTGAATTTGATGTAACCCTTGAAGAAATAGCCAATGCACTTGCCACAATGGGTGATGTAAAAGGGCGCGTTAATTTAATTGAAGTGTCTGATTTACTTACCGTGGTTGATGACACCTATAATGCCAATGTTAAGTCGGTAAAGGCTGCGATTGACTTGTTAAGTGATATGCAAGGTCACCGCATTTTAGCACTCGGAGATATGGGTGAGCTTGGTGAAGATGCACGTAAGTACCATAAAGAAGTTGGCGAGTATGCACTTGAACAAGGGATTGATGAGTTATTTACATTAGGCGTGTTAAGTAAATACGCAAGTGATGTGTTTGAACTTCCTAATCGCCACTTTTCGAGCCGCGAACAGATGCAGCAAAAAATTCAAGAAAGTATTAATAAAGTGAATAAAAAAACAACAATAGTAGTGAAAGGATCGCGCAGTTCTCGCATGGAATTATTAGTAACCGATTTAGTTAATGGCCAGCAACAAGCCATCAATGGAGTATCATAATGTTAGTTTGGCTGGCAGAGTATTTAACACAGTATTTTAGTGGTTTTCATGTTTTTTCGTATTTAACGCTACGTGCCATTTTAGGTATTTTAACTGCGTTAATTATGTCTCTTTATTTAGGGCCTAAGTTAATTCGTGGTTTGCAACGTATGCAAATAGGTCAAACAGTTCGCGACGATGGTCCGCAATCGCATTTGTCTAAGTCGGGTACACCGACAATGGGTGGCTTACTTATTTTAGCGGCTATTTTTACCAGCACGCTACTTTGGGCCGATTTATCAAATAAATATGTGTGGGCAACACTGTTTGTAATTGGCTCATTAGGTATTGTTGGTTTTGTTGATGATTACCGTAAAGTTATTCGTAAAGACCCAAAAGGTTTAATTGCTAAGTGGAAGTACTTTTGGCAATCGGTCATTGCATTAGTTGTAGCTACTGCTTTGTACTTTACCAGTGCACAAGCATCTGAGACATCTCTTGTTGTTCCATTTTTTAAAGACGTATTACCACAATTAGGTTTGTTTTATATTGTGCTTACGTATTTTGCCATAGTAGGTACATCAAACGCGGTAAACCTGACAGATGGTTTAGATGGCTTGGCGATTGTGCCAATTATTTTGGTGGCTGCAGCATTGGCAATTATTGCTTACTTAACAGGTAATATTAACTTTTCGGCTTACTTACATATTCCACATTTACCGCTAGCGAGTGAGCTTGTGGTTGTGTGTACTGCCATTGTGGGCGCAGGGCTTGGCTTTTTATGGTTTAACACTTACCCAGCACAAGTATTTATGGGCGATGTTGGCTCATTAGCACTTGGTGGCGCATTAGGTATTATTGCTGTTTTAGTACGCCAAGAGTTACTACTTATTATTATGGGTGGTGTATTTGTAATGGAAGCACTATCGGTAATATTACAAGTGGGGTCGTATAAATTACGCGGTCAACGTATTTTTAGAATGGCGCCGATTCATCATCATTATGAATTAAAAGGTTGGCCAGAGCCTCGCGTTATTGTGCGCTTTTGGATTATTTCTGTTGTGCTAGTGCTTGCTGGCTTAGCTACTTTAAAGATTCGATAAATGCAGTATTTAAACGAGATAAAAAACAAACAAATAACAGTGCTCGGACTCGGTGTAACCGGTCTGGGCATTGTGCGTTTTCTATTATCTCATGGCCTCACACCAAAGGTCGTTGATAGCCGAGTAACCCCACCGGGGATTGATTGGTTAAAAGAGCACGCATCAAATCTAGATACCCACTTTGGTAATTTGGATGACGCTGAGCTTTGTTCAAGCAATATGATTATTATAAGCCCTGGGCTTAGCTTAAAAATACCAGCTGTTGAAAATGCAATTAACGCAGGTGTTGAAGTGATTGGCGACGTTGAGTTGTTTGCTCGTATTAATACAAAACCAGTTGTTGCTGTTACGGGCTCTAACGGTAAATCAACCGTGGTTACGCTCGCTTATGAAGTATTAAAAGAAGCCGGCTATAAAGTTGCTTTGGGTGGGAATATTGGCACCGCGGTGCTTGATTTACTCAACGATGATTTTGATGTGTATGTACTTGAGTTATCTAGTTTTCAGCTAGATACCACAACGAGTTTAAAACCCGTGAGTGCAACGGTATTAAATGTGTCAGAAGATCACCTTGACCGATACGACAGTTACCAAGCTTATATAGACTCAAAGCTAAGTATTTATGACGGTGCAGAGCTTATTGTTGTCAATGCCGACGATATTCAAACACATCCAGTTGAGCGCGGTACAACCCCCCTAATCAGCTTTGGTGCTCAACAAGGTGATTACCATTTAGCGCAGCATAATGGCGAAACTCATTTTATGCTTAAAGGCGATGCATTTTTACCTGTTGATACGCTTGCGGTAGTGGGTAAGCACAATTATTTAAATACGCTTGCAGTAATGGCGCTTTTAAGTCCGTTTGAAGTAAGTAAAGCGCAATATAAGAACGCGTTAGGTCAATTTAATGGATTGGCTCATCGCTGCCAATTTGTAGCTGAGCTTAACGGTGTAAAGTATTTTAACGATTCAAAGGCAACGAATGTTGGAGCGACCATTGCTGCAATAGATAGTTTGGCTAGTGATGGTGAAAACCTGATTGTTATTGCAGGTGGCGATGCTAAAGGCGCTGATTTAAACGCACTTAAACCCTACATAGAACAGCATGTAAAAGCATTAATTTGTTTTGGTAAAGATGCAAGTGACTTAGCTGCGATTACCAATAAGAGCTATTTAACTAACAACATGGAAGAAGCCGTTGCTTTGGCCAACGTACTTAGTAGTACAGGCAATATTGTTTTGTTAGCACCTGCATGTGCCAGCATTGATATGTATAACAACTATATGCAACGTGGTGATGACTTTATTCAACGTGTTATGGCAGGGCGACTATGATTGCTTTTGCCGATATAAGAGATGCATTAACACCAAAACCTTCAGGTCAGTTGTATGATGTACCGCTGCTGTACTGCGTAATTATGTTAATTGGTGTTGGTTTTATCATGGTAACCAGCGCTTCAATGCCGACCGCTGAGCGGTTATTTGATGACCCATACCATATTACTATTCGCCACAGCATGTTTTTGGCAATGTCTTTTGTGCTTTTTTGGATAAGTGTTTGTGTGCCAATGGATTGGTGGAAACGATCCAACCCTTATTTATTAATACTAGGCATGGTGCTGTTAATAGCGGTATTGATTGTTGGGCGTGAAGTGAATGGTGCTAAACGATGGATACCTATTGGACCTGTTGGTTTTCAGGTGGCTGAGGCCGCTAAATTATACTTTTTTAGTTATATTGCGGGTTATTTGGTAAGAAAACGCGAAGAAGTACAAGAAAATATTAAAGGCTTTGCAAAGCCAATAGCTGTATTTGCAGTGTATGCGCTGCTTATTTTGCTGCAACCTGATTTAGGCACAGTGGTTGTTATGTTTGTAACAACGGTTGGTTTACTGTTTTTAGCTGGCGCTAAATTATGGCAGTTCTTTGTACTTATTCTAACTGGCGTCGGTTTAGTTGTATTACTGATTATTGTTGAACCATATCGAATGGCGCGTGTTGTTGGCTTTTTAGACCCTTGGGATGATCCTTTTGGTAAAGGTTATCAGTTGGTTCAATCGCTAATGGCTTATAGCCAAGGTGGTTGGTTTGGCCAAGGCTTAGGTAACAGTGTACAAAAACTGCAATATTTACCTGAAGCGCATAACGATTTTATTTTTGCTGTAATAGGTGAAGAACTTGGTTTAATAGGCGTTGTGAGTATTTTAATGGTATTAGCTACTTTAGTATTTAGAGCGTTATTAATAGGCCAACAAGCGCTTAAGTGTGGCAAAGAATACGAAGGCTATTTTTCGTTTGCCATTGGTATTTGGTTTGCATTTCAAACCATGGTGAATGTAGGTGCGAGCGCGGGTATTTTGCCAACTAAGGGTTTAACCCTGCCATTTATTTCTTATGGTGGTTCAAGCTTGTTAATTATGACCATTGCCACGGGCATCTTATTGCGCGTAGATTTTGAAACCAAAATGGCAACCAAGCAAGCCACCTCAGGTGGAGGTAAGCGATGAGTAAAAAATTAGTAGTAGTGGCTGGTGGAACTGGCGGACACATTTTTCCTGGTATTGCAGTGGCTGATTATTTAAAACAGCAGGACTGGCAAGTTAGCTGGATTGGCACACCAGATCGAATGGAAGCAAGCGTTGTACCTAAGCATAATATAGATATTGATTTTATTAATGTAAAAGGTGTTCGTGGTAACGGATTAAAACGTCTTATTAAAGCCCCATTCATGGTAGTTAATGCAGTATTGCAAGCGCGTAAGGTATTGAAAGAACAGCGCCCTGATGTAGTACTTGCAATGGGCGGTTATGTTACGGGACCCACGGGAATTGCCGCAAAGAGTTTAGGTATTCCGTTAGTTATTCACGAGCAAAACGCTGTAGCGGGTATGAGCAATAAACTGCTAGCTAAGGTGGCTACACGTGTATTAGCAGCATTTCCAAGTGCTTTTGCACAGGGTCAAGCCGAGCTAGTAGGTAACCCAGTTCGCCAAAGCGTTATGAATATAGCCAAACGCGATGTATCAAGCCCTATTAATATTTTAGTGGTAGGGGGCTCGCTCGGTGCACAAGTGCTTAATCAAACATTACCAGAAGCATTTAAAGTACTAAATAATACAGCTCCTATAAGCGTATGGCATCAAACAGGTAAGGGTCATTTATCTACTGTAGAAACAGCTTATAAAATGCATGGCTTTGCGGATGGTAATACAAAAATAGCTGAATTTATTGATGATATGGACGCGGCGTATAGCTGGGCTGATATTGTTGTTTGTCGCGCAGGTGCATTAACTGTTAGCGAAATTGCAGCGGCAGGTAAAATGGCTGTTTTTGTTCCTTTTCCACATGCAGTGGACGACCATCAAACAGCAAACGCACAATATTTAGTGATGGCTAATGGCGCATTATTAATGCCACAAGGGCAGTTTAATAAACAATCAATTGTTGAACTATTAAGCCCATATTTAGCCCAACCTTCATTAATTACTGAAATGGCTACAAATGCAAAAAAACAAGCCATTTTAGATGCCACAGCAAGCGTAGCAACGCACTGTGAGCAAGTAACAAATAAGAGAAAATAAGTGAAAGAAACGTCAGTACAAGAAAAACACACGCGCCCAGCAATGCGCCGAATAGAAACCATTCACTTTATTGGTATTGGTGGAGCCGGTATGGGCGGTATTGCTGAAGTACTCGCTTTTGAAGGCTACCGTATTACAGGTTCTGACATTGCTCATAGCGCTATGACAGATCGCTTAATTAAAGCCGGTGCTGAGGTATTTATTGGCCATCATGAAAATAACGTGAAAGATGCCAATGTAGTGGTTGTTTCAAGCGCGATTGATGAAAAAAACCCTGAAATTATTGCAGCCAAAGCCGCAAGAATCCCTGTTGTGCGCCGCGCAGAAATGCTCGCAGAGCTAATGCGTTTTCGCCACGGTATAGCGATTGCGGGTACGCATGGTAAAACAACGACAACAAGCCTAATTGCAAGTATTTATGGACAAGCAGGGCTCGATCCAACTTTTATTATTGGTGGCTTGTTAAATAGCGCAGGTAGTAACGCAAAAGTAGGTAAAAGTGATTTTTTAATAGCAGAAGCTGATGAAAGCGATGCGTCGTTTTTACACTTACAGCCAATGGTCTCGGTGATCACAAATATTGAAGAAGATCACATGGATACTTACGGCGGCAGTCTTGAAAAAATGAAAGACACGTATGTCGATTTTATTCATAACTTGCCGTTTTATGGTTTAGCTGTTGTATGTATTGATTCTGAAGTTGCTGCAGAGCTTATCCCTCGCTTTGGTCGCCCAGTTATCACGTATGGCGAATCGAAGGATGCTGATTATCGCATGAGCGACTTTAGCCAATCAGCTAATACGTGCACATTTACAGTAACTAACAAGCAAGGAGAGTGTTTAACTGCCACGTTAAATATGCCAGGTAGACACAATGCACTTAATGCAACCGCTGCGATTGCTGTTGCAAAAGATCAAAACATTGCGAATCATGCAATTTTAGAAGCGCTGCATAAGTTTGAAGGCATTGGTCGTCGTTTTCAGCATTATGGTGAATTTGAAAACGAGCGGGGCAATGTGATGTTAGTTGATGATTACGGGCATCACCCTTCAGAAGTTGCAGCAACAATTGCAGCAGTACGTGAAGGTTGGCCTGATAAGCGTTTAGTAATGGTTTATCAACCTCATAGGTTTTCTCGTACACGCGACTTATACGAAGATTTTGTAAAAGTACTTGCTGATGTAGATCAGTTGCTATTACTTGATGTGTATAGCGCTGGTGAAGATCCTATTGTGGGGGCAGACAGCAAAAGCTTATGTCGTAGCCTTCGCCAACGTGGCAAAGAGCCGCTGCACGTAGCAACAAATGCTGAGCTTGCAGGTGTTTTGGCCGCAAATTTACAAAACAATGATTTAGTATTAACCCAAGGCGCTGGTAATATAGGCCAGTTAGTTAAAACATTAGCTGCAACGGGTATGTCGATAGAAAAACTTAAGCAAGGTGAAGTATGACTCAGGTAAACACACAATTTGGTAAAGTAGCGGTACTGCTAGGTGGTAACTCAGCAGAGCGTGAAGTGTCTTTACGATCGGGTCAGGCTGTTTTAAATGCGCTGCAAAATAGTGGTATTGATGCAATTGCATTTGACCCACAAAGTCGTTCTTTGTGGGAGTTAAAAGAATTAAATGTAGATCGCGTTTTTATTGCTTTGCATGGCCGTGGTGGCGAAGACGGCACAGTGCAGGGAGCACTTGAATTTATGAACTTGCCTTACACGGGCAGTAATGTACTAGGTTCAGCACTTGCTATGGATAAAGTACGTTGTAAGCACTTATTTAAATCAGCGGGTTTAAGCACTGCACCTTATACCGTAGTTGATGCTAAAAAAGGTTTTGATGCTAAAGCCATTATGGATGAATTTAAAAAGGTAATGGTTAAGCCATCGCATGAAGGTTCAAGCATAGGTATGGCGCAAGCAAGTACAACACAAGAGCTTGAAGATGCACTAGCTAATGCATTTAAGTTTGATAACCAAGTACTTGTAGAGCAGTGGATCACTGGTCGTGAGTTTACAATTACGGTGCTTGGCGAGGATGTACAACCAGTCATTGAGATGACGACACCTAATGGCTTTTACGATTACCAAGCTAAGTATCAATCAAATACAACCCAGTATCATTGCCCTGCAGATTTATCAGAGCAAGATACTAAGTACTTACAAGCCATATCGCTAGATGCGTTTGATTTAGTGGGTGCAAGTGGTTGGGGTCGTGTTGATGCTATGCAAGACGAGCAAGGGAATTTTTACCTGCTTGAAGTAAATACAGTACCAGGCATGACTGAAAAGTCACTAGTACCGATGGCTGCAAAAGCGAACGGGGCAACTTTTGAACAATTAGTTGTTCGCATTTTAGAGCAAACGCTTTAATATGCATCCCCTTTTAGAAAAAGCTCAACAACTAAAACAGCAACTTAACTTTAATTGGTCGCTGATTTTTGGAGTGAGTTTTTTTCTGGTTGTGGTTATAGGCTTAGTACAAATAACCACCGGTGTATCTGATTGGTTAGTTGAAAATAAAGATGCTCAAATTAAGCACCTTACAGTGCAAGGGCATCCCAAATACACAGATGAAACGGCAATTATAAAAGCAATTAAAAAAGCCGATTTAAGTAGTTTTTTTGAACTTGATGTTAAGCACGTGCAGCAGCTAGTTCAAGACTTGCCTTGGGTTGCTACCGCTTCGGTACGTAAACAATGGCCTGATACTATACAGGTGTATGTAGTTGAACATGAAGTAGTTGCCCACTGGAATAGCGACTTGTTGCTCAACCAAAGTGGCCAAGCATTTCAAGCCAGCAGCGATAAGTTAGATGATAACTTACCGCAGTTATATGGCCCAGAAGGTAGCGAAGAAGAGGCGTGGGTTGCTTTTAAGCAATTTGATGAAATGCTCAGAGTTAATGGTTTAACATTAACAAGTTTGGCATTATCGGAGCGTTTTTCGTGGCAACTTTGGCTAGATAACGGGATTCGCTTAAATTTAGGACGTAAAGATAAAGCCAAGCGTGTACAACGTTTTATAGACGTTTATCCACGAATGGAACAACGTGCAGATGCACAAGTAGATACAATCGATTTACGGTATGATACCGGCCTTGCAGTAAGCTTTAAGCCAATGCAAGAAGAACAATTACAAAATAAGAGTAAGGCATGACTAAGTCAGCAGAAAGAAACCTAGTAATAGGATTAGACGTTGGCACCTCGAAAGTGGTTGCCACGGTAGGTGAAATCACCGCAGATAACAAGCTCAGCATTGTTGGTGTGGGCAGCCAAGTATCTCATGGTATGGATAAAGGCGGCGTTAACGATTTAAACTTAGTGTCTGAGTCTATTCGACGAGCAATAGACGAGGCCGAGTTAATGGCTGATTGTCGTATAAGCTCTGTGTATTTGGGTATTTCTGGCAAACATATACAGTGCCAAAACGAAAGTGGTGTGGTGGCAATCAATAACACCGAAGTCACTGACGAAGATATTGAAAACGTAATACATATTGCGCGTTCTGTGCCTATTTCAGCAGAGCGTAAAATGCTACATGCATTGCCACAAGAATACAGCATTGATATGCAAGAGGGCATTAAAAACCCACTAGGCATGAGCGGCGTTCGTATGGAAGCGCGTGCACATATCATTACGTGCTCAAACGATATGGCAAAAAATATCGAAAAATGTGTAGAACGCTGTGGTCTTGAAGTCGATCAACTTATCTTTACTGCACTTGCGTCTTGCTATTCTGTACTAACAGATGACGAAAAAGAGCTAGGTGTTGCAGTACTTGATATTGGTGGCGGTACTATGGATATCACCATTTATATTAATGGCGCACTTCGTCACTCTGCGGTTATACCTGTAGCGGGTAACCAAGTTACTGGTGATATTGCAAAAATATTTCGCACACCTATATCACATGCCGAGTCACTCAAAGTACAATACGCATGTGCTAGTAGCCAAATGGCAAGTAGCGAAGACACGATTGAAGTACCAAGTGTAGGCGGACGACCAGCAAGGTTAATGTCGCGCCATACATTATCTGAGGTGGTAGAGCCTCGTTTTAGAGAATTATTTGAGCTTGCGATGGAAGAAATTCGTCGTTCAGGCTTAGAAGACCAAATTGCGGCAGGTCTCGTTATAACAGGCGGAACTGCTAAAATGACTGGCGCTATGGAAGTGGCAGAAGACATCTTCCAAATGCCAGTAAGAATAGGCAAACCAATCGGGATGGTTGGTTTGACAGACTATGTAGATGATCCTTCGTACGCAACCGCTGTTGGTTTGTTACAATACGGGCGTACCATGCAATCGATGAATGCACAAAAGTCGAAAGCAGAGGATAACAATAATTGGTGGAACCGCATTACTAAATGGTTCCAAGGCGAGTTTTAAGACTCAAGTCGGAGAGTAAACATGTTTGATATAATGGAACAACACAGCGAAGAAGCTGTAATAAAAGTAATCGGCGTGGGCGGTGGTGGCGGTAACGCTGTTGAGCACATGGTAAAACAACAAATAGAAGGCGTGCGTTTTATAGCCGCTAATACGGATGCGCAAGCATTACGTAACTCTGCTGCCGATATTACAGTTCAACTAGGCACACAAATAACCTCTGGGTTGGGTGCGGGCGCAAACCCTGAAGTAGGCCGTAAGTCGGCTGAAGAAGATGCAGATACAATTCGTGCCAGCCTTGAAGGCGCCGATATGGTATTTATTGCAGCCGGTATGGGCGGTGGTACAGGTACTGGTGCTGCACCGGTAGTTGCTAAAATTGCTAAAGAACTCGGTATTTTAACCGTTGCAGTTGTAACACGTCCTTTTGATTTTGAAGGTAAAAAACGTGCAGCAGCCGCTGAACAAGGCATTAATGAATTGTCAGAAATTGTAGATTCACTTATTACAATTCCTAACAATAAATTGCTTAAAGTTTTAGGGAAAGGGACTACACTTCTAGATGCCTTCGCTAAAGCTAATGACGTATTATTTGGTGCGGTACAAGGTATAGCAGAGCTAATTACACGTTCTGGTTTAATTAACGTGGATTTCGCCGATGTTAGAACAGTAATGTCTGCAATGGGTACTGCAATGATGGGAACGGCGTCTGCGTCAGGTCCTGATCGTGCACAAGAAGCTGCAGAAGCCGCTATCTCAAGCCCACTACTAGAAGACGTTGATTTAACAGGTGCTAAAGGTATCTTAGTTAATATTACCGCTGGTATGGACATTGCGATTGAAGAATTTGAAATTGTTGGTAATCACGTTAAAGCACTTGCGTCAGAAAACGCAACGGTTGTTGTTGGTGCGGTAATCGACCCAGAAATGACTGATGAGCTACGTGTAACGGTTGTTGCAACTGGTTTAGGCGGCGATCGTCGTCCACAGTTTGGTATTGTTGATAACGGCTTTAAAAAAGCATCAGGTTCTGATGTTGCAAGCACATCAAACCAAACGAGCAGTATGTACGTACCAAGCTTTGCAAGCCAAGATACAAACACTGAAGAAAATACGACTAAAGAGCAAGCGCAAAGTAAAGAAAAAGCGCCTTCAACGAGTTCAAGCAGTTCAAGTTCTTCAGCGCAAAATAGTAAAAAAGCAGATAAATCAGAAGGTGGTGATTATTTTGATATTCCCGCTTTTTTACGTAAGCAGGCAGATTAACATTTAATAATACTTTTGTTTGAAATATATACAAATGTTGAAAGGCAAAAGGATTTATGTTAAAATCCGCCGTCTAACTGTAACTGATTTAAAAGTGAGCATACCTATGATTAAACAGCGTACGATTGCACAAGTAGTCAAAGCCATAGGAATTGGACTTCATAAAGGTGAGAAGGTCACAATAACTCTCCGACCTGCGAGCGCAAATACTGGGATTGTATTTCGTCGTGTCGACCTTGATCCGGTTGTTGATTTTGAAACAACACCTGAAGCCGTTGGTGATACGCAGTTGTGTACCTGTTTAATTAACAAAGATGGTGTTCGCTTATCAACTACTGAGCATCTTATTGCAGCTGTTGCTGCAATGGGCATTGATAATCTAATTGTAGAATTGGACAGCTCAGAAGTGCCGATTATGGATGGTAGTGCATTACCATTTATATATCTGTTACAAAAAGGCGGAATTGAAGAACAAAACGTTGCTAAACGCTTTATCCGTATTAAAGAAAAAGTACGCATTGAAGAAGATGGTAAGTGGGCTGAAGTTGAACCATATGATGGTTTTCATATCGACTTTGAGATTGCATTTAACCACCCAGCTATCAATGAAAGTCGCCAACGTATTGGGTTGGATATAACAACGCAAAGCTTTATTGAAGAAATTAGCCGTGCGCGTACTTTTGGATTTATGAAAGATATTGAATACATGCATGCAAACAACCTAGCGCTAGGTGGTAGCATGGATAGTGCTGTGGTACTTGATGAATTCAAAGTTTTAAATCCTAATGGCTTACGTTATAGCGATGAGTTTGTTAAGCACAAGATATTAGACTGTGTTGGTGACATGTTTATGACAGGTCATAATCTTTTGGGTAAAGTAACTGCATTTAAATCGGGTCATGATTTAAATAATAAATTACTACGTAAAATTATGGCTACAGAGTCAGCATGGGAGTGGGCAACATTTGAAACGCCTGTGACGATGCCTGCACCCGGTCTTGAGTTAGCTCCAGCCTAAAAGCAGTAAAAGAACAGCTCACAAACAGTTATAAAAAATGACGCTAATTAGCGTCATTTTTTTTGCGTAAAATTTACTCTATTATAACTCTAAAAGAGCTTGTAACTGATTTAAATGAGTTACTGTATAGGTTGGTTTTATTCCATCGGCTAATTGCTCACCAGGGTGTTGTAACCAGCAAGTATCAATACCTGCATTGTTGCCGCCAAGTATGTCACTTGCAGCAGTATCACCCACCATAAGTATCTCGCTTTTATCTGGGTTACCCATTAGCTCAAATGTGTGCTCAAAAATCGCTTTATTTGGTTTTGCTATACCCACAAGTTCAGATATTACTAACCATTCAAACATATCTTTTAAGCCAGTATGCTCAAGGCGTACGGTTTGTAAGCGGGCAAATCCGTTAGTAATAATACCCAATCGAGCATTTGGCTTAAGTTTATTTAAAAGCTCAATAGCACCAGGTAATGGCTCGCAAATTTGCGCCATAGCATCTAAAAAAGCATCGTTTAGCTCTTTTGCGGGCACTTTAAGCTTTGAAGCCCACTCATTAAAGCGTGTTACTTGTAAGTAATCTGCGCTAATAGTGCCATTTTGATAATCAACCCACAGCTGCTTATTGGTTTTTTGATAATGAATATAATCGTCTTGGCTAAAATCTACGTTGTAAGCTTTAAACATGCGAGTCATGCCCGCTAAAATATCAAACCTAAATAAGGTTTCGTCTGCATCAAACAATACATAGTTGTATTTCATTAAACTTCCTAAATTAATTTGTTTGGCTGTAGAGATCTACGTGTAGAAAGGGCGCCATAGCTAAAGTGAGTGCTTGTGTATAGGTGCTTTCGCGCGTGGCGTGATTGTTTGTAAGTAACCCAATAGCGCCCCCTTTTTGTTTAACGTTGGTGGTATTAAATGCTTTGTCCATTACATCGCCAAGCTCTTCGCCATTAAGTAAGGCGTTATAAAGCACTTGAGGCAAGGGGAGGTTGCTGCTGCGCCCTACAACCTGATTTAAGGCATTATCAATAACTACGTAAGCAAAGGTTGCTGCACCATAGCTAAATTGCTCTGCACCGCCTTCCATTGCCACGTAGTAGTGAGCTTGGTAATGCTCTTTGCAATAATTAACACGGTTTTGTGCGCCAACACGTGTTTCTTCTTCGCCAATAGGTTGATCTGGCACATTGGATAGGGCATCAACACCTTGGCAATCAATTTCATGTTCAGGGAAATACATTGCAAAAATATGTTTAGCCGCGTTAATTTTTACAGGGTTTTTAGAACCCACAATAATTTTTAATGAGTACAACACAATGTCCCTTATTGTTACTAAAATCAGCAGTGTACGTGAGAGAGCTCAATCTTAGAAGAGGAGTTAAATAGGTATATCCAAAGGTGCTAAGTTTTCCAGTGCACGCTTTTTCAAAATAATATCTTTAATAAGTGGAGTAAGAACCAGCTCCATAGCTAAGCCCATTTTGCCCCCTGGTACTACAAGCGTATTAATACGAGACATAAAACTGCCTTCGATCATCCGTAAATAATAAGGAAAATCAACATCATCAATACCCCTAAAGCGAATAACTACAAAGCTTTCATCAAGAGATGGAATATCTTTGGCGCTAAATGGGTTTGATGTATCAACGGTCGGCACGCGTTGAAAATTAATATGGGTACGAGAAAACTGCGGGGTAATATGATTTATATAGTCATCCATACTGCGCACAATAGAGCCCATAACCGCTTCGCGAGAATGGCCTCGTTCGGATGTATCGCGTATTAATTTTTGAATCCATTCAAGGTTAATAATTGGAACCATGCCTATTAATAAATCGACATGCTTTGCAACGTCTACATCTTGATCAACTACACCACCGTGTAACCCTTCATAAAACAAAATGTCAGTATTATGGTCAAGATCTTGCCAAGGTGTAAATGTACCAGGTAATTGATTGTACGGAACGGCTTCATCAAAGGTATGTAAGTAGCGGCGTAGCTTTCCTTGACCTGTTTCGCTATAGTTTTCAAACAGCGTTTTTAAAGCGCCAAAGTCATTGGCCTCTCTGCCAAAGTAACTAATATGTTTACCTTCTTGTTGTGCCTCTCGAACTTTTTTATCCATTTCGGGGCGAGTGTAACGATGAAAGCTATCTCCTTCGACAAAAGCCGCTTGAATATTAAGGCTACGGAAAATATGTTTAATTGCATTCGTTGTGGTGGTTGTACCCGCACCAGATGAACCCGTAATCGCAATAATAGGATTTTTAGCTGACATGTTAATTCTCTTTTTTAGGACCAGGTTTTATAACCAGACTAAACTTAACATTATTTTAAGTCGTTTGGGTATCTTAAGAGTTGACTGACTTAGCTCAAGTGACGCCATCAGCAAATAACGTTATCATGAGGTGCTTAAAATTAAAACGAGAGAAAGCATGAAACTTATTAAACCATTACTTGGATTATTTTCTATAGCAGCGCTGAGCCCAATAGTGGTGCAGGCTAGCATGCCAAAAAGCCAAGTGTTACTTGCTGATTTAAATACACCTTTCGGGGTACAAGTTAGTATAGTGAGCGATAAAAATAGTTATAACAACCAACCGCACTTAACAAGTACAGGTTTATACTTTACTCATGAAGTAATTAATAAAGGGCAAAGCCAAACTGATATTGCTTATTATGATTTCACGTCAAAAAAAGTTACCAATATAACTAACTCTCCTGTAAGCGAATATTCACCAACGGTTATGCCAAGTGGTGATGCGATATCAGCGATTGTTGTAGAAGCTGACGGTAAGCAAAAATTGTGGCAATACCCACTCAAAAATGAAGATGCGCCAAGTCGTATTTTTAATTGGATTGAACCTGTTGGATACCATGCATGGGGTGTCCAAAATGATTTAGTGATGTTTATTTTAGGAAAGCCTCACACTCTTCAATATACTTCAGTTGCACAAGCGAAGGGGGAAATAGCTGCCAGTAATATTGGCCGAACGCTTATTTATAACAACTCAATGGCTGCATTTTTATTTAGTTACACTAAAAACGAGCAACACATTTTAGCGAGTTTTAATCCACAAGATAAACAAGTTGAAGACCTATTAAGGTTACCGGCTCAAGTTCAAGATTTTATTTTAAAAGATAATGCGACCATTGCTTATGCTATTAAAAACCGCGTTTATCAGCGTAAACTTGATGGAAGTGATGAAGTATCGCAATGGCTTAATTTAAGCGCCTACTGCGAAACAAGTATAACAAGAATGAGTTACAACAATGAAAAACTCGCTTTTGTATGTGATATAACAAAGTAAAGCAGGCAAATAAATTCAGATTTTATTGTGTGTATGCGTTAATCTAATACGCAAATTAACTAATAGGGATTACACGTGGCTTATAGTGCAGACGAGCTTACAGAACAGCTCATTAAATTACAGTGCAGAAGTAATTTTAAGATTAAAAATATTGCAGAGTACATGTTAGTAAACTCTAAAGAAGCATTTTATACCCACAGCGAAAGCGGCAAGGGTAAAATAGTAATTCGCCCAGCATTTGAAGTATTTAGCGATGATTTTAATGATATAGATGGCGTAACACGTGCGCAAGGGTACTTCCATAGCAGTGAGATGACACGCTTTCCTACGCGAATTTTTAAAAGCGCTCAACCTATTCACTACGGTGTGGCATTTAAAATAAACTCTGAGCAAGCAGCAAAAGACTTTATAGCCAAGCTAACGATGATTATTGGTAACTAGTAAAACATAAACGTAAAAAGCCGCTGAATTTATATTCAGCGGCTTTTGTGTTTTTATAGCTTAATAAACCTAAGGGTTACTTACTTTTTAAGAAGCTATTAACCGATTCTAGTTCACGTGTTTTAAGCGCGATACAATCGTTTGTGCTTTCTTCAAGCTTACTTAATGTACGAGCGTAACCGGCTACATCAGCTACTTTTTCGTTAAAGAAGGTTTTTGTTGTCGCTAAGCTTTCTGCATCACAGCTTGCAGTTGTAAAGTACGGCAAGTTAGGAATAAAGAAAGGCGGTAAGCTTGCTGTTACTTTATCGTAGTTACTGTAAACCCAATCAATAAATAACGCTTGGCGCTCATCTGTGTAACTTTGACCTGACAAAATAGTACGCATGTCAGATGCCGTTACTTCATCCGTTAAGCTATAAGCTAATACCGCTTTTTGTAACTCAGGTTTACCAAAAAAGCCCATAGCTGCAAGCATGTTTGTGCGTACTTGCGGATCTTTAGTCGTTTTAAACGTTGTCATGAATTGATCAAGCAGCGCTTTGTCACCATGAAAAGCAGCAAGAGTTAAGTACGTACCCGCTAAGTATGGGTCTACTTTTTGTGGATCATTTAAATAAACCTGCGTTTGTTCTTTGGCTTTATTGATGACGTTTTGATCTTCACCATCAAAACCTAAGCGTGATACAACGGCTGCACGAAGTTGTGCAATAGCACCATCTTCACCCGCTTTTGCTTCTAAACCATATTTTTTAGCAGCAGGCGTTACTGCACCGCGAATAAATTCAGGCCATAGGTCTTTATTGCTATCGTCTTTAAAAGTGCGCTGTTGCGACACTAAGTAACCTAGTGCGGTATTTGCTACGCGAGGGTGGCTATCGCTTACGAACACTTCAAGTGTTTGCATTAACTTAGCAGCAGATATAACACCAGCATCAAGTAGCGCATCAGTAGCAGATAGTAACGCTAAGCGTTCACGGTCACTCAGTACGCTTGGCGCCTTTTTAACAAGTGCGCTAAATTGTGCATCATCCATTACCCAGCGGTAGTAGCCTAATGCACCTTGGTCAGGATAAATCCACTCTGGTTCAAAGTCTAAATCTAGTGTTTGGCTTTGTTTATTAAGTAATACGTTTGCTGTTTTTACTTTATCGCCAGCACCATATTTAATTGCCACCGGTACATTCCATAACTGCTCTGGCGCATCAACGCCTGCGTTTACAAAGCGGCTTTGTGAAATAGTTACTTTGCTACCTTGTTGAGTTACTTTAACTAGTGGGAAAGAAGATTGCTCAATAAACGATTTTAAAACACTCGCTACGTCTTTATTTGACGCTTTACCAAGTGCTTCCCATAAGTCGGCTGCTTCAGCATTTTTATATGAAAACTCTTTTAAGTAACTTTGAATACCTTTTTGAAATGCATCTTCGCCAATCCAGTTTTCAACCATAGCAAGTACTGAGCTGCCTTTACTGTAAGCAAGACCTAAACCGTCCATAATGTCGGCTTCAGTTTTAATTGGCTTACGAATAGGCTTGGTACTTAGGCGTGCATCAAGTGCCATTACGTTGTTTTGTGGCAGGTCTAAGTGCGATTCAAACTCAGGGTTAAGCTGCTTAGTAATTTTTGCAGCCATCCAGCTAGCAAATGCTTCGTTTAACCATAAGTCGTTCCACCATTTCATGGTTACTAAGTTACCGTACCATTGGTGAGCAAGTTCGTGAGCAATAATTGATACATTACGTTGTTTTTTACTGCGTGTTGCTGCAGCTAAATCAACTAATAAAATATCTTCTCGGTAGGTTACTAAGCCGGAGTTTTCCATTGCGCCAAATGGAAACTCTGGTACCGCTACTGAGTCTAATTTTTTGTAAACGTAAGGAATACCAAAATACGCTTCAAGTGCGCCCAGTACTTTTGGCATGTTTTCTTTTGCGTATTGGGCTAAGTGGATTTTACCTTGAGGGGTAATTACACGACCAGGAATTGGCATGCCTTTAATTTCTAATTCTTCAAACGGGCCAACAGCCATCGCTACTAGGTATGAAGGGATTGGCGGTGTTTTATCAAAAAAGTGTGTGGTCATATCGCCATTAACTGTTGTTTTTAACTCTGGCGTATTTGAATATACTTTTTGTGATGTAGGCGCAGTAATCGTTAACTGAAATGGAATTTTGTAACTTGGCTCATCAAAAACAGGAAATGCACGGCGTGCATCACTCATTTCAAATTGAGTAAATAAATAAGGTGTGCCTTGGTCTAACGTTTTGTATAAACCAACACTTTGACGGTTATATGGCGCTGAAAAATCAACTTTAAGGGTGTATTTACCTGGTTGGATTTGCTCATCACAGCTAAATTTAACTTTACCTGTTTTAAGCATTTCGTTGTTTAAGTCACAGTTTTCGTCGCCAAGCAGTTGCGCCATTTTAACAGCGTAAGCTACGCCATTTAATTCAATGTATTTTGTTGGTTTTAGTACTTCTAGGGAAATCTCAGTCATCCCTGTGAATGTATCTTGGCTCGGATCGAGTGTTAACGATACCTGTTGAGAACTTGGTTTTGCGAGTTTTTCAATAACGAATTCGTTAGCGTTTGCAGCACCCATTGCCAAAGCAACGCTCACTGTTAAGAGGCTTTTAAGAAACATAGTGATCCCTAGATTGTTGTTGTTAGAAACTACCCTAAATAGGCTTTTTTATGCTCATATTATTAGGGGGTTAGATATCCTAACAGTTTTTTTTAATAGAGTAATTGATTATAACGGTGACTTTAAGGGAAAATAGTAACAAAGTTTGTCAGTGGCTTTCGCGTGTTATAAAACGCTGCCAATGCAGGTGTGAGTTAATAATACGTATTTTTTGGATCACGTTATTTAATAAAAGCACGTCCTTAAATTCATTATGTGGGTATTCGTTAAATCCCATGAGGTAATTAAAGGCGTCTTTAGAGTTGGCTTGCAGAGCATGTATACGCACTTGTTGTTCAAAGTTAAGACGAAGGCTGCTTACGGCTGTTTTCATACCGAGTTGATCAACGTTTGGTATATCACACTTTTGTAAATAGCCGGCTCGCTCACCTTCACCTGAAAACCAAATACGGACTTTTTCACTGTATCTGCCAGTTTTAGCGGGTAAGTCGAACATTAATCGTTGTTGATTTTGTGATTTTATGAATGCTAAATATTCATTAAACCCGGCATCTATAAGTGCCTGATGCACAGGAACTAAGCGAGGTTTTATCTTACCGTGAGTATGAAAATTAAAACATAAGACATCTTTTTCAAGAGACAGATCATCAAGCGTTAGATAACCAATTTCATCGCTATATGCACCACTGTAGTATGCAATTAGAGGAAGCCAAAAATGCCAGTGTTTTGGTTGCTCACGTGCAACTTTAAAATCACCGTATATATATCCATTATAAAGAGTGTGCAGTTCCATGGCTGAAAAGGGCCGGCGACCAAGATGGGTTTTCAACGTAATACCTTGAAAATAATGATATGTTTTATTTTATACCCAACTAGCAGTAGATGCTAGTCGGGTTTTATCCGCTCTTAAAATAAAGCGTATAAAGTATTATTCACTTAATGCGCGAGCTAAACCAGTAGGTTCAATCTCTGTACATACTTGGTCATCATTCCAGTTAATGCCAACAAGTGCGTTATCTTCATTTAAATCTTCAACCCATGCATCTAAAAATTCATCAAGATTTATTTCTACAGGGCTGTAGTCTTTCCACTCTTCTTTACATTGCGCTTTAGCTGCTTCTTCACTTTCCCAAAGCAGTAGTACGTCAGTTTCGTCAAATTGGTTAGAATCGCACACTACAAAGCCATTATCTTCTGCACCAAGTGCCCAAATTACTTCGCTAACACGTACTTTTTCTACAAAGTTAACTAGTTGTGATTCAATTTCGATATCGCTCATGTGTTTACCTTTTTAAATTAGTGACGAGGATTAGTATCTATTGCTGCTTGACGCTTGCCATATTGCTTATGAAAAGCAACAAGCTCTGAATACTGACTAAAGTCAGTTAATTCACGAAAGCAAATCCAATCAAGCAGGCAGTATAAACTGATGTTGAGGTATTCACAGCTTTTAAATTCTTCATCGCTTAAATGGGTATTTAAAAAGCTTAATGTTTGTTCAATTCGTTCGTTTTGCAAATTAAAAAAGAGTTTATCGCTTTTGATGTCAAATCCAGAGCGTTCACATAGCAGCATTTCTACTAGCGAATCGTTACAGGCATTTATAGTCGTAAGTAAGTGCTCTTGCGGCCACGTTAGTTTTGGTTGTCCTGTTTTTTCAAGTAAATAGCGCAATATAGAATTAGAGTCACTAAGTGTTAAGTCGCCATCTACCAGAATGGGAATCTTTTGAGCTGGATTTTTACTGGCCATAGTAGGGCGATCTTGCTCAGAAAATATATCAAGACTCACAAGCTCTAGTTTACAGTTGTTTTGTTGTGCCCAAATTCTAATTCGGCGCACGTAAGGTGAAGGTACAGAACCAATTAATTGCATAATTACTCCATAAAAAAGCCGCATAAGCGGCTTTTATAAAACGTTACTTACGATACAGTTAAATTTATTCTGAACGGCTAGTAACTTCAAGTAAATGATAACCAAATTGAGTTTGCACAGGGCCTTGTACTTGGTTAATTGGAGCTGAAAACACAACTTTATCAAACTCTGGAACCATCATACCAGGACCAAACTCACCAAGAGCACCGCCATCTTGACCTGATGGGCAGTTTGAATGCGCTTTGGCTAATTCAGCAAAGTCTTCGCCTTGCTCAATTTTTGTTTTTAAGTCTAAGCATTGTGCTTCACTGTCTACAAGTATATGTCGTGCGCTTGCTACTGTCATAAAATCTCCCGAGTATAGTGTGGTGTTTTTTTAACCGAGTTAAAATATCATTCTAGTTAGTTTGAACTAATTGTACCAGTATAAACTTATTTATCAGAAAGCACAGTTTCAATTGCAGCAATCATTTGTTCTGAATCAGGTGCTGCTTTGCTGTTAAATCGTAAAACCGTCTCACGATCAGCAGACACTAAATACTTATAAAAGTTCCAATTTGGAGAGCTAGTTTGCTCATTCAAATATTTAAAAATTGGATTCGCTTTACTACCACGCACTTCGCTTGTAGCAAACATAGGGAAGGTTACACCATAATTTACAAAGCATACTTTTGCAGTTTCTTTTTCACTATCCTCTTCTTGAAAAAAATCATCAGAAGGGAAGCCTAATACGACTAAACCTTGTTCTTTGTATCGCTGATATAGCGCTTCAAGGCCTTTAAATTGGGGTGTAAAACCGCAGTTGCTTGCCGTGTTTACTATTAATAAAGGCTTATTTTTAAATTGGCATAGATTAATAGATTCTTTTGAGCGCAGCTTTCGAATATCGACATTGGTAAAATCTTGACAGTCTTGGGTAGAGGTTTGGTTTATAGTTGATGATGTTTCAGCGTGGAGTGGGGCATTAATAAATAAAGCCATTAATCCTATTATAATTTTTTTTAGCATTACATTACCTAAACTTTTCAATTGTTTGATTGGATAATCATACGCTAATATGAAACAAATTGATCAACCTTTGAATGACCTATGACAACCCGTTTAGCAACTATTGATGATCTTAGTGAAATTGTAGCCATTTATAACGAAACCATTGCAGGGCGAATGGTAACTGCAGATACGCAAGAAGTTACTGTTGACGAAAAGCGTGACTGGTTTAATAGCCATAACGATAAAAGGCCTATTTATGTTTACTGCGAAAATAACCAAGTACTTGCTTGGGTAAGTTATAAATCGTTTTATGGGCGTCCTGCTTACGATGGCACAGTAGAGATGAGCATTTACATTACCCGTAAAGCACAAGGTAAAGGGCTTGGTAAAAAGCTAATGATATTTGCTCAAACACAAGCTAAGCAATTAAATATTAAAGTATTGCTTGGTTTTATTTTTAGTCATAATTTACCCAGTGTTAAATTATTTAAGTATTTTGATTTTGAAATATGGGGCGAGTTACCAAGCGTTGCCATAATGGATAACAAGCCCTACAGCCTGACTATTTTTGGAAAGCATCTTAAATAAACTGTTTTATGAAACCTTGTAATATTTTTTTACAAAAAAAACGATAGGGCTTTATGCCAATTAAATAAAAATAGACTACGCTATTAGGATATTAAGTTTATTAATTTGAAGTGTGGCTTGATGATTCGAAAAATATTAATTATTGATAGTAGTAGTGTCATCGCGATGCGTGTGAAAGTGCTTTTAGAATTAATAGGGTGTGAAGTCGAATTAGTTCATTTCAGCATGCTAGACATGTATACCAATATAGGCGATTACGACTTAGTTGTTGTTGCCCATGGTGTGCCTGTTGATTCTATAAAACCGCTTGTAAGCGAAGTAGCGCAAGAGCGCTTTATGCTGCTTGCGCCAAAAGCACAAAGAGGTGAACAACTAACTGCGTTTAGCGAGCTAAATCATATCGCGCCTGACGCAACCGTGGTCTACCCATTTTTTTCTAATAAAGAAATTACTTCTCTTTTAGAGAGCCTATTAGAATTAGGCTCTAACCATATTTTGCAACTACCTACTATTTTACTCGTCGACCATGTTCCTGAACGTCTCGAAAAAATGAAAAATAGCTTAATCGGTGCTCATATCGAGACTCATACTGCAACAACCTCCGCAGAAGCTTTAGAAATTAGTAAAGAAAAGCAAATAGATATACTGATAAGCGATTTTATTTTAGATGACGGAACAGGTTTAGGAATTTTTTCAAATTTAAAAGTAACCCAACCGCATTGTCGTTGTTTGTTATTTACCTCACGCCCTGATCAAGTTTCAATGATCGACGCAATTCGTCAAGGCGTAGAAGATGTACTTATTAAACCTTTAAACGATAGCTCACTATTACAATCAATACATAAATTATGGCAAACAGAGTTATTAAAACGTCATAACGCAGAGCTTGTAGAAAGGCTACAAGATACGGTTGATGCACTGATTGAAAAAGACAGCCTACTTCAGGTTATTTATAAACATACGCCCGATGCAATTATGTTATTTGAAAAGTGCGGTAGAGTGATAGAAGCTAATGATGCTTGCTTGAGACTATTTAACTTACCGTTTAATGAACTCGAAGGTAAATCAGTATTTGATTTTTTAGATGATGATTCAATTTTAGGTATTAAAGATAAGATTTCGACATTAAATAGTAATCGACAATTTAGCTGCGATTTACGTTTATCTAAAACAGCCGGAGGTTATATACCTTTAGTTGGCTCTTTTAATGAGATAGATCACCATGGCGAAATAGCACTTGCGGTCATATTTAAAAATGTAACCCATCTTAAGCAAAAAGAGGATTTATTACTTGAAGCAAAAGATGTTCTTGAAGAGCAAGTAAGAGCGCGTACTTCACAACTCGAGCATGCTAAAAATGTGGCTGAGGCTGCAAACTTAAGTAAATCAGAATTTTTAGCAAACATGTCGCATGAACTTCGAACACCTATGCACTCTATTTTAAGCTTTTCGCGTTTTGGTTTAAGTAAATTAGAAGCTGGAGATTTTGCAAAAGAAAAACTCATTAAGTATTTATCGCGAATAGAGAGTAGTGGTGAGCGTTTACTGTCGTTACTAAATAATTTACTCGACCTATCTAAGCTAGATGTAGGTAAGTTTCCATTTAACCCTCGTCCCTATAATTTAGCGAATATTATTAAAACAAGTATTGACGATGTGTCTGGTACGGCAATGGAAAAAGAAATTGAGGTTATATTTACCGCACAGCCATTACCTGTAATTGCACAATGTGATGAAGAGCAAATAAACCAGTTACTTCGAAACGTACTAGGTAACGCACTTAAATTTAGCGAACCTAAAAGTAAAATACGGGTAAATTTAGAGTCAGATAATAAGCTTGCTACTATAGAGGTTACCGATAATGGGGTCGGTATACCAGAAGATGAGTTGGAGCATATTTTTACTAAGTTTGTGCAAAGCAGTAAAACAAATAGTGGTGCTGGTGGCACAGGGTTAGGCCTTGCATTGTGTAGAGAGTTTGTATCTTTACACCAAGGTGAAATCACTGCACGTAACAACGAAAATGGTGGTGCAACTATATCTATACAAGTGCCATTAGAAATAAACTTAGACGAGCATTTAGCTGAAGATCAGTTAATACAACACAGTAATTAATTGCTTTTTGGCATACCAAGTAACTTTTTAAAGAATTTGAATGGATGATAAATTATGGCCTTAACTAAAATACTTGCCGTTGATGACGAACCCTTTAACCTTGAAATTATTGAGGAAATTTTAGAGGAGCTTGATTTTGAATTACAAGTAGCAACAAGTGGTCCTGAGTGTTTAAACATGGTTGAAGGTTATATGCCTCAGGTTATATTACTCGACGTAAGTATGCCGCAAATGAACGGCTATGAAGTATGTAAAGCACTTAAAGCAAATCCAAATACCGCACACATTATTGTTATGTTTGTTTCTGCTCGCGGCACTGTTGAAGAACGCATGGAAGGCTACTCTGTTGGCGCAGAAGACTATATTGTAAAACCTTTTGGCCATGACGAACTTAAATCTAAGCTTAAAAATTTAAATCAAGTACTCGTTGAAAAGCAAAGCCTAGAAAAGCAAGTTGAAGATGCAACATCAACTGCATTTAATGCAATGGCCAATAGCAGTGAAATGGGGCAAATAGTTAACTACGTTGAAAACATTGGCTTTATTAACGATCCTCAAGAGTTAGGTAAAGCGCTTGTAGATTGCCTTCAGTCTTTTGATTTACAAAGCAATGTAGAATTTAGAGAAAATAATGAAATTAGCCATTTTGCACTAAACGGCGTGTGTTCACCTATTGTGGTGGAGCTATTTGAAATGCTGAAAAACAAAGGGCGCTTACATGAGTTTTCGCACCGAATTTTAGTTAACTATGAATTGATTAGCTTACTTATTTTAAATATGCCCGATCATGACCCTGATAAGCATGGCCGTATACGCGACCACGTATGTTTTATTGTTAGTGTTACCGAGCAGCAGCTACGCGCCATCATGACCAAGAAAATGCTTGAATCACAACGAGCGAAACTTAATGCCGTAGCAAGTACTGTTCATAGTAAGTTTCATAGCTTAATTAGCTTGTTGAATGAAAACCGTCAAAACAACGAAAAAGTGTTTAAACAGTTACAAGAAGAGCTCGAAGAACGTATCCCATCAATGGGACTGGATGAAGATCAGGAGGTGTTTATTTATAAAAAAGTAGATGAAACTATCCAAAACTCAGTAGCAAGAGAAGAGTCTGTTAAACAAGTCAAAGCAGCCTTTACAGAGATAGAACAAGATCTATCGTTACTTTTGAAAAACTAGTTACTTCGCAATATAAAGGTTTACTTAAGCGGTGCTATGCATCCCTTGGTAAGCCTTTTTCTACAATTCTAATTAACCTAGCTGTTTTACGAATTTGTAATCGTTGTTTATCGTTTTGCTGAGCAAGTGCCCATTCAATATGCTCTAAAACAAGTTCGCTGCATATTTGGCTTTTACCTTGTAGGGCATTAATAATAGCGGGGCTGAACTCTGCATTACCTAAACCAACTGCTAAATTACGTAACCAACGTTCGTGGCCAATGCGACGAATAGGGCTGCCTTCGGTATTTTTTAAAAATGTAGGCTCATCCCAAGCAAACAGCTCAAGTAAATCTTTATCTTTTAATTGAGTGCGAGGATGAAAGTCATTTTCGTCAGTTATTTGTCCATAACGATTCCAAGGACATACCAACTGGCAATCATCACAACCATAAACACGATTGCCTAATAAAGTTCGGTACTGCTCTGGTATTGGCCCTTGGTGTTCTATGGTTAAATACGATATACATTTACGTGCATCAACAACGTAGGGCTCTACAATTGCACCTGTTGGGCAAAGAGTAATACAAGCAACGCATTTACCGCAGCCTTCAAAGGTGTTTTCTGCATCAATTGGTAGAGGTAAATCAATAAATAGCTCGCCTAAAAAAAACCACGACCCAGCTTCTTGGTTAATTAATAACGAATGCTTACCACGCCACCCTAAACCGGCTTTTTCGGCAAGTTGACGCTCAAGTACAGGGGCTGAATCTACAAAGGGTCTAAAGCCGTACTCGCCAACTTCTTGCTCTATTTTTTGGCCGAGTTTTTTTAAACGATTACGCATTAATTTATGGTAATCGCGACCTAATGCATAGCGGCTTATATATGCTTTTTCTTTATTTTTTAAGGTTTTTGCAAAGCCAGCATCGGGAGGCAGATAATTCATTTTTACGGATATAACACGCTGTGTACCAGGCACTAATTCAGCAGGGCGGGCGCGTTTCATACCGTGGGCAGCCATATAATCCATCGAGCCGTGGTAGCCTGCATCCAGCCAACGTTGCAATTGGGCTTCGTGCTTAGATAAGTCAATATCAGTAATGCCCACTTCGCTAAAGCCAAGCTCTTGCCCCCAGGTTTTTATTTGCAGGGCTAATTTTTCATAGTCTGGGGTAGGGTTGCTCACACGCTTTACACACTTAAATTAATAGCTGCGTAATTTACCATATTTCTCTGAGCCCGAAAACGCTTCTTAGTGCACAAAGCGTTTTAACTGTTGCTGGGTTTGTAAGCTTAGCTGTTGAGATTGCTCGCTATCGGCTAATGCCGTATCTATTTGCTGTTTAGCTTGCTCCCCTAAAGCTACGATTTGCTCTACCGATTGGTGAGTCGTACTTTGGGTGCCCTCAAGCAAATGTACAGCACTGGCTATTTGTTGCAGCTGCTGCTGGTTGTGCTCAAACTCACTAAGCATTTTAGTAAAGCCATCACAGGTTGCACTAATTGAGCTTTGTGCGTTATTAGAGTGAGTCATTAATTGCTCTGACTCTTTATTTGTCTCGTTTACCAAATCATTCATCTGACTTATAAAGTCGCTAATCTGCCTAGTTGCGCCACTTACCTTTATTGAAAGCGTGCGTACTTCGTCTGCAACTACGGCAAATCCTCTGCCAGCTTCACCCGCTCTAGCTGCTTCTATTGCGGCGTTGAGGGCTAACAAATTAGTTTGATCAGAAAACTCTTCAACCATTTTTAAAATACTACGAATGTTTTCACTGTTCTCTTTTAGTCCCGCAATTGTATTTGAAAAGCTACCTAGCATATTAGTAATAAGTTTTACCTGCTCTACTAAAGCAGCGAGTTCTGACGCAGATAGTTTTACAAAGTTAAGATGTTCATTATTAACGTTATGTACGCTATCTGTATTATTTACTATGTCCTGTAAGCTTTGGGTTATTTGCATACTGGCATTAATAATACTGTGGCTTAACTGTATTTGTTGCTCACTTGATTGCTCAGTATTTTTCATTGATTCAGTGACTTGTGTATTGCTGTGTGCACTAGCTTGAGCACTGTTATATGTTGTGCTGAGTAACTCACTTAAATGGGCTGTAAATATATTGTATTGTGAACTTAAATCTTTAAATTCGTCATACGAAAAGTGGGGAAGTTTTGCTGCTAAATTTGCATCTTGTTGGTTTATTTCTATCAAAGTATCGCGCATAGCAGTAACAGGGCGAACAATTAAAAAACGCATATAAAAAAGAGTAAAAATAAAACCAGATATAATCACAAGCGTAAGCAGCCAAAATAGCCCTGTACTTTGCTGTTGTTCGCTTAAACTCTGATGCAGCCAAAATAACGTAATTGCTTGGAACAATAATACAAAACTTAAATTACCGACTATTTTACGGGTTAACGTAAAAAAGAATGTTTGCTCTATATAGTTATAAATTTTCATAAAACCACTCATTATGCTCAAGCCCTACGATTGTTATTTAAGTGAGGGGAATGTAAGTTAGCCTTTTTGTAACGACAACAAGTAAGCTTTGGTTCGCGCTGGGTAATTTGTAAAAATTCCGTCTATGCCATACTCAAGCATTAGCGCTATATCTTCTTCCCTATCGACTGTATAAGCATAAATCTTTAGGCCTCTTTTTTTTGCATCGTCTGCAAAAGCCTTATTTATAAAGGTTTTATCTGCATGTACGCTATAAGCGTTTAAATCACTAGCAAACTTTGCATAGTTAATTGGAATAGAAGAAGTAAGGGCACCTATTTTAAGCCATGGTAGCTTGTTTTTAAGCCACTGTAGTTGATGATGATCAAACGATGATACTAAAATATTGGCTTTCGATATTTTTTTAGCTTCAATGTTTTGTTCTAATTGAGCCACAAACCTTTCTAGTGCAAACGTGTGTTTAAGCTCAATATTTAATAAAGATTTATTGTTATTCCAATCAAACAGCTGCTGAAGAGTAGGGATTTTTTCACCATTTCCAGCATCAAGCTTAGAGAGCTCATGAGCGGTAAAGTTACTCACCCTACCTTTACCGCTGGTGGTTCTATCAAGCCATGAGTCGTGTATTACCATGTAATCATCTAAGGAACTTTGAATATCTACTTCAATACCATCAACACCTACTTTTAACGCTTCTAAAATAGCGCTTTTGGTGTTTTCAGGAAAATCCCCACTGGCACCACGGTGTGCAAATACTTTCATTGTCGAGCCTTTTTAGTGATTGACCACGTTTCAAAACAAGCGGCACTCACTATGAGTGCTCCACCAACTAACGTCATAATAGTAGGACGTTCATGAATAATTACTATAGCCAGTATGGTGCCATAAAGTGGCTGCAAGCAAGAAATTAACCCAGCGGTTGCCGCTGATAAATGCTTTAAACTTGCTGCAAATAACGAGTGCGGTGTAGCTGTAAATATAACACCCGCTACAGCAATTAAAATCAGGTCGTGATTACTAACCTCATACACTGGTACTTCTATAAATGCACACAACATAATGCTTGCCACTAAGGTTTGATAAAACATCGTTTGCGGCCCGCCATATTGGCTAAAGTAGCGCTTATGAGTAATGTTTCTTATTGAAAAAAACAATGCCGATATCACACCTGTTATTACACCTAGGGTTACATCATCGCCTAAGTTTGCACTTGGTACTAATAAGTAAATACCTAAAACAACCACCGCTGCACTTATTATATCTTTTGCTTTTGGCCTGCTTTTATTAAATAAGGGTTCTAAAAACACCGTCATTACGGGATAGCTAAAAAATGCCAGCATTCCAATAGTTATACCGGCCATTTGCATACCAGCAAAATAGGTAACCCAGTGAATACCCACAGCAACACCTAAAAATAATGCAATAAGATAGTCTTTAGGTTTGTTGAGTTTAATTTGTTTTTTTTGAAAATAAAGCATGGCTAAAATAGCCATTCCTGCAATTGCAGTTCTGTAAACGGTAATATCTAAAGCATTTAACCCAATAAGTTTGGCAAATAGAGCGGTCCCGCCAAAAAGTAATACCGCTATGTGTAAATAAATTAAACTTTGTTGCTGAGGCTGCATTTAATTTCCTTGTTGTACTTTTTGAATATATTAACATTGCTTAAAAATTCTTAAGATGAATTTTTTCCGCATGACAAAAGTCATTAAAGTTGATGACACTTCACACTCTTATTATTTTTGTACGCGGGCATAGTTACCTTACTCAACAGGAGGTAATTATGAATTCTTTAATTTTAATCAGCTTAACTATTAATGAAGTGCTAGAGGCGTTAAGTTTTACGATTACGTACGCAGATTGCTTTATGCTGGTATGCATTTTTATGTTATTTATATTTATTAATAAAAATAGTGCTATAAGTAAAAATAATATGCCTGAGGTATTAGTATGAGCTCGTTAAGCAGCTTTTCTCAACAAAGCGATAAAGGTTTTTGGAAATATGGACATTTAATTTTTACCGGCTTTTATTTACTCCCGCTAATAATTAATTTTTCGAGCTTTACCGTTAACCAAATTGTTATGTCTTTAGCCTTCTATGTTGCTTTTATTCTTTTGTATATAAAAGCAATAAACTGTAAAAGTGCAGGGGTGACTAAGTTATTTGTAGCCATGCTTTTAATTTGTTTTTGCGCTACTTTTTACACCACAGGTACGCCTACTTTATTTGGTTTCGTAGCCTACATAGCAGGCTACTCTTACAGCTCCCATCAAAGAATTTATGCTGCGGTCGCAATTATATTCACGGTTTTATTAAGCACATATATTGGAGATATAGGTAAGGTTCAATACTTTTTAGGCGTTGCTTTGATTCTATGCGCCACATTATTTAGTTACGGTATTGCAGCAAAAAGAGAAAGCTTATACAAGAAGCGCGAACAAGAAAGCGCTAACCAACTAGAGCAATTAGCAGCTATTGCAGAGCGAGAACGAATAGCTCGCGACTTGCATGATATTTTAGGTCACTCATTGTCATCTATTGCTTTAAAAGCTGAGCTTGCTAATAAATTAAACCAAGGAGAGCGCTACGCTCAAGCAAATAGCGAAATTGCACAAGTGGCCGATTTGGCAAGGCAGTTACTTAGCGATGTAAGAAACGCCGTAAGTGATTTAAAACAGCTTAATCTTGTCAGCCAAGTAGCACAGTTAAAGCAAAGGTTAATAGAGCAAGGGTTTAACGTTTCATTTAATGTGGTTTTAAATGCTCTGCCCGCTAAAGTAGAGGGTATAGCAGGCCTTATAATTAAAGAGGCAGTTACTAACTTATTACGCCATAGCAACACAAAAAATTGCGAAATAAACATAGAACAAACAGCGCAGCAGTTACTTATAACCGTAATTGACCATGGTCCGTGCAGTACATTGAATTCGGGCAATGGCCTAAATGGTATTAAAGAGCGAGCAGAGCAACTAAATGGCAGTGCAGCATTTACCTGTGGCGATAATTTTACTTTAAAAGTAGTGCTGCCAATTACAGCTAAGGATTTATAATGATCAGAGTATATTTAGTGGAAGATCAGGCGCTTGTGCGCGACGCAGTAGCAGCATTGTTAGGGCTTGATTTTAATATTGAGATTATTGGGCAAGCAAGTAACGGGCAAGATGCACTTAATGCAATTGAGGCGCTTGATAGTGATTTACATCCCGATATAATTTTAACCGATATAGAAATGCCAACCATGAATGGTATAGAGCTTAGCGAAAAAATAGCCGCTAAATTTCCTACTATAAAAATGGTTATTATGACTACATTTTCTCGTGCGGGTTATATTAGGCGAGCGCTTACGACTGGCGTTAAAGGTTTTATTTTAAAAGAAGCACCAAGTGAAGAGTTAATAAATGCGCTTAAAAAAGTAATGCAGGGACAAAAGGTAATTGACCCAGAGCTTGCTATTAATGCATTGGACGATGCAGATCCACTTACCGATAAAGAACGCAAAGCCCTTAAACTTGCAAGCGATGGCCTTAAAACAAGCGACATAGCCAAGCAGTTATTTATTAGCGAAGGGACTACGCGTAACTACCTATCGGATGCCATTGCAAAATTAAACGCCACTAACCGCATAGATGCTGCGCGTATAGCTAAACAAAAAGGGTGGCTTTAATTAGCGGGTTTATAAATTATAAGCAAAGTATTACTATGATATGTAAAAGTAACGAACAGCGCTTAAAATTAGCTTAAAAAGCGCTAAAAGAGGTTTTAATGGCAAACTTAATAGAACTAACAACTAAAAATAATATCGCTATACTCACCATGAATACCGCTGAAAACCGCCACAATCCAGCGTTTTTGGCTGAGTTTAATTTACACCTAGACCACATTGAAGCAGAACAAAATATTAAGTCAGTTATTTTAACGTCTTCAAGTGATAAAAACTGGTCATTGGGTATCGATCTTCAATGGATGTCTAATCCAAGTATTTTACCTGCAGCAATTTCTGACTTTATGATTCAAATAAGTGACTTATTTAAACGCATAGTTACTTTTCCTATGCCTATTATTGCTGCGTTAAACGGGCATACCTATGGTAATGGTTCTGTACTTGCGTGTGCATGCGACTTTAGATTTATGAAATCAGACAAAGGCTTTTTTTGTTTTCCTGAAGTGGATGTAATGGTGCCATTTGTTCCGTCGATGTTTCCTATAATTAATAAGGCAATTTCGCAAACCTTCTTTAATCGTCTAGCTATGTCAGGAGAGCGGGTTGGTGCACAGCAGTTGCTAGAGAACAAAGTAGTTGAAGCTGTGTTTGCAAATAACGACGAACTACAAGCGGGTGTACTTGAGTTTGCCCAGCAATTTAATAAAAATCGTTGGATTTACGCTCAAAATAAAACACAAATGAATAAGCAGATTTTACTTACGATGAAAGAAGAAGATCCAAGCTTTATTGATAATATAAGTAAACTGCTGTGGAAAAACCTACAAAAAAAATAGTATAGATTTTAGCATTGCTACGAGATGACTAAACACTTTGCAGTTAAGGGGTCGTTAAGCCCCATTGCGCTAGATTTTTAAACTATACAGCAAGGTAAAAGTGCTTTCTTAAAAGTTTAATAGCTTTTACCTGTCTCATTATAACTATATGGGTTAAAATACCTACATAACCAACTAACAAGATAGTGAATGTCAAACCAAGATCCAAATCTCAGTCGAGAACAAGAAAAGTACGAAAACCCAGTCCCTAGTCGTGAGTTTATACTTACTCACCTTCAAGAGCGTTCAAAGCCTGCTAACTACGCGCAATTATGTGAAGAACTAGCAGTAAACGATGACGAACGCCAAATAGCATTTAAACGCCGCCTTCGCGCTATGGAGCGTGACGGACAGCTGTATTTCAATAAATTTAAATGCTACGCCCTAATTGACGAAGCCGGTTTAACCAAAGGCAAAGTAATAGGCCACAGAGACGGTTTCGGCTTTTTAGAAGTTGAAGGCGAGAGTAAAGATTGGTTTATTGCTAAGCACCAAATGAATATGGTGTTACATGGCGACATTGTACTAGCTAAAGGCACTAAACGTGGTTCTGGCTCAAAATGCGATGCACGTATTATAAAAGTGCTTACTAACGAGCGCGCGCCAATTGTTGGCCGTTACTTTGTTGAGCACGGTGTTGCTGTTGTAGTCGCTGAAGACCCGCGCATAACGCAAGATATAATGATTTTACCAGGCAACGAAAACGGTGCCCGCCATAACCAAATGGTGCAGGTTAAAATTACGCAAAACCCAAGCCGTAACATGAACGCGGTAGGTAAAGTTATAGATGTACTTGGTGAGCATTTAGCCCCAGGTATGGAAATTGAAGTTGCACTGCGCAATCACGATATTCCACATGTATGGCCAGAAGAAGTTGAAGCACAAGTTGCTCATCTAGGTGAATTTGTTGAAGAAGCTGACAAACAAGGTCGCGTAGATTTACGTGATTTACCACTTGTAACTATTGATGGCGAAGATGCACGCGACTTTGATGACGCCGTATATTGTGAACCTAAAAAATCAGGTGGCTGGCGCTTATGGGTTGCTATTGCTGATGTATCGCATTACGTAGGAATGAACACGCCGCTTAACAAAGAAGCAATTTTGCGTGGTAACTCAGTGTATTTCCCTGAGCAAGTAATTCCGATGCTACCAAAAGTGCTTTCTAACGGATTATGTTCGCTTAATCCAAAAGTAGATCGCTTATGTATGGTTGCCGAAATGACCGTGTCGAGTGCGGGTAAACTTTCCGGTTATAAGTTTTACGAAGCGATAATGAACTCGCATGCACGTTTAACTTACACCAAAGTAAATGCCATTTTACAAAACGACGAAAAACTACGCGAAGAATACTCAGCCGTTGTGCCACATTTAACTGATTTACAGCAAATGTACATGGCACTTAAAGCTGCACGCCAAGACCGTGGTGCCATAGAGTTTGAAACCCTAGAAACACGTTTTGTATTTAACGCTCAGCGTAAAATAGAATCAATAGTGCCTGTTATTCGTAACGACGCGCACAAACTCATTGAAGAATGTATGATTTTAGCCAACGTATCAGCGGCTAAAATTCTTGAAAAGCACGAAGCAAGCGCGCTTTATCGCGTGCATGACGAACCAGACCAAGAAAAACTAGGTAACTTTACTAAGTTTTTAGGCGAGTTAGGTATTGAAAGTACATTAAGCGACGAGCCAACACCAAAAGAAATAACGCAAGTATTAGCGCGACTAGGTGACCGCCCAGAAGCTGAACTTATTCAAACTATGTTACTGCGTTCAATGAAACAAGCTGTATATCAGCCAGATAACATTGGTCACTTTGGTTTAGCGTTATCGGCTTACGCGCATTTTACATCGCCAATACGTCGTTACCCAGATTTAGTAGTGCATCGTGCTATTAAAGCAGTAATAAAAGCACAAGGTCAGCAAACGTCTGGCGAATATGCTTACACCGACGACGAAGTTGATCAACTAGGTGAGCAGTGTTCTACAACAGAGCGTCGCGCTGACGATGCAACTCGCGAAGTAGCTGATTGGCTTAAATGTGAGTTTATGCAAGACCATGTAGGTGAAGAGTTTGATGGTGTTATTTCATCGGTTACCAATTTTGGTTTGTTTATTCGTTTAGACGATTTACAAATTGATGGGCTTATTCACGTTACTAATTTAGGCGACGAGTTTTTTGCGCATGATGCTGCAAAACACACCCTAATAGGTGAGCACTCTCACAAAGTTTATCGCCTTGGCGATAAAGTAACAGTAAAAGTTGCGTCGGTTAGTTTAGACGATCGCCGTATAAACTTAACGCTTAAAGGCGATGTTGCACAAGACAGATACTCACGTCGTCGTGCACCAAAAAAAGGCTCAGGTAAGTCTGAGCATGCGCCAGCAAGTGTGCGTTCGCAATTAAAAGCAGGCAAAGTACCAGGTAAAAAGTCGCACAGCGATGACAAACCAAAAGGTAAAAAAAAGCCAGCAAATAAAGATAAAGGCAAGCCTGCAAATAAGTCTGCAACAAAATCTGCAGATAAAAAAGCAGCAGACACTGCCGTAAAGAAAAAACCGAAGAAGAAGGCCGTTAAAAAGCCTAAAAGAGCAGGCAAAAATGCCCGCAAACGTACTAGCCCAGGAGCAGACAATACGTGAGTAATGAATTAATTTTTGGCTTTCATTCTGTTGAAGCAATTTTAGAAAGCGAACCAGAGCGCTTTGTAGAAATTTACGCCCTTAAAGGTCGTGACGACAAACGCTCAACTCCGATTATTGATGAAGCACGTAAATTTGGTATTTCAGTACAGTTTATGCAGCGTAAAGCCCTTGATAGCAAATCAAAAGGTGAGCAGCATCAAGGTATTATTGCCAACGTAAAAGCAGCGCCAACGTTTAATGAAAAAGATCTTGATGCGATAATCGCTCGTGAAGACACACCGTTTTTACTTGTGCTTGATGGTATTACCGATCCGCATAACTTAGGCGCATGCCTACGTAGTGCAGACGCGGCAGGTGTTCACGCTGTGATTGTACCTAAAGATAAGTCGGCAAAGCTTAACGGTACCGCACGTAAAGTGGCCTGTGGCGCAGCCGAAACAGTACCGCTTATTCAAGTGACTAACCTTGCACGTACGCTTCGCGAAATTAAAGATGCAGGCGTATGGGTTGTAGGTACCGCTGGCGAAACTGATAACCACGTATTTGATGCAAGCTTAACGGGGCCAATGGCTATTGTTATGGGCGCAGAAGGCGAGGGCATGCGACGCTTAACGCGTGAGCATTGCGATATGCTTGTTAAAATCCCAATGGCGGGTACTGTTTCAAGCTTAAACGTATCGGTAGCCACGGGTATTTGTTTGTTTGAAGTATTACGCCAACGTAACGCAAATAACTAATATCCTAGATTCAAATTGTAAGTGCATAACTTGTTTTGGCTAGATTAAGTGGTCAGTTGCTCATAAACTAACTGCTTTTTCTCCGGCAAGAGATTTTACAATGAGACATTACAAACAACTGACCTATGCGCAAAGATGCCAGATCGCCGTTCTAAAGAAAAGCGGTTTTACGCAACAAAGTATTGCTGAGCTAACTAATTTATCGCAATCTACGATTTCAAGAGAGCTTTCTAGAAATACAGGTAAGCGAGGTTACAGACACAAACAAGCTCATGAGCGGGCTTTGTTTCGCCGAAGAAGTGTAAGAAAACCGCTTAAGATGACACCTGAAATGATAGCTTTAATTACCCAGAAGCTTAATGAGAAGTGGAGTCCTGAACAAATAACGGGATGGTTACGCAAAGAAAGTGAACTGTCTGTCAGCCATGAATGCATTTATCTGTATATCTGGGAAGATAAAAAAGCAGGTGGTGAGTTATACCTACATCTGCGCCGACACGGTAAGAAATATCACAAGCGCAGTCATGGTAAAACAAACCGAGGGCAAATAAAAAATCGCGTTAGCATTGAAGAGCGCCCACAAATAGTTGATGAGAAAGGCCGTATCGGAGATTGGGAAATAGATACCGTCATAGGCAAAGGTCATCGAGGCGCCCTTGTTACGATTGTAGAGCGGGTCACCCAATTCACTGTATCAACTCAGGTGGCAGGCAAAACAGCACAAGCCGTCACTGCGGCGACGATAGAGCTATTAAGGCCATATAGGTCAGCGCTTCATAGCATCACGGCTGACAATGGAAAAGAGTTCGCTTATCACGAGCAAATCACAGAGGCTTTAAGTGTTCCTGTTTATTTTGCTCACCCTTATCACTCATGGGAGCGCGGATTGAATGAAAACACGAATGGATTACTACGTCAGTATTGGCCGAAGAGCACCGATTTTAAGGCGGTAACACCAGCGCAAGTTATACCAGTACTTGAGCAACTTAATAATCGTCCGAGGAAGACACTTGGATTTGAAACGCCTGCAAAATTGATGCAGGATCACTTGGCGGCTAAAGCCGCCTAAACGTTATGCACTTCAGATTTGAATCCGCGTATATAAAACGATAAGTTTTATGTATTAAAAAGCCGAGATTGAAATTCAATCTCGGCTTTTTTGTGTCTGTAATTTACGCTTTAACTTTGTAAGCTTTGGTAAACGGTTTAAAAACAAGGCAATAATTTTTGGTCTTACATAAAAAATTATTAACGCTGTTAGTGAACCGTTTAACCAGCTTTCAATTTAGAATGAGTAAGTGTAGCCCATCTGTACAGTACGCGGCTTACCTGGCTGAATGCCACCGTTTGAACGGTTAGCAACGTATGTTTTATCAAACAAGTTATCAACGCTTAGGTATACTTTTTGATTTTCATCGATTAAGTATTTTGCAGCTAAATCCCATACTACGCGGCTATCAATTGCGTTTAAGCCCGACTCAGTTAAGTTAGCATGCGCATCAGATACGTAACGTATTTGGCTGTTAACTACAAACGCAGAAAACTCAGCACCTAACGATAACGCTACTTGGTTTTCTGGTACGTAAGGCATTGCATCGCCTTTTTCTACCGCGCCCCAAATTTCTGAATCAAAATCGTTTTTAAACTCAGAGTCTGTGTAGGTGTACGTTAATTTAACTGGGAACATCGCTGTATCAGTTGCAAAAGTACGTGCTGCACTAAATTCAAAGCCCGCTACTTCTACTTCACCGTAGTTGTATTGGTCGCCAATGTTGTCGTCGCTACAACCAACCGCTGCAGTACAGTTACCGTGCATGTTGTCGTAGTCTGAGTAAAAGGCAATTACTTCACCGCTAAAGCCATCCATATTGAAGCGAGAGCCAAACTCAATGTTTACACTTTCTTCTTCTTCTTGGTCAGCATTACCAGGTGCTGCTGGTGCATAACCTTTTTGAATGCCCGCAAGTAGCGTTACGTTTTCGTTAAGCGTGTATGTAGCACCTAGTGACGGCACTAAAATTTCAGTGTCGTTCGACACATCTTTAGTTAAACCGTTGCTGCGTGTTGGATCTGATTTAGACCACTCTTCACGCGTAATAGTAATGTCTTCATAACGAAGACCTGCACTTACTACTAATGCATCAATTGTCCACTCGTCTTGAATAAACAAGGTACTTGCTTCTGCGCTATCTACGCGGTTGCTATCAGAGCCCGGAACGCCTTGCTCTGTAAGTGTTAAGCTTAGGTCTTGATTAAGTGTGTATTTGTCTTCCCATTGAAAACGATCCATTTCGTCTTCGTGGTAACGTACACCAACAGTCACATAGTGATCGCCTGCAGGAATATGTAATTCAGACTGAATACCTTTAGCTTGGTAGTCGCGGTTATTAGCTTTAACGCCAATACCTTCAATGCCTTCGCTTGTTGGGTTTGCTTCAAATTCACTGTATTGCTCAAGGTAGCTTTCGCTTACTTTGCTGGCTTTATACCAGTTACGATGAAAATCGTTTAAGTAAGCCGTAGCTAAAAACTCATAGCCATCACCAAAACGGTATGCATAGTTAAGTTGGTATGCGTTGTGGCGCGTATTCATTTCATCGTTTTGCGATGCAGCATAACGACGGTAAGGACTTTGTTTATAGTCTTCGTCAGTTAAGCCCATGTAAGTTTCGTCTGATGTTTCGTCAGAGTACTTAATTTTTAGCTCAAGATTATGCGCATCGTTTTGACCAAACGTATGGCCAAACTTTAATAGTAAATCTGTTTTTTCAAAGCCGGTGTTGTCATTGCCTACTGGCAGCTCTTTAAAGCCGTCTGCGCCGTAAGTAAATACTTCAATTAAACCTGCTGTGTTATTTTTTTCTTTACCAAAGTAAGCGTGGCCTTTGTAGTAACCGTCGCTACCAAGGGCTGCATCTACCATACCTTTTGAGCTATTTGGCTCAGTTGGTAAGCTGCGCGAAAGTAAGTTTAAAACACCACCCGTAGTACGCGGGCCGTACTTAACTGAGGCTGCGCCTTTTAATACTTCAATAGATTCCATACGACCCATAGTAGGGAAGTAGTATGCAGAAGGTGCTGAATATGGTGCTGGTGCAACTAATACACCGTCTTCCATTACTGATATTTTATCGTTACGGCCAGTACCTGTACCGCGCATACCAATGTTAGGACGAAGGCCATAACCGTCTTCTTCTTGCACGTAAACGCCCGGAACAGACGCTAAAACGCGAGAAATATCGGTAAACTGGAATTTTTGAAGCTCTTCTTCAGAAATAAACGTAGCCGAACCAGGAATATCGTTAATTGCTTGCTGTGAGCCAATAACAGTAATTTGTTCAAAGCGTTGTTCTTTATTGCTGGTGTCTTTTGCTATTGCAGTAGCACTAAAAGACAAAGCAACCGCAGTTGCCAAAGTAGATACTAAAAACTTAGGGTTCATTGTGTTCCTAATCATGTCAATTATCTTAATTGGCGTAATTTGAACACGTTAACGAATACGAATCAATGTTATTAACTATTTAATTATTCAGTTTAATAGAACTAAAAACACCTGCTTATGCAACTTAATTAACTAAATTGTTTCTTTTGTATTATTTTGTAATTACTTTACTAACTATAAAGGCTGAACGATTTATACGTGCTACGTAAGCGCTAGCCCAAGCGTAGGGCTATAAATTCAGCGAGTTTATCTACCGCATTTTCCGACTCACCCGAACTTTTAACCAAGCTAATACCAATATTACCAAGAGCTGGTAAATGCTTGGTTTGAACTTGATAGTTAAGCTCACTCGGTACTGTACTTTTGGCAAGTACCGTAATACCTAAGCCTTCTTTTAGTGCAGCTATAAGGCCGGTTAAATCGGCGTTGCTATAAACTATTCGGTATTTAATGCCTGCACTTTTTAATGCATCAGTAGCACGGCGACGATAAATACACCCCTCTGGTGCGGTAACTAGGGTAACCACCTCATTATGCGCAAGTGACAGGTCGCCCACCCACACCAGTTCGTCTTGCATAAAAATAGGAAACTTATCAGAGTTGAGTCGCTCATTTAGCGCAAGTACTAAATCAAACTGATCTTGCCTTGAGGCCGAAAGCAGATGCTTACTTAAACGCGACTTAACCTCTAACGACACCTCAGGGTAGAGCGCCACAAAGTCGCCAATAATAGAAGGTAGTATGCGCGCTGCAAATTCGCTCGGAATACCCAAGCGCACTTTACCTGCGATGTTTTCTGAGGTGAACTGCTGCAAAATAGCATCGTTGTGTTGCATCATTTGTTTTGCCATAGGCAATAATAGCTCGCCGTACTGGTTTAATACTTGGCGCTGCCCTTGTTTTTTAAATAGTTTATAGCCAAGCACGTCTTCTAAGCGCTTTATTTGCAAACTTACAGCAGGTTGCGACAGGCCAAGTAAATCGCCTGCTTTAGCAAAACCACCTATTTCAACTACCATTACAAAAGTACGTAAACCGTCTGTTGATATGTTTTTCATATTTAAAATTACAATTTATATAGCCATATATATAAGTATTATTTATCAATTGATAAATAATTACAATTTGTTGTTGATAGGCGTGGGCAATATACTTTTGTAATTGAAAATACACAGGTGTTTGTTATGACTTTTAACCCAATAATGTTTGCCCGCCACAGCAACGCAAGTAGTGCGGTTACTAACGCTTTGCAAACTAACAACAATCACGTTGTAATGGATTTTAGCGGCACCGAAACCAGTGTATTTTTAAGCACTATTTTAGGCCTTGATTTAACTAAGCTTACTGCCAGTGGTTTAGGTTTAAAAGGCACACTTGATGGCGACTATAATTCTGACTACAGTTTTGCTGTTTATTACTTTAGCGAAACCGCCTTTAGATTCGTACTGCCACACAACGCAAGCCTTCAACTACAAGCGCTTATAAACGAGCAGCAATTACGTTTTGATATTGATTATGTAGTACGCACCGACCTAGCAAGCTTTATTTTAAGTGGCGACAACGCATTTGATACCCTAGTTAATGCTTTTAAATTAACACCAGGTTTGCGCCTTTCTGACGCGCAACTTTGCTACGGTGCACAAAGCGGTGATGTATTTATTACCGCCATTGATAAAAACGACGAACAACACTTTGTATTAGTAGCTAAACAACAAGAATTACAAAAATGGCAAAGCTACATGCAAGCGCAAGGCTTTGCACTTATGCATAGTGAAGCCGCATAACGAATAAAAACAACAGGCGAGCATAACAATGTTTACCTGTTTTTATATCTATTTAAGCCACGCCCTAAACAGGGTTAATTTAAACGTGAAGGAATGTTATGACTTCTAAAACTGTACTACATGCTAAGCACCTAGAAGCGGGCGCAAAAATGGTTGATTTTCATGGCTGGGAAATGCCAATCAACTACGGCTCACAAATAGAAGAACACAATAGCGTACGTACCGACGCAGGTATGTTTGACGTATCACACATGACTATTGTTGATATTGAAGGGCCTCAAGCAAAAGCATTTTTACGTAAGCTAGTAGCTAACGACGTTGCAAAATTAACCGTACCAGGCAAAGCGCTTTACACAGGCATGCTTAACGAGCAAGGCGGTGTAATAGACGACTTAATTATTTATTTCTTTAGTGAAACGTTTTACCGCCTAGTTGTTAACTCAGCAACGCGCGAAAAAGACCTAGCGCATTTGGCTAACGTATCGAGCGACTTTGACGTAACTGTTACAGAGCGCCCAGAGTTTGCAATGATTGCAGTGCAAGGCCCTAACGCTAAAGCAAAAACAGCCACTCTTTTAAATGCTGAGCAACAAGCTGCTGTTGAAGGTATGAAGCCGTTTTTTGGTGTTCAAGTAGGTGATTTATTTATTGCCACAACGGGTTATACTGGCGAAGACGGTTACGAAATAGTAGTACCGAACGACCAAGCAGCCGATTTATGGCAACAACTGCTAGACGCAGGTGTTAAGCCTGCTGGTTTAGGTGCACGCGACACGCTACGTTTAGAAGCAGGTATGAACCTTTACGGCCTAGATATGGACGAAAGCGTATCACCACTTGCAGCTAACATGGCATGGACCATTGCATGGGAACCAGAAGATCGTGACTTTATTGGTCGTGACGTACTTGTTAAGCAACGCGCAGAAAAAAGCACTGACAAACTAGTTGGCTTAGTGTTTGAAGAAAAAGGCGTTTTGCGTAGCGGTTCTAAAGTAATTGTTGATGGTGGTGAAGGGGTTATTACCTCAGGTACTTTCTCACCAACACTTGGTTTTAGTGTAGCCCTTGCACGTGTACCACGTTCAACAGGCGATACAGCTCAAGTAGAAATGCGTAAAAAATTAGTCAACGTTAAAGTAGTAAAGCCTAGCTTTGTACGTAACGGTAAATCAATAATTTAAATAATTTGGTTATATCAATCAGTGTAATTACAGTGATTGATATCCTCCCAATATAAACCAAAGGACAAATAAAATGAGCAACATTCCTAGCGAGTTAAAATACGCACCTTCACACGAGTGGGTTCGTAACGAAGGCGACGGTACATTTACTGTTGGTATTTCTGAGCATGCACAAGAACTTCTTGGCGACATGGTATTTGTTGAATTACCAGAAGTTGGCGACGAAGTAGACGCTGGCGAAGACTGTGCAGTAGCAGAGTCAGTTAAAGCAGCATCAGACATTTACGCACCTATCAGTGGCGAAATTGTTGCTATTAACGAAGAACTTGAAGACTCACCTGAAACAGTAAACAACGACGCTTACGGCGACGGTTGGTTATTCCGTATTAAAGCATCTGACGAGTCTGAGCTAGACAACTTATTAGACGCTGAAGGTTACTCGCACACTATCGACGAAGAATAATTATTCTTTGTAGATAACTAAAAGCCCCGCGTGTTTTATTTAGATATCGGGGCTTTTATGATTTTACAGTTAACTTTTCCATACAAAGTGGGCTGTTAAATCATAAGAACTTTAAGTTATTGCTGTTTACCCATCAGCAGTAGCCACATTTTTTGGATCATAGGAATCTGGACACATGTCAAACGCCAAATCTCTTGAAGAACTAGAGCAAAAGCAAGATTTTATTCGCCGCCATATTGGGCCAAGCCCAGCACAAGTAAGCGATATGCTAAGTGCTTTAGAAGTATCGAGTGTGCAAGAGCTCATTGACCAAACTGTACCGGCTAGAATTCGTCTAGAGCAACCGCTAACAGTTGGACAAAGCCGTACTGAAGTTGAAACACTAAGCTACCTAAAATCAGTAGCAAGCAAAAATAAAGTTTTCAAATCGTACATTGGCCAAGGCTACCACCCAACTAACGTACCGCACGTAATTTTACGTAACGTACTAGAAAATCCAGGTTGGTATACAGCGTACACACCGTATCAGCCAGAGATTGCACAAGGGCGTTTAGAATCATTATTAAACTTCCAAACTATGACCCTAGATTTAACTGGTCTTGATTTAGCAAGCGCATCACTACTTGACGAATCAACAGCCGCTGCAGAGGCTATGGGCCTTGCAAAACGCGTATCAAAAGCTAAAAAAGCCAATGCCTTTTTTATTGCCGACGACGTACACACACAAACTATCGACGTAGTAACAACGCGTGCCGAGCAGTTTGGTTTTGAAATAATTGTAGGTAAAGCAGAAGATGCCGTAAACCACGACATTTTTGGCGCATTGTTCCAATACCCAACTACATCAGGCGAAGTGGTAGACATAACAGACCTAATTGCTGGCGTGCAAAGCAAAAAGGCCATTGCCTGTGTTGCTGCCGACATAATGAGTTTATTACTATTAAAAGCACCGGGTAAGCTAGGCGCAGACGTAGTACTTGGTTCGGCTCAGCGTTTTGGCGTACCTATGGGTTACGGCGGTCCACACGCTGCATTTTTTGCAACACGTGACGCATACAAGCGTTCATTACCAGGTCGTATTATTGGTGTATCTAAAGACCGTTTAGGTAACGATGCACTACGTATGGCAATGCAAACGCGCGAACAACACATTCGCCGCGACAAAGCCAACTCAAACATTTGTACAGCGCAAGTATTACTTGCCAATATGGCAGCGTTTTATGCGGTATACCACGGTCCACAAGGCTTAAAAACTATCGCGCAGCGTATACATCGCTTTGCTGATATTTTAGCAAGTGGCCTTAAAGCTAAAGGCATCGCACTTAAGCACAGCACTTGGTTTGATACGCTAACAGTAGTAAGCGATAGCAAAGACGACGTAATAGCGCGTGCAATTGCAAAAGGCGTAAACTTTGCAACAAATCACGAAGGCGAGTACTCAATTTCGGTATCAGAGACAACAACACGTGCCGATATTACTGAGTTATTCGATATTATTTTAGGCGAAGGCCATGGCCTAAGTGTTGACGCTATTGCAGCCGACGTTGAAGCAAATGGCAGCGAGTCAATTCCTGCAAGTTTAGTGCGTGATGACGAAGTACTAACGCATCCAAACTTTAACAGCTACCACAGCGAAACAGACATGCTTCGCTACATTAAGCGACTAGAAAGCAAAGATTTATCGCTTAATCACTCAATGATCTCGTTAGGCTCATGTACCATGAAACTAAACGCGACTGCTGAGATGATCCCAATTACGTGGCCTGAGTTTGCAAACCTTCACCCATTCTGCCCGCTAGACCAAGCAGAAGGTTACCAAATAATGATTGGTGAGCTACACGACTGGCTAGTAAACATTACCGGTTACGATGCAGTATCACTTCAGCCAAACTCTGGCGCACAAGGTGAATACGCAGGCTTAATCGCGATTCGTAAATACCACGAGTCACGCGGCGATGCACACCGTAATGTATGTTTAATCCCAAGCTCTGCGCACGGTACTAACCCTGCATCAGCGCAAATGGCAAGCATGAAAATTGTGGTAGTTAACTGCGACAAAAACGGTAACGTAGACATGAGCGACCTTAAAGCGAAAGCTGAGGAAGTGTCTGAAAACTTATCGTGCATCATGATCACATACCCGTCTACGCATGGTGTATACGAAGAAACAATTCGCGAAATTTGTGACATTATTCATGAGCACGGCGGCCAAGTTTACATGGACGGCGCAAACATGAACGCGCAAGTTGGTGTAACAAGCCCAGGCTTTATTGGCTCAGACGTATCGCACTTAAACTTGCATAAAACGTTTTGTATTCCACACGGTGGCGGTGGTCCAGGTGTTGGTCCAATTGGTGTTAAATCGCACCTTGCGCCATTTATGCCAAACCACAGCGTAATTAACGTACCAGGTACTAACATTGGTAACGGTGCGGTATCGGCAGCGCCTTACGGCTCAGCCGCTATTTTACCTATTTCATGGGCTTACATCACCATGATGGGGAGCGAGGGCTTAAAACAAGCTACTGAAATGGCCATTGTTAATGCTAACTACTTAACGCATGAGCTAAGCAAGCACTTCCCAATTTTATACCGTGGTCGTAACAACCGTGTTGCTCACGAATGTATTGTTGACCTGCGCCCGCTTAAAGAGCAATCAGGCATTACTGAAATGGACGTAGCTAAGCGCTTGCAAGATTACGGCTTCCATTCACCAACTATGTCGTTCCCAGTAGCTGGCACATTAATGATTGAGCCAACTGAGTCTGAATCAAAAGGTGAGATTGACCGCTTCATCGAAGCAATGGTGTCAATTAAAGGCGAAATCGAAAAAGTAATCTCTGGCGAATGGTCAATCGAAAACAACCCGCTAGTGTTTGCACCGCATACACAAGGCGACGTGTTAGGTAACGAATGGGACCGCGCCTACGACCGTTTTTACGCTGCATTCCCAGTGCCTGCAGTGGCTAAAAACAAGTTTTGGCCAACCGTTACACGTATTGATGACGTATACGGCGACCGTAATTTGGTATGTTCATGCCCAGCGGTTGAGACATACCGTGACTAAGAGCAGAGACTAATTTTTTGAACTTTAATGGGTAGTAAGTTCCATTATAGTTTGGAAATTTATCAAAATTATAAAAGCCGTTGCAGCAATGCAACGGCTTTTTTGTGCGTGAAGATAAGCCATAAATAATATGGCCGTAGGTTGGGAAGAGTGAAACGAAACCCAACAAATCACAAATATACTTACTCGCTCAAAAGCCAAGAGTATGTGTTATTTATTGTAGGCGTTTAGCTTGCTGACGCGCGGGCGACAGCCTTAAAGTTATAAATAACATTGTGCGATCGTAGCCTTTAGGCTACATTTGTTCAGCAAGTTGAATAAATAGGAGTAATTACTATGGCGCTACAAACATCAGATTTTAACCCGTTTGACTATATGGAAACACAGCAAGAAATTAATACATTTTTAGAAGAGTGTTTAGCTGATGATGACCCAAATACCTTTATTGACGCACTCGGTTTATTAGTTAAAAAGCATGGCGTGAGTGATATTGCTAAAGCAACGGGATTAAACCGTGAAAGCTTATATAAAGCAGTTAACGGTAAAACCAAGCCACGTTGGGAAACTATTTTTAAAGTGATGAAAGCACTTAACTTTCGCCTTACAACACAAGTAGCGTAAGTTAGGCAAAGTGAAACGAAACCCAACAATTCAAAAATATACTTACTCGCTTAAAAGCCAAGAGTATGCGTTATTTGTTGTAGGCGTTTAGCTTGCTGACGCGCGGGCGGCAGCCCGAATAAGGATTTGAATAGGTGTTTGAGGTTATCGTCACCGATAATGTGAATGCGTTTCGCGCTTTTTAGAGAAGAGAAACCTTATTCAAGGTTTTGTCGCGCTGGCTTGGTGAGCCAAAGAGGGGCTATAGATTTTCAAATTTTACTCTGCTGCAAGTAATTCATCCTTGAAGCTGGGTTACTGTCGGCATGCATGCCTCCACTTCCTCATACTGCGAAGCTGCGCTTCGGTTATTCGTCACCTCCCAGCGCACCCGAGCATCACGCTTAATCCTTCAAATAATGAATTGATGTGAACGTAAACGACGAAGATAGGCCATCCATGGCCTAGTTTCGCCTTATCGCGCATCCATGCGCGACATTACTCATCAATTGTTTATTTTCAGGGCGTGATGATGGGGGAGGGTGTTAAACGTGAAATTGGTGTTTGGTCTTAGCAAGAAGCAAGATCTGACCCTCCGCATTTTTGTGTAACTTCATTGTTTTATAAGGGGGAGAGGGATAGACTAATGATAATGGATTTAATCAATTTTAAAAATAAGTCCACCAGATAGTTCACGTTATAACCATAAAAAAAAGCACGCCTTCAAGGAGAGTTTAGTGTTCCGAATTAATATAAATAAAGCGCTTGAACAGTTCTTTTCCTTCATTATTGCATACTTCAGACCTTCACTTGCAAAAGTAGTTATTTGGCCTCTACTAGTTACAGGGTTGGGTTTTCTAAATCCTCCATTTTGGATTGAAATAATAAATTGGATATTGGTTAATCAATCCGTTTCACCTCAATATCAGGTACCACTATCAGAACCAAACGGAGTTTGGGGGTGGTCTTTAATATTATTAAGTGTCTTTGTTTATGTTGTTGAAACAGTTGCTCATGTCGTTAAAACTAAAAATGAAAATAATGGTGAGCTCGCAAAAGAAGTTAAAAATCTACCGATAAAAACTGCTGATAAAACCGTCGATAAATTAAAGGAAGAATTTGACTTACCTATTATAAAAAAATCACACAAAGTTGCACCCCTTTGCGAGTATCATGTGCATGACACTCTTACTCACGGTGTATTAGAAAAACATTTCGAAAGTGGAAAAAGTATTGGCATTTTGTCTGGTACTAGTGGTTCAGGAAAAACACAAGCTTTAATTGATTATGTTAATAGGTGCGCTCAAAAATTTGATAACCAATTATGGATCAATGGAGATGATTGGATAGATGGGTATGCTCTTAGTGATATACATAGAACACGTGGTGGTAAACCAATAAATGTTGTGAGGACATTTAATTCATCTAAAACGATCTTAGTTATTGATAGCATTGAACGAATATTAAATGACAATGACTTTAGGGACTTACAAGAGGGGTTTTCCTTAGGTGGAGTTGTTGTCCTAAGTTCCCAGCTAAGTGATCCTAATAATAATTTATATATCTCAAAGCCAAACATTGCGAAAAATCAAGCTATTGAAATACTTGGTGAAAATCCATGTTACATTAGTGAAGCATGCGATGAGTTTTTGACGGCATGCAGCTTCTCTCCCTTAGTATTAGCCCTAGCAAGAAAGATAATTTCAAAGGAAAAGAATAGTAATGATAAGTTTTATCGAGATGTTTTGGATGTGCCCGGTGACATTATTGATCATAAAGGGGAATCAATAATAAGTAACATTTTGAAAAAGGTTCCTCCCGCTACACTTAAAGCATTAAAGAAAATTGCCAATTCAAATCTAAATTTTTACGATTCCGATTTCTTAGAGTTTTTTATTAATAAGTTAGAGCTACGTAACCTTCAAGGTTTGTCTATAATTGTTCAATCCAACACTCCTGGTATATTAAGGTTGCATGACTTGGTAGCCATTGCAGTAAGAGAGCATGAAGAACAGAGTTGTATGGTAAATTCGATTTCTGAATATGTCGGCAAAGCTTCTGGTGAAATGACTCCTAGTATCCTTCGGCAAGTTCATTTAGCTAAGAAACAGATAAGAAATGAAGTAGAAAACAACCATAATGGCAAGGTTGACTGGTTAACATATAGCCTTCTTCAAATTGAAGATAGTTACAAAAAGATCATCCACGATGAGCTGTATAACAAAGAGTTTACAGGTGAGCTATCATTGGCAGAAGTCATGTGCATTATTGACTCTAAAGAGTCTTATTCTTACTCAATCGCTCAAGATTCGCGAATTGATTACTACGAAAACTGTGCAAAAGATTACGAATCAGCCTTAAATATATACCAATGTGATGAGATAAAAGCAGAGCTAATGCATCATAAAGGAAAAGCTTTAAGGCGATGCGGAAAGCACGAACAGTCATTAGAGTGCTTTGAAGAGCTGCTTAAATTAAAACCCAATTGGCATGCAATTCATGGTCAAATAGCCCACTTAGGAAGTCAGGATAGGGTTAGTTCACGAGTTAAAGGTGCTGGGGAACTTTCTATAAAAGTGCTTGTAAAGGATATCTTATCAGACTCTTCAGTAGTGCCTCTCAGGGTCTCATTGGCTGCAATATCGAGGATAAGATCTTACTACAGTGTTAAAAATGAAATCTCAAATAGTCCAGAACAAGTTCAAAAAATAGCTAGTTTAATAACGATGTCAAGTATGGAAGGGTTAGATCAATTCTACGAGGCATTTGTTTCATTTACTTCTATTTTTAGCTATCACCATAGTGATTCCTGTTTAGATTTGGCTGAAAGTATTCCTGACATGCTTGAGTTGCCACCTGAGTTCGTCTCTAAAAGGCAATGGGTTAGTGCTTGCGAAGCATTAGCAAATATTTCTGATGCAGCTACTCGTCAAGGTAGGAGTATAATTTCTAAGAGATTATCTGATGCTAGCTTAATGTTTGCCGATAAGTTATCAGCTCAGATTGAGCTTAAATCTTTCGACGCTAGAGCTGTGGCCAAATCCTATATTATATCAACAAAGTATGATGAGGCTCTTAGTGTATTGTCAAAGCTTTCTCTAAAAGAGCAAACGTCACACTGGATTTTGTATCGGAAATCGCAGGCTTTATTGGGGCTTGGTAAAAGTAGTACACTTTCTGATGGTGAAGAACATATGGCTATGGCTTTAAGTTGTGCGGAAAGTGCTTTGGAAAATGCATTAGAAGATACAAAAGCTAAAGGTAGAATTTCTATTTATTATGAGTTAAGAAGTCAGTGTCTATTTGCAAAAAAAGAATATGAACTAGCAAAAGCAGATTTAGTCAAGGCAATTGAGTTGTGTAAAGATGATAAATACTTGGAAGATTTAAAACATCGACTTCAATCTATGTAAAAACAGCAGGGGCAGGTCTTTCTTTTTGCCTTTTGTGATTAAGAAAAAATGCAATACCTGCCCCTAGTAACCCCATTTAAAAAGGGCAATATTATTGCCCTTTATTATGCGCTTAAATTGGTAGTTTTAAACTATAGCGCGACTAAACTTTGCTCTAGCATTGCCTTTATTTGTTTTACTATTTTAGCTTCTGTTTCAGGTTCGAATTGTTGTATACGTGGGGTATGAATATGCCCTGTAGGTATACTTGAATTAAGCGCATCGCGCAGGCGAATACTTCGGTACGATATTTCGTTAGACAGGTAACCACCGCCGCCCCCATTTACCGCAATACTATTTTTAAGCTCGCCGTACGAACCCGCTTTATAGGTTTTTTCAAGCGTGGTGACTTCATGATTGTCGATAACTTTATAAGGGCCTTTGGCTTGTTGCATGTAATTTACAGGCAAGCTAAATTTTACAAACTCGTTGCCCGGTAGCGGTCGGCCATTAAGCTTTGGTATCACTGGGCTTGTTTGCGTTCCACCATACACAATATTGGCATTATCTGGGGCGGTTACGCTGCGGCGTTTACCTGGAAAGTGCTCTAAATCAAACTCTGTTCTGCCCATACTTACAGTTACTACCATGTCTACATTATTAAGTGCGTAGTAGGGGGCAAGTAGCGATTCTATTATGCCTTGATCAAAGTCTTCGTAGCGTACAGGCACCATAACGGTGTTAATTTCTGCGTTGATGCCGTTGTAATTAATAACTTGGCCGTCGAGTAATAACGCTGCAACACCTGAGGGATTACTTTGGTTTATGTTTTTATCGAGTAAAAAAGGGTCAAAGCCTGTAAGTAATATTTTTTTAGTGCTGCCTGATGAAAAAGTAAGATCGGTACGTCCTCTGCTGCCTTCTTCAAGTAGGGTTAGTAAAGTATTTAGTTGAGCCTGCGTAATTGAAAATTTAGGCGATGTTGTGCGTATTACTTTGCTTGAAAGCAGGCGTGCCCAGTAAAGCTCTCGGTCGTCGTAGTTACTGGTTTTTATTATGCGTTGTTTGGCGTTTTCCCACAGTTCAAAACTAAAGTTTTGTACTAATATTTTTGCACTTTTAAAGTTGTTTAATTCTTTAAATTGTTGCTCAAAATTTGATACTTGTGGGGTAAATGTATTTAAAACATTTGGCATTGCTGATTGGGCTTTGTTGATACGCTGTTCTTCAACAGTTAAAGGATTACTTAAAGCAGCGAATGAAGAGGCAATTAAGCTGGTCGCTAATAATACTTTGATCATAATACTCCTAAGATAAAGCTATTGTTTTATGTGTAATTTACTATCCTATTATTACTAACTTAGGGCAACCAATTAACGTTGAATCGACTGAAATTTGCTTTTGTTGTTTGTTATACAATTCAACACTGCAACATACCAAGGAACTCAGTGCGGCCTTGTTCTTCTTATTTTTCAGCAGTATTGAGTACAAGCGCTTGCTGTTTTATTTGCACTGCAGAGTGCTTTTCTATTAATAAAATCGCAAATTAGCGAGCTGCTAAAAAGTGGAGTCGGGATGCGGGCATTATTCAAAAGCTTGTAGACGGGCAACAACTGTAGGTTGGTTTGGGATAGGCGAAACCCAACGCATAGCCAATGTAATAAATTCAGCTACAGATAAATACCAATGCTATTGGTTGTAGGCGCTTAGCTTGCTGGCGCGTCGGGCGATAGCTCGAAAAGTTTTACAAAATTGTCTCCAGACGCCTCTACTATTAATAAAGCCTAAGTCACTTTGATAATTAAGTAACTGTGGAGCTCTCATAGTTTGCTAGAGGCTCTTTTTTAGCTAAATATTTAAAGCTGCTTTGGCGTTTGCTAAATAGGTTTGTGATACTGGTACTTCCAAACCATTTTCCATAATAAGTATAAGTTTTCTGCCTTCTTTTTTACTTGCAGCAACTGCTTCACGCGATACCCACCAAGAGCGGTGTGTTTGAAAACCATCGTAATTTTCTAATTTTAATAAAGCATCTTTAAACCGTATAAGTAATAGGTGCTGGCCTTTATCTGTAACTATATTTAGGTAATGGTCGTCCATTTGTAGACAAATTAATCGACCTCTTTTTTCTAGTGGTAATTCGTTGATTAGGTCGTTTACTTGTTGATTTTGAATAGTTACGATTTTTTCAGACTCATCAGTAAGTGCTTTTTCACTTTGCTGTAACTGTTTATTTTGTTGTATTAAGATGCTTTTTATAGAACTTACACCCGCAATAACTCCGCCAATAAATACACACGCAAAAAAAGACATGGGGAGCGATTGCCAGTAATTTTCAATCAAGTTAAAAAATAGGTTAATGATTAAAGGGGTCAAAAGAGCCATGATGGCACTGGCCGTGAGTGTTGAAATAATTAGCCTAATTGCTGCATTGTTATAAGGCTGAGGTAAGGATTTCAACAACCATACGGATAAAATTTGTATTGTAGGTGAGTAAATTACATAGCCGCTAAAGCAAATGATTGTCCAAAAAACTCCGCTGTATAAAAAGCTGATTTCATGCATACCAAATGGTTTTAGAAACGTTAAAAAAAGCACAAAAATAGCCACAACCACGCAGTCGGATAAAATACTTTCTTTATTCCAGTCCCCTCTTACATACTGATTAATATGGTTTATTTCACGATTCGTCAATTGAACTCCTAGTTTTTTTACTTATTTTACGAAGTTTACTGTATAGCTTACGAAAGCGCTGTGGAAGCTGTTGGTTGTTAACCTTATTGTTATTTCAACGAGCCAAGAGTCAAAGGGGTCAAGTCTTGACTTCATACATTAATGGTCTAGATTTATAGTTTATTGCTCATTGAGTTTATTATTATGTCTAGACCGCTGCGAATAGAGTATGAAAATGCGTTTTATCATGTGATGAATCGCGGAAGAGGGCGTGAAAATACCTTTTTGAGTGATGACGATTTTAAGCATTTTTTATACTGCATTGAGCAAGCAAGCCTTCGTTTTAATATTGAAGTGCATTCGTATTGTTTAATGACCAATCATTACCACCTACTAATAAAAACCCCTGATGCAAATTTAGGCAGAGCCATGAAACATATTAATGGTCTCTATACGCAATATTTTAATAGAACACACAATACAGACGGTGCACTGTTTAGAGGTCGCTACAAGGCGGTGCTGGTAGATGCTGATAATTACTTACTACATGTTAGCCGTTATATACATCGTAACCCAATAGAAACAAGTACACCGTTAGTAGATGAGCTTATTGACTATAAATGGTCTAGCTATCCAGCTTTTATCAAAAAGGCAGCAACACCAAAATGGCTAGTTCTGGATTTTATATTTTCGCTTCAAGGAAAAAATCGTAAATATGCTGCGTATAAACAGTTTGTTGAATATGAAAATAATAAAGAAATAAGTACGTTTTATGGTGCTAAAAAGTTATTTTCGGTTTTGGGCTGCGATGAATTTATTCAGAATATTAAGAAGTACATTGCAAAATCAGACAACGAAAAAAGCGTTGTTGTTCAGAGGCGTTCAACTGATGATGTTATTGCGTACTTAGCTAAATATTTTTGTATAGATGCACATGATATTGTAACGGTTAAAAAAGGGCGTAAAGAGAAAAACTTACCTCGTATGTTTGCCATAAAATTATGCCAAGATTTAACAGGGCAAAATTTGAAAGCGTTAGCCGTTGTTTTTAATGTTCAACATTATTCAGCCATATCCCAAACGGTATGCAGGCTAAATAAGTTAATAATTGAAGATGATAAGGTCAACTTACAGTTCGAAAAACTTCGAGATAGTTTGATGTATGAAGTCAAGATTTGACCCCAAGCCTTTTGGTCTTCTGCGTTTACAAGAACTCACCAAATACGCCTCTGTTATTTAAAGCCTAAGACTACTTTACTAATTAAATAGTTGTTTAATGCTATCTCATTTAGTATCTCATTTAGGATTAATATTAGGTACTACTCAAGACAATAATAAAAGTAAGAAGCAATGTGCCCTTACTAAAGAGGTATACATGGAAGATGCATTCATAGCCGTATTTGCAAATGTCGGCGTTATCTTAATTTTAGCTTTAACATTAAAAGCATTTAATAAAGTCGATATAAATATAACGTGGTCTTTAATCTCATTAGGCATTTTTACGTGTTACGTTTTTGCTTTATTTAGAGGTTCGGAGGTTATTCCTTTAGATATATTTTTTACTGATATGTCTTGGAATTGGTCAGGTAAAATAGCTGTAATTATTCTGTGGGGAAGTGTAATCCTAGCCTTAGCGAAATATAAACATGGCTTTCGTATTGCTGATGCTGGTTTTACTTTCAAACAAAGTGAAGGCTCTTTAAAACCTGCTTTCATTGCTTTGTGCTTGTTTGTAATTCTCCAAGTCATTGTTTCATGGTTCTGGAGTGGAGAGTCTCGCTATGATTTAGAAACATTACTTTATCAAGCAACCATGCCAGGGTTTGACGAAGAACCGATGTTTAGAGGGGTCTTACTATTTTGTATTACCTTGGCAATAGTATCTAAGCGATACAGTTTGGCAAGCGCGCCGATAAATATAGGTGGATTACTTCTAGTTTTATTATTTGGTTTGGTGCACGGCGTTATGTTTAGCGATGGCGAGTGGTATTTTTCGTTTACCTCTATTTTATTAACTGGAGGTTATGGTTTTATTTTACTGTGGCTAAGAGAGCGAACGGGAAGCTTGGTATTTCCAATTATCGCCCATAATAGTGTTAACGTTGTTGGGCAATTAATTTAGGGTGAGGTTAAGCGTTTAGTTGCGCTAGATATTCCAAAATTAGCAAGGTTAGGTCTTTCTTTTTGCCTTTTGTGATTAAGGAAAAATAAAAAACTGCCCCTAGTAACTCCATTTAAAAAAGGGCAATAATATTGCCCTTTTTTATGCGCTTAAATTGGTAGTTATAAACTATAGCGCTACTAAACTTTGCGCTAGCATTGCCTTTATTTGTTTTACTATTTTAGCTTCTGTTTCAGGTTCGAATTGTTGTATACGTGGGGTATGAATATGCCCTGTAGGTATACTTGAATTAAGCGCATCGCGCAGGCGAATACTTCGGTACGATATTTCGTTAGACAGGTAACCACCACCGCCGCCATTTACCGCAATACTATTTTTAAGCTCGCCGTACGAAGGCGCTTTATAGGTTTTTTCAAGCGTGGTGACTTCGTGATTGTCGATAACTTTATAAGGCCCTTTGGCTTGTTGCATGTAACTTACAGGCAAGCTAAATTTTACAAACTCGTTGCCCGGTAGCGGTCGGCCATTAAGTTTTGGTATTACTGGGCTTGTTTGCGTTCCGCCATACACAATATTGGCATTATCGGGGGCGGTTACACTGCGGCGTTTACCTGGGAAACGCTCTAAATCAAATTCTGTTCTGCCCATACTTACGGTTACTACCATGTCTACATTATTAAGTGCGTAGTAGGGGGCAAGTAGCGATTCTATTATACCTTCATCAAAGTCTTCGTAGCGTACAGGCACCATAACGGTGTTAATTTCTGCGCTCACGCCGTTGTAATTAATAACTTGGCCGTCGAGTAATAACGCCGCAACACCTGAAGGATTACTTTGGTTTATGTTTTTATCGAGTAAAAATGGGTCAAAGCCAGTTAGTAATATTTTTTTAGTGCTGCCTGATGAAAAAGCAAGGTCGGTACGGCCTCTGCTGCCGTCCTCAAGCATTGTTAGTAAAGTATTTAGTTGAGCCTGCGTAATTGAAAATTTAGGTGACGTTGTGCGTATTACTTTGCTTGAAAGCAGGCGTGCCCAGTAAAGCTCTCGGTCGTCGTAGTTATTGGTTTTTAGTATGCGTTGTTTTGCGTTTTCCCACAGTTCAAAACTGAAGCTTTGTACTAATGTTTTTGCACTTTTAAAGTCGTTTAATTCTTTAAATTGTTGTTCAAAATTTGATACTTGTGGGGTAAATGCATTTAAAACATTTGGCATTGCTGATTGTGCTTTGTTGATACGTTGTTCTTCAACAGTTAAAGGATTACTTAAAGCAGCGAATGAAGAGGCAATTAAGCTGGTCGCTAATAATACTTTGATCATAATATTCCTAATATAAGGCTATTTTTTATGTGTAATTTACTATCCTACTATTGCTAACTTAGGGCAACCAATTAACGTTGAATCGACTGATATTTGCTTTTGCCGTGCATTAGTATTGTTTAACGGCCAATTAGTATCACCGGCTAATAAAAATCCCTGAGTCAAAAATTGATCTTTATAGGTTCTACTTTAAGCTCTAATAAAAGTAAAAAGCCGTTACAGGAATGCAACGGCTTTTCATTATGGTTTTATGCGCTTCGGCTACACGAGTAAAAGGTTTTATACCCCTTTAAAAACCTCGTTTTAATCGTCAGGCCCTTTGAGCGTAAATTTTAAATGTTTACGCATATCTTTTAAAATAACGCCTTTTTTAAGCATTGCGCCGCTTAAACGCTTTTGCCATTTTAATAAATCAGGCTCTGCGGCTGCTAAGGCTTGCTCGTTTTCAAACTGAAAGCACAGCAGTAGTGAACTTGGAAATAAGTGATATTCCACATCAAACCAGCATTGCAACATACCAGGGAGCTCAGCGCGGCCTTGTTCTTCTAATTTTTCGGCAGTATTAAGTACAAGTGCTTGCTGTTTTACTTGCACTGCAGAGAGTTTTTTCATTATTAAAATCCAAGTTAGCGGCTAAAAAATGCAGCCGGAATGCGGGCATTATACGCAAGCTTGTGGGCAGGCAACAACTTTGAAAGGGGGTTAATGCTTAATAGAGTGTATCTGTTTAAAATATGGAGTACATGTTGGAAGGCGCCTTTGGCTTTTCCAACCTACGTAGGTCTTATAAGCAGCGCAGCCGTACCATCCGACATTTTAAATTTCATCGCAGGGCCCCATTTTGATATTAATTTTAACGTGTTTTAACTCTATGGTTAAATAACCTTGTTTAAGGTTTTTTAAGTTGCTTACGACAACACAGGAGTAGCTGTCGCAAGCCGCCTTTTGAGCCTCTCCGTATTACGTTTAATACTTATAAGAGGTATCAATAGGGACGGTTTATTTAGATCGGCGCTTGTCTAGCATATAGCGTACGGCCATTCTTGCAGCACCCGCACCAATACCTGAGACTACTGCCCATGTAACGGCCTCTTTAAGATCTGTTTCTTCGCTTGGTCTATCTTTTGGTGCTGGTTCGTTGGTAACCTTTTCCCACGATTTTTGTAAAGTTTTCCTTGTTAACATACCTGCGGATGCAGCGGCCAGACCTATACCTATTGTCGTAATTAGCTGTTTATTACTCATATTATCCTCGATTATTTAGTTGTAACTTGAGTTATTAATAGGTAACTCTTTAAGTAAGAACAGTATTAACAGCAATTTATATACCGATAGGCTTAAAATAGGTATTACGAGAAACACAAAGCATTTATATCTACCCGCAATAATACCAATCAATTTGAAGCATTAGCCTGATGCTAACTTAGTTGAGGGGTGGTGGTTATAGAGCAACCAATACCGTGGCATTAGTTAGAATATTAAGCTAAAGATTACTCTACTGTTGTTAGGGTATTTCTTAAGTTAGTAACTCAGTACCTAGTAAGGCGTCAATATAGGCGAGCTCTTCGCTAAAAATGCCATTCAAAAAAGCGTTTTGCTCAATTATTACAGCGTCATTAGGTTGGGCTTTGTATTCTTGTTGGCATCTTGTAAGCTCGCTGGCTAGCCATTGGCAGGCGTTGCTAGCTGTGTTTATTGCCGTTTTTAAAAATGATGACCATTTTATTTTTTGTAAATTAAAGCGATAAAGCATAACTGCAATAGCCCCATAAGCTTGTTGCTCAAGCGAAGGTACATCTTCACTATTTACTGAAAGGCGAATTAAAAGCTTGGTATTAATTAGCGATTGTTGAAGTGCAGCTTGCTGTGATTGACTTAAAAAGTTGTTTTCGTAATCCATGGCCGGCCTATATCTGCTAATAGCAGGGCAATATAAAAAGGAGATTTAGCACAGTATTTTACGATTTATGCGCACCGAAAAATTAGCCGTAGTGATAACAAAATTAGGCTGACTCTTTACTGAATTAATAAAACACAATTGTAACTGGGTAGGGGGTTGAAGAGGGTAAGCGTCTTTTTTAACCTTTAAAGCGTATGAAAAAATAATGCTCTTTTGGTGTTTTTAATTTTATTGTTAAGCACGGTAATAACCATAAACAAGAGAGTAATAAAAACCTCCCTTTATTTCGTAAGGCGTTTTTTTGTAGATAGGAGTTTTTTACAAAATTTGGCAATTTTTACTCTAACAATGAAAGGGTTAGTTATGGGTTTTGTTTTATCTTATTGATTTTAAATAATAAATTTATTGGTTTGGGTTTTGCTTAGTAGTAAGTGTATTTTCTTAAATAAATAAAGGAGTTATTATGAGTACCGTTATTACTGGGTTATTCGAAAGTGCATCACAAGCAACACTCGCAATTTATAGATTAGAAGCTTTAGGTATTAATGAAGCTAACATAAGCATTGTAGCCAATGACTCATACGCAAAGGAAGATTTTGCTGTAGACGAAGGTACAAAAGCGGCTGAAGGTGGCCTTGTAGGCGCGGCTTCAGGTGGTATTCTTGCTGCAATTATTGGCGGTTTTACTGCAGTAGGTACTGTAGCAACCGGTGGTACGGGCTTATTAGTTGCCGGACCATTAGTCGCAGCATTTGCTGCTGGTGGCGCAGGCGCCGCAGTAGGTGGTACTTTAGGTGCTGCAATTGGTGCATTTATTCCTGAGCACGAAATTAAGTATTATGAAGATGCCATTGAAAAGGGCTCTATATTAATTGGTGTTAAGTACGATAGTGACAACAAAAACGCTATTGAAGAAATACTTAACAATGCAGGCGCAAGTAACGTTTCTACGGCTTAACGCTAACTAATTAGTTTCAAAATTAATTAAAAAGGTGAAACTTAGTTTCACCTTTTTTTCGTTTTTAACGGCGGAGCAATCATAAATATAACGTAATTTTTTGTCATTAAATAAACTCCATATATAAGTAAATTGGTTTTAAACATGCTTTGATTATAGAAAAGACTTATTTAGATAGGCGCTTTTTATTACATGTCGTAAGGCCCCCCTAACAACACCAACTCTCGAGACTACCGCGTATATAATAACGGCTTTTTTAATAGCTACTTTTTAACTTGGCTTGTCTTTTTGGGTTGGATCGTCGGTAATCTCCTTTTATCAGTTTTGTAAAGTTGCCATTCTGTTTGTAAATATGCCTTGGTTTATGCTTAACTTTTGGGCGAAAGTCAGTTTTTTAATTAATTAGCTATTTATTTAAAATTATTAAAAATTATAAATTTACTTTTTAATCAATAAATTAAAAATAAATCATACATAAATTCATGTTTACGCGTAGGGCTGGTATATACATTGAAACTACTTGTTTAATAGTCGCTTAATTTAGCGTTATTGTTTTATTAATTTGATACTAAACGAGGAGATGATGATGAATTGTTTGCAGTTTGATTCAAACGCTAAAAGATCTTTAACCCGCGTTTTAAAACCAACTTTTGCGATACTACTTACCGGTGTGTTACTACAAAATAGCGCATTGGCTAATGTAAAAGTTCAAATGCACCAAGTAACTAAGTCAGGACAAGGGCAATCACTAGGTACTATTACACTAACAGAAAATGATAAGGGTGTTGTTTTTACACCAAGTTTAAAAGGTTTAACACCGGGGCAGCATGGTTTTCATGTTCACCAATTTGCAAGTTGTGAACCCAAGGAAAAAGGCGATAAAGTTGTGCCGGGGGGCGCCGCTGGTGGGCATTTCGATCCAAAAGCTAGCGAGCATCATGATGCTCCTTGGGGGGATGGCCATTTAGGCGATTTACCGGCGTTGTATGTAAATGAAAGTGGCCAAGCTAAATCGCCTGTTTTAGCGCCAAGGCTCACTCTTGAAAAACTTAAACAACACGCAGTAATGATTCACGAAGGAAGTGATAACTATGCAGATAAGCCAAAGCCATTAGGTGGCGGTGGCAAACGTGTTGCTTGTGGCGTAATTGAGTAAATACAAGGAGAAAGTTATGCCATATAAAAATCGTGATGAATTACCTGAGTCGGTAAAAAGTAACTTACCTAAACATGCTCAAGAGATATATCAAGAGGCGTTTAATAGTGCGTGGGATACCTATAAGGACCCTAGCGATAGAAAAAACGATGATGACCGCGAAACAACAGCGCACAAAGTAGCTTGGTCGGCGGTTAAAAATAGTTATAGCAAAAATGATAATGGAAATTGGGTAAAGTCGAGTAACTAAACTAACAACAAAGCTTAAGCATTAAAAAGCCGCCATAGCTGATATAGCGGCTTTTTATATACTCGTTTTATAGTTGCGATGTTTATACAATACTATGAGTTTGTTTGAGTAAAAACTGGTAAGCAAAACCATAAGTACTGGTTTAAACACGAATGTGAGTTTGGTTTAAATTTGCGTTATTATTTATTTGTATTAGCCAATCAGAGAACACTTTGAATTATTTAGCTCATCTTTATTTAGCGCAGCCCACAGCCGATTCTCACTTTGGGAACCTGTTGGGTGACTTTGGTGGAAAAAGACATGTAAAGCACTTACCAAACTCAGTTAAAAACGGGCTCGATAACCACTATTTAGTCGATAAATTTACCGACTCTCACCCAGTAGTAAAACACGCTAAACAGTACTTTTCACCCGAGCGTAAGCGCTTTGCTGGTGTAGCTATTGATGTGGTGTTTGATCATTTTTTAATTGTGCATTGGCAACGATTTAGCAAGCAACCTTTAAGTGACTTTAAGTACACCAGCTATCAGCTTTTAAATAATCGCATACCTGTTATGCCAACGCGTATGCAGCATGTTGTAACAAGTATGACTAAAAACGATTGGTTTAAAGAATACGAAACCATGGATGGAATAGGGCTAGCACTTGATAATATTGCCAAGCGTATTCGCTTTACTAACACTTTTGCGGGCGCGGCTGATGACATAGCACAGAATTACGATGAATTAGAAGCCGTGTTTTTAGCGTTCTTCCCGGAGCTAATTAAGCATGTGAATGAGTTTGACCTTGAAAGCACCTCAAAAAATGGCATAAAGCGCATTATTTAAAGTTTTCATCAATTGTTAATCTTTTGTGATAAGTTAAGGTGAAAAAAACGCTACTCTAATACAAATTAATTTTTGAGTGTTTTTAATGAATCGCAATTACTTGGTTATTGTGGGCTTTGCTGTTTTAGCGGCATTTCAATCCAGTGCTGTATTGGCTTTCGACTTCGACTTAAAATCGGTACGTACAACTATTTCAAACCCAAGCACTAGCCACGCGCTAATATACGATGACTTGGCGGGGAGTAATCAAAAAACACTGTTTTCGTTAAAGCCCATAAATAACCAGCGTGTGGGTGTGTTTTTTGATATTAACGATATTGAAATTGGCTACTCTGCCGACATTTTTGAAGATGATGTTGAAACAAAAACACAGGATATACTGCTTTCGTATAGAAAATTTAAAAATTCTAAAATCACATTTAATTATCAAACGCTTGAAGGGCTGCAAAGCACGGCTAGCAATTTAAGCGGCAATCAAACGGATCAAATTTTCTCGCAAAATACACGTTCAACCAAGTTTGAGCTATCTGGCCAACACAACTTTTATACCTTTAATAATAAAGAGTCTTTGTTTGAGCATTTTTTTCTTAATAGGCCAAAGCTAAGCAGCAAATTTGATTTGTCGTTAAGTATTGTTGGCGCTTGGTCTTTCAAGCATGTATCTCTTGAGAACAAAGATAATATTGTGTTTCAGGCTGACTTTTTAAATTCGTCTGCACCACATGTCACTAAGTTAATTTCTAATTCGTATGGGGCGAGTATTGGCTCGCTTTTATCATTTTCGTTACCGCATAATGTTCACGTATTTGCTGAATACAAAGTAGGTAAAGGGCATATTCAAAACACAAACCCTGGGCTGGGGTTAAAAGATTCGGGGGCCGAAAAAGTTGAAGCATACGGCGGTGGAATTTCTTGGACTTCCGACAATAAAAAACTTATGGTCGTACTACGTGCGTGGGAGCAAACAGGCCGGCATATAGATACTTCTTTTGGTGATTTGTCAGTAATTAAGTTTTTTAGTATTGATCACCGAAATAGTAAATTTACCAGGAATACTATGAGTAAGAATAACGCAGTACCTCAGGCTTATGTGAAGCAAGAGGAAGGTTACCGAATTAAAGCCTTAAGATTGTACCCTTGGGTATGTGGGCGTTGTGCCCGCGAGTTTGAGTACTCTAATTTACGTGAGTTAACGGTGCATCATATAGATCATAACCACAGTAATAATCCAGAGGATGGCAGTAACTGGGAGTTATTGTGTATTTATTGCCACGACAATGAGCACAATAAATACCACGAACATATTATGTATGGCGGGTCGACTACAGTGCGAAAAGTTGAGGCTGCAACGCATTCTCCATTTGCCGATTTAAAAGCGATGCTTAATAAATCAAAGTAGCTACTATGATTTCAACTGTTTGGATAAAAACAAGGTTGTTACATCAGCTACTTTAATAAGTGACAGTTTATCTGCATGGCTCCATGAAATTTTTGAGCCAACACTTTCACAACAAATAACACCTAGCGGTTTGTTATCAATAAAGTAGATGTAATCAAGCAAGGAGTAAATGTTTGATGGTTCAAAATAAACCTTGGTTAAGTTTTTAGTGATTTCGTGGTTTCTCGCATCTGATGCGTCTAATACTTTATGCTCTAAAATATAGTCAAAGTATGCAGGAAAATCTTCAGCTTTTAAAACTGCATTACTTACTATCTCATTTTTTTCATCAAGGCAAATTAAGCTATTAATGGCAGTATAGTCGTGATTAAACAACCATAGACTGACTCTGTCGGCATTTGAAATTAACTTTTTTAGCTCATTGCATATCTGTTTTAGCTTACGTTCACTCGTAATGTTTGGGTTACTAACTTTAACTGCTAAATTTTTGAGATTTGAGTTTTTTGGATTATAAACATTGAGCAAGCTATTTAAATGATCTTTATTAAATGGCTTCGTTAAATAGCCATCCATACCAATATTCAAATAGTGTTCAATATCTGGTTTCATGGTGTTGGCTGTCATGGCAATAATTGGCGTTGTTTTATCTGTTTGTTGCTCTCTAATTATCTTAGTGGCTTGCACTCCATCCATCACTGGCATTTGAATGTCCATAAAAATTAAATCAACATGGTTGGTAAAAAAGTAATCAACGCATTCTTTGCCATTTTCGGTAAATATTACTTTCGCATTATGAGCTTGTAGCATTTTACTTACGACAACTTGATTTACTTTATTGTCTTCGGCAACCAAAATAGTGCACCCTTGTAAATTGGTTATTTCTTTATTTGGTTTTAATAATTCATCGAGTTCTGATGTTTCAAAGCTTTGTTGGTAAATAAATACAGAACCTTTATCTTCTTTACTCGTGAAGTTGATTTTGCCATTCATTAAATCACTTAGCTTGGTGCAAATGGAGAGGCCAAGGCCCGTGCCCCCGTACTTTCTAGACGTAGATGAATCTGCCTGATGAAACTCTTGAAATAAATTTTGCTGTGCAGCTTTACTAATACCAATACCCGTATCGATTATTTCAAATACAATATTTTGCGTGTTTAAGAGGTTCTCCTTTACAGTGACTTTAAACTCTACCTGGCCTTGTTGTGTAAATTTAATCGCATTTGAGCATAAGTTATTTAAAATTTGAGAAACTCTGACAGGGTCGCCTTTTAGGGTTGTAGCGATATTTTTATCTATAGATGGAATAAATTTTATGCCTTTATCTGTGGCTTGTTTCATTAGTGGATTAATTACATTGTTAATGACTTCGCTCAAGTTAAAGTTAATATTCTCAATATTTAATTTACCCGCTTCAATTTTTGAAAAGTCTAAAATGTCATTTACAATATTTGAGAGTATATTCGCGGAGCTTAAAATACTCTTTAAGGCGTTATCTTTTTCTATATTTGAAGTTTCTGCTAGTCCAAACTCAGCTAAATTTAAAATGCCGTGCAGCGGGGTTCTTAGCTCGTGCGACATATTTGCTAAAAATCGACCTTTTAGAGTGTTAGCTGTGTCAGCTTCTTTTTTTAGTTCTTCAAGATTTTTATTATGTATTTGTTGTTGTTTTAATGCAGTGGCCAGCTTTCTGTTGTTTAACCTGAGCTCAAGTTGTGCAATAACTTCTTTGCCAAGTATTTTCAGTGCGTTAATTTGTGTTTGAGTTAGCTTTTTTGGCTGGTCGCTGATAACACATAATGTACCAATTGTGCTGCCACTAGGTGTAACTAGCGGTGTGCCCGCATAAAACCGAATGTTTGGATCGCTGGTTACTAGAGGGTTATCATAAAAACGTTCATCAAGTAGAGCGTTTTGTATTTCAAATACTTGGTCTTGCAGTATTGTATGAGAGCAAAATGCGATATCTCTTTCGGTGGAGTCTACATCGATACCATACTTTGATTTAAACCACTGCCTTTGTGGATCAACTAAGCTTATAAGTGATATGGGGGCTTCACAAATATCAGAAGCAAGTTGAGTTAAATCATCAAATACTTTTTCGGCTTCAGTATCTAATATTTCATACTCGTAAAGGGCCTTTAATCTAGATTCTTCGTCAGCTGGTATTTGTGCTTTTATCATAGTAATGCTCAATATTTATATAGATTCACTATAAGAGTAATTTAGTGATAATGACAACTTTAACATGTAGAACCGGCTAAAAAAAAGACATTGCATTTTGCTATTCTATTATTATTTTTGAAGTTTTTTTAAAACCAGCGAAAGTAAAAAGGATCTTTCCATACTGAACACTCTCAGTAATTAACATCGGAATTAATAGGGATTAAACCAGTCTATAGTTTTACATCATCTGTAAATTTTGAAACTCAGCAGCTCTGCTGGTGGGCAAATTCTGCAACCTTGTGAATCATAAGCTTCTAAAAGCATGTGATGGCTCGAAAAGGCTGATATTGCATTCAGCCTAAATAATATTTACGAATGAAGTATCACGAAATACTCACAATTAAATCACGTTTTAACTGTGTATTTTACTTAGTTAAAACTTAATTTGAACACCCGCTCAAGTTGTGCTTTAATCATTGCTCAATTATTGAGGAACTTTACATGATTAAATTTTATTTTCACCATACTCCTAACCCAATGAAGGTTGCACTCTTTTTAGAAGAAACAGGCTTACCGTTTGAACTTGTTCCTCTTGATACTTTAAAAGGTGAGCAACATACACCTGAATTTAAAGCAATTAATCCAAACGCTAAAGCGCCAGCAATTGTTGATGGTGAAACGCGTGTGTTCGATTCGAATGCTATTTTAATGTACCTTTCTGAAAAATATGGGAAGCTTGAAGGCAAGGGCGATGACCGCGCTGAAATGCTGTCGTGGTTAATGTTTATCGCATCGGGTTTAGGTCCGTATTCAGGGCAAAGTGTTCACTTTAGACACATGGCGCCAGAAGGGCTTGATTACGCGGTTAATCGTTATCTACGTGAAGCGCAGCGCCATTACGAAGTACTTGATACTCACCTTGAAGGTCGTGACTTTATAGTGGGTGATACATATACCATTGCTGATGTATCTGCATGGGGCTGGATTGATAAAGCACCGGTTGTACTAGGTGAAGAGGGCTTAGCGCCGTACCCAAATCTTAAGCGTTGGTTTGAAAGCATTGATAGCCGCCCAGCGGTTGCACGTGCACGCGCAATTGGTACTGATATAGCCTTTAAAAAAGAGTTTGATGAAGACGCTAAAAAAGCGTTTTTTCCTTCAAACTACCCAAAAGTATAAAAAGTAATTAGTACTAAACAGCAGATCAGTTAGCTGATCTGCTTATTGTATTTTATTGCTGTGTGAGCGGTTCTTTATTTTCGTCTGACTCAAACAAGCTAACTTCTTGTGTATGCTGCCTTACGCTATTTCTTTTTAGGGCGATGTATAAGTCTGAGTGAATATATATACCTTCTTTTCCGGACTTCATTCCTGCAATATCAAACCACGAAAGTAACTGACGTTTTCTACCTGCAAGCTCAAGCCTTATATCACGCTTTTTAAATATAACGTCGAGATCTGCAAGCATGGCCATTACGCTTAAATCTAAATGAGTAAAGCAGGGCACAGCGTCAATTATTACACATTGAGTGTCGTCTTTTTGCCTTGCATATTGCTCAAGTAATCTGCGTTTAAAGTAGCTGGCATTAAAGTAAGTTAAAGGTGAATTAAAGCGGTAAATAAACACGCCTTGCACTGCTTTTGCTTTATCTGTGGCGTCTAAACTTCTTACTACACCGTTAACATCTACGCCGAGAATATTGTCGGTTGGGCGCATAACAGTGCGAATAAATTGAAATAACCCCAGTAATACAGCAAGTGTGATCCCTGGTATAACGCCAATAAATAACACCGCAAGTAAGGTGGCTGAGGCGAGATAAAATGCCTGTTTGTCTTTTCGTTTTAATTGCCAAACAGCTTTTAAATCGAGTAAGTGTACAGAGGCAATAATAAGTACAATACCTAGCGCTGCGCTTGGAATAAATTCAAGTGGGGCTGTTAAAAATACAGCTATGAGCGCAATAATAGCTGCTGCTATTATTGATACTAACTGCGTTTTACCACCTGTTGCATCGTTAACAGCGGTGCGTGAGTCGGCGCCACTGACGGCAAAACCTTGCGATAGAGCTGACGCTATATTGGCAATACCCAACGCTCTAAATTCTTTATCGGCGTCTATGTCGTAGCCATTTTTAGCAGCAAAGCTGCGGGCAGTTAGCATCATACTAACAAAGCTCACGATGGCTAAGTTAAGTGCGGGTACCACCAGCTCACGAATAATCCCTAAATCAAAAACAGGGGTATTAAAAACGGGGAGCCCGCCAGTTACGGTGCCAATGGTTTTTATATCAAATTGTTTTAAATCAAAAATCCATACCAAAAGCGCACCAAAAGCAATAGCAAACATAGATGCAGGCCACGTGGGTCTTATGCGCTTCATGGCAAAATAGACCGCCAGTGTAAACAAAGCCATTAATAAGGTGGGAACATGTGTTTGCGCTAGGTATGTGGGCACACCACCGAGGCGTTCAAGTAAGTAGCGCTCATCAAAGGTAAAACCGAATACTTTAGAAAATTGACCAACAATAATAGTGATAGCTACGCCGTTTAGTAAGCCCATTAAAATAGGTTTAGATAAAAAGTCGGCTAATACACCTAACTTAAATTTACTGGCTATAAAGCACCAAAAGCCGGTCATAGCGGTCATGGTGACAACAAGTTGCCAATGCTTAAAGCTGTCACCTGCAGCAAGAGGTGTTACTACAGCGGCAATAACGGCGCAAGTTGCGGCATCAGGGCCGACTATTAATTGTTTTGAAGTACCAAAAAGTGCATATAGCATCATTGGCAGTATGCAAGAGTATAACCCTACGGCGGCGTTAACACCGGTTAGTTGTGCGTAAGCAATGGCAACAGGTAAAGCCACTGCCGCTACTGATAGCGCCGCCCTTACATCATCAGCAAACCATTGGCGTTCATAGTGCAGCAATGTATTTAAACCGGGCATAAAATTATATAAACGCGACAGCACTTTAGTTTTCCTGCTAATAGTTACAACGTTTTGATAGTAAATTTAATATTCAAATAAGTATAGCTAGGACGGCGGTTATTTTAATAAATTGCAGATGATTATTTATCAAGATATTAAATTTATAATTTGGCAAAAAAGTGAAAATTGAATTTTCCTGAGGTGTCTTTTAATCAGCTTATGTGCGTAGTATTAATGTACTGATATTGAGCACCTCAGGAAATCACTAAATCTAAAATCTAGTTTTAAATTTTTAAGATTATTTAGCACCACATGCCGGATATAACTCAAGTACTTCTGTTACTACTTGTCCAAATAAAGCTTGTTCTTGCTGTGTTAAATCTATAGCAGGAATAAATGGCATTGTGTCTGTTAATTCCGAGGTAATGATTTGATAAAAGGTCATCGCTGTAAGGACATTCCCAGCATAGGATGCATGATTACCGTCGGCACTATGAAGGTTTATACTAGGCATTATTTCTAATACTCGATTCCATACAAAGCCAACAGGCGCTATGCAGCTAGGTTGTTTTTGACTGATTGCTAAATGGAGGTCGTAAACCTGCTTTGCTTCTGCGGGATCCCCTTTTTGAGGATGCTCTGGAAATAAAATAGGTGTAATTTTATGCTCTTTTGCGTTCGAGATTAATCGCTCAGTTGCACTTGTAGGGTAGTCAGTCGAACCTGATTGTGAGTACTTTTGGCCTTGAAAAATTGCATGACTCCAGTTATCACTTTTTAATTTATCGACATTTGCATCTACTGCGACTATTTCATCTAAAAATCGACCACTAACAGTCGTTATTTTGACTAAAGTGCTAGGTAACTGGTTTGTAATAATTATTTCTAATAAGCCCCCTAACTGTGAACTATGGCTATTACCATAGATAATTATTTTGTAGTCACTTAAGGGACTGTTATTAATAACCGCTTTTGATTGTGGTATTTCAATGCTTTCAGCCTCTTTTGTTTTACTTCCCCCAGAGCCGCATGCTGTTAATAATAGTAATGATAATGTGATTGATATTGTTGTTATGTATTTTAGAGACATTGTTAATCCTTTTTTAGTACCAATTATAAGTACAGCTTTAGAATACTAGACATTTTATAACCAAGCTGCAAGGTTGCTGGTTTTTAGTGCAATGTATGGTGCTTAGTTTGTGCGCTAAAAGTGAAGTGCGGGAGGTTGGTATTGTTTAAGCGGTATCTAAATTTTAGTTTGGAGTATTATTCAATGATAATTTTATTGCTTTAAATAAATATTTAGTTATAAAAATTGTGCGATGTTTTAACACAAGTGCCACTTTTTTGTAGACGTAAAAAAGCCTGCATAAAAGCAGGCTTTAGTTTCTAGGGAAAATTAAAATTTAGCGCGAATACCAAAGCTGTAACGGCGATCCGCTTCAGTGTACTTCCAAGCACCACCTAGTTCAGATAGGTAAATAGAAGGCTCACCCGTTAAGTTGGTCGCATTACCTACTAAGGTCACGTTTTCGTTAATATCCCAGCTCGCAGAGAAGTCTAACTGACCTCTGTCGTCACGGTAGTTATTACCGTAAACAGTACCTTCTGCTGAAATACTGCCGTCTGAGTTAATATTTTCTACACGTTTCTCGTTTTCAGTATCTAAGAAACTGTCACGGTAGTTATAAGCTAGACGAGTAGAGAAACCTTCGTATTCCCAAAATACTTGTAAGTTATACGTATTTTTAGAAATATCTAATAACGGGTTACCGTTTGGTTGCTCGCTGTCTGCGTATGTGTAGTTTGCGTTAATGCCTAAGCCAGAAAATGCACCAGGTAGGTCTGTAAAGAATTGTTGATAACCAACTTCAAAGCCTTGTACTGAGCCGTTTTCACCGTTTACATTTTTAACAGTATCGATACCCGTTAGTCCTGCGTCACGTAAGCCTGCTACATGGTTAAAGCCATCAGCATCTACTGGGAAGTCAGTTGCATCCGAGTAAACTAGGTTATCTTGTGAAACACCTGCAACGTCAAGCTGACATACTTGGTTCCATTGAGTTACGTTTTGGCCTGTTGAAGTGCTAGATGCCGCCACACAGCTACTTTCGTTACTTAAGAAAGATTCAACATCTTTATAAAATACTGCGAAAGAAATTACGTTACCTTGGTCAAAGTAATGCTCTACAGATAAGTCGTATTGCGTTGCACGATATGGTTCTAAATCAATAGAGCCTTGCGTTGCACCTGTAATGTCGTTATTAACGTCAAATGCAGGGCTTAGTTCGCTAAAGTCAGCGCGGCGCATAACTTTTGCAGCAGCAAAGCGGAATAATGTTTCGTCTGAGTAGTTATACGTTACGTTTAAGCTTGGTAAAAAGTCGCTGTAGTCATTGTCGCCAGTTACTTTTTCGCCATTAAGAAATACGCTTGATTCTAAATCTGTAGTTACATAACGACCACCCACAATTGCAGTGATGTTATCAAAGTCTAAGTAAGCTGATATATACACGGCAGCTGTATCTTCAACTACGTTACGGTATGCGCTTTCTTGGAACTCTTGGTTATCTGAAAGACTACCTGTTGACGCTAGGTTAGTACCTGCAAGTAACTGCTGAAGTTGAGCGTAAGTATTGGCCGGGTTAGATAAACCGTTGTAGTTTAAAAAGGTTAGTAGGTCGTTTTGTCCCGAATGACCTAGTTGGTCAAAAGAGTTGTCGTGGCTAACTGTTGTAAAGCTATTTGAAAAAGCAGCGTTGTAGTCATCAACCCATAAAGTGGCTAACGAACCGTCTGAGTCGTTAAATGCATTTTTATAAATGTCTTTAATTTCAACTTTGTATTGCTCATATTCGTAATCGCGGTTAGTAACACGTACACCCGCTTTTACTTTAGATACCCAGCTTAAGCTGCTGAGTGGCTCAAACATTTCAACATCAAAACGAATAGCTGTTTCGTCATTGTCTGTTCTTCTATCTTCACTTTTAAACGTACGAAGTGCTAAGTTTTGTGGGTCAGTAAATGCATTAGGATCTGAATGAATGATGCTTGGTAATTTATTACCGTCTTGAGAGAATGCACCATCATATAAATGATTTGTTAGCTGAGTTCCGCCACTTGCTTCAAATGTTGATTTTTCGATTGGGCGAAGTGTAAATTCAGAATCAGGTCTTACGCTTTCTGATGATGCTACCGCAATTTCACCAGAGATTTTGATGCTGTCAGTAAGGTTCCACTCTGCACCAAGTGCATTTGAAAACGAGTCAGTTTCACGAAAGTCACTGTATGTTTTAGGAATACCAAATTCGTTTGTTAACGTGTAATTGTTTACGCCGTTAGCATCTTGAGTTGTATTTGCATCTGTTGATAACGAACCTGCGACACCTAAAATAGAGTTACCAGCTTGTTCACCTGAGCGCTTTGTGCCGCTTAAATCAAGATACACCATGCCATTACCAGATTGTGGTGCCCATTGAAGAGATAAATTTACAGCAGTTCGTTTACGTTGTTCTACATATTGTTCAACACTGTGCTCGTCTCTTACGATAGCGTTGCCACTAGGTGTATTACCTTCTTGGCCATTAATTTCGATATCTTGAGGTTTAACACGGCTAGATGTTTCATCTTGGCGAATTTCGCGATTTTGGAATGAAAACATAGCAATGGCACCAAAGGTACCCATTTCATCAAAGTCCCAGTTGTTACCAATTGAACCACTAAAAATAGGAGCTACATTTTCTGTTTTATCAGCGTATTCGCCATCTAATGAAACTGCGCCAGTTAGTTTATCTAACTCTAATGGGCGAACTGTCTTTAAACTAACTGTTCCGCCTAATGCACCCTCAATCATATCGGCAGTAGGAGACTTAACTACTTCTACTGTTTTTAAGAAGCTTGATGGGTAATCTTGCAAGCTAATGCCGTCACGAGAGTCACCAATAGTAGATCGACCGTTTAATTCAACACGGTTTTGAGGTAAGCCACGAATAGAAACACTGTCACCCACACCAAAATCGGTATTAATAGATACGCCAGTAATACGTTGCAGCGCTTCTGCAATATTATTATCTGGTAACTTACCAATGTCTTCAGCAACAATTGCATCTACAATACGTCCGTCAGTACGCTTAAGCATAGCGGCGGCTTTCATACTGCCTAGCATGCCTTTTACTTCAATAACTTCAATGTCTGCAGCTGCCGTTTCTGAAGCTGCGGGAGCCTCTTGCGCTGCAATATTTGAAGAAGCCATTAGTAAAAGGGCTGCGGCACTGATTGCTGTAGAGCTACTTCTTTTATGCTTATTAATTAATGTTGAAGTAATTTGATTGAGTTTCATGTATCTCTCCCGTTTGGGTACGACTTGCGTCATTGTGTGTGTTGTTACTTGGTTTGGTTAACCAATTTAACTGTTCATTTCCTGTAGCGTGTCATACAGGTGGTATGGTTGAAATTAATCCAATTCAACTTTATTTACAACCTTTGTTTACCAAAATTTCACAATATGTATTACAAAAGCCTCTTTTATTTTGCTTATATTTAATAAATTTAAAGGCTTATAGTGTGTTTTTATTTTTTGTATTTTGAATGAATTTTATTGAAGTATCTTTACCAAAGGCATTTTTATATATTATTTGTACTATTTAATACATTTGTTAGTACTATTTTTAAATTTTATGCCGTACTTTTATACGTGTTTAGTTTACTTTTTAAGTGATATTGACTTGGAAGAGCGACCATTAAAAGTTCTAAATGATTTATAAATTTGCGAAATAGTGGAGAGGTTAAAATAATTAAAAATCATTTTGGTAATACCAATTTTCTATTGTTTTTATATTGATTTTGTACTAGCTGGGGTGGGGGCGATACACTAGGTAGCGATAAATAGATTTTTACGCAAAAAAAAGCCCAGCATAATAATGCTGGGCTTTCTTACTTTAGATGTATTAGCTCTGTAATTCGCCTGTAGATGATTCTAAATGTGCTCGTATGAACCACTGAAATTGCTCTAAATCGGCTAGTTGGCTGGTGATCATATCTTCAGAGACCGGATCTAGCTCAGAAAGAGTCTCGATTGCTTTGCGGTGATCGGCATTAACGCCGTTATATACTTTATCAAGCGCAGCCAAATGCTCGGTGACTAGGCCTTTGCCTACAGAGTATTCGTCCCAAGTACGGCGATCTACAATTGATTTTGGTGTGCCAACAGGTACTGCACCAAGTGTCGCAATTCGCTCTGCAATTGTATCTGTCATTTCGCGTACAATGTCTACTTGCGGGTCTATCATTTCATGTACGCCAATAAAGTTAGGTCCCACTACGTTCCAGTGAATATGCTTTAAAGTAAGCTGTAAATCTATCAATGCAACCATGCGGTTATCTAGCGTAGCTATTGTTTTTTGAGCTGATTCGTCACTCATACCTGGCGCGGTAAATTTAGTTGTTTTGTTTGATTCGTTATTGTTACTCATAATTTCTCCTACTTAACTAATGTGTTGCTCATATAATGTGTTGCGTGATGAGCGTGACTTAAACTTAATAAAGCAACTGCTATGCCGTAAGTTGATTTATTTAAAAAGTAATTTAAAAACATGTGGTTATATTTTAAATTAAGGTTTTTAAGGCTGCAGAGGAGATTGGGTTTTTGAAAAGCCTGCATATATTTGTAAAATATGCAGACTTCGATTTAGTTACTCTTAGATGTATTTAAACGTTGGCTATATATTCGTGCGCTTTTAAAACATCGAGCGGCACTATTTCTAATGATTTTTTATTTGTAGCCTCAAGTACCACTGGTGGCGCAACGTTTGCTGAAATAGCATGAAGCCATCTTACTGCACACAAGCACCATTTATCACCGGCTTTTAAACCTTCAAAATCGTAAAGAGGGTTCGGGCTTATTAAATCGTTACCTTGTGATTTTGAAAATTGTAAAAACTCATCAGTCATAATTGCACACACACTGTGATTGCCAAGATCTGATTCTGGTACATAACAAAACCCTTCACGTGTGTAGCCACCATTACCGCAACATAGTTTTAAGCGTGTGCCGAGTACATTAAATTGATTCGCCATGAAATACCTTAATTAGTGGTGTTTAATAAATTTACTCTATCAGGAGTAACTCGCTTGAGATAGCTATAAAACTTAAAAGAGGGAAGGGCTACACAAACTTAAGCCCGCAGCAAATTGCGGGCTTAGTATTGTTTATTATTTAATACGCAGCGCCATACAATCGCTATGGCCGTTTATGATCATGCTTTTATCAACACGCACGCCACCACCGGAGTATTTACCGGCGGCTGTAAAACTACATATTTGTACAAAGTAATCATCTACTTTAGGCAATGCAAATAGCTGTTGGTATATTTGGTCTTGCTCGGCAAAGTGCCCCATTGTCTTTTCTATAACTTGCTGCTGTTCATCAACAAGTTGAATATTAGCGCCACAGCGTCCCACTATTGGTTTAACTACATATCCGGTTTGTAATAACTCGTCGTTAAGCTCAAACGCGGTATTAAGTAAATATTTATGATTAGGGAATAAGCTCCACAGTATTGGCAAAATAGCCTTGTTACTAGGAATTAATGTCCACAGCGGTTCAAACACCATGACATTTTTACGCAGTAATACATCGACTAAGCGTGGCGTTTCACCAGCTTTGAATTGTGGTTCAAAGTTATCACCTAATGATTGGTCGGCTTCGCATTCTTCACGAATTTGATCAAGTGCGGTTTCCCACGACCAGGTTTTCCATACGTAACTCAGTTGTGCGCCATCAGTATCTACTATGTTGCCAGACTCATTCCAGCGAAGTGTGCTTAAGCCAATTACTAGCTTACATTCAAAGCCTGCGGCTTCAATAGCTTCTTTCATAAATAATGCGTGGTAATGTTCTTCTGGTTCATCATCTTGCAGAATATGAACAAGACCTTTTACCTCACTTTTACGCCATGCTTTTACGAGATCTTTAAATAAATTTTGGCCTGCATCTACACCCGTTTTAACACTAAAGTGTTTTGCCCACTTTCCCTGAACTTTGCCGCTTTCCATGTAACACGATGCCGAATCGCAATTGTATTCGTAAACTTTTAAACCTGCTGCTGTTAAGGCAAAGTCAAACCGACTGGTAATTAATTGGTTTAAGCGGTTATCCCACGATTGGCGAATTTTATTAAGTACAACATCGGGTAAATTAAACTTTTTTAATAACTCAGGGTGCTGCAGTACATAGTCGGTTGCATGCATAAATAAACCATGCAGCTCATTTGTTGCATGCTCAATGCTTTGCTGCGCCGTTTGAGATATTGCAAAGTAATTATGCTGATCTTCATCTACGGATGTAAGTTTATGGCCTTGCATCATTTCTACGTAGGCAGCTTCATCGTCATTCGCAATATTTAACCATGACTTGTTTGCTTGGCCTGTATCTGCTGCTTTATGGGCTTCTATAGTAAATAAGTCAGTGTTTAGCTCAAACGTTGGCTCAGCATATTCTGTTTCATCAGTTTGTGTCATCCAACCTAAAATAGTGGCGTCGTTGTAAGAGCACTCAATCCAATAGTCGCCATCTTTAGTTACTTTTGCTTTTAGTTCACGGCACCAGTTTTGATTTGTTGGCCATATTTGATGCCCTACATTTTGCTCAGCAAGACGTATTTTATCTTCGTGCACTTCAACAATGACAGCAACATGGCCTGTTTCTTCAAACTCGCCGCCTTCTTCCCATATAAGTAAACTACCTACTTGAGGGTGATGTTTAGCACCATTTTTAAACGCGTTTAGTGGCAATCTGTTTTGGCTATTTACATCGCGCACTGAACGCAACTCAAAAATATCGTAAGCCATAGCTATATCATCAAAAATATAACCATGATTGAGGTACATCCATCTTCGGGCAAATTCAACGCATTGCCATTTATAGCCCATGTAAATACCGTCTAGGTAACTACGATAGGCACTACGATTAGGATAAATGCTTTCATCAGCCGTATCATAATCAGATGAGTAAACAGCAACATTACCAGGTGCATAACCTAATAAAGTACCAAAATCACTAGCAGGAGCAGAAGATTTCATAAACAAAGATGTTCAAAATAAGGTGTGATAATTTGCTGACTATATGAGCCAAACTGCGTTATAGCAAGATATTACTGAGTATAATCTTTAATTAAAAATTGGCGCTAAATAGGGCTTAAAATTATATTTTATCAATCCATAGTTTTAAAAGCAGTAGTTAAGAAATCCATCCTTCAAAGTGCTTATACATATAAAACTAAACCTATATCCGTACTTTGGTTAACTTTTTATTAAACTGTTGCGCTTGGTATAGCAAAACTAGCTAAAAGTTTTTAAAACAGGAAAAACAATGGAAGACATAATAAACAACATTGATATTAATCAATATTTACCCGCTGCAATTACGTGGGCAACCAACATATTACTAGCAATTGCAATTTTACTTGCGGGCTTATGGTTAGCGGGCAAAGTACGCAATTTAATTATTGGCTTGTGTCATAAATACACTCATCTTGACGATACGCTTTTTCGCTTTTTAGGCAGCATGGCTCGCTACATCATATTAGCGTTCGTTATTATTGCTGTGTTAAATCGCTTTGGTGTACAAACAGCCTCTATTATTGTTTTACTCGGTGCTGCGGGACTTGCTATAGGCTTGGCGTTACAAGGTGCAATGTCGAACCTTGCCGCAGGCGTTATGTTGCTAATATTTAGACCTTATAAAGTGAATGACTTTATTGAGGCTGCAGGGCGTTTTGGTAAAGTAACAGAAGTAGATATGTTTACTACTATTTTACAAACGTTCGATAATCAACAGGTTATTATACCAAATAGTCAAATTTGGGGCGCGTAAATTATAAACCATTCACATCATCCAATTCGTGGTGTGGATATGCATTTTGGTGTTGCTTACGGTGAAGATACTACGGCTGTACGTAAAATTATAGATGGCGTACTTGCAGCGCACCCACACATACTAAAAGATCCAGCGCCTTTTGTTGAAGTAGAAACTCTTAACAACAGCTCAGTAGACTTTTTAGTAAGACCTTTTTGTAAGGGCGAGCATTACTTCGATATTCTTTATACGGTGCCAGAGTTAATTAAAAAAGCACTGGATGAAAACAACATCGAAATACCTTTCCCACATCGTAAAGTTATTTTAGTTAACGAAAGCAAAGATTAACTAAATTTAAAATGATTTAAATCTAAGAGCACTTTTAAGTGCTCTTTTTTTGTGTGAAAAAGTTACATACCTGTGTAACCTTTTTCTTTTATAAATCACCTCAAATACTACATTGTTATCTGTACAGCCCTTTTTTACTAGGTTGGATGGCTGGTATTTATTTTGCATTTGCATAGTCGCTTTTAGCTTTAAAGCTCATAAAAACTATTGACCCATTAAATCAAACTGTATGAAGGACTAAACATGGCTGAATCATTTAAATACTCAGGTAATAAAGGGCATGGCGGCGAATTGCATCAAAAGGCATCGGATGAACACCCTACCATGACCACCGCGCAGGGCTGCCCTGTAAGTGACGATCAAAACTCATTACGTGCGGGCAAACGTGGCCCCGGATTATTAGAAGATCACATAATGCGCGAGAAAATTTTTCACTTTGATCACGAACGCATTCCTGAGCGTGTAGTGCACGCCAGAGGCTATGGTGCACACGGATACTTTGAAACTTACGACACGCTTGAAGATTTAACCTGTGCAGATATTTTTCAGCGAAAAGGTGAAAAAACCCCAGTATTTACTCGTTTCTCTACAGTTGCAGGTAATAAAGGGTCTCCAGATTTAGCACGTGATGTACGTGGTTTTGCGGTAAAATTTTATACCCAAGAAGGAAACTGGGATTTAGTCGGTAACAATATACCGGTATTCTTTATTCAAGATGCGATGAAGTTTCCTGACTTAGTTCATTCAGCTAAAGCCGAGCCCGACCGAGGTTTTCCGCAAGCGCAAACAGCACATGATAACTTTTGGGATTTTGTGAGCTTATCGCCTGAGTCAATGCACATGGTTATGTGGGCAATGTCTGATAGAGCTATTCCACGCTCTTTACGCTTTATGGAAGGTTTTGGCGTTCATACCTTTAAATTTATTAATGCCAAAGGTGATGAGAAATTTGTTAAATTTCATTGGAAGCCAAAAGGCGGCATGCAATCTGTAGTATGGAACGAAGCACTTAAGCTAAACGGCGCGGACCCTGATTTTCATCGCAGAGACATGTGGGAATCTATTGGTAACGGCGACTTCCCTGAGTGGGAGCTAGGTGTACAGGTGTTTGATCAGCAATTTGCTGATGAATTTGAATTTGATGTTTTTGATGCCACCAAGCTTATACCTGAAGAGCAAGTACCAGTGCAAATTGTTGGCCGTATGGTGCTTGACCGTGTTGTAGACAACTTTTTTGCAGAAACAGAGCAAGTAGCATTTTGTACTCAAAACATTGTACCGGGGCTCGACTTTACTCCCGACCCGCTACTGCAAGGTCGTAACTTTTCATACTTAGATACTCAAACCAAGCGTTTAGGTGGTCCTAACTTTACGCATATTCCGGTCAATGCGCCTAAATGCCCGATGCGTCATTTTCAGCAAGATGGCCACATGGCAATGCACAATCCAAAAGGACGTGTTAATTATGAGCCAAACTCATGGAGCGCAGGCGAAAACAACCCGCGCGAATGCCCAGTACATGGCTTTAAAAGCTCAAGCGAACCTGAGGTAAGTGGCGGTGATAAACTGCGTTATCGCTCAGAAACATTCAGCGATCATTACAGTCAAGCTCGTCAATTTTATTTAAGTCAAACAGAGGTAGAGCAGGCGCATATTCAATCTGCGTACGTGTTTGAGCTGTCTAAAGTTGAGCATTTGCCAATACGAGAACGTTTGGTATCGCACTTGTTAAATATTGACGAAACCCTCGCAAATAAAGTTGCCGAAGGTCTTGGCTTGCAAGAAATGCCAGCTCCAGCTGAAGCTGCAATGCCAACACGTAAAGACTTACCTGTATCAGATGCGTTAAGTATTTTGAAAAATGCGCCCAACACCTTCAAAGGCCGTAAATTAGGTATTTTAGTAAGTGATGGCTTTAATGCAGAAATTTTTGAATCGGTTACCTATGCACTTAAAAGTGAAGGTGCAAACTTTGAAATTATTGCCCCGCAAGTTGGCGGTGCTAAATGCAGTAAAGGTAAGCACTTTAAAGCTGATCAGGTTATTAATGGTGGTCCATCGGTTTTATACGATGCGGTACTTGTACTCACCACCGAAGATGGAGCTGAAAAACTAGCTGCCATAGCAGAAGCTAAAGACTTTGTAAGTGATGCGTACGCACATATGAAATTTATAGGCTTTACAAATGAGGCTAAGCCTTTATTTAAAGCCGCAGGGCTCGATGACAAAGCAGATGATGGTTGGATAGATTTAGAGGCACATTCAGCCGATAAATTTATAAATACATTGCGTAATTTAAGATATTGGGAGCGTTAGTAAGCTCAATAATAAAAAAAACCACAGCATGTAATTGTTGTGGTTTTTTTAGCTCACCTAGTTAAGGTATTAGTTCAAGCCAACAATAAAAAATTGGATATATTATGAAGCTTAATGGCGCTTGTCACTGTGGCAAAGTGGTATTTACGGTCAACTCAAAACACCCTTATCCTTACAATTTATGTTACTGCTCTATATGCCGTAAAACCGCAAGGAGCGGCGGGTTTGTTATTAATTTAAACGCGCAATACAGCACGCTTGAGGTTACAGGGCGTGAACACATAACTATTTATCATGCAAAAATAGGCGATAAAATCAGCCCTGCAGAGCGTCATTTTTGTAAGCATTGTAGTGCTAACTTGTGGTTATACGATGCACGTTGGCCCGAGCAAGTTCATCCCTTTGCTGGTGCAATAGATAGTGAGTTACCCTTACCGCCAGAGCGCACTCATTTAATGCTTGGTAGTAAAGCAAATTGGGTAAATGCGCCCATTAATGAAGGTGACAAGCAGTTTGAAGAATACCCTGATGAAAGTATTGCTGCTTGGCATAAGCGTTTAAACCTCGAAAAGTAACGCAATTTTTTGTATGAGCTAAGCTTAAATTTAGGGGCAATTAAACGCATATTTAGTTAATTAAATATTAAAAATCACCGCGTAAGTAAAGGAGAATATTATGGCAGTCTCAGCAATACCAAAAGGGTTTCATTCAGTTACACCTTATTTAATTATGAATGACGCACAAAAAGCGATAGATTTTTATTGTGATGCATTTAGTGCTGAACACGTAATGCAAATGCCTTTACCTGATGGTGGAATAGCCCATGCAGAAATAATAATTGGTGATTCGCATATTATGCTTTCAGATAATGGTTCTGAAGAGCATTTAAAAAGCCCAAAAGAGCTCGGTGGTACAGCGCTAAGCCTTATGCTTTATGTTGAAGATGTTGATACCGTATTTAAAAAAGCAATTGAGCTTGGTGCAACAGAAATAAGACCCGTACATGACCAGTTTTATGGTGATAGGACCGGCACGCTACAAGACCCATTTGGTCATATATGGATCATTGGTACACACAAAGAAGATGTTAGTGACGAAGAGTTAAATAATCGTATTGGGAATATAACAAATCAAGAGCAAGACGCATAACTAGCATGCTAATTAGATTTATGTACCTTCCTAATCACGTTGACGGCTTTAATGAAAGGCTTGTAGCTTTTGCTTCAGTTTAACTAGGTTTTACCTTGTTATCGAAACCGTTTTTTACCTAAATGTGGTTCACTTAGCAAAGCGAATTAGTATTAAATTATTAGTTAAATTTTAGATATAAAAAACCTCAGCCAATAATTAGCTGAGGTTCAAAAAGTGGTACCAGCGGCCGGACTCGAACCGGCACTCCTTTCGGAAGGGGATTTTGAATCCCCCATGTCTACCAATTTCATCACGCTGGCATAATTTTTCTTTAATCTTTTAAGCATAAAAAGATAAAGAAAAACCACTTAAAATAAAAAGGATACTTATATACCTCTTATTCTGTATCCGCATTATACAAACAAAAGAGGGGGCGGCAAGCCTTTTCTTTTATTTGCATAAACAACTGGTTGATAATTAATCGTTTATAGCAAGGAGACTCCATCGGTAAATTTTTTAAGTCTTTTTGGGCTGATATATAAAGCGAATATTTTGGGTTATGAGTGCTATTAAATTGTTATGCGATTGAATAAATAAGCAATTGAACTATTGGTAATAGTTAATCGTATTACAATAATTATTCCTGCTTTATTCCGATGTTGCGCTTAATTCAGGTATTATTTGTACAACAAGGTTTTTAAGACATTATATATGACTCAATTAAGTGCCAAACAGAACATTCAATCGATTGTTAAAGCAATTAAGGCAGAGGAAGCATCACTTCGTCAAAAGCACCCATTACTTGCACATCAAAATACCTTAGGGTTAATTATTTTATTGCTATCGCTTAGCGCACTAATTGGTGTTGGTGTTTTATATTATTTAGCCATCATACCTGCTTGGGTATGCATAGTACTAGCGGCTATTGCTGCATCTATTTCCCATGAGTTAGAGCACGACCTTATACATAAACAATACTTTAGTAATCAGCCTTTCATGCATAACTTTATGATGCTAACAGTATGGTTAATGCGGCCAAATACTATTAGCCCATGGTACCGACGTAAAATGCATTTACACCATCACAAAACCTCAGGCACACAACAAGACCTAGAAGAACGCTTGGTGGGAAACGGTATTAAAAATCCATTTTTACGTGCGCTAGTTATTGTAGATGGGTTATTAGGGTTAGTTATTTCTACTAAACGTTTTAGAAAAGAAATTAATGGCTTTAGTTTTTCGAGTGTTTTTAATGCGGGATTTCCGATAGCGACTGCGTATTTTGCTGTTTTATATAGCGTTATTGTATTTCATATCGTTGATTTATTTATACCACTTTCGCTAAATTCGCCTAGTTGGTTGTTAAGTACAATGGATGTGTTTGAATTTTTAATGGTTGTGCTCATTGTGCCTAATATTATTCGCTCAAGCTCGCTTAATTTTGTTACCTCAAGCATGCATTACTATGGTGGCGTTAATAACATGCTTGAACAAACTCATGTGCTAACGAGTCGTTTATTCATGCCGTTTCACTTATTTTGTTTTAACTTTGGTAAAACGCATACCATCCATCATTTTGTGCCAAATCAGCCGTTTTATTTACGCCAAATGCTAAGTAAAAAAATACTTAAAGTAATGGCGCAGCACAACGTGCGCTTTAACGATTTTGACAGCATTAAAAATGCTAACGCGTATAAATAATTACCCCCAACATAAGGGGAGGTTCTGCATTGCTATTCTTATTATATAGTTTGAATAGCAATTATGTGCCAAGCCCATTACCCGTGAATTTACTCTACCCATCGCAACGTTTATTAAGTCCGACTGTCCGTGCGTTGGTGGACTATTTAGTGGCATTTTTAAATCAACAAAAGCAAAAGTGGTAGGCTTAATTAGCGCTAAACCTTTAAACTAAAAATAGATAAAACCAGTGAAAAGTGAAGTGGCCCTTCATAGTTGAGCATCTAGCTTAAATGGGATTGATTATTGTAGAGTCTTCAGTAATAGTGGTTATAGAGCAAACTAATTATGTTCTCAATAATACATAAGGGCTCGTGCTCATCAATATTATAAAACCAATAAATATAATAAGGACAAACAGGATGAAAAAATCACTAATTTCAATAGCGTTGGGCTTTGCTGCCCTTAGTGCGTTTAATGCCAATGCAAACATTGATCAGCAAGTTAAAAAGATAGAGCAGCAGGTTATTGATTGGCGACGTTATTTTCATCAAAACCCTGAGCTTGGAAATCGCGAAACCCGCACAGCAGGTATTGTCGCTAAGCACTTAAAGTCGCTGGGTATGGAAGTACAAACGGAGATTGCTTATACAGGTGTTGTGGGGCTATAAAAAGGCGCAAAGCCTGGCCCGACAGTAATGCTACGCGCAGATATGGACGCGCTGCCCGTTACTGAAAAAGCAGATGTTGATTTTAAATCAACTAAAACCACTAATTACCGTGGTGTAGATGTAGGCATAATGCATGCTTGTGGGCACGACACGCACGTGGCTATGCTAATGGGCGCTGCACAAGTGCTTGCAAACATGAAAGATGAGCTACACGGTAATATTATGTTTGTATTTCAGCCTGCAGAAGAAGGCGCACCTGAGGGGGAAGAGGGGGGCGCTGAGTTAATGCTTAAAGAAGGCATATTTAAACAATACAAACCAGAGGCTGCTTTTGGGTTACACATAACATCTAGTTTGCACAGCGGTAAAATTGGCTATAGAAGTGGCCCTGCAATGGCCAGTGCAGACCGATTTGAAATAACAGTACATGGCAAGCAGGCACACGGCTCTGCACCGTGGACTGGGGTTGACCCCATTGCCGCAGCTGCGCAAATAGTAACAGGCGTAAATCATATTGTTAGTCGCCAAATCAACATTACCAAAGAGCCTGCTATTGTCTCGTTTGGTAAGATAGCGGGTGGGGTACGTAATAATATTATTCCTGAAGAAGTCGAAATGGTAGGTACAATTCGTAATTTTGATATGGATAACCGAGCACAAATATTTGAAAAAATAAAAACCACAGCCACGCACATTGCTAAATCGTCAGGTGCTACTGCAGAGGTACACATTCACGAAGGTTATCCGGTAACGATTAATAACCCAAAGTTAACTGCGCAAATGTTACCTAGCCTTAAAAAAGCAGCAGGTAATGAAAACGTAGTTGAAATGGGAAAAATAACCGGCGCAGAAGACTTTTCGTTTTACGCATTAGAAGTGCCGAGTGTATTTGTATTTTTAGGCGGCACACCAAGTGAGCAAGATTTAAATACAGTGGCTAGTAATCACTCACCTTATTTTTATGCCGACGAATCATCGTTTAAAGTAGGCACTAAGGCGCTTAGCCTGTTAGCTGTTGATTATTTAAACGCACATAAAAGATAGCTTAAACACACCACGTTACGCTATTAGCTTAACGTGGTATTGCTGTTTTATTTAAAACATCGGATCATGTTTTTAGCACTTGTTCAACGTTGAAAATCACTCTCAAAAATTAAAAATCTAACCGAACATACAAATGAACCGGCGAGCAGTTTTTTTATATTTTAAAAATAATGAATCGATATTGCCGGTCTTATATCTCGACTCAATCTTCATAAGCATTAAGGATTTAAATAATGGAAATTACTGGAAGCTGTTACTGTGGTGAAATTAAATACCAAGCAAAGTCTCAAAATAACAACGCACTTGTTTGCCATTGTAGCGATTGCCAACGTATGTCGAGCGACCCATTTAGAGCAGTCATAATTGCAGAGCCAAATTCGGTCGTGTTTACCCAAAGTGAGCCAAAAGAGTTTGTTAAAACAGCGCAAAGTGGTAACAAGCGTGCGCAAGGTTTTTGTGGCACATGTGGTACAACACTTTATGCAACTAACGAAGCTAAAGCTGACCGTGTATATGGCTTGCGTATTGGTGCGGTTGATCAGCGTGATCAGTTTACGCCAACAGCACAAATTTGGGCTAAATCAACATTGAGCTGGTTGAGCGACTTACACGAAGTACCTGCGTTTGATACAACCCCACAAAATTAGTAATACTGATAAAAAATCACTTTTTAGTAAGCGGTTTGAAATTTATTAAACCAAATGACTGTCTACTTATAAGTCAGTCATTTGGAGAATAATATGTGTAGTTCACCTAAAAGCAGCCGAGCAGTGAAAAAAACAGCCATTAGTTTTAATGATGAGCTTACTCAAGAGCAGCGCTTGCGTTTTGCTGCAAAAGCTAATTTAGCACAAGAGCGCCGTGAACAGCGCGAAGTAACGAATAAACGCTATGAGCAAAAACATACGAGCAACAAACCTTCGTCTGGTTTATTTTCGTGGTTACAGCAGCTAGTTAGCTGATTTAGCTAAAGTGGTGTTTTTACCACTGCCTAAACCACATAATGCACACAGTACTCCGGCAATAGCGCACAGCCATAATGGCGCACTCCAACTTCCCGTAGTCGTGTGTAATACACCAGCTAGCATAGGACCAATAGCCGCGAGCAAATAACCTACGCTTTGCGACATACCTGAAAGCGACGCTGCTTGTTGCGAATCGTCAGTTCGTAAACTAATAAACGACAGCCCCAATATAAAACATGCCCCAGAGCAAAAGCCCAGCATTAGGGTCCAAACAAAAGCAAAGCTAGGCATGTAAAGCAGCCCCAATGCACTGAGTGCACTCAACATGGCTAAAATAAAGCTAAGCGCGCTTTGATCTTTTAATTTGGCAAGTAACGGAATTAATATTAAACCCGGTAATGCAGTCGCTATTTGAAAAGCCCCATGATAAGCACCTGCTTGGGTAGCTGAGTGACCGGTTTCGGTTAATATGCTTGGTAACCACGTAATAATTATATAATTTAAAAATGAGTTTAAACCCAGCAGTAGGGTAATTTGCCATGCTAGTAAATAACGCCAAACACTTTTTGGCGTGTTAGCGTGTTGAGCAATACTCGCGGGTTTTGTGTGCTTACTTAATTGCGACATCCATACAATAATACTCGCCAGAGTAATAATGGCTGATGAGCCCAGCGCAAGTTGCCAGCCTAATCCGTTTAACTGACTCAGCGGAAATACCAAAGTAGAAAACCCACCCGATACCACGCCCATAGTAAGCACGTAGGCTGAGGTCATTAACGCAACCTTTGCAGGGAAGTCACGCTTAATTAAACTTGGTAATAATACGTTTGCAATGGCAATACCCACACCAATAATAGCGGTGCCCACAAAAAGCATGGCTGAGGTATTTATTACCCGCGCTGCAACCCCTGCAAGTATAAATAACAAAGCTACAAACAAGGTGCGCTCTAACCCTTGCTTTTTAGCAAGAGTTGCGGCCATTGGCGATACAACCGCAAAGGCAATGAGTGGCAATGTTGTTAAAAAACCAGCTTGCGATGCGCTAAGCCCAAAGTGATTAATAATTTGTTCAAGCACAGGTGCAATACCTGTAAATGTGGCGCGTAAATTCGCGGCAATAAGTAATATGCCAAGCACAAGTAATATGCCAGCAAAGCGTGATTTAGGTGTGTTATTTAACAAAAGGGAAGACCATTAAAGCTAATACTTAATGGGCGCTAGTATAAAGGCTTAGCAAAAACTATAATTTAGAGATAATGACATTAAATAACTAAAAACAGACAAAACTATGTTTGATGCAATTGGCTGGGACGACATTAAAAATTTTGAAACTATGGCGCAGCCCATAATAGCCAAAATAGAGCATACCCATGCAAGTCACGAAATACCACTGCATACCCATCCAAAAGGGCAATTAATTTTAGCGCTACATGGTTATGTAACGTGTGAAGTGTCGGCAAAAATGTGGATGGTGCCTACGCACAGTGCAATTTGGATCCCAGCACAAAAGGTGCATAGTAATAGGGCGTCTGATAACGCGCAGCTTTGTCATTTATTTATTGATAGTAGTAAAAACGGTATGCCGCTAAATACCTGTACGTTAGCTATTACGCCGCTGGTTAAAGAGCTAATGTGTGAGTTGGCTGGGCATAATCAGCACTATACTTTAAATAGTAAAACAGCGCGTTTAGCGCAGGTGTTATTTGATCAACTTATTGAAATGCCCGTACAACCACTTGATTTTGTATTATCTAAAAACGAGGTAATTCAAACCATGAGCGATCAGCTTATAAATATGCCAAACAACCGAAAAACACTACCACAATGGGCTAAGCAGTTTGCATTAACTGAGCGCACATTAGCGCGGTTAATTAAAAAAGAAACAGGCATGACATTTGGAAAATGGCGTACGCAATTGCATATAATTACAGCCTTAAAAGCGCTTTCTGATAAGCAAAGTGTGCAGCAGGTGTCGGAGTTATTAGGGTATGAGTCGGTGAGTGCTTTTATTACTATGTTTAAAAAGGTAATGAAAAAGTCGCCCATGAAATACATGAGCGACTTAAATCAGCTTAGCCCTTAAATAAGCACTACCACGTGTAAGTTGCCGAAAGCATCGCGTTACGAGGCCTACCCGGGAAGTATCTGTCACCGGTGAAACTGGTGTAATCGGCGCGCTCCGCATAAGCCTCATCAGTTAAGTTAATAATGCGGGCAAGCACTTCAAGGTGATTAGTAACTTGCCACTGAGCGCGCAAGCTTAAAACATCATGCCCTTGGTATTTATTTAAGTTTTCTGGGTCGGTGTAGTAGTTACCAACGCGGTGCCACTGCAAAGCAAATTGCGCGTTGTTTAATGCCTGCCATGTTAAATCGAGATTAGCAATATTACGCGGCGCGGTATCTATGTCGTTGCCGTTTATATTTAAACCGTTAAGTATTTGGTTGTTAGTATAAGTATGCTTTGCGTGTGTGCCTGCAAAGTTAAGTGCAAGCGACTTAGTGAGCTGGTAGTCAAGCTCAAGCTCAATACCACGATGGCGAGAGCTGCCATTATTTACCGTAAAAAAGTCACTATCGCGGTAAATCGTATTGTGTTTACTCATAGCGTAAAGTGACACACCATAACGTAGTTTTTCGTAAATCCCTTTAATACCCAGCTCTGCGTTATTAGCTATTTCGGCGCTTAAAATTGCAGTGGTTTGCTCGCGTTGTAATTGGTATAGCTCAGCCGCTTGTGGCGCTCTGTAACCACGAGAAAAGTTCGCATAAAGCGTGTTATTTGTATTGTACTGATAACTAACCCCAAGCTTTGGCGATAGATTACTAAAACTATTTTTAGCACTCGCTGGGCGGCTGTATCGGCAGCCACCAAAGCTGCATTCTGTGCCATCGTCTTTTGTTCTACCTGCTAGCATATTATTGGTGTAGTCGTACTGCATATGCTCGTAGCGCACACCTGCAGTAAGTAACCACTTATTTAATTGCCAATCAATAGATGCAAAAGGAGCATAAAGCGTGGCGTTTACATCGTAATCGTAATGTTTACCTTGGGGTACTGTAGCAACTAAAAATGCAGAACCTTGAGTGGGCTCATTTTGACTTTGAGTAAAGTCGGCTTGCGTGTATTCGCCATCAAGCCCGAGGTTTACTTTTACATTGCTTTGTAAATTATGTTGATAAAGCGATTGTATGCCAAAACCAGTTTGACTGTTTGTTTCAAGCGGTGTGCCGGGTAAAAAGTGCTTAAAAAAGTCCATGCTTTGGTCGCGAAAATATAACGTAGTAGAGAGCACATCATCGTTATTTAATTGCCATGTTGCATTGCTCCATGCTCTAAATGCGCGTGCTTTTCTAAATGCGTCAGGGTCAAAGTTTTTTTGCGCTAGGTCTTCGTTTTTATAGCTTTCAAAGCCCGTAATAAATCCCGCAGTTTGCTGATCAAGATTTGTGTAAGTAAGCCCATAGGTAAGTAATAAATTATTATTTGAATAGCGATGGCGAATATTTACTTTTTGTTGCTCTAGGCTTTCGTCATCGCGGTAACCGCTATCGTCGGTAACACTTGCGTTAATGCCTATACCGCTGTTGCCGTAATCTTGTCCTGCGCGTAATTTGTAGCGAGTATAACCGTACGAGCCATAATCTAAGCCAACTAAACCACCGCCTTGTGTGGTGTCGGGCGTTATTACATTAATAACACCATGCACAGCATTTGAGCCATAAAGTGCAGAGCCTGGACCTTTTAGCACTTCAATGCGCTGTGCCATTTCGCTGTGCGCCTCAAATAGCTCGTTTATGTTACAAAACCCAGCGGCTCTAAGTGATATGCCATCTTCTAAGGTTAATATGCCACCACAAGCGCCTGCGCCCGAAAGCACTTGTGAGCGAAGCGCGGGTAAATACTCTTGGCCATTTCCGCGTTGAATATTAGCCCCTGCTACACGTTGCAGGGCTTCTTCAATATGGGTAGGCGCTATGCTATTTAGCTGCGCTTCACTAAGTGTACTTATTGATAAAGGGAGTGGGGTAGATAGCGCTTCAATACGTGATGCCGTAGTTGTTATGGTTTCTATTGCATCGTTGTTTTGATTATCGGCAAACGCAGCGTGGCTAAAGGGTAATATCAGCGGCAAAAAATAAGGTTTCATACATTCCTTGAAAGTAATCTATATTGCATTGCCTCTATAATATGCGGTTTTAATATGCATTTAAACTTGTTGCGTTAAAGCGTACGTAACCTATAAATCCGATACGTAATTGATAAAACAAAACAAGCCACAGCAGGAAATACCAAAGCCAGCACTAAGTAATGCTTAAATAAAACGTAGCCGGTTATACCGCCTAGTAAAAAGCCTGCAATAATGAGTAAAAACATAACGCCTTTACGGGTATCAAATTGCTCACCTTTAAGCGCTTTACCTAACATTAAACCAAGGTCAGTAAAAATACCGGTTAAATGTGTCGTACGTATAACTGCACCACTGTAATTAGTTGCTAGCGCATTTTGTAACCCACACGCAGCAGACGTTAAAACAATGCCGTAAACGAATGTGTTTTTGAGTAAATAAGCACTCGCAAGTAGTAGCAATCCTTCAATAAAAAGCAAAGTGTCGTAATGACGACCAAGTTTTAATGAGCCACCAGAGAGCAAAAAGCCCGACAGTGCCGAACCCAACATAAAGCTAACAATTATTGAAAGTAACAATAAGGCAGTACTAGGATTAGTTATTGCTTTAATACCAAGTAAAGTAACAGAGCCAGATACATGCGAAATAGCCTGGTGCTCAAATCCTAATAAGCCTACAGCGTTTACTATGCCCGCTATAAATGCGAGCGTAAACGCGCCATATTCAACCCACTTTGGTAGTTTTGTAAACATTGGTTATCTCTTAACGTGTACAGTGTTAATTATTGAGTTTGTGCTTTAAAACGCTTTATTTGCTCATCAACTAATTTTGTATCTATTACGCCACGCTTAAAAGCAATGTAAGTAGGAAACGTAAACTCATTGAGCTGCCTAGCGGATACGTTTTTATATTCCTTTGAGTACCACAAACCCGCTTGATAGTTAGTTATTGCGTATTCAACGCGATTTTTTTCTAGCAGCTCAAAAGTGTCTTTAGTTGAAAGTGAACGAAGCAGATTATTCTCATCAAGGTTATACTTTTTAGCAATAACCTCAGGCACAGGAACGCCGCGCAGCATTGCTATTGGGGTATTTGATAAATCGTCAGTGAGCAATTTATCTTTGTTTAAAGCAAATAAACCATACTTAGTAGTATGCAAGGGCACGCTTGTAAAATCTAAATACTCTGCTCGCTCTTTTGTATTGGCCAAAGAGAAATAGCAGTCGTAGTAGCCCAGCGCCATTTCTTTTTTAACGCGCGCCCATGGCAGATGAATTACGTCAATTTTAAGATTTAAATTACGCTCAATAAAGGTTAAGTATTCAATATCTAAACCTGTGAACGTTTCGCTTTTCTCATCAAATATAGTAAAAGGCGGGTAGTGAGTTGTTACGCAGCGCAGGGCTTTACTTGGCGCTGCAAGTAATAATGAAGGTAAAGTTAAAGCTAAAAACAGAAATATTGCGCGCATAAATAAAAATTCGATATCTTTTAAAATACATAAATTGAACGCCAATTATACAGTTACTGAGCTTAATTGCATTGATCTAAGTATTTTTACCTAGCGTATAAGTTAAATTTTGTGAGATATACCATGTTTAACGCAGAGCAGCAGTCACGCATTATCGAAATGGCGTGGGAAGATAGAACCCCTTTTGAGGCAATAGAGCAGTTATACGGATTAAAATACCCGCAGCTGGTGGTATTTATGCGCGAACATATTTCAAAAGGCAGTTTTAAAGTGTGGCGTAAACGCCATGCTGGTCGTAAAACAAAACACTTAAAATTACGCGATCCCGCTATTATGCGAAGCCACTGTAAAACACAATATAAACAACGTTAAATAAGTGTAAGCTGTTTCATATGATGTTCAGCCGTGTTTGTTAACCTTTAGCTATTAATTACGCTAGAGATTATCTATGAGAGCACTAACATACACAACACTAATAGCATTGGCTTTATGTTCAATAAGCGCAGACGCAAAACCACATAAACATAAGCATGGTCATAAACACGGCCATAATAAGCATCATTCTCATAAACACAACGACAATGACTACCTTTCTAAAAAAGAGGCTAAGCAGCTAATTCGCGCAGGATGGACGCCACCAGGGCTAAGTAAAAGCTACCACCGTGGCGACTATTTAGATCGTGATTTATACAAACGAGGTAGAGTGATTGAACGCTCTAGGGATAATGGTACAGTGAGTATTGAAATAGACCGTACAGTTATTCACATGGTGCACGACACCCGAGAGATACTTTCAATTTTAAGTCGCTAAATTAACTTTATAAGGATATTAAAATGCTTATTGCGCTGGCTATAATTATTGGCTTTTTTTTACTGGTTACCTTGTTGCCTATGTCGTATAGCCAGCACTACTTAGTGCGTAGCTGCGACTTTGTGCGCTTACAGGTTTTTTATATTGCCAGTTTTGTAGCTGTTACATCGTTGTTTTTATTATGGCAAAGTAGCGAAATAGGTTACGTGTTTATAGCCTTAACCTCATTACTTATAATGATTTTACAAGGTAAATGGATTTACCCGTATACGTGGCTTGCTAAAAAAGAAGTGCAAAGCGCACCTAAGCATATAGATCATAGCGTACGAATTATGTCGGCAAATGTACTTATGTCGAACCATAAAAGTGAGCAGTTAATTAGCCTTGTAGATGAGCACCAACCCGACCTACTTATTACGCTTGAGAGCGATAGCTGGTGGGAAAATAAATTATCAGTCATTAAAAAAAATTACCCGTATTACATAGAATGCCCTAAAGACAACCGTTATGGCATGCACTTATACAGCAAGTTTAAAATACTCGATGCACAAATATGTGAGCTAATTGAAGAAGATATTCCATCAATTCATATTCTGTTTGAAAACGATGAAGGCCTACAAATGCAAGGGCACTTTATTCACCCAGCACCACCAAGCCCGACAGAGGAAGACTCATCACGTCCGCGCGATTCAGAGCTAATAATGGTGGCTAAAGCACTTAAAAACCCAACACGACCTACCATAGTTGCCGGTGATTTAAACGACGTAGCATGGTCGCGCAGCACCCGTTTGTTTATGCAAATAAGTGGCTTTTTAGACCCTCGAAAAGGCCGTGGTTTTTATAACACCTTTCATGCAAGCTACTTTTTTATGCGCTGGCCGCTCGATCACTTATTTCACAGTGAAGGCTTTAAAGTAAAACGCATTAAGCGTTTAGCTAAGTATGGGTCTGATCACTTTGCACTACTTACTGAGCTTTCTTACGAGAATGCTAATCAGCAGTCATTAGAAACTAAATCGGCAGAGCATAAGCATGAAGAAATCCAAGAGCTTGCTATGAATAAGGCAGACAAGCGAAAAGTGCCGAGGTTTGAGGAACAATAATAGCCTCTAGTCATACTAATCAAAGCTTAGAACTTAATTATATTTAAGCGCTAATCTTCAGTTTCATCTACAAATATTTAAACTCGAAGTATTGAAGAATAATTAACTTATTTCAGCAGATAATTGAATTATAGGTGAAAGAAGACATAAGTTATCAGATTTGTTAGATTGTAATGTATAGATACTTGGCTGTTGATGCATTAAGGAACCTCATGGACGACAGTACACTAGATAGAATTGCTGAATTTATTTGTGGTAATGGAGAAAACCATCCTGAATATCGTTCTAGCTCAAAGATTACAAGCTTTTTTGAGCGATCTGGATTACCTCAATTTATCCATGATGGCTCAACTCGTCAGTGGTGGGTACATGAAAAGCTTAAAGAATGTAATCGTGAACAATTAGCTGCTGTTCTCAAGCGTCTTTCATCACCAAAAGAATACAAAGGCGATAGAGATAAAATTAAAAGTGCATTAACCATACTGAATGAAATCCTCTATGTAGAGGGTTTCAAGATTAAATTAGAAGGTCTTGAACCTAAGTTTGAAAAATTTGATATTAACTTTTCAGATGAAAATGTAAAAACTTCTTCACTTTCTCCAATGCCTGCACCTGATTTTATGGCTTTAGGTCTTGAATCAGAAGTAGGAAAGATACTTGTAGAACGTTGGGAAGAAGCCCAGCGTTGCGTCGATTCTAAAGCCCACCTTTCAGCAATCATAATCATGGGTAGTATGCTTGAAGGATTGTTATTAGTAGTTCTTCAAAGAAACCCTGGTAAAGCAAATCTTTGTAGTACTGCGCCTAAAGATTCAAAGTCAGGAAAAGTAAAAAGTTTCGCACATTGGAAGCTAGCTGAAATGATTGATGTGGCGCATAACGTAGGTTGGTTAGGTATGGATGTTAGGCAGTTCTCTCATGCACTTAGAGGTTTTCGTAATCTAATACATCCTTATGAGCAAATGGCTAGTAAAATGTACCCTGATGCTGACACATGTGATATTTCTTGGTTAGTTGTTCAGGCCGCAGTAAATGATTTAGCTAGAGCATTAAAAAACGACTCAACACTTAGATGATATAAGTGTCTACGATTAAATATAAAATTAGAGCACGATATTTATTCCCCATTAAAGGCTATGTTTGTAGTTTTTGACTCCTCATATTAAAAGCGCGATGTAAAATCGCACCTACGAATATACCCAAAACTCGGTACTATCTCTTACTAAAAACTAAGTACTGCCTCCTGAAATTACTTTCTAAAAGTAATAAAAAAGCCTAAAAGTGGTTACCCACTTTTAGGCTTAGTAATTTTTGTGTTTTAAACACATATTAAGAATCTGTATTTAAAACACTTATTTCATTTATGCAGTTAAATTAGCTGGCGATCATAATGCTTTTAACATTAACAAATTCGCGCATACCAAAGCCGCCGTGCTCTCGGCCGTAGCCACTTTCTTTAACACCACCAAACGGTAGGTTAGGTTGTGCTAAACCGTAGCCGTTAATGTTGATCATGCCGGTGTCGAAGTACTTTTTAGCTAGTTCAATGGCTTTTTTCTCATCTTTAGAGAAAATACCGCCGCCTAAACCGTAGCGAGAGTCGTTAGCGATGCGCATTGCATCGTCGTTGTCTTTGGCTTTAATAAGCGAAGCTACTGGGCCAAATAATTCGTCGTCGTAGGCTGGCATACCAGGGGCTAAGTTATCTAGTAGAGTAGGTGGGTAGTAATAGCCTGTTTGCGAAGGTATTTCGCCGCCCGTTACTATGTTTGCACCTGCTTTAACTGATTCCATTACTTGGTCGTGAATACCGTCGCGTAGATCCTCACGTGCCATTGGACCTAAGTCTGTGTCATCAGCCATTGGGTCGCCCATTTTCATAGCTTCAAATTGCTCTTTAATTTGCGCTTTAAAGTCATCGTAAAGTGACTCTACAACCACAAAGCGTTTAGCTGAAACACACGTTTCACCGTTATTGATCATGCGCCCGGTTACACAGGTTTTAACTGCAAGCTCTAGGTCTGCGTCATCAAGTACTAAGTAAGCGTCGTTACTACCAAGCTCTAACACTGTTTTCTTAACGTGTTTACCTGCTTCTTCTGCTACTTTTTTACCTGTCGCATCACTACCGGTAAAGGTTACGCCACTAATTGCTTTGTGCGAAATTAAAGAGCTGGCTGTTTTGCCGTCGATAAGTAGATTGTTAAAGCAATACTCTGGGAAACCAGCTTGTTTAAATAGCTCTTCTATTTTTTCAGCCATGCCAAATACATTACCAGCATGCTTTAATACGGTTGTGTTACCCGCCATGATGTTAGCAGCACTGTAGCGAATTACCTGATAAAGCGGAAAGTTCCATGGTTGAATACCTAATAGTACACCTGTTGGTTGGTAGCTGATAATTGCGCGGCCGCCGTCCATATCACGTTCTTCGTCAGCAAGTACTTGTGGGCCTTGTTCGGCTGTATAACGACAAATTCCTGCACATAGTTCAACTTCTTGAAAGCCTTGCTCGTAAACTTTACCCATTTCTTCGGTCATGAGTTTTGCAATAGCTTCTTTTTGATCTTCAAAGAGTGAAGCTAACTTATTAAGGTATTTTGCACGTTCAGTGAATGACGTTAATCGCCATTTTAAATATGTTTCGTGAGATTTTTCGATTACCTGTTCTGCTTCCTTTTGAGAAAGTAGTGTATAGGTTTCAATGGTTTGCTCAGTTGCGGGATTAATCGTTTTAACTGTGTTACTCATTTCTATCTCCTTACAAATTATGTATAGGTAATATTGCAAACCGAACGCCAACTATTTAAAGATATAAAATTAAACTGAACCTATTGTTATTTGTTGGTTTTTGTTTTTTATTTGTGAGTGTGCTGATTTTTTATTTAGTTAGTTTTCTGATATGTTCTGTAAATAATGCAAGTTGCAGAAAAAATTACATGGAGAATAAAATGATACGGACACTTTTTGATATTTCAGTTGCGCTAATACAAGCGCCCATGGCAGGTGTGCAAGATGCCAGCTTAGCTGCGAGTGTTTGTGAAGCAGGTGGGCTTGGCTCATTACCATGTGCGATGCTCTCTAATCAGCAGCTTATCGAACAGCTAGAGTTACTTAGCCGCTCAACCAGTAAGCCTTATAATCTTAACTTTTTTTGCCATTCAACTTTGCAATATACCAAACTGCAAAAACAACAATGGCATTCATTATTAGCCCCTTATTTTAATGAATATGCTATTGCTGAAAGTAGCTTAGTGGACGAAGCTTCTCGACAGCCAATAAATCAAAGTGTTATCGATATTATTGCGCCCTATAAACCTGCAGTGGTAAGTTTTCATTTTGGTTTACCTGCGCCTTCTTTGCTTGAACAAATTAAAAGTTGGGGGGCAAAAGTCATTTCTACCGCAACAACCTTTGAGGAAGCTAAATGGCTTGCTGATAATGGTGCTGATGCTGTTATTGCTCAAGGCTTAGAAGCGGGCGGACACCGTGGTCATTTTTTATCTATGGATTTAAGTTTGCATAAAAGCACGACTGAACTAGTGCAAGAATGTGTTGCGCACCTATCAGTTCCTATAATTGCTGCTGGTGGGATTGCAACTGAGGATGATGTAGCACATATACAAACATTAGGCGCATCAGGCGTACAAGTTGGGAGTGCGTATTTACTCTGTAATGAGGCGACTACGTCAATGCTTCATCGTGATGTTATTTTAGCTCAACAAAAAGATAGCACCGTGCTTACTACGTTGTTTTCAGGTCGCGCTGCGAGAGGAGTTTGTAATCGCGTTATGCAAGAGCTTGGTGCAATGCCTGCACATGTGCCACCATTTCCTTATGCAAGTATTGCTATAACGGCATTAAAAAGTCGAGCTGAATCGCTTGGTGATAGTAGTTTTTCGCCTTTGTGGTGTGGTCAAAAATACATTCCAAGAGAGAGCATTAGCGCGGCTCAGATTACACAAATATTAATGCAAAAATGGTCTGTATAAATGCGTAGCTGTAAATAGTTGAACTGATGTTAGCTACGCAGGGTAAGGGGCATATAAGTAATTAATCGTGAATCGTAATTAAAAAAGTTGCTTAGCAATCTTTTTGAGTAAATAGGTTTCACGAAGGAGCGATAACCCTTGCTTTTCGCTGTTAGCTAGCGTGCGTTCGTTATGTGCAATTGCGTCGTTTATATCAACCCATTTAGCAGTCATGCCATTTTGCTGTTCGTAATGCTCTAACTGCGCTTTGCCAAACTCGTCGGCAATACTACATACAAAGCAATACGATTTAATATGAATAATATCAAAATCGTCTTTATACCAAGGGCGATACTCTTCATAGAGTCCAAAAGCTTTAACTACACTTATTTGTTGTGCACCGGTTTCCTCGCTTAGTTCGCGAATTAAGCCTTGTTCAATACTTTCGCCGTCATCTACTCCACCGCCGGGTAGGCTGTAGTCTTCATAACGGTTTGTATACATTAAAAGTATTTTATTATTTTTAATTACAATGGCGCGAGCTGTTAAGCGTGTAAATTGAGTACCTTGGTCAATATTAATACCTGAATGTATTAAGGTTTTTAATTGCTGCATTTCGTCTCCTTTTTTAGGTTTTTAATAATAATAGTTGCTACCATTCTATAAATAGAAACGATTTTAATTATTAATCATAATTTATGATCGATTTTTTTCAGCATACGTAAATATTAGGTTGGTAACATTAATAGCATTTAATCGCTTAAGTTTATTTTAAAAATTAGATTCTGGGCGCACCTTTAAATTAATATCAAGGATGCGTAGAATAAGAAAAAAGCATAGGGATTTATCATGTTAGACATACTTTTAGTAGATGACGACGTTGAATTTAGTGACGTTGTTTGCCACATAGTCGAATTCCTCGGCCACAATATAAGCACAGCTACCAGTTTAAAAGAAGCACATCAATGGTTTGAAAATAATGCGTTTGATCATGTGCTGCTTGATTTTATGCTGCCTGATGGTAGCGGTTTGCACTTACTTGATCACTTAAAAACGATTGGGCAATCTCCAAAAATTACACTTATTTCGGGTCATCCTTCAGTTAAAGGTATTTTAGCTGATATGTGTGAGCCAAATGTAGGGCATTTATTAAAACCATTACAACGTGAAGATTTAGAACTCGTTTTAAATGGCCCTAAAAAAGCAGTTAAAAAAGCAAAGTCGAGCGGTATTGTACGCCACTTTGGCGGTTTGATTGGTGAATCTGAGCCAATGCAAAAGCTTTACAACATGATTGAACGTGTAGCTAAAACAAATGCTAACGTGATGCTTATGGGTGAAAGTGGTGCAGGTAAAGAAGTAGTGGCTCAAGCTATTCATAACGCAAGCCAGTGCGAAGGACCATTAGTTGCTAGCAACTGTGGCGCACTTTCAAAAGAGTTAATTGGTAGTGAGTTATTTGGCCACGAAAAAGGCGCATTTACAGGCGCAATTGCACGTAAAGAAGGTGTATTTGAGCAATCAAATAACGGTACTTTGTTTTTAGATGAAGTAACTGAAATGCCAATTGATATGCAGCCAAATTTACTGCGAGTGCTTGAAACTAAAAAGGTAACACGCGTAGGTGGTAACAGAGAAATACCAACCAATTGCCGTGTTATTTCAGCTACTAACCGCTCGCTTACCGATTTGGCACAAAATAATGTTATTCGTGAAGATATTTACTTTAGGTTGGCTGTTTTTCCTATTGATATACCGCCACTTCGCGATAGAAAAGAAGATGTACCTTTATTAGCAAAAGCCTTTTTAGATCAACTTAATGACGAAAACGGCACTGCCTTTAGTTGGACTGTCGCACAGCTCAAAGAGCTGCAAAGCTATGAGTGGCCGGGTAATGTGCGAGAGCTCCGCCATGCTATACACCGTGCATTTATTATGAGCGACCCACAAACTAGCGATATTATTTTACCTGATAACTTAGAGTCACCTTTTTCGCGCGTTAATAATCAAGCTGCCGAAAAGCCTGTATCAGCAGGGCAAACAATTGAAGAAGTTGAAAAAGAACTTATTCATGCAACGCTTGATAAGGTGCAAGGTAATAAAACGCTTGCTGCACAAATGCTGGGTATTAGTACTAAAACACTTTATAACCGCCTTAATGCATATGGCGGTATTGGCGAATATAAATAGATTTGAGGAAGGGCATGACATCCGATAACCAAACAGAGCAACTCAATAAATTAGTACACGATGCAAGAGGGCCGCTAAATCGTATTTCGATGAATGCTGAGCTGATTAAATTGGTACTTGAAAACGATATGCCAAAAGAAAAAGCGTTAGATGCACTTGATAAAATTATCAATAATTGCCAACAGTGCAGCGAAAGTTTGCAAAAAATATCAGACTCTCAATAAATATTAAGTGTTGTCTAAACTTTAATTCGGGAAGCTAAATGAGCAAGAAAAAACAGCAAAGTAAGGCTAATATTACGTGGGCAACATTTATGGTGGTTGTGCTAGGTATTATTGTGGGCAACGCATTTTTAGCATTGAATACGATTCAAGGCTTAACACAAACCCAAAAAAGTTTAGACAACACTAGCATGCTAACTACAGCAATTGAAAAGCTGCATCTATCCATAGTGCAGGCTGAGTCTGGGCAGCGTGGTTATTTATTGACAGAAGAGGCTGACTATTTAGCGCCTTATTATGACGCTATTGGGCAAATTGAGGCGCAAACAGATCATGTCAAGTCGCTTCACTCTGAGATTGACGGTCAAGCTGAGCGTATAGCCCAGTTGTTAGTTCTTGTAGATAGTAAAATTAAAGAATTAAAACAAACTGTAAACCTTGCGCTAGATGACAAAGAAAGACGTGCGATGTATGTATTAAATACACATAAAGGAAGAAAGCTTTATAAGCAAATTAGAGAGTATGTTAATGAAATTCAAGACCGTGAATTACTCTTTAAAGTAAGCCATTTTTCTAAATTAGCACAGATTAAAAATGAGGCTAAAATTACATTCGCTATAACAGCAATAACCAGTGGGTTGCTGATTATTGGTATGTTTATTATGACGCGCCTTAATTTAAGAAATGCAGCACAATATCGTTTTGAGCTTGAAAAACAAAACGAAACATTAGCAATTAAGGTTTCTGAGCGGACACAAGAGCTAACATTATATTCAGATGAATTGAGCCGAAGTAACCGAGAGCTTGAAGAGTTTGCTTTTGTAGCAAGTCATGACTTACAAGAACCGCTTAGGAAAATCCAGGCATTTAGTGACCGTCTCGAAACTATGTTTAAAGACGAGCTGGGTGAAAAGGGGATGGATTACATTGGGCGCATGAAAAATGCAGCGCAGCGTATGTCTAATTTAATAAACGACTTATTAGAGTTTTCGCGAATTACAACGCGTGGTAAAGATTTTGATGACACGAATTTAAATGAAGTTGTAGCTGATATATTAAGTGATTTAGAGATAGCGATAAAAGAGTCTGAAGCACAAATTGATGTAGATGATTTGCCAGTTATTCAGGCCGATAAAAGCCAAATGCAGCAGCTGTTTTTAAACTTGTTGTCGAACGCTGTTAAATTTAGGCGTCCCGACGTAAACCCACACATAAAAATTAGTTATCAAGATGAAGATATTTTCAGCTCTGATCATAATACCCATTTAAGTTTTCAAGTTATTACCATAGAAGATAACGGTATTGGTTTTTCACAAGACTATGCCGATAAAATATTTGTACCGTTTCAGCGATTACACGGACGCTCACAATATAAAGGCACGGGTATTGGCCTTTCTGTATGTAGGCGTATTGTAGAGCGCCATGGCGGAACAATTACAGCCCAAAGTAAAGACGGTGAAGGTGCAACCTTTATCATAAAACTACCTGTGGAAGCTGAGCTTTTCACATTGCAAGGAGAGGCTTAAATGCCCTATTCAAAAGTAAAACCGATTACTATTTTAATGGCAGACGACGATGAAGATGATCGTTTGTTAACACAAGATGCCCTTGCTGAAAGTCGTGTACTTAACGAGCTTCACTTTGTTGAAGATGGCGTCGAGTTACTTGAATATTTAGAACGTAAAGGTAAGTTTGAAGACAAAGCAGTTTCGCCGCGTCCTGGACTTATATTACTTGATTTAAATATGCCTAGAATGGATGGCCGTGAAGCGCTTGAAGCCATAAAAGGAAACCCTAGCTTAAAGGGAATTCCGGTTGTTATATTAACTACGTCTAAACAAGAAGAAGACATGGTAAAAGGGTATAACTTAGGTGCCGCATCTTACATCACTAAACCAGTAACGTTTGATGGCTTAGTTGATTTGATGAAAACGCTAGGAAAATACTGGGTAGAATTTGTAGAGCTACCATCAACATTTAACGATTAAAGGGAGATTCTATGTTAGATAAAGTGACTAAGCTGCTGCTAGTTGAAGACGATGAAGATGATTACATACTCACCTGCGACTATTTACAACAATTAGATTCACATACGTTTAATGTAGAATGGATAAGCTCTCCAGAGCAAGCAATTGAAAAGCTGAGTAAAAATGAGCACGATATTTGTTTGCTCGACTATCGCTTAGGTGCATCTAACGGGCTAAGCGTTTTAAAAAAAGCGATAGCCAACGGTTTTAGCGGTCCTATTATTATGTTAACGGGGCAATCTAATGATAAGTTAGACTCAGCTGCGCTTGATGCGGGCGCCGTTGATTACTTAATAAAAACAGAAATGAGCTCGAGCCGATTTGCGCGTGCTATTCGTTATGCTTTAGCGCGTAAAGATGTAGAAGGTGAGCGAGTTGAACGCTTAAAAGCTGAAGCCGAAAATCGTTCAAAAGATCGATTTTTAGCTCATTTGAGCCATGAGTTACGTACCCCTCTATCGTCTATTTTAGGTTACACCGAACTGTTAATGCAGAGCGACTTTAGTCAGCAAGCAGAAAATGAATTGGGTGTTATTTATCGAAACGGTAAACACTTATTGAGCTTGTTAAACGATGTGCTCGATTTGTCAAAAATAGCAGCCGATAAACTGGAACTTACCCTAAGCGAAGTTAACCTTGATAGCATGCTTGCCGATGTATACACGCTAATGCGCGTATCGGTGCTTGATAAGGGCCTTACGTTGCGCTTTGAATCTCATCAGCCATTACCTCTAGTTGCACGACTGGATGCAACAAGAGTTCGTCAAATTTTAATAAATCTAATAAATAATGCGGTTAAATTTACCGATAAAGGCGAAATTGTTGTTAATGCGTGGACGCAATGGGTTGATGACACTGAAATGCTATTTTTTAGCATTAAAGATTCAGGTATGGGCATTGCCCCTGAAAAACAAGAACTTATATTTAAGCCTTTTGAACAAATAGCCGATGTAGAATCACGCTCTGTAGGTGGCGCAGGCTTAGGTTTGGCAATATGTGCTGAATTGTTAGCGCGTATGCACGGTGATATTAGTTTGCATTCTGAAATAGGCAAAGGTTCTACATTTACGATTTCGGTATATCCAGGTGATATTAGCGAAGTAGAACGACAAGTACTTAATTTTAGTAGTGCCCCACAACTACAAAGTAAATCGGCTCCATGCAAGGTGCATGGGCGAGTATTAGTGGTTGATGATTTACGTGATTTACGCATGCTAGTTGGTCATATGATCAGTACCTGTGGTGCGCGCGTAGATTATGCCGAACATGGCCAGCAAGCACTTGAAAAAGTACGCATAGCAGATGCGTATAAAGCGCCTTACGATATTATTTTTATTGATATTCATATGCCTGTAATGGGCGGCAAGGAAGCTACCATAGAGCTTAGAAAAATGGGCTACAAAGGCCCAATAATTGCGCTCACTGCCGCTACGATGAAAGGCATACATGAGGAGCTTGCTGCACTTGGTTTTAACGATGTAATACCAAAGCCTGTTGATAGCGCGGCTTTATATCAATGTTTGCAAGATTACTTGGTAGCGCCAGAGCATGCACCGCAAGCTAAAGATATAAATTGTAGTAATGGCTTAACCGAGAAAAAGCAGCGCTTTTTACTTGTGGAAGACGATCACGATGCAGCGCAAATTACGCAACTACTTTTAGAAAGTTTAGGCGTTGAAACCGTCATTGCGCCTAGCTGCGCACAATGTTTGCAAATACTTAATCACGACCAGCAATTTAATAAGGTATTGTTAGATATGCATTTACCTGATGGTCGTGGCGTTGACTTAGGTCAGCAAATTAATGAGCGATACCCTGAATTACGCTTAGTGATCGTAAGTGGAGCAGAGCCAGATCCAAGAGAAATAAAAGATTTAAATATTGACCGAGTTTTACTTAAACCTATTAATTTGAGTTTACTTGAAACGCTTATTAGCTAAGGACTGTTTCTCTTTTTAGGTTGAATTCATCAGTATGTTTGGTGTTTAGGCAAGGCTGAGCCTGTGTAGTGTGGTTATTTCCTATAAATAGGCGATAGCGAAGCAAAAATGCCGAACATGCGTTGCCCGATAGCTCCTAGATTGAACAAATTTTAATTCTGAAAGGTCAACAGGCCCAATAACTGAGACATTACTTATATGTATTCAATAAAGTTAGTATCTGAGAAATTAACACCATCAAAAGTAGTGTGTGTTGGCCGTAACTATACCGCACATATTGCAGAGCTAAATAACGAAATGCCAGAGCAAATGGTTTTATTTAATAAGCCAAATAGCGCAATTACTAATACGTTATTTGCAGCTCACAATGGCGATACGCTACATTATGAAACCGAGTTGTGTTTTGTAGTTAAAAATAAAAAATTTGTAGGTGTTGGACTCGGCCTTGATTTAACTAAGCGTACTGTGCAAAGTAAATTAAAAAATAAAGGGCTTCCATGGGAGCGCGCAAAAGCGTTCGACGGCTCTGTTATTTTAACTGATTTTGTAGCGCTAACAGAGGCAATGAAGCACTTTACTTTTGAACTTAAAATTAATAATGAAGTAATTCAGCGAGGCGATACTCATTTTATGCTGCACAACCCTGACTCAATTTTACAAGAAATTAGTGAATTTATGAGCTTAGAAGACGGTGATGTAATAATGACAGGTACACCGTCGGGCGTAGGTGAGGTAACAGCTAAAAGTATTTTTGCAGTGGCGCTTTATGCTAATGATCAGTGTTTGCTTGAGCATCAGTGGCAAGTAAGTAAAAATTAATGACTTGCTGTTGGTAGTGTTTATCAAAGTCAGTAAAGGTAGTTTTAAGCCAATTATGCTGACTTTGCTGATACTCAGGCGATTGAAGTACATTATTTTTTAATGCGCGATTAATTTTTTTAAGTGCTTGCTCTGCAAAATTATTAGGTGCTTTAGCCGCACAGCCTATTGCTCCTCTTATAAATTGAATGTCATTTTCTGCAATTGGCACACTTTCTATATACGTATACTCCCCTTGTTTATTAAAGTAATCAGCCATAAACGGGTAATCAATTGAGTAGTCTAAAAAGCCGTGACTCAAGCGTGCTATAACAGCCTGACTTTCATTTTCGCTATTCCAACTTAACGAAGACTCTTTATCTCGTTTTGTATTTTCAATAATTGTATTAATTTTAGTTGTAAATTTACGTGCAGCTGCTTGCCCGTATACATATTGCGGGTCGGTTAATAAATTAATAAGGTGAATAGGCGAGCCGTGCTTTTCTTCTAATTGCGGCTTTAGCTCTTTAGTTGTGATAATTGAAAATGGGGGATATACCGTTGTTGGATTTGAGTAGTTAAGTTGTTGGTTATTATTTTTTTTATAAATAACACACGGAAAACATACATTTTTTCCTTCATTTAAATATTTATTTATACGCTGCTGAGGAACAATTAAGCGGGTATGTTTTACATCAGTTATGGTTCTGATGAGTTGCTCGGTTAGGTTGTCGCAAATACCGCCTTGTGGTGCGCTTTCACTTTTAGCTATATGAAAAGGGGGCGTGTAACTTTGCAGCCAAATAATCTCTTCTAGAGGTTGTACTTTTTGCTCAACGGCGTGCGCGTTGAATACAATTAATAAGCAAAATGCATAGTATCCGTTTTTCAGCATTGATAAGTGTTCGTTGAATTAAGAAAACTTAATAAAAGTATAGTGTTGGTTGTAGTAGGGTCAAATATTTTAGTTTAAAAGCAACCTCATTCAAGGCAGCTTTTAACTCATACATGCTTAATAAGGCATCGGATGGTTTCTAAATATGGTGTTAATCTCACTAAGAATTTCGTCGTTTAGCGTTATGCTAAATGCGTCTATATCTTCCTTTAATTGAGCTATAGATGTTGCCCCGATAATTGAAGAAGTTACGCCATCTACTTGGTTACACCATGCTAAGGCTAGTTGTGCTGGAGTAATATTGTTTGCATGAGCCAGCTCAACATACTGCTTAGTGGCTTGCTCTGCATTGGGTGTATCTCTAAAAATACCGTTACGCTGCATGAAGGTCCAACGAGAGCCTTCAGGGCGAGCACCGTTTAGGTATTTACCCGTTAATAAACCGGCTGCTAAAGGCGACCACGGTAAGTAGGCAATATCTTCGTGTACACATTGTTCTATTAAATACGGCCAGTCTTTAGCGTGCGCTAAGCTAAACTCATTTTGAATAGATACCATACGCGGTAAGTTATGCTCTTTGGCCAAACTTAAGAACTGGCTTATACCCCATGGCGTATCGTCAGATAAACCGCAGTGCTTAATTTTACCTGCTTTAACACATTCATTAAGGCCTTCTAGAATATCAAGCATACTAGCTTGTTGCTCTTGTGTATTTACGTCGGTAAATTTAAGAGTGCCGGGCCATTGTCTGCCAAAGTGAGGGGTAGAGCGGTTTGGCCAATGTAGTTGATATAAATCAATGTAGTCTGTTTGAAGTCGCTTAAGTGAATCATCTACGGCTTCTATTACTGTTTGGCGAGTAATATTGCCGCCATCACGTACCCACGATAATCCATTGCCTGCAATTTTTGTAGCTAGTACCACTTCGCTGCGCTTTTGCTGATTACGCGATAGCCAATTGCCAATAATTTCCTCGGTTTTACCATAGGTCTCTGGCGAAGGAGGCACAGCATACATTTCGGCTGTATCAATAAAGTTTACGCCTTGCTCGAGCGCGTAGGCTATTTGTTCATCAGCGTCGCTTTGAGTATTTTGTTTACCCCAAGTCATACTCCCTAGGCACACTCGAGATACGTTTACGCCACTGCTACCTAGTGGGTTGTATTGCATAAAAATTCCTTAACTAAATTAGTTTTGAGCATGGCTGATTAAAGCCGATAAAAGAGGCTCGGAGATTGGGGCTTTTTGCCCTGTGGTAAAATCAAACATTACAACTTTAGATGCACCCGTAGTCGTTATTGCTTTTTGTGCATGGCTGTAAACGGTGTAGTTCATGGTAAAGCGATCTGTTTTAAGATCTGTAATTGTAACGCCTACAGTGAGTGTGTCGGGAAAAGTTACTGGGCGTTTATAGCGAACGTTATTTTCGCTGATTACTGGGCCCACACCGTTTGGGCTTATTGTATCGAACAGATTTATTTTATTTAAAAAGTCGATCCGGGCTATTTCAAAGTAACGTAAATACACTACATTATTTACGTGTTGTAGCGCATCCATATCAGCCCATGCTACGGTGATATCGGTATGAATAGGGTGCTGATCTTTAAACGTTTGCATTATTTATTGGCCCTTGATTTTTAAAGTACTTAGATTATCAACATGGTGTTACGAGCTCAAGGTAATTAATGGCATGTTTTTTTATAAGATGATTGTACCTGTTTAATTTTAGGTCTACAGTTAAATTACACAGACACACAAAAACACACAAAGGTAAAAATATGCAGAATATAATTAATTGGGCCTTAGCTTGTTTGGTTTTTATAGCCTCTTTTACCTGTTACGCGATGGGGAATGAATCTGGCGCTATCATTTTAATGTTGGCAGGATTTTTATTTGAGGTTATGTATTGGCTACGTGGTTATAAAGAGCAAGAAGGTAATAAGCGCTTTTTTTAATCGCTAACTAGGGCCTGTTGACCTTTCAGGATTAAAATTTGTTCAATCTAGGGGCTATTTAATCGCGGCGCGAGGTTTGTACCTAGTGGGCTAAGTAAAAACCGAGCAACAAAGAGTAAATTGCCCCTAGGCAGAACCCTTCGGGCAGCGTATGTTTGGCATTTGTGCTACGTTATCGCCTATTTATGGGGAATAACCACACTACATAGGCTCTGCCTTGTCTAAATACCAAATATACTGCTGCAAACTTAACCTCGAAAGATAAACAGGCCCTAGGCTTGCTTATCACATTTGATTCTATAATAATGACTGTATAAATAACCAGTCGTTATAGTAGTGATGAAAAAGTTTATTCACATAGATATGGATTGCTTTTATGCAGCAGTAGAAATGCGAGATAATCCAAAACTTGCATGTGTACCGCTTGCTATTGGAGGCAATAGCCGACGAGGCGTGCTCTCAACCGCTAACTATATAGCTAGAGAGTATGGCGTACGATCGGCTATGTCGAACTATCATGCTAAACAATTATGCCCCGATTTAGTTATTGTCCCAGGGCGCATGGCTGTATACAAAGAAGCTTCAAACCAAATACGTGAAGTATTTAGACACTACACAGACTTAATTGAACCTCTTTCTTTAGACGAAGCCTATCTAGATGTAACAGACAGCACCGCTTGTAAAGGCAGTGCCACACTTATTGCACAGCAAATAAGAGCCGATATTTACAATGCTACAGGGCTCACTGCATCAGCTGGTATTGCACCGATTAAATTTATTGCTAAAATAGCCAGTGACGAAAATAAACCGAATGGTCAATTTGTCGTTTTGCCTGATGAGGTTGATGACTTTTTAGCGCAATTACCGCTGGGGAAAATTCCAGGAGTGGGCAAAGTAACGCTCGAAAAGCTAAATTTAAAAGGCTTATATACCGGCAAGGATGTACGTGAAAAAGGCATTAACTGGATGCAGCAACATGTGGGTAATTTTGGTGTGTCGCTTTATCAAAAATGTGCAGGTGAGTATGTTGGTAAAGTATCCACAGATCGCATAAGAAAATCGCTGAGTGTTGAACATACCTACGAGTACAACAAAACGAGTTTACAGGAGTGCTTAGATGAGCTGCCAAGGTTGTTAGAGGAATTAGTTTTAAGGCTTAATAAACAGCAGTTACAAAATCGTATTAATAAATTGAGTGTTAAGGTGAAGTTTGCAAATTTTGTAGTGACCTCAGCCGATCAGGTATATCACGAGCTAAATACAGAAATATTTGTTCAACTACTTACTAAGGCCTACCAGCGAGGGCTACAACAGCCTGTAAGATTACTTGGCTTAGGCGTTGGGATTAAAAACGAGCCAGAACAAAACTTCCAACTTAGTATTCTCGATTAAGCTGTAAAGCCTGTAACTCCAAGTTGCCATTTATTGATAGGTTATGTGATTAGCTCATCGCTCCTTGCTGGTCTTCAATATATAAATCGACGATAATAGGGGCTTATGTTTTCTAACAGGACCTTATTTATGGCATACCCTCAAGCGGTTAGTGCAAGCCTTGAATGCACATCTCATGATGCGCTTATTATTATTAGTAATGACTTTTCTCAGTTACCAAATAACTCATTACGTGATGCTATTTTAGCTCAAGCAAACGTAGATTCTCGCATCGGTAAGCAAGTTACTTTATTAGTAATTGAAAACAAGCGCGTTGTACTTGCGCCAACCGGTCCGTTAAATAGAGATTACGACGACGTGCGTCGTTATTTTGATGCTGCTAAATTAGCAATTAACGAAGCAAAAGCGTCGGGCAGTGTTAACCCTGCATTATTTTTACCAAATTTAAATGGCGATAGCCGTTATCAGCATGCTTTAGAAGTTGCTTATTTAGGCGCTTGCCAAGCCTTATGGCAGCCATTAGAAGCGCGTGAATATCACGGTGAAAGCATTGAACCTATTACACAGATTGGTTTAGTTGGCGCAAGCGAGCAAACGATTAAAGCTGTTAATGCAATTGCAGCAGGCCAATATGCAGCGCGTGACCTGTGTGGTACTGAACCTGAGCGTATGGCTCCACCACGCTTTGCAGATTACTGTGTTGATTTATTTAAAGGCTCAAACATTGCGGTTGACGTAATTGACGATATTGCAGCTATTGATAAAAACTACCCAATGCTGAGTACAGTTGCTCGCGCATCGTATGCAGTTGAGCGCCATCACCCACGTGTTGTTAAGCTTGAATATGTACCAGAGGGCGAAATTACTCGCACACTTATGTTTGTAGGTAAGGGGCTTGTATACGATACAGGCGGTGCAGATTTAAAAGTAGGCGGTTATATGGCAGGCATGAGCCGTGATAAAGGCGGCGCAGCTTCTGTTGCTGGCTTTATGAAAGCCGTTGCGGATTATCAGCCTAAAGGCGTTAAAGTGGTATCGTACTTAGCTGTTGTTCGTAACTCTATTGGCTCGGATTGTTTTGTGCCAGATGAAATTATTACTAGCCGTGAAGGTGTTCGTGTACGTATTGGTAATACCGATGCAGAAGGGCGCTTAGCAATGGGCGACCTGCTTAGCGAAATGAAAGATTTAGCTAAAACAGAGGTTAATCCAACGTTATTTACTGTAGCTACATTAACGGGTCATGCAGCTCGTGCAATGGGTCCTTACGGTGCGTATGTTGAAAATGGTCCAGCTCGTAGCGCTGGTGTTTCACGTCAAATAGCTGATTTGGGTGACTTATGGGCCGATGGCGCTGAAGTATCGCGTTCACGCCGTGAAGACTACGACTTTATTAAACCACGCACGCTAGCTGACGATGTTTTATCTAGCAATAACGCAGCATCTGCCGTGACTGCGCGTGGACATCAGTTCCCTATGGCGTTTATGGCTATTGTTGGTGGGCTTGATAAGCATGGTAATGATTCTGCACAGCCTCTACCTTATGTTCATATGGATATTGCAGGCAGCGGTGTTGAAGGCGGTGATTGGCAGCATGGTAAGCCAACAGCTGCATCAGTAACGAGCTTGTTTGCACGTTATTGTTTGTAAGCTAAAAACTTACATGTAATAAAAAAGCCCTGTTAATTCAGGGCTTTTGCATTTTATGAGGACGCTATCGGTTAATCTAATTTAAAACGATTAACTACGCTCGAAAGACCTTCGCTACTTTGTTTGAGATTATCACTGGCATCAGTAAGCTGCTTAGTATTATTTAATGATTGCTCGGTTGATTGAGATAGTTCATTAATACGCAAATTAACCTCGTCGGCAGCCTGCGTTTGTTGCTCTGTGGCACGTGCTATTTGGCTGTTCATTTCGGTAATAATTGAAACAAGTCGTTCTATTTCATTAAGCGATGTATTGGCTGATGACGCCTGCTCTATGGTAGAAACTGAAAGTGCTTGGCTTGATTTAACTGCTTCTACTGCTGCTTTTGCACCTTCTTGTAGTTTAGTGATCATGGTTTGAATTTCGTCAGTACTTTGCCCTGTACGACTGGCTAGTGTTCTTACTTCGTCTGCAACAACAGCAAATCCTCGACCATGCTCTCCTGCGCGAGCAGCCTCAATGGCAGCGTTTAATGCCAGTAAGTTTGTTTGTTCTGATATGCTTCTTATTACATCAAGTACAGAGCCTATATTATGGCTTTCGTTGGCTAAATCTTCTGTTACACGGCTGACTGTTTCAATGTTGCTTGAGAGTGTTTCTATTGCTGTAATTGTTTGCGCAACAACATTTTTACCCGTTGATGCGTTTTGTGCTGCATCTTTAGCTGCTTGCTCTGCGGCTTCAGCGTTACGGCTCACATCGTGTATTTGGTGAGTCATTTGCTCCATGGCAGCTGCAACTTGGGTTGAACTATCGTTTTGAAGCTCAATAAATGAGTGGCTTGTTCTACTTGAATCGTCAACTGTATGCGCATGTTCGCTTACATCGTTTGCACTTTGTGCTACATGAGCAAGTGACTCTCGTATTTTTAAAACAAACAAATTAAATGAGCGCGATAGTTCAGATATTTCATCGTTACCGGATTCATTTAATGTACGGGTTAAGTCGCCTTCGCCTTGTGAAATGTCCTTCATCATATCGGCTGCTAAGCGAGTAGGTATTAAAATACTTTTACCTATAAAGTAACTAAGCAAAATAACAGCAATAATCATAATTATTGCACTGACTATAATTAGGTTACGTTGTTGGCTAAATGCCTCGTCAATTGAATCAAGGTATACACCCGAGCCAATAATCCATTGCCATTGACTAAACCCTTTAACAAAAGCAACTTTCTCTACAGGTTGGTCTTTACCTGGCTTTGGCCACTTATAAGGTATAAACCCTTCACCATCACGCTTAACTATATTAGCCATTTCTACAAAGAGCGCTTTGCCATCGGGATCTTTATTATTACTTAAATCTTTATTATCGAGGGCAGGTTTAATCGGATGCATTATCATTGTAGGCTGATAATCATTTATCCAAAAATAATTAGTACTGTCATAGCGCAGTGCTTTTATTGTTTCAAGAGCTTGCGTTTTAGCTTGCTGCTGGGTGAGTGAGTTATTTTGTTCAAGGTCATGAAAGTGCTCAATGATACTGTGAGCAGTTTCTACTACATTTTGTGTTTTAAGGTACTGCTCGTTTTTAAGGGCATTATATTGGTTAGTTAGGCTGGATATGCTCAGCACTATAAGCCCAAGCACTACAATGGCTATTAACAGTGAGAAACGTTGAAATATACTAAAGCTACGTAAACTAGGCATACATTCATCCTTAAAAATTGGCGCTTTTGCGCATTGAATAAGCGTAGCTAAAAAGAGAGTTTAATCTAGGCTTAACAACCATTAATGCAAAAAAAAGGCTGATTTATCAATCAGCCTTTAGTCTACTTTTTAAACTTGTTTAACTATTTAACATCAAAATGACGATTAAAGAAGTTTGTAATTGTTTGATGCAAGTGCGTTTGCACTTGTTTACCACGTAGGCTGTGCTTAGAGCCTGGGTAGGTCATCATTTCAAACTGTTTTTCGTTATCTTGTAGTTGTTTAAATAATTTAGTTGAATGCGTAAACAATACGTTATCGTCAGCCATTCCATGGTAAATCATTAATGGGCCTTTTAAGCCATCTGCATATGGAAATACTGCGCTGTCTTCATAGCCTTTAGCATTTGTATCGGGGTGACCTAAATAACGCTCTGTGTAATGCGTATCATATAGAGCCCAATCGGTTACTGGTGCACCTGATACGCCGGCTTGAAAGTAATCGCCCGCTTTAAACATAGTCATAAGTGCCATGTAACCGCCGTAACTGTGGCCATAAACACCGATGCGTTGTGGGTCAACGTAATCCAGTGTACGTAAAAACTCTACGCCTTTAATTTGATCGGCAACTTCAACCACACCTAAATGTTTATAAATAGCATCTTCAAACTTTTTACCACGGTTGTACGAACCACGGTTATCCAGTTGAAAAATTACGTAACCTTGTTGCGCCATGTACTGAAAGTACAAGTTTTTACTGCGCCAGCTATTCGTTACTCGCTGAGCATGCGGGCCGCCGTATACGTTAACAATAACAGGGTGCTTTTTGCCATCAGCAATGGTGCTAGGCTTAAATAAACGGTAATGCATAACTTGGCCATCATCGGCTTTAATTGTGCCGTATTCTGGTTTTGCTAAGTCGCTTAAATAAGGAGTAAGCGGATGGTTACTATCAAGCTTATTTTCTTCAAGCCAGGTAATGAATTCGCCGTTTACTTTACGAAGTGCTGCTGAGTTTGGTTTATTATCAGACGAGCTATTATCGATAAAGGTTTTATTGTCTTTTGCTAGCACAACATTGTGGTACTGACCTTTTTCGGTAATACGTTTAGAATCGCCTTTTTTAAATAAAGGCGCGCTGTATAAATGGCTTTCAAGCGGTGTATCTTTTCGACCGGCAAAGTAAATAATGCCTTTTTTCTCATCAATACCTTTTAAGCTATCAACAGCCCAATCACCAGAGGTGATTTGACGTACAAGTTGACCGTTTGTGCGATACAGATATAAATGTTTAAAGCCGTCTCGCTCAGATGCCCATACAAAATGTTTTTTGTCTTTTAAAAACTCAAGATCAAAATGTAGGTTAATCCACGTTTTGCTATTTTCGGTCAGTGCTACTTTTTGGGCTTTAGTTTCGCTGTTATAAAAACGCAGTTCTAATTTATGTTGCGAGCGATTTTGCCATTGGTACGACAGTGTATTGCCGTCTTTTAGCCATTTAGCGCGCGCAATGTAAATGTCTTCATCTTTACCTAAATCAATCCAATCTACTTTTTGGTCGTTTAGCTTAACCACACCAAGTTGAATTTTAACGTTATCGGTACCTGTAAACGGGTAGCGCTGGTTAAATAATTTAACTTCGTCAGCGTAAATTTCGTTACGGATAGCTTCTTTTACAGGGGTTTCGTCAACGCGGGTATAGGCAATTTTAGTTTCATCACCTGACCACCAGTAACCTGTCATACGGCTCATTTCTTCTTGAGCAACAAATTCGGCCATGCCGTTTTTAATTACGCCGCCGCCATCTTTACTAAGCTGAATCTCTTTACCTGATTCAAGCTCTAAAGCATAAAGGTTTTGCTCTCGAATAAACGATACGTAGTTACCTTTAGGTGAAAAGCGTGCATCGGTTTCAAATGCTTCAGTGTCGGTTAGTTTTTTACTTTTAGCTGAGGCTAAATCGTAATAATAAAGGTCACCATTGAGTGGGAATAAAAGTGCTTTGCCATCTTTAGACCATTTGTATTCAAGTATGCCTTTACCAAAAATACGTTGGCGTTCGCGGCGTGCTTTTTCTTCATCTGATAGGTTTTCTGGGCCTGAAAATAACTTTGCCGAATCAACTAGCACACGGTTGGTGTTATCTTTTAGATTGTATTCCCATAAATCGTAGCGGTTGTAGTCATCGCTTTTGCCTTGTAGGTAAGTTACACGGCTGCCGTCAGGCGAAAATTTAAGTTGTACAGGTGATTTACCAGAAAGGCTCGGATCGTCAAAAATTCGCTCCAGCGATAAAGGTTTTGCTTGAACACTAATAGCGCCAACCATTAACGGTATAGCTAGTGAGAGGTGTTTTATTTTTTTTAGCACAAGGTTGCCTTAGCTTATTATAAATATTGCTTTGATGGTAAAGCCAAGCGTGTGCAACTGCAACTAAATGCTATAAAGTGGCGATTATCAAAGACAAAGTAGGACATAGCAATGACTCACCCTGAATTTAAACTAGCGCCAGAACTTAAACGCGACTGTATAGAACTTGCCGATTGGCCGTTGTGTAAAGTGCTTTTATTGAACGACAGCTTGTATCCGTGGTTTGTATTAGTGCCTAGGCAGGCTAACTTAAAAGAGATAATTGATTTATCTGAGGATGATCAAATTGTTTATTTAAAAGAGTCAGCCAAGCTAAGTAAATTATTAATGGATGTATTTAAACCAGATAAATTAAACATAGCGGCTTTAGGGAATATGGTGCCGCAATTGCATATTCATCATATTGCGCGTTTTACGAGTGATGCTGCATGGCCTGCGCCAATATGGGGTAAGCACCCAGCAGTGCCTTATACAGATCTACAAATCACAGAGCTAAAAAAAGCGCTGCAGTTTTAAGCTGCAACGCTTTTTTAGGGTTTAACTAAGTTTAACTAAACTTATTTAAGCCCTAGTATTTCCTTACCTTGCTTAAATGTTACATCTACAGGGATATTAGCTTTGCTTAGTTTTTCTAAGTCTTTAGCAAGTTCTTCTTTAATGTCGCCATGCGTTGCAATTAGTTGATCTACTTTTTCGTAATCGCCATCACCTTGTAAGGTTAAAATTAAGCGAGAAAGCTTAGCCATTGCAATGCTCATTTTTTCCATATTAACGCGGTATAAGCCTTCTTCATTTTTAGAAAAAGCACCTTCTTGAGCAAAAAAGTTAAAGCGGATCATATTTGCTTTACCATGCGCGCTTGATGCTCCAAAACGAACTGAGCGGAATATACCTGCCATGAAGGTCGTGTAATAATCTTCAATAGTGCCTTCAGTAATTTCGCCTTTTTTAAGTAACTGTTCAATCATGTATAGACCTAAAATATCGGCTTTACCTTCTTCAAGGGCACTTGCGTGCTCTTGTAATGATTGACGAACAGTACCTTTACCTGTGATTGTGTTTTTAATACCTAAACCGTGAGCCACTTCATGGAACATCGTATTGGCAAAAAATGCATCAAAAGTAATGTGTTTACGCTGCTCTGGTACAATTAACTGCTCTGAAATTGGCACTAAAATTTTATCAAATTTAGCACGCATTGCGTTTTTAAGTTGCAGACGACGAGTTCCTTTTTCTAGCTGTACTTGCTCATCGTTTGGTAAGTTAATTGCAATTGTTTTACTACCCGCGTTTGAATGCCCAGCGTAGTAAACAACATCATATGCATTTAGGTCGGCGTCAGAGCCTGGTACTTCTTGTTTGTACTTAGCATCTACAGGTAAGCCTTTTTGAAGTTCAGGTAAAAATGCTGCAAACTTAGCTAAGCGTTCGCTCCATTTTAAATCTTTAATAAGTACGTAAGATTCATAAGCTGCGCGGTAACCAAATAATTGATCTTCATAAGTTTCAATTGGACCAATAACCACATCTACTGGGTTATTTTTCATATCCATCCAAGCAAAGTCAGATACTTGAAAGTCATCTTTTTGTAGGGCATCGGCACGCAAGTTTAGATAGTTAGCAAATTCTTTATCGTCAGCAAGTTTGCTTGCTTCACGTAAAATATCAGCGGCTTTTGCAAGCTCATCAGCGTATTCTTTTGAATAAGGCACGCTATAAAGCTTACCTTGCTCATCACGCTTAATTACAGAATAAAGCCCTGTTTTATCTTCAACGTCTGCATTGTTTAACTCTTCTTTGGTTATATCAGCAGGGTAAAACTGTGCGCCAAGAGGTTTTTCTTTATAGCTGGATAAAAATGCTTCATCACCATTTAAACGATCCCATGGACCATAGTTAATATCAGCAAATTTACGTACTTTTTCATCGTTTAGTTTTGCTAAAAAAGCATCTTTATTTTCACCAAATGCTTGCTTCCAAAATAACTCATCCATTATTTTTGAAGCGTCAATAAGCTTTGCAACCATTGCTCGTTGATTATCGCTTAAGTGCGATAAATCACTTTGTAAGCTAAAGTCGGTGTAAATATCTAAACGTTGTTTATCTGCATTAATAAGCTTAGGGCCTGATTGTGCACTGCTTTTTTGAGCAAGCTCTGTGGCTGTGTTGTCAGTAGAAGACGGCGCTTGTTCAGAACATGCGCTAAGAAAAACAACACCAGAGAGCATAATTGCTTGGCTAATTTTATTTAAGATCATTATATTGCCTGTTAAAAAGTAAGTTTAATAATTTGTACTGCCTTAGTTAAAATATTAAGTATGTACAAACGCTTCCTTATTGTGAGTGCATTAAAGCAAAACTAAATGGTAAATAGCAAGTATTTGGCGTTGTAAGGCAAGCATGAGCGGTAAAGCATTATAAATAAAAATAAACTTCTATAATTTTCTTAACTTTATCGGTAAGTTAGACAATACTAATTATATTACAAATACGAAAATTAACTGCCTGAGTTTGCAGTTACTTTACAGGCTGAACACAAAAGGATGGCAGCTTTATGTCTACAGAAAACGCTTTATTAACGATTCTAGTCGATAGAATAAATAACGATACGTTGGTTTTACCAACGCTACCTGAAGTAGCGATTAAGGTTCGCCAAGCTGCAGATAACCCAGATGTGAATTTAATCCAAATGTCAGATGTAATCTCACAAGATCCAGCGCTTTCAGCTCGTATGATAAAAGTAGCTAATAGTGCGATTATGGGACGTTCTGTAAAAGTATCTAATTTACAACAAGCAGTGACTCGTATTGGATTACGTCAAATTAAAAACATTGCTACAGCTATGGCTATGGAGCAATTATTTGTATCAAACAATGAGCTAATTAAAGGCTACATGGGCAAGGCTTGGCAAAAAACATTAACCGTTGCTAGCCATTCAATAACACTCATGGAGTTTTACTTAAAAAATAGTAAGCACACGTCACTAAATCGTGATTCTATTACACTCGCTGCGCTTGTTTATAATATTGGTGTATTACCAATTTTAACAGAAGCTGAGCGCCACCCTGAAGTGTTTGCCAACCCAAGCTTTTTAGCGCACGCAATTCAAAAGCTGAGTGGAAAAATTGGCTCATCTATTATGCAAGCGTGGGAATTCCCTAAAGAGTTTGTTGATGTAGCTCAGAGCTGGGCTGACCCAAGTTACAAACCTGAAAAAGTAAGTTACGTGGATTTTATTCGAGTAGGGGCTATTTTAGAGGGCACGTTACAGGTTTCTGATAAGTCTGCAGCGCTGCAAACGTATATAGACAAAGGCGTTATACCGTCTATGCAGCTATTCACAAGTGATGAGTACAACGACATGCTAAAAGATGTGAAAAACATGTTTAGCTAAATATGTTTAGCTAAACATGTTTTATTACACAAACAAAAAGGGTTAACTTGCGTTAACCCTTTTTATTTCTATTGAATAGCGTCTAGTACTATTCCATCGGTTCTGCGAGTAGGGTATAGCGATTCAACCACAAAGCTGGGAATAAACCCTTTAGCTGATGACACCACTACTTTAGATTTAGCGCCAATAATACGAGCATTAACAATAACACCGCGGTTGGTGTATGTAAGCGTCCCAGTTAAAGTGTATTCAATATGTGGGTAGCCTTTAATATCTTTGCCATTACGGCTAAATGAAAAATCACCCATCGGCGTCACGTGCACTGTGCCTGTGTGCTTATAATCAACAACAGACAAACCAAACTCTTGTAATTCAGTAATAAAGCTTTCAGCTAAATGATTGCCAAAAATATTAGTAGTTTGCAGGTTGTCGTCTAAATTTACAAACGAAGTTATAGCGATAGGCGTGCTACTATTTATGTAATTCATATTTTCAATTAGCTTCATTGCTAATTGCTCTGTGTAATTACTTAGTAACTTACTGCTGTTAATTGGGCGGTAATTATTTTCTGGAAATTGCCAATTACTCACGCGCGGCTGATTATTTTCAGCATAGCGATTATGGGCATGATTATAGCCAATATTGTTATGTGGTGCATGTCCATTGTAAACAGGATGGGTAGAGCAAGCTGAGAGTGATAGTGTAAAAAGTGCCGATAAAGTAAGAGTTATTTTTTTTGATAACATGTTTTCTTCCTGAAACATAAGGGGATTTTATAAATACCCCTCCTTATCGACACACTTTTTGATTACTTTAATTAAATTTAATAATTAATTTGTTTATTTTTAATTATGGTGCTTTTGTAACCTCTTCTTTTTTATAACGAAGCTTACCTGCTACCCATGTTTGCAGTACGTTTGTTTTGTATATCTCGTCAACAGGCACTTTAAAGTAGTCTTTATCAATTAAAATAAAGTCGGCCCATTTACCTTTTTCTAAACTACCCACCTTAAATTCTTGATGAGCTGCATAGGCGCCACCAAGAGTAAATGCACGTAATGCATCTTCTCGGCTTAGTACTTCACTTGCGCGCCAGCCGTTTTCCGGTAGTTTGTTATGATCCATGCGTGTAATGGCTGAATACAAACCATCAAATGGATTTGCAAGCTCTACAGGGTAATCAGAGCCTGCCGCAACAACCGAACCTTGCTGTAAAAATGTTTGCCACGCGTAGGCGCCGCTTAGTTGCTTTTTAGTTAAACGCTGCTCTGCCATATGCATATCAGAAGTAGCATGTACTGGCTGCATTGAAGGGATTATTTTTAACGCTTTAAAGCGAGGGATATCATCAGGGGTTACAATTTGGGCGTGCTCTATTCGGTTGCGCAGTAATATACCGCCCGTTTTTTTAAACACATTTTGATAGGCATCAAGTACTACTTTATTTGCTTTGTCGCCAATGGCGTGAGTATTTGCGCTAAAGCCGCTTTTAAAGCTTTGTGTAAAGAGTGCTTCGAGTTTCTCTTGTGTTTCAAGCATTAAACCATGGTGACCAGGTCTGTCTGCATATTCTTCAATAAGTGCTGCACCACGAGAGCCCAATGCGCCATCGGCGTAAACTTTAACACTGCGAATTTCCATAAAGTCATTTTTGTCGTGGTACCGGCCTGCCTTTAACATTGTGTCTAAATCAGGGCTTGCACCACTTAACATTGCCACAATGCGTAGTGGTAAATTACCAAGGTCGCCGCGCTCTTTGTAAACCTCCCAGGTGGTTTTATCAATACCTGCATCGTGAGTAGAGGTAATGCCTAAACTTAATAAATGTTTACCTGCTGCATCAAGTGAGTCACTTATATCTTGTTTTGAAGGGGCTGGCATATGCTGGGTAATTAGCGATTCTGCTTTATCTACAAAAATACCCGTAGGATTGCCAAATTCGTCTTTAATTATCTCACCGCCTTCAGGCGCTTTTGTTTGGGCGGTAATACCAGCAAGTTCGAGCGCTTTTGAATTAACCCAAATGGCGTGGCTATCAACTCGAGAAAGCACCACAGGTCGATCGTTAACTACTTTGTCTAAATCTTTAGCCGTAGGAAAGCGTGTATCAGCCCATAGCTCTTGGTTCCAACCTCGCCCTATAATCCAACCTTGTTTGTTATCGGCAAATACTTTTAGTTTATTCGTTACTTCATCAACCGATTTTGCACCGCGTACATCAAGTTGCGATAAATTATCGCCAAGGCCAATAACGTGCCCATGAGCATCAATTAAGCCTGGTAATAAGGTATTACCGTGCGCGTCAATTAGCTTGGCATCTGGGTAGCTATCTTTAAGTGTATCGCTACCTAGTTTTACTACCTTGCCATTTTTAATAACGAGGGTAGTAAATTGCTGTACTTCACCTTGATATAAAGGGGTATAACCATTGGCGTTATAAATTACTTTTGTTTGTGCAAAAGTGTAACTAGAACTAGCGCAAAGGCTGGCTAGTATGAGTGGTTTGATTATTTTTTTGAGCGACATAAGGCATTATTTTTTATTGTTAGTGCGTTAACACTAGCAAACCCAACTTTATAATACCAATATGTGAGACAAATTATGATGAAGAAAAAAGTAGTAAAGCTAGAACATAAAATATCTAGCTTTTGAAAGGGTTTATTTACTAGCGTATAGACTGTATTCACTTAGCGTTAGTTTACCATCTTTGTCTTGATCGTAGCTTGAAAACCGAGACCACAAAGCGGGGTCTACAGCGGTTTCTGAACGTGTTAAAAAACCATCCTGGTTTCTATCAAGTTTTTCAAATTGCTCTGCAACATTGTTGCTTGCAGCAAAGCCTAATGTGCTAAAAATACTAAACGCAAAAAGCGCTATATAGCTTGTTTTTTTCATGAAAAATACTCAGTAGAGGTTATTGGTAAGGTAATTTTTAAATTCGATTAACGAAATTTGGTTATCTTGGTTTTTGTCCCATTTTACAAATGTGTTTAATAGTTGTGGTTGGGGATCAAGTTCGTTATGCGTTAAATAGCCACTTTTGTCGCTATCGAGGTGATCAAAGCGTTGCTTTACATCAAGTGCAGCGGCATCAAAGCTTAATAGCATTAAGATGCTTATAATAAGGGGAAGTATCTTCATGGTGTTCCTTCCAAAAGATGTATTTAAAGTTTGTGGCTAAAATAAAGTGAAAAGGAAAAAGCACTTGCCGTAATTTAACTCCCAACATTAAATCCTTTTACACACTCCCTCAGGGATTATGGCAAATGCTTTTAATTCCAGTTTACCTATAACAAGCTTAAGTAAAGCTTAATCAGTAATTACTCATTAAGGTTTAAAGCTTTCAAATTCTTTTTTTGAGACTTTTTCATCACCGTCTTCATCTAAGTCGGCAAACTGTCTCATTACTTCCTTGTCTTCCTTTGCTTCTGCAATCGATATTTGTCCGTCCATGTCTTTATCTAAGTGGGCAAAACGCACATTTGTTGGCGATGCAATTACGGTGGCACTAATTGCTAAAAACATTAATGAAAAAGCGGCTATAAGTTGTTTCATAATCACGTTCCTTATTAAATGAGTTTATTGAATAAATTTTTTGAATTCATCTAGCGACAATTGCCCATCTTGATTAGTATCAATTTGAGAAAAATTCTCGTGTAACACAGCATCTTCACCTGCTTCGGCTTCACTTAATGTGCCGTTACTGTCTTTATCAAGCTCGTTAAAAGTCGCGTGAACGTCCATTGCGTGTGCATTAGCGCCTAAAAAGCCTAAAGCCAGTAATGATGAAATTACTAAAATGCGTTTGTTCATAATTATTTCCTTATTGATTAAAGTTATTACTTCCTATTACAAAAATGGTGCCAATAATAATTATTGTTATTTTTCAATTGGTTATTGTTTTTGCTTTAAGCCAGTGAGAAGTTTTTACTGGGTTTATTGTAATTTTTGTGCGCCTTTTGCAACATTATTTGGTGGGGGTGAAAGGGAGTTTATTAAAATCAACGAGTTACGCTGTCTCTATTTGGCGACACATTGTTTTATAGTGCTGGCTGTTAATCGTATTAAATATAATTGCTGGTTCAGCTAGTGTATAAGGTAAGCACTTAATAATAGAGCGCTTAACTTAAAAGGACTAAACTAAATGCCAGCAACCATAGCTAAAAAATACCAAGCAATGCTTAACTGGCGGCCTAATTTAATTGGGCAATTTGCAATGAGTATGCTGCTTTCGCTACTTCCGCTTTCTATAGTGGTGATCGTATTTTTAAATGCGCTTAATAAGCAATTAGCGGTTACTCAAAGTATTGTGAGTAGTAACTACCAAGTTACCAAATCGTTTAACACTTTAAAGCAAGAACTCAACAGCCTTGAGCGCGCTACTAGGCAAAACTGGGTATTAAAAAGTGAATCGCTTGATAAGCTCATTGTCGATAAATGGCAATCATCCCTACAAAGCATTGATGAACTCAAATTTGTAAACACGAATAAAGAGTATATCCACCAATGGCAACGCTTATATACCACCTTACAAACCGCGCATGTAAAACTCGTTGAGCAAAAACAACAACAAGCTGAGCTATTTGTGCCAGTGAGCGACTTAGTTGCTGAGCTTACTTTATGGTTACGTGATAAAAACGAAGCGCAAATTACCAATAACCAAAATGAGCTTACAAGCCTGCAAGCGTCATTTATAAACTGGCTGGTGGCACTTATTCCACTGACTTTAATTGTTGGGGGAGGTTTTTTATGGCGCATAAGTGGGCGGCTAAAAGGGTTAACTACGGTTATTGATAAGCTTGGGCAGGGGCATTGGCAGCAAAAAATATCTGTGAAAGGTTCAGCTGAGCTTGTTGAGCTAGGAGAAAAGCTCCAATGGGTACAAGAACAACTTCATATGCTTGAGCAGCAAAAAGATACTTTTTTACGCCATGTAACTCATGAGCTAAAAACGCCGCTTGCTTCAATGGTCGAAGGCACTGATTTATTAACTGATGAAATAGTAGGTCCAATTACTGCTGAGCAAAAAGCGGTGCTTGAGCTTATTAGCCAATCTATGGTGCGCCTTCGCACAATGATTGACAGTTTGCTGAGTTATAATGCGATTCGCACCAGTAAAGACAGCTTAAGCGAAGTTGAATTTAGTCTTCTTATTAATAAAATTAATAGCCATTTTGAGCATCGCTTAAGTGCGCGTGAGCAAGCTCTGCAGTGGCAAAACACTTTACCTAACAAACCGCTTGCTTTACCTAGTGAGCTTATTGAGATGATTTTAATTCAGCTTATTTCAAATGGCTTAAAATTTTCAGATAATAAGCAAAGCGTTACTATTAATTTAGCGCTTGAGCAAAACCAGCTTTGTATCGTTGTACTTGATAAAGGGGGCGGTATTAAAGAGCAAGAAAAAACTCAAATTTTCAGCGCATTTTATCAAGGTAAACACAGTAAAAATGTTACGCTGCAAGGCAGTGGACTGGGTTTAACTATTGTAAAAGAGTCTGTTGAACAGCTAAGAGGTACACTTAGTGTTGAGCATAACGAGCCACATGGTTGCCGGTTTTCAATTAAAATTCCCATAACAAAAAATCTAGGAGTTAATTAACATGCGCTTGCGTTTAATCGCTATTTTATGTGTGCTCAGTAGCAGCATGGTTATATCAGGTTGTGAAATTAATAATGGGCAAGAAGAGCGTGTGTCAATTACACCTGCACCTGTGGTCGATACAAAAAAAACGAACGACAAAAACAGTAACCCTAGTCCAAAACCTAGACCAAAAATTGAACCAAGCTATCCTCCTGCAGAGCAAGTTATTGCATGGCACGCTAATCAGTGTGGCGGATTTAAATTGGTACCTAGCAAAGATGTTTTTACAGGCGAAAACGAGCTTAAACGCTTTTTTAAGTTCATGTGCTTAAACATAAATGATGATCCAAATATGGTAATGACTAAGTTGCTAAAGCTCGATCTTGCTTACTTTTGGCCTGATGACATAAAGCAATATTTATGGCTTCAAAAGCAGCAAGTAACTATGCAAATAAATGCTAAAAAAGAGCAGCAAGCACTTAATAATAAAATGCAAGAAACCCTCTCATCGTTAGCAACGATTGAGCAGCAACTTTTACTACGAGAAGAAACGAAGGAGCAGTAATTATGGCCGCAACTAAAGTACAAGGTGCAAAAGTATTACTCGTAGACGACGACGCTAGCTTATTAAAACTGCTCGCTATTCGTATCGAATCAAAAGGATACGAAGTGACAACCTGTGAAAGCGGTTTAACCGCACTACAAATACTTAAAAGCCAAGTGTTTGACGCCGTAATAACCGACTTACGCATGGATGAAATGGATGGTATGGCACTGCATCGTCAGCTGCAAAGCCGCTACCCAGCATTACCTGTCATTATGATGACAGCGCACGGCTCAATTCCTGATGCAGTAGAGGCAACTAAGCAGGGCATTTTTGCATTTATAACTAAACCAGTGGATAAAGACGAGTTATTTGACAGCCTTGCAAAAGCCATAGAAATTCATGGTGTTAACGCCGATGAAGCCGCACCTAAAAGTAATATAGTTACGCGCAGTGGGGCAATGCTGCACTTGTTAGAGCAAGTAAAACTACTTGGGCCAACGCAAGTTAATGTACTAATTTCGGGGGCTAGTGGTACAGGTAAAGAGTTACTCGCACAGGCGATTCACCAGCATAGTCATGTAAGCGGTGGTCCTTTTGTTGCAATTAACTGCGGCGCTGTACCAGGGGAGCTTTTAGAGTCTGAATTATTTGGTCATAAAAAAGGCTCTTTTACGGGCGCAATTAAAGATCACCAAGGTTTGTTTCAACAAGCTGAGGGCGGCACGCTATTTTTAGATGAAATAGGTGATATGCCACTTAACTTGCAGGTTAAGTTACTGCGCGTATTACAAGAAAAAACAATTCGCCCCGTAGGCTTTCAAGAAGAAATCGCAATTGATGTACGTATTGTATCGGCAACACATAAAAATCTTCCTGAAGCTATTTTAAACCAGCAATTTAGAGAAGATTTATACTACCGCTTAAACGTAGTTAATTTAAAATTACCGCCACTGTGTGAGCGCCGCGAAGATATAAGCTTATTAGCACAGCACTTTAGTGCAAGTATTGCTAAGCGCATGAAGCAAACTGAAAAACACTTTGCAAGCGATGCTATGCATGCGCTTGTGCGTTACGACTGGCCAGGTAATATCCGCCAACTACAAAACGTAGTAGAGCAGGTTGTAGCATTAACGCCAAGCGATGTTATTTCAGAGCACTTAGTGTTAGCTGCGCTAAATAGTAATGAAACAAACGTAGAACCATTATCACTAAACGACGCTAAAAAAGAGTTTGAGCGCGACTATGTAATTAACACTTTAAAAATGGCAGGTGGTAACGTAGCCGAAGGCGCTAAGCTTGCCAAGCGCAATCGCTCAGATTTTTATAAGTTGATTAAAAAGCATAATATTGATGTTGATAATTTAGGTTAAGGAAAAGCATGCAGTTATTTATGGTGTATTTAGGTGGCCGGATTCAAGGTTGCCACATTGAAATGCATGATATTCGTTTTGTTGTAGGGCAAAACATTGAGCAAACTTATACAAAGTTAAAAAGCCAATGGGTAGGCGACAGAAGTAGTGTTCACATGGATAGCTACATGGCAATTAATCATATTGATGGCTTTAAAGTAGAAGTTGTCGACAGCTATGTGGAGCAAAATAAACAACTCTATTTTGTAAATTTAGGCGCTTACAGAAGTGATACTATGGCTGAGCAACACGACTTTGCATTGTATGTTGCAAGCAGTAGCCATGAAGCTAAAGAGCGCGCTAAAAACGATTTACTCGCAGGGCTTAGCCATATCCATAAAGATGATTTACATGACGTAGACGATTGCTTTGCCATTGATTTACTCGACAGCCAGCTAAACATTAAGCTCACGCCCAGCGGTATATCGCAGCCGATAAAGCCAGACTGGTTTGGCTATCACATACTTTAAATTATAATAAGTAGCTAAAACTGAGTAGGATTAAGAGTCCTGCTCGTTTTGTTCATCCTTTTCGCTTTTAGCCGCCATTTTAAACGCCACAATAACCAATCCAAACATAGCAAACGGCAGTGCTGCTAACATGTATTCAACTACATTACTGTCTTGAAAATTTGCTTGTAGTAAAAAGTGACCCGCCACACACATTAAAATAACCACTAATAAAATGGGTAGTAACATAAGTTCTTTTTTTGATGAATGGTTTTTCATTAATTGCGAAGCTATAGCTGAAAATAATGCGCCATTGTAATGAGCTTACTTAAGCTTGGCAAACACCGCAGAATTTTTTAATTAATGTTATGATTAGTATCAAACAATTTTATTAATGTTTATGGGAATAAAGTGAAAAGTAACTTAAAAAAAGTTTACCTCGTTGGTGGTGCAGTGCGCGACAAACTGCTAAATATAAAATCGAAAGATAACGATTATGTAGTGATTGGTGAAACGCCAGACACAATGCAGTCGCTCGGTTTTGTACCAATAGGTAGCGACTTTCCGGTTTACTTGCACCCAAAAACAAAAGAAGAATATGCACTTGGGCGCACAGAGCGTAAAAGCGGCAAAGGCTATACTGGCTTTGTGGTTGATGCCAGCCCAACGGTAACGCTCGAAGAAGATTTAGCAAGACGCGATTTAACCATAAATTCAATGGCGCTTGATGAACGCGGTAATATTATTGACCCGTTTAATGGCCAAGCTGACTTACAAAATAAAACACTGCGCCACACCACTGAGGCATTTGTAGAAGACCCTGTTCGAGTGCTGCGTATTGCCCGTTTTTTAGCGCGCTATGGCAGTGATTGGCGTATTCACCCAAGTACGTATGCATTAATGCGCGAGCTTAAAAATAAAGGTGAGCTAAATCATTTAGTACCTGAGCGCGTGTGGCTTGAAACTGAAAAAGCACTGGGTGAAAAGTACCCAGAGCTTTATTTTGAAGCACTGCAAGGTTTGGGGGTTTTTCCAGAGCTTGAGCGCATGGTTAATGTACCGCAACCGGCAAACCATCATCCTGAAGGAGATGTATTTGTACATACTATGCTGGTACTTAGGCGTGCAGCCGATTTAAATTTTAATTTAGAAACACGTTTTGCTGCACTAACCCATGATTTTGGAAAAGCGCTTAGTTTTAAAAAATATGGAAACCTACGTGGGCACGAACGCGAAGGTGTTGCAGTTATTGAGGCGTTTTGTGAGCGCTTAAAAGTGCCTAACCGTTTTCGCGATATTGGCGTACTCACCAGTGATAATCACACCCTTTGCCACACGATTGATCAGTTAAGGCCGCAAACCATTCACAAGCTAATAGTGACTAACTTAAATGCGTTGGTACACCCAGAACGTTTTATAGCGTTTACCCAAGCATGCCAATGCGATGCACAAGGGCGTGGTGAAACACTTGTTGATAAGCCATACCCGCAATCAGCTAAGCTGCGAGCAATTCATACTGAACTGCAAAAAATGGATAAGAAGCTGGTAGTGCAAAATGCACTTAAAAATGGCAAAAAAGGCCCTGAAATAGGCGAAGAAGTAAAACTTGCAGAAATAAACTGCATTAAAGCATTTTTAGAACATGAGAAGTCCCAAGCGTAATAAAATTAGACTAAGTAGTGCGATACGCCTTGGTTTTTGGTCGCGTCGTGCTTTCTTAGCTCTTTGTAGTTTGTACTTTTTGGTTTTACATTTTCAGGCTCAGGTTTTTTAGAGGGCCTGTATAAGTCAAAAATAAAGTCTAGTTCTTCACGCTCTAGTGATGGTTTCATGAGTATTCCTTCAATTTAATACTTTAATATGATGTAGGGTATGGTCATTCGACTGAATTAAAAGTGAATAGTTACATTTGAAGTTGTACTAAATTGTAACCGGCGGGTTTTAAGGGATGAGAGGAATTTGTTTGTTAATTTATATGGAGTTAAGGTAAGTTAAAGTAACTCTTTTTAACTAAAAATATACAGCTGAATTTAACTTATTGCGTACTTACTATTTGCATATAATGCTGTGGCTATAAATACAACGGTACAAATATAACGGTATAAATACAGCCTTAACCATTTACTAACGGCAGTGTTACGGTAAATACTACACCATCACCTTGTTCGTTGTTTTGCGCTGTTACACTGCCTTTATGGTAGTCGCACACCAGCCTTACAATATAAAGACCTAACCCCAAATGTGGCTGTTGCTGCATTTGCTGGCTACGTACCGACACCATAGAGTCAAAAATATGTTCAGTTAATCCTTCGGGTAACGCGGGGCCTGTGTTACTCACTGTTAATGTTGCTTTATTTTCGCTCTGCTTAAGGCCTACATTAATAGCCGTATTGGCCTCACTAAACTCCAGCGCGTTATTAATAAGTTTATCAAGCAGCTGAGCTATAAACTCCGGTGCACCTTGCATAGGTAATTTGTTTTGGCATACATCAAGCGTAAATAACTGGTTTGGGTAAGTAAGCTGATAGCCTTGCATGCAACCATTTATTACTTTTTGTAAATCAAAAGGCTCAGGCTCGTTGCTTTGAATACTTTGCTCAAGGCGAGTTGCTTCACTCATGGTGGTTATTATTTTACCTAAGCGTTCAACGCCTTCGCTGGCGCGATCGAGGTATTTTTGACTCAGCTCGTTTTGTGGCAAGCTTTGTAAGTTTTCGAGTGATGAGCGCACTACGGCAACCGGCGTGCGCAGTTCGTGGGATAACCGCGACGACATATTCTCTAAGTAATCGGTATAGCCACCAAGTCGGCTCACAATGTTTGAAAAACTACGAGACAGGTCGCCAATTTCATCGTTAGCGTCGCTGTAATTAATACTGCCAGTAACACGCCCTTGCGCATCAATTGCTTGTTCAGCTGTATCGCGCAGCCGCCTAATTCGGTTCGATATACGTGAGGCAAAAAAGAATAAAGTCACAGTACCAATTAGCATCACAGCTAAAATAACGTTAAACAATTTTTCGAGTGACTTATTACGCAGCGTACGTACGCCGTTTGTGGTTTCCTCTGCTATTACTGCGCCAATTACTTGGTCTTGAATCCAAATAGGGTAAGCGGCCGATAAAATAACGGCTTTACTGTCGGGTGTTAATCGCCAAGACGATGCTGGTTGTCCTTTTAATGCTTTCGCTAAATGTGTGCCCTGCATAGAAGCTACATCGTGCAGGGTATCTAAAAACTCATTTTCGGGACGCGTTAAAATTTTATAGTAAATTGGGTGTAAGTAATTTTGCTCAAAGCGCTGCCACCAAGTTTCAGGTGCTTGGTTAGCAAGTCCATCAGCCCAAACGCCATCTGCATTTTGAATAGTACCCGACTGCGCAAGTACGCGATGATGGTTATCGACCACCCAAATGCGGCTACCACTGTGGCCCATACCTTTTAAAATACGGCTAATTTCTGGGGAAGGGACTAATACCGAGCCCAAATCGTTTGGGTTATTTAAGTTTGAGGTCGACATTATTTTAGGCTCTAATAATGCCTCTTTATTATCAACGTCAACAATAGCAAAGCCAAGTTTGTTGCCCAGCATGCTAATTGGAAAGCGCAGCTCTACGTTATAACCTGATTCGGTACTTTCAAAATAGCCCTGAATTTTTGTAAAAGGGGCTTTGGTATTTGCATCAAACGCATTAACCCAGCCATCTTGGCGTGGCGCAATTATATAGGTATTAAATTGGCCGTCAGGTGTTTTTAAGCCAATTTGTAAATAATCGTTATTGGTAATACTTAAGCTATTTTTAGCGCGATAAATAAGGGTATTGTCGGTGACTTTAAATACGGCGTATAAGTAGTTATCAAATTTTCCCACCATATGATCAAACGATAAGTCACTGGCTTGATGTTTGTTATCTGTTTTTTGTAAGTAGCGCTTATCGTAATGCCAAAATAGCGGTTGATAGCTGTCCCAATCGTTAAGTTTACCGTCGAGCTGAATAGGGTTTTTAAGATTATAAGCGTATAAATCGCGGCCTTTTACTACTTGGTCTAAAAAGTTAGTTTGCTCGTCAAATAATGCGGGGCGCTCATGTAATGCTGTAGCAAGTGCTCGAGTGGTGCCTACGAGGGTTTTTTCTTGGCCTTGGCGTAAAAACTTTTCCATTTCCCATACGTACTCGTAGCCAAGCCACGGTAGCAAAAACAAAAAACATGAAAGTAATATAAATTTACTGCGCAGACCAAATCGTAGCATTAGTGTTGTTCCCACCTGTAGCCCATGCCATACACGGTATCTATGCAATCAAAGGTGCTATCGAGTGCTATAAACTTTTTACGAATACGTTTTACGTGTGAAGTAATGGTGCTGTCGTCTACATAAATTTTTGCATCGCTCATTAATTCGTTACGGCTTTTAACATGGCCAGGTCGCTGGGCGAGTGAATGCAGCATCCAAAATTCGGTTACGGTTAAATCAACTAATTGTTGCTGCCAAAATACCTGCATGCGTTGTGTGTCGAGCGTTAATTGTCCGCGTGTTATGAGTGCGTTTGCATCAGCGGGTTGTTCAAGTGCTTCCATTCGGCGAAACAGCGCACCAATACGTGCAGCCAAGTGAGCCAAGCTTATGTCTTTTGTTAGGTAGTCGTCGGCGCCCATGCGCAGGCCGCATACGGTATCTATTTCGCTATCGCGGGCGGTTAAAAAAATAATAGGCAGCGTTTTAGAAAGCGATCGCAATGTTTGGCACAGTAAAAAACCACCATCTATTTCATGGCCTAGGCCAATATCAACAATGGCTAAATCGGGCAGGGCATTTTTAAATTCAGCTTCTGCGCTGGCGCGATTTTCAAAGCCACTGACTTGGTAGCCCTGTGCGCTCAGCATTTCTATGTAGTTTTCGCGGATTGCGGGTTCATCTTCAACGATGGCTATTTTTTTCATCTTAATCATTATCCTATCGGCTCTGCTGTGCACTATATCGAAGTTTTTAAGCTAAGTACGCTTAAAAAGGCAATTGCCATTTTTTTGCCACAATTGCTCAGCAGTTTGCCATTTTTGATCCCCTTTGTTGCCACTTGAACTTGTTTTAATAGGTCCATCAAAACAAAACATCACAAATTAAAAAGTAAGTTTAAGGAGCAAATCATGAAGAAGACATTAATTGCATTAACACTCGTTGCTAGTTTTTGTACTCCAGCAATTGCCTCAACATCTAAAACGCCATCAAAAGAAGCCCATAAAGAAACGGCTATTGGACTAGGTGCAGGCGCTATTATTGGCGGCGTAGTAGGCGGGCCAATAGGTGCGTTTATTGGGGCATTTGCCGGTGGTTTAATAGGTGATTCAAAAGTAGCTGATAACAAAATTGCAGAGCAAGAGCGTGCAATTACGGTTATGAAAGAAAAAACCAGCGATTACCAACACGTGCTTAACCACAACAATATGTTAGAGCAACAGCTAGAAGTGCTTGCCAATCAAAATGAGCAGTTAACTCAAGTTCAAATTAATAACTTATTGGCGATGACGGTGCAATTTAAAACAGGTTCAAGTGTTATTGCCCCGCATTTTGCAATGCAGTTAGACCAACTCGTTACCTTGTTAAACAACCAACCACAACTCGCACTTGATTTAAGTGGCTTTGCCGATCAGCGCGGCGATGAGCAAGCCAACCTTTTACTTTCTAAAGCGCGTGTAAATGCCGTGCAAAGCTACTTAATAAAACACGGTGTGAGCCACAAGCGCTTAAGCACGCAGGCATTTGGCGAGCAGCAAACGTTGGCTAACAGCAACACGGTGGAAGATAACTTTTTTGATAGACGCGTAACGCTTACCACTCGCTCAATAAATCCAGTAAATGGCCAAACGGCGAGTAACTAAATCTAACTGAATCTAAGTAAAACAAAGCGTTCGATGGAGTGATTTTATGTTGAGTAAACCGACCAAAATGCTTACTAAAGTAAGCATTTTTATATTCATAGCGATTGTGCTGTTAGCGAGCTTTAAAAGCCATGCGCAATCACCCAAGTTAGAGCTTTTTGATAGCAATGGTGCGCCAGCAGGCCCAGCAATAATATTAAAAAGCGACGCCAATATGACCTTAACTGGCCTAATTAATCATGTTGTAGTAACGCAAACCTATCAAAACGAAAACCCGTTTGCGGTTAATGCGCGCTACGTTTTTCCATTGTCTGATGAAAGCGCCGTACATGCCATGACAATGCGTATAGGTGAGCGAGTTATTAAAGGCCAAATTGATAAAAAGGTAGAGGCCGAAAAAAAATACGAGGAGGCTAAAAAAGCAGGCAAGCAAGCGGCCCTTGTACGCCAACAACGTGCGAATATGTTTATTACGAATGTGGCTAATATTGGCCCCGGTGAGCAAGTGATTATTGAGCTTGAGTATCAAGAAATAATTGATTACAGCAGCGGTACATTCGCTATTAGATTTCCTACTACCATTACACCGCGTTATCACGCGATTAGTGGTGAGGTTGAGGTTAGTACTCAAAATCAAGCGCATGTTAATCCGCTCCCAACGGGATGGTTAAGCCCTGTTTACAGCATTAAAAGCAGTAATCAAACTGATAACGTACCAAGTAGCCAATTTAGCTTAAACATTGATATAGACGTAGGCTTAGAGCTGGTGGATATCAATTCTAAATTTCACAATGTTGATGTACAAAACACAGCATTTGGGCAATATAAAATAGCGTTAAATGAGACAAATGCAGTTAATCGCGACTTTTTACTTGAGTTTAAACCGCTGCAAAAAGAGCAAGCTCAGGCCGCATTTTTTACTCAGCAGTTTGAAAATGGTGACCGATACGGGCTTGCTATGCTTATGCCACCAGGGGATCACTTTACACAAACTCAGCGATTACCTCGCGAAATGGTATTTGTAGTTGATACGTCTGGCTCTATGCACGGGCAATCTATGGAGCAAGCTAAAAAAGCCTTGTTTTATGCACTGTCATTACTTGATAGCGACGACAGCTTTAACATTATTGGTTTTGACAACATAGTAACTCCAATGAGCGATAAACCACTTATAGCCAATGACTTTAATCTACGCCGTGCAGAGCGATTTATTTATAGCCTAGAGGCCGACGGCGGCACAGAAATACAAGGTGCGCTTAATGCCGTACTTGATGGCAGCCAGTTTGATGGCTTTGTACGCCAAGTTGTATTTTTAACTGATGGCAGCGTAAGCAACGAAGACGCATTGTTTAAAAATATTCAAAGTAAGTTAGGCGATAGCCGCTTATTTACAGTAGGTATTGGCAGCGCACCGAATAGCTTTTTTATGCGCCGAGCGGCAGATATAGGTAAAGGCTCATTTACGTTTATAGGCAGCACAAGCGAGGTGCAACCTAAAATGCAGCAGTTGTTTGATAAGCTTGCACATCCGGCTATTACTAGCTTGGCGCTAAGCGATGAAAGCGGTAATAGCTTAGATTTTTGGCCATCACCACTACCTGATTTATATTTTGGCGAGCCTATCATGGTCGCTATAAAACTTAATAATGCTAAAAATGTGGTACTTGCTGGGCAAACAGCACAAGGGCCTTTAAGTATTAAATTAAGTACACAAAATAGCTCAAGCGCTCAAGGTATAGCAAAACTGTGGGCGCGCCAAAAAATCAAATCATTACTTTTATACAACGAGGAAAGTGTAGTTAAAGATGAAGTACAGGAGCTTGCGCTTACTCATCAATTACTTAGTCCGTTTACTGCTTTTATAGCGATTGAACAAACTCAAATAAAAGAAGTGGCAGAGCAAACGGCGCAAGCTACTAATGCATTACCACAAAGTATGGCAATGCGTTTACCGCAAACCGATGGGCAAAGCAGGTTACATATATTACTAGGCTGTATTTTATTATTGGGATTTAGCGCGCTTAAAATAAATCGAGGGCTTAAATTAAGCAGGGCACGTAAATGAAAAAGTGGCTAAGCGCGGGTTTACTAATAGCTGGGCTTGGATTATTTGGTCACGGTGCTTATATGCAGGCAAAAGCATGGCTTGCTCAAGTATTAATTGAGCAAGCATGGCAAGAGGCGCTTAAATCACCCGGCACTAAAGTAAAACCGTGGTATTACGCCGACAGCTACGTTACTGCAAAGCTTAATTGGCCAAGCCATAATAAAACATTAAGTGTATTGGCTGGAGCGAGTGGTCGTAATTTAGCGTTTGCGCCAAGCCAATTTTTACCTGCAGGGGAGCTGGGCGGAAAAGAATTTGGAAACGAAAAGGGCGCGCTAATAGCCGGACATAACGACACCCACTTTGCATTTTTACAAAACGCAAAAGCGGGGGAGGCGTTTACTTTGCAACTTCAAAGTGGGGTGATACAAAATTATAAAGTAACGGGGATTGAGGTTATTCATCAATCCCAAAACTCATTTTTACAAACACCTGGGCTGTATTTGCTTACCTGTTACCCTTTTGATTCGCTTGCCTCGGGTACTGATTTAAGATTGCTTGTATCTGCGCAAATGTCTTCGCCCGATTCACTAAGCGGTATATCAACCACGAGCTCTTGATGGCGCTGGCTTACCATTACGCCAATAAATACCACAAATATGCTCAACCATTGCCAAACGTTGAGCACTTCGCCCAAAATAATAGCTGACAAAATAAGTGTAAAAATAGGAATTAAATTAGAGTACGCAGCAGCGGTTAATACCGATACCTTGCTAATTGCATAGTTGTACATGCCATACCCGCCAAGGGTTACACACGAGCCTAAATACAAAATGCTCATAAGCGCAGTTAAGTCGTGTTGATTTTCGCTTGGTAGGTCGATAAAAAATAAAAACGGCGCAAAAAACAAGCTGCCGCTAATACCTTGCAACGCAATTAAAGTCAGGGGCGAGTAGCGATTAGCTAAATGTTTAATACTTACGGTATAAAATGCAGCGCACACCATCGCCATAAGCTCTAAAAAGTTACCTAGTAACGGATTAGGTGCTTGGTCGGAACTTGGTGAAAGAAGCGTAAGTAAAATACTGCCGCCTATACACAGCGTAAAACCGACAACAATGGCTTTGCTTATATGCTCTTTAAGTAATACAAAGGCAAGCAACGCAATTATAATAGGTAAGCAAGAGACAATAACACCGGCCTGCGAGGCTGATGTGTATTCCATTGCATGGCCTTCAAATAAAAAGTATAAGCAAGGCTCAGCAAGCGACATACCCACTAAATACTTCCAGTCACCTTTTAAGTACTCAAACCGAATAACGTAGCGCCATAAACAAAGCGACAAAACTAACGTGGTGAGCATGCGTAAAAATATCACCAATGCAGGGTCGTAAATAGCAATGGCGTATTTGAGCGCAATAAAAGAGCTGCCCCATAAAAAGGTGGCAATAATTAAACATAAACTGGCAGGCATAGAGAGTAATTTACTTAATTTAATAAAATCAGATCCTAGCATGAAAATTTTTAACTTGTTCAAAAATACCGAGCTGGTATAAATTAATTCATCTTTAATTAATCAATAGTAAAAAGCACATGCAAAGGGAACAGGTAATAGTTGTAAAGCTTGGTACAAGCGTACTAACTGGCGGCACCGATAAGCTAGACAAAGCACATATGGTTGAATTAGTACGCCAATGCTGCGAGCTTAAAAAGCAGGGGCATCAGGTTATTTTAGTATCGAGCGGCGCGGTAGCTGCTGGGCGCGAACAACTATTAAAACCCTGTGGCAGAAGCTTAATTGATAAACAAATGCTTGCTGCAATTGGACAAGGTCAACTTATTCATATTTGGCAGAGCTTGTTTGCTTTATATGGGGTAAATGTAGGGCAAATGCTGCTTACTCGCGCTGATGTAGACGACAGAGAGCGCTACCTTAATGCCCGCGATACACTCACCGCACTGCTAAATTACGACGTTGTACCCATCATTAACGAAAATGACGCAGTCGCTACCAGTGAAATAAAAGTAGGCGACAACGATAATTTATCGGCACTTGTCGCTATTTTGGCTAATGCTAATAAATTATTGCTACTTACCGATCAAGAAGGGTTATTTACCAGCGATCCTCGCACAAATGCCGATGCCACCCTCATTGGCGAAGTAACACATATAAACGATGAGCTGCGCCAACTTGCTGGTGGCAGTGGTACAAACTTAGGCACCGGCGGTATGGCGACTAAACTGCAAGCCGCCGACATTGCAAGGCGCGCAGGCGTTGAAGTTATTATTGCTAAAGGCGCAGGTAAAAACGTTATTTTAAAATGCATGAGTGACGAGTTACCAGGCACGCGTTTTTTAAAACTCACCGCTCCAAAAGATGGCCGTAAAAAATGGTTACTAGCCGGGCCTAAAAGTACCGGCCAAATTGTTATAGATGCAGGTGCTATTGGCGCCCTTCAAAATAAAGGCGCAAGCTTACTTGCTAAAGGCGTTACTAATGCATTTGGACGTTTTGAACGCGGTGATTTAATTGATTTAATAGATAATAAAAATCAAGTAATTGCACGGGGCTTAACGCGCTTTAGTAGCATCGAGGTAAATAAAATAAAGGGTGCGCATTCTAGTCAAATAGGCCAGTTACTCGATTACGATAGTGGTGCAGAAGTATTGCATCGCGACGACTTAGTATTACTTTAATACCTATTCTAAAGGATTAGTTAATAAGTATTACCTCATAACTTAGTAAATTCATGAGTATTGTCTAGACTAATAAAAGTTTAATTAGTTTAGGCAGTGTAATGAAGGCAAATAAGTGTGGGCACGAATGGATTATTAAGCTTACCCAGCAAGAGGAAGAAAGTGATTTAGATAGCGCATTAATACAAATAATTAGCGACTTGCTCGAAGTTGATAATTTTGCTATTTACGTCAATAAAAATTTTTCAGCCCCCATACCCCCTACTCTTATTAATCCAAATAGTAATTTAGAGCAATTAAGCCCAGATGAAGCATCATTATTATTACAAAAGGTCACTCAAAATAAAATTAGGGTGAGCTATGCCTTTAGTAGCACAACAAGTTACGTGCCTATTTATCATTTTGGAAAAGTAGTCGGCACTTTATTAATAGAAACCGAGCAAGAATTACCAGAACGAACAACTATGTTAGCTGTACATATTTTAAATATTTATGCTAATCAGCTTGGGCTATTATATAAGTCGCGGTTAGATCCACTTACAGAGCTTTTAAATAGGCAAACATTTGATAAAAAAGTAATTGAGATTGTATCGGGTAACGGTTTTTTGTTACCAAGAAATGATAACAATAAAAAGCGACGTTGGTATTTAGCTATTGCCGATATCGACAACTTTAAAAATATTAATGATAACTACGGGCATGTAATTGGCGATGAGGTTATTTTACTTGTAGCACGGCTACTAAAAAATAATTTTAGAATTGAAGACTATGTATTTAAGTATGGTGGTGAAGAATTTGCAATGTTATTTCAAGCAAAAACAGAGGCTGATGCACATGTTGCACTTAACCGGTTACGCCTTAATGTTGCCCAATACCCTTTTCCACAAATTGGCCAATTAACCATTAGCATTGGTTTTTTAGAGTTAGTGAGTATTGATACTGTATCGAGTATTGTAAATCAGGCTGATTTAGCGCTTTACTACTCTAAAAATACTGGCCGTAATAGAGTTACCTCCTACAGTGAATTAGAAGTTAATAACGAACCAAAGATAGATAACAGTATTGAGCTTTTTTGATTGTAAATTTGTGCTAAAATCTGGCTCCTTAAATTGTTGTAAGCAGAGCACAGAACATGAAATTAGTTCGTTGGTTTTTAGGTTGTATAATCTTATTCTTTAATTTTGTATTTACTCCTCGCAGTAAAAAGCGTGCAAGCGACGAGCAAGCACAGCTTGATCAGCAAACCTCACAATTTAAACTGTACCAATTTAAAGCATGCCCGTTTTGTGTAAAAGTACGCCGCGCTATTAAGCGCGAAGGCTTAAACATAGAAACGCGTGATGCAAAAAATAATGAGCAATATCGTCAAGAGCTTCTTGAGCAAGGCGGCAAAGTTAAAGTGCCTTGCCTGCGTATAGAGAAAAATGGCCAAGTACAATGGCTGTATGAATCAAACGATATTATTGCTTACTTAAACAAAGTAGCTGCATAAACCACTTTTATTATCTCACTTATTTAAAGAGAATTTACCATGACAATTCGCACCCGTGTTGCCCCGTCGCCAACTGGTGACCCGCATCTTGGCACCGCTTATATCGCCTTATTTAACTACTGTTTTGCTAAACAACAAGGCGGTGAATTTGTACTTCGTATAGAAGATACAGACCAAGTACGTAGCACGCCAGAGTCTGAACTTGCGATTATGGATAGCTTACGCTGGTTAGGGCTTGAGTGGGATCATGGTCCTGATGTGGGTGGCGAATTTGGTCCTTACCGTCAATCTGAGCGTAGCGATTTATATAAAAAATACGCGCATCAGTTAGTTGATGATGGTAAAGCGTTTTACTGCTTTGCAACAAGCGAAGAGCTTGATCAAATGCGTGAAGAGCAAATGGCAGAAGGCTTGCGCCCTAAATATGACGGTCGTGGTTTAAACCATACAGATGAAGAAATTAAAGCAAACTTAGCTGAAGGCAAACCTTACGTTATACGTATGAAAATCCCAAGCGAAGGCACATTTAAGTTTAACGACTACTTACGTGATGAAATTGAGATCCCGTGGGAAAACGTAGACATGCAAGTTCTTTTAAAAGCGGATGGTTTCCCAACGTACTTTTTAGCGAACGTAGTTGATGACCACCATATGCAAATTAGTCATATTTTCCGTGGCGAAGAGTGGATTAACTCAGCACCTAAGTTATTAAAACTTTACGAAGATTTTGGTTGGGAAGCGCCAGTACTTGGTCATTTACCATTGCTACGTAACCCAGATAAATCAAAGCTATCTAAGCGTAAAAACCCAACATCTATTAATTACTATAAAGAAATGGGTTACCTGCCAGAAGCCGTGCTTAACTATTTAGGTCGTATGGGTTGGTCAATGCCAGATGAGCGTGAAAAGTTCACACTTAATGAAATGATTGAAAACTTTGACATGAAGCGCGTATCGCTTGGTGGCCCAGTATTCGACGTGGATAAATTAAGCTGGTTAAACGGCATGTGGATCCGTGAAAATCTAACCGACGAGCAGTTAATTCAGCGCTTTGTTGATTGGAAGTTTAACGGTGAAATGTTAGCTAAAGTATTACCAGAGGCTAAAACGCGTATTAATACCCTTTCGGATATGGTTGAGCTGGCAGGGCACTTTGTAGGTGGTATTCCAACTTACGATCCTGCGCTATTAACAGCTGGTAAAGCAGACGAAAACGTAATACGCCAAGCCCTACAATTTTTTGTATGGCAGCTTGAAGGCTTACGTAGCTTTGATAAGCCCGCTATTTTTGCAATTGCAAAAGAAGTGGCTACATTCCACGAGCTTAAAATTAAAGACTTTTTAGAGCCAATTTTTGTCGCAATTACAGGCAAAACATCAAGTACGTCAGTGCTTGATGCAATGGAAATATTAGGCTCTGACTTATCACGTGCTCGTTTACGTGTAGCGCTTGCTCATTTAGGTATTTCTAAAAAGCAGGCTAAAAATATAGAGCGTGCGTACCGCGAATACCCAAGTGCATAATTGCTAAACAATGTACTTTTAAAAGCCGAGCTTAGTAAAATAAGTTCGGCTTTTTTGTTTCAGGCTGTTTAGCTATATGACATCGTATTTTGATGTTTTTTAACTAAAGTATTAGGGTCTGTTGATCTTTTCGGATTAAAATTTGTTCAAACTAGGGGCTATTTAATCGCGGCGCGAGGTTTGTAACCTAGTGGGCTAAGTAAAAACCGAGCAACAAAGAGTAAATAGCCCCTAGAAAGAACCCTTTGGGCAGCGCCTGTTTGGCATTAATGCTACGTTATCGCCCATTTATGGGGAATAACCACACTACATAGGCTTTGCCTTGCCTAAATACCAAACAGACTGCTGCAAATTTAACCTTGAAAGATCAACAGATGTATGGACTCCCACTTCCCTCAGGAGTAACGTAATAAGCGACCAAACTTTTACCAAGGAGCCCATACATGTTTGATTGTAATGTAATCGCAATTGATTTAGCAAAAAATTTATTCCAGGTCTGCAAAACAGATAAAAATGGAAACGTTATTTATAACAAAGCAATCACAAGAGCTAAACTTAAAGAGTTGTTAATTAAAGAGAAGCAATCTTTAGTTGCTATGGAGTCGTGTGGCGGAACACATTATTGGGCACGCTTTGCTAAACAAGCTGGTCATCAAGTAAAAGCAATTAATGCACGACAAGTAAAAGCATTTCGTCAAGGACAAAAAACAGATGCTAATGATGCACTGGCTATTTCTGTTGCCGCTCGTCAGCCTCATATTAAAGAAAGCCGATTACTTTCAGTGCAGGACCAATGCCTGCAAGGCATTGAATGTATGCGTGATTTATTGGTCAAACAAAAAGTAAGTTTAAGTAATCAACTCAGAGGCTTGCTTTTGGAGTTAGGGTACCCAATAGCTCAAGGTGATACCCCATTAATTCACGCTATACCAGAGATACTAGAAGACGCAGAAAATAGTTTAACATCCTCATTTCGCTTTTCAATTCACCTCCTTTTTCAACGCTTTAAGGAGACAATTGAAGAAGCAAAGCTGATTGAAAAACAACTGCATGAAATAGTTAAAGAAGATAAAGCCTGCAATCGCTTACAAGCCTTAGAGGGAGTCGGCCCAGTCTGTGCAATCTTGATAAAAATAGCGCTAGGTAATGCGACACATTTCAAAAGTGGTCGAGAAGCCGCCGCTTGCTTTGGTCTAACACCTGTACAACATAGCAGTGGTGGTAAAGAAAAAATAGGCTCGATATCTAAAGTGATAGGAAATAAGAAGCTGCGAAGTGCTTTGTTTAAAGGTGCATTAGCTGTTGTTTCCCAACTAGAAAAAAGAGAAAGTCGCAGTGAAAAAGATGTATGGTTAAAAGCATTAACCGCGCGTCGAGGAAAGAAAGTCGCAGCAATTGCTTTAGCGAATAAAACGATAAGAACGGCTTTTGCAATGCAAAAGCATAATAAAGAATACCAGCCACAATTACTTGCGGCTTAAAATTTGTCAATAAGAGCGCTTAAAATAGGTAAGACCAACCTTCAATAGACTGTTAGGGTCTGAAGTTTCATAAACTGCTCAACAGAATAGTCATGAAGGTGCGAATACATAAGAGGCCAGAGGTAGCCCCTCATTTGAGCCCGTATATAAGCTAGCATCTAAATTTATTTTAACTTTTTCTTTTTGACATTTACGGGGAGTCCATATAAGACCCTAGTACTTAGCCCAATGATACAATAGGGAATATAAACTCATAGGAGGCAGTATGATTGCACCTGTAAAAAACAAAGCCATTTTTAGCAGTAATACATTTTCGATAAACCTTGTTACTTACCCAACCAATCATAGCGTAATGAACCATATTGACCCTGTGCAGCAAGGGCGCTATTACAAGCTCAATTTTGTATTAGAGAAACCTAAAGCGGGTGGGGTATTTAAATGCTCAAAATGCATTATAAATTTATTTAATCGCGTGTATTTGTTCAGACCCGATAAGTACGAACACAGCGTATCTAAAATCGAGTCTGGAAAGCGTGTACTACTGAGCTTTGCGCTTAATATATAATTTATTAATAGTCGTAGGCCTGTCCGGTGCATAAAACAGATAAGTCGCAGTACGATACAGAGGTTTCACTACAGGAATTAATAGTAAAAGCATTCCCGCCCCTGCGCATAGCATCAGCTTTAAGTAAATCAATCGCGTTTGATTTAGATCGATTGTAGCTTACATTATTGTTGCCTATACCGTCGCCATCACAGCTTTCACCTTCTATTCGGCCTAAAAGTGTTGCGCCACTTTCGTGTGCTTCTTGGTCGCTATAAAATTGCTGTAAATCTCTTTTATTAACGTAGGTGCCAATTTCTTGAGATAAAACACCGTTGTCTATATCTGTATGATAAGTCATTCCTGAACAACCGGTTATTGTGGCCAGCACTGTTATTGCCGCTATAAAACGTAGCATATTTATTAGTCCTTTAATTTGTTATTTAAAGTAGTAAATTACTAACAAAATCAAACGCTGGCAATGTTTGCTAACGGGTAAATTGTTAGCATTTGTAAATGTATTTAGATTTTACTGAGCATAGGGTAAGTAAACAAAAAGAAGTGAAAAACATTAACTATCCAATGGCATATAATGGCCCACTCTAAGCGCTGCGTTTTATAAAAAATATAGCCGTATCCTAAGCCTGCAATAAATGAAACCAATACATAGTTAATGCCTCCAGCAAAATGCGCCAAAGCAAACACTGCTGCTGTCATTATTGGGGCAAGTAACGCTAGGCGATTAGATGTAATTATTTGGCTAAGCTTAGTCTGTAATAACCCTCTAAATAAAGCCTCCTCAGCTACACAGGTAAATAAAAGATTAATAGCAATAAAGGCTAACCAAAAGTCGGGCACTTTTAGGTTAAAGCCCACAAGTTCAAGTATTAAAGCTACAGTGAGCGAAGCTAAAACCGTAGCAATAATTATAAAAATGGGTTGCTTAACATCAAGCAAAGTAGATTTATTAGGGTCTGCTTTTAAAGGCTTTTTATTTGAATCTAAGTTTGAAAAAAAGTAAGCACAAAGAAATAACCCCGCCATCGCTTTATCAAAATTTGCATAAAAGGTAAAAGCAATCGCATCGCTTGTAATACGCTCATCTATAACAATAGGGAGGTTATTAAAACCAGGCACCCAATGAAGTGCTAATGCAAGTGAGAAAGTTATAAAAACAGTACTTAACATAGCGCGTATTATTGCCCGCTTTGCATTTAGCACACAGTAGTATAAAACAACGTAAAGCCCAATGCTGAGCAGAGCATATAAATTTATATAACCTTGAAAATACCCACTTACAACACTTAAAGCCATTAAGTAGTGCCAAAGGGGTTGCCGCATTATTGATATTTTGCAGTACGGAAAAACACATATAATTGATAGTGCTAATAAATAAAAGGTCATTGTTTTTTATTACTCTGTTTTATTTAGCCATTAATCTAACAGATTCGACCTCTCAATATTTTTTTTCTGGTAATATAGATAGGTTATAAGCAGTTTAAGCAGTGAACACACTATGTTAAGTCCTTTTTTTCAGCAGCATGCTGATTATGTTTCTATCTCTCGTGAGCAGGGGTGTCGATTCGCTAAATGCGTTGCTGACGATTTTAATCCACTTCATGACAAAGATGCCAAAAAGTTTTGCGCGCCAGGAGACTTACTTTTTTCATTGGTACTAGACCGTTACGGTATTAGTGAACAAATGGAATTTACTTTTGCTGGTATGGTTGATGAAAACACCAAACTTAACTTTCCTGAGGGAGCCGATGAGTTTGATGTTACCAATGGCGAAAAAGTTATTTTAAAGGTAAAGCGCAGCGGTAAAACCAGCCAATGCCCAGCACTAACTAATAGTCTAATAAAAAATTATGTTGAATTTTCTGGTACTACCTTTCCGCATGTAATTATCCCATTAATGGGCAAGCAAGAGGTAATGATAAACCCTGCTCGTCCGATGGTAATTTACGAATCAATGCTTATTAATCTTGATAACCTTGATATAACAGCGCCAATACTTGAATTTGCAGAGCCAAGCTTTGAGTACGCCGGTAAGCGCGGAAAAATTACACTACGTTTTAACCTGTTAGAAAACGGCGTTAAAGTAGGTAGTGGTGAAAAACACATGGTGGTTTCGGGTATTCGCGAATACTGCCAAGCAACAGTTGACGATTTAATAGCGTTTTACAACGAACGTAAAGCGACACTAAAGCCAGCTTAAAGCTACAGCAAATTATAAAAGGCGCTAAATATAACGGTTATTTAGCGCCTTTTATATTGTTTTAGCGCTAAAGCGAAAGAGAGCAATCACGATTAAATACTTTTCTGGGCTGGTTAATTTACGCAGTACAGTAATATGCGTACAATAGCGCTCTTTGTTATTTTAAAGCTAAGCCTATGTCTGCCACTACGTTCTCATCACTTAATCTCGACCCGTTATTATTAACAGCGATTGAGCAAAATAATTACACTCAACCTACCGCAATTCAGATTAAAACCATTCCGCCTATTTTAGCCGGAAGTGATGTAATGGGCAGCGCGCAAACAGGTACGGGTAAAACAGCCGCCTTTGTTTTACCGCTGTTACATAAGCTTTTAAATACCCCTAAAAAAGATGAGCAAGGCCTTGCACGTGTAGTCATTTTAACGCCAACCCGTGAGCTTGCTCAGCAAGTATTTGCAAGCTTTGAAAAGTACGCACAAGGCACTCATATCAATGGCGCTTTAGCCTATGGTGGCGCAAGTATTGGCCCACAAATAAAAGCACTTAAAACAGCGCAAGTTATAGTGGCCACACCAGGGCGTTTGCTTGATCATATAGTTAAAGGCAGTGTGGTACTTTCAAGCGTAGACTCTTTAGTGTTTGACGAAGCTGACCGCATGCTTGATATGGGCTTTATTGATGAAATTAGACGTATATTGCGACATATACCGGGCGATCGCCAAACTTTGTTATTTTCAGCTACGTTTGATGACAGCGTGTTTGAACTCAGTAAAAAACTACTTAAAAACCCTGAGCTAATTGAAGTTGATAAACGTAACTCAGCTGCGGTTGAAGTAGAGCAAGTTATTTACGCTGTAGATGAGGATCGTAAGCGCGAACTTGTATCGCACATGATTGGCATGAAAAACTGGCGCCAAGTGCTTATTTTTACTCGCACAAAACAAATGGCTGATCAGCTCGCTAAAGAAATGTGTAAAGATGGGTTAAAAACCGAATCAATCCATGGCGATAAATCGCAAGGCGCACGTGACCGTGCATTGCAAAACTTTAAAGAGGGTATTACACGCGTACTTGTTGCAACCGATGTCGCTGCGCGTGGTTTAGATATTTCTACACTTAGATACGTAATTAATTTTGAACTGCCGTACATTGCTGAGGATTACGTGCACCGTATTGGCCGTACAGGTCGTGCTGGTGAACAAGGGCTTGCTATGTCATTGGTAAGTCTTGATGAGCAATGGCTGCTAGAAGAAATTGAAGTATTACTCGATACGCGTTTAACGCCGCAGTGGTTAGAAGGTTACGAGCCTGACTTAAATAAAAAGCCCAAAGATAATCGTAAAAATACTAATAAATCTCGAAAAGATCGCGATAAAAAACGCATTACAGGTAAAAGAGAGCCAAGTAGACGTCGTAAATAATAGCTTTTAGTTTACTTTTTTGCCTATACTGGAGCTATTAAATAGCCGAGGTAAAGTTAATGTTTGAAACTGATAAATGGGCATTCTCTGGTGTTGATGGCCAAATATCTTTGCATAAATGGCAAAAAACAATGGACCTTATCACGGGGCTTTTTTCAGCCCCGTCTGGTTATATAGTTCAGGCAACAAGCAAAGGCTATCGCGTTGTTATTAGAAATAACGAAGGTGGCTCAAGCTTTGAAACCAACCCGATACTTCCCCCTCAAACTCCTCTTTTTTGTCGGCACGTCGCTGAAACTAATAATATTTTATATGTTAATGATGCAAGCAATAACGATGCATGGAACACCCTACCAGAAGTAGTTGAGGATGGCGTTGAATCCTACCTAGGCTTACCTATTCATTGGCCAGAAGGTGAAGTATTTGGCACGCTATGCTTAAAAGACACTAAAATAACTAGCTATACCGATGAATACTTTGAGCTCATAGAGCAACTACGCGATTTAATTGAAGACGACCTAGCGCTTGTTTACAGCTATGAACAAATGCGCGAAATAGCCATGTTAGACTCATTAACAGATATTTATAATCGCCGAGCACTTAACTTACTAGCTCAGCAAAAGCTTAATTTAGCACTGCGTTTGGGCTTCGACGTATGTTGCTTGTTTATTGATATAAACGACTTTAAAAAATTAAACGACACCTTTGGACATGAAGTAGGTGACAAAGCCTTAATTATTTTGGCGGATACGCTAAAAAACCATTTAAGAGATGCCGACATAGTAGGGCGTTTAGGTGGTGATGAGTTTGTTGCAGTAATGCAATTAAGCGATAAAAGCAAAATTAGCTACATCATGGATAAAATATCCTCTGAGTATTCAAAAGCTTTACTCAAAGAAGACGTTTGCGATTTATCGCTCAGCATAGGTTATAGTTTTACTAATAAACAAAAGCAGCCCTTTGAAGCGCTATTAAATGATGCAGACCACGCAATGTATAAAAATAAACAAGCATATAGGCTAAGTATTAAAGAGCAAATATAAGTGAGGAATTATCTATTATGCCATCCTCAAATTTGGAGTCACGGTTAAATCTCTTTTATCAAGTTACTTACTAATACCTATATAATATTATAAAATGATATGCTTCTGAATGACACATAAAATTAGGAAAGAACATGGAGTTAGTTCATCATTATACAAATATAAATTCATTAGAATGTATTTTAAAAAATAGAACATTACGATTGAACAGGCTTGATAAAGTCGATGATAAGCAGGAAGTTTCACTTATTTCTCAGAAGCACTGGGCTCAGTATCTGTTTGTCAGCAGTTGGAGCGCTTCAGAGCATGAGTCTGAAGCAATGTGGAGTAAGTATGCTTGTTATAATGGTGTAAGACTAAGTTTACCTAAGTTTCCATTCCAAAAAAATCAACTAATAAGCAAGCCGGAAATGAGTATTTTTTTTGGTGATAACACCTATAGCCCAATACCTTTTGAATCAATTTATAATGAAAAATGGCTTTTTGTTATTTCTCCTATTAGAAATGATATATATGGGAGAGAAGTAGTTTATAAATGTTCTCCTGAGGAATCTATTAGACCAATAGTGAAAAATGTAGACGGTGGCTTTGAATTTAATTATTTTGATTTAGCTACTTTTAAAAATGTGGCATGGGGTTACCAAAAAGAGTTTCGATATATTTTCTTCATAATCCCCTCAAGTTCCGATGTTATGAATGACTGGAGAAAAACAGGAGATCCTGCCTCTATCCATAGGCGCCTTTTAAAATGTCTTCAGGATAATGTAGACAATACACTTGAATACTTCGACATACCTCTTGGGGATGTAATAGACAGCGTTGAAATAACACTAGGTCCATGCTGTAGTGAATCTGAAGTTTTAAAAATAAAAAAGCTGCTAGATGAATACACTTCAAATGCAAAGATAAAACGAAGTGTGTTGACTGGATATGTATAAAATATTAGTGCAATAAAAAAGCAAGCCATGAGGCTTGCCAAGAAGGGTGTTAATTAGCTCTTACCTAGCCTTTAAGCTATTAGCTTTTCAGCAAGGTTTAATTCCATAATAGCTTTTAATAAACGGTATAAGTTAATTGATGCATCAATTTCTTCTTTACGGTTTGTTAAGCTTTCAATATTTAAGCCCAGCGGTACATCTAAATGCGCACAGCTTTTAAGTATTAAGTCGAGGTTTTCGCGGCAAATACGGACCGATTCGCTTAATGTATTGTCTGCATCAAGCATGCGCCATTTTGTTGCCTCTGGCACTGAGATACCCAACCATTGCATAAATTCTAAGGTTTTTTCGCCGCCGCACGGGGTAAACGTTAATATAATACGTTGTGGTGTAATACCCTGCGCTTTACATGTACGTGCGTAGCTAGTGATTAGCTCTATAGTCGCTTGTGCATCGTAAACAGCTTGCGATATAAAAAACTGACAACCTTGTGCTGTTTTTTCTATTAATCGTTCGTGCTCATTTCGTTTACTTGAATGGCGTTCAGCAATCGTAACGCCACCTAAAAAGAAATCATCTGACTGCTCAGCCAAAGCTTTATACGCATCTGGCAGGCTTAGCTTTATATCGCCTATCGATGATGGGCTACCTACTAAAACAACATTTTGTAAATCGTAGTCGTTTTTAGTTTCACTTAGCCAATCTTTAAATTCGCCTACGCCACGCTGCGCCACACTTTTATAAGTAATTACATCTTGTGCAGATAAATTACGAAGTAAATGGCTGTATTCACGCGGATCAACGGTTTGTTTAAACGCAAATGGGCGGTCTTGGTTAGTTCGGCTGCTTTCGTCTTGAATGTCGTAAATTATCACGCCGTCGTATTCAATTTCGTGTAAGCGACCTAATAGCTTTTCTGCAATGGTTTTTAATTGCGCTTTATCGGTGCCAATTTTAGGCGGGGTAGTACCAATAAGATAAACACCTTGATTGGTGTCCACTATCTTCTCTTTTAGTGATAAAGCCATAATCCTCATTCCAGCTAAGTTTGTTTTGATGGATTTAATATAGCAGCCATTTAGACGTCTAGATAGATTTATTTAATGAAAGTTTTTCAATTAACATGATGTTTATTCATAGTGCTTGTTCCCATAATTTATAATTGACACAGTTGTTTACATAATAAATTCCCTTGGGGCTCTTATATTTATTGGCTTTGGGGCATAATTAAAGAGTTAAATCTGACAACAAATTTGCTCAATTTAAAAAGGGACAACAATGAAATTTAAATTATTAGCAACCAGCTTAGCGGTATCGCTGGCGTTAACCGGTTGCGCCATGCAACAAAACCAAAGCACGCAAACAACAGCACAACAAGAACAAGTAAATAAAGCTGATGACCGTGTTTTTTCACAAGATTACTTAATTGAAGAGCTAGAAAACGGCTTACGTGTCATGGTTGTTAAAACCGATTACCCTGATGTAGTGTCGCTGCAAATTCCGGTATCGGTTGGATCGCGTAACGAAGTTGAAGAAGGCAAAACAGGCTTTGCTCACTTTTTTGAACACATGATGTTTAAAGGCTCACAAAAATACCCTGAAGATGTGTACTCAGACATATTAAAAAATTCAGGTGTTGATAACCGCGCTTATACAACAAACGATTACACAAATTACCATTTAAACTTTTCAAAGCAGCATCTTGATAAAGTACTTGAGCTTGAAGCTGATATTTTTCAAAACTTAACCTACACCGAAGAACAATTTAGAACCGAAGCCCAAACGGTAAAAGGTGAGTACTTAAAAAACAACGCGAGCCCAATTCGTAAATTATTAAGCGCTGTACGCGAAGAAGCGTTTGATAAGCACACGTATAAACACACCACTATGGGCTTTTTTAAAGACATAGAAGCCATGCCTGATCAAATGGCGTACGGGAAAGAGTTTTTTGCTAAGTTTTATAAGCCTGAGTATGTGTCACTTGTTATTGTGGGCGATGTAGACCCACAAGCAACAATGGCAATGGTTAAAAAACATTGGGGTAGCTGGAAAAAAGGTAACTACATTGCTGATATTAAAGCAGAACCTGTTCAACAAGCACCAAAATATTTGCATCAACAAGATGAAGCGCTACCAGGGCATTGGTTACTTGTATCGTTTAAAGGCGCTGCGTGGGAGCCTGCTAAAAAAGACAGAGCAGCACTTGATTTAATATCACAGCTTTATTTTTCAAATAATTCAGATTTATATCAAGAGCTAGTGGTCGACAAACAAATTGCCAGCCAAATGTTTACCTATAACCCAGAGACCAAAGATCCGGGTTTATTACACGTATTTGTTAAAGTAGAAAACGCAGACGATTTAGCCACTGCGCGCGATGCCATTAACCGAACTTATGCAAAAGCACGCACTGAGCTTGTTGATGAGCAAAAGTTGAGTGATTTAAAATCGAACCTTAAGTACAGCTTTATTAATGGCTTAGATTCGTCGCAAGCGATTGCATCAACCCTTGCAAGCTACATGCATTTTGAGCGCGATCCTGAGGTTATAAACCAGCTGTATAAATCGGCAGATAACATTACCAGCGCAGATATTAAAGCCGTTGCTAATAAATACTTTACTGATAACGCACGTACCACATTAACAATGTCGGCACTTGATAAAGCCCCAGGTTTTGAGCAAGAAGTTAATTTAAATGCGCTTACTGCAAAGCTTGAACAAGCACCTGCGGCACCTGTATTTAAAGTACTTGATAAAACCAATAGCTCGCCATTAATCGATGTTAACTTTTTATTCAATACCGGCGCGGCTGCCGACCCTCAAGGCAAAAAAGGTGTTGCAGCGCTCACTGCGGCTATGCTTGCACAAGGTGGCTCAGAGGCGACAAGCTATAAAGATATTCAAAAAGCACTTTATCCGCTTGCAGGTAGCTTTGGTTATCAAATAGATAAAGAAATGCTGTCGTTTCAAGGGCGTATTCATAAAGACAATGCAGCGCAGTGGTATTCACTTGTGAGCGATCAATTATTAAACCCAGGCTTTAGAGACGATGACTTTAAACGCCTTAAAAAAGAAATGATCGATGGTATTAAATCAGGCTTAAAAGCATCTAACGATGAAGAGCTAGGCAAAGAAGTGCTATATAGTGCACTTTACAAAAATCACCCTTACGAAAGTTACAACTACGGTGATATTTCGGATTTAGAAGCGTTGACGCTAGATGATGTTAAAGCGTTTTATAACAGCGAGCTTACGCAATCTAAACTCACGGTTGGCTTAATTGGGGCTGTGCCTGCAAACCTTAAAGCTAAAATGATGAGCGATTTTGCAACGCTACCAAAAGGTGAGCAAAGCCGTTTAAGTATTCCTGATGCGCCAGTGCTTAAAGGTCATCATGCAACTATTGTAGAAAAGTCAGCGCAATCGACGGCGGTATCGTTTGGTTTCCCTATTGATACAATAAGAAGTAGCGAAGACTGGACAGCCCTTTGGCTTGTGCGTTCGTACTTTGGTGAGCACCGTAGTTCTAACAGCTTTTTATATGAGCGCATTCGTGAAACTCGCGGCATGAACTATGGCGATTACGCATACATTGAATACTTTCCACGTGGTATGTTTCAAACCAAGCCAGATGCAAACCTAGGGCGCTCAGAGCAAATATTTCAAGTGTGGTTACGCCCACTTCGCTCTAATAACGATGCGCACTTTGCAACACGTACCGCCTTGTTTGAGCTAAATAAGCTAATTAAAAATGGTATGAGCGAAGGCGATTTTGAAGCAACGCGTAACTTTTTAATTAACTTTGTGCCGCAAATGGTCGCAAGTCAAAATCGCCAATTAGGTTACGCACTTGATAGCGAATTTTATAACACAGATAGCTTTGTAAGTTACGTAACTAACAAACTTAAAACGCTAACGCTTGCTGATGTAAATCGCGTTATTAAAGAAAACTTACAAACAGACAATGTTCACTATGTATTTATTACTGGTGACGGCGCTGATATGCAAAAACGTTTAGCATCGCAGCAAACATCACCAATGGTTTACAACACCGATAAACCTGCCGAATTAGTGGCTGAAGATAAAGTGATTGCTGATTATAAATTAGCAATTCCTGCAAAAAATATTGAAGTGATGAAAGTCGATAAAGTATTTCAATAATTTAAGTGTTTTTAAACTATCTTTAAATGTATAAAAAATGCCCCAGTGCTTAAAGCTCTGGGGCATTTTTATTATTTAATAATGAAACTTAATAAACAGTTATACCTAATAACCAGAACAAATAACTAAGGGATTAACACCTTAGTGGTTAAATCCGTTAGACTTGGGAAAAGGCTATTTTATATCAACTTAAGGCAGTGCAGTATTATGCGTCATGCAATTTGGCAACAGCTTCGCGACGAAGCTAACGATGTAGTAAAACGTGAACCATTATTAGCAAGTCATGTTTATTCATGTGTTTTAAATCATGATTGTTTAGGTTCGGCATTGAGCTTTATTGTTGCTAATAAGTTGGCTGATGCGGTGGTATCTGCATTCACTATCCGAGAGCTGTTTGACCAAGCATTTGTAAAATGTGACCGTATGCTATCTTTTGTTGCTGAGGATATTAAAGCGGTAAAAGACCGCGATCCGGCATCAGAAACCTATCTTACGGTTATATTAAATCTAAAAGGTTTTCATGCTATTCAGGCGCACCGTTTGGCTAATTGTTTGTGGCAACAAAATCGCAAAGAGCTAGCGCGCTTTATTCAAAGCCGTAATTCTGAAGTGTTTGGGGTCGATATTCACCCAGCATGTAAAGTGGGTAAAGGCATTATGTTTGACCACGCAACCGGTATTGTTATTGGTGAAACAGCGGTAATTGAAGATAACGTATCAATTTTGCAATCTGTAACGCTTGGCGGTACAGGCAATGAGCAGGGCGATCGTCATCCCAAAATTAGAGCGGGCGTATTAATTGGCGCGGGTGCTAAAGTACTGGGTAATATTGAAGTAGGTGAGGGCGCACGAATTGGTGCAGGCTCAGTTGTGCTTAGCAATGTTCCGCCACACACAACCGCTGTTGGCGTACCCGCTAAAATTATTGGTCGACCGGATTGTGAGTGTCCGGCGCAAAGTATGAACCAAAACTTTTTAGCAAATCCTGAGCCTGAAAACGAATCGCACACGAGTGCAATGCTATAAGTAATTAAAAATAATAAAACTTAAAAGGAATTAACATGAACAAAAATAGTTTATTGGCTCTAGGGATTGGGTTTATTGCGGGTGTAGGTTTAACTTGGAGCTACTTTAATGCAGCTTCAAGTTATCCGGAATCTGTTAAGTCGCAGCCAAGTTATGAAAAACAGAAAAAGCTTCATACTGAACAACAAAGTAATGAGGTATTGAGTAATACAGGTTCAGCACCTGAGCAAGTCGCTAGTATAGAGCCCGCTGAAGACACGCCAACAACCAATTCAGAAACCCAAATGCTTGATGAACTACCTTTAGAAGAGCAAGTAACTCAGCTTAAGCAGCAGCTCGCCGAACAGAAAGCGGCGCTCAAAAGTGTTTTAAAGAAAATGAGGAGCCCTTCAGATTTTGAGCAGATTTTACGTGATAAATTTGAAAATCAAACGCGCGACGAAGAATGGGCTTATCGTACTGAAATGGCATTACAAGATTTTTTATTAACAGCTGATTTATCAATTATTCCTGACGTTGTTAGTGCAAAATGTAAAAAAACAGTATGTGAATTTGAACTTGCCGCCCCTACTGATAACGACACATTTGGTAATGCTCAATGGCGAGAGCTAAACGATAAGTTGATGGAACAAGAGTTTTGGCAACAATTTAAAAGCACTACCTCCACATCGAGCGATAGCGAACTTAAAATGTTGCTAAGTACAGAGCTTTAAATAATTTGTGATTCTATAGAGCCATCGACTAACTCTGTAACTAAAACATCGCCTGTTTTAATTTGCCCCACAGATTTAACTACTTTTCCTTGCTGTGTTTTAGTGATGCTATAACCGCGCGCTAAAACATTAAGCGGACTTACCGAGTCTAACCTGCTTGCTTGCAGTGCTAAGCTATTATTCGCTTGTTGTAACTGATGTTGTATAGCTTGGTTTAGCCTAGCTTGTAATTGCGAGAGTTGATGGCTTGCTGAAGCGAGTTTTTTATCAGGTGATTGGCGCATCAAACGCGGCGTTAAGTTATTGAGTGTGCGTTCTTGTTGGTATAAACGATTACGCATAGCTTGTTGCAGCGCAATGCTTAGCTCATCCAAACGTTGTGATTTTTGACTAAGCTGATTACGCGGATGACACAAATTAAGGCGGTGTTGTAACTGCGTTGCTAATGCGCGTTTATCGGCAATACCGTGCTTAAACGCGTTAGATAAACGATTAACTAATTGTGTTACTTTGTTGTGTAACTCTTGCGTATTAGGGCTTACAAGCTCAGCTGCGGCTGATGGAGTGGCAGCCCGTAAATCGGCTACATAGTCGCTTATGGTTGTGTCTATTTCATGGCCTACAGCGCTTATAACGGGCAGCTCGCTTTGATAAATTGCGCGGGCGAGCTGTTCGTGATTAAAACACCATAAATCTTCAAGTGATCCGCCGCCTCGCCCTAAAATAAGTACGTCTACTTCATCACGTGTGTTGGCTAATTCAATTTGGTTAATTAAATGCACGTGCGCTTCTTTGCCTTGTACCATAGCAGGGTAAATGATGACTTCTAGCTGCGGTGCACGGCGTTTGAGTACCGTTAAAATATCTTTTATAGCAGCGCCGGTTGCTGAGGTAATAACACCAATGCGATTAATATTTTGGGGTAATGGCTGTTTGTGAGCAGAGCTAAATAATCCTTCGGCGGCTAAACGCATTTTAAGCGCATCAAATTCTTGTTTTAGCTGACCTTCGCCTGCGGGTTCCATATGCTCAACAATAAGCTGGTAGTCACCGCGAGGTTCATAAAGCGATACACGCGCTTTTACTGTAACTTGCGCACCATTTACAGGGCGGTAGCTTTGGTTGCGATTATTGCCTCGCCACATTGCAGCTTTAATTTGTGCTTTATCGTCTTTTAACGAAAAGTACCAATGTCCAGATGCAGGGGTAATAAAGTTAGAAATTTCGCCCGTGAGCACTAAAGATGCAAAACCTTGCTCAAGGATTGTGCGAATTTCTCTATTAAGGCGCGACACGGTGTAAACCGCCTGCGAAGGCTTCGAAAACATAAAAAACAACCTAAAACTATTTATAAAGCAAGGGTCTATTGACCTTTGTAGATTAAAATTTGTTCAAATTAGGGGCGATTTAATCGCGGCGCGAGGTTTGTAACCTAGTGGGCTAAGTAAAAACCGAGTAACAAAGAGTTAATCGCCCCTAGGCTGAACCCTTTGGGCAGCGCTTGTTTGGAATTGATGCTACGTTATCGCCTATTTATGGGGAATAACCACACTGCATAGGCTCTGCCTTGCCTAAATACCTAACAAACTGCTGCAAATTTAACCTTGAAAGGCTAATAGACCCTATATTATCATAAATATTTGCGAAATATTATTTACTCATGCCAACAACGCTGTTAAAATTTGGCCGCAATTCCTTATCTTAGATCCACATGTGAGAAGTTGCCAAAATGCTTAGAATCGCTAAAGAAGCTCTTACCTTTGATGACGTACTTTTAGTACCTGGTCATTCTACTGTTTTGCCACACACGGCAAATATTTCAACTCGCTTAACGCGTGGTATCAAACTTAACTTGCCGCTTATTTCAGCATCTATGGATACTGTTACAGAAGCTCGTTTAGCTATTGCCCTTGCGCAAGAAGGTGGTCTTGGTTTTATTCATAAAAACATGACTATTGAAGAACAAGCGAAAAACGTACGTAAAGTTAAAACCTACGAAGCAGGTATTGTTTCATACCCTGTAACGGTTACTGCCGATTTAACAATTGCAGATGCAATTGAGCTTTCGCACGAAAAAGGTTTTTCAGGCTTTCCGGTTACCGACAGCAATAATGTGCTTGTAGGCATTGTTACTAGTCGTGATATGCGTTTTGAAACTAAGCTTGAACAGCCTGTTTCTACCGTTATGACTAAAAAAGAAAAGCTTGTTACCGTTAAAGAGGGCGCAGCACGCGAAGAGATTTTAGGCTTAATGCACGAACACCGCATTGAAAAAATCTTAGTTGTTGATGATGAATTTAAACTCAAAGGCATGATCACGGTAAAAGATTACCAAAAAGCCCAAGACAAACCTGACGCATGTAAAGATGACCAAGGTCGTTTACGTGTAGGTGCTGCTGTAAGTGTTGGCGCAGGTACTGATGAGCGCATTGCTGCATTAGTAGAAGCGGGTATTGATGTTTTACTTATCGATACATCGCATGGTCACTCTCAAGGCGTTATTGACCGTGTTACTAAAACTCGCAAAGAGTACCCAGACTTACAAATTATTGCAGGTAACATTGCAACAGCTGAAGGTGCGATTGCACTAGCTGATGCCGGAGCGGATGCAGTTAAAGTAGGTATCGGCCCAGGTTCTATCTGTACTACACGTATTGTTACCGGTTGTGGCGTTCCACAAATTACCGCTATTTCAGATGCTGTTGAAGGCTTAAAAGGTCGCGACATTCCTGTTATTGCTGATGGTGGCATTCGTTTTTCTGGTGATATTGTTAAAGCACTTGTTGCTGGTGCATCGTGTGTAATGGTGGGTTCTCTTCTTGCTGGTACAGAAGAAGCACCAGGTGAAGTTGAATTGTACCAAGGCCGTTATTACAAATCTTACCGTGGTATGGGCTCATTAGGCGCGATGGATCAAAAAGAAGGTTCATCAGATCGTTACTTCCAAAAATCAAATGAAGCTGACAAGTTAGTACCTGAAGGTATTGAAGGTCGCGTAGCTTACAAAGGTCCTATTGCAACGATTATTCATCAGCAAGTAGGTGGCTTACGTAGTGCTATGGGCTTAACGGGTTGTGCAACAATTGAAGAGCTTAATACAAAACCACAATTTGTACGTGTTACTTCAGCGGGTATGGGTGAGTCGCACGTTCATGATGTGCAAATCACTAAAGAAGCACCAAATTACCGCTTAGGTTAAGCAGCGTAATTAATTTAATATACTGGGCTTGCTTTGCAAGCCCTCTTTTTAGTCGTTTACATTAACAAACGGCATTTAGCATCAGACTTTACGAGATACTCCATGAGCAAAGATATTCACGATTCACGAATTCTCATTTTAGACTTTGGTTCACAATACACTCAATTAATCGCCCGTCGTGTGCGTGAAATTGGTGTTTACTGTGAACTTTGGGCATGGGATGTGACTGAAGAGCAAATCCGCGAGTTCAACCCACAAGGTATTATTCTTTCTGGTGGTCCAGAATCAACAACACTTGAAAACAGCCCGCGCGCTCCTGAGTATGTATTTAATGCAGGCGTGCCTGTGCTAGGTATTTGCTACGGTATGCAAACAATGGCAGCTCAACTTGGTGGAAGTGTACACAGCTCTGATAAAAAAGAGTTTGGCTACGCACAAGTTGAAAAAGTAGGCAGCTGTGCATTATTTGATGCAATTGAAGACCATATTACTGATGGCGGCAACGGCATACTTGACGTATGGATGAGTCATGGCGATAAAGTAATGGACATTCCAGCTGATTTTACAACAACAGCTAAAACATCTACTTGTCCACATGCTGCAATGTCTAACGAAGAAAAGCGTTTTTACGGCGTACAATTTCACCCAGAAGTAACGCATACTCATCAAGGGTTACGTTTGCTTGAGCGTTTCGCTATTGATATTTGTGGCTGTGAAAAATTATGGACTCCTGCAAAAATCATTGATGATGCTATTGAGCGTATTAAAGAAACTGTAGGTGATGACGAAGTTATTTTAGGTCTCTCTGGTGGTGTTGATTCATCAGTTGTGGCTATGCTTATTCACCGTGCAATTGGCGCAAAGCTAACATGTGTATTTGTTGATAATGGTTTACTTCGTTTAAACGAAGGTCAGCAAGTGATGGACATGTTTGGTAATAAATTTGGCTTAAACATTGTAAAAGTTGAAGCTGAAGAGCAGTTTTTAAATGATTTAGCTGGTAAGTCAGACCCAGAAGATAAACGTAAAGCCATTGGTCACACGTTTATTAATGTATTTGATGAGCAAGCCAAAAAGCTTAAAAATGCGAAATGGTTAGCGCAAGGTACAATTTACCCTGACGTTATTGAATCTGCGGCATCTGCCACAGGTAAAGCGCATGTTATTAAATCTCACCACAATGTGGGCGGATTACCAGATGACATGAAAATGGGCCTTGTTGAGCCATTGCGTGAATTATTCAAAGATGAAGTACGTAAAATTGGTCTAGAGCTAGGTTTACCGTACGACATGCTTTACCGTCATCCTTTCCCTGGACCAGGTTTAGGTGTACGTGTACTTGGCGAAATCAAAAAAGAGTACTGTGATTTACTACGCCGCGCAGATGCGATTTTCATCGAAGAGCTACACAAAGCTGAGCTTTATCATAAAGTAAGCCAAGCGTTTACTGTATTCTTACCAGTTAAATCGGTAGGGGTTATGGGCGATGCACGTAAGTACGATTGGGTTGTATCACTTCGTTGTGTAGAAACAATCGACTTTATGACAGCACGCTGGTCACATTTACCATATGAGTTTTTAGGTGTGGTTTCAAACCGTATCATTAACGAAATAGATGGTATTTCTCGTGTAGTTTACGATATTTCAGGTAAACCACCTGCAACTATCGAATGGGAATAATTAATTTTAGTTTTAATTAACTAATTTTAAGTGATTAAAAAACGGCGAATTAGCATGCTAATTCGCCGTTTTGTTTATTTAAAAAGCAGTTAAACTAAAAGAGTGATTTTTCTCTTTACCTTTGGCGAAACTTCTCTATAATTCGTCGTCATTGCAGGGGCGTAGTTCCAATTGGTAGAACAGCGGTCTCCAAAACCGATGGTTGGGAGTTCGAATCTCTCCGCCCCTGCCATTTCTTCTTTACATCGTTTTTATTGCTTCTTATATTGTTCAAATGTCTAATCTACTGAGTTGTTATGCATCCACGTTACGCAGCTATTTTTGATATAGAAAATCTTGAACTCAATCAGCATTATTGTTCTCAAGCAAATGATCAAGCTAATACTTTATCGCAAAGCACGATAGCTAGTTCTTTAACGCTAAATGAGCAACTATTTGCAGACATTAAGTTCAGTGCAGGGGCTATTATTATAAATAGCGTTGTACAGGGTAGTGAGATGCAATTAAACAACAATCAGCTTACATTGCCAACCCCACAGCTCAACGCCTCTGAGAAGCGTGCTTTATGGGCTTTAATGAGTGAACACCTTGATAAACTTTAAATCAGTAGATGAAACTGCAATACCTCAATTAATGGCCATCGAAACAGCATGTCATAGCCATCCGTGGACTTTAAATACACTGAGTTCATGTATAGGCGGGCGCTATTTTAATGTTGCCGCATTTGATGAGGTGAGCATGATTGGTTTTTATATTGGTGAAAAAGCAGGGCCTGATTTTACGCTTATGGATATTTGTGTAACACCAAGCCACCAGGGTAAGGGTATTGCAAGGCAGTTGTTAGCCCAGTTTATTGAATATGGTGAACAGCAAAATGCTGAAAACCTCTTTTTAGAAGTACGTGAATCTAATACGCGGGCTATTGCGCTATACGAGAACGCTGGCTTTACAGAGATGTCAGTGCGTAAAAACTACTATCCAAGTGATAATCCGGCCAAAAATGGCTTTGAAGACGCTATTTTAATGGGCATGGCATTAGGTTTAAACTTTTCATAATTAAAGTCGGTGGTTAGCGTTTTAAGCATAGAGCACTAACACACCGAACTTGTACTATTTTGTAAGTTTTCTTTTAGGTTACTTTGCCACTAATTGCTTGCTCAATGGCTGCTATTAATTTATTTACTAGCTCGTCTCTTGGCACTTTATTGTTACTTTTTAAATTTTCTTCAAGTGCCGCAGCGCTGTGATAAATCTCATCAAAATTAAAGCATCCAGAACTACCTTTAATACTGTGCGCTATACTTCTTAATGCTTCCCAGTCATTACAATGTTGCAGAGTTTTAACTTCTTCTAAATAAGTAGGTAAGTTGGCTAAATAGTTATCAGTAATTTGCTGAAACTTTTCGCTTTTTAATAAGCTGTCCCACTTATTTTGATTATCCTTTTCAAGATGTAGGTAGCTTACGAGTACATTTTCCAGAGCATCTTTATCAATGGGTTTAGCGAGTGCTTTGTTGCAACCAGCTTCTAGGTAAGTACCTATATCGTGGTTCATTACATTAGCAGTAAGGGCAATAATGGGGCCATCGTATGCTGCATGACGAAGCATTTTAGTCGCTTCTAATCCGCCCATTACAGGCATTTGCATATCCATTATAATAAGCTGATAGTCATTAACGAGTGCCATTTCTACAGCTTGTGCGCCATTACTAGCAATATCGGGTTCAAGGCCCCAAGTTTGAAGTAATAATTTAATTAATAGTTGGTTATCAGGGTTATCCTCAGCGACTAAAATATTAGCCTCAAAGTTATTGGTCGCAAACGATAAGAGAGGGTCTTTCTCTGGTATTAACTGGCTTTCTTGCGTTAAAAACTCAAGCATTGGTTGATCATCAGATAACTGACACGACACCCTAATTGTAAAGCGGCTACCAACGCCAACTTCACTTTCAAGCGTTACATCGCCACCAAGTAACAGTGCTAAATTTTTAGAAATACACAACCCAAGGCCTGTACCACCAAAACGACGTGTGGTTGTGGCATCGGCTTGCTCAAACGGTTTAAACACACGCTCTATTTGATGCTCAGACATCCCAATGCCGGTATCTTTAATTACAAATTCTAGCTTTTGACTTGCTTGTAAATAATGCACGCAAATAGACACACTGCCATTTTCGGTAAATTTAACAGCGTTATTTGCAATATTTATAAGTATTTGTTTTAAGCGGGTCACATCACTATAAATGGTGCGAGGTAGCGGCAGTTGGTAATCAATATTAAGGGTTAATTGTTTTTCTTGTGCCAGTGGTTGAATAATTGATTCAATGTCATGCACAAGCTGCACTACGTTTAACGCAGACAAATCGACAGCTAGCTTTTCAGCTTCAATTTTAGATAAGTCGAGTATATTATTTATTAACTCTAGTAAGTGTTTTGAATTACGTAAAATAGTGCTTAGATGTTGTTTGTCGTTGGCTACTTTGTCGTTGTGGAGTAATTGCTCTGTAAAGCCCATAATAGCCGTAAGTGGCGTTCGTATTTCGTGACTCATATTAGCTAAAAAACGACTTTTAAGCTGATTAGCTTGCTCGGCTTGGCCAATTGCAAGCTCTAGTTGGCTGTTCATGGCTTCAAGTGCTTTAGTACGACTTTCTACTTTATCTTCAAGGTGGTGTTTATATTCTTCAAGCTGCTGCTGGTAGTGTCTAATTTGATTAACCATGTGGTTAAAGTCGTTAAACAAAACACCCACTTCGTCATTTGTATGAGCTGGTAAGTGCACCGACAAATCGCCATCACCAACACGGTGGCTTGCAGCACCTAATAATTCAATTGGGTTAAGTAATAAATTACGTACCACTATAAAAATTAATATTGGCAGGGTGATTATCGAAATAATAACAATTAAGCCTGTTATTAAGCTTATGGCTTTACCAGATTGATAAAGCACACCTTTGGGAATGGTTGAAACGTAATAATATCCACCGGGCATTTGTACGGCAAAAATCATACGCTCTATTTTATCTATGCTTGAGAGTTCAATGGTAGAAAGCATGCCTATATCGGCAAGATCGTGTACTTGGTTAAGTTCATATTCGCTTATGTATTGGCCGCGCATGTTGTAGTCGGAGCTAAATAAAATTTTCCCGTCTTTGGTCAACATTAAATTAAGTGTGTTGTTATATGGCGCTTCTAAAATACTGGAGTTGAGTATTGAAGGCTCTATATGTATTACAATAAAACCAAGCTGCTGTGGACGTTTCAAGTAGTAATCAACGCTGTCAATTCGTTGAATGAAATATAAGCTCGTGGTGCCATCGTCCTTTTGAATCATAAATTGCTGTGTACTTAAATTACTTTGCAATACTCGATTAAAAAATGGATAGCTTTTAGGCGCTGTTGTTAGGTTGTTAGAGTAGTAGGCATCACTTTTCCCACTTGCTGAAACTAAATTAATGCTAATTATATCTGGATAAGCTTCGCTGTAACTGGCAAATACATCCATAAGCGCGCCAAGTTTTCGGGTGTAATTACCGTTGGCGCTAATATCGTTTGCTAAAAAGTCACTAAGTACTGGCGAATTTGAAAGTAGTTTTGCAGTAGAGTGAAAAGAGTCGATATAGTTGAATATTTTTTGCTGTTGTTGCTCAACAAAACGGCTCATTATTAAATCAGCTTGTTTTTGTGTTGAATTAGTGACATTGGTGAGCGTAAAGCCACCTAAAAATAGCAGTGGCAGAATAACAAGAGGTGTTATATACCATAATAATCTTATACTTAACTTACTGGTTTTCATGACCAAACGACTTATCCTCCATGCAATCTGCCAATAATATGCGTTACGACCTGATTACACAAGCTTATAGCGGTCTTGGTGGCTAAATTACAATCATTAGTTGCATGATCTTTAGCTCTTTTTTTTATGTTTAAGTTATTTAAATTTAACAAATCACACTGAATAATATCAATTCAGTGTTTAAAAACTTACATAGTTTTACATCTTTTAAAGTCAATAACTAAAGTTGATGCATTGCCAGGCGTGACATTAAAAGGACACGTTGACAGTCTAAGTCCAGCAAGTTACTCCACTATTAGTGCACATAATGCAACAGGCAACTTTACTAAAATAGCGCAGCGCCTACCGGTAAAGATTAGTTTAGATGCTAAGCAGCCTTTACTTAGTCAACTACGTGTTGGAATGTCGGTTGTACCTACTATTGATGTTGTTAAGTAACTACTCATTTTTATTTAAACGATCTACGACTAAATTGTAGGTCGTTTAAATATCGCTTGCTGTACATATTTATTTTAAAGCTAAGATATTTTTAAGTAGATAGCACACTTTTATACCGACTCCTGTTACAATTGCCATTATTAAAAAATCAACTATTGACGCTTTATTATCAGCTGTTTGCAACGTGAAAATCAGCGAGAATAGTAGTTAATTACGATCAACATAACGGGTTTACTCGCAGACGCTTATTAAAATGCATTCAACCCCGCATATAAGCTAAAAGAATTTATCAATGGCAGACCAGACTATTATCAATGAAATCAGCAAGCGAAGGACCTTTGCTATCATCTCGCATCCTGATGCCGCCCAGCCTTTCAACGCATAAAACCACCTTTCATTGCACACCACAATCACATCTCTACGTACTGAATTTAAAGGCTTTTTGTCTTTTTCTCGTTTCTTTGCTTTTCAATGATGTTCAAGCGTAACCTCGGAAAGTGTGTACAAACTTGAGTACAAATTCCGTTTTAGAGGTCTTTGGCGAAAATTCCATGATACAAACCTGGCTGTAGGCCTTTTCGTTACTGGGTTTGACGTAAAAAGTACTACCGTTAAAAAGAGTCTCTTTTTTTGGTAAATGTTTTCTTCTGTGCCAAATTACAAAATTTAATTAAGGGATTTATTGTTGGTGTAATTTTTGCTCTAGTGTTTGTTTTTGAAGATGCTTGAAGCGAACCAATACGGTTATTTCTAATTGAGATATCAGACTTACCTTCAAATTTAGTTGCTGTTTACACCATCATTTTGCACTTGTTTTTCGGCCTGTGTGTACAAAATTTCCTGTAACTGTGTACAAACTTCCTTTTTGTTGCACTTATCCTTCGGTTATTTGACGCGAGTTCTTCTGTAGACCTTGCTGTATATGAGCTGAGCGACAAAAGTACTTAGGGGATTTGATGCGCTTGTTCGCGATTATCAGCTGGAGTATCGCTCTTTTGTTGATGATAAAAATCTTTGCCTTAATTATATGTAATTGTGTATCAGTTCATGGCTATTGATATGCAATAGCTAATCAACTTTGTGCTTTTTGAGTTGGTATGATATAGTTTGGTATATAATATTTCTTCAGTGATGTATTAAGGTGTATCGAAATGAGCTATGTAACAGAGCAGATACTAGAAGGCCTTCGAGAAGCTCGGGTACGTAAAGGTTTTAGTCAAAGAGAGCTGAGCGCGCGTTCGGGTGTGCCGCAAAGCCATATTTCGAAAATCGAGTCTGGCGGTGTTGATTTAAGAATATCCAGTTTGATAGCTCTTGCCCGTGTACTTGACCTAGAGCTATTTGTTGCGCCTAAAAAATCTGTACCTGCCATCAAGTCGATCATTCAAAGTGGCCAAGGTATTAACGGCATCAGCGATGAGAGTGAGCCAATGTCGCCCGCATATCAGTTAGAGGAAGGCGACGATGACTAACCATGTCTCTACGCTCAACGTTTTGCTTTACGGTGAACCCATTGCAACGATCACCAACGTGGGCAATGACAGAACGCTTTTTGCCTTTATGGATTCGTACATTCATGACGAATCGCGTCCTGTATTAGGACTTGGATTTAAAGATTCGCTAGGAGGCTTGCTGACTAGCTTCAAACCGACCCAAACTAAGTTAACCCCGTTTTTCTCTAACCTTTTGCCAGAAGAAACCATGCGAAATTACCTAGCAGAGCGTGCCGGTGTTAATTCAGCGCGGGAGTTTTTTTTATTGTGGGTACTGGGACAGGATTTGGCAGGCGCAATCACGGTTGAGCCAGCAGATGGTGAAGCCTTACCACCTAATGTGCATCAAGACATAGAAGATGAGACGAAAACAGATGGGCCAATGCGTTTTTCATTAGCGGGAGTGCAGTTGAAGTTTTCAGCTGTGCAGCAGGCAAATGGCGGTTTGACGATCCCAGCAACCGGTCAAGGTGGCTCTTGGATTGTAAAATTACCGTCGTCTCGGTTTGAAGCTGTGCCAGAAAATGAATATTCGATGATGGAACTGGCTCGAATGTTGGGAATGGACGTGCCAGAAACGCAGCTACTCCCTATTAATCGGATTGCTAATATCCCCAATGGCATTGGCAAATTTGGTGACAGTGCGTTTGTGATTAAGCGTTTTGACCGTGCAGATGGTCAAGCTGTTCACATTGAAGACTTTGCGCAAGTGTTTGGTGTTTATCCTCAAGATAAATACAAAAAAGCCAGTATGCGCAATATTGCTCATGTTATCGGTATTGAAGGGCAAGACGAAGACATTGCTGAATTTACTCGCCGATTGGTGTTCAATACTCTAATTGGTAATGCTGATATGCATTTGAAGAATTGGTCTGTGATCTACAAAGATAAGCGCACAGCGTCTATTGCGCCTGCTTATGACTTCGTTTCAACCATTCCCTATATCCCAGATGATAGTGCATCGCTTAAGGTGAGCCGTAGCAAGAGATTTAGCGATTTCACGCTGGATGAGCTATCACACTTAGCGGCTAAAGCCATGTTGCCAGAAAAATTGGTGTTAGATACTGCAAAGCAAACTGTAGCAGGCTTCCATGAGGTATGGGCGAAAGAAAAAGCGCATTTACCCCTCACTAAGTCAGTGATTGAAGCCATCGAAATGCACTTACGAAGTATACCGCTACGCTGAACTCCTAGTAGCTAGAGCGTGCATATCGATAAAGATGGTTTAACTTAATGCGATTTTACGGCGCTTTTCGCCGTAAACTGGAAATTTGGTAAACTGCACAATGATACCGGTGTCTTGATAAGGCTGATCTTCTGAACAAATCATGCATCTTTCTGACCATCAACAAGTGATGAATCAGGCGATGATAGCTTTACATTGATTTTCAGGAGAATGCAGATGACAGCAGTAGCGCATCAGGTAACCCCTTTTCTAACATCTTACGAAGTGATGGCTCGTTACCACATTAGCTATACAACGCTCTGGCGAAGAATAAAAGATGGCAGCTTGCCGCAACCTCGTATCAACCGAAATACACGAAACAAGTTGTGGCACATTGAAGACCTAGAAGAGTATGAGAAGAAAGAGGATTGAGCCTCTTTCTTTTATTTTATTGTCCGAAACGCCAGTTGAATGGAAAGCCTGTCGGCTCGATGATGGTTTCTAGTTGTTGATACCAAACGTCGTAAGCATGACGCATTTCATCCAGGTACTGATATTGGTTGTAGATAGCATCCAACCCTTTTTTGCTGTGGCCAATCATCAACTCGGCAACTTCTTGCGTCGTGATGGCTAACATTCGCGTTCGCATCGTTCTGCGAAGATCATGCATAGACCAGTGTTCCATCTCAATACCAAGCGACCTGCGAGCCCAGATTTTCACTTTGTTAGGAATAGTGGTATCAAAGCCATTTGTGGCAAGCTATTCTTGTCCGTTCGCGAAAAACAAGTAAGTTCAGGGCTTGGCAGGCGCATTTGATGTGAATCCTGTTCCGACGATTCAGAACATGGCAGCATGTTAGTAGCAAAATGCACTTTGTTATGATTCCTGGTGACTCAATGAAGACATTGGTTACGGTTTTTGCAGTAAAGTGAGCTAATGTAGTATTCGCACTTTATGAATATTACTTATGTGCCATTAGCGGCCACTCAATCTTGACACCAAGTGATCAAAAACCAATCGAATACGTTGTGGTACTGGACCACGTTGAGGGCGATAAATATATAACTCCCAAGGCACAGGCTCGACTTCTTCTAACACTCTCACAAGTTTCTCTTGGCGTAATAAGTCTTGGACCAAAAAGTCAGGAATTTGAGCAAACCCCAGTCCATTTTGTATAGCCATTAATTCAGCTTCGGTGTCGGCACTTCGAAAACGTGTTATGGATGGGGTCCACTGTCTGTCCATGGAAAAAATCCATGGCCAAAGCTTTCCCGTATTGCGATCTACTAACCCTGTAGCCGGCAAGTGGTTTAGATCTTCAATAGACGCAGGCTTTCCCACTCTATTTATTAACTCAGGCGAAGCCACGACATACATATTAATTTTGGTGAGCTGGCGGGCAATAAATCGACTATCTCTCATGAAGCCGATACGAATCCCAATATCTATTTTTTCGTCAACTACATCAACGCGTTCGTCACTGAGTGTCAGGTCTATATCCAGTTGAGGATGTATTGTTGAGAGTTCCAGTAATACTGGCATTAAGCATTTATGACCAAAACCAACAGGCGCTGCGATACGAACCCGCCCTTGTAATTCATTACCCGAGTTAGGGGCGCTTGTTTGAAACAATTCATCTACAGCGCGCAGGCGTTCTTTTGCTATCACAGCAAATTTTTCTCCAACTAGGGTCACTTGTATGTGTCGAGTATTTCGATGAAATAAAAGCTCCCCTTGCAATCGCTCTAACTCCTTCACTGCTCGTGTCACTGCCTGAGGAGAAATTCCCAGACGGTTAGCCGCTTCTTTAAAGCTGCTAGACTCAGCAGCAGTACAAAATATCCGGAGCATTTCTAATCTGTTAAGCATCACAGTCACATTCAGTTTAGATATGAATACATTAATACTATTCCATTTTTAGGAATTGTGAAATTAAAACTTTTCCATTTATTAATTTCTGAAGGTAAGTGATAATTTGTTTGTTATTTAGACAGAGTCATTCATTCAACCGATTTGAGGATATTAACTATGAGCAGTGTTTTAGCAAACAACATCAGCAGTAAAGTCGTTGTTATCACCGGTGGTAGCAGCGGTTTAGGCGAAACAACAGCAAGATATCTGGCCAGTCTTGGTGCGTCAGTAGTGTTAGGTGCCCGCCGTATCGACAAGCTTGAAGCTATTGCTGCTGACATTCGCTCAGCAGGCGGAAAAGTTGCGGTTCAAGCGACAGATGTGACTTGCCAGGACGAAGTCAAGGCCCTTGTAAATCTTGCACAAGAGCGCTTCGGTAAAGTTGATGTGGTTATCAATAATGCAGGGTTAATGGCTATTGCACCGTTAGCTGAGACTCGAGTTGACGAATGGGATCGCATGATTGACATCAACGTTAAAGGTCTGCTGTATGGAGTAGCCGCAGCGCTTCCGATCTTTCAGGCTCAGGGAACAGGCCACTTTATCAATATTTCTTCCGTAGCGGGTATCAAAGTATTCAGTCCCGGCGGCACGGTTTATAGCGGAACGAAATTCGCTGTTCGCGCTATTGCCGAAGGCTTACGCCATGAAGTTGGGGGTAAAATTCGTTCAACAATCATTTCACCAGGTGCAATCGAATCTGATTTAAAACATGGAAGTTCAGATACTCAGGGTGCAGCCTTTGTAAAAGATTTTTATCAGCAAAATGAAATTCCATCTGAATCTGTTGCTCGTGCTATCGCATACGCAATTGAGCAGCCTGCGGATGTGGATATCAACGAGATTGTTCTGCGCCCAACTGTTCAAGAGTTTTAATTCGTTTAATAAAAGACCTATTAACCAGCGGGTGATTTAACCACCCGCTGAATATTCAGTTTGTGAGGTTATTGATGACAGCGTTAAACAGACAAATGCGTGCTTTGGTATTAGATAGCTATGAAGAGGGTACAGTATTCCGGAATGCCCTGATTAACTTACCCTCTCCATCAGCAGGTCAGGTGCAAGTAAAAATATTTGCAAGTGGAGTCAATCCTATTGATTACAAGATCCGCCAAGGTATCGCTCCTTATGCCATGCCGGAATTACCCGCAGTACTTGGCACCGATTTAGCTGGAGAAATTGTTGCTATCGGCGACGGCGTCACCGACTTTGCAGTAGGCGATGCAGTTTATGGTCTGACTGGCGGAGTGCGAGGATTGCAAGGCTCATTGGCTGAATATGCCAACGTAGATGCTGAGTTACTTGCTCTCAAACCGAAAAATTTGTCCATGCGTGAAGCTGCGGCTTTACCTCTGGTTACACTTACCGCTTGGGAAGGTTTGGTTGACAGGGCGAATGTTAAAGCGGGCCAGAAAGTCCTTATCCAAGGTGGAGCTGGCGGAGTTGGGCATGTAGCTGTGCAAATTGCTAAGGCCTTAGGTGCCGACGTTTATGCCACTGCATCGACTGGAAAACAAGAACTGGTCAAGGCGCTTGGTGCCACGCCGATTGATTATCACACTGTAAGCCCTGCTGACTACGTGGACGCATACACCCAAGGCAAAGGATTCGATATCATTTACGACACTGTCGGTGGCTCTGTACTCGATGCCTCATTAGGTATCATTGCACATTATGGACATATTTTAAGTTGTGCTGCATTCAGCTCACATAACCTGGCACCGTCGTCATTACGCTCTGCAACATTGTCAGCGATTTTTGTGTTACACCCACAGCTCAGCGGAGAGGGGCGCAAACATCATGGTGACATTCTGCGGCAAATTACGGCTCTAGTTGAAGCTGGACAAATTAAGCCAATACTCGATCCGTTACGCTTCTCCCTTGACACGGCAATGGATGCACATAATGCTGTAGAGTTAGGGTCCATGGGTAAAGTAGTTATTGATGTAATTGCTTAAAAAGTCATTGTTGTAATTACTTAAAAAGTCATTGTTGAGGATGCATATGAGCCCAAGAAAACTAATTCGAACTGTTCGTTTCCATGAACTAGGTGGCCCCGAGGTATTAACTATTGACTCGCTGGCGAGTCCAAGTTTGCAGGCCACTGATGTACGCATTGCGGTCAAAGTTGTTGGGCTCAATCGTGCTGATGCCATGTTTAGGCGAGGCAGCTATATAGAAAAGGCTGACTTCCCTTCGCGAATCGGCTATGAAGCATCCGGGATAGTCATTGAAGTCGGGGAAGAGGTAAATCATTTACGCCTTGGGGACGAGGTTTGTATTGTCCCTCAGATGGGGCTTTCTCAGAACGGCTGCTACGCAGAAGAGATTGTCGTACCAAGTGAATATGTGGCACTCAAACCAGCAGGGCTAACCTTTGCTGAAGGTGCTGCAGCTTGGATGCAGTACCTGACAGCTTATGGCGCTTTGGTCGAAATTGCTAACGTGCAAAAAGGCGATGCAGTACTGATAACCGCCGCATCGAGCAGTGTTGGATTGGCTGCGATTCAAATTGTGAATGCTCTAGGGGGTATCCCTATCGCTACAACTCAAACAGGAGCTAAAAAGGCTGCTGTGCTCAAGGCTGGCGCGGCCCATGTGATTGCAACCCAAGAAGAACCGCTGCTGGATAGCTTGATAAGCATCTTGGGAGAAAACAATTTAAAAATCGCATTTGATGCTGTCGGTGGGCCGCAGATAGCTGAAATTGCTGAAGCAATGAGCCCTGAAGGAACAATAATAGTACACGGAGCATTAAGTCCCGAAACAACTCCTTTTCCCTTAAAAATAGCACTTCGTAAAAGTCTGACAGTTAGGGGATATGTGTTTACTGAAGTTATAAAAGACATCGAGCGTTTTCGCAGAGCAAAGCAATTTATCCACTCGGGTTTATCCAAGGGAACACTCAAGCCTGTCATTGATCGAAGCTTTAAATTTGAAGAGATAGTAGCAGCGCATCATTATCTGGAGTCAAATCAGCAGATTGGTAAAATAGTGGTCGAACTTGATTAACAGTTCGTAGCTTCCGCTGGTCTCTCGACTCAGTCAGTGCCTGATAATAATTAGCGTGGGCTTTGTTGCGGAAATCGAATGAACTAAATCAGAATCTTACGATCAGATTAGGGACATTCATTTTGATTGCACGTGTTACGGAGATGCATGCCCATTATTACGCGACAGTGGCTGATTTTGGTCGGGAATTTGCATGTTCAGTGGCGAGTAGCATGGCGGAATTTATTGGAAGGCTAGATAACCCATGCAATGAGATTTGGACGATCAAACGGGACGATAAAATTCCAGCTTCTGCTGCCATTGATGGTGAAGAACTTGGGCATAATCGAGCACATTTACGATGGTTCATTGTGGACGACTCTTTAAGAGGTTTCGGACTAGGTAAACAGCTTCTCAATTCTGCATTAGCTTTTGCCGATGCTCAGGGTTTCGTCCAAATCAACTTATGGACTTTTTCAGGGCTTAATGCAGCTCGATATCTTTACGAAAGTCAGGGCTTTGCATTGGTGGAAGAGAAACTAGGCTCACAATAGGGTATAGAAGTTTTGGAGTAACGCTTCACCAGGTGCCTATAAACGTGAATAAATATTTAAGGAGTCTCAATGACAGCTACAAAAGAAGAAGTTATCGCTTTCATGAAATCGGAGTTTCCACAAAGCAAATGCGTTGTGGAAGCAGTGAGCAACGGTGGAGCGACTGTATCTCATCATGTAGGTCAGGATGAATTACGTCCTGGCGGAACGGTTTCGGGGCCTGTTTTAATGAGTGTGGCTGATGTGGCACTTTATGTGGCGATACTTGGTAAAATTGGCATCGTGCCATTGGCAGTAACAACTAGCCTTAACATCAACTTCTTACGTAAGCCATCGGCAAATGAGCGAATCATTGCGGAATGTTCTCTGATAAAAGTCGGCCGTACTCTCGTGGTTGGGGAGGTTTCTCTGTACTCTGAGGGGGTGAGTGATTTAGTAGCACATGTTGTGGGTACATACTCTATACCGCCCTATACATCGGAACGAAGTGAGAATATTAAAACAATTAACTCTCTGAAAGCTTGACTCCGTTTAAAAGGTTATTGTTGAGGATGCATAAGAGCCCAAGAAAACTAATTCGAACTGCTCGTTTCCATGAATTAGGTGGTCCCGAGGTATTAACTATTGACTCGCTGGCGAGTCCAAGTTTGCAGGCCACTGATGTACGTATTGCGGTCAAAGTTGTTGGGCTCAATCGTGCTGATGCCATGTTTAGGCGAGGCCACTATAGAAAAGGCCGACTTCCCTTTGCGAATCGGCTATGAAGCATCCGGGGTAGTCATTGAAGTCGGGGAAGAGGTAAATCATTTACGCCTTGGGGAAGAGGTTTGTATTGTCCCTCAGATGGGGCTTTCTCAGAATGGCTGCTACGCAGAAGAGATTGTCGTACCAAGTGAATATGTAGCACTCAAACCAGCAGGGCTAACCTTTGCTGAAGGCGCAGCAGCTTGGATGCAGTACCTGACAGTTTATGGCGCTTTTGGGGAGCATGAGTGCTATCGGTCATTGTGCCGATATATTTTTTACATCGAGCGGTTTCATAATCTAAGAATACGACGTAGAGTAGCGAATAAAGACAGGTAGTTTACAAACGTTTTAAACTGTCCGTAGAAACGGGGTAGAACCCCCGCCATAACAATAAGGCAAAGGGGGTGTGTATGGTAATTAACGATCTTCTCTGGCGGCGACCGCGCCATCACATGGATGTCGATGAAACCCACGACCACGTGCACTGGGTGGAACTTTTCTTCGATCTGGTCCATGTAGTGACAATTTTCATTCTGGGGAATTACCTGTCCCATCATCTGGGGTGGCAAGGATTCTGGGTGTTTACGGGACTGTTCCTGGCGATTTTCTATGCCTGGGCAGACAGTTCGGTCTATAACTCGCTGTATATCTCCACGGACATGCCGCATCGCGTGGTGATGGCACTTAAGATTGTCACGATGATGACCATCGCGGCGGCAATTCCCGACGTGGGCGGTGAAGGCTGGACGTATTTCGCGCTGGGCTATGCGTTGAATCGGGCGCTGACGGCCTATCTTTACTGGCGGGCGCGCTGTACCGACAACGCGGGCAATACGCTGGCGCAGGAACAGGGGCGGAATTTTTTCGTGTTGGCCGGGGTGTTCGCACTGTCGGCTTTTTTGCCCACACCGGTCGCCTATTGGGTCTTTGCCGCCGGCGTGGCAGCAATCCAGCTGCAGTACATGCTGCCGCGCGTGGGCACGCTCCGCTTCGAACGCTTTGTGCCTCAACTCGGACACATCTCGGAGCGCTTCGGCCTTCTGATGTTGATTTTGCTGGGTGAAGGCTTCTTTAAGCTGGTGGTCACACTGGCCGACAAGGGCGTCTACAAAGTCAGCGCGGGTACGCTGTTCAATGTGACCATGGGCGGCTTGTCCCTCTTCGCGCTGGCCTGGACTTATTTCGACTGCGCCGGCAATGCAAAACCGAAGAGCCGCACCAGTGCCGTGCTGCTGAGATACTGGTTTGCTCACATCGTGATTTTGTGGAGTGCGGTGACGATTGGCGTTGCGCTGGCCGGAGAAGTCTACGTCGGCCTGTGGGAGCCTTATCCGCCCGGCTACGCCGCGCTTGGCTCGGTCGGCCTTGCGGTTTTTTTAGCTTCGCTATGGGCGCTGCGTCGAACTGTGGCTGATGCCATCGACACTTACCATAGCGCCGGTCTGAGGCTGTTCGGCATTGTCATGGCGCTGGTTGTGCTAGCCGTTCATCCCCTCGTACCGTCGATTGTCAGCAACGCCCTTTGGGCCCTGGCGTTGTTCTCGCAGATTGGTGTGCCGATTTTTCTGGCGGTAAGAGATGCGCGCCGGTCTGATAAAATGCTGTGATGGAACATGGCTACGCCCATGCAATTTGACAGATAGCCGTCAGGGATTTGATGCGCTCTTCTTATGCTCATTAAGCCGTAGAACCACATTCTTTTCGGAAGCATTCATCAAGCCGGCCTTTTTGTTTTCGTGATCAGTGATTGTCCGTCGGCGCTGTCCACGCCGGCGCTTCGTCCTCAGTTCGCCGTGCGTCCTCCCGCATGGCGTGCCCCTTCTAAAATAGCTGAGCCAATAATGTTCCCCTTTTATGGTAAAAATGTAACTATGATCATAAGAAGTAAATCATGGGTAAAAGTATCCGATATTCGGACGAGTTTAAACAAGAAGCAGTGAATCAAGTCGCAGTGCATGGCTACAGTGTGAATGATGTTGCTGAACGTCTAGGTATAAGCACTAAAACGCTGTATGGATGGCTTAAAAAATTTCAAAGCCAACAAAAGCGCGTGAAGAAGAACAAGACTTACGAGCTGAAAATGCCCGGCTGAGACGTGAGCTGAAACGTGTTGAACAAGAAAGGAACCTGTTAAAGGAAGCCGCGGTGTTCTTTGTCGGTGAGTCAAAGAACGGTACCGGTTCATAAAATCTTGTAGTTCACGTTATCCCGTGAGAGTTTAGTGCCGAACGTTAGACGTTCACCCCAGCGGTTATTATGATTGGCTGAAATCGCCAGTCAGCGAGCGAGAGCGTGAAGACCAAAAACTCGCGCAAAAAATTAAGCAGTTTTGGATAGAAAGCGGTGGCTTTCATGGTTACCGCAATATCTACATGGACTTTCGTGACTCCAACCAATATTGTGGCCGTGATCGGATCTTACGCTTAATGCAAAAAGAAGGCATTCGTGCGCAGCGGGATTATAACACGCCCCGAGGCTACTACGTAGGTAAGACCGATATTATTGCCGATAACGCGTTAAATCGCGCATTTAACGTCGAGCACCCTAATCAATGGTGGGTGACCGACATCACTTACATTAAAACACATGAAGGCTTTCTTTTTTTAGCCGTCGTCATGGATTTATTCGCACGTAATATCGTTGGTTGGTCGATGAGCGAACGAATGCCCGAAGACTTGGCTATGCAAGCCATTGCAGCCGCTTATTGGTGACGAAAACCGCAGCAACAAGTCAGTTTGCACTCCGACCAGGGCTCTCAATATTCCAGTCGGCAGTTCAGAAAATTACTCGATGTATACAATATTAAAGCCAGTATGAGTCGACGTGGTAACTGTCATGATAATGCGGTTGCTGAGAGCTTCTTCAGCAATTTAAAGAAGGAAAAAATACGCCGTCGTATTTATCCAAACCGGGCTGAAGCCAAACAGGCAGTATTTCATTATATTGAGATGGTTTACAATCCAACTCGGCGTCATACGAAAAATGACAGAGTATCGCCAAACAACTTTGAGCGTGAATATTTTAAAAGGGTAGAAGGTGTCTAGAAAAATCAGGCATTACCAGCTAAGCTTACAAGAGAACATCGCATATCGTGATGTCGTTTTAACAACAGGAGATATTCCATGGTCAAAGTAGCCTTGTTCGTTCGCCTTGAAGCGAAACCCGGAAAAGAGAAAGAGGTTGAGAGCTTCCTTATGAGTGGCCTTCCCATCGTCAATGAGGAGCCTGCCACCACTGCGTGGTTTGGCATTCGCCTTGGACCAAGCACTTTCGGAATCTTTGATGCTTTCCCGGATGACGCGGGTCGCCAGGCCCATCTCTCCGGCAAGGTCGCAGCCGCGTTGATGGCAAAGGCAGGTGAGTTGTTCTCCGAGCCCCCGTCCATCGAAAGCGTTGATGTACTTGCGGCAAAGCTACCTGGCTAGCAAGACTAACAATTCGTTCAAGCCGACGCCGGTTCGCGGCGCGGTTTAACTCAGGCGTTAGCGATACAAAAAGGAGAACTCATGAACACAAAACAAGTGTTCGGCTTAATCATACTTTTTATCGGAGTTTTTACACCGATTGTTAGTGTAGCTACCCCGTATAATAATACAGCTCACTCGTAGAATTTCTTTTAAACTAAAACAAAGGAGTTTTACGATGAGCAAACGCATGACAGAAAGCCAGATTGTGGCGATTTTAAAAGAGGCCAAAGCCGGTATGCCGGTGAAAGATATCTGCCGTAAGTACGGTATCGGTAATTCAACGTTTTATAAATGACGCGAAAAATACGGCGGCATGGAGGCGTCGTATGTGCGCCGCTTAAAAGAGCTTGAGGAAGAAAACCGTCGGCTTAAGCAGATGTATGCTGAGTTGAGCCTCAAGTCACAGATGCAAGAAGACATCATAAAAAAAGCTCTAGCACCTGTGGCAGAACGAAAAGTCTGGGCACGCGAGTTGCAGGTGCAGTATAAGGCGAGCGTTGTAATAGAGCTGTGATGTGGTTGGTATCAGTCGCACTGCTTACTATTACGAGCCGAAATTGAACGATGATGACGAAATCATTGATGCCTTGAATGCTTTAATCGAAAGGCACCATCGGTGGGGCTTCCCGAAGTGCTTCAAACGCCTTCGTAAGCTATAGGCAACCGCTGGAACCACAAACGAGTTTATCGCGTTTATACTAAGTTAAAACTGAACCTGCGACGCAAAGGTAAAAAGCGACTACCCAATCGCATTCCAGAGCTGCTCCAAATGCACTGGAGTAAGTCCTGGTCAATGGACTTTATGAGCGACAGCTTGCACAACAAAGTCAGGTTCCGCACATTTAACATTATTGACGACTTTAATCGCGAAGTTTTAGGTATCGATATTGCGACCAGCATGTCGTCGCTGCGCGTCATACGCTATCTTGACCAACTTGCTGAGTGACACGCTTACCCTGAGAAAATTCGAGTTGATAATGGCAGCGAATTCACCTCGGAAGTGTTTGTGAATTGGGCAAAAGCACATGACATTATGATTGATTACATCAAGCCCGGCTGCCCATATCAGAACGCATACATTGAACGGTTCAACCTAACTTATCGTGACGATGTACTCGACGGCTACATCTTCAACAACCTGAATGAAGTGAAGCAAATAGCCGAAGATTGGATTGAGTTATGCATCAACGACCGCACGATTCACTCAATGATATGACGCCGTTTGAGTACCGAAATGCGGCATAAATATTCTACGAGATGACTGTGTTCTAAATGGGGTATTTACATTACCTGTCCTTGCGTAGCTTGTTCGATGGGTAAAACGAATTCAGCGGGAACACGCCCTGATTTATTCAACCAAAACCAGACGTTTTGCTGTTTTGAGTTGATGGCTTGTGCTAATGCTGATTGCCCGCCGAACAAGTCAATGGCACGGCGGAGATGTTTTTGTGTCGTGTTGAACACTTCCATACCGTCACCTGTTACAATAATAACTGTTACAAGATTGAGTGTTACAGTTTAAACTGTAGATTAGTCAACAGTTAAAATTGTTGAAAGGCTACAGTTTTATTTGTAGAATACGGGCTTATGAAAACTTTATCCGAACGACTAAACCATGCCTTGCAGCTTACTGGGGTGACTCAGTCTGAGTTGGCTCGTCGCATTGGTATCAAACAGCAGTCGATCAGCCAGATTTGCTCTGGTAAATCGGCTAGGTCTCGTTACACCATGCAGATCGCGGAGGCGCTTCGCGTGAATGCTCATTGGCTCGCCACAGGTGATGGCGAGATTGGCTTGGGGGTCGGTAATGTAGAAGTTGGGCCTGACATTAAGGGAAGAATTCCTCTCATTAACTGGGTTCAGGCCGGTGATTGGACTGAAATAGCGGAGGGATTTGCCCATGAAGATGCTGAAGAGTGGCGTGAAGTCACTGGAAAAGCACATGAGGGTTGTTTCGCACTTCGCGTAAAAGGCGACAGTATGGAAAATCCAAGCGGGAAAAAATCCATACCTGAGGGGGCAGTGATCGTTGTTGATCCTGAGTTACCTTGCACTTCAGGTTCATTGGTTGTTGCGCGTTTGGATGATTCGAAAGAAGCAACCTTTAAGCAGTTGGTCATTGACGGTGAACAGAAGTACCTAAAACCTTTGAACCCCCAATACCCTGCAATACCGATCAACGGCAACTGCACCATCATTGGTGTAGTACGACAAGCTATCATCGATTTTTGGTAGCGAAGGAATTTGTGGTTTAGCCACAGTTGTTCATGAGCTGAAGAAGCAACGATTGCAAACAGCTACAACTGAGCATTGGCGCACGCTGAGAGTAAATGGTAACCGATTAGATAACCATTGATTGTTTATAAAGTCAAGATCAGCGAAAATAGCGGCCAATTACGATTAACACGACGGATTTGACAAGCGAAGAACTGAAAGAGAGTACTTCCAAAAGTGTGTACAAATCCGTGTACAAACTAAAAGAATTTATACATGGCAAACCAAGATTTTCTTAATGAAATCAATAAGCGAAGGACCTTTGCTATCATCTCTCACCCTGATGCTGGTAAAACAACGATTACCGAAAAAGTATTGTTATTCGGACAAGCTATTCAAAGAGCTGGTACTGTAAAAGGTCGCGGCTCTAACCAGCATGCTAAATCTGACTGGATGGAAATGGAAAAAGAGCGTGGTATATCAGTTACTACGTCTGTAATGCAATTTCCATATAACGACGCACTTGTTAATTTACTTGATACGCCAGGACACGAAGATTTCTCTGAAGATACGTACCGTACATTAACAGCAGTAGATTCGTGCTTAATGGTTATTGATGCGGCTAAAGGTGTAGAAGACCGTACCCGTAAGCTAATGGAAGTTACACGCCTGCGTACCACACCTATTGTTACGTTTATGAACAAATGTGACCGTGATATTCGCGACCCAATGGAAGTGCTGGACGAAGTTGAAACAGAGCTAAATATTGCCTGTGCACCCATTACTTGGCCAATTGGTTGTGGTAAAGAATTCAAAGGTGTTTATCATATTCATAACGATGAAGCGGTTTTATATAAAACGGGCCAAGGTCATAAAATTCAAGATGTTCGCACAATTAAAGGCCTTGATAATCCAGAGTTAGATATTGCCATTGGTGAAGACTTAGCTGCGCAGTTACGTGATGAGCTTGAGCTTGTTATTGGTGCATCAAACGAATTTGATTTAGATTTGTTTTTAGCCGGTGAGCTTTCGCCAGTTTATTACGGTACCGCACTTGGTAACTTTGGTGTTGATCACGTGTTAGATGGTTTAACTAAGTGGGCGCCAACGCCATTACCACGTGAAACCGAAGACAGACTAATTGTTGCAACTGAAGAAAACTTTACCGGGTTTGTATTTAAAATTCAGGCCAACATGGACCCTAAACACCGTGACCGTATTGCATTTATGCGTATTGTATCGGGTAAGTACAGCCAAGGCATGAAAATGAATCACGTGCGAATTGGCAAGCAAGTGAGCATTTCTGATGCGGTAACCTTTATGGCGGGCGATCGTGAACGTGCCGCAGATGCTTTCGCTGGCGACATTATTGGCTTGCATAACCACGGTACAATTCAAATTGGTGATACGTTCACGCAAGGCGAAAAACTTAAATTTAGTGGTATTCCTAACTTCGCCCCTGAACTATTTCGTCGTATTCGCCTTCGCGATCCGCTTAAGCAAAAGCAATTATTAAAAGGCTTAGTACAGCTTTCTGAAGAAGGGGCTGTACAGGTATTTAGACCACTTATTAATAACGACTTAATAGTAGGCGCGGTAGGCGTACTTCAGTTTGATGTGGTTGTAGCACGTTTAAAAGCAGAATATAACGTTGATGCTATTTATGAAGGCGTAAACGTGAATACGGCACGCTGGGTAAGCAGTGATGACGTTAAAAAGTTTGAAGAATTTAAACGTAAATGCGAAAGCAATTTAGCACTCGATGGCGGTGATAACTTAACTTACATTGCGCCGAGCCGTGTAAACCTTAACTTATCGGTAGAGCGCTACCCAGAAGTAACGTTTAGCCATACACGCGAAAACTAGAGCTCATTTACAAGAATTAAAAGAAAACCTGCTTTGGCGGGTTTACAAAGGTAAAAAAATATGAATATTCGTACTATTTTAATTGAAAAAGCCATTGCAGCTATGGTCGGTGCAGGCTTACCTGAAGACACAAACCCGGCAGTAACGCAAAGCACGCGTCCACAATTTGGTGATTACCAAATTAATGCAGCCATGGGCGCAGCTAAAAAAATGAAAAGCAACCCGCGTGAGCTTGCACAAAAAATTATTGATAACCTTGATGTAAGCGATATTGCACAAAAGACTGAAATTGCGGGTCCTGGTTTTATTAATATCCATTTAAAGCCTGAGTTTTTAGCGCAAAGCGTTAAAGCGGCTAACAATGATGCAAAACTAGCTGTAAACGAGCACGCTAAGCCACAAAAAGTTGTTGTTGATTATTCATCACCAAACCTAGCTAAAGAAATGCACGTAGGTCATTTACGTTCAACTATTATTGGTGACTCAATTGTACGTGCGCTTGAATTTAGAGGCGATACGGTTGTGCGCCAAAATCATATGGGTGATTGGGGTACGCAATTTGGTATGTTAATCGCGCATTTAGAAGATCAAATTAGTCAAGGCGTTGACTTAGATACTGTTGCGCTTGCTGATTTAGAAACTTTTTACCGCGATGCTAAAAAACGCTTTGACGACGAAGAAGGCTTTGCTGATAAAGCCCGTGATTACGTTGTTAAATTACAAGGTGGCGATGCACACTGTGAAAAACTGTGGAAGTTATTCATCGCCACGTCTGTAAAGCACTCTGAAGAAGTTTACAAGCGTCTAAACGTAACACTTACGCAAGACGATATTATGGCTGAAAGCGCATACAATGCAGAGCTTAACGATATTATTAGCCTACTTAAAGATAAAAACATTGCCGTAGAGTCGCAAGGCGCGCAAGTGGTGTTTTTAGATGAGCTAGCTAATAAAGATGGCGAGCCATCAGCGTTTATCGTACAAAAATCTGGCGGTGGTTTTTTATATGCAACAACAGATTTAGCTGCATGTGACTACCGTTCAAATAAATTAGGTGCTGATCGCATCTTAATTTTTGTAGATGCACGCCAGAGTCTTCACTTTAATCAAGTAGAGCTAACTGCGCGTAAAGCCGGTTTATTACGTGATGAAACAAGCTATGAGTTTTGTCCATTTGGCACCATGATGGGCGCCGATAATAAACCATTTAAAACACGTACTGGCGGCACAGTAAAACTTGCTGACTTATTAGAAGAGTCAATTAACCGCGCAGCAGCAAAATTAGCTGAACGTGAGTCTGATTTAAGTGATAGCGATCGCAGCGAAATTGCCCGTAAAGTAGGTATTGGCGCAGTTAAATATGCCGACCTTTCTAAGCACCGTACCAGTGATTACATTTTTAACTGGGACAGCATGCTAAGTTTTGAAGGCGCAACAGCGCCTTACTTACAATATGCTTATACACGCGTACGCAGTATTTTCCGTAAGTCAGGCGTTGATGCTGCTACATTAAATTCAGACGTTGCAATTGTTGAGCCTCAAGAAAAAGCACTTGCACTTAAGCTACTGCAGCTCGAAGAAGTACTTGATTTAATGATCAGCGAAGCAACACCGCACGTACTATGTGGTTACTTATATGAGCTTGCAAGCTTATACATGACATTTTACGAAGCCTGCCCAGTACTTAAAGAAGGCGTAGAGCCAAGCGTGCGCGATAGCCGTTTAGTGCTGTGTAATCTGGTTTCTAAAACACTAGAAACGGGATTGGATCTGCTAGGTATTGAAGTTATGGAGCAAATGTAATCACCTTCTGCTGCGTGTAGTTCGCTTTGACTGCATTGTCGTGCTTTTTTAGCCTAAGTCACATACTAAATGTATGCTCCTTGGCATAAAAAAGCACTCCGTCTTGTCAGCACTTCTACACTTGCAGATGTAATGTTTTACATTGTAGGTTGGGTTGAGTGAAACGAAACCCAACGATTCACCTGAGACTCTATACTTATTGCTATCGAATGCACCTGAGTCTCTGCGTTTATTGCTATCGTATATACCTGAATCTTAATGTTTGTTATTACTCAACATCTATTGTTTTAAGCTCGCTACTCTAAGCTGTTTTCTAAGGCTTTATTTAAAGGACTTGTTATGAAACTCGAAGATATCCGTCGTGAATACCTGCAAGACGCGTTAAGCGAAGATAACTTGCAAGATGATCCGTTTAAGCAGTTTGAAACGTGGCTTGAGCATGCGGTAGCAAGTCAATTGCCCGATCCTACTGCAATGGTTGTAGCAACCGTTGATGAAACCGGTCAACCTTCACAGCGTATTGTGCTTTTAAAACATTTAGATGATAACGGGTTTGTGTTTTTTACTAATACCGGCTCGCGTAAAGCGCAAGAGCTTAAAGGTAATAATAAAATTTCCTTGCACTTTCCGTGGCATCACATGGAACGCCAAGTTATTGTATATGGCGAGGCTAAACCATTACCAACTTCTGCTGTGGCAAAGTACTTTTTATCTCGTCCTAAAGAAAGCCAATTAGCTGCGTGGGCGTCAGCGCAAAGTCGTCCGGTGTCATCACGTAAAGTACTAATGGAAACCTTTGCTAATATGAAAAACAAGTTTGCTAAAGGTGAAATTCCATTACCTGATTTTTGGGGCGGTTATTGTGTAGTGCCCACTAAAATTGAGTTTTGGCAAGGTGGGGCGCATCGTTTACATGATCGTTTTATGTATCAGCGCCAAGCAGATAATAGCTGGCAAATTACACGCTTAAACCCTTAATAAATAGATGAGTAAGTAACCGTGCAATTTATTGACTCTCATTGCCATCTCGATTTTAGTGAGTTTGATTCAAGTCGTGAATCGCTCATAACCGAGTGTGTAGCAAAGGGAGTTAATCAGTTTGTTGTACCGGGTATTACGCTTGCTCAATCGCATACTCTTATAGAGCTCAAAGCAACCTATCCAAGTATAAAAATAGCGGCAGGGCTACATCCTTACTTCTTAGATCAACATAAAGAATCGCACATAGAAGCGTTATTCGAGTTTGCAACTACAAATAAGCATCAGTTAGTGGCTATTGGTGAGTGTGGGCTTGATAGAAGCATTGAAAACCTCTCTAAACAAACTTATTTATTTGAACAGCAAATAAAGCTTTCTAACGAGCTAAGCTTACCGCTCATTGTACATCACAGGCAAAGCCATGATTTAATTGCGCAAGCGTTTAAACTTTGTAAGCCAAAAAATGGGGGAGTGATTCATGCATTTTCAGGTTCAATCCAACAAGCGAAGTATTATATCAAACAGGGCTTTAAGCTTGGCGTAGGCGGTGTTATTACCTATCAACGTGCAGCTAAAACCCGTGCTGTTATTGCCGCTATTGAGCCCGAGCACTTAGTGCTTGAAACGGATTCACCTTCAATGCCGTTAAGTGGCTACCAAGGGAAGGTTAACACGCCATTGCATATACCTGATGTGTTTGACGCACTATGTGATTTAAAGCCACACAGCGAAAAAGAGACGCTTGCAAAGCAACTTTATGATTCTTGTTCAGATGTTTTTTGCATATAACGATTTACCTGCCAGCGCTTTAATCCACGGCCTAACTGCCACGTAAAAATACAAGCAATCACTAGCATTAATAAAACCTGTCTGCCTAAGTCATGAAAATGATTATGGCTGTCGGATATTGCAGCGCGAGTTAAATAAGTAATAGATACAAAACCTATAGGGCGGTCATCATCGCTTATAACAGGTTCCATAAAAGGTGTTTTTAACTTACTTATTCCGGGGGGAGAATCAGAAAGTTGACCATAAACATGATGCGACTGCCAATTGTCGCTACTGGCTAATAAAATACCCTGTTGATCGTAAATAGTGGCCGAAAGCACGAACTCATCTTTACTTATATCGTTACAAATTGCATTGAGCTGGGGTTTATTTTTTTCGATTAAAGGTGTTTTAACATTTAAAGCCATAAACTGAGTGAGGCTTTTGGCGGTGCTGTCGGCGCTATCGTAAAGTAACTGGTGGCTCTGAAAACTACTATTAACACCCACCCAGCTTAGTAATACAAAACAGCCAGCCGCAAGAATTAAGCGAACGAGTCGCTTTCTTTGGGATGCGCTTATAGGGTTTTTAATATGGTTATTTTTCATAGTCACCGTTTATGCTACTGACAGCATTTTGATTTGATGTTACAACTACACTAACTATAACCTTAAACCCCACCTGATGGCGAATTTAGTGTTGAGAATAGCAGTTTTGAGATGCCAACTATCAGGAAAATAAAAATAAACACGGAGATCCCATGTCGCAAATCAACATGGCACAGCAAGCTGCTGAGCAACCATTACAACACTTAACTCTAAATAAATGGTTTAGCTATAGTGGTGGTGTATCTACACCTCTCGATTATATTCCAAACAAAGCATTAGGGTTATTTAGCATCGCATTTGCAGGTGATTTTACGGAAAAACACATTGCCAGTATTGTTGACTTTTTAGCGACACATAACCAAAAAGTCACCGCTATATGCCAATACCAACCTGATTTAGGGCTTGCACCAGCACTGTGTTTTTACGCGCAAAATGCAGATAAAACTATAAACCCGCTAGTATTACAACAATTTTCCAGCACACTTGATTTTCAGCTAGTGCAAATAGCTTGCCCACCCAACTTGTATGAGCCAGGTTTATTGGTAATGGATATGGATTCAACCGCTATTACTATTGAGTGCATAGATGAAATTGCACGCTTAGCTAACGTATACGATGAGGTTGCTTCGGTAACAGCACTGGCAATGGCTGGTAAGCTTGATTTTAGTGAAAGCCTAAATCAGCGCGTCGCTAAACTTACCGGAATTGAAAAAAGCTTAATAGATGAGTTAAAAAATAATTTACCTTTAATGCCGGGTATTAAAATGCTTTGCCAAATACTTAAACAGCATCAGTGGCACTTAGCCATTGCGTCGGGTGGTTTCGTACCCTTTGCAGAGCAAGTACAAGCGTTAATCAATTTAGATGAAGTACACGCTAATGTGCTTGAATTTAAAGATAATAAGCTCACAGGTAAAGTATTAGGCGCAATTGTAGATGCACAGCAAAAAGCCGTTATTTTAGAGTCATTACAGCAACAGCTGGGATTAATAAAGTCGCAAACAGTGGCGATTGGCGATGGGGCTAACGATTTAAAAATGATGGCAACAGCAGGGCTAGGTGTAGCAGTACATGGTAAAGCAAAAGTGGTTGAGCAAGCCCAAGCAGCTATTTGCCAAGGCTCGTTATTACAATTACTGTATATGCTAGCTATACCATTAAATAGTGTGGCTACTGTTTAACGCAGGCGGTTTAGCCAAAGCAGTTTGCGGCGACCCATTTGGTCAACTTGTTGCTGTTCAAGTTTTAAATGGCTTAAGGCTTCTTCGGTGATATCGACAATATCACCGACACCCGCTACAGACCACAATGCCTCTTCTAATTCCCTTGCTTTATGCAGCGCATATTGACTCACATATTTTAGTTCGTTAGATAAATAATCGGTATCTGGGCGTCCAGTACGTGATATGTACAAGCGCATAACAAAAATAAGATTCGACTTTAAGCCTTTGCTTATTTGTTCCTGAAAATCATTATAATCCTCACCTGCTATGCAATAACTGGTAGTAGACTCTGAAATACTGCCCTTACGGGGATCAAAATTAATCACAAGTGTAAAGGCGCTTGGCGGATCTTGGCGGCTAAGATCTTTTATCTGTGGGGTGATCACATTAACGATTTGCTCATCAGTAATAATGCTCGATAAATCGGTTTTATTACCCAACAAACCAAAGTTTTGTAAAAGCACATGTAGTGGACTAGGGTATAAGCCAAAGCCAATTGCACCTGCTTTAAAGTGCGCTCCTTCTTTATGTAAATAAAGTGGGAACTGGCAAACGCTTTTAGTTACCATATTTCTAAGTGCTGTAGAGAGCCCTGGCACTTTAGGCGCTTCTTCTGACACTTTTAGTTTATCTTTATTACTGTTAATTAACTGCGTAAAAAACAGCACTCCAGCATGGGGTAAGTCGGCAACTCGGCTGGCTTTTAAATTAATAATAGTGAACGACTTATTTACAGCCATCACTTCGTACTTTAGCTCACTAAGCTGATATGTTTTGGTTATTTTTTGTAAGTCAGGAAACGAGAGTAAAACAATGTCGCCTTTTTTTAAGCTTACTGGTTGTTTGCATTCAAGCTGTAAGCCCATAACCGAAAAGTCGCGAGTAAGGCCATGTACTACCTCATCGTTTACGCTAATCGACACATTCGTTTTATATAAGTAGCGCTTATCAGAGCGAAGATTTACATACTCTAAAGGTACAATATCTAAATAAGGCGCAGACTTACTTTTGCTATGGCCAAAACTCTTCAATTGATTAATCAAAGCTTTATCGTAATTTAATTGCTGATAGTGTTGCTGTTCAGTTTTATTACCAATAGCAGTTAGTACCACCATATATTTTACATTTTTCACTAACCCTTCTACCCGAGGAGAAGGCGGCTTATTGAGCTTTTCAATATTTTTACTTACAGTGTTTGGTAACGATAAAGGAATAAATGAGTCATCTGGATGGCTTGGCATAATTTGTATTTTAAAGCACTGCCAAGTGTCTTTTTGACTGCCAAAACCTAAAAATAAGTTTTTTAGCTGAGGGTTTTGTTCAAGCTCATTACGTGTTGCAGAATAATAATAAATTTTGCCCGCTGAAATATGAGTAAAAGTATATAAATAATCTTCTTTAACTGGAGCCTGTTTTAAAAGTAATGCATTAATGCGTTGCTCATTAAGCACACTGTATAAACAAGGGTTTTGGCGTTCATCGGTAAAGTAACGTTGAATAAAAATGTTGTTTTCGGTGGTTAGACTTAAGCTAGGATAAAGTACATTGTCTTTTTTACTTAAAAACACATATAAAGAGGTGACGCGTGGAATATAGTATTGCTCGTAACCCTTAGAAACCACAGCATCGAGCGTATTATCAAGGTTTACTTTATAGCGACGTTTATTACCGTGGATAAAGCTTTCTAAAAAATTATCAAACGCTTCATTATTTTCAATAAAGGTGCGTTTTAAACGAATATGATTAAACTCTTTAGAAATATTTTCTACGGCGACAACCTCATACTGAATGCCATTTTTTAAACCTAGCTCAAAGTCTTGCTCTAAACCTACCAAACGCAAGGCGATTAAATGTCCTTTTTTTAGTACATAACGAGTGGCTAGCTTTATTTTACAACCACTGAGGGATATATCGGAAGTGCTAGCAGCAATACTTTTTTTGTCGTTGTATTCAACCGTTACTTTAATTGAATAGTTCATTCGCTCTTCAGAGCGGCTTTCATAAGAGGCAAACTTTATAACATTTGTATTAAGGGAGTCATCAATGGCTTGCTCTGCAATTTTTTCTGTGGTTTTGCGTTGTAACACCCGATGATTATTTTCGGTGTTCATCACTGCCTCATAAACGGCAAGGGTATAACCACCGTGTTGTTTTAGCGCAGCTTCAAATACTTCAATCGCTGTTTCATCCATGAAATGTTGTTTGCCATTGTGATCATAAGGCTTTACCTGCCCAGTCACTAAACCACGTAAGTCAATAAAGCGCGCTATCGGCTGAGATAAGCGTGTCATTTCCATTTTCATTAAAAACTGTTCAGGCTTTGTAAGCCCAGCTATTTTAGACTTAAAAATTAAATCAAATTTAGCGTTGCCTAAATATGTTTTTAACTCATTCACGAGGTCTTCGTGTTTGAGCATTATGTCATCAGCCATTTATAAAACCATCACCGTCTAATTGAAAAAGTAGGTATACTGTTAAGTCCATTTATTAGAAGTTCAATAAACGTTAAATCGCGCTATGTTATTAATATAGGTACAATTATTTGAGTTACTACTGTTTAGCTCTTGTTATGTATGTGTTATTTGCCATTTTATTGGCAAGTTACTTTAAACTATTACAAAGCAAAAAGTATGCCCTAAATTATAGCTAAAAAGAAACACCATGTGTATTTATTGATTGTGACGCCAGATTTTTAAGCAGGCAAGAGTTTGTTGCTAAGTAAATGCCTGAAATGGCAAAATAAGCGCCTAATAGTAAGAATTTTTTTAATTTAAAGAATAGTAGGTAAAGTTATCAATGGCTAAAGCGGCAAAAGTAGAATTTGTTTGTACCGAATGTGGCATGAACTATCAACGTTGGCAGGGTCAATGTCGCTGCGGTGCGTGGAACACATTAGCGGAATTTAAGCCTTCAGCAGGGCATAGTAAAAAAGCATCAATACGATCAAACGTTGGTGGTTATGCTGGTGGTGTTGGTGGTGGTTCTAAAAAAATCAATGATATTGCTACATCAGAGGCTGAAAAGCAGCTAACTGAAATCGGCGAGCTTGATCGCGTACTAAGCGGCGGGGTGACTACTGGCTCTGTTAATATAATTTCGGGCGATCCGGGGGCGGGTAAGACAACTTTGCTATCTGACTTAGTGGCGAGAATGTCACAGCGGATGCCGTCACTTTACTGTACGGCAGAAGAATCTTTATCGCAGTTTAAAAACAGGGTAAATCGTTTAAAGTTAAACTATAACCCGGACGAGCTTTATTTACTTTCAGAAACGAGCGTTGAAACCATCATCGAAGAGCTCGAAAAAAATAAAATTAAGTTTGCTGTTATTGACTCTATTCAAGCTGTTGTAACCGATACGGCAAATGGTAGCCCAGGTTCGCCTTCGCAAGTAAAAAGCGCCGCCCAAGCATTAACTCAGTACTGTAAGCAAAATGATGTAACTATGTTCATTATTGCTCACGTAAATAAAAATAACGAAATAGCAGGCCCTCAAACACTTGTACATATTGTTGATGCGCTTTTACACATAGATACCAACGATGGGCAAATACGAACACTTAGGGCAAATAAAAACCGCTTTGGTGATATTGATACTGTTGGCATTTTTAAAATGTGTGAACGTGGGATGTTAAGCGTTGATAATCCAAGTGAAATATTTTTATCGGGTTCAACCACCGACTCACCTGGCTCTACTATTACCTGTATTCGTAAAGGGAATCGTAATTTATTGCTTGAGATTCAATGTTTAACTACCGAAACAGAAGCTGAATTTCCGCAGCGTGTTTGTGTTGGTTTAAATATGAATCGTATAAAAATGCTGACCGGTATATTACGTAAGCATACTAAAACTAAAATATTTCACGATACGTTTTTTAATATTGTGGGTGGTTTAAGAATTGATGAGACAGAAACCTGCATCGATTTAGCATTAGTAACCGCGTTACTTAGCAGTTTAAACGAATTTGTTGTACCTCGTACCACGTGTATTATGGGAGAACTTAGCTTAAACGGCGATGTACGCCCAATAGACAGTGGTGTACCGCGTGTTAAAGAGGCTGCACAACATGGTTTTACAGAAATATATATTCCATTTCGCAATTACCATAAATCGATGGAAGGGCTAGGCGCTAAAATTACCCCTGTAAAAACCGTACATGAGTTACTTAGTTTGATTAATTAACACTTATCGGTGATGTTCTTCAGTGTTACTCTTAAGTTGAGACACTTTATAGAAAGAATTAAATAAGGAAATGACATGAAAAAATTAGTTATAGTTGCAGCTCTTGTGGCCGCAGGCGTGGGTGGTGTTAGTTACGCAAACTACGTAGCAACTCAAGAAGTGCGTGCAGAAGTAGATAAGCAACTTGCTTTAGTAAGCGAGCAAACTGGCGCTACATTTAAATACGCTGGTTTATCGGCAAGTGTTATCTCAAAGAGTGTAGAAATAACAAACATGGAAGTAATAAGCCCTGAAGGTGACAATGTTGCTAATATTCAAAGCATTGAAATAACTGGTTACGAGCCGGATAAAATATCACCACATACATCATTTGATGTAAAAAGCTTTCAGTTTGATAAAAGCTTCGTATTAAAATTACCAGCTGATACAAACGAAATGTTAGCGTCGGCAAGTTACGATTTACATTCATCACTTGATTACGATGAAGAGTCTGGCAATAGTGATGTAGTAGTTAAGCTTGATGCAAAAGACATTGTTAGTTTTAATATGGATATGGGTTTAGCTAATTCAAAAGCGTTAATGGATGCTTCATTAGCTATTAGCAAGGCGCAGCAAGAAGCCGGTGACCAACCGCTGACGTATGAGCAAGAATTACAGCAGCAAACACTTGTTATGCAAGCAATGAGTAAATTAGAGCCGCGTAATGTTAGCTTTGCCTTAAATAACCAGGGTAAATTAAAAGATTTACTCTCAAGCGAGCTTGAAAAGCAAGGTATGACGCTTGAGCAAATGGAAATGACGCTAGAGCAACAGTTACAACAAGCTCCTGTAACTGAAGATATTGCAGAGGCTTTAACCAGCTTTGCGAAAGGTTTAAATTCATTCAGTGTGTCTGCAAAGCTACCTGAAGGTAAAACTATGATGGAAATTAACCAACAAGTTATGATGCTAGTAGGGCAACCTGAAGAACTAGTTAAGTTTATTAACTTAGAAGTTAAAGGTAATTAGGCCTTAGTTCTGTATTAATAAAGGCGCCAATTGGCTGTCTCTTGATCACAAGTCTGACTCAAGAGATTTTGCTAAATCGTAGCCTTCCAGGATGGCTTGTAACTTAAGCCATCCTTTCCATAACACTTTCACAGATGCACGCCCTGTGCGCTTGGTATCTTTCCAGCCTCCTAACTTTGCCAGTTCCTGATACGCCCATGACATATTTGGAGCAGTTTCAGGCAATGGTGTTTTTATTCTCTTTAACCACAATAACTTCCATGCTTTGGGAGATAACAGTTGTTCACAACTTGGAGAATCAGGCTGCTCATTGGTGAACTTTAGTTGCAATATTCGCGTCGCAATAAAGCCATTAATCGTCACCAATCTTTCCATGTTATCTTGGCTTTGAAGGCGTAAACTTTCGATATCCGTACCATCACTTTTCCAGACTTTATGGTATTCCTCTACAAGCCAACGGTGCTCATAGTAGGTGATGATAGCTAAGGCGTCTTCTTTGCTGGTGACTGGTTCACTGGTTAATAGGTGCCAGCTTAAGCCATTCTTAGCGTTTCCTCGCTCTGTACAGCCGACATAGTAAACTGGGAGGGAGTGTCCTTTCTTATTGTAAGGCGCTTTGAGTGTCACTGGCGCATAGGTGATATCCAGTGTTGCGCTTCGGGCTTTTCTTCCTCCTTTTTGTGCAATGTGGATGTGTTTGGTGCCTGCACTCATCAGCTCGCTTGCAAACGCATAGAGCTTATCCTCACCTTCTTCAATATGACGACTTTGCATCGAGCGTACGACGAATCGTTGCTGCTCGGTCAGTTTATACTGCAAGTATTCGTAGATGTCCGCTTCGCGGTCACACACCGATATCACGTTCGCCATTTGTCCTTGCAGCCGCTCTGCCATCGCTCGTGACGCTGACTCCCACTTGTAACTTTCTTTTTCTTCGTAAGAAGTCGTCGCGTGTTTTTCTCTTTTTCCAATCGTGTTGATATCACGACTCCAGCGAGACTGTTCAATTAATCCCACAACTTGCTTTGTGTCTGGCGCAAACAGTAATACGCTATGAGCTAACAAGCCTCGTTGTTTTGCTCCTCGTCCGACATGACCCAAATCATCTCGAATGGAGGAATGCTTATAAATTAGTGTGGTCGTGTCTTCTAATGCGAGCAATAAGTTATGACTTTTTGCTTGTTCAACCGTGGCTTTAAAGCCTGACTCTGCTATAGCCGTTGCGTCAATATTCTCGTTGCGAATAAAGCGGTAGGCACCTTCCATATCGGCGGGGGATTGAGTGATGTTCACAAGTGGTTTTCCTGGTTCATTTGCAAGCGTTGATGCTAACTTTACCAGACGCGCTGTTCTTCTTGGATCACCTAAGTCCGATTTACCGAATTGTTGTTTTGCCCAATGAGTATGTTCGTTAATCATAATGTGCCCTCAAACAAGATTTGAAGATCTGATCATGACATTGAGATTTAGTTCAAAAAAATCCCCGCTAATTTCTTAGCAGGGATTTGTGTATAAGAGACAGCCAATTGGCGCCTTTATTGTAATCTTATTAGCTAAAGCAATTTGCTTTTATAAGATCAGTGATTATTTGTTGTGATGGTTTTATTTTTTCCATCGCTAAAAATTCATCAGGCTGGTGTGCTTGGTTAATTGAGCCTGGGCCCATTACAATCGTTTCACAACCGAGTTGCTGGATAAACGGCGCTTCAGTGCAGTAATTTACTGCGACCGCTTTTTTCCCCGCTATTTTTTCAGCCATTTTTACTAAAGCACTGTCGGTGCTACCACTAAATGCCGGTATTGGTTCATGTAAATCAATAACGCTCACCGCATTTGGGTATTGCTGATTTATCTCTTTCGTTGCATCGAATACTAATGCTTGTAGTTCTTGTACACTTAAACCTGGTAATGGGCGCATATCTATATGCATTTCACAGCAACCACAAATTCTATTCGCGTTATCGCCGCCATGAATATTACCTAAGTTTAATGTTGGATAAGGGATTTCGAAGTGGTTTATTGAATACTTATGCTTTAAATGTTCTTTTAAGATCATCAATTTTGTAATCACTTTATGCATTACTTCAATGGCGTTAAGACCACGTTCGGGATCGGAGCTATGGCCAGAGCGACCAACTACTCTTATTGCTGTACTCATATGGCCTTTGTGCATAAATACTGGCGTCATATCAGTAGGTTCGCCTATTATACAACGCGCAGGTTTTAAATTCGGGTGCTTACATATTTGTTGTGCACCAGCCATCGTTGTTTCTTCGTCGGCGGTGGCAAGGATTAAAATAGGCTGAGTTTGCTGCTTTTCATCAAGTTCACTAATCGCTTGTAATACAAAAGCAAAAAAGCCTTTCATATCAATACTTCCTAGCCCATACAATTTGTTATCGAGTTCGGTAAGTTTAAATGGATCATGATTCCAACGACTGTCATCAAAAGGCACTGTGTCGGTATGACCAGCTAGCATTAATCCGCCATCACCTTCTCCGCGTTTTGCTAATAAATTATAGCGCCCTTTACCTCCTTCTAATTCTATAATTTCACACGTAAAACCGATTGTTTCGCACCAACTGGCTAGGAGTTCGATTACGTTTTTATTGCTCATACACAGGTTGTCTTCAATAGCACTAATAGAAGGGGCTGCAATCAATTGTTGGTACATGGAAATAAACGAAGGCAAAGGCATAAAAAAATCCAAAATTATTATTCAATTTAATTGCATAACAATATAAAAGTATTTATGATGAATATCAATTCACTTTTTAAGCATAAATATATTAAAAGTAACGCCATGAAAATAATGCGACGATAATCAAAATTCATTAATAAAAAAGACTTAATTAGCGTCTAAGCTAGTTTAAGCGAACATTATAGATAAGTAGTAATTAATTTTAAGATAACGAGTAACAAATGAATGTAGTGATTATTGGCGCAAGCGGATACAGCGGCGCAGAGTTAGCAAGTTTAGTTGCTAAGCATCCAAACTTAACTTTAACAGGCTGTTATGTATCTGAGGGTAGCTTAGATAAAAATAAATTGCTAAGTGATTTATACCCAGAGCACCTTGGTTTACTAGACTGCCCTTTACTTCCTCTTAGCGTATCAGCTTTTGATGACATTCAAAGTGATGCTGATTACGTATGCTTATGTACCGATCACAAAGTAAGTGTTGATTTAGCGCCGCAATTTTTAGCTATGGGTAAAAAGGTATTTGATTTATCTGGTGGCTATCGTTTAGCAAGCAATGACGACTACGTTACTTACTATGGTTTTGAGCATCAACATCCAGAGCTTTTAAATGAAGCGGCTTACGGTCTAGCTGAGTGGAACCATGATGCTATCGCTAATGCAAAGCTAATTGCTGTTGCAGGCTGTTACCCAACAGCAGCGCTTAATGCGCTAAAACCGCTTAAGCAAGCAGGCTTATTGAGCAGCGAAAGTATTATTATTAATGCGGTTTCGGGCGTTACAGGCGCAGGGCGTAAAGCCAGTGTAGGAACACATTTTTGTGAAGTGTCGCTTGCACCTTATGGTTTGTTTAACCATCGCCACGGCCCTGAAATTGAACAACACCTTGGCCACAAAGTGTTGTTTACACCGCATCTAGGTAATTTTCCGCGCGGTATTTTAGAAACTATTTATGTACAGCTTAAGCCAGGCGTTACCAAGGAAAACGTTGCATCGGCTTATCAAGTACTTTCGAGCGAGCCATTAATTCGCTTATTAGGCGATAAAGTACCTTCAATTAAAGGTGTAGCTAAGCAGCCATTTGTTGATATTGGCTGGCAGCAACAAGGAACGCAGTTAATTGTGATGTCTGCTATTGATAACTTATTAAAAGGCGCTGCTGGACAAGCTTTGCAGTGTATTAATATTTCTATGAATTTAGATCATACCACTGGTTTAAAAGGAGCGTTTTAAATGAGTAAAAAAACGTGGGTAATTAAACTAGGTGGTGCAGTACTTAATACAGAAAATGCAGCAAAAGCGTTGTTTGATGTATTAAATGAGCAAACAAATGATGAGTTTGTGATTGTACATGGCGGTGGCGCTTTAGTTGATACATGGTTAAAACAAGCGGGTTTTGCCAGTGCTAAACACCAAGGATTACGTATTAGCCCAGCAGAGCAAATGCCTTATATAGTCGGAGCACTCGCAGGTTGCGCTAATAAACAATTAATGACTCAAGCTATTAGTGCTGGGCACAAGCCTGTCGGCTTAAGTCTTTTTGAGGCAGGTGTTACTGCCACTCAAAAGCTAAAAGCGCTTTGCTTAGTGGGTAAATGTAAAAGCAACGACGATTCTATTGTTAATGATTTACTTAAAATCGGTCGCCTACCCATTGTTAGCTCTATAGGCTTTGATGAGCAAGGGCTTTGGTACAACGTAAATGCAGATGAAGCAGCAGGGGCTATTGCTAGTAACTTAAATGCTGAGCTTATTTTTATGACGGATGTTGAAGCAGTGCTTGACGAAAATAAACAGCCGTTACATCAACTTGACACAAAACACATTGATACTTTAATTACAAATGGAGTAATTGTGGGCGGGATGGAGGTCAAAGTTAAGACCAGCCTTCACGCTGCCCAACATTTACGACGCGGTGTGTATATTTCCAGCTGGCAAAAGCCAGAAAATTTAACTGCTCTGCTACAAGGCGAGCATGTCGGAACTAAGATTACACCATAGGTTTATTATGTTTGAGAATTTTTTAACGGGTTTAGAGTTAGACCAAGAAGGCGCACTTAATTTATTAAAGTTAGCGCAAGATATAAAAGCAAAACCAGAAAAATACAGCAATGTATTAGCGGGAAAATCAATCGTAACATTGTTTGAAAAACAAAGTTTACGTACTCGCTTATCGTTTGATATAGGTATTAACCGTCTTGGTGGCCATGCAGTTTATTTAGATCAGCAAAATGGCGCTATGGGTGCACGTGAATCAATTAAAGATTTCGCACTTAATATTTCTACTTGGGCTGATGGTATTGTTGCACGCGTAAATCAGCACAGCACATTAACTACATTAGGTGAATACGCATCAGTACCGGTAGTAAATAGTTTGTGTGACTTATACCACCCATGCCAAGCTCTTGCTGATTTTTTAACGCTTCAAGAAGTTCACGGCGATGTGAGCGAGCTTAAAGTGGCTTACTTAGGTGAGGGCAACAATGTAACTCATTCATTAATGCTTTTAGCGGCAACGCTTGGCACTGATTTTGTTGCTGTAACGCCAAAAGGCAGCTCGCCTGATTCGCAAATTCTTAAAAAGGCAGAGCAAATAGCGGCAATGAATGGCGCATCAGTGATGGTAAGTGACCGTGTTGAAGCGGCTGTGGGTGCAAACGTTGTATATGCAGATACATGGGTATCAATGGGTGATACAACACCACTTGAGCAAGTTAAAGAAAAATATATGCCTTATCAATTAAATCAGGCATTGCTAGATCAAACAGGTGCAACTACGGTATTACATTGCCAACCGGCACACCGTGAATTTGAAATTACCTCTGAGGTAATGGATGGTCCAGCATCGAAAATTATTCAACAAGCAGAGAATCGCATGCACGCGCAAAATGCTTTGCTAGTTACATTACTAAATCCAAATTTTGTTAAGGAACACCTATGAGTTCAATTAAAAAAGTCGTTTTAGCCTATTCAGGTGGTCTTGATACATCGGCTATCGTGCCATGGTTAAAAGAAAACTACGGTTGTGAAGTTGTTGCGTTTGTAGCGGATGTAGGTCAAGGCGCAGAAGAACTTGAAGGCGTAGAAGCTAAAGCAATCGCTTCAGGTGCTTCAGAATGTTACGTAGTTGATTTAAAAGATGAAATGGTAAGTGATTACATTTATCCAACACTTAAAACGGGCTCGATTTACGAAGGTACTTATTTACTAGGTACGTCTATGGCGCGTCCTATTATTGCTAAAGCACAAGTTGAAATTGCACGTAAAGTAGGTGCTGATGCACTTTCTCATGGTTGTACTGGTAAAGGTAATGACCAAGTTCGTTTTGAATCATGTTTTGCAGCCCTTGCTCCAGATTTAAAAGTAATTGCGCCATGGCGTGAGTGGGATTTATCAAGTCGAGAATCATTACTTGATTACTTAGCAGAGCGTGACATTCCGTGTTCAGCATCTGCTACAAAAATTTATAGCCGTGATGCTAACGCTTGGCATATTTCGCACGAAGGTGGTGAGCTTGAAGATCCATGGTGCCAACCAACTGAGCAAGTATGGACTTGGACTAACTCTCCAGAGCAAGCGCCAGATAAATCAGAACTAGTAACTTTAAAAGTTGTTGAAGGCGAAGTGGTTGCTGTAAATGGCGAAGAACTTAAACCATATGACTGTTTAGTTAAATTAAACGATATTGCATCGCCTCATGGCGTTGGACGTGTTGATATTGTAGAAAACCGTTTAGTTGGCATGAAGTCACGCGGTTGTTATGAAACACCAGGTGGCACAGTAATTATGGCTGCGCTTCAAGCCATTGACGAGCTAGTGCTTGATAAAGCAAGCCGTAAGTGGAAAGAAGTACTAGGTGGTGAATTTTCACATTTAGTGTATGACGGACGTTGGTTTACACCACTTAAAGATTCTATTTTAGCCGGTGCAGAAGCACTTTCTAAAGTGGCAACAGGTGAAGTGGTACTTAAGCTATATAAAGGTCAAGTAACTGCGGTTCAAAAGCAATCACCAAATAGCTTATACAGCGAAGCATTTGCTACATTTGGCGAAGATGATGTATATGACCAGTCACACGCTGAAGGCTTTATTCGTTTATTCTCGCTTTCAAGCAGAATTTCAGCATTGGCTAAAAAGTAAATTATTTATAGCCCCTTATAAAAGGGGCACTACAGGGTTTGGAGAGATTTCATGGCATTATGGGGCGGACGTTTTTCTACGGGTCCAGATGAGGCGTTTAAGCAATTTAACGACTCTCTTCCCTTTGACTACCAGTTAGCAGAGCAAGATATTATTGGCTCTGTGGCATGGGCTGGTGCACTTGAACAGGTAAATGTACTTTCAAGTGATGAGCATACAAAATTAGTTGCTGCATTAAATGAGCTACTTGAAGAAGTTAAAGCTGATCCACAATCAGTTGCTACTTCAGGTGCAGAAGATATTCATTCACATGTTGAAGCTGCTCTAATTGAAAAAGTAGGTGATTTAGCTAAAAAATTACATACAGGCCGAAGCCGTAATGACCAAGTCGCCACCGATTTTAGATTATGGTGCCGTGATACAGCCGATCATTTATTAGATGCCATTGCACAGCTAAAAGGCGAGTTTGTAGCGCTTGCAGAGCGAGAGCTTGGCACAATATTACCAGGTTACACGCATTTACAGCGCGCACAACCAGTATTGTTTAGCCACTGGTGTATGGCGTATGTAGAAATGCTAGAGCGCGATGAAAGCCGCCTGCAAGATGCTAAAGCGCGCATGAATTTTTGCCCATTAGGCAGTGGTGCATTAGCAGGTACAGCTTATCCGATTGATCGCCAAGCATTAGCCCACGGATTAGGTTTTACAGCGGCTACAAAAAATAGCCTTGATGGCGTATCTGATCGTGACTTCGTGTTAGATCTTTTAAGTTGTGCGTCTATTTCGATGATTCACTTATCTCGTATGTCTGAAGATCTGATTTTTTATAATTCAGGTGAAGCCGGATTTATAGAGCTTGCTGATAACGTCACGTCAGGCTCATCGCTCATGCCTCAGAAAAAAAATCCTGATGCACTCGAGCTTATTCGCGGTAAAACCGGACGTGTATTTGGTGCATTTAGCGCTATGATGATGACATTAAAGGCGCTGCCACTTGCATACAATAAAGATATGCAAGAAGACAAAGAAGGCCTGTTTGACGCTATGCCAACATGGCTTGCATGTATTCATATGGCGCAAGCGTGTATTAAAGGCGTAAAAGTAAATGGTGATAAAACGTTAGCAGCGGCAAAAGGCGGCCACGCTAATGCCACCGAACTTGCTGATTACTTAGTTGCTAAAGGTGTGCCATTCAGAGAGGGGCATCACATTGTGGGTGTACTTGTACAGCTTGCGATTAGCGAAGGTAAAACGCTTGAGGAGCTATCACTTGAGCAGTACAAATCAGTAAACACTGTTTTTGAAGACGATGTTTACCCAGTACTTGAAATTGATGCGTGTATAAAAGCGCGTCAAGCGCTTGGTGGTACATCTATTGAGCAAGTAACTAATGCTGTTAAAGAAGCCAAAAAAAAACAGCAAATAACGGTACGTGATGCAAATTTAGATGATGTAGAGGCAATTGCAACACTTATACAGCATTGGGCAACGGTAGGCGAAAACCTACCTCGTGCAAAAAGCGATATGGTGCACTCTATTAACGAGTTTGCAGTTACTGAAATAAATGGAAAAGTGTCGGGCTGTGCTTCGTTATACATTTACGATACCGGCCTTGCTGAAATACGCTCATTGGGTATAGACCCAAAAAGTAAAGTGACGGGGCAAGGTAGGCAGCTTGTAGAGCACCTACTTGCTAAAGCCAAAAAATTGGCACTTAACCGAGTTATTGTATTAACACGTGTCCCCGATTTTTTTGAGCAACAACGTTTTACTTTTTGTAGCAAAGACTCTTTGCCTGAAAAAGTAATGAAAGATTGTGAACTTTGCCTTCGTAAAGAAAATTGTGACGAAGTAGCAATGGAATATATTTTGAAGCTAAGTACACGTGCGGAGATCCCGTGTAAATACGTAGCTTAAACTCCCTGGATACAAAAAACGTACGGTTATCCCTGTGCGTTTTTTTATATTCGCAGTAAACTGGTCGGAGTTGTTTAGTTTGATTATATTTTTGAGTGAATTTTAATGCGTCAAAAAAAGTTGGCGCATTGTTTGCAGTGTATAAGATAGGTAGCAAAATAGCTATCACTGCTTAAAACAGGTAATGCATTTATCTACATAATAATGTGGTTAAAAGTTGCACCAAATATAATTAAAAATTTTACAAGGATCAATCACATGCAAGTTTCAGCTAATAGCCAATTACAAATGCAAGCATACAACAAAACACAACAATTAAAGCCTGCAATGGAACAAACTGCTAGCCCTAAAACCCTGCAATCTGATACAGTGAGCTTTTCTCAAGAAGCTATTGCTGCAGCTGGTGCAGAATTACAGCGCGGTGGTGGTATGATACCTATAAAACCTAAGTGATTAATTAAGGTTATAAATGTTTTTAACTGAGTTTTTTGGCTTTTTTTCGCTTTCTGCATTTACAATGTGGGGGTTTTTAATGGCATTTTTTTTCAATGTCTTTGTTTACTCCCTAAATGTGAAAAGAGATACAAACCTATTGTTCAGTTCGTTTGTAATGATGGTTTCTTATACACTATCAGATTACTTCTTTACATGGCTGTCGATAAAAACCACAGTATATTTGGATTGGGCAATATATGATGTTCTAACTATTCTAATTCTTTCTGTAAGCCTAGCCAGTAAGAAAAAAACCTCCGTTTCATTCATATACTTGATCGTAGGACTATCAATAAATTTAACTTTTTTTCTTTTGATGTATTTTGATTTATATGTACATCAAAACAAAGAACGGTGGTTATTATGGGACATTTACGCAGTTTCAGTTAATATTATAGACGTAATAATGATTGTTGCACTTATTGTAGATAGAGACTTTCTCGGTCTTAATAAGTTAAAAAACAAAATCCTCAGCTACTTCAAATCAAACGATACACATAAAGTAACCTAGTTTTATGTACGTTACTGAAGCCCTAATGGACTATGTAAGTGCTTTTACAGAATGGGGTTTTTTAATGACCTTTTTGTATTGCTTAGTATCTAGTATCAATATTAAAAATAAATCCCCTCTCATTACATCAATCATTATGCTGTGTTCATATCTTTTGAGTGGATACTTTATAATATTGAGCAATCCATATTTGGGTTGGATTCTATATGACTTTCTAACCATCACAGTAATAATTGTTTTTATGAAGTTGAGTCTAATTAAAAATTGCTCAAGTGCCTATTTTATTTTAATTGGATTAGCTACTAACAGCCTCCTAGCATCAATAATGTATTACGATTTATATATCCTTTATCATTTAGATGAGTGGTGGTATTGGAGTTTTTATTCTATTGGAGGGAGTTTAATAGATATTTTAATGATGCTCTCGCTGATGCTTAATAAAAATTTTTTAAGCTCAATAAAATTTAGTCCTCTTATAATTATAAAATCTACAAGGCCGCCCAGTGCTTGATTTGCTTAGGGTACTTGCTGGTTTATATGACTATATTACCATTTTTACTACATGTTTTTTTGTGCTCACTTTCTTATATAACTTATCCGCAAGTATTAACAAGCACGATAAAGGCTGTGCTCAATTAGCTTTCATTATGATGATATCTTATACATCAAGTATTTTTATGGACCCGCAAAGTGAAACACCCCACCTAACTCTTTTTTTATTTGATGTAGTGACCATTGTATTTTTGATTTGGTGGCGAATTTTTTTAGTAAAACTATACCTATTGCGTTTTATTACCTTATTACAGGGTTAAGTTTTAATGCATTCGTTTTCTATGGCATGCATTACGATAGCATTATTTTAGGTAATTTAGACTATTGGTGGTTTTGGGCATTATACGTAATTGGACAAATTACTTCTGATTTAATAATGGTTTTGGTTCTTACTACTAATAAGGATCTATTGGGTTTAATTAGGTTAAAACATTACTTGAGTTATCTTAAAAAGCACATGCAACAATGAAGGTTTAGTAAAATGGAAGAGCTATTTTGGCAATTAAATTCAGTAAACGAATATTTTGGAATACTTATTACATGGCTGTTTGTTTTTTCTTTTTTGTTCACTCTATCAATTGCCATTAATAAGCAAGATAAAAGCCGAGTTCACCTTAGCTTTATTATGATGGCTTCGTACACACTTAGTTTATTTATGGACATAACTACTGCAGCTCCGCATTTAAAGATGTTTATATTTGATGTACTAACAATTACCGTTATTTTTATGTGGCGTATTTTTTTAGGACGCAAAATACCGTACGGATTTTATTATCTTATTGTAGGGCTTGGTATCAATGCCTCACTGTTTATGAGCATGTATATTGATAATACTCTTTATGGCAATTGGGACTTTTGGTGGCTGTGGATGCTGTATGGTTTTCTTATGCCTATTATTGATATCACTATGGCGCTAATACTAATTATCAATAAAGATTTGCTAAAACTTGTTTGGTTAATTAAAAAATTAAAATCATCATCTATACAAAAGCCAAATTAGCGCATACAAGTTATGCGCTAATTCGGGAAGTGTTATTGGGCACCACAGCCCAGTTTAGTTTTTAGAGCTTTGACAATTACAGAATCTACAAATTCGCTTACATCACCATTGTGACGTGCTACTTCTTTAACGAGCGTTGATGAAATAAATGAATTTCGCTCTGCGGGTGTTAAAAATACACTTTCTAAATCAGGATTCAGGCGGCGGTTCATGTTAGCTAATTGAAATTCATAGTCAAAATCAGATACAGCCCTAATACCACGAATAAGCACATTAGCATTGTGATCGCGCGCAAGGTCAGCCAATAAGCCAGAAAAACCAATGACCTTAACATTATCTAAGTGACTTAAAATAGAGTTTGCAAGTTCAACACGTTCTTCAAGGTTAAAACAGGGTTTTTTACTTGGGTTGTTCGCAACCGCAACTAATACGGTATCAAACATTTTAGCTGCACGTTGAATCAGATCTGTATGACCATTGGTTAGTGGATCAAAGGTGCCCGGGTAAATTGCAATAACTTTCATAATGTTCACTATTTATGATTTTAGCGCTAGTTTAACAGTGTTTATGCCACAAAGCAGCCTAGCTAATAAAGCATATAAACACTTACTTTCTTTGAGCAGGTCAGTCCAAGGTTTGAGTGTTTTAATGATTCATATTTGTTTATACTGTTTACCTCTTTTGAGTGTAATGTAGCCTATAGATAATTTGAGTATTAGCATATGAATACCAAGGATAAAATAATACACACCAGTATTTTGTTGTTTAACGAAAATGGTGAGCGTGCAATAACGACAAATCATATTGCATCAAACTTAGGGATGAGCCCGGGTAATCTTTATTATCATTTTAAAAATAAAGAAGACATTATCCGTCATATTTTTGCGCTGTATCGTGATCATTTAAATACTCACTTTAAACCTATTAATAAAGATGATGATGCATTTAATCATTTAACGGCTTATTTAGATTCGTTATTTGAATTGATGTGGCGTTACCATTTTTTTTACGACAATCTTGGCGATATACTCGCCAGAGACACTGAGCTAAAACAAGCTTACATTGATTTTCAGTTAGAGTTATTAGAGCAAGTTCGTAAAATTATTCTAGGTCTTCGCGATAGTGAAATGATTGCTATTGATGAGCAAGATGTCATTGATTTAGCCCATACACTAAAGTTAACTGTTAGCTTTTGGACGCCTTATATTAAGGCTCGTAGGCCAAGCGGTACCCTTGCTGAGCAAGATATATATCACGGTATTTTAAAAGTACTTACATTATTTAGAGCGTACAGTACCGATAAAAGTATTGATAAAATGAACCTATTACGCGAAAAATACACTGAGTTAGCGCAACAAGCCGCAACTGTTGTTTAGCCGTTGCCCTTTGGTTGTTTCCTAGACGCTGAATTTTTTGCTATAATCGCGCGCCAAATGCCTGGGAGCGCGAATTCCCGCAGTCTAAGAGTGAACTATGCTTAAATTTATCGTCAAACTACATCCTGAAATAGCCATCAAAAGCCGTTCGGTCCGTAAACGCTTTACTAAAGTGTTAGAAAATAACATTAAAATTGTATTGCGACGTCTTGACGAAAAAGTACAAGTAAGAAATAACTGGGATAATATTTCAGTTGTTACAAAGCTTGAAGATGTACAAGTTCGCCTTGATTTTATCGACAGCCTTAAACGCATACCTGGTATCGTTCAGTTTATTGAAGTAACTGAGACGCAATTTGAAACTCTCGATGATATCTATCAAAAAACAATAGCGTTAGTGGGTCACACAATTGTGGGTAAAACTTTTTGTGTGCGTGCTAAGCGTATAGGCCAACACGACTTTACCTCGACTGATTTAGAGCGTTATGTTGGTGGTGGGCTAAATCAACATATTGAAGGCGCAAGCGTTAAGCTTAGCCGTCCAGAAGTAACAATACGCTTAGAAGTAAAAGACGATAAAGCTTACATTGTTTCGCAAACGCATTTTGGTATGGCGGGCTTTCCACTACCAACGCAAGAAGACGTGCTTTCGCTTATGTCGGGTGGTTTTGACTCTGGCGTAGCAAGTTACCAAATGATTCGTAAAGGCGCACGTACGCACTTTTTATTCTTTAATCTAGGTGGCGCAGCGCACGAGATTGGTGTTAAGCAAGCGAGCTATTTTTTATGGAAAAAATACAGCTCAACACATAAAGTGAAATTTATAACAGTTGATTTTGAACCTGTTGTTGCTGAAATTTTAGAAAACGTTGAAAACAGCCAAATGGGTGTTGTGCTTAAACGTATGATGATGCGAGCAGGAAGTGTAGTGGCTGAAAAGTTAAACATTCAGGCGCTTGTCACTGGTGAAAGTATTGGCCAAGTATCTAGTCAAACATTAGCGAACTTAAGCGTGATTGACCGCGTTACTGAAACGCTTATTTTACGCCCGCTAATTCAAAATGATAAACAAGAAATTATTAATCTTGCTCGCCAAATTGGTACAGCTGAAATGGCTGAAACGATGCCTGAATATTGTGGTGTTATTTCTAAAAAGCCGACAGTTAAAGCCAAAATTGAAGTAATAGAAGCCGAAGAAGAAAAGTTCGATTTTGATGTGCTAGATACCGTAGTAAATAACGCGCGCATAATGGATGTACGCGATATTGACGTAGAAGCAAAGCAAGAGCTAAAAGAGGCTGAGTCGGTTGCTGATTTACCTGCAGGCTCTGTAGTAATTGATATTCGCTCACCAGAAGAAGAAGAAGCTGCACCGCTTGCAATCGATGGTGTTGAAGTGGTGCATTTGCCGTTCTTCCGTTTGGCTACTAAGTTTGGTGATTTACCAAAAGACACTGACTACTATTTATATTGTGACAGAGGCGTAATGAGCCAACTACAGGCACTTATGCTGCACGAACAGGGCTTCGAAACTGTAAAAGTTTATCGCCCGTAAAGTTAAAAGCTTATATAAGCGTGGTTTATACCACGCTTTTTTTTGCCTGAATTTTAACTAACAACTCATCGTTGTAAGGCGTTGGAATACTGTGAAGTTTACCTTGTTGGCTAATATAGCCACATATAGCTGATATTTCAGTTTCTCTATTGTGAGCTATATCTTGCTGCATTGATGAGTAATTATTTGCGGTTAACTCCATTATTTTATAAGCGGTATTGAGAGCTTTAATTAATGGGATATTAAGCCCTTGAGCCTTTGCAATATTGCATGCTTCAGTGAGTGCATTAAAAATTATTGTATTGTACTTAGGTGCACGTAATTCGCCATTTTTTACATTACTTAAAGCGCTTAATGGATTAATGGCAATATTGACGAGTAGCTTTTCAAAACGAAGCTGCTGAATGTTATTAGTAAACTTTAGATTGGGTATTACTTTAAAAATATCAGCTATTGGCGCACTGTTTTGAAGTGCAAGCTCATTACAGCCACCAATAACGCTTTGTCCTTCACCTGTGTGTTGCACAATATATTGGTTTGATTTAAAGCCCGCTATGCTTGTCGTTAAAAAGTAGAGTGCTTGATGAGTGTTTAGCTGGTTATTTATCTCATCAACGTTGCCCATTCCATTATGCGAAAGTACAACAGAGCAATGTGTCGGTAAAAGTGGCTTTATTTGAGAAAACGCATCAAGCACTTGAAAAGCTTTAACGGTAAATAAAATTACATCAAATTCAGTTGCTTTATCTAGCTGATTTAATGAAATAAATTTTGCGTCAATTTTTTTTGATGCACCCTTAGCTCTGCTGTAAAAGCGGGTATTTGTTGGGCTTTTGCGAGTTAAAACACTGACATTATGCGACGCACTTAGAAAATGACTAAGTAACAAGCCAATAGCACCATCGCCGACAATTAAAATATTAGCCATATGGGTTCTTTTTTCGAGGTGTAAAAATTACTCTAAGTAAAAAGTAGCTTGCGGCACCTGCAAAATCAGCAAAAAAATCACCGAGTGATGCTTGCCTATATGGAAGTGCGTCTTGCATTATTTCTATAGAGGCGCCATAACCTGCCAATAAAAGTATTTGCGCATATAAAGGAAGCTTAAACGCTTTATCCATTATTATGGCTAGTATAAAAAAAATCCCAAAATGGGCGACTTTATCAACATGAGGAAATAAATTTACAACGCCACCTTTTATTTCTTTGGCAAATAAAAAGGTAAAAGCTACTATGCTGATTAAAAAAATTGCTTGATAAACACGCCTTGTCACGACAAATCCTAAAATCGCTTAAAAAAGAGGCGCAAGTATATCAAACTAATTTAATATCGCACCTGAACAAGATGCAGAAAAATGTAAAGATTTATAATTTTAGCGTTATAATTGCCACATAAAATTAAGATTAAATAGTTAGGAGCAAACCAATGCCTTCATTTGATATTGTATCTGAAGTAGAAATGAACGAAGCTAAAAACGCAGTTGATAATGCAAATCGTGAGCTAGAGACTCGCTTTGACTTTAGAGGCGTTGATGCATCTATTGAGCTAAATGACAAAACAATTAAGCTTAAAGCTGAAGCAGACTCTCAGGTTATGCAATTATTTGATATTTTAGCTAACAAAATATCTAAGCGTGGTATGGATGTATCAAGCTTAGAGCTTCAAGATATTACCCGTGCAGGTAAAAATGTATTTCGTAACGTTGGCTTAAAGCAAGGTATCGAAAAGGACATGGCTAAAAAAGTAGTTAAAGCCATTAAAGACTCTAAAGTTAAAGTTCAAGCTGCTATTCAAGGCGAAGAAGTACGTGTAACGGGTAAAAAACGTGACGAACTTCAAGAGGCTATGCAAGTAGTGCGCAGTGCTGAGCTAGGTCAGCCTTTTCAGTTTAAAAATTTCCGCGATTAATTTATAAACTGTTTTTAATAAACTGTTTTTAGTAAAAGTGCTTTAATTTGTCTATATTTGCAGACAGATTAAAGCTACTTAATCTTTTTACAACTTTCCCACCTTATCCTCTCGTAGTTCTGCATGTATTAATCCACTTTTTGATATTTAAGCTATTATATTTAATTGAATATAATAAAAACTTCACTCTAGAAGGTATTAAAATGAGACTCCATCAATTATTTCTGTTATTTGTTTTGCTTATATTTGCCAAGCCAAGCTTATCAAAGTCAGTTGATATTGATGTATTGGTCGAAGATGGCTACTTTCCGATTATTATTAACGCGCAAAAAAAGCAGGGCTTTGCTCCTGAGTTTATTAATATTTTAAACGACGCACAGGAGGAATTTAACTTTATACTTATTTCTTTACGTGTAAAAAGGCTTACTTTGTCTGTTGAAAAAAATAACTTCGACGTTTTATTTTTAATGGCAATGCAATGGTTGCCACAAGCATCGCAGGAGAATATTGAAAACACTGAATTTTATACCATCACCAAAAACGAACTTTATACACTCAAAGAGAATGCATCAGAACAAACTTATTTTGACAATCTGGACAAATTAACCAAAGTTGGGGTTTTAGGGTACTCGTATCAATTTGCAGGATTTAATACAAATGCCGAATACTTGAGAGAAGAGCACCAGGTAAGCCTAACAATTGATGAATTCAATGTAGTTAAAATGCTGCTATTAAGGCGCGCTGAAGTCGGGGTTTTAAACAGTATTGCTTATCAGTATTTTAAAAAGCAGAATATCTTAAATATGGATTTACTATTTAAGAGTGACGTACCAGATGCAGTGTATGAAACACATTTTTTGATTAACTCACAATCAAATAAAATATCTAGTCGCAAAATGGATGAAATATTAAATTTACCTACTACACAAATGCAACTTCAGAAGCTACTTGATAAGTACGGTATTCCTTCAAGCTATAATAATACAGCACTGAACTGAAATAGCTTTTAGCTATATAGACGTCCATTGACATTTGTAAACAAAATGCTCACAATGACGGCATATTTTCAAGGTGCTTGCTAGCCACTTCATGTAATGATTTTTTTAGCAGGATAATCGGGAAGTTGGTGTGTTTTCATGATGACTACAAGCCCAACACTGCCCCCGCAACGGTAGAGTATTGCATGTTTTTATGTGCTTACTGAGTCCGGAGACCGGCCTTGATGCAATCTTACTTACTTAAATCTTTGCGGTGGGCAAAGGTAGGGGACTTCATGTTAAACAAAACAGCTCTAGGCGTTGCAATTTCTGCTGCGCTTTCATTTTCTGTGTCTGGCGCAGAACAATCAATTGAAAAAATAACCGTTACAGCTAATAAGTTTGAGCAGTCAATCAATGATGTATTAGCAAGTGTAAATGTGATTGACCGTGCAGAAATAGAAGCAAGTAACGTACGCGATTTACCCTCTATTTTAAATACAGTTGTAGGTCTTGATATTGTAAGTAATGGGGGCTTTGGGCAAAAAGCGGATGTATTTGTACGTGGCGCGTCGGCAAAATACACATTGGTTTTGGTGGATGGTGTTAGGATAAGTGATGCGACTTCGGGTAGTGTGTCGCTTACTAATATCCCAGTTAATAGCATTGAACGTATCGAAGTTATCAAAGGTGCTCGCGCGGCCATTTATGGTTCAGATGCAATCGCAGGAGTTATTAACATCATTACTCGTGATGCAATTAATAATACTTTATCTGCAACATTTGGTAGTAATAGTTACTCAAACTATCAGCTAGCAGGTGGGGTAGCTAAAGATGCTTTGAGCTTTAAATACAATGCAGGTTATGAAGAAACAGATGGCTTTGATGTTACTGAAAAAGACCCTGCTGCTGCAATTACTAAAGATCATGATGATGATGGCTATAGAAATAAAAATATTGGTTTTAACTTAAGCTATCATACTGAAGATTTTGGTCAATTTAGTGCACAGGCACAGTATAGTGAAGGTGAGGGCGAATACGACTCGGCATACTCTAGCGACGCTTATGATTTTGAAAACTACATCGCTAAATTAGGTTGGGAAAAAAGCTCTCAAAATTATAATCAAGGTGTTTCAGTCAGTTTATCGCAAGAAGAAAATGAGCAAACAGGAACTGCAGTAAATACTTTTTATAGTACTGAACGTTTTGAAGCAGAATATCGTGGTCTATATACTTTAACTCAAACACTAGAATTAAGTGGCGGTGTTAATTTATTACAAGAAGATTTATCCGGTTCTACAGCAACTTCATTACATGAAAAACGCGACAATAAAGCATTATTTATTGGTGCTTTTTATGACGATGACATATGGCTTGCTAGTGCTGTTGTTAGAACCGATGATTACGATTACCACGGTCGCGCTAATACATACAGCACAGGTGTTGGTTATAAAGCTAATAAATATATTAGTGTTCGTGCAAGTCACGGTACAGCATTTAGAGCACCATCATTGGTGAATGCGTTTGTAACGAATAGCCTCTATTATGTAGGTAACAGCGATATTAGGCCCGAAGAGGCTGTGAATAATGAGCTGGGCATTACGCTTACAACAAAATGGGGTCGTTACGATGTTGCTATTTTTGATAATAATATTACCAACTTAATTGAAAACCAATATGACGCTAGTTTGGGGAAATATGTACCTTCAAATGTTGCGCGTGTGTCTATGCAAGGGGTTGAAATTAGTGCTGAATTTAGCGCATTAGGGTTTGAACATAACGCTAACTTAAGTTTTTTAGATACAGAGGATGAAACTACGGGTAAAGAGTTGGCGCGTCGTCCATCTGAAGCATTTAATTATACACTTACTAAAAATTGGGGACATTTTGACGCCAATCTAACCATGCTATATCGCTCATCTCGCGATTCAATTTCATACTACGATACAGAAATCACAGCGTTTACTGTGTTTAATATTGCTGCTAACTATCAGCTATTAGATAATCTAGCGCTACATGCACGTATTGAAAACTTAACTGATAAAGAGTATTTCACTGCGGGTATTGGCTTTGCCGCAAGTGGTGAGCTTTTAGGTTACAATGCACCCAGCAGGCAAGTATTTGCTGGGATTAGCTACCAGTTTTAAGTTTATTATTTAGTTATAAAAAATACAAAAGCCCGATAAGTTATCGGGCTTTTTGCATTTTCTGTTTACTTTTAAGTTATACCAACCTGCATAGACCTCTAAACAGTTTAACCGATTAAATCATACGCTAACGTCGTTATAAATTTTTATTTAGAACCACTAGATATAAAATTTTTGCCTAGTTAGAGCGCAATTTTATTATCGTTAAATAGCTTCTATACTTATGCAGATTGGTATTAATCAGCTAAGAACTCTTTAAATACGGTTGCAAACTTGTGTAATTTAGGTGCTATTAAAATACTACAGTAACCTTGCTGTGGGTTTTCGTTATAGTAATCTTGATGGTAATGCTCTGCCGGATAATACGTTGTAGCTGGGCTAACCTCTGTCACTATTGGCTCGCTAACGTGGTTTTGTAATTGGGCTATCATTTCATTGGTTTGCTTTAATTGCGCGTCGTCATGGTAATAAATAACGCTTCTGTATTGCGTGCCTATATCGTTACCTTGGCGATTTAATTGCGTTGCATCATGCAAAGTAAAAAACATTGCTAAGAGTGTTTCAAAGCTAACTACAGCCGCATCAAATTCAATTTTAACAACCTCAGCGTGACCGGTTGTGCCTGAGCATACAGAGTTATATGTTGGGGCGTCAGTTTCGCCACCAGTGTAGCCAGAGCTTACGGTTAGTACGCCATTTACACGTCTAAATGCTGCATCTATACACCAAAAACAGCCGCCACCAAATGTTGCTAATTGCGTTGTTGAGCTCATAAGTATTCCTAAAATGTATATGGGGTTTAAAGGCGAGCATAAATTGTATGCGCCGCAACAACAAGGTTACGGCGCAATTAAGAGGCTAGATCTCTTCGAAAGGTTTTTCAGCGGCTTGTTTGTCTAATTTTTGCTGTAAAAACTCAGGTGATTGAGTGTTACGTGCAAGTGCATAATATGCAGCAGGTACAACAAAAAGAGTTAGTAGGGTCGATACAATAACCCCAGTAAACACGACTACACCTATCACCATACGGCTTTCAGCGCCCGGACCTGAAGCAAGTACTAAAGGTACCGAACTCATAACCGTAGTCAGCGAGGTCATAATAATAGGGCGCAAACGCTGAGTTGCTGCTTGCAAAATAGCTTCAGTAAATTCAACGCCTTTATCGCGCAGTTGGTTAGTAAATTCTACAATCAAAATACCGTTTTTAGCACTTAACCCAATGAGCATGACAATACCTATTTGGCTGTAAATATTTAAGGTAAGTCCTGTAGCCCAAAGTCCGAACATAGCGCCCATTAAACCAAGTGGTACGGTAAGCATAATGACGAACGGATGCATAAAGCTTTCAAACTGCGCTGCCAGTACTAAAAAGGTAACAGTGAGTGCAAGTATAAATACGTAGGTCATCGCTGATGCGCCTTCGTAATAAAGCTGCGACTCGCCTTTGTAATCTACGGCGCCATCTATATCGTTTTCTTGCGCGGCTACTTCGTTTAAAAAGTTAAGCGCTTGCTCAAGCGTATAACCGTCGGCTAAGTTGGCGCTTAATGTAATTGCGCGCATACGGTTGTATCGGTTTAAGCGCGATGCGGTTGCTTCTTCTTTTAAGCTGATAAGGCTATCAAGTGGGACTAGTTCACCGCTTCGTGATTTAAGATATATATTTGAAATGTCAGTAGGGTTAGTAAAGTCTTCTTTAGTCCCTTTTAAAATTACATCGTATTCTTCACCACGGTCAATAAAGGTTGTAACACGGCGCTGGCCAAGCATTGTTTCAAGTGTACGGCCTACATCAGATACAGAAACGCCTAAATCAGCGGCCTTGTTTTTATCTATGCTGACTAAAAACTGCGGAAAGGTTTCTTTATAATCATGATCGATTCTTACTAAACCTGGGTTTTGTTCGGCACGCTTAATTATACGGTCACGCCAATCGGCAAGTTGAGCGTAATCATTACCTTGCAATACAAACTCAATAGGGCGAGATGAACCACCACCGCCAATACCACGGCGCATAATGGCAAATGCACGAACATCGGTAACTTCTTGCATTTTACCGCTTATTTCGTCCATTACTTCCCATGTTGAGCGTTTGCGCTTATCCCAATCGGCCATACCAACAATCGCAACACCGCCGCTGCCACCCCAGCCAGGTACTCGAACAAGTACGCGACTTAGCTCACCTGCTTGCGAGTAAGGCATTAAGCGTTCTTCAATTTTAGCCATATTAGCGGCATTATTTTCATAACTTGCGCCCTCAGGGCCGCTCATCATAATAAAGAACGTGCCACGGTCTTCTTTTGGCGTTAGCTCAGAGGGAACTTGTAAAAACAACGAGTAACTAACAAAGCCCGCTAATAATAAGCTCACCATTAAGCCCCATTTACGGGTTATGTTAGTGGAGAGCGAATTACGGTAACTTACTTCAATTTTAGTAAACTGGCGGTCCATCCATTGGCTAAATTTATTTGGTTTGTCTGATACTTTAAGTACTTTAGAACACAGGGCTGGTGCAAGAGTAAGCGCTGTAACACTTGAGAAAAATACGGCAGCACTCACCGCCATTGCAAACTCAGTAAATAATGCCCCTATACGGCCATCCATAAACACCAATGGCACAAACACCGATATTAGTACAAGCGTGGTTGCTACTATGGCAAAACCAACTTCACGCGCACCTCTATATGCAGCAAGTAATGGCGGCTCACCCAGTTCAATACGACGGTGAATGTTTTCAAGCATTACAATGGCATCATCTACTACTAAACCAATAGCCAGTACTAAGGCAAGTAAAGTTAGTAAGTTGATTGAGTAGCCCATTGCTAATAAAAACATAAAGCTACCAACAAGTGCGACCGGTACGGTAACCGCAGGAATAAGCGTTGCTCGTATATTGCCTAAAAACAAAAATATAACGAGTACGACTAAACCCATAGAGATGGCAAGTGTGCTGTAAACTTCACTAATTGATTCTTTAATAAATACAGACGAATCGTAGCTGTCTTGAATTGTGGTGCCTTCAGGTAGGTTACGTTTGATTTTTTCAAGTTCGCTGCGTGCGTTGTCTACTACGGTAAGCGTGTTTGCTTTAGCTTGTTTTACAATTCCTAGGCCAATCATGTTGCGCCCGTTACCACGAAATAAGCTTTCGTCATCGGCAGCTTCTAATTTTACGTCGGCAACTTCACCTAAACGCACTAAATAACCTTCTTCACCACGTTTAATAACAAGGTTTTTAAAATCGCGCTGATCTTTATAACTACGTGCGGTACGCACGGTAAAGTCGCGATCTATTGATTCTATTTCGCCAGCAGGTAATTCAACGTTTTCTGTACGCAGTGTATTTTCAATATCGCTTGAGGTAATACCGCGTGCAGCCATTGCTTGGCGGTTTAGCCAAATTTTCATAGCGTATTGGCGCTCACCACCAATACGCACGTTAGATACACCATCTACTACGGCTAAGCGGTCAACAATAAAACGCTGCGCGTAATCAGAGAGCTGTAACGAGTCCATTGTTTCACTGTTTAATACAAACCATGCAATAGGGCTTTCATCACTATTTGATTTTGACACTTCTGGTGGGCGCACCTGATCGGGCAAACTATCAAGCGCACGTGCTACACGTTCGCGTACATCGTTAGATGCAGCATCTATGTCGCGGTTAATATCAAACTCAATGGTAATGTTTGAGCGCCCATTACGGCTCGAAGAGTTAATACTTTTAATACCTTCAATACCGGAAATTCGATTTTCTATTATTTGCGTTATTTTGGTTTCTATAATCTCAGCAGACGCGCCAGTGTATTCAGTGCTGATATTTACTATTGGCGTTTCAATATCAGGGTACTCACGAAGGGGCAGCATAGTAAATGCAACCAGACCAAAAGTAAGAAGCAGTAAATTAATTACTATGGCAAAAACGGGGCGTTTAACGCTTGTATCAGTAATTTTCACGTATTACCCCTTTACGCTTACTTTACTACCAGAGCGAATTTTTATTAGCCCTTCAGTAACAATTTGCTCGCCATCATTTAAACCTTCATCGATAGCAACCCAGCCATTATTTCTGCCAGCAACATGCACTTCAACCTTATTGGCTACTCCGTCTTGAATTTGAAAAACAAAGTGTTTGTCTTGTAAAGGGATAACCGCTTTTTCTGGCACCATTAAAGCTTGGTTACTGCTTAGCTCAAGTGCTGTATTTAGTAACATACCAGGGCGAAGTAATCCTGATTTATTAGCAAAGCTTGCAGTTACTTCAACACTGCGTGTTACCGAATCAATACGCGAGCTAATATGCGTTACCTTGCCGTTAAATGTCTGCCCTGGGTAGGCATCGTTTTGGGTAAGTACTTTCATACCCATGTTTAATTGTGCTAAATATTTTTCAGGTACTTTGAAGTCAACTTTAATAATACTAATATCATCAAGTGTGGTGATTATTGTTGTGTTGCTTACGTAGGCGCCAACTGATATTTCACGCTTACCTAACAGGCCTGAAAATGGCGCGGTAATAGTCATTTCATTTAACTTTGTTTTAGCGCTTTCTAGTTGAGCTTCAGTGGCATCAACACGAGATAATTGTTCTTCAAGTAATGACTTTGCCGTTGATTGCGAACGTGAAAGTTCGGTAAGGCGATCTAACTGACGTTTTTCCTCACGTAAGTTAATACCGAGTTCTTTAACTGCAAGTTGCTCTTGTTGGCTTTGTAACTGTACTAATTTTTGTCCTTTACTGACTAAGTCGCCATCTTTAAAATATATATCTGTGACATAATCGTTTTGCGCACTTTTTATATAAATAGCTTGGTTTGCACGTGCACTACCGATTGCCTCTATCATCACTGCGTTTTCCTCAGAGGTAACAGTATGAGCCGTTACTTGGGTAGACATTTGTGATGAATCGGCTTGTTCGCCGTGGCTAGCGGGTAAATATAAATAAACGCTAAATATTAAAAGTAACGTAATAATAAATGGAAAAAGTGCTTTACCTGATTGTCTTGAGTACATTGATTTCATACCTGAAAATGAATTGTAAGTATTGTACGAAATAAGACCGTGAAAAGACGGTTATGTATCTCATAAATTTGTGCGTTAAGCGTAAAAGTAAATAAGATTTATTCATTGTTCCTATATTGTTGAGGAAAAAGCGGTAATGTATGAAATTTAAAACTAGCTGTAACTTATGTATAACAACAAGAAAGGTCATAATTTGGGCCATTATTATGTTTGTTTTTTATATGGTGTTTTATCAATATGGATAAATCTGACAATGTCATTAAGTTTCGGGCACAGGGCGCGCGAAACGCAATTGAGGCGATTGTTGTAGGTGCTATAGGCTTGGTCTTTATTATGTTATTTAACTTATTAAGACCAGGTGAGATCAGCATTCTTGAAATATTTTTAGTGAGTTTGTGCCTTGTAGCTATTTTTATTGGATTTTTAAAATCTCAAGAACCATTCCATAGCCTTTTATTAAGCGAATCTGAGCTCGTTTATTGCCACAAGTACGGAGCTTGGAGCATGCCTCATAGTAACTTCCATCACAGTGGAATACCCAAAGTAGAAGATGGCTTTGACTATTTAGAATTAAATGCGGTTGGCGTTAAGGTAAATGATATAGATGACTTTTTATCAAGCATAGCGCCTAGAATTGCAGGGAAATTATTAATAGAGCAGCGTAATTTATTTATGCAAGTTGTTCAAAAACATTGCAAAAATGGCAATTGCCCATCAGAATGGTTAATAGAAGATACACATTACACATCCCATAAAGGGATAAGCTATACTGGGCTTATAGCCATGTTTGCTAATAGAACTAAGTACCTTCAGCAGCTAACAGGTTACGATTTATTATTGCCTGCCAGCGTGTTAGATAGAGATATTTGGGCATTTAGTGCTAACTTAAATAAGTGGAAGCGCGAGCCTAGTCAGTTTATAGCGTCGCAGCTTAGTAATTAAGCTACGACTGTAGGAAAGAAAAATGAGTCAAGACAGAGCCTTTTTAAAAAGTGGTCGAAACACCATAATACATAAAGATAAAAAGCATGATTTAGTGATTGTAAACTCTGAAATTCATCCTCGAATTAAAGTAACGCAACATGGGCTGGAGCCATTTAAAGAAGAATTACCTAAAAACCGCCGTGATGCAAAAGAGCGTTATTTAGAAATGGTTTATGTAAGTAGCGCTGATGTATTTGGCGAAGAAAAGCAGTTGCTGTTTATTCAAGCTCTAGACGGGCGTGAATACAAAATAGATTACAGTAAAATCGGTACGAAGTTGTTTGTACGCATTCATCAAGATACATATATGTAGTACTTTAATGGCATCTTTATTGCTAGTGATTACACTATAGTAATTATTTGACATAATAAGGTTCTGCGTATGAAAGCGTTTGCTTTAATCCCCCTCATTTCGTGTGGTTTACTGAGTGCGTGTGGAGGAGGTGGCGGTGATAGTGATAATACAGTTGTAGAAACATCTGTTAATGCTGGAACCGATTTACAAATTATCGAAAAAACTGAATTTACCATCACAGCACAAGGTTCCCCCGCTGATGGTACGTTTTCATGGCAACAAGTTAGCGGCCCAAGCTTAGAAGGTTTTCCGCTTGATGGTGCTGAGCAAACATTGACAGCCCCTGACGTAAAAACTGATAGTGAAATAATCTTAAGAGTAAGCTATCAAAGCACCGGTAGTAGCGCTGTTAGTGACGAAATTTCTATTTCAGTGAGCTCTAATAATCAACTTCCTCTTGCTGTTGTTACCCAAACATCTCCTGAAACACTTCCTTCTGTATACAAAGATACAGTTACTTTGAGCGCTCTTGAGTCGAGCGATCCTGATGATAATGGCCAAATTGATAGTTACTTGTGGCAACTGCTATCAGGTCCTGATTTAGATATTGCTAGCTTTAATGAGTCAACTCTTAGCTTTTCTCATCCTTTACTAGAAAGTAACGTAAATTTGTCTTGGCAGCTAACAGTCACTGATGATGAAGGTGGCGAGGCGAGCACTCAATATTCAATGACACTCAACAAAACAAATGAGTTAGTGGATGCAAATGCAGGCGCAGATCAAAATGTTGAAGAGTTTGAACAAGTAACGCTTGATGCAACAAATAGCGAAACAGTTACCGATACCTATAAGTGTAAATGGCAACAACTTACCGGTAATAGCGAAACATTAAGCAATAGCGACCAATGTACAACGACATTTTTTGCCTCAGATGTTGATACTGAGTCTACATTGAGCTTTGAAGTCACGGTAACCGACTCAAAAGGACGCACAGATACAGACTCCTTATTTGTTGATGTATCACCCAAAGCACTTGGATTCATCAACGATAGTGGTGTTGGTGAGTGTTATAACAATACTCAACGTATTAATTGTGAGAGTGATGACTTTCCAGCGCAAGATGCAGAGCTTGGACGCGATAGCTATGCAAACCGCTTAGATAAAGTTGGCAAAGGTAATTTAGCGTTTGATTACACTAAACTTAATCAGTTTGCTGATGAAGTTGGTGATGATAGTAGTGACTTTACCTGTATACGCGATAATGTTACTGGGCTTGTATGGGAAGTAAAAACTGAATCCTCAGGAGTATTACCAGATACAAGTTTGCGTGAGGGGCAAAATCATTACTTTTGGGATATAGGAGAAACTACTTTTACAGATACAAGTACTGCAAATAGCACATGCCCAAATGATACCAGTTGCGGCGTGCAAAGCTATATAAACGAAGTGAATAGCTTAGATTTCTGTGGTGGTACAAACTGGCGCTTACCAACTTATAATGAGCTTTTAGGTTTAATTGATTACGGGAAACAAGGGCAAAGAGTGCTGATAGACGAATCGTTATTTCCTTATATTCCTCAATCAGGTGATATAGAAAATGTGGATTTACCGTACTGGACCTCTCAAACAGCAGCTGATGGTACCAGTTTATCTCAAGCGTATATCATTGATATGAGTGATGGTAACGACCTTGCTTATCCAAAAGAAAATACTGCTTATGTACGTTTAGTTAGAAGTCGTTAGGAGAAAATAATGAAATTTAAATTACTCTATGCACTAGCAACTATAAGTTTGAGCTTTAATATTGCAGCGGCGCAAACGTGCTACGACGGTGCAGATACCACAACACCGACAGATAGATTTACTATAAATACAGATGGCACAGTGTCTGATAGTGAAACAGGCCTTATGTGGCAACGCTGTAGTTATGGGCAAACTTACAATACAGAGACACAACTTTGTGAAGGCTCAACACCTTCTCTTACTTGGCAAGAAGCACTACGCGGTGCTAAAAATGATACAACCGCAGATTACGATGATTGGCAAATGCCTAACATTAAAGAATTGGCGAGTATTTTAGAGCACAGTTGCACAGAGCCGAGTATTAATGAAGACGTATTTTTGGGCACTAAGCTTCAAAACTATTGGTCAAATACATCGGGTGTAAGCACAATGAGCTCAGCGTGGGTTTATCAATTTGATAGTGGGTTGAATAGCTTACATGCTAAAACCAGTAATGTGTATTTACGGTTAGTGCGCTACGAAGAGTAAAATGCATACTAAGATTAGACAGACAAAAGTGCAGCCTTAAAACAGCTGCACTTTTTTGTTTTACATAAATTTACGTTATTTCAATAATAAAGCGCTTACAACGTTGTCACTCAGCGCATTTTTTTGCCATTATAGGCCGTGATTTAATTACGAAGGAACATCACGGTGTATTTAAGCTATTTTGGCCTGAACGAAAAACCTTTTTCGATTTCGCCCAACCCTCATTACTTATTTTTAAGTGAACGACATAAAGAAGCCTTAGCACACCTTACCTATGGATTAGGTGAAGACGGTGGTTTTGTATTATTAACAGGTGAAGTAGGTACAGGTAAAACTACAATTACCCGCAGTATGTTAGAGCAGCTTCCTGAAAACACTCAAGTAGCGATGATCCATAACCCAGCGCTTTCAGAGCTGGAGTTATTAGCCAGTATTTGTGATGAGCTCAACATTAGTTACGATGTTCATAATGCGACGCTTAAAAGTCTTACCGATATTATAAAAAAGCATTTAGAGACTAATAATAAATCGGGCGGGCACACTATACTTATTATTGACGAAGCACAATTACTTGCCCCTAACGTGCTTGAGCAATTACGTTTGCTGACAAATATAGAAACCGATCATAAAAAATTATTACAAATAGTATTGGTTGGTCAACCTGAGCTGCAAGACCTTTTGAAGCGCAACGAATTAAGGCAACTTGCCCAGAGGATAACGGCTCGTTACCATTTATTACCACTTACGCAAGGCCAAACTGTCGCTTACATAAAGCATCGGTTACATATTGCAGGGTGTGATAAAGGAATCTTTTCGATGGATGCCATGCAAGCTGTTCATCAATTAACTGGTGGTGTGCCACGATTAATGAACTTGGTATGTGAGCGTGCTTTAGTTGGGACTTTTGCAAAGCAGCAGTTGATAGTTGATAGCGATATAATAAAAAAATCAGCCCATGAGTCATTACCCATGGATTTTGTAGCACCGGTTAACGAAGCTAACAAAGCAACGTCATTTGTACCCTATAGCCTTGCATTCGCTGCTTTATTTGCCGTAGGCATTGGGCTTTCATTTATTTTATAGTTAGGTAAGTTATGTCTTATTTATTAGATGCGCTAAAGCAGTCGCAGCAATCAGATATGAGTGCTGAACAGTACGACTTACAATCTGAGCAGTTAAAGCAACAGCAAGCACTTAAACGTTATAGACGATTAGCATTAGTATTTGGTACAAGCTTAGCTGCTTTTATTGCGGTAGCGGGTGGCTTTACCGCCGGAAAGTGGTTTCAAAGTACGACTTTATTAAACGCAGCGGAACCCGCTGTAATTAAGGTGGTGGAAAGCGAAAAATCATCGCCTAACAAAGAAGTTAAAGAGGAAGATGCTGAAGCTGAAAAACAGCAAGTAGCTAAGTTGGAGCCTGCAAAAGTAGCTCCAACAAATACTGCAACAATTGAAGGGCAACTTGTGCATGTGCAAACACCCAATGGTGTACAGCAAATGTTATTAACCCCAAATGGTCAGTATATTCCTATGCCGTCGAGCCAGATCACGAGCGCAGCAGGTTATAATCAGCAAAACATGCAACAAGTAATGCCGGTTCAAAATTATAATCAGCCAGCGTTTAACCCACAAAGTAATTACAATCCAAATAATGCACAAAACACTGCGGTATTTGGGCAAAATCAAAATACCGCATCGGCTCAACTTGATATGAGTAAATATAAGGTATTGGGTAAGCCAATTAATGGCAGCACCCAATCCCAACAGACGAGTGACCCTGAGCTTGATGCCGTGCCTACAACTCTTAAAAATGCATTTGCGCAAGCTATACAAGATGTCGAAAAAAACCAAGATTATGAAGTTACTCAAGCGTCAAAAACGTCATCACGTGTTGAGCCTGTTGAGTTATTACCTGATGGTTTGCAATCAATGTTACCTAATATTAAATATCAAGCGCATATATATTCATCGAGTGCTGATAAACGTTGGATCAAGCTAAATGGCCGAGAATTACACGAAGGAGAAAGTATAGGGGCTCTAACAGTCACAGAAATTACACCTGAGCAAAGTGTGCTAGATTTTGATGGTTATGAGTTTAGCTTAAAAGCTTTGCAAGACTGGCCGCAGTAAGCGCTTAGTTATCATGTTGAGAGCTCGGTAGAATATTGAGCTCTCAATAGTGCTTAGGATAATATTGAATTTTTATAAAAGCGCTCTAAATCAATATTATATTCTTTAGGTTTAACCGCTGACTCAAGAGTGTCTGCAGTTTTTTTATTAGATAAATCAATATCTTTTACTTCGGTGTAGCGGCTATGCTTAGCGCTGTAAAATGTTTTAACGACAGGTTTTAGTGGTGCCCCCGGATTACTCTCGGTGACCAAACCGACTCTTTGGCTCGATAACCTTACAAGCGTTCCTACCGGATGGATGCCAATACATTGAATAAATTTATTAAGCAGCACAGGATCAAAGCTATCTGGGCACCCGTCTTTTAATATTTTAAACGCCTTTATTGGCTCCATGCCTGCTTTATAAACACGTTCTGCGGTAAGTGCATCATAAACATCTACGATTGACGCCATACGCACGTACTGACTTATCTCGTCACCTTTTTTACCAAACGGGTAGCCTTTACCATCGAGTCTTTCGTGGTGCATACCTGCAATATCTACCGCGATTCCTGTTAAGCCAGAGTCTTCTAATATCTCTTTACTGAAAAGCGAATGCATTTTCATTATTTTAAATTCGTCGTCTGTAAAGCGGCCAGGTTTGTTTAGCACTTCATCAGGGATTTTTATTTTACCAATGTCGTGTAATAGTGCGCCGGTAGTCAGCTCAACAATAGTGTCTTTCTCTATATTTAAGTGTTTTGCAAAAATACCCATTAAAATTGATACATTAATTGAGTGCTCAAGTAGGTAGGCATCTTTTTGGCGCATTTGGGTAAGGCAGGCTAGGGCATCTTGATTTCTAAAAACAGAATCCATAAAGCCACTTGCCAGTTCTCTAAACGGCCCTATATCTATATCACGGCCAGCTTTTATATCTTTAAATGCTTTTATTTGCAGTGTTTTTGCTTCGTCATAAAGCTTTTTTGCTTTTCCCATTTCTTGCTCAGCGCTGTTTATTTTTTGCCAAGGATCACGCTTTATTTTTGTTGTAGGTGTAGCGATAGGATCTTTTTCAGGGACTGAATCAATGAGGGTTTTATCTGGGTCGATTTCTACTTCTAAAATACCTGCTTTTATCAGGTTATTAATACCAGCTTGAGTTTTAACCCAGCCTTGGTTTTTAATTTTAATACTGCCAGTTTGTTTGGTAACGCTTTGCACAAACATACCTGGGACTAACTTAGTAATAGGAATGGTTTTCAATTTTACGACTTCAGTTGTTAATCTACTTTTAAACTAACAAACTTATACGTAACGACCAAATAAAAAAGCCGCTATTTTAGCTGTCTCTTATACACAAATCCCTGCTAAGAAATTAGCGGGGATTTTTTTGAACTAAATCTCAATGTCATGATCAGATCTTCAAATCTTGTTTGAGGGCACATTATGATTAACGAACATACTCATTGGGCAAAACAACAATTCGGTAAATCGGACTTAGGTGATCCAAGAAGAACAGCGCGTCTGGTAAAGTTAGCATCAACGCTTGCAAATGAACCAGGAAAACCACTTGTGAACATCACTCAATCCCCCGCCGATATGGAAGGTGCCTACCGCTTTATTCGCAACGAGAATATTGACGCAACGGCTATAGCAGAGTCAGGCTTTAAAGCCACGGTTGAACAAGCAAAAAGTCATAACTTATTGCTCGCATTAGAAGACACGACCACACTAATTTATAAGCATTCCTCCATTCGAGATGATTTGGGTCATGTCGGACGAGGAGCAAAACAACGAGGCTTGTTAGCTCATAGCGTATTACTGTTTGCGCCAGACACAAAGCAAGTTGTGGGATTAATTGAACAGTCTCGCTGGAGTCGTGATATCAACACGATTGGAAAAAGAGAAAAACACGCGACGACTTCTTACGAAGAAAAAGAAAGTTACAAGTGGGAGTCAGCGTCACGAGCGATGGCAGAGCGGCTGCAAGGACAAATGGCGAACGTGATATCGGTGTGTGACCGCGAAGCGGACATCTACGAATACTTGCAGTATAAACTGACCGAGCAGCAACGATTCGTCGTACGCTCGATGCAAAGTCGTCATATTGAAGAAGGTGAGGATAAGCTCTATGCGTTTGCAAGCGAGCTGATGAGTGCAGGCACCAAACACATCCACATTGCACAAAAAGGAGGAAGAAAAGCCCGAAGCGCAACACTGGATATCACCTATGCGCCAGTGACACTCAAAGCGCCTTACAATAAGAAAGGACACTCCCTCCCAGTTTACTATGTCGGCTGTACAGAGCGAGGAAACGCTAAGAATGGCTTAAGCTGGCACCTATTAACCAGTGAACCAGTCACCAGCAAAGAAGACGCCTTAGCTATCATCACCTACTATGAGCACCGTTGGCTTGTAGAGGAATACCATAAAGTCTGGAAAAGTGATGGTACGGATATCGAAAGTTTACGCCTTCAAAGCCAAGATAACATGGAAAGATTGGTGACGATTAATGGCTTTATTGCGACGCGAATATTGCAACTAAAGTTCACCAATGAGCAGCCTGATTCTCCAAGTTGTGAACAACTGTTATCTCCCAAAGCATGGAAGTTATTGTGGTTAAAGAGAATAAAAACACCATTGCCTGAAACTGCTCCAAATATGTCATGGGCGTATCAGGAACTGGCAAAGTTAGGAGGCTGGAAAGATACCAAGCGCACAGGGCGTGCATCTGTGAAAGTGTTATGGAAAGGATGGCTTAAGTTACAAGCCATCCTGGAAGGCTACGATTTAGCAAAATCTCTTGAGTCAGACTTGTGATCAAGAGACAGCAATAAAGCGGCTTTTTTGTATTTAGTTGGATGGAGCTTTACGCCCAACCTTCGTAGCGCTTACGACGTGACAGCACTATCGTTAATATAATACCTAAAAACAGGCCTAAAAACGCAATAGCACCACCGTAAGTCAGTAGCTGGCGTTTCTCTTTTGAGCTAGCAGCTTCTTTTTGAGTGCGCTCTTGCTCTAGCGTTGTTTTAAGCTTAGTAATTTGAGCAGATAACTGCAGATTTTGATCTGTTAAAGTTTGATTTTGTTCTTGTAGCTGTGGAAGTTCTATTTGAGCTTGACGTAGCTTTTCTTGCATAGTGCTCATTTCGCTACTTAGTGTTTTGTACTGTTGGTGTAAGCCCGCTGTTTTAGTAATAAACTTAGTTTCTATCCAGCCTTCGCGGTCTTTATCATCTTTAATTTTTATAAAGCCGTTTTCTTCATTTGATAACAAGGTTAACTTTGTTCCAGCATCTACAGAGCCGAGTAGTCGATAATTTTTACTCGCCCCAGAGCGCATAAAAGTGTATAGATTATCGATAATATAAGCGGTGTTTGCATTCGTTGAATTTGCAGGTTGTGCTTCTTGTGCATAACTCATGAATGTGGTGGCTGTTAAAAGTAGCCCTAATAAACAATGTTTTAGCATTTATCTACCTTGTTGATCTAACTGCGTCCGTTATGAACGTGATTTTTATTTCACATAAGTAGTTAGATAGTATGGATTAAATAGATCAATAGCAAGACTGATATTGTAACCCAGTACGGTAACGCAGGAGTAGTTATCGAGTCCACTAGGTTACAAGCCTCACGCTATGATTAAATTGCTCCTAGATAGAACGAATTTTAATCCACAAAGGTCATCAAGCCCTAAAATAAGGTTAAAAAATTTGCATTGTTAAGGCGCTTTGTTTATTTTGAGCACTTATTTATTTTAAAGGTAATCCGCAAACCGAATGGATACTGAGATAGAACTGAAATTTTTGGTATCAGATGCCGTTATTCCACTGATCCCCTCGTTAATTACTCAATTTGCAAAAACGGTGAAGAATAAACCGTCTCGCAGCTTACAAAATGCATACTACGATACGCCAAGCAGAGAGCTTAGAGCGCTTGATATAGGCTTTAGAACGCGTTGTTCTGACAGCGAATGCGAGCAAACTATAAAGCTTGCAGGTGAAGTGGTAGGTGGTTTACACCAACGTCCAGAGTACAATTTACCAATTGAATCAAGCCGCCCTAATTTAATGGCGTTTGATGCTGATATTTGGCCTCATGGCATGCAAATAAGCGCCATCTCAAAAAACCTGTATCCAATATTTAGTACTAACTTTATTCGTCGTACTTGGTTAATTGAAACCGAAAGTGGCGCTAAAATTGAAGTCGTACTCGATAAAGGTGAAATTGCGGCTTCGGGTAAAATTGAAATTATTAGCGAGCTAGAAATTGAGCTAGTTGAGGGCAGTCGTAATGAGCTGTTTGCATTTGCAGATATACTAGTTAGCCAAAACTGCATACGCTTGGGTTTGTATTCTAAGGCCGCGCGTGGTTATCGACTTGCTGATGAAAAACCTTTAATGCCAAGCAAATCTATTGGTTTTGTACAATTACCAAAGTCGACTACTCAAGAGCGTGCTTTAGTTGAAGCCATGAACTTTGGCATTCGCTTTGTACAAAAGCACGAGCAGTGCTATTTCGATAAGCCAAGTTTAAAAACACTTAAACGCGTAACTGACGGCATCAGTTTAATCCGCCATACTTTTTGGCTATACGACGATATAGTATCTAAAGAAAGTACAGAGCACTTACGTACCGAACTTAAATGGTTATTAAGTGAATTAGCGTGGGTAGAAAACGCGATTCAATTAAAAACGTACACGTCTAAACGCCATGCTTTTTATAAAAAAATTAATGCGGCGCCAGCACTTGCTCAAGTCATTGGAGACTTAAAAGAGTTACAGCCAAGCATTGACGATATAAATGCACTGTTTCACAGCGCACGTTATAATCGTTTATTACTGTCGTTAACTACCTGGTTAATCGATAAGCAATGGCGTAAAGACTGGGGGCAAGCAGAGCTTCAAGCGGCTGAGCAAAATGTATCGTCTATTGCCAATAGGCTTTTTAATAAAGACTGGAAAAACCTGCACGAGTTGCTTCCAAAGGAGCAAACACTCGATGTCGCTTCGTATTTAAACCTGCGAACTCAGCTTGAAAATAGCCTACTGAGCGGTAACTGTTTAGGATCGTTATTTGATAAAGAAGAGCGCCTAGAGTTTAGATTGCCTTGGCTTGATATTTCTCATGGTATTTATGAATTAAGTACGCTTGAGTATTTAAAGCAATTATGTGCAGGGCAAGAAGACGAACAGCTTGCTAAAATCCAGTCATGGCTTGAACAAAAGTCTGAATATTTGGTCAGTGCCATGGAGCAAAGTCGCCTTGCTTCACTTGACATAGAACCTTACTGGCAAAAATAAATGATGCGCTTTTGTAATAAAATTCAGTTGCAAAAGTGTTTATTCGTTATTTTTTATTAGTTAGTTTTAACACTTACGCTGAGCCCATATGGCATTTGTATAAAAACAAAAATGGCGTAAGTGTGTATTATCAAAGCCACAGTGATAATACCTTTGAAGTAAAAGCGCAGATGAGCGTGAAAGGCGTATCCACCAATGAGTTTTTAGAATTACTTAGTGATACCGATGCCGCACCCCAATGGCTCGAAAATATATCTCAGGTAAAGGTTATTAAGCACATAAGCCCACCAGAAAATTTAGTGTACAGTTATTTTAATTCCCCTTGGCCTGTTAGAGATAGAGATAGCATTACTTATTCTTGTTATTCACAGTTAACTGCAAATAAAAGCCAATTGCTTATTAGTGCTCGCCCTAATAAGCAGCCCAAAAACAATGGCGTTATAAGAATTACTACTTTAAATGCACGCTGGCTACTGAGTGAGGACAAAGGCCGCCTTGATATTGAGTACCAAGTATATGCTTTGCCTGATGGGGCAATACCTACTTGACTAAGCAATAAGGTCGGATTGAAAAGTACTTACACCACATTTATGAACTTGCATCATATGCTCACAGATAAAAAATACACTCCAAAACTACCTGTAATCAAAGCAGGTCAATGCTAAATATCGAATATATAATAATTTAATGCTGTGTTGAGTAGTCTTTAACTACGCTTAAGCAATAATGACACGCTATTATTTGGAGAATTGATGAAGTATTTAGTGGCTATATTATGTTTGATACACAGCCCATTCTTATTAGCTCAAGAATATACCTTTGGTGTAGTGCCGCAATACGAGCCGCAAAAGCTAAATACTATTTGGCAACCTTTGTTAAAGCAAGTAAGTAAGCAAACGGGAGTAACAATAAAGCTAATTACAGTTGAGTCTATTCCTGTATTTGAAAAAGCCTTTGCTAATGGTGAGTACGACTTTGCATATATGAACCCATGGCATAGTGTTGTAGCATACGAAAAACAGGGATATTTACCACTAATAAAAGATGCAGGGCGAAAGCTGCAAGGTATTTTGCTCGTAAACAAAGACAGTGATATTGATAATTTAAGCCAACTAGAGGGCGCTGAAATAGCATTCCCTGCACCTAACGCATTAGGTGCGTCATTATTAATGAGGGCTGATTTAGCATTGTTATACGGGCTAACAATAAAGCCTGTATATGTCCAAACTCATCCATCGGTATATTTAAATGTAGCACTGCACTCAACAATGGCGGGCGGTGGTGTAATGGGCACATTTAAACAACAACCAGAAAGCTTACAAAATAAACTCAAAATTCTTTATAAAACGCGTGAAATTAGTCGCCACCCAATTGTCGCCCACCCAAGGGTTGATGCTGCAATACAGTTAAAAGTGCAACAAGCTATTTTAGATATAGGGCAAAGCCCAGAGCATAAACATTTGCTTGCAGGTATCCCAATTATTAAACCTAGTATTGCAGCTTTAGCTGAGTATCAGCAGTTAACTCAGTGGGGCTTACGCTCTTTTTATGTTGAAAATTAGTGGGTTTCGTAGCCTAAGAGCACAAAGCTTTATTGTGGTATTGCTTTGTGGCTTGCTTATGGCCTGTCTTTTTATGTTTTACGCCTTACCGGAACAAGCGCGTTGGGTAAACGATGGCCTTTCAAAGGCTGCTCAGCGTTCTTTAGCGCAGTTATCGACTTCTATAACGACTCCGTTGTTAACTAGGCAATATGCAGAGCTATATGAAGAAATAGACAGTCAACTTCAAACTCGCCCTAATTGGAAAAGTATTAAAATTGTTGATGTTGATTCAAAAAACCAATTGTATCCGCTTGAGAATTGGGTTGGAGCAAATGAAAACGGCGACATGCTGTTATCTCAACAGGTGGTATTTTTAGACAAACCGCTGGCTAATATTAGCTTGGTTGTTAATTTTACGAATGAAATTAACGAATCTTCAAAACTTCATTACACCTTAATATATATACAATTTATTATTTTAGTTATCGTTTTTATAGGTTTAGCTTGGCTGGTGGATTACAGGGTTACATCGCCTTTGAGGACGCTAAAACTTGGGTTTTCACGTTTAGCCAAAGGCGACTTTGATTGCCATATAGATAAACAACAACAAAATGAAGTGGGCAGTGTAATAAATGCATTTAATAATATGGTTGATGAGGTTGCGAATAACCATCAAAAATTAAATGCATTACGAATTCAAGCTGAGTCTGCAAGTAAAGCAAAGTCAGATTTTATGGCCAGTATGAGCCACGAATTAAGAACTCCATTAAATGCAATTTTAGGCTTAGCCCAGCTGTATGGATATGATGAGAGTGCTAATAAAGTACAAAAAGAAAACGCGAAAAGCATTTATCAAGCTGGAGAGCATTTACTATTACTCATAGACGATGTGCTTGATTTAACAGCTATTGAGTCGGGTAATATGCAGTTTAGTTTTTCTTATGTGCCTATTAAAAGCATATTAGAAGAGTCAGTAGAGCTTGTCACTGAGCTAATTAAAGGGCAATCAATAACACTGCAAACTCACGGTTTTGAGTCCTTAGAAGGATTGAGTATTTATATTGATCAGCGCTGCTTTAAACAAGTGATGCTTAACTTGCTTTCAAATGCGATTAAATATAACAAACTAAATGGCAGCATTAATATTAATTGTCGGGTGTTAAGTAATAAACAATGCGAAATAGATGTAATAGATACCGGATGCGGATTTTCTCCAGATGACATTTCTCGCCTATTTAAACCTTTTGACCGCTTAGGCGCTGAAACCAGTAAAGTAAATGGAACCGGTATTGGTTTAGTGATAACTAAGCAGCTGGTAGAGCGTATGCAAGGGTCTTTGAGCGCACAAAGCGAGCAGCACAAAGGTTCTTGTTTTACGCTAAACTTTAACAGTTTTGATCAAACTGACTTGCCAGCACAAGTGCAAGCCCCTCAAATAACACAGCAAAGCTTAAATGCGGTAACGCTTCCTACGCTTGAGGTTTTAGTGGCAGAAGATCAAGTTACAAATCAGCAAGTGTTAAAACAGCAATTAACTATGCTTGGAGTGTGCTCTACTTTTGTAAGTAACGGTGAGCAAGCTTGGGAGGCCATACAAAATAAACGCTTTGATATTTTACTAACCGACATTCAAATGCCCTTACTCGATGGGTTAGGGTTAGCCAAAAAAATACGAGAAAACACTCATTTTGATGAACTGATTATAATTGCAATTACGGCCAACATTACCAAAAACAACATAGATAATTGCTATAGTTGTGGAATGAATGGCTTTTTAACAAAGCCTATTGAGCTTGTTAAATTAAAGTCGTTATTGATGGAGTATTCTCAAACTATGGTCAATACACGTTCAGAAAAATCAGATGGTGAAAATATAGCTTCAGATAGTTTTGATCAATTAGATATTACGCTACTAAAAGCAATGCTTGGTGATGATCCTAGCGTACATTGCATGGTATTTAATGCGTTTTTACAAACAGCAGGGGAGCAAATTAAATTAGCTAACGCGTATGCTAAGAGTAAAAACTATGTTGATTTAGCTTTTCAGGCTCATGCATTAAAGTCGTCTTCAAAGTCTGTTGGGGCTATTGAGTTGGCAAATATATGCCAGCAGATAGAAACACAGGCAGAAAACGAAACAGTTAAAAATGAATATATACAGCAGCTGGAAGAGCGCTTTAACGCTGTAGTCACACAACTTAAAAGCTATTGTTTACGATATGAAAAACGCACATAAAAAATGGCTCTTAAAGAGCCATTTTTTGTTTTAGGTATATTAGTATTTAGCCGCTTGCCCTTTTTTGGGTAAAGCGTGCTGTATAAAGTCACGTAAATCGTTATTAGAGCTTTCTAAATCAGCGTGGCGAAGGTACATCATGTGTCCGCTTCTGTAGCCTTTAAAGCTCAAACGGTCTTTCATTTTACCGCTTGGGTCTAATTGCCATAACGTATATTTAGCGTCAAAGTAATTGGTTGCGCCATCAAAGTATCCTGATTGGATCATCACGTTTAAGTAAGGGTTTTGCGCCATTGCTAAACGTAGATTTTCGCCTGTATTATTACCGGTTCTATCCCATGGATGGACATTACCAAATAAGTTATATTTTACATCAGTTTTATAGTTTAACTCTTCACGTAAGTAGTGATTAATTGCAGGAGTGAAAGAGTGTAACCAAGAGGTAAGTTCAGCCCAGTAGTCTGGGGATTCACCTGCGCCTCGTTTATCTATTCCTAAATAACGAGAATCTAAGCGACCCACAGTTTGACCACGTTCACGTAGTAGCTCTTTCCAGAAAAACTGAGTTGGAATATCTAAGTTATTTTGCTCAACAAATTTTTCTGATAAGCCAGCGTAGTGCGCCATTTTTGTAATTATGCGTCGCTTTTCATCAGCATTAATAAAGCCACCTTTAGCAAGCGCAGGGATTAACTCATTTACAGTAAACTCTTCAACTTCAGGTAATAACTCATCAAGATCTTTAGCTTGTAAATCGGCGTTAAGTGCTTTGTGATACCAAGCAGTCGCTGCAAAGTAAGGTAGGCGGTTAGCGGCTTTAATCGGACCGTCGCGCTTAATACCAATATCGGTAGGTGATACGAGAACAACACCGTTTATGTACATCCACTGACTGTTTTGAAGCTCATGAGCTAGGCCAGATACACGTGTTGTACCGTAGCTTTCACCAATTAAAAATTTAGGCGAGCGCCAGCGCTGGGCTCTATTTACAAAAGTATTTAACCACTCAGCAAGGTATTTAATATCGGCATAAACACCAAAAAATAGCTCTTTTTGTTTTGCTTTAGAAGGCAGTTCGCCTTTTTCGTTTTCAAGTACGCGTGAGTAGCCAGTATTTACCGGGTTTACGTAAACAATATCGGCAATATCAAGTACAGAATATGGATTGTCTTTTACGCCATAAGGTTGAATTGGATAGCCTTCGTCATCAATTTTTAATACGCGAGGGCCAGTATAAGCAAGATGCATCCATACAGAAGCCGAACCCGGCCCGCCATTAAATGAAATAAGTAATGGGCGAGCTGTCCTGTCGTCAACTTTGTCACGTGTGTAGTAGGTGTATTGTAGTGTAGCAACCGCGTCGCCTTTATCATCCCATACAGGTTGTGTGCCTGTAGCTACGGTATAACTAAAACGCTGGCCATTAATTTTAGCCTTATGTTGGGTAACTACTTTGCTGTCTACATCAATACGACGGTGGTTATCGGCAAGCGTGCTTGTACTAATTATTAATGCAATAACTGTTATCGGTAAACTGATAATACGACTAAGCTTCATTAGGTGTCCTTATTATTGTTGATACATCATTAAAGATAAAAATGAGTTAAATAACAAAAGTATTGAGACTAGTGGCCGATAATACTGGTTAAGTAAGGTATTAATACATTGAAAGACGCGTATTAATCGCTTTTATAGTTATTTTGGATTTACTTTCTTTATTTAGTTAATTGCAAAATTCAGGTATATTGCGGCCTACTTGTATTGATTTTTTATACAGGCTATCACCAAAAAAAATCTAACGGATTACGCTTTCAAGCACAATAAGTGCACTCTACACCGGATGTTTATGACTAATGCTATTGCAGTAATAGCGTTGTATTTGTCGTTTTGTGGTAAAACTAATTAAAGGTAAAGAGAAGCTTTATGCAAAGAGTATTAGTGGTTGAAGACAGTAAAGTAGTGCAGCAGGTACTTCGCCACTTAACTGCACAATACCTTGATGTGGCAATCGATTTTGCTTGGTCTTTAGCTGAATGTGCCACTTACGTAGAAAAATACGACTACACGCTTGCGTTAGTTGATTTAACCTTGCCAGATGCTCCTCACGGTGAAGTCGCAAAATATACTTTATCTAAAAAGATTCCTACGGTTGTTTTAACCTCAAAAATAGATGAGTACAAGCGCCAACAAATGCTTGAATTAGGTGTCGTTGATTATGTTATTAAAGATAATCGCGACTCTTACCATTACGCCGTTAAACTCGTTGCGCAATTGCTAAGAAACCAAGGTTGTAAAGCATTAGTAGCAGATGATTCATTACTGAGCCGCTCGTTAATGAAGCAAATGCTTGAAAAGCAATTGTTTGATGTGACAGATGCCCACGATGGACAACAAGCACTCGAAATATTAAAAGCTAATCCTGATATAAAGCTACTTATGACCGACTACGCTATGCCTTCTATGGATGGCTTTGAACTTGTTAAAGCGGTACGTAACTTTAGAGGCCGAGACGACTTAGCAATTATTGGCTTGTCGGGCGCGGGGAAACATGGCCTATCAGCGCGATTTATTAAATATGGCGCCAATGATTTTTTAACAAAGCCATTTATGAATGAGGAGTTTCATTGTCGAGTACTTCAAACAATGGAGCAACTATCGTTAATTTCAGATATTAAAGAAAGCGCGCATAGGGATCATTTAACAGGGCTTCATAATCGACGCTATTTTTATCAATATGCAGAAAAGCTCCTTAAAAGTAAAAACCAGAAAAATACTCTCGCATTGTTAGATATCGATTTTTTCAAAAATATTAACGATACATTAGGCCATGAGGGTGGCGATCAGGCTTTAAAGCAGGTTGGTTCATTAATCCGTACTACGTTTTCAAAGTTTACAGTTGCACGGGTTGGTGGAGAAGAGTTTGCCATAATATTACCTGAGATAGAGCTTGCACGTGGTCGTGAATACTTTGAAGCATTTAGAAAAAAGCTGGCTAGTTACGATTTTTCTATCAGCGATAAATCAATTAAAATTACTACAAGTATAGGCTTGGCAGACTTTCAAGACACTAGCTTGACGCAGGCAATGCGTGTTGCTGACAAAGCATTATACGAAGCTAAAAACCAAGGTAGAAACTGCGTGGTATAACTCTGTTATATAAAGCTAAGCATGCAATTAATATATTGCACGCACCAATGTAGATAACTTGTTAAATTAACGCACCTAATTGGTGCGTTTTTTTTGTTATTTAGTTTCTGTTTTTCACTAACTTATTGTTTTAAAAAATATAAAAATAGTGGCACAAAGGTTGGATTGTTTAACCCAACAGGATAACAATAAAGAGTCCGAGGGGGCCGCTATGAAAATGATTAGTGCAATCATAAAACCATTTAAATTAGACGACGTGCGTGAAGCACTCGCTGATTTAGGAATTGAGGGGATGACAGTAGTTGATGTTAAAGGTTTTGGACGTCAACGAGGTCATACTGAGTTATATCGTGGTGCAGAATACCAAGTAGATTTTATTCCTAAGATCAAACTTGAAATTGCAACTCGTACTGAAAATTGTCAACGCGTTGTTGAAGCTATTACTAAAATTGCATCAACAGGTAAAATCGGTGACGGGAAAATTTTCGTGTACGACTTAGATCAAATTGTTCGTATCCGTACTGGCGAACTTGACGAAGAAGCAATTTAAGGGGGTCTCATGGAAAATACAATAATAGAACTAAAGTTTTCACTCGATACCTTCTATTTTTTAATATCAGGTATATTAGTAATGTGGATGGCAGCAGGTTTTGCCATGTTAGAAGCGGGCTTAGTTCGCTCTAAAAACACAGCTGAAATTTTAACTAAAAATGTCGCGCTGTATTCAATTGCATGCACGATGTTTTTATTAGTTGGCTACAACATTATGTATGTAGACAATGCCGAAGGTGGTTTTATTCCTTCAATAGGCGCTTTAATTGGCACACAAGCTGCTGATGCTGACCATTCTTTAGAATCTGACTTTTTCTTCCAAGTAGTATTTGTTGCAACGGCTATGTCGATTGTATCGGGTGCTGTTGCTGAGCGTATGAAGCTATGGGCTTTCCTTGGCTTTGCTGTAGTACTAACTGGTTTCATTTACCCTATTGAAGGTTACTGGACATGGGGTGGTGGTTTCTTATCTGAAATGGGCTTTGTAGATTTTGCAGGTTCTGCAATTGTACATGGCGCAGGTGCAGCTGCTGCACTAGCGGGTGTACTAATCCTAGGTGCTCGTAAAGGAAAATATGGTAAAAACGGTGAAATATACCCAATTCCAGGTTCAAACTTACCACTTGCTACACTAGGTACATTTATTTTATGGATGGGTTGGTTTGGCTTTAACGGTGGTTCTCAATTACTACTTTCGGATAAAGAAAACGCAACTGCGGTAGGTCAAATATTACTTAATACTAATGCAGCTGCTGCAATGGGTGCTATTGCTGCACTGTTTGTATGTAAGATACTTTGGGGCAAATCAGATTTAACCATGGTATTAAACGGTGCATTAGCAGGTTTAGTTGTAATTACTGCTGATCCACTTTCACCTTCTCCATTAATGGCATGTTTACTAGGTTTACTTGGTGGCTCATTAGTTGTGTTTAGCATTATAGCACTTGATAAAGTTAAGATTGACGATCCAGTAGGTGCTATCTCTGTACACGGTGTGTGTGGTGCATTAGGTATTATGTTAGTACCGCTAACCAATGGTGATGCAAGCTTTGTTAATCAGTTAATTGGCCTACTTTGTATTCTTGCCTTTGTATTTGTAGCATCATTTATTGTTTGGACAGTGCTTAACAAAACAATGGGTATACGAGTAACTGAAGAGGAAGAACTAAACGGTATGGATCAACACGATTGTGGCATTGAAGCCTACCCAGAGTTTGTTTCTGTTCGAAATAGCTAATAGTTTATTTAAATAATAGTGTGTTTACACAAAGCCCTACTTCGGTAGGGCTTTTTTTGTTTCAGGGGGGGTTAACTTTTCGGATGTTAGGATATGCCCAATATGCTAAGCTCACACTCGTGAATAACCCTTGGAATAAATTACACCTAAATGGCCGACAATAAAAAAACACCTACCAGCAAACCTGCAGCTAAACGTGCTAGTAAATCGTCAAGCACGACAAAAAAAAGCACATCAAAGGGCAGTAAAAAAACAGTGAAGCCCACTGTTAAACGCTCTTTTATGAGAAAAACATGGTCAGTGTTTTGGAAATTCAGCTTGGCTGTTTTTATTGCAATGGCAATGTATTTCATTTATTTAGATTCAAAAACTACACGTATATTTGAAGGTAATAAATGGCAACTTCCAGCGCAAGTGTATGCTCGTTCTATGGAGTTCTATCCGGGGCAATTTTTATCAAGCCAAGAAGTTGTGTTTGAGTTAGAGCGTCTACATTATTCATCTGTTAATAGATTAAGCAGAACAGGGCAGTTTGTTAAAACAGCAGATAGCATCAAGATTTATCGCCGTGATTTTGAATTTTATGATGGCCTTGAAGAATCACATATTATTGAACTTCGTTTTGCAGGGCAAAAAGTTGCGACTATTAAAGATAAGTTCGGCAGGCGTTTAAACTCTGCTCGCCTAGAACCTGTGCAAATAGCGCGAATTGGCAACGACTCTAAACAAGATAGAGAATTTGTACCGCTAGATAAGTTCCCAGCCATGCTTAAAGATACGCTACTGGTGGTTGAAGACCGTGATTTTTATGATCACCATGGTGTGTCGGTGTTTTCTATTTTACGTGCGCTTTATTCAAATATTAAAGCGGGACGCACCGTTCAAGGTGGCAGTACGCTTACTCAGCAATTAGCTAAAAATATTTACCTCACGCGTGAGCGTTCTTTAGTACGAAAAATAAATGAGGCCTTTATTGCCCTTATTTTAGATTATCGCTATTCAAAAGATCAGATATTAGAAGCTTACTTAAATGAGGTATACCTAGGGCAATCATACAACCAAGGCATCCATGGTATGGGGCTTGCCTCTGATTTTTACTTTTCAAAGCCTGTAGACGAGCTTGAGTACGATCAAATTGCTCTGCTGGTGGCAATGGTTAAAGGCCCATCTTATTACAACCCACGTCGTTATAAAGAGCGCACAATGGAGCGCAGGGACTTAGTGCTACGTCTAATGGTCGAAAATAAGTTACTTAGCACAAAAGAGTACCGTGCATCGCTTAATCGCCCAATTGATATTGCGCCAATGAAAGCCAGTTTACAAAAATCATACCCAGGCTATTTAGAGCTAGTAAACAGAGAGTTAAATGAATTATTACCTGATCAGCAAACACTTGATGCAGGCGTAAGAGTATTTACTTATTTTGACTTGCAAAAGCAAACAGCAATGGAAGAGTCGATTGAAAAGAGTTTACCGTACTTGGAAAATCGCCCTAGAACTGAAAAACTAGAAGCAGCCATGATCTCTGTTAATGTAGAAAAAGGCGGTGTTTCTGCACTTATTGCTGGTCGCGATGTTCGATATTCAGGATTTAACCGTGTTTTAGACACAAAACGTAATATAGGCTCGCTTGTAAAACCTGCCGTGTATTTAACCGCACTGCAATTGCCACATTATAATTTAGCTACTTTGCTTGATGACTCGCCAGTACAGGTCACAAATGAGCAAGGTAAAGTGTGGCAACCAGAAAATTTTGACCACCAATACCGTGGTGCAATTGCGCTTTATAAAGCATTTAGTAACAGTATAAATATCCCAGCGGTTAATTTAGGCCTCGATGTAGGTGTTGATAAAGTAGTAAATACATTGAAAGGTTTAGGCGCAACAGGGGCGATAGACGAATACCCATCGCTGCTTTTAGGGGCTGTTGAAATGTCGAGTTTTGAAGTGGCTCAGCTTTATACAACAATTGCTGCAGATGGCGAATATAAAAAGCTCACTGCAATTTCGGCATTAACTGACTCTGTTGGTAAAGTACTTTATAAGCATAAAGTAAATGCAGAGCCTCGTTTTGATAAATCTGCAATGTATATGACCAAATACGCGATGAAACGCGTAACGAAAGATGGCACTGCTAAACGCTTAAATTTACACTTTCCGTCAATCCAGCTCGCTGGTAAAACAGGGACCAGCAACGATTTACGTGATAGTTGGTTTGCAGGCTTTGATCAAAATACAGTGACTGTTGCGTGGCTTGGTCGAGATGACAACAAAAGTACGGGGTTAACAGGTAGCGTAGGCGCATTAGAAGCATATATTCGTTACTTAAAGCCACTTAACCCACAAGCAATAGCTGATACTCGTCCGCCATCAATACGCTGGGCATTTGTAAATGAGCAAACGGGTAAGCAGGCACCACCAGGATGTGGCAAGGTGATTCAGCTACCGCTTAGAGCGAGTGAGTTCGAGCCTAGGCCGCAATGCATACGTTAATAAAACAGAGCCCTTAATAATAAAACCGCTAACTCAGCGGTTTTATTATATTTAGCTTAACTATCTAGCAGTTCGAATCAGCAATTAAATAAATTTTAATTGGTTTTATTACCATGTTTTTTAGAAATTATTTAAAAATTAGTGAGTATAACTAAAATAAAAATAGCATTATTCGAGATTAAAAAAAACTTTTGTAAATAATTTGTTGGCGTTGCGTTTATTTAAATTATTGCTGGTTGGTACTCTATTTTTGTATCTTTAAATTAACATTTCAAGTTTTATATTATACAAATAAGCACGCTTAAATCATTTTAAGTTTTTGTTTTTATTTGTTTTTAATTTTAATTTTATCTTAGATTAATTAACATATTTACAATTTGTACTCTTTTGTTACTCTCTGTATGCATTTTGTCTAAAGTGCTAAAATAATTATAAACTTTACAGGGATAAGAATATGAAAAATATATTCAAAAAAAATCTTACAGCAATAGCGGTTCTTGCTTCTCTCGGAGTTACTCTCCCAGCAGCTGCATCTGATGTTGTAGGGTCTATTAATAATATTTCTACTACTGCAGGGTATACAGTAAAAGTCAAAAACCCAGCAACAGGGTTAGAAAGAACACTAAGTATTTCTGATGATGGATCTTTTCGTTTTGCATCTTTACCTTCTGGTAGTTATCAAATACAAATTATAAAAAATGGTGCTGTTGTTGCAGAAGATAACGTTCGAGTTTCGTTAGGAGCAAATGCAAGAGCCAGTTTTGATTTAGCTCAAGTTAGTGACTCTGGGCCTGAAGTAATCCAAGTATTAGGTGCTCGTATATCTTCAATTGATTTAACTACAGCTGATTCGGGGTTAGTAATTACTGATGCTGAAATAGACCGTATGCCTATAAACAGAGACCTTACATCTGTTGCGCTATTAGCGCCAGGAGCGGTTAAAGGTGATAGTGCATTTGGAAACACCGCTTCTTTTGGTGGTTCATCGGTTGCTGAAAATGCATGTTATATAAACGGGTTAGAAGTTACTAATACTCGCCAAGGTCTTGGTTGTGGTGAAGTACCTTTCGAATTTTACGACCAATTTCAAGTTAAAACAGGCGGTTATTCCGCGAAGTTTGGTCGTGCAACCGGTGGTACTATTAATACAACTACTAAAAGTGGTACAAATGAGTGGGAATTTGCGGCAGTCGTACAATTTCAACCTGACTCTTTACAAGAAGAGGGCAGCATCTCTCGTGGTAATAATGGCGCTGGCCAAATTTTCAGAGATGAAAGCCTGGATTCAGATAGCAAAACTGATGTAACGTTTTCTGCTGGTGGTCCACTAATCGAAGATACACTGTTTTTCTACGGCTTGATAAACCCAAGGGATACAGAATCTACATATACTTGGGGTGGAGATGAGTTCTCGCCAAATGATCAATACCGCAACGAATCAGCTTCTGGTGGTGATAATTTATTCTGGGGTGGTAAGCTTGATTGGGATATTAATGAAAACCACAGATTAAGCTACTTTGCGTACTCTAACCGTCGTGATATTGAGCGCTCTGTTTATGAATATGATAATGGGACAGTTGGAGATCGTATTGATGGCGCTCTTCTCAAGCGTGGTGGTGAAGCGCAAAGTTTAAGCTACACAGGTGTGTTAACTGAAAACTTAGTAGTGACGGCAATGGCTGGTAATATTAAGACAGAGTATGAAACACAATCTGAGAACTTAGTTTGTCCTTCAATTACAGATTCACGCGGCACAGCTAACCCTATTACAGGTTGTGGCGCAGGTGGTAGTTTTGGTGCTAATAATGATGAAAACACACAATACCGCTTAGATGTCGAGTATGTCTGGAATGATCATGAAATAACATTTGGTATTGATTACCAAGAACGTGAGTCGGTGCGTATCGATCGCCCAATTGGAGGCCATAGCTATGATTATAAAACACTTGCTGCAAACGGAACTTTTCAAGCAGATAATGGAGCTTTAACGAATAATACAGGTAATGTTTTACAATACGTTGAAGATCGTGTTTTCGATGGAGGTGGTAGCTTTGAGTCAGAATTAACCGCTTACTACATTGAAGATCAATGGCAAGTAACAGAGGATTTCTCAGTAAAAGTTGGCTTACGTATTGATGAATTTGATAGCTGGGGTACGACCGGTAAGCTCCTAACTAGTTTTGAAACAGATATTGCTCCTAGATTGGGTTTTACATGGGATCCAACAGGTACTGGCGATACTAAAATTTATGGTACATATGGACGCTATTACTTACCAGTTGCTAATAATACTATTTTTAGAGCTGCATCTGGTGTGAGTGATATAACGACAGCTTATACTTACTCTGGTGTTGATGGCCAAACTGGTGCTCCTACAGGTTTATCGCCACTTGCAGATACATTAGGCTCTGGTGGCCTTGCTAATTCTCAGCAAGTGAGTGGTGTACCAATTATTCCTGAAAAAGATATCTTTCAAGCGCAAGAGGCAGACCCATTCTCTAAAGACGAATATATCATAGGCTTTCAACAGGCACTTAATGATGAATATACTGTTGGTGTAAAAGGTGTATACCGTGAGGTAGCTACAGCGCTTGATGATTACTGTGGTCGTTATGCATATCCATTTTGTGTAATGATTAATCCAGGTTCTTCAGCAAGTTGGTATAAAGACGGTGTGTATTGGAATGGTACAAGTAATGATCCTACAACAGAAATAAACGATGGCATCCCAGATGCAAATTCATTAACTACTTACTCAGCAGAGACAATCGGTTTACCGAAAGCTAATAATGAATATACAGCGGTTGAATTTAGCCTTGATTACAAGGCCGATACAATTCGTTACCAGTTCGGCTATACGTGGGCAAGGAGTGTAGGTAACTTTGAAGGTGCGGTTAAATCAGATATTGGTCAAGCTGATGCCGGTATTACACAAGATTTTGACTTCCCTGCAGTTATGGATGGCTCACAAGGTTATCAACCTAATGATAGACGCCATACATTTAAGTTCTTTGGTAGCTGGGAGCCTATGGAAGATCTTACAGTTGGTTGGAACGCAACTTTGCAAAGCGGTCGTCCAAAAAGCTTATTTGGTCAAGGTTACCCATCTACAGATCCAAATCTAAATGGTGGCTGGGGTGATAAATTCTACATTTACACTAACGATTGCCCTGACACTAGTGGCAATGGCGAGTGTGAGCAAGATGAAAAAATCTATGAAAAACACGATCGTGGTACAAATGGTCGTACACCTTGGGTATTTAATTTAGATTTATCTGCTGCGTATGACTTTACGGTATCAGATATTGACATGCGTGCATCGGTAAATATTTTCAATATATTGAATACGCAATCTGAGTACTCAATGAATGAGCACTATGAGCAAAGTGAGGGTGTTGTTAATGCATATCATGATGCTGCTTATTCTTGGCAGACTCCTAGGTATGTACGCTTAGGTTTTGAAGCTCGCTTCTAATAAGTCTAATTATCTTTACTAAAAACCCTTCTGATTAGGAGGGTTTTTTTATTTGAATTTATTTATTAACTCTTAAGATTTAAAAAACTGCATCGATTTAGTTAAATCATCGGATAAGCGACTTAACTGCTGCGCATCTTGCAGTGTTGATTGTGCTGATGTTAGCGTTTGATCTGCTAAATTACTCACCTCTTGCGAATCATTTAATGCTTGTGTTGTCGCATTTGACTGCTGTTTAACACGCTCTGCAATAACTTCGCCCTGATGTTTAATATCGCCCATACTTTGCTCTGCGCTTTGCAATACATCATTAGTTTGATTGGCTGTTTTTACTGATTGCTCCATTTTTTCAACACTTGAGCGCATTTTTTGCTGAGTGTCGTCAGATGCTTGTTGTAAGGAGCTAATAATTTGGTGAATTTCTTGAGTTTGTGTTTGGGTACGCTGAGCAAGAGTTCTTACTTCATCAGCTACAACGGCAAAGCCTCGGCCATGCTCGCCAGCTCGTGCAGCTTCAATAGCGGCATTGAGTGCAAGCAAGTTTGTTTGATCGGCTATTTCACTGATCCCTTTACTTACTTTGCTAATTTCTTGGCTATCTTGTGCTAGTTTATCGAGCGCTTGTTGGCTCTCTGCAAATTCAATTTGGAGGTCTTGCATATATTTAGCAAGCTCCATTGTATTATCTGAACCTTGTTTCACATGAGCTGCAGCATTTTGTGCGGTAAGCGTAGCTTGATGCGCTGACTCTTCAACTGCAAGTGCGTTTTGAGCCATATCGCTTAGTGCATTATAAATGGCATTGACTCGAATTTGCTGTTTTGAAACATCATTGCTTGTTTCGCTACTCGCATGTGATAGCGATTTAGTTGCATCGCATAGCTCTTCTGTACTTGTTTTAACATCAAATAATAAATGTGAAAATGCATTAAGTAATGCATTGTAGCGCGATGCAATAATTCCCATTTCATCATTAGTGCTCGAATCGATAGTGGCATTTAAGTCGCCATTCGCGGCTCTATTCGCGGCATCAGCAAAGCGATTAATGGTATCAACAACTGCAAAATAAAAACCAATCATCAAATAAAATGCAAATAGCAAACTGATCAATGAAGCAGCTAAAACAAGATTTCGTGTCCACTGTTGAGTTTGCAGTTTTGCCTCTATAAGGCTCTCATGTGTTGGAATGCTCTTACTAACAAGTTGATTAATACTACTGTGAACGTTGTTTGTTAGCTTAGTGAACTCTGCTTGAGTTAATAGAATATCGTCTGGTTCAAGTAGTTTTTCATCTATCGCTTTTTTAAATGCTCCCACAGCACTGTGTAAATTAGTTAAAGGAGGCATGAGCGCTTTGTTTACTGCTTTATCTGCATTGGTGGCTACGTTGAGTATTTTATCGAGTTGTTTTTCGTATAAAGGAAGTGACTTACTAAAATTTGAAAGTGCTATAAACGTATCAGGCGTAAAACGGTTACTAGCTAAAACAGTATTAGCGCTTTGCGCTGTTGAGTTTATTTGCATTATAAGTGCAGGAATTGGCGTGACTAAAGAGCGGTTTACATAAGCGCTTGCTAATTGACTGTCTAAGGCTAGATTTGATTGAATAGAAACAAGTTCAAGTACTTCATTTGCTTGTGTGTCTTTTATATCAAAGCCGAGTGAGCGAGCTATTTTTATATTTTGATTCGTATCTCCCTGCATTTGATTTGAAAGTATAGCTCTGTAGCCTTTTAAGCCTTGCTGCTGCATTTTTGAAACAGTAATACTTTCACTTAATAACGAGAATAAAAAAAACAAACTAAGTGCTAGAGGAACGAGTAAAATTCCAAACATTAAGCTGATTTTAGTTTTGTATTTTAAGTTTGCCATTAGCTGGATAGCGGGAAAAGAAAATTGGCGTAATCCTGACATAAGGCTCTCTTGTATTTTTTGTAATAGAGTAAAGGTGAATAGACCTTGTTATGCTTAATTATCATTCATTTATAGACATACAAATAAAAAAGCCCTTTCGGGCTTTTTTCAATCTTTAGTCTTAATTACATACTTAAAAACAAGTGGTTACAAATGTATAAATAGTAATTTTTAGCTTAAAGTTTAGCAAACGAGCGTTCCGCTGCCGCTATTGTGTTTTTTACTTCTTGCTCAGTATGCGCAGCACATACAAAACCAGCCTCAAATGCTGATGGGGCAAGGTAAACGCCTTCTTCAAGCATAAGGTGGAAAAAACGTTTGAAGCGCTCTAGGTCACACTCAGTTGCTTGCTTGTAGGTTGTTACTTTTTCAGCATCAGTAAAAAAGAATCCATACATGCCGCCCGCATAGTTAGTTGTTAGCGCAACACCGGCTTTTTTAGCACCAGCTTCAAAGCCTTCACAAATTGCTTTTGAAATAGCTTCTAACTTATCGTGAAGGCCAGGCTCACTTAATAGCTCAAGTGATTTTAAACCTGCAGCCATTGCAATAGGGTTACCAGAAAGAGTACCTGCTTGGTAAACTGGTCCTACAGGCGCAATGTAATCCATTATTTCAGTTTTACCACCAAACGCGCCAACTGGCATGCCGCCGCCAATTACTTTACCTAAACACGTAAGATCTGGTTTAATGTTGTAATAAGCTTGTGCACCGCCAAGTGCAACACGAAAGCCTGTCATTACTTCATCAAAAATAAGTACTGATTTATATTCGTCACACACATCACGCAAACCTTCTAAAAAGCCAGGCACTGGTGGAATACAGTTCATGTTACCGGCTACTGGCTCTACAATAATACAGGCAATTTCGTCTGCGTATTTTGCAAAAATAGCTTTTACTTCATCTAGGTTATTAAACGAAACTGTAAGTGTATGCTTAGCAAAGTCTTCAGGAATACCTGGAGAATTAGGCACACCCATTGTTAGCGCACCAGAGCCTGCCTTAACTAATAACGAGTCAGCGTGACCGTGGTAACAACCTTCAAATTTTAATATTTTATCGCGACCGGTAAAGCCACGTGCTAAACGAATTGCACTCATTGTTGCTTCAGTGCCTGAGCTAACCATGCGTACTTTTTCGATTGATGGAACTAGCTCTTTTACTTTTTCAGCCATTAATATTTCGGCTTCAGTTGGTGCGCCATAGCTAAGGCCATTTTCTACAGCTTCGTGTACAGCTTGTTTAATTGCAGGGTGATTATGGCCCATGATCATAGGCCCCCAAGAGCCAACATAATCAATGTAACGATTACCGTCGGCATCAAATGTAAACGCGCCTTCTGCTTTTGTAATGAATAGTGGCGTACCGCCTACACCATTAAAAGCACGAACTGGTGAGTTTACGCCACCAGGAATAGAAGCTTGGGCGCGTTCAAATAAGTCTTGGCTAATTGTCATGAAAAATCCTATAAATTGTCACTTAAAAGGGGGTTAGCTGTCGCGTTTGCGGCTAAACCAAGGTACGTCTACTTCATACTTATCGACTTTGTTTTCTACGCCGAGTGTTAAAGCAAACAGTGCCATACGAATTAATACGCCGTTTTGTACCTGGCGAAATATTGCTAAATTGTCGTTACTGTTTAAGTCGTTATCAAGCTCGTTGGCTTCTAAGCGACTGTCACGTGGAAGAGGATGCATTAATACAGAGTTAGGCTTACAGTGAGCGCTGTAAATAGATTGGCTAATCCTAAAGCCGCCACGGTATTTATTTGCTTCTTCTTGCGATGGAAAACGCTCTTCTTGAATACGTGTTTGGTAAACAATATCGGCTGCTAAATTGCCTTCCATCTTATTTACTAGCTCAATTTTATGGCCAGCATTTTCTACTGCATCTAAAATGCTTGTTGGCATTTGTAAGCCATCAGGCGCGACCATCGAAAACTTTACGTTTTTATAATGGCACAATAGTTTAGATAAAGAATGCACTGTGCGGCCATACTTTAAATCGCCCACAAGCGCTATATGCATACCATCAATATTTTGACCAAAACGATGTAATTCGCGCTCAATGGTTAATAAGTCAAGCAATGCTTGAGTAGGGTGCTCATTTGGGCCGTCGCCGCCATTAATAACCGGCACAGTACAGCCATCAGCAAATTCACTTACTGAGCCTGCATCAGGATGGCGCATAGCAACAGCGTCAGCATAAGCTGAAATAACGCGGGCGGTATCGTAAAGAGACTCACCCTTAGCAAGGGCTGAACTTTGCATACCTGTAGTTTCACGTACGCCACCGCCAAGTAAATTAAAGGCGGTGCCAAAGCTAACTCGTGTACGAGTGCTTGGTTCAAAAAACAAATTAGCTAAAATAGCGCCTTCTAGCACCGTAGTTTGCTTTTGCTTTTTAGCATAAGGCTCCATTTTTTTTGCTACTGCAAAAATACGTTCAATGCAGTCTCTGTCTAGCTGATTTACAGACAGTATATGCTCACCTTGGAAACTTAACATGGGGTTATTCCTAATCAATCAAATGGGCGCGATAATCCATAAATGGAGCACGCAATCGCGCGTGTTAAAGCAAGTATTGTAAATTGCAGCGAAGTTTAACATGCGCCGCAAAGCTTGTACCAACCGGCATAGATATTTGAGCAATTTAGCGCATTAAATTTCACTATAACGTTGTTAAAAATTTTTAACCTAGAACAACTAGATAAAAAATTTTGCCAAGCTCTAGCGTAATTTTCTAAACGTTAAATAGACCCCATATAAGCCGATTGGTATTATAAATTAGGTTTTATTACCGCAAGCGCCACTATGATGAGCAACGCAATAACTGGGAGCTCGTTAAAAATACGGTAAAAGCGATCTGTCTTAGTGTTGCGGTCATGTTTAAAGTCATTTAATAACTTAAAACAGTAGCCGTGGTATATATATAATATGATCACCAGCACTAGTTTATAGTGTAACCACATACTGTATCTAAACCAATCACGACCATATTCAACAATGGTCAATACACCAAATACAGCGGTTAATACAGCAAATGGGGTAACGAAATAAAGTAGTCTGCGCTCCATAACTTTTAACATAGAGTTGCATGATCTTTCCTCGCTCATAGCGTGATATACAAATAATCGAGGCAAGTAAAAAATACCGGCAAACCACGCAATCATAAAAAATATGTGGAGTGTTTTATAAATCAATAATGCGCTCATAATAGTCCTTATTGTTTAAAGTAAGCTGTTACGAATGGTTAAAATATGATGAATTTGATCCCAGCGTAATAGCCCCATAATTTGTTGATTATCTAAAAGGTTATAAACGTAAAGCGCGCCACTTCTTTTATCTTTTAGGATATCGAAAGCATCGGCTAGGGTGGCCTGACTACTGATGCCCTGCAAACTAATATAATTTATATTTATTGTTTCATTAGACATTAGCGTTAAATCGTATTCAGCGAGACGATAGCCATTTTCTTCGTCAAAAACAATTAACGGAGTTTGGCTATCCATGGCATCTAATGTGCTTTTTATTTGCACTTTGTCGTCAGAATAAAGCAATTTAAAGTCTTCATCCATATCATCCATTATCCCCACTTTTTGTAATGCTTCGGTAGCGGGAGATACATGGTACGGTAATCCCTGAAAATCTAGTTGCTGCAAAAATATGGAGCGATTTCCAAAAAACTGTAATGCTGTTACATAGGCCGTGGTGATCACAAGCATAGCTGGAACAATTATTTCAGGTGACGATGTAAGCTCCATGACCGTTGTTAAAGCAGCTAGTGGCGCATGCAACGTGGCGGCCATTAATCCGGCCATACCTAACACGCCATAAGTACCCGCTATATCAGTGCCAGGACTAATAAACTGAGCAAAAAAAGCCATTAGAGTGCCAATTAATACGCCAAGCCCAATTACCGGACCAATTAAACCACCTGGTATACCCAAACCGATAGCAAACAATGTAGCAAGTAGTTTAGCGATTAAAATAGTTGTGAGTAGCTTCACGTCATCAGGAGATTCAACCGCGATAGTTATTGCGCTCATACCAGAGCCCATAGCATGAGGCACTGCGTAAGCTATTAAGCTGGCAATGCATCCTGCAATTAATAAACGAGGGAACATACTTAAAGGTTTAAATGTTTTAATAATTAGCATTAAGTTTTGATTAAAGCTAAATGCAATAGCACCCAGCGCCATACCGCATAATATTAAATAAGGGTAATGCCAACCACTCAATGGCGCTATGGTAATGAGTGCAAGCTCTGAACCTTCACCAAAAACAAACTGTGTTGCCAGTGCGCCAGTAACAGCGGCAAGCATGATAGGTACAAATATATGTACTTTATATTCACGAAGTACCACTTCCATTACAAAAATAACGGCTGCAAGTGGAGTATTAAACGACGCGGCTATGCCTGCCGCTACTCCACAACCACTTAGAGTACGCATGGCATTATGCGGTAAATGTAGCTTATCTGCCAAAATACTCGCCCCCGTTGCGCCCATATGCACGGAAGGCCCTTCTCGGCCAACTGAAAAACCGCTAATGAGAGCAAGTGCGCCACCAACAAATTGATTAACCGTATTGTATAAAGGCATTTGCCCGTAGTGACGTTTAATTCTGTGTATAACGAAGGGGATACCCAAGCGGTAATGTTTAAACCCAGTAAAGGCAGCAAACGTGGCTATTAGTAATGCAGCAACTAAAGGCATTAGTACACGTTCAAGTGTTGGTAGGGTAGTAAAGTCGTCAGGTGTTTCTAAAAATAAGCTTTGGAAAAACAGAATGGTTAAGCGAAATAAAATAATAAGAAATGCAGCAATTAATCCGGCAACTACGCCTAATAAGCATAATTGTACAGATGTTTTAGGTTTTGCCAGCCGACGCCTGAGTTGCTCAAGCCACATGCATAATTCCTCGCTGTATTTTTCAGCAGCATTTTAGCAAAAGAGTTTAGCTAAGTCCTTGTGATTTTGAAATTTTCGTAACTTATATTAACAATTTGCAGTGAAGATTAAGACCTATTGCCTATAACTAAAATATTTAATGAGTTTATAGCGTATAAAGGTCGCTTTTAGTTTGCTTAAGTATTATTTTAGCTAGTTAATGTTTGGCCACTTTTTTACTAATTTATAGATATAACTTAGAGGAAAGAGTTGTTTTACTATACTTGATTAAAACACTCGGGTATTAGATAATCACGCCATTGCGATATTGAGGGTTTTAAAATGTCTGAAGAATTACCAATTAAGTTCAGCGATGCAGCTGCTGTTCGTGTTAAACAGTTAATCGACGAAGAAGAAAACCCAGACTTAAAACTGCGTGTTTATGTAACAGGCGGTGGTTGTTCTGGTTTTCAATATGGTTTTACTTTTGATGAAAAAGCGAATCCTGGCGATTTAGAAATTGTAAAAAATGGTGTAACACTCGTTATTGATCCAATGAGCATTCAATATTTGGTTGATGGTGAGGTTGATTACACTGAAGGATTAGAAGGCGCACGCTTTTTTGTATCTAATCCAAATGCAACAACAACTTGTGGTTGTGGTGCAAGCTTTAGCGTTTAACAGCTAAACGCTAAATAGAATAAAGCCGCTTTTGCGGCTTTTTTAATGCCTACAAATCGGTTGGTGCGTATTCGGTAATTTGCATTATCAATACAAAAAAGCCGAGCACAAAGGCTGAAAACGCTAAAATATACATAAAGCCTTTTTTACCTTGTTTAATTGGTACGCCGTTGTGGCGCAAAAAAAAGTACCAACCTAAACACAACACGATAGGTAATAAAAAAAGAAGTCTGAACATTACTTGGCCTTTTTAGTGCAAATTATTGCTTAATAATAAACGTGTAACATTAAAAAGGAACAAATATGTTATAAATATTTTTAAGCTGTTTTATGAAGGTAATATTATTTTTTAATATTTTCTGATAACTTAGGTCAAATATTCAGTGTTTATAAATGTTCGTTCAGGTTGATTTTGTACCGAGTATGTAATTAATTATTTAACCAAAGTGTTAATAGTATATAATGTATCCAAGAATGAGACGGGCAAAATTTCATTCTCAATAAAAACAAATCTTTACCATATTATTAGCGTAGTTTTTAGCTGTGTTGGTGGAGTGAGTAGCAACACATGCTTTATTAAGCAATAGCTTGCTATTGAAAGTATGACTGCTTACCTGCCTACGGCTATTGATGGAAACTACTGCTTTAATGGGTACGTCAAATCATCTAGTAGGAGATGTAAAATGATGGGCAAAACAGTTTCTTCTGAAGAAAATGCAAAGCTAACAAAGTGGCTTAAAACTAAGCGCCATGAAAAGGGTCATACAATGCGAAGCCTAGCACAAGTGCTTGGAACGCCTCATTCATTTATCGGCAAGATTGAAAATCAAGAACGCCGTTTAGATGTCATTGAGTTTGTTCGCTATTGTACAGCTCTAGAAGTTGATCCACATGAAGCACTTAGCTTGCTAAAAGTAGATTAACTCAATAATTGCTTAGTACACTTTAAGGGGCACTTGATAGTGCTAAGCAATATGTTAATGCAGGGATGCATTAAATATTTTTATGGTAATTCTTCTCAAGCTCATACAACTTATGCCTAATCAGATATAAAAATATCAACGAAGGTAAAACCATTAAGGCTGTTAAAATAAAGAACAGCGACCAATTTCCCATTAACCAATCATCAATTACTACACCACTGTAGCTTGAAAGCAATGTTCGTCCTAAATTCCCTAATGACGCCAGTAATGCATAGTGCGTTGCACTAAATGCTCTATCGCATAACATCGATATAAAGGCCACCATAGCGACCAACGACCACGCTTGCGTAAAGCCATCAATAACAATAGCAAAGGCATACAGCCTTAGGTCAGGGCCAACTAAAGCAATCCATGAGAAGGCTAAGTTTGAAGCAGCCATCGCAATACCACTTACAAATAAACCCTTAACAATGCCATATTTTTGATTAAATAAACTGCCAACAAAGGTAAATATGATTGTAAGTACCGCTGTACCTACCTTCGAAAATGTAGCTATATCGCTATTACTAAAACCAATTTCTTTATAAAACACAATCGACATGCGCCCTAAAAACGCTTCGCCTATTTTAAATAAGAAAATAAACGCAAGTAATGCTAGTGCTGTTTTAACGCCATTTTTAGTAAAAAAAGCTCTAAAGGGATCAATAACGGTTACCGCAAGCCACGCAACAGTTTTTGTTAAAGGAGTTTGTTTTGTAGAGGACAGTTTTTCAAGGTACACACGCTCAAGTTCAGCATGTACTGCTTCGCGGTTAGTTTCGGGCTCTTTTGCAAACAGTGCTCCACTCATTAACAGCAGCATTACGGCAGCTAAAAAGTAATAAATTTGTGGCCAGTCGAGTGAGGGGATATCGGCCATGTAAAATGGAATGGCGCCTAAAAGTGCATAACCTGTCCACCAACCAGAAGTTGCCATGGCGGCTGCAGCGGTTGCTTTGTGTGATTCGCTTTCGTTTAGGGTGTCTATTCTAAAGGCATCAATAGCAATGTCTTGAGTAGCCGAAGCAATGGCGATTAATAAACAAATCGCAGCAACAATTGCCAAATTAGCTTTTAAATCAAGCCCTGCTAATAGCAAGGTGCCAATAAAAATAAAACTTTGGCAAAATAGTATCCAACTGCGACGTTGGCCTAGCCATTTATATAAAATAGGAAGTTTTGTACGGTCAATGAGTGGCGACCACAAAAAGTTTATGCTGTAAGCGCCAAATACAATGCCAAATAGGCCTATCATACTGCGACTTAGCCCTTCATCTTTTAGCCAAGCAGACATAACAGAGCCAATTAAAACCCACGGAAAACCGCTACTCATACCAAATATGAAAATGTGGATTAAGCGTTTGTCTTTAAAGTAAGAAAAATATTCGCTAATAGAGAGAGATTTGCTCATAGGGCCTTCATTGGCTTTGATGCAGAGCAGCTAAGCTGCTCTTAAAAAATTATAGTGGGACTTGTTCAAGCACTTTAATATTTAAGATGACAACAGGTTTTTTAGGTACGAAATCGTAGCCAATTTTTTCATTAAAACCAGTTTCAACAGTCATAATTTTATCAAGCGTGTCGTAACCATCCATTACGCTACCAAATACTGCAAAGCCCCAATCTTTCCCTGGATTTAAGTGATCGTTATTATCCATATTAAAAAAGAATTGGCGAGTTCCTGAGTGCGGTTGTCTATCTTGATAGGCCATAGCAATGCTATACATATCGTTTTTTAAACCGTTACCGCTTTCATTAAAAATAGGGTCATTTTCATGTAGACCATCATAGTCTTTATCGTAACCGCCACCTTGAATAACAAAGTCGCGATCATTTTCTACATCGCGCTCAATGCGATGAAAAACGCTGCCTTGATAACTTTTGTCTGACACGTAAGTTAAAAAATTATTGACTGTGATGGGCGCTTTAGAGCGATCTAGCTCAACCACGATGCTACCCATTGAGGTTACAATTTCTACGCGTGGAAAAATGTTGTCCTTTTGCACAAAGCGGCCTTCTTGGGCTGCTAAGCTACTTACACTAAAGAATAGGCCTAAGCAGATTAAAAAAAGTCGTTTCATAGTTAACCTTCTAAAAATTCTATTAATTCAGGGTCAGATACAATGCGGGTAATAACTTGCTCAGTCAACTTATTGAGCTGACCTTCTATTTTTGCTCGCTCATGACTAAATGGGCCTTCTAAATTAGCACTACCTCTATACACTTTACTAAAGTTACTTGAGGCGCGAATAACACGCACGCCAAGTTCTATGTGGGCTTCGCTGGTATGGCTCACTAGCTTTTCAGTTACAATAGCTTGCAATGCATGAATATCTACTTCAAAGCGAACCGTTGCTAAGTTAGAAATACTGGCTCCATTGCGGCTAAGGGCGCTGTCTAACACACTTTTAATAGAGCTGGTAATGCCTTGGCTTGCAAAGGTTTTAGTTTTGTCTGACTCAATAAGTTTAAGTGTTGATGTATCGCCACGTAAATCAATTACACTAGTACTTAAGCTACTATTTATAGTGCTTATTTGACCATTTTTATAAACAGGGTTAAGTATTACTTGGCTAGGCTGATTCGCGCAGCCACCAAGTATCAGTAAGACACAACACCCAATTATAATGTTTGTTAATTTCATTTATAGCATTCCACTATTTTTTGTTGCACTTAAAACGACAAACTTTTTGTTTGAACCTAACAACTTACAGTTGCCGAACATACGGTTTAATTTATCATGATAATCTAAATGACGATTACCAATAATACGCAGCTCGCCGCCTTCTTTTAAAGTATCTTTTGCTTGTTTAAACATTTGCCAAGCAATATGGTCGGTAACGGCCTGAGCTTGGTGAAATGGAGGGTTACAAAGCACCATATCTACACTGTCTCTTTCAAAGCCTGTTAAACAGTCGTTTTCGATGAACTCGCAGTTATCAAACTTATCGCCTAGGTTAATTTCTACATTTAACCGAGCCGACTCTACTGCCATGTAAGACTCATCAACAAAAGTAACTGATGCATTAGGGCAACGAGCAAGCGTCATTAATCCAACAACTCCGTTACCACAGCCTAAATCAATAATGCTTTTAGCTTTTGGTGTTTCTGGTAAGTAGTTAAAAAAGAAGCGTGCACCAATATCTAACGAATCACGCGAAAACACATTTGCATGGTTTGTTATATTAAACTCAGTACCTTCAAGCTCCCACGTTACAGGGAAATCTGCTGCTTTATATCCGCCTTTAGCTGTACTTAATATAAGACGGGATTTTTTAACTGCTAGGCTAGTTTTTGTTTCACCAATAAATTGCTCAAATGATTTTATTGTTGAGTTGTGAATTTCTTTTGTTTTACCTGCGGCAATTACTGGCGTACCAGGTGCAAGGACTTCACTGAGTTCACTTAACTGAAACTGTAAAAAACCTACATTACGAGGGATTTTAATAAGTACTAAATCAACATCCTGTGGTAATGCAGACAAACTATCTAATTGTGTAAAATCTGCTGTAGGCAGTTTGTTTTCTTGTAAGTTATAAGCCGCAGCTTGGTGGCTAATATAAGAATCGTTAACTGAACAAACCGTTAACTTATTAAAATAACAAGCAAGTGCACCAAAGCTATCGTTTAAAATAAGCAATGAGCGACAATCAGGGTGATGTTCGTTAACATAATTGATAAGGTACTCATCTGCCGAATCCCACGCTTGTAAGCTGCGGTTTTTTTGATCCAAAGGAAAGCGTTCAAGAGTAAAGGTTTTATCGCCTAGCTGGGCTTGCGTCGTCATAATGGTTCGTTGATCAGTAATCTAATGTAGGTAAATTCTAACATGCAACGGCAAAACGCCAACCCCCAACAGTTACCAAATGGCTTTTCTTATCAAAGTAGGGCACTTAGTGCACAAAAAAGCCTCGATCTATTTTATTATTTGCAAAAAAACCTACGTTGGCAGCAACCCGATGTAACTGTTTATGGTAAAACGGGGCCTATTCCACGGCTACAATGCTTCATGAGCGATTTAAATATTGAATACGGCTATTCAAGTAGTAAGCAAATAGTAGAGCCATGGGATGAATTGTTACTTAATATGAGAAGGCGTTTAGAGGCGCACTTAAATCAGCCTCTAAACTCATTACTCGTTAATTATTACCGAGATGGTAATGATACGATGGGCTGGCACAGTGATGATGAAATAGAGCTTGGTGATAAACCAACAATTGTGTGTGTCTCTCTAGGAGCTGATCGGGTTCTAAAGTTAAAGCACAAGACGAGCAATAAAGTAACCGACTTGAAATTACAAAGTGGCAGCTGTTTAATAATGAGCGGACATAGCCAGCGAGATTATCAACATGCAATACCTAAGCAAACAACGCTTGCACATCCTCGAATAAGTTTAACTTACCGATTTATTAAGCACATTAAACAAAAGCAATTTAGTTAGCCAAGCGCTGCGTTAAATTGTTATAGTAAGTGTATAAATTAGCTAATTAAAACGGTCTTTTATGTCAATGCAGCAACAGATCCAAGAAAAAATAAGCAACGCTATTGCGTGTAAACATTTAAACGTAATTAACGAAAGCCATATGCACAGTGCGGGCACTGAATCACACTTTAAAGTAATAGTGGTTAGCGAAGGTTTTACAGGTAAACGTTTATTGCAGCGCCATCGTGAAATTAATGAAATTCTAAAAGATGAATTAGCAAATCATATTCATGCACTCGCAATTCATACATATACACCCGATGAGTATACAGAGCAGGGCGGCGAGGCACCTGATTCACCTAATTGTATGGGCGGCTCTAAATTAGCTTAAATAATTAATAGCGATTTGATTGTTACACTTGTGGTTAACTGATCAGATCAGTGTTTTTAGTATTAGCCTTTAAACTAGCGCTAATTTTTATTGTAAAAGATATAGGATGATCAATGGTCATTAAGCCTAAAATTCGTGGATTTATCTGCACAAACGCACATCCAGCTGGTTGTGCAGAGCATGTTCAAGAACAAATTAACTATGTAAAACAACAAGGCGCATTAAAAAATGCACCAAAAAATGTATTAGTTATTGGCGCATCAACAGGCTACGGCTTGGCTTCGCGCATTACAGCTGCGTTTGGTGGTGGTGCTAAAACATTAGGTATTTTCTTTGAAAAAGAAGGTACAGATCGCAAAACAGGTTCTGCTGGTTGGTACAATACCGCTGCTTTTCAAGATGCAGCAGACGAAGCAGGCCTTTGGTCTAAAAATATTAATGGCGATGCGTTTTCTAACGAAATTAAACAAAAAGCAATCGACACTATTAAGGCAGATTTGGGCAAAGTAGATTGTATTATTTACAGCTTAGCGTCTCCTCGTCGTACAGACCCAAATACGGGCGAAGTTTACTCATCTACGCTTAAGCCAATTGGAAATGCCGTTACTACTAAAAACTTAAATACATCAAAGCGTGAAATTGATGAAATTACTGTTGAAGCTGCAAACCAAGACGATATCGACAACACCATTAAAGTAATGGGCGGTGAAGATTGGGAAATGTGGATTGACGCATTAAAAGAAGCGGATGTATTAGCCGATAACTTTAAAACGACTGCGTACACTTATATTGGTAAAGAGCTAACATGGCCAATATACGGACACGCTACTATTGGTAAGGCTAAAGAAGACTTAGACCGTGCAACCGCTGCTATTAAAGAATCAACAAAAGATTTAAATGGTGAGGCATATGTTTCATCACTTAATGCTGTGGTAACGCAAGCAAGTTCTGCTATTCCTATTATGCCGTTATATATCTCTGCTTTATTTAAAGTTATGAAAGCAGATGGCACATACGAAGGCACTATTGAGCAAATTCACGCTTTATTTAGTGAAAACTTGTATGGTGAATCTCCTCGCTTTGACGACGGTGGACATTTATTCCAAAACTACAAAGAGCTAGAAGACGACGTGCAAGCTCGCGTGCAAGCTGTTTGGGATAAAGTAGATACGAGCAGCATTGATGAGCTAACAGATTATGTTGGTTACCATAATGAGTTTTTACGCTTATTTGGTTTTGGTATAGATAGTGTTGACTACGATCAAGATGTAGATTCAGTTAAGCCAATTGCCAATATGATTGACTAACAGAACTTAGTTATAAAAAGCCGCTATCGCGGCTTTTTTTGTATTATGCGATTTGTTGAATTTACGATGAAATTAGGAATGATAATTGCTTAGGCTACCACTTTGGTCTAGCTTGATTTTTATTTAATTCACTTAACAAAACTAAATAAGTGTTTCTGTCGTATAATTTTCATAAATACACTCGCATAGTCATCTAAAATGATGTTAAAATCTCGACAATATGTGATGAGTTTTACTACGTTGCTTGTTTGATATCTCCAGCAAGCTACTCTTTTGTACCTTGATATAACTTGGAATAACTCAAATGGCGACGTGGTTGATACGATTTTTCAGTTTCTTTCCTTTAATGTAATGCAAGTGCGTATGATCAACATAAAAAAAGGTCTGGATTTACCCTTAGAGGGCGCGCCACAGCAAGTTATACATGACGGTTCTGCTGTCAAACGTGTAGCTGTGCTTGGTGAAGAGTTTATCGGTATGCGTCCAACCATGCATGTTCGTGTGGATGACCAAGTCAAAAAAGGCCAGGTACTTTTTGAAGATAAAAAGAACCCAGGCGTCCTATTTACTGCTCCAGCTTCTGGTACAGTAAAAGAAATAAATCGTGGTGCTAAACGTGTGCTGCAATCTGTTGTTATTGAAGTAGCAGGCAGTGAGCAAATCACCTTTGACTCTTTCAAAGCAGACGAGCTTCCGAGCTTAGAGCGCGAAAAAGCCAAAGAAGTACTTATCCAGTCTGGTCAATGGACAGCACTTCGTGTTCGCCCATTCAGCAAAGTAGCGGCTGTGGATGCAAATCCTAGTTCTATTTTTGTGACCGCAATCGACACAAACCCATTAGCTGCAGATCCTGCAGTAATTATTGCAGAAAATGCGCAAGCATTTGAAGCGGGTCTTGCAGTTGTTTCGCGTTTGACCGATGGCAAAGTATTTGTGTGTAAAAAAGCAGGCAGCCAAGTTCCTAGCTCATCTATAGCTCAAGTAGAAGTACATGAGTTTGGTGGTGTGCATCCGGCTGGCCTCGTTGGCACTCATATCCACCATCTTGATGCAGTTTCTGTTAGCAAACAAGTTTGGCATATTGGTTACCAAGACGTTATTGCGTATGGTCACTTATTCCTTACTGGTGAAATTTACACAAATCGTGTTATTTCGCTTGCAGGTCCTCGCGTTAAAAACCCACGTTTAGTGAAAACACAATTAGGTGCTTCATTGGATGATTTAGTGGCTGGTGAGTTAGAAGACGGAGATAACCGCGTTATTTCTGGTTCTGTTCTATCGGGTTCTATTTCAAACGGTGTTCATGCATTCTTAGGTCGTTACCACATTCAAGTATCTGTTTTACTTGAAGGTCGCGAAAAAGAATTGTTTGGCTGGATTGCACCAGGTAGTGATAAATTCTCTGTAACGCGTACATTCCTTTCTCACCTTGCACCAAGTCGTTTATTTAAAATGACAACGTCAACAGGTGGTTCAAAACGTGCCATGGTACCAATTGGTAGCTACGAGCGCGTAATGCCGTTAGATATTTTGCCTACTCTATTATTACGTGACTTAATTGCACGTGATTTAGACAGTGCAATTTCATTGGGCGCGCTTGAACTTGATGAAGAAGATTTAGCGTTATGTACCTTCGTTTGTCCAGGCAAATACGAGTATGGTTCTATCCTACGCGATTGCTTAACTACGATCGAGAAGGAAGGCTAGAGAGATGGGTTTAAAAAAATATCTAGAAGATATCGAGCCGAATTTTGAAGCCGGTGGTAAATATGAAAAGTTTTATGCACTGTATGAAGCAGCTGCAACTATTTTTTATACACCAGGCTACGTAAATAAAGGCGCGACACACGTACGCGATAACATCGACCTAAAACGTATGATGATTTTAGTGTGGATGGCGACGTTCCCAGCTATGTTTTTTGGTATGTTCAATATTGGTCATCAGGCCGCTGGTGCTTTAGCACAAGGTTTTGAACTAGCAAACACGTGGCAAGTTGGTTTGTTCCAGTTATTCGGTGGTGAGTTAACCGCTGATGCAGGCTGGGGCGCTAAGATGTTCTATGGAGCATGTTTCTTCTTACCTATCTACGCTGTAACATTTGCAGTAGGTGGTTTCTGGGAAGTTATATTTGCTTCAGTGCGTAAGCATGAAATTAACGAAGGTTTCTTCGTTACTTCTGTATTATTTGCACTTATTTTGCCAGCAACTATTCCTTTATGGCAAGTTGCGTTAGGTATTACGTTTGATGTAGTAATCGCTAAAGAAATCTTTGGTGGTACTGGCCGTAACTTCTTAAACCCTGCTTTAGCCGGTCGTGCATTTTTATTCTTTGCATACCCAGCTCAAATCTCAGGTGACACAGTATGGACAGCAGTAGATTCTTTCTCTGGTGCAACTATGCTAGGCCAAGCATTTGCTGGCACACTTGACTTTGCAAACATGGAATTATGGTGGAATGCGTTTTATGGTTTCATTCAAGGTTCTGTAGGTGAAACATCTACACTTGCATTATTAGTAGGTGGTTTGTTCTTAATTTACGTTCGTATCGCTTCTTGGCGCATCGTACTAGGTGTATTCCTAGGTATGGTAGCAACTGCATTTTTATTAAATGCTGTTGGCTCAGAAACTAACCCTGTATTTGCAATGCCTTGGTATTGGCATTTTGTACTTGGTGGCTTTGCGTTTGGTATGTTCTTTATGGCTACTGACCCTGTATCAGCTGCATTTACTGACAAAGGTAAATTAGCATATGGTCTATTAATTGGCTTTATGGTGGTTATGATACGTGTTGTGAATCCTGCTTTCCCAGAAGGCATGATGCTAGCAATCTTATTTGCTAACTTGTTCGCTCCACTGTTCGATCACTTTGTAGTGCAGGCTAATATTAAGCGGAGGTTGGCACGTAATGTCTAGTAATAACGAATCAATCGGCAAAACGTTATCAGTTGTTGTAGCACTATGTTTAGTGTGTGCAATCATTGTATCGTTTGCTTCTGTACAGCTTCGTCCTTTACAGCAAGCTAATAAAAACAAAGATATTCAAAGCAATATCTTAGCTGCTGCGGGCATCGACAAAGTTGAAAATGTTCTTGAAACATTTGATGCAAAAATCGAAGCGCGCGTTGTAAACATGACTACAGGTGAGTTTGTAGATACAGACCCAACAATCTTTGACTTTGAAAAAAGCAAATATGATGCAGCGCTAAGTGTTTCTCTTCAAGAGAAAGGCGTTAAAGATATTGCTGGTATTCAACGTGTGACTAAAGAGTCACCGGTGTATATCTCTAAAAAAGAAGATGGCTCAGTTGATGCAATCATTCTTCCTATCCAAGGCTACGGCTTATGGGGCTTAATGTACGGTTTTATCTCGCTTGAAAGCGATGGTGAAACAGTTAAGGGCATTATCTTTTACAAGCATAATGAAACCCCAGGTCTTGGTGGCGAAATCCAAAATCCACAGTGGACTGCTACATGGGAAGGTAAAGAACTTCCAATTCAAATTGTTAAAGGTACTGCGGGCAATGATGAGCATAAGATCGATGGTCTTTCAGGTGCTACATTAACGTCTAACGGTGTTGATCATGCAGTTGACTTTTGGACTGGCGAAAATGGCTTTGGCCCTTTCCTTGCGAAAGTACGTAAAGGAGCATTGAAATAATGGCTGATACTAAAGAAATGAAGGCGGTCCTATTTGGTCCGGTTTTAGCTAACAACCCAATCGCACTACAAGTACTTGGTATTTGTTCTGCGCTAGCGGTAACGTCTAGCTTAAAAAATGCGTTAATTATGTCAATTGCATTGACACTTGTAACTGCGTTTTCGAGCTTCTTTATCTCGCTTATTCGTAACCAGATCCCATCATCTGTACGTATCATCGTACAAATGACCATTATCGCATCATTGGTAATCGTTGTTGACCAAGTATTACAGGCATTTTCTTATGCTACTGCAAAAGAGCTTTCTGTATTCGTTGGTCTAATCATTACTAACTGTATCGTAATGGGTCGTGCTGAAGCATACGCGATGAAGTCGCCACCACTTATGTCATTCCTTGACGGTATTGGTAACGGCTTAGGTTACTCTGTAGTACTACTTACTGTTGGTTTCATTCGTGAGCTATTTGGTAAGGGTTCACTATTCGGTGTTGATATTATCCCATTAGTACAAGATGGCGGTTGGTATCAGCCTATGGGTCTATTGATCTTACCACCGAGTGCATTCTTCATCATTGGTTTGTTCATATGGGTACTGCGTACTTATAAGAAAGACCAAGTAGAAGCTAAAGCGTAAGGGGCAAATAGTGGAACATTATATTAGTTTATTTGTAAAAGCCGTTTTTATTGAGAACTTAGCGTTGTCATTCTTCTTAGGCATGTGTACTTTTTTAGCGGTATCTAAAAAAGTAACCACATCAATTGGCCTAGGCATAGCGGTTATAGTTGTATTGGGTATTTCTGTACCTGTAAACAACTTGGTTTATCATGCGGTACTTGCACCTGGTTCACTAACTTGGTTAGGTTACCCAGATGCAGATCTTAGCTTTTTACGTTTCTTAACTTTCATTGGTGTTATTGCAGCACTTGTGCAAATTCTTGAAATGGCATTAGATAAGTTTTTCCCTGCACTATACAACGCGTTAGGTATCTTCTTACCACTTATCACAGTTAACTGTGCAATATTTGGTGCGGTATCATTCATGGTTGAGCGTAACTATAACTTCGGCGAGTCTGTTGTTTATGGTATTGGCGCTGGTGTTGGTTGGGCACTTGCAATTACATTACTTGCAGGTATCCGTGAGAAACTGAAATACTCAGACGTACCTGACGGCTTACGTGGTTTAGGTATTACCTTCATCACTGTTGGTTTAATGGGACTTGGCTTTATGTCATTCTCTGGTATTTCACTGTAAAGGTAGCGAGGATAAATCATGGATTATCAGATTTTCTTAGGCGTTGGTGTTTTTATCGCTATCGTTGTACTACTGGTTTTAGTCATCATTGGTGCTAAATCTCAGTTAGTTGCAAGTGGCGATATTATCATCGGCATTAATGGCGACCCAGATAAAGCCATTAAAACATCAGCAGGTAGTAAGCTTTTAGGCGCACTATCTGAGTCAGGTATATTTGTATCATCTGCTTGTGGTGGCGGTGGCTCTTGTGGTCAGTGTCGTGTACACATTAAAGAAGGGGGTGGTGATATTCTGCCAACTGAGCTTGATCACATATCTAAAGGTGAAGCCCGTGAAGGCTGTCGTTTAGCGTGTCAGGTAAATGTTAAAAATGACATGGAAATTGAACTTGAAGAGTCAATTTTCGGTGTTAAGAAGTGGGATTGTGAAGTTATCTCTAATGATAACAAAGCAACGTTCATCAAAGAACTTAAGCTGCAAATTCCAGATGGCGAGTCAGTGCCGTTTCGTGCGGGTGGTTACATCCAAATCGAAGCTCCACCTCACCATGTTAAATATGCAGATTTCGATGTTCCTGAAGAGTATCGTGGCGACTGGAACCATTTTGGTTTCTTCGATCTGGAGTCAAAAGTAGACGAAGAAACAATTCGTGCTTACTCAATGGCTAACTACCCAGAAGAAGAAGGCATCATTATGCTTAACGTGCGTATTGCTGCTCCACCTCCAAGAAACCTTAGCTTGCCATGTGGTAAAATGTCTTCGTACATTTGGTCACTTAAAGAAGGCGACAAGGTAACTATTTCGGGTCCATTTGGTGAGTTCTTTGCTAAAGACACTGACGCAGAAATGGTATTTGTTGGTGGTGGTGCTGGTATGGCGCCAATGCGTTCTCATATCTTTGACCAACTTAAACGTTTGAACTCTAAACGTAAGATGAGCTTTTGGTATGGTGCACGTTCTGAGCGTGAAATGTTCTACGTAGAAGATTTTGACGGCCTAGCCGCTGAAAATCCTAACTTCGTATGGCATACAGCACTTTCAGATCCACAGCCTGAAGATAACTGGGAAGGCTATACTGGCTTTATCCATAACGTGTTATTTGAGAACTATCTTAAAGATCACGAAGCGCCTGAAGATTGTGAGTACTACATGTGTGGTCCTCCAATGATGAATGCGGCAGTTATTACTATGCTTAAAGATTTAGGTGTTGAAGACGAAAATATCTTACTAGATGACTTCGGTGGCTAACACTAATACCAAAACAGTTTAGTTTTGGTTAAAATACCAGCCTCGTAGCACTTGTGTTACGAGGCTTTTTTTATTCTTTAATTTTATCAATCTATTAAGTAGAGCTGTTATGAATCGAGTAAGTACTTCACAGGGCATAATGGCCTTTTTACTAATTACACTGACTTTATTATTGTCTGGGTGTGGTGAAAAGCCAGAGTTAAAAGAAACCTTTTTAGAAGGTAAGACTATGGGTACCACTTATCATATTAAATATTATGATGAGCAAGCCCAGCTATCGGCTTCACAACTACAGCTGCAAATAGACGCTGTTTTAAAAGATGTGAACCAATCTATGTCTACTTACATAGAAGACTCTGAAATAAATACATTTAACAGATTACCTGCAAATCAAGTCATGCCAATTAGCGAAGATTTTAGGGCTGTTATAAGCGAGTCTATTCGCTTGGGTGAATCAACTAAAACACTCGACGTAACAATGGGGCCTTTAATTGATTTATGGGGCTTTGGGCCTGATAAAAAACCAACTAATCGCCCAAGTGATGAAGAGCTTGCAAGTATGGTTGAAAAAATAGGCATTGATAAACTTATCTTAAATGAGCAAGGACTGGCTAAAACAGTTAATGGACTGGAGCTTTCTTTTTCGGCAACAGCTAAGGGCTATGGTATTGATAAAGTTGCCCAGTTATTAGAAAGCCACGACATTACTAATTACATGGTTGAGATTGGTGGTGAGCTGCGTATAGCAGGTGAAAAGCCAAATAATCAGGATTGGAAAATCGCGATTGAGCAACCAGATGCGCAACCTGGAGAGCGTAAGGTACACCGTGTTTTATCGCCAGGTACAAGTGGTATAGCGACATCGGGTGATTACCGTATTTTTTATAAAATGGATGGCGAGATCTATACCCACTTAATTGATCCAGCAACAGGTATGCCTATTAAGCACGACTTAGTGTCGGTAACTGTGCTTCATCCAAGCGCTATGACGGCAGATGGTTTAGCGACGGCACTTACTGTAATGGGGATGCAAAAAGCGCAAGCTTATGCTGAGCAACATGATTTACCGGTTTATTTAATAGGTAAATCAAAAGAGGGTTTAATTACCTACTCAAGCCCAGCATTTAAGTCTTATTTATAGTATGGTGCTGACTTGTTTATTTCCGTGTTATTTGGGTATATAATAGCAGTCGCTCAAAAATATTTGAGTTTAATTTATTGCTGATCAATAGGGGCTAAGCAATGTCACTTTTTCTTCTTACTTTTGGCTTACTAATTTTGATAGTTTCGGCTATGGCCGTTGGTATGATCGTGCAAAAAAAATCTATGGCAAGCAGCTGTGGTGGTTTAGGTTCGGTTGGTATTGATAAAGCCTGTGATTGCGATGATCCATGTGATAAACGCAAAAACCGTTTAGCAAAAGAGCAAGCCTGGAAAGAAAACCAAATTATTTAAGCCTGTCTTAAATATTAAAAAGCGCTTTATAGCGCTTTTTTTGTGCCTGTAAAACGCCTTCGCATCATAGCTTCCAAAGCAATCCAATCTAAATGTATTAGACAAAGGTATATAGTTTAGTTTTTTTCACCTATTAGGTTTATTTTTCTCGTTTGTCAAATTGGAGCTAACACTCTAAAGTTTAACCATAGACAAAGAGCAAGGCTCTCGTCATAAGCTTGAGGCATAAGTTAGCCTCGCTTAAAAGAATCTTTATATTGTGTGTGAAGATGTTGTCAGTGTGAAAGGCAACTCAAGTTCGGTGGATTCACTTCCATAAAGAACGAGTTTGAGTTGTTTTTATTCCCTACAATTGCCACGCAGCGTAAACCAAAAATCTTTATATTGTGTGTGAAGATGTTGTCAGTGTGAAAGGCAGCTCAAGTTCGGTGGATTTACTTCCATAAAGAACGAGTTTGAGTTGTTTTTATTCCCTACAATTGCCACGTAGTGTAAACCAAAAATCTTTATATTGTGTGTGAAGATGTTGTCAGTGTGAAAGGCAACTCAAATTCGGTGGTGACTGCATTTGAGTTGTTTTTATTTCCCTACAATTGCCACGTAGTGTAAACCAAGAATCTTTATATTGTGTGTGAAGATGTTGTCAGTGTGAAAGGCAACTCAAATTCGGTGGATTCACTTCCATAAAGAACGAGTTTGAGTTGTTTTTATTCCCTACAATTGCCATGCAATGTAAACCAAGAATCTTTATATTGTGTGTGAAGATGTTGTCAGTGTGAAAGGCGGCTCAAGTTCGGTGGTGACTGAATTTGGGCTGTTTTTATTTGTGCGACACAATTATTACCCCCTCCTAAAAACCTATAATCCTATTAAATATTTCTCTTTAAATCGTTTTTTATTTGAACTAACCGAATGTTTTTTATCGTGTTATTTTTTATTAACAAAATAGCTTCGAAAGCTTAACTCAAATTAATTGATTTTTAGTTGAACAGAAAATTCTCTTTGTTATACTCAAGTTCGAACTTTCAGTAAGTTTTGAAAGTTTGGTTGATACGGATCAATTTTCGCTAGATAAATATGTGCTAGCTGGATTTGATTGTATTTAGCACCTGGTTTTAGGGCTTACAACAGCAATGTTTTTTAAATTTTTCCATTGCGAACTGTATTACTCTAATTTTGTTATAGTCATTTTAGTAGGTTAATGTCTTTGAACACACTTTCTTTGCATCATACAGCTACGGAACTTGCCTCTGGCGAGCCGCAGACGTGTGAGCGCTTGAATAAAGCAGGCAAGGGCGTGTGTGTAGCTATAACTTTATTAGTGTTTAATACTGTAATGTTGCTAAGCGGTGCATTAGAGGATGCCTTCAAGCTTGAAGCGCTATTAAGTGATGGGTTTATTGTAGAGCCACTGTTACTTAATCTTGCGCAATTTTTAGCTCATCCGATCATATCAAGTCAGTTACTTATTGGCCTTTGTTGGTTATTGTTCCATATTTGTCCAGCGCGTCGTGCTGGCATAATCCTCCGTAAAGCAGCCTTTGCTTTTAGCGAGGCTAAAGTTCTTCAGCCTGTGATCTCTTCACACGGTTGTCGTGCTCCACCTAGCTTTACAGGTTGCCTGTAACGCTGCATCTTGTTGCTGGTTTTAATTATTTGTTCTTGCTGTAAATAATTAAGGTTAGCTACAACAAAGTAGCTCCGTGTTTTTTAAACACATTTCAGCCAACCACCACTCACCCAAGTTAACTTTTATTACGTTATATAAATGCGTTTAGAAAGCTGGGTTTGTTGCTAGGTCATTAATGGCATGAGCTTTAGGTTTTGAATACCCCCCTTATTTTTATAATTTAATTCTAGTTAACTTGGGTTTTTATTGAAAAATCGTTGCTTTGGTTTTTATTTTAAGCAGCAAATTGAAACTCTAGGTTTGTAGGATACTCCCTTGTTAATTCGTAACCTTTGTAATATTGCTTTAGCTAGTACAGTGCTGGCGTTGTCAGGCTGTAAAGGCGGGATACTCGATCCAAAAGGGCAGATAGGCATTGATGAGAAAAATTTAATCATCATCGCAACTGTGCTTATGTTGCTTGTAGTCGTTCCCGTTATTGTGATGACTTTGTATTTCGCTTGGAAATATAGAGACACTCAAAACCAAGAAATTTATGCTCCAAAATGGGCTCATTCAAATAAAATTGAAGCCGTTGTTTGGGCTGTTCCTATTGTTATTGTAATCATTTTAGGTGTTATTACCTGGCAGTCTACCCAAGACTTAGACCCCTATAAACCCATTGAAGGTAAAGGTGAACACCTTACTGTTGAAGTGGTTTCATTAAATTGGAAATGGCTATTTATATATCCTGAGCAAGGTATTGCTACGGTTAATGAATTAGTGTTCCCAGCAAATGTACCTGTTGAATATAAAATCACATCAGAGAGCACAATGAATTCATTTTTTATTCCGCAATTGGGTAGTCAAATATACTCAATGGCTGGGATGGAAACCAAGCTTCACTTAATTGCAAATGAGCCAGGTACGTTTAAAGGCTTTTCAGCAAATTACAGCGGCGCAGGTTTCACTGGCATGAAATTTAATGCCATTGCTACACCTACCCAAGCTGGTTTTGATAAGTGGGTGAGTGATGTGAAAGCGAATTCAAGCGCTAATAACCTGACTCATGCAAATTATGTTGAGCTTGCAAAAGCAAGTGAAAATAACCCAGTAGCATATTACGGAAAAGTTGATGACGGCTTATTTCATACCATTGTTATGAAGTATATGCAGGCGCATGGCGATATGAACAAAAAACACCATGCAATGGGCGAACATGGGCAAATGAGTAAAAAGCATCATGAAATGAGTGAGCACTCAATGCCTTCATCTCACAGCCAAGGCGAGGAATAATAATGTCGTTATTAGGTAATCTTTCACTCGACGCAATTCCGTTTCATGAGCCAATTCTTGTGTTCACGATGTCGGTTATTGCGATAGCTGGGCTTATTATTGCCGGGCTTATTACAAAGTATAAAAAATGGGGCGTGCTTTGGCGCGACTGGATCACGTCTGTTGATCACAAACGCTTAGGCGTAATGTATATTCTTTTAGCATTAATAATGCTGTTTCGTGGTTTTTCTGATGCAATAATGATGCGTGCGCAGTTGGCACTTGCTACCAGTGGTGCGCCAGGTTATTTACCACCAGAACACTACGACCAAATATTTACTGCCCACGGCGTAATCATGATCATATTTATGGCAATGCCATTTATGATTGGTCTAATGAACATTGTATTACCACTTCAAATTGGTGCTCGCGATGTTGCTTTTCCATTCTTAAATAATTTAAGTTTTTGGTTTACAGCCAGTGGTGCAATTTTAATTAACTTATCACTTGTGTTTGGTGAGTTTGCAAAAACAGGTTGGGTGGCATATCCGCCGCTTTCGGAGCTGACCTTTAGCCCTGGGGTGGGGGTCGATTATTATATTTGGGCCTTGCAAATATCCGGGCTCGGTACACTGCTAACAGCCGTAAACTTTTTAGCAACCGTGTTTAAAATGCGTGCACCAGGTATGACCCTAATGAAAATGCCAATTTTCACATGGGCATGTACATGGGCAAACATATTAATTGCAGCATCATTCCCAATTTTAACTGCTGTACTTGCAATGCTAACGCTTGACCGTTATCTCGACTTCCACTTCTTTACCAATGAATTGGGCGGTAACGCCATGATGTACATCAACCTGTTTTGGGCATGGGGTCATCCTGAGGTATACATATTAGTATTACCAGCGTTTGGTATTTTTTCTGAAATTATTTCGACCTTTGCCGGTAAACGTTTATTTGGTTACAAGTCGATGGTTTACGCCAGCGGTGCAATCTCAATTTTAGGCTTTATTGTTTGGCTACATCACTTCTTTACGATGGGCTCGAGTGCTAACGTTAATGCGTTTTTTGGGGTAATGACCATGGTTATTGCCGTACCAACTGGGGTTAAGTTATTTAACTGGTTATTTACCATTTACCGAGGTCGTTTACGTATTAGCGTACCGGTACTTTGGACACTTGGCTTTATGGTTACCTTTACCGTAGGCGGTATGACCGGTGTATTACTTGCTATTCCTGGCGCCGATTATGTACTGCATAACAGCTTATTCTTAATTGCACATTTTCATAACACAATTATTGGTGGTGCTGTGTTTGGTTACCTGGCCGGTTTTGTATTTTGGTTCCCTAAAGCAATGGGCTTTAAACTTAATGAAAAATGGGGCAAAGCATCATTTTGGTGTTGGATTATTGGTTTCTTCGTAGCATTTATGCCGCTGTACGTACTTGGTTTCTTAGGTATGACACGTCGCTTAAACCACACTAACAACCCAGATTGGAACATATGGTTATACATTGCCGCAGGCGGTGCTGTAATTATTATGTTTGGTATTATCAGCCAGGTAATTCAATTATATGTGAGCTTTAGAGACCGTGAAGCGCTTGACGATACAACAGGCGATCCGTGGAACGGCCACACACTTGAGTGGGCTACAAGTTCACCTCCGCAAATTTATAACTTTGCAACAATTCCACATATTGATGATATTGATGCATGGACCGATATGAAAGAAAAAGGTCAAGCATATCAAGATAAAGCAAACTACAGCCCTATTCATATGCCTAAAAACACATCAGCTGGCGTGTTAATGGCAGCAAGTTTAACAGTATTTTGTTTTGCAATGATTTGGCATATTTGGTGGTTAGCTGTTGTTGGGCTAGTAGGCGGAATTGCCATATTTATCAAACGTTGTTACACCAGCGATGTAGATTACTATATACAACCTGATGAAATTGCACGCACTGAAGCTGCATATAATTCAAGTGGCATTAAGGAGCTAAAAGCGTGAGTACACTTTCTGCAAATTTAGAATCAGCAAATTTAGACTCTGTATCACACGATGATCATGCCCACGCGCATGATCATCACGATACTTCGGGTGACACGATATTTGGCTTTTGGTTATACCTAATGACCGATTGCCTATTATTTGCCTCGTTTTTTGCCACCTACGCAGTGCTGTTTATGAACACTGCCGGCGGTGTATCGGGTAAAGATATTTTTGAGCTCGACTTTGTAGCAGTAGAAACTGCTGCACTACTTATTAGTAGTATTACCTTTGGTTTTGCCATGATTGCCGCTCAAGGGCAAAAAAAAGCACTAACACTGACTTGGTTATTTGTTACGTTTTGTTTGGGTGCTGTGTTTATTGGTATGGAAGTATACGAATTTCATCACCTAATTGTGCATGGCAATGGCCCACAACAAAGTGCCTTTTTAACATCGTTTTTCTCATTAGTTGGCCTACATGGTTTACATGTAACTGCGGGTCTAATTTGGATGACCATAATGATGATTGAAGTTGCTAAACGCGGCTTAGGTAAAGCAACCGTAACGCGTTTAAGCTGCTTAAGCCTATTTTGGCACTTCTTAGACATTGTTTGGATTTGTGTATTTACCGTTGTTTATTTAATGGGAGCAATGTAATGAGCCACAGCGAAACGCATGCGTTAAAGCAAACGCAAAGTGATCATCATGATGAATCTCATGGCAGTGTTAAAACTTACTTAATTGGCTTTGTGCTATCGGTAATTTTAACTGCTATACCGTTTTACATGGTAATGGAAGGTGACTTTTCAAAAGCAACAACGCTTTGGAGCATTGTTACTTTAGCAATCGTACAAATTTGGGTGCATTTAAAATACTTTTTACACCTTAATTTTACCACCGAAGATGGCCGTGCAAGTACTTTCACATTCCTATTCAGTGCTCTGATCATCGTAATGGTTGTTGGGTTATCTGTTTGGATCATTTATGAATCTAACGCAATGATGATGTACTAGGAGTTGAAGATGTTTCGTCGTTATTTATCAGTGACAAAGCCGGGTATTATTATGGGCAATTTGATCAGCGTAGCGGGCGGGTTTTTACTTGCTTCGCGCGGTGATATAGACCCATGGTTAATGATTGCCACATTAATTGGTTTGTCGCTAGTGGTTGCATCAGGTTGCGCTATCAATAATGTTATAGATAGAGACATAGATGTGGCCATGGCGCGTACTCGTACGCGGGTTACAGTAACGGGCGAAATGTCGGCCTTTGCTGCACTTAGTCACGGTATTTTATTGGGTGTTGTGGGCTTTGGTTTACTTATCGCCTACACCACTCAAGCCGCGGTATTTTTTGCAGCCTTTGGCTACGTAATTTATGTAGGGGTTTATAGCCTCTACATGAAACGCAACTCAGTATATGGCACTTTTGTAGGCAGCCTTTCTGGCGCTGTACCGCCAGTAGTAGGTTACTGCGCCGTAACAGGGCAGTTCGATATGGGCGCATTAATACTGCTAGTCATGTTTAGCTTGTGGCAAATGCCGCACTCTTACGCTATTGCTATTTTTCGCTTTAAAGATTATCAAGCTGCAGGTATTCCTGTATTACCAGTAGCGCAAGGTATCGACAAAGCAAAACGCCATATCGTACTTTACATTGCTGTATATGCCCTAGTTGTGATGTTACTGCCAATTACTGGCTACACAGGTGCTGCTTTTATGGCTGTTGCTTGTATTACCAGCTTTTGGTGGTTGCTAATGGCGCTACGTGGTTATCGTCGTAATATTGATATGAGTAGCTGGGCACGTAAAGTGTTCGCATTTTCAATTATTAATATTACAGCGTTAAGTATTGCTATGGCTGTTGATTATCATAGTGTTGCTCCACAGCTATTAACGCTTACCTAATTTAAAAATTTTTAACTATTCCAAAGTTAATCCAAAGGCTCGAAAGGGCCTTTTTTTATGCCTAAATATTAAAATAATTGAACATCAGTACTCTCGCCCTTTTACTTTCTAAAATCATCAGCATTGTAATAAAGTGGTTTAAGGGTGCCGCAGTTAATAAATTTATAGGTAAGCTCATTTTCAGCTGGGACACGTTTTGAGGTACGAAGCTTTTGCATACATGCATTAACTAAATCAACAAAAATAAGATGGTTATAGCTCGGCGCTTGTTGAATTTTATGAATATAAATACGCTCACTCCCGCCCAGATTAATCATGTCGTAGTATTGCCATTGCGATGATTCACTTAAATCTTTTAGATCTCTGGCATACAGTTGCTTACTCAGTTCAAGCTCTTTTTTTGAGTAAATTAAACTACCACCTTGTTGATAATCACCCTCGTAAATGTCGGCAATAATCGTAATTTCTTCACCACGCATTAAATGTTGAATATTAAACGCTTGTGGCTTAACCGTGATTAGTTCAGCATTTCTAACAAAGTTTAAGAGTGCGACATCGGGGTTTCCTATTTTATAAACAACTTGCACATCATCTGGAGAATTATAACTAGGTAAGTTAATCGCAATTATAGATGAGCCTTGATTAACCAAAGCCATAGGATGCTCAGCATTGTAAGCGGGGTCTACCGGTGGAAGTTCTGCTTTTTCTTCTTCAGCTGCGGCAAAGCCACTTAAAGTAACTAGTAATAAAGTAAGTAGTAGGCGCATTATAATCTCAATTAATTTATGAGCTTAAATTGTAGTATAAAAAATATATTACATTGAGTTAATTACACTTAATACTTAAATGCCAAGCATTGTATAAAAGGCTCAAATGAGCCTTTTATACAATTTCAGGTAATCTTAAAGCGACATTAAAATAAGCACTATTTAATTGCTTTTTTTACTTCTCGCCAATCTATTATTTTAAAGTTTTGAGGTTGCTGTGGCATACGATTATAACCATCTTGTACAACTAAAATACCTTCAGGATAACCCGGTAGGGACTTAGATGTTACTGTTAACCCGTCGGTTTCTGATGAGCCATCAATACCATTAACCAAATCACTTATTACATTAAACTTACCCGTAAACTCTAAGCTAGGTGTTTTAATGCCCGCAGTATCATTATTTATTTTATACAGTACGTAGCTGTTATCACCTTGGCTGGAAATAACTAAATAACGTGTTTTGTCGCTGTGGTAAATTTCCATACCTTCAACATCATCAACAAGTTGCTCATTTATACCTTGCAGCATAACCGGTGTACTGCCTGCCGTTGGCTCTGCACCTATAAACCAAATACCGGCATCTTCTTCGCCTACAAATAATTGTCCCAGTTCATCATCTGCACTACAGCCTTCTGGTTGGCTTGGTAGGTTAAACTCGCGAACAAGTTTGCCTGTTATTTTTTCGTTATCCTCACTGATTTTATATTGCTGATACAGCCCCGATTTATCATTTACAAATACATAGTTCCCCGTATTTGACGAGTACATACATAAGCCATAAATTTCATCAAGATTGGTAGGAATATCAGCAATGTACTTCACACTATTATTAGCTTGTACTGTAAATAGACTAATACCGTTAAGCGTTCGGTTACTAGCAGTTATTAATGTATTGGTACTGTTTTTAATCGTGCTATTTTGTCGCAGGTCTACGTTATTTAAACGACCAACTTCAAGTGACTGTTCAAGCTTGCCATTTAGGCTGTATACCATTAGTCCACGGCGTTTATCGGTGCCTAAAATTAAGCTGTTTGCTGCATCTTTAGGGTTAACCCAAATTGCCGGATCGTCTGCTGCATCACCAAATGCTTGAACGGGGGCCGTTTGTGCACTTGCCTTTATTTGAGTGATTGATTGAGTGTTGGTTTTTAATGGTTTTTTGATAGGTGTTACAGGTAATGTACTTTTAATATAAGCGCCTGTTTCGTCGTTATACAGCACTGCCGTTGCCGCGTTGTTACTTGTGTAATTTACCGCTACCGATTCCAAGCTCAAGTCACCATTTAACATCCAGTTATTAAGCATTTTACTAATTGGATCATAAGCATACACAGTATTGTTTTTGGTACTAGTAAACCAGATAATACCATCTTGCGAAGCTGAAATAGCTCCTAGTTCACTGTGTAACTTTCCAAAGGGGGCGACTAAAGCAATCGGTTTTTTATCTGCTTGCGATTCCGCGTTCGCGTTTATTGCCCAAATGCCTACTTCGCTTTCACTTACATATAAGGTATTTGTTGTTGTACTTACAGCACAACCCGACGCCTCACTAACGCCAGAAAATTCACGTACATTTACGTTAACCGCTTTATTATTCGCTGTATCAAAAATAATAGTTTCGGTAATTAGCCCGCGTACATCAGGTACAAATACCGATATTGATTCACTCGCTTTATTAGCAAATAAACACACCGTATCGGGTTGTGCTTGTGGTGGGTTAATGCGGGTTAGTTCAATTGTATTCCAGCCACTTTGAGTGTGCTCAAGCTTAAATATAACAACGTTATCTTGATTGTTATCAATAGTTGCAACCAAAAATGAGTGTGCTGTTAGCTTAGTGACAGCAAGCGCTTCAAAGTTACCTTTTTTTATAATGCGGCTTTGTTGCGTTTCACTTTCAACTAACACTAAGCCTTTGCTTTCGCTTGCTAGCAACCAATTGTTATTATTTAACCATGCCGCTTGTGAGCCTTGCATGTTATCTGTTGGACCAAATTTAGTACTATTAATGACTACTTTATCAGGTGTGTTTTTTACTGCCGTATTTGTAGCCACGTTACTATTGCTACATGCACTTAATGTGCTAAGCACTAAGCTACTTACAATTAAGCTAAGAGATGTTTTTAATTTAAATTTCATGTTGTAACCTTTTATTGGTCAAAGCGCTTTTGAGTGCTGTAACGCACTTCGCCTTTATAGTTAATAGCCGTTGCTTTTAGTGCTTCATTGTTAATCGAAAAGCTCAAAAATCCTGGAGTAGCTTCTGCAAAACGCGTAAATTCACGTTGTTTTACGTAACGCGCTTCGCTACCACCACCAGATACAAAGTGGTCGAGTTTACTGCCATCTATTTGGTTATGTTGCAGGTCATGTTCGTGTCCTGCTATGTATGCTTGCACACCATTTTGCTCAAATATGGGCTCGAGTAAATTACGTAAACCTTCAGTAAGTCCATAACGTTTTCCACTGCTATAAAGTGGGTGATGACCAACCACTATCTTCCATCGAGCTTGGCTATTTGAGAGTTGGCTATTTAACCATGTTAATTGCGCTTGGCTGTTTTGCCCTTGAGTTGCTTTGTATTTTTCGCGTGTTTTGTATTCAGGGTTTAAAGTATTAGTGTCTAAAAACACCATTAATATCTGCTCGCCACCTTTTAAAGTAAAGGTTTTGCTGTAATAGCGTGCAGGTAAATTCCAGCGCTGACTTTTTTTACTGTAATCAAGTTGTGCTTGCGCATTACCTAAATAATCATGATTACCCAGTACTACATACCAAGGCTCGAATGTATGTGGACCATGGTAAATATCTTCATAGGCACTTTGCCAAAGCGGGTCGTTAACACTTGCTACCCCATTGGGATAAAAGTTATCGCCCGTTGAAATAGTAAAATCACCATCCGTTTGAAACATCGCTATTTCTAACTGGTGCGATACGTCTTTTTGATAAAAGTGCCCGTTATGACCCCAATCACCAATAACCGTAAAATTTAAGCTCTTAGGCAGCGCAGTCAAGTTTGCAATTTTTTGTTGCTCGTATAATGCGTCGGTGTACGTTACGTTTGCCAATACGCTTTGTATACTGCATAGACCAAGTGTTATTAGCAGTAATGTTTTTTTTATCATTATTGTTCTCCCATGTTGGTAGCGCTAAATAAAGTGATTAGCGCTACCTCATAAACTTATTTAAAACGCGTAACGCAGCATAAGTTGATAAACCGGACCCGCTTCTTCAGATTCAATTTCGTACTCATCAAAGCTTCTACTAAATTGATCATCAACGGTATCAAATTTATTAAAGGTTTCGTCTTTACTTGCATCAAGTAGGTTTGAACCTACCAAGCGCAGTGTTACATCTTCCCAACGTTTTTCTATAAATACTTCAAAATCGGCACTGTAAGATGTAGTTATTTCTTCACCTACAATGCGTCCATAGGCATCACCTTGCTTGCGGTAAGTTGCGCCAAATGCAGCTTTAAGTTCGGGTAAGTCTTGAATAAACCCAACGTTATAAACGTAGTCTGATTGGTCGTTAAATTTGCGAGTTCCAAAAAAGTCGGTTACTTCACTATCGAGCCATGAGTAATTTAAAAATACACCCGTATTAGGCATGCTAAATGCGCCAAGTGGTGTCGATAAATCAAGTTCAACTCCTTTTACATTACCATCGCCTGTGTTGCGTGGTTGCAGTACAAACGTACCGTCGCCTTCAGAGCCTTCTTGTTCTGTGTTGGCAATTTCTATTAAGTCATTTACTTTGCGATAAAATAAATTAATACCGACAACACCGCTTTTCCCTAAACGATACTCGTAGCCTAAGTCCATACCCCAAGCAGATTCTGGTTTTAATTCAGGGTTACCTAGTTGGTCGTTATCGCCAAGTTCTTTTTCGATAAGTGCCGGTGTTAAAAAATCAAACTCGGGGCGTCGTAAACTACGCGCAACAGAGGCGCTAACGCGTCCATTTTCACTCACGTTAAAACGAAAATGTGCTGAGGGGAGGATAAAGTCGTAATTATTATCTTCGGTTACACCAATTGTTTTATCATTAATTTTAGAATCGGTAGACTCCCAGCGAACGCCCAGCTCCCAAGCAAATAAATCGTCTTTGTGCTTAATAAGAGCAAATAAGTCAAAGCGATCTTCTTCTAAAGTATTTACACCACCAGTAACCGCTTCGTACTCGCTATTAAATGCAGCAAGCGTTAAAGGTGTTGCTGCGTATTGATCCCAACTGGTAAGTGCAAGTTCTAATTCGTTTTGCGATTCTAAAATTTCACTGTCGCGTTTTTTATTTTGTAAAAATGCACCAAACTGAATTTCTTTGCTGTCACCCCAAGGTTGGCTGTGTTGCCATTGTAGAGTCCATTCTTTATCATCTATTTCACTTTTAGTTTGCTCTTCTTCAAATACCATTGGTAGCTCAGACGTATCTAATTCGACTTCTTCCTCATAAACAGACTCTTCAAACCGAGCAAAGCCAAATTTAAACTTACTTGTGCCGCTTAGTAGTGGAAATTCATAAGCGGTATTGATGTTGTAATTAGTTTGGTCAATATATTTAACATTCGCATTATCTGTTTCTAAGTTACCGCCATTTACAATATCGTTATTGGTTGCAGTTGGGTCGTTGTATTCAAATGAACGTTCATCCTCAGTACGCTCTGTATCAACCCACATAGCGCTAATATTAAACTGACTATCGTCGTCAAAAACAATTTCGTAGCTGGAGTTAAGTGACGTGTCGTCGCCATCGCGAGTGTCAGATTGGTCTTCGCGGTTATCAAATTCTTCTGTTTGAAAATTTATATTGTTTTCTGGGCTATCACCGTAGCGCAGGCTGCTTTTTTGTTTTGGGTTATATCTGCCTTGTAAATTTGCACCAAGTAATAAACGTCCACCCGCAAATTCAGTACCGTACACAGCAGCCAAGCTTTCTTTAAATTCACCATCGTCATAAAGCAAGCCACCAGCACGCAAGTAACCGCCATCTAAACTGTAACCATCGCGCAATACAATATTTAATGTGCCCGCAATAGCATCGGCTGAGCGGTTAGCACTTGATGAGCGAATAATTTCAACGCGTTCAATTAACTCAGCCGGAATTCGGTCAACAAAAAATGAACGGTCGGCACCTGCGCCAGGTACTTCTTCACCGTTTATAAGCACCTTTGTATAGGCAGGGCTTAACCCCCGCATACGTGCACCATCCGATTCAAGTACATCCGATAAAAATGTAACACTGGGTACTCGTTTTAATGCATCGCCTGCGGTTAAAGGTTCAAAACGTTGAAAGTACTCTTGTGAATACTCCAAGGTTGGTGCGAGTTCGTCTGAACGGTTTCTGTAGCCAATTTCACCATATACAACAATTTTGTCAGAAACTTCGATATCTTTTTTTGTGGTTTCTTTTGCATCATCTTCTGCATAAGCCGTCAAATTACATAAGGCTAATGCGGCTACCAGTGCTTTTATTTTAAAGTCTTTCATTGTATTTGCTCTTGGTTATTGCTGGGTTGCTTCTTGGTATGGCGAGCAAGCTAAAGATATTTGATTACGTAAATGTGACAGGGTTTAGGTTTAATACATGTATTTAGAGGTATTTGAGCAATATGTAGAACGTATTGAGCTTTTATCACTCCTTGAAAAGTCAGGTGTTATGTACCGTGCAGGGCTATTTTAAAAGTAGGTATCATCTCGTTGTCATATAGCTGAGCTAATATGACCCTGCTAACACAAACTTGTATGAACTAACTTTAAAACTCATTTATAAACGAGATACCGCACATGCGATTTAACCCCTTTATCAGCCACCGATTATTAATAAACGCTATTATTGCGATGTTTTTTAGTGCTGTGTTTTTAAGTAGTTATTTAGGTGTATTAAAAACTTACGCCAGTATTCAGTGGCTCGATATTATGGGGGAGGGCGGTATTGTATTAATGACCCTTGTATGGATTGCCGCGTTATTAATTTCAAGACCACCGAGTAAAGTAACCACTTACTTAGTGATAGGTGTTGGGCTATTTATGTTCTCGGCAACCCTAGATTTACTTGATGAATGGCTAATGCATCCCGCCCATCAATGGCTCAGTTGGATTGAATCTCTGCCAGCCCCTTTAGGCATGTTGTTAACGAGTGTGGGTTTGTATTATTGGCATCAAGAGCAGTACGTATTAAATCGTCAGCTACGCCGCCGTGAAGCGCATTTACGTGAGCACGATAAGGTGTGCTCAGTTACAGGTCTTTATAAGGCGCAGTACCTAGATTCTGCAATTAAAGAGCAACTTACGAGCAAACAACCACTCTGGCTTGGCGCGATTGATATTCGTGATTTTTCGCATTTTAATAGTGAGTTTGGCTTTAGTGAGGGCGACCGGTTACTGCGTGAAATTAGCGAGCTATTGTTAATGAATTGCCGACTAAGTGATGTAGTGTGCCGCTACGCAGGAGATTGCTTTATGGTACTAATGCCAGCTACTACAGAGCAGCAAGCTAAAGAGCTAATGGCACAAATTAAAGGAGCTCTAAAGCATTGTGCATTTAAAGTTGAAGCATCTAAAAAAGCAAAGTTTCAATATGTCACTACCGCCTTAATACAAGGTAATAAGCATAGCAGTACAGATAAACTAACAAGCCAACTGCATAGTCAATTACAACAAAAAAAGCATCAACAAAAAGTAGCGCACCGTGCACACGTTTGTTAGCCAAGACGATAAATATTTAAGCGCTCAAGGGCTTATTACGTCAGCTGTAGAGCTTGCTCAAAGCCGAAACATAAATTTACATAAGTTGCTACGCGGTACCGGTATTTTTGAACAAGACTTACTTAATTTTCAGCATACATTTAGTGTGTCTCAGCAGGTGCGTTTATTAGCTCAATTTAAGTTGTTGATGAAAAGTACTGACAGTAGTTTTTTACTCGGTAGCCAACTTATTAACGACACTCGAGCCGAAGCTCAGGCATTGATATATAGCGATAATTTAGCTCAAGTATTAAAGCAATTATCACTTTTAAGAATGCAATTAGCGCCTTTGCTGTTTAGCCAAACGTATATTAAAAACGATAATGTTTATATTTACATTCAGCCAGCACATGGGCTTGATGAAAGCCTTTACCACTATGTGCTAGAGATATACAGCACTGCATTTTATAGTTTACTTAAACGAGTGAGCGAAAGTTACCCGCATTGTCAGTTCGACTTTGCTTTTAAACGCCCTCGGCATATTCAAGAATACGAGCAAAATTTAGGGCTAAAGGTAAGTTTTGATAAGCCATGTACTCGCTGGGTATTAAATAAAACCATGTTAAGGGCTAAAAACCCGCATGCGAGTCAATTACGATTTATGCAAGCGCAGTCGCAGCTACATAATAAAAGCGTAGTTAGCATGACTTTTATTGAAGCCGTCTGCAGATACTTATACTCTTATCCAAGTGCTAATTTAGAGTGTACCGCAAAGCACTTTGCTATGAGCTCAGCTACATTTAAGCGCAGACTCAAACTCAATGGGGTACGCTTTTCAGCGTTAATAGATGAGCAAAATAAGCACAAAGCTATTTACCTACTTACTCTGTGCGCTAAACATAACGAACAAGTCGCTGAGCATTTAGCTTTTTACGATATACCTAACTTTCGGCGCGCCTTTAAGCGCTGGACAGGCTTAACACCTAATCAGTTAAAAGCGCAATAAGTTACTCAGTTGCCATGTCTATGGAGTGCAACAATGTTCGTGCATATAAATGAAGATTTGGATCTTCTGGGTTTGACGTATTAGTTAGCCAAATTACATTGCCTTTTTTATTTACAAACAATGTAGTAGGAGTGCCTCGTATACCTAATTGCTGTGCTATTGCATCGGCTTTTACGGCTGTTTTAAAAGTATAACCTCTATCGCTAAGCGCTTTAGCGGGAGTAGCATCGTCATCTTCTTTAAAGCTCACGGCAATAACTTTTAAGCCCATATCATCAATTTTTTGAAGTGCTGGCTGTAGCTTTTTACAGTACGGACACCACGTTGCCCAAAAGTGTAAAACGTAAGGTTGACCTAATAAATCTTGAGTGTTGAGCGGCGACCCATCAGCCATTTGTAAATTTAATGTAGGCAATTTAGGATATGTTGCTTCTGAGCTTGTATCTTGTGCGTAAGCTGTAAAGCTTAATAAAATTAGCGTGATGTTAATAAATAGCTGTTTCATAATATGCTCTTTTTTATTTTACATATTAAACAAGAACGATAATTTAACATTTTTCTTTCAAACTAAAAGCCAGCAGCTTGTTCAACAACAATAGCGTGGCGTTTAGCGAGGCGTAGGTGATCTCTATCGTAACCTCCGCCTATCACAGTAGCTACAGGTGTATTGTGTTCAAGGCAGCGTTTTAGCACTAAATGGTCACGTTTAGCTATGCCATCCCAGCTAATATCTAACTTACCCAAGCCATCACCTTGCCAAATATCAACGCCAGCATCGTAAAGTACTAAACTTGGGTTTAGCTCTTTAAGTAAATAACTTAGTGTTTCGTCAACTATGGCAAGGTATTCGTCGTCCTTCATATTATTTGCCAGGCCAATGTCTAAATCGCTAGCGGACTTTCTAAAGGGGAAGTTTTTTTCGCAATGGATAGAGCAGGTATACGCATAGGGTTGATGCTGTAACATTGCGGCTGTGCCATCACCTTGGTGCACGTCTAAATCAAAAATAAGTACGTTAGTTACCTCACCCGATTCAATTAAAGTTTGCGTGGTAAAGGCCAAATCGTTAACCATACAAAAACCTGAACCAAAGTCATTATGTGCGTGATGTGTACCACCGGCAAGATGACACGCTATACCGTGTTCAAGTGCTAAGCGGGCTGTCTGTAGCGTTCCTTGAGGGGCTGTAAATGTACGTGCCATAAGCTCTTGTGACCAAGGTAGACCAATGCGACGCATTGCTTTTTCATCTAAGCGGTTGTGCCATAAATCTTGGATATAATTATCGCAATGCACAAGCTCAAGGGGCTCTGGCGTGCCTAATATTGGCTCAACTAGGTTACTGCCGATTAAACCAAGCTCTGCAACATGTTGATATAAATGTGCAAATTTACTCATTACAAAGCGATGCCTAGGATCAAAGCTAAATGAGTAGTTAGGATGGTATACCAAAGGTAAATGAGGATTTAAGCGCATATTTACAAGCTTTATAAAGTTTGCGCTATGGTAATCAACTTAAGAGAATGAGTCTATTGTGAGTCATTAATAAGTGACGCTAATTCGCGATGCAGTAGCTCATCATCGGCTAAGTTTAGCTCTATTAAACGCTTTAAATAAGTAATACTGTCTATATCAATGTGATGGCATTTTAAACCAATATGATCGGCTTCAATATGGCAAATCACTACTTCCATTTTTATTTCTATATCGCTTTGAGGCAATGTAAAACGCAGTATTGCTTGCGTATTGTGGCTGCCAATAAATGCATCACAATTAGTAACCAACGCGCCATGTAACGATAGATCGAGTAATTTACACGGATACTGTTGGCTATCAAAACATAACAGAGCGTTAGTTGAAAATAGCACACGAGAAAACTGTCGACGATTTTGCATAACCTAATTTAGCCTTACTGTTTTTTATAATAAATTAAGCATAGCGGGTAATTCTCTACATGCTAGCAGGATGTGCTCTTGTAATGCTGGTGGCATAAAAAAGCCCTGCAAAGTGCAGGGCTTAAGTTATACAAACATAAAATTAACCAATATTTTTAGCCAATTTTTTTGTATTTAATACGTTTAGGTTGAGTTGCCTCAGCGCCTAGGGTCTTTTTAAGCCACTCTTCATATTCAGTGTAGTTACCATCAAAGAAGTTAATTTGACCTTCATCCCGGTAATCTAAAATATGTGTAGCAATACGGTCAAGGAACCAACGGTCATGCGAGATACACATTACACAACCTGGGAACTCTAAAATAGCGTTCTCCAGTGCACGTAGTGTTTCAACGTCCAAGTCATTGGTTGGCTCATCGAGTAGTAACACATTGCCGCCAGCTTTTAATAACTTAGCAAGGTGTAAGCGGTTACGCTCACCACCTGATAGGTCTTTAACAAACTTTTGCTGATCGTTACCTTTAAAGTTAAAGCGACTTACATATGCTCGGCTTGGGAACTCAAAGTTACCAATTTTCAGTACGTCTTGTCCGTCTGATATTTCTTGGAAAACAGTTTTGCTTTCGTCCATACCGTCGCGGAACTGATCAACAGTAGCTAGGTGTACTGTTTCGCCAACGCTGATGCTACCGCTGTCTTGCGTTTGCTCACCGCTTATCATTTTAAACAGCGTTGATTTACCCGCGCCATTCGCGCCAATAATGCCCACAATGGCACCTTTTGGCATGCTAAAGCTTAAGTCATCAATTAAAACTCGATCGCCAAAACTCTTACGAAGATTAGTTACTTCAAGTACTTGGTCACCTAAACGCGGGCCAGGTGGAATAAACATCTCGTTAGTTTCGTTACGTTTTTGGTAATCAGACTGCTGCATTTCAGTAAACTGAGCCATACGTGCTTTTGACTTAGCTTGACGACCTTTAGGGTTTGAACGAACCCATTCAAGTTCTTGCGCAATTGATTTTTGACGAGCTTTTTCAGATTTTTGTTCTTGCTGTAAGCGCGCATCTTTTTGTTCAAGCCAAGAAGAGTAGTTACCTTCCCATGGAATACCTTCACCACGGTCAAGCTCTAGTATCCAGCCAGCTACATTATCAAGGAAGTAGCGGTCATGCGTTACTGCCACTACAGTGCCTTCGTAGTCATGTAAGAAGCGCTCTAGCCATGCAACCGACTCAGCATCTAAGTGGTTAGTTGGCTCATCAAGAATAAGCATATCTGGCTTTTCTAGTAACAAACGACAAATAGCAACACGGCGGCGCTCACCACCTGAAAGGTGCTCAATTTTAGCATCCCACTCTGGCAGGCGAAGTGCATCAGCTGCACGTTCTAAAACGTTGTCGATGTTATGACCATCGTGCGCCTGAATAACAGCTTCAAGCTCGCCTTGCTCTTTTGCAAGTGCGTCAAAGTCAGCGTCTTCCATGGCGTATTCGTTATACACTTCGTCAAGACGTTTAAGTGCGTGTTTAACTTCGCCAACAGCTTCTTCAACAGTTTCACGTACTGTTTTACTTTCGTCTAAAATAGGTTCTTGCGGTAAATAACCAATTTTAGTACCAGGCTGAGGATGTGCATCACCTTCAAAATCTTGGTCAACACCGGCCATAATACGCAGTAACGTAGATTTACCAGAACCGTTTAAACCAAGCACACCAATTTTAGCGCCAGGAAAAAAGTGCAACGAAATATCTTTTAAGATAGTGCGCTTAGGTGGCACAACCTTAGATACTCGACTCATCGAGAATATAAATTTATCAGGTAAAACCATGGAGGAAAGCCTTCAAATAATAATAAAAATTTCAATGTTGTATTGTAGTGGCTGACGGGTGAAACAGTCAACGAATGCTGTATAGAACAATACACTTACCTAAGCGGTACTTTGTTTTGATTGCTCGTTAAAAACACTACTATTACAGGATTTCTATTGTGTAAAATTCTGTAATCTATTGTTTTATATTGTTCAAATACATTCCATTTTTAACAAAAGTGGTACAGTATATTTACAAACTGTAAAGTATAAGCAAGTTATATAGGCAGGCCACACTTAGTTTGTTGTTCAACATCACATTATTAAATATTACAAAGGTTTAAAGGAATGAACATGAAAATAGTCACAAAGTTAGGGGCATTACTTTTAGGTTTATACTCATTTTCGAGCCAAGCAGACATACTCCACGTAAATGGTTATTACCAAGGAATAGGGATAGGGTCTACGCAAATTGATGTATACGAGAGTGATAGCATACAGTTTACAACGCTTTATGGCCGGTTTGGATATCAGTTTTCGCGTTACTTTGCATTAGAAGGGCGTATAGGGTTTGGGTTAAATGATGAGTCAACACCTCTAAACGGAATTGTTTACACTCAGAACCCACAGGACGGCTCGCTTAGTTCAGAATTCATTAAGAGCGAAATCGATTCAAGCCTTGATTTGCAAACAAGTATATTTGTAAAAGCTAATTATCCAATTTCATCTCGAGCTGATGTGTTTTTATTTGGTGGCTATGGTAGAAATAAATTAAGTTACAATGAAGGTGACTTAAAAAACCTTGCAGAATCAATAACTGGTACAGATACAAATTCTACGCTAATTACTGAGCAAAACTACGACGAAGGCGGCGTAACGTACGGAACTGGCGTTGACTTTAGGCTAGCTCAACGCTGGCAAGTAAGTGCTGAATACCAATATTTTGATACAAATGAAGGCGATATTTACGCTCTTAATTTATCTGTAAATTATCGTTTTTAATTATAATAGCGCTACTGATTTTAGTAGCGCTGTTTCAATTCACTAAAACAAAGTACTTCAATATAAATGCACTGCCCCTCATCTATAGCTTTTAGTAAGTCTTAAAAAAACCATGAATAAATTTCATTTGGACATCTATACATCTAGAGGTTGATATTTTTTACTTTCAGTTCATAATTAAGCTTCGGTTTTTATGAGCAGGAGTAAAGTATGCCAATTACAGTAAAAGACGAGTTGCCGGCAATTGCACGTTTACGTCAAGAAAACGTATTTGTAATGCCAAAAAGTCGTGCAAAAACGCAAGAAATACGCCCAATGCGTTTGGCTATTTTAAACTTAATGCCTAATAAAGTAGAAACCGAAGTTCAGTTTATTCGCTTACTTGCCAATTCGCCTTTGCAAGTAAACGTAGAACTACTGCGCCTCGACACTCACCGCAGTAGCAGCAATTCAGAAGAGCACCTTGATACCTTTTACCGTTATTTTTCTGAGGTTAAAGACAACAATTACGATGCATTAATAGTAACCGGTGCGCCACTTGCACATTTAGAATACGATGATGTAGCGTATTGGGATGAGCTAAAGGTCATTATTGATTGGGCTGAGCAACACGTTACCTCTACGTTGTTTTCGTGTTGGGCAGCGCATGCAGCGTTATATCATCGTTACAATTTAAAGCGTGATTTAAAAGACGATAAACTGTGTGGCGTATTTACTCACCAGTGTTATTTTGATCACGGTGCACTGACTCGCGGATTCGACGATACCTTTTTAGTACCGCACTCACGCTACGGCCATATTGATATAAATAAAATAAACGCCTGTGAAGAACTCGTTGTACTGGCAGGTTCTGAGCGAGTAGGGGCTTACTTACTTAAAAACAAATCGGGTAGCCAAGTGTTTATAACCGGCCACCCAGAGTACGACGCCGACTCGCTAAAAGCAGAATACGAGCGCGATTGTAAAAAAAGCCCTAATGCACCAAAGCCCGAAAATTACTTTCCGGATGACGATGCAACCAAACAACCTTCAAAAACGTGGCAAAGCCATGCTTTTTTACTTTTTTCGAACTGGTTAAATTACTACGTGTACCAAACCACACCGTATGATATTAATTTAGTTAGCCAAGACGTGAGGACTAACAACTATGCCGAATAACGCGCCTACAAATAATAAGCAAGCCGAAATAAGTGCCGCATTAAAAGAACGCATTTTAATTTTAGATGGCGCTATGGGCACCATGATCCAAGATCATAAGCTAGAAGAAGAAGACTATCGCGGAGAGCGTTTTAAAGACTGGCATGTATTGATTAAAGGCAATAACGATTTATTAAGCCTAACCAAGCCCGACTTAATCACTGATATTCATCGTGGCTTTTTATCAGCGGGCGCCGATATTATCGAAACCAACACGTTTAACTCGACCACTATTTCGATGGAAGATTACGACATGGCAAACCTAAGCCGTGAAATAAACGTAGAGTCGGCTAAATTAGCACGCGCAATTTGCGATGAATTTACGGCTAAAACGCCAGAAAAGCCGCGCTATGTAGCCGGTGTTTTAGGGCCGACATCTAAAACGTGTTCAATTTCGCCAGACGTAAACGACCCGGGTTACCGAAATGTCACCTTTGATAAGCTAGTTACTGCGTATGTAGAGTCTACCCTTGCATTAATGGAAGGCGGCGCCGATTTAATACTAATCGAAACTATATTCGACACGCTTAATGCAAAAGCCGCCTCGTTTGGTGTAGAAGAAGCCTTTGAGCAAGCAGGGCGCACATTACCAGTTATGATCTCGGGCACTATTACTGACGCTTCTGGCCGTACGCTTTCTGGGCAAACAACCGAAGCATTTTATAACTCTATTCGCCATATTAAGCCTATTTCGATTGGTTTAAACTGCGCGCTTGGCCCTGATTTACTGCGCCAATATGTAGAAGAGCTTTCGCGCGTGTGCGAAACCTTTACATCGGTACACCCTAATGCGGGCTTGCCTAATGAGTTTGGTGAATACGACTTAGAAGCGCCTGAAATGGCAGCCGAAATTATCGATTGGGGTAAATCGGGCTTTATTAATATAGTAGGTGGATGTTGTGGCACCACGCCTGCGCATATTCGTGCTTTTGCAAAAGGTTTAGCAGGCGTTAAACCACGCCAACTGCCAGAGCTTGAAGTACGCATGCGTTTATCAGGCCTTGAAGCCTGTAACTTAAATTAAGGAGCCAACATGACCCAACAAATAGCAGTATTTACTAATGTCGGCGAACGTACCAATGTAACCGGTTCTGCCATGTTTAAACGTTTAATCATGGAAGAAGACTTTGAAGCTGCGCTAACAGTGGCCCGCGAACAAGTAGAAAATGGCGCACAGGTTATTGATATAAACATGGACGAAGCCATGTTGGACTCAAAAGCCGCGATGGTTAAGTTTTTAAACTTAATAGCCTCAGAGCCTGATATTTCACGCGTACCCATTATGGTCGACTCCTCTAAATGGGAAGTAATAGAAGCAGGCTTAAAGTGTATTCAAGGTAAGGCCATTGTTAACTCTATATCGCTAAAAGAGGGCGAAGAGCCGTTTATTCGCCAAGCTAAAATAATAAAACGCTTTGGTGCAGCTGCCGTTGTAATGGCGTTTGATACTGACGGACAAGCTGATACAGCAGACCGCAAATATGAAATATGTGCCCGCAGCTACAAAATATTAGTAGAAGACATTGGTTTTCCACCAGAGGATATTATATTCGATCCTAATATATTTGCCGTAGCCACCGGTATAGAAGAGCACGACAACTACGCAGTAGAATTTATTGAAGGCACACGCCGCATTAAGCAAAATTTACCGCACTGTAAAGTGTCGGGCGGGGTGTCTAATGTATCGTTTTCATTTAGAGGTAATAACCCAGTACGTGAAGCTATTCACTCGGTATTTTTATACCACGCCATAAAAGCAGGCATGGATATGGGGATTGTAAACGCAGGCCAGCTTGCTGTTTACGACGACATACCAGAAGAGCTTCGTAAAGCCGTTGAAGACGTAATACTTAACACTGATCCAGGCGCAGGCGAGCGTTTAGTAGAGCTTGCACCAAAATACTCTGGTATGGCACAAGCCGAGCGAGTAGAAGATTTAGAATGGCGCACATGGCCTGTAGAAAAACGCCTTGAGCACGCGCTTGTAAAAGGCATTACTACCTTTATAGATGAAGATACCGAAGAGTGCCGCGCTGCTGCCGATAAACCTATTCACGTAATTGAAGGGCCGTTAATGGACGGCATGAACGTGGTAGGTGATTTATTTGGCGCAGGTAAAATGTTTTTACCACAAGTGGTTAAATCGGCGCGCGTAATGAAACGAGCCGTAGCCTACCTAGACCCATTTATTGAAGCCGAAAAAGAAGAAGGTTCAACCAATGGTAAAATAGTGATGGCGACCGTAAAAGGCGACGTACACGACATAGGTAAAAACATTGTAGGCGTGGTACTACAGTGTAATAACTACGAAGTTATTGATTTAGGCGTAATGGTACCTGCTGATAAAATACTGCAAACCGCCATCGACGAAAAAGCCGATATTATTGGTTTATCGGGCTTAATTACCCCATCGCTTGACGAAATGGTGCACGTAGCAAAAGAAATGAAACGCCGTGGTTTTGAACTGCCGCTACTCATTGGTGGTGCAACTACCTCTAAAGCGCATACCGCAGTAAAAATTGAGCCGCAATATGACAAAGGCGTTGTGTATGTAAATAACGCAAGCCGTGCAGTTGGTGTAGTTTCAAACTTATTATCAAAAGACATTAAACCTGACTTTTTAGCTAAAACTAAAGCTGAATATGTAAAAGTGCGCGAGCAACAAGCGCGTAAAAAACCACGCTCTAAGCCTGTTACAATCCAGCGCGCACGCGATAACGCAGCACAACTCGATTGGGATAACTACACACCACCAGTGCCTAAAAAGCTGGGCGTGACCGAGTTTAAAAACGTATCAATTGCTACTTTGCGTAAATACATAGATTGGACGCCATACTTTATGACGTGGTCAATTGCCGGTAAATACCCGCGCATAATGGACGATGAAGTAGTAGGCGAGCAAGCACAAAGCTTATTTAAAGACGCTAACGATATGTTAGACGACCTTGAAAAAGCAGGCAGTTTGCAACCACTTGGTGTAATTGGTTTATTCCCGGCTAACCGCGTGGGTGATGACATAGAAATATACACCGACGAAACACGCAAAGAAGTATTAACTACTTCATGCCATTTACGCCAGCAAACCGAAAAAACCGACTTTGCTAATTATTGCCTAGCCGACTACATAGCACCAAAAGGCACGCCTGATTACTTTGGCGCGTTTGCAGTAACGGGCGGCCTAGAAGAAGACGACTTAGCAAATGCGTTTGACGCACAGCAAGACGATTACAACAAAATAATGGTTAAAGCGGTTGCCGACAGGCTCGCCGAAGCGTTTGCAGAATACCTACATGAAAAAGTACGTAAAGAGTATTGGGGTTTTGCACCAGACGAAAACCTAGCAAACGATGAGCTAATACGCGAAAACTACCAAGGTATTCGCCCTGCGCCAGGTTACCCAGCGTGCCCAGAGCACACCGAGAAAAAGAAAATTTGGCAGTTGCTCGATACCGAAAAGCGCATTGGTATGCAGCTAACTAGCTCGTACGCCATGTGGCCAGGTGCTGCTGTTTCGGGTTGGTACTTCTCACACCCCGAGGCTAAATACTACGCCGTAGCAGCTGTGCAAAAGGATCAGGTAGAAGACTACGCTAAGCGAACCAATATGACGCTCGCAGAAGCTGAACGTTGGCTATCGCCTAACTTGGGGTATGATCCGGAATAAAAGCGAAGTGGTTAAATAGCGAAGCGGTCAGTTTTTAGCTGCCAGCTATCAGTGAAACAAAAACGAGCCCAAAGTGGCTCGTTTTTTGTACATGTTATTTCCATTAATAATTAGTTTACATGATAAGTAATCGATGTGATTATTAAAAAATTAATCTTAAGTCTTTGATATCTAAAAATGCATAAAATAGTATTTTAGATTTCTTATTACTTATATAAATTCAAAGCTCTTAGAAAAAATTATTTTCATACACATAATTTTTTTGATTGATGATGATAATTTATTAGTTACTTCTGGCCTAAAATAGCTAGAAATAGAAATCAATGTTTAAAGGCTAACAATACTTAACTAGGATATAAAAATGTGCTCTTCTGGAGATAAAAAATCAGATGATAAACTTCTATTGCAGCTAGAGAATAATTTTAAAACAGTTAATGAGTGGCTAAAATTCGCAGAACAAAAGAATGCATCGCTGATAGTACTTAACGCAGGAATAATATGGGGAGTATCCCGATTATTTATAAATAAAGTTAATCTAGAGCAGCTGTCTGTATATCTTAATTGGGTTGGTTATTCCCTATCCGGTATATCTTTACTCATTGGTATTATTTCACTCATGCCAATACTATCAAATGTCTGGTACATCAATAAAGAAAAAAACGAAAGCGATAACTCAGTTTATTTTGGGCATATTGCGAAGTATACAGATAAAGCGTATTTAGATTTATTATCATCCAAGATAGGTTTTCTTAGGAAACAATACACTGGTATAGAATATGACCTAGCAAATCAATTAATCGTTAATTCAGGTATAGCAATGGTGAAGTTTTCGAGATTTAAAATATCGTCTTACTTAACGCTAGGTTCAATATTTTTCTTTGGGGTTTCATCAATAATATTTTTTACAGGGAGTTAGGAATGAATAATAAGCAAATACCACAGGAATACATTGATATTATTGATGTTCAAGTCGAGAAATTTAGTAACCATATAGAAATAATTAAGAAAAATAAAATTCCTTTAAATAAAGATGAGATTACTAGTGAACAATCAAATAAATGGATTCAAATTAATAATGTAGTTTGTGTATATGTTGATATGAAAAACTCTACACAATTTAGTGCATCAAGTCATGCATCTACAACGGGTAAAATTTATACCTTGTTTACTGGTACTGCAGTACGAATATTTAAAAAGTTAGGGGCTTCTTATATTGATATTAGAGGGGATGGAGTCTTTGCGCTATTTAATGAAGATGAAGTTCATAAAGCTTTAGCTTCCGCTGTTACATTTAAGACTTTTGCAACTGAAGTATTTATTCCTAAAGTACTAGCTAAGAAAAAGGAGTTTGATACTGGTGTACATATCGGGATCGATCAGGGCAATCTATTAGTCAGTAAAATTGGATTAAAAAAATATAAGAATACAACAGATATGTTTAATGAAGTTTGGGCTGGGAAACCAGTTAACTTTGCTTCAAAGCTAGCTGGCTTATCAAATAGCGATGAAATTTTAGTTTCAGAGCGATATTATAAAAACATCAAAAACAATGCTGCATTATATTCTTGTAAATGCAGTGAACCAACACTTCTATGGGAAGAAGTTGATTTGAGTTTTGAAAATAAGGTACCTTTTGATAAAGCAATGAAGCTGGAAAGTATATGGTGTAAAAAGCATGGTGCAGAGTCGCTTGAAAATATTATTGCTACAGATGAGGAATCATCTTGACTTAGGTATATAAGTTGAATTTTTTGCTCGTATATTAAATTTAGCTTATTTTAATAAAGGACTATAAATGAAGCTTTTAAGTTGTACCGCATTATACTTAGCTCTACTTTTTACATCGAACACGTTTGCCCTTGAGCAAAAGTATCACGAGTTCGTTTTACCTGTTATTGCTGCTTTTAAAGCGCATGATAAAACTGCGATTGCAGCACTTATTCGCTACCCGCTAAAACGACGATATCCCATACCTGACATTAAAAATGAAGCCGAGTTTATTAACCGCTTTGATGAAGTATTTAATGATGAGCTAGCGGCAGTTATTGCCAGTTCAAACATTGATACTGATTGGGATAAAGTAGGTTGGCGCGGCATTATGCTAAATAACGGCGTTATGTGGGTTGATACTGACGGTAAAATTATTGCTGTAAATACACAAAATACTAAAGAGCAGACACTTGCTAAAAGCTTAATCGAACAAGGTAAGCAATCCTTGCACGCAAGTATTAATACCTTTGAAAAACCAGTACTCGATTGGAAAACGGCTAACTACCATATTCGTATTGATGATTTAGGTGATAGAAATTACCGTTATGCTGTGTGGAGTAGTGATAAAAGGCCAAAGGACAAGCCTGATATGGTTTTATCTAACGGCGATGTAACGGTTAGTCGCACTGGCGGTAATCACCATTATACGTTTAAAAATGGACGTTATAGTTACATACTACATGTAACCATTATTGGCTGTGATACATCACCACCAGGTTGGCTTGAAGTTTATAAAGACGATGAGAAATTGTTGTCTGAAGATGTTATAAGCACTCATTAATCGATTTTAATTAGTAAATATGCGGCTAAGTTTTTTAGAAAACTAGCTTAGCTGAAAATAAAATATTATTACGTTATTTCTTCTATGTCTTTGTAAAACTTTGTTAATCGCCTCTTTATTTCCGGTTTTTACTCTATATAATGCCGTGTTAATGGAACGTTACAGTTGTAGTGGCGTTATTAAATAAAGAAATACAAAGGATTATGGAATTGATTAAACTATCTTGCCTTACGTTGCTCATGATGAGCGCGTATTCAGTGAATGCCAATACACATGCACAACCTATAAAAAACACTCAAAAAAATACTTACGGTGATGCTGTTTTAATTAACGATCAAAAAATAAATTTTGATAAAGCTCATTTTGAAAGTTTATCTAAAAAGCCTCAACTCACGCCAATTATAAAAAATAATAGCCTTACTCAAGCGGCCTCAGACGAGCAAAGCATAGAGCTTAATAGCGTATTTCGTGAATTTTCATTAGGTAACTCAACAGGTCGCAAAGGCATGTACATTGCACCTTTGTCGGGTGTGGGTAGCAAGCACATTATATCCGCCCAAGAGAGCAATTTTAATATTATAGAGTATGTAAAAGGTGCGTATAAAGTAACAGCTCGCTACGACTTTGATGACTATATTGAAGATACCACACTAATTAAAGATACAGTGGCAGATACATATTACTTATATGTTTTAGATAATAACGCAGTACATAAAGTTAATTTAGTCACCCAAGAGATAGAGCTAAGCAAAGAATTTTATTACCCAAGAGCAGCAGATAAGTTTGATATAAACAGCGATGGCCAAGATGAGCTTTTTGTTTATCAAAGTAGTAAGCTTTTTGTTCTTAACTCGCTCGATTTATCTGAAATTGCGGTACTTGAAAACGTACCACAAAATTTTGTGACAGGCTCGTTTACTGAGGCCAATGCAAAAGAAGTTTTATTTAGTGATGGTGCGGTTTATAGGTTTGAAAATTCAGAACTTGTACTGCATAAACAACTTAGTGTAAGTATTAATGGCGAGCATTTAATTACTGTTGATATTAATAACGACGGCTTAGATGAAGTGATTAATGGGCAAAGTTGGTACAGTATAGAAATGCTAAGCCCAAGCACTGAAAGCATTTTATGGACAGCCCAAAGCGACTTAGATATTGATAAAGTAATAGTTGCAGACATCGATAATGATGGTACCGATGATTTAGTTTACGGCGATGGTCAGTGGGGGAGCTTATACGCGCTTTCACTCACAACAGGTGTTGAGTTTTGGAGTATTAATAATCCAGAGCATGGTGTGTCGGGCATTGTTGTAGATGACCTTAACGGCGATGGCAAACAAAATATTGCTTGGGGCTCAGGTTATTCTTCATCAGGTGAAGATGGTTTTTATATTCACAACACGGATGATAAAGCCCAACAGTGGGCTAAAGGCATTAAGTACTACTCAAATAAAGCGTTAGCACTTGCTGATATTAATAATAACGGAAGCTTAGATATACTTTATTCCGAGCGTGACAGTAACGCTTTGCACATAGTAGATACACAAACTAATGAAAAAATACTTACAAATATAAGCGTTAATAACGATTGGGATAATAACAATTTAGTTACTACTGCTCAGCTGTTTGATGATGGTAAGAATTATATTATTACTGGCAGCTCTGCTATATACAATGCGAATGTACAGGTGTTTTCACCTGAAACGGGTGAAGAGCTATTTCAAACATATCTTGGCGGCGGAGACTACATTAGTACTTTAACAACGTTAGATATTAATAATGATGGCAAGTTAGAAATAATAGTAGGTAATGGCGCTGAGCATACAGGAAGTGAAGGTACCTTTTTTAAAGTATTAAATGGGCAAACTGGAGAGTTATTAAAAACATCGCCTCGCTTAGGATTTTATTGGGGCGGCATGAGTTCAATAGTAACTGGAAGCTTTCTTAATAACGAAAATATAGATGTGGTTAGTCTCGTTAGTGATTACCTCATTAGTTATGACTACTCTGAAAACACTATTTCTAAAGTTGCTTTAGAGCAAAGCTTTAACGGTTTGGTTAACACTGTTATTAATGGAGAAGAAACTTTAGTTGCCTCTACCTATAATGGCTCACTTTATAAAGTGGCTTTAAATGGGCAGACAACATTAATTAGTGAAGTGTGCCAAAACACTTTAAATAATATTGTGTCTGTAAGAGCTGGGTTTGTGCAGTATTCGTGTTCTGATCAGTTTGGTGAATATAACCTAGATAACAATGTGGTTTCATACACTGCTAAGCGTAATAATAATGACAGTTGGTTAGCAACTTCTACGTATAATAATGTTGATTATACCTTGTTGGCAGGTCAGTCATTGGAGGTGTTTTCTAATCAAGTTGCAGAGCTTTTAGCTAAGCCTGAAGCTGTAAGCTACTCTGATCATGTTTTAAAAAGCATACAAATAGATTTACCTGTATCAGATGATATTGATTATGTAGTTTTAAATAAGAGACCAACTCTGGGTAGGGTCGAGTTTACCGACAGACAGGCGGGTCTATTAACTTATATACCATCGGGCGCTGTAGGCATTGACGAGCTTAGTTACTACACAGTAAAAGATCGTTCACGTTCAGCGTTATCAAGCTTAACGTTAGAGCTAAAAAATACAGCACCTACAGCAAATAATATGACACTGCAAACTCATTGGAATACACCGCTTAACTTTAATTTAGAAGGTGTGGATGAAGACGCAGAGCCATTAGTATTTCAAATTAAAAATTCGCCTGCTCATGGGCAAATTCAGTTAATGGACTCTGCTTTAGGTAGCGTGACCTTTTCACCAAGTGGTGACTCGGTTGAGCCAGTATCAGTTAGCTTTACAGTGAAAGATTCTTTAGTTGAGTCAGAGCTTCATAATGTTGTTATTGAACTTACAAATACAGCCCCACAAGCTCAAAATGTAACATATAACACCTCTTATAAGAGTGAAGTGAATGGTCGCTTTTCAGCATTAGATAGCGACAACGATACACTTGAATTTGAAGTGGTAACCGAGCCAAACTCAGGAACTTTAACATTTGAGCCTGATACTGGATTGTTTAAACTAACTCCTACGAGCGAATCCGATCATGTAGTAACGTTTAGCTATGTAGCTAAAGATAAATTTGATAGTTCTGCAGTTCAAACTGTGACTATAAACGTTGAAGGTAAGCAAGCTGCTGCGCTAGCGACTCCTTCATCTGATTCAGGCTCTAGCTCAGGTGGCAGTATTTATTACTTACTTATGCTGCTATCAGTGGTTTTATTTGGGAGACGCCGTTTTAATTAATAGTTAAAAGCTTATTTACACTATCTAAAACCGCCAAATGGCGGTTTTTTATTTATTAATAGTCTTTTTAAACTTTTATTTAGGGCTGTTTATCTTTCGAGGTTTAACATGCAATGCCCCAAAGGTTCTGCATAGGGGCAATTTACGCTTTGGTGTTTACAAACCTCCCGCCGCGATTAAATCTCCCCTAGATTGAGTGAGTTTCAATCTAAAAGGTCAGCAGGGCCTAGTCATAATACTAATAATCAGACGTTAATAATTTCAATGTGGTTTAAACGTTCTAATAATTAGTATTTTTATAAAATAGATCTAAGTGGTAGGCTAAAAGTAGTAAGTATAAAATAGTAAGTAATTAAAAATAGTTCTCGCGCAACAAGGAACCCTCCTGTAAAGCGCTTTGCCAAGGAGTTTAGTATGATCACGCTTACCATTAATGGTAATAAACATGAGTTTTCTGGCGATCCGTCAACGCCAGTATTATGGTATCTCCGAGATGAATTGAATTTAACTGGGCCTAAATTTGGCTGTGGTATGGCACAGTGCGGTGCGTGTACCGTGCATATTGATGGGGTAGCTCAGCGCTCGTGTGTATTGCCTGTAGCGGCAGCAGCAGGGCGTTCAATTACGACAATTGAAGGGCTAAGCGAGCAGGGCGACCATCCAGTGCAACAAGCATGGGTTGAGCATAAAGTACCGCAGTGTGGTTTTTGCCAGTGCGGCCAAATGATGCAAGCTGCGAGTTTATTAGCAGCAAACCCAACCCCAACTGACGATGAAATAGTAAGTAATATGTCGGGAAATATTTGCCGTTGTGGTACATACCCGCGTATTCATAAAGCAATTAAATCAGCTGCTAAAACAATGGCGAGTGTTCAATATTTTGACCCAAATGAACAAGGGGAAGAAGTATGAACCAAGATAACAAATACTTTGATTTAAACCGCCGTAAGTTTTTAAAAACTAGCGCAATAGGTGCATTGGTACTTGGTACTTATTTTGTAGGCAGTGCGCCAAGAGCATTTGCGGGTGTATTAGAGCAGCCATCTGAGCAAGCAAAACGCGCAAACTTATTTATTGCACTGCGCCCAGACGGCATGGTTGAAATAACCTGCCATCGCTCTGAAATGGGTCAGCAAATTCGCACCGCGATTGCACAAATAGTTGCCGATGAAATGGAAGCCGCGTGGGATAAGGTTATTGTTATTCAGGGTAAGGGCGACCCTAAATATGGCGATCAAAATACCGATGGCTCGCGCAGTATTCGCTACAACATGAAGCGCCTGCGTGAAATGGGCGCAAGTGTGCGTTACATGATGCAGCACGCTGCCGCTAAGTATTGGAAAGTTGACCCGCAGACCTGTACAGCCAATCAACACGTTGTTACACACAGCTCAGGTAAATCGCTTACTTATAAAGATTTAATCGACTTAGCGCTTACAATAACGCCACCAGAAGCTGACAAACTAACACTTAAAACACGCAAAGAATGGCGCTACATTAATACTGGCATGGCGCACATAGATTTAGCCGATTTAGTAACAGGTAAAGCAATATTTGCAGCCGATGTACGCGAACCACAAGCGCTAGTGGCTATAATTGAACGCCCGCCGGTAGTAGGCGGTGTTGTTAAGTCGTTTGATGCCAGTGCTACAAAAGCGATAAACGGCGTTGTAGATGTTATTGAAATACCTGCACCAAAAGGCGCGCCGCAGTTTCAGCCAAAAGGCGGTATTGCAATTATAGCTAAAAACACATGGGCTGCATGGCAAGGGCGTAAAGCATTAAAAGTCGTGTGGGATGATGGCAAAAATGGCGATTACAATTCAGAAGAATTTAAAAAGTCATTACTAAAAACAGTACAAACTCCACAGGCAAACATACGTGATAAAGGCGATGCCATGGGCGTGTTGGCTAAATCGAGCAATAAACTCGTAGCTGATTATTACGCGCCGCATCTTGCTCAAGCACCAATGGAGCCGCCGTGTGCAACAGCTATGTACAACAAAGATAGTGTTGATATATGGGCTGCTACGCAAAATCCACAAGCCGATATGAAAACAGTGGCTGCAATGCTTGGCATGGATGAGAGCAAAATTAATGTTCACGTTACCATGTTAGGAGGCGGTTTTGGGCGTAAGTCAAAACCTGACTTTTCAGCAGAAGCAGCTTACCTTTCAATGAAAGTAGGCAAGCCTATTCGTGTGCAATGGACGCGTGAAGACGACATACAACATGGTTTTTACCATGCGGTTTCGGCTCAGCACATTGAAGCATCGCTAGATAAAAATGGCGCAATAGAATCGTATTTACACCGCACCGCGTTTTCACCAATTACCTCTACCTTTTCAGAAGGGGCGACTACGCCAGGGAGCTTTGAACTGCGCTTAGGGTTTACCGATAACCCAATTAACACACCTAACATGAAGTTAGAAAACGGTGATGCCCCTGCCAAAGCACGAATTGGTTGGATGCGTTCTGTATCAAATATTTTTCATGCCTTTGCTATTCAGTCATTTATTGGCGAAGCAGCGCACAAAGCCGGTCGCGACCAGAAAGACTATTTACTAGACACCATAGGTCCGAGTCGCATTGTTGATGTAACTGAGCAAAATGCCACATACGATAATTACGGTGGCGATAAAGAGGTTTACCCTTTAGATATTGGCAGACTGCGCCATGTTATTGAAAAAGTAGCTGACATGAGTAAATGGGGGCGAGAACTTCCTAAAGGGCGAGGTTTAGGCATAGCAGCACACAGAAGCTTTTTAACTTACGTAGCTACGGTAGTTGAAGTAGAAGTGTCGGATGCTGGCGATTTAAACGTAATTAAATCGTGGGTTGCCATTGATGCGGGTACGGTTGTAAACACCGACACCGTTAAAAACCAAACCCAAGGTGGCTCTATTTATGGGATTACAACTGCAATCAGCGATGGTATTACCTTTGATAAAGGCCGCGTGCAGCAAAGTAACTTTCATGATTATCGCGTACCGCGTATGAGCGACTCACCTCTTGAAGTTGACGTTGAAATAGTACCAAGTGATGCACCACCAGCAGGGGTAGGCGAGCCATCTACACCAGTTTATGCGCCAGCATTATGTAATGCTATTTTTGCCGCGTGCGGAAAGCGTATTAGGCAGTTACCAATAGGTGACCAGCTAAAAGCGTAGCTAAATAACCTACAGCTTAAACAAAAAAACCGCCAAAATGGCGGTTTTTTTAGAAGTTAGCGATTAGTGAGTTTTTTCAAACTCATCAACTTCACGCTCTGCTTCTTCTTTAGATTTACCATACTGCTGCTGGATTTTACCCACAAGCTCTGTACGGCTACCTTCAATTTTGTCTAAATCGTCGTTGGTAAGATCGCCCCATTTTTGTTGAGCCTTACCTTTAAGTTCGTTCCAATTACCTTTCATACGATCGCTGTTCATAAGTTTCTCCTTACTTAGATTTAATTAACGTTCAGTATAAAAGGAGCAAGGCGTGTACCAACAAGTTAAATATTTATTTTATATTAATAATCAGTGTTTTATGTTTTTGTTGAGGCAGTAATGATTAATGTTGTGAGCACATCCTTAAAAAATGTACAGAGCGGTCTGTAATTATTTCTGATTATGTAACCCTTAATTAAATCCTTTATAACCACAGCTTGAGCGTTTATTTTTGGTTTTTGTTACAATGCACACAAAGCAATTTAGGGTAAATAGCTGTGCTGCCGGTTCAAGACATATATCAACAACTCGTTACTACATTACAAAGTAATCCTATTACGTTATTACAAGCACCGCCTGGTGCGGGTAAATCTACGTGGTTGCCGCTACAGCTTATGCGTGACGGACATTTTAAACGTATTGTAATGCTAGAGCCTCGCCGTTTAGCTGCACGTAATATTGCAAGTTACTTAGCAAAGTGCCAAAACGAGAGTGTTGGGCAAAGTGTGGGCTTGCGGATTAGGGGCGAGAGTAAAGTAAGCGCTAATACGCGCCTCGAAATAGTCACCGAAGGCATGTTAACGCGCATGTTGCAAAACGACCCCGAATTAAGCGATATTGATTTACTGATATTTGATGAATTTCATGAGCGTTCAATTGCAGCCGATACCTCACTTGCCTTTGCGCTCGAGACCCAAAGTGCACTGCGTGAAGATTTAACTATTATGCTTATGTCGGCAACGCTAGATACAGAGCGCTATACAGCCTTTTTTGACTGCCCTGTAATTCAATCAAGCGGTCGCAGCTATCCAATAGATGAAGTATACATACCCATAAAAGATGAAAGTCGCTGGCTTGATGCAATTCCTAACATAATAAAACAAGCACTTAATGAGCAAACAGGCAGCGCATTGGTATTTTTACCCGGGCAATTTGAAATACTACGCGTGCAACAAGCACTGAGCGATTTACCCAGTAACTGCCAAGTTGCAACACTATTTGGCGAGCAAGATAAAGCCAATCAGCAAACTGCTATTGCTCCTGCACCAAACGGCATGCGCAAAGTAGTGCTTACCACCAATGTAGCCGAAACCAGTTTAACTATTGAAGGCATACGCATTGTAATTGACAGCGGCAAGCGCCGTGCAGCGACCTTTAATTTAAAAACAGGGGTTACAGAGCTCACAACACAAAGCATATCGCGCTCGTCTGCTGTGCAGCGTGCAGGGCGTGCAGGACGAATAGAGCCGGGCATTGTTTATCGAATTGGCTCAAAGCAAACCTTCGAGCGACGTAATAGCCATGACAATCCCGAAATACTCACATCAGACATAAGCCAACTTATGCTTGAGGCAAAGCAGTGGGGAGCCAGTATTGATGAGCTAACCTTGCTCGATAAGCCCACTGAGCAGCAATGCGGGCAAGCAAGTAATCTGCTTAACATGCTAGAAGCTATTGATAGCAAAGGTAAGCTCACACCGCTTGGCAGTAAAATGTTAGGTTTTGGTGCTGATATTCGTTTGGCGCATATGCTATTAAAAGCACAAATACTTGATGACCAACTCCCTGGTATTTTTAGGCTCGCTATTTATTTAGTGGCATTACTTGAGAGCCGTGTAAATAGTGCAAACGAGTTGAGTTTAGCGCTGCATAGCCAGCAGCAACGTCCGCATCCGGTATTTAAACAACAGTTAAAATATTGGCAAAGCCGCTTAAAAGTAAAAGACGAAAACAGCGAATTAAATACGCATTATATTAGTTTGCTAGTGGCATTGGCATACCCCGATCGCATCGCTAAAAAGCGCGGTAATGGTTATTTACTTGCCAATGGTGCTGGTGCTGAGTTAAATGTCGATTACTGGCACAACGACGATTACTTAGCTATAGCAACCATGGACGGGCACAAAGGTGGGCGTATATTTGCAGCCACCGCACTTAACCCATTTGAGTTACAAGAATTTTTACCGCATTTATTTAGTAAACTTACTCGTTGTGAGTTTGATGAAAAATCAGCGCGCTTTATTCATCAAGATGAAGTGAAACTCGGGGCTATAACGCTCAGCAGCCAGCCTAGTAAACAAAAACTAGATAAGAGCGAGCGTGCTAAAGCGTGGCTTAGCTTATTTACTAAACACGGTTTTGCTTTATTTAACGAGCAACCTGATGCGCAACAATTGCTGATACGTATGAGCCTAGCAAGTAATTTAATGCCCGATAAATTCCCGCAAATAAACGAGCAACAACTTATTCAAAATGCAGCGCAGTGGCTAGGCGTGTTTTTAGAAGATATTAAAACGCTCACGCAGCTTAAAAAGTTTAACTACTTTGAAGCATTACAAAACTGTTTTGATTGGCAACAACAAACAGCTTTAAAAGCACTGTTACCACTGCGCTTAACGGTGCCAAGTGGCTCAAATATAAAAATAGAATACCAGCTTGATGGCCCCGCAAAGCTAAGCGTGCGTATGCAAGAAGTTTACGGCTTGACCAGTACGCCTATGCTTGCCAACGGTAAATTGCCATTGCTTATGGAGCTGCTATCGCCAGGTAAACGTTCATTGCAACTTACTCAAGATTTAGCCCACTTTTGGGATAGCAGTTACCGCGATGTGCAAAAGGAAATGAAAGGCCGCTACCCTAAACATTTTTGGCCAGACGACCCAGCCAACAGCGTTGCAACAAATAGAGTAAAGAGCAAAATGTAGGTGTTAATTTACTTAAAACTGATTTTGTTTGATTATTGAACTTACTAAGGTAATGTACCTATAAAATATTTTTAACTACAGGGAATAGTCAATGAGGTTACTTTTAACGTTAGGTTTGGCTCTAGTAACTGCTTTTTCGGCTTATGCTGAAAAGCCACTCGACTTAAATGCATTTGCGCAGCAATACTATAAAACAATGACCGCAACACAAGCACCTAACGCAGGTGCTAAAGAGCTTGAGGCTTATCTTGCATTGTTAACCGATGATATTGGTAATCAGCATATTCCGTATCAACCGGATGACTCACGTACTCCTGATGGCAAAGAGCAGATGCGCAAAGGTATGAGTTTTTACTTAGGTGCGCACACGTTGTTTGAAAGCACACTGCTTAATACATTTGTGTTTAATGATACAGGCTTTGCTATTCGTTATAAGAGTCATGCAAAGGGCATTCACCCGCAAAGTAAGCAGCCAATAGAATACACCTCCACAATGATGGAAGTAATAGAACTTGAAAACGGTAAAGTGGCGATGATACGCAAGTATCACGAATAAAAAATAAGGATATATATGAAACATTTACTGATCGCACTATCAATATTAATGCTTAGTGCATGCGCTAGTACAAAAAGTGATTTTAGATTTGATGGTTCTACACCTGAGTCAACTCAGGCCGGAGTTCATAAAGTTTTAAAGACATTAAAATCTCAAGATGTAATGCGCTTTATAGGCGCCTTAATTACAATTCAATTTTCTGATGTGCAAAGCGCAGAAGATGTTTTAGGCGACCCAACCATGATGAATGAAATGAATTATTTTATTATTGGTAAAAAAATTGATGGCTTAAATTATTATGAAGTACTGGATCTTGCGAGTTCATCTTCATCGAAAGTGGAAGTTTCGGTAGCGAAATAGTTCCAGATTTTTGTATTACATTAAATGTGTAATACCAATCCGCAATAATACTTAATCATTTTGCAGGGCTAAACGTGTTGCTACCTGCGTTAAAAAATGCTCATTTAGAACAACTAAATAGCGAATTTTTTTGCCTAGCTATCAACACGTTTTTCTGTCCTCAAAATAGACCACTTAATTAAGCGAATTGGTATGATTTTATGTCTATATTAAATATATTATTGAAAGTGCTAAAGTTTTAACGCTATAAAATTTAGTAGTAAGCTTTGTTTATTCCTGCTCATGAATTTATACTACGTTTTAGTAAGAAGCTAATTATTTATAATTTAGATGCAGAAGTCTAAAACATAAAACGTAAGCTACTTTGACTTAATTCTACACGATTAGATAGAGACTATGACATTAAGATTTTTTGTAATAATAGGTACTTTAATTTTAATGTGCTTTGTAACAAGTTTATTAGTTGGGTATCGCTATTTTTTTAGCCTGCCGACTATAAACACTAGTATTGAAGATTATCAAAATCGTGAATTACTGAGTCTTAAAATTGCGCTTGATAAAGAGTTTATATTTTTAGAAACACTCAATTATGACTACGCCGTATGGGATGACACCTATGATTATATGGCTGATTTTGACGCAGAATATGTAGATTCAAACTTTGTAGGGGATACCTTCTATTCTCTCAAAATTGATGGTGTGTTTATCTACGATGTAAACCTTAATATGGTTTACGGACAAGCGTATGATTATATGAAGCATAGGGAGTTTGATGCTCCTGATTTAGATTTACAGGTTAATAAATTAAACCGCGCAATTATTCCCAATCCAAAAGCTGCTAATGACGACAGTAGTTTAAGCCATTCTGGTTTTTTACAAACAGCGGGCGGCCCTGTCATGTTTGCATCGCATGCAATAAAGCGAACAGATAAAACAGGTGAGCCTGTTGGTAGTATTGTTTTTATAAAAAAAGTAAGACCGTCGTTGATCAAATCCTTAGCAGAAATTGCACAAGTGGAGCTTAGCTATACACAAATAGCACACGGTAGTTCTTTAAACGATATTGCGACGCTTAAAGGGAGCCTCCAAGAAGAGGGCATTGCCACTCAAAGGAAGAGGGTGATTCTAGATGTAAATGGTAAGCCATTGCTTGCTTTGAACATTAAGCACCATCACCAAACACTGCCAGTTTTATTTGATCACTATTTAAAGCTTATTCTGTTTATGTTTTTTGCAATGTCATTATTAGGTTTTTATATTGTAAATCGTTATTTTATTGAACCGCTTATTAGTGGTGCGTCCGCTATTAATTCAATGTTGGTTAAAAACGATTTACAGCCTTTGAGATTCACTAATCAATTTTTAGAAATGCGCGTTTTAATTGGCGGTTTTAATGCGTTAATTAAACAAGTAAAAGAGCAAAATTCTAAGCTTGAAAAAATAAGTAAAATTGATGGGTTAACCCAAATTTACAACAGGCGTGCCTTTGATGAAATTATAGCGGCTCAGTGGAAGCAGGCTCAACAGCAACAAAATGCCTTTGGAGTAATATTACTTGACGTAGATCACTTTAAAAATTATAACGATTTTTATGGTCACCAAGGCGGAGACAATGCTTTACAGCTCCTAGCTTGTAAATTACAACAAATGGCAAAGCAAAACACAGGTACAGTTGCGCGCTATGGCGGCGAAGAGTTCATATTATTCTTTAAAAAACTTTCTTATGAAGAGTTTGTAGATATATCTCAGCAATTGCTTTTGGCGGTTAGGGAGTTAAATTTACCTCATGAAGCGTCGCCTGTACGTAAATATTTAACAATTAGTGCTGGGTGTGTATTTGCTACAAAAGAAACCTTAAGTGGTAATAATGTGTCTATCCAATCACTAATTAAAGAAGCCGACATAATGCTCTACGAAGCGAAAAACTCAGGTAGAGATAAAACATCAATCAAATCTATATAATGTAAGTGAATTATTAAAGATGCATCAGCTGTTTTTTATTATAAAACTCTTAAACCTCTTTCCCGCCATGGCTCTGTGCTAGGTCATCAAGTTCGGCGCAAGTGTAATCAAAACCACTTTCGTCGTATTCATATGTCACTTTTACACTATCGCCGCCGTTAAAAAGTCGTGTTTTTACATCGTTAACCGGCCAGTCTTTGAGCTCGTGTAAAAATCGGTTAGCAACTTGTGAAGATTCAAAACAATAGCGAATTTCTGTTTTCATAAATAATAAAGCTCTGGCTGTTTACCCCTGCAGCTAGTGCATTATTAATGGGGCGTTCATGATTCGGTTACAAAAAATAAAGAGTTAAATTGTAAATTTTGTGTTTCAATAAATGCATCAAACTCGGTACACACTAACGTACTTTAATTAACAAATGATGACGACTTTACATGCATTATAAATTTGCTCTGATCGCAAGCTCGGTTTTTATACTAGGCGCTTGCGGTGGTTCAGGATCCGATGATACGCCAACCGTTAACGGAAATAAAATCCCCATTTTGTCAGTAGCTGATATTTCTAGTGAATTAAGTAAAGGCCAAACAATTGAGCTAACAGCAACAGCCAGTGATAAAGACGGCACTATTACATCTGTTGTGTGGCAACAAACGCAAGGGCCTGAACTAATTAGTGGGCCTTTAGAGGCAACAACTACTTCAGTAACAATGCTAAATGCGCAAAGTTATAAGCCTGTTGATTACGCTTTTTCGGTAACAGCAACCGATAACGAAGGGGCCAGCAGTGTAAAAACGCTAAGCTTTACTGCACGTAATAATATGGATGACATTAGCGCCGCACGGTTACTACACCAAACAACAATGGGACCTAAGCTTAGTGAAATACAAAACGCACAAGGTTTAAGCGAGCAGCAATGGCTTGATAAGCAAATAGCGCTACCTATTAATTATCACCGTGATTATTTAGTAAAGTTAAATGACGATGACGACTTTAAATACATAAGCCGCATAGACGCATGGTGGAAGGCAGTAATGCAAAGTGACGATCAACTCCGTCAACGTGTTGCATTTGCGTTAAGTGAAATATTAGTAGTGTCGGATGAAAACAGTGCCTTAAGAGGCCAACCTGAGGGCATGATCACTTATTACGATTTGCTACTAAAGCATGCCTTTGGTAATTATCGTGACTTACTCGAAGATGTCACGCTTTCGCCTATTATGGGAACTTACTTAAGCCATTTGGGTAACGAAAAAGCAGACGATGCACTTAATATTCGCCCAGATGAAAATTACGCACGTGAAGTAATGCAGTTATTTACTATTGGCCTTGAAGAGCTAAACCTAGATGGTAGCGCTAAGCTTGATGCACAAGGTAATACTATTGCCACTTACGGACAGGTCGAAATAGAGGGTTTTGCACGCGTATTTACTGGTTGGACGTTTGCCGATAGTGAAACATTTAAGCGTAAAAGTCGTGACTATATTAAACCAATGGAAGCATTTGACGAGTACCATTCTAGTAAACAAAAAACCTTACTAAATGGCGAGGTTATACCACAAGGTTACGCAGCAGAAGAGTCAATGCAAATAGCGCTCGATAATTTATTTAATCATCAAAATGTTGCGCCATTTATTACTAAGCAACTTATTCAGCGATTAATTACCTCAAACCCAACACCCTAATATGTTGAGCGAGTAGCTAATGTATTTATTGATAATGGCGCCGGTGTACGCGGCGATTTAGCGGCTGTAGTAAAGGCTATATATTTAGATGATGAAGCACGGCATTTTGGCTCAGTGCTTAACTATCAAGGTAAAATTAAAGAGCCTATTTTAAAAACCGTACAGTTTTGGCGAAATCTCGATGCTAAATCTTTGGCTGGTTACTATAAAACATGGAATTTAATAAATAGCTACGGGCAAGGACCCATGCAGTCGGCTTCGGTATTTAACTTTTTTAGGCCTGATTATCAAACCGCAGCTTTGCGAAATGAAGGTATTGTTGCGCCAGAGTTACAAATAGCAAACGATGCAACACTGATTGGCACCATGAACGCGCTTTACGCAAGTTTAGTGTGGAGTACCGCTGAAGCGCACAGTGATTTAAATTCAAATGGTATTTATGTTTATATTCAAGACGACATGAATGTTTTAGAGAAAAAAGGTGTTAGTGCGCTATTAACTCAGTACAACACGCTATATTTTGCAGGCGCAATGAGCAGTGACACACGCCAAGCATTACTTGATTTAGATGCCTACTTTAATGAAGAGCAATACCGTGAACGGGTTTCGTATTTATTATATATGATTGCTATTTCACCTGAATTTAACGTGCAGTATTAGGAGCGCATAATGAGCATTAATAGAAGAGAGTTTTTGTCTTTATGTGTAAAAGGCAGCGTATCGACTGCCGCGTTAACGAGCCTGCAATTACAAGCATTAACTGGAGCGACTAATGCCGTTGAGCTAGGTGATTATAAAGCATTAGTGTGTGTGTATTTATACGGGGGGAATGATTCGTTAAATATGCTCGTTCCGCTTGAAGGCGAGCAACGGAGTTTGTACGAGCAAAGCAGGCAAAACCTAGCGGTAGAAAGCTCACTTGAGCTAAGCATTAAAAGCCAGTTTGCCGGTGGAGTCGGTATTCATCCTTCACTTGAACCGATACAAAATGTGTTTGAATCTCAAAATTTAGCATTTATAGGCGGGGTAGGTACTTTACTCGCTCCCACAACATTGAATGACTATAAAAATAAAACAATAGGTTTGCCTAAGCATTTGTTTTCGCATAACGATCAGCAAGCTGCGTGGATGTATGGTCGAGAAAAACAATCACTTAATAGCGGGTGGGGCGCACGACTTTTAGAGCGTTTAGAGTTACAAGATGAGTTTGCAGCTAATGTATCACTCGACGGTACTAATTTATGGCAAACGGGAAGTGCTAGCAATGCATTTGCGCTTAACAAAAGCGGCATTAGTAGTATTAACGCGTTTGGAGGGTATCAACCTCGTAGCGAGCACGTACCGCTATTATGAACCGCTTACTAGGCAATACGAGCCATCCGTTAAGTACAGCTTATGCCAATGGCTTAACAAGTGCGATAAATAACACTCAAGCAATGAACAGCGCGTTAGAAAGCGCGCCTGCACTTATTACCCCATTTAGCGATAATAGCCTTAGTGAGCAACTTGCCGCCGTTGCTAAAACAATTAGCGTACAGGCAAAATTGAGTACTCAACGCCAAGTGTTTTTTGTTTCTATGGGGGGGTATGATACCCACGACAACCAATTAACAACGCACCCTGCTTTATTAAATACGTTAGCTCAAGGCTTAAGTGAATTTGATAGTGCGATGAAACAGCTTGATATGGCTGATAAAGTGACTACGTTTACTATGTCTGATTTTGGTCGCACGTTGACCTCAAATGGCGATGGCACTGACCATGGTTGGGCAGGGAACCAAATAGTAATGGGCGGCGCAGTAAAAGGCGGCAATATATATGGCGAGCTATTAACTCAACATTTGGATGGCCCACAAGATACCGGTGGCGGTCGTTTAATTCCAAGTGTTGCTAATGAGCAGTACTTTGCCACATTGGCTCAGTGGTTTGGTGTGCTAAGCTCTGAGCTTGTTGATATTTTTCCAAACTTGAGTAACTTTGATCACACAACATTGGACTTTTTTGTGTAATTAGTCGCTAATAGTAATCTAAAAGCACTTGTTAGTAGTATAAGCTACTGGTTAATAGTGCTTAATTGTTTTAATAATAAAAATCACACAATATAGGAATCATAAAATGAAAGTTTTAGTGAGCTTAGTTAGTCTAATCGCTTTTTTACTCGTCATACTGCCAGGGCCTTTGTATAAATTTGGTATTGTAGAGCTAGGAACTGCGTTTGCTGGTTTTAAATTTGGTGTTTACGCTGGTGGCGCTGCATTGGTGCTACTTATAATACAAGCGTTATTTATGCGTAAAACGTTAACGCTAAGCAGTGGTGTTATTGCGCTTGTGTTTTCGGTTGTGGCTATTGCTATGCCACTTAATATGATGAACAAAGCTAAAAGCGTACCGGCAATTCATGACATTTCAACAGATTTAGTTAACCCACCAAAATTTGTAGCAATTGCGCCACTGCGTGCTGAAGCACCAAATCCAGTAGAGTACGCGGGTGAAGAAACGGCAGTACAGCAACGCAAAGCATACCCTGAACTGGCCACGTTAAGCTTTGCACAATCTAAAGCCGATTTGATGGCAGCAAGCGAACAAGCAGTTAAAAATCTTGGTTTTGCAGTAGTAAGTGCAAACACGGCTACAGGTATTGTAGAAGCTACAGATACAACAACATGGTTTGGTTTTAAAGACGATGTGGTAATTCGTATTAAAGATGAAGGCAGCCAACGTTTTGTTGATATTCGTAGTAAGTCGCGAGTAGGGCGTAGTGATTTAGGAAAAAATGCAGAGCGCATTCATTCAATTATTAATGAATTAAACAGCTTACTTGAAAAATAAAACGACTTAGCCTGTATTCGGTTATTAGCGTATTAAAGCCCAACATTGTTGGGCTTTTTTGTTTTTAGTGTCAGTTTGTATTCACGACAACTGCGTTAGGGTTATTAAAATTTAAATTTTTAACCACTATGGAGTTATTATGAAAACAGTAGGATATGCAGCAAAAAGCCAAGGTTCTGAATTGACAGAGTTTTCTTTTGAGCGCCGCGATTTACGAAATAACGATGTAGAAATTGAAATTTTATACTGTGGTGTGTGCCATTCAGATTTACACGCCGTACGAAATGATTGGGGTGGCAGTGACTACCCGCTAGTACCTGGGCACGAAATTGTTGGTAAAGTTATGTCGGTAGGTAGCGACGTTAAAAAATATAAGCAAGGCGACACAGTTGCTGTGGGTTGTATGGTTGATTCGTGTCAAAGTTGCGATCAATGTGATAACGACGAAGAGCAATTTTGCCGCGAAGGCATGGTTGGTACGTACGCAGGCAAAGACCGCATTAGTGGTGAAATGACCCAAGGTGGGTATTCTAAACATGTTGTTGTACGCGAAGAATTTGTACTTTCTGTACCAGAAAATTTAGACATTTCACGCGTTGCACCGCTACTTTGTGCAGGTGTTACTACGTATTCGCCACTACATAAGTGGGGCGTAAAAAAAGGTAGCCGTGTTGGTGTTGTTGGTCTAGGCGGACTTGGCCATATGGCCGTTAAAAATGCAGTTGCAATGGGCGCAAGCGTTACGGTAATTGGCCGTAGTGAGTCTAAAAAAGATGATGCGGTTAAATTGGGTGCTCAGCACTACTTAGTGTCATCTAATGATGACGAAATGAAAGACTCGCAATCTGCCTTTGACGTCATTATAGATACGGTACCTGTAAAACATGATTTATCTATTTACACACCGCTACTTGATGTAGATGGTACTTTAGTTATTGTAGGCCAAGTTGGCCCTGTAGATGAGCTAAGCACGGTGCCATTATTAATGGGTCGCCGTCGTATTGCAGGCTCACTTATTGGTGGTATTGCACAGACGCAACAAATGCTCGACTTTTGTGGTGAAAATAACGTGCTACCTGAGTGCGAAATGATCAACATTGACGAAATTAACACGGCATACGAGCGTATGGAAAAATCTGACGTACGATACCGCTTTGTTATTGATATGGCATCGTTAAACGCTTAATTTCACCTAAAAAGAGCCGCTAATTAGCTGTCTCTTATACACAAATCCCTGCTAAGAAATTAGCGGGGATTTTTTTGAACTAAATCTCAATGTCATGATCAGATCTTCAAATCTTGTTTGAGGGCACATTATGATTAACGAACATACTCATTGGGCAAAACAACAATTCGGTAAATCGGACTTAGGTGATCCAAGAAGAACAGCGCGTCTGGTAAAGTTAGCATCAACGCTTGCAAATGAACCAGGAAAACCACTTGTGAACATCACTCAATCCCCCGCCGATATGGAAGGTGCCTACCGCTTTATTCGCAACGAGAATATTGACGCAACGGCTATAGCAGAGTCAGGCTTTAAAGCCACGGTTGAACAAGCAAAAAGTCATAACTTATTGCTCGCATTAGAAGACACGACCACACTAATTTATAAGCATTCCTCCATTCGAGATGATTTGGGTCATGTCGGACGAGGAGCAAAACAACGAGGCTTGTTAGCTCATAGCGTATTACTGTTTGCGCCAGACACAAAGCAAGTTGTGGGATTAATTGAACAGTCTCGCTGGAGTCGTGATATCAACACGATTGGAAAAAGAGAAAAACACGCGACGACTTCTTACGAAGAAAAAGAAAGTTACAAGTGGGAGTCAGCGTCACGAGCGATGGCAGAGCGGCTGCAAGGACAAATGGCGAACGTGATATCGGTGTGTGACCGCGAAGCGGACATCTACGAATACTTGCAGTATAAACTGACCGAGCAGCAACGATTCGTCGTACGCTCGATGCAAAGTCGTCATATTGAAGAAGGTGAGGATAAGCTCTATGCGTTTGCAAGCGAGCTGATGAGTGCAGGCACCAAACACATCCACATTGCACAAAAAGGAGGAAGAAAAGCCCGAAGCGCAACACTGGATATCACCTATGCGCCAGTGACACTCAAAGCGCCTTACAATAAGAAAGGACACTCCCTCCCAGTTTACTATGTCGGCTGTACAGAGCGAGGAAACGCTAAGAATGGCTTAAGCTGGCACCTATTAACCAGTGAACCAGTCACCAGCAAAGAAGACGCCTTAGCTATCATCACCTACTATGAGCACCGTTGGCTTGTAGAGGAATACCATAAAGTCTGGAAAAGTGATGGTACGGATATCGAAAGTTTACGCCTTCAAAGCCAAGATAACATGGAAAGATTGGTGACGATTAATGGCTTTATTGCGACGCGAATATTGCAACTAAAGTTCACCAATGAGCAGCCTGATTCTCCAAGTTGTGAACAACTGTTATCTCCCAAAGCATGGAAGTTATTGTGGTTAAAGAGAATAAAAACACCATTGCCTGAAACTGCTCCAAATATGTCATGGGCGTATCAGGAACTGGCAAAGTTAGGAGGCTGGAAAGATACCAAGCGCACAGGGCGTGCATCTGTGAAAGTGTTATGGAAAGGATGGCTTAAGTTACAAGCCATCCTGGAAGGCTACGATTTAGCAAAATCTCTTGAGTCAGACTTGTGATCAAGAGACAGCTAATTAGCGGCTCTTTTTGTATTTTAAATTAACCAGGACTCAGTTAATTAGTTGCTTGCGCTGTTGGTTGCTGTTTGTTTAGTTGTAAGTAACTTAATAGCCACATACCCAAACCACCTAAAAACAATGCAGCTGCTACGTAACCTGTTTGATTAGGTGCGGCACCTTGCGCTATTGCAATTCCGCCAACCCAAGGGCCTATAGCATTGGCTGTATTAAATGCGCACTGTACTAAGGCACCAATCATAGCGTGGCCTTCGGGCGCAACGTCCATTAAAAGCGTTTGAATCAGCGTAGCCAAGCCCACACTGCAACCAATAAAGAAGATCACCGCGTAAAGAGCCCAAATATTATGGCTTGCCGTTACATATGCAAAGGCAAATACAATAGTACATACAAGCGCAAGGCCAGTCGTTTTAATTGCTGATTTATCGGCAGCTTTACCCAGTACATAGTTACCGAGTGTACAACCGATACCAAACATTACCATTGCGATAGAAATAGTATACGGGGCTGTTTTTGTTACCACTAATATGGTGTCGGCAATGTAAGTATAAATACAAAACACTCCGCCAGAGCCAATAATTACAATACCCAAAATGGACCAAACCAGTTTATTTTTAAGTACGCCAAACTCGTTTAGTAAGTTAGAAGGCTTAGCGTTATCGATATTAGGCACTACTTTATAAACAAAAACAAAAGCAATAAAGGCCAGTACTGCAGCGCCAGCTAAACAATAACGCCAACTTAAATTTTGACCTACAAGTGTAACTATAGGCACGCCAACAATAGTAGCCACAGTTAAACCCATAAACACCTTAGACATAAAGCTAGCACGCTTACCTTTTGGGGCAATATCTGATGCTAATAAAATAGCAGCACCAAAATATGCACCATGAGGTAAGCCACTTAAAAATCTAAATATTACAAGCTGCTCAAGCGATGTTGCCATCGCGCTTAACCCGTTTGAGATAAACATTAAGCTTATAAAAATGAGCAATGCTTTACGCTTTCTCATATTAGCTGTAGTGAGCATTAAAATAGGGGCGCCAACTACAACACCAATGGCATAAGCACTAATTGCGTAACCACTTTGTGAGGGCGTTGAGCCAAATGTTTCGCTAATTAGTGGCAGCATAGGCATCATCGAAAACTCAGATAATCCTAAAATAAATGTGCCAAGTGCTAATACGAGTAAAATAGCGGTTCTGTTAAGTTGACTAGATGCCGACGTTACATCTGATGTCATAGATGATCCCTTAAGATTTAATTTTAAAAGTGAAACAGCGCAATAAATTCTGAATAGAAAATATTATATGTATGCTTAAATTTTGGTGTGAGAGGGTAGTCTGTGAAAGTGCTATTTTAAGTTAAAAAAAGTACAGAGTCATGCATAAATTAGTGTTTTTGTTAGGTTTTTAAAATATTAATTAGAAGAAAATACTACTTAAAATTCATAAAATAAAAAAACTATTTATAAAGCAGGCGCCTGTAAGGTATTAAATATTAGCTGAAAGGCTATTTAAAGCTTATATTTACAGTATAGTTACATATTGATATTACATTAATTTGCTAATTTTAGGTCAACAACCCTAGTGCTAATTTACTCCTTAAGGTTTTTATATGTTTGGTATTTCTAAAAAAAACGCAAAAATTGAAGAAATGGAGCTTCAATTAATTCAAAAGCAGTCTGTTTTATCTGCAATTAATAAGCATGTGGCTTATATAGAGTTTACCCCTGAAGGAATAATATTAGACGCAAACCAGTTGTTTTTAAAAACTATTGGTTACAGTAAAGAGCAAATAATTGGTAAGCATCATCGTATGTTTTGCGAAAGAGAGTATGCAAGCTCAAACGAATACAGCAAGTTTTGGCAAGCATTAAAGGCAGGTGACTCTAAAGCAGGATCGTTTTTAAGATACAAAGCGAATGGTGATAAGCTTTGGCTTGAAGCAACTTACTTCCCGGTTGAAGAGCACGGCGTAGTTACTAAGGTTATTAAAATAGCCTCTGATATTACGGCTAGTTACATACAACGAAAGGCACAAGAAGCTATCGCTAGTGCACTTGATAAAGCATTAGCTACGATAGAGTTTACTCCTGAAGGAAATATTTTAAGCGCAAACCAAAACTTTTTAACAACAATCGGGTATAGCTTAAAAGATATTGTAGGTAAGCATCATAAAATGTTTTGTACTGAAGTATTTTATGAGAAAAATCCGCGCTTTTGGAATGAATTAGCGCAGGGGCAGTTTAAGTCAGGAAAATTTAAACGTATTGCCGCCGATGGTTCAGAAATTTGGCTAGAAGCTACTTATAATCCAATATTAGATAGCAAAGGTAGTGTAATTAAAATAATTAAGTTTGCATCAAATATTACCGATCGAATTAATAATAACAGTGCAGTAACTGAAGCTGCTGCAATAGCGTATAAATCGGCGGTAGCTACTGCGCAGACCGCTAAGAAAGGCTCTGAAATACTACAAAGCTCTGTTGCAAACTCCGATGCCATTGTAAGCCAAGTACTTAAGTCAGTTGATTTAATTAAAAATCTTAATGAACAATCAGCTGTTATAGGCTCCATTGTTTCTACAATTAGCAGCATTGCTGATCAAACTAATTTACTAGCACTAAATGCTGCTATTGAAGCTGCTCGTGCTGGTGAATACGGCCGTGGTTTTGCTGTAGTAGCTGATGAAGTAAGACAACTTGCAGCCAGTACGAGTAGTTCAACTAATGAAATAGCGACCGTTGTTAAAAATAACCAAGAGCTCACTAATGATATATCAAGACAAATAACGTCGGTTTCAGACTCTTCAGAGCAAGGCCGGGAGCTTATTGCGAATGTATCTGAGGTCATTAAAGAGATTGAACGCGGAGCAGATATTGTTTCTCAAACGGTCGCTAAGTTAAATACTTAATTTATTATATGACCTTTTAGATTAAACACACCTAACAACATTCTTAATTGATAAAGTGCGACAATATGTCGCGCTTTTGCTTTTGCAGTTCACACTATAATTACGCCAATTATTACAGTGGCATAAATTAACAATGGTTTATAAAAGCAAAACTCAAAAAACTTACTTACTTTCCCCTGTCGCACTTTTTATTAGCGGTGTGCTATCTCCTTTTGCATTTGCCGACGATACGCCTTTAGAAGTAATTGAAGTACACGGACATGCTCAAAATAAGCATTTAGCACTTGGTTCGTCAGAATCGTTATTAAGTGATTTAGGTGTCGATTTTTCAGCCGCGGGCGGCGTATCTAACCTCCCTATTTTAAATGGTTTAATGGGCGACAGAGTTAAAGTGTTAATTGATGGCGCAGATGTTACCGCTGCATGCGCTAATCACATGAACCCGCCACTTTCGTATATTTCGGCTAATCAAATTACGTCTTACAATGTGGTTGCAGGCGTGTCGGCTGTAAGCGCGGGCGGCGATAATATTGCCGGTGTTATAAGCGTAAATTCTATTTCACCACAGTATAGCGATAGCAATGAATTAGATTGGCACTCTGGCTATGTGTCAGCAAAGTACAGTAGCATTGATAACGGGCGTAAACTTGGCATAGGTGCACGTTTAGCAAGTGACACGCTTAGCCTTAATTATCAGGGTTCGTTTAGTGACGCAGATAGTTATGAAGACGGTAACGGCGATGTAGTATTAGATACATTGTATCGAGCACAAAATTATAGTTTAACCGCAGCTATGCGCGATGATAAACAGCAATTAGTGATAAAGCTAACACATCAAAAAATCCCGTATCAGGGATTTGCAAATCAGTATATGGATATGACCGATAACAAGAGTTTCGGTGCAATAGCTCAATACAAACGCTCCTTTGAAAACAGCGAGCTTGAAGGGCAAGTTAACTGGCATAGCGTAAAGCACGAAATGGGTTTTTTTAGTGAAGAAAAAACAGGCATGATGCGAATGAAAACCGATGCACAAGATATAAGTACGCAGCTTAAATGGCGTATTGCCCTTGATAAAAACAGCAGTATTTTACTCGGTCAAGAATATTACAATTACAGCATTGATGATTGGTGGCCAGGTATCGAAGGCTCAACTATGATGGGACCAAACGATTACGTAAATATAAATAATGGCAAACGAGAGCGCATAACGGCATTTGCTGAATACGAGAGCCAAATAAATACAAAACTGTGGTTAAACGCAGGCGTACGTATTGAAAGTGTTAATACCCAAGTAGGTGAGGTTCAGCCTTACAACGATGGTATGAGCATGATGGATATGGACGATATGAGCGACATGGGTAGTATGGAAAGTATGGCCATGAGCGATATGTCTACAGATAACACTATTGCTGCACAGAACTTTAATGCTGGCGACAGAGATAAAACAGACACTGTAGTTGACGCTAATTTATTAATTAACTACCAAATAACAAATAATGATGAGCTACAATTTGGTCTTGCCCGTAAAAACCGCGCGCCTAATTTATACGAGCGATACAGCTGGGGCGTAAGTAATATGGCAACCACCATGATTGGTTGGTATGGCGATGGTAATGGCTATATTGGTAACCCTGATTTAGACGTTGAAACAGCGCATACTTTAAGTGCTACTTATATTAAATCGGCTAAAGATGACCGTTGGCGTTTAAGCACTAATGTTTGGTATACCGATGTGAATGATTATATTGATGCTGATATTGTAAGAAGCTTCAATAGTTATGATTTGGACAACACAGCGCGTAATATTTTGCAGTTTACTAATGTAGATGCCATTTTATATGGTGCCAAAATAGATTTAACAGCCAACATTTATGAATCTAAGCAATTAGGTAACTGGCAGTTACACGCTAATGTTACTAATACGAGAGGCAAGCGCGACGATACTAACCAGCCGCTTTATCAAATTAAACCACTGCAAACCCAGCTAGGTATTAGCCAGCAAATGGGTCGGTTTGAAAACGCATTAACTTGGCAGTGGGTAGATACTAAAACCCGTGTAGATAATAATCGTTTTGAAAACCAAACAGACAGCTACAGCTTGGTTAATTTAAGCTCTAAAGCCACATGGGATGCATTAACGCTAAGCGCAGAAGTGAGTAACGTGTTTGATGAGTACTACCAACTCCCATTAGGTGGCGTAAGCATTGCAGCACTTAAACAAGATAGCAGCAACGGGTTTGAACAACTTGCAAGACAGGGGCGCTCATTTAATATAAGTGCTAGCTATGCGTTTTAATTAACCTCATATTCAAATTTAAAATAAAGCAAAAGCCATAACCATGTTATGGCTTTTTTGCGCTTTAATAATTAAGCCGTAAGCTTATTTTTTATGAAATATTTGTACGCAAAAAGCGTTCTATTAAGCACGCTTATACTAATTTCACAGCGTTATTTTAAGGCAGTGCAGTAAAAAGCAATAACTTGTTCATCACCCAATGATTAGGAAATACAGTGTTTAAGCAATTTAAAAATAAAGTGATGGGTGCGCCAACAGCTATGGCCGGTTTAGCTTTGGGTATTGCTAGTATGGGGTGGGCATGGGAAAATGTTTTTAACTTAAATAATCACGGGCAATTTTTGGGAGCGCTACTCGCCTCTGTATTAATTTTACTTTTAGCAGCCAAGTTTTTACTGCACCCTCATTTATTAAAAGCCGATTTAGCACACCCAGTTGCAGGAAGTGTGATCCCTACATTTGCTATGGCTAACCTTGTTATTTCAAACTCAGTTGGGCAATTTAACCCATTAGTTGGCGACATTATGTGGGTTTTAGCTTTTGTGTTGCATCTCATATTTTTGGTGAGCTTTTTATACCAGCGAGCAAAAAAGTTTAATTTTGAAGATATGGCGCCCAGTTGGTTTGTGCCACCAGTGGGGATAATTATTGCAGATATTACTTTTTCGGGAAATCCAACATTAGCGTGGTTAGCTTATAGTGCTTTAGTTATTGGTATATCAACGTACGCTATAATGCTGCCAATTATGTTTTATCGTTTTTTATTAGCATTAAAAAGTGACTACGAAATACAGCCAACACTTGCCATTTTAGCTGCGCCTGCCAGTTTAACATTAGCGGGGTATTTTCATATTGTAGCTAATCCATCACTTGTTATAGTGGGGGCATTATTTATATTAGCGATAATAAAAACACTGATTGTTTATGTGTTATTTATAAAGTTATTACGCAGACCTTTTTCGCCGAGCTACGGTGCTTTTACATTTCCAATGGTTATTGGGGCAACTGCATTATTTAAAATGAAAGACTGGATGCAAAGTATAAACCTCGCAATGCCATATGTAGATACAGTTAATTACTTAGCTACGTTTGAACTTATAGTTGCCACGGCAGTGGTATGTTATGTAAGTGGTCGGTACTTTTGCCTCTTTAAATTATCAAAGCAACAGGTAACGTAAAGTTACTCTTGGATTACCTCTGGCTCATTACTTTCTTGTTCAGCTAGTTTTTCGCGCTCAGCTTTTGATACATAAGAGGGTTTGTTGCTTTTATGCAATTTAGCGTTAGTGCGTTTATCTTTCTTTTGAAATTTAGTGACGATTTTTTTACGACGGTTCACAATTAAATACTCTCTTAATTTTAAGTCGCGCATTATACAGTCATCCTCATAAAAGCTGCTATATAAATATTTAACATGAACTCTGGGCAAGAGATTTACTTGGCCTATTGCAAGTAAGTTCAACGCAGTTAGCGCTGAAAATAGCTGCTTGAGATAGATTTATTATCCAGAGTTTCGGTTATTTACCTTAAGTTACCTATGTGCTGGCGTAAAGAGCTATAAGTAAGCGCTTCATAGCGTTATAATTACCGCTCTTAGTTATTAATTAAATGGGAATTGTTTTGAAAAAGTTAGCTTTAGCCAGTATTGCTTTATTTGCATTTGGCGCACATGCGCAGTTAAATAAAAATATTGATAGCGTTGCCGATTACGCAGTAAATACCTACCAAAATGCTCAAATACACACACTAACTAACTTAGTGGCTTTTCCAACCGTTAATAAAAGCGACATTAGCGCTCCTCAAAATCCCGATTTTATTGGCTTTAAAGCACTTTTAAAAATGAAAGCCGCAGAGCTTGGTTTCGACTATCAAGATTTAGGCTACACCGTATTAATTGGTATGGGCGAGCAAAGCGAAAAAGTAACGGTAGTAACCCATGGCGACGTGCAACCTGCTAATGCTAGCAAATGGAAACAAAGCCCTTTTATTATTGATACATCTGAACCGGGTAAATTAGTTGGTCGTGGTACTGAGGATGATAAAGGTGCAATAACGACAGCGCTTTACGCCATGAAGGCAATTAAAGATAAAGGCATAACGCTTAATAACCGTATTGAGCTGATGATTTATCTTGCTGAGGAGTCTGATTGGGAACCGCTTACTAAATTCATGAAAACGTATGAGCAACCAAAATATGCAGTAACGATTGATGCATCATACCCTGTAGTGGTTGCCGAGAAAGGTTGGAGCTTAATTGCACCTACTTTTAATGCAACATCACCACAGACGGGTTTATATGTAAGCGATGTAACTGGCGGTGCGTTTAGAAGCCAAATTCCAGAAGACGCCAGCTTAGTTCTGCACAATGCAGGCGCGGCACTTATTAATACATTAAAAGCAAAAGCTAAAACATTAAATAAAGTTGAATTTAACTTTAGTGAAAAAAGTAATGGCTTAGCAATAAGCGTTAAAGGTATGTCGGCGCATTCATCTGAGCCGGAGTCGGGTATAAATGCCATTGCTTATTTAGCTGAGTTATTTAAAGGTGTGGAGCTTGAAAATAACAGTGACGGCGAGCTAATCGACTTTGTGAATCAGTTAATTGGTTTAGACATTCACGGTAAACAATTTGGCGAAATAGCTTACAAGCACGACTTTATGGGCCCAATGACAGTGGCACCAACAGTTATTGAGCGTGATGGTAATGCGCTAACACTCGCTGTAAATGCACGTCGCCCAATGGGTAAAGACGAAGCTGTATTACAAAAGCAAATTGATGATGCACTCGCTAATTGGCAAGCTACTAACAATGTAACACTTGCTAACATAGAAACAATTATTGGCACACCGATGCTACTTGATGGCGCGCCGCATGCGCAAAAGCTGCTTGATATTTTCAAGCATTTTACGGGCGACGAAAAAGCTGACTTTGTATCAATAGGTGGTGGCACTAACGCAAAGCTGTTTGATAATGCGGTATCGTTTGGCCCTTCAATGCCAGGTAAGCGCTACACAGGTCATTCAGAGCATGAATTTATGACACTTGAGCAACTTGAACTGAATTTACGTATGTACACAGCAATGATGATAGAGCTTGGTAATATGTAGTTTAAACGTACTTAGACTCAATAAGGTTTAATAATAGGTGTTGAGTACTAATCAGCACCTATGTCCTTAAAATTTACCTCAGGCAAGTTTTCAAAGCTTGGTTTGGCAAATAAATACCCTTGCATAAGTTCAACACCTGCGTTTTTAAGCCACTTATATTCTTCTACCGTTTCAATGCCTTCAGCCAGTGCGGTTATGTTTAAATCGCGAAACATATTTAAGCAATGAGTTACTATTAGTTGGCGTTTTTTGTCGTTGTTAATATCGCGTATTAGCGCCATATCCAGCTTGATAATATCTGTTTGAAAGTCAGCCAGTAGATTTAAACCAGAATAACCTGCACCAAAGTCATCAGTGGCGGTTTTAAATCCGAGAGACTGATAGTAATCAACAACGCGCTTTATGTGTGCGGTGTCTTCTATTTTTTCTACTTCAGTAAATTCAAACATAATATTTTGAATTGGGAAGTTATATTTTTTTGCAGCGTCTAGTGTAGTGCGTATACATCGCTCTGGTTTATAAATAGCATTAGGTAAAAAGTTAATGCTTAGCATTGATGTTATGCCAAGCTTTGCGGCTAATTGAATGGCTTTGATGCGGCAAAGCTGATCAAATGCATAGCGGTTGTCTTCATTCACTTTTGAAATGATTGAATAAGCAGACTCGCCATTTAAACCTCTAACCAATGCCTCATATCCATAAATTAGGCGAGTTTTACAGTTTATAATCGGTTGAAAAGCCATTGAAAAATCAAATTCGAGATCGTTAGCGTCAGCACAGTTACTACACGTAACTTTTTCACAATCTTTTGATTTTTCGCTCATTTAGCTCATCCTCTTATGTTTATTTGTTTAGGTTAGTTGAGATTAGATTCTAACACAAATAGATTAAAGTATTGTTTTTTATGTTTTTATACATAATAAATAACTATGTAATTAAATGAAAAGTGATGACTAATGTCAGACCACTTAGTGACATTTAGCAGGTGTGTATGTTGCTTATTAAAACAATAATAGCGACATACATTACTTGGAGAATATAAATGAAAAATACAGTGACATTAGGTAAAAAAATTAAAGTATATTTACTTATTTTAACTTTGCTAAGCGTTATAAATTTACTAACTTCGCCTAGTTATATATGGGTAGTATGGCCAGCAATTGGGATGGGAATAGGGCTTGTAGTAAGTACTTTGAGTAGGAATGAATCTAGAGATATTTCTTTATAATAAGCAAGCCAAGTAATTACTTACTTGGCTTTTTTAGTAAGGGACTGTCTACATAGTTAAATCTAAATAGTTAAATTTAAATAATTAAGTCTAAATATTTAAAATGCTGATTGAAGAGTCGCATCTAGTGATATTTCGGTATTTAAGAGTTTTGAAATAGGGCAGCTCTTTTTAGTTTGCTCACATAAAGCTTGAAACTGCTCATTTTGAATATCATCAATACGCGCTTTTACCTCAAGGGCAATATGCGTCACCGAAAAACCGTCATCTACTTCATCAAGGCTTACAGTGGCTTTAGTATCAATTTTATCTGCGGTAAAGCCTGCATCACCTAATGCAAGTGAAAGCGCCATACTAAAACATGCACTATGCGCTGCACCTACTAATTCTTCAGGGTTTGAGCCTGCCTCATCTTCAAAGCGGGTATTAAAACCATATGGTTGTTTATTAAGCGCGCCACTTTGAGTTGATATGCTACCTTTGCCTGTTTTAATGTCGCCAGACCATGTTGAACTTGCCGTTTTTTTAATCGTCATCATCTTCTCCTTGCTTGAGTGTAAGCTTTTCAGGTTAGCTAAGCGTTATTTACAAAATAAACTTATATAAAGCCTTAAAAGCACTAATTACTGATGATGCTGCAAAATAGACGCCAGTTAATTATTACTCTTATTTATTACGCCTGCAGCGCTCTGAACAGAAAATAACGTTATCCCAGTCGCGCTGCCATTTTTTACGCCACGTAAAAGGTTTATTACAAATAGGGCATTTTTTCTGAGGTAAGTTTAGTTTTTTGTGCGCCATGCTTACTTAGCCTTGCTATTACTTTTAGTATCCGTTTTACTTTTTGTTCGAGTAACTTTTTGAGTACCCCCAACGTGCTTTTTAAGAATCCTCCCTATGGCGCGTTTAACATCGGCTCGCTCACGGTATTGCCATAAGCGTTCGCGTGCTTCTTTTGAGGCTGCTGTTAAATCAAGCATCGGTTCGGGATAATCCTCCCCTAGCTTAAAGTCGTTAAAGAGTGCCTCCATCGGAGTTTGCTCCCAAGGCTGATGTAAATATTCAATAGGGAGTTTTTCAAGCTCGGGGCACCACTTTTTAATAAACGAACCTGTTGGGTCTTGATCTTCTGATTGTTTAATTGGGTTGTAGTGCCTGATGGTGTTAATGCCTGTTACCGAGGCTTGCATTTGAATTTGCGGATAGTGAATTCCGGGCTCAAAATCTAAAAAGTAATTAGCGAGCGGAAAGCTTGCTTGCTGCCAACTTATATTTAAATGATGCGTGACAAAGCTTACAAGCATGGCGCGCATTCTAAAGTTGATATAACCGGTGGCTTTTAAGCAGCGCATGCAAGCGTCAATAATGGGAATACCTGTTTGACCTTGCGCCCAGCGTTCAATATCGTTTTTAACATGTTCATCATCGCGATACGGAAATACATGGTAGCCTGGATTAAGGGCTAAAAATTCCATAGAGCACTCGCTCTCAAACTTTTGCATAAAATGGCAGTGCCAATGCAAGCGCGATACAAACGCTGCTAGTGGGCGTTTCCAGCCTCTTTTATCAGGGTGTTTTGAATGATATTCATCAATGGCCATTTGATACACTTGCCTAAGGCTAATATTCCCCCACGCTAAGTACGGCGAAAGTCGGGAGCAATGTGTTTGGCTTAAACTTGGGCTCGATATTCCCCTTTGATAACCTTTACCGCGCTCGGCAAAAAAGCTCTGCATTACAGTTCGCGCATGCAGCGGGCCACCTTGTTGAAAGCTGTCGTGATCTTGCGTGTAAGCGCTTGGTAGCTCAGGTGTTTGGTAGTTATTGAGGGTAATTGTTTTTATACTCTTCCAATTAGGAACAGCAATAGGTGCTTGCATTGTTTGCTGCCAGCGTTCGTTCCAATTATTACGATTTTTTTTGCCGCGAATTACCGCGCCTGTTTGCGACTCTTGCCAATTAATGTGGTTATGCTGGCACCATGCTTTTATTGCCTTATCGCGCTCAAAGGTGTTGTTTAAGCCTATTTCTTGATGGCTAAAAATATTAACTATTTCAAACTGCGTCTTTAACGATTCAAGTAAATCGCTCATATTTAAATTAAATATATAAACACAGGCGTTAAAACGCGCTAGTTGCTTGTTTAACTCAACTATTGATTGATATACAAAGCGCCAGTGCCGCTCATTGTAGTGTGCATCTTCGAGCAGTAATGGCTCAAAGTTATAAAGTAATAGGGTCGGTAAGCCATTACTGAATGCATTTTTTAATGGTTGATGATCGCTAAGACGCAAATCACGTTTAAACCACACGATGTTTATTTTTTCTTTCATACTGGCAATATTAAAACCGTGGCATTATAAATAATAAGACAAAACCAATACGTATTAAATGTAAAAGAAGACTAGTGTAAAAACGATTTAGATATAGGCAACTCATGTTAAGGTGATACTAAAATGAGTCGCCAATAAAAGAAGTATTATAAATAGGGAGAATTACCGTGATACTTAAGCAATTTTGGCACTTGCAGTCATGTGAGAGTACACCTATTAAAGCTTCACCAATTGCAACTACTTCCATTATCTTTTCCTAAAACTTGCGGGGGTATCGCTTTGTATGACGATACCCTCAGTTAGGGTAAAATTAAAAACGCTTACCAATAGTAAAGCTAAAGACACGAGATATGACAACGCGCGCATTAAATATAATTGATTGATCTGCTACCGTTTCACCTGAGTGAAACTTCCCTCTGATAAGTTTCCTGAGTTATTTAGGTTTTTAACATCGACACGAAGATTTAAGGGTACTCGCCGAGATATCATGGAATGTAGGTAGGGCATCAAAGGCTCCAAACGTTGCTACTGTTTTGGCTCCGCATTTAGTAGCAAAGTCGATAGCCTTTGAAACGTTAGTAAAGTTATTTGCCCAGTCAGTAAATTCTGTTTTATTACTCACTAGCGAAGATATTTGATATAAAAAACCACCTACAAACGCATCGCCTGCAGCTGTGGTATCCACAACATATGCCTGAGGGCAAGGATAAGTACCACTAAATGAGCTAGATGAAAAAGTAATAGGCTCGCCACCATCGGTCATTAAAACTAAAGCTACGCCACTATCTACCCAACTTCTAATAGTGGTATCAATATGCTCTATTCCATAAAGCGAGATCAGCTCATCTTTACTCGCTTTAATAACATCAACTGTTTTAGCAACATCCTCAATAACAGATTTAGCTGTGAGTGGTTCATCCCAGAAGGCTGAACGAAAGTTAATGTCAAAGCATGTAACCGAGCCTGATTCTTTAAAGTGTTTTAGCGCATGTAAGGTTGTATTTAATACTAAAGGTTTTGCAAAAGAGCCTGAACAAAAACTCACAATTTTAGGTGTTGAAAATAAAGAGGGCTCTAAATCGGTTATTTGTAAATCGTAATGTGCAGCATCTTTATCGTAAAATTCAAATGTACGTTCACCGTTTTCATCCAACGATACGAACGCGAGTGCCGTCTTCCCTTTTTTTGAAAAGCCAACATAAGATGTGTTTACATTATACATTTTGAGTGCATTTATTAAAAAGCGACCAAATTTATCATTGCCTACTTTACCAAGCAAATAACTTGAACCACCAAGCTTTGCTACGGCTACAGCAACATTAGCGGGTGCGCCTCCGGCAAACTGTGTGAAGTCTAGTTCGCTATTTGATGCCTTATTGTGCATGCAGTCATGTGAGAGTATATCTATTAAAGCTTCACCAATTGCAACTACTTCCATTATATTTTCCTAAAAATTGCGAGGGTATCGCTTTGCATGAAGATACCCTAGATTAGAGTAAAATTAAAAACGCTTACCAATAGTAAGGCTAAAGGTACGAGGTAAGACAACGCGCGCATTAAATGTAGTTGCTTGACCTGCTACCGTTTCACCTGCGCGAGGATCTCCCTCTGATAAGCCTTCTGAGTTATTTAGGTTTTTAACATCGGCACGAAGGTAATAACCGTCTTCGTTTTCAAGGGATAAACCAAGGTTTAACATGCCATACATAGGCAGTTCTGCTGTGTTGGCGTCGTCGGCATAACGTTTACCGCTCCAAGAGTAGCTACCATGAATAGCTGCCATACCCCACGAAAAATCTTCAAACTGATAGCTACTAGTTAATTGGCCAAAGTGCTTAGGCACACGTACAGGTAAGTTGCCGTTTATATCAATAGAGGCAGAGCTTCCATTAGCATCCAAGTATTGCGCCGCTGGTGTGTTTACAAATTCGGGTGATTGGTACGTTGCAGATACACCAATGCGCCAGTCTTGGGTGATTTGCAGGTTAAATTCGGCTTCTACACCTAAGGTTTCTGTGTTTCTAAAGGCTTGACGTTGCACTACTTGACCATTTTCAACAGTAGGTACATTAAAGAATAAATCATCCGCACCGGCGAAGTAACCGGTTACAAATGCTGCGACATCACCTTCGTTATATTTAATGCCCACTTCGGCCATTACCGTTGAAGTTGGTTGTGTTTCACGTCTCTCAGAGTTATTAAATTGATTAATTTCCTCTTGACTAGTTAGGTTGGTAATCGCCATGTATTTATCTACATCAGGCATACGAAAACCATCTGCATATCGAGTGAATACCGCTAAGTCGTCGTTAAATTTGTAGTTAGCTGCAACTGTCCATGCCATTTCGTTGTATTCAACATTAAAGTTTCGGTAAGTCCCATCACCAAAGGGCAGGGTAATATTCCCATTGACGGTATCAGTATCGCTGGCAAAACTGTCAATTGTGTAATTAGCTTGGTTTTGCGCTTCCCCATCTGCTTTGAGGGTTTCGTACCTTAGGCCCAGATTAAACGACACATCTTCAAGCTCGTATTCAAAGTCAGCAAAGGGCGCCAGGGTATTTTCACTATAAACAATATCGGCAAAACCATGTGATCCAGCCTGAATACCTTTGTAAGTACCGCTGGCAATGTCAAGACCTTGTGCATCTGTAAATACAACATCTAAGCGCTGCGGCAGGGGCTCTACTGATTGCAGTGTATTAATTCGATAGTCGGTAACATGGCCATTAATATTAGAGAAGAATAAGCCAAAATTAGCATAAAGAGTCCCTTCGCCTACATCATCAAAGGTGTAGTTGAATCTGGTTTCGTTTTGAAAGTTATCGCCTTCAAAACGTCTATGCCAAAAGCCTGCGTTTATTCCGTATCCATTGGTGTTGTAGGTATTTACGTTGCTTGAATCAGCCAATACAAAGCCGTTTCCTGCATCGCGTATATCGTAACTTAGGTTACCATCAACCATGGCACCTGCAAGGACATCAGTATTTGCAGCATATATAGCTTGTGCTTTACTAGCTAACGATTCGGCGTTACCTACGTTAATGATGCCGGAAAAGGTTGTTAGCATATCGGTATAACGCATTTGATTTGAAAAGACTAAGTTTTCGTTAATTTCAATTTCGGTTGTATTGCCAAAGTAGGTCACATTAGCGTAGTTACCATCTGCAATATCTAAGTCAATGTCGCCGCTTGGGGTGTTATTAAGAGTTAATAAACGCGCACCTGCTGAGTTACCGGTGGTGCCATCTCTGATATCCATCCCGCCTGGGATTGTTTTAGCATTGGTGGTTGAGCCTATTAATGGCTGAGGAATAAAAAAGAATGATCTATCGTTTTGTTTATTAAACTCAAAGCGGGTAAAGCTGCTGCCATCTTTAAAAAAGTGCTTAATATTGCCATTAAGCTCACCACCTTGGTTAGCTGTATACCCCGGATCGCGTGCGGAGTCATCCTTGCGATACCAAGCGCCAACAGCATAGGTTGTCTGATCGTCTATTGATCCGCTAACCCAACCTTGTCCACCTAGGCGGTTGTTGCTGTTGGTTTCAAAAAACACATCACCTTGGGTATCATCGGAGCCTTCACGAGAAATAAAATTAATAAACCCAGCTGGCGCGCTACCAACAAAAATTGACGAGGCACCACCACGAATAGCTTCAACGCTGCCAACAAAATTAGACAAACGGGTAAAGCGATCATTTTGAGTAAATAAAATATCTTGATTATAAAACACGGTCATACCATCACGAAGTAGTGCTGTAAACTCTGTTTGCGTTGATAACGGAAAGCCTCGTGGGGCTACGTTGTTACCGGTTTCTCCACCGGTGTCTTCGGCATGAAAACCAGGAATACTTCGCACTAATTCAGCAACACTGTGCGGAGCCAATTGCTCTAACTTTGCTTCGTTAAAGGTAGTTATTGCATTAGTTGATTCGATTTTCTCTTTTGGCCGAGATGTTCCCGTTACAATGATGCGCTCAAACCCTAAATCACTTTTTGCTTCTTGTTGCTCTTGTGACAAGGCGTTAGGGGATATGGATAGACCTACAGCGACTGCAATTAGAGTCATTTTTGCTGATACTTTCATTTTTCTGTTCTCTCTTTGTTGTGTGTGTATACAAATTTGCGGTTTTATTAATCAAACATGTCAGTGTTATCAAATTTGTAAATAGAATGTAGAGAACTTAAAATAATAAATCAACTATTATTACTTATTATTTTTTGTACAGCTTTTTGATTGTTTGAGTGAATTTTTTACCTCTGATAAAAAATAAATAAGCAGCCAACGTTACCGATGGCTGCTTTTTAAGGTTAAAGTATATTAGTGGTGTGAAAGGCTTGCGTGATCTTGAGAAAAGTTGATAAGTAACGGTAGGTTAGCGCAGCCTACTGATTGAGCCTTGGCGCCAATAGAGCCACTTCGTACTTCACAGCGATTAATACCGCGATGATCAGCCTGGCTCAATTTTAACTTTGTTGCCAAAACTATTTTTTCTCTGACATTGATAGGAATGGCGCCATCAATGACAATCGCCTCAAAATCAAAAATAGCTAAAGAACACAATGCCGCGTAGGCGAGACCATCTGCAACTTGGTCTATCCACTTATCGAGTACGGGGCCTAAGTCTCCCCAATACTCTTTTGAACTCCACAGTATGTCAGTATTGTAGCCATCACCTTTGAGCATTTTTTCGAGAATATACAGTGATGATTGCATAATAAGTTGTTGGGAGGTTAGTTGACCTTCACTATTAAGCATAGGCCTAGGTAATGAGCCTATAGCGCCGGCATTACCTTTTTTACCGGTAAATAAGGTTTCGTTTATAACAACTCCACCACCAATAAAAGTACCAATAAAAATATATAAAAAATCGCTAAAACGAGCAGGATTACCAAAGCTTAATTCAGCTGAACAAGCCGCGGTATCATCATTACATACATACACGGGAAGGTGTACAATTTGATTTATTTTTTCTTTAAAATCAAAAGACTTCCATTCATTCAATACTGTTTTTGGAGCGCCGGCTTCTTCTGTCCAGTTCCAAATTTCGTAAGGGGTTGCAACACCCACACCTAAGATACGCTTGGCTAATTCGTCACTTAAGCTCATTTTAAGTACGCTGATCCCTTTCTCTAAAAAGGTTAGCAAGCTCTGTACTGTGGGGTAAGCGCAGTTTTCGTGCAAAGTTGCGCGTATATTTCCTACTAAGTCAATCAAGGTTAAATCAAAACTGCGACGACCTACTTTTAAGCCAATTCCAAATGCACCATTTGGATTTAACGCAAATGGGATGGTTGGTTGGCCAACCTTACCACGCTGAGGGTCTTTCCGTATTAATAACGATTCGGCTTCTAAACTATTGATAATTACTGTGACGGCCTGTGCTGAAAGCCCTGTTTTTTGTGCTATTTCAGCTTTTGGAGCACTACCGTGTTGGCGAATTAATGACATAATTCGGCGTTCATTATGAGCACGCAGGCCAGATTGGCTTCGGCCTTCTTGTAAAGAGAGTCGAGGGTTTTTAGATTTGATAATTATTCCTACCTAGTTGTTATTATCTTGAATAACCTGATTAATTGTACACCGAGTGTGTGTAATTGGCGACTATATTAGCTTTATTGCCGGGTTCATTTCTTATTATTAAATTTACGACAGAGTATAAATAAGTCACAGGAGGTCAATAAATAACTATAGTTGATTTATTGACGGAATGATATTTAACTGGTTAAATGCTTTACTTAACATTAACAACTGAGACACGGCAATGACCACACACACACAAACACCTCTTGTCTCCAAGGAGATGGTGGTTCCCTTTATTTTACTTGTTCTGTGCTTTGCTGCATGGGGAGCTGCGGCAAACATGACTGATCCGCTAGTAAAAGTGTTTAGTAAAATTTTTACTATGTCGTCAGTGCAGTCTGCACTGGTACAATTTAGCTACTATGGAGCTTACTTTTGCTTAGCTATTCCGGCGGCATATATCAATAAACGCTTTTCGTATAAAACAGGTGTGTTAACCGGTTTAGGGATGGCTGCAATCGGAGCATTTTTGTTTTATCCCGCCAGCCAAGCAATGACTTATGGTTTTTTTTTAGTGGCTTTGTTTGTGTTAGCTGGAGGCTTATCTATTTTAGAGACATCAGCAAACCCTTATGTAATGGGAATGGGCACCCAACAAGGTGCAACTCGCAGGTTGAATTTGGCGCAATCATTTAACCCTGTCGGTACTAACATTGGTGTTTTTTTAGCCGCCACCCTTATTTTACCAAAGCTCAATACAGCAACCTCTGGTGAGCGCACTAATATGAATAGTGAGCAATTAACTAGCATTATAAGCGCAGAACTTGATGCAGTTATGGTGCCTTATGTTGGTATGGCTTGTGTGTTGGTTTTTATTTGGTTGGCAATTGCGTTTACTAAAACACCTAATTTTTGTAAGCAAAAAAAAGTCTCTAAGCATGTAGAATTTAGTGCAACGTTAAAGCGCTTGTTTAAGAATACCCATTACCGCTTTGGTGTTATCGCCCAGTTTTTTAATGTTGCGGCGCAAACTTGTGTATGGACATTTACCATCCAGTACGTAATGGAGGCACTCGATACAAATGAAGTTACCGGGGGAAGTATTTTACAATACAGTATGATCACCTTTTTAGTTTCTCGATTTGTAATGACCTGGCTTATGGGATTTATTCGTCCTGCCAAACTGTTAATGGCAACCTCTATTATTGCAATGCTGCTGTGTTTTTATATGGTGAAAATGCCAAATATAAGTGGCGTATGGGCGCTGGTAAGTATATCGGCTTGCTTATCATTAATGTTTCCAACTATTTACGCGATTTCACTACATGGGTTAGGCGATGATGCAAAACTAGGTGCTGCTGGTTTAGTAATGGCTATTTTAGGTGGAGCGATAGTTCCTGTATTCCAAGCTGTGTTTATTGATACATACAGTGTCGCGTTTTCTTATGTTGTGCCTGCGGGGTGTTTTATTATTGTTGCAGCTTATGCTGCATTTGATTTAAAAACAAAAGTCAGAGTATTCAATAATGTAGCGCCTTGCTAAATGGATTGAAAACCGAGCCTGAAGGCTCGGTTTTACTTTTTAACTTTTCTCATTTGTAAATCTTCTTTAACCCCAACCTTCATCGGATTAAGATATTAGGCATGTTGATATTCTTATTTAGTTGAAAAAATATGTTTTTAGATCTCACCGAAAATACCAACCAAAATGTTTACTCTTACTTAGTAGGCGGTATCAGCCCACGACCTATCGCATGGATAAGTACATTAAATAGCGAAGGTATTGCAAATATTGCGCCTTATTCATTTTTTACTGTGGCTAGTTGCAAGCCAGCTGTTTTAAGTGTTACGCAAGTAAACCCTAGTGATAAAACGAATAAAGATACGCTCAGTAATCTAATGGCAACTAAAGAATGTGTGGTTAATATTGTCAGCCAAGAGCTAGTTGAAAAAATGAACCAAAGTTGTGCAAATTATCCTAGTGATATAAGCGAGTTTGATGCAGTTAACATTGCCCAAGCTCCAAGTAAGTTAGTTAACGCGCCAAGCGTTGCCGATTCAAAAGTACGGTTTGAATGTAAGTTACGCGAAGTTATTAGTATTTCAAATGAGCCTGGCGGTGGAACAATGATGTTGCTGGATGTAGTGGGTATTTGTATAGACGATGAAGTGATGAGTGGTGGCTATATTGACCCTGAATTATTAAATGCAGTGGGCAAAATGGGCGGCGATTACTTTAGTACAACCAAAGATAAGTTTTTGCTTAAAAGGCCACAGTTGTAATTTTAATATAGATTCTTCCTTTGTTTGTGCACATTGTTTGCACTTTTACTTGTTAACTTTGTTTTATTAAACGTTAAAGTAAAGGTTCAAGCATTGAAAACACTTCTTAAAACAAAAGCCGTTAATGCCACTAAGTTATTTGCGTTAAGCGCGCTTTGTATTGCTTTAAGCGCATGTAATAGCGATTCTACAAGTACTACAACAGACGGCGAAACGGTCAGTAATAGTGCTCCAACTGTTGACGCCGGTATTGACCAAACTGTTAATGCGGGCGATACCGTTTATTTAATTTCAACAGTTGAAGATGATGGCGAAGTATCTGTTAGCTGGTCACAAACATCAGGCACTACCGTTAGTTTATCTTCAAGTACTGCAACGTCTACTGAGTTTGTTGCACCTGAAGTTTTAACCGATGAAGCACTTGTATTTGAAATCAGTGCAGATGATGGCACAAACGATGTCGTTGTAGATACAGTTATAGTTAATGTTATTGCTTCATCAGACTCAGATACAGTTGATAATAGTGCAAAATTTACCAGCTGGTTAATTAACAACGATACAACCTCTACTTATATACAAAACAATGGCGCAGTGGTTGAAGATGTTCAATCAGTTGAGGTTGTTACTGTTTCTGAGGAAGATGCTGACGTTGAATACATGTATGTGCAAACAACTGACATTCCTAAATATGACGTAACACTTACACAAGACCAAGTAGACGCACTTAATAATCGCCCGCGTGCAGCTACTGATTTTTATAACGGTGTAACCTCAGCAGCAGTAGGTCAAACCATTTCCTTTGGTGAAGATATTGGCTATAACAGCAGCACTGAAACTTGTGAAACAGGTTTAGGTACAGTTGGCTTAATGGTTAATGGCACCAGTATATTTAACTGGGGCGATGGTATGAGCTACGGTAATAATATTTGGTATACATTAGCGCCCATTGCTGAGCAATATGATGTTGATGTGTGTGGCGGACATGCTGCTAACGGTGAATATCATCACCATTTTTACACTAGTTGCTTAGCTGATTTACTTGAAGATGATGGCGATGCGCATTCACCTATTTATGGGTTTGCAGCTGATGGTTATCCGCTTTATGGTCCTTATGAAAGTAACGGTCAACTTGCATTAAGCGGCTGGGAAATGCGTGATTATGGCGCATCAGAAAGTGAGGGTGGTTGTGGTACTGAGGGCGAGCGAAGCTGTACCTTAGTTGATCAATACGATGTTAGCCAAGGCACACAAACAAGTGATGCAGGTCCTGCTATTGGCGCAGAAGTAACGACGCTCTCAGGTAATACATTAAATGCCGACGATGGTTACTACTTTGAAGATTATTACTACGCACAAAAAACAGTAACCGGTGCTCAATTAGATGAGCATAACGGCCACGATACTAACGATGGTAAGGGTTATCACTACCATATAACACTAACGTTAGACAGTGATGGTAAATTACAGCCTTCTTTTCCTTATCAAATAGGGCCTCGTTTTAAAGGTCAATTAGCCGATAATTCAATTGGTCGCTGTGATACGGGCGAAACAATGGGTCCACCACCGGGAATGTAGGAGTAACTATGCGTTATTTTAAATACGCATTGATCCTAACTACTGCTGCGCTATTGAGCTTTAAGCTCTTTGCGCAGCAGGAAATGATGGATCATAGCCATATGCCCATAGCAGTGCCAAATGATATGCCAGTCCCGGCATTAAGCCTTAAGTTATTAAAAGATAGTATGTCGGGTTATAACTTAATTTTAGATACACAGAACTATGATTTGTCTGTGCCGCCAGAGGGCACGATGAACATGCAGCAAATGATGAGCGTTACTACAAACGATGACACGGGCTTTTTACAAGGTCATGCTCATTTATATATAAATGGGGTTAAAATACAGCGAATTTACGGACATGCATTGCATTTACCTGCTAACTTATTTAAAAGTGGTATAAATACCGTATCGGTTACTTTAAATAATCATGGTCATATGTATTGGACCGCTCAGGGCAAAAAAATAGTTGCTACGTTGTATGTTAACGACCAAACCAAAGAGTTTATAACATACCGATTTGAAAGCTTTCCTAGCAAGGTTGAAAACACGCATTAATGAAAATTCATAATAAACTTTTTTTAATACTATTTAGTTTTACTTTTAGTGTTATTGCTGGGCTGGTGGTTCTTATACAATGGAGTATAGGGCAAGGCGTAATTGATTTTGTTAATGCAAAAGAAGTAAAAGCGCTTGAACCACTTGTTGTGCAACTTGCAAAGCAATACGAACAAACACCCTCATGGGAACGAGTTGTTGGCGATAGCGAAAATTTTAGAAAACGCGTCGAATCGCAGCTAGAAAATAGCCAGTTTTTACCTAGGCCACCAGAAGGCTCAGGTCCGCGTGGGCGAATGATGCGACGCCCGCCACCCGATCATATTCGTTTAGGGGGAGAGCGCCGCCTACCACCTGAAAATATTGCTCACTACGCTTTGCTTGACGAAAATAAACAGCGAGTAGTGGGTAAATACCTTAGCGATTTAAAATATATAACAACCCCAATTATTGTTAGCGATAAAGTAGTGGGCTACTTAGCTGTTTCTAAAAGAGATCGCTTGGTTGATGGATATGAGCTTGATTTTTTACAGCAGCAAACTAACTACTTATGGTTTATTGCTTTAGCTGCGGTATTGCTTACATTACTGGTTACCTTTTTATTGTCTCGCCACTTAGTAAGCCCAGTAAAGCAAATTGCTAACGGTATGCATCGCTTAACGCAAGGTAATTACGAGACCAAACTCACGCTTGAGCGAAAAGACGAGCTAGGACAGTTGAGCGAAGATTTTAATACGCTTGCATTTACACTCGCTAAAGATGAGCAAGTACGTAAGCGTTGGCTTGCTAATATTTCTCATGAGCTTAGGACGCCAATGAGTATTTTACTAGGTGAACTTGAAGCTATGCTACTTGGTATACGAGAACCGAACGCAAAAAATATAAGTTCGGCTAACGATGAAGCCCTACATTTAAAACGCTTAATAGACGACTTGCATATGCTCAATAGCGCAGAGTTAGGAGGTATGCACTACACTATGCAACCTACTGATATGGCGTTATTATTAAATACTATTGAGCAAAAGTATCAGGTTTTGCTTGAACAACATAATATAAAAATATACCTACTAAATAGCGCTAAACACATAACTGTACAAGCAGATAAAACACGCCTTTTGCAGCTACTCGATAATATTCTAATGAACGCAGTACACTATGCACAATGTACAACTATTTCTTTAACGGCTAAAAATATAAGTATTAAAGGGCAAACTTATTTAGAGCTTATAATCGAAGATAATGGCGTAGGTGTAGAGCAGTCGCATTTATCGCATTTATTTGAGTATTTATACCGAGTAGATAGTTCGCGTAATCGCCAGGAGGGCGGTTCTGGCTTAGGTCTATCTATTTGCCAGCATATAGTTAAAGGTCATAAAGGTGAAATAGCTGCAGAAAAAGCTAGCTTAGGCGGCCTTGCTATTATTATTAGATTGCCAACTATTTAGCTTATAAAATAAAGTTAAGGTTACTTACAGAGATGCCTATGAGTGAACAAATACTAATTGTGGAAGATGAAGTAAAGCTTGCTAACTTAATGAGTGACTTTTTAAGCAGCCATCACTTTATTACTCATCAAATACATCACGGGAATGAGGTATTACCTTGGCTTGAAATTAACAGACCGAGTGTAATCTTGCTAGACATAATGTTACCAGGTCAAAGTGGTATTGAACTGTGTAAAGCAATCAGGCGCTTTTCAAACGTGCCTATTATTATGGTATCGGCAAAAGTAGAAGAAATAGATAGGCTGCTTGGGCTGGAATTAGGTGCAGATGATTATATTTGTAAGCCGTTTAGTTATGCTGAGCTGGTGGCACGCGTAAAAGCTATTTTAAGGCGATTAAATAACGCAAGTGACGTTACAGAGTCAACAATGAAGCTTGACGAAAGCAGCTACAGCGTAAAATTTAAATCAAACAGTATAGAATTGACGAACTTTGAATTTCAACTATTTAAACCTTTGTTTAACAACCCAAATCGTATTTATTCGCGCGATAGCTTAATGGACACTATGTACGCCGATCAGCGTATTGTGAGCCATCGTACTATTGATAGCCATATTAAAAAGTTGCGTAAAAAACTAGATGAAGTGACACAAACTGAAAGTGTTATCCAGTCTGTTTATGGGGTTGGCTACCGGTTTGTGCATCCACAGTAAGGTGAAATGAGCTATGACGATGAGTTACTCATCGTCGTCAGCATTTTTAATTCGCTCTAAACGGTCAAACTCTTCGTATTCGGCAGCTTGAATTTCATCAAGAATAGAATCTACATCAGCAAGTTCGTCGCTGTCTTCAAATTCACCTGTAAGCGTTGAATTAGGCGTTAAATTGGCCTCTTCAAATAGTGCCCACATTTCTTTAGCGTATTGAGTTTTTAGTATGCTTGGCGCAAATTCACCATAGTAGCGGCGTATGTTATTTACATCGCGTGCAAACATAGCTTGTGCACTGTTATTTGCTGAAGCGTTAACGGCTTGCGGTAAATCTATAATTACAGGGCCGTTATTATCTACAAGTACATTAAACTCAGATAAATCACCGTGTATTATACCAGCGCAAAGCATAAGCTTAATGTAATGTATCATGAGTTTATACTGCTCAATCGCTTGCTCTTCACTAAAAACGACATGTCCTAGTTGAGGGGCTACGTTACCATCTTCATCAGAGACGAGCTCCATAAGCAGCACGCCATCAATACAAAAGTAAGTATCAGGAACACGTACACCCACGCCAGCTAAACGAGATAACGCATCAACTTCGGCATTTTGCCAAATTTCTTCTTCTAATTGGCGGCCATAGCTAGAGCGTTTACCCATAGCACGCGCTTGGCGTCCACCACGTACTTTTCGGCCTTCTTGATATTGTGCCGCCTTTTTAAAACTACGTTTAACCGCATCTTTATACACTTTCGCACAGCGAATATGTTCACCACAACGCACAATAAATACATCGGCTTCTTTACCGCTCATTAGTCGGCTTATTACTTCGTCAATAAGGCCATCATCAACAAGAGGTTGTAGGCGTTTAGGTATTTTCACAGATTGCCTGCTAAGTAGGGTTGGTTATTAATCATTATTTATGAAAGTGCTCTGTATTTGTTTGTTTAATTGGCTCAAGCAGTATATCAGCTTTGAGAATTAAGGGCAGTAACACTACTGCCAGAGAGTAATTAATCGTATTATTTTATTAGCTTATATATTGATTGCAAAGCAATCAACCAGAACTTTTTTTGAATCATCAGTTTTTATTAAAAATAATTTATTACTTCCTCATTATTTGCACATTGTTTGCGTTTTTAAAGCGTAAGCTTAGTTTAATTCTTAAATACGAGGTTATTACTATGAAGCATTTTTCAACTCTTGCCACTGTGGCAATATTATCTATTGCTTTTTCAGCTAATGTAGCTGCTCGAGGCGGTGACAATCCTCCTGAAAAACCTGACTTTTCAACTATTGATACTGATGGTGATGGCGTAATTAGCTTTGAAGAGTTTAGTGCTAAAAAACCGCCGCACGGTGATGCACAAACAATTTTTGATTCTATAGATGCCGATGGTAATGGCGAAATTACTGAACAAGAGCTTAGCGATCATAAACCACCTCGCCGTGAACGTTGAAAGGATACTAAAATGATTAATAATATTGGCAGCAGCTCTGCGAGTTTTATGCCGCAACAAAGTAGTCAAGCTGCAAAATTAACAACAGAGCAAAGCGATTTTGTTAAAGAAACGCTTGCACAGTTTGATGCAGAAAACTTAACTAGCGACGATGCGCAAAGTATTCAAGCGGCATTTAAAGAACAAGGTATTGAACCAACAAAAGAGCTTGCTGATTTAATGGGCGAACTCGAGTTTGATGCTAAAAGCATTGGTGATGCAGGAAGAGCTGAAGGTCAAAGACCGCCGCCACCGCCACAAAACTCATTAGAATCAGTCGATACAGACGAGGTAGTGAGCTACTTAGATGAGCTCTTAACTGAGTATTCAAACCAGTTGTCTGATGAAGATAAAGAATCAATCCTTGCATCAGTGCAAGAGAAGTTTGGTTTAAGTGAAGGCGATTCACTGCTAAATGTAACTGCTTAGGTGTTATTACTTAGAGTAAAGCTGACTGTTACTCGAAAGTCTTAAGTCCAAAGCCCAACGGTTAATTCTGTTGGGCTTTTTTATTGGCTTAATTTAATCGTGTTTCTATTTTGCTGGTGCCATCTTCTTCGGTAAATTTAAATACAAAATCTTTTTTACCGTCTTGGTTTATATCTACCAGAAGAATATCTTTATTATTTTTAGGCAGCGTTAGCTTTAATTTTTTGCGTTTATCATTTAGCAGTGAGTCTTGCTCTCCATAATAAATATACAGCGTTTTTTTACTGTATTTGTATACCGCATCAATATAGCTGTCGCCGTTAATGTCACCTAAATAGAGAGCCGGTTCTGATTCATCGCCATTCATCCCCACTTCCATTTCTAAATCAAGTTCAATACTCGATTTATTGGCAAATGAGCCGTCGGGTTGCTGCTTATAAAGATTCATTTCTAAATCTACATCAGTACTGCCACCGCCTAATGCCATAGATGCGATAGTACCTAAGCCAATATCTAAGTCCATTTTTTGTAAATCAATTAAGCCATCATTATTAAAATCAGTTTTGAGCAATAACTCACTAGGGCCCTGTGTTTCAAATAAGGTAATGGGTGTATTAGTAAAACCTTTAGCACTCCCTAGGTACAAAGTATGTGCTATTTTTATATCTAGCGAGTCCATACCTTGTGTAGGCTTAAACTGTCTGGTTGTAAAATCTAGAAATCCGTCGTTATTAATATCAATAATTTGCTTTATTTTGCGAGTCTCGCCTAACTCAATGCTAAAATCAATTGAGGTAAGCTTTTGCTCAAAGCCCTCTGAATTAGCAAGTAGTACATCTGCTCCAAAGTCATTTGAAAAAACCAGGTCGTTTAATCCGTCGTGGTTAAAATCGATAACGACAGGTTTATTGTTAATATTAACTTCTAGATTCAAATTGTAAGTGCATAACTTGTTTTGGCTAGATTAAGTGGTCAGTTGCTCATAAACTAACTGCTTTTTCTCCGGCAAGAGATTTTACAATGAGACATTACAAACAACTGACCTATGCGCAAAGATGCCAGATCGCCGTTCTAAAGAAAAGCGGTTTTACGCAACAAAGTATTGCTGAGCTAACTAATTTATCGCAATCTACGATTTCAAGAGAGCTTTCTAGAAATACAGGTAAGCGAGGTTACAGACACAAACAAGCTCATGAGCGGGCTTTGTTTCGCCGAAGAAGTGTAAGAAAACCGCTTAAGATGACACCTGAAATGATAGCTTTAATTACCCAGAAGCTTAATGAGAAGTGGAGTCCTGAACAAATAACGGGATGGTTACGCAAAGAAAGTGAACTGTCTGTCAGCCATGAATGCATTTATCTGTATATCTGGGAAGATAAAAAAGCAGGTGGTGAGTTATACCTACATCTGCGCCGACACGGTAAGAAATATCACAAGCGCAGTCATGGTAAAACAAACCGAGGGCAAATAAAAAATCGCGTTAGCATTGAAGAGCGCCCACAAATAGTTGATGAGAAAGGCCGTATCGGAGATTGGGAAATAGATACCGTCATAGGCAAAGGTCATCGAGGCGCCCTTGTTACGATTGTAGAGCGGGTCACCCAATTCACTGTATCAACTCAGGTGGCAGGCAAAACAGCACAAGCCGTCACTGCGGCGACGATAGAGCTATTAAGGCCATATAGGTCAGCGCTTCATAGCATCACGGCTGACAATGGAAAAGAGTTCGCTTATCACGAGCAAATCACAGAGGCTTTAAGTGTTCCTGTTTATTTTGCTCACCCTTATCACTCATGGGAGCGCGGATTGAATGAAAACACGAATGGATTACTACGTCAGTATTGGCCGAAGAGCACCGATTTTAAGGCGGTAACACCAGCGCAAGTTATACCAGTACTTGAGCAACTTAATAATCGTCCGAGGAAGACACTTGGATTTGAAACGCCTGCAAAATTGATGCAGGATCACTTGGCGGCTAAAGCCGCCTAAACGTTATGCACTTCAGATTTGAATCCGCGACTTCTAAAGAAAGCCCTTTTCCTGAAAAGCGGCCTTCATACTTAGGCGTTTGCTTAAATTGGTTAGGCTTAAAGCTGCCATCTTTATTTTGAATGTATAAAGTACTGCTTGCTAACCCTGGAATGAAAATATCGCTTAGACCATCGTTGTTAGCATCGAAAACAAAGTCTACTTTTTCAAATTTATCTATTTTTAATTGATTAAGAACCGACTCATAATTAAACAACAATGTTGGTTTACCTGCTTGGGCTTTATATACGCCATCACTTGTTAGTACGAGTGCTTGTTTATCGGTGATGTTAGCAAGTGTTGCCACATCAAACCCGATGGCGTTTTTTGGTAAAGCAAGTTCACTACTAAGTGATGTAAGTAAATTGATGGCTTCTAATTGTTTTGATTCTTTATTATATGCAAATAAAATCTCTGAATCGGTTGATACTAATTCATCCGTTGTTTTTATTGCCATTGTTTGAGCTATAACGCTTATGGGGGTAAGTAAAGTGATGAGTGAATAGCAAAGTGGTTTTATCATGCAAATTCCTTTTTTATATTTAGTTGTATCGTTAAAGTTTTTATTATTTAAGCAGCCTCAGCGCATAATTTTGCGCTGCTATCCAGCGCTGGGGCTTTTTCGTTTAAACGTAATATACATATGTAAGTTGGATTATATTTAGCCTACGCTAATTACTATGTACTGGGTGTAAGCAATTGTAAGATTATGTTTTAGGGAGGGCCTGTTGACCTTTAAGGATTGAAACTTGTTCAATCTAAGGACGATTTAATCGCGGCGCGAGGTTTGTAACCTAGTAACAAAGAGTCAATCTCCCTAGGCAGAACCCTTCGGACAGCGCATGTTTGGTATTTATGCTACGTCATCAACTGGTTATGGGGGTAACCACACTTCATCGGCTCTACCTTGCTTAAATACCAAACAGTCTACTGCAAATTAAACCTCAAAAAATAAACAGGCCCTAATAAGAAAGGTTGCGCATAACTCATATGGTAGCTAAGCGCTTTTAGAAGTGTTTGGTTATTAACTACATTGCTTATTTTGCTCATTTAAATAAGCATCTACAAAACCTACTTCCATCGGTTTTGAAAAGTAATAACCTTATAGGTGAGATACACCAATTTTAGTGAGTGTGTTTGCTTGCTCAATAGTTTCAACGCCTTCTGCAACAACAGTAAAGTCTAAAGATGAGGCCATTTGTACAATTGCATGAATAATACTTAACCCTCTTTTATCCATATTTTGAATAAAGCTTCTGTCTATTTTTACTATATCTACACCAATATCAAGCATGCTTGATAGTGATGAGTAGCCTGTACCAAAATCATCAATTGAAATACAAAAGCCTTGTTTTTGTAGTGCTTTAACGGCTGTCAAAAATGTGAGTTTATCCTCGGCAAATACTGACTCAGTAATTTCTATGTGTAGGTTTTTAGGTTCTACCTGGTGGAGATTTACTATTTTTAATACCTTAGATACAAAATCAGGATCTTGTACCTGAATAACCGATACGTTTACGCTTATAGCAATTTGTGGTTGTAAATGACTTAATTTTGTTGCTTGTATACATGCCTGTTCTATTACCCAAATACCTAACTCGGTTATTAAACCGTATTGCTCGGCAATAGCTATAAATTCATCAGGAAAAATATTTTCACCATCTAGTTGCCAGCGTAATAATGATTCAAAAGAGGTTACTTTTGAGGTTTTGCTATCAACAATTGGTTGAAATACTAGCCTTAAGCTATTTTCTTCTATAGCACTGGCTAGGCGTTGACTCAAAAGATACTCCCTTTCTTGTATTAATTTGAGTGAATCGTTATAAATATTGATATTACCTTTCGCGATGCGTTTTTGGTGATACATTGCAGTATCAGCAGAGCGAATTAAAGTATTAAAATCACTCCCGTGCTCAGGATACATGGCAATACCAATTAGTTGCAGATACCCATTTTTGATATTTATATGTTTCATGCTCGGCACCAATGCTTTGAAGTACTTTATCTGCAAACTCGATAAGCTCAGTTTGTTTTTGATACGTTGCTAAAATTAAAAACTCATCCCCGCCCCATCGGCATTTAAATAGCTGTTGATTGCATACATTACTAATTCTTCGTGCTATTTCTTTTAATACTTTATCGCCTACTTTATGACCCAACGAATCATTTATTTGTTTAAACCCATCTAAATCTACGAATAATAAAGCAAAGGGTTCTTGAGGGTTGTCTGCTAGTTGTCTGTTTGCATTTTTTAAAAATGCGGTTCGGTTTAATAGATTTGTAAGTGGATCGGTATTCGATAAACGGTAGATTTCTTCTGTGCGTTGCTCAACCTTGTTTTTCATTTCATTAAGCAGCTCTCTGTTTTGGTTTTTGAGCTTGATTGCGCTGTGTGTAAATGTGGCTGATTTGTACGATGAAGCCACCATAATAGCAGTAAATGCTAGGCCTAAAATACCGAGGACAGAGTTGTAGTTTTCGTTAGAAAAGGTTAATAAAAAAGAGTAGGGCGCCAGTAAAATAATGCTATAGAGTACAGCGGTTACTCGACTTCCTGAAAGCAGATTTGCAGAGCCTCCTGCAAAGGCAGATAAAATAGCAATAGTAGTTGTAGTTTCTATTGCTGATGAGGTGCTATGAAACCAAAGTGCATACCCACACCACGATAGCGCAGTTAAAATACACCCCGTTGAAAATCTTTTTGAGTATGTGTCAGCATTAAATAGCGGGCTATCCTTTTTGGTTTTATAAAACCATATTACATCAATAGCGCGAGCTGCTAATAAGACAACCATAATGCTTAGCCAAATACTTTTTTCGTAGGATATTTTCTGGTTATTTAAATCAAAAGCAAACACTAATATAAAACTGACTACAGTCGAAATGGCAATGCCAGAGATGGCATTAGAGTATAAAATTTTAACGGTTTCTCTGCGTTCTTCACTATTTAGATTTTTATATGGCACTAAGTAAAACCTTATACAAAAGTCACTCCAACTAGCGATGGAGAAACGTTCAAGAAATACAGCAAATATTTCAGATGAACAAAAGCGTATTAAACATCGATTAGTTAGGCTCTAATCCTGAGTATAAGAATAAATATAGTTTATGAAAGCAAAAAAAAAGCTAGCACAGTAAAAAGGCTCATAATAAATAATCATTATGAGCCTTAAAATTATTAAGCAGGTTAAAGTGTTAGCGACTTTACTTGCTGTTTAGTAGATTTAACCTTCGAAATCACTATCGTTATGGCGCTCTGCCATTTGATCTTCTTCAGGGCCCCATGTGCGATTTACGCGGCGGCCGCGCTTTACAGCAGGGCGATCAGCAACTTGTTTTGCCCAACGAACAACATGAGTGTATGAGGCAACATCTAAAAATTCAGCTGCATCATATAAGTCGCCTAAAACAAGCGAGCCATACCAAGGCCAAATTGCAATATCGGCAATTGAGTATTCATCACCCGCCATGTATTCATTTTCGCTTAAATGACGATTTAACACGTCAAGTTGGCGTTTAGTTTCCATGGTAAAACGATCAATAGGGTATTGCATTTTACTTGGTGCGTAACTATAAAAGTGACCAAACCCACCACCTAAGTATGGCGCTGAGCCCATTTGCCAAAATAGCCAGTTACGACACTCTGTTTTAGCTTTTAAATCCTTAGGGATCAGTACATCAAATTTTTCAGCCAAATACTGTAAAATAGAACCTGATTCAAAGATGCGAGTAGGTGGTGTGGTTGAATGATCCATTAGCGCTGGGATTTTTGAGTTTGGATTAATATCAACAAAGTCAGATCCAAACTGATCGCCATCACCTATGTTTATTAAATATGCGTCATAGTCTGCATCGGTGCAACCAAGCTGTAAAAGCTCTTCAAACATGATTGTAGCTTTTTGGCCATTTGGCGTAGCAAGAGAATAAAGCTGAAATGCGTGCTCGCCAATAGGTAGAGTTTTGTCATGAGTCGCGCCTGCAATTGGGCGGTTAATGCTGGCAAATTTACCGCCACTTTCACTTTCCCACGTCCATACTTTTGGTGGCGTGTATTCGTTTTGATCACTCATAAATAACCTCAATGTTAAATGGAAATGTTTAATACTTACTCATAAATGTGGCCATAAAAAATTAATTAAAGGCCCTAAATATTTAATTTACCGACCTTTTAATTTATCGGCTTTTGCTAATCTATAACCTAAAAACAACCCGCTTAGCGCTCCAAATAAATGGCTTTCAAACGATACATGATAGCGCTGAGGTAAAACACCCCATATAAAACCGCTATAAAGTATAGCCACTACAACTGCAATTATAATTGATTTTAATGAGCGTCTTACTAAGCCGTAGCATAGAATAAAGCCCCATAAACCATATATAACACCGCTTAAACCAACATGTATGTTACTGCGCCCAAATGCCCAAACTAAAAGTCCACCGACTAGAGCGGTAAAAATAAATACGTTATAAAAACGTTTTACGCTGTACTGGCAAATTAGCCAACTTAATACTACAAATGGGATCATATTACAGGCAAAGTGCCACCAGCTACCATGTAAAAAAGGTGCGCATAGTATGCCAATTAATCCTTGGATACTGCGTGGATATATGCCTAAACCATTAAGATTTATGCCTGGTAGACTATTGATCACCTGTAGTACGAAGCAAATAACAACAATACTAAATATTGCGAAACGGGTACTAGTTAGTAATGACAGTGTGGTTGGCTTGGTTGCCATATAATCGCCCTAATTGACTTTAAGAGTTGCCAGTATAGGAATTGTATTTGCTAATGAAAAGCAATTAAAAAAGCACAGCATAAAATGCTGTGCTTAATTTTAATTATTACTCACTATTAACCTAATTTAGTTAATAGTTTTTTTGCAGCTAGTTCAGAGCTTGCTGGGTTTTGCCCGGTAATTACTAAACCGTCTTCTAGTGCTAATACACCCCAGTCGTCAGTTTTTTGATAATCGCCACCTTTTTTAATTAGCTCGTCTTCAACTAAAAATGGCACGATATCGGTAAGTTGGACTGCAGCTTCTTCAGAGTTAGTAAAACCAGTTACTTTTTTACCCGCTACTAGTGCATTGCCATCGGCATCTTTAACATTTAAAAATGCAGCACTTGCATGGCATACCGCAGCAACAGGTTTTTGTTCTTTTACAAAGCTTTCGATAAGTGAAATTGAATCTGTGTTGTCAACTAAGTCCCATAATGGACCGTGACCGCCTGGGTAAAATACAGCGTCAAAATCGCTAGATTTTACTTCACTTAACACTTTAGTGTTTGCCATTAATGTTTGCGCCGCGCTGTCTGCGTCGTAACGTTTTGTTGCATCTGTTTGAAAATCAGAAAGTGTACTTGTCGGATCAATGGGTGGTTGGCCGCCAGCTGGAGACGCTAATGTTACTTCAACGCCTGCATCAACAAATGCGTAATAAGGGGCTGCAAATTCTTCTACCCAAAAACCTGTTTTTTCGCCAGTGTTACCAAGTTCTGCGTGAGATGTAAGAACCATAAGTATTTTTTTAGACATTGAATATATTCCTTCTGATGATTTAAATTAGTTTATCTTGCTTACCAATTACTATATGCACTAACACTGCTTTAAACAACGATGATAAATTTAACTTTATTGATTTAATTATTGATACAATAAAAAGGTTGAATTTAAAACACACTATGGAGTATTTATGAAAGTGTCGTTTGAGCAGTTAAAGAGCATGGTTGTATTTGCACAAATTGTAGAGCAGGGCAGCTTAACCGCTGCTGCCAAACAGCTAGGGCTTACGCGAGCAGTTGCAAGTTACCATTTAAAAAAATTAGAAACGCAGCTTGAAGTTACTTTACTAAATCGCTCAACCCGTACCATGGCGCTCACTGAAGCGGGTATTGCTTATTATGAGCGTTGTAGAATAATTACCGAACAAGCTAATGCGGCTAATCAGCAAATAGAAAATATAAAGAGCGAGCCACAAGGTTTACTTAAAATTAGTTGCCCAGTAAATGTGGGAATGCAATTAATTGTGCCTGCAATAAATACGTTTAAGCGCCAATATCCTAAGATTCAAATAGACTTACAGCTTACTGACGATGTGGTTGATATTATTAAAAATGGGTTTGATTTTGCAATTAGAGGCGTGGCACTGAGTGACTCTAACTTGCAGGCAACCAAGCTGACTACAATGAGCACTTGTATTTGTGGCGCGCCGGAATACTTTGCACATTTTGGTAAACCTAAAACGCCTTTAGAGTTAGCAGAGCACCAATGGGTCGTTTATCAATTGGGCAGTAAAACATTAACACTTCAAAAAGATGGCAAAAAACACGATATTACAATGCAAGGCGCCTTAAGCACCAATAATGCCGCTGCTCGTACTGCTTTTGTTGAAGCAGGGCATGGTATTGGGCGTATTCCGCTTTACGATGCGTGGCCAAAAGTGCAAGCTGGACTGCTTGAAATAATATTAGATGATTATAAAAGCAAAGATATTGAGCTTTACGGGGTATTTCCGCCAGGAGCAGCGGGCTCTAAAAAGCTACGATTGTTTATTGATTACTTAAAAGCATATTTTGTAAAGCAGCATACCGCTTTAGGTATGCTGAAAAGTACTTAATGAGTAGTTTTTTAAAGCATTTATAAAGTTCGGCTAAATAATACCACCGCTTGTTGATACATATTTATCGCAAGGGCTGCATCGTGTCGCTCACCTTCATCACGCATAAAGGCATGCTGTGCGTTAACTTCCTGCCACTGGTAATTAATGCCCGTGCTTACACATTGTTGGTATATTTTAGCGCGGCCTTCTTTTGGCACATGCGGGTCTTGTTTACCCCATATAAAGTGAATTTCGCCTTGTATATCAGCCATACGCTCGAATGAGTTATTTCCAGGTTGCGCAGGTAACGTATTGCTGTGAATATCAGTTGCGTATAAACAAAAAGCCGCATTAATTTCAGGATTTAGTGCCGCTCTGTAAGCTAAGTGACCGCCAATACATACGCCCATTGCGCCGACGGTGCCTGTGCAATAGCTTTGTAATCTAATGAAGTCGATCATAGTTTGTGTGTCACTGTCGTGGTGCTCAAGTGGCTTTGCCCATTTGTCGGCATTGCCTTTGTCTTTACCTGTATCATCATAAGCAAGCACAGTGCCTATAGGGTTTAACTCATGAAACACTTCAGGCACTAACACTACAAAGCCATGGCTTGCTAAAATAGCTGCGCTGCGTGCGATGGGGGCAGTTTGCTGAAATATTTCAGAATAAAAAATGATAGCAGGGAACTGTCCTTGCGCTTGAGGGCGATATACAGTTGTTCGCATTAAACCTGTCGGTGTTGGCAAGTCAGCATTATGTTGTTGGATTATCATAAAAAGCGCTCAGTAAAATAAAATTATATATGCTGATATGGTAACTGAGCGCGATAAAATAAACGACTTTTGTAGTTTGTTTTTAAATACTTGCAGGCATTTTATTACAACTGGCGTAGTAACTTACCGTAGCCGGCCAATCTGAAAAAATACCCATTACCCCCACGTCCTTTGCGAGTACGTCGACTACTGTCATCATGTCGCCATCGTTATCTATAACATCAGCAATTGATTGATAGTAATAACCCCCACCTTCATTAAGCGGGCCCGAGCGCTCAAGGCTCCATGCAATAAGCTTTAAACCTGCTGCTTTTGCGTCAATAGCGTATTGCGATGGCACAATATTGCTTTCGTTATCTATTGTTAGCATCATCCAAATTGGAGGAGCTAAAATTTTCACCCCATCAGCAACAAGTTCATCCATACCCGGTTGCCATGTTTGTGGGTTACTTGGATCAAATCCGGCTTCACTGTCACGTCCATCTAGGTATACGCTTTTATCTGCAAAGTCAGGGTTATTGTTAATCCAGTATTTTACGTCTTCAAGGTTAAATGATTGCGGATAAACTTTTGAGGCTGGCACACCCATTTGCGTGTACTCGTCTAGCATTTTTTGCGCATATTGTTCTTGTGTCATTCCATCAAATGGCATACTTACTTGTGGCGATTTTAGCTCTGGTGTCATTTTTACACCTAGCTCATTAAACAGTGCAATGCTTTGTTTATGGGTCATCAATGTGCCGTTGGTGGCATATAAATCAGTGCGCCAACTTGGTGTGCCATCCATGTAATCGGCAACGGTCGTTGCATTAGTGTTTGCACCATCCATTTTACCTTCAAGGGTTAAAAACTCCGCTAAGCTTATATCGCTGGTACAACATTTTGCAGAAGCGGCAATACCATTAGCAGGGTCGGCTGGTGTAAATGGCACACTGCATTTAGCTGCAAGCTCAGGAATGGCTAAAATATTAGTTGTGGTATGTAAATCGCATTGAGAGTGGCGACAAACAAGCTCTTTGTCGTTTGTAAATGTAACATCGCATTCAACAATGCCAGCGCCCATTCTCGCTGCCGCAATGTAGGCTTCTTTAGTGTGTTCTGGGTATTGCATTGATGCACCGCGATGACCAATAGAAAAATCGGTGCGGTAAAAAGGACCTTCGCTGCATGACTCTAACTTTGTTTTTAGTGTGCTTTGCGCCATATCGTTAACTAAATAGTCAGGGCGAGTCCCTAGCTGAATATTTACTCCTTCAGCAACCTCTACAACAATAGGCGTAGGTACTTCAACAATTTCCACTTCGGTGTTGGTAACAACCACTTCTTTTTCTACTATTTCTACATCGTCATCGCAGCCAGCAAGTGTGGCTAACAATATACAGCTTGTCAGTAGGGTAATACGTTTCATTGTTTATCCTTAAAAGTAAAATTTGTACTACCTTAATGATTATTAGTGACAATTTTGCTACAAGCTTATTAATTTACTTTTTTATTAAGCATTTGATTGACCAATAATGCACCTAACATTATAGCTGCCCCAATACTTAACCTGACTATATCGGCATCTCGGTTCCAGATCAGCACGTTAATTATAATTCCAGCTGGGATAAGCAAGTTATTCATAACTGCCAAAGCACCTACGTTGACAAGGGTTGCGCCTTTGTTCCACATAAAGTAACCAAGTCCTGATGCAACCAACCCTAAATAAATTAGTATGCCCCACTGTGTGATAGTGGTTGGTAATTTGTTTGAGTTACCAAATAATGCATAGCAAATTGTGGCAATAATAAGTGCGCCTATAAAAAACCATCCAAATACGGCTTTGTCATCAAGCTGGTTATTATTCATTAAGCGTTTGTAGGTAACTTGGCCTACAGCAAAACTTATATTCGCCCCTTGAACGATTAATAAGCCGATTATGAAATCGCTATTTAGGTTTTCGTAACGAATGGTAATTGCACCAATTACAGCAATAAGTGCGACTATAAAAAAGCGTGGGTTAAAATGTTTGTTCAATGCATCATTTAGCAAGGTAATGTACAGAGGAGTCATTACAGTAAATAGCAGTACTTCGGGGACGCTTAGAAATAAAAAGGAGTGGTAGTAAAAGCTATACATAACACCAAGTTGTATAGCGCCAATCAGCATAAGCTTTAAGGCTAAAGGTTTAGGTGTTTGTTTAAACTTTAAAAAGGGTAAAAATACGAGGGTTGCTAGTGCTATGCGAATTAACACACTAAACCATGCATCAACCTGACCTGCTAAATACACGCCAATTAAACTAAATGAAAATGCCCAAAGTAAAGTTACTGCAAATAAGTACCGCATAGCCGTCGTCTTTTAATAAATATTGAGCTAAGTTTATCTGTTATATGTGAGGGTATAAACAATAAAAGCCCGCAAGCGGGCTTTTATAAAAGTGAGCTTAATAAATTAAGTTATTTACTCAACTAAACCACGGCGCTTAAGTAATGCGTCGGTAGTTGGTTTTTGACCTCTAAACTCAATGTAACTTTGCATTAAGTCGCGGCTGTTACCTTTAGATAGGATTTCTTTACGGAACTTATCACCATTTTTACGTGTTAAGCCGCCGTTGTTTTCCATGTGTGCAAAGGCATCGGCTGCAAATACTTCAGTCCAAAGGTATGCGTAGTAACCCGCAGAGTAACCACCGGCAAATGTATGGCTAAAGTAGTTTGATTTATAACGCGGTGGTACAGGGTAGTAATCAATACCGTGTGCTTTAAGCGCATCGCTTTCAAACTTTTGAACATCAGTAATTTTTTTATCTGAGCCAAACGAGTGCCATTCCATATCAAGTAAAGCAGCTGCTAAATATTCAGTGGTACCAAAACCTTGGTTGAATTTTTGCGATGCAAGTACTTTATCAAGTAAAGCTTGTGGAATTGGCTCACCTGTTTTGTAGTGTTTGGCGTAGTTAGCAAGTACCGTAGGTTCAATCATCCAATCTTCATTCGCTTGCGACGGAAACTCAACAAAGTCACGCGCTGTAGCAGTACCCGCTAAGCTTGGGTATTTAACGTCAGAGAATAAACCGTGCGCCGCATGACCAAACTCATGAAACATAGTTGACACTTCGTCGAAGGTCATTAACGTTGGCTCGCCTGCAGCAGGTTTTGGAATGTTCTGCGCATTGTAAATAACTGGTTTAGTGCCTTTTAAGCCGCTTTGACTTACGTAAGCGCTCATCCATGCACCGCCACGCTTACCTTCACGTGCGTATGGGTCTAAGTAAAATAAACCGATGGCGCTGCCGTCAGCGTTAAATACTTCGTAGGCTGTAACATCTTCATGATAAACCGGTAAATCTTTACGCTCTTTAAATGTAATACCGTAAAGCTTATTCATCGCAAAGAATAAACCATCGTGAATTACAGAATCCATTTCAAAGTAAGGCTTAACAAGGGCAGGATCTAAGTCGTACTTTTCAGCACGTACTTTTTCCGCGTAAAAAGCCCAATCCCATGGTTTAAGCTCAAAGCTTTCACCTGAATCGTTAATTACTTTTTGAATAGCAGCTGCTTCAATTTTAGCTTTTTCAACTGCTTTTGGTGCTAGGTCATCTAAAATACCGTACACGTTGTCAGTTGTTTGCGCCATACGCGACGTCATTACATACGATGCCCAATCTTTAAAGCCTAGTAGCTCTGCTTTTTGAGCGCGTAGGTTTGTTTCTTCAATAATAATTGGGCCGTTAGTTTTTGCTGCACGGTTAGCAGAGGCTTTAAAAATTTGCTCACGTAGGTCGCGGTTTTCAAGGCTTGATAAAATTGGCTGTTGGGTCGTATTTACTAGCGTGATCATGTAGCCGTCTTTACCTGCTTTTTTAGCAGCGGCCGCAAGACCTGCAATTTCACCTTCAGAAAGGCCAGCAAGTTTAGATTTATCGGTAACTACAATGACATCTTCTTTAAACGATTTTAAAATGTTTTGAGAAAACGCAGTAGAAAGCTCTGCAAGTTGTGAGTTGATTTCACGCATTTTTGCTTTTTCAGCGTCATTTAATTTAGCGCCTGCTTTTACAAATTGCTTATAGTAAAAATCTACAAGGCGTTGATCTTCAGCATTAAGCGAGTCTTTGTTGTCGTAAATAGTTTGTACGCGCTTGAATAATGCACCATTTAAGTAAATGTCATCAGAGTGAGCTGATAACACTGGCGCCATTTTTTTACTTATACGCTGGTATTCGTCATCAGAAATCAAACCTGAAAGGTTATAAAAAGCAGCTGATACACGGTTTAGTAGCTCGCCAGACATTTCCATTTCAACTAATGTATTTTTAAAAGTTGCAGGAGCTGGGTTGTTAGCAATAGCTTGTACTTGCGCAGTATGCTGAGCAATACCAGCATCAAAGCCGGCTTCGTAGTCTTTGGTACCGAACTTATCAAACTCAGGTGCCATGTATTGTAATGGGCTTGGCTTAAATAAAACATTGTTTGCGTTCATGTCTTGCACTTGTGCTGCGCCTTCTTTTGCCATGTTTTGTGTATCGTTAGATGAACAGGCAGATAGTATTAAAGTACTAGCAATAGTAGTGGCGATCAGGGTTTTACGCATAATAACTCCATAAAAAGATTAGCCGAAATAGGCTTTGCGAGTCGAAAAACCTAGTTAACTTATCAAATTTGTAGGTTTATACAATAAAGTTTATCGGTATTAAGGGGGATTTGAACGCAAATTAGCTAATAATTAGTACTAAGGTGGGTAAAAGTAGCTCTAAAATTAAACATTAAAGCTACTTAATTATACGATTGTGTGTTTGAGAAGGAGTTAGTTATAACCTAAAACAAATTTTTTCTCTGAGCCAAAGCTATTAGATTGCTGCCCAAACTCTTTATTAATAGTTGCTAGAGTTTGCTCTTGTTCGGCCAGCAAGCACAAAACTTTATTTCGGTAATCTAGGCTGCTTTCAAACAATTTTAAATCTACCTGCGGCTGCAAAGTAGCGAGTCTTTGATTTAGAGTAAGTTGTGTCATATGTGATCTCCAGTGCTTGTACACTATTTATATAGCACTCGGTGCAATAAAGAGTTAATAAATTGTTTATAAAATTCATATTGAACTTATTAACTTGGCGTTTTAGTTATATTATGACGTGCTAAGCTTAGCGAAAACTGAACCACACTTTTTTCTAGTGAACAAATAACAATCAAAAAAGATATTGGGAACACTTATGACTCTCGAACAAATTAATCAATACTTAGCCTTTGTAATATTCACTTATAACGATGTGAATATTACAGTTGCAAAGGTAATTCAAGTGCCACTTATATTGTTTGCTATTTGGTTTGTAGTCACACGTATTGGCAAGCTCATTAAAAAAACATTACTCGCTAAAAAAATAAGCCAAGATGCAGTGCATTTGTTTACTCGAATTTACTTTATTTTAAGTATCGCCATTTTAATTTTTACATCGCTTGAAGTGCTCAGCATCCCGCTTACTGCATTTGCTTTTGTATCTGGTGCAATAGCCATTGGTGTAGGTTTTGGTGCACAAAATATTATCAATAACTTTATTAGTGGCTGGATATTGATGTGGGAGCGCCCAATTCGCATTGGTGACTTTTTAGAGGTAGGTAACGCAAAGGGCGTAGTTGAGACTATTAATACGCGTTCTACACGTATTCGCCGAAATGACGGCGTACATATGCTTATACCTAATTCTCAATTGCTCGAAAATACAGTAACAAACTGGACACTGATAGATGGCAATGCACGTTCAGCGGTCAGTGTAGGTGTTGCGTATGGTTCAGATGTTATACTGGTTAAAAAGCTTATCCAGCAAGTGCTTGATGATCATGATGCAATATTGGTTAACCCAAAGTCATCAGTGTTATTTGATGACTTTGCAGATAGCTCTTTAGTATTTAATGCTATTTTTTGGGTATGCGCTGAGTCTGAAACTATGCTTAGAAAAGTGCGCAGTGATATTCGTTTTAGTATTTATGCTGTATTTGAAGAGCATGATGTAGTGATTGCGTTTCCACAGCGCGATATTCATATAGATGGTGAAATTGCTTTTAAGCGCTCATAGTTCAAATATAGTTAATATTTAAAGTCGCTCTTGGGCGGCTTTTAATAAAATCACAGGTGTTTCTATTTTAGGTTAACATGTAAAACAATCTCTTATTCCTACTTCATTTCACCAAACCAAATAAAGGACATATGTCCTTAGTGTTGTGATTTTGCATCTAAATAGTGATAAAAACACGTGATTTTGTAGTTAAATGTTGCAAAAAAGTTTCTAATTATGTCTATATTTATGCAGTAAAATTGTCACACAATGATATAATCTTAATCGTTCGTTCAGCCTTATAACATCGTTTTTGTACTCTCGGTAATAAGGTCCGCGCGCATGACGCAAGTCGCGAAAAATTGAACGAGCCCGCAGTGAATACATTGCGCAACACAAAAAACCGTTGAACAAGAGTGCACAAAAAAGGTTAAACCCAACATGAAAGCAATGAAAAGATCTACGTTAGCTACCCTAATCAATGCAACGTTGTTCTCTGCAGTAGCAGGTACTTCATTTTCTTCTTTAGCTGCTGAAGAAGAAACAGCTAAAAAAAGTAATCAACTAGAAGTTATTCAAGTAACAGCTCGTAAACGTGTAGAAAACGCTCAAGAAGTACCAGTAGCAGTATCTGCTCTACAAGGTGATAACCTTGATGCGTATAGCTCAGCTGGTATGGATATTCGTTTTTTAAATGCGAAAATTCCAAGTTTATCTATTGAATCTTCATTTGGTCGTTCATTTCCACGCTTTTACGTTCGTGGTTTAGGTAATACCGATTTCGATTTGAATGCATCACAACCAGTATCACTTGTTGTTGATGAAGTAGTTCAAGAAAATGCAATTTTAAAAGGCTTCCCAGTATTTGATGTTGAACGCGTAGAAGTATTACGTGGACCACAGGGAACTTTATTTGGGCGTAATACGCCAGCTGGTCTTGTTAAGTTTGATACTGTTAAACCAAGCCAAGAATTTGATGGCTATGGCTCTGTTTCATATGGTAGCCGTGGCGCTGTAGACACAAGTGGTGCTGTAGGTGGTTCTTTAACTGACCGCTTATCTGCTCGTGTTTCATTATTATGGCAAGATAAAGACGATTACATTGATAATCAAGCTCCAGGCTTTGAAGCTAAAGACGAGCAAGGTGGTTACACTGAAAAAGCGGCACGCGTTCAGTTTTTATATGAAGGCGATGATTTTACTGCTTTATTAAATTACCACACACGTGATTTAGATGGCTCGCCAATTGCCTTTCGTGCAAATGTAATTAAACCTGGCACAAATGAGCTTGTAGATAACTTTGAAAATGATGTTGTTTATCAAGATGCAGCATCTCGTTCTACTCAACAAGTAGAATCGGAAGGTGCAAGCTTAAAGCTTGATTGGGAACTTAAAAACCACACAATCACGTCTATCTCCGCATGGGAAAGCGCTGAAATATATTCTCGTGCCGATATCGATGGTGGCTACGGCGGCTTCTCAATAGATGGAGTTCCAGTTGCTATGGGACCAGGTTCTATTCCATTTTCTAATGAAAGTGCTGATGGCATTCCAGAGCACGATCAGTTAACGCAAGAGCTACGTTTATCAAGTAACTTTGATGGTGATTTAAATTATCAAGTAGGTGTATTTTACTTTGATGAAGAGCTAACAATTGAAAACTTTAGTTATGACACTTCAAATAATGGTGTTTTAAATGGTTATGTTCGTCAGCAACAAGACACAACTGCTTGGGCTGTATTTGGCTCAGTAGATTATACCTTTAAAGATGATTTAAAAGTAACTGCAGGACTTCGTTATTCAGATGATGAAAAAGATTTCTCAGCAAACCGTACACTCAGCCCACTCAGTGCATTTGGCTTTGGTCCAAAACTTATTTCTGAAAACGTAAGTGATAGCCATGTAAGTTGGGATTTATCTGCAAACTACAAAGTAAACGATGATGTTAACTGGTATGGACGTGTAGCAAACACATTCCGTGCACCAAGTTTACAAGGGCGTATTTTGTTTAATGAAGAGGTAACAACAGCTGATTCTGAAACGGTTACATCGTACGAAACAGGTATTAAATCAGACGTGTTAGACGGACAAGGTCGCGTTAATGCAACTGTGTTCTACTACACAATGAGCGATCAGCAATTGACTGCTGTAGGTGGTGATACCAACTCTAGTAGCTTAATCAATGCAGACAAAACAACGGGCTACGGCTTCGAGCTAGACACACAGTGGGTACTAAGTGATGAGTTTAATGCAACATTTAACTTAAGCTACAATAAAACCGAAATAAAAGATGACAGTATTTCAATACCAGTACCTGACCGTGACACATTAAACGTGACTGATCCAATTAATAATTCAGGCTTTGCAGTACTTGATGGTAATAGCTTACCGCATGCGCCTGAGTGGATCTCTAACTTTACGCTTCGCTACACTAAAGAACTTGCCGATGGTAACTTCTTCGCAAGCGGTGATATTTCTTATCGCAGTAAAATCAATATGTTCCTTTACGAATCAGTAGAGTTTGAAGGTAAAGAGCTTATTGAAACAGGTCTTCGTACAGGTTACACATGGTCTGAAGGCGATTACGAATACGAAGTTGCTGCGTTTGTTCGTAATTTATTTGACGAGCAACAAGTTATTGGCGCTGTAGACTTTAATAACAATACAGGTATTGTTAACGAAGAGCGTTATGTTGGTGCTGAATTTAAAGTTAACTTCTTCTAGAGATAACCTTAAATTATATTAATTTTTAAAAGCCTGCCTTGTGCAGGCTTTTATGTTTTTATAAAGCTGGTAAAGTAGCGTTAATTAATTTAAAGAGATAAAAAGATGGCTGGATTTTGGAATTACCGTGTAATTTTTTGTGAAGCAACGAAAGACGAAGCAGCGCAATATCAAATACATGAAGTAGAATATAACCTAAATGGTAAAGTAACTAACTGGTCAGAAACTGGCGCAGCCCCTTTTGGAACAACCTTAGATGAGTTGAAAGATGACTCCGAGCGTTTAAAAACTGCATTTGATAAACCAGTACTTAAAGTTGTACGTAAAACGCGTGGCTACCAGCTTGTTGATGTTGAAACGGGTGAGGAAGCAACGGGTGAGCCGCCAGCAGGCTTAACGCAATAACTGTATTTATATAAAAGGTGTTTAAGGCGCCTTTTTTTATTGTCAAAATTTAGCTCAAGTTAAATAAGGAATGAGGATGACTTTAAAAGCAATATTATTTGATATGGATGGCACATTAGTTGATTCAGAAAGCATGCACTTTGTATGCTGGAGTAAATTACTTAAACCCTACGGTGTTAGTTATTTAGAAAATGATTTTTGTCAGCGTTTTTCGGGACGGCCCACTTTAGAAGCCGCAATCGAAATTAAGCAAGAGCATAACTTATCGGTAAGTGCACAATTTTTAGCAGATGAAAAATACCGTTTATTTGGTGAATATGTAGTAACACATTTACCGCCACTGATGCCATTTACAGAGCAAACGTTGAAAGCTGTAAAAGAGAGTGGCTTAAAAATGGCGCTAGTAACAGGCAGTGCTAAAAGTGAAGCTATGCCAATACTTAAAGGTTTAGGGTTTTATGAGCTGTTTGATACGGTGGTTACAAAAGATGACGTAAGTAATCCTAAACCTGCTGGGGACCCATATTTATTGGCACTTGAGCAGATAAATATACAGGCAAGCAATGCAATTGCTGTTGAGGATACATTTACCGGCGTTACGGCGGCCAACAATGCTTTGTTACGTGTTGTAGCCATTGCCAATAGTCATACTAAAGATCACGACTTTAGCCAAGCTACCTATCAAATGAGCAACTTAGATGAGTTTTGGCAATGGGCGCAATCTCAACTATAGTTTAAGCCAACTTTTACGTGCTTGGATGCGCCAATGCTTACTATTAAACACCTGCTTTTAATTGTTATTGTACTTTTTACGCAATGCATAAGTGCAGCACAACCGTCTGTTTTACTGGCTAAAGTATATGACGAAACGAAGCATTATGATGTAAGTAAATATTTAGTCAGTGAAAAATATGATGGCGTAAGAGCTATCTGGACCGGCACGGAGTTTGTCACTCGTAAGGGTAATATTATCAATGCGCCAAGTTGGTTTACAGCGCCATTGCCAAATGTATGGCTTGATGGTGAGCTGTGGACTAAACGTGAGCACTTTTCTGCGCTTAGCGGCATAGTCAGAACTAAAAAACCTAATAATCATGATTGGCAAACTATTACTTATAAAGTATTTGATATGCCAGATAAAAATCTGCCTTTTAGCACTCGCTATAAAAACTATAATGAGCTTATCACTAGCCTAAACTCGCCGCACATTAGTGCTGTAGTTCAATATAGCTTTACAAATAATGAGCAGCTTACAGAGTATTTTGAGAACATAACTAAGCAGGGTGGCGAGGGCGTAATGCTTCATTTGGCCAGCGCGAAGCACAGCAATGGAAGAAGTAATGCATTACTAAAATTAAAACCTTATTTAGATGCAGAAGCGGTTGTAATTGCACACTTACCAGGCAAAGGTAAATATCAAGGTATGTTAGGGGCATTAAGGGTAAAAACAGCGCAGGGGCAGGTATTTTCTATTGGTACTGGGTTTAATGATGCACAGCGCTCCATCCCACCGGAGATTGGTAGTACTGTAACGTACCGATTTCATGGCTTAACAAAAAATGGGTTACCGCGTTTTGCCAGTTTTTTACGGGTCAGAGATAGTTTATAACATTTATAAATTTTACAAAGTGTGCTAAATTGCGCGGCCTTTTTGGTAATGTGTGGTGAAGTATGTTTGTAGGTTTTGATTACGGTAGTTCTAATTGTGCTATGGGTGTAATGAGCGAGGGTAATGTTCAATTAGTACCGCTAGAGCAAGGAAAACATTACTTACCGTCTACACTTTACACTCATCACAGCGCGTTGGTTGTTGATTTTGTTGCTAAGCATTTACATGGCACAGCCCATGAGCATGACTTTTTAACGCAGCGCCAAGCATTATTAAATACCTTACCTCGTATTAAGTCAGACCTTGATTTACAACCTTCAGATGAAACCCTATTTATTGGTCGTGAAGCGATTAGCGAGTACGTGCAGTTTCCTGAAGAAGGCTATTTTGTTAAGTCTCCTAAATCATTTTTTGGTGCAACAGGTTTAAAGCAAGGTCAAATTAACTTTTTTGAAGATATCGCAACCGCGATGATCTTAAAAATTAAGCAACGCGCTGAGCTCTCTTTAGGTAAAACACTTACACAAACAGTAATTGGTCGCCCAGTAAACTTTCAAGCTGTGGGTGGTGAGCAATCAAATCAACAAGCGGTCGGTATTTTAGAGCGTGCTGCTAAACGTGCTGGTTTTAAAGACGTAGAGTTTTTATATGAGCCACTTGCTGCGGGTATCGACTACGAGAGTGATTTAACTCAGGATCAAAAAGTACTCGTTATTGATATTGGTGGTGGTACAAGTGACTGCTCATTTGTACAAATGGGCCCAAGCTTTAGAGGAAATAGTCAGCGCGATAGCGATTTTTTATCTCACAGTGGTAAACGTGTTGGCGGAAACGATTTAGATATTGCTTTGAGCTTTCATGGTTTAATGCCGTTATTGGGTTTAGGCAGTACGTTTAAATCAGGTCTACCTTTGCCTAATCAAGCGTTTTGGCAAGCGTGTAAAATTAACGATGTAAACTTACAAAGCCAATTTTATAGTGAAAGCCATACCCGAGAGCTAAACGCACAATTACGTGATGTAAGTGCACCTGAGCTTTATAAGCGCTTAATACATTTACAGCAAAACAAGCAAGGCCATCAGTTAGTGCAACAAGGTGAAGCGGCTAAAATAGCACTTTCGTCTGCTAGTGTGTTTGATTGTGATTTAAGCTTTTTAGATAGTGGGCTGAATAAAAATGTATCTGTAAGAGATTTAGCTGTTGCCGTTGAGAGTAGTATTAGCCAAATAGTTACTTTAGCAAAACAAGCAATCAGCGACGCTGCGACCACGCCAGACATTATTTACTTAACAGGCGGTAGTGCACAGTCACCATTGATTAAAGCGGCTTTAAGTGAGCACTTAGGCGATATAAAGATGGTTAACGGGGATCACTTTGGTAGTGTAACCGCTGGCCTGACTAAATGGGCCAGCATGCTTTATAAATAACCTAGATTACAATTGAGGTTTAAAGATCTATTTGTCGGGTTGCGAGGTATTTTTCGTAATCTGGCAATGTACGTTCAAGCTCTACGTCCATAAGCGGTGAGCTTAATAACATATCTGCACTCACTTCATTACACGCCACCGGAATATTCCAAACAGCGGCTAAACGCAGCAGCGCTTTAACATCAGGGTCATGAGGCTGTGATGCTAATGGATCCCAAAAAAATATTAAAACATGTATCTCATGTTCTGCTATTTTAGCGCCAAGTTGTTGATCGCCGCCCATAGGACCACTTAAAAGCTGAACTACATCAAGCCCCGTGGTTTTTTGAATTAAATGCCCCGTAGTACCTGTGCCATATAAAGTGTGCTTACTTAGTATTTGTTTGTGCTTTTCACACCATAATTTTAGTGCTGCTTTTTTACCATCGTGTGCCACTAAAGCAATATTTTTTTGTGCGGGAAGAGATTGTGTTTTTTGTTCCATGCTAATTCTTTTTATTGGTGAACCTAAACTCGGAAGAATAAATCTCTTAACCAAAGTGCAGGTTAGTTAAAATAATAGATTGATAGCAAGGGCAATAAATACAATGCCAGTGATCCTATCAATCCAAAGTTGGCTATTTGGGTTACGTCTAAAAAACTGTGCAATTTTGTCGCCAAAATAAATATACGTGCAGTCAATCGGAAAAGCAAAAAGAGGGTAAAGTAAGCCAAAAAAAGCGAGCTGAAAAGTAGCCGATGAAAGCGTTGGATCTACAAATTGCGGAATAAATGCAATAAAGAATAATGCTACTTTAGGGTTTAGTACTTCAGTCATCATGGCCTGAAACATGACATTACTTTTTTTACTGGTACTTATATGCGGTTTATCGGTTTGCTTGTCACCAGGTGTCGGCTCTGGCTGCTTTAGCGTGCCTTTAATCATCATAAACCCTAAATAGCATAAGTATGCTGCGCCTGCGTATTGCACTGCTGCATAGGCACTAGGGGAAGCTTTCAGTACTGCGCTTAGGCCTACAACAGCAAATAGCGTATGAACAACCCCACCTAATGCAAAACCAAAAGCACTTTGCATCCCAGCGCTTCGACCATTAGCAAATGTTTGCGCCATCAAAAATGCATTTGATGGCCCAGGCGCTACTGCCATTAAAAAGCTGGCTAATAAAAATGAGACTAGAAAGTCAGGATTGATCATTGAGTACTTTTAGCGGGGTGTAAAGTATGTGCTTTTTTGCTCATTAAAATAAGCCAAAGCGGAACTAGTAATAATAAATGAAAAGCAATCAACCACGGTGTGCTTAGCCCTAAATATTGGGTTAAAACAACAAGTATACTTGCGCCACTCATTTGCATTGCACCGAGTAATGCAGAGGCTGTGCCTGCTTGTTTAGGAAAGCTAGACAGAGACATTCCTGCTGCAGAGCCTAAACTTAAAGCAAACCCTAATGCAGCAATTAAGATAGGTAGCATAAGCGCAAATGCTGTTTCTATACCGCTAAGGGCTAACATTAAAATGCCTGAGGAAACCAGTACACTCACACCGACACGCAAAGCACGTTGGCTATTTCGTTTAATGTAGGTTGGTAAAATAAAACTTGCGACAATACTTATTACGGCATTTAACGTAAACCAAAAAGTAAAGTCGGCTACGGTGCCGCCTAAATGTGTAATAAGCCAGCCTGGTGCGAGCGTTACATACACTAATATGGCCGACATTGAGACCATACAAATTAGGCTATTAAACAAAAATACCGGTGTTTTAATAATCGGTGTAAAGCGACGTAAATCTAAAATATGCCCCTGATAATGACTATCAGCAGGACGAGTTTCTCTAAAAAAGAATAGGGTAACAATAAGGCCCAAAATAGCAAACGCGGTTAAAAACATAAAGTTCATACGCCAGCCAAACTGTACGGTAAGCCAAGCCCCTAAAATAGGTGCCATTGCCGGAATAAAGCACACAATCCCGTTAAGGTAGGTAATCATTTGTCCGCTTCGTTCACTACCATATTTATCACGCACTATCGCAAATGCGACAACAAATGTGGCACACGCTCCAAACCCCTGAAAAGCACGTGCTATTAGTAATATCTCAAAAGAAGGCGAGTAGTATGCGAGTAATGCAGAGCTTGCATACAAACTAATGCCCACTACTGCCACTGGTTTTCGGCCAAATCTATCAGCCAAAGGGCCCGCAATTAATTGGCCTAAACCCACTGTAAGCATAAAAATAGCAACGGTTTGCTGTACTTGTTGTTCAGTAACTGCAAATTGTTCTGCAATAGTAGGGAAAGCAGGTAGGTAAATATCGATTGCCATAGGGCAAAATATAACGAGTAACGCTAAGATAAGTAACAAAGTCATATTAGGTTTAGCGGGCTGTGTTTGCATTGAGTCTCCTTTTGTCGAGTATTTTAGGTGGGCACTCATAAAAAAGAAAGGGCTTATGACCCCTGCATAGGTCGTCATTCTTACTTTTTGATTGGATTAAGCGAAAAAGCCAGCATAAATGCACTTTTTAAAACTGGTCTGATGTGTTAATTTTAAAAAAGTAACTGTTGATGGAAAATAATAATGAGTAATAAATCTGCACTTGTACAAACATGGCATAAATTTAAGCGCCTACCTTTTGGGAATTGGCTTTTTACTAAAGCTGTTTGCTTTAAAGCGCCATATTTTGGTTCGATGAAACCTTACGTACTCGATTTGAGAGTGGGCCATTGTAGTGCGGTGGTTAAAAACCGCCGAAGCGTTCATAATCATATTGGAACTATTCATGCTATTGCGCAGTGTAACTTAGCTGAATTGTGTGCAGGTGTAATGGTTGATGCAACAGTGCCAGTTAAAACGCATCGTTGGATCCCAAAAGGGATGACAGTCAGGTATTTGGCTAAAGTAGATACAGATGTACGAGCAGTCGCTGAAATTGATTTACCACATAAGTGGATTGATAAAGAAGACTTAGTAGTACCGGTTAAACTGTATAATACCCGCAATGAGCTTGTTTTCACTGCAGATATTACTATGTACATTACTGAGAAAAATTAATTTACGTAAAGCTAATTTGACTTAGCTTTTATCAGCGGCTTGTTTATTTACAAATGATAAGTCGCTGCCATCTTCTTTCAATAATGCTTTAACTTCTTTTGCGGGTTTTAGTTCTTTCGAAATTAGTTCCGGCTCTTCTTTTTCAAAGCGTTGCTTTAAACTGCCTTCAATTACTGCGCCTGCATCAATACTCAATGTATCGTGAAATACATCGCCATGAACATGAGCGCCACTTTGTACTTTTACTTCACTGGCATTAATTGATCCAATAACTTTACCTTTAACAATAACGCTTTTAGCTTCAACAATACCTTCAACAACTCCCGCTGAGCCAATAACTAAATGCTCCACTTTTATGTCACCATCAATACGGCCATCAAGCTGTACTTCACCTTGGCTAACTAAAGTGCCTGTAAGGCGTACGTCTTCAGAAATAATAGACGGTGTGTGATTCACTCTTTTTAAATTAGAGCTAACTGTTTTTTGTTTTTTTCTACCAAACACGAGAAAGCGCCTTTGTTATTTTTAGAGGATTGACTTGTTTACTATTAAGTAATACTTCGTAGTGTAAATGCGTGCCTGTGCTTCGGCCGGTGCTGCCCATTAGGCCGATCACATCATGTTTAGTGATTGATTGACCTTTCTTTACTTTAATTTTATTTAAGTGTCCAAATCGAGTCACTAAGCCATTTTTATGTTCAAGCTCGATAAAGTTACCATAACCACCATTACGACCGGCACGAAGAACTACAGCGTCTGCTGGAGCGAATATTTCGGTTTTATGCCAACCGGCTAAATCAATTCCTTTATGAAAGGCATGATTACTATTCATGGGATCTTTTCTAAGGCCGAAATTACTCGAAATATAGTATTTAGCTTTAGCTAAAGGCAGGGTGTTTGGTAGCTCAGTTAAAAAGTTTTCTAAATTATTTAATATTAATAACTTATCAATGATGGCTAAAAAGTGGCTCGGAATTTTTGTTTCGTTAAATATATCAAGGGGCCCACCTTGTGCGGTTGTTTGGGCGCTTAATATTAGGTGTTGCTCAAGCGCAGACTCAATTCCTGCGCCTTTAACCATAGCTAAAATGGCTTGGTGACGTTCACTAATTTGGTTATCTAAATAGGTAAAGCTTTGCTCATACTGATTATTTAAGTTGGCCACTCTTGTTGCGAATGTGATTGGAGCGATTAACTGTGCTTGTTTACCTTTTTGATTTTCATCGACTAATGGCTCATGAAATTCATTGCCATTTTCATTAATTGGTACATCAAGTTCTGTATCAAGCTTAATAACATCTTTGCTAATTGAAGCAGGAAGGGATTCTATCATGCTTTGCAGTAGCGCCTGCTTTTGTTCAAGTATTGCAAGTTGCTCTAGCTGCGTTGCTTGAAGGGCTTGTTGCTCACTGACTTTTTGTTGCCACAGCGTTTGCTCGGTTATTTGATTTTGTTTTATGTCAGAGATTTTATTTGTTTGTGTATAAACACGAAAGCTCGAAATACTCAGCCAAGTAAAAGTGACTAAAATAAGCAACGCTACAAGAAGTTGAAACCAAGAGGCTAAAACAACATGCTTAACTTCGCCATTTTGACGAATAAGTAGCTGACGAGCAGGGAAAAATTTATGATAAAAAGACTTTATAAATACTGACATGGCATATAACACTGGCTATTAACCGAATTAAGATAGCAATTTGAGTTAAAAAAGCTAGAAAAAAATTGTAACTGTTCAAAAATTAATAAAAAAGGGCTGCTTTTAATAAGCAGCCCTTTTAATAAATTTTTTAATATGCGTATTATTTTGCCGGCAGTACAGTACTCTCTACAGAGCCAAAACCTATACGTGCATAGCCTTCTTTTTCACACCAGCCACGCATAATAACGTTATCGCCATCTTCTAAAAAGCTACGTTGTTCGCCATTACTTAGCGTGATTTTTTCTTTACCGCCACGAGAAAGCTCAAGTAATGAACCTGCTTCTTCGTGCGTTGGACCCGACTGAGTGCCCGAACCTAGCATGTCACCTGGCATAAAGTTACAGCCATTTACTGTGTGATGAGTAACCATTTGTGCCACAGTCCAGTAAGAGTGCTTAAAGCTAGATGTTGATACGCGCGTTGGGTTATGGCCTTCGCTACGCATTTTTTGCGTTTGAATTTTAACATCCATTTGAATATCAAAAGCACCTTGGTCGCGATTCGCTTTTGATTCTAAATAGTCCATAGGCTGTGGATCGTTTTCATCACGTGTCCAGCTTGTTCTATAAGGCGCTAATGCTTCGGTTGTTACAATCCAAGGCGATACAGTTGAGGCAAAGTTTTTAGCTAAAAATGGACCAAGCGGTTGGTATTCCCACGCTTGCAAGTCACGTGCTGACCAATCGTTAAATACACAAAAGCCAAATACGTGGTTTTCAGCATTTTCGATAGCGATTGCATCGCCCAGTGCATTGCCTTTACCTAAGTAAATACCCAGCTCTAGTTCGTAATCAAGGCGTTTACAAGGACCGAATGATGGCACTTCTGCGTCTGGCGCTTTGGTTTGACCTTTAGGGCGATGAAATGTTTGACCCGATACGTCAATAGATGAAGAGCGACCATGATAACCAATAGGTACCCATTTATAGTTAGGTAATAATGGGTTGTCAGGGCGAAATAAACTACCCACAGCTGTAGCGTGATAAATAGAAGTGTAAAAGTCGGTGTAATCACCGATGCGACAAGGCAAAGAAAACTCTATATCGGATTGTGCAACCAATGTATCGCTAAACGCTTGTTGGTGCTCAGAGCCTGCTCTTAGTGCTTTTGAAAGCGCTAAACGAAGAGCTGACCAATACTGCTTCCCTAAACCCATAAATGTATTTAAGGTTGCTTCACTTGCTGCATCTGCGGCTGTTTTAGCGTCACCTGTTAAAACGTTTAATTTACTTAGTTTTGCTAAATCGATTACTTGGTCACCAATTGCAACACCACCACGAAAGGCCTCATCAGACCCCTTACGACGAAATTCTGCAAACGGTAAGTTTTGAATCGGGAAGTCGCAATTATCAACATTAGCTGATTCTACCCAGCTGGTTAAATTAATATCGTGGGTTTCGTTAATTAGGCTCATTACATTTCCTTTGGATTCTACTGTATGGCGACAAGGTATAGTTTATTTAATCATACTTGTACTTGGCGCCATACTTTTTAAATATTAAAACGACAAAAAGCAGCGAAGTTCGCTGCTTTTAATTTACTCAAATATTTTATAAAACGCCGCGACGCTCTTGGTCACGTTCGATTGATTCAAATAATGCTTGGAAGTTACCTTCACCAAAGCCACCATCATCAACGCGCTGGATCATTTCTATAAAGATTGGACCAAATAAGTTTTTAGAGAAAATTTGTAATAAATAACAATTTTCACTTTGGCTATCTACGAGTATCTGATGCTCACGAATTTTTTCTTTATCTTCAGCAACCCAAGGTACACGGTCAAAAATAGTATCGTAGTACTCTGGGATAATATCTAAAGTGGCAATTGTTGATTTATCAAGCTTATCAAGAGAGCTTACTAAGTCATCTGTTAAAAACGCTAAATGTTGAACGCCTGGGCCGTTGTACTCACCAAGGTATTCATCAATTTGGTTGTTATCGTTACCTTTACCTTCGTTTATTGGAATAGAGAAGGTGCCACAAGGTGATTTTAGTGCATACGAAATAAGCGCTGTTTTTTGACCTTTAATGTCAAAGTAGCGTACTTCAGTAAAACCAAATACGTCTTTATAAAAGTTAGCCCATTTTTCCATGGTGCCTTTATAAACGTTATTGGTTAAATGATCGATTCGGATAAAGCCTTTATCTTCTACAACATTTTGCGTTTCTAAGTCTTCAAAATCACTTTCGTAAATAGTGCCTTTGTCGCCAAATTGTTCAATAAAGTAAATTAGGCTGTCGCCAATACCATAGATTGCAGGGTAAGGCATATTTTTATGCGTTGAGTCGGTCGCTGGTTTTGCACCACGTTCTACTGCAGTTTCAAATGCTTTTTGCGCATTCTCAACACGCCAACCCATTGAACAAATAGCAGGGCCATGGCTTTTAGCAAATTCTGCAGAAAAACCTTCACGCTCGTTATTCAGTAAAAAGTGAATATCGTTTTGGTTGTAATAAACAATGTCTTTACCTTTAAATTTTTTAAGCTTTGAGAAGCCAAAATCAGTAAATACTTTATCCATATAATCAGCATCAGGTGTTGCATACTCGGTAAATTCAATACCGACTAAACCCAAATAGTTATTTACTTCACTCATTATTATTACTCCCGCAATTAAGCACTGCGATTATGTGTTGTTGTCATATTGCAGTAGATAATCAACCAGATTTTTAATTTGGGGAAGAGGAGGGCGTTATTTAGTATGTAGTGCATGTGTAAATTTTATAGGACGGTTATTATAAAGTTGCGTGTTTGTAATACAGTTAAGTAAAATGAACTTATATGGTATAAATTCAAGTGGGAGCACTTGTTTTTAAGTTATTGTATTTAAATATTAAAAAGGAGGTTTTAACCTGCGCTAAACCTCCTTTTACAATTAATAAGCAAAAGCCTTTTTGTATGTAATTATTTACACTTTAAGAGCCGTTACCAAAGAACTTGTTCCGTTGTTCTATCCACACGTTAGTTTTAATTGCTGGAGCTGCTTGGTAATGGCGCTCAATGTTTGATTTAGCACTCGCGTCGGTTGCTCAAAAGACAGCTTTTGTTGTGCGCTACCCATACTTTTAATTTCATCTCTGGTCATAGCACGTCCTGCATAAAGCAGCGAGTTTAAGTACCCTGGTACTGTTTCGTAATTGTTATCTGTAAAAAGCAATACAGATTGATTGAGTGCCCAGCGACTATCGATTTCGCCATCTTCTTTTACGCCAGCAAGTTCTCCATCTATATAGACTTCAAATACCCCGTTGGTTGGTGCTGTATAAAATACAAAAGCTATACGATGCCAAGAGTCAGGTTGTGTATTGCCAAAATAGCCGCTATCGCTAGTTGCTTGTCCATAGCCGCCGCTTGGGTCAATAAACATATCGGCATCATCATTAAGATAATCAGTTGTATTGGCTTGCATAATTGCACGGTAAATATCTTTACCTTCTGCGGGCCAGTATAAATCCATTACCAAGGTGTAGTCAGACACCATTCCTTCATTTGCAAAGTCACCATTTGCTGGTGTGTTTAAATCAATAAGTAAGCCTTCTGTTGGAGCGTGGCGAGAAAACGCCATAACACCTGAAGGACCATCACTTAAATCATCAAAATTTAATTGAGTAGTGGTGCTATATTGTGTCTCTGCAGTGCCCCAATTTGTTTCATCTGGATCAAAGTAGCTAAGTACCGAAGGTCCAAAATCAGCTGCTAACGGGTTGTTAGTATCGTCAAAGTTCCATACGGTTACATTTGCTAAGTTGTTACATGAATAAAGTACGGTGTCAGTGTCAAGGTGTAGGCACTGACTTGTTCTAGCACGTGCATATTTATCAAGTAGCCACCAAGCTTCAGCTATTGGTTCTACGTTTGAGAATGTAACACTATTAAAAAATAAATCAGGATTCAAAGCTGCTCCTTTAAATAGTGCGACTTCGTAATTATTAGTGGGTTGTATATCTTCAGGTTTAAGTAAAAACCAATTTGGTTGACTTGCAAACATCGTTGTTAAGTCGCTTCCCGATACTGTTACTTTATAAATAGAGTTAAACCCTGGCGTATTTGATGACTGTCCTTCTACGTAAAAAGCTTTATGGAAGTCTTCTTGAGTCAGTGTGCCGGGTGTCCAGCGCTTTTGTACTAGTTCAGGGTTAAGTAATGCTGCGCTAATTGTGCTTGAATGTTTTGCGGCTAAGGCGGTGATTTCGGCTAGCTGCGCATCAGTTGGATAGTTTTCAGAAATAGCGATTTCAGTTTCTGCATCGGGAGCATAACGCCCATTATCTCATCTATAGCTAGTTTTGTTGCCTCATCGCGCTCATCAATTGTATCGGTTTCAATCGTTTTGTAATCAACAACTGGGGATGATTTATCAGCTAAATTAAAAGTAAGCGTTAAGTCAGTAATACCTTTAGCATAAAAGTCCGGTTGTAAAACAATAGCGCCGTTATCAAGGGTTGTGTAGCTTTCCCCACCGTGTGTATGGCCGCCAAGTACTAAGTCTATACCGGGTACGTTTGTTGCCATATCAGTATCTTGGCCTACACCTAAATGGCTCAACATAATCATGTAATCTACATCATCACTGTATTGGTTTACGATGCTTTGTGCGATTTGTTGCCATTGCCAGCTCATTTTAAATTGTTTAATAAAATCAGGGATCGGATCATCTTGAATTGGTTCATCTAGCTCATTCCATGGCACTGAGGTCATGCCAAACACACCAAGTGTAATACATCCTACTTGAACTTTTGCAAATCCTACGCCTGCAAAATCTTGTAGTTGCTCTGCTTCATAACGAGTATTACTAGTAAGTACGATTGCATTCTCGTCTTGGGAATAACTTAGTAATTTTTCAGGGCCTCAAGCATAATCATGATTTCCAACGACTCGCAGGTCAAACTGCATTGCTTTTATAGCTTCTTCTGTCGCGGTACCTTGTGATAATTGCTCAGCAACGGTGCCTTTTTCATAGTCGTCACCACCGTTTGTAAATAAGGTGTGCGGGGTTTGGCTTGCTACTTGATTGTAGTAGGCTTTGATCTGGCTGAAATATTGCTCTTCATAGCCAAAGCGAGCATGTAAATCTGCAACGTGAACAAACCTTACCGATTGCTCTGTTGCATTAGCGTCGCAAGTTGGGCCGATATTTGCGAAAGCTTCATTGCGCTGCATTTGTATTGCATATGTGCCCAGTGTTGTTACTTGAGCGCTAACAAATCCATCTAAAACTATTGAATTTGTAACAGTATCCCAATTAGCGCCTGATAGTTTTGCGATAAACAGTTGTCCGCCTAATGCATAGTCATCAGGGATTTTTATTGTGATGGTAATAAGTTTTTCAAGAGTAAGCGTGGAGGGCGTAAGCGCATGTAAATCAGAAATTATATTTTGTTGTTTATTCGTCTCATCTAATAATGTTTTCTCGTAGGTAAGCTCTACATCACTAGAAATAGCACTTGAAGGTGCATTAAATATAAAATTGCCTTCGTCTAATGTAGCGTCTAAACCATTAGCGCTTGATAGTGTTAATTTGCTAGGTTCAGGCTCAACAGGATCGTTTGGATTAACCGTCACTTCATCACCGCTACCACAGGCAGTTAGAATAAAGCTAAGAAATATAATAACACGTGATATCGTTAACGATTGCATCTACGGATGTCCCTGAGTCTATTCAATAACCAATCAGGATATAATATCAGTTAACGGGGGCCGGGCAAAGTTGGATAAAAAATTCCTCCATAGAAGCTATGGAGGAATTGTCTTAGGTTATATTGCTACATTTGAAATAAACAATAATTAAGAGACTTTCTCTTCTAAACCTTGTTTTTCCCATACTTTAGCTTTAAAAGTCATTAGTACTAAAACAACACCAACACCAATGCTAAATAATGCAATTTGTAAGTATAAGTTAGGAATTTCATCAACATTATTCGGATCGAAATTACCAGCAAGTAAACCTGCGATGATGTTACCGATTGAGTAAGTTAATACAAACACACCCATCATTTGGCCAGTGTAACGTTTAGGCGATAACTTACTTACAGCACTTAATGCTACAGGGCTTAAACAAAGCTCACCCACTGTATGTAAAAAGTACGTAGTAACAAGCCAGTAAGGCGCAACTTTTAAGCCTTCAGCTGCGTAATGAGCCGCCATAAACATAACTAAAAAGCCTGATGCCATGATAATTAAGCCAATTGCACATTTAACGCTGTAGCTAGGTGATACTAAGCTTTTAGATAAGTTAATCCAAAGCGCTGCAAAAAATGGCGATAAAGTAATAATAAACAGTGAGTTTAATGATTGAAACCACGTTGTAGGGATTTCAAAAGTACCAATAAGACGGTCAGTATAGTCGCGAGCAAATAAGTTTAATGATGAACCAGCTTGTTCAAAGCCAGACCAAAAACATGCAGATGCAATACATACTAAAAATAGTGCCCACATTCTTTGTTTTTCTGCATCTGTTAAATTACCTGTAAAGTAAATAACTCCAAAATAAACAAAAAAGATAATAGTAAATACAATGGCTGTGTAACCTGCAACTACAGTTGGATTAATAACAATAGCGCCGGTCATTGCAGCCGTAGTAACTGCAGCAGCTGCAATTACAAATGCAGCAATACCGACCCATGCACGTGAAGTACCTTTAGAGCCTAATGGATTAGCCGGTAAAGCACTGTGCTTTGGTAAGTTATTAAGTGTGAGTTTGTACTGCACTAAACCAATGGCCATACCTACAGCAGCCGCACCAAATGCCCAGTGCCAGCCTACGTTCTCCATAAAGTAACCACATACGTAGTAACCTATTAAAGAACCCATGTTAATACCCATGTAATAAATAGCGTAACCGCCATCACGACGCTCATCAGCATCGCTATATAATTGGCCTACCATTGCACTGATATTTGGTTTTAGTAAACCAGTACCTGTTGCTACAAATATTAAGCCAATGAAAAAAGAATAATCATGAGGAATAGCCAAAATAATATGGCCAATCATAATAGTTATGCCGCCATACCACACTGCTTTTTGACCGCCAAACAATCTATCTGCTAGCCAGCCACCTGGTAAACCTAAAAAGTATACCGCACCTGTGTATAAACCATATATTGCAGCAGCTGATGCAACAGTAAAGGCAAGGCCTTCTTCTTGTAAGCTTGCTGTCATGAATAATACGAGCATAGCTCGCATACCGTAATAACTCATTCGTTCCCACATTTCAGTGAAGAACAATGTCGAAAGTCCTTTAGGGTGGCCAAACCAACCACTATCTGGAGCTGAACTCATATTTACTTCCTAACTTTAAGAATTGTTGTAATGGCCTTATAATTTTTTGCTTTAGCTATCTTAGTATTTAGTCATACTAAAATGCTCGACCATCAGTTTATTATTTGTAGCTAAGATAATGATTTGCTATATGGTAGTAACACCAGAAGGTAAGAGACACACCCTTATCCTAGTTACAATTGGGCACAAGTATACATATACCTTAGTGCTAGGGGAAGTATTGCGCGGTGTATCACTACGGTGGCCTAGATAGTACGCCATTTAATATAGATTCAATGCCAGTGGCGCTACGAGGTTTTGATAATAGCCCTATTTACTCAGATGAAGCTGTGCTGGATGGTTGGTTAGAGCAAGCTGAAGATTGTAAGCCGTGTGCGATGTACTACAACACCACAAGTTTACATGATGGTAATCAGCTAGAGAATCAACCAAGGATTAATAGTAAAGAGACATACCCAATCAGACATAAAAACTTGTTTGCTGATATTAACCAATTTGTAAAAAAATTAGAAAAACGCGGTCGCAACGTTATGTTAATGATAGTGCCTGAACACGGCGCTAATTTAAAAGGTGACAAAGTACAGTTTGCAGGTTTACGTGAAATCCCAAGCCCAGCAATTGTGTCGGTACCTGTAGCAATTAAATTTATAGGCCCAGACGTACAAAATTACTCGCAAATTGTGGTTGATGATTCAACAAGTTACTTTGCGCTTTCAGAGCTGGTAAGTAAGGCGCTGCAAACTGATGTATTTGGTGGGAATAATAGTGTTGCTAATTTGCTTGAAAATCTACCTACAGCACCTAAGGTTGCTGAAAACGAAGGCACAATAATGATGTATGTTAACCAAAGACCATTTATACAATTAGATGGTGGTGATTGGTCTGCTTACCCACAAGGTAAGTAGTCACATAATAAGATTTAACAAATAGCACTGGTATAGTTAAATATCAGTGCTACTTTTCTTCATTTAATTACATTTCAACTTATCGCTTTCGCAGTCTGTTTTGTCCAAAAATGTTTACAATAAGCTACCTTCTCAAAGCGACTTAGCGTATTATTCAGCTAATATAGTTTTTCCTTCTTTGAGGATGTATGCGTCTAGATATTCACTGTGCTGATCGAATTGGTATTGCTCAAGAAATCCTTAATATATTAGTTAACTACAGCGTTGATCTAAAAGGAATTGAAGTTGATTCTGTAAATTGTCGTATGTACGTTAGTTTTCCCGAAATAGAATTTGAACAATTTCAAAAAATTATGCCATCGATACGTTTAATCGACGGCGTACATGACGTGCGTACCACTGCGTTTTTACCATCAGAGCGTGAACACAACGAATTAAATACTTTGCTACGCGCATTGCCTGATGGCGTTATCTCTATTGATGCTAAAGGTTGGGTACGCTTATGCAACGATGCAGCATGTAAGGACTTACAGTTAATTGAAAAAGAAGTTATTGGTGCAAATATTAATAACTTACTTAAAGGCTTTAACTTTACACGTTGGCTAGAAGGTAAAGAAGTGCTCGGGCAAACCACACGCGTTGAAGTGGCGGGTGAGGATTTTATTGCAGACATTTTACCAATTGCAGTCCCTCAAGGTAGTGAAGGTGATGTGCTTGCGGGTGCGGTTATTAACATTAAATCGCAAAGCCGCTTAGGGCAGCAGGTCAGTGCATTTAGACGCTACGGTCAAGAAAGCTTTGCTACTATTCATAACTTTAGTACGGCAATGCGCCGAGTTGTGCGCGAAGCACGCAAAATGGCGCAACTAGAAGCCCCTATTTTGATTACTGGTGAAACTGGCACAGGTAAAGAGTTATTAGCTAGAGCGTGCCATTACGCATCTAATCGCTCTGTTAAGCCTTTTATTGCGCTGTCGTGTGCTTCACTTCCTGATGATGTTGCTGAGTCTGAATTATTTGGTTATGCCGGGTACGAAGAAAACGCAGCGCCAAAGCGTGGTGTATTAGAGCAAGCTGATGGTGGAACTGTATTTTTAGATGAAGTTGGCGAAATGTCGACTCAACTACAAACTAAGTTACTGCGTTTTTTACAAGATGGTACGTTTAGAAAAGTAGGCGATGAGAACGAAGTTAAAGTAAATGTACGTATTGTTGCCGCTACTCAAAAAGACTTACCTGCAATGGTACAAGAAGGGGTTTTTAGAGAAGACTTATATTACCGTATAAACGTGCTTACTTTAGAAATAGCGCCACTAAGAGATAGAAAAGCAGATGTAGGGCCACTTGCAGAGCATTTTATTCAAAAATACGCACAACAAAATGGTCATGCAATTCCTGTTTTATCACAAGAATGTTTAAGCTTTTTACAAGAGTACCCGTGGCCTGGAAATGTGCGTCAGCTGGAAAATGCAATTTACCGTGCAGTGTCGTTACTAGATGATAGCGAGCTTCGCGTAGAGCATTTGCAGTTACCAACTTTTACTCATGATTTAGGGTATTTAGAGTCTGATTTTGAAGGCTCACTAGATCAAGCTGTTAAACGTTTTGAGGCGACTTTACTTCGCAAACTCTACCCAGCTTATCCAAGCTCACGTCAGTTAGCTAAGCGATTGGGCCTAAGTCACACCGCGGTAGCTAATAAATTACGTGATTACGGGATTAACCGAAAAACAGTAAAAGTGTAATTGACATAAAGAAATTAAAATATGGGGACTAATTTTTAGTGCCCATATTTTTTGCTACCCCATCAATTGCAATCGTCTCAATACCTTCTTCGTTAAAGTTCATTACGATACTGGCGTTATTACGAGTGAAAAAATAGCTACGGCCATTTAGCTCAATAACATAGTCACCTTTTACCGGATCGCTAAACTGCTGCTTTTTTAGAGTGACTGTATGTTCGCCAATTTGCCATTCAAACTCCTCAATAAACCCATTATTAAATTCTTGAACCCATACTTGGCTGTCATCTTTCGAAAGCGTGATGGCGACAGAATAAGAGCTAGGAATTTGCTCCATATTGTAACTTTTAGATCCAATAGTGAATTTCTCAGCTTTTTGCTGCCATTCAAAACCAAATTTAAATTCTTTAACTACACCGGTAGGGTAAGTTACTGAGCCTTTACCTGGTAACGAAAAATCGGCAAAAGCATTGTAGCTAGGGACTGATAGGGCCAGTGCAGCGATGATTTTTAGTTTTGATTTCATTAGTTATCTTTTTTATTGTAATAATGATTTAAGATTAAATTAGAATATTCGTCTTCGCAAGGGGCTATGCTACACTCGAATAAATTTAACTGGTAAGACCTTTTTTGTGAACTTATATATTCGACTTTTATTATTATTTTTCAAAATTAAACGCAATAAGCAATATCAAAATCTACTTGATACAGTAGATATTGATTACAAAGCTTTGCCGACTGATTGTGATATTAATCTACATTTAACGAACTCACGCTATCTTGCGATGATGGATTTATCTCGCACGTGGATGACGGAGCGTGTTGGCTTACTAAAACAAATAATGAAGCGACGTTGGTTTCCGATTGTTAACGCAACTGCTATTACTTATATCCGCGATATTAAACCTATGCAGCGATATACAATAAGTACTAAGTTAGTTGGCTGGGATCATAAATACTTTTATATTGAGCAAAAGTTTCACTCAGAGCGAGGCTTACATGCTATTGCTTATGTACGCGGTGTATTTAAAAGTAAAAAGGGTATTATAAGTATTGAAGAAATGCTTGAAGTTGCTGGTTTTGATGGGAAAACACCTATATTGCCAAGTGAAGTAATGCACTGGAAAGAAATGTTAGAGCAGAAAAAGTTAAGTAACCTGCCCTAATCTCTACAAATGAAAAAAAGGCCTTTCGGCCTTTTAACACACATTGTAATTGGGTAACTATGTACTACTTTATATTTGCTTTAAAAACTGTACCTAACACCGAACATTGCAACAACTGGGTCAAGCTCAACAGTTGATGTAAGTGCTTTTGCACCATTAGCATAAACAGTGGCATCGGTATCAATATCCATAATTGATACCATGGCGTGTAAACCCCAGTTTGCATCAATTTTATAGTTAGCACCTACCTGAGCCATAAAGCCAAACGAATCATCTAACTTTACTTCTACATCGTCTGTTCCTAGTGTTGCTTTAAGTGCTTGAGAGGGTTGCTCATCAAAAAATGCAGTGTAGTTTATGCCTACGCCTATAAAAGGTCTTAGCGCATAACTAGTGTCTAAAAAGTGGTATTGTGCAACCAACGACGGTGGAAGTTGTTTTATATCTGCAATTTTGTTGCCTGCTAAGCCGCCTGCGCCATTTACATCGTGTGAAAACGGTGTTGCTGCTATCAGCTCTAACACCCATTGATCGTTAAATGCATAATCTACGGTGATACCTAGTTGAGTATCTGAATCACCTTTAAGGCCTAGCGTAGGTGCTTCATTAATCGCTGAGCTACTGTTATCAGGGTTTACGTTAATAGCGCCAACATTTACGCTAAAGTTAGCGTGTGCAGCTGGAGAGAGTGCTAATAAAGAGGTTAATAATGCGATGCTAATTTGAGTTTTCATGTTGTTCTCCAAGAACTACTGTTTGATTGGCGCTATTATTACCGAGCAATAAATATGAAAACCTGTTCTAGATCAAAATTTAAAAAGCATTTGAAGCTTATAAAATATTTTATTGATTTAGATTAATTTTAGTGTCGTTATGCTTTTGTAAAGATTGACATATTTATTTAATTAACAGTCACATGAATATAAGGCAGGCACTGCCTTGCCATAATCTCGTGTTTAATCAGGGCCTTAATAAACAAGAAAATATCTTTTTAGCAGGGAACGAAAATAATTTAAACACCCGACACTTAAAAAAGTATTGGAAGACTTAAATGCGATTGAGTCGGTATTTATAATTAAATATAAACCGAGTACTTTATAAGGCATAAAATACTCGGTGCACTGACTTTACTTATCAATAGTTATTCCAAATAACGTTTAGCTTTGTTTTCTTTAACACTTTTAAGATCGACTAATACCAATCCATCAATACAATTATTAAAATCGGGATCAATGCTAAAGCTTAAAAATTGTACACCGCCAGGATTGCAAAGCTCAGTGTATTGTTTAAATAAAGTAGGGACTTGAGCGCCCATATTAGCTAACACATGTTTTAATTCTACAAAATCTTCTTTAACATCGTTTCCATTAAAAAGAATATTGCATTGAGTTAGCTGTTGCTCAGTTAATTTAAGCTCATTATTAGGTGTAGCTAGTTCTATGCTGCTTTTATAGTAATGTTGATAGTAATAAACGAGCATGGCTTTGGCTTGCTCAGGTAGAGCGTTGGACACGCTTACGGCCCCAAATAAATATCTATACTGTGGATAGCTTTTTATAAAAGCACCAATACCGTACCATAAATAGTCAAGACTCTTACGTCCCCAATACTTAGGTTGTACAAAACTTCGACCAAGCTCAATTCCTTGGTGTAGATAGGGCGTCATAGCGTCGGTGTAAGAAAATAAACTATCGGTATATAAACCTTCACGTCCATGCTTTTGTATTATCTGTTGTGCGCAGGCTAATCGATAAGCACCTACTAGCTCTAGTTGCATAGGGTCCCACAGTACAAGGTGTTGGTAATCCATATCGTATTTATCTATATCACGACGCTTACCGCTTCCTTCACCTACTGCTCTAAATGCTATTTCTCTGAGGCGTCCCAGCTCTCTAAAAATAGGTGAACTACCTACATATTGATATAGATGAATGTGCATGCCATCGTGTGTTTTACCCAAAAGCTGACATTGCTCAATTGCTCTTTTTAGTTCTTTTCTACACTCGGGCACAGCAATAGGTGTTTGTGTTTTTAGCGGCAGTGTTTTTTTAGTTGTAAGCCTATAAAGCTGTTTACGTATGAGGTTTACAATTTCTTTATCTTTAAGGTTTTCTATTAAGTAGGACTCAGGAGGGATAGAAGCACCAATCTCAAACTCTAAAGATTTTTTGCGCTGCTTAAACATTTCTGTCACTAATAATAAACTTGCCAGAGGCTTATAAATCATTGATGTACCATAAAAAAGTGGACTATTTTTGGCTTTAATAAAAATAGGTAAAATGGGGCAGTTGGCTTTTTTTGCCATACGTAAAAAACCGCTATTCCATTTGCAATCCTTAATACCGGTTGGTCCTAGGCGCGATACTGCCCCTGCAGGAAATATAAGTAAGGCACCTCCACCTTTTAAATGGTTTTGTATATTACTAAGCTCTTGCTTTTTACTCATACCAGATAAGTTATCAACAGGGAGTAAAAGAGAATGCATTGCGCTGACCGACATTAACATGCGGTTTGCGACTACTTTTAAATCTTGCCTTACTGTAGAGAGTACTTTGATAAGTGCTAAAGCATCTAGTGAACCAATAGGGTGGTTAGCAACAATAACAAGTTTACCCTCGTTAGGAATATGTTCTATCTGCTTAGGTTTATAGCGCGTATCAAAATTGAGTTCATCAAGTACTTGCTCAACAAATTCTAACCCTTGTAGGTGAGGGTACGTATTACCAAAGGTGATAAACTCTTGTTCATGCAATAAGTAACCTAAGCCCTTTTTTACTAAACCTTTTACTTTTGGAGAGTTCTCTAGTTGTGGTAAGTTTGCTGCAATTACTTTATCAACACTTATCATATTAACCTCATATTCCGTTTGGTCTATTCGCTATACATGTAAGATTAAAAAAAGGGTGTGACAGTTACTTTGCAGTAGTGTGACTTTTTAAAGTACTAAATTATAAACTGTGAATTGCTAGGAGAATTTATGTCGGTATTGGTGGCTATAACGGGGCGCAACAACGAAAAGCTAATAACGAAGTTACAAGAGCGATTACCAAATACATTGATAGAGCAATGGCCTGATTGCAAAAACGCAAATAATGTGGATTTTGTACTTGCGTGGAATGCTCCTGAGTCTCTGTGGCCGCAGCTGCCTAACTTAAAAGCTGTGTCGTCATTTGGTGCAGGCGTAGACAGTATCGATTTAACATTATTACCTGAACATGTCGAAGTAGTACGTATTGTTGACATGCAACTAGCTGAAGGTATGGCGGAATATGTACTTACACATGTCTTAGCTCAAAAATTACGCTTAAAAGAGTATTACACTAAACAAACACAGCAAACATGGAAGCCAAAACGAGCTTTTAGTAATAAACATGTTGGTATACTTGGATTTGGCGAATTAGGTAAAGCATGTGCGCAAAAACTTGTAACTAATGGTTTTAAAGTAAGTGCCTGGGCGCAAAGTAATAAAAACACGACTAATGTCGAGGTTTATTATGGCGATGAAGGACTTAGCGATATGCTTTGTAAGATTGATTATCTCGTGTGCTTATTACCTCTTACGCAGGCAACGAAGGGTATTATTAATCACTCAATGCTTGCTAAGCTACCTTCACATGCTGTTGTTATTAATGTGGCACGTGGTGCTCATGTGGTTGAGCAAGATTTATTAAATGCATTAAATAACGATAGCTTACGCGCAGCTACCTTGGATGTTTTTGACCAAGAACCTTTAACGCAGAATCACCCTTACTGGGGAAACCCCAAAATAACACTTACACCACATTGTGCAGCGCTATCTGATTTAAATAGCGTTATAGACCAAATGGCCGATAATATTGAACGTTTGAATAAGGGCTTAGCACTCAATAATTCAGTGGATAGAACAAAAGGTTATTAGCTGATAGCTAATTAGTTTAAAAAACAGCTTGTTAACATTTGTAATTTTCATTAGTGTAAAAGATATTCTCACTAATAAAAATATAAAGAGGGTGTTATGAAATCCGGTCAAAGTGGGGCTAAATTAAGCCTCGTTGTTATTTCAATTATCGTGCTAGGTGTTTCAGCTTGGTTTAATCAGGCTAACGCTGAAGATAGTCCATCTAAAACACAAACCCAAAGTGAATTAACAACAGTAGATTAACCTAGCTTATTAGGTATTTTCGGTTTTCGTCTTTCTTCTCGTTTCTCTCAACAGTACATGCTCAGCACCATTATTGTAGTGGTGCTTTAGTGGCGTTCAATACTGTCCTGATCCAACGTGTTTCTAATATTTTAAAAATTCGCAATAAAAAAGCCCAGCAATGCTGGGCTATTAAATATTCTAAGGAAAAGTTGTTAACTTTGGGTTACATTAAATTGCCCGAATGTATAAACTTTAAACAAGTAAAAAGTGTTGATCAACACTAAACTCATATTTGAAATAACGCTCGACGACATAAGATCTAGGCTAAATGATAAGAACAATAAACCACATGCACTAATGGCGGCAACGCGCAGCAGTGTTATCTGGTTAATAAAGAATGCACCTAAACCTAGTGCAAGTAGTGTAGTATTTAAAAGCCAATCTAGCTCGTTTAGCATGGTCGTTTCAATAGTTCAGTTGTTGAAAAAAGGAGCGCCATTATGTTGATCTTTTGCACACCTTTCAACCAAGTAATTTTAAATTTTCAGATTAGTTTTTTTAATGCTAAAAGTAACTGCCAATTGCCGAAAACAAACCATTGTCAGCAATTACTTGATACTTTTGACAGCTCTGTGGTTTTTGTAAATCACTGCATAAATAAAGGGATTCACGGCTAGAATCATAGTTGGGGTGCAAGTTGGAATCAATTAAAGTAGCTCCGTAACCTAAAAGTCCAGGCCAGTAAACACTCTCACTTACCATCCCTAATTTTTTATAGGTGAGCAAGGTTGGTTTTGGAAAAGCTAAAATTATTACAATAACAATGGCCAGAGATATAAATAGCCCCTTTTTTGACTTTGTTTTTTGGCTAGTGCCATTGTTTATGTTTGTTTTTTCCTCTGCGGGTATAGAGCGCTGAGTAGGGCGTTGCGGCTTTCTTTTTTGCGCTGTTTTTTTTCTTGTTGGTGCTTTACCTAGCAACGACTGTTTATTTGGGGTTTTAGACATAAAGCAAATCTGGCCTTTTTTCCGTAGGTCTCTATAATTAAATGAGCAAATTTATATACTAAGCTAATTATTATGATAACTTAAAGTTAGCTTATAGCCTACGAGGAATAAAGATGAATACGCAGCTATCAATTTTAATTGTAGATGACGTTAGCACAGTGCGTAGTTTTTTGAGTCAAACGCTCATGCACTTAGGGATAGATAACGTAAAGGAAGCATCTACTGCCTCACAATGTATTAGTGAGTGCCAGGCTGCAAATTATAATATCATTTTTTTAGACATAGAACTGCCGGACGGCGATGGCAAAGATTTGATTGCACAAATCAATGAATTAAGCCCTGAGACAAATGTAGTAATGGTATCTGCGCATTCAGGTATTGAAAATGTTAAGGATGCAATTGATAAAGGCGCTAAAGGATTTGTAGTGAAGCCGTTTACACCTAAAAAAATAGCGGCAATGCTTAAGAAGTTTTATCCAGACTTGGAAAATGTATGACACCAATCTGTTTAAATATTCATGTCGACTGTTATTAAAGTATGAGATTAAATCTTAGATAAAAAAAAACCGGCAAAAGCCGGTTTTTTATATTCTATCAAAAACAAATTATAGAGCTTTAATCTTAGCTGCTATACGGCTCTTATGACGAGCTGCTTTGTTTTTGTGAATTAGACCCTTAGTTGCGTAACGGTCTAGGATAGGTGTAGCAACAGAAAAAGCTTGCTGTGCAGCTTCTTTATCGCCCGCTTCAATAGCAACAATTACTTTTTTGAAGTAAGTGCGCATCATTGAACGACGGCTTGCGTTGTGCTGACGGTTTTTTTCGCTTGTGATAGCGCGTTTTTTTGCAGACTTGATGTTAGCCAAGGTTTGCTCCTAACAATCTTAAAATAAAGCTTAAATTAAAGGCCGTGGAATATGCCTGTTTCTATCATGGATGTCAATTTAAATTTAACAATCCAAGAAAAACTGCACCATATAACGAGCATCAATTTGCCGCTTTAGCAGTTAATATAGACATTGTAACAAAGCACAGACCCCCAGCCTAGTGCTTTAAAGCGATTTATAAAAAAGACTGTGGCATAATCGCCTATCTTGAGGATTTTTGAGTAGGTTTAAGGTGTCAAAAGGTTTATTTCGCTCTGGTATGATTGTTAGTTGTATGACTATGATATCGCGTATTTTAGGGCTCGTTCGAGATGCTGTCGTTGCCAATTTATTAGGCGCAAGTGCAGCGGCTGATGTTTTTTTATTTGCTAACCGTATTCCTAATTTTTTACGCCGTTTATTTGCAGAAGGTGCCTTCGCACAAGCATTCGTACCTGTGCTAAGTGAAATTAAAGAACAGCAAGGCGACGACAAGGTCAGACTTTTTGTTGCACAAGCAGCAGGCACATTAGGAACCATTTTACTAATTGTCACTATTATAGGTGTTGTTGCTTCTCCTGTTATTGCAGCATTATTTGGTACCGGTTGGTTTATAGATTGGTGGCAAGGCGGACCTAATGCCGAAAAATTTGAACTTGCAAGTTCACTACTTAAACTTACATTCCCCTATTTATTTTTTGTAAGCTTAGTTGCACTTAGTGGTGCGGTTATGAATGTGTATAACCGTTTCGCTGTTGCTGCTTTTACACCAGTTTTGCTTAATGTTTCTATTATTACGTGTGCAATTTTTTTACATGATAAATTTTCGGTAGGTGCTTATTCACTTGCCATAGGTGTATTTGTCGGTGGTGTAGTGCAGCTACTATTTCAACTACCGTTCTTGTATCGCGCTAAAATGTTGGCGCGTCCGCGCTGGGCATGGCAAGACGAAAACGTAAAAAAAGTACGAAAACTTATGCTACCGGCTTTGTTTGGTGTCTCTATTAGTCAAATTAATCTGTTGCTAGATACCATGATTGCGTCATTACTGATGACGGGCTCAATTGCATGGCTTTATTATTCAGACCGCTTAATTGAATTTCCGCTGGGATTATTTGGTATTGGTATTGCGACAGTTATTTTACCGGCGCTTTCTAAACTACATAGCAGTAAAAAAAGTAGCGACTTTCAGCATTCTCTCGATTGGGGAGTTCGTTTTGTTATATTTTTAGGCCTGCCAGCAATGATAGGTTTAATGATCATCAGTCCACTTATTATTACCGTATTGTTCGACCACGGTGCATTTAAAGAAGACAGTGTTGATCATGTCAAAGCTGTAAGCTTAGGCGTAGTTGCATATTCGGTCGGACTTGTAAGCTTTATGCTAATAAAAGTACTCGCTCCTGGCTTTTATGCTCGTCAAGATACAAAAACGCCGGTGCGTATTGGTATTATTACCTTAGTACTTAATATGGTGTTTAACATTATGCTGGCTCCTTTCATTGGTTATTTAGGGTTGGCACTTGCTACTTCGTTATCGGCTAGCTGCAATGCATTTTTATTATACAGACAGCTTAAAAAAGAAAATGTATACCAGTTCTCATCAATGAGTATGCGTTTTACACTTAAATGTGTTGTTGCAAGTATTGTTATGGGAGCTGTCACATGGTTTGTGAGCAGTTACTATTATTGGGCTACATGGGCCTTTACACAGCAAGTAATATTATTAGTAGCGCTAGTGGCTTTGGCTGGTATTAGCTACTTTGCAATGCTATTTGTGATGGGCGTTAGACTAAATACGATAAAAAGTGTAGCAATTACTGAATCAAACTAAAAAAAAGATTATAATCGGCAACTCTGCGGCTTTAATCATTTTTTAGCCGTAATTAATAGCTCGCTAAACAAGGCATTAGGTGGCATGGAGTTAATTAGAGGTATACACAATATTCGCCCACACCATTTTGGTTGTGTGTTAACTATTGGTAATTTTGACGGCGTTCATTTAGGCCACGCAGAAGTGTTAAAAGGTTTACTTAGCGATGCTAAAGCGCATAGTTTGCCTAGCACTGTAATGCTGTTTGAACCCCAGCCACAAGAGTTTTTTGCTAAAAACAATGCCCCTGCACGGTTAACGCGCTTACGAGATAAGTTACGTTTATTGAGTGATTTAGGTATTGAGCGAGTTATTTGCATTAGCTTTAATCAGCAATTTGCAAATATGCGTGCTGAGCAATTCGTTAATGATATTTTGATTAAAAAGTTAGGTGTTAAAGCACTCACTGTTGGCGATGATTTTAAGTTTGGAAAGCAGCGTCAAGGTAACTTTGACTTACTTGCTAGCATGGGTAAGCAAGCTGGCATGGATGTAAAAAGCACCGCGAGTTTCCGCCAATTAAATGCTAGAGTAAGCAGCACTTTAATACGAGATGCTTTGGCAACTGGTGACTTAGCGAATGCTAAAATAATGCTTGGTCACGATTATGCTATTTCTGGGCGTGTTATACACGGCTGGAAAAGAGGACGTGAACTCGGTTTTAGAACGGCAAATATTGCCCTAAAACGCCAAGTGTGTCCTGTTAATGGGGTGTTTGCAGTGCAAGCAACGATTGCAGGAAAACAGATTTTTGGAGTTGCAAATGTAGGTAATAAGCCGACATTTAATGGAACTCGTGCATTGTTAGAAGTTCATCTTTTTGATTTTGCACAGGATATTTACGGACAATTTATGCATGTGGAGTTAATAAAAAAACTTCGCAATGAGAAAAAATTCGAGACATTAACACAATTAACGGCGCAAATAGCAACCGATGTTGCTGCCGCTAAGCAGTGTTTTGGTTTAAATCAGGTAGCCGATAGAGACGGAATGTAGGATAAATGAGCGACTATAAACATACTTTGAACTTACCGGAAACACCGTTTCCAATGCGTGGCAATTTGGCACAACGTGAACCAAAAATGCTTAAAGCATGGTATGAAGACGACCTGTACGGTCAAATTCGCAGCGCTAAGAAAGGTAAAAAAACCTTTATTTTGCATGACGGCCCTCCGTATGCAAATGGCGATATCCATTTAGGCCACTCAGTAAACAAGATTTTAAAAGACATTATTGTTAAGTCTAAAACATTATCTGACTTTGATTCTCCTTATGTACCAGGTTGGGACTGTCATGGTTTACCAATTGAGTTAATGGTTGAGAAAAAAGTAGGTAAGCCGGGTGTAAAAGTAACGGCAGCAGAATTCCGCGAAAAGTGTCGTGCGTATGCTAAAAAACAAGTTGAAGGTCAAAAAGTCGACTTTAAACGTTTAGGCGTATTTGCAGATTGGGATAAGCCTTATTTAACAATGAACTTTGACTTTGAAGCGAATGCAATTCGTGTGCTTGGTCGTATTATTGAAAAAGGTCATTTACATAAAGGTGCTAAGCCAGTGCATTGGTGTACGGACTGTGGTTCAGCACTTGCTGAAGCTGAAGTTGAATACCAAGATAAGCAGTCACCAGCAATTGATGTGCGTTTTACATTTGTTGATCAAGATGCTGTTGTTAGTGCATTTGCTTTGGCTGATGGTCATAAAGGCGAAGGCAGTGTTGGTACTGTTATTTGGACAACAACACCGTGGACGCTTCCTGCAAACCGCGCTGTGGCTGTGCATGCCGATTTAGAGTATGCGTTAGTACAGGTTGAAGATGAAGGCGTACAACAACGTCTAATTTTAGGTTCTGAGCTTGTTAAAGATGCTATGGACCGTTTTGGTTTTAATCACTTTCACGTACTAGGGTATGTAAAAGGTGCAGCGCTTGAAAACTTGCAAGTAGCCCATCCTTTTTATGATTTTAATGTACCAGTGATTGTTGCAGAACACGTAACTACTGATTCAGGTACTGGTGTTGTACATACCGCCCCAGGCCATGGTCAAGAAGATTTCGTGGCAGGCTTAAATTACAACCTTGAAGTGGCTAACCCTGTTGGTGCAAATGGTGTTTATTTACCAGATACTGAACTTTTTGCAGGTCAGCACGTATTTAAGGCGAATGCGAGCGTAATTGAAGTATTAAAAGAGCGTGGTGCGCTTATGCATCACCATGCGCTTACGCATAGTTATCCACATTGCTGGCGTCATAAAACACCAATCATTTTCCGTGCTACACCACAATGGTTTGTAAGTATGGATCAGGCTAACTTACGTCAAGATTCTCTTGCTGAGATTAAAAACACGCAGTGGTTACCAGAGTGGGGCGAAAGCCGTATTTCTAACATGGTTGAAAGTCGCCCAGATTGGTGTATTTCTCGCCAGCGTACTTGGGGCGTTCCTATTGCATTGTTCGTTGATAAAGACACCGGTGCACTTCACCCAAATACACAAGAGCTAATTGCTCAAGCAGCAGAGCTTGTTGAAAAGTCTGGTATTCAAGCATGGTACGATTTAGAACCAGCTACTTTACTTGGTGAAGAAGACGCCAAGCAATATATGAAAGTACAAGATACGCTAGATGTATGGTTTGACTCAGGTGTGTCACACGCTTGTGTAGTAGATGCACGTGAAGACTTGGTTGGTCCAGCTGATTTATACCTTGAAGGTTCTGATCAGCACCGTGGTTGGTTTATGTCATCAATGATGACATCAGTTGCGATTAATGGTCATGCACCATATAAGCAAGTGCTTACGCATGGTTTTACTGTTGATGAAAACGGCCGCAAAATGTCTAAGTCGTTAGGCAATGTTATTTCACCACAAAATGTGATGAATAAACTAGGTGCTGACATTCTACGTTTATGGGTGGCTTCTACCGATTACACGGCAGAAATGACTGTGTCGGATGAAATATTTAAACGCTCAGCCGATCGTTACCGCCGTATTCGTAACACCAGCCGTTACTTGCTTGCTAACCTAAATGGTTTTAACCCAGAAACAGATCAAGTAGCTGTTGATGATATGGTTGAGCTTGATAAGTGGATTGTTGGCCGCGCAGCTCAGTTGCAAGACGAGATTTTAGCCGCATACGACAGCTACCAAATGCTATTAGTAACTCAAAAGCTAATGAACTTCTGTACGGGTGAGCTTGGCTCGTTCTATTTAGATGTTATTAAAGATCGTCAATATACAGCTAAGAGTGATAGCCATGCACGTCGTTCTTGTCAAACTGCGCTTTATCATATCGCAGAAGCAATGACGCGTTGGATGGCACCTATTATGAGCTTTACCGCACAAGAAATTTGGGAAGCGTTACCGGGTGAGCGTAGTGACTACGTATTTACATCAGTTTGGTACGATGGCTTACAAGCGCCAACAAATAGCCAATTTAGTAACGATGATTGGTTAGAGATTTTAACTGTACGTGACGAAGTAAACCGCTTATTAGAAGCTGCACGTAAAGAAGAAGTCATTGGTGCAACACTTCAAGCAACGGTGAATTTATTTACGGGTAAAGAGCTTGCCGCTAAATTAAACGCGCTTGGTGATGAACTGCGTTTTGTATTGTTAACATCAGCCGTGAATGTTACTGAAGTTGATAGCCAGCCTGCAGATACACAAGCTACCGAAATTGAAGGTTTGTTCATTAGCGTTGCTGCAACAGATGCTGCTAAATGTGAGCGTTGTTGGCATTACAGCGAAGATGTAGGTGTTGAGCCTGCTCATCCTGAAATTTGTGGTCGTTGTGTAAGTAATGTTGACGGCGAAGGTGAAAAGCGTCAATTCGCTTAGGAGTTATTCTTAGTGAGCAAACTAGCCCAAAAAAGTGGTTTAGTGTGGCTTTGGTTGAGTCTATTACTTTTAGTAATAGACTTTGCCAGTAAAACACTTGTTGTAGGGACTATGGCTTATCAAGAGTCTATAAACTTACTCCCTGTTTTTAGTATTACTTATGTACATAACTATGGTGCTGCTTATAGCTTTTTAAGTGAAGCGGGTGGTTGGCAGCGTTGGTTTTTAAGTGCAATTGCCGTTGCTATTAGTGCTTTGCTTGTATGGTGGCTAAAACGCTTACCTGCTACAAATAAAGTACTATGCGGTGCTTATGCATTGGTACTTGCTGGCGCTATTGGTAATTTATACGATCGTATTGCGTATGGTTATGTAATCGACTTTATTCACGTTTTTTATAAAGACTCACATTTTCCTGTATTCAATATTGCCGATTGCGCTATTTGTATTGGCGCAGCATTATTGTTATTTGACGCCTTCACCGGCGAGAGTCCAAAGGAGCATAAAGCATGAGCCAAGCTGTAATTGGTGAAAACTCGCAAGTTATTTTCCATTTTTCTATTAAATTAGAAGATGGCTCTGCCGCTGATTCTACCAAGGTGCACAACAAACCTGCTAAATTAACAATGGGTGATGGCAGCTTAACGGCAAACTTCGAAAAGTGTTTATTAGGTTTAACTGCAGGCGAAAGTAAAACGTTTGAATTAGAACCTGAAGATGCTTTTGGTCAACCAAACCCAGATAATATTTACTACGTTGACCGTAGTAAGTTTGGTCCAGAAACACCAGCTAAGGTAGGTGCAATTATTGCGTTTACTCAACCTGATGGCACTGAGCTTCCTGGTTTAGTTCGCGAAGTGCAAGGTGAGTCGGTAACGATTGATTTTAATCACCCTTTATCTGGCCAGCGTTTAACCTTTGAAGTTGATATTATTGAGGTGGAAGGTTAATGGAAATATTACTAGCTAATCCTCGCGGCTTTTGCGCTGGTGTTGACCGTGCTATTAGTATTGTTGAGCGCGCTTTAGATATTTTTGAAAAGCCAATTTATGTTCGCCACGAAGTAGTACATAACCGCTATGTGGTTGATGGACTAAAAAGCCGTGGTGCGGTATTTGTTGAAGAGCTTGATCAAGTACCTGACGACAGTATTGTTATTTTTAGCGCACATGGCGTATCGCAAGCGGTTCGCAGCGAGGCTAAACGTCGTGATTTAAAAGTATTTGATGCAACGTGTCCGCTTGTTACTAAAGTACATATGGAAGTTACACGTGCGAGTCGTAAAGGTATTGAGTGTATTTTAATTGGACACCATGGTCACCCTGAAGTAGAGGGAACAATGGGACAATATGATAACTCAGCCGGTGGTATTTATCTTGTTGAAACCGTTGATGATGTTGTTGCGCTTAATGTAAAAAATGCTGAAAATCTTTTTTACTGTAGTCAAACGACTTTATCAGTTGATGATACTGCTGATGTTATTGATGCACTACGCAATAAGTTTCCATCAATTGACGGACCTCGTAAAGATGATATTTGTTATGCAACGCAAAATCGTCAGGATGCTGTTCGTGACTTAGCTGACAAAGTTGATGTGCTATTAGTTGTTGGCGCTAAAAACAGCTCTAACTCTAATCGCTTACGTGAACTTGCAGATAAAATGGACACTGTTGCTTATTTAATTGATGATGCAACTGATGTGCAAGAGCAGTGGGTTTCAGGTTCTAAATCAGTGGGTGTAACTGCGGGTGCATCTGCGCCAGAAGTACTTGTACAACAAGTTATAAGCCGATTAAAAGATCTTGGTGGTACGCAGGTTGTTGAAAACCCAGGCGAAGAAGAGAATATCGTATTTGCTGTTCCTATAGAGCTACGTTAATTTAAAATTTAGATTATAGGAGAGTCGTTATGAGCAAGTCACTAAAAAATGATGGTTTGCTTTTTTCGGCTCTTTTTAATGAGCGAGGCGTACTAGCTTCGCTTGTTGTTTCTCAAGTTATTGCTATTGTTTTAGCCTTTGCACCCAATGTAGAAGGCGATATTTGGCTTCGACTTGGGATCATCAGTTTGTTTATGCATTTAATTGTTTTAGTCGGTACCTCTTCTTTATACTTTTGTAGATTTTTCTTACAAACGCGCACTCAAACTTTTCAGTTAAGTTTGTTTTTTATCTTTTTTTTATTATCTACATGCATTTTTAGTATTTTATTTTCTCATTTTGCTTTTGATATAGATAATACAGATAACTTAATTTATTTCACACTTCGCAATTGCATTATAGTGGCTTTGCTGGCGGCTTTATTCGTCCAATTTTTATTAATTCATTTTGAAAAAGAGCAGCAAACTAAAGCGCTTTCTCGAGCTGAGCTTGATGCCTTGCAAGCTAGAATACGTCCTCATTTTTTATATAATAGTTTAAACACTGCTGCAGAGCTTACTCATCATGATGCCGATGCGGCAGAGCAGGCTATTTTAGCATTAGCCGCCTTATCGCAGGCTGCAATGCACTCAGGAAAAAATGTATCTCTTGACGATGAAATAACGCTGAGTAAGCAATATATAGCACTTGAAACGTGGCGTTTTGGTAATCGCTTAAGCGTTGATTGGCAAATACCCAATGAACTACCTGCATTGAGTATTCCTTGCTTAACCCTGCAGCCATTAATTGAAAATGCAGTATGCCACGGTGTTGAAACAAGTGAGCATGGTGCAGAAATAAAAGTAGAGCTACATATTACTACCGGCTATATAACCATGATTGTTTCTAACCCTATAACAATTTCTAATGCTCAAACTAGGCCTAATAACGGCATGGCGCTTGAAAATATTCGCCAGCGATTAAATATTTATTATAAAAATAAAGCGCAGCTAACAATTACTAATAAAAATGATGTGTTTAGGGTCAAGGTCGTTATTCCTAAGCTAATTGAGGGCAGTGTATGAACGTACTCATTGTTGATGATGAACCTCTTGCGAGATCGCGCTTAATTCGTTTGTTGGCACATGATAAAAGCATAGTTGTACAAGGCGAGGCAAGTAATGGTAATGAAGCCCTAGTACTTGCTAAAAAGCAAACGCCAGATTTGATTTTTTTAGATGTTGATATGCCCGGTATGAATGGTTTACAAGTTGCTAATGAGCTCAATAGTTTAACTCTACCTCCTGCTATTGTTTTTATAACTGCTCACCCTGAGCATGCCTTCGATGCTTTACAATTAAGCGCTGCAGGTTATTTAGTTAAACCTATTTCAGAGCAATCATTGCAAAAGGTGCTTAAGCAAGTCGGGCGCTTAAATAAAGTACATATTCAAAAACAACAAAATGTAAAAATCTCTTATCAGCTAGCTGGTACTCTACGCAGTGTTGATATAAATGATGTTTTGTATTTTAGTGCCGAAGAAAAGTATACCAAAATGATATTCTGTGGTGGAGAAGCTTTACTTGAACAAAGTCTAAAACAATTAGAGTTACAATTTCCTACACATATTTTGCGAATCCATCGCAATACATTGGTTAATAAACAAAAAGTCATTGCTTTGCATTCAAAAGCGAATGGCAATCATATGATTGAGCTACAAGGGGGCAGTGAGTTATTGCCAGTGAGCCGCCGTGAGCTTAAATTAGTAAAAAATTCGCTTTAGGCTTACCTTGCAATTAACCTCCCCCTGATTTAAATACATTTGAGTCTTAATTATCAACGGTGTTATTGAATAAACAGGTTTAATTAACCGTTTATCAACAAATATAACCGCTTGTCTTAGTCCTCATTGATTCCTCAAATAAATAACATAAACTTATAATCAGATAATTTTTATTTGGTTTTATTATGCAATCACCTCACATAAAAGTGCAAAGAGGCTTCACTCTGATTGAAGTGCTAATTGCATTTATTATTCTTAGTTTTGGCCTTTTAGGTGCAGTTGCCTTGCAAGCAAAAGCAAAGCAAGCAAGCTTTGACTCTATGCAGCGTGCTGCTGCAGTTGCTCTGGGAAATGACATTATTCAACGTATTCGTGCTAATGACACTATTGATATGATAAAAGATTACGGAGGCGTTATACAAAGCTCAGCGAATAGTAATACTTACTCGAGTTGCTTTGGTGCAATATGTAGTTCTTCTGATATAGCAAAATTAGATATAACACAATGGAAACGTGCTATTCGAGCTAGTGAAAATACGGGTACTTTAGATGATGCGACAATATGTATAAATCCAACCTCAGTGGCAGATACTGGAGGCAAAGGGTTTAACATTGAAGTAATTATATCATGGCAAGGGCGACAAGAATTTAAAGCAAATACAGTTACAGGAAAAGTAACTTGTGGTGATGAAGCTAACAATAAACGCCGTTTAGTGGTTTTAACCAGTTATATATATGTGAGGAGTTAGCATGAAGCAAAAAGGGTTTACTCTTGTAGAGGTTATGATTTCGCTATTTATTGGTGGTTTGATTTTAGGTGGTGTCATGTTCACTTTTATTAGTATGAAAGTCACCACAAAAGACACGATGAGCATAGGTGAACTCCAAGAGTCTGGCCGCTTAGCCATTAATATTATGCAGCGCGATATAGAGCAAGTGGGTTTTTGGGGAACTTATTACGATGATTCATTTACTGCAGCAAACACAACGGTTACCGCGACGGGGGTAGCAGGTGATTGCTTAGAGGGAGCTAATAATGGCAGCTTTCCAGATCTAATCAGTAGTAGTAATTTTCGCACTATTTATGCAAAAACTACTAAGAGCAAAGATAACCTAAATTGCATAAATGATGGCATTATTCCTGCTGATGATAAAGAGACCGATATTCTTCAACTAAAGTTTTTACAAGGTGACCCTCAATATGATGCTATTGCTGGTACTAATACTACTAGCGATAAAATAAATTATTTTATCGCAGAACAAGAACAAGCACGCTTTGTAACTGGCAAATATACCCCGGCAAATATCAATGCAACTATTTGGCCATATAGCCATCATGTTTATTATATTAAAGAAGAAGAATATGTAGTAAATAATAAAAAAATAAAAGTTCCCGCATTAAGACGAAAACGATTAGTAAATGGAAAAATGACCTCTGAAACGATAATGGAAGGGGTCGAAAATATGCGTTTTTTATTTGGATTGGACACTAATAGCGACAGTCGAGTTGATACTTATAAAAGTGCCAGCACAATTACTGCCGCTGAATGGGAAAACCGCAAAGGTATGTTAACGGTGCAAGTGTTTTTACTAGTTAGAGCATTGCAACCAGATCCGGGCTTAAAAATAAAAAATCAAAAATATACCTTAGGTGAAGGTGCAGGTAAACGAGATCTAACTTTTAATGATAATTATAGACGCACTGTTTTTACAACAACTATTCGTTTAAGTAATGTTGGAGGTAATCTATGGAAAATTTAAAGTTGTTACCAAGTAAGCAACAAGGTGTGGTGCTTTTAACCGCATTAATTATGGTGATAGCTGTTACCGGCATTGCAGTTACTCTTATGAGTAGTAGTACAATTGATATTAAAATTACTAATGCAGCACAAGAGCGAGAAGTTGCAGAAAATCAATTGATTGGCGAAGTGCAAAGAGTAATTGCGTCAGAAGCTAAAAAAGGTGCTGATAGTGACTTTTTTCTTACTCCAGATGAGATCGCTACAGATTCGGGTAAGCTTGATGCTGATGGTAATAAAATCACTATACCAGAGAAGGACATTACAGAGCCTGGGCACGAAATGAAAAGCATAATGACGAACTTAAATAATGGTTCGCTAGAGCTTAATTGCCCTCGTAGTTATAGTTTTACAGCGGGTGTTTCATGCAACATGGTTCAAGTATCTACTACGATAGAATATGGCTCTAAAAGCAAGCATCAACTAACCATTGTTACAGGTATTGCACAAGAAATGGTTAGCGTAAGTAAGGGGATTTAAGATGAAATTTAAATTAAATAAAGTGCTTACCCCATTATTGGGATTAACACTCAGTATGTCAGCTGTTGCTGAAGATATAGAGCTGTATGTAAATCACGATGTAGAAACTGATGAAAAACCACGTGTAATGATGATCTTTGATACTTCTGGAAGTATGGCTTGGGATGTTATAGATGGAAAGCAGTGTTATCAATGGGATGGAGGCTCAACAAGTAATCCTCGGTTTTATCAAAGCACATGTTTTGAGAGCTCAGGCTCTCGCGATACAAAAGATTGCTTCAAAAAAGTTAACTCAGGCACCAAGTTAGGTCGATTTTATAATGGACCAACAACAAATGGGTACGATTACAATTACAGTAACAATTACTATGACAATATATGTAATGATAGTCGGCTAAACGTTGCACAGAATGCGATCAAACAGCTGGTCGGTGATAATGATGATATTGACTTTGGATTAATGCGATTTAATGGTGGCTCAGGTGGATATGTACTAGCAGGCGTTGGTGCAGATAAAGCTAATATATTACAAAAAATTAATGATTTACCTGCAAGTGGCGCTACACCAATAACGGAGACGTTATGGGAAGCCTACCGTTACATTACCGGACAGAATCTTGATTTTGCCAGTGGGAATGACGATCGTGATAAAAGTATAGATAACAACAAAACTTATGAATCACCGTTTAAGCAAAAGGATGGTGAACCATTACGTTGTGATAATTCAATCAATGTTATTGTGATGACTGATGGTGATCCTACTAGCGATAGTGGAAGAGATAGCCAAATTGCAGATGTCCATAACGATCTATTTACTGACAATATACCTTTTGACGATGGGTACTACAGCAATAGTTATTTAGTTGCAATGGCGAAAATTTTACATGGAACGTCAGATACACAAGTCGATTTATATACACCAACAAGTGATGTGTTAGATACAGGCCGCCTTTACACCATTGGTTTTGGTACTGGTATGAGTCAAGGAGGGATTGATTTACTCGATAAAGCGGCAAGTGTAGGTGGTGGGCAGTATATAGAAGCAAAAACCGCTGAAGCACTTTCAGAAGCTTTAAAAAATACAATTTCAAGAATTAGAGAAGTAAATGATAGTTTTTCATCGCCATCAGTAGCTAGTAATAATGTAGATCAAACACGTAGCCGCGATGCTATTTATTTCGCGATGTTTTATCCAGAAACCGGTGCTCGCTGGCGTGGCAACCTAAAAAAGCTGAAAGTATCAGGGAGTCAGATTGTTGACTCAAAAGGACTATCGGCACTTGATGAAAATGGTTTAATTGATGAAAATGCGAAAACATTCTGGTTGCCAGATAACGAGCCAGCAGATGGTAATTTAGTTGCTCAAGGCGGTGTGAACCTTCATTTAACGACATTAGATTCAGGTAGCCGTAATTTATACACTGATAAACAGGGAGCTATAGTAGATTTTAATACTTCTGTTGTGAGTGATATTCTCAACTTGGTTGATAACAACCCGCTCAGCTTATCGAGTAATGACGTTAAATGGGCGATGGGTATTGATGTTGATGATGAAGATGGCGATGGGTCTAGCGTTGACCAGCGAAAAGATATTTTTGGTGACCCTCTACACTCTAAACCTGTTGCAATCGATTATGGTAATGATGATGTTCGTATTCTTATTGGTACCAACGCTGGCTTTTTACATATGTTCAAAGATAGTGGTAATACCGTTAGCGAAAGCTGGGCATTCATCCCTTCTGCTTTGTATGACATTATCAAACCTCTTCGTAATAACAAAGACGACACAAAAGTATACGGTATGGATGGTCCTATTAGAGTGTACTTGGGTAATAATGCCTCCGACGATGATGTCGTTTGGGCATTTGCTGGAATGCGCAGAGGCGGTAGAAATTACTATGGACTTGATATAACAGACCCTGATGAAAAGCCTAAAAAATTATGGGATAAACCAATTGAAGGCGGGAAAGGTGATTTTGTAGAGCTTGCACAAACATGGTCTAAACCACAAATAGCCTACATTAAAGCCTTTGGGGATAAACCCTTATTAGTTTTTGGTGCTGGTTATGATACTAAGAAAGATGAAGCGATACGCAGTGAAGATGATGTAGGGCGAGGTATCTATATTGTTGAAGCTGAAACCGGTAAAAGAGTATGGGCATTAACACCGGATATTAATGGCTTTAAAGGTAAACACAGTATTGCGGCTGATATAACGACACTCGACTCAGATTATGATGGATATATAGACCGAATTTATGCGGCAGATACCGGTGGGAATATTTGGCGTGTAGATATGCCAGGTAGTAATAGTGAGGAGTTTAGTCATTATAAATTAGCTGAGCTTGGTAGTAATAAAGCAACTGAAGACAGACGCTTTTTTTACCAGCCACTCGTAGCACGTACAATTTATAGCAAAGTAACTCAAACCACCGGCGAAAAAGGGGAAGTAGTTACCACGCGCTTAGATACACCTTACGATGCAATTGTTATAGGCAGTGGTAACCGTTCTAAACCAACCGGCACCAATGAGAAAAATCAATTGTTTATGATCAGAGATGAAAATACAGTTACCAAATCGTATAAAACTAATGCTCCAGATACTATTGTGCCTACTGATTTGATGCAAATGAATTCAGACCCATTTGGTAATGCGTTAGATGACGTTGATGATTTTGTTGATTTGGAAGTTGATTTGGCTAAATTTAATGGCTGGAGATATGAGCTAGGAACGGGTGAAAAGTCGCTAGCTGCTGCTACAGTTATTGGAGGTGTTGCTTATTTTACAAGTTTCACACCTGCATCAGATACATCGACTGAAAACCAATGTTCACTAAGTGGTGGTGGTGGGTCTTTATACGCATTTCACCTACATTATGGTACGAAAGTGTATGACGACCTTAAATTTACAACCAGCTATGATGTACCAGATACACCTCAGTTATACTTTGGTGAAGGCCCTTCATGCGTAGATGTTAATGGAGATGGTAAATGCGATGACAACCCAACCGTTGACGTAACACAAGAAAGTCAGTTTTATTTAATAGGGCCTGGTATTAAAGGTGAAAATGCGGAAAATCCAATGAAACCTGCTGAAATAAAGGGTCCTGGTTTAACTATTGTCGATGGTAAAATTCAGTTAGTAAATGACAATACTCTAGGGTTTGGCTTTAAAACACAACAAACATATATTTATAAACGTGAAGAAAATGACGAAGTTAATAAATAAGGAAATTAGATGAAAAAACAACGTGGGTTTACCTTAATTGAGCTGATGATAGCTGTTGCTATCGTCGGCATACTTGCAGCAATTGCGTTACCTAATTATACAGAATATGTAAAGCGTGCTTCGCGCGCTGAAGCTGCTGCAGCATTATTAGATGCAGCAAACAAGGAAGAGCAGTATTTTGTTGATAATAGGGAATATACAGAGAAATTTACAGATTTAGGGTTGCAAGACAAAACCGAAAATGGTCATTTTGAATTATCTATTGATGTAGATGATGACGACAATACATTTACCATTACCGCAAAACCTGTGGCTGGACCGGTCAAAGGTGACGGCGATTGTAAGCAAATTACAATTACTGATACCGGTTACAAAGGCGCCAAAGGTACTAAAGGTAATTCAGATGTAGAATACTGTTGGGGGCGTTAATTTACTTCTTCTGACACTTATCAGTTGATTTAATACGGATACGTCCAGTTTGACTTACAGATAAAGCCAATCCTTCGAGATTGGCTTTATCACTATTGGGGCAATATATAAAAGTCCCATTTTGGAAGCCATTTAAAGACCCATCCGGGCGAAAAGTAATGGCGCTACGAGGGTATTCTAAAGTATCAGCTTCATGAACATCCTCGAAAGTACCTAAGAGTAGTTCATCATCATCTAACGAGGTTGATTTATCTTTGTCGATAAAGAGTGACATTTGGCCATTCCACTCGTCTTTTGTACATTGACTGTCTTTTAGTGCACAAAGCGTGACGTAAGTAGCATTTTCAATCGCATAAAGGCGGCCATAATTTATATTTCGGTGTAGCAGATTCACATGGTTATCTAAGCGGTTTTTAGCTAAAAAATCTGGGTAAAACCACATAGATAATTGGCTGATAATACTGACAACAGCCATAGATACCATTAATTCGAGAAGTGTCACTCCCTTGTTTTTTGATATTGATAATCTCATCCTTGAAGACCTGAGTTAATAAATGATTAACTCAGTATAGTAAATGATAAAAATATGACAATATGGGCTATGTCTTTTTTAACCACATTTTTTGTCTGTATCGCCAACGTAAAAGGCTGTACCTGACTGTGATACGGTTAATGCTTTATTATTTTCATTAGTACCATTGGGACAAAAAATAAAGTCTCCAGGTTTCGTCGTAATTCTACCACTAGTATTAAAGCGTAAGCGACGATCGTTACCATCAAACGACAGCTTATCGTTGTCTGATATTTCTTCCATTGCTCTTAGTAATGTATCAGAAGCGTTATTGTAGTTTCCATCATTATCAACATCGATAAACACAACAATAATCTTATTCACATCCCACTTGGCGTTGCAGTTGAACGTATCTTGTTTGTTTTTAACTTTTCCTTGTCCTGTAGGACATACAACAACTATTTCATCAGTGCTTGCGGCTTGAGAGCGGGCATATGCAATGTTTCTTTTTAATTCCAACAAAAAGTTCTCAGCTCTATTTTCTTCTAACATGTCACTGCTATTCCAAAGTGCAATTGAGGCGATAATGCCAACAATAGCCACGGTTACCATGAGTTCTAAAAGAGTGAATCCGTTTTGTTTGTTTTTCATATTAATCTCATTTACTGCTAGTCATTTAAGTATAGCTATTTTTATATAATAAATTATACCATGATCGGTTGTTTTATCACCGTAATTCAATCGCTTTGTTTGCTATGAACATCATGATTGTCTAAAATCGAGGCAACTGAAGCTTTCAAAAGTAATTAATATGAAAAAAATAGAAGCAATTATTAAACCTTTTAAGTTAGATGATGTGCGTGAAGCGTTGTCTGATGTGGGTATTACGGGGATGACGGTAAGCGAAGTTAAAGGCTTTGGGCGTCAAAAAGGTCACACTGAGCTATATCGTGGTGCAGAGTATATGGTCGATTTTTTACCTAAAGTAAAACTTGATATTGTATTGACTGATGAAGATGTAGACCGTGCAATTGAAGTTATTGTAAAAACGGCGCAAACAGGAAAAATCGGTGATGGTAAAATATTTGTCACAGATGTTGAGCGTGTAATACGTATTCGTACTGCAGAGGAAGATGAAGAAGCGATTTAAGCTTGTTTTTCTATGTAGTAAAAAGGCGCTTAGTAAGCTGTCTCTTGATCACAAGTCTGACTCAAGAGATTTTGCTAAATCGTAGCCTTCCAGGATGGCTTGTAACTTAAGCCATCCTTTCCATAACACTTTCACAGATGCACGCCCTGTGCGCTTGGTATCTTTCCAGCCTCCTAACTTTGCCAGTTCCTGATACGCCCATGACATATTTGGAGCAGTTTCAGGCAATGGTGTTTTTATTCTCTTTAACCACAATAACTTCCATGCTTTGGGAGATAACAGTTGTTCACAACTTGGAGAATCAGGCTGCTCATTGGTGAACTTTAGTTGCAATATTCGCGTCGCAATAAAGCCATTAATCGTCACCAATCTTTCCATGTTATCTTGGCTTTGAAGGCGTAAACTTTCGATATCCGTACCATCACTTTTCCAGACTTTATGGTATTCCTCTACAAGCCAACGGTGCTCATAGTAGGTGATGATAGCTAAGGCGTCTTCTTTGCTGGTGACTGGTTCACTGGTTAATAGGTGCCAGCTTAAGCCGTTCTTAGCGTTTCCTCGCTCTGTACAGCCGACATAGTAAACTGGGAGGGAGTGTCCTTTCTTATTGTAAGGCGCTTTGAGTGTCACTGGCGCATAGGTGATATCCAGTGTTGCGCTTCGGGCTTTTCTTCCTCCTTTTTGTGCAATGTGGATGTGTTTGGTGCCTGCACTCATCAGCTCGCTTGCAAACGCATAGAGCTTATCCTCACCTTCTTCAATATGACGACTTTGCATCGAGCGTACGACGAATCGTTGCTGCTCGGTCAGTTTATACTGCAAGTATTCGTAGATGTCCGCTTCGCGGTCACACACCGATATCACGTTCGCCATTTGTCCTTGCAGCCGCTCTGCCATCGCTCGTGACGCTGACTCCCACTTGTAACTTTCTTTTTCTTCGTAAGAAGTCGTCGCGTGTTTTTCTCTTTTTCCAATCGTGTTGATATCACGACTCCAGCGAGACTGTTCAATTAATCCCACAACTTGCTTTGTGTCTGGCGCAAACAGTAATACGCTATGAGCTAACAAGCCTCGTTGTTTTGCTCCTCGTCCGACATGACCCAAATCATCTCGAATGGAGGAATGCTTATAAATTAGTGTGGTCGTGTCTTCTAATGCGAGCAATAAGTTATGACTTTTTGCTTGTTCAACCGTGGCTTTAAAGCCTGACTCTGCTATAGCCGTTGCGTCAATATTCTCGTTGCGAATAAAGCGGTAGGCACCTTCCATATCGGCGGGGGATTGAGTGATGTTCACAAGTGGTTTTCCTGGTTCATTTGCAAGCGTTGATGCTAACTTTACCAGACGCGCTGTTCTTCTTGGATCACCTAAGTCCGATTTACCGAATTGTTGTTTTGCCCAATGAGTATGTTCGTTAATCATAATGTGCCCTCAAACAAGATTTGAAGATCTGATCATGACATTGAGATTTAGTTCAAAAAAATCCCCGCTAATTTCTTAGCAGGGATTTGTGTATAAGAGACAGCTTAGTAAGCGCCTTTTTTATTTATTTAGTTCTTTTATTTAGTTTTCGTGTTTGCTTTGCGTGCTCACTAAGCTCAGTTAAACCTAATTGGTCGTAACTTTTTTCCATCATTTCAAGCGCGGGATCTAAGTAACTGCTTTGTGAATAATGCTCAACAACAAACTTACCTCTATTAGCAGCAGCTAAATAAGCTTCACGTTCGTAATAGTAAGTTGCTACTTTTAATTCATAACGTGCCATGCGGTTTAAAAGCCACACTAAACGACGCTTAGCTTCAGGCGCGTAATCACTTTTAGGAAAACGCTTTACTAATGTCGATAAATCAGTAAATGCAACACGAGTACGGTTAGCATCACGGTCGGCTCTATCTACACCAAAGTACTCTTGGAACGCATTTTTATCAGCTTTAATATTTACTAAACCACGCATGTAATACATGTAGTCTAAATCTTTATGATTTGGGTTTAAGCGAATAAAGCGGTCAATGGTTGCAAGTGCTTGTTCAGTATTACCTGATTGATAATGTGCATAGACTAAGTCCATTTGTACTTGCTTAGAGAATGGGCCAAACGGATAGCGAGAGTCTATAGCACTCAAAAGTTCAATTGCACGAGCATATAAACCAGAATCTAGCGTTTCTTTTGCATCTTCATATAAAGCGTGTGCAGACTTATTCGGTACACGTTGAATGTCTTCTTGGTCTGGAGCAGACGAACAAGCGCCTAAACTAAGTACAGAAACTGAAAAAACAATGGCAAATGCACGTTTCCCTATTTTATTTATCATTTTATTTGTTACCTTCGATGTCTTCGGCTAGGCCAAGTCGGTAAAACCGAGTAAACTATGCGTATTATATTATGCTTTTATTAAAAGCGATTCTAACCCAGTCGAGCAAAGCTTGCACTGGTAAATTGGGTAAAGTTACTAATGTCAGAGCAAATTTCTCTTCAAGCCGACGTTCCAACCGAATTAGGTGGTAAACGTCTAGACCAAGTATTAGCACAATTGTTCCCTGATTATTCACGTTCTCGTATAAAAACGTGGATTTTGGATGATAAAATCACTGTAGACGGTGAAATTTTCAACACTCCACGCGAAAAGCTACTAGGTGGTGAAGTTGTAAGTGTTGAAACAACAATTGAAGCACCACGCGAATACGAAGCACAAGATATCAAATTAAACATTGTTTATGAAGACGATGATATTTTGGTAATTAATAAACCAATGGGCCTAGTGGTTCATCCTGGTGCGGGTAACCCTAATGGAACAGTGCTAAACGCACTATTACATTACTATCCTGAAATAATTAACGTGCCTCGCGCAGGTATTGTGCATCGTTTAGATAAAGACACGACCGGTTTAATGGTTGTAGCTAAAACGATTCAGGCCCAAACGCATTTGGTAAAAGCACTACAAAAGCGCGAAAATTTCACTCGTGAATATGAAGCACTGTGTAATGGCACCATGACTGCTGGTGGTATGGTTGAAAAAGCAATTGGCCGCCATCCTACGCAGCGTACGCATATGGCCGTACATGAAATGGGTAAGCCGGCAATTACACATTACCGTGTTGCTGAAAAATTTCGTGCTCATACTCGTTTACGTTTGCGTTTAGAAACAGGTCGTACTCACCAAATTCGTGTGCATATGGCACATTTAAATCATCCGCTAATTGGCGATCAATCTTATGGCGGCCGTCCGCGTCCACCTAAAGGTGCAACACCTGAGTTATTTGAGTTACTCCGTAGCTTTAGACGCCAAGCACTGCATGCTGTAAAATTAAGTATTGCGCACCCAATCACCGGTGAAATGATGACATGGCAAGCTCCTATCCCTGACGATATGGTTGCTATGACACATGCACTACGTGAAGATACTAAAGCTAATCCTGATATCGATAGATAATGCACTTATTGTCAGCGACATGGCAAAACCTTCATAAAGTAGGAACGTTAAGTACTACTTGTGGAGGTGGTGTTTCAAAAACCCCATTTGAAAGTTTCAATTTGGGATACCATGTTGGTGATAATAAAAGTGATGTATCAAAAAACCGCTCACTATTAACCAAACACTTACCTAAACCTGCCGTGTGGCTAAATCAAGTTCATAGCTCTGATGTTGTTATTGTTGATGAATATTTTGACTCTAAAAAGTTACATAATGCTGATGCGCTTTATACTCGGTTATTAAACCAACCTTTGGCTATAATGACTGCCGATTGCTTACCTATTTTATTAGTGAGTGATGATGAGAATGAAGTTGCAGCTATACATGGTGGCTGGCGAGGGCTTGAGCAGGGAATTATTAAAAATACTTTAGAATGTTTTAACTCGAGGTATGAAAATATAAATGCTTGGCTAGGGCCTGCAATTGGGCCAACTCAATTTGAGGTTGGCGCTGAAGTGTTTGAGTTATTTCAAAAAAGGTCTTCTTCATTTATTCAAGCATTTACACCACAAGCTAATGGCAAATTTCTTGCTGATATTTATGGCATTGCGCGTACTTTACTTACCCAGCAAGGCGTTAAAAATATTACAGGCGGCGACTATTGTACAGTCTCTCAAAGTGACTTATTTTTTTCTTACCGGCGAGATGGACAAACCGGACGCATGGCAAGTTTGATCTGGCGCAAGTAATTAGCACCTTTAGCTATTATATTTCTCTCTACACCTTGAACAAACACCTAAACATACCCATTAATTAAGCAATTAGATTATTTAATAGGTAACACCATGCGTTTAGATAGATTTACAAGTAAATTTCAATCTGCGCTTTCTGATGCGCAATCGCTAGCCCTTGGCCGCGATCATCAATTTATTGAACCCGTACATTTAATGTATTCATTACTGCAGCAAAGCGGCTCCAGTGTGCGCGCGTTATTTGCCCAAACGGGGGTCAGCGCAGATGAACTTAACACCAAGCTTTCACAAGAAATAGAAAAACTATTTAAAGTAGAAGGTGTAGGTGGCGATGTGCAGCTATCAAATAATATGGCTTCACTTATTAACCTATGTGACAAGTATGCGCAAAAACGCAAAGACAAATACATTTCAAGTGAATTGTTTGTACTGGCGGCATGCGACGATAAAGGTCCACTTGGCGATATATTCAGATCGTTAAATATTACCTCGACTAAAATTGAAACCGCAATTAAAGCGATTCGTGGTGGTCAAAAAGTTGATGACCCAAATGCTGAAGAAACACGCCAAGCGCTTGAAAAGTACACGATTGATCTAACTGAGCGAGCAGAGCAAGGTAAGCTTGACCCTGTTATTGGTCGTGATGACGAAATTCGCCGCACGATTCAAGTATTACAGCGCCGTACTAAAAATAACCCTGTATTAATCGGTGAGCCAGGTGTTGGTAAAACAGCAATAGCAGAAGGTTTAGCACAGCGTATTATTAATGGTGAAGTACCTGAAGGATTAAAAAACAAACGTGTTTTATCGCTTGATTTAGGAGCACTAGTTGCGGGCGCTAAATATCGCGGTGAATTTGAAGAGCGTTTAAAATCAGTGTTAAACGAATTGGCTAAAGAAGAAGGCCAAGTCATTTTATTTATTGATGAAATACACACTATTGTGGGTGCAGGCAAAAGTGATGGCGCAATGGATGCGGGTAATATGCTAAAACCAGCTTTAGCACGCGGTGAGTTACACTGTGTTGGCGCAACCACGCTTGATGAATACCGTAAATATATAGAGAAAGATGCAGCCCTTGAACGTCGATTCCAAAAGGTACTCATTGAAGAGCCGTCGGTTGAAGATACCATTGCAATATTGCGTGGCTTAAAAGAGCGATATGAGCTACATCATTCAGTAGAAATTACTGATCCCGCGATTGTTGCTGCAGCTCAGTTATCTCATCGTTACATTAGCGATCGCCAGTTACCAGATAAGGCGATTGATTTAATAGACGAAGCGGGTTCTTCAATTCGATTACAAATTGATTCAAAACCAGAGTCGCTAGATAAGCTTGAGCGTCGTATTATCCAGTTAAAATTAGAAGATAATGCACTTGCTAAAGAAAAAGATGAGGCGAGTCAAAAACGTCGCAGTGAAATGCAAGAGTTGATCACCGACCTTGATGGGCAATATCGTGAGCTAGACGAAATTTGGAACGCTGAAAAAGCATCGCTTCAAGGCACGCAAGTAATTAAAGCCGAGCTTGAACAAGCAAGATTAGATTTAGATGTAGCGCGAAGAGCAAGCGACTTACAGCGTATGTCAGAGCTGCAATATGGGCGAATTCCAGAGCTTGAACGAAAACTTGATTTAGCCTCACAAGCCGAAATGCAAGAAATGACTCTGCTTAAGAACCAAGTAGGTGAGGATGAAATTGCTGAAATTTTATCTCGCTGGACAGGTATTCCTGTTGCAAGAATGCTACAAGGTGAGCGTGAAAAGCTGCTGCAAATGGAAGATAAGTTACACAGTAAAGTAATAGGGCAAGATGAAGCGGTCGTTGCTGTTGCTAACGCAATAAGACGCTCACGTGCAGGACTTGCAGATCCTAATCGCCCAATTGGTTCTTTCTTGTTTTTAGGTCCAACTGGTGTGGGTAAAACCGAGCTGACAAAAGCACTGGCTGGTTTTATGTTTGATACCGAAGACGCCATGGTGCGTATCGACATGTCTGAGTTTATGGAAAAGCACTCAGTTGCACGCCTAGTGGGCGCACCTCCAGGTTATGTGGGTTATGAAGAGGGCGGTTATTTAACAGAAGCTGTTCGTCGTAAACCTTACTCAGTTATATTGCTTGATGAAATAGAAAAAGCACACCCAGATGTGTTTAACATTTTACTGCAAGTGTTAGATGATGGCCGATTAACTGACGGACAAGGTAGAACCGTTGATTTTAAAAATACTGTTATTATCATGACATCAAATTTAGGCTCAGATATTATCCAAGAACAAGCGGGTAATAATGACTATACGACCCTTAAAGCTAAAGTAATGGAAGTATTGATTAATGAGTTTAGACCTGAGTTTATTAACCGTATTGACGAGACTGTTGTATTCCACCCGTTAGCAAACGAGCATATAAAAGAAATAGCTGATATTCAGTTAATGAAATTACGTGAGCGTTTAACAGAGATGGGGTATCTGCTTGAAATAAGCGATGCTGCACTTGAGCGAATTGCAGCAAGTGGGTTTGATCCTGTCTACGGTGCACGCCCGCTTAAGCGTGCTATTCAGCAAACGATTGAAAATCCGCTAGCACAAAAGCTACTTAATGGAAACTACATACCAGGTAGCGTGATTGTTATTGATGCAAATGACGACGCTTTGGTATTTACCAAACGCTGATTGTAAATAATTGAACTCTAAAGCCGCTAAAATAGCTGTCTCTTATACACAAATCCCTGCTAAGAAATTAGCGGGGATTTTTTTGAACTAAATCTCAATGTCATGATCAGATCTTCAAATCTTGTTTGAGGGCACATTATGATTAACGAACATACTCATTGGGCAAAACAACAATTCGGTAAATCGGACTTAGGTGATCCAAGAAGAACAGCGCGTCTGGTAAAGTTAGCATCAACGCTTGCAAATGAACCAGGAAAACCACTTGTGAACATCACTCAATCCCCCGCCGATATGGAAGGTGCCTACCGCTTTATTCGCAACGAGAATATTGACGCAACGGCTATAGCAGAGTCAGGCTTTAAAGCCACGGTTGAACAAGCAAAAAGTCATAACTTATTGCTCGCATTAGAAGACACGACCACACTAATTTATAAGCATTCCTCCATTCGAGATGATTTGGGTCATGTCGGACGAGGAGCAAAACAACGAGGCTTGTTAGCTCATAGCGTATTACTGTTTGCGCCAGACACAAAGCAAGTTGTGGGATTAATTGAACAGTCTCGCTGGAGTCGTGATATCAACACGATTGGAAAAAGAGAAAAACACGCGACGACTTCTTACGAAGAAAAAGAAAGTTACAAGTGGGAGTCAGCGTCACGAGCGATGGCAGAGCGGCTGCAAGGACAAATGGCGAACGTGATATCGGTGTGTGACCGCGAAGCGGACATCTACGAATACTTGCAGTATAAACTGACCGAGCAGCAACGATTCGTCGTACGCTCGATGCAAAGTCGTCATATTGAAGAAGGTGAGGATAAGCTCTATGCGTTTGCAAGCGAGCTGATGAGTGCAGGCACCAAACACATCCACATTGCACAAAAAGGAGGAAGAAAAGCCCGAAGCGCAACACTGGATATCACCTATGCGCCAGTGACACTCAAAGCGCCTTACAATAAGAAAGGACACTCCCTCCCAGTTTACTATGTCGGCTGTACAGAGCGAGGAAACGCTAAGAACGGCTTAAGCTGGCACCTATTAACCAGTGAACCAGTCACCAGCAAAGAAGACGCCTTAGCTATCATCACCTACTATGAGCACCGTTGGCTTGTAGAGGAATACCATAAAGTCTGGAAAAGTGATGGTACGGATATCGAAAGTTTACGCCTTCAAAGCCAAGATAACATGGAAAGATTGGTGACGATTAATGGCTTTATTGCGACGCGAATATTGCAACTAAAGTTCACCAATGAGCAGCCTGATTCTCCAAGTTGTGAACAACTGTTATCTCCCAAAGCATGGAAGTTATTGTGGTTAAAGAGAATAAAAACACCATTGCCTGAAACTGCTCCAAAAATGTCATGGGCGTATCAGGAACTGGCAAAGTTAGGAGGCTGGAAAGATACCAAGCGCACAGGGCGTGCATCTGTGAAAGTGTTATGGAAAGGATGGCTTAAGTTACAAGCCATCCTGGAAGGCTACGATTTAGCAAAATCTCTTGAGTCAGACTTGTGATCAAGAGACAGCTAAAATAGCGGCTTTTTTATGTCGACTATATTGCTAGGTATTAAACTTTAAAGGTTAGTAATAAATCGTTCACCTTACGTGAGCCTTCAACAAGTTCAGCGGCTCCTTTTGCCACATTAAAGCTCAAGCTTAAGTTGTTATCGCCAAAGTCTTTAATTTGCGAAACATTATTACTAATGTCGTTGCTAACCATTTGTTGCTCTTCTGCAGCCGATGAAGTTTGTATTGCCAAATGAGATATTTCACTGATTTGGGTAAAAATTTCCTCAAGTTCAACTTGGGTTTTATCGGTTGTCAGAACACAGTTATCGGCTTGTGTTTTAGTGCGTTGCATTACTTTAGACCAGCTAAATAAAGTATCTTGTATTTCTTTGATAGAGCTATGGATTTGTGTTGTAGCATTTTGAGTGCGTGACGAAAGAGTTCTTACCTCGTCGGCGACTACAGCAAAACCTCGCCCATGTTCTCCTGCTCTAGCAGCTTCAATGGCAGCATTAAGTGCAAGTAGGTTAGTTTGATCCGCAATACCTTCAATTTCACTCATTACCTTACCAATTTTGTCGGCTTCAGAGGCTAAGCTGGTGGCTGTGGTTGCAGCCTCTTCTACTTGAAAAGCTAAATCAGATACCATTTTACTATTATCGGCAATATGCTCTTTTATTTCAGAGCAGCTTTGATGGGTGTTATTTACTTTATCAGCTGTTTGAGAAGTATTTACTGATATTTCCCCAATGGTCGAACTCATTTGGGTCATCGCGGATGCAATTTGCTCTAAACGTTCACCTTGTGAAGAAATACCTTTTTCAGTAAGCGTTGATTGTTTATCTAGATTAGTGGCGATGCCATTAAAACTTAATGTTGAGTCTTTCATACGACCAAGAACAGTACGCAATTTTGCACTTAGCATTTGCTCTCTATAATCACTTACACTGTGGGGTGTGTGGCCGCTGTAAATATAACGAGAGACTGAATCAGCTGTTGCTTTTTGATCGCGCAATATTTTAGGGGTAACAATGAGTTCGTCATAATTTAGCACAATAACCAAAGCGCAAATAAATAGGCTAATTGCAGCTATTGTGATTGAGCCCGCAACAGCGACAAAAATTAGCCAAAGTAGTAGACATATAAAAGTAATACTTTGTCTTATTGTGGTGTGTTCTCGCAGATTAAATAATGATTTGTTGGTATTTATTTTGTTGTAAAGAGTTTGTGCGCGTTGTTTAAGCTGTGAGCTCGCTTTAGTTCTTACTGATTGATAACCAATGAGCTGACCATGTTCAAATATAGGGGTTACAAAGGCATCTACCCAGTAATAGCGACCATCTTTACAGCGGTTTTTAACCATACCGCGCCAAGAGTGTCCTTGCTTTAGTGTTGTCCACATTTCTTTAAAAGCAGCTTTTGGCATGTCAGGGTGACGAACAATATTATGATGCTGACCGATAAGTTCTTGCGCACTATATCCGGCTATAGAACAAAACTCTTGATTGACGTATGTTATTACACCTTTAAGGTCGGTAGTAGAAACAAGCTCTTGTGACTCATCAAAGTATACTTCTTCATTTTTTAAGCTTTTATCATTGCGCATTATATTTGCTATCATCCTTTATTGTTGGAGCCATTATATTGGTTACAACATACAAAGCAAAAAATAGCGTATGTCCTTTTGTACTCATAAGGTAAATAATTGCTTTTATTGATCTAGATCAAGTTTAAATACCAGACAGCTAAATTGAACTCATTTTGAATAAGTTCCGGTCTGTTAGTTTTGGCTTGTTTTTTATGTATTTAATTTATACTTAAATAGCATTTAAAGCATTTGTATAATGCACATAGCAATGGCAATATTACGACTTAATATAATGGTGTTGGTCATATTAGCGCATTTATAAAGTGGGCAAAGAATTATTAGATTTGAAAAGTTATATTGTTCTTAGCAATTTATTCCAGTTGCATTAAATAAATGATCTATTATAGCGCTAAGGAAGTAGCACAATAGCAAGGCGAAAATTATGACATATAGTTGTTCTATATGAATAATTTGTAACGCAGTGAGTGCGCTATTTAACGCGATAGAATGATCATATTTTCAATAAAATTGGTATTCATCTTGAGTCTAAGTAATTAGCCCCAATAACCTTATGATTAAGCCACGTGACCCGAGGAAAGATTTTTTGACAACACATGATTTAGCTAACGCACTTGAAGCGTTATCAGTAGATGAGCACCAACATGCAGTTAATGGCATTAAACGTGGCATAGAGCGAGAGTCACTAAGAATACAAGAGAATGGTGCTATATCACCTAAAGGCCATCCAAAAGGGGTGGGCAGTGCGTTAACTAATGGCCATATCACAACTGATTTTTCTGAATCTTTACTTGAATTTATTACTCCAGTTAGTGAGTCGTCAACGCAAACTCTTAAGCAATTAAAGGACCTTCAAAAGTTCACTCTAGAAAAAATGGGTGATGAACTACTTTGGCCTATTAGTATGCCGTGCTTTATTGAGCATCAAGATGATATTGTTTTAGCTCAATTTGGTAGTTCTAATACAGGCAAAATGAAAACACTATACCGTGAAGGATTAAAAAATCGCTACGGTAGTATGATGCAAGCAATTGCAGGCGTTCACTTTAATATTTCATTCCCGGATACGCTTTGGCAGTCGCTTCACTCGTTACAACAAAGTAATGCAAGCCTTCAAGATTTTATTTCAGAGGGTTATTTAGCGCTTATTCGTAACTTTAAACGCGAACTATGGCTAATAAGTTACATGTTTGGTGCATCACCAGCATTATGTAACTCATTTTTACAAGGTCGAAAAACCGATTTACCATTTAAAAAACTAGGTAAAGGTACGCTTTACTTAGAAGTTGGTACGGCACTGCGTTTAGGCAATTTAGGTTATACAAATAGCGCTCAGTCGTCACTACGCGTAATGTATAACTCGTTAGATGAATATGTAGCAGGCCTTAAAAAAGCAATCAACACACCATCAGAAATTTATGGTGATCTTGATGACTATAAGAGTGAAAACCCTAAGCAGTTAAATAAAAATATTCTGCAGATTGAAAACGAATTTTACTCGCCAATTCGTCCTAAGCGTAATGCTAAAAGTGGCGAAACGCCAACGGATGCACTGCTTCGAGCAGGCATTGAATATGTAGAAATTCGCGCATTAGACGTTAATCCGTTTAGCGAAGTTGGTATTGATATTGAGCAAATTCACTTTTTAGATGTGTTTTTAACGTATTGTTTATTAAAAGATTCAGCTCCAATGGATTGGAAAGAACAAGCACGCAGTACTGAAAACCTCGACACAGTAGTCAATCAAGGTCGAGAAGAAGGGCTAATGCTTAACTTTAATAACACACAGCGTAGTCTTCAGTCGTGGGGCGATGAAATATTTGCACAGCTCACTGATGTCGCTAAATGGATGGATAATGCTTATGGTGTTAATTATTACTCCGATACTATAAAGCGCATGGCTACGTGGGTGCATAATCCAGAGCTTACTTATTCTGGACGTTACGTGTCGCAATTAAAAGAGTCTGGTTTAGACAACGGTCACTTTGCACTAGCACTGGCTAATAAATACAAACAAAGTCACGCAGACACTGATTACAGTGAGTTTTTAAAGCCTTGGCTGGAACAACAAGTTGTAGAGTCTAACGAAGCACAAACTGCAATTGAGCAAGCAGATACTCAGTCATTTACCGCCTTTTTAGATGCGTATTTTAGCGGTAAATAATCCTAATACTTAGTAAAATTTAAGCAAAAAAAACGCAGCCTAAGTAGGCTGCGTAAATATATATTCAGGGATGAACTAATGCTGTACTGCTGCATTCATTGAGTCAGACCCACACTTTTTAGAAAAGTTCTGTGAGATCTTAGAAAAAATGAAAAAAAATGCAATTATTTTATCTCTTGCCATTACTTTAGCTGGTTGTGCAACAGCGCCTCCAAAGCAACCTAACGATCTATGTAAAATCTTTGAAGAAAAACCTGATTGGTATTTTGACGCAAAAGATGCGCAAGAAAAATGGGGTTCTCCTAAGCATGTACTCATGAGTATGATGTACCAGGAAAGCTCTTTTAAGCATGATGCTGCTCCGCCTATGGAGTACTTCTTATGGATAATTCCAACCGGTCGCGCAAGTGATGCTTATGGTTACTCACAGGCTAAAACACCAACATGGTCTGATTATATTCGTGAAACAGGAAACAATGGTGCTGATAGAGACGACTTTGACGATGCAATCGACTTTATGGCGTGGTTTGTTTATAAAACGCATAAAGTAAATAAAATCTCTAAATGGGATGCTTACGCACAATACCTTAATTATCATGAAGGTTGGGGTGGCTATAAGCGTGGCACATATAAAAAGAAAAAGTGGTTAATGGGTGTAGCAAACAAAGTTAAACACAGAGCGAGCCGTTATGGCGCGCAATTAAAGCGCTGTGAAGACGAGCTTGATAAAGGTTGGTTTGAACGTCTTATATTTGGCTAGAGAGTTATTAATGGATATAAAAAAGGAGCCAATCGGCTAATGCCGATCAGTTAAGAAAATGACCGGTTGACCGATCCAAACGATCATGCAAAATCCGTAGTTAGGAAACTAACTACGGATTTTTTGTGAATATAGAACAAGCACTGCAAGCAACACTTGAAGAAAGCAGCCGATACCATACCTTTGAAAAATTATCAGAAATTCTTGACCCTGAAATCATTGAACAAGGTTTTCAACAAGCAGGGATTGCAACCGTTCGTAAGCGAAGATTACCGCTTGAAGCCGTTTTGTGGTCAGTTATTGGCATGGCATTGTTTCGAAAAGAATCAGTTTGGAATATCGCTAATAAGCTAGATATCATGTTACCTGGCAAGAACCAACTCGTTGCTCCAAGTGCGATGGTACAGGCGAGACAAAGGTTAGGTGATGATTCCGTTAAACACGTTTTCAATAAATCTGCTCAATCAATGTATAAGCAACAGTCATTCGAAACATGGAATGGTTTGAATGACTGTTGACGGTGTTGTGTGGCGAACAGCCGACACGCCTGATAATCGTAAAGCCTTCTCTTCAGGTAGCAACCAATACGGTGATACAGCCTTTCCTCAAATACGCATGGTTTGTCATATGGAATTGACCAGCCATCAACTTCTCAGTAGCGAGTTTGATAACTATAAAACCAACGAGATGAAATTAGCTGAGCGTTTAATTGAACGTACACCAGATAATTCACTGACTATGTTTGATAAAGGATATTATTCTTTAGGCCTGTTAAACCGTTGGCATCAAACTGGGGAGATGAGGCACTGGCTGATACCAGCAAGGCCCGACTTACAGTATGAAATCATCTCCAGCGCGGGTAAAAATGACCATATCATTGAATTGAAAACCACAAAGCATGCACAAAAAAACTTTCCCGATGTTCCTGAAACGATTAAAGCGAGATTAATCAGCAAAACAATAAAGGGCAAAAGCTACCGTATATTAACCTCGATGACGGATAGATTGCGTTATCCAGGTAATGAAATTGTTGAATTATATTGTCATCGTTGGGAGATAGAACTTGGGTTTAGAGAAATCAAACAAACCATGCTTGATAGCGCATACCATTTAAGAAGTAAGCGTCCAGACATGGTGCGTCAGGAGCTATGGGCCGTGTTACTCGCCTATAATTTAATACGAAGAATAATGACGATGGCGGCGACAGTCACAGGGATATGGCCTAACCAGCTTAGTTTCTCTAGCAGTTCGATGGCTGTCATTCAGTATTTCTCGTCAGTATCTATAATGAGTCCAGGGAACATTCCAATACACTGGCAGCACTTACTCAATACACTGGTCTTATTTAAGCTTCCAGCTAGACGAGAGGATAGAAGATATCCCCGATGGGTTAAGCCAAAACCATCTAAGTATCCCCATAAAAAGAAAGATGCCAGTCAGCTTAACTGACTGGCATTAGCCAATCGGCTCCTTTTTTATTTAGCGAGAACGCTTATTAGGCAGAATCTTCACCTGTTTTATCATATTCTCTTTTACTTCGAGTACTTCAATAGGGTACCCCGCAATACGTAAACTAATATTTGCATCGGGAATATCTTCTAAGTATTCAACAATTAAGCCACTCAAAGTTTTTGGGCCATCTAGTGGGAAATCCCAACCCATCTCTTTATTTAAATCGCGTACGTTAGCGCCGCCATCTACAATACAAGAGCCATCGGTTTGTGTTTCTACTTCTTCGCTTGGCGTACGAGTTTGTGTCGTTGTAAAATCGCCAACAACTTCTTCTAAAATATCTTCAAGCGTTACTAAACCTTGAATATCACCATACTCGTCTACTACTAAGCCAATACGCTCTTTAGACTGCTGAAATTTTAACAGCTGAGTGTTAAGTGATGTTCCCTCTGGGATAAAGTAAATTTCGCGTACAGCACGCAGCAAAGATGGTTTATCAAATTGCTCTTTTGTAAGTAGGCGAAGTGCATCTCGAGAGTGAATAAAGCCTACTGCGTCATCTATATTATCGCGATACAACAACACGCGAGTATGTTGTGCATGGGTAAGCTGGCGGCTAATCAGTTTCCAATCATCGTTAATATCAATAGCCACAATTTCGTTACGTGGGATCATGATATCTTCAACGGTTACTTGCTCTAAATCTAAAATTGAGGTCAACATACTTTGATGGCGAGCAGGGATAAGTGCGCCTGACTCATTGAGCACTGTTTTTAATTCTTCTTTGCTCATGCTGTGCTCGTCGATTTGAGCGGCACTAATACCAAATAATCGCAATATTCCGTTGGTCATCCAGTTAACGATAACAACAAAAGGAAAAAGAATTTTTAGTAACCCTTTAAGTATTATTGAGCTTGGAAAAGCAACTTTTTCAGGATAGAGGGCAGCAAGAGTTTTAGGTGTTACTTCGGCAAATATAAGCACGACTAAAGTTAACACACCCGTAGCGATAGCAATACCAAGGTCACCGTAAAGGCGAATACCTATAATGGTAGCAACTTGAGCTGCAGCTATATTGACAAGATTATTGCCAATTAAGATTAAACCGATGAGCCTATCTGGACGGCTAAGTAATTTACTGACTCGTTTAGCTGCACGATGATCCTCTTTAGCGAGGTGTCGCAGGCGTATACGATTGATTGACATAATTCCGGTTTCTGAACCAGAAAAATAAGCAGAAAAAAGCACCAAAAAACCTAAAATGATAAATAGGGTACTTGTCGATATGTCGTCCAACGATGGATCCTTTTCTTATAAATCAATGCGTATTAAGCTAGAGTGAGCAAGCAGAGTCAAGTTAAAACTTATTTAGTATCACTTCTTGTATGAAACGGCTGCCAAAATATGCGAGTGTGAGGACAAATGCAGCGACCATGATCGTAATAACCACAGGTTTACCGCGCCAACCCTTTTTCATATGCCCGATGGCTACAATGGCAAAAATAGCCCACGCAACTAACGACAATATCGTTTTATGAATGAACTCTTTAGCAAACATCCCATCAAGAAATACAAACCCCGAGAGTAATGCGAACGTGAGTAATATGGTGCCTAAATTAAGGAGTTGGTAAAGCTGGCGCTCAACAACCATCAAAGGCGGAAGGTGACTATGCACAATTGCTAAATCTTTACGTTTTAAACGTTTATCAATAAAGTAGAACTGTACACCATATAAAGTAGCAATAATTAAAATACAGTAGGCCAATAGGGATAAGGAAATGTGTGTTACTAAGCCAACCTCAATATTAATGCTTTGCAGTAAAATATGATGAGGAATAAATAAACTGGCAATTGTAAGTAAAGCACCAAAACCATAAACAACGGGCAATAATAAAGTGGCAGGGAACTTTAGCGATACAGCTGTTACTGAAACTACAATAACCCAGCATGTTAAAAGGGAGACGTTTACAATACTTAAGTCTTGACCGTCGGATCTAAAAACAGAGTTAACTAACAGCAGCATATGCGCCACTATAGCAACCGTGCTCAATATGACGGTTACCTTTTGGCTAGGGCCTTGTTGATGAAACAGGCGTGAGAGCACGTGAGACGTTGCTAACACATAAAATAAACTGGCAATAATAGTTAAACTAATAATCAGCATTGTGCTTGGGCCACTTAATTTGAGACAAAATAATCCTTGTTGTTATATAGCCATTGTATTTTATAGCAAAGCAAATGCATAGACCTTAAAAAAAGAAACTCAACAAGGTGCACTTGAACACTGTATTGTAAGACGCCATATACGGTATACTACTTTTAATTGAAACTTAATAAGTCAATCCTGGTTAATTGAAAATCAAACTAACCGCAAAATTTTAATGGATTGATATAAACGTCTTATCGGAACCGTTACATGTTTGAGAACCTCCAAGAACGATTAGGTAAAACCTTAAAAAATATCAGTGGCCGTGGCCGTCTGACTGAAGACAACATAAAAGACACACTTCGCGAAGTGCGTATGGCATTTTTAGAAGCCGATGTGGCACTGCCTGTTGTTCGCGAGTTTGTAAAACAAGTTAAAGAACGTGCAGTTGGGGTTGAAGTTACAAAAAGCTTAAGCCCAGGCCAAGTATTTATAAAAATAGTGCGTGAAGAACTAGAAAAAGCAATGGGTGAGGCCAATGAAGAGCTAAGCCTAAATGCACAACCGCCAGCCGTTGTTATGGTAGCGGGTCTGCAAGGTGCGGGTAAAACCACCAGTGTAGCTAAGCTTGCTAAGTTTTTAAAAGAACGCAAAAAGAAATCAGTGCTTGTAGTAAGTGCCGATGTTTATCGCCCTGCTGCGATTAAACAGCTAGAAACGCTTGCTACAGAAGTTGACGTTGATTTCTTTCCAAGTGATATTTCGCAAAAGCCAGTGGATATTGCAAACGCTGCAATTTCTCATGCTAAAAAGAAATTTATAGATGTAGTACTTGTTGATACCGCAGGTCGTTTACATGTTGACAGCAACATGATGGACGAGATTAAAGATCTTCACAAAGCAATCAACCCAATTGAAACTTTATTCGTTGTTGATGCAATGACGGGTCAAGATGCGGCAAATACAGCTAAAGCATTTGACGAAGCCCTGCCACTAACCGGTGTAATATTAACAAAAACCGATGGTGATGCACGTGGTGGTGCTGCTTTATCTATTCGTCATATCACAGGCAAACCAATTAAATTTATGGGTGTGGGTGAGCGTACTGACGCACTCGAGCCTTTTCATCCAGACCGTATAGCGTCGCGTATTTTAGGTATGGGTGATGTACTTTCATTAATCGAAGAAGTCGAAATGAAAGTAGATAAAGAGCAAGCTGCCAAAGTTGCTGAAAAAGTATTTAAAGGTGCCGGTTTTACCCTTGACGACTTTGCTGATCAATTAAAGCAAATGAAAAACATGGGTGGCATGATGTCGATGCTTGATAAGCTCCCTGGTATGTCTAACTTACCAGATGCTGTTAAAGGCCAAATGGGTGACAAAACATTTATCCAAATGGAAGCTATTATTAGCTCAATGACTAAAAAAGAGCGCGCACGTCCAGAAATCATTAAAGGTTCACGTAAAAAGCGCATAGCTGCTGGCTCTGGTACACAAGTACAAGAGATTAATAAGTTGCTTAAGCAGTTTACGCAAATGCAAAAAATGATGAAAAAGATGAAAGGTAAAGGCGGCATGACTAAAATGATGCGCGGTATGAAAGGCATGTTACCACCTGGGATGATGGGTGGCGGTGGTCCTAAGTTTTAAAAAATACTTTTGAGTTATTTTTTAAAATAATAGCGAATCATATTTAAAGGAGCAAATAGCTCCTTTTTTGTTGAATAAATTATGCATGTAATACACCTTTAACCCTATTTTGTCGTTGAGATCACGGTTTAACCTACTAAACTGTCTTTTTGCTTCACTTCTTACTTGCGTTATTGCCAAAAACTCGTACAATTCCCCAGCTCCCCATTCTGGGGAGTAAATCTTATTAATGAAAACAGTCAATCTTTATAGAGGACGGTATGGTAACTATTCGTTTGCAACGTGGTGGCGCTAAAAAACGCCCTTTCTATCAAATTGTGGTTGCGGATAGCCGTTTCTCGCGTGACGGTCGCTTCATCGAGAAAGTAGGCTTTTTTAACCCAATTGCTTCAGGTCAAGAAGAAAAAATTCGTTTAGATTTACCACGTGTTGAACACTGGGTAGGTCAGGGCGCATCTCTTTCAGATCGCGTAGCTAAGTTAGTAAAAGACGCTCGTAAAGCGGCTTAATAGGCGTAAGTGTAACCATGAGTCAAGAGAACACCTCATCAATAATTGTCGTAGGAAAGCTCGGTGCCCCATATGGTATAAAGGGCTGGCTTAAGGTACATTCATTTACTGATGATCCCGTAGGGATCTTCGATTTCAGCCCGTGGTTGATAGGGCAGCAAGGTAAATGGCAGTCCTTAGAAGTGGTCGACTGGCGTCGCCACAACAAAGGCTTTATCGCTAAATTTGCGCAGATAAACGACCGAGACGAAGCAATGGCTTATACCCATGCTGAAATCTCAATGGATGCAGCGCATTTACCAGAACTTCCGCAAGGTGAGTTCTATTGGCGAGATCTCATTGGCATGTCTGTTGTAACCGATAAAGGTTATAGCTTAGGCATTGTTGATGACCTTATGGAGACAGGGTCAAATGACGTACTAGTTGTGAAAGCAAATAGTAAAGACGCATTTGGTCAAGCTGAACGTTTGATTCCTTTTTTAACTGATTCAGTTATTAAAGAAGTTAAATACGACGCAAGAGAAATTACCGTAGATTGGGATCCAGGGTTTTAATGACGCAAACTAGTTCATTATGGGTAGGGGTGATAAGCCTTTTTCCAGACATGTTTGACGCTATTACAGACCAAGGTGTTACCGGTCGCGCAGTAAAAAATGGTTTAATTGATTTTAACTGTTGGAATCCGCGAGACTACGCTTTAGATAAGCATAGAACCGTAGATGACCGTCCTTACGGGGGCGGACCAGGTATGTTAATGATGGTTGAGCCATTAAAAAAAGCGATTGCCGAAGCTAAAAAAGCAGCTGGTGATGGCGCTAAAGTAATTTATATGTCCCCGCAAGGGCGCAAACTTGATCAGCAGGGCGCTAGCGAACTCGCTAACTCTAATAAACTGATTTTGATTGCCGGTCGCTATGAAGGTATAGATGAGAGAATAATAGAATCATATGTTGACGAAGAATGGTCAATTGGTGATTTTATTTTGAGTGGTGGTGAACTACCTGCCATGACATTAATTGACGCAGTAGCGCGATTAGTGCCAGGTGTGTTAGGTCATAACCAGTCAGCAGAACAAGATTCGTTTTCGGATGGCTTGTTAGATTGTCCACACTATACACGACCAGAAACATTGGACGACAAACAGGTTCCTGCTGTATTACTCAGTGGAAACCACCAAGAGATAGCAAAGTGGCGGCTTAAGCAGTCATTAGGTAGAACTTGGTTACGACGTCCTGACTTGTTGCATAACCTAGCTCTGACTGAGGAGCAAGCGGTATTACTCGCAGAATTTCAGCAAGAGTACCAAAAAGCTTGTGGCTAGAAGACAGTTACACCTAGGAAAGTGAGAAACATAATGGCAAAAGTAAACCAAAATATTATTAAAGCGCTTGAAGATGAGCAGCTTAAAACAGACGTACCTGCATTTGGCCCTGGTGATACAGTGGTTGTACAGGTAAAAGTAAAAGAAGGTGCTAAAGAGCGTCTACAGGCCTTTGAAGGTGTTGTAATCGCTAAGCGTAATCGTGGTCTTCACTCAGCATTCACAGTTCGTAAAATTTCGAACGGTGAAGGTGTTGAGCGTGTATTCCAAACGCACAGCCCTCTTATTGATAGCGTAGCAGTTAAGCGTCGCGGTGCAGTTCGCCGTGCTAAGCTTTACTACCTACGTGAGCGTTCTGGTAAATCTGCACGTATTAGAGAAAAACTTAACTAATACGCGCTGTTTATCAACGCAAAAAAACGGGTTGCATCCTTCGGGTTGCAACCCGTTTTGGTTTTAGAATATTATTTTCTCAATTCTCAATTCTCAATTCTCAATTCTCAATTCTCAATTCTCAATTCTCAATTCTCAATTCTCAATTCTCAATTCTTATTTCCTCATTAGTAAAATTTAAGCTTTAGCCTTTTATCAGTTAGCTGATCCTGTTAGTATTTATCGTATTGATTAGTTTACTTTTATGTAAATTTATATTTACGTTATTTGTTTTTTAAGGTGGTATGAACGTGGCTGACATAAGTGATTTAGCACAGCTGAGAGAAGGTATAGATGAATGCGACGCACAACTTGTTGCCTTACTTGCTAAACGTAATGGTATTACGCAAAAAATTGGTGAGATAAAACAACAAACAGGCGCGCCTTTACATGCACCTAATCGTGAAGCAGAGCTATTAGCGGCAAGAAGACAAGAAGCAATAAATCAAAATGTAAGCCCCGATCTAGTTGAAGATATACTAAGACGCATGATGCGAGAAGCCTATCAAAACCAACAAGCAAAACTTGCATGTGCAGCGCCAGAGCTTTCGCCAATTGTTATTGTAGGTGGCCAAGGTGCTATGGGGCAGCTATTTGCTCAGCAGTTTATTCGCTCAGGTTACGAAGTTAAAGTTTTAGATAAAGATCAGCAAAACGATGCGCAAAATATTTTAAAAGGTGCCAAGCTAGTAATGATTAGCGTACCAATTAATGCATTGGACGCAGTAGTTGCTAAGTTACCTAAACTAGATGATGACTGTTTACTAGTTGATATTACATCGGTAAAGCAATCGCCTATCAAAGCACTAAAAGCTGCGCATAGTGGCCCTGTGGTTGGTTTGCATCCTATGTTTGGCCCTGACATATCACACTGGGTAAAACAAACAGTCGTTGTATGTGAAGGGCGAGAGCACCAAGCGGCAAAAGGCTTGTTACAGCAGTTACAAGTATGGGGTTGTCAGCTTGTTGAGCTTGATGCTAAAAAGCACGACGAAGCAATGCAAATTATTCAGGTTATGCGCCATTTAACAACATTTGTGTACGGACAGTTTTTAGCAAAACAAAGTCATACACTAGAAGAGTTACGTAGTTGCTCGTCACCTATATATCAACTAGAGCTAATGATGGTAGGGCGTTTATTTGCGCAGTCGCCGGAGTTGTACTCAGATATTATGTTAGCGCAATTCGATGATGTAGAGAGCCTGCTCGCACAATACCAAGACACTTTTGCAAGTACATTGGAAAAATTAAAAGCAGGAGATAAAGCAGCGCTTATTGATTCTTTTGCGCAGGCGAAAGTTTACTTTTCTGACTCAACAGAGCACTTTTTAACACAAAGCCGAAGCTTATTAAATAAAGCGAATGATTCAAAAGTTTTAGACTAATACTTGTCACTTTTTACTAAAAAGGGCCGATATCGGCCCTTTTTATTTTATGGAAGTGTGTATTAGGTATTAACGCTTACTGCCTGTAATGACTCGCTTTGATAGCAGCCTAAAATACGCACATATTGGGTGTGCTCTTTAAGCTCTTCTAGCGCTTCTTTTACTTGGCTATCAGCTAAGTTTGCTTCAAGATCTACATAAAATACTTCTTCCCACGGATTACCCGGAGTTGGGCGCGACTCAAGTTTTACTAAATTAATCTTATGCTGTTTAAAAATCATCAACGCATCGGCTAGTGAGCCCGCTTGCTGTTTTGTCGACATGATTAAACTAGTTTTAGTTGGAATTTGGTTAGACACTTGCAGAGGTTTACGCGCAACAACAATAAAGCGGCTATGGTTTTCGCTTTGATTAGCAAGGTTTGATTTGATGACTTCAAGGCCGACATTTTTTCCTGCTTGTGCAGAGCCAATTGCAGCACTATTTGGTGTGTTTAGAGCTGATTGTAATGCGCTTGATGTAGAGTCACATGTTTCGTGTTGTAAATCACCTAAGCCCTGTAAAAAACGGCTGCACTGTGCAAATGGTTGTGGGTGTGCAAATACTTTTGTTAGTTGGCTAAGTTCAGTATCAGGGTTTGCGAGTAAGCAATGCTCTACACTGTGAGTGACTTCTCCAACAATAGAGACTTGTGCGTGCTGTAATAAGTCAAATACTTCGTTAATGCTACCAGAGCTTGTGTTTTCAATCGGTAATAAACCAAAATCAGCTTGGCCGTTTTCTACTTTACCTGTTATTTCGTCAAACGATGTACAGCCAATTTCAATTAATTTACCAGGGCGGCGACTAAAGTATTTATGACATGCAAGCTGGCTATAAGAACCTTGACCACCTAAGTAAGTTACACGGTGTGTTTCACTCAGTGCGTCTGGATTAAGGTTTTTTTGTAACATTGCCTGTTGGTGTAAAACTGAATCTTCCAAAATAGTTTGAAACACATTATTTACGTAGTAAGCATCTAAACCCAGTGACTTACCATAACCAATTAATTTTTCTAGAAGCGCGAGTTCACGTGCTTCATCGCGAATTGGCTTGTTGTTGGCGATTTTATATTCAACCACACCGTGGCTAATGCGACGGCGTTTAGCTAATAACACGAGTAAGTCGGAGTCTATCTCATTTATATCGTGTCTTAGTGCATTTAATACATCATTTGTCATTTTGGTATCCTCATTCCAAAAGTAGGCTGTTATTACACAGCAAAAACAAAAAAGCCTCCCGGTTGGGAGGCTTTACTATTCGATTGATTTTATCTCACAAACAGGGAAGCCTCTTCTATATAAAGAAGCTAAAAAACGAAATAAAAGTGCGAGAGATAAATATGTTCATACGGTTAATGTATGGAGAGTTGCCAACAATGTCAATAAAGATCTAAATAAGCTTAGGGTACTATTTATTTACCTTAGGTGGTTATTATAGAAACTTTACAAATAATTTATAAATATGAATGCGGATCTGGTATATTTCGTTAACTGGTTCAAATAATAACAATTATTAATAATTAAGGTTGACCCGTGGTTTACAGACGGCCTCCATCTCGTTTTGGATTGAATTCTTTAAGTGTAAAACTTTCACTGCTTATATCTGCTATTTGTTTAATAGCAGGGGTATGTGCGGCTGCCTTAATGCTTAAATCTGAAGAGAAACAACTTGTTTTTGAAGAACATGAGGTGTTAAAAAGCTCTACAGATTTATTAGTGAAGCAGTTTAATGAGCGTATTAAAACAAAAATAAATATTGCTCAGCAAGCTAATAACGTAGTGACAGAGCAGCTTTTTCAATCTAATTCACCAATTAATTTAGGTAATAAATCACAGTTACAGTTTAATAGCGATGGTACGATTCGAAGTGCCTCGGCTGACGGATTATCAGCAGCATTTTTACCACAGCAAAATTACTCACCTTTTTATAAACGCCTATTTAATGATTCTGAAATGTTATGGCGTATAATTTCTCCGACTCTGGTACACGACTTTTTTAACTTTTATTTAATTACCGATGACGATTTCATTCGTGTTTCTCCTCCAAACTGGGCATTAAATGCACCAGCCGAGTTTAGAGTTACGCAAGGTACAACGTATAAATATATTAAAAGTATGTTGGGGTCAGAGCGAGAGCCTGCATGGTCAAAAGTTTATTACGATACAGTATGGCGAAAGTGGGTTATTAGCTTACTAGTGCCGGTGTATGTTGATAACGAGTTTTTAGGTGTAACGGGAAGCGATATTTCCCTTAACAAACTTATTTCATTTTTACCTGTTGGCGATAAAGAAAAACACTTACTTGTATTTGATAGTAAAGGGCAATTGTTAGCCCATCCCAATCTAAACCCTGCATTATTAGCTGACTACGGTAGTGACAATAAAGCACTCGCTACTAACGAATTTGTAAACCCAGAACTGCAGTCAATTATTGACGATGCAATTGCGGTGAAGTTACCAGAATATGCCAATTCATTTGAACAAAATGATGAAGCTCACATTATTAATATCCGTAAAATTGATGATTTAGATTGGTACATAGGGGTTTATAAAAAACGTTCATCAACGTTATCTGCGTTACAAGATTTAAAACTGAAGTTTTTTGGACTCTTTATTTTATACGCAATATTAGTTGCTTTATTGCTGCATCAGGCGCTTTATCAACTAGTACTTCGCCGTTTACATACTTTAGTTTATGCAGTAACAAGCTTTGGTAAAGGTCAGCTAACAACAGAGTTTCCGCCAGAAAATAAAGATGAGATTGGTACCCTTAATGGCTCATTTAGAGACATGACAGTAGAAATCCGCAAACTTATTGATGGTTTAAACCAAAGAATTACAGAAAAAGAAATTGCTGAAAAAGCAGCTAATCGTTTATCTAAAGCGGTCGCGTTCTCGGGCACCGGGGTTGTGATCACCGATGAAAATTTTGTCATTGAGTACGTAAACCCCAAAATGCTCGAAATGACAGGCTATCCAGAAAGTCATTTTAATAGAGCACCATTACTTAATATTATTGCCTCAGAAATGTCTATTTTAGTTGAAGATATAGACATAGATTTACGCAGCCGCAATTACTGGCGCGGGGACACATTAATAGCTGGCTTAAATAAAGAGCCAATTTGGGTGTCTTTAAGTGTTTCGCCAATTCGTGAAGAGGGCGGTGAAATAACCAGTTATGTAGCATCAGCACAAGATATTTCGTTTGTAAAAGAAAGCCAGCGTAAAATGGAACAACTGGCTTACTTTGACACCCTTACGGGCCTTGCCAACAGAACATTTTTTAGAATGCAATTGCGTAAATCAATGGCATTAGCAGAGCGCGGGCATTATGCATTTGCTTTGTTTTACTTTGATTTAGACGAATTTAAGCGTATTAACGACACATTAGGCCACGATGCTGGCGATCAATTATTAATTGAAGTGGCAAACAGACTTAAAAAACGTTTACGTGCCGAGGACACCATAGCGCGCTTAGGTGGTGATGAATTTGCAGTGTTGCTCAGTGGTATAGAAAGCCAAGCTCACGCGGCTGATGTTGCCAATACAATTCAAAAAACACTGAACGTGCCTATAAAACTAGGTAGCAATGAAGTTATTGTCAGTGCAAGTATTGGTATAACTATGGCTCCTTACGACAGCTTAGAGGAAGATCAGTTACTTAAACATGCTGATTTGGCAATGTATGAGGCAAAAGCAAAAGGACGTAATACCTTCCACTTTTATAGCCAAGAATTAAATGCGGCCGCAAATGAGCGTTTATTTATTGAAAATGAGTTACGTATAGGGCTCAAAGAAAAGCAATTTGTAGTTTACTACCAACCTCAAGTTGATAGCCGTACTCATCAGGTCGTTGGTTATGAAGCGTTATTAAGATGGTTCCACCCAACAGAAGGCGCAATCCCTCCAGATAAATTTATTCCTATTGCAGAAGCGACAGGCCTTATAGTTGAATTAGGTGAATGGGTGCTTCAAGAGTCTTGTGATTTTGCCGTAAGATTGGCAGAACAAGGTCTAGAAAATAATATATCGATAAACTTATCGGCCCGCCAGTTTAAAGACTCAAGCTTAGTTACAACACTGAGCAAAATGATAATTAAGTCGGGTGTTTCAGCAAAGCGCCTTCATTTAGAGCTGACCGAAAGCATGCTAATGGGTAATGTAGAGGCAGCCATTACACAATTGCACGAGCTTAAAGCATTAGGTATATCTATTTCTATTGATGACTTTGGTACAGGTTATTCGTCGCTCAGTTACTTAAAACGATTCCCGGTTGATATATTGAAAATTGACCGTTCATTTGTAAAAGATATCCCAGAGGATACAAATGATATGGAAATCACTGCAGCTATTATTGCCATGGCGCAAAAGTTAAAGCTAGACGTGGTCGCAGAAGGGGTTGAGACAATAGAGCAGATGCAGTTTTTACAAAATAATAATTGCTTCGTTGTGCAAGGCTATTATTTTAGTAAGCCAATTGCTGAGCACGAACTACCGAATTTGTATGAAAGGTTAAATGAACTCGCAAATAGCGAAGTAACTAGTTAATAAAATTGCGGGTTAACCACCCGCAATTTTAACTTTAAATTTTAACGCTTCTAAAATGCCTTTTAGTTTATCTCGGTCATCACCTTGTACTTCAATAATGCCTTCTTTTACTGCGCCGCCTTGGCCCATTTTGCTTTTTATAGTTTTAGCTAACTTTTTTAAATCGTGATCTTTTGGATCAATGCCAACAACTAGCATTACGCCTTTGCCTTTACGCCCTTTTGTTTGACGCTCAATGCGAATAAAACCATCTTTAAAAAGTTTAGCGTGCAACTCTTTTTCTGGTTTCGGCTGGTCAATGCGACCCGTACTGGTTGAATATACTAAGTGACTATCACTCATACCTTACCTTTGTGGATAAAAATGAATTAAATGCTGGTGTAAATGATAGCAAATTTGAAGTTGTGTGTTTTTCTTTTTGCTAAATACTTTTAACAGGTTATATTTAGTTCAAAGGAAATATTATTGGAGTTTACTATGAGTTTAACTAAGAATGAATCAGTCGATGGCACTACATTAACAATACAAATTAAAGGTAAGTTTGATTTTAATTTAGTGCAATCTTTTCGCCAAGCTTATGCTCAAATGAGCGAAAAAACAGTAAAGGTTATTATCGATTTAAGAGAGACTGATTATATGGATAGTTCAGCACTTGGCATGTTACTTAACATGAAAAAAACCATTGATAGCCAAGTAAAAACCATCGAAATAAGTAATTGCCAGCCTCAGCTTAGAAAAATCCTACAAATTTCACGTTTTGATAAAAAGTTTGATATTAGCTAATGATACATGTGTTGATTGTTGACGATCAGGCGCTCAATCGCATTTTACTAAGTAAAATGCTTGAGCAGGAAGGCTACAAAATTTCAGTGGCTTACAATGGGCTAGATGCACTTAATGTACTTAAAAGAGAGCAAATAGACATTGTATTACTCGATGTTTTAATGCCCGTAATGGATGGTTTTGAAGCCGCTGAAAAAATAAAGCAGCAGTATAGTGAAGTTTACTTACCGATTATTTTTATAACCTCCTTAGACGATCAAGCAAGTTTTGAGCGGTGCCTCGAAGTCGGTGGTGATGACTTTATTCATAAACCATTTGAAAAAGTTATTTTGCACGCAAAAATTAAAGCACATAGCCGCACCAGAGAGCTGAGTAAAAAATCAAATCAACAAAAAAAACTGCTTGAATATCATCACAATCAAATTGAACGTGAACACGAAATAATTGAGCATATTTTTAATAACTCATTAGAGAATCAGGGTAAGTTTAAAGAATACCTCGATTTTAATTTATCGCCGGCGTCTATGTTTAACGGCGATATGTTTTTAGTGGCGCAAAGTCCAATAGGCAATCTGTATTGCATGTTGGGAGACTTTACAGGGCACGGCTTAGCGGCAGCTATTGGTGCATTACCTATCTCTCGTGTTTTTTATACTATGGTACAAAAAGGCATGGCGATTAATGATATTGCCTGTGAGCTAAATACATTGCTTTACAACCTTCTACCTGGACACATGTTTTGTGCTGCCACCATTATAGAGCTTAGTGCATCCGGTAAAAGTATTTCTGCATGGATGGGCGGCCTGCCAGATGCGTACCTAATAGATAAAGACGGTAATGTAAAACAAACATTAGAGTCGCAACATATGGCGCTGGGGATTTTAGACGATCAAGAATTTGAATATGAAGTTATTCACTTTGAAACAAATAGTAATACACGCCTAGTATTAGCAACCGACGGTATTATAGAAACAGCAAACAAAGAAGATACATTTTTTGGGGAAGAGCGTTTTTTACAAACCTTAAAAAGTAAATCGATGATTAGTAGCGAAGATATAGTGGCTGACGTTACTAAGTTTGCTGATGGCACTAAACAGCAAGATGATTTAAGCATTGTTTTACTAAACTGCCTGCCTTTAGTTCCTGAGGAGCAAGAGCGAGAAGCATTCTCTACTTTAGCGTTTAATTTATCTTTGAGTTTAAACTCAGAACAAATAAAAAAAACAGACCCCGTTTACGACGTTGTTAATATCTTAAGCAGTGTTGGGGGGCTAAATGCCCATCGTTCTAATATATTTTTACTGTTGTCTGAGGCTTATAACAATGCGCTTGATCATGGTGTACTAGGGCTTAACTCAGAGATTAAAAAACAAGAAGACGGCTTTTTTCGATATTACGAATTAAGAGAGGCAGCTCTTGCTAAACTTACAGATGCTATGATTATTATTGATATGCGCTATTGCCCCGATACGCTCAGTTTATATTTCATTATTTGTGATTCAGGCCGAGGGTTTAGTAGTAAGCACGATGAGTTGGCAAAGGTTAATAATGAATTTGGTAGAGGGGTGTCTTTACTAGAAGAAATAGCCGAAAAGGTAACTTATAACGCCAGCGGTAACCAAGTTGAAATGTGCTACAAGTTGAGCTAGCTCTGCAAAAATATCCATGCTATTATTCTCGAAACTTTAGATGTATGGATGGCCAAATGATTTCTTCTTACCTAAAACAAGCACAACTAAGTGCTAATCCAGCTTTGATTTCAACAGAGCTTGAAAAGCTTGAGCTACATTTAGCAAACACAGCTTTGCCTGATGTATGTTGGGAGTATCAAATACCTGAGCTTGGCGAGGGCGGTGCGTGTAGTTTATTTGGTTACCTACAAGATGAGCCATTCAAATTAACTGACTATCTTAAAAGTGATGAGCAAACACAGTTCAAGCTAGCTAATTTACAAAGTATTGTGAGCTACATTGAGCAGCAAACAAGTGTTGATTGGTATGGTATTTATCAATCAACTAATACTAGTGAAGGTAAGCAACTATTAAAATTAGCTTATCATGGTGCGCCTAGTCGTCCGTTGTTCCCTTTAACGCAAGCATTTGCGGCAGGTAGTAATAACGTACAGGTTGCGCTGTCTCACAAGGGCCGTATTATTAATAACGTTGAAGAGTACTTATCACAAGGTGGTGAATACTACACATGCGATCCTAAAGTTAAATCAGAAACCTGCTTACCTTTATTTAATACACAAAATGAATGTGTTGGTATTGTAGATGCTGAAGCCTTTAAAAATGATTTTTTTGATGAAAAGACGCTTGCCGTTTTAATTGCATGTTGTATTAAAATTCCTCACTTTCTAGTGTAAATAACGCTAGTCAACATGATGTGCTTTTATGTTAAGCTTAGCTTAACAGCTAACCCCTAAATAACGATAAGAGATAGCCAATGTTCTCAGTATTAAAACCATTACCAACAGATCCTATTCTTGGCCTTATGGCGGCCTATAAACAAGATACAAACCCTAATAAAATTGATTTAGGTGTAGGTGTCTACAAAGATGAGCAAGGCAATACACCGGTTCTTAAAGCGGTTAAAAAAGCTGAAGCGTTTCGTCTTGAAAACGAAATGAGCAAATCTTACATTGGTTTAGCGGGTAACTTAGATTACTGCCAAAAGATGGAGCAGTTACTACTAGGCGAACATCAAGCATTGTTAGCAAATCGCGTACGTACTGCACAAGCGCCAGGTGGTACGGGCGCACTTCGCGTTGCAGCTGAATTTATTAAGCGTTGCAATGCAGATGCAACAGTATGGGTAACTAACCCAACATGGGCAAACCATATTAGCTTGTTTGAAGCGGCAGGCTTAACAGTAAAAGAATACCCGTATTACGATTACGAAAATAAAGACTTACTGTTTGATGAAATGATCAATACACTTAAACAAGTGCCTAAAGGTGATGTGGTTTTAGTGCATGCATGTTGTCATAACCCAAGCGGTATGGACTTAAACGAAACACAGTGGAACACAGTTGCCGAACTTGCAAAAGAAGTTGGCTTTACACCACTTGTTGATATTGCATACCAAGGCTTTGGTGCTTCACTTGAAGAAGATGCACGTGGCTTACGTATTTTAGCTGATGCAGTAGAAGAGCTAATTATTTGTTCTTCATGTTCTAAAAACTTTGGCTTATACCGCGAGCGTATTGGTGCATGTTCACTAATTGCAAAAGATAGCGCAACAGCAGATATTTCAAACTCTGTAATGCTAAGCGTTGTACGTAGTATTTACTCAATGCCGCCAGCGCATGGTGCTGATATTGTTAATACTATTTTAAGCAGTACAGAGCTTACACAATTATGGCACTCTGAGCTTGATGAAATGCGTAGCCGCATAAATGGCTTACGTAGCTTAATTAAAGAAAGCTTAGCAACTAAAGATATTGCGCAAGACTTCTCATTTATTGAACGCCAAAACGGTATGTTTTCTTTCTTAGGTATTAATAAAGAGCAAATTGCTCGCCTACAAAAAGAATATGGTATTTACATTGTAGGTTCTAGCCGCGTAAATGTTGCAGGTGTTAGCCAGTCAAATATTGAATACTTTTCAAATGCTGTAGCTGACGTTTGTAAATAAACGCAGTTAATATAAAAAAACCGCACATCTAATGATGTGCGGTTTTTTATTATCTAAATTAAAACAAAAACAAAAAGCTTTAACCGATAGCAGGAATTAGCCCCGCCATTTGCATAAACTGCGCAGCAATAATCGTTATGCCACATATAGCTGCTATGCCAAGCCCAACATTCCCACTTTTAACTTTGTAGCCTGTTTTATTTGATGTTGTACGCTGTTTATAAACCATTGCTACAGGCAAAAATATTGCAAGTACGACAAGTGCTATTGCAGCGTAACCTAAAGCCATAATAAAGCCTTGAGGATAAAATAATGCAAAGCCAAGCGGCGGAGTAAACGTAATTAAGGCCGTTTTAATTCGGTCCGTTTTATTGTCGCCTTTTTTAAATGTATCAGCAAAAAAATCAAATAACCCTAAACTCACCCCTAAAAATGATGTCGCAAGTGCTAAATCAGCAAATAACTTAACGGCCGTTGCCACACTTGGGTTATGCGCAATACTTGCCACGCTAGATACAAACCCATTAAGACCTTGGCTGTTGAGTAAATCAGCTTGGCTCATAATACCTTGGCTAAGTAGTTGCCAAAAAATATAAATAACTAAAGGTAGGGCGGCTCCAGCAATCATTACTTTGCGCAGTACTTTTATTTCAACACCAACATATTTAACAATAGAGGGGATAGAGCCATGAAAGCCAAACGAAGTAAATATAACCGGTATAGCTGAAAGGATTAACCCTTGCTCTACAGGCATTTCTAATAAATGCTTACCTTGTACATAAGGGGTTAGCATGTAAAACAAACTAGCTAATACAATAATTTTTATTGTAAATAACACTCTGTTTAGTTTATCTACCTTGCTAGTGCCCAGCGTTACCACACTTGCAATAATAACAGCGAGGATCACAGAGCCAAACTGTGGGGCTATATTTACATCAAAGCCTATATTTATACGCGCTTGAAGTTGTGCACCACCACCTGCAATATAAGCAGCGCATAAAGCGTAAAATAAAAAAACCATCGAAAAATTCGCAATGTATTGTCCGCGCTTTCCAAGCCATAATTTAGCCAACGTATTTAACGTTGCATCGCGTGGTGCATATTGGTGTAGCTCTAGCATGAGTAGTGCGGTGTAGGACATTAGTAACCAGCTAGCAATTATTAATGCAAGCGCGGTACTAAACCCAAGCCCGGCAGATGCTATTGGCAATGCCAACATACCTGCACCAATAGTTGTGCCTGCAACAATTAACATGCTTCCAGTTGTTTTATTTTTAAGCACTTAATTACCTTAATTATTATTAATATACATGCACGATATAACTAGTTACTCAAATCTCAAATAGTTTTGTAATAAAAGAGCGGTATTAAAATGTAACTTACAATTTACAACTGTATTTATTAAGGACTTGTATGCATTTAAAAGTATTAAAATAGGGTGGTGAGGGTATAATTTTATATACGTTGGATTGCGTTATAAAACGCTAAGGATTGGCATGTGCCGGTAAAAGTATCGTATTTTTTTATGGTTCTCATTTGGTCTACTACACCTCTGGGGATTGTGTGGAGCAGTGAAACAGTATCGCCAACGCTTGCTGTATTAATGCGTATGCTGGTGGGGTTGTTTTTAGGTGGTTTAATTGTTGCCATAACAAACATTAGAGTACCTTGGAGCAAAAATGCGTGCTTACTTTATTTTTATTCGAGTATAGGTATTTTTGGCGGTATGTTACTGAGCTATATGGCAGCTAAAACAGTCCCTTCGGGTATTATTTCGCTTATGTTTGGCCTTGCACCTATCTTGTCGGGGTTGCTTGCTCAGCAGTTATTAAATGAACCTAAATTTAGCCCGATTAAATTAGTGGCGTTAGCGTGCGCCTTAATCGGCTTATATTTTGTTAGTTATAACCAAGTACAAAACTCGCAAACTCAAGGGCTCGGGTTACTTTATGTGTTTATGGCTGTCTGCTTTTTTAGCTTAAGTGGTGTGATGATCAAGCGTGTACAGATTGCGATTCATCCTATGGCGACAACATTTGGTGCCTTAGTTTTTGTAACCCCACTCTTTTTTATTGCTTGGTGGTTATTAGATGGTCAGTTGCATATACAGAACTGGAGTGCAAAATCATTGTGGGCAATTGGTTATCTAGGTGTGTTTGGATCTTTAGTTGGGGCTTTGGCGTATTTTCATGTACTGCAAAACCTAAATGCGAGTACGGTATCACTTACTACGCTCATAACTCCTAGCTTTGCGTTAGGCTTAGGAGCTTGGCTAAACAATGAGCCATTAAGCCAAGAGCTAATCATTGGTGCGGTTATTATTTTAATTAGCCTAGGTTTTTTCCAATTTGGTGATAAATTTTTAAAGCGAAAGAGAGTAAGCGCAAATTAGTTTTACTACATTTTCTCTATTTGAATAATTAAACGACGGTTTTTGTCTCGGCCTAAAATGTTATCGTTATTATCAACAAAGCGTTTTTCGCCTAAGCCGGTGGTTTGTACTTTTGCTTCATCGACACCCAAGCTCACCATATAATCTTTTATAGTTTTGGCGCGCTTGCGCGATAAATCTAAGTTATTCCAGCGGCCGCCATAACTATCGGTGTATGAGTCAATGCTAATGGACTCTATGCTTGCGTCATTTTTTAAATACTCAGCAATCTTATCAAGGCGTTGTTGCGAGGATTTAGTTAATTTACTGCTGTTAGATTGATAGTTCATTACAGTAAACGAAATATCTTCAAAGCTGTAAGGGAGTAGCTCATCGCGGCATTGTAAAAAAGCCCAGTAAGCTTGTTTAAAGTTTACACTCGATATACCAACGGCAATTTTATCGGCACTGTTTTGCCAGTCTTGATAATAAAAAGTAGGGTAGTAGCCTTTTTCAAGCTCGCTAAGCATCTCCCATGCGGTTTTATTACCCAGCTCGCCATCAAACTTTTTAAGTAATTTCATATTTGCAATATCGCGAGCCGGTAAGCCTGCACGCCAAGACGGTGGCACGGCTTTTAAACCAGCAATTGCGTAGTTATCTGGGCGTACAATCATATCTAAATTAAACGTTAAGTTTTTATTTTTACTTGCTGAAGCTTTAAAAATAGCTTCCCCATAATAAGGAACCTCATGATTTAATTGGCATTGTAAGCGCGTTGTTTTAACGACTTCCCAGTTGGAGTTGTCTTGGGTTGCTGTATATTGGCGCATAGCAGCTTGCGAGTGAGTACTGTAAAGCACTGCACTTATACTAAGGCTAATAAATAACAACTTATACTTCATGGTGCTCTCCAGCTATCCGGGAATGCCAATAATTTGGCAAATTAACGACTGCAATGATTAGTTTGTTCTCTACGTAACTAACTTATAAGTTAAAGCAAGTTATGTGCCTACAATTTTAAAGCAATAAATACTTAAATCCCCTAGCCTAGGGGGCATCAATTTTGACATAATAGTCAGCTTACACGTATAAACAAAGAAGACTATGGCAAATACTGAGCAAACACCTTTCGCAAAACGCTTTCGTGGATTTTTTCCTGTTGTTATTGATGTTGAAACTGCAGGTTTTAACAAAGAAACAGATGCCTTGTTAGAAATAGCAGCTTCTGTTTTAAAAATGGATGACGAAGGACTGCTCAGCATAGATCATACTGTTCATTTTCATGTTCAGCCATTCGAAGGCGCGAATATAGAACAAGCAGCCATCGACTTTAACGGCATAGACCCGTTTTCACCATTACGTGGTGCAGTACCTGAAGACGAAGTAATTAAAGAAATATGTAAAGTAGTACGCAAAGCGCAAAAGGCCGCAGGGTGCCAACGCTCAGTTATTGTGGCGCATAATGCCGCATTCGACCATGGCTTTTTAAATGCAGCAATAGAGCGTAATAACATTAAGCGTACACCATTTCATCCATTTGTAAGCTTTGATACGACATCTTTAGCGGGTTTAGCGTTAGGGCAAACAGTATTAGCAAAAGCATGTAGAGCGGCAGGTATCGAGTTTGATAACAGCCAAGCGCACTCAGCGCTTTACGACACAGAACGTACAGCTGAGCTCTATTGTCTAATAGTAAATCGCTGGCAGCAATTAGGTGGTTGGCCATTAGCGCCAACCGACGATTGCGACGCAAATGGCGAAGTTGAAACTGAGACACAAAATAACGAAGAAACTAAAACGTCTGAGTAATTTTACCCTCAGTTAGCTTAACTAGGTGGGGCGGGTAAATACGCGAAAATTGTTTAGAATCTTTCGCTATTTTAAGCTCCACACCAGGGTGCATTAATTCATTTACTTTTAAACGACTACTGGCAAGTAATTGCACTATTTTTTGCTTAATAAGTAGTTTTTGACGATGAATATGCGCAGAGCGTATTTTTATATGCTTTTCATTTTCAGTTATCTTATTCATGAATTGCTGGCGCTGAGCAGCCCCCGCAATTTTACTCGCTTTTTCACGAGCCTGTTGTAAAGCGGTTACTTTAGTCGCAAGTACTTTTTCAAAATCGGTTATTTGTGTTTGCTTTTGGCGAAGCTCAAACCAGAGTTGCGCTAAAAATACGCGCGTTTTAGTACCCGCTGGCGCGCCTAGCTCACCCGTTTCAATGCGCATAGCATCTAAAATATTACCGCCAATAATTTTACCTCGCGGATCATTTGCTTTGCCTACACGTATTAACCGCCTAGCGCTTAAATCACAATGTAGAGCTTGGCGTTCAATAAATAAATCTTGTTCTGATTTAATATTGCAGTACTGAGCATAACCAATAGAAATAGTTCGTTGAGCGGTTATAGAGCATGTAAATGCTTCCTCGCCTTCACGTTTTCTACCAATTGCGCCAAGCATAATGGTTACCGCACTTTTACTTTCAACAGCTCCTGATTCTACAAAACCCAGTACCGTAATATCACCATTGGCTTTTACACGCATGCCGTCTTTAATATCGCCAGTAATAATTACGCTACCATCAAAATCAACGTGGCCTGTACTTACATCTACATTATCAAAGCATAAAACGTCATCTACACGCATACCTCGGGGTAGGGCAACGGGCACACCTTTGCAGTCGGCAATAAGCATATTAGGATTATTAGGATCTACTTTTGTACCTTCGAAAGGCTGGAGTTGGTGATCTGTACCTGGTTTTGCACTAATTGAATCGCCAAATACCGTATAGCCATCTTCTCCAGGGGTAGCGGCAATACGCTGCATTAAGGGAGTACCAGGTTTTACGGTGATAATAGCGCCAAGATTTTTCATATCAACCTTACCACCTTCCTTAGCTTGTGGGCTAAGCACACGGTCTTGGGCTGTTGAGCATAAACGCACAAATTTAGCGTCGCTGCCTTTTTTAGGATTACGGCCATGTGCAATTATGGCGCTATAAGAGCTTCCTGCTGGTTTTTCAAACTGCTGGCCTAAAAAGGTATCAAGCGCGCGTGGGCTTATTCCTTTTTTAACACCTGCATTAGCAAGCGCTTTTTGCGCACCTTCCATAGACAAAAGCGCGCCGCCTTTAGCGGTAGTTAATGTTGCTTCTGCGACCATGTTTTTTTCATCAATATTAATGACAAGCGACGCATCTAGCGCTTTAGCAACGACAAGTGATACTTCCTGATAGTTTTTAGTTGGCGCAAAAAGCTTTCCAATATTGGCAATGACAGCTTCGTACTCACTAAACTCAGATTGTTCGAGCATTTGCGTAAGCTGAGTACTCGTAACAGGAAAGCCACTATCAATAGGGTGACTAACTAAAGAGACAACCCCTGTATTTTGATCAAATGAAAAAACCGACATTTATTAATTCCCTACTCTATGCCTAATGCCGATCATTTAAGAATTAGTTAATAGCACTTGAACGATCTTCTAGGTATGTAAGAATCCGAATTCTTTTGTAGAATTCGGATTTTTTTATGCAACTTTCTAATGCTCTCGATATTATTAACAACATCAAACCTAATGACGTTGAAACACTCGCAGACTTACTCCCTTTATCTCTTATCGAAGAAGCCTATGCACTGACCGAAACCGTTACACTACGAAAAAGAAAACTAACCCTAGAATCGATGGCTTGGTTGTTGATCGGGATGGTTATTTATAATGACAAATCGATGGCCGATGTCGTTAATATGCTCGACATTGTTGACCGCGATGGTAAGCCATTTGTTGCGCCAAGTGCTTTAACTCAGCGTCGTAAAAACCTAGGTGAAGCCGCCATGAAAGCCTTATTTGAATGCACCCAAAGGCATTGGAATAATGACGCTAATCATCCTCATTGGAATGGGCTTACCTTGCTTGGTGTCGATGGTGTCGTTTGGCGTACGGATGACTCACCCCAAAACAATGAAGCCTTTACAAAACCGACTAATACACAATACCCACAGGTCAGAATGGTGTGTCAAATGGAGCTAAGCAGCCACCTAATCACGGGGAGTGCTTTTGATGATTACAAGGTCAATGAAATGGTGCTGGCTGAAAAGCTTATAGAAACCACACCCGATAACAGTCTCACTTTATTCGACAAAGGTTTCTATTCTTTAGGGCTTTTACATAAATGGCAAACAACTGGCAGTGAACGCCATTGGCTAATCCCCCTGAAAAAAAATGTGCAATATGAAGTTATTCAAACATTAGGGCGTAATGATAAATTAGTCCAACTTAGCAGCAACCCAAGAGCAAGAAAGATGTGGCCAACGCTGCCTAACACCTTAATCGCGAGGTTAGTGACTCGAAAAATAAAGGGGAAATCATATAGTGTGATGACATCTATGACAGATCCGATGCGATATCTATCAGCCGATATAGGTGATTTGTACAGTCACCGCTGGGAGATAGAGCTTGGTTATCGGGAACAAAAGCAATATATGCTGGGCAATCGATTAACATTAAGAAGTCGCTTACCAGCGCTTGTAAAGCAAGAGCTGTGGGGAGTGTTGCTTACTTATAATATGGTGCGATATCAGATGGTAAAAATGTGCCACACATTAAAAGGTGATTATTTACCGTACCAACTGAGTTTCAATGGTAGTTTAGCTCAAATAATGAGGTTGCTTGTTGGATTACCTTATTCAACACCTGGAGCCATACCACGTCAATTAAAATACTTTTATGCGATGGCAGAAAGCCTAATTCTAGAGCCTCGAAGGGATCGAGGTTTTCCTCGTGCAGTCAAGCCAAGACCACAGCGGTACGCTAGAAATAAAAAAGCCGCTCACCTTAAGTGAACGGCATTACTACTCTATGCCTGTTATTATTTTTGTTTTTTACAACTAAAGGTTTAGAAATGACAAAAACCTTAACTCCTTATTTGAACACAGGTTAAACACATTGTTAAGCAAATGTTTATATGGGCTTGCATAAACTAAATTTTGGTTACTTAATGCTCGGTTAGTGCACGCAATTAAAATAAAGCGTTACTAGGCCTTGAGTATCAGCACTTTACTCAGTTATACTGTTTGCACGCTCTGGATTGAGTTACTAATTCAGGGGCTGATTAGGATTCGACGGAATTCAAGAAGCCCAAGGTGCATGTCGAGGTGCGGTTTGCCTCGTTAAACAGCCGCAACCTAAAGTAATCGCAAACGACGATAACTACTCTCTAGCAGCTTAGGCTGGCTAGCGCTCCTTCCATGTATTCTTGTGGACTGGATTTTGGAGTGTCACCCTAACACCTGATCGCGATGGAAACCCTGGCCGGGGTTGAAGCGTTAAAACTAAGCGGCCTCGCCTTTATTTACCGTGTTTGTCCGGGACTTAAAGGTTAATTAAATGACAATACTAAACATGTAGTACCGACGGTCGAGGCTTTTCGGACGGGGGTTCAAATCCCCCCAGCTCCACCAATAAAGGTTTTTGAACTCGTTATTCGAAAACCATAAGAAACCCGCAACTTGAGCAATCAGGTTGCGGGTTTTTTTATGGATGCGATTTGAGTTGATTTCTTAATATTCAACTCATGTTTTTATATGCAGTTTAAAGTCATTATAAAATATTAATACCAAGGTGGTCGTTACTTGGCTATCCGAAAAATAACTCAAAAAACAAATAGTGTTCCTTTTATTGAATTTATTTTATAGATGATTTTTGATGCCAAAATGACGGTTTAAATGACGGTTTAAATGACGGTTTAAATGACGGTTTAAATGACGGTTTAAATGACGGTTTAAATGACGGTTTAAATGACGGTTTAAATGATAGTTTAAGATTATCACACCTTGATAAATCAATAATTAGCTTTATTATCAATGATCTCAATATCAAAAATGCACATTAGCAATTAATACAGGCAGGTCGCTCAGTACTGTTGAGGGGAGTATTAATTATTTAGAGGGCATAATATGATAGTAAAAATCGTTAAAAAAACAGCTGGTTATTGGCAGGTAAAGTAAATAATAATTTTTGTAATGGATTATAAAGCTATATGAAAAACACGAACTGTAAATACCCCGAGTGGTTAGAAAAATATACATTCGATAACTGTAAACTTAATCGTAAAGAGTATGGTGAGTTTTTAACTAACTATATTAAGGGTGAACACGACGGCTTTGTGCTTAACTTAAATGGTGCTTGGGGAACAGGCAAAACTGAATTTTTAAGACGCCTATACACACACCTGACGAATGAAGGGCATCCGACTATTTATATTGATGCATGGGAAAGTGACTTTTCGGAAGTTCCATTATCAGTAGTTGCTAGTGAGCTAATTAATCAACTTTCAATAATTAACCATAACATTGGCTCTGATTTGGATAAGTTAAAAGGCTTTCTAGGTAAAGCGTTAAAGGGGGCTGTAATAGCTGGGGCTGGTTTGGCTACCAAGCACCTTGTGGATGACTCTGCTGCAGGAAGAGAAGTAGTAAAAACTTTCTTTGAAACCTCACCCAAAGAATTTCTTACGAGTATAAAGAAAGATCATGAAGAACAAGTAGAAGCTATTAAAAGCATCAGAAAAGAACTAGGACTTTTAGCTGAAGTGCTTGAAAGGAATCATGATAAAAAGTTGCCTGTGATAGTATTAATCGATGAGCTTGATAGATGTAGACCTAATTACGCCATAGAAATGCTAGAAGTGATCAAGCATTTTTTCAGGTAGTGTTTAGAAATCTGTGTCATTTCAGTATTATTAAGAAAACAGGAGTGACACATGACTCAATCTTTCGACTTCAACAAAGCATTAGCTGAACTTCAAGCTGGTAAAGGCCTTACTGGCGAAGACGGTGTTCTAACACCATTAATTAAACAACTCACCGAAGCGGCTCTTAAAGCTGAATTAGAGCAGCATTTAGAATCTGAGACCCAAGTTAACCGTAAAAATGGTTCAACCAAAAAAACAGTTAAGTCATCCATAGGTCAATTCGAACTTGAAACGCCCAGAGATCGTTCAGGTTCGTTTGAACCTCAGCTTGTTAAAAAGAACCAAACCAAGTTAACGCCTGAAATTGATGAGAAAATCCTATCTATGTTTGCTTTAGGTATGAGCTACCGAGATATTCGAGGCCACATACAGGATATGTATGGCGTTGAGGTATCAGAGGCCACCATCACTGCCGTAACAGACCAACTGATACCAGAGCTTAAAGCATGGCAAGCGCGCAGCTTAGACACGCTTTACCCGTTTATCTGGCTTGATGCTATTCATTATAAGATTAAAGAAAATGGGCGCTACGTGAGTAAGGCTATTTATACCGTACTAGGTGTCAATATCGAGGGCCGCAAAGAGTTACTTGGTTTATATATCTCTGAAAGTGAAGGGGCTAACTATTGGCTATCAGTATTAACAGATTTACATAATCGTGGTGTATCCGATATTTTAATTGCCTGTGTTGATGGACTAAAAGGCTTCCCTGAAGCAATAGCAACAATCTATCCTGACGCCGAAGTGCAGGAGTGCGTTATTCATCAAATTCGTAATTCGATGAAGTATGTTGCTTCAAAGCACCAAAAAGAGTTTATGGCTGACTTGAAACCCGTTTATAAGGCAGCCACTAAAGATGCAGCAGAAGCCGCTCTCGCCGAATTAGATGCCAAATGGGGCAAGTTATACCCTATCGTTATCGAGTCTTGGCGTCGAAAGTGGGGCAATCTGTCGGTTTACTTCAAGTATCCAGATTACGTGCGAAAAGCTATTTATACCACAAATGCAATTGAAGCTGTACATCGTCAGTTTAGACGACTCACCAAGACTAAGGGAGCATTCCCTAATGAAAACAGCTTGATGAAATTATTGTATGCAGGCATATTGAATGCCTCGAAGAAATGGACAATGCCAATCCATAATTGGAATCTGACATTGTCGCAATTGGCCATCCACTTCGAAGGTAGGTTAGATGGTGTGCTAGATATTTAGCAACTTAGGCTGACACAGAATTCTGAACGCCCTCTTTTTTCACGACCAAAAACTTTGTTTTTGTTGTGGCTACAGATACTACACAACTGCAAGAGTCGATAAGATCAGTTTACGGTTCTAATTTTGACTCTAATACTTATCTAAAGCGTTTTTTTAATCGAGAAGCTAGGTTAGCAGAGCCAGATCTCGAGCACTATTTAAAGTTACAAGAAATAGATTTAACGTTGTATTCTGATGAAAAGGTAGTTCTTTACCCTAAGATAATAAATAATCCCAAAGACAATATACGTCATTATATAGTATGGCTGGCTAAAGCTTACGAGTTGAGTTTGAGGGATGTTGACCAGTTAATTGATAAATTAAAAGCTTGTTTAAGATCAGCCTTATTTGCTGAACAAAACTCTAATAAAGTTCAGATGATAAATATATTTTCTTTATTGGTCGGAATAGTAGAGTTCGATTTAAAGAGTACAAGTTTTGATGAAAGGAAAAGTGACAAGCCATGTATAGATGGTGGTTTATACAAACATAATATTTTGCTAGATAATCATGATGGAAATGTATTTTCTGAACTATATGAGCTCAATATGCATCATTCAGTGGAGCATAGTATTGAATTTCAAGATAGCTGGGGTGACAATAAAAAATGTTTAGTTTATGGCACTCATAGTAAGGTTTATGGAAAAGATTATAGCCACTTCAATGGAGTTATAAAAAAGCTATTCCATGAAGTAGATAGTAACTTTTTCAACTTTAATCAAAAAACAGATGAAGTGAAAGTTTGGTTCTGGCCCGATTACCAAAAAGTGATAAAGCTGGCAGGAAATTTAGATTAATAAAGAAATCTGATTGAACATACCTAGCTATTTTTATTTTAGTACCATTTAGTTTGTTTACTATGTTTAAAGTTCTGTTAAAACAGGGGTTCAAGGGGTTAATAAAGACTCCACCAATAAAGGTTTTTGAACTCGTTATTCGAAAACCATAAGAAACCCGCAAATTTGTTAATCCAAATTTGCGGGTTTTTTTATGGAATTTATAAAATAAAGTTTAAGAATGTCTTATTGCGCGTAGCTTCATTTTTATTGCAATCACAAGCAGGCTGAATAACGACAGCATACTTATTAATAACGTTAGGTTAAGTATGGGGTTACTTGGCTCGTAGGTAGTGACAGGGGAGTTGTTTGTAGTTTGCGAGTTTTGCTGTTGCCTAATATAGCTTTGGCTGATCCAATCTACCGCGTTTATCCATTGTACTTTGGCGGGATCAGTATTGTTTAGCATCCCTATTGCATGCTTATCGTTATCTAAGCCTTTTGAAAGTTGTACCAGTTGCTGCCAAAATTCATTTTTAGGGCCTAGGTCATCTATTTCTTGCAGGTGCTGTTGTAATTTATTGCCCCCCATTGTTTTTATATCAGCTTGTCCTGTACTTTGCGCGTAGCTATTTATTAGCGATGAAAAGCGACTAAAGTACTCATTACTTTTTGTAGGGTAGGGTTAGCTGCTTGCTCGTTTGTTACTTTTTGTGTTGGTTGATTTAGGCTGTTTTGATCAATCAAATATTGTTTATAGTTTTGGTAACTTAAGCTGTTTGTAGTTGTGTTATTTGTGGTTCCATTATTTAGAGTGCCAAAGTTGTTTTTAAGTGCATTAACACTGATCACTACGCCTATTATGGTAATAATACAAAGTGCGCAATAGCAAAAGTAAAATGCGCTTTTTAAAGTGTTACGCAGTAATTTATATTTATTATAACTTTGCTTAATAGCTGCAGCTGTATTTGGGGCTTCACCTGTATCTAGGCGTTCATTTTGTATTGAGATATTTTTGCCGCTAGTGCTTTCACTAATGTGTTTATCTGTATTTTTACTGTGCTCAGTGAGTGCTATTTGATTATTTTGAGACTTAGAGGTTACAGTAGAGAGTTGAGGTTCTACATTAGTAATCAAACCTAGCTTTTTTAGTGAGGATTCTGTTTTAACAGCATCAATACTCGATAAGTCTTTTTTTAAAGCGTAAGCTTTTCCATCAAATAACTGAACAACAATATTATGAGGAATATTAAGAAGTTGGCTGAGTTGTTCTTGGGCAGAGGTAAGGTCAGTATTTTGATATAACTGACCATTAAAAACAATTTTAAATGTAGCGCTCACGTTAGTACCTTGCTTGTGTAATTCCATTTTTGGAATTTTATTTTTATTATTTGATACACAAAGTTAACTTAACAGATAAGGGGTATGCTTTCTAATGATTTGTGATTAAAAAAGCCTTAACAAACAGCGTTAAGACTTTGGCGTGTAGCTGTTACTTTATCGTTTAGCGAGTGATTTTACAGATTGCTTTTGATCACTTGCTGGTTGGGTTGCTTTGTCTATTAATGTTTCGAGTGGTTTATTTCGAACGCACATAAGTACTTTGTTCATTGCTTGGCATGTGCCAGTCGCTTTTTTATCATGGCTTGTGTAGCTGCAATCTGCATTAATGGCTTTTGCTTCACATGCTTCCCAAGGCGCATTTGAGCCGTGGCCTGCATGACTTAGCGCTGAGCATGAGGCAGCAAGTAAAAAGCCAGTGGTTAGTGTTTTTATCACGTTAAATATTTTCATTAGTATCTCAGTTAATTATTTGGCCAGAATGTGCGTTATCTTGCGGTAGCACCTTTAAAGCAACCAATAAACATGTTTTCAGATACATCGGCTGCATGGTAGTGGTATCCGCGTGTATCGTCGGTATGGCCTCTACATTCGTCTAAATTAGTGGGTTCTAATTCATCTTCGTTAAGCATACCAAATATACCAAATCCATCGAGTGCATAACCCATCATGGCGGCATGACCGTCTAATTGAATTTGTGTTTGGCTACAGCCTGCTTCACCGTGGTAGTGATAGCCTGCTACTAAGTTAATATGCCCAGCGCAATCATCAAAGGCTGCAATAGTGTATGCGCCTAAAATAGCCTCAACAGGGGCTGGTGCAGCAAGTACAACACCATTGAGAGCAACACCTACATTAGCATTACCAATACTGCTGTTTTGAGTGGTTGCAACGGGCGTTATTGGTATTAAAAATGATTCTGATATACCGCCATCAACATAATCAATAGAGCATTCTACGCAGTGGTTTTGGTATTGTTCTTCTACGTTTGGACGTGCAGCGCCATCACACGATTCTTGTGTGTCTGTTACATTTACAAGGCCTGTACCTTCGTCGTATAGCTGCCAATGACTATCGTTATATAATGTAGGAAGCTTTAAAATAAAGTCACCAGTTATATCATAAACCTCACCGGTGCCATCAAACCAAATACCGGCTTCGTCTGCTGTTGAGGTGATATTTCTAGGGCAAAATACACCAATCTCGTAATTTGAAGGTGCACCTGCAATATCAATTTTGTAGCATGAAGCTTCATCGCCATTACTTAGCGTACATGTTTGAGTGGTAATTGATGAAATGAGCGCATCGTTTTCAAAGTTAAAAGGGTCAACTTCTACAATGAAATCGGTTGAAGTATCTGTTGTAGTGCCCTCATCGGTGGTTGTTTCAGTTACGACGGTACTTTCAGCATCGCTACCGTTACAGGCGGCTAAACTCAGTGCAAGTATACACACTGCAAGCGGTGCTAAAATTGGTGCGTTAAGTTTTCTCATCAGAAATATCCGGTAATGAAGTTGAATGTATAATATTTGTTAAATGTGCAAACAAAGTGCAAAAACAACGCAACATAATACATTGCCTGAAATAGAGGCTTATAACGCTTGCTATAAGTGTATGTTGTACCTTTTATTGTTTAAAATACTGCGACTTTAAAGTACCTAAATAGGCAGTGGAGTTTTATGGACTTTTTACTTCCCGACAGTATGTCTTTATTTTTGTTTTTATTAATGATGATCACCGCTGGCTTTACTTCTTTTATATCTGCTGCATTTGGTGCGGGTGGCGGGCTAATGTTGCTTGTTGTTATGGCGTCGTTTATGCCTATGGCAGTTGTTGTGCCTGTGCATGGTTTAGTACAGCTTGGCTCTAATGCAAATAGGTTATTACTCAGCTTTAAGCATATTGATAAAAGCATGTTTGTATATTTTGCGTTAGGCGGCTTAGTAGGGACGGGGTTATCAAGTTTTGTTATTAATGATATATCGCTTGATGCTATGAAGTTAGTGGTCGCTATTTTTGTTATTTATTTACTGTGGGGTAAAACACCGCCAGTAAAATTAACCTCTAAGTTATGGCGTATGGTCGCCGGTGGCATAACGACTTTTATTTCTATGTTTGTGGGAGCGAGCGGGCCATTAGTTGGTAGCTGTTTATATATAAATAATTACGAAAAGTTAAAATTTACGGCAACGTTTTCGAGCATTATGAGTGTGCAGCATTTATTAAAAGCGGTAATTTATGGTGCTGTTGGCTTTAGCTTTTGGCAATGGATGCCGCTTGTAATTGCTATGGTAATAAGTGGTGCTGTAGGTACTTGGTTTGGAATTAAATTACTTAAAAGGATGGCTGGGGATAAATTTAAGCGTATTTTTAGAGTCGTTTTAACGTTATTAACGCTACAACTCGGTTGGCAAGGTATTAAAATATTACTCCACTAATTTACTTAGTGGAGTAAATTTAATTTTATTAAACATAAATCACTTAAGCGAATTAAATAACTCATTGCCTAAAAACTACCGATGCAGAGCGACTACACTGTAATTTTTTGCCTTATCGATGAACTATACTAATCTGCAATAATTGTTTATACGTTTAAATAAATTGGTATTAAAGCTTATTTAACAGCGGCTTTAATTGGTTTGTCGCCATCAAATAACTCAAAAATGCGGTTACTAATAAATGAGTTAGTCGCAATATGTAATAATGCATTGGCTACGTTTTCGCGGCTAATTTTAGCCTCAGAACGATCACTTGGGCGCTGCGTCGTTACTTGCATTGAAGCGCTATCATCAGTCAGTGTACCAGGGCGAACAATGGTGTAATTTAAACCACTATTGATTAAGTGCTCGTCAGCCATGTGCTTAGCAACTAAGTAAGGTTTTAAATCACCTTGAATCGAATCTGGGTCGTCTGCACCGATTGAGCTGACCATAATAAAGTGTTTAACGCCATGTTCTTTAGCAAAGGTAGCTGCTTTAGTTGCAGCCCATAAATCAATAAGTACAGTTTTATCATCGCCCGTATTTCCGCCAGAACCTGCAGCAAAAATCACTTGGTCACAGCCTTTTATTGCTTCGCCAAAATCGCCTTCAAGATCTTGCTCAACAATAGTTAAAAAAGAGCTGTTTAAATCACTTAGCTTATTTTTGTCACGCACTAATGCCACAACATTTTGCTCATTTTTTAAAAGTAGCTCAGTTGCCATTTTACCTATTTGTCCGCTTGCGCCAATAATTAGGGTCTTACTCATAATTAACTCCTTCCAATAAATAGTAAAAGTAATGTGCTTACAAACAGACCTTGGGGGTAGGGGATAATTTTTAAAGGGTAAAAAAGAGTTTAAATGAGCTAATTTCAAAAAATACTTTAATTAAAATTCAATACTTAACTGAGCATTAAAATTAGCTGCTTTTGGCGTGTTTTTTAGAACTTTTTATTCAACCATTATACTCACTTCGGTCACATAACTACGGCGATATAGACTAATACGAACTTTATGTTCTTGGTAATTATAAAACAAAGTGCGATATGTATTATTGCCGTTTGTTTTTAACGGCTCACCTAATTTTTGCTGATAAAAGCGAGCAATATCAGAAATTGAATCTGTTAAATAACCAGTGCGAACCATTGGGTATTCGCTTGCTACATCCATTGTTGTAACAAACTCTTCAGGAAGTGGGATTTCAGTGACGTTTTGGCTAAGTACATTAAACGATAGAGTGCATAGCAGTATTATTAAAAATGCTAAAGTTTTCATTAAAGTCCTTTAAATAATAAATTCCATTTATTGGTGCTCATTTTACCTCAATAAGCACCTTTGTCATTTAAATTTTATTACGAATTAAATCTCGTACTATAAACCGAGCAGGGTGAATAGCTTGGCTTACACGTTCGCTTAACGGGCGAGGCCCGTTATTTAAACAGCTTATTAACCGACGCATTATACAACTCTTAATATGGCTGCAGTTCAGTTATACGTTGAAGTGAGAGAAAGTTACACAAATAAGGATCGTTGAATTAAGTTTGCTCATTAGGCATAGTGCTAATGTAAACTAATACTTTAAAAGGAATTTTTATGAAAAATAATATTATCAAAGTACTTTTAATTTGTACTACCTACCTGTGCTGCATATTTAACCTGCAAGCAAAGCCATTATTAACGGCTTACCCCGATGCGAAATTAGAGAGAAAAGTCACTTTATCGGGTGAAGAAGCACAGTTTGTATCAGCCTTTAATCCTGCGCTAAAAAAATCTCAAAAATTTGAATATAAGACATTTATTGGTGATGTAAGTCATTTTTCTTATCTAATAAAGAATGTTGCTTCTTTAAAGGTAATAGAAAACTACAAAGACGCTTTAAATGATGCTGGATTTAAAGTTTTGTATATATGTTCTTTAAACGATTGTTATGAAAAGCGAGAGGATAAATTGCTGGCTGAAGAGTCGAGCTATTTCAACGTGTCTAGTTATTACGGACAACCACATTATATTTACGCAGCAAAAGGAGAGGTTCCTGAAGCTGCCATTTCGTTATTTGTTGGACAATATAAAAATACGACACAAGCGCTTTTGACTACGATCAATATTAAAGAAATTGAAACTGGGCTGATAAAAGCTGATTTTGAAGCATTCAAGAAAAAAGTTAGTAATAAAATAAAAAAATCTACACATGAAGATCTTAAAGGTTCTGCTGATCATCTTTTATTAAGTCGTTACCCTGGTAGCTATATCGAGGATTATCAAAATGTTGATTATGAGGAGTTTAGTATCCCAATTGGCAAGTCTGATAAAAAAACGAGTACTTCACCTATGCTTGATGTTACAGGAGATTTAACGCGAATTACTTATATTGCGAATAAAGTATCGACGTTAAAAATTTATCATAACTATGTGAGTGCTTTGACTAAAGAAGGTTTTGAAACCGTATTTTCTTGTCAAAAAAATGAATGCGGTACAAAAAGAAAAGAGATTCAAGCATTAGGCGATAAGCTGGCAATCAAATCTGTTTATAACTACTTTCACCAACCTAGATATCAAGTTATGAAAAACACTCTAAATGAGCAAACTACCTACGTTGCCTTTTTTATAGGTAATTATAATGGCGATTCTCGTATTCAGCTTGTTGTTGCTCGTACAGAGCCCTTAGTGACAGGCTTAATAGAAACGAATAGTGATAAAGTTCTTGAGCAGTTAGAGCAAAAAGGAAAGGCGTCTATTTACGGTATTTTATTTGATTATGATAAAGCCACTATTAAAGCTGAATCTAAAGAGGCGTTAGATGTTATTGCTCAAGTTATGGAAAAAAATAAAAAATTGAGTTTATATGTTGTTGGTCATACTGATGATAAAGGCTCGCCTAATTATAATGTAAACCTTTCAAAGCGCCGTGCTGATGCGGTTGTTAACGCATTAATTGCTGATTATGGGGTAGCTAAAGAAAGGTTATTAGCTCAAGGAGCGGGTCCTTATTCACCCGTTGCAACTAATAAAAATGATTTAGGTCGTGAACTAAACCGCCGTGTTGAATTAGTTGAAAGGTTGTCTAGTTCAAAATAATTTACGTTTTTAATTTATATGCACATTAGATCTATTATTTTAATGTGTTTACCTCATTTAAATTTTATTACGAATTAAATCTCGTACTATAAACCGGGCAGGATGAATAGCTTGGCTTACACGTTCGCTTAATGGGCGAGGCTCGTTATTTAAACAACTTACGAGATGTTCTGCACTTAGCGGTGCGCTACATAAAGCGCGGGCGCCAAAGCCGGTAAAAATATGTAGGCCTTGTAGTGGCTTATTAAGTTTCTCATATTGATAGCGTTTACCTAAACGTAGGTTAGCAAAAGCCATAGTGTAATCACTTTGTTCGCACCATTGCCCTGCCATTGGTAGGTGATCTATAAATGTGCATCGTACAGCTGCTTTTGCCGAGGTAATATTGCCAAGGGATGAGGCAAATTCACTTTGCTGATAAAAGCTAAGTAGTTGCTCTTGGTTTAACTGGTTGTCGAGCGCTGTAACTTGACGGCTTTTGGTGTTTTTTTCAAACGTGGCTCCCATACAGTGATGATCTAAATAGGCTGGGGTAAAATACCCTTTATGGCATAGCACTGTTTTAAGTTTGCGTGATTGCTCACTTGCCTCAATATGTGAAACTTGCCCGCGTACGCCTACTATTGGTAGCGCTTTTGTTTGCTCAAATGCATCACTGTGCTCGCCCGCACAAATAATTACATCACTAAAAGGACCTAACTGCTCATCATTCGTTAATAAAAACCAACCGCTATCAGTTTTTTTAAGCTGTTTTATATTGCAGTTAAATACGCTTTTAAATGGGGTTATGCTATTTGCAGCGCTTAACATGGCGTTTACTAATTGCGGAGGGTTAACCCAGCCGCCTTGCTCAAAAAACACGCCCGAATAACCTGTTTCTACGCCGGCTATTTCGTCGCCTTGCTCTGCGGTTACGTTGTGCATTAGCTGGGTTGGCCACAGTTGTTTTTGTGCTAAGTTTTCATGTTTATCGGCCAGAGGTTTTTTTACTGCGTGTTGTAATACGCCGCACCAATCGTAATCAAAATTAAAACCACTGCTAAGTAAGTTGTTATATAGGCGCTTTGCGTATAAAAAGCTATGTGCAAACAATTCGCTGTGCGGTGAATTTTTAGCTTGTAGGTGAGGGTAGATAGCGCCTTGCACATTGTGCGATGCCCCCATAGCTGGTTTTTCATCTTGGCAGAATAATTGGCTTGCTATGCCTCGTTTAGCCAAACTATATAAAATGCAGCTACTGGCTATACCGCCGCCAATGACCGCTACATTTTTTAAAGCGCTGCTATCTTGATGAAAATATGCAGGAGCTGATTGAGCATCATTTACGCACTCTAGCTGGCCAACAAGCATATCTCTTTTTTGGCCAAAGCCTTTGGCTTTTTTAGTATTAAAGCCTGCATCAATTAATCCACGGCGAACAAAACCTGCTGAAGTAAATGTTGATAAGGTTGCACTTGCCCTTGATATATTGACCATAGAATTAAATAAACTTTGCTGCCACATTTCGGGGTTTTTACTTGGCGCAAAACCATCTAAATACCAAGCGTCAACAATTCCCGTTTGCGGATAGCTCATAGCTTGTATTGATTCAAGTGCATCTCCAAAGTATAAATCGAGAACAACAAGTCCATTGTCAAATTCGAGTCTGTGGCATCCTTCTAAATTAATTGGGTATTGTTTAGATAATTTGTTACTAAAGGCGCTTAATGATGGCCATGCCTGTAGTGCTTTGTTTAAATCGTCTATGTGCAGTGGATATTTTTCAAATGAAATAAAGTGTAAGCGTTTAACACCATTATCTAATTGATTTTGAACTTGTTGACGTGCAAGGTGGTCAGTAAAGCGTTGCCATGTATTTAAAAAGTTTAAACCTGTACCAAAGCCGGTTTCGGCAATAACAAAATGTGGCTGGTCATGATTTTGTAATCGTACATCTATATTATTTTGCTCATAATACACATAATGCGATTCAGCTAAGCCATCGTCATTAGAAAAATAAATATCACCGAAGTCATTAGCGAAAGGTGTACCTAAATTATTAAAGTGTATATGTGCATTTTTGATCATGATTTTTTAATTTTATAGATATATTTTTTAATTATTTTACGGGTTTTCTTTGAAATAGTCTGGCGTTATTTATAAGCTAGCAGTTCAGAGTACAAGTGTACGCTAGAAAGCTGACCACTTAGGTGATTAAATTCGCGTAAAATAGAATGCAATTAAGTATTAAGCTAAGGGAATTACCCATGAGAAGAGCTGTAATTACAGGTATCGGTGTTGTATCAAGTATAGGTAACAACAAAGAAGAAGTATTAGAATCGTTAAAAACGGGCAAAAGCGGCATCGCTTTTAATCAAGAATTTGCCGATTATAAGTTACGTAGTAACGTATCGGGTAAAATTGATATTGACGTTAAAGCACACGTTGACCGCAAAGCAATGCGCTTTATGGGAGATGCTGCTGCTTACTCTTATATTTCAATGACGCAAGCAATTGAAGACTCAGGTTTGTCTGACGACCAAGTATCAAATGAGCGCACGGGTATTATTGTTGGCTCTGGCGGTGGTTCGTCTAAATGGCAAGTAGAAGCTGCTGATATTTTACGTGAAAAAGGCGTAAAACGTGTAGGGCCTTATATGGTGCCACGCACTATGGCGAGCACTACATCTGCTTGTTTAGCAACACCATTTAAAATTAAAGGTGTTAACTATTCAATTAGCTCTGCATGTGCAACATCTGCGCATTGTATTGGTAATGCAGTAGAGCAAATCCAGCTTGGCAAGCAAGACGTTGTGTTTGCTGGTGGTGGTGAAGAGCTACACTGGACATTGGCAATGGAATTTGACGCTATGGGCGCACTTTCTACTAAATACAATGAAACACCTGAAAAAGCGTCTCGTACATACGATGCAAATCGCGATGGTTTTGTTATTTCTGGCGGCGGCGGTATTGTTGTAGTTGAAGAACTTGAACATGCACTTGCACGTGGCGCGCACATTTACGCTGAAATTGTTGGCTACGGTGCAACATCAGATGGCTACGACATGGTTGCTCCTTCTGGCGAAGGTGCAGCACGTTGTATGCGCCAAGCTATGCAAGATGTAGATAGTATTGATTACCTAAACACGCACGGAACATCAACGCCTGTAGGTGATGTTAAAGAGTTAGGTGCGATACAAGAAGTGTTTGGTGGTAAATCACCAATGATCAGTGCAACTAAAGCAATGACGGGTCATGCCCTAGGTGCTGCAGGTGTTCACGAAGCTATCTTCTCATTATTAATGCTAGAGCACAGCTTTGTAGCACCTTCAATTAATATTGATGAGCTAGATGAGCAAGCGACAGGTTTAGATATTATTACTGAGCGTCGTGATGTTGAGTTAAATACTGTAATGTCTAATAGCTTTGGCTTTGGTGGCACAAACGCGACTTTAGTTATGAGTAAGTACAAAGGTTAATTTGAGCTTATAAGCCCTATATGCAAACGCATAACTGGGCTAAATAGCCCAAAACAAAAAAGGAAAGCCGAGGCTTTCCTTTTTTATTATCGAAAGTTTAATTAACCTTCGTTATGTTCTTGACGCGCTTGCTCAATTTCGTCTGCAATTTCTTGCGCTTTTTGCTTAGTTTTTTCAGTTAACTCGCCAGCAGCTTCTTTGCTTTTAATCCATGCGTCAACCGCAATCTCTTTGCCGTCGTCGTACATGTCTAAGCCCATTGCTTTACTTTGCTCTAATAGCTCGTTTAAAGACTCGTCATTTTTAAGATCGTTAGTTGTCTCTTTAACGTCGTTCCATGCATCACCAAGCTTTTCTTGCATTTGTGCGCTTTTATCTTTTGCATCTTCTTTTACTTCGTTGGCATCTTCACAACCAGTTAATGTAATTAAAGTGCCTAATAAAGCTAAACCTGCTAATTTATTCATGTGCTATCTCCTTTAGAGACTGATAATTAATTCGAGGCAGACTATACAACAATGAAAATGAACGCCCCCGTAACAAAACGATTAAATTTTAAATTAATGAATGAGCATGATTGGCCTCAATTATTTGAACTCGACCAAGACCCAGCTGTAATGCAGTATTTAACACGAGGTGAACCTACCTCTTTAGAGCAAATAAAAAATGAGGGAGTGCCTCGTATGCTCGCATATCGAAATGAGCTTAAAGGCTGGGGGCTGTGGAGTATCACTATAAAGCAAACCAATACATTTATAGGTTGGGTATTAATAAGGCCTATGTGCTTTTTTACTGATGCACCAAACTACAGTGATATTGAAATAGGCTGGCGCTTTAAGCAAGCAAGTTGGGGGCATGGTTATGCAACCGAGGCGGCTTTAGCATTATGTGATGAGCTTATAAAGCAAGATGACGTTAAGGCGATAAGTGCAACGGCACTAAAAGATAATACGGCCTCTATAAATATAATGAAAAAGCTAGGTCTGCAATTTATAAAAAATTATACACATACAGACGAGCAAGGCGACTTACCTGCGGTGCTTTATTCAAAAAGTGTTTAAAGATGATTAAATATCAACAGTATAAAGATTGACCTGTCCTTAAGTGACGTGCATTAATAAGAATGCGTAACTAAAAAATAATAAATTAAGGATGTTGTATGGGATTGCTTTTTTCACCAAATAAATTAATTGTCAAAAGTGTGCTGGTTTTACAGTTCGCTGCTTTTAGTGTTTTAGCGCAGCCTTTATCGCAAAGCGCGGTAGCAATGCCTGACTCGTTCAGTGCCGATGCTGCTAAAAGTATATTAGAGCAAGGCGGTAATGCTGTTGATGCGGCTATTACGGCACAATTTGTACTTGCAGTAACGCTTCCTGAAGCCGGCAATATTGGCGGCGGGGGATTTATGCTTATTCAAAAAGATGGCAAGGGTGATTTTATAGATTATCGCGAAACAGCGCCAACAGCAGCTCATCGTGATATGTATTTAGATGAGCAAGGTAATGTTATTGCAAACAAATCAATATATGGCATTCACGCAAGCGGTGTACCTGGCAGTGTAGCGGGCATGTGGCTTGCCCATCAAAAGCATGGCACTTTAAAGTGGGAAGAATTAGTACAACCTGCGGTAACGTTGGCTGAGCAAGGGTTTGTAGTTCCGCCTAAGTTAGCAAAAGGTGTGAGCTATTATATAGCCCACCTAAAAGAGCAAAAAATAAATGTAAACTTCGAAAAATACTTTGCTGATGTAAAAGCTAATAAAGTATTTAAGCAACCCGAGTTAGCGGCGACGCTAAAGCGTATCCGTGATAACGGCCAAGATGGGTTTTATAAAGGCGAAACTGCAAATATTATTGCTAAATTTATGCACCAACATGGCGGTATAATTAATCAAGATGATTTAAAAGGTTACACCGCTAAATCACGTACACCTATTAAAGCGAGTTGGAATGGTTATGAAGTACTTACCTCGCCACCGCCGAGTTCAGGTGGTATTGCTATTTTACAGTGGCTTAAAATGTATGAGTTACAAAAACCAGATGCGGGCTTAGCGCATAACTCTACTCAGTATGTACACTTACTTTCTGAAATAGGTAAACGTGTATTTGCAGATAGAGCGGAGTATTTAGGCGATCCTGACTTTTTTGATGTACCAGTCAACGCATTAACTAATATTAACTACCTCAAAGAGCGAAGTAATGGCATTTCATTAACCGCTATCTCGACTACCGAAAATATTAAACCGGGCCTTAAAGAAAGTGAGCAAACTACGCACTTTTCAATCGTTGATAAAATGGGTAACGCTGTCGCAAATACCACCACAATAAACTTAGGGTTTGGTAGCGGTGTAGTTGTTGAAGGTGCAGGGTTTATTTTAAATGATGAAATGGACGACTTTAGTGCCAAGCCAGGTGTTATGAATGTGTTTGGTGCAATAGGCGGTAAAGCTAACGAAATACAGCCGCACAAGCGTATGCTTAGCTCTATGACGCCTACAATACTCCTTAAAGACAACACGGTTAAAATGGTGACAGGCTCGCCTGGTGGTACAACCATTATTAGCTCTGTGTACGAATCTATTTTAAATGCGGTAGAGTTTGATATGACTGCAGAGCAGGTTGTAAATAGCCCTCGTTTTCATCATCAATTGTGGCCTAAAAATATAATTAAAACACACATAGGTTTAACCGATAGCGTAAAAGCAGAGCTTACAAAAATGGGTTACACCATAGATGAGAACCACTTTGGTGACTTACACGTTATTATTAATAAAGAGGGCCAATTAGATGCCGCTTCTGAAGCATCAGGACGTGGTAAATCAATTGTTTTTTAAATAAAAAACACCGCGTTAAGAGCGCGGTGTTTTAAACAATATAAAATTATTGAGTATCAATTAAATCTTCAACACCCACTATTAGCCATGGAGCGTCGTCTGAAATTAGACGCTCTAAGTGCCAAATTTCTAAAATAGGCTCTTCTTTTTTATCGCCTAAATCACGGTACTTACCTTTAAAGCGAACACTAACTTGCCACGATTGCGCGTTTGTATCTGCGCGCACAAGTTCGGCATCAATAAACATCACTTCTGTTTCTACGCTTTGTATAGCTTCACGTTCAGCTTTAAACTCGGCAACAAGTGCAGGGCTTAAGTATTCAGCCATTGTGGTGTAATCGGCATTGTTCCATGCAGTTTGTAGCGTATGGTAATGACTACGGGCACCTTGCAAAAAGCCATTAACGTCAAAGTTAGGTGGTAAATTAAAAGGCACACTTTCACCTTGCGGGGCGCTGCTTGCAAAGCCTGTACTTGTTGGTTGCTCGATAGGTGCTTGTTTAAGAGCATTTTGCTGAGCACTTGTATTTGCACTGGCAAGTTGTGGGGCACGATTAGCACGTAAAAAGCCCGTTACTAGCTTAAATAAAATAAAGAGTCCGCCAGCTAATAAAATCATTTCTAATAGCTGAAAACCTTCAAAATCGTCGCCTAACATTGCTGCAATTAAGCCACCCGCTAAAAGTCCCCCAAAAACGCCTGCCATAATGCCTTTTTTATTTGATGTTGCTTTAGGTGCAGCGTTAGGTGTTGTTGTATCTGTTTGCTGTTTTTGCGCTGTTTGTTGTGTTGCAGGTGTCTGTCCGCGTTTACTACTGCCAAACTTTTTACGTGCGTGTGCATCAAAACTGGCAGTACATAATAATGCCAATAATGAAAAAATAACGATGATGTTCTTCATGAAATTCCCTAATTAAAATCGAGCCGCGATTATAATTTACTTTCTTTAGAAATTTAATTAATTACTTTAAAAATCAGAGGTTTTGGGTGTAGAAGAAACGTTTTATTGGTGAGTATATAATCAAAAAACCGCTCAGTAGAAACTAAGCGGTAAATTTGTCTATTTTAAAGCCAACGAATTGCGCCAGTAACGCGTTCATTGTATGTATCTAGAGGTGCTCCAAGACTTGCCACTAAAATAGTATCAGCTTGTGAGCCACGATTAATGTGACCTTCAAAGCGCTCATCGCGGAAGTTGTCATCCCCAAAACCAAATGATTTATTTTCAGAAGGCACTATAAATACCGTCATAGGACCAAAGTCAGACTCAAATATTAAATGCAGTCCTTTTTCGCCTTTAAAATCACAAAACATGGCATAAGTTACAGCGCCTGGAAGTTCATCAAGATGACCACCTAATACTGCAAGCTTGTCGTTGACGCTTTGTAGGCTAATGGGCTCTTTTTTATCAAGCGCATTAATTTCGTAGTACACATGGGCAAGCGCATGCTCACCTGCTTCGTGTGCAATATTTTGCTCTGTACTAAAAAAGAAGGCACTAATCGCCACTACAAAAGACGCTGCTAACGCAAGATGTACACGATCAAACTTAAAACGCGATCGAGCATCAACCACGTTTTTGCCTGTTGCTTGTTCTTCTTGGAGTGCTTTTTCTTTTAACGATGTGTTTAAAAGAATGCGGTCTGCAAGATTTTCAGGCACAGGTATATCTAAAGAATCTTGAATGAATTTATCAAAATCTTTCATATCGTTAATAAAACTTTGTCGCTCTGGGTTATTGTCAGCAAATTCCATAAGCTCCTTGTCAATGTCGTTTGGCTGCGCAATAGTGCGGCGACGAAACTCAAGTTCATCCATTATTTTGATGCCCCTTTAAGTTGTTCATCATCACGGCTTAAAGCCTCTTTAAGTTGATTTCTGGCACGGTATAAACGAGTCATTACCGTGTTTTTATTTAAATTAAGTATGCCTGCAATCTCTTCACCAGAGCAGCCCATTACAACTTGCAGTAATAATGGCTCTCGGTATTCATCAGATAGCAGTGCAATCTGGCGTTGAATTACCGTTTGTTCCATTTCATCGTCTAATGAATGGCTGGTTTCATCAACAAGCGTATCGTTTTCTACGTCGCTGTAATCAAACTGTTTACGTTCAAATCGGCGTGCGTTTTCTCTTCGTAATATAGTAAGCAGCCAGGGTTTAGCTGCCTTTTGATCAAGTAAAGAGTCGAGTGAACGCCATGCGCGTAAAAACGTCTCCTGTACTAAATCATCTGCTATGTGCGGATCACGGCATAACCAATAAGCAAAGCGATAAAGCTCTTTATTGTAAACGTGGACCAAGGCTTCATAACGCTTTTGTTTCTCTGCCATATCGATTAAGACCTGATTGTTTGATTTTTTCTTTCCAAGCATAAGCACTTTTTTAATTAAAAATTATTAGTTATTGCAAAAAAAGACCTAAGGTTCGTAGTTATTAATCATAAAGGTCTTTTAATACAGCTTGTTGCGACTTTGATGCCTGAGTTTGATAGTTCTCAAGAATTTTAATAATAGCATTAAGATCCGTGTTTGCGCCTTTATTACTGTAAAGTTGTGCCTGCAATTGGCTAATGAGACCATTAAGCTCGCTGCTGTTTACGCGGATGCAGAGCTCATCAATCGCGCCAACATTTTTATGGGTCACCTTTACAGAAAAGTTATTTAATGCGGTGTAAAAGGCTTTCACATCGTGTGTTTTGGCTAATGCTTTAAGCTCATTTAAGCTTGGCTGAGAAGTACCACGGGTGTTTAGCTGTAATTTTTCAGTCGTATCTCTAGTAGAACGGCTTATTAAGTAAAAAATTACAGTACCAATCCATAAAATATACCCTAAAGCGGCAACAACTATTAACCAAAGAGGAGTATCACTTTTAGTTTCAATAGGTTGTGTGCCAGTTGCTTGATTCGAAATATTTTCAAGAGTAGGTGAATTATTTGTGCTGGGTTGTGGGTTTGCTATGGCTGTATTAGGCGCGGTAGTACTTGGCGTTACTGTAATAGTACGCTTTGGTAATGTGGCTACGCTAATACGGTTCATTTTGGTATTAAACCAAGGCAGCTTTATTTCAGGCAAAGTATAAGTACCTGGTTTTTGCGGCAGTAAGGCATATGATGCCATTTGCTGCGACACAACGCGTCCGTCTCGCACTGCATTGTTATTTTCTTTTTTATCAGGGTAGCTGCGTATGCCATCAATAGTAGGCATAGAGATTTCAGGTAATTGCTCTTTTGTAACTCCAAGCGCGGTAAGTGTAATAGTACGAGTTATAGGCGTACCTACTTCTACTGTGTTGTCATTAGGTTGCCATTCTTCATCAAGGTTAACCAATTCGCTTGGTAACCATGCACCTTTATAGTCACTCGGGATTGGTTTTATTTCTACTTGCTGATCATCGCCAAGAGCAGATACCTCCAGTTGGCGGTAATTTTGCTGTACTCGCCCTTGAAACGCAGGGCCTGCAATCGTGTAGGCACCACTTTTTTGTGGCTGAATCAAATACTCACGAGTAATAACAAGGTAGCGTTTGCCATCAACTAGCTCATAACTCTCAGTTTGTTTACCTAGTTGGGTTAGCTGAGCATCTTCCATACTTGGTGTGCTTAAGCTGCCATCAAGCAGTTCTTTGGCAAGGTAGAGCTTAACAGTGTAAACACCGGCTTCTTGCACAAATAATGAATTACTTGAGAGCGACGTTTTTAAAAATATTTCGTTATTTTTATCTGCATCAACTGAGCGTTTTGCCACTTTTAATTTAATAGGTTGTGAGGTTAACCCTGCAACGCTAAATGCCGGTATCGTGTAATCACCCTCTGTGCGGGTCATTAGTTTAACTGACCACGTAGTTTGTTTATTAATGCTGCCATTAATAATGTTGGTACGAGAGCTTAAGCTCGTTGGGCCTACAACAAAGTCTTTTAACAGCGATGAGGTGTCTGGTTGCTCGCCTTTAACTGTATCGTCTACCGATATATTAAGCATAAAAAATTCACCCGCTAAAATAGGGTTTTTATCTACGCTGGCTTCTAATTTGGTGGCAGCCCACGAAGGCATCGCACTTAATAGCAATAAACAGCAAAATAATCGCATTACCATGATTTTTCGACTCCTGTAGGGCGACGTTTGTATTGTCTTTTTTGGGCTTCTAATTGCATTTTATTCCGTAATAAAATAGCCGGATCGTCCGGGACTTTTCTAAGTAGTTGATTAAGCTGTTGTGCTTTTTCTTTTTCTTCATTAGTGAGCTCACTTGCTTGGGCTTGCATCGCTTGTTGCTGAGCATTTTGTTTTTGCTCATCAGTGGCAGGTTGCTCACTTATTGCTTGTGGCTTACTTTGTTGCTGCTCATCCTCTTTAGGCTGATCAGCGTCTTTATTTTGCCCTTGTTCGCTTTGTGGCTGGGCTTGCATATCAGGTTCATTTTGCTTATCTGATTGCTCGCCAGGCTCACCTTGTTGATCTTTTGATTGTTCAGACTCTTTATCAGATTTTTCATCGCTTGAGCTTTGACTTTCGTTTTCGCCTTTTTCAGAATCGCTTTTATCACCATTTTGTTGCTGATCCTGTTTTGACTCATCAGAATTTTGCCCTTGGTTTTGCTCATCTTTTTTCTGACTATCATCTTGGTCTTGAGAGTCGTCGCCGTCGCTTTGCTGATCTTGCTGGTTTTGTTGCTCTTGTTGATTTAGTAATTGCTCAACTAAGGCTTGGTTATCGGCTGCTTGCGTAAAGTCATCTTGTAAGGTTTGGGCTTGTTTGTAAGCTTCAATTGCGTCCTCAAGTTTGCCAGCTTTGGCAAGAGCATTACCGTAGTTGTATAAACCGGTAGCCGACTTATCATTACTAAACTCATTAAGTGCAGCATCAAAATTACCTTGCTGGTAAAGCGCCGCGCCTTTTAACTCACTCGATTGTGCCTGTGTAGCTGCATCGTATTCTTTATTATTGTAAGCCTCTAATGCACGTTGATCTGCATTTTGCAAAAGAGTAGGGAGCTCTACGGCATACGCATTTTGCTGAGGTAAAAAGCCAAAAGCTAAAAACGCGCCTAATAAGGCAGCACGTCTAAATAAATACAAACCAAATGGCAGTAATAACAAGAGCCCGTAAATACCTGCATCTATTCGCCAAAGCGCATGGCTTTGTTTTTCGTCTTTCAGTAATTCACTCTGTGCATTTGGGGCAAATGTGTTTATGTCGTTATTGCTAGGTTGGTAACTAGCAAATTTACCGCCGCTGCTTGATGCTAAATTTTTAAGCTGAGAGGCATTAATTGTAGGTACTACAATTTGGCCGTATCTGTCTTTCAAAAAGCCGCCTTCAGGTAACTTAATTGGTGCGCCTTGAGCGGTACCTACACCATATATATTTAATCTATATTGGGTGTTACTGGTAAAGCTACTCACGTCGCTTTGTTCTTGTTGGTCAATACCGTCGGTCACTAAAATAATGTCGCCATCAATATAACCCGCTTGCGTTAATAGCTCTTTGGCCATATCAAGACCCGCTAAAACGTTTGAGCCTTTGTCTGGCATTATTTCAGGGCTTAAGCTTGGAATTAAATTACTGAGTGTTGCGGCATCGTTTGTTAGTGGTGAAATTACATAGGCCGTGCCTGCGTAAGCTACAAGCGCGGTATCACCTTCTTTAAATAGCTCAATCATATCAAGCGCTTTAAAGCGTGATTGCATTAAACGATTTGGCAAAATATCGGTGCTGTACATTGAGTACGACATATCCATAACAATTACACGGGCACTTTTACTTTGAAATACAGGAACTTGTTTTTTCTCAAAACTAGGCCCAGCACTAAATAAAATGCCAAGGCTGCAAAACAAAGCAACTAACCAAAGTGGCTGGCTGGCTTTAGTATTTGCTTCGCTCATTATAAATTGTGCTAAATGAGGTGCAATTAGCTGCTCACTAGTCGTTTTTTTATGCTTAATTAAGGCAACAAAAAATAATGCCACAGCAGGTATGAGTAACCATAAAAGAGCGGGGCGAATAAATTCAAAATCCATTAGTTTGGCTCCTTTAATGCACGCAGTGTACTAAGCATTACTTTTAAGCTAATAAGTAAAATAGCGATAAGTAACGGGTAGTAAAATAATGAGCTTTGTGGGCGAAATGTTTGTTCATCAGCGCTAATAGGTTCAAGCTTATCAAGCTCTGCGTAAATTTGTTGAAGGCCTGCTACATCTTTGGCTCTAAAGTATAATCCGCCAGTTTGCTCGGCAATCTTTTTAAGTAAGCTTTCATCTAAATTACTGCCACTAGAGCCTCCCACATTAAAGAGACTAAAGCCGCGCGGATTATCTGAGCCAACACCAATGGTGTACACTTTAATCCCTTCTTCGCGAGCTAGCAGTAGGGCATCTTCTGGGTTTAAATTACCAGCGGTATTTTGTCCGTCGGTTAATAGCACCACAATACGGTTACTTTCATCTTTATTGGCAAAGCGTTTTACCGAAAGACCCAATGCATCACCAATGGCTGTTGCGCGCCCCACTAAACCAATTTGCGCTTCGCTGAGCATTTTACTTACTGTTTTAACGTCGCGGGTGAGCGGGGTTTGTAAAAACGCGGTGTCGCCAAATAATATCAGCCCAAGCCTGTCGCCTTGGCGCTGTTCTATAAAATCACTGAGTACGGCTTTTACCATGGTGAGGCGGTCAACATATTGGCCATTGTAAGCCATGTCTTGTTCTGTCATCGAGCCTGATAAGTCAACTGCTAACATTATATCGCGTCCTTCATTTGGTAATGAGATTGGCTCATCTAACCATGTTGGATTGGCAGCAGCAGTAACAAGTAATAACCAAATTACCCACTCGAGGGGATTTAAACGTCGTGCGTGTGGCTCGATGCTTTGGCTGGTTAAATTGTGCTTTGCAAAACTGGGTATACGTAAACGCGTACTGGCATTACTTGCAGCGGGTTTTAATAGTAAAAGTAATAAAGGCAAGGGTAGTAATAAAAATAACCATGGCCAGCTAAATTCAAACATTTACTGACTCCTTTATTTTAAATTGCTTAATACCTTGGCGAAATTTTTCGCACAGGGTTGTATCTTTTTGGCTGGGGTTATACAAGCTTAGTATTTCTTGTTCTGTAAAGCTTAAACCGGTGAGTGTATTAAGTGTTGTGCACCATTTAGAGGTAGATTGCGCAGCAAGTCGCTTGTCGTAATATTCAATCACTAAACGTTTTAAAATAATATGCAGTTGCTGAGGGTTTTGCACACTTTGGCTCAATTGTATTGCGTAGCGTTTAGGCTTTTTAAATTTATGTTTTTTATAAAATATATAAATAGCTGCGCACAGTGCTAAAAACAGCAGTGCAATAATAACCCACCAAGCAGGGGCGAGTGGCCACCAATTAACTTGGCTTGGCGCTATTATATCGTGCAGGCCATCGAGTGGATTGGTTTGCATGGTTATTTTCTCACTAATTGCAGCTCAAGCGGTGTTGCTGCATTGAATGATATTAAATTAAGCCCCGATTTAGTTAGGCGATTAAAGCGCGCGCTAAATGCTTGCTCAGCATTTTTAGCAAAGCGTTCTCTAAAGCTGTTATCCATTAATGGTAGGGCAAAGTCCTGACCATTTGCATTAACAGTAACGGCTTGCTTAAATGCAGGTAACTGGTGCTCAAATGGATCGCTTATGTGGCAACCAATCAGCTCGCAGTGGCGGCTTAATATTTCGAGTTGCTTAAAGCTGGCATCATCCAGAGCATTAAAATCAGACACTAAATACACTAAGCTGCCTGGTTTTGCTAAATGGTTAAGGCGCTTTAGGTTATCGCTAAAGTTGTTAGTGGCTGTTTTATCAATATTGTTAAGCGCTTGCTGGTGGTTGTCGCATAAATTATGACAAAGCTTAAGCACGGCTTTTTCACGGGCGCTGGGTTTTAGCTCTAAATGCGAGTGCTGACTAAACACAATACCGCCAATTCTATCGCCGCGCTGACACGCCGACCATGCAACAAGAGCGCTTATATGCGCAGCTTGCACCGACTTTAACAGTAACTTTGAGCCAAACAGCATTGAGTTAGAAAAATCAGTGAACACAAACACAGGGCGCTCTTTTTCTTCTTGAAAGAGCTTTGTGTGAGTCTCGCCGGTACGCGCAGTAACTCGCCAATCAATAGAGCGAATATCGTCACCTTGCTGATAATGTCGCACTTCGGCAAATTCCATTCCTCGGCCTTTGTGCGGTGCAAGGTATTGTCCTGTTAAGGTATTTTTTATTTTTACCTTAGGGGCAAGTTCAAGCAATTGCGCTTTGGCTTTGTAATACATCAGCTCTTTGAGTGCTAAATTAACACCGTGGCTATGGCTCTGTTTGAGCCATGCTTGGGTTTCTAATTGTTTTTGCATAACTTATGGTACGGCTACAAGTTCAACTATACGGCTTATTACTTTATCTTTAGTAATGCCATCGGCTTGGGCTTCGTAACTTAAAATAATGCGATGACGCAGTACGTTATGCACAACAGCTTGAATGTCATCAGGTGCTACAAAGTCACGGCCTTGAAGCCATGCATGAGCACGAGCACATTTATCAAGTGCTATTGTTGCACGCGGGCTTGCACCAAACTCAATCCAGCTACCTAGTTGCGCATCTAATTTAGCGCCTTCACGGGTAGCAATAATAAGTTGTACTAAATATTGCTCAAGCGGCTCTGCTAAATAAAGGCCTAATATTTCTTTACGAGCTGCAAATAAGTCGCTTTGACTAATTTTTTGCATTACTGGTTGTTGCTCGTTAAGCGCTTCGCCACGTGTTAAACGCAGTATATCAAGCTCATGCTCTGCGCCAGGGTAGTCAATACTTAGGTGCAGTAAAAAGCGATCCAGCTGGGCTTCTGGTAACGGGTATGTGCCTTCTTGCTCTAGCGGGTTTTGCGTTGCCATAACTAAAAACAGCTCGCTAAGCGGATAGGTATTTTTACCCACGGTTACTTGTCGCTCTGCCATGGCTTCTAATAGTGCTGATTGTACTTTGGCTGGTGCACGGTTAATTTCGTCAGCTAAAATTAGGTTATGAAAAAGAGGGCCTTTTTCAAATACAAACTCGCTAGTTTGTTGGCGGTAAATATCGGTACCTGTTACATCAGCTGGTAATAAATCTGGCGTAAACTGTACGCGCTGAAATGAGCCTTCAATGCCTTTAGCAAGTGCATTAACTGCACGTGTTTTTGCAAGCCCAGGAGGGCCTTCTACTAATAAGTGACCATCAGCTAAAATAGCAATAAGTAGTGCTTGTGTAAGCTCTGGCTGGCCAATGATTTGTGTATCTAAGTACGTTTTTAATTGTGAAAATGCGTTAGCTGCCATAATAAGTGGACTGTCCTCGTCAGCTGGGTTTGTACCTAATAGTGTTAGGTGATAAATACTGACCTATTTATAAGGTTTATAATTGGGTAACTCAAGAGTTAGACTGTATTTTTTAAAATAGTTCGTTATTTTTTAACGAATTTTAGCGTACCACAAAACTTTGTAAATGCGTCTAAAAAAGCCTATTGTGATAGTCGTAATTAAACACTGTTTATATAAATTTGTGTTTATCTATTGGCTTTAGGGCACGGGTTGTTTAGAATCGAGGAAAACAAACAGGTCAGACCTGTCAGCGGGAGAGCATAAATGTCTGAGCAAAACATACTAAAAACACCAAAGGGCGACCGTATTGCCATCGTTAGCGGCTTACGTACACCTTTTGCAAAACAAGCAACAGCGTTTCACCATGTACCAGCACTTGATATGGGTAAATTGGTGGTTAACGAAATGCTTGAACGATTAAATTTCAATAAGTCAGAAATTGATCAACTTGTATTTGGTCAAGTAGTACAAATGCCAGAAGCGCCAAATATTGCACGTGAAATTGTATTGGGCACAGGTATGCCTGTATCGGTTGATGCATATTCTGTATCGCGCGCATGTGCTACCAGCTTTCAGGCTATTGCTAATGTAGCTGAATCTATTATGGCGGGATCTGTAAGTGTAGGTATTGCAGGCGGCGCAGATTCGTCATCAGTACTGCCAATTGGTGTTAGTAAAAAGCTAGCAGGCAGCTTAGTTGATTTAAATAAAGCGCGTACGCTTGGTCAACGTTTAAAAATATTTTCAAAACTGCGCTTAAAAGACTTATTACCGGTACCTCCTGCAGTTGCAGAGTACTCAACAGGCCTTTCAATGGGGCAAACTGCTGAGCAAATGGCTAAAACACACAACATTAGCCGTGAAGATCAAGATGCGTTAGCGCATCGTTCTCACTCACTTGCAACGCAAGCATGGGCTGATGGAAAGTTAAAAGATGAAGTAATGACGGCGCATTTACCGCCATATAAAAGCTTTATTTCAGAAGATAACAACATTCGTAAAAACTCAACGGTTGAAGGCTACGCCAAGCTTAAACCTGTTTTTGACCGTCAGCACGGTACTGTAACCGCTGCAAATGCAACACCATTAACTGATGGTGCAGCGGCCGTACTTATGATGAGCGAAAGCAAAGCAAAAGCACTGGGCTACGAAATACTAGGTTACGTACGTAGCTTTGCATTTTCGGCAATTGGCGTAGAAAAAGACATGTTAATGGGCCCAGCTCATTCAACGCCTATTGCACTAGATAGAGCGGGTATTACGCTTGCTGATTTAGATTTAATTGAAATGCACGAAGCGTTTGCATCGCAAACACTTGCCAATATGAAAATGTTTGCTTCAGACAAATTTGCACAAGAGCATTTAGGTCGCAGCAAAGCAATTGGCGAAATTAACATGGATAAGTTTAACGTTAACGGCGGCTCTTTAGCATATGGTCACCCATTTGCAGCAACAGGTGCACGCTTAATTACGCAAAGCTTACACGAGCTTAAACGTCGTGGTGGCGGTTTAGCATTAACAACAGCGTGTGCTGCTGGTGGTTTAGGTGCAGCCTTTGTATTGGAGAGCGCGTAATGACTGATTCAGTATTTAATTTAGCGGTAGATGAAAATAAAATTGCCGTAGTAACGATTGATGTGCCAGGGGAGAAAATGAATACCCTGCGCAGTAGTTTTGCCGATGACTTAAAAGCATTATTAGAAGACGCTAAGTCGCAAAATGTAAAAGGCATGGTATTTATAAGCGGAAAAAGCGATAACTTTATCGCGGGCGCCGATGTAAAAATGCTCGATAGCGTTCAAAAGCGTGATGATGCTTTAGCTATTAGCGAACTATGCCATCAAGCATTTTTTGATATGACAAAACTGCCATATACAACAGTAAGTGCGATTCATGGCGCTGCATTAGGTGGTGGTTTAGAGTTTGCTTTAGCGTGTGACTACCGTGTTGGTACCGACAGCGATTTAACAAAAATTGGCTTACCAGAAGTGCAGCTTGGTTTACTTCCTGGTGGCGGCGGTACGCAGCGCTTAACTAAAATTGTTGGTATTCAAAAAGCACTAGAGTGGATGCTAACAGGTAAACAGATTCGCCCTAAGCAAGCTAAAAAAGCAGGCGTGCTTGATGATTGCGTACCGCACAGTGTGCTGTTAAAAGTTGCAAAAGAATTTGCGACTAAGAAAAAGCCACAAGCAAAAGAGCCAAAGCTCGACAATATTAGTAAATTATTAGAGTCAAACCCGTTTGGTCGTAACTTTATCTTTAAAAAAGCTAAAGAAAACGTACTTAAAAAAACGGGCGGGCACTACCCAGCACCACTCGCTATTATTAAGGCTGTGCGTGCTAGTGTAGAGCTTGATGAGCTAAAAGCGTATAAAACAGAAGCTGAAAGCTTTGCAACACTTGTAATGAGTGACGAATCGAAAGCGCTTCGCGGTATTTTCTTTGCAACCACTGAAATGAAAAAAGAGTGGCGCAATGATGACGCAGCAGCAATTAGCAAAACTGCTGTTTTAGGTGCTGGACTAATGGGCGCAGGTATTGCGCATGTAAGTGCTGTTAAAGCTAAAGTACCGGTACGTATTAAAGATGTAGCAGAGCAGGGCATTAGTAATGCAATGAGCTACACCTATAAAATTTTAGATAAGCGTCTTAAGCGCCGTATTATGTCTAAAGCTGATATGCAGTTAACAATGAACCGTATTACAGGTACAACAGACTACAGTGGCTTTAAACACATTGATTTAGTAATAGAAGCGGTGTTTGAAGATCTTGCGCTTAAGCAAGGTATGGTTGCCGACGTAGAGCAGCAATGCCAAGAAAATACAATTTTTGCTAGTAACACGTCATCATTACCAATTTCGCAAATTGCAGCGCAGGCAGCACGTCCTGAAAATGTAATTGGCTTACATTACTTTTCACCAGTAGAAAAAATGCCATTAGTGGAAATTATTCCACACGAAGGTACATCTAAAGAGACCATTGCTCGCGTTGTTAACTTTGCACGTAAGCAAGGTAAAACGCCAATTGTTGTAAAAGACATGGCCGGTTTTTACGTAAACCGTATTTTAGCGCCTTACTTAAACGAAGCTGCTAACTTAATGTTAGCAGGCGAGCCAATTGAAAAGATTGATGCGGCGCTTGTTGAGTTTGGTTTTCCGGTAGGCCCGCTGGCTCTACTTGATGAAGTAGGGATTGATATTGGCTCTAAAATTGCTCCAATTCTTGAAAAAGAATTAGGTGAGCGTTTTAAAGGCCCTGATGCATTTATGCGTATGATTGATTCAAAACGCCTTGGTCGTAAGTCGGGTCGTGGTTTTTATGAATACGACAAAAAAGGCAAAAAGGTTGATGAGTCAGTTTACGAACTATTGGGTGTTACCCTAGCTCCACGTTTAAACAAAAGCGAAATTGCTAAGCGATGTGTATCAAAAATGCTTAACGAAGCAGTACGCTGTTTAGATGATGGCATTATTGCAAGCCCACGTGATGGCGACATTGGTGCAATATTTGGTATTGGCTTCCCACCATTTTTAGGTGGCCCGTTTAGCTATATGGATAAATTAGGCGCAAGTAAAATAAGCTCTGATATGTCTACATTGGCTAACAGCGATGCTAATTTTGCTCCTTGTGAGTCACTGGTAACAATGGCAAGCTCTGGTACTACTTTTTATAATGCAGCAACTGTTGAGGTTGTAGCTCCTGAAGTACAAAGCACTGAGCCACAAGAGCAAAGTGCCACTGAGCCTGAAGTTACTAAAGAGATTGAAACAAAAGAATAAAGTTTCTACTATTTATAAAAACCGCATTTAAATGCGGTTTTTTTATGATTTTTAATATTTAAATGAGGAGCTTAATGACATTATTTACACAAAGATTGAGCATGTACCAAATAGAAGAGTCTGATTGGCCTTTTTTTCTAGCGCTTCATCGCGATCCTCAAGTCCTTAAGTATTGTTTTGATATGCCAATGGAGTCACTGGTAAGAAACCGCTTTGAGATACGTTTACCTAAGTGGAATACTAAATCACGCCATCCACTGTGCTTACTCATTATTAATAATAAAACAAAACAACCAGTGGGTGTTACAGGCTTTGCCTATGACGGAGAAACCGCAGAGCTTGGTTATTTATTATTGCCAGAGTATTTTAATAAAGGCTACGCGACAGAGTCGTTAAGAGCTGTGATTGATTGGGCTTGGAAAGAATGCGGTATTAGGCAGTTTAAAGCAGTCGTAACGCGTGGCAATATTGGTTCTGTAAAGGTGCTTAGTAAGTGCGGCTTAACCCATACCGATACACTTTTTAAAGTGCATACAATAGGCGAAAAGTTATACGACGATTTAATTTATACGCTTAAGGTGTAAGGTTTTAATGGGCTAGTAGCCTAGCCCAAAAAGTGCTACAAGTGAAGTGCGATAGCTTTTCGGTCTTTTTCTGGCATGTTTTCTACGACTAAATTAAATGAGTTATCAATCATTCTCTCAATTTCACTTTGTGCAATTGTGCCGTCTAAAATTACTGTGTTCCATAAGCGTTTATTCATATGGTAACCAGGGATCACTGCCGGGAAAGTATCACGCAATGATATTGCTTCATCAGGATCGCATTTTAAGTTAAGCCACCAAATAACCTCACCATCATCATTAGTTTGACCGTCATTGCCAATAGCAAGAGTCGCAAACATTTTATGATTCACTTTATATACATCAACCTCTTGCGCAAATGGTTTTGTAACCTGAACAAGTGGTTTTTTAACTAAATACTCATGTACTTTTTTCTGGTCCATGATCCATTCCTTGAAGTCATACTCGGTAAAGCTACCATAGCAGTTTTTTTCACATTTGATTATATGTATTTTAGTATAAATTAAAATTTTACAAGCTAATACAACATGTAGCGTAAAACCAACGTAATTTTAGTTGAACAAAATCCAGTTCGTGGTATGTTTCTGCCAATCAAAAAAATAATAGGAATTCACACATGCCAAAGGCGAGTGATGTTAAAAAAGGTACTGCTATTGACTTCAATGGCCGCGTTTTAGTTGTAAAAGATATTGTGCGCTCTGTGCCGCAAGGTCGTGCTGGTGGTAGTTTATACCGTATGCGTTTATACGATGTGGTAACCGGTGGTAAAGTTGACGAAACATTCAAAGACAGTGACATGCTAACGCTGGCTGATTTAACACGCCGTGAAGTAATGCTATCGTACATTGATGGCGACGAGTATGTGTTCATGGATAATGAAGATTACACGCCTTACAACTTAAACAAAGATGCTATTAGCGAAGAAATTTTGTTTGTTAATGAAGAAACGCAAGGCGTACACGTCATTGTTATCGATGGCGCGCCAGTAGGACTTGATTTACCATCAAGTGTTGAACTTGTTGTTGAAGAAACAGACCCATCTATTAAAGGTGCATCTGCAAGTGCTCGTTCAAAACCTGCACGTATGTCTACTGGCTTAAATATTTCTGTGCCAGAGCATATTTCAACAGGTGACCGTATCCGTATTAATACTGTTGAACACAAATTTATGGGTCGTGCTGAAAAGTAACTTGTAAATTATAATTTTAAAAGCCGAATTTGTGTTTAACAGGTTCGGCTTTTTTGTGCGCGGGGATTTGTTGCTTTAAATTTAATCACGTTAGCGTTAGAATAAACGCCGTATTTTTGAGCAATTTTAAGGGGTAGCTTTGTTTATAGTTTTACTAAGCAGTGCATTTATAGCTTTAATGTATTTAGAAACCATTAAAAAAGGCATGCCAATTAAGCGATGGCTGATTTTAGGCGGTTTACTTGGACCTGTAGCCTGGTGCTTGTTTAATCTACATTATCGTCGTGCTTTAGTAAGAAATGTAGGAATAAATGCGTGTATATGGCGCCCTTAATTTATTGACGCCACATTTTTATTTTTTCTAATTAAGCTTGGGGCTGCTTTAGTTTGTTGTTGCTTTAAAAATTCAGTAAATTCACTTTTTGATAGAGGCTTAGAATAGTAATAACCTTGTACTGTTTCGCAATTAAGCTTTTTGAGTATATCAATTTGATGAGCTTGTTCTACACCTTCAGCCACTACATGTAAATCAAGGTTATGTGCAATAGTGACTATTGAGTCGACCATATTACGGCCACGTTCGTTGGTCATGTCATCTATAAATGCTTTATCTACTTTAAGTGTATTAAGCGGAAATTGCTTTAAATACGCTAATGATGAATAACCAGTACCAAAATCATCCATTGCTAAATGAATACCTCGGGCACTTAACGAACGCATAATTGCAATGGCTTCTTTAGGGTCATCCATTACAGTACCTTCTGTTATTTCAAGCTCTAAAAAGTAAGAAGGTAATTCATTTTTTTGCAAAATAACGTCAATACGAGAGGTTAAATCGGGGAGGCTAAATTGCTTTGCTGATAAATTGACAGCTACTCGGCCGCTAAATAAACCGCTATCTAGCCATTCTTTTACGTCTCTGCAGGCTTTGTTTAATACCACTTCACCAATTTCAATTATTTGGCCCGTTTCCTCGGCTATAGGTATAAAAACTCCCGGACTAATAATGCCTTTTTTGGGTGTAATAAAGCGCACTAATGCTTCCATTCCGGTTAGCTTGCCTGTGCGAATATTCATTTTTGGTTGGTAGTACACTTCAAAGTGATCTTCTTTTAAACCAAAGCGCATGAGGTTTTCAATTTGCAGTCGTTTAACGGCTTGACGGTTCATCGTGTCGTTAAAAAATAAGTAGCTGTTACCTTTCTTTTTAGCATGATACATGGCGGTATCTGCATTTTTTAAAAGCAGTTCAGGCGTATTACCGTCTTCAGGGAATAATACAATACCTACACTTGAGGTGATTGCCAGTTCGTGGCCTGCCATTTTAAATGGTGTAGCAATGGCCGCTAAAAACTGTTTAGCCATGCGTGTAATTACATGTATGTCGTTAGTGTCAGACATTACCAGAGCAAACTCATCGCCGCCTAAACGATAAAACACATCATTTTCGCGGGTTAGTTTATTTAAGCGCATTGCTAGTTTAGCTAATAAGCTGTCACCTAGCTGATGTCCTAACGAGTCATTTATTTTTTTAAAGTTATCTAAATCGAATACAAGCAAGGCGTGATGCGAATTGAGTTTTACTAGTTTATGCAAATCAGTAAAAAATAAATTTCGGTTAGGCAGACTGGTTGTGCGATCTCGATTCGATAAGTTATGTAATTGCGATTCTGCTTTTTTACGCTCTGTTAAATCTGAATATACAACGACATAATTAGTTATTTGATTTTGATCGTTTTTAATTTCATCTATGGATATTTCTATCGGTAATAAAATACGCTCACTATTACGAAGCTTCACTTCTTGTTGAATATGTTCGCGCTCTTTTACTATTTCAATAATTCTGTTTGTGTAGCTTGGCTCATACCCAGATAGGCTAAATTCTTTTCCTAAGTATTGTTCGCGTACGCCACCAAACAAGGTTAAAAAGCTAGGGTTTATATCAACCAGTTTAAAGTTTTTATCGTAAATTGCTAAGGCGTCAGTAAGCGACTCAACACATTTTGCAAAAAGGTTTAAGCGCTCTTCAGTTGATTTTAACTGTGATATATCGCGAACGGTACCTGTCATTCTAAGGGGTGATAAGTTGGCGTCTTTTTCAATTATTTTTCCGCGGTCGAGCACCCAGTGCCAACGACCAAAAGTATCTTTGATTCGGTAGGTGGCTTCAAAAAAAGCAGACTGCTCTGCAAAGTGCACTTTTAACAAGTGCTCAACGTTATTAATATCGTGAGGATGGATAAGGCCTTTATTTGGTGGAAACCCCATTAAGGTAGTTGAGTCCATTAAGTACTTATCGTTAATACGAATAACTTCGCCTGTTTTTATGTTCCAGTCCCAAAGTGTATCGCCGCTACCTTCTACGGTACTTTTAAGGCGTTTTTCCGAAAGTCGAAGTTGGCGGCGTGAACGTCTAAGTTTGTGGATTACAAATAACAGGTAGGGCAAAGCAAGCGCTATAATGGCGCTTGCTAGTATAAGTATATTGTCAGAGTTGTAATTAAGTGATGACTCAAAGGCAAAAGCTCAAATGAGTAAGCAAGTACTACAAGCATGCTTAGTTTTATTATTGTTTTTATCATTTTTGATTACTTCTAATTTACAAATGATAATTTAAAACAAGCTAAACCTAGAGTCAAAGAGATTGAGAGTAAACGGGCATATTTTGAGATTTAGTGACTTTTGCCGAGCTTAAAAGCTCATATCTTGGTCTATCATCATCAAATAGGCTTAGTGCATAAACTTTTACTTCTCTTAGTGTTAGCGCGTTTAGGGCATCTAAAAGTCGCTGCTGCATATGAAATTCATGATCTCTGTTACCAATAGCAAGCCATAACCGTTGTGAGCGCAGGCGCAAGTTTTTATCTTTTTCTGCAATATGAGTACTAAGGCCATGCTTTTGCTGTTGCCAATCGTTTTCATCAAGTGCATCAATGTTATCAAGGTAGTTTTTTATAAAGCTGTTATGTCGATGCAATAATGTTTTTGCATCAAACTTAGGTGACTGCACATAAAATGCTATTCCAGCACGTGTGTTAAAAGGTGCATAACCTGCGCCCACTAAATAACCTAGCTGTTGTGTTGTTCGTAACTCGTTAAAGTAATCTTGATTAATTAAATGATTTAACGCCATCATTTTTACTTTTTCGGCCACGCAATCCGTTTGCGCTTGATAGTAAACAACCATGGCATGGTCGCTACAAGGAAGTTCTAACTCGTAGCGAGTTACTTTTTTAATTTCAAAAAGAGGGCGTCTTAAATCTTCAATTATGGCTGCGTTTTTTAGGTGTTCGGCGACCTTTTTTTGAAAGGCTAATGCATCACTTTGCTGCCAGTTACCATGTAAAAATGATTCAACATGTAGTGCTTTAAAAAAGTCTGTTCTGAACTCATTAAATTGCTGAAAACAAGTGTTTTTTAATGCCGATGCAAGCTCCCCAGGTTGTGGGTTCCAAGGCATTATTTTTGCGCCTAAAATACTAAACAACTCACTGACTGGTTTGTTTTGGTTGCTATTGCGCCAATGCCTTACAAGCTGTTTTTTATATTCAGCAAAGCGTTTTGCACAAATTTCTACATTAAATAAAGCATCTATTAATTGATCAACAAGCTCTAACTGGCTAGATGAAAGCCCAGCGGTATGTAGAGTTAACCCACCTTGATGCGAGGTTAAGTGGTAACTAAGACCTGCAAGTTCTGCAGGATAAAATTGCTCGCCCACGCTATCCATAAATAAATCTGTAAATAAGCGGGTGAGTGCCATATGTTTTACATCTTTTACGGCAAAATCAGAATCCATGGCCAAATAAAAATGGCCTTTAGCAACACGAAATGTGTTGTCTTGTTTAAACCAAAAGTCAAAACCGGGTTCTTTTACTAATAACTCGGGTTTTGTTTGTGGTTTTATGACATCAAATAACACCACTTCTTTTGTTAAATAAGGATTAGCGGTAGGCAGCAGCATTTCGCTCAGCGGTTTATTTATCTCACTAAGTGCATCAAGCCAACTAGGTGAAATATGTTCTACTTTATATGGTGTGTTATACCATGCGGTTTTATGTTCAGGCTCTACATCTGGATGTATAAGTACGATGCGCATATTATGTGGCGTTAACCACTGCATGGCCATTTCGTGGGTCGCTTTTTTAAAGCCTTCCATTAAATAGTCGCCTTGCACGTAATTTGCTTCGTCGTAATGCTGCATATTAATGCTTAAATTACTGACCCAATCAATCAAGCGTGACTTTTCTTGGTTATCAAATGCTATTTGTAATAGATTTTTTTTATCTTGATATAAACGCGGCAATTTTTCGGTGTTATCGTTAATTAAGCAAATGTATGCAAACACCATTTCAATAATGTCTTCGAAGTATTCAATACCTTCATCGGTAAGCGCTAAACTAATATTAAAATCTTTGAAGTTGCTGCCGTTTATACCACCGCCAGCAGAAAGCGCGTTTATCCAGCCTTGCTCTTTTAAAATAGAATAAAGAGAACCCGCGCCTTCATAGCCAAGTAAATGGGCAATAAAACTCACTGTTTTGTGGCGATAAAAGTCGTCAATATTAGGCATAGCAAAACTTATGATAAGTTTTTGCATATGCTTATGCGGCTCAATATGAAGTATTTTTCCTATGTCTTGTTTGCGATAGAGTGGCTCACTGATCTCTGGCTTTTTGAGGTTTTTACTACCCTTAATTGCGCCAAAGTAAGTTTGTGCCCAGCTTTGTAGTGTGTCTAATGTTTCGTTTGCGCAAATAACTAAAGTCATCCACTGAGCTTGGTACTGACTATTAAAAAAGTCGCGAAGCTCATCACTAATACAGCGCTCTCTGTCAGCTAAGGTTTGTAGGTTTCCTACAGAAAATTTAGCAAATGGATGAGCTGGATTTACCGTTTCTTTGTGGGCTTGATAAATACGGCGACCATCGTCTTTTATTTTTAGTTTAAACTCGGCTTCAATTGCGTTGCGTTCTTTTTCTGTTTCGGCTGAATTTAAAAGTGGCGCAATAAAAAAACGGCTAAATTGGGTAAGCGCCTGTTCAAATTCTTGGTTATTAATATCAAAAAAGTAACAGGTATGCTCAGTGCCAGTCCACGCATTAGTGTTCCCGCCAGCTTGCGAAACAAAATTATTAAAACTGCCTGAATCTGGGTATTGGTCTGTGCCTAAAAAAAGCATGTGCTCTAAAAAGTGTGCTAGGCCTTGCCTATCAAGAGGATCGTCAAAATGCCCGGCGTTAACTGCCATTGATGCTGCCGCTTTTGTAGAATCTTTATCTTGCACTAATAGTACTTTTAGACCATTGTCCAGTGTAAAGGCGCGGTATGCTCTGTTATCATTGCGGCTGATATTCAAATGATGCTCCTGAAACTAAACGTTTACTTGTTAACAACAGATGATGGCTTCAGGAAAGCGAAATACAGCTTAAAGATTTACCTGAATCTCATGAAAGAATTATTTAGAAATAAATAGATTTATGTTGTTAATATAGCTGACAAATGGGCAAACTGGCTACTGTTTTATATTCTTTAATCGGTTGGTTTTTTATGAAAACAATCCTAATAATGCGCCACGGCGAAGCAACACCCATGCAGGCTGATGATGCAGGTAGAAATTTAACCCAAGCAGGGCACGATGAAGCTGAAAAAATGGGCCTTTGGCTCAGTAAAGCACATTGCCCTGATGCACTGTTAGTTAGTCCTTACATTCGTGCACAGCAAACAGCTGCAGGTGTGGCTAAAAATAACGTATTTAAATTTAGCGAAACCACGTCCGATATTATCCCCGAAGGCAAACCTCAAATTGCTGCTGACTATCTTGAAACGCTTATTGCTACTCATCCCCAATGCAATACATGGCTTATAGTGGCACACATGCCTATTGTAAGTTATTTAGTGGATCAATTAAGCCCTGGTAATATGCCAATTTTTAATACAGGTGCTGTTGCTGTTATTAGTTATGATGAGCAAACCCAGCGTAGTAGTTATATAAGTATAAATGCCCCAGAAAACCTTTAAATAATTGAGAAAAGTATTATGACGATAGAACGCTTACAAACAGGTGCGCGCATGAGCCGCATAGTAAAACATAATGGCACTGTGTATTTATGTGGGCAGGTATGCGCCGACGCGCAAAAAGGTATTAAAGAGCAAACTCAAACTATGCTTGATAAAGTAGAGGCGCTGCTTGATGAAGCAGGGAGTTCAAAAGAACACATGCTTAGCGCGACTATTTATGTAAAGAGCATGGAATACTTTGCTGATATGAATGCAGTATGGGATGCATGGGTACCCGAGGGTTATGCGCCTGCACGTGCCTGCGTAGAAGCTAAAATGGCACGTGATGCACTACTCGTAGAAATATCTGTTGTAGCGGCCTTAAAGTAATTTGATTAAACAATTATATAGCTCATGGCAGTTTTGTTAGTTATATAGTTGTTTAAAGCAAAATAGCCAACCAAAAGCTAAAACTCAACATACACAATATAGTAGAAAGTACCACCGCCCCTGCAAGCGTTGCTTGATGCTGTTTTAACTGACACGCAATTAAGTAAGCATTTACCCCTACAGGTGATGCACTCAATAGAACTAGCACATTTCTTATTTGCTCATCTAACTCAAACACATAAGTTGCTGCAACAAATACCCCAGCCGGTAATATAATAATTTTTAATAATGAAGATATAAGCGCGGGCTGCCAGTTTGAGGCTATTTTATAAAATACTAAGTTTGCGCCTAGTACAAATAAAGCACACGGAATAGCGGGTTTGGCGAGTAAATCTATACTGCTTACTAAATTGTCATATAAGCTAAGCCCAGATACATTAATGATCAACCCGCAACCAATACTCAGTACGATAGGGTTTAGCACCATACACTTGCTAAAGTTATACCATGAGAAGTTTTCAGCACTTCCTTTTGCCCCAATTAAAAAGGTCAGGGCAAATAGCAATGTGCTATGAAAGGTGATGATCATAAATGCAATAGCAATCATCTCTTTACCCAGTGACGCTATAACAATTGGGATACCTACCAACACCATATTTGAATAACTTCCTGCCAAACCAAATACGCTGTGTTGTTGATAATTTATTGCTTTATTATTGAGACATGGCTTATTTAAGTAAAAGCGGTCGATTAAAATGCCTAATCCAAACACACTCAAAACAGGTATGTAAAAGCTCAAAAATGCAAAAAGGCTAATACTTTGCTGTAAGTTTATTTGCGACATATTTAGTACTAAAAAGGCCGGTAAACTCACATAAAAAGTAAATTTACTTAGACCCGCAATGTTTTGTTCGTTAAAAAACTTTAACTTACAACATCCATAACCCAGTGCCACAATAAAAATGAGCGGAAAAATAATTGAAAAAATATGCACGTAGTTACATCCTAGTAATGGCTAAAGTTAGCGTCTAAATTCATCACTTTGCGGTAAATTAATTAAAATAAGTACAGCGCCTCTTCCACCATATTCGAGAGGGGCTTGGTGCATCGCTATTACGTCAGGGTGCTGTACTAAGTACTGAGGCACTTTGTGCTTTAGTACGCCGCCACCAATACCGTGCACTACACATGCACAATAATAATGCTGCTTTTTACATTCGTGAATGAGTCCAGCGAGTTCGTCTTTAGCAAGTTCTTTATTTAAGCCATGTAAATCTAGCGTCAAATCGGGTGCAAAGTCACCACGGCGAAGCTGTTTAGCTAGGAAAGTATCTTGGCCAGGTTTTACATATTTAACCGTGCCGTGGGTGTCTATATCGGGAATATAAACGTCTGAGAAGAAAAATTCAGATTGAGCCTGCTTTTTTTGCTGGGCAAATTGCTTAGCTTGTGACACCTTAGGCTTTGTATCAAAACGATGAGTATCTTGTTTAAATACTTTGGCGCCTGTGATCGTTTGACGAAATAAGCTTATGTCGTCATTGCTTAGGGACGAATGTGATGGAGTGTCTTTTTTCATAACTATTACCTAAACAAAAAAACGTAAAAACGCAGCGCAAAAGGCGGTACAATACTTAAATGAGGGGCAATTGTAATTTGCCCAGCGCAGATAGGCAATGCAATCGTCTTAAAGACTCAAAACAGTCAGTAAGCTAATACAGGTAAAAATATATGAGCGATTTACAAATAGAAGAAGCAACACTCGAAGAAGCCGTTGCAGAACTGTCAACTTTACATGACTGGTTACGTTGGACTACAAGCCAATTTGCAAGTAGTAGTATATTTTTTGGACACGGTACAGATAACGCATGGGATGAAGCTGTAAGCTTATTACTGCCTGCGCTTAGCTTGCCTGTTGATGCGCCAAAAGAATTAATGCACGCGCGTTTAACAAGCACAGAAAAAAATCGACTTGCGGGTCTTATTGCAGAACGTATTAACGACTGCACACCAGTACCTTACTTAACAAACATTGCATGGTTTGCGGGTATGCCGTTTTATGTTGATGAACGTGTACTTATACCTCGCTCACCATTTGCCGAGCTTATTAGTAACCGCTTTACGCCGTGGCTTGAAGAGCCACAATCGGTAAACCGTATATTAGATTTATGTACAGGTTCGGGTTGTATCGCAATTGCACTTGCGCAAGCTTTTGAGCAGGCACAAGTTGATGCGGTAGATATATCGTATGAAGCGCTTGAAGTGACAGACATTAACATTAACGATTACATGTTGAGTGATCGCGTGTTACCGATTCAGTCTGATGTATTTAGCGGTGTACCAGGTCAAAAATACGACCTAATAGTAGCAAACCCACCGTATGTTGATGCGGAAGATATGGCTGACCTGCCACGCGAATTTCATCATGAGCCAGAGCTTGGGCTTGCATCAGGCCACGATGGTTTAGATGTAACCCGTACTATATTGAGCGAAGCGAGTGAACATCTAACTGATAACGGTTTGTTATTTGTAGAAGTTGGTAACTCTATGGTACATATGGATGCACTGTATCCGGGCGCGCCGTTTGAATGGATTGAATTTGAACAAGGCGGCTTAGGTGTATTTGTAATTAGCAAAAAGCAGCTAGATGAGTATTTTGCAAAATAATACCAACTCCATTAAGTATGTGATCTAAATTTTACGCCGAAAAAACAATTCAGTTCTAGGCGTAAATTGATGTAAATGGTTGTTCCCTTTGCGAAATTTACAACAAAGAAATGGGTTGTTTTAGCAAGTAAAATAGATCAGCTATTTATTTGAATTGGTATAAGTAAAAAATGAATAGCCAAGCCCTGTGCTTGGCTATTGGTAGTCATTAGGAATGAGGAAAGTTAATGGCAGGTAATAGCATTGGGCAGTTATTTAAAGTGTCCACCTTTGGTGAGAGCCACGGCGTTGCATTAGGCGGCGTTGTTGATGGTACTCCCGCAGGTCTTGAAATCACAGAGGCCGACTTACAAATTGATTTAGATCGCCGAAAACCAGGCCAAAGCCGTTATACAACGCAGCGCCGTGAAAGCGATCAAATAAAAATATTAGCAGGCGTTTTTGAAGGTAAAACCACAGGTACCAGCATTGGTTTATTGATTGAAAATACCGATCAACGCTCGCAAGATTACGGCAAAATTAAAGATGTATTTCGCCCAGGTCATGGCGATTACACGTATTGGCATAAGTACGGCTTGCGCGATTATCGCGGTGGTGGTCGTTCATCTGCACGCGAAACCGCGATACGCGTAGCGGCAGGTGCTATTGCTAAAAAATACTTAAAGCAATTTCATGGTATTGAAGTTAAAGCATGTTTAAGTCAGCTTGGCCCTATTAAGGCGGAAACGTTTGACTGGGATGAAGTGGAAAATAACTTATTCTTCTTCCCTGATGCAAGTAAGCTTGAAGCGCTTGACGAATATATGCGTGATCTTAAAAAGCAAGGTGACTCAGTTGGCGCTAAAGTAAAAGTAGTGGCAAGCAATGTACCTGTTGGTCTTGGAGAGCCAGTATTTGACCGCCTTGACGCTGAACTTGCACACTCATTAATGAGTATTAACGCAGTTAAAGGCGTTGAAATTGGTGATGGCTTTGACGTAGTTGAGCAAAAAGGCTCTGAGCATCGCGACGAGCTAACCCCTGAAGGTTTTACATCAAATCATGCAGGTGGCGTACTTGCGGGTATTTCGACAGGGCAAGACATTATTGCTTCTATTGCGCTAAAGCCAACCTCGAGCATTACCATCCCAGGTAACAGCATTAATACAAGCAACGAAGCGGTTGAGATGATCACTAAAGGTCGTCACGACCCGTGTGTAGGTATTCGTGCAATACCGATTGCAGAGGCAATGATGGCCATTACCTTAATGGACCACTTACTGCGTCAACGCGGACAAAATCCACATGTAAACCACGAACATGGGCCAATTAATGGCTCTGTGTAAGTATATATAATTATAAAAAAACGCGGATTACCGCGTTTTTTTATGTCTGTAATTTAGTTAGGAGCCTTTCAGGAGTTGTTCAAGTAAGCCCTATATACTGCAAGAAGGAGGGTAGTAATCATGAACGATAATATTAATGAACGATAATATTAATGAACGATAATATTAATGAACACTCACAAATAAAAGCCCAAGCTGCAATAGCCCGCTTAGAACGTTTCAGTAAGTTAACTGATAGCAGCATTGGTATTCCTTTTACTAAATTTAATATAGGCCTAGAGGCTGTGATTGGTTTAATCCCTGTAATAGGTGATGCCGCAGGGCTAATTTTATCAAGCTATGTGCTTATAGAAGCGCAGCGTTTAGGTGTGAGTAAACGTATAAAGACTAAGATGATCATTAATATGCTCATAGATTTTGTGGGCGGCTTAGTACCATTTTTTGGCGATATATTTGATGCGTTTTTTAAAGCTAACACGCGTAATACACAACTATTAAAAAAACATTTAAACAAGCAGTTAAGTGAGTAATTAATAGCTTTAAGTAACCGTTAGCAAAGACACTTTAAACAAAATGTTGTTGGTTGTTTAATCACCTAGTAAGGTAGGAGCGTCTATTCACTTTGGTATTTACAATATGCAATTATTCATCGGTAATAAAAATTACTCCAGCTGGTCATTACGCGCATGGTACTTAATGAGTAGGTTTGATGTTGAGTTTAGTGAAACCCAGCTGGTACTCGACACCCCTGATTTTTACAATGAACTAAAAAAGACCTTTGCTGTGCAAAAGTTCCAGCGTTAATTGATGGCGATTTACAGGTATGGGATTCGCTAGCAATTTGTGAATATATTAACGATGCTTACTTATCGGGCGCTGCATGGCCAAAATATATTACCCAAAGAGCTAAAGCGCGTGCGCTAAGCGCTGAAATGCATTCAGGCTTTATGGCGCTGCGCAGCGAAATGCCAATGAATATAAGAGCTACCCGTAAAGTAGACCTATCGAGCGAAGCATTAAAAGACATAGCCCGTATAGACGAGATATTTGCACAGCAACAAGATGTGTTTCCAAATGAGTGGTTTTTTGGTGACTTTAGTATTGCTGATGCTATGTACGTACCTATTGTATTGCGTTTAAAAACATATCAAATTACGTTATCGCCAGAGGCGCAACAATATTGTGACTTTGTTATGCTTTGCCCAGTATTACAAGTATGGATCACTCAGGCATTAACCGAAACCGATATTGTAGAGTGTGATGAAGCAGGAACGCCTGTATAATTATTGTTTTTCATATGGCATGTTCTATGCCTTAAAATCATAAGTTTAAACTAGGCAGCTCATGTATCTAAATCACCCAAGGTATGGCAAAAAACCGATAACTACCAATACCCCAGTGACAATAGAGGCGATAGAGAATGCGCACTGGCGTTACTCGAGGCTTAAATACTTCCCTGATACGGTAATATTGGCAGATATAAAAAAGCAAAACTATGCCATTGACCCTCGGGCACTTTATGTTGATATTGAAGAGAAGTGCGAAAGTTGCTCTAAGGCATTTATTTTTTTTTGCTCAAGAGCAGCAATATTGGTTTGAGGTACTTGATTTTTGGGTCGATTCACACTGTACACGTTGTTTTGAATGCCGTAAGCATGCCAGATATATACTAACTCTACGTAAACGGTACGATATGTTAACTGGCTTAGCCAATAAAACCTCAAGTGAAAAAACACAGCGTAAAGAACTTGCCAATACGCTTTACTGTTTAGGTATTATTAAAAATATCAATAAAGTGAAAGATTAATCCGCTTATATTTTACTATCACGCCTTATTTTTACTTTAGTTGTAAAAGCCCGTACAATTCGTCTCGTTTTTAGTGCGCTAATATGGCGCTGTAACCGAGACGAATTAATCAATTTTTATGCATCAAATAGCTGATCTAATTTCAATTTTTGAGCGCACTTTTTATCAAAGTCACAATACACGACTGATAAAAGGCGATTGTGAGCCTGTGTATTTACCAGCAACAGAGCAGGTGCCATATCACCAAGTTGTATTTGCGCATGGTTTTTATGCCAGTGCATTACATGAAATTGCGCATTGGCTGGTGGCCGGTGATGCACGTCGGTTATTAGAAGATTACGGCTATTGGTACTGCCCAGACGGGCGCGACAAAAAAAAACAAGCTGAGTTTGAAAACGTAGAAGTAAAGCCCCAAGCTATAGAGTGGTTATTAAGCACCGCAGCAGGGTTTAATTTTAATGTGTCGGTGGATAACTTAAACGGCGAGCAAACATGTCGGTTTGATTTTCAGCAGCGAGTATATGCACGGGTATTATCGCTAATCGAAAATGGCTTTAACTCTCGTACAGAGTCACTTTTAAAAGCACTCTGTGATTTTTACAATACACCGTGGCCATTAACAGCGCAGCAATTTAATTGGCAACACCCAAAGGAGCTTTGTAATGGCGTTTAAATTAGGCTTAATTGTAAACCCTGTAGCAGGTTTAGGCGGCACAGTTGCCTTAAAAGGCAGTGATGGCGCACACACAGCCGCTAAAGCAATTGAATTAGGTGCAGAGCCAAAAGCAAATAGCCGAACAAAAGCAGCGCTTGAGGTGCTATTACCTTATAAAGAACGCTTAACTATTTACACTGTTAACGGTGACATGGGTGAGCAAACAGCAAAAGCTTTGGGCTTTAATGTAGAGGTTGTATATAACACTGCAGCAATAACAACCCCAGATGACACAGAACAAGCCGCAAAAATACTTAAAAACTCTGGTGTTGATTTGGTCTTATTTGCCGGAGGCGACGGTACAGCACGTAACATTTGCCATGCAATAGAGGATACCATTCCCGTACTTGGTATTCCCGCAGGTTGTAAAATTCATTCTGGTGTTTACGCTATCACGCCAAAGGCTGCAGGGCGCGTAGTCGAAATGCTGGTTAAGGGTGAGTTAGTTACCTTAGCCGATGCAGATGTAATGGATATAGATGAAGATACTTTCAGGCAAGGCACAGTAAAAGCCAAACGCTACGGCGAAATGCAAACACCTAGCGAAGTACGCTATATGCAAGCGGTTAAAAATGGCGGTAAAGAAACCGACGAACTCGTACTTGCCGACATTGCAGCGCATGTTGTATCGCAAATGGATGAAGACACATTTTATATTATGGGTAGCGGCTCAACGGTTGAAGCCATAATGGAAGAAATGGGGCTTGAAAATACGTTACTTGGTGTTGATTTAATAAAAGATCAAACCTTAGTTTCTCAAGATTTAACGGCTAAGCAATTGCTTGAGCTTACACATGATCAAAGTACTAAGTTAGTCATTACGCTCATTGGCGGGCAAGGGCATATATTTGGCCGTGGTAACCAGCAATTGAGTCCTGTGCTTATACGCGCAATTGGCAAAGAAAATATTATTGTAGTAGCAACAAAAACAAAACTACAAGCGCTTAATGGTCGCCCCCTTATTTGTGATACAGGCGATGGCGAATTAGATGATGAATTAACCGGTTATATTAAAGTAACCACCGGATTTAACGACCATATTATGTATGCAGTAGGGCACCACAACATTGAAAATACAGGTGCTTTGCAAAACCAGGAGATTAATAAATGAGTTTAGTGAACTATATCGATGCAGCCCAGCAGTACTTCGATGATTTAGTAATAAAAGCAACTGACGATGAGTTATTTGCTGGCGGCTATTTACGAGGTCATTTTGATCTTGCAGTTGGTTATGCCGAAGTAGAAAAGCTGACAATCAGTATAGATGAGCTAAACGAAACTGTAGAGCAAAGCTTAGTTAAAGCATATCGCAACGGCGAGCTTAACGAAGAAGACAAGGCATTAGTTGCACGCTTGTGGGAAGAAGTTAAAGCCCTCGCTTAACCCTAAGTGTTACAAAAAACACGATGTGTTTATCACTATCGTGTTTTTTTGTGCCCAAAACTTTTAAAGTAGATTTTCATGTTAATTTACTGTTTTGTTTTTATGCGATATTGTTACTAAAAATAAATTTAGGAACAATAAGAATGAGTAATAATCAAGACGCTTTACCTTCAGGGGTTGTTGCGCGTTTTTTAAATTTTGTTGAGCGGGTTGGCAATAAGCTTCCAGATCCAGCCGTAATATTTCTGTTTGCAATGTTATTAATTTGGTTTTTGTCGTGGTGGTTTTCAGGCGTAAGCTTTGATGCAATAGACCCACGTACCGGTGAAGCGATTATTATTAATAATATGCTGGCAAGTGATTCGCTCGCTACTTTTTTATCCTCTATGGTAAAAACCTTTACCGGCTTCGCTCCCTTAGGTGTCGTTTTAGTAGCTATGTTAGGTGTAGGTGTTGCAGAGCATTCGGGCTTCATTAATACCGGTCTTAAGTTAATGCTTAAAGTTACTCCTAAAAAGCTATTAACGCCTTCAATCATTTTAGTAGCCATTGTGAGCCATACCGCTACTGACGCAGGTTATGTATTAGTTATTCCACTTGCCGGTGTTATATTTTATGCTGCAGGACGCCATCCGCTTGCGGGTATTGCAGCTGCATTTGCTGGTGTGAGTGGTGGTTTTGGGGCTAACTTTATTCCATCAGGGATTGATCCATTGCTACAAAGCTTTACCCAAAGTGCGGCGCAAATAATTAATCCTGCAATGACAATTAACCCGTTAAATAACTGGGCATTTGCTTCAGCATCTAGCTTATTTATTGTGGCATTGGGCTGGTATATCACCGATAAAATTATTGAACCACGTTTACAAAAAACAGCGGTTGATGGTGCTAAAGAGGATTTACCTGTATTTGAAGATGCACGTAGTGATGAAAAACGTGCCTTTTATATAGCCAGTACTGTGATGATTGCTGGACTTGCGTTATTAGCATTTGTCTCTGCTCCAGACGATTCTGCAATGCGCAGTAGTGACGGATCTCTTACTAATTTTAGCTCTCCTTTAATGCAATCAATTGTACCACTAATATTTTTACTTTTTTGGATCCCAGGCACTGTATATGGTTTTACGGTAGGTACCTTTAAAACTTCAAAAGATATGATTGATGCTATGAGTAAAGCGATGAGCGGCATGGCATATTATATCGTCATGGCGTTTTTCTGTTCGCTATTTATTGCTGCATTTAGTAAATCAAATTTAGGTGCACTGCTCGCAATTGAAGGTGCGCAGTTATTAAAGGCGATGGAATTGCCAAGTGCAGTAACGGTTGTAGGCATCATCTTTTTAACTGGCTTTGTTAACTTGTTTGTAGGTTCAAGTTCAGCAAAATGGGCGTTACTTGGCCCCATTTTTGTACCGATGTTAATGCAACTTGGCATTTCGCCAGACTTAACTCAAGCCGCTTATCGTGTAGGTGACTCAAGCTCTAATATTATTACACCGTTAATGCCATACTTCCCATTAGTGGTGGTGTACTGTCAAAAGTATGTCAAAGGCACCGGTATAGGCACTTTAATTGCTGTTATGCTGCCGTACTCAATTGCCTTTATGATTGGCTGGAGTATCTTTTTATTAGGTTATTGGGCACTTGGTATTCCTTTAGGTTTAGATGCAAGCTACATTTATCCAGCATTGCCTTAGCCTAAACCTTTATGAACCTCACTCACTTGAGTGAGGTTTTTAAATAAAAGTCCTGTAATGTAAAAGTAAGTCTAAGTTATCTTTCTAAATTTCTCACTATATAGCCAAATAAGCTGGCCTCTCCAACAATATACACATAATCATTTTTATTGTTCATTATTGTAGACTTATCGTCATACCACCTAAAATCATGAATCTTATTCGTTTTAGGGTCTTTGAAGTATAAACGAGTACAGCTATCTTCATACTCAGTGCCACACTCTTGTACATCGGTCAGGATGTATTCTTTATACCAATAGTCGCCTTGCGTGTAGTAAGCCCATAATTTAATAGGATCAGAGATAAAAAAATAGAGTATTCCAAAGATTAATAAAGGGGATAATGGGTACATGAAAATGGATGCTAATTTTATTTTAGTATCTGAGAAATTGTATTTAAGTGATTCTCTATATTTACTGCAGCGTTTATATTTATTGAAAATAAGTATATTTAAATAGATAAATAGTGCACAACAGATAATAGGGAGGGTTATAAAGAAAACAACGTCGTATAGTTCATTTGAGATGAATGGTGGATCTGTAAAGTCCATTAAAATAGGAAGAGTGATGCATAATAAAATGGGGAGTATTATTGCTACAAGGAGCAAGTTGTCGTAAATCTTTTTCAATTTTTAATTCGTCCGTGAACTATAGCCTTTGTCTAGTTTACAGAATTTTTGTTATTTTAAAAATCAGAGAAATGTATTTATAGGCATTAAGCAACCCGAACTCAGGCTAAAAAAACTATCTCAAGCCGCTATTGAATTGACGCGAAAGTCTACTTTGTTTTCACTGTAGCAGCAGCTTAAAAACAAAAAAACCTTGTCACTTTCGTGGCAAGGTTTTTTTATTAAAGAGTCGTTGCTTATTTAGCTGTGAAGCTTACAGGGCGACGTTCTTTACGAGGACCGCTGCGCTTATCACCGCGTGCGCCGTCATCTTTATTAAAGCTGCGTTTCTTATCACCAGCTGGACGCTCAGAGCGTTCGCCACGTGGTTCAGCAGGACCTTGATCAGTTGTAATTGTTAAGCCCATAGGGCGTTTACAAATAAACACTTTTTGAAAGTGATCAAGTACATCTTTAGGCATGTTTTGCGGTAATTGAACCGTGCTGTGATTGTCGTGTAGACGAATATCACCAATAAACTTGCTTGAGATGTCAGCTTCGTTAGCGATAGCGCCAACAATATTTTTAACCTGAACACCATGTTCACGACCTACTTCGATACGGTAAGTATCCATAGGACCTGCATCACGGCTGTTACGTTCGCGAGGTTTACGCTCAGCGCGTTCACCACCACGTTCGCCGCCACGTTCGTTACGACGTCCACGGTCACCACGATCGTTGCGTGAATTGCGGTCGTTACGCTCGTTACGTTCACGAGGTTGAATCTTAACTTCTTCAACTTTAATTGGCGACTGTTGCTGTGCTAAACACAGTAACGCACCCGCTAAGCTTTCAAGAGGAAGATCAAGTTTTTCAGCCATGTTAGTAGCTACTTCATTGAAGAACGTGATGTCTTTGTTTTCAAGCGCAATAGTTAATTTTGCTTGTAACGCTTCGATACGTTTTTCTTCAACAATTTTTGCTGTAGGTAATTCAACTTGAGCAATTTCAGACTTCGTATGACGAATGATATTTTTAAGTAAATAACGTTCGTTATGTTTTACGAATAAGATTGCTTTACCAGTACGACCAGCACGACCTGTACGGCCGATACGGTGAACGTAGGCTTCAGAATCTTGTGGGATATCGTAGTTGATAACTAAGCTTAAACGGTCAACATCTAGACCACGTGCCGCTACATCTGTTGCAATAACAATGTTTAGCATGCCACTTTTTAAGCGATCTACAGTGCGTTCACGTGCTTGCTGGTTCATGTCACCGTTAAGTGGAGCAGCAGAGAAACCTTCGCGCTCTAATAACTCAGCAAGTTGTACTGTATCGTTACGCGTACGTACGAAAACAATAGCACCTTCATATTGCTCAGCTTCTAAGAAGCGAACAATTGCTTTATTTTTATGTACGCTTGCATTCCAAAACACTTGCTCAACAGATGATACTGTAGAGTTACGCGCAGAAATATGAACCTGTTCAGGATTGTTCATATACTTGCTGCTGATGTTTTGAATTTGCTTAGGCATAGTCGCAGAGAAAAGACATGTTTGCTTCTCGCGCGGTGTTTTTTCCATGATGCTTTCTACATCATCGATAAAGCCCATACGTAACATTTCATCGGCTTCATCAAGTACAAGTGCTTGTAGAGCATCAAACTTGATAGTGCCACGGTTAATGTGATCGATTAAACGACCTGGAGTTGCAACAATAACCTGAGCGCCACGACGAAGTGCGCTTAATTGGATACTGTAGCTTTGGCCACCATATAGTGCCAATACTTCAATACCACGAACATGTTTAGCATATTGTTCGAATGCCTCAGCAACTTGGATCGCAAGCTCACGCGTTGGTGTGAGTACAAGGATCTGTGGCTGTTTCACAGACGGGTCAATATTATTTAGTAATGGCAGTGCAAATGCTGCGGTTTTACCTGTACCCGTTTGAGCTAGTCCCAGTACGTCCTTTCTTTCTAGCAATAACGGTATACATTGAGCTTGGATTTCAGATGGTGTCTTGTAACCCAACTCTTCAACTGCCTTCAAAATTGCAGGAGAAAGATTTAGAGATTCAAACGTGACTGGTTCTGACATTAATACGCCTCAACGAATTTAAAGAGGCGCGCATTATATAGGATTCGCGAGGCAAATGCTTGTATAAATTGAAACTAATTTCTATGTGTTTGATGTTGGTCGAAATTTAACCAGTTTGATTTGGGGTTTATTAAACTGGTTAACATATTTAATACAACGCTTATTTGTACAAGCTTAGGTTTTCTTTTGCGTAAGCTTCAAATTCTGTAAATCCACCGATGTGATTTTGATCCACAAAAATTTGTGGAACGGTAGGGCAAGGTTTACCTGCTGACTTTTCAAGGTCGGCTTTACTAATGCCTTCTTTAATTATATCGATGTAGCGAAATTTAAAGTCATCACGTTCATTTGATAGTTGCTGCGCAACATCTTTTGCACGAACACAATATGGACAACCTTCACGGCCAAAAATTACAGTTAACATAGCTTTCTCCTCAATTTGATTAAAATCAGTTTAAATGATTGAAAAATTATTTAAAGCAAAAAAAATCGATTGCACCATTCTAATAAAAACCAAAATCAAATATTGCATAGCAATATGATTTGCAAAATGCGAATGAAAGACTAAAACACTGTCTGTCTAATACTTAAGTATATGAATGCAATTGTGTTTACAGGAATTAATTTGTGGCACATAACTTGATAATTAAGAGCTATACATTGGGTTAACGAGAATACTTTATGAACATTAATAGTCACGTTTTAGAAATTATCCAAGGGGTAATCGGTAAACATTGTGAAACCCAAAATAGAAATTTTTCAATTACTTTAATTAACAAGTTGCAATGTAACTACGTTTGTTTGCAAATTCCTCTTGAGCAAATGATTGCGCAATGCGAGGAGTTTCTCATTCCAGCGCTAGCATCCGTAAAGCAGAGCTTTTTACTTAACCTAGAAGCAAATATACAAGGGGTTAGTCTTCATTACCAGATTGATGGGTCTGAGCAAGTAAGCACGCTGGATTTTCATGGGCTTTTAGCTACAAAAGAGTCTGTTAGTTTGGCGCTTGATATTAGCCAAAATATAGACGTTCTAACTGATTGTGAGGCGTTATTTAAAAGTTGTTTAAAAACATCGGATAAAACCCATGATCGATATGGCTTAAATTTTAAATTATTCAATAGCACTTTTAAGGAAACGGTACAGATTGAGGATTTACGTCATCTTAGTGGTGACGCGCTAACTGACAAACTAAATGGTGATAGCATAAATAGACACATAAAGTTATGCACTATTAGCGATATTAGTGGGCTGAGCCAAGAAAATAAACTATCTCAAAAAATATTAGGTTGGCCATTTTTTGATACAGACCTAATTACTATTTTAACAACATTTCATACGCAAACACTTTTATCGGTATTAGTGGCGGATGATAGCTTACCAAGCCAAATTGCAACAAAAGTAATGCTCGAAATGCTGGGCTGCTTAGTAACATGTGCAGGGAATGGCGCTAGTGCTTTAACGCTTGCTCAAAATGAACCATTTGATTTACTGCTCTTAGATGAGCGCATGCCAGGAATGTTTGGCAGTGACGTTGCACAGCAATTGGGGAGTCAAAATACACCTAATAATGATACACCCAAAGTTATTTTAACGGGGCTAACAGGGGATGAGCAGATAGCTGAGTTATTTGAAAAAGGTATTACGCACTATTTACAAAAACCAGTGACCAAAGCAGTGCTTGAAAAGTTTATTAAACCTTGGCAATTAGCGTCTTAAATTGGTTAATAAGGTGGCAATGATGCATGACTTTTCTAAAACAGCGCTTATTTTGATTGGTTTTCAAAATGATTACTTTTCACCAAAAGGTATTTTGTATGACGTGGTTGAAGAGTCGTCAAGAATTACTGGCGTGGTAGAAAATACACTCTCTTTATTGACCGCCTGTGCAGAGCAATTTGCGTTAGTTGTTAATACACCCATTCATTTTACACAAAACTACAGTGAGCTTAAAAATCCGATTGGCATATTAAAAGCTATTGCAGATGTGGGCGCATTTAAAGCAGGTTCGTATGGCGCTCAAACCATTGAGCAGCTAGATTTTTTTAGCAATGTTATAGAAGTGGTGCCTGGGAAAAGAGGTTTAAATGCTTTTACACATACTGCTCTAGCGCAAAAGCTCAAAGAACATGGTGTCACTAATGTAATTTTAGCCGGTACGGTGACTTCTATTTGTATTGACTCAACTGCGCGAACGGCTGTTGAACTTGGTTTTAACGTCACTATTTTAAGTGACTGCACATCGAGTCGCACTTCTTTTGAACAAACTTTTTACTGTGAAGAGGTTTTTCCTCTTTATGCGCGAGTTTGTGATAGTAAAACTTTTATTAAGCATTGGAGAGAGCATGGATAACAACGATGAACTACAAGTGCAAATCCAATATGCATTGGTCGAAAAGCTCTCCAATAGTAATCGACGTCAAGCAAAGCTATTAGCTATTTTAGATGAATGTATTTTTGAGTGTGATAAACATTTAAATCTTACCTATATTAACGAAGCATGGGAGAAGAAACTAGGTTACTCAAGCGATTCATTAATTGGTTCTAATATTACTAAGTTAATAAATTGCGATGATATTATGCATTTTGTTGCATACAGTTGTTGTTTGCTTGAAGGAAAGCAGACTCCTAGTGTAGAAATACAAATAAAAAATAGTCTCGGACTCTTAAACTGGTTTGAGTTGAGGCTAGTTTATGATGAAAAAAGCGGTTTTATAGGTTCACTCTATGACATTCAACGTCATAAAGACTCACAACTTTTGCTTACACAACAGCAAAAATATGTAAAACGCTTATCGCTTGTTGCGAGCCATACAAATAACTTAGTAATAATTACAGATAAATTTGGCGTAATTGAGTGGGTTAACAATAGTTTTGAAGTACTTACAGGTTACACCTGTGATGAGGTTATAGGGACCAGTCCTGGTCATTTACTGCAAGGGCCAAAAACATGTGAAAAAAGCCGTAAGGTCATGTCTCATGCCGTAAAAAATGGACTTCCTTTTCAAGTTGAAACTACAAATTACGATAAAAACGGTAATATTTATTGGGTTGCTATTGATGCAAACCCAGTGCGAGATGATGAAGGTCAAGTAAAGCACTTTATCGCTATAGAAACTAACATTACGCAGCGAGTTAAAGCCGAACAAGCCATGGCAGAGATAGAATATAATTATCACTCTGTCGTTGATAATATCCCTGATATTGTTTTACGCCTTGATACATTTGGTAATCTATTATTTATAAATCAAGCATGGCAGCGAGTGTTACACAGCAGGGTAGATGAGAGCCTTGGCTTACCTATAATTAAGTTTATAGCAAAAGAAGATGTAGAAAAAATAAGTAGCACTTTACTTGATTATAAACAAGGTAAGCGTGATATACGTCGCTTTGATATACGTTTAATTAATGCACAAGGTATAAATAACTGGGTCGAAATTACACTAACTCCAATTGTTGGTGGCTACGAAAGTGATTTATCATCAATTGCTGCGACACTTGTGGATATACAAGAGCGTATTGAAAGCGAGCAAATATTACTTGAAGCTAAACATCAGGCAGAAACCCTAGCGGAGTAAAAAAGCCGATTCATGGCAAATATTAGTCATGAAATTCGCACGCCATTAAATGCTGTGATTGGATCTGCAGATATTTTGCATCATACCGGTTTAACTTCTGAACAAATGCGCTATACACAAATGATTAAAACAAGTTCTGACGCGCTATTAAGTGTATTGGACGATGTATTAACGTACTCACGTTTTGAAGCACAAGCCATAACACTCAATAATCAGCCATTTAGTATTGATACGTGTATTGAAGAAGCAATAGATATAATTTCCCAAAGCGCTTTACAAAAAGGGCTTGAGGTTATTTTTGATTTTTATCCTGATGTACCAGCTCAAGTAATTGGTGATCATGCCCGTATAAGACAAATAGTCATAAATTTATTAGCCAATGCGATTAAGTTCACTCAACATGGTGTAATAACGGTTACTGTTAAGTGCACTCATATTGAAGGTAATAATTTAAACCTTTATATATCTGTAAAAGACACGGGTATGGGAATTGCAAAAAATAAAATTGACAGTATGTTTATGCCTTTTATTCAATCCGATAATTCAATTACTCGAAAGCATGGTGGCAGTGGCTTAGGGCTTACGATATGTAGGCAAATTTGTGATGTGGTAGGTGGAGATATTTCGGTTAGTTCTGAGTTTAATAAAGGAAGCGAGTTTATAGTTAATTACCCGCTGCAAATAGACACAACTGACTCAATTTTAAGAGAAGGGTTTGCAGCACGAAGTAAAAAGCCAAAAGTATGGATAGTAGGAAGTCACGAAATTCTAAAAACAGCCTTGGAGCATACGCTCACTCGGTTTTCTATCACTTTTGAACACTACGAAGTATGCCCAGATATACCCAAGTACGATAGTTTTCCTGATGCAATTGTACTAACTGATCCTCAAATGTTAGCCCAAACACGCGAGCGTATAAATACATACAACTCCCTTAATTCACCGTGTTTACTTATCCTAGATTTGCTAGGTAAAAGCTTATTACCGCAAAATATTAACGACAGAGAGCTTAGGTTAAATGGCCCTTATAAAGTATCCCATGTACTACGGGCAATTAGTTTATTAGAAGAGCAGCTGTTTCATTTGGATATTATATTTACCAATCGTGATCAAAAAGAAACTTTAGAAAGCCCCTTAGGGTTAACTCAGTTAAGCGGAACCAATGTATTGGTTGCTGAAGATAATACGAATAATCAAATTGTAATTCGGCAGTTTTTAGAACAAAAAGGTTGCCGTGTGCATATTGTTAGTGATGGTCAAGAGGCAATAATAAAGGCGCAAAGCGGTGAAATTGATATTATTTTTATGGATATCCAAATGCCAATACTCGATGGGATTTCTGCAACTAAAGCAATCAGAAAGTTAGGTATAACCACTCCTATAATAGTACTCACTGCAAATGCGATTCATGGTGATAAAGAGCGATTTATAGACGCGGGGATGAATGACTATTTAGCTAAGCCAATTGTAAGTGAGACACTTTATTTATTACTTGATAAATATGCCCCAGAGCAGGTTATTGAATCTAAACATTTAAAGCTCTCTCGTTTAGCTCAAGTGTGGGAAAAGCTGAGTTGAGCAATGAAGGCTAGGGTTTGTTAAACGTTTAGGGTTAAATTTGTAGCAGTGTGGTTATTTTCCATAAATGGGCGATAACGTAGCATTAATGCCAAACAGGCGCTGCCCAAAGGGATCTTCCTAGAGGCTATTTACTCTTTGTTGCCAACATGGATGTAGTTAAGGGGCGTGAGCAGGACGCAGAAGCTTTGCTCGGTTTTACTTATCATACATCGATTTAAGTTAGTAGGGTAACGCAGGAGCTGTTACAGAGCCCGCTGGGTTATAAACCTCGCACCGGGATTAAACCGCCTGTAGTTTGAACGAATTTTAATCCGCAAAGATCAACAGACAATATAAAAAGTGGGTTTGTGTTGCATAAAACTTGATAAACGGAGAAATTAACCTAGTATTTTAGGGGTAAGTTAAATTTATTTTTTAGTAATTAATGAGTGTTTTTAGTGTGTGTTTTTTTAATTTGATTCGCAAATTGCAATTCAAAATAAAAATAAAATGTTATGAACTTTATTTAAATACTCAATCATACCTTTAATTTATTTTAACGACATGATTTTGTAAGGTTTTTACTTTTTTGTAAAGTTGTTATCTGGTTGGCACGACTTTCGCAATATATTAAATATCAAATCAAGACGAATTTAGTTAAATTTTTAAGGGGTGCAATATGCAAACAAACACAAAAGCCAAACAACAGCCTAAAGGTAACAATTGGGTACTAACACCTGAAATTATGGTTTTGTCAATTTTGCTTGTTGCCACTTTAGTAATAGGTATAACAGTTTTACGAGGTAGCGATTCGATTGAACCGCTGGCAGATATTCAGCCAATTACTTTTACACAAGCTGATGTTGAAAACGCTCAGTTGATGAGTAATACGTTTGACTCGCAAAATACCAACTATGCACAACATGTAACTTCTTCTAAAAACGAAAATAACGACACTCTTCCAAACTAGAGACTTTTGCGCAGGTAACTATTTATAGTTGCCTGCGTTTTTTTATGTTCCTACCACCAATTTAACTTTTTAATCCCTCCCCATAAAATTATTTATATTCTCTTAAATTTAGATGGTGCTTAACCTAAACAGGGTTTTATCAAAACTTTCTCTTTTCTCATATACAATTGCTAGTATTAGCTTTGGTCAGTATCTATTAACTGGCTTATCTGTGTTTTATAAGCTCGATTAAGCGCTCACTTGCCAATTTAGCTGCATTGCAAACTGAATTGCAAAATGCGAATGAAATGGGAGAAGTAAATCCATTTAATATTTTAATTTAACTACCTGAATATATTGGTTTTTATTTCTGTTTTTTTGTATTTAAAATGGCCTGTAAATTGCTCTTTAATATAATAAGTCACTAAGAGTGAAACCGGAGCAAAATCATGAGTGCGTTTAAATACCTAGAATCGGAAAAACCAGTCAATCTAGCAAGATGGCATGAGTTAGAGAGAATCATGTCTGATTCAATGCAAAATAATTATTTTAAAATGGTTTATCAACCGCTTTTATCATTGGGATCTGGAAAGCTGGTCGGCTTTGAGTCGCTAGTAAGGTGCCAATCACCGCGCTTTGGCATTGTTGGCCCTGATGAGTTTATCCCTCATGTAGAGCAATCGGGAATGATTTTAGAATTAGGTGACTGGATTTTTGAGCAATGCTTGTCTGATTTAAAGCATATGCGGCAGTTTGGTATGACAGATATTGCTGTTTCATTAAATATTTCACCGGTACAAATCTTAGATGGTGATGTGTTTTCAAAAGTAATGTCTTTGCTAGAAAAGCACCAAATACCACTACAGGCTATTAAAGTCGAATTAACGGAAACAGCGCTCATTCATAGTCCTGATAAAATAGCTAAGGGGTTTGAAAACTTCCATAAAGAAGGCGTAAAGGTGTGGATTGATGATTTTGGCACTGGGTATGCCTCTTTAGGTTTACTTCGTCAATTTGATATTGATGGTTTAAAAATTGATCGCAGTTTTGTAAGTGGTATTGCAACTAATAATGAAGACTTTACGTTATGTAGCGCAATTATTGCGATGGCTCAACGATTGGGTTTACAAACGGTAGCAGAAGGTATTGAAGAGAATGAGCAATTACAAATATTAGAACAACTTGGTTGCGATATAGCTCAGGGGTACCTGCTAGATAAGCCGCAAACGTTAACTAAAAGTATTGATACTTGGGCTTTGTAAATGTTTATATTCATTTTGATTTGCAAAATGCAAAAAAAAAATTACTCTTAAACTACAACTCTTACATTTGATTAGTGTAAGAAGTTTTAACTTACACAAAGGTTATCTATGCCCATATCAGAGCAGTTTGTCGATAAAAGTATTACCGAGCTAAATGTATTAACTCAACTCGAAAAGGATGTTGGGACAACCGTGTTAGCTCGTTTAATTAAATTATTTATTGATGAATTAGTTACTATGGCTAACCAATTAGATACGGCAATTAGTAGTGAAGATACTATAAAAATTAAAGAAGTAATGCATGTCTTAAAAAATTCAGCAGCTTTATATGGTGCATCTGCTTTAGCCGCGTTAGCAACACAATTACACGATTCGCCACCGTCAACTACACAAGAAAACTTGCACGCAGCGCTTGTTATTAAACACAACTTGGATAAAACCCGAGATGCGTATCAAATAATGAGTAATAGTATAGCTATCTAGGAGAAAGCTGTGTCAGATATAATTGATAAAGGTCTTGTTTATATTGTTGAAGATAGCATTGCCAGTGGTGCTTTATATGCAAGTCAGCTTGAGCAGGCTGGTTTCCAATGCAAACACTTTACAGATGGGTACTCTGCTTTAGTCGGTATTAAAGAAAAAATGCCAGCGGTCATAGTACAAGACGTATGCTTGCCAGATATAAGTGGGCTTGAGGTATTACAATTTGTAAATAAGCAGAAAAATCCTGCTAATGTAGTCATGATCACCTCAAACAGCTCTATTGATATTGCAGTGGAAGCAATGCGTTTAGGCGGTTTTGATTTTTTAGAAAAACCTTTCACAAGTCAACGACTCATTAGTTCAGTAGAAAGTGCCTTGACGCCAAAAGAGCAAGTTAAAGTTCAACCATTGGTTAAAAACAGGGATAAAAATCAAGATTTTGTTGGTGAATCTCTGGCAATGAAAACCGTTTTTAGATTACTTGATAGTGCAGCTAGAAGTAAAGCGTGTGTATTTATCACAGGTGAAAGTGGAACCGGTAAAGAAGTTTGCGCACAAACCCTTCATGATACAAGCCCGAGAAATACAGGACCATTTATTGCCATAAACTGTGCAGCTATTCCTGCTGAGCTATTTGAATCAGAATTTTTTGGTCATGTTAAAGGTGCGTTTAGCGGTGTTTTTCAAGTTAGTTGTCGCATCAAATTAAATTTTATGCCGCCCGCACTTCTTCTTTTTTCTCTGGATTTAAATTTACTTCATTGATCATCGTCCAATCTCGAGACTTTCCTGACCAACGAATTGGATTTTGTAATTTCGCCATCTCATTTACCTGATGACGTTTCGCTAGTATCGCTTCATCTAATCCTAAATGACGCTGGTTTGGCGTGACAAATTTAATACCGCTGTGCAAGTGCTCATCGTTGTACCAATCAACAAATCCGCTAACCCACTTTCTTGCGCTACTCATGCTTTCAAAGGTTTTCTCAGGGTATTCCGGGCGATACTTTAACGTCTTAAATAGCGATTCAGAATAAGGATTATCATTACTCACAGACGGTCGGCTAAATGAAGGAACAATACCTAACTCCTGCAATGTCGCTAATAACGTTGCCCCTTTCATTGGACTACCATTATCCGAGTGCAGCGTGACTTGCTCAGGCTTTACCTGCTCTCGCCTGCAAATATCTACCATTAAATCAGCCGCCAGTGTGCTTAGTTGTATGTCATGAACCTGCCAACCAACTATTTTTCGACTATAAATATCCATCACTAAATATAAGTATAAAAACTGACCTTTAACAGCTGTTGGCAAATACGTGATATCCCATGTATAAATTTCGTTTACACGTGTTGCCCTGAGTGCTTTTGGCTTTTTTATCTTTTTATTTGGTTTAACTTTTTCTCTGTGTGTTAATAATTTATGTGATTTCATAACGCGATAAAACGAGCTCTCTGATGCTATCCACACACCTTTATCCAATAGTTTAGGGACTATCTTGCTGGGTGGTAAATGTCCATATTCTATTGAATTAACAGTCTTAATTATACGCTGTTGCTCTAATTCAGTTAGCCTGTTAGGTGGTCGCTTTATCGTACTTGTTCGCTTATCTGTCATATCATCAGCTTCAATCCAGCGTTGAATTGTTCTTGCCGTTAGACCAAGTAACTCACATGCTTTTTCTTGCCTTGCCCCTGATTTCTGCGCGTCGGTAATGAGCTTTATCAATTCATGACGCTCAGTTGAGCTGGTTAATCGTCCTCGTTGAAACCCCAAAGCGCATCTGCTTTTTTTTTGAGTACGAGTAAGGCGGCTGTTTCTGCTAACGCTTTGTCTTTACGATTAAGCTCTTTTTGAAGCTGCCTAATTTCTTGTTTGAGCTGTTTGCTGTCTGATTTTACGGGCTTCGTTGAAGGCCCTTTAGCAAAATCTTGCTTCCATTGTTTAATATGATGCGGGTAAAGCCCCTTAGCACGGCAATATTCATTAAGAGCTGCTTCATCTAAACTCGCACATTCAATAATGGCGTTAAGCCTTTCTTCTAAGCTCCAGTCATGAGGGCGTTTTTCTGTTGTCATGTGACTACCATTATTTTTAGTTTCAAGTTCATGGTTTTTAGCAAGCGCGATCCATCGTTGCAAGGTTGAATAACCGATGCCTAAATCAAGCGCAATATCTTCTAGGCGAACATCATCACATTGAGATAATGCTTTTTCAACAGCTTGAACTTTAAATTCTTGTGTAAATCGACGTCTCATTTTATCTGCCTCTATTAAAAGTTAGAGGCGACAACTATCCTGACACAGGGGGTTAGTGGGGCATTAAGCGATCAAAAAGGGGCTGTTGAAGTGGCCAACGGCGGTACCTTATTTTTAGATGAATTATGTGAAATGGAACTTAACTTACAAGCAAAGTTATTACGCTTTTTACAAACAGGCATTTTTAGTAAGGTGGGTAGTAGTGAAGTATTACACAGCGATGTTCGTTTAGTCTGTGCAACAAACAGAAACCCAATCATAGAGGTTGCAGAAGGGCGTTTTAGAGAAGATTTATATTACCGTTTAAATGTTATCCCCGTAAAGCTCCCCCCTTTAAGAGAACGCGGAGGCGATATATTACTGCTTGCTGAGTATATTTTGAAACAAAAAAGCGATAGTAATGCAAAGCATTTCACTGGTTTTTCTGATGAAGTTAAGGCGCTTTTTTGTAATTACGATTGGCCAGGAAATATTCGCGAACTACAAAATGTAATTGAAAACACCGTTGTTATTAATGATGACGATGTAATTGAAAAAGACATGCTACCAAGCTCATTTGGATTAGGCGCTGTGAAGCACTCGATATCCGCTAAGTCAGTTCACAATACAAACGAGCAGAGTGTTCAACTATCGCCTATGTCTGTTCATGATATAGAACCTTTGTGGCAAGTTGAAAAAAGGGCGATTGAAAATGCAATTAAAAGCTGTGAAGACAATATTCCTCTTGCTGCTGCTTATCTAGGGGTTAGTGCATCTACCATTTATAGAAAAATAAAGGGATGGTCTTAAAGTTATAATCGATTTTTAATTACACTTTTCAGGTTGAATTAATAAAAGTTACCCTAAGCTTTATGGGTAAGAGCAAATTAATTTTTAATCTGACACAGTAAAAGGAGATCGCAATGAGTAACACTAGTTTAAAACCTGCGGATATTATGCCATCACTAGTCGTGAGTGATGTTGATGAGAACAAGGTAGATTTAGTTGATAGAGTAAGTGACTCTCCCTGGAAAATGATTGTTGTTTATCGAGGCCAGCACTGCCCTAAATGTACTGCGCAACTTAACGAGCTTGCTAAAGTTCATAAAGACTTTAAAGATGCTGGTGTTGAAGTGGTTGCGGTAAGTGGTGATAGCCATGAGCAGCTTGATAAACATCTTGAAAAAATAGATGTTAACTTCCCAATTTACTATGGTTTAACAATCGAACAAATGACCGATTTAGGGCTACATATCAGCGAGCCTCGCAGTGATGCAGAAACTGATCATCCATTTGCTGAGCCAGGCATTTTTGTACTTAATGAAAAAAATCAGCTTCAAATGGTCGATATATCAAACAGCCCATTTGTTCGTCCTGATTTAGAGCAACTGCTAGGTGGAATTAAGCTTTCTAGAGAAAACGACTATCCAATCCGAGGCACATTTATTAAATAACATTCATTTTCATGGTTTCAAAAGGCACTTTTTAGCTGTCTCTTGATCACAAGTCTGACTCAAGAGATTTTGCTAAATCGTAGCCTTCCAGGATGGCTTGTAACTTAAGCCATCCTTTCCATAACACTTTCACAGATGCACGCCCTGTGCGCTTGGTATCTTTCCAGCCTCCTAACTTTGCCAGTTCCTGATACGCCCATGACATATTTGGAGCAGTTTCAGGCAATGGTGTTTTTATTCTCTTTAACCACAATAACTTCCATGCTTTGGGAGATAACAGTTGTTCACAACTTGGAGAATCAGGCTGCTCATTGGTGAACTTTAGTTGCAATATTCGCGTCGCAATAAAGCCATTAATCGTCACCAATCTTTCCATGTTATCTTGGCTTTGAAGGCGTAAACTTTCGATATCCGTACCATCACTTTTCCAGACTTTATGGTATTCCTCTACAAGCCAACGGTGCTCATAGTAGGTGATGATAGCTAAGGCGTCTTCTTTGCTGGTGACTGGTTCACTGGTTAATAGGTGCCAGCTTAAGCCATTCTTAGCGTTTCCTCGCTCTGTACAGCCGACATAGTAAACTGGGAGGGAGTGTCCTTTCTTATTGTAAGGCGCTTTGAGTGTCACTGGCGCATAGGTGATATCCAGTGTTGCGCTTCGGGCTTTTCTTCCTCCTTTTTGTGCAATGTGGATGTGTTTGGTGCCTGCACTCATCAGCTCGCTTGCAAACGCATAGAGCTTATCCTCACCTTCTTCAATATGACGACTTTGCATCGAGCGTACGACGAATCGTTGCTGCTCGGTCAGTTTATACTGCAAGTATTCGTAGATGTCCGCTTCGCGGTCACACACCGATATCACGTTCGCCATTTGTCCTTGCAGCCGCTCTGCCATCGCTCGTGACGCTGACTCCCACTTGTAACTTTCTTTTTCTTCGTAAGAAGTCGTCGCGTGTTTTTCTCTTTTTCCAATCGTGTTGATATCACGACTCCAGCGAGACTGTTCAATTAATCCCACAACTTGCTTTGTGTCTGGCGCAAACAGTAATACGCTATGAGCTAACAAGCCTCGTTGTTTTGCTCCTCGTCCGACATGACCCAAATCATCTCGAATGGAGGAATGCTTATAAATTAGTGTGGTCGTGTCTTCTAATGCGAGCAATAAGTTATGACTTTTTGCTTGTTCAACCGTGGCTTTAAAGCCTGACTCTGCTATAGCCGTTGCGTCAATATTCTCGTTGCGAATAAAGCGGTAGGCACCTTCCATATCGGCGGGGGATTGAGTGATGTTCACAAGTGGTTTTCCTGGTTCATTTGCAAGCGTTGATGCTAACTTTACCAGACGCGCTGTTCTTCTTGGATCACCTAAGTCCGATTTACCGAATTGTTGTTTTGCCCAATGAGTATGTTCGTTAATCATAATGTGCCCTCAAACAAGATTTGAAGATCTGATCATGACATTGAGATTTAGTTCAAAAAAATCCCCGCTAATTTCTTAGCAGGGATTTGTGTATAAGAGACAGCTTTTTAGTGCCTTTTTTTATTTATTTTTAATTTTTTTAAAATTAATCTCTTGAAAACAATTTTACCGTCCATATATAGTTTAGTAGGACGCCTGATGGGTCCTAAATTAAACTTAAATAATTGAAATTTATATTGTTAATTAAACTTTGCTTGAGCTTGTTCAATAGAAGAGCACATGTAAAATATCGCTTAAATATGAGGGTATTATTATGCGTACAGTAGACTTATCACCACTTTATCGTTCATTTATCGGCTTCGAACATTTAGCATCACTTATGGATGCGGCAGCTAATACAGATAAGCAGCCAAGCTTTCCTCCTTACAACATAGAAGCACTCGATAAAGACAAATACAGAATCACTATGGCCGTTGCCGGTTTTAGCGATAACGAATTAACCATTGAGTCAGAAAATAACACATTAAAAGTTACAGGTACTAAAGCAAATAAAGATGAAAACGCAGAGCGTAAATTTATTCATCAAGGTATTGCTGAGCGTAACTTTGAACGTAAATTCCAGTTAGGAGATCACGTAAAAGTACTCGGCGCAGATTTAGCCAATGGCTTACTAAGTATTGACTTAGAACGTGAAATCCCTGAAGCGCTAAAACCACGCAAAATTGAAATTGGTAATAGCAATCTAATAGAAGGTAAATAATCTTCTAAAGTACATATTTCCCTGATTACTTAGCCGCCTCATTCGAGGCGGCTTTTTTGTTTACAGCGCTTCTAAATTATTAAGGTAGTAGGTTGCTTGTTGCAGCGTTTGTTCTTGGAGTGTTTTTTCTTGTTTATCCCAGTTTTTATATACCATACCAATACGTGGGTTCTTTTCTAGTCTGTCTCTGTGTTTATTCATGAAATGCCAGTACAGGCTATTTAGCGGGCAAGCTTTATCACCTACTTTTTGTTTAACATCGTACTGACAGCTTTTGCAGTAATCGCTCATCTTATTAATGTAGTTACCGCTTGCAGCATAAGGTTTAGTCGCAATTATTCCATCATCGGCAAACTGGCTCATTCCTCGGGTGTTGGGCATCTCTACCCACTCTATGGCATCGATATAAACACCTAGGTACCAGTTGTCTACGTCATCAGGGTTTATTCCTGTAAGCATGCAAAAGTTTCCAATAACCATTAGGCGTTGAATATGGTGGGCATAAGCGGTTTCAAGGCTTTGTTTTAATGAGTGGCTTAGGCAATTCATTTTTGTTGAGCTGTTCCAAAAATAAGATGGTAGTGTGTTTTTGGCTTGTAATTGATTTTTAACAGCGTAGTCGGGCATGTTAATCCAATAAATGGCACGTACATATTCTCTCCAACCTAATATTTGCCTAGTAAAGCCCTCTACTTGCGAGAGGGATATTTCACTTGGTCTTTGTTCGTATTCTCTTATTACACGTTTGATTACATATAACGGGTGGAGTATTTTTGCGTTTAGGGCAAACGATAATCGGCTATGGTACAAGCTGGTATTATTTTTACTTTGATCTGTCATCGCATCTTGAAAGTGACCAAAGCAACTAAGTAAATGCTCGCAAAAGTATTCTAGAGATTCAATAGCTTGTTTACGCGTTGTTGGCCACTCTAGTCTCTGATCGGCTATTTCGCCAAAGTAAACGATCTTGTGCTTATTTAAGCGAGAAATGATGCTCTTGACGTTATTATTGAATAGCTTAGGTTTTGGTATACACGCTAAGTCAGCTTTGGAAAATTTATTACGATTATTACTGTCAAAATTCCATTTGCCACCGGTTGGCTTAGTATCATCAACTAATATATTAAACTGCTTACGCATAGCACGATAGAAGTGCTCCATTGTCACATGCTTGTTTTTTGTAAAGCGTGTTTTTATATCGGTGAACGGTAATAAAAAATGTTCAGTATCTGTGGCAATTACATCAAATGAGCCATCACTTTTAAACTTAGCTAATTGAGACTTAAGCCTAAACTCATCAGGATATTGATATTCAATAGTTTCGCATTGGTATTTATCGGCAATTCGCTTGAGTAATTCAATTAAGTCTTTGTCGTCAGAGGTATCGTCAAGTGTCAAATGCAAAACATTAAAACCTGCCGTTTTTAATGCAGTTGCAAAGTTTTCCATAGCATTAAAAAAAGCACACAGTTTTTGAATGTGATGCTTAACGTAGTCGGTTTCTTGTTTTAATTCTGCGATGAGATAAAGCGTGTCGTCGTCTTTTTGTTTATACCATGAATGAGATGGGTTTAGCTGATCGCCTAGTATTAATCTAAGTGTTTTATGATGGGTCATAGTAAAGCCAAATTTTTTTATACGGGCATAGTTAATTAAACGATCGTTTTAATATTTTACAACAAGCAAATAGGAGTAATTAAGTGCATAACGACAATAGTTTGCTGTTTTTAATGCTGGGGATTAGTTGTTTCTTGAGTTTAATAATAGATTAGTAAAACGAATAGAGGCGATAAATAACGCAATACATTGTGCTGTTAGCAATAGGGCAAAAAAGTTTAACCGCATATCAAGGCGTTCCTGATTAAGGGGAGATTAAGTAAATTAAGTCTCCCCCCCAATTGAATATCTAAATTTTATTACTTTGCTTTTGCTGCATTCTTTGTTGTAACGAAACCACATTGGTAACGTTGAAAAGAACATTGCTTGCAAAGCTTTCAAAGTACCTAAGCGCTTTTTTCCAAGCGAGCTGACTCTCAGTAGTAAAATGTTTACCAAGGTGCTCTTCAAGGGTTTCGTAAAAAGCGTTAGATAAAAGGGCAATGTCACTGTGTGAAGCGCCGCTTTTTTTTAGATACATTAAATGGTGAGCTAAAAAAGGAGCTACCGATGCTGGTTTATCTAAATGCTTAACAATTCGTTCTAATACGCAAAAGAGGGTAAAGCTCTTTTCGTTAAACTGTAAGGCCGTAGGGTAATTCATCTCAATACTAGATTGGGCTAATTTACTATGAAATTTAGCCGTAAACGCATGAAAGTTAGGCTCAATAATTGTTAAGTTATTTAATAATGCTGATTGTTGTTGATTCATTTTTATCTCGTTGCAGTGAGTAATAACTATTATTATCAAGTAGGAATAATGTTGATTATAGCGGGCAGTTCAAATTCTGCACGTTTTTTAGTGTAAAAGTATGGCTTTTTGTTATATCTATTTACTTTCTGGTAATTAGTGATCCTTTAAAACGAATTTTAAGAGTTATTAAACTTCAGTTTATCTGATTTTTATCCTGAAATAATAAGCTACTACATTTTATGACTCAAGTATGGGCATTTTATAAAGTTGGCTGATTACTTATGTTACTTACATATACATTAAATTAGCATCTTGACGAATTGCAAATTTTATAAACTAATTGCGTATTATAGTTGCTAATTATCCTGTACATCCTTATAATAGCGGCTATTGTTTAGCGTGTTGTATAACAGCTAACAGCGATATTAAATTTAAGGTTTGATATCTATTGGCGCGGGATGGAGCAGTCTGGTAGCTCGTCGGGCTCATAACCCGAAGGTCGTCGGTTCAAATCCGGCTCCCGCAACCAATTCTACTAGTAGGTATTACCTTACTAATTTATATCGCGCATTCTAAGTAATGCGCGTTTTGCGTTTTAGGCTATGTAGTTTAATTAGGTCAGTTTACTGACTCGCAACCAAGCTTGGCCCTCGGCCACACAGTTTTATGCTTTATTGGTGTGACGCCCCGCTTGGTTCGGGGCGTTGTTGTATCTGCACCTTACGATTTGTGGCAATTGCTATCAAATTAAAATTTAAACTCAGTATTTTAGGGCTATAAGCCCTTTTTTTGTTTGTATGGAGGATTTTCGTGACAAAACTTGAACAAGATTTAGTAACCATGTTAACGCCTGCGGTAGAAATGTTAGGCTTTGAGTTGCATGGTCTTGAATTTGTACAAGCGGGTCGCCATTCTACCTTAAGAGTATATATTGCTCATGAGGATGGGATTTCAGTTGATAACTGTGCGGATGCCAGTCGCCAAATTAGTGCGATTTTAGACGTCGAAGACCCAATTACAAATGAATATGATTTGGAAGTATCGTCTCCTGGTGTTGATCGTCTATTATTCAAACAAGATCACTACGAGCAGGCGCAAGGAGAGGAAGTACGCGTGCGTACTAAACTTCCACAGGATGGTCGTCGTAATTTTAAAGGCGACTTAGTAGCAGTTAGCAGCGATATGATCACACTATCTAGCGATGGTGCAGAGCATCTGATCATGCTTAGTAACATCGAACGTGCGAATTTAATCGCGAAGTTTTAAATTCGAGTGCGAAGGAATAGGGCAAGCGAGGCATTACCCATGGCAAAAGAGATATTATTGGTTGCTGAAGCCGTTTCCAATGAGAAAGCGGTTCCAAAAGAAAAGATTTTTGAAGCTCTAGAGTTCGCTCTAGCGACAGCGACAAAGAAAAAACACGATGGCGAAATTGAAGTACGTGTAGCAATTGACCGTAAAACCGGTGATTACGATACGTTCCGTCGCTGGCAAATTGCCGCTGTATTAGAAGATGGTTCTTTAGAGAACCCATACAGCGAAATCACTCTAGAAGCAGCACAGGTTGAAGAACCTGATTTGCAAATGGGTGATTATGTTGAAGAGCAAATTGACTCAATCAAATTTGACCGTATTACAACACAAATGGCTAAGCAAGTTATCGTACAAAAAGTACGTGAAGCTGAGCGCGCTTTAGTTGTTGAAGCATACAAAGATCAAGAAGGCGAGCTGGTAACGGGTGTTGTTAAAAAAGCAACTCGCGATGCAATCGTACTTGATTTAGGTAACAACGCAGAAGCGGTAATTTACCGTGATGACATGTTGCCACGTGAAAACTTCCGCCCGGGTGATCGAATCCGTGGTCTTTTATATGAAGTTAAACCTGAAGCACGCGGTGCACAATTATTTGTAACGCGCTCTAAACCTGAAATGCTAATGGAATTATTCCGCATTGAGGTGCCAGAAATTGGCGAAGAGATGATTGAGTTACGTGCAGCTGCACGTGATCCAGGTTCACGCGCTAAAATTGCTGTTAAATCTAACGACAAACGCATTGATCCAATTGGTGCATGTGTTGGTATGCGTGGCGCACGAGTTCAAGCTGTATCGTCTGAGCTTGGTGGTGAACGTGTTGATATCGTACTTTACGATGACAACCCTGCACAATTTGTTATCAATGCAATGGCGCCAGCAGAAGTTGCTTCAATCGTAATGGATGAAGACACTCACTCAATGGATATCGCTGTAGAAGCCGATAACCTAGCACAAGCAATTGGTCGTAATGGTCAGAATGTTCGTTTAGCAAGCCAATTAACTGGCTGGGAACTAAACGTAATGACTGTTGAAGACATGCGTACTAAAAATGAAGCTGAATCTGATAAGTTACTTAACTTATTCACTGAAAATTTAGATATAGATGATGAGTTTGCATCATTACTTATTAACGAAGGTTTTTCGACACTTGAAGAAGTGGCGTATGTACCTGCGTCTGAATTTTTAGAAATTGATGGTCTTGATGAAGATACTGTAGATTTATTGCGTTCACGCGCAAAAGATGCATTGACAACTAAAGCACTTAAAACGGAAGAAAGCTTAGATGGCGCAGAGCCAGCTGAAGACTTACTTGCGCTTGAAGGCTTAGAGCGTCACTTAGCATTTGTTATGGCAAGCAAAGGTGTTGTTACACTTGAAGACTTGGCAGAGCAAGGTATTGACGAATTAGTTGATATCACAGAACTTTCATCTGAAAAAGCGGGTGAACTGATTATGGCTGCACGAAACATTTGTTGGTTTGCAGACGAGTAATTTATTAACGGAGGTATTACACACTATGGCAGAAGTAAATGTTGAAAAACTAGCCGGCGATATAGGTACAACTGTTGATAAATTGCTACAGCAGTTTTCACAAGCAGGTATCACTAAGCAAGCAACTGATAACGTAACAGAAGCTGAAAAAGCAACGTTACTTGATCATTTAAGCAAGCATCATGGTGGTACAGGTTCAGATGGCCCAGCGCGTATGACTTTACAACGTAAGAGCAAAAGCACATTAAGTGTGACTGGTTCTACGGGTAAAGCTAAAGATGTTCAAGTTGAAGTTCGCAAAACACGTACCTACGTGAAGAAAAGCGCAATGGAACAAAAACAAGAGCAAGCACGCTTAGCCGCTGAAGAAAAAGCCCGTCTTGAACAGCAACAAAAAGCTGAACAAGAAGCCGCAGAATTAAAAGCGAAACAAGAGGCAGAACGTAAAGCGAAAGAAGAAGCTGACCGTAAAGCCAAAGAAGAAGCTAAACGCAAAGCTGATGCAGAGCGTAAAGCGAAACAAAAGCAGATGACCCCAGAGCAAAGTGCTAAGTCTGAGAAAGATCGCATAGAAGCTGAGCGTCTGCAAAAAGAAGCAGAAGAGGCCGCATTGAAGAAAGCTGAAGAAGAAGCGAAACGTCAAGCAGAAGAGGCAAGAAAGCTAGCTGAAGAGAATTCAGCACGCTGGAAGAAAGAAGAAGAAGAACGTAAGAAACGCGAAGAAACAGCGGATCACCATCTTACGACTTCGACTTATGCACGTGAAGCAGAAGATGTTGCCGATGCTCGTGATGAGCAAGGCACTCGCCGTGCTAAGAAAAAGAAAAAAGCGCCAGCAAAAGATAAATTTGCAGCGTCAAGAGGCCGTAACAAGTCTAAATTAAAAGCACCAGCATCGCTGCAGCATGGTTTCCAAAAACCAACTGTTGATGTTAAAAATGAAGTGCGTATTAGCGAAACAATTACAGTAGCTGAGCTTGCATCACGCATGGCAGTTAAAGGCGCTGAAGTTGTTAAAACAATGATGAAAATGGGTGACATGGTTACTATTAACCAAGTGATTGACCAAGAAGCTGCACAACTAGTTGCAGAAGAAATGGGTCACAAGGTTATCATTGTTAAAGAAAACGAATTAGAGCAAACAGTACTTAACGACCGCCATGAAGATGGTAAGTCAGAGCCTCGTGCTCCAGTAGTAACTGTAATGGGTCACGTTGACCATGGTAAAACATCGACTCTAGATTACATTCGTTCTGCGAAGGTTGCTTCTGGCGAAGCCGGTGGTATTACACAGCATATTGGTGCATACCATGTTGATGTAAACGGCAATATGATTACCTTCTTAGATACTCCAGGACATGCTGCATTTACATCAATGCGTGCTCGTGGTGCTAAAGCGACAGATATCGTAATCTTAGTGGTTGCAGCAGATGATGGTGTTATGCCACAAACTAAAGAAGCGGTACAGCACGCACGTGCAGCTGGCGTTCCTTTAATCATTGCTGTAAATAAAATGGATAAAGAAGGCGCAGATCCAGATCGCGTTAAAAACGAACTAGCTCAGCTAGACGTTATCCCTGAAGAATGGGGCGGCGATACGCAGTACGTTCATATCTCAGCTAAAACTGGTCTAGGTATTGATGACCTTCTTGAAGCCGTACTTATGCAATCTGAGCTTTTAGAGCTTTCAGCACCTACCGAAGGTATGGCTGCAGGTGTTGTTATTGAATCTCGTCTTGATAAAGGCCGTGGTCCAGTTGCATCAGTACTTGTTCAATCTGGTACGCTTAACCAAGGTGACATTGTATTATGTGGTCTTGAGTATGGCCGTGTTCGTGCAATGCGCGATGAAAACGGTAAAGACATCAAGTCGGCAGGTCCATCGATTCCAGTGGAGATTTTAGGTCTTTCTGGTATTCCAGCTGCGGGCGACGAAGCAACTGTAGTTAAAGATGAGCGTAAAGCGCGTGAAGTTGCTTTATACCGTCAAGGTAAGTTCCGCGATGTTAAACTAGCACGTCAGCAAAAAGCTAAGCTTGAAAACATGTTTACCAACATGACTGAAGGTGATGTTTCTGAAGTTAACGTGGTACTTAAAGCAGACGTTCAAGGTTCTATCGAAGCAATCTCTGATTCACTAACTAAACTTTCTACTGATGAAGTGAAAGTGAAGATTGTAGGTTCTGGTGTTGGTGGTATTACTGAGACTGATGCGACACTAGCTGCAGCGTCTAACGCAATTGTAGTTGGCTTTAACGTTCGTGCTGATGCTTCTGCTCGTAAAGTGATTGATACTGAAAACTTAGACCTTCGTTATTACAGCGTAATTTATTCCTTAATCGAAGAAGTTAAGCAAGCAATGTCAGGCATGCTAGCACCTGAATTTAAACAAGAAATCATTGGTCTTGCGCAAGTTCGTGACGTATTCAAGTCTCCAAAAATTGGCGCAATTGCTGGTTGTATGGTTACTGAAGGTGTTATTAAACGTAGCGCTCCAATCCGTGTACTACGTGAAAACGTGGTTATCTATGAAGGTGAACTTGAGTCACTTCGTCGCTTTAAAGACGATGTTGCTGATGTTCGTAACGGCATGGAATGTGGTATCGGCGTTAAGAACTACAATGACGTACGTGTTGGTGACCAAATCGAAGTATTTGAAACAGTTGAAGTACAACGTACTCTTTAATTGTTAGCTCGCTAAACTAATAAATGGGGGCTTAGCCCCCATTTGTGTATCCATTATTTAATTAGCTTATTATTAAATTTCAATAAGTTATGATTTTAGGACAAATGCAATGAGAGAATTTTCTCGCACTGATCGTGTTGCACAGCAAATCCAAAAAGAAATTGCTGTAATTTTACAACGCGAAATTAAAGATCCACGCTTAGGTATGGTGACAGTGTCAGCGGTAGAAGTATCGCGTGATTTATCTTATGCCAAAATTTTCATCACTGTGTTTAACACACAAGATGAAGATGCAGCTAAGCAAAGCGCTAAAGTACTTAATGAAGCAACGGGTTATATTCGCTCGTTACTTGGTAAGCGTATTCGTGCTCGTATAATGCCTGAGTTAAAGTTTGTAGTTGATAATTCACTGATGGAAGGTATGCGTATTTCTAATTTAGTGGATTCTATTATCCGCGAAGATAACGCAAAGCATGTCGATGAAGATGTAGAAAGTGTTGATGCTGATATTTCAGATAGTGAACAAAGTACTAAGCACGTAGAAGATACAGATAGCGAAGAAGGCACTGATACAGATGGCAAAGCGCAGTAAAGGCCGTGCAGTTGACGGTATTTTGTTGTTAAACAAACCGCAAGGCATTTCATCAAATAAAGCTCTGCAGCAAGCGAAAGGTGTTTATTTTGCACAAAAAGCTGGCCACACTGGGGCTTTAGACCCGCTTGCTACAGGTATGCTGCCAATTTGTTTTGGTGAGGCGACTAAGTTTACGCAGTTTCTACTCGATACAGATAAAACCTATATCGTTCGTGCAAAACTGGGTGAGCGTACAACGACATCAGATTCTGATGGCGAAATCGTAAGCACGAAAAATGTGAATGTGACGCGTGAGCAGTTAACAAAAGAAATTGCAGCTTTTGTTGGAGAGTCAGATCAATATCCATCAATGTACTCAGCACTTAAGTATCAAGGTAGACCATTATATAAGTACGCACGAGAGGGTATTGAAGTCCCTCGTAAATGCAGAAAAATAAATGTGTTTAGCTTATCGTTTGACGAATTTGATGAACAAAACAACGTATTACAAATGACGGCTCATGTATCAAAAGGGACGTATATTCGTACAATCGTTGATGATTTGGGCGAAAACCTAGGGTGTGGCGCACACGTTATAATGCTTCACAGAACTGCTGTTGGTCAGTATCCGGCAGATAAAATGGTTTCGCTTGATGAAATTGAAGCGTTGCTTGCTAAAGCGAAAGCAGAAGAGCTTGCGCCTTCTACTTATTTAGACTCGTTGTTATTACCTATAGACACTGCTTTAACTGATTTACCTGTTATTGAAATTTCGAAAGAGCAGGGCAAAGTATTTAGTCATGGGCAAGCAGTCGAGTTACCTGAAGCTTTACCTGAGGGGGCAATTAAAGTTGTTGCGGATGGTGTGTTTATTGGTACTGGCGAGCGCAACTCAAGTGGCCATTTAAAGGTTAAACGTGGTCTTGCTAGCCAGCAAGATGATTACGTAAAGCCTGAATAAGCAATTAGTGTGCCCAGCAGTGGCTTATTAGTTGTAGATGGGAATAATTAACTTGTAGTTATTCCCACAGTTGGTAGAATACGCCGGCTTAATCGTTTTGGCTGAATTAGTGATCGGCTAAGACACCTTTTAAATTTAATTTTTGGAGTTACTATGTCACTAAGCAATCAAGAAAAAATCGATATCATTGCTAAATTTGCACGTGCAGAAGGCGATACAGGTTCATCAGAAGTACAAGTAGCATTACTTACTTATGATATCAACAAGCTTCAAGGTCACTTTGCTGATCACAAGCATGACTTCCACTCACGTCGTGGTCTGCTTCGTAAAGTAAGCACTCGCCGTAAACTACTTGATTACCTTAAAGGTAAAGATATCACTAGTTATACTGCACTAATCAAAGAACTTGGCCTACGTCGTTAAGAACTAGATTATAGAAATGGGAGCTTTTTAGCTCCTTTTTTTGTGCCTAAAATTTGTGTTTTAAAATAAAACAAATATATAAACTTATTGAATTATATTGTAAAACTCCTATTTCATAGCTTATCAAGCATCGTTGTATTTACCCACTCATTAGCCCAGCTTAAATCTAGTAGCTAGTGTGTGTTGACCTTTCGTGATTAATTTTGCAGCTGTATGTTTGGTCTTCAGGCAAGGCAGCGCCTATGTAGTGTGGTTATTCCCCATAAATAGGCGATAACGCAGCATAAATGCCAAACATGCGCTGCCCTGGGGTTCATCCTAGGGGCGATTAACTCTTTGTTGCTCGATTTTTACTTAGCCCACTAGGTTACAAATCTCGCGCCGTGATTAAATCGCCCCTAGATTGAACAAATTTCAATCCACAAAGATCAACACACCCTAGACTCGCATTTTGAAGTAGCTTTGGTATATACTATGCGCGTAGGTAAAAAGGTTTATCTGCAATTATTCACATCATTGCCAATTGTAGTACTTAATTGATTTCCAACTGAATACAATTATGTACTGTAATTGGTACTTTGATGACAACTTATTAGAATACATTTAAGGAATATTTTAAGTGCAAGCAATTATTAAAGAATTCAAACTAGGTCAACATACAGTGACTCTAGAAACTGGTGCAATCGCTCGTCAAGCAGACGGCGCTGTACTTGCAAGCATTGGCGACACTTCAGTTTTAGTAACTGTTGTTGGTAAGCGTGAAGCACAACCTGGTCAAGACTTTTTTCCACTAACCGTTAACTACCAAGAGCGTATGTACGCTGCTGGTCGTATCCCTGGTGGTTTCTTAAAGCGTGAAGGCCGTCCTAACGATGGCGAAACTCTTATTGCACGTCTTATTGACCGTCCAATTCGTCCACTTTTCCCAAGCGGCTTTGTAAACGAAGTACAAGTTATTGCTACTGTTGTTTCTGTTAACCCTGAAATCCAACCTGATATGGTTGCGATGATTGGTACTTCAGCAGCACTTGCTATCTCTGGTATCCCATTCAGTGGTCCAATTGGTGCATCTCGTGTTGGTTACATCAACGGCGAATACGTACTTAACCCTACATTAAAAGAGCTTGAAGAAAGCCAACTTGATTTAGTGGTAGCCGGTACTGATAAAGCGGTACTTATGGTTGAATCAGAAGCTAACGTACTTGCAGAAGACGTAATGCTTGGCGCTGTTGTATATGGTCATGAGCAATCTCAAGCGATCATTACTGCAATCGAAGAATTTAAAGCAGAAGCAGGCAAGCCTACTTGGGATTGGACTGCACCTGAGAAAAATGTTGCACTAGAAGATAAAGTAGCAACTATTGCTGCTGAAAAAGTAGGCGCAGCTTACTTAATCACTGATAAAGTAGCGCGTAAAGAAGCTCTTGGTGAAGCTAAAGATGAAGTTGTTGCAGTATTAACAGCTGAACTTGCTGAAGGCGAGTCTTTAGACAAGCAAGAAATTGGCAAAATCTTCGGTTCACTTGAGAAGAAAATCGTTCGTGGCCGTATCGCTGCTGGCGAAAAACGTATCGATGGTCGTGAACCAGATATGATTCGTGCACTAGACGTAATGACTGGCGTATTACCGCGTACTCACGGTTCTGCTATCTTTACACGTGGTGAGACTCAAGCGTTAGTAACAGCGACACTTGGTACAGAACGTGATTCACAGTTAATCGACGATTTAACTGGTACTCATAAAAACCACTTTATGCTTAACTACAACTTCCCTCCATTCTGTGTAGGTGAAACTGGTTTTGTTGGTTCTCCTAAGCGTCGTGAAATCGGCCATGGTAACCTTGCTAAGCGTGGTATTTCAGCTGTAATGCCTACACTTACTGAGTTCCCTTACTCAATCCGTGTAGTATCTGAAATTACTGAATCAAACGGTTCTTCTTCAATGGCGTCTGTTTGTGGTACTTCTCTAGCACTTATGAACGCGGGTGTACCAATTAAAGCATCTGTTGCTGGTATTGCGATGGGTCTAGTTAAAGAAGACGATAAATTCGTTGTTCTTTCTGACATTTTAGGTGATGAAGATCACTTAGGTGACATGGACTTTAAAGTTGCTGGTACTGCTGCAGGTATTACTGCACTTCAAATGGATATCAAAATCGAAGGTATCACTCAAGAAATCATGCAAATTGCGCTTAAACAAGCAAAAGCTGCACGTTTACATATCTTAGAAGTGATGGATGAAGCGATTTCTGCTCCTTCTGAAGAGCTATCAATGTTTGCTCCTCGCATATACACAATGAAAATCCCACAGAAGAAAATCGCTGAAGTTATTGGTAAAGGTGGCGCAACTATTCGTCAGCTTACTGAAGAAACTGGTACAACGATTGAAATCGGTGACGACGGTACAATTAAAATTGCCGCTACAGATGGCGAAAGTGCAGCTAATGCAATTAGCCGCATTGAGCAATTAACAGCTGAACTTGAAGTAGGTACTATCTACGAAGGTAAAGTTGTACGTATCGTAGACTTCGGTGCGTTTGTAAACATTCTTCCTGGCAAAGATGGTCTAGTACATATTTCTCAAATTAGTACTGAGCGCGTTAATAACGTGGCTGATCACCTTTCTGAAGGTCAAGAAGTTAAAGTTAAAGTACTAGAAGTAGATCGCCAAGGCCGTGTACGTCTAAGTATTAAAGAAGCAATGGAATCAGCAGCACCTGCAGCTGACGCGCCAACTGACGCGTAATTGCTAACTTATTAATCTAGTTATATTAGCTAGATAGTAAAAAAGGGGCTGTTTAGCCCCTTTTTTTATGCTTTAATGAAACCTTATTGGACAAGGTCTGTCTTATATTAATCGCGATATATCTTGGTATTAAGGATTTTAATGATACTCAAACATTTAGCTTTGGCATCTTTTGCTATTTTGTCTTTAAGCGCTTGCCAAACTACAACAGAATCAGAACCAACCCCGATTGTTAATGTGCCATTTACTGCACCTTTAGCTTCTGACTTTAGAAGTGAAATTGCTATTGCACGCTACTCAGAGCTATTAAATAGAGCCGATTTAAGCGAAGAGCAACAAGCTAAGCTTTATTACGACCGTGGTGTACTTTTTGATAGTCTAGGTATGACAACTCTTTCACGTATTGATTTTAATCGCGCAGTAAAGCTTAAGCCTGATTTAGCTGAAGTGTATAATTTTTTAGGTATTCAACATACGCTTATGCAGCAGTATGAAAAAGCCTATGAGTTTTTCGATTCTGCCCTAGAACTTGATGAAGAGCATGAATACGCCTATTTAAATCGTGGTATCGCACTGTATTACGGCGACAGAGCAGGCCTTGCTAAAAATGATTTTAATGAATTTTTAGCTCGCTCTCCAAAAGATCCGTACCGAGTTTTATGGGTTTATTTAGCACAAGCACAAGAGGATAAAGCCGTTGCGCTTGATGCACTTAAAAAAAATGCCACTGCGCTTGATGAATCACAATGGGCGTACCAGTTAATTTCTCTTTATACGGGGGATATGAGTGAACATGCATTTTTATCTGGCATTAGTGATGGTGTTAGAACTGAGCAAGAATATGCGCAGCGTTTATGCGAAGCTTATTTTTATTTAGCTAAAATGCATCAAGCAGCAGGTGAGCTGTATTTAGCATCAGACTACTTTAGGCTTGCGCTAGCAACTAATGTACACGAGTTTATTGAGTACAAATATGCGCGTTTAGAGCTTGAGTTGATGCAAGGTGTTGACGCAAGTTAAGCGTTTTAAATTAATAGGTGTATTACTATGTTGTTTGTTAATTACAGGCTCGAGTAATCACCTAGGCGCTATTGGCTTTTGGCATGTTTTAAACGCAAAAGCTAATGTGCTACAAAGTTATTGGAAATCACCTGGTTATTTTTCTGATCACTTAGAGCAGTTACCAAATACCTCTTTAGCTATACTTGCCCGCAGTAAAATTTCTTCAGCCCAATATATGTATTCTCTTAAGCTTATTAAAAACAGTCAGAGCGATACTGCAAAACAATTTTGGCTCACAGCATTAAATGACTTAACAATCCCAGAGCGTAAAATATTAGCAACAAAGTTACTTGAGCACTCACGTTGGAGCGATTTAAAGTTACTCGCTAGTAAAAACAAATTACCAGCAGGGGATGTGCTAAATCATCTAAAACTTCAGTTAAAAACACCACAGAGTAAAGTATCTAGTGAGTTTATCCACGCTCTCGGTTTTTCATCTTTAATAAATATAAGTAAACCTAATAAGCAATGTATGTTTAACGTGCTGACTATGAGCGATCATCGTAGAGGCTTATATAAACTCACCGAGTTTATTAATGCTTATAATAAACAGCCAGAGCCCCGTGAAAATATTTTTTGCTTTTCAAAACCTGTTTACGTTGCAGGTATGCTTGAGTGTAAAAGTAGCACTAATCAAATAGCAAAGTGTGACTGGCAATCAGCTAAACTCAATAACCAGCTTCCTAACAATTTTGATTTTATAGTAATGATGCCAAAAGATGGAACGGCTAATGTTACTAAAGGAACAATGCTAATAAACTCAAAAGCAAAATACAGTGTGTTTTTGCATGAGCTGATGCATTTTAACGGTTTTGAAGATGAATATGCTTTGCCTAAAACTAAACAAGCATGGTTGTGTGCAAAAACAGGTTTTGTGGCACCTAATTTATTTATTTCTCATGATGAGTCGCCCCCAATAGGCTGGCATAAAGCAAAGAGTTGCCAGATAGGTGGTGTTGCATATAAACCTAGTGAAAATTGGTCTATTATGCAATATCAGCAGTTAGGGCTCTCGGCGCAGTATAGAGAGATTTGGTTGAAGCATTTAGATATGACCAATGGTAATTCTTATCGCCACTCCAGCGCGCTTACATTTGCAAATAAGGCTATATTAAATTAACAATTATCACTATTAATTAATTGTTTTTGTAGGCTTAATAAATTGTTAGTTCATGTTTAAAAAACACCCATACAGAACCGCTTTTTATAGACAAAATCAGTGTTTTTCAGTATAACTATAGTCATTAATGTCGTTTAAAAACAGGCAGTAAAAGCATCCCTTAGTATTAAAAAGAGATGCCCTGATAAACTTATGATTATAAAAGGCCCTACATTATGACTTTGCTCTGGATACCCTTGTTATCCTTAATTGGCAGTGTTATTTCTGCATGCACAGGTAAGTTATCCCGCAATTTAAGCACTAGTTTAACGGCTCTTGCGCCTTTAACGGCTTTGGGAATAACTTTATACCATGCACCTGCAGTTTTAGCGGGCGAAACCATTCGTTACTCTTTCGCTTGGATCCCGTCAATAGGGCTCGACCTATCTCTGCGGTTAGACGGCCTCAGTTTATTGTTTATGTTTATGATTTTAGGCATAGGCTTGCTCGTTATCCTCTACACGCGTTACTACCTCAGTGCCAACGACTCAATGGCTAAGTTATATAGTTATTTAATGCTGTTTATGACCGCAATGCTTGGCATTGTTATGTCTAACAATGTTATTCAGCTGTGGTTGTTTTGGGAATTAACGAGCATCAGCTCATTTTTATTAATTAGTTTTTGGTGGCATAAGTCTGAAGCGCGAAAGGGTGCTCGTATGGCTCTTGCTGTAACAGGCGCGGGCGGCTTAGCGTTACTTGCAGGCTTAATGCTATTAGGTGATATTGTTGGTAGTTATGACCTAGATGTTATCCTAGCGAGTAAAGCGATAATTCAATCTCACGATTTATACGAAGTAGCATTAGTATTGGTGCTATTGGGTGCGTTTACTAAATCGGCACAATTTCCATTTCATTTTTGGCTTCCTCATGCAATGGCAGCGCCTACGCCAGTGAGCGCGTATTTACATTCTGCAACCATGGTAAAAGCCGGTATATTTTTATTAGCACGTTTTCATCCTGCCTTAGCTGGCACCGATACGTGGTTCTTACTTGTTGGGTTAACAGGTTTAGCTACGCTGTTGTTTGGTGCTTATATAGCATTATTCAAACACGATTTAAAAGGATTGTTAGCTTACTCAACAATAAGCCATTTGGGTTTAATAACGCTATTACTCGGGCTTGATACTGAGCTTGCGACTGTTGCTGCTATATTTCATATAATTAATCATGCAACGTTTAAAGCGTCGTTATTTATGGCCGTTGGTATTATCGATCATGAAACAGGCACGCGCGATATGCGTAAATTAAATGGTATGTGGCGATACTTACCATACACTGCAACGCTTGCAATGGTCGCGGCGGCTGCAATGGCAGGGGTTCCATTACTTAATGGTTTCTTGTCTAAAGAGATGTTTTTTGCAGAAACGCTGCATCAGCAAGTGCTTGGTTCTATGTCGTGGTTAATTCCAGTACTGGCAACGGTTGCAGGCGCATTAGCTGTTGCGTACTCCGCACGCTTTATTCATGACGTGTTCTTTAATGGTGAGCCAATCGATTTACCTCGCACGCCGCACGAACCGCCACGTTATATGCGGGTACCAATAGAAATATTAGTTGTGATTTGTTTACTAGTGGGTATGTTCCCACACTTTACAATTGATGGCATTTTATCTGCGGCGTCTTTAGCTGTACTTGGAAAAGAAATGCCAGTTTACGAATTGGCTATTTGGCACGGGTTTAACTTGCCTCTATTAATGAGTGCAATGGCGATTGCTGGCGGTTTATTTATTTATATTAATCGTAAATATCTATTTCAGTTTCAAGCGTCATTACCACCTTTAAATGCTAAAAAAACCTTTGAACGTGTAATTTTAAGTGTTGTTGCTTGGTGTCAGTCAAAGGTAAGCAGTATCGAAAATGGATCGCTGCAGCGCTACCTAGTAATTATGTTAGCGGTAGTCTTACTGTGTGCCGGTTGGCCATTATTTGAAATGCAACAACTTGCTGGCAGCATGCCACTTACCCCTGTTGATGTGCACAATGCAATTGGTGCGGGCTTATTGATTATTGGTGCTCTTGCTACCGTTATTTGGCATCGCTCTCGAATGGTATCGTTGTTAATGCTCTCAATCGTAGGGTTAATGGTATCGGTTGTATTCACACGCTTTTCTGCTCCTGATTTAGCACTTACACAGTTAACTGTTGAGGTTGTTACTATTATTTTACTTATGCTTGCATTGTTTTTCTTGCCCCAGCATACGCCAAAAGAATCAAGTTCATTACGCGTACTTCGAGATTTAGGAATTGCCTCTACGTTAGGTGTAGTTATAGCGAGTATCTGTTATGCATTACTTACACGTCCATTAGATTCAATCTCAGACTTCTTTATTGCTAACGCTAAAATTGGTGGCGGTGGTACTAATGTAGTTAACGTTATTTTAGTCGACTTTAGGGGCTTTGATACGCTTGGTGAAATTACCGTATTAGGCATTGCCGCATTAGGTATATTTAAAGTACTTTCTCGAATCCCATTATTTATGCCAGCAAGTGACAGCGAAGGGCGCCCATGGGCACGAGAGCGCCACCCAATCTTACTGGCGAGTATTTCACAAAGTTTATTACCGCTTGCGTTATTGGTTTCTGCATATATTTTCTTACGCGGACATAACTTACCTGGCGGTGGCTTTATTGCAGGACTGGTAACGTCAATCGCGTTTATTTTGCAATACATGGCGCATGGTACAGCATGGATAAACGGACGTTTTGATGTTAATTATCGTAAAATCATAGCTTCAGGCATTGGTATTTCACTGTTCACTGGTGTGGGTAGCTGGTTCTTTGATAAGCCATTTTTAACAACTTGGTTTGACTACTTTGATATTCCGTTTGTCGGTAAAACAGAGCTTGCCAGCGCGATTGCATTTGACCTAGGTGTTTACTTAACGGTTGTAGGCGCTACGCTAATGATTTTGGCAAGCTTAGGTAATATGACGGCAGATACCCAGAAAAAAGAGGTAAATATTTAATGGAATTATTGTACGCATCTTGCGTTGGAGTATTGGTCAGTTGCGGTGTGTTTTTACTGCTAAGAGCTCGTACGTTCCCTGTAGTACTTGGACTTACTATGATTTCATATGCTGTTAACTTATTTTTGTTTTCAGCAGGTCGTCTTACTATTAATAAAGCGGTAGTGCTTGGTACTGGTACAGAATACGCCGACCCATTACCTCAAGCTTTAGTGCTTACAGCTATTGTTATTGGTTTTGCGATGACCGCATTCGTGGTTATTTTGGCAATACGTGGGCGCGCCGATTTAGGTAGCGACCATGTTGATGGTTATGTGCCTAACACCTCGGCAGATAATAAGGAGCAAAAATGATCCAACATTTAGCTTCGCTCCCTATTTTATTACCTATGCTGACGGCTGTTATTTTATTGCTACCGCCATGTGGTAAAAGCGTTAAAATTCGCCGCTTAGTTTCAATTGTAATGGCAATAGCTACTTTTGCAATTAGTGTGCTTTTACTTGTACATGTTAATAATACAGGTATTAACGTTTACGCTATTGGCAATTGGTCTGCACCATTTGGAATAGTCTTAGTAGCCGATATGTTGTCTACCTTATTGGTTACGTTAACTTCATTTTTAGGTTTGGGCGCTATTTTATATGGTAGTGCTGGCGATGATGAAAAAGGCAGCTTTTATCACCCACTTGTTCACTTTTTGATATTAGGTGTAAATGGCGCGTTTTTAACTGGCGATTTATTTAACCTATTTGTATTTTTTGAAGTGCTACTGATTGCATCTTATGCATTGTTAATGCACGCAGGTGATAAACAAAATACTCGTGCGGCATTGCAATATGTAATATTGAATTTAGTTGGCTCAAGCGTATTTTTAATTGGTTTGGGTATTTTGTACGGTGTGCTTGGTACGCTTAATATTGCAGATATGACGCAAAAGGTATCACTACTTACAGGTGATGATGTATATCTAGCAAAAGCAGGTGGCTTACTACTATTAATAGTATTTGCTTTAAAAGGCGCACTATTACCTCTGCATTTATGGCTTCCAAATACTTACGCAAGTGCTAAACCTGTGGTTGCCGCATTGTTTGCGATTATGACCAAAGTAGGCGTTTACGCTATGCTTCGTGTTTATACGGTGATATTTGGTGAACAAGCCGGAGCGCTTGAACACATGGCGCAGCCTTGGCTTTGGGGCTTAGCAATTGCGACCATTATAGTAGGTGCAATTGGTGTGATGGCAGCACAAGACTTACGTAAACTCACCTCTAACTTAGTATTAGTATCGGTAGGTACGCTGGTTGCGCTAATAGCATTGCAAAATGTAAATGCCACTGCTGCACTTTTATATTATTTAGTGCATTCAACACTTGTTAGTGCCGCACTATTTTTACTAGCAGACTTAGTTTCAATCCAGCGCGGTAAAGTTGGCGATAGACTAGTAGCAGGTCGCTCTGTAAAACAGCCATTTTTATTAGGTGTGTGCTTTATTATTGCGTCTTTAACGGTAGTTGGTATGCCACCACTGTCAGGCTTTGTAGGTAAAATTTGGATACTTAAAGCGACATTAAACAGTGAGCAAGCTTTATTATTTTGGCCAGTATATTTAGTAACAAGTTTTGCGTTGCTAGTAGCGCTTTCGCGCGCTGGCACAACTTTGTTCTGGGAGCATAGAAGCAAAAATAGCGAAAATGCCGATTGTGCAAGTGCACACCCGGTGCAGGTAACTGTAATTATAGCTTTACTTGCATGTTCGCCATTGCTCGTTATTTTGGGCGGACCAATAAGTGAATATATGCTAAATGCTGCTACTCAGTTACATGATCTAAGCGGCGGTATTAATGCTGTACTTAAAGGAGGCATGTGATGAGATTACAAGCCCGTTTTCGTTGGTTACCAACGCCATTTCGTAGCTTATTTTTGTTTATGGTTTGGTTATTGTTAAACAATAGCGTATCGGTAGGGCACTTAGTATTAGCGACTATTTTTGCGATACTCATCCCTATATTAAGTTTTTCGTTTCGAGACCCTCAGCCACTGATTTTAAAGCCAGGCTTGGCGCTTAAGCAGTTACTTATAGTGCTGTACGATATTGTTGTTGCAAATTTACAAGTGGCTTTACTTATACTTGGGCCATCAAAAAAATTGCGTCCGGCCTTTATAAAAGTTCCTATAGATTTAACACACGACATGCCAATTACTATATTGGCTAGTTGTGTATCGCTTACACCTGGTACTGTGAGTGCAGAAGTTTATCCAATTGCTGAGTCGTTACCTGAAGGTGAAGAGCCAACGCAACGCTACTTACTGATACATGTGCTTGACCTTAAAGATGAAGAAGCACTTATCAAACAAATAAAACAACGCTACGAAGCTCCACTAAAGGAGATATTTCAATGTTAGACACCGTATTACTCATTGTTTTTTCGATGATTGGCTTATCATTATTGCTTAATTTATGGCGATTGATCATCGGTCCGTCAGTGCCTGACCGTGTTTTAGCGCTCGATACTATGTACATTAACGTCATCGCACTGATTATTTTATACAGCATTAGTATGGATACAGGGCTTTATTTTGAAGCTGCACTGCTCATTGCCATGCTCGGCTTTATAAGTACGGTTGCAGTGTGTAAGTATTTACTACGTGGCGATATAATTGAATAAGGTGAAAACATGATCAGCGAATGGGTTGTATCAATATTATTGTTATTTGGTGGTACGTTTATTTTAATTGGCTCAATAGGTTTAATTAAACTACCTGACTTTTTTATGCGTTTGCATGGACCAACTAAAGCAACCACGTTAGGCATGGCGAGTATGTTAATTGCGGCTATGGTTTATTTTGCAAGTTCAGAGCATGGCCTAAGTGTTAAAGAAATACTCATCACTATATTTTTACTAATTACAGCACCGATTAGTGGTTACATGCTAATAAAGTCAGCTATTCATCATAAGCTAAAAGCCAAAGAAGGCACTAAAGGCCTAGATAATGTAGAAGACGACTAACGCAAAAATTAATTTATAAAAGGCCGAATAAATTCATTTTATTCGGCCTTTTTAATGATTGCTTGTACCCTTTACAATACAAATTATTCATGTGACTATAAATCCATTATTTATATGAAAGGATATTATTATGGGTAAGGTACTACTTTTATCATTGCTAATTTTTTCTAGTAGTTTATATGCTGAACAAAATACTAAGCAGCAAAAAATAGATGAACTCATTAGTGTAATGAATTTAGATTCAATGGTTGATTCTATGTACGGCCAGGTTGAAGGTATGATGAAAGGCATGTCAGACCAAATGGGTGTTAAGCCTTCTGAGCAAGCTATTTTTGATAAGTACTACGGCGACATGACCACGGTATTAAAAACTGAGATGAGTTGGGCTAAAATGCAGCCAATGATGGTCAATGTATACGATAAACATTTTAGTGAGCAAGAAATTGCCGATATGTTAGCATTTTATAAAACAGATACAGGGCAAAAAATACTCGAAAAAATGCCTGTTGTAATGCAAGAGTCTATGCAAATGTCACAAAGCTTAATGAAAGATGCTATGCCTAAAATACAAACTTTAGCGCAGCAACTAAGCGACGAATTAGAGCAAAGCCGTAGCGAATCAAACTAGGGCAGCGCATGTTTGGTATTTATGCTGCGTTATCGCCTGTTTATGGGGGATAACCACACTACATAGGCTCTGCCTTGCCTAAAGACCAAACAGTCTGCATAAATTAAATCACCAATGATCAACACGCCCTTAGATTAATACGCGCCTTACTTAGGCGCTTCTCTGCTAAATTACGCCCCCTTCAGATAATACATGGCCAATATCAGCTTAAGTTAATTATGTTTGTGTCACTATACCAATGAGCAACAATACATAATCAATTTGAGGGAATAAATTCGGCGCTAACTGCGTTAAACATTTTTGAGATACGACTGCATGGATGCAGGGGCAATTAATAATAACAACTAAATAACGAAACCTTTGCTCTGTTATCCACTCGATTTATTGTCTTAAATAGAGCACTTAATTAAGCCAATTAGTATTATTTTGTTACTTTTAAAATAGCCATTGACCTATGTGTTGCACCTAGGTTTATTATGAAGCTATTGAAACACGACGGAGCTAAATTATGTATGTTAAACAACTTGCCAAGTTAATGGGCGTGACTGCCGATACTGTTCGTCATTACACACGAATTGGGTTACTTCATCCAATACGCAGTGAAGGAAATGGCTATCAAGAATATACAAAGCAAGACCAGCAGCGTTTAAAGTTTATTATTAGCTCTCGTCAACTTGGTTTTTCTCTCAAAGATATTCAACACATTATAGGCGAGTCTGAGCAGGGGAATTGTCCTTGTCCGTTAACGCGTAAACTCATTACTAAACGCCTAGAAGAAACCGAAGCACTATTTCAAGAAACATTAAAGTTACGAAACAGAATGCATGCAGCTCTGGCGCAATGGGATACATCAGCCGATGGTGCAAATGCCAGTGACGTATGTAGTTTAATAGAATCTTTTGTTGATCCAATAAACGATTCTGCAAATAAGGAGCAGCGTAATGACGACTAATACAAAAGACACCGCGCAAAACTTTATTATTGAAGGTGCTAATTGCGGCAGTTGTGTGGCTAAAATTGAAAAAGCCCTTAATAGCGTGCAAGGTGCGCAAAATGTAGAAATGAACTTTGCACAGCGTACAGTACGTGTAGAAGGTAAAGCCCGCGAAAGCACGCTTATTAAAGCAGTCGAAAACATTGGTTATTCAGCTAAGCCAATGAGTAATGAGTCTGATCAAGATGCACTTGATGAAAAAGCAAAGTCGGACGAGGCACATTATAAAAAGCTAATGCGTAATATGATATTAGCGTTAGGAGTCGGTGCGCCGTTAATGATATACGGGCTTATTTTTGATATGAGTGTGACCACCGACACACAACGAATAGCCTGGTTTTTAGTGGGTATAGTCACGCTTGTGGTTATGGCTATATCAGGTAAGCAATTTTACAACGGTGCATGGCAGGCATTCAAAAACCATGCTGCCAATATGGATACATTAATAGCGCTTGGTACAGGTACTGCGTGGTTGTATTCAATGTTAGTAGTAATAGCACCAAACTTATTACCACAAGTTGCAAGACACGTATATTTTGAAGCATCATCGATGATCATCGGTTTAATTAGTTTAGGGCTCGCTTTTGAAGTAAAAGCACGTGGGCGCACCTCACAAGCAATTAAACGCTTAATTGGCCTGCAACCAAAAACTGCACGCGTAATTCGCGATGGTCAAGAGCAAGACATCGACATTAGTGATGTTGTAAAAAATGATGAAGTACGCGTACGCCCTGGTGAAAAAATCCCTGTGGATGGCGATGTTATTGAAGGCAGCAGTACGGTTGATGAGTCAATGCTTACTGGTGAGCCAATGGCTGTAAGCAAAAAAACGGGTGACAAAGTCGTTGCCGGAAGTATTAATAAAAGTGGCACTTTATTATTTAAAGCCACGCACATTGGTAGCGAAACCACACTTGCCAATATTATCAATATGGTAAAGCGTGCACAAAACTCAAAGCCATCAATAGGGCGCTTAGCTGATGTTATATCAGGAATATTTGTACCAACAGTCATGATTATTGCGGTGCTTGCAGGCCTTGTATGGTTAAACTTCGGACCTGAGCCATCAATTGCTTATGCCGTTGTTGCAGTTACCACTGTACTTATTATTGCTTGTCCTTGTGCGCTAGGGCTCGCAACCCCTATGTCGGTTATGGTGGGTATTGGTAAAGCTGCAGAGTCAGGAATATTAATTCGAAATGGTGAGTCGCTGCAAACAACATCTAAAATCACCACCATGATTTTAGATAAAACAGGCACTATTACTCAAGGCGCACCGCAAGTTACCGATGTAGTTACCTTTAATAACAGTGATGAAAATACAGTAATGCAACGTGTTGCAAGCCTTGAAAGTAGCTCAGAGCATCCACTGGCCCAAGCAATTACGGCACACGCTAAAAAGCAGGGCTTAGCTTTAAGTAAAGTAGCCGACTTTAATGCAATTACAGGCAAAGGTGTCACTGGTAGTGTTGACGGGCAAACATTGTTGTTTGGCAATAAAGCGCTAATGGATAAATACAACGTGGCCGTTGATGATGCCACCGAGCAAGCTCAAACACTTGCCAGTGATGCTAAAACGCCCATGTATTTTGCAAGTAATAATAAGCTCCACGCTATTATTGCAGTAGCCGATCCAATTAAAGAGGATTCAGTTGAAGCTATTAAACGCCTGCAAGATAAAGGTATCCACCTAGTTATGCTAACAGGTGATAACAAAGCCACTGCACAAGCCGTTGCTAAACAAGTTGGTATTGATGACTTTATTGCAGAAGTAATGCCCGATGATAAAGTAAACGAAGTAACAAAACGCCAAGCAAATGGTGAAATAGTGGGTATGACAGGTGATGGTATTAACGATGCTCCCGCACTTGCACAAGCCGACGTAGGATTTGCAATTGGTACAGGTACCGATGTTGCAATAGAAAGTGCAGACATTACCTTAATGCGTGGTTCGTTACATGGTCTTGCTGATGCAATTGCAGTGAGTAATGCAACTATTTCAAATATTAAACAAAACCTATTTGGTGCCTTTATTTATAACGTGGCGGGTATTCCGATTGCAGCCGGCGTGTTGTATCCATTTTTTGGCATCCTACTTAACCCTGTTGTTGCAGGTGCAGCTATGGCACTTTCATCGCTTACAGTGGTAAGTAACGCTAATCGCTTACGTTTTTTCAAACCAAATAAATCGTAATTTAAGCTAAGGAGTACATTATGTTGATGATTAATATAGGTGGTGCACTGTTAATAGCTGCAATTATTTATTGGTTTTGGCTATACAAACCAGAGCAAACACAAAGTGATGACAACAAAGAAACAATAGTCGTTGATAACGGTGTTTATAAGCCAGGACACATTAAGGTGGCAGCCAACAAAGAGGTTGTACTTACCTTTGATAGAAAAGACAGCGCGCCGTGCGCCGAAACAGTGGTATTTCCACAGCTTGATATAAGTAAAACGCTGGCAATGGGTGATGGCAATACGGTTAAACTACCTGTGCTTGAAGCCGGTGAGTATGACTTTCATTGCCAAATGCAAATGTACAAAGGCAAGCTAGTTGCTCAGTAATCTGAGCTAAGTAGGTGTTGGGGTCGTATAATTGCCTTATATAAGCTGTATAAATAGATGAGTAGGAGTCGTTATACTAAATGAATAAACTAAACCCTAAAAAATTATTGAATAGTAAATGGACCGCAACACCTGCTATAAATAAAGAAAAACACTTCATTATTGTTGAGGTGGAATTTGATGAAGACGGCAATGTAATTGAATGTATTACTGAGGCTGTTATGTCAAAAAATCAATATCCAATTAGTTGGCGAGATTTAAAAGATAACCAAAAGTGGCTGCAAGGGTGGAAGTAGTTTAAATCTATATAATTTACCTCACTCCAATAGCTGGCACACGATGTAGGTTTGTTTAACTCAAGCGAACCTATTCTTTACAGCGCATTAAATTATGAGTTTAATGCTACAACTTAGCTTTAGCATTGAAACCTTCCTAGATAAATTCGCCATTTGGCAACAAAACAGTTAATTTCAAAATATCTTTCCAAAATTTTTATAATAAATTTCAAAAACAATATAACTTACTGATTATAAATAAATTAATTGTTTAATAGCCGCAAATAAATCCTATGTAATTTCCATGTTCATATTCAGTTTATTTTGAAGACTAACCTAAACGCCCCCTTATTGGCTTTTTAGCAAAAGTGTGTCTTTTTAATTAAACTTAACCAATTGATTTATAATGGTTTACTATTTTTAGTTAAATGGCTGTTGCTAAATAGCAACAATAACACCTCCCCAAATTAAGCTTTTCTCGCTTTATATCATTTAACTCATTGTTTTTAAGTAATAAATAAAAAGTGGCACCGAAGTTGTAATACCTAGAGTGTATTAAGCAAAACGTGATGAAAGCCAAAGGCCTTAATCGCAACAACCCAATGAAGGAATACTATTATGAAAACATTTCAATCAACATTAGTACTAATGGCGCTAGCTTCTTCATCAGCGGCTTTTGCAGCAACAGATTTTGATACGCTAGACGTAGATGGTAATAGCGCAATCAGCCAAGCCGAAGCTTCAGTAGATGCTGAGCTTTTAAGCAAATTTGAAGAACTCGATACAAATCAAGATGGTGAGCTATCTGAAGATGAGTTTTCTAAGGCCTAAAATTAAAGCCTTAAGCAGTTAATGCTCTGTGATGTTATCTAAATTCTGAGTTGCCAAAGACAACCTAAGTAGGCAAGGGAGCCTACTAAAAAGAATAACCAGGAAGTGACTAGAGAGCACTATAGGGCAAATTTATTTAGGACACCGCATACTTTTGAAGGATTAAATTATGAAAAAGCTACAATCAACATTTGTACTTATGGCTATTGTTTCTTCGTCAGTAGTATTTGCAAACACAGACTTTGAAACACTCGACGCAGACGACAACGCTTCAATTAGTCGCTCTGAAGAATCGGCGCAAGTGATAGAGCAATTTGACGAGCTGAATGTTCAAAGTAGCGGTGGTCCGACAGAAAATGATTTTTTTGAATATTAATTTATAGACACTTTACTCCTAAAGGATCTTTGAAAAGGACTTCTTACCCCTAATCAGGCCCAAAGCCTAAGGAAACGATTATGAAAACATTACATAAAACTCTAGCTCTTGTAGCCCTAGCTTCTTCTTCAGCGGCGTTTGCTGCGGTAGATTTTGATTCTTTTGATACAGATGGCGACGGCGTAATTAGTAAAACAGAAGCCCAAGTAAACTCGCAACTAGTACAGCTTTTTGATCAATTAGATACAGATGGAAATGGCGAGTTATCTAAAGAAGAGTTTTCGAAGGTTCAGTAATAAGCTCTATGTAGAACCTTACCAGTCACACTCACAAAGCAGCTAAGTAATTAATACTTAGCTGCTTTTTTGTGCATTTAATTTAATATATTACTATTTAGTCACCAAAGTAGTGCAAAAGTTGAGTTTGAATAGTGTCAAGCTACTGATTATTAAGTTATTTTATTGTTGGTTTTAAACTTGCAAATCTATTTATAACTTAGGTCAATGAGTATTTAAAATGGCGCGGATGAGTTATATCAGTAGTGTTGAGCGCTACCACGAATATGAGCATGTAATACACAGTTTACTTGAATCTATTTTAATGAGTATTGAGGACGGATTAACTAAAGAGCGTGATACCCGCTATCTGATTAAGCAGTACCCATTTTTAGAATTACAATATTGTTTAAATGCAGAAGGTTTGCAGCAGGGTAATAACGTCTGCTTTAAACGCGCATACAGCAAAAAATTAGGTGAAAGTGGTAATCAACAAGATTTAAGCGAGCGACCCTATTTTTTGAACGCTAAAGCAAGTGATAAAGTGTGCTTTACTGATCCCTATATTTCTATAGCGACTAACCATTTATGTATATCGGCGATTAAAGAGCTAAAAAAACCAATTAATAATCAACATTACTTGGTCGTTGATGTGAGCTTAACGCAGCTTATTGAGTTTGTAATGGGTGATACTGCGCGCGCTAACATGTCGCCTTACTTCAAGGCGGGTTACGGTATTATTGTGGCGTGCTTATTTTGCTTAGTATTATTTTTACTAAATATCGTTTTTAGTGATATATACGCTCTATTAACTCATGTAGATACCTCATCAGACCCACTTGAACCCTTTAGTATCATTATTTACATCACCTTGGCATTAGCAGTATTCGATTTAGGTAAAACAATACTCGAAGAAGAAATCCTTATGCATAAGGATATTTTTAGGCACTCATCTACGCGGCGCACTATCACACGGTTTATCTCTACTGTGTTGATTGCTATTTCAATTGAGGCCCTGTTAACCATGTTTAAAGCGGCGTTGGGACAATCGGAATATTTAATGCCTGCAATAGCGATGATGCTTGCAGTAGTGGGGCTTTTAATTGCACTGGCTATTTATGTTTATTTAGGGGCAAAGGCTGAAACGCTATTAATGCGCGCTCGTTTAAAACAAAAATCCTCCAAGTAGGAGGATTTTTATATTACATAACTCTATTTAATAACTATTTAATAGCTATTTATTGCTTATCTTGCGCGCGTTTTGCTTTAAAGTCAGACTCGCTCGTCCACTTTGGCCAATCGCCATTATTTGCAAGCTGTGTGGCTATATCAACAATAAGATCTATATCTTGCTTAACACCACCTAACGACCAATCAGCTGAGTAGTCGTCTGCTTCTTTATGGTATTTATGCGCTATGTACTCAGGATCGGTATCACCCAGACTCATAAATAATAAACTAGGCACGCCTTGCTTAGAAAGCGAGAAATGATCTGATCTAAAAAACAAGCCATTCTGCGGGCGAGGGTCCATTTTAACAACGCGGCCTTGTGATTTTGCAGCCTTTGCTAAATAGTTTTCCATTGTCGATAAATCTTTACCGTATTGTAAAATGTAGTCAGTGCCATCAAGCACGTTCATGCCATCAATATTTAATAAACCGACCATTTGTTTTGTAGGTACAACCGCACCCGATGCAAATTCTTCAGAACCAATTAACCCCGTTTCTTCTGCTGTAAAGTTTGCAAAAATAATTGAGCGTTTAAATGGTTTTTGCTTGTTCATTTTGCTCATTATACGTGCTATTTCAAGCGTGGCTGCAGTGCCTGAAGCGTTATCTACCGCGCCGTTATAAATTTTAGGGCCGGTATCGGTTTGTTTAGTACCAAAGTGGTCCCAGTGAGCGCTAATAACAACGTATTCGTCAGGTGATTCGCTACCTGTAATTTGTGCAACGACGTTATGTGATTTTGCATGAGATACTTCGTTTTTAAAGGCAAGGTTTGCTTTTAAGTTAAGTGGCGTCGCTTTAAAGTCATCATTTAATGCTGCTTGTTTTAAATCTTGGTAGTTAAGCTTTGCGGCGTTAAACATTTGCTTAGTTGCATCAAGTGTTAGCCAGCCCATAACCGGTAATTTTGATGCGTTTAAATTGTTATCCATTAACGTGTATTTAGTGCCGGTGTTTGAACTTTCAACTACGCCCCAAGGGTATGCCGCAGGTGCTGCTTCATGAACAATAAATACAGCCTTTGCACCTTGGCGAGCGGCTTCTTCATATTTATAAGTCCAACGACCGTAGTAGGTCATTGCATTACCAGTAAAAAGGGCGTCGTTTTGAGTAGCAAAGCCTGGATCGTTAACTAGAACAACCACTGTTTTACCAGTTACATCAATATTTTTATAGTCATTCCAGTTATATTCTGGTGCATTAATACCATAGCCAACAAATACAACGTCAGAATTGCGTACATCAATTAATGGCTGAAGTTGCTCGGTACGTGCGGTAAAGTCTTTACCTGATTCAAAGCTTAAATCACCTACCTTTAACTCCATATCCTGATTAGCTGTCACCATTGCCATTTTTACAGGCTGTAAGTATTTACCTTTATAAGCACCGGTTAAACCCAGCGCTTTATATTGCTCGCTTAAGTAGCCTACGGTTTTTACTTCACCATGAGTAAGCGGGCCTCGGCCTTCAAAGTCATCAGAGGCTAGTGTTTTAATATGCTGTTTAATATTGCTAAGGCTTACACCTGCTGTATTTTCTAATGGAGTTTGTTCGCTTGCAGGCTCTGAGCAGCCAAAGAGTGCAACTAGCAAGCTTAGGCTAGCGCTTTTTAAAAGAGTAGATGCCATAGTCTTCATATTGTTATTTAATTAGGCTTTCAATATAAAGGAAGCACCGCAGCGATGTCGAATTTTTATAGAGAACTTTTCATTCAATTGCAGATTGATTTTATAAGGCGTATAAATAACGAACAATCTAAAGGAGCACATAATGGGCCAATGTAAAAAAGTGGGTATTTATTTATAGCTAGTGGCATTGCATTTTTTTGCTGCTGCAATATTAGCTGAGCAGGAGACATTTTTTGTGCTGTCTGCTTCTTTTATAATACTGGGCACTAAAAGCAAAAAACCAGCATTAGCTGGTTTTTTTGCATAGGTTGCAGTTAGCTTTATGCGTCTGCAAGTTTTACGCGGATCTTACTTTTATCAACAGTAGATTGGTTAAGTGCAGTAATTGCGCTTTTACTTTCTATGTCGTTTGGCATTTCTACAAAGGCAAAACCTTTAGATTGGCCAGTTTCTTTATCAAGTACCAAGTTACAGGTAGTCACTTTACCGTGCTCTGCAAATAAAGTACGAAGCTCATGCTCAGTGGTAGCACGAGACAAGTTACGAACTAATAGTTTCATAATGAACCTAAATAATTATGTCAGTATTAATTATCTCAAGTAACTCAGGTTTAACCTAATTTTATTTTAAAACAAATATAAATAAACACTCTATAGAAATAATTTTTTGTATCACTATGAAAATAATAGATTTTATAATTAAATTTAAAATATCAGTAAATTGGTAATGTTAATTGGTAATTGAATTGTGGTTATTTGTACAATAAATTGGTAAATTCATATTTAATTAACTTACTATTAACCGCAGAACTACTCATGTCTAAATATACCCTTAAACCCTGTAATACAGTTACAGCTATACTTCTATCTTGTTTAGTTACTGGTTGTGGCAGCTCAGGCTCTGATCCTACGGTGCAAAATAATGAAGCGATTTCCTCACAAACTCCTGCAACAATTGGTGGTAACACTCTAGGTGAAGTTATTAGCGATAGTAATGATGCAATAACAGGCTCGTTAACTATTACGGATCAACAATCAGGTGAAGCTGCTTTTGTAGCACAAGAAAATAGCGCTACAAGCTATGGTTTTTTTAGCTTAAATGCTGGTGGAGATTGGTCATACACACTTGACGATTTAAACGCATCAATAACATCTTTAAGTGAAGGTGAAACACTACAAGATACAATAACAGTAAACTCTGTAGATGGTACTAGCGCACAAATTATCATAACAATTGTAGGTGCACCAATAGCTCAAGCTGATGGCTTTGAGAAAATATCACACGTTTTATTGCGATCAGATAGCGTTAATTCGGGGCTTGACGCATACACACTTATTGAAAATGCCTTCGGCGAAGGGTCAATTGAATCTCCAGACTTATATGCTGGTAATCATGAAAGTGTTGTCCATATTATTGAAGATACCGATACGATAATTGGTAACCATTTTGTCTTTTTAGCTCACCGAGATGATGACCAAGATAAAGACAAAGGCGTAAGTGATAGACAACGTAACGAAATAAAAACCTACGATAAATCACCACAAGAAACACTGGCGTTTGAGGGGGAGACATTTCAATATAGCTGGAAATTTAAAGTAAGCATCGAGCTTGAGCTTACGAGTAAGTTTAGCCATTTTTTTCAAATAAAAGCTCGAAATGACAGCAACGATAATACTAATGGCAACGACGACCAGCCTATTATCACTCTCTCTGGAGCACAAAAAAACAGTACAGGTAATCAGCTGCAAGTGCGATATAGCGCAGGGTTTGATGAAAACGGCAACAACACAGGGCTTGATAAAAACCTCATTGAAACCGACTGGTCACTCATTACAGATGAATGGGTCGAGGTATTTGTACAAGCTACATTTAGTGAAAATGGCAAGTTAGATATGACGTTAACGCGCTTAAGCGATAATGCAGAGGTATTTAATATAAGCGAGCAAAACATAGATATGTGGCGCGGCTTTAGTGATGCTGATTTTGCTCGTCCTAAGTGGGGAATTTACCGCTCGATTGTTGAAACCGACAGCCTTCGCGCTGATGAAGAACGTGTTAGGTTTGCTGATTTTTCTATTACAAAAGGTAAGATAGTGCAGTAAGCTATTTTATCAATTAGCATGAAAAAGCTGTTAATGATTATGCATCATTAACGGCTTTTTTAATTTTTTGATAAAAGTGATTACTTCACTTCTTTACCCGCTGCTTGTTGATCAGCATGGTAGCTTGAACGTACAAACGGGCCAGAAGCCGCGTGAGTAAAGCCAATTTCGTCTGCATACGCTTTTAAGCCGTCAAACTCTACTGGTGGCACGTAGCGCTTAACCGGTAAGTGATGCTTAGAAGGTTGTAGGTATTGGCCTACAGTTAGCATGTCAACGTTGTGAGCACGTAAATCGCGAAGTACTTCTTCAATTTCGCTAATTTCCTCACCTAAACCAACCATTAAGCCTGATTTAGTTTTTACTTCTGGGTGAGCTTCTTTAAAGCGACGAAGTAATTCTAAAGACCATTTATAGTCAGCACCTGGACGAGCTAGTTTGTATAAACGTGGCGCAGTTTCAAGATTGTGGTTAAACACATCTGGTGGCGTCTCGATTAATATCTCTAGTGCGCGGTCCATACGGCCACGAAAGTCAGGTACTAAAATTTCGATAGTGATAGTTGGATTATGTTTACGAATCTCGCGAATACAATCGGCAAAATGCTGTGCACCACCATCACGTAAATCATCACGGTCAACTGAAGTGATTACAACGTAGCTTAGCTTCATATCTTTAATAGTAAGTGCTAGCTTTTCAGGTTCGGTGGCATCAGGTTTTAATGGGCGACCATGAGCAACATCACAAAATGGGCAACGACGAGTACAAATTGCACCTAAAATCATAAAGGTAGCTGTACCGTGGTTAAAACATTCAGATAGGTTAGGGCACGAAGCTTCTTCACATACCGAGTGTAAGCCATGCTTACGTAGCGCTTTTTTAATACCGTCAATACGATCGGTTGATTTAGGTAAGCGAATTTTTAACCATTCTGGCTTACGCAACATTTCAGTTTTTTCTGTAGGTAAAACTTTTACTGGGATCAACGCCATTTTTTCTGCGTCGCGTAGTTTTACACCTGGTTCCATTTTGACTGGTTTATTCATTCGTTTTCAAACCCTTCAGTATGCTTAACCTGTGTTGCATTAAGCTTCTTGATCATGTGTTTCACCAATCCTTCACCCGCACTTTCTAGGTTTTGAGGACCATCTAATTCTTTAGTTTGCACCATATTCATGCCCGCATAACCACATGGGTTAATGCGTAAAAATGGACTTAGGTCCATGTTAACATTTAATGCTAAGCCATGAAACGAGCAACCACGACGAACCCTTAAACCAAGGGATGCAATTTTACTGTCATTAACGTATACACCTGGTGCATCAGCTTTAGCATAAGCTTCAATACTATACTCGGCGAGTGATTCAATAATGCACTCTTCAAGCCAAGTAACCAGTTCACGTACACCAATCTTTAAACGACGTAGATTAAATAATACATACATCATTTGCTGGCCAGGGCCGTGGTAAGTTACTTGCCCGCCACGGTCAACTTTAATCACCTCAATGTCGCCAGGAGCTAGTAAGTGTTCGTCCTTACCAGCCTGACCTTGGGTGAATACACTCTCGTGCTCTACAAGCCAAATTTCATCTGGCGTATTTTCATCACGGGTGTCGGTAAAGTCCTGCATTTTTTGCCAAATTGGCATATAACGCTGACGACCCAGTTGGCGTACGATCAAAGTGTTTTCGTTCACAACAAATCTCAACTATGGATTAAAGCATGTGGCGTACGTCATCAATATTGCTGATCACGTTGTAAATTTCTTCAATGTGTTTGCCACTAGTAACTGTTGCTACAAGGCTTACTGACTCGTAATTACCTTTGCTGCTTGGTTTTACTTTAGGGGCGTAATCGCCAGGTGCTATTGGTTGTAACTTAGCTAAAATTTGATCAGTTAAGTTTACGTTAGCTAAACCCATTATTCTGAATGTAAATGGGCAAGGGTACTCTAGGTACTCATCAAATTTAGTATCTTTAACAGGTTGAACCACGACGGTGACTCCTCATACAAAAGTGTGGACTCTATGCAAGCTTGAAGCTTAATACAGATAGGCAATTAGCAGTCTTGCTTATATGGGGCGCATTCTAACATTTTTCAAGCAAAAAAAAACGTCTCACAGTGGAGACGTTTAAATTAGTTACCTAGTTAATAGGGGAGATATAAATTACTGCATGATCTGTAAGCGTAAGTAATCATAAATTTTGCTAAAGAAGCTGCCTTCTTCCACTTCTTCAAGTGTAACTAGTGGGTATTGAGCAATATCTTCGCCCTCTAGTTGTAAGAATAACGTACCTACTTTAGTACCTTTAGCAAGTGGTGCTTCAAGCGTATTATCTAGCTCAAAGTTAGCTTTAAGGTTTTTATGCTGACCACGTGGGATAGTAATTGGTGTATCTTCTAAAATACCTAAAGATACGTTCTCTTTGTTACCCATCCAAATACGTTGTTCTGCAAAGCTATCGCCTGCTTTGTACGGAGTAATTGTTTCATAAAAACGAAAACCATAGTTAAGTAGCTTTTTACTTTCTACTTTACGAGCTCGTTCGCTTGAGGTACCCATAACAACAGCAATTAAACGCATATCGTTTTTAGTAGCTGAGGTAACTAGGCTGTAACCAGCTTCTGATGTATGCCCTGTTTTAATGCCGTCAACATCTAAGCTTTCATCCCATAATAATGAGTTACGGTTATATTGCTTAATGCCGTTATAAGTAAACGATTTTTGCTTATAAAGTGCATATTCATCTGGCACATCACGAATAAGAGCAGCACCAAGTGTCGCCATATCGCGTGGAGTTGTGAAGTGCTCGTCAGTATCAAGGCCGTGGCTGTTGATAAAGTGACTGTTGCTCATACCTAATTTAGCAGCATGGGCATTCATTAAATCAGCAAATGCGCTTTCGCTTCCAGCAATATGCTCAGCCATTGCTACACATGCATCATTACCTGATTGAATAATAATACCGTGGTTAAGCTCATCAACACTAATTTGTTTACCTACTTCAATAAACATCTTTGAAGATTCTGGAAAGTTTTTAGCCCATGCTTTTTCGCTTACCGTTACCATATCGGTAGTGGCAATATTACCTGCTTTAATTTCAGTACCAATTACATAACTGGTCATCATTTTAGTTAAACTTGCAGGTGCTAGCTGTGTATCGGCTTCACCTTCAGCAATAACTTTACCTGTTGTAAAGTCGACTAAAAAATAACCTTTCGCATTAACTTGAGGTGGTGCCGGAATAATTTGGGCGCTGGCTGAGAATACGGCGGCTGTACAAACTAGGCCGCATACACCTTTGAGGATTTTATGTTTAATAGATTTCATCATACTCATTAATGGTTAAAGTTAAAGATTCGCGTTACGCCATTCTAAAGGCCTTACTGAGTGTAAAGCAAGAACGCGTTTTGAAATTGATTTTCTTTTAATTTTTTTAATACTTCGTTTGCATGAGGGGTATCTTTTATTGGCCCTAAATGCAGTCTGTAAATATCGTCTTTTTGCACAATATTTGTTGGTAATTTGTATTGCTCTCGCAATGTGCTGGCAAGTGCTTCAATATTAGCAAGTGTACTACCTGCAGCTACCTGAATGTAGGTTTGACGCGCAGTTGCGCCCGCAAGCGTAACGGCCTCTAGCTTAACCTTTGCTGTACCATGGGTGTAGTAGCCAAGCTTATAAGCGGCTGCGTACGAAAGATCAATTATTCTATCGTCATGAAATGGGCCACGGTCGTTCACGCGTACGATTACCGATTTACCATTTGCTGTATTGGTTACTTTAACAAAGCTAGGTAGTGGCAGCGTTTTATGCGCTGCGGTCATGGCAAACATATCATACGTTTCACCATTTGAGGTGTGATAACCATGAAATTTACGACCATACCAAGAGGCAATGCCTTCCTCACTATAACCCGTCTCATCAAGCATGGGCGAATAGCTTTTACCAAGCACTGTGTATGGGCGGCTAGCGCTAGCACTTTTAGTGGTTTCGGTAACTATAGCGTCTTGCATTTCAAGCGTAGTAGGAGCTCTTAATGGCGCTGCATCATGACGCATACTATAACGGCTACTTGGCCCACTACTACAAGCACTTAAAAGCAAAATTAATAACGTGGTAAATATAAACTGATTCGTGTGTCGCATTATTTTAAAAGCATCCTTTTATCTGTCGCGATTGACATAATAATGCCAAATCCTGCCATTAACGTCACCATCGATGTACCACCATAACTAATCAGTGGTAAAGGTACGCCTACAACAGGTAATAAACCCGATACCATGCCTATGTTTACGAATACATATACAAAAAAGGTGAGGGTGAGTGCGCCTGCGAGCAATTTACCAAATGCATCTTGTGCATTAACAGCAATGTATAAACCACGACCAATAATAAATAAGTACAGGCTAAGTAAAACACATACGCCGAATAAGCCAAATTCTTCGCTTAAAACCGAAAATATAAAGTCGGTGTGGCGCTCTGGCAAAAACTCTAATTGCGATTGTGTACCAAGCAACCAGCCTTTACCTTCTATGCCGCCTGATCCAATAGCAATTTTCGATTGAATAATATGATAACCCGAACCAAGCGGATCGCTCTCAGGATCTAAAAAGGTGAGTACACGTTGTTTTTGATAATCGTGCATACCGTAGTGCCAAAATGGCCATGCAGCAAGCGCTATAATCGAGCTTAAAAAGCCTATTAAACGCCAACTCAACCCAGACAAAAATAATACAAATATACCTGAGCTTGCAATAAGTATAGCGGTACCTAAGTCGGGTTGTTCTTTAATTAATAATGTAGGGAGCATTACAATCATAAAACCAATAATTAAATGTAGCGGGCGAGGTGGTAAGTGGTTTCTACCTATATACCAAGCTACCATCATCGGGACAGCCAACTTCATTAATTCTGCAGGTTGAAATCGTGTCACCCCTAAATTGAGCCAACGCTGCGCGCCTTTTGAGCTTACACCAAATAAAAGTACACCGACTAGCATTAATAACCCAACACAATAAAGTGGGATCACTAACCGCTTTAACGTGGCAGGCGAAAACTGGGCTAAAACAATCATAGCAACAATCGCACCGCCCATGCGGGTCATGTGCCTAATCATCATAGAAGACTCTTGCCCGCTTGCGCTGTAAACAACCATTATGCTGCCAGCCATCATTATAAGTAGTGCAATAAGCAGCGGTAGGTCTAGGTGCATACGCATCCAAATAGAGCGTTTATCGTGCAAAGCGGTCATGGTGTCTCGTTCCTTGCAAGATTAACAGGGTTGGCTGCAAAGTAGTAATCCATAAGTTGGCGAGCTATTTGAATGCCGCCGTGGTTGTTTTCTAACACAACAGAAACCACAATTTTAGGATCGCTATAAGGTGCAAAGCCTACATAAATTGTATTATCGCGTTGGCGCTCTTTAAGAGATTCTGCATCGTAGCGTTCACCTTGGGCAATACTAACTACTTGCGCGGTACCGGTTTTACCAGCCGAGTCGTAGTTAGTCCCTTTAAATGCTTTGTGGGCTGTGCCTGATATTTTTTGTACTGTATTATGCATTGCATCTAACGATACCTGCCAATGGCGCGGATCTTTTAAAACAACAGGGGGTTTTTCTTCGTTGTTAATTTGCGTTATGTCGTTATCTTTTTTTATCACTTGCACCAAATGAGGGGGATGATTAATACCACGATTAACTAATATGTTAGTTGCATTTGCAATTTGAATAGGTGTGGCAGTCCAGTAACCTTGGCCAATGCCTACCGAAATAGTATCACCGCGCCACCAAGACTCTTTAAAGCGTCCTTCTTTCCATTCTTTTGAAGGTAGAATAGCAGTAGTTTCTTCGTGAATATCAATACCTGACAAATCACCGTAGCCAAAACGGGCCATAAAATCGCTTATTTTAGTAATGCCTAATCGATAAGCCGCATCGTAAAAATAGGTATCACACGACTCTTCAATCGCTTTATATACATCTACATGACCATGGCCCCAACGTTTCCAATCTCGCCATTTATGTTCAACATTTGGAATTTGAAAAAAGCCAGGATCCCACATTGATGTTGACTCATTTACTATATTTTCTTCAAGCGCTAATACTGCCATTAAAGGCTTTACAGTAGAGGCCGGCGCATAACGACCTTGCGTAGTACGGTTTATTAATGGCCGGTCTTGGTTAAGCAGCGCTTTATAATTTTTGCTGCTAATGCCGTGTACAAATAAGTTTGGATCGTAACTTGGGTTTGAATAAAGTGCCAGCACGCCGCCATCTTTGGCGTCCATAACTACAACAGCGCCGCGCATATCTTTAAGCGCGTGTTGTGCTATTTGTTGCAAGCCAACGTCTAAAGTCAGTACTAAGTCGCTACCTGGTTGCGGTTGGGTCATGCTCAGGGTGCGTATTACACGGCCACGGTTATTAACTTCTACCCGTTGTGAGCCTACTTTACCGTGCAGTGTTTCTTCGTAATATTTCTCTATGCCGAGTTTGCCAATATCATGTGTGGCGCGGTAATTGGTTGCACGGTCTTCTTGCTCTAATTGGTTTAGCTCTTTTCTATTAAGCTTGGCAACATAACCGAGCGCATGCGTTAGTGTGTCGCCAAATGGGTAGTAGCGAGCAAGGCGTGCCTCAATGCTAAAACCAGGAAATTTATGTTGATTAACCGAAAATTTCGCCACTTCTGTTTCGTCTAAGCGGGCTTTTAATACTTGTGATTTAAAACGACGGGTGTGTTTTATATCTTTTAAAAAGTCTTGTTTGTCTTGCTCTGTAATCGCAATTATTTTACTTATTTGATTAAGCGATTCGTCAAGGTCGTCTACCTCTTCGGGGATGACCTCAAGGTTGTAAACAGGTTTGTTTTCAGCAAGTAGCACACCGTTACGGTCGTAAATTAAACCACGGTTGGGTGCAATAGGAATAACTTTAATGCGGTTATCGTTGGAGCGGGTTTGGTAGTCTTGGTGATCTTCGACCTGAATAGTATAAAGATTAGAAAGCAATACTGCGACTAATCCTAATACAAAAACAAAACCCACGAATGCTCGCCTAGCAAATAAGTTTGCTTCTGCGGAGTGGTCACGAATAGTGGGTCTATGTTTTAGCATGGCAAGGGTTACTCGCGATGATAAGGATGGTTGTTATTTAAGCTCCAGCCTCGGTAAAGGCTCTCTGCAACAATTATACGCACCAAAGGATGCGGCAATGTTAAATTAGATAACGACCATTTTTGCTCAGACGCTGCAATACACTCTGGAGCAAGTCCTTCAGGTCCGCCAATAAGTAAACTTACATCGCGGCCATCGAGTTGCCATTTTTCCATATTTTTAGCAAGTTGGTGAGTATCCAGTGCTTTCCCTGTTACCTCTAACGTTACAATACGATTGCCTTTTGGAATAGCCGCTAATGTTTTTTCACCTTCAATGTGTAAAATACGCTTTATATCTGCATTTTTACCACGTTTACCGGCTGGAATTTCGATTAACTCTAGCGCCATATCTTTAGGGAAACGGCGCTGATATTCTGCAAATCCCGTTTCTACCCATGCTGGCATTTTAGTACCAACAGCAATCATTTGTATTTTCACGTATTACTTCCAAGCATTGTCTAAAATGAGTGAGCGTTTAGCCCCACAGTTTTTCTAGATCGTAATAGCTACGTGCTTCGTTTTGCATCACGTGTACAACCACATCACCTAAATCAACCAGTGCCCATTCGCCGTCGCCTTCACCTTCATAACCTAGTGGCTCTGAATCTGCATGACGCGCTTCTTTTGCTAAGTGATCAGCAATTGACTGTACGTGGCGTTTAGAAGTACCAGAACAAATTACCATGTAATCTGTAATATCTGATGTTTCAGTTACGTCAATATGAACGATGTCACGCGCTTTCATATCGTCAATTTTATCCATTGCAAAGGCGAGTAGTTGTTTTGAATCCAAGGTTTTGTCTCAATTTAAAAATTTAATGGCGCGCATTTTAACACGCTAGGAGTTTTTAAGCATCAATTTGATAGAGCTGATGCACTTCTATGTAATGACTCACTGCGTCGGGCAATAGTTCATTCTTTTTATTACTTTTTTTTAGCTGCTTGCGAATTGTACTTGAGGCCGCATCGAGCATTTCACCCGGTAAAAAATAAAGTTTACCTGCAAGTGAGTGTTTTAGTGCCGCGACTTCGCCGGCATTTGCGCGTTGCATATAGCTTTTGAGCTCACCTGTTACAGTGCAATGTTGAGCAGGACGCTGGTACACCACAATATGGCAAAGCTGCGTTATTGCCTTCCACTCAAACCATTTATCGAGATTGTTAAACGAGTCCATACCAATTAAAAATAAAATAGGCGTAGTGGGGTGCTCTTTACGAAGTTCTTGCAAACTAAGTAGTGAATACGATGGACCAGCTCGGTTAAGCTCTCTTAAATCGAGTTCAAAATGAGGATGAGGTGCAATGGCTGCGTTTAGCATATTAATACGGTGCTGAGTACTAATTCCCGGAGCTGCTTTATGTGCAGGGAGTGCACAGGGCATAAAATAAAGCGTATCTAAATTAAACACATTAACGCATTGCTGCGCCATATTTAGATGGCCTAAATGGACTGGGTCGAAAGTGCCACCAAAAATTGCGATCATTTAACACCCATTAGTTATTTATTAATTAACCGCGTGGCACGGCATAGGAATGTTGAGCGGCTGGCAAAATTTAATACAAATATGAGCAAGCGCTTGGTAAGGTGCAATTAAATTACCTTGCTTGTAACTAGCATCAAACAACGCAACATCACTGTTTATTTGTTCTAGTGTGTGCATATTTAAACGGTTAATTGCGTTTTGAACTGGACCTTGTTGGTTTTTCCAAATTGCTTTTTGTTTAAATAAATTTGCTATAGGTTCGCCATTTAATAAACCAAGTTGCACACTTATAAGTGTATTAAGCTCTTTGGTTATAGCCCACAAAATACTCACCACTTCGGTGTTATCGCTGGCAAGTTTGTTTAATACTTTTATAGCTTGTTTAGCGTGGCCATTTAATAGTGCATCGCTTAAATCAAAAATATCAAACTTGGCTTGATTTAACAACCCTTGCATAACTAGTTGCTGAGTAATTAATGCATTGCCGTGTAGTAGCGAGAGCTTTTCAAGCTCCTGAAAACAGGCTAATAAGTTGCCTTCAGTGGCATTTATTAAGCTTACTTTGGCGTCGCTTTGCATATTAAGTGATAAACGTTGGCATTGCTCATCAAGCCATCGTTTTACATGAGAGCCCGTAAGTGGGTAGCAAGGTACGAACACGCCTAGTTTATCAAGGGCTTTAAACCACGCACCACGTTGTACTTCTTGACTGGCTTTAGCGCCTTTAACAATTAAAATAGTATCGGAATTGACCAGCTCAACTACTTTTTTAAAGGTATTGCTGCCAATAACGCCTGGCTTTTGTTGGTTTAAATCAAGCTCAATAATAGTGCGGGCGCTAAACAGCGACATGCTCTTATACTGGGCTATGATTTCTTGCCAATCGAATCCTTGCATTAAAGTAAACTTAATTACTTCATCAAAACCTTGTTGCTTAGCACAGTCGCGAATTTGTTGTACGCACTGCGCTTCTTGAAAAGGCTCTTCACCAAATACTAAATAAAAGGGCTTTAGCCCTTTATTTAATTCACTCGGTAGTTGATTAGCATAGCAGCGCATTATAGTTGCGACAGCTCTCTAACAATACGACGACTGGCTTGCTCACGAATCTCGCTAATGAGTAGCTCAAGCTCTTTTGCTTTTGCTAATGCATGATCCGGATCGTCTTGGTAATTACGATAAAGCTCAAAACGTTTTTCTATCGCTTTTTCACCAGGGCGTTTAACTACATACGACACGCCATAAGCAAGTTCGTATTCAGCAACCTGACCATTTTGAAACAGCGAAAGTGTTTGGCGTTCAATACTTTCTTTGCGTAAATACAATTGGGCTTTATCTTTAGCTGACGATACTAGCTCTACGTTACTCGCTTTAAGCTCTTTTTTAAGCTCAGAAAATAAAGTCGATTTTTCATCATCGCCTACAAGTGTTAGCTGTTTTAAGTTATCAGGCAAGCTAGAGGCTTTTTTTAAATGAAAGCCACAGCTTGATAACAAAAAACAGACTAGCACTAAGGCTAGTCCATTTTTAATGGCGTTAAATGCAGCCATATTAGTTAGCTACCACGTTAAGTAGTTTACCTGGTACGTAAATGATTTTACGAATGGTTGAGCCATCAGTAAATTTAGTTACGTTAGATTCTGCAAACGCAAGGGCTTCTACTTGCTCTTGAGTGGCATCAGCTGCCACTGTTAACTTAGCGCGAAGCTTGCCGTTTACTTGTACGATGATTAGTTTTTCATCTTCAACAAGTGCAGACTCGTCAACTTTTGGCCATGCAGCATCTAAAATCTCGCCTTTTTTACCAAGCTCTTTCCAAAGCTCATGCGATAAATGCGGAGTAATAGGTGCAAGCATAATAACTAATGCTTCAAGTGCTTCGTTAGCAATCGCTACATCTTGTTTGTCGCTCAGTGGTGCTTTTAATAACTTATTAGAAAGCTCCATAATGGCTGCAATAGCGGTGTTAAAGGTTTGACGACGTTCAACATCATCAGTCACTTTAGCAATTGCTTTGTGTAAGTCGCGACGTAGTAATTTTTGCGGGTTAGTGAGCGCTGATTTATCAAGTGCTTGGTAACCTACTGTTTTAACGTCTACTGCGTATTTCCATACACGTTTTAAGAAGCGATGTGCGCCTTCAACACCTGAGTCTGACCATTCAAGCGTTTGCTCTGGTGGTGCTGTAAACATCATAAATAAACGCACTGTATCTGCACCATACTGGGCAATTACATGTTGTGGGTCTATACCATTGTTTTTAGACTTAGACATTTTACTCATGCCTGATGAGAATACCGGCTCACCGTCTTCTTTATGCCATGCTTTAGTTACGCGGCCTTTGTCGTCGGTTTCGGTATTTACATCGCTTGGCGAAATCCATACATCGCCGCCTTTTTCATCTTTACGATAAAATGTTTCAGCAAGCACCATACCTTGACAAAGTAAGCGGTCGAACGGTTCGTCTGAATTTACCAAACCAAAGTCACGTAATAATTTATGGAAAAATCGCGAGTACAATAAGTGTAAAATAGCGTGCTCAATACCACCAATGTATTGGTTTACTGGTAACCAATAGTTAGCAGCCGCTGGATCTAGCATGCCTTCGTCGTAGCGTGGGCTACAGTAGCGTGCGTAGTACCAAGATGATTCCATAAAGGTGTCAAACGTGTCAGTTTCGTGAAACGCAGGTGCGCCATTTACTGTTGTTTTAGCCCATTCTGGGTCTGCTTTAAGAGGTGACGTTACACCATTCATTACCACATCTTCTGGTAAGCGAACTGGTAGCATATCTTCTGTTGCTGCAAGTTCTTTGCCTTCTTGGTCGCTAAGCATTGGGATTGGAGAACCCCAATAACGCTGACGGCTCACACCCCAGTCACGTAGACGGAAGTTTACTTTACGCTCCCCAACACCGAGTGCTTCAAGCTTGTCGGCAATGGCTTTAAACGCGGTATCAAAATCAAGACCGTCAAATTCACCTGAATTTACAAGCACACCTTTGTCGGTAAATGCTTCTTGCTCAAGGTTTACTTCAAGATCTGAGCCTTCAACCGGTGCAATTACTTGTTTAATATCTAGGCCGTAAGCCGTTGCAAATTCAAAATCGCGTTGGTCGTGTGCAGGTACCGCCATAACAGCGCCTGAGCCGTAATGCATTAATACAAAGTTAGCGACCCAAATTGGTACTTGCTCGCCCGTTAATGGGTGAGTTGCATAAAAGCCTGTTGCTATGCCTTTTTTCTCCATTGTTGCTATGTCTGCTTCGGCAATTTTGGTGTTTTTGCATTCTTCAACAAACATTGCAACAGCATCGCTATTTTTAGCGGCTTCTTGTGCAATAGGGTGACCACCAGCAACAGCAACATACGTAACACCCATAAAGGTGTCTGGACGAGTTGTGTATACACTAAAAGTTTCGTTATTATCGGTGCGTTTAAATTCAATATCACACCCTTCAGAGCGGCCAATCCAGTTACGCTGCATTGTTTTAACTTGCTCTGGCCAATCTTCCAACTTGTCTAAATCGTCAAGTAGTTCTTGTGCGTAGTCGGTAATTTTAATAAACCACTGTGGAATTTCTTTTTGCTCAACCACAGCGCCTGAACGCCAACCGCGACCGTCAATAACTTGCTCGTTAGCTAATACTGTTTGATCCACTGGATCCCAGTTAACCGTCGACATTTTTTTATACACTAAGCCTTTTTCGTAAAGCTTAGTGAAAAACCACTGCTCCCACTTGTAGTATTCTGGATGACATGTCGCAATTTCGCGATCCCAGTCATAACCAAAACCTAATTGCTTAAGCTGTGTACGCATGTAATCAATATTTTCGTATGTCCACTTAGCAGGTGCTGTTTTGTTTTTAATAGCAGCGTTTTCTGCAGGTAAACCAAACGCATCCCAACCCATAGGTTGCATTACGTTTTTGCCTTGCAGGCGCTGGAAACGAGAAACAACATCACCAATGGTGTAGTTACGTACATGACCCATATGCAGTCGACCACTCGGATAAGGGAACATAGAAAGGCAATAATACTTTTCTTTGCTCTCATCTTCAGTGACTTTAAATACCTGGTTTTCTTCCCAGTAGCTTTGTACTTTTGACTCTATATCTTGCGGGTTATATTGCTCTTGCATCTATGGTTCCAGACTTCTTGCAAACTAATAAAAAATTGCCATTAGGATACCCCAAATAAAGTGCTATTCACAGCGTCAAAAACGCGGTTTTGATAAATTCTAACCTTCAGTTCAGGTTAACCTATACTTATCTAAGTTATAGGGTGATTTAACAGCAATTTTGAAGGAGTAAAAAATGGCAGATTATAAAGCATGGCTTGGCGATTTAACCAAATGGCTAAAAGATGTAAAAGATCATGAAGTAAAAGACGCAGTTACTCGATTTGTTGAATCTGAGCAGGCACTTAAAGATTTAGGGCAAGAAAGATACGCTTTATATAAAAGTTATTTACAGCGCGATATAGAACATGTCCAAGAAAACGAATCGCACTATAATTCGCTTGCATGGCAAGAGCTTAAAGAATCATTATGGTTTGAGCTTTCACACATAGAAGATAAAACTCAGCTTGAGTGGCAATCTCTTAGTCAAGATTTTAAGCACAATGGTGTGTATCACGCAGGCGAATGGATAGCCATGGGCACATTAGTATGTAAGAATTGCACCCATAGTTACGATGTTTATCACGCGACACAAATTACACCGTGTATTGAATGTGATGGAATCTATTTTAGTCGTAAGGCGCTGCACCCTTAAATATAAGTATTAAGTGGCTGCGGGCCACTTAATACGCCCAAAGGCCAGCGAATATGTTGGTAAAAAAAGAAGTTAGAATGACGAAAAAATTGCTGCCACTATCTGTTTCAAAGCTCGCACCGAGTATTTCTACTAATCACGTACATACGTGTATGAGCAATCCATACCCCGAGCAACTAACATTTATAGGCCAACAACGCGCCCAAAGTGCCTTAGATTTCTCTTTAGGGATGGAACTACCTGGTTATAACGTTTATGTAATGGGCGAGGCTGCCCATGGGCGCTTTACGCTTGTTAAAGATAAACTTAAGCAACACGCAAAAGACCGCCCAACCCCAAACGAATGGCTATACGTAAATAATTACGATGATCACAGAGAGCCTATCGCGTTGTTTATGCATGCAGGGCAAAGCAAGCAACTTAGTGACGACATAGATTCATTTTTAGATGAAGTACTCGACACATTTCCTGCTGCATTTGATAACCCAGGATACCAACGCAAAAAAAAATCAATCGACCGTGAATTTAACGATGCCTACGACAGCGCTATTACCGCAGTAGAAATTGCGGCATTTGAGCAAAGTGTTGCATTAGTTGAAGAAAAAAATTCAGTAGGGTTTGCACCGCTAGTAGATGGTAAACAATTAAGCGACAGCGAATTTGGCGAACTTGAAGAAACGTTACGCGAAGAGTTTTTTGAAAAAATTGAAAAGCTAGAAGATGCATTAATAGAAGCGTTAATTGAGCTGCCACGCTGGAAGCGCGAATCAAAAGAAAAACAGCGTAATCTTAAAAAGTCGACTGCAGAGCAGGCCACAAAACCGCTTTTAAAAGACTTAGAACATAAATATGCAACTCATATTGGTGTACTGCGTTATTTAAAAGATATACGCGTTGAAATTATAGACGCGGTACTTGAATGGCTCGATGACGAAGACGAAAGCGAAGAAAGCAAAGAAGACTTTGATCGTAAAGGCATGCTTACCGACTTTTTTGCACCTAATATTTTAGTTGAGTTTAAAGAAGACGATGCAGCACCCGTGGTGTACGAGCCCAATCCAACATTTGGTAATATATTTGGTAAAATTGAGTATTCCACATCGCAAGGGTCTTTAATTACCAGTTATCGCTCTATTCAGCCGGGCGCATTGCACCGTGCTAATGGCGGTTATTTAATTATGGATGCTGAAAAGGTAATGGCTAACCCTCAAGTGTGGGATGGTTTAAAACTGTCGCTTAAAACGCATCAAATTAAAAACGACTTACCGTATCAAGATAGCTCAGTAGGTAGTAGTTTTACACTTCGCCCGCAGCTTATACCGCTTGATGTAAAAATTATTTTATTAGGCTCGCGCGAACTGTATTACACCATAGGTGAATACGATGAAGAGTTTGCAGAGTTATTTAGAGTATTAGCTGACTTTGATTACTACTTACCAAGTAGCGATAAATTACAGTACCAATTTATAACTAAAGTTACCGAGTACTGCGAGCAAACATTAAAGTGCACTACCACACAAGCAGCTATGGTGCGTTTACTTAAGTTTAGTTACCGCCAAGCAGAGCATCACAATAAGCTTTCTGCGCGCTTTGCTGATGTACTTGAATTAGTTGCAGAGGCAAGTTACTACGCAAAACAAGATAAATTAACTGTTATAGATGCGCATCATATTGATGAAGCCATTGAAGGTAAGCAATACCGTACCGGCCAAATTAGTGAAAACATGCTAAGCGATATAAAAGAAGGTCACACACTTATTGCAACCGACGGCCAAGCCATTGGTAAAGTAAATGGCTTAACCGTATTACACATTGGCGATACCTCATTTGGTACCCCTGCGCGTATTACGGCAACGGTTTATGCTGGCGCCGATGGCGTAATAGATGTTGAACGCGAAGCTGAGCTTGGTAAAGCAATTCACTCAAAAGGTGTTATGTTGCTTACCGGTTATTTAGGTAATAAATATGCGCAGCACTTTAGCTTAACGCTTAGCGCTAATATTGCCATTGAGCAAAGCTATGGTTACATAGATGGCGATAGCGCATCTTTGGCTGAGTTGTGTGCGCTTATTTCGTCTATTACAAGCTTACCTATTAGCCAATCAATTGCGCTTACAGGCTCTATAAACCAACACGGCGATGTACAAGCCATTGGTGGCGTAAACGAAAAAATAGAAGGCTTTTTTAAACTGTGTAAAATGCGTGGTTTAACAGGTTCGCAAGGCGTTATCATTCCTAAATCAAACCAAGTTAACTTAGTGCTTGATGACGAAATACTTAATGCGGTTGAAGCGGGTAAATTCAATATTTACGCAGTTGAAACCGTAGACCAAGCGCTTAACTTGTTAATGGATATAGAAGCTGGCGATATTATTGATGACCAGTATCCAGAAAACTCAGTAAACGGTATTGCACTTGCTCGCCTCAAAGAGATTGCCGACATAGTAAACGGCGATGATGACGAAAAAGACGAAGAGCTAGATAACGAAAAAGGTTAATGATGATTAATATAATTTTGGCGGTAGTTATCGCCATTTTTTGTTTTTTAATATTTCAAAATAGTAAAAAAGCAAAACAACAAGCAGGCATAAATGCACAAATAGGTGCAGATTATTTAGCCGCTAACGCAAAGGTAGAAGGTGTAGTAGAAACAGCTTCTGGCTTGCAGTATAAAGTAATCCATAAAAGCGAAAACGAAAACACACCAACCCCAAAAAGTATGGTTAACGTGCATTACCACGGCACACTAATCGACGGCACTGTGTTTGACAGTTCAGTAGAGCGTAAAACACCGATTAGCTTTGGCTTGCACCAAGTTATTAAAGGCTGGACTGAGGGTTTACAACTTATGAGCCCAGGCGATAAATACATTTTTTATGTACCGCACCAACTTGCCTACGGTGAAAAACGTGTAGGGAGTATTCCTCCTGCCTCAGTACTTATTTTTGAAGTAGAGCTACTGGCAATTGAGTCTTAGTGATTAAATAACAAGGAAGTAAATTATGAATAAAGATGAATTACTTAAAATAGCCAAAGGTGATATTAACTTTACCTTTCAATCTATTATTTATGCATTAGCGCTATGCTTACTAGTTGCAGCTATTTTTTTACTAGAGATGAGCGTTAACCTACAAATGGGTTTAATTGTTTGTATTATCGGAGTGTTTGGAATGACTATTTATAATAATTTAAATACTCGTCTAAATGCAGCGCTTGCACTTATTGCGCTCTCACAAGATAATCAAAGCACTAAGTAAGTAACTAGCTAGTTTAATAAATTGGTATAAGCCCTACTTTAATAAAGTGGGGCTTTTTGCTAGTAGGGCTAAATAGTACACCGAAAGTAGCGCAACCATTCGCGCTCATGATTACACCGCTCAATGCCAAAGCTTGCTGCTTGATTAGCTTTTAAACTCAATTTTACCCACTTCAAGCTTAAATTGACCTTCTTGCTTACCTGCAATCATAAAGCCTAGCTGTTTTATATCGTCAAAATCAATAATCGGTTGTTGCTCAAGCACGCGGCCGCGATACGTTAAAGTAAAATCACTCGGAGCAAAGTTGATATCTACCCATTCATTTTTTACTGTTTTAAATGAGTGAGTGTACGCTGCGCCATCAAGGTAATTAGTTGTTCTGAGCCTGAGCTGATAGATTTGTCCATCGCCTTTAACACGCAGCGCTATAGCTTTAGTATTTTGGCTTTGTGTATTTAGCTCTGTACGTATTGATGCAAAACCGCCGTTATTATCAAGCGAAACATTGCCTGTAAAAAGCAAACTTTCTTGAGTTTGTGTTACTGGCTATTAGATACACCGCCCATTACTGAGTCGTTAACAACGTACCAGCGCTGGTTTGCATTAGCTTGTGCACTTACAACTAATAAATTAAATACAAAAAGTGATGATAGTTGTTTGGTGATCATGGCTTACTCCTAAGTACTTTAAGCTTATCAATACGGATAAACATATTATTTGTTCACTTATTTAAAGCTAATTATTTTTACGGCTCCATTTTTTCATGATTTTTTCAAACATAATTTCTTTATCAGTTTTATCCTCAGGGCAGTGTTTACCGCTACCTTGAGGCATACCATTGCTACCAAATACGGTGGAAGTATCAATTAAATAGCATTTACCATTAAATTTTTCTAATCGTCGTGTGCCAGTTGTATTTTGGCTAATAACTTCTGAATTATCAGATTTTACTGGTGTTTTAATTGTGGGCTTATTGTTTATCTCTTCATTTTCAGAGCTTTTATCTTCACCAAAGGAGACTATTTTTTTATGAGTCATATTATTTACAGGAGAGCCAAATAGCGGCGCGTATGGATTTAGCTTTTTAAATGTTTGAGAAGCTTTTGTTGTAGGCTCTGAAGGCGCAGCTAACAGGGGTTCAACAGGTTTTACAGGGTCTTTTTTAAGGTCTGTTTGTGCCTTTGGTAACGTGATGGTTTTGGCTTGCGATTTTTTAGTTACCCTTACTTTGGCTTTTGTAGAATCTTTTTTTATAGGTGTAGTGTTAGAGGTCGCTGAATTTGGTGCATCAGTTTTAGTGTTTACAGTTTTTATATCAGGCGCATTGGTTGTTGTAACAACTGAGCTTAGCTTAGGTAGGCTTGCTAAATTAACCGTAACATAGGCCTGTATTATTGCGTTTTTTTCCTCCTTTGGCGGCGCAACTTTAATAGATTGCGAAAACAAAAAGTACAACACAATAGCGTGTATACACAACGAGATAACCCACGGCCATGCATTCCCTTTATTCACATCAAACCCTCAACTTAATAGTGCTGTTAAGAGTCAATAAAATACATTTAGTTCACCTAAAGTTAATGTGTTTTACTTTGTGGCTTTATTGCAGATACAACAAAACTATTTTGCAGTTTTTGTTGTTTTTGCATGTGCTTGGTTACGTTATTATGAGCGCAATCAAACTTAGGAGGCATTATGACATTACTTTTTGAACCAATAGAACTTGCAGGTAAAACATTAAAAAACCGTATTGTTATGCCCCCAATGACTCGCTCGCGTTCAACACAGCCTGGCGATATAGCTAACGACTTAATGGCAACATATTACGCACAGCGCGCAAGTGCCGGACTAATTGTAAGCGAAGGCACACAAATTAGTGAGCTTGGTAAAGGTTACGCTTGGACTCCGGGTATTTATTCAAATGAGCAAGTTGCAGGCTGGAGTAAAGTAACAAGCGCAGTACATAGCGCTGGTGGAGTGATGTTTGCTCAGCTTTGGCATGTTGGCCGTGTTACCCACAGTGACAACACTGGTGGCGTGCAGCCTATTTCAGCCTCGGGCATTGCCGCAAAAGACGTAAAAGTATTTGTAGATACAAACGGCGCACCGGGGTTTGTAGACACCCAACTCCCACGCGAAATGAGCAAACAAGATATTACGCATGTCATAGGCGAATTTCGCCAAGCAGCTAAAAATGCAGTTAATGCAGGGTTTGATGGCATAGAGCTTCATGCTGCAAATGGTTACCTTATTAATCAATTTTTAGACTCAGAGTCAAATGCTCGCACCGATGAATATGGTGGGAGTGTGCAAAACCGCATACGCTTTTTAATTGAAGTGGTACATGCTGTTAGCGACGAAATTGGTAGCAGCAAAGTAGGCGTAAGACTAGCCCCGTTAACAACCCTTAATGGCACAGTAGACGAAAACCCTGAGGAAACTTACTTAGCGGTTTCTGAGGCATTAAATAAAGCCGGTGTAGGTTACATGCATATAGCCGAAGCCGATTGGGATGACGCACCTTTAATGAGTGTTGAATTTAAAAAATCGATTCGCAAAGCCTACAGTGGTGTATTAATTTACGCAGGTAAGTACACCAAAGAGCGCGCAGACGAAGCACTTAGCGAAGGCTGGGCCGACATGATTGGCTTTGGTCGCCCGTTTGTATCAAACCCAGACTTACCAGCACGCTTAAAGCAAGGCAAGCCTCTTAACAGCCACAACCCCGACACCTTATTTGGTGGCGCAGAACAAGGCTATACCGATTATCCAACGGTATAATTGCTAGTAAGTAATAAACATTGAGTAAAAACATGAAGGGCTGCATTTTATGCAGCCCTTTTTTGTGCATTGATTCTAATAGCTTTACCTTGAGCAAAAAATAAAAAACGCGTAAGTTAACCGGGTTACCTATTTTAATAACAAGAAAATAAATGAAAGCCACAGAAATAGAACAATTAGAATTATCAAATTCTGAAACCCGAGAAGTTATTACACCCTACGCTTTTAAAATTGACAGCGCTTTACTGGGCTTGCCTTTAGCTACACCTATTCAGCGTGCACTAGCGATTATTATTGATGTTGCACTGATATTTTTAGCAGCCAAACTTAGCGCTGCTTTAATAGCATTTGTTGCTGCAATGGCTTTTTATAAAGGTACAGCACAGCAATACCTTCCAAAAATGTCGAATGTGTGGCGAAGAATCTTAAAAATAACGGCAGCAAGTATTTTATTTGTAAGCGCACTTACTGTGCTTTCAATTGGCATTGATTACCTAGAAGACGATAACACTGATCAAGGTTTAGCTGTTCAGGGCGTAAAAATACAAGATGAAATTCAGCTTACCGCCACAGAAAAACAACAGCTAAATACTTATTTAGCGCAAACAGCCGATGACAGCTGTGAGCAACCCTGTCAACGAAACGCGCTTGATAATTTAATTGGGCAAGTTCCCAAATTAGCAGAAATGGACGGCCTACAAAACCCACAACTTGCTACCGTACTTTTACAATTATTAGTGCTCAGTGAAAATAACGAAATAAAGCCTGCACAGTTAATAGAAGAAAAACCTGCACAAACAAGCACAAATAGTATTTTGCAGTGGAGCAAAGGCATTATTCAAGACTTGGGCTTAGGTTTTGGCTGGGCTGCTGTTTACTTTACGTTGTTCTCGTTACATTGGCGCGGCCAAACACCGGGTAAAAAGGTATGTAATATTCGTGTGGTTGCCTTAAGCGGTGAGCCATTAGGATTATTAGATTGTTTTGGTCGCTACGGCGGCTACGGTGCAGGCTTTGCCACAGGCTTGTTAGGGTTTTTACAGATATATTGGGATCCAAACAGACAAGCCATTCAAGATAAAATATCAGCCACTGTGGTTATTAAAGGTAACTTGAATCAAGTTGTAAATGTTGAAACGGTAGAAGAGACTGTAAAAAGTTAAGTTTGCTCTTATTAATTACAAGGATGGTTATGAAAGCTTTATTAATGGCGTTTAGTTATCTGTATTTTATTACAGCTTCGTATGCGTCAGAAAATATTGTGTTAGCAGAAACACATCAGCTTAAGTCTATTATTTTAGGTGAGCAGCGCAGTTATAGTGTTTATTTACCGCCAAGCTACAAGCAAAACCTCGAACGAGTATATCCTGTTATTTACCTGCTTGATGGCGACCCAACCCATTTAAAAGCCTTAGCGGGGCTTGTTGAAGCACTCAGTACTGAGCGGCTAGAAAAACAAATTCAACAAGCAATTATTGTCGCTGTTCCAAACAGTAAAAATGCGATAAGAGAGCGCGACTTTACCCCTACCAATGTCGATTGGACTTTTAACGGCAAGCTACTCGAAAAATTTGAAAATATTGGCAATGCCGCAAACTACACCGCTTTCTTTGAAAAAGAACTTATTCCCTTCATTAATAAAAATTACCGTACATCAAATAAGCGGGTATTAATTGGGGAATCTTTCGGCGGCTTGTTCGCAAGTTATGTTTTACTTACAAATCACTCTTTATTTACTGATTACTTAATTATTGATGCAACCTACCTTTGGGATAATAATTATCTCAATCGTTATTTTGACGAGCAACAGCTTATAAATAAGCAGCTTAAAGGCAATGTATATTTTACTTTTGCTAATAATGCAGCTTTTGGTGAAATTGGAGAGGCTAATTATAAATGGGGCTTAGAGCTTGCTAAAAAACTAAAAGCGCACCCGAGTAACAGTTTATATATAAATCAACGTTACTTTGAAGAAGAAACTCATGGCACGGTGGCAGCGCTTAGTTGGTACTATGGTTTAAAAAGCTTATTACAAAAATAAGTCTTAATTTATATACTAGGTTAGTGAAAGGAGTAATTTTGGGTATATTGTTAACGAAATTTAGTAGTGAAAAATTAAAAGGGAATTAAATGAGTAATAATTTTAATGAGGCTATAAAGGGCTTTTTTTGGGGGATAGGGTTTGTAATAGCAACACTCGGTGGTATCAGTGTGTACGCGCTAACAATAGCCGCAGAAGTTGATAGTGGCTTTAAAGAGCAGGTATCAAATAAAGCATTGGAGGGCACTGACGACTTAAATAGTGATTATAAACTTACCCTTTCTGATATCTTTAAAGAAAATGGGCGAGTAAGAATAACTGCCGAGTTAAAAAATATCACCAATGAAAGCATATATGCAGGTGGTGTTATAGCATCTACATTCGATAAAAACGGAAAGTTTGTTGGTAATTGTTTAGGTAAAAGCGATGATATTTTTATAGAACCAAATAAAAGTAGCTATATTGATATTCATTGTAATCTACTGAGGCCACAGGTGAGCAGAGTACACTCAGCAAAGCTAAAGTTTAAGTGGTTTTGATAGTTGCTGTAAACTACCCCCATAGAAAGCAAAAAGCATAACGAGTAGTTATGACTAAAAAGTTATTTAGTTGGGAGCGAGGACGCCAATAGTCGGGTTACGATAAAATGTTACTATGGTGTATGCTAACCTCATTTAAATTTGATACTTAATTAAACTCCCGCAAGTAAGTGAAATAAAGTCGCATACCGATAAAGTTAAAGTCGGTCGGCATTCAGGCTCAATCTCAATATTGTATTGATGTATGCCGTTAAAGGTGGTGAGTTTATCTGTCAAAATCCAATTATAAATTTCAGTCGAGTTTAACTTTTTAAACCTGATATTGAGCAACACCAAGCATTAAAAATAGAACGAAGCTCGTTATATTTTTAGCATAGGCTAGATTAAAAAGTAAATTTGCGTAGGTTGGGTAGAGCGAAGCGAAACCCAACAATAAACACTTTTTTAAATAGCTGTCCACCGACAGCTATTAATTTTAATTCACTTTCTCAACCTAACCCCAAACCCAACAAGCCCCATCAAAAACACCAATCCCCACACAAATATGTTTCCGTATTGGCTGTACACGCTGTCGCCTTTTATGAGCTTAATGTTGGCTTTCAATATGGTAGCTTCAAACTGAGGCATGGTTTGTTGTGTGTGGCTTATGGGGTCGTATACGGCGCTTACACCATTGTTAGTAACACGCACTAGAGGGCGTTGTAGTTCGAGCGCGCGCATACGGGCTATTTGCATGTGTTGCAAAGGTCCAATAGAGTCGCCAAACCAGGCATCGTTACTTACAGTAAAGAGTAGGTCGGAGTCGCTTTTGTAATTACCGCGTACTAAATCTGCAAAAACAATTTCGTAGCAAATAGCAGGGAGTAAGTTATAGCCATTGGCGCGCAAGTTGTTTTGCACTTTGTCGCCACGGGTAAACGATGACATAGGCAAATCGAATAATGGGGCAATAGGGCGCAAAAAGTCTTGAAACGGTACAAATTCGCCAATAGGTAGTAGCTGGTGTTTTTGATAGCGGTTTTTATCAAGGTAATGGTAATGCCCATGCTCGTCGCCACGTTCTTTATTACCGACCACAATAAGTGTGTTGAATATATTTTTGGTGTCTCGCTGGTAGTCAACAATACCGGTTACAAGGGCGGTTTGATTAAACGAGGCGGCACTGTCTAAATTGGCTAGGTAGGAATCGGCAAGCATTTCTATTTCAGGCACTGCGGCTTCTGGCCATACTATTAAGTCGGCATCCCAATGTGGGCGTGTCATGTCTTGGTATTTGCTCATTGTGGTCCAAAACTCACTTGGCTCAAAGCGCAGGTGTTGCTGTATGTTGCCTTGTACGAGCAATACTGACATGTTTTTATTTGTGTAATGAATGCTGCCTGTGGTATTTGCGCCTGTAAAAATAAGCGCAACAGCTGTCGCAGTAACCACCGGGGTTTTAAAGTCTTTTTGGGTTAAGCGATAAAGTGCAAAACCAATCGCGATACACACGAGGGTTAGGCCAAACTCGCCAATATAAGGGGCAAGCAGCCTTAAAGGTCCGTCGGTTTGTGTGTAGCCAAAACTTAACCACGGGAAACCGGTAAGTACGGTGCCACGTAAATACTCACTAATTGCAAAGCAGGCAATTAATAATGCGCCAAAGCTTTTAGGGCCACTGGCAAAGCGTGTAGTTGCCCAAAAGGCAAGTGCGGGAAATAATGCTAAGTATGAGCACAAAAAAGCCATTAACGAGAGCGACGCTATAAGCGGCATACCGCCAAAGGTGGCAATAGAAACATGTACCCAGCTTATACCTGCACCAAACCAGCCTAGGCCAAATATAAAGCCATATTTAGCACCGGTTTTTGCGTGTGCTTTACCGGTATTATTGGGATTAATGCAAAAAATTATGGCGCCAAGACTAATAAATACGATGGGCCAAATTTCAAAAGGGGCATAGCCAAAAGTTAAAACAAGGCCCGCAACGAGTGCGAGCCATGCTTTTTTATCTTTTGCTAATAGGGTAAGTCTAGTTAGCAGTTTCTTCACTGTCGTTATCATCAGCCTTAGGAACGGTGACTTGCAGTTGCAAAATACGACGATTGTCGGCGTTGGTTACTTTAAATTGGTAACCTTCTATGTCAATCGTTTCACCACGGCTTGGCATATGGCCAAATGCGTGCAGTACAGTTCCGCCAATAGTATCGGCTTCGTCTGTGCTGTAGCCTGTTTTAAAATGCTCGTTAAAGTCATCTACAGGAGTGAGTGCTTGCACTACGTGGACATGTTTAGCAAGTTGACGAATATCTTGATGTTCTTCTTCTTCGTCGTGCTCATCTTCGATTTCGCCAACAATTATTTCAAGAATATCTTCAATCGTTACTAAGCCCGATACGCCGCCGTATTCGTCAATAACAACAGCCATATGGTAGCGTTGCTGACGGAATTCGTTTAGCAATGTATCAACACGTTTGCTTTCAGGTACTACCATTGCTGGGCGTAAATAATCGCGTATTGATGGTAAATGCTCGTCTTTATTTAAGATCAGTGGCAATAAATCTTTAGCGAGTAAAAAACCTTCTACATGATCTTTGTCTTCAATCACCACTGGAAAACGTGAGTGAGTTGAGTCAACCATCATTGGAATTAGTTCTTCAAGCGGGCTGTCGATCTCAAGAGTGATCATTTGTGAGCGCGGGACCATTATGTCTCGCACTTTAAGCTCAGACACGCCAAGCACACCTTCTATCATCTCTTTTGTTTCTGGATCGATTACGTCTCGTTCTTGCGCATCGGCAATAACTTCGACCAGCTCTTCTCTATTCTGGGGTTCCCCTTGCAACATTTGGGCTATTCTGCCCAACCACGTTTTGCCAGAAGAACCCTGGCTAGATTGCGAGTTACCGTCGCTCATTGCGTCTAATTGCTCCGTTAATTTAAATATCGTCCCGGTATGGGTCTGCTATGTTTAGCTCTGCAAGTAATTGCTTTTCGATGCTTTCCATCTCTAAAGCGTCTTCACTCTTTATATGGTCAAATCCAAGCAAATGCAAGCATCCGTGAATAACCATGTGAGCAAAGTGGTCATGAAATGACTTCTCTTGCTCAATTGCTTCAGCTAATACAATGGCTGGGCAAATAATTAAGTCACCAACCAAAGGAATATCTATGCCTGGTGGTGCTTCAAATTCGAACGACAGTACGTTGGTCGGTTTATTTTTACCGCGATAGTCGTTATTAAGTTGTTGCGATTGCGCTTCGTCGCTAATAACGATACTGAGTTCGGACTCGTCACGGTATTGGCTAAGGGCTTTGTCGGCCCATAGTGAAAATTGTTCTTCGCTTGGGAGGTTGTCAAACTCACAGGCTATTTGTAAATCAAGTTCGGTTGTCAAAGTATTACTCTTTAGTAGTAGGCTGTTGAAGAGCAGCGAGTGCGTCTTTTGCATTTTGCTTTTCAATGCGCTTAAGTCGCTCGCTTTCGTCGTTTCGCTCGTAGGCTTCAACTATGCGTGCTACAACAGGGTGACGTACTACGTCGTGGGCTTTGAAGTAGTTAAAGCTAATTTCGTTTACGCCATCAAGTACTTCAATTGCATGGCGAAGGCCTGAGCGTGTCCCACGAGGTAAATCGACCTGTGTAATATCGCCTGTAATCACCGCTTTTGAGTTAAACCCTATACGGGTTAAAAACATTTTCATCTGCTCGGCGGTAGTATTTTGGCTTTCATCTAAAATAATAAAGGCATCGTTTAAAGTACGTCCGCGCATGTAAGCAAGCGGTGCGACTTCGATGATATTTTTTTCGATGAGTTTTTCTACTTTTTCAAAACCTAACATTTCAAAAAGAGCATCGTAAAGAGGGCGCAGGTATGGGTCTATTTTTTGACTTAAATCGCCAGGTAAAAAGCCAAGCTTCTCGCCAGCCTCTACAGCAGGGCGCGTTAGTAATATACGGCGTATTTCTTGGCGCTCAAGAGCGTCGACGGCGGCTGCAACTGCAAGGTAAGTTTTACCAGTACCTGCAGGGCCAATACCAAAGGTAATGTCGTGGTTTAAAATATTAGCCACATAAACACCTTGGTTGTCGTTACGTGGTTTAATAACACCACGGCGGGTTTTAATAACCATTTCTTTGCCATAAGCGCTGCTGGATGCATCTTGCTCTAAAGCTTTTGATTCGGTAATAGCTAAATGAACGGCGTCGGGTTCTATTTCGCCTAAAACACCACGAACTGGCTGAGTATCAACATAAAGGTTTTTTAAGATTTCTACAGCGCCGGCGCAGTTGTGTAGTTTACCGGTTACTTTAAAAAAGTTGTCACGGTGAATTATTTCAACAGCCAGGTGGCGTTCAATTTGTTTGATGTTTTCGTCAAACGGGCCACATAAAGAAGATAGGCGTTTGTTATCGGCAGGTTCTAAATAAATCTCTAATGTTTTTAACTGATTACTCAAAATTGCTTCCTATAGTACTGCGCCAGCGTTAACTGGCGCTAATTGTGTGACTAAGGAACGAAAGTAGCTACGCCAATTTCGTTAACAGTGTCTGGTTTTGGCTCTGCAGCTGCAGCTTTAGTTAAAATAGCTGAAGGAGCGACTTCACGTCGTAAGTTCATTTCTGATTCTGTACGAATTAAGTCACCACGTAAAGAGTTAGGTAGTGCTTCGGTAATACGTACATCAACAAACTGTCCGATCACTGTGTGCGGGCCAACAAAGTTTACTACACGGTTGTTTTCGGTACGGCCACGTAATTCCATAGGGTTCTTCTTAGAAGGACCTTCAACAAGTATACGTTGCTCTGTATCGAACATTTGACGACTAATTTGCTGCGCCATTTGTGTAATACGGTTTTGTAGTAAGTATAAGCGCTCTTTTTTCTCTTGCTCTGTTACGTCATCCGGCAAATCTGCCGCTGGCGTACCTGGGCGTGCGCTGTAAATAAAGCTAAAGCTCATATCAAAACCTATGTCGCTAATAAGCTTCATGGTTGCTTCAAAGTCTTCTTTGCTTTCGCCTGGGAAACCAATAATGAAATCTGACGACATGCTTAAGTTAGGACGAATTTTACGTAACTTACGAATTGTCGATTTGTATTCAATTGCCGTATGACCACGTTTCATTAGGTTTAATATACGGTCTGAACCACTTTGTACTGGTAAATGTAAGTGATCTACAAGCTCTGGTACATCGGCGTAAACGTCGATTATATCTGGGGTAAATTCTACCGGGTGCGATGTGGTGTAACGAATACGGTCAATACCATCAATAGCTGCAATAAGACGAATTAAATCAGAGAAGTAACAAATTTCGCCATCGTGCGTATCGCCGCGGTATGCGTTTACGTTTTGACCTAAAAGATTTACTTCACGTACACCTTGCTCTGCAAGTTGTGCAACTTCAAGTAGTACGTCATCTACTGGGCGACTAACTTCTTCACCGCGAGTATAAGGTACAACACAAAAAGTACAGTACTTAGAACAGCCTTCCATAATTGATACGAAAGCAGAAGGGCCATCTGCTTTTGGCTCTGGTAGGCGGTCAAATTTTTCAATCTCTGGGAATGAAATATCAACAACCGATGAGCCTTTGTCGCCTTGCACTTGTTTAATCATTTCTGGTAAACGGTGTAGCGTTTGCGGACCAAAAATAACATCTACAAATGGCGCACGTTGGCGAATAGAGTCACCTTCTTGTGAGGCAACACAACCACCTACACCAATGATTAAATCTGGCTTGTCGTCTTTTAATAACTTCCAGCGACCTAATTGGTGAAATACTTTTTCTTGTGCTTTTTCACGAATTGAACAGGTGTTAAGTAAGATTACGTCGGCATCTGTTGCATCTTCAGTTAGCTGGTAGCCGTTGGTGGCATCTAAAAGTTCAGCCATTTTCTGAGAGTCGTATTCGTTCATCTGACAACCCCAGGTTTTAATATGCAGCTTTTTGCTCATTGAAATATAGCCTCGTGTTCAATTCGATAGTGGCACAAAAATGTGCTTGAAACAGGATTAAGGAGCAAGCATGCTCACTTAAAGGAGGCGTATTTTAGCTGGATACCCGTCCAGATCCAAGTATAGTTTTCATGTTTGTGATCTCAAATCAATACGAGGCGAGTTTAATCAGCGGTTAGGGATATCCTATGGTATAAAACAAATTAATTTTGATACAATCAAAACAGACTCAAGTAATAATAAAATGATGAAAAACATGACTAAAAATAATGTGATAGTAGTTGGTGGTGGCATGGTTGGCGCGGCTATGGCGATAAAGCTTGCTCAACAGGGCTTTGGCGTACGCATAATCGAAAAACACCTTATAGATCCATCACAGATTCTTAGTAGTGATAAGGTTGATATTAGAGTGTCGGCTATTAATCGTTTTTCAGAAAATTTACTTGATGAATTAGGAGCAATGCCGCTTTTAAGGCAAAACCGCATAGCGCCTTATCAGCAATTGGAGGCATTTGAGCGCGGTGGTGATAATTTATTGTTTGACTGCGCCGATATAAACACCACGCATTTAGGCCACTTAATTGAAAATAGTTTAATTCAAGCAAGTTTATGGCAGCAATTTGATCATTATAAGATTGAGGTTATTGAGCAAGCCACACCTATTACTAAAATAGAGCAAACGGATGATTTAATTACGCTTGTGTATGGAGCTAAAACCTATACCGCTGATTTAGTGATTGCAGCCGATGGCGGACAATCGCAGCTGCGTGCTAAAGCTAATATAGGAATTACCGGCTGGCAGTATCAGCAGCATTGCATGGGGGTATTAATTAAACTCGATGCGCCGCAACAAATAAAAACATGGCAGCAGTTTACGCCAAGTGGGCCACTCGCATTTTTGCCAATGCAGGCACCATACGCTAATTTAATTTGGTACGACGATGCAAATACACTGCAAGCATTTAAAGGGCTAAACCCAGCTGAGCTAAAAATGCACATACTTAATAAATTTCCTGAACTTGCTGGAGACTTTGAAGTACAGACTCATGCAATATTTCCGCTTACTCGCCAACATGCTAACAGCTATTCACAAGGGCGCTTAGTTTTAGTCGGCGACGCTGCACATACAATAAATCCGCTTGCAGGGCAGGGTGTAAATTTAGGTTTTCAGGATGTAGTGGCACTTGCTGAAGTTTTAGACAATGCAGGGGATATAGGTTGCCCGTTAACGCTTAAAGAATACGAGCGAGCTCGCCGTAAGGCTAATTTATTAATGATGAGCATGATGGACGCGTGTTACTTTGGCTTTTCTAACCAAGTCGCGCCACTTAAATGGGCACGTAGCCAGTTTTTAAAAGTGGCTAATAATACAGGTCCTATAAAAAACTGGGTTTTAAAATACGCAATTAGCGGTGATTTAGGCTAAATTTAAAGTAGAGATTAAAAAGGCTCATTTATGAGCCTTTTTTTATGTCTGTTTTTTAAGTGAACAAATAGTGACCCAGTTATATTAAATAAAATTTTAATTTGACTAGGGTTATATCACTAAACCGCAATTTAATAATTTTAAAGAGCCTATGTGTGGATAATTTTTTTTCAGTAATAATTATTTTAGGTGCGCTACTGCTAGTTGCTAGCTTAAAAACAACCTTTAAAGTTTGTAAAAAAACATCGCAAAGAGCGTGGAGTGTACTTTTATGCGCTATTGTCTGTTTTATTTTAGGGTATTGGTGGATACTTTATTACTTTTCAAATTACGATACGGCACCAATAATAAGAAATGCAGTTGCCACAATATTATTTGGTGGTGCAGGGTTTGTTTTCTTAGTTGTCAAACTGAGTTTGAAAAGCATCCTTAAAATAGAGCAAGCAACGCAGTATCAAAAATATCAAACTGAGCACGATAACTTAACAACCTTACCCAACCGCAATAGCTTTTTTAAATCCTTGAGTAAACAAGTCGATTACCCTTCTTCATTTGCATTATTTTATATTGATTTAAATAATTTTAAACAAATTAATGATGCGTTTGGTCATCAATGTGGTGATCAACTACTGGCTGCTTTTGCTAATAAGTTAAGCAAAGAACTATGTGGCATTGCTAAATTATATCGAATAGGGGGGGATGAGTTTGCGTTCTTACTGAATACCGATACGGATGAAAGCATGGCTCACTGTGTAAATATTATAAACTCAGCCGTCAAAGCTCCGTTTTGTACACATGAGCAAATGGTTAAAATACAATTAAGTATAGGCGTTAGCCGTTTCCCAGATGATAGCCGATTACCTGACCAGTTATTAAAAAAAGCCAACTTGGCATTGCATGAAGCAAAAAAGACATTTCAACCTTTAGTAAATTACTCATCTGAAATAGGTAAACGAGCTGAGGACTTTTTTGATTTATCAGTCAAAATTAAAGCCGCGTTACACAAAGGGAAGTTCGAGCTTTATTTACAACCAATAATGAACTCCAAAGATATTCAATTGCATGGCCTAGAAGCGCTGATCCGATGGCCGCAAGCTGATGGTAGCTTTATTAGTCCTGAAAAGTTTATAAGTGTAGCTGAGCGTACAGGGCTTATTTTTGTTTTATCGAAATGGGTTGTACAAGAAGCAGTTAACCATATTAGAAAACTTAAACTGTTTGGGTTCACCGGCACTATTCATGTCAACTTATCAACGAAAGATATTGAAAGCAGCGAGTTTTACGAATTTATAATTAGCTTACTTACTACTGACCCGACTTTAAGTGATTCACTAATATTTGAAATTACAGAAGGGGCAATGATGACAAACATACCCGCAGCAAGAAAAATGATGCAGCAGTTAAGTATGCGTGGATTTAAATTTAGTGTTGATGATTTTGGTACGGGGTTTTCGTCACTGTCGTTATTAAGGGAGTTGCCCATAAACCAGATAAAAATAGATCAATCGTTTATCAAAGATATGCTCATTAATCCGCCTGATTACGCTATTGTAGAATCTACGTTGTTTTTGGCGAGCCGATTAAATTGCGATGTAGTAGCTGAAGGAATAGAAACCAAAGAAGTAGAGCAAGCGCTATTGAGTATGAACTGTGATTATTTACAAGGGTATTTATATAGCAAACCAATAGATATAGACGAATTTATAAATGTATATTTAAGTACAGAAAAAGTAAGCTGAATTTAATGAATATTGAGAAGTTTTAGAGAAGGAAGTCAAATTGGCTGGGATACCAGGATTTGAACCTGGGAATGCCAGGATCAAAACCTGGTGCCTTACCGCTTGGCGATATCCCAACTATAAATTTGATATTAATTTTAGTTCTTAATAAGAACATGGTGCGGAAGGAGAGACTTGAACTCTCACATCCTAAGATACTGGAACCTAAATCCAGCGCGTCTACCAATTCCGCCACTCCCGCATCACTAATGTGCTCATTTAACCTCTAAGCTAGAGTAATTCTTTTATTCAACTTTCCTTGGTAGAAGAAGTTGGCTGGGATACCAGGATTTGAACCTGGGAATGCCAGGATCAAAACCTGGTGCCTTACCGCTTGGCGATATCCCAACAAAGAATTCTTTTATAATTTTAGTTCTTATCAGAACATGGTGCGGAAGGAGAGACTTGAACTCTCACATCCTAAGATACTGGAACCTAAATCCAGCGCGTCTACCAATTCCGCCACTCCCGCATCACTAATTTGCTTATTTAAACTCTAAGCAAGAGTTATTCTTTTATCCAACTTTCCTTGGTAGAAGAAGTTGGCTGGGATACCAGGATTTGAACCTGGGAATGCCAGGATCAAAACCTGGTGCCTTACCGCTTGGCGATATCCCAACAAAGAATTAATTGATATTTTTAGTTCGTATCAAGAACATGGTGCGGAAAGAGAGACTTGAACTCTCACAACCGAAGTTACTGGAACCTAAATCCAGCGCGTCTACCAATTCCGCCACTCCCGCATCGTTTGTGTTATAAAACACAGGTAGTTATTTTAGACTCTTCATTGAGTGCAATTTAACTCTTGCAGAGCCACTTCTAAAAAAAGAAATGGTGGCTAAGACGGGATTTGAACCTGTGACCCCATCATTATGAGTGATGTGCTCTAACCAGCTGAGCTACTTAGCCATTGTTGGCTGGGATACCAGGATTTGAACCTGGGAATGCCAGGATCAAAACCTGGTGCCTTACCGCTTGGCGATATCCCAACAATAACAATTGATAGTTTTAATTCTTATCAAGAATTATGGTGCGGAAGGAGAGACTTGAACTCTCACATCCTAAGATACTGGAACCTAAATCCAGCGCGTCTACCAATTCCGCCACTCCCGCACACAAGGTAGTTATTTTAAACTCTTCATTGAGCAACAAAAAAATATGGTGGCTAAGACGGGATTTGAACCTGTGACCCCATCATTATGAGTGATGTGCTCTAACCAGCTGAGCTACTTAGCCATCTTTTTTTGTTAGCACTTCATCGCTGAGTGCGGGGCGTATTATGCTGATATGACCCAAATTCGTCAACACCTTTTTTGCAAAAAAACACTTAACTGTGTTTGTTTGCAGGAAAATTAAGCTAAGCGGCTAAATTTTAATAAAAATGATGATTTTTTGAGTGCAATTCACATACAAAATTCGTCGCTAAATAAAAAAAGCAAAAACCAATAGTTTGAAGCTGTTTGATTATTCAACAAATTATTACGCTCTGGTTAAATCTTAACATTAATTTATTTAAGAGGTACTTATTATTGAGGTTTGATCTTCTGCTTAGGGTGTTTTTTTAAATTAAACGTAGGCATTTAGGTTGGGGCTATATCAATGTTATAAGTTTATAACGTTGGAGGTACAAAAAAGGCTCGTAAAAACGAGCCTTTAAAATTATTACCAATACTAATTTGGTTTCATTTGACTTATACGTTGAACAAGAAGTTCATTACATCGCCGTCTTTAACAATGTACTCTTTACCTTCTTGACGCATCTTACCTGCTTCTTTTGCGCCGCTTTCACCTTTAAAGGCAACAAAGTCGTCAAAAGCAATCGTTTGCGCACGAATAAAGCCACGCTCGAAGTCGGTATGGATTTTACCCGCTGCTTGTGGCGCTGTTGCACCTACAGGGATTGTCCATGCACGCACTTCTTTAACACCCGCAGTGAAATAAGTTTGTAATTGTAGTAATTCATAACCACCACGAATAACAAGATTAAGGCCGGGCTCTTCTAAGCCAAGATCAGCCATAAACTCAAGCTTATCCTCGTCATCTAATTCTGAAAGCTCAGATTCGATAGCAGCACATACAGGAACAACAATCGCATCTTCAGCTGCAGCAATAGCGCGTACACGGTCAAGGTATGGATTATTTTCAAAACCATCTTCAGCAACGTTTGCAATATACATAGTTGGTTTAATAGTTAAGAAGTTGATAGAGCTGATTGCTGCTTTTTCTTCTTTAGTTAATGCTAAAGCGCGTAAAGTTAAGCCTTCATCAAGATGCACTTTTACTTTTTCAAGTACGGCATTTTGCTCTTTGGCGTCTTTATCACCACCTTTTGCTTTTTTTGCGTTACGGAAAAGGGCTTTTTCAGCGCTATCCATATCAGCAAGTACTAACTCAGTGTTGATTACGTCAATATCGTCAGCAGGGTCAATAGTGCCTGCTACGTGAATGATGTTTTCATCTTCAAAACAGCGAACTACGTGGCCAATTGCATCGGTTTCACGAATGTTAGCTAAAAACTGGTTACCAAGGCCTTCACCTTTAGATGCGCCTTTTACCAAGCCAGCAATATCTACAAATTCCATACTAGTGGTAAGAACTCGTTGAGGATTAACAATTTTAGCAAGTTCGTCTAGACGAGGATCTGGCACAGGCACCACACCTGTATTAGGCTCAATGGTACAAAAAGGAAAGTTAGCGGCTTCAATACCCGCTTTAGTTAGTGCATTGAAAAGCGTTGATTTACCTACGTTAGGCAAGCCAACGATGCCACATTTAAAACCCATAGTAAGATACCTTGTTTAGAATTCGTTTAAACGGTGTACTTGGACCCAAGTTACTAGGGTTTAAACGAATGTAGTCTGTTTTGTGCTTTTAACACACCATCTTTTGCAAGTATTTCCATGCAACGAACTGCTTCATCAACAGCAGCATCCATTTTTTCTTGGTCTTCTTTGGCCGCTTTTCCAAGCACCCAACCAGTTACCATTTCACGATGCCCCGGATGACCTACACCAATGCGCAAGCGCATAAAGTCTTTTTGATTTGCCATTTTTGCAATAATGTCTTTTAAACCATTATGACCGCCATGCCCGCCACCTTTTTTTAATTTGGCAACGCCTGGGTCTAAATCCAATTCGTCATGGGCAACTAAAATGTCCTCGACAGGGATTTTGAAAAAATTAGCTAAACTACTGACCGCTTTACCACTTAAATTCATGTAAGTAGTGGGGATCAATAATTTGAATTCTTGGCCTTGAATGATCACTTTGCCTGTGAGGCCGTGATATTTAGGATCGTGTTTTAGAGTGCAGTTATAGCGTGCAGCGATTTGCTCGATGAACCAAGCACCTGCATTGTGGCGTGTGTTTGCGTATTCGGGGCCTGGATTAGCCAGGCCCACAAGCATTTGAATAGAATTCAAGGTTGCGAGACCTTAAATATTATTCTGCTGCTGCAGCGTCGTCTTCAACTGGAGCTGCTTTGTTTGCTTTGATAGTCAGGATAGACTGATCATGGCCTTCGCCTTTAGCTAAATCTACAGAGCTAACGCCTTTAGGGAAAGTTAGGTCAGAGATATGAACTGAATCGCCAACAACAAACTTAGAAACATCTACTTCAATGAATTCTGGAAGTGCTTTTGGAAGACACGTAATTTCAACTTCAGTTAACTGGTGAACAACAGTTGCGCCAGCTTTAGTTACAATCTCTTCACCGATGAAGTGTAGAGGAACTTTAGTTTGAAATTTATGAGTAGCATCTACACGTTGGAAATCAAGGTGAGTAAGCTTAGGCTTGAATGGGTGACGTTGGATATCTTTTAAGATTACTTCAACAGCTTCGCCATCAACGTTAAGCGTAAGGATATGCGTGTAGAAACCTTCGTCTTCTTGAGCTTTGATCATATCTTTATGAGCAAAAGTAAGAGATAAAGCTTCTTTATCAGCTCCGTAAAGGATTGCAGGAACTTTGTCTTCGCGACGTAGGCGGCGGCTCGCACCAGTACCAGTTTCTACGCGAAGTTCAGCGTTATACGTATAAGTTTTGTTAGACATGATGTCTCCAGTTATTTAAATGTGTAGGGCCTTTGCGACCAAGGTCCCTAACCAAAAGGCGCGCTATCATACCACCACGCCCAGATAAAATAAACATCGCTTACAAAAAAAGCGCCAAAAGGCGCTTTTATATTCAGGAATGTTTAATTTTAGTGTTCAAACATCGCTGAGATAGATTCTTCGTTACTAATACGACGAATAGTCTCTGCTAACATGTCAGCAAGCGTAAGTACCTTAACTTTATCAAGGGCTTTAAGCTCATCAGATAGCGGAATTGAGTCAGTTACAATTACTTCATCAATCATTGAGTCACGTAAGTTTTCGGCTGCTTTACCTGAAAGGATAGGGTGCGTTGCATATGCAAATACACGCTTAGCGCCATGTTCTTTAAGTGCTTCTGCGGCTTTACACAATGTACCACCGGTATCAATCATATCATCTACGATAATACAATCACGACCTTCAACGTCACCAATAATGTGCATTACTTGAGAAACATTTGCTTGAGGGCGACGTTTATCAATGATTGCTAAATCGGTATCGTTTAGTAATTTTGCAATTGCACGAGCACGTACAACACCACCAATATCTGGAGATACAACAACGACGTCTTCAAAGTCGCGTTCTTTCATATCTTCAAGTAATACAGGGCTGCCAAATACGTTATCTACAGGTACATCAAAGAAGCCTTGGATTTGTTCAGCGTGTAAATCAACCGTAAGAACACGGTCAACACCAACACTTGATAAGAAATCTGCAACAACTTTAGCGGTAATTGGAACACGAGCAGAACGTACACGACGGTCTTGGCGCGCATAACCAAAATAAGGAATGACGGCAGTAATACGACCTGCAGATGCACGACGTAGAGCATCAACCATAACGATAAGTTCCATCAGGTTATCGTTTGTAGGGGCACAGGTTGATTGCAAGATAAAAACGTCCGAGCCACGAACATTTTCATTTATTTGAACACTGATCTCACCGTCGCTAAAACGGCCAACAACAGCATCGCCTAATTCAATATATAAACGTTTTGCAACTTTTTGAGCTAACTCAGGTGTTGCGTTACCAGCGAAGAGCTTCATGTCAGGCACGGTAGGGTTCCTCAGGCACTGAATATTTGGACTAACGGGCAATGATAAATATCACTGCGGGTTAACTTATGATTACTTGTACGTTACTTCATTGATCGAATATGGCGGTTAACTCCGTATGAGCAGGTGAGACATTTGCGCTTGAAGCCACAAAACCCTGCCAAGTATGGGGGAGATTTTCAAGTACATCTTGTGCTTGAACTTGGCTAGCAAATTCGACAAAACAACATGAACCTGTTCCGGTCATCTTCGACGGTGCGTATTTTAGCAACCACTGGAGGGTTTTTTCAACCTCGGGGCAAAGCTTTTTAACTAAAGGCTCACAATCGTTGGTCAAAGTATGGTGTTTCCAGTCGCCTATTATTTTTGGTGTGTCGCGTTTTAAATCTGGATGTGTAAATATTTTTGCGGTACTTACATGTTGGTTAGGGTGTACAACGCAGTACCATTTTTGTTCAAGTGTTACTTGGTGTAGTTTTTCACCAATACCGTGCGCTATGGCGCTTTGACCTTGTATGAACACCGGAACATCTGCCCCTAACTTGAGCCCCAATTGTGCTAGTGTTTCTAAATTTAGTGCCAATTTCCATAACTTATTTAGGGCTAATAAAGTACTCGCTGCGTCAGATGAACCTCCTCCAACACCGCCCCCCATCGGCAAGCGCTTAATTAAATTTATTTTTACACCCAAAGAGGTTTTACAGTGTGTTTGTAATAATAAAGCCGCTTTATAGATGAGATTATCATTTAGAGGGATGTCTTTAGTATCACCACCGACAGAAATACTCCCATCTGTTGTTAACTCAAAATGCAGCTCATCACCAAAATTTAAAAAAGTAAATAAGGTTTCAAGTTCATGATAGCCATCTTCTCGGCGAGCATTAATATGTAAAAATAAATTGAGTTTTGCCGGAGCAATAAGTGAAAAAGAGGTTTTGTTATTCATACTTATTTAAACTGCCAATCGTATAGTTGAATTTTAATTTTTATTTGTTGGTGCTTTAACGTCAGTTTAGTAGGTAACCAGTAACCTGCGTTTTGTACATAAGTGCCATAATCTATTTGCCATTTTTTGCCTGTATTATCAAACCATAATACTTGCTTTGCACGCCCAAGCTCATCAACAATTAAACTTTCATCGTCAATAGTGCCTTTGAGCCAGTTATCGGCATTATCAACCGGTAGTGTAAAACCCGTTAATCTTTTTAAAAGCTCTGCAGCGTTAGTATCAAAATATTGTTCACCGTCAAACTCTAATTCAGCACCGTTAGCTGTTTGTTTAAGCGACAAAATACGAGTACCAATAAATGTAGTCAGTATTAAATTATTGGAATTTGTTGTTTGCTGCCAATTTAAGTTTGCAGATTGACGCTCTTCTGGGCTAATAAATGCAAGCTTACCTTCTACTTGCCAAGTTTTTTGAGCAGCTAAACGTGGTTTCCAATCATCATAAAGTGTTGTTTTTGTATCAATTTGATGAGCACAGCCACCTAAAAACAAAAAAAACATGAATAAAATCAAATATTGTCGAATCAAATGTTGTTCCTTACTTTCCATATTCCGCTGATTTTTGGTAAAATTACCGCCTTTGAAGTAGGGCTCAGCAATATTTGGCAAATATGACCATAATAGCACTAGGTATAAATCACAAAACCGCATCCGTAGAATTACGTGAAAAAGTGGCTTTTTCGCCTGAGCAAATTTCAGAGGCGTTGCAACAATTAAGTGGCCATGCCGACTTTAATGAAGCGGTTATTGTGTCTACCTGCAATCGAACCGAGATCTATTGTAGCCTCGCTCAGCAAAATTCCCAAACACTGTTGAGCTGGCTTGCCAGTTTCCATGGTTTGGATGAACATGAACTGAGCAAAAACACTTATTGCTACGAAGATAATGATGCTATTAATCACTTAATGCGCGTGGCGTGTGGGTTGGATTCTTTGGTGTTGGGTGAACCGCAAATTCTGGGGCAAATAAAACAATCGTTTTTTAGTGCTAAAAACCACGATGCAGTAGGTGTTACGTTTGATAGGTTGTTTCAAAAAACATTTTCAGTAGCGAAACAAGTTAGAACTGAAACCGATATTGGCGCAAGTGCGGTATCGGTAGCGTTTGCTGCAGTTAACTTGGCAAAGCATATTTATGGCAAGCTTGATAAGACCAATGTGTTATTAATTGGCGCTGGTGAAACCATTGAATTGGTTGCTAAACATTTATACCAAAATGAGCCTCAAAATATCACTGTTGCAAATAGAACTATTGAGCGAGCTCGTAACTTAGCTGACGAAGTGTCGGCAGATGTGATTGCTTTGGCGCAATTGCCTGAGCGTTTGCATAAAGCCGATATAGTGATTAGTTCTACAGCCAGCACTTTGCCTATTATTGGTAAAGGGGTGGTTGAGCAGGCGCTAAAGCAGCGACGTCACAAACCTATGCTATTTATAGATATAGCGGTTCCACGTGATATAGAAAGCCAAGTTGGGGAGCTAGATGCTGCCTATTTATATTCCGTTGATGACTTACAAACCATTGTAAGCGAGAATATGGCAGCGCGCGAGCAAGCTGCACAGCAAGCGCAAATAATTATTACTGAACGCACCAAAGAATTTGCAATGTGGATGCGTTCACTCGATTCGGTAGATTTAATCCGCCATTATCGAAACGATGTACAAACAATTAAGTCTGAACTTGTAGAGCGTGCTGTTAGTCAGCTCAATACAGGTAAAGATGCAGAAAAAATTATATTAGAGCTCGCCAATAAATTAACCAATCGCTTAATGCACGCGCCTACCCGTGCAATACAAGATGCAGCGAAAAAAGGTGAAGTGGCGCAGCTAAACCAGTTGAAAAAAATGTTAGGTATTGATCAGGAATAACCGTTAAATGAAAGAGTCTGTTTATAATAAATTAGAAACCTTAGTAGAGCGTTACGAAGAAGTACAAGCGCTGCTAAGCGACCCGTCGGTCATTAGTGATCAAAACCGTTTTCGTGCGCTTTCAAAAGAGTATTCTGAGCTTGAAGAGATTGTAAAAACGTTTTTAAACTATAAAGAAACGCAAGACGATTTAGCCAGTGCAGAAGAAATGCTTAAAGATTCTGACCCTGAAATGCGTGAAATGGCGCAAGAAGAATATAAAGAAGCAAAAGCACAAATACTAGTGATTGAAGATCAAATTCAAGTATTAATGTTGCCAAAAGATCCGCGAGATAACAACAACGTGTTTGTTGAAGTACGTGCAGGGACGGGCGGCGATGAAGCGGCTATTTTTGCTGGTGACTTATTTCGTATGTACAGCCGCTACGCAGAAAATAAAAAATGGAAAGTAGAAGTTGTAAGCACCAATGAAGGTGAGCATGGCGGTTACAAAGAAGTTATTGCAAATATCAGTGGCGAAGGTGTTTACGGTCAATTAAAGTTTGAATCAGGCGTACATCGCGTACAACGTGTACCAGAAACTGAGTCACAAGGGCGAGTTCATACCTCTGCGTGTACTGTTGCGGTAATGGCGGAAGTACCAGAGGCCGAAGCGATACAAATTAATACCGCAGATTTAAAAGTTGATACATTTCGTGCATCAGGCGCAGGTGGTCAGCACGTTAATAAAACAGATTCTGCTATTCGACTTACACATATACCTACCGGTGTTGTTGTTGAGTGTCAGGATCAACGTTCACAGCATAAAAACCGTGCTAAAGCGATGTCAGTACTTGCAGCACGTTTGCAACAGGCTGAAGATGAAAAGCGCCATGCGGCAGAAGCATCTGAACGTCGTGACTTAGTAGGTAGTGGCGATCGTTCTGAACGTATCCGTACTTATAACTACCCACAAGGTCGTATTACCGATCACCGTATTAACTTAACACTTTATCGTTTGAATGAAGTGGTAGCGGGTGATTTAAGCTGTGTTATTGACCCATTAATGCAAGAACATCAAGCTGACTTATTAGCGGCTATGGGCGACGAGTAATCGTGAGCCAAACTCTTGAACAAGCTATTGCTGCAGGCGCTAATTTATTAGCACCTAGCAGCGAAAGTGCTAAATTAGACGCACAAGTTTTACTTCTACATATTCTTCAAAAACCTCACAGTTACCTTTTTACTTGGCCAGAGCATGCGCTTAATGCCGAACAACAACAGCAATTTAATACATTTTGCCAAAGACGTTTAAACGGCGAACCTGTTGCACATATTACGGGGCAACGTGAATTTTGGAGCTTATCGCTTGAAGTTAACGCAACAACTTTAATACCTCGACCAGATACCGAAACGTTGGTAGAACAAGCACTTGAAGTGGCTGTACCTGCTACAGCTAAAGTGCTTGATTTAGGCACGGGTACTGGTGCAATTGCGTTGGCATTGGGTAGTGAAATGCCTAATTGGCAAATTATTGCAGTAGATAGAGTAAGCGATGCAGTTGCACTTGCTACACGTAACCAGCAGCGATTGGCGATTAATAACGTACACGTTAAGCAAAGCAACTGGTTTAGCGAGTTACATGGTGAGAAATTCAACCTAATTGTTACCAACCCGCCTTATATTGAAAGCAGTGATATACATTTAAATCAGGGCGATGTGCGCTTTGAGCCTTTGTCGGCATTAGTGGCTGATGATTGCGGAATGTCTGATATTAAACAAATAATTACACAATCACGTGACTATTTGTTATCTAGTGGCTATCTTTTAATAGAACACGGTTTTGAGCAAGGTGAAGCTGTTCGTCATTTTTTCAAAAAAATGGCATTTGTGAATATTAAAACAGTAAAAGACTTTGGTGATAATGACCGTGTAACGTTTGCACAGTGGCCCTAAAGAATAATAATTGCCTGCTAGTGCGTTAAATAATGCCATGAAGGAATTTCGACTATGATGGGTGATTTTTTATTTTCAGATGAACCAGAAGAAGCAATCAATGAAATTGAGCTCGGTACCTGGAAAGTATTAATCGTTGATGATGAACCTGAAGTTCATGCTGTGACAAAGCTAGCGTTGAGTGATTTTGAGTTTCAAAATAAACGCTTAGAATTTATTAGTGCGTACTCAGGTGCTGAAGCAAAAGAGCTTGTGAAAGAGCATCCCGACGCTGCAATTGTTTTGCTTGATGTAGTAATGGAAACCGATGATGCCGGTTTGCAAGTTGCTAAGTTTATTCGTGAAGAAGCTAAAAATAATCATATTCGGATTATTTTAAGAACGGGTCAACCCGGCCAAGCACCTGAACGGCAAGTGATTGTTAATTATGACATTAACGATTACAAATCAAAAACAGAGTTAACGGCTCAAAAACTATTTACTGTTATTATGTCGAGCCTGCGCTCGTATCGGGATATTATTTCGATTGAACAGTCACGCGAAGGGCTTGAGAAAATAATTATAGCGTCTCGTGATATTTTTTCTGCGCATTCAATAGAGCACTTTATTGAAGGCGTTATGCAGCAGTTAACATCTTTACTTGGTGTTGCGGATCAAGCAGTGTATGCAAGCACTTTAGTTGCGCAGAACCCAGAGAGTGGAAATAATAAAAAATTAATCGTTTGTTCTGGCACTGGTGATTTTGAACAAAGTGAAGGTAAAGAGCTTGAAAACGTACTACAAATTGAACAGTTGAGTGCATGTCATCAGGCACTTAATAAAAAAAGTATTATTTATAAAGATAATTACTTATTTGCGTATTGCAGCAGCAAGTATAATCACAACTCAATATTATTTATATCAGGAATCCCAAAAGATTTAACTGATATACAGCGACATTTAATTAAAATTTTCTCGCAAAATGTACAGCTTGCGTTTGAAAGCGTACAGCTTCAGTCTGAAATGAGACAACACAGTAAAACTCATTGATAAGTATAAGCGGTTCTTAGCCGTTTTCTTAATTAGATTTTTATAAAACAGAAGTATAGGGGCATATGGATTATTTAGCAGTAAAGCACTTACACATGGCAATTGCGATGTTAAGTGTGATTTTATTTTATGTTCGCGCTTTTTCGCGAATGGGCAGTGGTAACTTAGCAAAAAATAAAGGGGTAATGATCGGCAGTCACAGCATAGATACTTTACTATTAGTGTCAGCACTTACGCTTATATTTATTGCTAGAATAAACCCGTTTGAACAATATTGGTTATTAGAAAAAATAGTATTAGTGGTTATATATATTGGTGTTGGGGCTAAAAGTGCCAGACAAACTAAAATGACCGCTAAAGTTGCTTACGTTTTGGTTAACACTGCTGTTATTTTGGCGATAGGTTATTTAGCGACGTCTAAATCAGCTTTTTTGCTTTAAGTAATATCTGACTATTTGAGCTTTATAGTTGTTTTATAAAGCTCAAATACGACTCCCTTTCAGAAAATATTCAAAAACATCTCTATATTGGTATATAGCTTTAAAGTTAGGTAAACTACGCCTTCGTTTTCTAAAATGTTGCAGTATTAATGACTACCCTCGGGTTTGACGAACACGATGAATCTTATCTTGATGATGCTTACGATGAATTTACACCTCCAGCGATTTACCGCTGTATTAAAGCAGAGTCAAAATGGGACCCTCAGATAGATTTAACACCATGTTATGAAACTTTAACTGACTTTGAACAGCAAATTTCAGCGCTGTGTTTAAAAGTGAGTGATGAGCACGATCGCCTCGAAAAATTATTAGATATGTTTTACAGTGATTGGCTATTTAGTGCATCAGGTTTAAAAGTGCCTGAATATAAATTAAATACATTAAGCTATACGCTTTCTATGCGCAGTGGTTCACCTACAACACTGGCAATTATACTTTGTCATTTTTTACAACAAGCTAACTGTGACGCGAACCTTAGTCTTACCCAAGGTGATGTTGGTGTACATGTGGCGATTAGTGATGAAGAAGGCTACATAATAGAGCCAAGCAGTGGACAACAAAGTTGGTATATTATCCCTGAAAACGCAGATGAAGATGATGGTCAAGAGCAAGAGCCACTAGAACTGATTTTTGATGACGAAGTATATAAGTTATTTTTAGCTCAGCAAAAATGGTCTTTCATTAGCGAAAATAAATTTGGTCATGCTTTAACCTGTGTAGAGATGCTAATGGAGTTAATAGGCGACGACCCGTATGAGAGACGCGACAGAGGTTACTTATTAAATCAGCTCGGTTGCCCTAAAATGGCACGTGATGATTTACAGTTTTTTGTAGATGAGTGTCCGGACGATCCTGCAATAGAGATTATTCAACACCAAATAGAAGAACTAGAAGATAATAATAAAACGCACCATTAAGAATAGGAATAATTATGGTTGAAACTCAAAGCGCATTAATTACAAATGATGCCGTTGTGCTTGGTTTGCTTGCTATTATTTTGGGGTTTATTTTTAAAACCTCAAACAGTGAGCGTCCAGCTTTAAAACGATTTTATAAATACGTACCTGCTTTATTACTGTGTTACTTTTTACCTTCGTTATTAAATACCTTTGGTATTGTAGATGGTAATAAATCTAATGTTTATTATGTGGCTTCGCGCTACTTACTACCTGCCTGTTTAATACTACTTACCATTAGTATTGATTTAAAAGCGATTATTAACTTAGGCCCTAAAGCACTTATTATGTTTTTAGTGGGTACTTTAGGCATTGTTATTGGTGGGCCATTAGCTATTTTAGTCGTCAGTGCTTTTGACCCAAGTATTGTTGGTGGGCATGGCCCAGATGCCGTATGGCGCGGTATGACAACTGTTGCAGGTAGCTGGATTGGCGGCGGTGCTAACCAAGCATCAATGAAAGAAATGTTTGAAGTTGGTGGTGATATATTCTCAGTAATGATTACAGTTGATGTAATTGTCGCTAATATTTGGATGGCTGTTTTATTGTTAATGGCAGCAAATCATAAAAAGATTGATGCAGCGACGGGTGCTGATACAAGCGCAATTGAAGACTTGAAAAAGCGTGTGGAAGAATATCACGCAGAACATGCACGCATTCCAACTCTTAATGATTACATGACGCTGATTGCAATTGCATTTGGTATAACTGGCTTAGCACACTTTTGCGCTGACTTTTTGGGGCCGTACTTTGGCACTACTTATGAATGGGCAAAAGAATACAGCTTAAACAGTAAATTCTTTTGGCTAATTGTTATATCAACAACGATTGGCATAGGCTTATCGTTTACTAAAGTGAGGCAAATAGAAGCGTTTGGCGCTTCAAAAGTAGCTTCTAGCTTTTTATATATTTTGGTTGCATCGATTGGCTTACACATGAATGTAACCGCTATTTTCAATAACCCTGGGCTATTTTTAGTGGGTGCAATTTGGATGTTAGTGCATGCAAGCATTATGTTAATTGTGGCTAAACTGATTAAAGCACCGTTATTTTATATGGCAGTGGGTTCTCAGGCTAATGTGGGCGGCGCAGCGTCAGCACCTGTTGTAGCATCAGCGTTTCATCCGTCATTAGCGCCTGTTGGTGTCTTGTTAGCTGTACTAGGCTACGGTGTGGGTACTTATATGGCTTATATTTGTGGATTAATGATGCAAGCAGTTGCACCTTAAGGAATTTAAATGAAAGACCAAATTATTAAAATTAATGAAATTGAACTTGCAAACAACAAACCGTTTGTATTGTTTGGTGGTATTAACGTATTAGAATCTCGCGATTTAGCAATGCGTGTTGCAGAGCATTACGTAGAAGTTACGACGAAACTAAATATTCCTTATGTATTTAAGGCCTCATTTGATAAAGCTAATCGCTCTTCAATCAATTCGTACCGCGGTCCAGGTATGGAAGAAGGTTTAAAAATATTCGAAGAAATTAAAAACACGTTTAAAATTCCACTAATTACTGACGTACATGAACCGCATCAAGCTGCACCTGTTGCAGAAGTTGTTGATGTAATTCAGTTACCTGCTTTTTTAGCGCGTCAAACAGATTTAGTTGTGGCGATGGCTAAAACAGGTGCAATTATTAATGTGAAAAAACCACAGTTTTTAGCGCCACATGAAATGCGTCATATCATTACTAAATTTAATGAAGCTGGTAATAACAACGTAGCTCTTTGTGAGCGTGGTTCTAGCTTTGGTTACAACAACCTTGTGGTTGATATGCTGGGTATGGATGACATGAAGGCAATGGCACCTGTTATTTTTGATGCAACACATGCGCTACAACGCCCTGGTGGACGAGCTGACTCTGCTGATGGTCGTCGTGCACAAGCTGCAGAGCTTGCGCGCAGTGGTATGGCGTTGGGTATTGCTGGTTTATTTATTGAAGCGCATCCAAATCCTAACGAAGCTAAATGTGATGGCCCATGTGCGCTAGCGCTTAGCAAGTTAGAAGGGTACTTAACGCAAATGAAAGCGGTTGATGATTTAATTAAAAGTTTTGCCCCACTTGATACAAGTGCAAGCGATTTATAATTAAGCATGATGTTTATTAAAAAGCGACTCAGGTCTAATGCCGTTCACTTAAGGTGAGCGGCTTTTTTATTTCTAGCGTACCGCTGTGGTCTTGGCTTGACTGCACGAGGAAAACCTCGATCCCTTCGAGGCTCTAGAATTAGGCTTTCTGCCATCGCATAAAAGTATTTTAATTGACGTGGTATGGCTCCAGGTGTTGAATAAGGTAATCCAACAAGCAACCTCATTATTTGAGCTAAACTACCATTGAAACTCAGTTGGTACGGTAAATAATCACCTTTTAATGTGTGGCACATTTTTACCATCTGATATCGCACCATATTATAAGTAAGCAACACTCCCCACAGCTCTTGCTTTACAAGCGCTGGTAAGCGACTTCTTAATGTTAATCGATTGCCCAGCATATATTGCTTTTGTTCCCGATAACCAAGCTCTATCTCCCAGCGGTGACTGTACAAATCACCTATATCGGCTGATAGATATCGCATCGGATCTGTCATAGATGTCATCACACTATATGATTTCCCCTTTATTTTTCGAGTCACTAACCTCGCGATTAAGGTGTTAGGCAGCGTTGGCCACATCTTTCTTGCTCTTGGGTTGCTGCTAAGTTGGACTAATTTATCATTACGCCCTAATGTTTGAATAACTTCATATTGCACATTTTTTTTCAGGGGGATTAGCCAATGGCGTTCACTGCCAGTTGTTTGCCATTTATGTAAAAGCCCTAAAGAATAGAAACCTTTGTCGAATAAAGTGAGACTGTTATCGGGTGTGGTTTCTATAAGCTTTTCAGCCAGCACCATTTCATTGACCTTGTAATCATCAAAAGCACTCCCCGTGATTAGGTGGCTGCTTAGCTCCATTTGACACACCATTCTGACCTGTGGGTATTGTGTATTAGTCGGTTTTGTAAAGGCTTCATTGTTTTGGGGTGAGTCATCCGTACGCCAAACGACACCATCGACACCAAGCAAGGTAAGCCCATTCCAATGAGGATGATTAGCGTCATTATTCCAATGCCTTTGGGTGCATTCAAATAAGGCTTTCATGGCGGCTTCACCTAGGTTTTTACGACGCTGAGTTAAAGCACTTGGCGCAACAAATGGCTTACCATCGCGGTCAACAATGTCGAGCATATTAACGACATCGGCCATCGATTTGTCATTATAAATAACCATCCCGATCAACAACCAAGCCATCGATTCTAGGGTTAGTTTTCTTTTTCGTAGTGTAACGGTTTCGGTCAGTGCATAGGCTTCTTCGATAAGAGATAAAGGGAGTAAGTCTGCGAGTGTTTCAACGTCATTAGGTTTGATGTTGTTAATAATATCGAGAGCATTAGAAAGTTGCATAAAAAAATCCGAATTCTACAAAAGAATTCGGATTCTTACATACCTAGAAGATCGTTCAAGTGCTATTAACTAATTCTTAAATGATCGGCATTAGCGACTCAGGTCGCTTTTTTTATGCCTTTAATATACACAAACTTATATGATGTATATAATCTCACGCATAAGAAAAACTAATTCTAAGCTTGGTTATTATGTCAAGACGGGTACCTCCATTAAACGCATTAAAAGCCTTTGAAGCGGCTGCACGCCATTTAAGTTTTACAAAAGCTGCTGAAGAGCTTTATGTAACGCAGGCGGCAGTAAGTCATCAAATAAAAACACTTGAAGAGCATTTAGGGCTGAAGTTGTTTTTACGTAAAAACCGCTCTTTATTATTAACTGAAGAAGGCCAAGGCTATTTTTTAGATATTAAAGAGATTTTTACTCAGCTTATTGATGCAACTGAAAAGCTATTAGCTCGTGGCGCTAAGGGCTCACTAACGGTAAGCCTAACCCCTAGTTTTGCTATTCAGTGGTTAGTGCCTCGTTTGAGTTTGTTTAATGAGTTACATCCAGAGATAGATGTGCGAATAAAAGCACAAGACCAAGATGAAAACTCACTCACTGATGACGTAGATATTGCTATTTATTATGGAAGGGGTCATTGGAATGGCGTACAAGCGTACAAGCTTCATACCGAATATTTAGTACCACTTTGTAGTCCTATGTTATTAAGCGGGGTAAAGCCGCTTGATCAACCTAATGATTTAGCGCATCACACACTATTACACGACACTACACGTAAAAACTGGAAAACGTGGATGAAAACCGCAGGCGTGCGTAACATCCAGGTAAATCAAGGGCCTATATTTAGCCACTCTTCTATGGTGTTACAAGCAGCGGTACATGGACAAGGTGTGGCAATTGGCAATAGTGTATTAGCTAAACCCGACATAGACGCAGGGCGTTTGGTAATTCCGTTTAATCATAGCCTAGAGAGTAAAAATGCGTATTACTTAGTGCTTCGTGAGTCGCAAACAGAGCTTGGTAAAATAGTTTCGTTTAAAGAGTGGATGCTGAGCTTAGTAGAGCATGAGCAAGAACATGAGTATTAATAATGATTGAATGGTTTAAAAGCACGGAGCAACCTGCAATAGCACAGTTTATATTTGCACATGGCGCAGGTGCTGGTAGCGATTCTGACTTTATGCAACACATGGCAAATTTAATAAGTGAGCAAGGTATTGATGTTGGTTTATTTGATTTTGAATATATGCAAATTGCTAAACAAACCAATAAACGCAGGCCGCCTGAACGAGCGCCAAAACTGCTTAATTACTATGAGCAAGTGCTTGGGCAGGCGCAGCCAAACTTACCCTTGTTTATAGGTGGTAAATCGATGGGTGGGCGTATGGCATCAATGCTCGCATGTACCACTGAGCAGCCCGTTAAAGGTGTTGTTGCATTTGGGTATCCATTTCATCCGCCGGGTAAGCCAGAAAAACTACGCACCGACCATTTTGCTGATATTATTTGTCCGTTTTTAGTATTACAGGGCGAGCGAGATACATTTGGTACGCGTGAAGAACTGCTTACTATGCAAATGCCAAAGCAGCCTTTGCTTACATGGCTAACTGATGGCGATCACTCATTAAAGCCGCGTAAAAAAAGTGGTGTAACTGAACTGCAAAATAGAGAAATAGCAGCATTAAGGGCTGTTGAATTTATTAAGCAACAAATTGGGATGTGTTAAAACTCGATTAGGAGGTTAAATGATTAAATTATTTTTAATGGCCGGCAGTATTTTTTGTATGCTTTCGGTGATGTTAGGTGCATTTGCTGCCCATGGTTTAAAAAGTCGCTTGTCGGAGTATTCATTAGGGGTTTTTAAAACAGCTGCTGAGTATCAAATGGTGCATGGACTTGCACTGATTGCAGTGGCTATTTTAATTAAATGGGGCATAAACCTAAGTTGGGCTGGTGGCTTTTTTATAACGGGCACACTACTTTTTAGTGGCAGTTTATATTTACTCGCTCTAACAGGAATGAAGTGGCTAGGGCCGATAACACCACTTGGTGGGTTGTGCTTTATTATTGGTTGGATTGTTATTTTAGTGCAAGTTGCACGATTTAAGTTTTAAAGAGTTTAAGGGTTAATATGTCTAGTGTTGTGATTTTTTGTCGTAGTGGTTTTGAAAACGATGCCGCTGCTGAAATAACGTTTCATGCTGCAGAGCAAGGTTTTGCAGGGTATGTAAAAGCAAAACCAAATACAGGTTATGTTGTTTACGAATGTTTTGAAGCGCATCACAGCGATGAAATAATCAAAAAAGTTGATTTTAAAAACATGGTGTTTGCACGTCAATGGTTTGCCGGCACATTACTTGAAAACATGCCAGTAGAGGACCGTGTGAGCGCAGTAGTTGAAGCTGCTAAAGATTTTACATTATGCTCAGAACTGCGCGTTGAAACGCCAGACACAAACGAAGGCAAAGAGCTTTTAACGTTCTGTAAAAAAATCTCAACACCGCTTAAAAAAGCCCTCGAAAAACAAAATACTGTACTACGTGAGCCAAAAGTAAATCGCCCAGTAATGCATGTCATGTTTTTAACAAACAATACGGCTTATGTTGGTTACTCGTATAGCTTTAATAATTCTCCATTTTTCATGGGTATTTTGCGCCTTCGTATGCCAAGCGATGCACCGAGTCGCTCAACGTTAAAACTCGATGAAGCATTTAACGTATTTATACCTGAGCAACAACGCGAGTCACGCGTAGCTGCCGGTATGCGCAGTGTTGATTTAGGTGCATGCCCAGGTGGTTGGACTTATCAGCTTGTACGCCGTGGTATGTTTGTAAGTGCGATTGATAACGGCCCAATGAATGACGATTTAATGCAAACTGGGCAAGTTAAACATTTTAGGGCCGACGGTTTTAAATATCGCCCAGAAAAAAGAAATATTACTTGGTTAGTGTGCGATATGGTGGAAAAACCGACCAAAGTGACTACGCTAATGATTGACTGGGCAGTAAGTGCATACGCAAAAGAGTTTATATTTAACTTAAAGCTGCCTATGAAAAAACGCTTTGATAGTGTTTATGAATGCCTTTCGATGATCAGAAAAGAGCTTGAGAAACAAGGTATCAATTACGAGTTGCAAGCTAAACATCTATATCATGATCGTGAGGAAATAACCGTTCATTTAAACGTTACTAAGGTGCCACAAAATTTGTATAGTTAATATGTAGAGGCTAAAAGTGGTAAAAAACAATATTAATAAATAGCTAAGTTTACTTTTTTTATCACTTTTAATCACAGGTTGTGGCGGGGGAGGCGAAAGTAGTGATACAACTACGCCCTCTGGTAACGCTGCGCCCAGTGTTACGCTTTCGGTTAGCAGTAACGTTATTACTTCTAATCAACCATTTACTATTACAGCGCTTGCAAGTGATAGCGACGGACAAATTGCCAGCTATCAATGGCAACAACTTAGCGGGCCCGAGTTTACGTTTACCTCTAACGGTAACACGCTTACAGCCACTGCACCTAGTGTAACAACCGATACGACCTTTAGCTTTTCGGTTACAGTTACTGACAACTCAGGTGCTACTGCACAACAAGTTTTTTCAGGCACTATCACCTCTCAAAATAATGCTCCTACAGTTAATATAACAGGCCCAAGTAGTGCACTTGCCAGCACACAAGTTAGTTTAGTTGCTAACGCTCAAGATACAGATGGCACTATAAGTAATATTAATTGGATTCAGTCTGCTGGGGACAATGTTGAGTTTTCACAAACTGATGGAGTCCTTAGTTTTACCGCCCCTAATGTATCTAAAAATACAACACTAGGTTTTAGCGTAACCGTAACTGACAATGCAGGTAAAAGCGCTCAAGCGAGTAAAACGGTTTTAATTAATCAAGTAAATAGCGCGCCAACAGTCATTGTTACAGGCCCTGAAGAAGCTGACAGTGTAACCTTAGTTGCAGATGCACAAGACAGCGATGGTAGTATTAATAGCATAACTTGGCAGCAAATAAGTGGTCCTGTAGTTGAACTTACTCAAACACAAACAAGCATTAGCTTTAATGCGCCCACTGTTTCACAAAATACCAATGTTACATTTGTGGTTACTGTAACCGATGACGATAACGCTACAAATAGCGCTCAAAAAACAGTTGCAGTATTAGCACCAAACAATCCACCAACTGCAGATGATGTAAGTATTAGCGTGCAATATAATCAAGCCACAGAATTTAGTTTAGTAGTTAGCGATGCCGATAACGATACCGTTCAGATTGATTTTGGTGATGATTTAAATGGTGCACAAATTAGTGTTATTGATGCACAAGCCTTACTTTTTAGCTACACACCTCCTGCAAACAGTATCACTTCACAAAGCTATACGTTAACTGCGTCTGATTCAAAAGACACAACCGAATTTACCCTGAATATTACTGTGGTTGATTCAACGCCCGCTACAATTAGTAATGTAACACCCCAAAGTAATAATGACCCAGTTCTTGTAGATAGCCCTGTTAGTATTACGTTTTCAGATATTATGCTAACGAGCACTTTAGCCGTTAATTCTAGTAGTGGTGCTTGTACAGGAAGTGTACAAGTGTCGGCAGATAATTTTACTACTTGCTTGCCCTTAAATATTGAAAGTTTGTCGGGTACTACTAGTGACACAAGTACTTATTTTCATACTGTAAATGTAAGCGCAAGCTTTAATGAAGATAGCCAATATATCGTCCGTGTTACAGCTGATTTAACTAATTTTGATGATACGGCCATTGAAACGCAAACCGCTACTTCTTTTACTACCTCTAGCCAAGATATAAAAATAACTGAAGTTTCTTCTGTGCAATTTAGTAACGACCTACCTTGGATTGAAATTTATAACGGCACAGGGGCTGCTGTAGACTTACAGAGTTATTCGCTTAAATCCCGCAGTATTAATATGGTTAATAGCTCGACTAGTGCGCAGACAACTTTTTCACTGCCCAATAAAGAGCTTGAAAATGGTGAGTACCTTATTTTACAAAGTAAGTTTGGAGATTATTTTTTAGTAAATGCGTCAGTTAACAACCCTAAAATAGCGCTTGTAGGTAATGCTAGTGATGAAATTAGACCTTATTGGTACATAAACGGTTTTGTAGAATTACTTAATAGTGCAGGTACACAAACAATCGACTTTGTAAAATTTGGTAACTCAGTACAAGAACCAGTAACGCCATCACAATGGCAAGGTGGTAACGCAGAGCAAATCATCTCCGAGCAAGGAGGCAGCTTAAAGCGCGAGCTTAATGCGACAGACACTAATCAAAGCACTGATTGGAGTTATTCTGTGTTTAACACACCCGCTGGGCCAAACAATATAAATTGCACAATAGATGATGATGAGGATGGTATTCCTGATTGCGCTGAGCAACAGGGTACAACATTCGCGGGTTTACCACTTTATGAGTGGGGGGGGCGCGTACCGCACAAAAAGATATATTTATTGAAGTTGATTATATGGACAGCAGTGATGTAGGTATTACTCCACATCGAACAGCACTTGAAAAAGTAGCCACTGTTTTTGCAGAAAAAGGTTATACAGTCCACTTTGACGTAGGTGATTTGTTTGATCAAAATACAAATACAGCACCGCAAAATTTGGATTTAGGTGGCGGAAATCTTGTCCCTTTTAATAGCTATACCCCGTTTGAATACGATTTAAGTAGCCCTAATTTATTTGCTTATAAAATGGAATATAGCGATATAACTCGCAGGCCCATTTTCCATTATTTATTAATGGCAAGTAGTGGTAACGAAGACGGTAGTATTAGTGGTTCGGGTATTGCTGAGATAAGCGGTAATGATTTAATGGTAACTATGGGGGGCTGGGGTTTAACGCTTGATACGCAAGTAGCAACCAATGTAACTTATAATTATCAAGCATCAACAATATTTCATGAGTTAGGTCATAACTTAGGTTTATACCATGGCGGTGATGAAGAAGTTAATTTTAAGCCTAATCATTTAAGCTCTATGAACTATTTATATCAATTAGCGGGTTTATCAACAATAGGTAATAACGAAGGCGATCGCTACTATGAGCGTTTTTACCCAGGCAATGTTAGTTGCGATATTGCACCAAATACTAATAGTCATTTAGGCTCTACGGATGATTTTATTATTGATTATTCAAATGGTAGTTCGGCAGATTTAAATGAAAGCACCATACTTGAAGTACAGGGGTTAAATAGAAATAGCTCACTACCAGTTGATTTTAATTGTAATGCAATTAACACCGAAAGCTTAACCAGCTTTGATACTAACCAAGATAATACAATATCAATACTGAGTGATGTAGATGAGTGGAGCATGCTTAATTTACAGTTTTATATGCAAAGTGCAGGTAATCGATTTGGCGTGCCAAGTACAAATAACAGTAAGGTGCATAATTTACAAAGCTCGCCTGCTAATATTGAAATGCTGCCCAGTTATATAAAAGAAGCACAGCCAAGTAGTGCAATTATTGCTGAGTTAAAAGCAATTAAAGAGCAATAGTATGAAGCCAATGCTAAGCACTAAGTTTATTATCTTGAGTAGTTTTTTTAGCTTACTAATAGCGTGTAGCGATACTAACAATGCACGTGAGTGGTTACTAAAAAATGATAATTTGTATTATAAAAATACAGCTGTTGACTGGCGAATTGAATCAGTAAAGGGTTGTAAGACATGCTTTATAAGCCAAGATGTTGCTTATCAGCCTGAAGGTATTAGTCGTTATAATACGTTAATGCAGAGTCAGAATTGGGTCGCGGTACATGAGCTAAGTAAAATCAATGTCATTCGTTTAAAAATGCCAGACCAAACACCTTATTTATACGTAGAGCGTGAAAAAGGTCAGATACTAACGCTGTTTGATCAGCAGCAAAACTACAGTATAAAAATTGGTGAAGTTACAACCGTTAATATTAATAATCAGCGCTTTAGTATTTTGATTAAAAAATTTGAAGAAGTAGATAAACAAAGCGATGCATTACCAAGGCGCGCATCGCTTGAGTTTATTGCTTTAAAAATAGATTAAAAAAAGCACCTTAGGTGCTTCTTTAATCTAGAATGTGGTTTACTTCGGATATTGAAAAGTTAGCAACCTTTTAATTAACTGCGATATTTTGGACGATAGTTATCTACCCATAAACGTGTTGCACCGCACACTGCGACTGGCATAACTATTAAGTTTATAAAAGGGATAGCAGTTAACAACATAACAGCAAAACCAAATCCGTATGACAAACCTTGCTTAGATTTTAAATCGTCTTTCATTTGCTTAAAGTCAATTTTATGGTTATCAAACGCATAGTCTTCGTATTGAACTGCGTACATCCAACAAGTAAACAAAACCCATAGTATTTGACCAATAACCGGTAAAACCCACAACAATATAAAAAAACCAATTGCGCGGGGAAGGTAGTAGCATAGTTTTGTCCACTCACGGGCAAGCATGCGAGGTATATCTTTAACTAGTTCGGCAAAGCCGTCATCGTTAATTTTTTGACCTGTTAGGTAAAGCTCAACTTTTTCGCTTAGTAAAGCATTAAAGGGGGCTGCAATAAAATTAGTGATGACTGTAAAGAGCATCCCGTAACTGAATAAAGTAACAAATATTGCTGTAGGCCAAATAAGCCATTCTAACCAACTTAGAATATCAGGAAGCCAATTAATTAAAGCAGTGATCCATTCTTCAAATTTTATAATTAAAAGAAACATTGAGCTTATAAATAGCAAAATATTAATTAAAAGCGGGATAAGTACAAAACGCTTTAGCCCTTTTTGGCTAATTAATTTAAACCCCGAAAAAAAGTATTCCATACCTTGTGTGATCTGCACTGTAACCTCAAAAAATATTACCATTACTTATAGTATAAATAGCTTAATAATTTTGAACAGTACTTTTAAGTAACAAAGTGTTAGCTTTAATATTGTAGTTTTGTTTATATAGTAACAATAGGTGTTCAGTAATACGCAACTATGATTATTTAAGACAGGCCCGATTATTTTTTGCCAATAAAATAAAAAACTTACTAATCATGACTATAATGAATTTTACTGCGTAAGAAAAAAGCGCTTACTTAAAGCTTTTGTTGTTTCAATGTGTATAAATAATACGGGTAAAGGAAAATGGGTACGGATAGGTTAAAAAAGTTATTATCTCACCAGCAAGGCATTTTATCTAAAATTGCATTAGGGGTACCTTTAAGTGAGGTGCTTACTGAAATTTGTTCATCAATCGAGCAAATTATTGATGATGAATCCGCTAGGTGTTCAATCTTATCAGTTAAAGGCCAGCAGCTTTTTCATTGCGCAGCTCCTAATATTCATCCAGAGTACTGTAGTTTGCTTAATGGAGTTCACATAGGGCCAAAAGTAGGTTCATGTGGTACTGCAGCATTTTCGAAATCGCGCACGATTGTAGAAAATATTGAAACCTCACCGCTTTGGGAGGACTTTAAAGATTTAGCGCTAAAGTTTGATCTAAAGTCATGTTGGTCAACACCTATTTTTTCAACTCAAGCTGATTTGTTAGGCACCTTTGCTATTTATCACAGCACCCCTAAAGCCCCATCAGAGCAAGATTTAGAACTAATAGATTTTTTTGTACACTTTTCAAGTATTGCTCTTGAGAAAAGTAACGAATTTGAGAAGGCAAAACAGCTTGTCTTTAATTTACAGCACAGTAATGAAAAATTTAAAACCTTCACCAAAGTAATGCCCGATCTCATCCTCATTTTAAGTGAGGATGGCACATATACCGATGTTTATGGTACCTCTAATGAGTTACTGCTTGATTCGACCACGGATCTTATTGGCGAAAATGTTAAAGACCTACTTTCTCAAAAAGATGCGAAGATGATAATGGATGTCATCGAAACAACACTCTCGACTAACGAGATGCAAATATTTGAATATGAATTAAATGTTCCCAAAGGGGGCATAGTTTTTGAGGGACGAGCTGCCGCTCTAGATCATTACAATCCCAGTAGTCCTACAAAAAGACATGTAGTGTGGATGGCCAGAGATATTTCAATAAAGAAAAAGGCTGAGCAAGAAGTTCATAAGCTCGCCTTTTACGATCCATTAACTAATCTTCCAAATAGAAGGATGCTTAACGACAAATTAAGTCGATGTGTAGAGAGTGTTAAGCGTAACAAAAATATAGGGGCATTATTATTTTTAGACCTAGATAACTTTAAGCGTATTAATGATTCACTTGGGCACAGTGCGGGTGATGAAGTACTTGTGGAATTAGCAAAAAGGTTAAGCGCAATAATAAAAGGATCTGATACGTTGGCCAGAGCGGGTGGCGATGAGTTTATTATTTTACTAAAACACGTTGGAGAAAATACACTGCAGGCGAGCATCGAGTGCAAAATAGTAGCCAAAGAGATTCAAAGAGCTTTTCATGATAAATTTGAAGTGGGCAACCTTGCATTTCAAGTAAGCTGCAGCATAGGTATTTGTCTAATTGATAGCGTAAACGCACAGGCTGACAATATATTAAAATTTGCAGATACTGCTATGTATTGTTCTAAAAATAAAGGGGGTAATAGCAGCAGCTTTTACGACCCAGCCTTGCAAACACTACTTGAAAAGCAAACAGAGCTAGAAACCGACATAGTGAGAGCAATTGCGTCTAATGAGTTTTGTGCTTACTTTCAGCCACAAGTTAATACGCAGGGTGATGTTGTTGGTGCTGAAGCACTTATTAGGTGGAACCATCCTCAAAGAGGGCTGATAACAGCAAACGAATTTATACCAATTGCAGAGCAATACGGGCTTATTCAAAAACTACAAAATATTGTTTTACATGATATATGTATTTTAATAAACGAACTTAAAGCAGATAACATAATTGACGACTCGTTTAGTGTTTCAATTAATATTAGTCAAAGCCAGTTTAATTCATCAAATTTAAAAGGAGAGCTGTTTAGCACTATCAATAAATTTGATATTCGAGCACAGCAAATTAAGTTAGAAATAACCGAGTCAATGCTCTCAAGCGATATAGATTATACAATTAGGCAAATGAAAGAGCTCATTGCTGCTGGCTTTTTATTTTCGATTGATGATTTTGGAACCGGTTACTCCTGCTTAGCGTACTTAAGTGCGTTTCCTGTTAAAGAATTAAAAATAGATAAAAGCTTTATTGATAAAATTTTAGATAGCACGGTTGGCTTTAATATTGCGCAAACAATTATCAGTTTAGGAAAAAGCTTAAACTTAGTGGTCGTTGCAGAAGGCGTAGAAACAACAGAACAATATGACTTACTTAAAAAAATGAATATTGACGCCATGCAAGGCTACTTAATTGCAAGGCCGATGGATAAAGAAGGCTATTCAAAATGGCATAGCGCTAATACTAATGCGCAATAATACTTGAACACTACTATTTATTAATTAGTAATAATTTAGCAAAATTTACACACTTGCTAGGCCACTTTTGCTCTTTTAGCTGGTGAAATTTCATAACCCATATGCTAAATAAGGAGTAAAGATTTTTTAATTAAACAATGCTAAGCTATGACCGCTTAAATATATTATTTAAAGCTTAATAAACTTATAACAATGAATGGAAGCTTTATGCAGTTAGTCGATTTGAACCCGAATGATCCCGACGTGGTAAATGTATTTGATGATATAGACCGACTTATAAATTCTTTATATCCTGTGGCTACCGCACAGTCTCTGGAGTTAAACGAATTAACCTTACCTAATGTGTACGCTATTGGTTTAAAAACTGAAGAAGGTATTATTGCCTGCGGTGCGATTGTAGAGAAATTTGATACCCAGCCTTACGGCGAAATAAGACGTTTATATGTAAAACCAAGTCATCGTGGTAAAGGGCTATCAAGACGTATTATGCAGATTTTATTGCATCAAGCTGGCGAAAAACAAATCCCGTTAATACGCTTAGAAACAGGCCCAAAACAAATAAAATCAATCAATTTATATGAAAATTTAGGCTTTAAACGCTGTAGCAGTTTTGGCTCATATGTAGATAATCCACAAAGTGTTTTTATGGAATTAGGGCTTAGTAAATAAGTTCATTAACGCTGCGACATATTAAAGCTTAATGTGTCGTAAATATCAGCCTTCATTATTATCTTGTAATAAAAGTCATACTCAAACTAGTAACTATAAAAGCAGCTTTTATAGTGATGCAAAAATACTTCACTGTTTTTAACACCTGTCTTCGTATAAAATCTGCCTCGATAATTAGTGACTAACTTACAAAGCGAGAATTTTTATCTTTTCTAAAAGTAGCAATAAACAAATGAGCGAAATAACAGTAGTAACCCACAATGGTAATTTTCATGCAGATGACGTTTTTAGTATTGCGGTACTTAAACATGTTTTGCCAACGTTTAAATTGGTACGCACACGCGATAAAGCACTTATAGAAAGTGCCGACTACGTAATAGATGTAGGTGGGGAATACGATCCTGAAACTAATCGCTTTGATCATCATCAACGTGGTGGTGCAGGCGAGCGAGAAAATGGCATTCCTTTTTCATCATTTGGATTAGTGTGGAAAAAATACGGCTTAGCACTGTGTGATGATAACCAAGCCGTTGCTGATAGAGTGGATTCAGGCTTAGTTTCAACTATTGACGCCATTGATTGTGGTCATGTTGAAGGTGTATCAAAAGGGATAAGCTTGAGCCAAACAATTTCAATGTTTAACCCTACATGGGAAGAAGAAAGTAACTTTGATACCTGCTTTGATGAAGCCGTTGAATTTGCAGCTCGCATGCTCATTCGTTTTATCGCCTCAGCTCACGGTAGTGTTAATGCAAAAGAGATTGTCGCCAAAGCAATTGAAAATGCAGACGATGCCAGAGTAATCGTGCTTGAAAAGTACACACCGTGGAAAAAAACAGTGCATATTTTATCAAGTGAGGCGCTATACATGGTTTACCCATCGCATTCTGGGCAATGGATATTACAAACAGTACCCGTTGAGCCTGGCTCGTTTGAAGATAGAAAACCGCTTCCTAAAGCATGGTCTGGTTTATCTGATCAAGCGTTCGTAGATGAAACCGGTATTGATGATGCAGTGTTTTGCCATAATGGTTTATTTATAGCGGGCACTAAGTCGTTTGAAAGCACAATGAAACTTGCCACCATGGCGCTTAGCGAATAACAACGCAGATTCATAACGAATACTAAGCATAACAATTTGTATTGATTGTTATGCTTGTTATTTTTGCGCGGAGCATTATGTTTGAATTAAAAACAATCGCACTTTTTACTATTACAGCCTTAGCAGAAATAGTGGGTTGCTATTTGCCCTACCTTTGGCTTAAGCAAGATAAAAGCATTTTACTTTTAATTCCTGCAGCGTTAAGTTTGGCACTATTTGCATGGTTGCTCTCTTTACATCCTACTGCTGCCGGGCGTGTGTATGCAGCTTATGGCGGCGTATATATTTGCGTTGCGCTATTATGGTTATGGGTTGTTGATGGCGTAAAGCTTACTATGTGGGATATTATCGGTGGTCTAGTTGCACTGCTAGGTATGGCTATAATTATGTTTGCCCCAAAAAGTGCATAGCTAGCTTATAGTCAATTAATCGAATTCGCTTATACACTACTGCAATTTCCCACTTTCAATACCACAGGCAATACCTAACGCTACATTTGCGCCAAGTAATGATTGAAGCTGGTGGATGTATGCTAAGCGTTTTTGACGTGCAGTTTTTATTCACTTTGCAGAATACATAGGTATTACTTGGCCACAACACGTTGGCTAAACTGTAAGTAATTGAGGTGTTGAGAACGCCTTGCTCTAACCCATCAAAAGTAAATTTTATAAACAAAGTAACTCAAGATGAATTTTATTGAACGAGCTCATTCATTTTTACTAATAAAATTTATAATGAGTCATTTAAAAATAGCCATTTTTTATAACTTTTCTTATCTTTAAAAATCATCAAAGTCCTGTTTTATATATGCTAGCGGGCAATAGTTGTTTGGTTATTTTTTTAACATCAAAAATCACTCGTTACGAGTAAAAATACTTGTTGGACTTGAATCTCTATTTTTCTTTTAATGCGCGGCACTAGCCGAGTCGGCATTAATTAAATAAAAGAGAAAGATAAATGAAAGAGACAACATCACTAGAACAAGCTCGTACGAGCTACAATGTTCGTCATTGGAGCCAAGGTTTTTTTGGTATTAATGATCAAGGTGATGTGTATGTTGCGCCCAAGGCTCATGCCCCAGAGCAAACCATTGCACTAACAGATATCGCAAAGCAACTACAAGATAAAGGTTTAAGCTTACCTGCTTTAGTTCGTTTTCCGCAAATTTTACACCATCGTGTACACAGCTTATGCGGCGCATTTAATACTGCGATTGAAAACTATGGTTACCCTAAAGACTATCTATTAGTTTACCCGATAAAAGTAAACCAACAACGTGAAGTGGTTGAAGAAATAGTAGCAAGCCAAGCACAAGTAGAAAAAAAGCAACTTGGTTTAGAAGCAGGCAGCAAGCCTGAATTACTAACGGTACTAGCACTGGCTGAAAAAACCAGCGCCGTTATTGTATGTAACGGCTACAAAGATAAAGAGTACGTACGTTTAGCACTTATTGGCGAAAAGCTAGGTCATAAAGTGTATATCGTACTTGAAAAGCTTTCTGAGCTAGACATGGTGCTTAGCCAAGCAAAAGAGCTTAACGTAAAACCACGCATTGGTATTCGTGTACGTTTAGCGTCGCAAGGTAAAGGTAAGTGGCAAGCGAGTGGTGGCGAAAAATCAAAATTTGGTTTATCCGCATCGCAAGTTTTACATGTAGTTAATCGTTTAAAAGGCGCAAACCAGCTTGATTTATTGCAGCTTGTGCATTTTCACTTAGGGTCACAAATGGCGAACATTCGTGACGTACGTTTAGGTGTAAGCGAAGCTGCGCGTTTTTACTGTGAGCTACGTAAACTAGGCGCAGAAATTGATTGCCTTGATGTAGGTGGCGGTTTAGCTGTTGATTACGACGGCACGCGTAGCCAGTCGCATAACTCTATGAATTACAGCTTAGCTGAATATGCGAATAACATTGTGTACACCATTGGTGATACATGTAAGCAATATGAGCAACCAATGCCGACTATTATTTCTGAGTCGGGTCGTGCGCTTACGGCGCATCATGCTGTGCTTATTTCTAATGTTATTGGTACTGAAAGTTACACGCCAGAAGAGTTAGTAGCGCCAGCGGCAGATGCACCCCTGTTATTAAAAAACATGTGGGCATCGTTTGTACAGTTAACTGATTTAACGGATGACCGTGCATTAATTGAGATTTATCACGACAGCCAAGGTGATTTAGCTGAAGCGCATAACCAATTTGCACTCGGTTTATTAGACTTATCGCAGCGTGCATGGGCTGAACAAATTAATATCCGTATTTGTTATGAACTTAACAAGCACATGGATAATAAAAACCGTTTTCATCGTCCGATTATTGACGAGTTAAACGTACGTTTAGCCGATAAGTTTTTTGTAAACTTCTCGTTATTTCAATCGCTTCCAGATGCATGGGGCATTGATCAAGTGTTTCCGGTATTGCCATTAAGTGGCTTAACTGAAGCACCAAAAAAACGTGCTGTATTACTTGATATAACCTGTGATTCAGACGGCGCACTTGAGCATTACGTAGATGGACAAGGTATTGAAAGCACACTACCAGTGCCAGAGTTTAGTGCTGATAAACCTTATTTAATGGGTTTTTTCTTGGTGGGTGCTTATCAAGAAATTTTAGGTGACATGCATAACTTGTTTGGCGATACGCACAGCGCAATTGTCAATATGGATGAGCAAGGCGTTGCAAGTATTACCGAGATAAACCAAGGTGACACTGTTGCCGATATGATGCGCTATGTACATTTAGATGTTGAAAGTTTTCAGCAATCATACGAGCAGTTAGTAAGCACTAAAATTGAAAAACACGAACAGCAAAGCGTTTTAGACGAGTTGCAAAGCGGCCTTGATGGCTACACTTATTTAGAAGAGTTATAAGCAATGTCGACTTTGTTTGGTCACGCAGATCACTCATTGTACTCAAATGGGATGACATTTTTACGTCGTCCTATGGTGCAAAACATTAATGCAATTGATGCAGACGTAGTGGTTTTAGGCTTACCATTTGATTTAGCGACCTCGGGCCGCCCTGGTGCGCGCTTAGGCCCTGATGCAATTCGTCGTGCATCGGTTCATTTAGCATGGGAAGACACTAAATACCCGTGGACGTTCCCGTTGTTTGAGCGCTTAAAAGTGGCAGACGCAGGGGACTTTACTTACCCTGTCGGGGATCCTGAGTATTTTACTGTGCAACTAGAAATGGCTGCGGATCAAATACTTCGCCAAGGTAAAACACTATTAGGTTTAGGGGGCGATCACTTTGTGACGCTTCCGCTATTACGTGCTCATGCAAAAATACATGGCAAAATGGCGTTAGTGCATTTTGATGCGCACACCGATACCTATAGCAATGGCTCGCGATTTGATCACGGCACTATGTTTTATCATGCACCAATGGAAGGGCTGATTGATGTTGAGCACAGTATACAAATAGGTATTCGTACCGACTTTGATCAAAGTAAACATGAGTTTGCTGTGATTGATGCAATGCAAGCCAATGATTTACATGCAAATGAAATTGCAGCGCAAATACTTGAGCGAGTAGGTGACCTACCTGTTTACTTAACGTTTGATATAGATTGTTTAGACCCTGCGTTTGCGCCTGGTACAGGCACTCCTGTGTGTGGTGGTTTAACGTCAGATAAAGTACTTAAAGTACTGCGTGCGCTAAAAGGCATAAACATGGTAGGTATGGATGTAGTAGAAGTATCACCTTCGTACGACCAAAGTGAGCTTACCGCTATTGCCGCAGCAACCATTGCGAGCGAATTACTGCATTTGTGGACGCATAAAAATAAGTACTAATTATATAACTTAAGTACTACAAAAAAGGGTATGCGCTTGCATTAATGCCGATCATTTAAGAATTAGTTAATAGCACTTGAACGATCTTCTAGGTATGTAAGAATCCGAATTCTTTTGTAGAATTCGGATTTTTTTATGCAACTTTCTAATGCTCTCGATATTATTAACAACATCAAACCTAATGACGTTGAAACACTCGCAGACTTACTCCCTTTATCTCTTATCGAAGAAGCCTATGCACTGACCGAAACCGTTACACTACGAAAAAGAAAACTAACCCTAGAATCGATGGCTTGGTTGTTGATCGGGATGGTTATTTATAATGACAAATCGATGGCCGATGTCGTTAATATGCTCGACATTGTTGACCGCGATGGTAAGCCATTTGTTGCGCCAAGTGCTTTAACTCAGCGTCGTAAAAACCTAGGTGAAGCCGCCATGAAAGCCTTATTTGAATGCACCCAAAGGCATTGGAATAATGACGCTAATCATCCTCATTGGAATGGGCTTACCTTGCTTGGTGTCGATGGTGTCGTTTGGCGTACGGATGACTCACCCCAAAACAATGAAGCCTTTACAAAACCGACTAATACACAATACCCACAGGTCAGAATGGTGTGTCAAATGGAGCTAAGCAGCCACCTAATCACGGGGAGTGCTTTTGATGATTACAAGGTCAATGAAATGGTGCTGGCTGAAAAGCTTATAGAAACCACACCCGATAACAGTCTCACTTTATTCGACAAAGGTTTCTATTCTTTAGGGCTTTTACATAAATGGCAAACAACTGGCAGTGAACGCCATTGGCTAATCCCCCTGAAAAAAAATGTGCAATATGAAGTTATTCAAACATTAGGGCGTAATGATAAATTAGTCCAACTTAGCAGCAACCCAAGAGCAAGAAAGATGTGGCCAACGCTGCCTAACACCTTAATCGCGAGGTTAGTGACTCGAAAAATAAAGGGGAAATCATATAGTGTGATGACATCTATGACAGATCCGATGCGATATCTATCAGCCGATATAGGTGATTTGTACAGTCACCGCTGGGAGATAGAGCTTGGTTATCGGGAACAAAAGCAATATATGCTGGGCAATCGATTAACATTAAGAAGTCGCTTACCAGCGCTTGTAAAGCAAGAGCTGTGGGGAGTGTTGCTTACTTATAATATGGTGCGATATCAGATGGTAAAAATGTGCCACACATTAAAAGGTGATTATTTACCGTACCAACTGAGTTTCAATGGTAGTTTAGCTCAAATAATGAGGTTGCTTGTTGGATTACCTTATTCAACACCTGGAGCCATACCACGTCAATTAAAATACTTTTATGCGATGGCAGAAAGCCTAATTCTAGAGCCTCGAAGGGATCGAGGTTTTCCTCGTGCAGTCAAGCCAAGACCACAGCGGTACGCTAGAAATAAAAAAGCCGCTCACCTTAAGTGAACGGCATTAATGCGCTTGCATACCCTTTTTTATTTAGAGGTATCGATTATTCAACTGCTTAATTTCTTTTAACCAAATAACGCTTAGACCAATAAGAGGCAGGTTAGTAGTTACAGGGTTAAATGCTTCAATAAGCAATTGTGGCTGCATTGCAACTACAGCGAGTAAAAGGCCAATTAATGCTAAAACATTTAAAATTACTAGATATTTATTTTTATAAAACACAAATAAACACAATCCAAATATAATTTCGCCAAAACCCGCCGAACGTGTAATTAAGTCAGACACTTCTGCTGAAAAATCAGCACTGCCAGTCATTAATTTTTCAAGCGGTGCAATATGATAAAGCTTTGGAAAAAAGCCGTGGTATATCCAACTTAAACTCACTATGTAGCGAGCAAGTTGAATATAACCGCGATTATTTCCTAGCAGTGTCAATACGCTCTTGTGCACTTGGGTGGCTAGACAAGTACTCTAAAAAGTCATTTACTTTTTCTAGGTGTTCGTTTTCGCTGGTATGGCTTTCTTGCAGCGCTTCTATTGCATCAGCAAAATCATTACTCGAATACCCAAGTGACTCTAATTGAATGAGTGCAAAGGTATCTGCCTCGCGTTCCATATCTCGTGAAAACCCTTGCTGAGCAAATGATGCGCCTGTACCTAACGCAACCTCTGCAACCCCTTCTAAATCACCAAATACAACCGCTAGCACAATCGTACTTGCGGCAGATTGTGCTGTAATACGTACGCTATGCTGGTGGACTACATGGCCCATTTCGTGTAGCAATACCGCTTTTAGTGCATTGGGTTTATCGGCAAGTAAATTTGCTAAATCATCTGTGACCACGATACGGCCATGGGGTAGTGCAAACGCATTAGCACCAAAGCTGTCGGATTTATAAAACGATAATCTATACACCGATTGATCAAGCGATAACGCATTAAGCATACTTGTAAAATGCGCTTGTACTTTAGCTTGCTGCTCTGCGGGCAGCTCACTTGGGTCAAGCGCAATCTTTTTAATTAGTGTAAAACTTTGCTCCCCCATTTGTTCTACAACATTACGTGGCAGGGTATCAACACTGTAAACAGCAATGGCGGGTACTGCTTTATAAAGTACTAACCACATAAAAAGCGGTGTAAATATTACTGCGGCTAAAATTGCCCATTTACTTTTTTCAAGGCGTTCCATTACGTGGTGGTTATTTTCTTTAAATGGCCATCTGTAACTTACATCTTGAGGAATAAAACGACTGCCATCTTCAAAGTTTAGTTCGTCGGCAAGTCCTGCCATCCCCGAACTTAATTTTAGACTTGAGATTGCGTGGCGAGCTATAACGTGTTCATCGTTAATAACTTCAATGTGTGTGTCGCTAATAGTGGCAACACACACTTGATAGTTACTCGATGCGATGGGGAAAAAATGTCCCTTTACATCCATGGTGAGCTCTTAAGTTAGAGAAAGGTCAATATCAAATACGTTTGCAGCTTCTTCAGCAAATGATGATTGCTGTTCTTGCGCGGTATCGATTAGGTTTAATGCACCAGGATAAATAGTGACGTTAGTTACATCAGCGAGCATTTTTGATGTACGTACTTTTGTCCATGGGTATGCAAGCCCTAAAGAAAATACAATAGCCAACATATTAGTTAATAGTAAAACAGCGAAAGGAATTGGTTTTAGCTCTGATTTAAATGTAGCAACGCCTTCAAAATGGCTGTTATCAAAAATGTGATTTCTAATAGCGGCGTGCCATACAGCAGAAACAATGGCAATCATTAGCACATAGGCAATCATCATAAAGATAGGAAGCATAACCATCGCTGCAGAGTTTTCTAAATTTTGTTGGTTTTCAATATCTACTAAGTTGAGGCCAAATAATCCTAAAATCCCCATAAATACCACCATGGTGATAGAGCTCACTACAAAGCAAATAAGCGCTGTTAGGTAATAGGTTTCGCCTTTAAGATTTACAGTAAGTGGTTTGTCACCATAACTAATATTGCTATGGATATAGCTATCAATACGTTTTATAACGTAAGGCATTAATAAATAAAGCGTAAATATGCTGGCAATAGGTAAAAGTATAAAGTTAACAAAGGCTTCGCCATAGCTGCCTTTAAAAGCAAAGCGAACATTACGATGGCGGGTCATGCGCAGATTAAAACGTAAACCTTGGTTAATAATCCATGGCATTAAAAAGATAAAACCAAGAGCAATAAACAGGCCTAAAATAGGCATAAAGCTAATTGAGAATGTGTAAATAAAAAATACAACAACCGCTAAAATCCGACCTTTTAAAATTTGTATTGGTGTTGCTAAGTAGTCAAAACTATGACCATCTATGCGGGTGTGGCCGTAAAAATAGCGATGCGTACGTACTTTAGCCCACGCCGAATATATGCCAAGCGTAATAACGCTAAGTAATATATTTACAATCCAAATTCCAAAAAACTCACCACCTTTACCACTAAATTGCACTTTTCCGCTAAAAATTGGTTCGGCAGGCTCATTTATTGGTGGGGTTGTTTCAGATGGGGTAGGGTGTATTGATTCCATTAAATTATATCCATGTTGTTTTTTTGTTAATTTACCCATTTTTAGTGCAAAATTCAATGTTTATAATTATCCAACCCTTCTGCAAACAGCTATAAATAGGCGTTTTAAGTATTGAGTTAAATACTCTAATACTTTTTTATAAATAAACCTCGCTGGTTTATTTATTTGGCTGGTAACTGGGGTCTTTAGCTTATTAATATGCGATTTAGCTACTATACATACTTAGTGCTGCTTAAATGTAATGGCATTAATTATGTATTAAGCACACCTACGTACAATTAAGCTAATTGATTTATATGCCAAAATAATAGATTGTAAGAGTAGTGCGGATGTAAATTTATTTAGGTTTTACAGCTTTTATCATCGCTTTAAATAACATTAGGATATTTATTATGTTCCAAGCAGTCGTGTTAGGGGGATTAGAGTTTAGCCCGCTGATTGTTTACTTCCCAATAGCATTTATTTTAACGGCGTTGACTCGTTTTGCTTTGCATCGACTAGATTGGCATGACCGTATTTGGAAAGTGGCTTGGTTTGAGGTGTCACTATTTGTTTGTTACTTGGCACTCGCCGTCTATTTATACCAATTTGCTTAATTAATTGAGCTATTTTGAGGCAAGAAAACCGTGTCGATAACAAGGCAAAAATTTCGTTATTTAGTTGTTCTATATCAGAAATTTTTAACACAGTTAGCGTCAGGTTTAAGCCCTCAAATTACTCAAGTATTATTGCGGGTTGGTATTACTAAGTGGAAGATAAATTGAATGATTAAATATCTGCGTATTCCTTTTACTATCTTGGTTGTTATAGCTGCGGTTTTTGCTGGGCGTTGGGTATGGACTGACTACATGCATACTCCTTGGACGCGTGATGGGCGTATTCGAGCCGATATTGTCACGGTTGCTCCAGACGTGTCGGGTTGGGTAACTGCTTTAAATATTAAAGATGGTCAAAACGTACAAAAAGGCGAAGTACTTTTTAATGTTGATCAAAAGCGTTATCAAGCAGCGCTTGATAAAAGTAAAGCAAACACAGAAAACGCATTGTATACATGGGAACTTGCCAAGCACAAATACGAAAGACGTGTTGAGCTAAACACTCAACAGGCAATTAGTGAAGAAACGCTAGAATCAACACGTATTAATACTAAAATTGCTGAAGCAAATTATAACTTAGCCAAGACAGAGCAAACAATTGCGCAGTTAAATGTTGATAGAACTAAAATTGTTGCGCCTGCATCAGGGCAAATAATTAATTTGAATTTACGCCAAGGCAACTATGTAGCTCAAGGCACACCTGTTTTTGCTATTGTTCAGTCAGATTCATTTTATGTAACGGGTTACTTTGAAGAGAGTAAAATACCACTTATTTATCCTGATCAAAAAGCTAAAATAGCCCTTTTAAGTGGTGGTAAGCAATTAACAGGGCATGTAGTGAGTGTAGGTAAAGCCATTGCAAATACGAATACACAAAGTAACGGTCAGCTTTTACCACAAGTACAACAAACATTTAATTGGGTACGTTTATCGCAACGTATTCCTGTTGATATTAAGTTAGATTCATTGCCCGAAAATACACAGCTTAGCGCAGGAATGACCGCCACTATACATCTCGCTACACGTTAAGGGGAATACAGTGGGCGTTGTATTACAAAATTTGTTTTTTCCTAAAAAACAGGCAATTATTTTTGCGACTAAGGGCGTTATAGCTATGGTGATGGCGCTCACTATTGCTATGTCGCTTAATCTTGAAAGGCCTTATTGGGCGTTAGTCTCGGCTATTTTTTTGCAATTACGCCCGCAAAGCGGATTGGTTATTGAAAAAGCAATATGCCAAATAATAGGCACCATAGTGGGCGGTTTATTTGGCATATTGCTTTTAACTCAGTTAATTCTCTACCCTTATTTAGCGCTCGGTGCACTGGCATTATGGTTGGGGGTGAACTCTGCGTTATCGGCAATGGTTCGCCAAGCAAACTTTGTGTATGCGTTTGCAATGGCCGGTGTAACAGCCGCCATTATTGTGCTTTTAGTCATGGTTACTCCGGCAATGGTGAGCAGTCAAAGTATATTTGATATTGCACAAGCGCGAGTAAGCGAAATAATAATAGGCTCTGTATGTGCTGGGCTTGTGAGTCATCTATTTTGGCCTGTAAAGGTTAAACATTTACTGCAAACACAAGCGCGGTCGGTTATAAATCAAACGTTACATTATTTAGTTATTGAGCTTGATTCTAAGGGCTCGCACGAAAACCGTCATCAGCAAATAGATGGCATTATGGCAACATTGGGATCAATAAACGAAGATTCCAGCGCAGTAAGATACGAAGGACCAAAAGGTCCAGGGCGCTCGCGTGCTGCAAATCAGTTGTCGCAAAAAGTACTTTCTTTATTGGCCTTAATTCAAATAATTGGCCGTCTACAGCGAAACCACGAAGACCTTATTACACCTACTTTAGATAAATTAATAAGTAAACTTAAGCACGTATTTGCACAAATTAAAGAGTCTGACGATTTTGATTACTGCGCCGAACAAGTTAAAACGCTGCGTAAAGAGCTAACCGACTATAGAGCAAATACGGTGAGTGATTCGCCATTTGAATCTCACATGCTCAATGTGAGCTTAGAAGTAGCAGTCGACTTAACAATTTTACTACGCGCATACAGAGCGTTAGAAGAGCGTGATAAAACATTATTAAATGCACCCAGTATGCTTACATATCGCGACCCATTAGCTGGCATAATTGTTGGATTTAGAACTGCTTTGGTGTTTTCTATCGGCGCATTTATTTGGATTAATACAGGCTCTTCTGCTGCATTATTAATTATGATTTTACCGGTCATATTTTCGATAATGTTGGCGAGAATACCGTTAGCTATTTTACAGGTGGTAATAAAGCGTTTATTGGTAGGCGTGGTGGTTGCTGCTATTGTAACTATTTTTTACGCACTCAATTTATTATCACAAAGTGGTGGGCAATTAGAAATATTGCTACTTGTATTAGCAGGGCCTTATTTTCTGGGTTTACTGCTGCTAGCTGATCAACAAACATTGCCATATGGCTTGGGGTTTTGTATCCCATTTACGATTTTGGTAAGACCCAGTACCGATATGAGCCTTGCGTTTTCAATCGATTACACACTTAGCTCTGCCATGGCAATTTTTGCGGGGGTGAGTATTTTATTTTGGATTTTTCAGTTATTCACAGGCCCGAGTGTGCAATTACTTGTTCATCGTGTTTTTAAGGCCACTTATAAAGATTTACTCGAAATAAATAACTATCCAACCCCAAGTATTTGGTATAACCGCCGCATGGCCGATAGGTTAATTCGCCTAACTAATTACGATCAAGGTTCACACTCACGCGTAATTACTGATCTTGCACTAACCGCTCTAAATTTAGGGCATGCGTCGGTTCGATTAAACTCAATTTGTGAAAATTTGGCTGGTAATACAAAGCTAAAGTATTTAAATGAGTGGCAGCGTACATTAGCCGATGCATTTATGTTGGCAACCAAGGGCAAGTTTAATAATAAGTTTAAGCAAGCGTCAGATAATCTTTATGAGGAATTGGCTCAGACGGTTGACGATTCAAATCAATTAGAGGCAATAAAAGGCATGTTTATTCGCATTGATCTGACCTTCGAAAGAAGTGCGAGTAAGATAAATTAGCCCCATTCGCTGCTTTTCGAGTTCAGATGTTATAACGAAATCTGTTATACTTGCTGGATAATTTTATGGGGCTGTTATGATTTCAAAAAACCAACTCAAACTTATTCGCCAACTTGGCCAAAAAAAGTACCGAAAGCAATATAATCAATACCTTGTACAGGGTGAGAAAAACGTACTTGAGTTATTAAACAGCCCATTAAATGTGGTTAATATTTTTGCTACAAACGAATTTATAAATGCGTACCAAGGTAAGTATCAGCACGCTAATTTTATTGAAGCTGATGAAGAAGCCCTCACCAAAGCCAGCACGCTAGTTAGCAATAATGCAGCCATTGCTATTGTTGATATGCCAAAGGCAGCTTTACCACAAGCAAGTGGCTTAATACTCGCACTTGATGGCGTATCAGACCCTGGTAATTTAGGCACAATAATAAGAGTGGCAGACTGGTACGGTATTAAACATATAGTAACTAGCACCGACAGCGCAGACGCTTACAACCCAAAAACAATTAGCGCCACGATGGGCTCATTTGTAAGGGTATCGGTAAGCCAAGTAGATTTACCTGATTACCTACAGTCTTTAAATTTACCTGTTTACGGTGCTTTTTTAGATGGGCAAAGCGTGCATAAAACCCAATTTACGGGCTCAGGCGTTTTACTAATGGGCAGTGAGTCGCATGGAATACGCGAGACATGTGCAAAGTTAGTAACTAATAAAATCACCATCCCCGCTTTTGGTGGTGCAGAGTCGCTTAATGTGGCAATGGCGACCGGTATTATTTTAGATAATTTTAAACGACAAGCTTAACAATTTAACTGTTAATGAGTTAAATTGTTTGTAATCAATAACAATAATAATCGGTAATAACAATAAGATGCGCTTAAGCACTATTAAATTAGCGGGCTTTAAATCGTTTGTAGAGCCCACTAAAATTCCATTTCCTGATCAAATGACGTGTGTTGTTGGCCCCAATGGCTGTGGCAAATCTAACGTTATTGATGCAGTACGATGGGTGCTAGGTGAAAGCTCTGCTAAAAACCTGCGTGGCGACGCCATGACCGACGTTATTTTTAATGGCTCAACTAATCGAAAAGCCATATCACAAGCCTCTGTAGAGCTTGTTTTTGATAACGATAAAGGAAGTCCTTCAAACACATTTGCCGATCGAAACCAAATTGCTATTAAGCGTTTAGTAACGCGCGACGGACAGTCACTGTATTTTTTAAATGGCAGTAAATGCCGTAAGCGCGATATTACCGATATATTTTTAGGCACCGGTCTTGGTCCACGTAGTTACGCAATTATTGAGCAAGGGATGATCTCGCGCTTAATAGAAAGTAAACCACAAGAGCTGCGCGTATTTTTAGAAGAAGCCGCTGGCGTTTCTAAATACAAAGAGCGTCGCCGTGAAACACAAACTCGTATAAAGAGCACTCGCGAAAATCTTGAACGTTTGTTAGATGTGCGTAAAGAATTACAAAGCCAGCTCGATAAATTGGCTGTGCAGTCGGTTGATGCAAAAAAATACCGCGAATTAAAAGTACAAGAACGTACGCTAAAAGGCCAAATTGCGGTTTTAAAATGGCAAAAGTTACATCAGCAGCAACTTGAAAAAAGTGCCCAAATTAAAAAACTTAATGATCAAATTTTGTTTTTTAAAACCGCTAACTCAGGGCATGACGATGTACTTGCAAGCCTAGAGGGGCAAGTACAAGCCCAGCAAGATAAACTAAGCGATGCACAGCATCAGCAACATGTAATACACACCGAGCTTACTCGCGCTGAGCAACAACAAATCAATGTAAAGCAGCAAACCCAAACGCTTAAACAAAGTTTAATTAAATTACAGCAACGCCAAATTCAAAGTGCTGAGGTAAAATCGCAGCAGCAAATTGTGTGCGAGCAACTTAATGAAGCCCTGCAAGAGGCAAGTGAAAACGCCTTAATATGTGAAGAGCAAGTTAGTGGGTTAACGCATGAACTTGAGGAATTATTAGCACTTAAGCAGCGCCACCATACTCATTGGCAAGCTTTGTGTGAGCAACAGCAACAGCTTAATAATAATGCGCAACTGGATAGTAGTCACATTAAACAAACTCAGCAGCAAATTGATCATGTTAACGAACAAATTGATCAGTTAACTGTTCAGCTTAGCGAGCTACAAAGTAGTGATGTAGAGCAGCAGTTAATACAGCAAACACAGCAAACACAAACCTTAACTCAAGAACTTGCCGCTAAACAAACAGCACATACGAAGTGCACTGCTAAGCTTGAAGTGCAAAATGAGCTTGTTAATAACTCACAAAAACAATATTCGACGCTCACTCAAACAATAAACGAGTTAAAAGCCAGTATAACGGGGCTTAAAAGTACATTAGGGCTTGATGAGAAAAGTGAACGTACTAATGGTTTGTTTAATCAGCTAAGTGTTAAAGAAGGCTTTGAGCTTCTAATAGAGCAAGCACTTAAATCTTTAAAGCATTTAAATGTAAGTGAGCAGCAAGCTGATAACAGTGTGTGGCCAAATAGTGATAAAAGTGTGCCAACAAATAGCTTAGCTACATATATAACAAGCGGTGTTTATCCAGAGCATTTAGCACGTATTGCTTATAGTAAAAGCGGTGATTTAGAAATACTAAAAGATAGTTTTTATACAGCCGTTATGGATAAAAACGGTGCTTTATATGGTCGTAATTGGCATGTAAATGCTGAATGTAATGCAGAAAACTCATTACTTTTAAAGCATAAGCAATTGCAAGATAAAGCGCAGCAGTTAACTAATGCCGAGGACGAGTTACAACAAGTAACACACACTCGTGACGAACATACAGCTGAGCAAATAAAATTAATTAACGAACAAAGCGAGCTAAAAGAGGCCATACATGAGCTTGCGCAAAATATAGCGGTAGCCAGTACGCGCAGCGATATGCTCAAACAGCAAGTAGCGCACTTTAAGTTACAACTAGAAAAGCTACAACAACAAAAACAGCAATTAACCACTGCGCTTTTACAATTAAATACCGTGCTTGATGAGCAAGTAGCGCAATTTGAAGTGTTAAATGAGCAGCAACTCAACTTAGCGGATGAAGTAGACGCTGCAAATAGCTTGCGCTCACAAAGTGATAAAAGTTATAGCGAAGCATTAAGCATGCTTGAGCAATATAAAACACAAGCACATAAGGCAACTCTCTTAGAGCAAAAGGCACGCAGTGAATGGCAGTTAAGCCAAACCAAATTGAGCCATGCGGAGCAAGAGCACGTTAGTGCATCAGAAGGTGCGCAAGAACTACTAAATGAAATAGAAGAGCTGCTGATACCAGAGCAAGAACTTAGCGATAAAATTACGCAGCTTTTAGCACAGCATCAAAAAGGTGAGCAGGCATTAGTATTGCTACAAAAAGAATTAGCTCAGGCGAAAGAGAGCTTAAACACTAAGCAAATAAGCCTTAAAAATTCACAAGGTGAGCTGGTGGGCTTACAAGAGCAGCACCAAAAGCTAACAATTGAAGAACAAAGCTTAGTAATAAAAGCGCAAGTTGCGCTTGAGCCATTAGAAGGGTTGAAACAAAGCTTAAAAGCAATACTTGATGAATTACCAGATTCATTAAATTTAAGTGCAGCACAAAATCAGTTAACAGGATTTACTAATCAGTTAGATAAATTAGGTGCAGTAAACTTGGCGGCAATAGAAGAGTTTGATTTAGCCAAAGCACGTAGTGATTATCTTGATAATCAATTAGATGATTTAACAAAAGCGTTAAGTACCCTTGAAGGTGCAATTCGTAAAATTGATAGTGAGACCAAAACACGCTTTAAAGCGACGTTCGATCAAGTTAACGAAGACTTTGCTGAGCTATTTCCTAAAGTTTTTGGTGGTGGGAGCGCGTATTTAGAATTAACCAGTGACGATTTACTCGAAAGTGGTGTTAGTATAATGGCACGACCACCGGGTAAGAAAAATTCAACAATTCATTTGTTAAGTGGTGGAGAAAAAGCGCTGACCGCATTATCATTAGTGTTTTCTATATTCAGGCTCAATCCAGCTCCTTTCTGTATGCTGGACGAAGTAGATGCACCACTAGATGATGCCAACGTTGTGCGTTTTTGCCGTTTGGTTGAAGAAATGTCACAATCAGTGCAGTTTATTTATATTAGTCATAATAAAATTGCGATGGAAATGGCAGGTAGATTAACAGGTGTTACTATGGCAGAACCTGGCGTATCGCGTATGGTTGCTGTAGATATAGAGCAAGCTGTGCAACTTGCACACGCATAAATTTTTATAACAAGTGTATTAGTTTTTCATTAATATACAGGTTTTAGGCATATCAAATAATAAAAGGTGAGGGGATGGCCGAACAATTAAGATGGGTTTTAATCGTTATCAGTGTAATTGTCATTGGTGGTTTATTAATACATGGATTGTGGTCAGTTAGAAAAAAAGACCGCCCAGAAGTATCGGATAATGAACGGGTTGAGCCATTACAACAAAGCGCACCAGCTTCATCTAAACCGTTTCGTACTGAGGCTGAGCCAAAAGAGCCAATGCAAGACGAACGTGATGAGCCACAATTTGGCGAGCTTAACTTTGATGCAAATGAGCCGCAAATTGATACAAGCGTGCCAGAAACACCGATTGAAGATGACTTAGAAATAGTTGATGATCTTGAAACAAAAGATCAAAGTGCTGAAGAAGCGCCTGCTCAAATGTCTGACTTTGTTATTGTGCATATTCAAATGCCAGAAGAGCTTAGTATGCAGGGCAGTAAACTATTACCAGCAGTTAATACTTTAGGTTTTAAATATTCTGAGGAAGGCTTTTTTAATCGCCACTTAGATCCGGCTGGCCAAGGTCCTGTTTTGTTTAGATTAGTAAATATGTACAACCCAGGTACGTTTGATATTGATAATATGGAACAATTTAGTACCGCTGGGGTAAGCTTATTTATGACGTTACCGTGCGACGGCGATGGTCTAGCGGCATTTAATATGTTGCACAGCGCAGCTAAAAAGTTAGCGGATGAATTTGGTGCACAAATTTTAGATGCTGAGCGAAATGAAATGACAGTAGAGCGCATCAGGCAATATGTTGAACAGGTTCGTTCTTTTTCAGCGTAAATAACGCATACATTATATTTTTATAAGCCACTGGACGGTGAATCGTCAAAGTGGCTTTTTTTATGTTTATTGAGGTTTAAATGTCTAGCAGCATTAGTGAGCAAATTAATCATCTTCGTACTACATTAGAGCAACACAACTATAACTATTATGTGCTCGACACCCCCAGTATTCCTGATTCTGAATACGATAGGTTATTACGCGAATTAAGCGCACTAGAGATGCAGCACCCTGAATTTTTAACCGCCGACTCTCCGACACAAAAAGTAGGCGGTGCCGCACTGAGTAAATTTGAGCAAGTAGCGCACCAAGTACCCATGTTATCGCTTGATAACGCCTTTAGTGAAGAAGAGTTCACTGCGTTTAATCGCCGTATAAAAGAGCGTTTAATGAGTACCGATGAGCTTACTTTTTGTTGTGAGCCAAAACTTGATGGTTTAGCTGTATCAATTATTTATCGTGATGGTGTACTTGTACAAGCGGCTACGCGAGGTGATGGTTTTACCGGTGAAAACATTACTCAAAATGTAAAAACCATTCGTAATGTACCACTTAAGTTACGTGGCGATTACCCAAAAGAGCTTGAAGTGCGCGGCGAAGTATTTATGGACAGCGCTGGCTTTGATAAATTAAATACTGAAGCGCAAAAACGCGGTGAAAAAGTATTTGTTAACCCGCGTAATGCAGCCGCTGGGAGTTTGCGTCAACTCGACTCTAAAATTACAGCTAAACGCCCACTCATGTTTTATGCCTATAGTACCGGGCTTGTAGCTGATGGCAGTATTCCTGAAGATCACTATCAGCAATTAGAAAAGTTAACTGACTGGGGGTTGCCACTGTGCCCAGAAACAAAATTAGTTGAAGGTCCTAAAGCCGCGCTTGAGTACTACAGCGATATTTTAACGCGCCGTGGTGAGCTTAAATATGAAATTGATGGCGTAGTAATAAAAATAAACCAAAAGGCCTTACAAGAGCGTTTAGGCTTTGTGGCACGCGCTCCTCGTTGGGCTATTGCGTATAAGTTTCCGGCGCAAGAAGAAATAACCCAACTACTTGATGTTGATTTTCAAGTCGGTCGTACTGGCGCTATTACCCCAGTTGCACGCCTAGAACCTGTTTTTGTGGGTGGCGTTACCGTATCAAATGCAACGCTTCATAACAGTGATGAAGTTGCACGTTTAGGCGTAAAAGTAGGTGATACAGTTATTATACGCCGTGCTGGAGATGTGAGTGTCACCTTAAGTAAGTTTGTTTCAAGTAGGAATCATCAAATAAGAAGTTACTATATGAATAATCATTTTTCCGATGGCAAATCTTCTTTAAATCTTCTATCGACAGCAGCCCATTAAGGATATCTTGTAATGTTAAAAGCCACTTTCAGTAATGAGCAAATAGACACTCTAAAAAAAATAGATAAAGAAATTAAGCCAAATGAGTTAATTAGTCTTTTTGATAAATCAAACTTAGATTCAGATGAATTAGTACAAATCTTAAAAGCATCAAACGCTCTTTATAGAGTAGGTCTTCAAGTCATAACAGATGAACAATATGATTTATATATTTCTATGCTAAGAAGTATTAATCACCTTCACCCATACCTTAATAAAGTTGAACCTGAACCTGAAGCTCTTGCAGAAGCAAAAACAGTAGAATTACCGCAAAGAATGCTTTCAACAGAAAAAGCTTATTCAAAAGAAGATATAGAAAAATGGTTGAAAAGGATCTTGAAAGCGGCTCAAGAAATTAATATTTCAGAAAAAGATATTTATTTAAGAGTAACACCGAAACTTGACGGTTACGCAGCTTTTGATGATGGTCAGAAATTATATACAAGAGGCGATGGTTACAGAGGCCAAGATATCACAAGGGCATTTGATAGAGGGCTAAAAGTTGCAGAAAATGGCGTTCGAGGTTTAGGTCCCGGTGAAATAGTCATTAAGAAGAGTTATTTCGATAGTAAATTGAGTGATATTTTTGAAAACTCAAGAAATATACAAGCAGCTATAATCGCAGAAAAGAAGTTAGACGAAAACGTCCAGAAAGCTATAAAAGATGGTGCATGCGTTTTTTATCCATTCACTTTAATTAAAAACAAAACAGCTCACTTTTCTGAAATCATTGAAAATTTCGAGTCAATAGTTGAAGAAATATGGAAAGCTGTAGATTTTGATATCGATGGTGTCATTCTTGAAACAACTCATGAAGACTTGAAAGAGTATATGGGCGCTACAAGAAAGAGCCATAGGTGGCAAATTGCTTTTAAAGTTAATGAAGATTCTGCTGAAGTAAAAGTGATAAGCATAACACCGCAAACTTCAAGGACTGGTCGCATATCTCCTGTAGCTGAGTTAGTTCCTACAAAATTAAGTGGTGTAACAATTAAGAGGGTTACTGTCCATCATTATAATATGGTTAAAACCAAAAAAATTGGCTCCGGTGCAATAGTTGAAATAGTCAGAAGTGGTCTTGTAATACCAAAAATTGAAAGAGTTATTAAGGAATCTGAGGTTCAACTCCCGGATAATTGCCCTAGTTGCGGCTCGAAGCTCTTGTGGGAGTCAGATCATTTAATTTGTCCTAACAAAAGTGATTGTCCAGCCCAAACCGAAAACACTTTAATACATTTTTTCAAGACGTTAGGTAACAATGATGGTTTTGGGCCTAAAGTTATAGAAAAGATTACTAACTTTGGAATTAAACATATACATGAAATATATCAAATTCCTAAACATAAATTTTTAGCTTTTGGCTTTGGTGATAAGACGTCACAAAACTTAGTAGATCAACTGCAAGCAAGTCGTGAGATTGAAATAGAAGATTGGCGTTTCCTCTCAGCTTTTGGAGTAAGTCGATTAGGTGGTGGGAACTGCGAGAAATTGCTTCAGCATTGTCCTATAGTGGAGCTTTTCGAAATATCAGTCGAGGATATGGTTAAGATAGATGGATTTGCACAACTGAGCGCTGAAGCTATCGTTGAAGGCCTAGCAAACATTAGAGAAGAGTTTTTTAAGGTTTATAATCTTGGCTTTAAATTAAGTGTTACGGCTAAGGAGTCCGATAGAGTAAGTTTAAATTCTCCAATTGCTGGAACCGTTGTTGTTTTTACTGGCTCCATGCAACAAGGTTCTCGTGGAGACATGGAAAAACATGCAAAAACACTCGGAGCAAAAGTAGCTAAGTCTGTTACAGGTAACACGACCTATTTGGTAACGGGCGAAAAGGTTGGTGAAACAAAAATTAATGCCGCAAAAGATAAGGGCGTAGAAGTGTTAACAGAGCAAGAATATCTTAGCTTAATTGGATAAATCAATTATCCCAAAAAATTATATGAAGAAGTGTGATTACCAAGGGATTGTGTCGGTCTAATTACCGAGCGACTTTGTCGTAAATAGCATATCAGCCAGTTGTTAAACTGGCTATGATTTATGCCTATTTTTACAACGCTTGCGACCTTGCAACTCTCAGTGCAGTGGTATTCAAATTGTTTCTTAACCACATGCTACGCACACCGCCTGCGCTAATATCAATACCGAGGGCTTCAGTCAGCTTGATGGCCACTTTCTGTTGACCAAGGTGGGGATGCTCAACGGAGAATTTTACGACTGCATCTTCGATGGCTTTATCTACACAGTTTTTATGTCTTATATCGGGAGTTTCTTGGCGTTTTAAGGCATCAGGACCGCCTTGCTTAACCAGTCTTAAGTGTCGGTGAATAGTGTCTCGTGAGACGCCACTTTGTCGTGAAGCTGCACTGATACTTCCAAGCTTTTCGATTAATGCCAACACCTCTAGTTTCTTTTGTACTGCTAAGTCTTCTGATTCAAGCTTACTTGGCTCATTTACTTCAGATACCTTGAGTTGCCGCCCTGCGAAGTGTGCGGTGAAGCCTTTCTTGCTGGTGTTTCGGATCTCAATTTTCTGATTAGCTATGGAATGTTTTAGCGGTGAATCAATCAAATAGAACTTGTTACCGTAGCTGAAGGTGTGGTCATTGCGGATCTTACGATGGTCTTTAATGACGCAGATATCATCAAGGTTGGTGTGTTTCGATAATGGTGTAAATTCAGGCGCTTGCTTTGATTTCACTTGAATTCTAGACTGCCAGAATTGTGGGATGAATACATGTTTCAGGTATGCATTAGCACTGGCTATATCTTTAATATTGTTAAGCCTTAGCTCAGGTACAAGGCGGTCTTGAAATGTATCAAAGGCACGTTCAACACGGCCTTTACCTTGAGGCGAATTGGCGAAGATAATCTCAATACCCAATTCTTCACATGCACGCTGCATTTGTGAGAAGTTGCAACGCTTAGGGCCGCCGAAGATACCCGCTCTATCCACGTACAGCGTTTTAAACACGCCCTTAGTTTCGATGCAATCTCGCATGACTTTCATACAACCAGCGGTGGTTTCAGATGGGAAGAACTCTGCATGTACTTCACTGGTGGCATCATCAATCATCGCAATCAAACAATGCTTCTTATCGCCAAACCAACGATGGGGACTACCATCCATCTGCATCATTAAGCCCGGCGCTGCCATACGCTCTCTGCGCTTTCGAACATTGCTACGTCTTCGTTTGGCTCGTTTAACGTGATGAATATCATGTGCCCAACCGCGAAGGGTTTCACGCTTAATAACAATGTTCTCATTCGTAGCTAATTGTTCAGCCAAGTGCAACAGATTCAAATCGTAATATTTTTCCTGAATCAATTTTTGAACCGCTTTTTTTATTGATACCGGCGTTTTGTTGGATGGGGCTTTGCCACTGTTACCATGCACAACAAACTGAATACCGACTTTCTGATATCTCTTCACATAGCGTTCTATTGAACGTCTAGACTTACTGAGTAACTTAGCAGCATTGGCAATTGTTATTCTGCCTTCAACCACTTTGGCAATTATATCAACGGTTAGTTGAGCTTTAGAATCCATCACAATCATCCTCAACATGCCTTCTAGTATTCAAAAACAAGAACACTAACAAACATGTAAAAAAGAGACCGACAGTTTCCCTTGGTAATTAGCAATTACGACAGAATTGCTTGGTAATTAAGATACGACAAAGTCGCTTGGTGTTAACAAAATTATATGAAGAAGTCTTAACTTAATCTGTCAGGTTTGATTTTTAGTTTTTGATCAAATCTGACAGTCGCATATGTGCCAGAAGTGGACATTGGCGATGCCTCGTTAAGAGGCGAAAAATTGTTGGCTAAAATATTGGACAAAGAAAGCAGCTATCTGTTTTTGTCCTCTTAAACGACTTATTAGTTTTTGTTTAGCAAAACTATTTCCCTATTTTACCCATAGATTGCATATAGCTTTCCAGTTGCCCCATTGAACTTAACATTCTAAATGGGTTACTTCTAACAGCGTCATCCTTATGAGCTTCTGTTATGCTGCACCAAGGACATAAATCGCCCTTCGCGACTAATGGCTCTTGGCAACTCTCACAAGTATTGGACGCAATTAAAATATCGCTACCAGAGAATGTAAAAACATCATTAGACTCATTTTTCATATACGGCTTCGGATAGCTTTTACCGATGACTAACTCATACCAAGTCAATTCATTTTCTTCAGCTATTTCCTGTGCTAAGCCAACGTTTTCCTTAGGGTATTTTGAACCAATGATAATACCAGTCACCAAATCACAGGGAATATATAAAATATCATTCCCAGCAACTTTCTCTGTAACCTTTCTCATATCAACAAGCCTACATTCTTGCTCATATTTCCAGTCATCGTATTTAGCAAAATACGATTCAACAAAAATATATTCTTGTAAGGCATACGAGTGACGTGGTTTTTTTAAAACAGCAGCCCTTTGAAGGATAGGTTGAAGATGCTCGCTTGGAGCATCTCTATAGGTAACATCCCAAATAGGGTTACCTTTAAAATGTTCCTGCAACTTCTCTAAATCAAACTCTAATACAAAACCTGTATGGTTATTTGCATAATGCGCCCACATAGGGGCAACAATGGGAGACTTAGAAAAACATGTTGTAGGATTTTGTGGAATATCAGAAATAATATCATTATAGAAAGCAAGCTGATCAGCAGGAGTGTTCAAATCCATCCCAAGAAATAGCTCATAGGGATCATTATAATCCTGCGGTAAAGAGCATTTGACACCACAAAAACCTTCTTTTTGAAAAACGAGTTTTATTACATCATTTGAAAAGTATTTATATATTTTTGACATTTAAATCAATCATCCATGTACGAGCCAAACTCACAGCTTTATCTGAGGACACTTTCCCTATCTTAGCGCGAAAACATATTTATATTATTCGCTCATAATACTCCTGAAAATATTACCCCATTTCAGTAACTAAAAAACCGCACTAAACAGGGTTGACCACTAATCTTCGTTGGTTCTGTTCAGCTTCTTGTTAAGCTTTTGGTCATTCTCTTTATTAGCCAAATCAGTTATAAAATTAATGTTTGACGCTATTACGCTATAAATACAAAACAACTGAGCATAGACAAGACAAAGTAACATACTAAGCCCAACAAACGAAAACAGTTCAGGCGCTTTCAAGTACAAGCTTGAATTCACTAAAAATGGTTTCATAGAAATACCTATCAACAGTATCGCCAGTATTACCGCAGAGATAACGATTACACCTACCAGCAATTGCACACGCTTTTTGTCTTCGTCTGGGAAGATAGCTGACGAGCTTGGTTGAATAACTTTACGCATGGCTTGGGGGTAAATATAAGCAATCCAAATCCCCATGATAGTGAAAATCATAGCTGACCCATTTTGCAAAATACTAACTATTGGCGATATATCGTTGTAATTTAGGTCACCTCTGAACAGCCAACTAACGACCCCTATGAAGCAAACTAAAGCCACATGCCAAATAAAGGCCTTCATCATTGGCCAACCGCTTCTTCTTGTTCTTCTTCAATAAAGGCTGACAGTAGCTTGTCACGCGAAAACTCCATCGCTTTAAACAAACGCTCTGCTGTGTAATGCCCTGTATCATCACGACCACCACCTACTAAGTCGTTTACAGATAAAGTGCTTTTAACGACGAAGTTATCTAACCAGACAACACCTGAGTTTTCTTTTTTAAAGCCAATGTTTCGCCAGTCATCACCGTCTGTGTACTCTCGTTCGTAAAGGTCAATCATCTCCTTCAGTTCTCTTACTGTCGGCTTAGCCTCAATATTAACCTCTACCTTTCTATCAGCTCTCGTAACTTGATTTGATACAAAAGGTAGATCTTTGAATAAATTAGTCCAACCGCCTTGCTGTACGACCTGAGCGCTAATCACATCACGCTTAACGAAGTGCGTGATTTTACCTGTCAGATCTTCTAAATCAGATTTAGTAGTTGGCTTCTTAAACTGTTCAGAATAAGCCTGAAACCATAAATTACCTTTCTCGCCTTGCTTAGTCGGAGCAAACGAGATAGAAAGATACTTACCTTTACCGCCTTTGCGCTCTTTCTCTACGACTTTTCTTTGTCTAAAGTCACTATGCAGCTCGACATAGTCACGCATGAATCGGTTCATAATCTCGGTGTCTGCAACAGAATTAGGAAAACGAATAGAGGAGAAAATTTCTAACGACGGAATAAACCAGTAATAAGCGGCCTCTCCCCAAATAACACGGTCGTTACCAACGTTATCGTCAGCATTATAAAGGTTATTGTCTTCTAGCCCAGCATCAGCCTTAATGCCGTATACGCCATTTCCCTGGCCAATTGCACGCCAAAGGACAAGCATGTAATCGCCTGTTTCCTCATCACGCTCTAAAGCCTTTAAATACACTTTTTTACGGTTACTGTAGCCGACTGTTTGGTCATCCCACAGCAGCGTATCTTCTAAAGAGATTCTGTCTTGAAACCATTTTTGTAAGGAGTTGAGCATTACATCCATACTCAAAGGTTCGAAGTAATCATCAGCTCTACGAGCAAAGCCCAATGAATTATATTTGAAAAATGTTACAAGTCCTTCGCTCATAAAAGCTCCTTCTATTTATTGAGAATATAGTAAATCACAAACAATGATTAACTCAAAGTTATTAAATTAAAATGCACTACTTTATAGAGGTGGTTTAGTTAAATCGCATAAAGCTTGTTGAAATTGATTTTTAGCCTTGCTGTTTGATTGAGAACAATCTACAACTCAACTACCACTGCTTGCTGTGTTTTTGGAAATCATTTCAGTCCAAACTCGTAATAAAATGAACGTCTGTTATTCGCTCACAGCTGAACTTCTCAAAAGTGCCAGGAGCAGTCATTAATGATTAACTCGTTTCTGCCCCAAAACGTGTTAAAGCAATTATTCTATAGGTCGGCTTTGAGCGATAACCGGACACTGAAAAAGTTAAATTTATTCCTGTGTTTTAAGTAGAAATCTAATTTTGTCCAATAACATTATTAAACGCCGTTTTGGGGCAAAATAACATGCTTAATTCCTAGCTGTTTTAATTACTTGTTTACAAAGGTAATTATTGGTGAAATTATCAGGGTATGTAATATACGCCGTTTCGGTGTGTTATAAACCACCAAAATGGTGTTCAATAAGCTGTTAGCTGTTAGCTGTTTTGCTATGTTCTAGGCTTTTTTCAAATAAAAACATCGACTTTCTTTTTGTCGGTTAACAATAAAGCAGCCTTTTCTTGATATAAATCAAAAGTATCGTCTGATATAAATTTATCAAACGTATTAATTATTTCTTTCATGTAAGAGGCTCTTACTTGATAAGTCTGACGTTCAGGATATTCTTTAGCAAGTCCATCTAATTTCTCTGAACTATTAGAAAAATACTCCATAACATTAATTTTTTTATCAGGATCTACATCCCCTCCACCATAAGAAAGGATCCTAAGTTTAGACTCTAAACTATTCATATCTTCTCTTTTTTTGGATATTATGGGGTTTCCTGACTTACCTAATCTAACTGGTTCATCACTATCGTATTTTTGTGTGTATTCTCGTTCCATTTCATTCACATTTTTAACAATACTATGAAGTTCTTTTATACTCATATTAGAAAAGTTGAGCTCTTCTTTTTTAAATACTTTTTCATATGCACTTCCCTCAATTAATGATGAATCAAAAGCATTATTGTCTTTTTTTTCTTTAACTTTAGGATCAAGGTGAGTTGTGTTTATATTAATTTTTAAGCCACTTTCGCTTGTTTTAGTAGAAAAGCTTTTTATTTTTTCATCATCACTGTTTGTAAAAATAGATATTTTACTTTCAAATAGAGTAGGTAGTAGATTGGTGCTGATTTTCATAAAAATCCTTTTTCATATGTCGTTTTCTTTTATCGACATAATTTTATAAAACTTAAGCTTTTATTTTAGATTGTTTTCTATTAACGACTCATAGGGCTGAGTCGTTAATAGAAAGTTTAACTAGCCACCAGATCTTACTTCATAAGTAATTCCACCATAAGTAGATCCAGTTGTTGTTTTATTTTCAACTTCCCAATAATAAGTGCCTGCATTAAAGATAGAAGTGGAAACTGCTACGCTATATCCGCCAGCAACTCTATCTCCATTGCTATCAACCAAAGTCACTTTGAAATCATGTCCGTCATAGTTTCTTAAAATTGCAAAACCGTATCTACGGCAATTACCACCATCATAAGTAAAGCTTGCAATAGTTCGAGTCTGCTCCAATTTAAGACTAGTGTATCTAGTGTAAATTGTAGGGCTACAACGTTCATATTCACTGGTTGTTTGCTCATTTTTAGCTGCTTCTTCAAAATCAAGAATAGAATTCAATGATGCAACTTGATCATGTTGCTCTTGTACTTGAATCGAAGATGACTCTGTAACCGAAGTATCAGCACTGATTGCATTGAAAGAAAAACTTGCAGCAGCAACAACAAACATTGTTGCAGGGAGTAAATGTGAATATTTCATAACTTAAAATCCTTTATTGAGTTAGTTTACAAAAAGCTATACTTTATGATAACTATATTTGACTATTATCAAAAGTACTCTCATAATGTTTTTATCAAAACATCTTAAAGTATACGATAAAAAAATGTCAAAAATTGGATACGCGAGAGTAAGCTCAACAGGTCAAAGTTTAGAAGTGCAACTTGATAAGTTAAATCAAGTTGGCTGCGATAAAATTTATCATGAAAAGCAAAGTGGTAAAACAGCGGCTCGACCAGAGTTTCAAAAGTGCATGAATTATCTTCGGGAAGGGGACACTTTTGTTATCACCAGATTAGACCGTCTTGCGCGTTCCGTTATTCACTTATCACAAGTTGCGGAGCGCTTTCAGGCAGAAAATATTGATCTAGTAGTAATTGACCAAGCAATTGATACATCTACTCCCACTGGAAGGTTAATGTTTAACATGTTAGCAGCCATTGCCGAATTTGAAACTGATTTACGCTCTGAGCGGCAACTAGAGGGTATTGCTAAAGCTAAAGAGCACGGCGTTAAATTTGGTCGACCAACAAAAAGAACCGATGAAATAGATTTAGAAATTTATAATAAAAGGAAAGAAGGTGTACCCATTGGTCAATTGGCAAAAGATTATGACTTGGGTTCGGCTACGATTTATAGAATATTGAATGATGTATTTGAAAAAGTATCAACTGAAGCAACAAAATTATCGCTAGGCTAGATCTCATTCATTTGTATTAGTTCAGACAAGATCTGACACATCAACTTGAAAAAGTGAGAGTTACCCGTTTTGATAAAAGGTGTCGAATCTTTAAATCAAAACATATAAGAGGTAACTCTCATGCTACATACTAACAATCCAATTATTAAACACAAAGCGGGTTTACTTAATCTTGCAGAAGAACTTGGCAACGTATCAAGAGCCTGCAAAGTGATGGGCGTATCCCGTGATACATTTTATCGATATCAAGAACTCGTCGAAGACGGTGGACTTGATGCGTTAATTGATAAAAGTCGTAGAGCGCCAAACTTAAAAAATAGAGTTGATGAAGCAACTGAACAAGCCGTCATTAAATACGCTGTCGATTATCCAGCTCATGGCCAACACAGAACGAGTAATGAACTCAGAAAACAAGGCGTATTCGTTTCTGGCAGCGGTGTTCGTTCAATATGGCTACGTCATGACCTAGAGAACTTCAAAAAGCGTCTCAAGGCACTAGAAAATAAAGTTGCTAACGAAGGTATCATTCTCACCGACGCTCAAGTAGCTGCGCTTGAAAAGAAAAAACATGATGACGAAGCGTGTGGTGAAATTGAAACGGCTCACCCAGGTTATCTAGGCTCTCAAGATACATTTTACGTGGGTAATCTCAAAGGCGTTGGGCGTATCTACCAACAAACCTTCGTTGATACATACAGCAAAGTAGCGTTCGCTAAGCTCTACACCACGAAAACGCCAATTACTGCGGCTGACATACTCAACGACAAAGTACTGCCGTACTTCGAACAGTACGAGCTTCCCATGCTACGTATTCTAACCGATAGAGGCACTGAATATTGTGGCAAAGTCGAACATCATGATTACCAGTTATATCTGGCTATTAATGATATCGATCATACAAAAACCAAAGCTATGTCACCGCAAACAAATGGTATCTGCGAACGCTTCCACAAAACGATACTCAATGAATTCTATCAAGTTACATTCCGTAAAAAGCTATATAGCTCATTAGCGGAATTGCAAAAGGATCTGGACGAATGGATGATTTATTACAATAATGACCGAACTCATCAAGGAAAAATATGCTGTGGCAGAACGCCATTAGAAACTTTATTAGATGGAAAATTGATCTGGGCTGAGAAAAATTTAGCTCAAATCTAGACTGACAGTCACCGATTAAAAAACGGGTAACTGTCAGATCAAGTCTGAGCTAGTACAATTCATTCGAGATTTAAATGAATACTTAATTATCCCCTTATTTAATCGGCAATAGTTTGCCGTTATTAAACCATACTATTTCCCATTTGCCGCTTCTGTTGGCTAAAATCACTGACATTTCTACCTCGATGTGTACTTTCGTGCTTATACCACTTTCATTAATTAAGTGATCTATTTTAGGCGGAGGAAAATCATTAAACACAAGGCTTTTTTACATAACTAGCTGTTCTAATAATTAAATAAATAACGCAGTAGTTAGTGGTTTTAACCCATATAAATGATCACTTAGTTTGTGAGATTAGTATTAATACTTCTAAAAAACCTGTTGCAAATAACAGGTTTCGATTTGTTGGCCTGCTACTTGCTCTGATATAAGCATTGTCGTTGCAATATTTAATAAGGGAGCAAATATGCAAATTACTAATACACCGTATGTTAATCATGCTGAGTCAGCCCAACATAGCGCGTTAAGCACAAGAATAAATGATGGACAGGCTACTAACACAACCAAGAAAACCGAAACAGACACCGTTTCAATCAGCTCTGCCGGTCGCAATGCTGAAGCTAAATGGCAAGAAATTGCAAATAAATACGATATGACCAATATTTCTGGAAATGAAGTAATGGGAATGGCTAAAGAGCTTTATGACAATAAGTTAATTTCTAGCGGTCAAATGCTTGATATGTATACACCACCAAGTATTGATTTTAATTTAGATGAAAAAGTTAATTATGTAGCTCACGTGACTAAGGAATTGGAAAGCCTAAAATTACATAGTGACGGGTCAGCTCAAATGAGAAATGCAATTGAAGCTAAGTCTAGAGTGTTTGATATTGTAAAACTTATTGGTTAAATACCCATGTTCGTGTGTCATTGTGAACATGGGTTGTGCTCTAATTCTTGTGTGTTAATTATTGAACGAAAACAGAATCACTCCAAAAACCAAATGGTGATGCTATCGAATTTGCTGAAACATTAACAGTACCACTTATATTTGATGCGCCAAAAAAATCGAATTGATGGAGGAATCCAGTAACTGTTTGGCCTGCACTACAAGTACTTAGGTTTGCTCCACATCTAGGAGTGCTAGATGTGGCAGATACACTAGAACCTGCAAACGTTGCGTTGTTTGTATTACCGTAACCGAACTGAAATACATAAACTCTAACTTGGCCACCGCCATGATTTTGAGTGGTTGAGAACTGATTAGCTGATACAGGGTCTATAGAGGGCGTTCAGAATTCTGTGTCAGCCTAAGTTGCTAAATATCTAGCACACCATCTAACCTACCTTCGAAGTGGATGGCCAATTGCGACAATGTCAGATTCCAATTATGGATTGGCATTGTCCATTTCTTCGAGGCATTCAATATGCCTGCATACAATAATTTCATCAAGCTGTTTTCATTAGGGAATGCTCCCTTAGTCTTGGTGAGTCGTCTAAACTGACGATGTACAGCTTCAATTGCATTTGTGGTATAAATAGCTTTTCGCACGTAATCTGGATACTTGAAGTAAACCGACAGATTGCCCCACTTTCGACGCCAAGACTCGATAACGATAGGGTATAACTTGCCCCATTTGGCATCTAATTCGGCGAGAGCGGCTTCTGCTGCATCTTTAGTGGCTGCCTTATAAACGGGTTTCAAGTCAGCCATAAACTCTTTTTGGTGCTTTGAAGCAACATACTTCATCGAATTACGAATTTGATGAATAACGCACTCCTGCACTTCGGCGTCAGGATAGATTGTTGCTATTGCTTCAGGGAAGCCTTTTAGTCCATCAACACAGGCAATTAAAATATCGGATACACCACGATTATGTAAATCTGTTAATACTGATAGCCAATAGTTAGCCCCTTCACTTTCAGAGATATATAAACCAAGTAACTCTTTGCGGCCCTCGATATTGACACCTAGTACGGTATAAATAGCCTTACTCACGTAGCGCCCATTTTCTTTAATCTTATAATGAATAGCATCAAGCCAGATAAACGGGTAAAGCGTGTCTAAGCTGCGCGCTTGCCATGCTTTAAGCTCTGGTATCAGTTGGTCTGTTACGGCAGTGATGGTGGCCTCTGATACCTCAACGCCATACATATCCTGTATGTGGCCTCGAATATCTCGGTAGCTCATACCTAAAGCAAACATAGATAGGATTTTCTCATCAATTTCAGGCGTTAACTTGGTTTGGTTCTTTTTAACAAGCTGAGGTTCAAACGAACCTGAACGATCTCTGGGCGTTTCAAGTTCGAATTGACCTATGGATGACTTAACTGTTTTTTTGGTTGAACCATTTTTACGGTTAACTTGGGTCTCAGATTCTAAATGCTGCTCTAATTCAGCTTTAAGAGCCGCTTCGGTGAGTTGTTTAATTAATGGTGTTAGAACACCGTCTTCGCCAGTAAGGCCTTTACCAGCTTGAAGTTCAGCTAATGCTTTGTTGAAGTCGAAAGATTGAGTCATGTGTCACTCCTGTTTTCTTAATAATACTGAAATGACACAGATTTCTAAACACTACCTCAGGATTTAATTTCTAGCGAACCTTCATAATTTAAAAGGGCCTCTAAATGAGGCCCTTTCGCAATAAATTACTCTCGTTCTGCATTTCTTCTAAGTTGAGATGAGATATTATCGTTTAACTCAAGCCAACTAAAGTCCTTATTCCAAGCCTGTTTAAAGCTTTCTCCTCCTTGTGAATTATCCAGAATTTCTTTTAAATCAAATATTTTTGAGAAATTATCTTCGTTTACGTCGTAACTTGACCACCCCCTAACTCCCAAGTCAATGTGCTCTAGAAAGCTCGATTTAAACTCGTTAGCTGCGGCCACAAAATCCCCGTTGTCATTTAATTTTTCAGATATCAGACTTTTCTCTTTATCATTAATAGAACCTGTAACTTCTAGCTCACCTGATTGACTGATTGATATCCCCCAGTCTTTATTCGCTAATGATGGTTGTTCGGCCGCTATTTCAGCCACAATATTGTCATACTGAGTAAACATTTTTTCAACAGAGTTGGAAACTTCACCACCCGGCATATAAAGATTCACAGTAGCGATTCGAATATTATTTAACGCTTTTTCTTCTGCTTCCCTTGTTGATACAACATTATTTGTTGATATATTCATTGGCTTATCATAGGTCGCTTTAGGCTCTTTAGGCTGATCATTATGATATATGTCCTTAGCTAGTCGCTCCATTTCACTATTTATTTGTTCTTTACCATTTACAGGTTTATTAATTTTCACTTCTGAACCGTTCGATATAAACTGCGATGCTAGATTAGTATCATTTGAATTAACTTTCATATCATTTTCCTTGTTCGTTATTTATTACTAGTTATCGGCAGGTTATTATCTTACTTTAGTTGTTTCTAATAAGAAAAATTAACTTAATATACATAGATAATAAGCATTACTTAAATCTTAGACTCGGCATATCTTTGTAGAGGTAATGTGGGCGTAGTTTTTTATACTTAATGGCTTCATTTATCTTCCTTGGGTATTTTTCGATTAACCACCATGCGAGCTCTAAAATATAATGCCGCTCAGATAAAGAGCGCTGCTCAAATGCTATTTTTACATCACTTATATGTTGATACGGCATATTTGTTTTGTCACATAAGTATTGTTGTAAATCGGGAGCCAATGAGTGTGAGGCAATAATTCTACAAAGCTGATGCAGTAAATTAAGCCTCTGAGTTTTTACTTGACCTGAATTAACAAAACCACGGTCTAATACCGCTAACTTCCATTTCCACCTTCGATGTACGTTCTGGTGCCAAATATTAACAGGAATAGGAGTGAAATCAGTTAAACTTACCCCGCATTTCCAACACACCGCTAGATCTGGAGCATCTAACTGGTGATATTTTCCAAGCTCTATTCGGTGAAAAGCAACTGCCATTCCACAATGTCTACACCTATCTTCCATGAGTATTAAGTGTTTTGGGCAAAAAGTATAAAAAGCCACTCGCCAAGCAATTCGATAATAAGCGTCTGTACTTTCAGCTAAGCATAGGGGACAATACTGCATGCCAAAACCTGTATGAGTACGATGATATAATTTAAGCGGTGTTATCCAGCGTAGCTGACCTGACAGGCTTGTAGACTCAAATAAACGCCCCTCAAATAGACTTAGCGTTGTTTTCTTTGCTTCCCTAAGTGTTACCCCCGTTTTTACTGACATCTGCTCTAACAACCTTTCAGGCGCTAGCCTATCTATATCCCTATTCCAAAGTTCATAACGCTTATTAAAAGCAAAATGACCAAAGCTTTGTACTTTCAGGCCATTGTGATGTGCAGTTCGCACCATCCATGAAGATAAACACTCCCCTGGTAATGGGTGCGGATGAGCTGGCTATAATTTTCCAGACAACATTTAAATTGCCTTGTCTAACTGACGCTTTCTTTGTGAAGGTGTTACCCAGTTTATTTTATCTAATTGAATCGCCCCGAGTTCATCGGAGACCAGTTTGTTTAAGTCAGGCCACTTTACCTGACTCGTTTAAATTATCATAGTAGTCTGTTTCATATTGAGCTGGTGAAATATACCCAATTGAAGATAATAGGCGTTGATTATTAAACCAATTAACCCACTCTAACGTTGCGTATTCAACAGCATCAACATTCTTCCACGGGCCATTTCTGCGAATAATCTCTGTTTTAAATAATCCATTTATTGTTTCAGCCAATGCATTGTCATAAGAGTCACCCACACTGCCTACAGACGCTTGAATTCCAGCTTCAGCAAGTCGCTCAGTGTATCGTATAGACAAATATTGGCTGCCTCTGTCGCTGTGGTGAATTAACCCTTCGGGGTTGCCACGATGCCAAATAGCTTGCTCTAACGCATCAAGAATAAGCTCTGTGTGCATTGTCGTTGATACACGCCAACCTACAATGTATCGTGAAAAAACATCTATCACGAAAGCGACATAAACAAACCCACTCCATGTGGCAAGTAGAGTAAGAGGCAGAACGTAGTCGAACTATTTTTCTGCCTCTCCTCTCCGAACCGTACGTGCACCTTTCAGCGCATACAGCTCTCCGCTTAATTGTGGCTTACAGCCATTACAACATCGCTGTAGCGAGATGTGACAGTATTTCTCATTTCATCTCTAAGATAAGGGTTTGATTCAGGTAATCGCCAACGGAAGGGCAACTTAGGACTGCTCACCAGTCGATATAGTGAAGCGCTACATAAATTACCTCGATTGCTTTTACCAAATAATACCCAAGTCTTGGCCTGATTTGGCGTCGGTCGTTTTATCCACTTCATCATTAATGACTTAACGGAGCAACGATATTTCCGCGCTAGCCATTTTGCTAATTTCCAGAAAACTATACGATCAATTTTACTGTAAACTTTAGCGGTATAATCAGTATGACGATAAAATTGCGCCCAGCCTTTAAGCTTGCGGCTGAGTTGTTCAACTTTGTCTATCTTGCTACAACTGTGATCACTGGATAAAGCTTGGCTCAAGGAATGAGAAAATGCTTTAGCCTTACCATGTGGAATACCAGACACCACACGCATATTCCCTTTAGGACCACGTTTCCTTATGATCCTATGACCAAGGAAGATAAATCCATCATTCACATGCGTAATATGGGTTTTCTCCATGTTAAGTGTGAGTTTAAGTTTACCTTCAAGAAAATTTCGACACTGATCACGAATGGCTTCTGCTTGTTGTTTGTTACCTTTGACAATCACAAGAAAGTCATCGGCATAACGACAATAAGCAACCCCAGGTTTCCATTGTCTATTTTCCTCTAGTGCAATGGTACGCTTATCTTGGATTGTACGATTCCAGTACCAGCGATCTTTACGTGCTTTCTTGCTCAAGTAGCATTTATCCAAATACTGATCAAATTCGTTGAGCATGATATTTGACAATAATGGAGAAATGACACCACCTTGTGGTACGCCTTCGCTTGTTGCACAGAATAGATTACGTTCAATATGTCCTGCTTTGATGAACCGCCAGAGCAATTCATTAAATCGTCGACAATTGATACGCTTACGCACACATGTCATCAGTAATTGATGGTGGACTGTATCAAAATAACTTGATAAATCCCCTTCAATTACCCAGCGCCCACGTGGTTCACTTGAGCCTGTCATTTGTAACTTAACAGTTCTAATGGCGTGATGGACACTGCGTTCAGGTCTAAAACCATAGGATAGTGAATGAAAATCATTTTCCCATATCGGCTCCATTGCCATGAGCATGGCACGTTGCACTATTCTGTCTCTTAAGGTGGGTATGCCTAAAGGGCGTTGCTTTCCATTCGCTTTAGGAATATAAATTCGTCTGGCAGGCATTGGTTGATAATTACCCGAGAGTAAATCATTTCTGATCCCATCTAAGTAATCAGTCAGCTTATCCTGTAAGTGAATTTTAGTTATTCCATCAACGCCAGGTGTTTTGGCACCTTTTGAAGAAAGCGTTACTTCAGCCGCTTGGCAAAGCCATTGTGGGTGACTGATAAGGCGCAGTAATCGATTAACGCGACGCGCTTTATCTGTTGCTGTCCATGTTGCTAATTTACGTTGCAGTTCGCTGATTATCACAGGTCTTCACCTCATTAAGGTCAGGTAATTTGCTTGCGCAAATCAATTAAACTGCGCCCCTTCGCCATGTAATGGGCTTTCCCCATCTCAGACTACTACGAACGCTCCGCCAGCTTGTTTGTCATCGGGGTCGTGCTCCCTTAGCATTCAAACAAACCTTCCCCGGTTTACCTATCTGAACTCGAACATATTGGGGTGGATGCCGATCGCAGTCTTTAACCTTATCGTGCTGTAAGGTGATAATACTTAAACGCTGAATTGTGATTTAGCGTTTATCCATTGATAAATACCTACGTGTGATTTATCAAGTCGGCAATAATACTCATACATTTAGTATTATTGCAGCATCATATTGCCTGTTAATTCGTGTAGGCAATGGCGACGTTTCAGCCCATAGATGCGGGTTAATCGGTTCATGTACTTCATCCGTCCAATACTTAGTCTAGAAGAGCATCTTGGCGTAACGAATTCGCCTCACTCCCCGTTGTCAGCGAGTTCCATCACCTTATCAGCATACGATAAGTCACTGCCGCTCAGACTCAACTATCTGCACAACCAGATAGTGCCATAAACAATTTGGCTCCTACCGTATTGCTCATGTATTTCAGATAGACTCGTGGTTCATTAAAGCATTCCTTGCTAGTGCTGAACTCCGGGCACACCATAGGTGATGTCAGCTACCCAAAGTTGATTTGGCTGCTCAGCAGTAAATTGACGATTAACTAAATCAAGTGGCTTATCTTGTTGCTCGTCAGGTATCGTTGTCTTATGTGCTTTACCCCGACGAACACCTTGAATTCCCATAACTCGCATCAATCGTTCGACTGTACAGCGGGCGACTTGATGGTCGTCAAGCTGTAGCTGCTTCCATATTTTTCTTGCACCATAAACTGACATATTATCCTCCCACACTTCGCGAATGAGTATTATCAGCTCAGCATCACGCTTTTTGCGGTTAGACAGTCGCTCAGGCTCTCTTTGTATCTGTTTATGAGAATAATACGTTGATGGTGCAATCGGCAATTCCTTGCAAATTGACTCGACACCGTAATGCTCTCTGCAAGCATCAATAAAATCCACTATTACTTCTGTTTGCGGTCGAGCTCCGCTTGGGCGAAAAAAGCGGCAGCTTGCCTCAGGATATCATTCGTTCGCTTGAGCTCTTTATTCTCGCGCTCTAAGACGGCAAGGCGTTCTTCAGTTGATTGCGTATTAGAAGAGGGTTTAGACGGTTGAGCTTGAGATTTCTTGACCCATGCTCTAAGTGTTTCTGGGGTACATCCCAGTTTATCTGAAATCGATACTAGCGCAGCCCAAAGAGAAGGGTATTCATGCTGTTGTGTGGTAACAAGCCTAATTGCACGTTCACGAAATTCTGATGTATAGCGATTTGATTTTTTCATAGTTCCAGTTTCTCAAGTTATTGAGTCTCTGGCAAACACGGGGCGATTCATTCGACAGCGTGCCTATTATCTCATTTTGTCATACACAGTTTTCATCTAAAATAACCTGTTGCGCCTTTAAAAATAGGCGTATACGCTTTGTTTACACCCGTATACATCAGAGGTATTTTAGAATGGCTATTCTAAGCATCCGAATTGACGATAAATTAAAAGAGTCTTTAAGTAGTGAGGCGCAAAAGGAAGGTATTTCTTTATCTGAATATGTGAAGAAATCACTGGAAATTAAGAGCGTTGATACTCATATACTAGCAACAGAGAAAAACTTAAAAAGCTCTGTTGATAGTATTAAAGATTTAGCGCTCGTCTCTCAGGAGACTGTACACGAAGTTGAACTAAATATTCAGCGGCTAAATGAATCGCTTAAAAATGCAAATCACTTAAAAGAAATCAAAAAATTGAAATGGATATTGATTTCTATATCCCTCATCTTTGTATCAATCTCGATCCCAATATTTCACTTTAATATTGCTTATTTCAAAACCTTCTTTTATTAGGCTTTATCCTGAATAATTTAAGGCCTATGAGCCAAGCCTATTAGTAAATATTCCAGTTACCGGAAAGCCTTTGCCGTCCAACACCTCTGTATTAAGCTTTTCACTTTACGATGAATTACCTTCAACAACTTAATTTAAATAAACTTTTTAAAGGCGTTTTCAAAAGACTATAAGTGTATAATTATGGCGCAGGTTTTGCAGTTAATATCACTCATACGATCATACTAAGGAAAAGAACCTATGCGAGTTGATGCAAACGTACATTATTTTAATGGGAACCAGCGTACCAAGCCTTCAACAGAGGCCTCAACGTCATTTTCGGCTGCATTAACAGCAGCACAAACAGACAATGATAAGACTGACAGCAGCACAAAACAGGCGGATTTCACTAGTATGACCCGGCAAGAAATGCGGGACTGGGCCAACACTCAAATCCGCAATGGAGAAATGTCTCTCGATGACGGCAGGCCTTTCATGGCTATGACTATGAAAATACCCGTAAATGGAGGCGAACTGGCAGGTGCACACAGTGATGAAACACGATATAACTTCATTCAAAAAACGCGTGATGGCATCCAAGGCGCACTGTCACGCAATGACGAGACTACTTTGAAGATGTTAGAATCAGCTATGTCTATCATGCAAGACAAAAGTACTGGTGTTAACATTCGTATTTAGAAATATAAAAAGGCCAGAATGTCTGGCCTACATCATTAATAAATCAAAGAATACTGATCTGGACTGACATAGTATTCCATGGCGAATTAGTCGAAGTATTTTGGTATTTGAATAATCCGTTTTGATGACCATCGACATTGTATTCATTGAGGAAACCCACGACAGTTTGCCCAGCGGTACAAGGCCATGTGTAATTACTACCAGTCACACAAACAGGCGTACTTGAGTACATTGTGGAACTCGGAAGTAACCCACCGTTCATCCAAGCAATATGATTATAACCATAACCAATTTCTAAAACAGCAGTACGCAGCTGCTCTCCCCCATGATCACATGCAGTTGTTGTCATACCAACAGTGGACTCCCACCCACAATCAGTTGAACCAACAGCATATACCCACATTGAAGATAGCGGCGGAGCTGATGCTCGAGCCATTAATTCAGACTCCATGCGGATGTTTTTGATTTCGGCAGGAGCTGGAGCATTCTGACTAGTGAGTACAGGAAGGGAGGTAATTACTTGTTGACTGCGCGGAACTTCCTCAGCATAACTCATATTACTTACACCAGTTGCTATGACTACAGATAGCAGGCAATTAATTAAATTTATTTTCATAGTCCTTGAATTTCCCTTTTAATATCAATTGAAAGGTATTTATAGTTCACGCCTTTAGCATTGTCAAAAAATGAAAACATAATGATAAATAATTAATTTTTATATTTGTTAACTGATAGCAGAAAATCAAACACAAGACCTTCATCCAACAACTGAGTTTCACCGGTGAAACTTTAATTTTAGCGGCTAAAATAATGGGGTATCACACTTTGACCTGCAATACCCCCTACCTAACAATTAACCTATTAAACTTATAACCAATTGGGCTACAGAAATTAGGGAAATTAAATTAATAGAAAACCTTCCTTCTACTTTCACTTTATAATGAATATCTATTTTCATTCGCGTGCTCATTAATATTGATAGTGCCCCAACCGCAGTGTAATCTTAAATTGCCGTAAAAGATTGGCGGTTAGAACGTGGCATCCATGCCATTTTACTATCGTTGATTTTCAACCAGGCCTCGTGCCTGGTTACCTTCATTTTTTATGTTTCTTTGATACTAACAAAATTTTTTAACTATCTGCGGCGCTGAAAAAATTAACCTGTCGCCTTAGTTCCGCTTAATCATAATTTAACGCATAGCACTTTTACGAATAAGCAAAAGGTGAGTATTTATTAAAATAATTGCCGGTGTATCTACCATTTCACATTAAAAACAGGTGCGGCGGCACTCTAGGTTACACTGTCGTATTAACCTAGAGGCCTTGCCATGTAAGCGCTAATAACGAATTGCACACGGGAAAGTTACACGCGTGATGTGAACGGTACTTTTGAACGGACTCGATAAAGTTATTGAATAAACAGGTCTGATAAACACAGCCGTACGTATTGCTATCTGTGCGTTGCTAATTTAGAAAAGTCCCTGACACGTTTCTGTCCAAATCCTAATCAGTAATACATCCACTATCCTCATAGTGACTTTTAAATAGGAGGTCACTATGAAACCAGAACTAAACCACAATGCTACTGGTGTGAAACGTCCTTTCAAGCTTGAAGAGATTTGGCGTATTCGCACTCGAATTGAAATTCAAAACAACTTGATGCAATTAGCTTTACTTAATTTGGCTATAGATAGCAAGCTAAGATCATGTGACTTACTCTCTTTAAAAGTTCGAGACGTCACTACTCTCGATCAAGTATTTGAAAGGGTTCAATTAACGCAGAAGAAAACTGGGATCGAAGTTCAATTTGAGATAACTCCGAAAACACAACAAAGTATTATCCATTGGATTCAAGAAGTTAAATTGCAACCCAGTGATTATTTGTTTCGGAGTATACGTCGCTCTAATCAACCAATAAGCTATTCATATTACAGGTCTATCATCAGGAGCTGGGCTGAGCAATTAGGACTTGATTCTGACCTTTATGGAACTCACTCAATGCGAAGAACCAAAGCGACTTTGGTTTATGCTCGAACCAAAAATATACGTGCCGTTCAGTTACTACTTGGTCATACAAAAATTGATAACACCATCAGATATTTGGGAATAGAGATTGAAGACGCCATAAAAATATCGAGAGAAACCGATTGTTGATTTAGCGCAGGCAGTGTTCTTATGCTGCCTTTGCCCCATTATCATTTAACGTAAATACTTTATAGGTCGATTTTGAGCGAACTACGGAAATTACCTAAAGCAGAACAAGTGATCTGCTAGGTAGTTGCTTGAAATCAATTATTAATTGCTAATCTAGCCAAATTTAGGTGTAATGAATACATAAAAAGCGCTGAGCAATGCAGGGAAAGCTTAAATTACACTAGCTAAGCTGATTAAATTAGCTAGGAAAGTGAGAGCCACCAAAAAGCAAATTCCCATAGCATAAACAACACCAACTCTGACACACCGAGCAGGTAGCGGCTCAGTCCAACAAGCGATTATGCAATACAAAATGCGTGTCGCATAAATACTAAAATGTTAGGCTGTAAATGGAATACATCGTGCCACCAGATAATTATGCAAGCTTCATCGGTACTGTTGCACTTATAGTGTCGATTCTGTGCTTATTTATCACTTTTTTGCTGAAGCAAAGAAGCCATGCGACTAAGTTGTTTTCTATTATGCTTGTAGCATCGCTAGCTTTCTTTTCTTCTCATTGGGCTACATATTTTGCCGCTATCTTTATAGTTGCAACTGCTGTTACTGAGCTGGAATTTTTACAGAACTTGGCGGCCATAATCAGAAAAGATGAGAATTATTTCAAATACAAGAAAGAAGCTCTAAGTAAGGCTGAGAATATTCGCCGGAAAGCTGAGGAAGCAATAGAAGAAGAATACACCTCGGAGCAGCCGTCAGAAACGGAAGAATCTACAATCACAAAAATTGACCTTTCAAAATTACAAGAGCTTTCTAATACATCAAGGATGAAGTTGTCATTTGAAGTTGAGGAAAAAGCCCTCAGTTACCTGTCAAAGGAATATGGGCGCATTGAAAGAGGCGTGCGCTTTAGAAAGGGCAATCAATCAGTTGAATTCGATGGGGTTGTTACAAATGGACGAGATAAAGCAGACACTATTTTTGAGGTCAAGTGGACCCGAAATCCTGATCATGCTTTTATGTTTATTAATCAATCCATCCGACGGTCTAACGATCAAGTGAATTCTTACTCCTCAATTACTGGTAAAAAGCCCACCTTTAATTTGGTTGTTGTTACAAATACTAAAACCAGTATTGGCACAGATCGTTGGGAGAAATTAAGGGAAAGGGCAGAAGAAGTTGGTGTAAACCTAATCAATTTGAGCCTAAAAGAGATAGGGTTCGAGGTTACACATGAAATCGCCTAACAAAGCCATTAAACTCGCTCTCTACGGTCGCCGGACGCGATGAGGAAATAAAGAGGTATCATGGCAAAAATTAAAGATAGATTAGCTAAAATAATTCGTGATAAACCTAGAGTGTTGACCCGAGCAATATTTTGGAAAATCCCTCATAACACCTCAGAAGACGAAGTGTTCTTGAAGCTTGGTCGGTATAATAAGCCAAAGGGTTGGCTTGATAGTGAAACACTAGAATTAGATAGTCCCAAAAGTGAACTTACGCTGGGTAGTGAAGAGTTCAGTAATCTCATAGATTTCATTTCAACAAATTACGAACCTTTCAAGCAGGGGACGAAAGCTTTTTTGCCTTTAGATAACCCGTACGACACATCAAATGCAGAGCAGTGTTAGACGACTTGGGGACAAAAAACCTTCGATGATAAAAACGCCATATCGATTGCACAACCTCTCTGCGAAGCAATAATGTCGATGACCGCTCGTACCCGTTTATCCTCAGGGCGCGATGAAAGCGCAGGACTATAGACTAGCCCTACCGCTTTATTTACTGTTTTCCACACTTTGTCGATATCGACGTCAGTAAATAGATGCTGAGAAATGGATCCCAATTCTTTGCTAGTAAGCGGCAGAGTATTAATTCCATCACTCCTGGCTTGACGTAAGGCTTTGAGAAATTGTTGGTTTTGCCTATCTTCAGGCTCTAAATAGATGACTACAATCTGATTGTCCTGTGCCAAAACCTTGTGAGGGACATCTTCGAAAATCACAATACATTGTCCGGTGTGAATACTTTGTGCCTTGTAATCTTGAACCGAGATGTCTTTGTCTAAACCAATGCAAATTTGGACAGCATGATGTGCATGAACATCATTATCAGGACTGATTCCGATGTAAATCGCTTTGTAGGGCCACAAATGAATATGCATGGCTGACTCAGTATCAAAAGTTCAGGCTATTGATTTTTGCCTTATAAATCTACACAAATGACGAATGTTAGCCGATAGATACACGTTGAGGCGAGTGCGCACAGTGAAACTGTGTGCTTCTTACACTTTTAAGTGTGTAAATAATTTAAAATGCCACAGTCCCTAATGGTTTTGTTTTGATCACACTTTGACGCCATATTTTCGAGTGATGACTTTAATGCGTTTAGCTCTTCAATGCGAATAATGACGTCTGATAAATGCTTAGCTATTAACGTATTGATATTTGAACAGCTCTGATCTGGCTTCGAACGACTGTCCATGAGCGTTTTTACTTCCATGATAGACATATCCAATGAACGACACTGTTTAATAAATAGGAGTTGTTCAATAGTCCCCTTGTCGTAGACACGATAATTTCCACTTGAGCGCTTGAGCTCAGGCAATAGCCCTTTCTTTTCATAAAAACGAATGGTCTGAATACTACAACCTGTCGTCTTTGCGACATCACCAATTTTCATTTTTTTCTCCTAACCGTTGACTCTATACCAAGTATAGACTTTATACTCATACTATTCATCAGTAAAGAGTGTGTTTCTAATGAGCGGATGTGGGTGCGAAGTTGAAATAAAAGACCAGTCTCAACGACAGGTTTTGTATTGGCTTTTGGGAATAAACGCGACAATGTTTGTTATAGAAATGGGGATCGGGTTGCTTGCTAATTCAACCGCATTAATAGCCGATTCACTTGATATGCTCGCCGACGCAGTTGTCTATGGTGTTGCCCTTTATGCTATTGGTAAATCGCTATTGCACAAAGCCAATGCGGCTAGAATTAGCGGCTTTTTTCAGATGGCACTGGGTGTGTTGATTATCATTGATATTGTAAGACGGTCAATTTACGGTAGCGAACCTGTATCGGGACTAATGATGGCTATGGGGGCAGTTGCACTGGTTGCTAATGTCATTTGTCTTGTGATCATACGCAAACAAAGAAATGAAGAAGTGCATATGCGGGCAAGCTGGATATTTTCAGCCAACGATGTGATTGCCAACTTAGGTGTTATCTCTGCTGGCGTTTTGGTGTTTTGGCTCGATTCTCGATGGCCTGATCTGGTTATCGGTGTGATAGTTTCGTGCGTTGTGTTGCGCGGGGCAAAAATGATCCTCGAAGATGCTGGAAATGAAAGACAGCGAGCGCTTAATGCGCAAAGTTGATAAGAACATGCCAATTTTTAATTGCACATCAAAACTGCGTAGGTTGGCATGGCTACTTATTACTTTGCTCATGTGTCAATCGGGCTTTTCGTTCGCCGCTCAATGCGATGACTACCCTGCGGAGGTATCGTCAGTCCCTGAACAATCAAAGTCGATAGGCACTTATGATGTTCCCGAAAAAAATGTAAATGCTGGTGATAATACGTCGAGTGAAGAGTCTAAGTGTTTCCATTGTGTGCTGTGTCAATGTGGACAGATTAAGTTTCTGGCACAGCACCCAATAAATGACGTATCTAAACCGTTATATACCAATCAATACAGTTATTCCCGCAACGTCACTGACGGCCTAGTCGAAGGCCTTTTGCGCCCACCTCAACATTAATCCATTCCCTCCTATATGTTTGCATGGGTGCTTTCCATGAATGTCGTTATCTTATGAACAAAAGGTTCTTTTATGAGTTCTTCACGCCCATTGGGCATAAAAAAAGCTAGCTCAGCGTATCTGAAATTGATATCTGCTGCACTGGTAACCATGAGTATATCTGTTCAATCTGCCAATGCGCAAAAGTCTTCAATCACGCTTGAAAATGCGCTCAAACGCACATTATCAAACAACCCAGATTTAGTTGTGTTCGAATTTAAATCTTCGGCTTTGGATGGTGAATCAAAAATGGCCAGCTTACGACCTGAAATGTCTGTTGGGGTTGAAGTTGATAATGTGTTGGGAACAGGCGAAGTGTCTGGTATCAAAGATGCCGAATTGACACTGACCTTATCGTCGGTCATCGAGCTTGGAGATAAAGTCAGCGGCCGAATGAATGTGGTGAGTTCAAAAAAAGCACAACTGCTTACACAACGGCGCATTCGTACGCTGGACATCTTGGGTGAAACAACTCGACGATATATCAATGTCATTGTCCAACAAGCGTTGCACAAGACTGAGCAACGAGCTGAAATGCTGGCTCGCACAATGCTTCAGACAGTCTCTACACGGGTTGAAGCGGGGGCTTCTTCACCACTTGAGAAAAAACGTGCAGAGTCAGCGTTGTCGCAGGCGCGTTTGTCGTTATTGATAAGTGAACAAAAACTCAATGAGTATAAACGCGACCTGGCCATCATGTGGGGTGACACTAACGCTGCGTTTGCGGAAGTTGAAGGGACACTGTTATCGTTTCCAAATTCACTATCACTTGAACATATGCTTTCACAGCTTCAAAGCAATCCACACGTTCTGCTTTATGCTGATAACTATCGGGTACAAGAGGCCAGATTGAGAGTGGTTCAGGCCAGTCAGCAGTTCGACATTGCGTGGGAAGCCGGTATCCGAAGAATGCAGGGAATTGATGACACAGCGTTAGTCGCCAGTATTTCGGTGCCGTTAAATACCAAGCAGCGGAATCTAGGTGAATACGAACAACAGCGCGCATTGCTTGACAGTATAGACTATCAAAAACAAGCGAAAATTCGTGAACTCACTCGCCAATTAAATCAAGTCATTAGCGCAAAAGACCAAGCCTTGCTCACTGTTACGACCCTTCAAGACAATGTCGTCCCAACATTGGAATCTGCATTGAAATTGGCGCGGGATGGCTATGAAAGTGGTCGCTACAACTACATAGAGTGGGTGACAACGCAACAGCAACTCATAGATATGCAACGAACTATGATAAAAGCCGCAGGCTTAGTTCACCTTCGAAGCGCAGATCTAGAGGCACTTACGGGAATTCCTGTGTTTTCTGACTCTCCCTCGACGTCTGCTCAATCATCACAATGAATAGAGAAAAAATAATGAATAAATCACAATTTACATTAGTTACTAGCGCACGTGACTTGCTTGGCATGTTAGTCATGCTAGTTACTTTACTGTTTGCTTCTGTCGCCCTGGCTGATGATGACGATGAGGAAGCCGAAGAAAGACCCGAGTACGTAGTGTTATCTCAAGAACGGATGCTTGAACACGATATCGTGACTGCATCGGCCGCATCAGGAACATTATCGCTCACAACCAGAACCTTTGGGCGGATAGTTCATGATCCTGCGTCACTGAGTCATATTCGTGCCCGCTTCGACGGTGTTGTAAAACGTATCATGGTGAATATTGGAGATAAAGTAGAAAAAGGTGACACACTGGCAATCATTGAGTCAAACGAGAGTTTAAATCAATACTCAATCACCTCACCGATGTCTGGAAAAATCATAGCTAGACACGCCAATGATGGTGAGCTCACCAACGGTCAAGTACTGCTTTCTGTTGCTAATTACTCTCGCGCAATTGCTCAATTGGCTATTTTCCCCAAACAACGTACTCGTATTGCCGCTGATATGGAAGTCACTTTAAGGCTTGAGGAATTGCAGCAACAATCAAGTATAAGCCACATTACGTCCTCACCTGATGACAAACCTTATTCTATCGCGTTTGTGAACGTTGATAATGGCAGTGGTTATTGGCCTTTAGGCGCTATGGTAGAGGGTTATATTCAGATTGGGTTCCAAGAAGTCAATCTGGCTCTCCCCAAAAGTTCAATACAAGAGTTAGATGGGCAAACCATTGTTTTTGTCAAAGAAGGGGAGCGATTTTACCCCCGCCAAGTAAAGCTTGGGAACACGGACAACCGTTTAGTAGAGATTGTGAAGGGCGTTCAAATAGGCCAGCAAGTCGTTGTAGAAAATAGCTATCTACTAAAAGCTGATTTATTAAAAATGGAGGCGGGCGATGATGACTAATTACCTGCGCATTTATTGTCAAAAGCAAAGCCAAGTCCATAAAAACGGTGAGGTGAGAACATGATAGCACCAATACTCCGTCTATCCATTGAGCGACGTGGTGTCATGATGTTGTTCGCCTTGTTTGTCGCCTTTTTTGGTATGTACAGTTACAAACAATTGCCGATTGATGCTGTGCCTGATATCACCAACGTGCAAGTGCAGATAAATACCGCAACCCCAGGTTACTCGCCTTTGGAGACTGAACAACGCATAACGTTTATAGTTGAAACCTCGCTGGCCGGTTTGCCTAATTTATCGTATACCCGCTCGATATCACGCTATGGTTTGTCGCAAGTCACAGTCGTGTTTAAAGAGGGCACTGATTTATATTTCGCACGAAATCTCGTCAACGAGCGTCTCACCGCCATCGCGGCGCAATTGCCAACAGGGTTAACCCCTGAAATGGGCCCTATCTCCACAGGCTTGGGTGAAATTTACATGTACTCGTTAAGTGCTGAGCCTCAGGCGCGACAGGACAACGGTCAACCCTATGATGCTATGGCATTAAGGGAGATCCATGATTGGGTAATTAAGCCCCAATTGTCGCTTGTTGAGGGGGTGACCGAGGTTTATGCGATAGGCGGATTTGAAAAGCAATATCATGTGAATCCTAATCCAGTCGCAATGATAAACTTTGGGATAAGTACAGGTGACCTTCTCAGTGCGCTAGAACGCAACAATGCGAATCAAGGCGCTGGTTTTGTAGAACAAAATGGGCAACAAGTACTGATCAGATCGGAAGCCCAACTTAAGGGCATCGACGATATCGGCCAAGTGGTTGTTAAGATCATTGATGGCGTACCGGTAAAAATTCAAGACATCGCCCAAATCAACCTCGGTAAAGAGCTGCGCTCTGGAGCCGGCACGTTAAATGGCCAAGAAACAGTGATTGGCACGACAATGATGTTAGTGGGAGAAAACTCTCGTACGGTCGCCAAAGCTGTGGACAGTAAGCTCGAAACCATTAAAACAAGCTTACCCGAGGGCGTAATCCTTGAAGCGGTTTACGATAGGACAAGCCTCGTTGACAAAACCATCGACACAGTGCAGAAAAACCTCGTCGAGGGCGCTTTACTTGTCATCGTTGTGCTATTCGTTTTGCTTGGGAATGTGCGAGCTGCACTTATTACCGCCGCTGTAATACCCTTGGCAATGCTTGCCACGATATCGGGCATGGTCAAAACAGATGTGTCTGCTAACTTGATGAGTTTAGGCGCACTGGATTTTGGCTTGATTGTCGATGGCGCAGTTATCATTGTTGAAAACTGTATCAGACGATTATCCGAATCCCAGAAACAAAACGGCGCTACTCTACCGCTCAAAGAAAGGCTGAATGTTGTATATGAAGCCACTAATGAAGTCATACGCCCCAGTTTGTTTGGTGTATTGATCATTACCATTGTTTATATCCCCTTGTTCACGCTCACTGGCGTCGAAGGTAAAATGTTCCACCCCATGGCAGCGACCGTGATAATGGCTTTGCTTGCCGCAATGGTATTTTGTTTTACCGTAGTGCCTGCGGCGATAGCAATTTTCATGAGAGGTAAAATTAGCGAAAAAGAAAGCCCAATTATTAAAGGTGCAAAGGCAGTCTATCGTCCTGTTTTAACCGGAGCGCTGCGTTTTAGATGGCTAGTGGTAGTAGCAGCGAGTGCTTTGGTTGTCGGCAGTTTATGGATGGGCAGTAAATTAGGCTCCGAGTTTATTCCCCAGCTCAATGAAGGTGATATCTTAGTACAAGCGATACGCATCCCTGGGACTGGGGTAGAACAAGCAGTTGAAATGCAAAAAACTCTTGAAGCGAAACTTATGCAGTATGAGCAAGTACAGACGGTATTCGGTCGCACGGGTACGGGTGAGGTCGCCACCGACCCTATGCCACCAAACATTACTGATACGTTTGTTATTTTAAAGCCTCGGGAGCAATGGCCCGATCCATCAATGACAAAAGCTGAGTTAGTGAAAACGTTTGAAGAGGACTTGTTTACTTTGCCCGGCAATAATTATGAATTTACGCAACCTATACAAATGCGTTTTAACGAATTGATTAGTGGCGTAAGGGCAGATTTGGGGATAAGGCTATTTGGGGATGACTTAGATACGCTCTTTGCATCTGCTTCTGACATTTTGACCGTTATTTCAACGATTGAAGGAGCTGATGACGCGAGGCTTGAGCAGGTAGAAGGCATTCCAATCTTCACCGTCACACCAAAGCCTGATCAATTGGCACGCTTTGGTTTGGATATAGCCGACTTGCAGTTATGGCTCAATGCTGCGACAGGTGGAGAAACCGCTGGAATGATTTTTGAGGGCGACAGACGCTTTGAAATTGTCGTGCGATATGCCGACGACATTCGAAATGAACTCACTCAGCTTGAGAGCGTTCCCATAGTCACGCCCTCTGGTGAGCATGTACCAATAAGCGAATTAGCCACACTTGCATTTAAAGAAGTACCTAGCCAAATAAGCCGGGAGAATGGCAAACGTAGTATTGTTGTCACAGCAAATGTGCGTGACAGAGATATTGGCACTTTTGTTGAAGAAGCTCAGGCGAGAATTAATGATGAAGTAGATTTACCTGCTGGTTATTGGCTCGACTATGGTGGAACCTTTGAGCAGCTCGAAAGTGCGAGTCAACGATTGACGATTGTGGTACCGGTTACGTTGTTTGTGATTTTGACAATGCTGGTAATTGCGTTTGGTTCTATACGCGATGCGTTGATTATCTTCACAGGTATCCCTTTGGCATTAACAGGCGGTGTAATGTCTCTTTGGTTAAGGGATATGCCTTTATCCATATCCGCGTCGGTAGGATTTATCGCGTTGTCTGGGATTGCCGTATTAAACGGATTGGTAATGCTGTCCTTCATCAAGCAACGTTTGCTAGAAACCGGAGAATTAGTGAATAGCATTGTTGAAGGGGCACTTATTCGCTTGCGTCCGGTATTAATGACAGCACTAGTGGCAAGCCTTGGATTTGTGCCCATGGCGCTCAATACGGGCATAGGTGCAGAGGTGCAACGGCCTTTGGCCACGGTGGTCATCGGCGGGATAATATCGTCAACCTTGCTAACACTGGTAGTGCTGCCTGTACTCTATCGACTCGTGCATAGTAAAGGGGATCAGTAGTGTTCTTGGGCATTTATTCGTAAATGCCCAAGTTTTACCTGAACGATTTTTAGGTACCTATTGACTCTTTATTAAGTATAGACTTTACAATCATATTCTTAACGTCATGTACGATAAGGATAGATATGGTTTCGCTTATTTTAATTAGTAGTTTTTTGGCGCTAGCCGTCCTCGGTAGAAGCTTTGTTCAATATAAGAGAAATGGTGATTTTGGTATAAGAGCAGCATCTATAAACGCACCATTAATAGAAATTGTACCAGGGGCTATATTCGTGGTTACGTTTTGCTTTGCATTTGGTCTAGTTCTTTTTGGTTACTTAGGACGTGCGCCCCTACTATTTGTTCCTTCAATTCCATTTCAGCTTCTCGGCTCCTTGATTGGCGCCTGCGGAATTGCTGTAACTTTGTTGTCTCAAATTCAAATGGGAGATTCATGGCGTATTGGCGTTGACCAGCAAGAAACGACTGCACTTATTACCCACGGGATTTACGCAAAGTCTCGCAACCCCATTTACTTTGGTATTTTTCTATTTTGGGCAGGGGTGTGTATAACGTTCCCACATTTGCTGCTTTGGGCATGTGTTTTTGTATGTTGGATTTGCATTGAAGTGATTGTTCGACAAATTGAAGAGCCTTATTTGAAGAAAGTGCATGGCGATGATTTTCTAAAATATAAGTCTGACACTAACCGATACATACCTAAGCTTTCACGCTTTAAGTTTTGACGCTTAAATAAGTAATGGCGCAGGCTGCTTTATATGCATAAACTAACGAACGGTATCTTTTAACGTCCATTTTTATGAACTGTCGTTATTCTTAAATAAAGTGAGCCGACTGATTATGTTTGCAAGCCCGTTCTCGATTAGCGTGAGTTCATTGTCAATTAAAGTGAGTCAGGCACCGGTCATATTCTCACTTAATGTGAGTCCAAAATGTACGATGTAATCAAGTCAGAGGGATTATGTTCGCGAGCCACTACATCTAGCAAGTGATACCTATAAGCGCTTTTTAGCAAATCAATCGGAAAGCTGTAGTGGCGATTTTGGCATGTCTGAGATGCTCATGAAATTTTACGGGGGACAATCAGATAAGTCTTTTGGAGAAATCTTTCAGCAAGGTTCTGTTGATTTACAAAAGTACATGATGGAAGCTTTAGAGGGAATTGACGAAATTGCGCTAGATGAAACCATACATATAGAAAGTACCAAAAAGCTTATTGCAGATTTGCCTGCGTTGATGAGCAGTCAATCTTCGAGAGTAGCAGAGGAACTTGATGAAGGAGGCGAATCCCCAGTTTCAGAGTTCGAGGCCAAAACGGGAATTGGGCCAGTTATATTAAAAAATGTAAAACCGCCAAACGTGGTGGAAAAAATATGGCAGATTTTATCAGGCATTGAAGAATTCTCAGGAATTGGTATAGAAACATTTTTTGGAGTGAAACCTCGTAGCTTTGAAGCAGATTCGGATAGAGAAAGAACTATTCAAGAGAAAGTCAACGCAGTCTATCACCAGTTAAATTTTCTCGGTTACTATCGTGATTCAAAAATGAAAAAAGATAGAAGATTTCGGGCATCCTTTAGTGATATGACGCATGCAGGTGTTGCTTCATTTTGTCATTTTTTTCTGTGTAGAGACGAAGATTTGGTAATGAAGGCTGCTGCGGCTTATGAATATTTAGGTGTAAACACTAGAGTATTGCACTATAAAGCTTACAAGAAAATGCAGCCGACCGCTGACACGTCGGCTGATTAGGAATTACCAAATAAATACTCTAAAACGTTTTTGTCCAAAAACGAGTTTGTATGGACGTCTGCTTCTCGCTCATAGCAGTCTGCCTGATGAAGTCTAAACTTATTCACCTTAACTGTAAGAACTGATATGAGCTAGTACAGCTGATATGCTATTTACGACAAAGTCGCTCGGTAATTAGAGCGACATAATCCCTTGGTAATCACACTAGTACATCATCATGTTTTTAAATTAAAGCTGTTGTTTACTTAACAAACATCCAAATACCGGCAGCGATCATAAACAGGTTTTCTGTTAGGGAGATAAACCCTAGTGGTACGTTACTGTCACCGCCTACACACGCACATTTTAACTCTCGTTTATCTATATAGACTGCTTTTATCACTGAAACAGCACCAACCCCACCTATGAACAATGAAATAGGGGCAATAATATAGGCTGGTAATCCGGCTATCATTCCAATGCCAACAAATGCTTCTAAAAATGGGTAAACATAGGCGTACCTGACTACTTTCATAGCGACTAAGTCATAGGTTATAAATGAATTAGTAAAGCTAAATAAGTCTTGAAGCTTTTGTATTGCTAACACTGCCATTGTTAGGGCTACAAACAGTTCAGCGGTTTGCATTGATAATAAGCTATTATTCGCTGCAAAACTAAATGCCACACTAAGCAAAAAACTAACCGAAAAAATCGCAATCACGGGCGTGTAAGTTGTACCTTCTTGCCCAGCTTTTGGCTTATCAAAGTAATCGCGTAAGTCGACATAGCCACCTATACGTTTATTATCAATAAATGTTTGAGGTGTAGTTTCTACACTGTGTTGTTTTTTAAATTCATCTGTTTGCTCTCGAGAAGTTAATAGCTGATCATCAACTGTATATCCCTCTCGCTCTAGTAGGTCTTTTGATTTTAAACCAAACGGACAAATATGCTCATCTGTGGCCATTCTAAAAAGTTGGGCTGATTTACTCATGTTTAGCTCCCTTTTATGTATTGGTATAAAATTTTACTTAGCATTAAAATCCGGTACGGTCCTAGATTGTGCTTGCTCCTGAGTTTCTGCTAGGCCATTTTTCTCTATATCCTTTAGTAACCACTGCATTTCTTTAATCTCACGACGCTGTGCCTCAATAATATTTGTTGCAAGCTCTTGGACTCGCTTATCTTTGATTTTTGCCCTTTCACTGGTGAGTATTGCAATTGAATGATGTGGGATCATCGCCGACATCCATGAGCTATCATCAACAGTCGCTTGTGATCGAACTAAAAATAAACTTCCCGCAAATACGGTAACACTAGCAATGAGTACTGTTATATTTTTCTTTTTATCTTTATACATATTGAGCATGAAAAGTAGCATTATCACTGCCATCATGGCTCCCATATAAAGCGCCATATAAGTACGAGTTTCACTAAAAAAAACATGACTTAGCTGATAAGTATTCAAATACATCAGTACAAACATGACTAATGTTGATGTGGCTATCATTAAGAAAAGCTTTAAATACTGCGACATTAGATGGCTCCTTTCTATCATTTACTTTGTATATCATTTATACCAATGGGTAATTCTTACAGGTTATTAGGCGTAAACCCACTATATATTTAATCATTGAATCAATGTTTAATATTACATCAAGAGTTGTGCCATAAGTGTTAAAACTGCTCAGCGTATTTGCTAATATGCTTATAAGTATTTTGCTGTAAATCGTGCGTAAGCATTTCAATATTATATTTATAAAAGCGATCGCCCATTTCCATACCTGGCGTACCAGCAGGCATAGCGGGAACAGAGAGCCCTATCGTCTTTTCAGGATGTTGTTCAGCTAAAAACTGTTTTATATGTTTGGCGGGAACATGACCTTCAAATACAAATCCATCGGCTGAAACGGCTGTATGGCATGACCGCATATTTGGTTTTATTTGATACTGAGATTTAATCGTCCCCATGTCATTGACGTTAATTGCTTTTGTTTGAATATTGTTTTCGCTCAAATGAGCAATCCACTTATTACAACATCCACAATTTTTACTTTTATAAACGGTAAGCTCAATTTTAGGTTTTTCTGAATTCTCATAAGTTATTAATGCTTTATGTTGTTTTTCGATACTTATCGCCGAAAATGACATAGTTAATGATAAAAATAACGCTGAGGTAATGTAGATTACTCGCATTGTTAACTCCTTAATTTGACCAATGAATATGAGTGATTTTCCAACCTGTATCGGTGTTTTTTAATGTGATTGATTCCATTCCCATAGACTTAATATCTTTTCCTTTGTACTTTCCTTGAGTTTTACTTCTTGAAATTGAGTAAGCTATGTCTCCATTTGTGTAAACTTGATGCTCTAGTAGTTCACTATTAACAGCACTAAAGAATTTCATATCCGCTATCATATGATGTTTCGCGTATTCATCTGCAGAACGCTCAACACTTCCGCCTTCAAAAATGATGACATCGTCGGCCAGTAATTTACGTGCAGCTTCGCGATTACCTTGTTTTAGAGATGCATGAAATAGGCTGACTGTTTTTGCAGCCTCGCTATCAACATTGACAAAGGCCTTGCCTTTTTTTGAATATTTTTCATCGTCATGTGCACTAACAGTAAAAGAACTAACAGTGCTAAAAATTAGTAGCAATAAAATTTTTAAATTAAAGGATTTAATTAACATACGTTTCCCTTTTTATTAATCGTTAAATAGGCGGACCAACAAGTGTGGTAAATACACTTGTTGTAATAAGCACAAACAGGGCAATTACTATTTCAACAGTAATCGAGCGTTTTAATATACTTATATGGTGTTGTTGAGTGATTTGCGGGACTAAAAAAAGCTTATGCCATGCACCTAGGAGCAGCATCGCGCTGACGAGTAACAGCTTTAATAAAATTAGTTGCCCATAATCTGATGTAAACAATGCAGAAAATGACTCTAGGTACTGCAGGAGCAGAGTTAAGCCCGAAATAAGTAGTACAAATACAATAACAATAGCGAGTTGACCAAAGTAATGCATTAACCGCTTTACTTCACTGGTAGGTAGTAAAGTGCAGCTTTTGTAAAGCGGCCACAATGACCCTAACCAGCTCGCAATGGCAATAAGGTGAAAGGTTAAAATACTTTTCACTAACCCATTTTCGTTTGCACTGTGCCCAGTAAAAGTGAAGCTATAAGCGATAAACCCAAGCATGATTAGTATAACGGCACCGTTTTTATAACCTGCTACGTTATCATCTGATTCCACATTCCACATACATGCGCTAATTAGAGCAATAATAAGCGCTGGTATTCTAAACCTTGCTTGGTCACCTATGACTGATTGCCAAACAATTTCAAGCATAAAGGGGTCAAACATTCCCATAAAGCCTGATCCAGCCATTGCTCCAGCTTCTATAGGTACTTGTAAAAGTGCAGCAATACTACCTGTAACTACACACGTAATTTGCCAACGTTTTAAGAACTGATGAAAGCTAATTAAGTGATGCCCTGCAACATTGCTGTTGCCACACATAAAGCGCATTAATAAAGTGCCCGCAAGCCCTACAATTGCTATATAGCTTGCTAGTTTTAATAATAGTAAGAGCACTGACCATTCACTTAATTGCATGATGTTGCTACTCAATGATTATGTTTGCTGTGGGTATTAGATTGTTCTTGCATCATCTTATGCGATTCATTTTTATGTACCATAAATCTAAACGTGCCAGTCATTTTATGTCCATCACCACCCAGTGCTGTCCATTTAACCGTGTAAGTGCCTTGGGCTAGGCTCGGTAATGACCAATTAAAGTCTGTGCTTGGGGTGGCGCTGGGTTTGAAATCAAAGTTTATTGTTTTATTTTTTTCATCTTTGATGATGACTTTTGCTAGCCTTACTTCACCACTAAAAATTAACGAAAGTTCCTCTGGTCCTTGCATTAACATGGCTTCTTGTGCAGGTATTGATTGCTTGAGTGATATATGCGCTGATGCGGAAAATGTAAGCACTAAACCTAAAATGGCTACTGCAGAGTTAAAAAACTTCATAATTACCTCTTATTTAAAATGATTAAAACCAAAATTTAATACCCGCAACAAATGCGGTGTTGTTGCTACTTTGTCCTCTTGATGTGGCATAGTCGGCGGTATTGCCAAATTTATTGCTCCATTCAACGCCAATATAGGGCGCAAACTGGCGTGTAAATTCATAACGAACCCTAAAGCCAATCGCGCTGCTTGATAGGCCACTTCCAAGCTCGTTTTGTTTATCGTTTTTGCCATAAAGTGTAATTTCGGCTCGCGGTTGTATAATTAGCTTTTGCGTGAGTAGTAGTTCGTACTCTGCCTCTAACGTAAATGCGGTATTGCCTCGCTCACCTACGTATGCTGTCATATCAAGTTCAAACCAATAAGGGGCTAAACCTTGTAAGCCAAAAGCCAACCATTGCCGATTTTCACCTTCTTTATTGTAATCAAGACGAACACCTGCTTGAGTATCCCAATATGCTGATACGGCGTGACCCCATAAAATATCGGTTTGGTTTTCTCCAATACTTCCTTCGCTGAAATCACCCTCGGTTTTAATTACCAATCGATCAAAGGTAGTGCCGTACCATGCTTGTAAGTCAAATACACCTGCGTTTGCTTGCTCGTTATATTCAAGACGATCGCCTAGTAATGCGTAAAATGGATGCTCATCAGCGAGTGTTAATCGCTCATTGCCCTCAAGCGCATATGGGCCTTCTGTTAAAGTTGTTCCCGCAGAGTAAGCATGGGGGTCTCTTGCATCTTTAGGTGCACTTCCTCCTTGTGGTTGCATCTTAGCGCTATTCATTTGTGCCATTTCACTTTGCGCTAATAAAGGGAAACTAATTAATGAAGCCCCAGTTAACATTAATAAACTAAATGATTTAGATAGTTTTAATTGTTTCATGATACGACTACCTCTCTAAACATGCCGGCATCCATATGGAATAATAAATGGCAATGCCAAGCCCAGCGCCCTACATCGTGAGGGGTGGTTAAAAAGCTGATTCTTTGTGCGGGTTGAACAGGTATTGTATGACGTCGCACTTGCACATCACCTTGCTCGTTTTCTAAATCACTCCACATACCATGCAGATGCATAGGGTGCGTCATCATGGTATCGTTTTGTAAAATAACTCTTAAACGTTGGTTATGCTTCATATGCACTGGCGTGCTTTTACCAAATTCTAAGCCATCAAATGACCAGCTATAACGTTCCATATTTCCGGTTAAATGCAACTCAATTTCAGCTTCTGGCTCTTGCTGGTTAGTGATCCCTTCAAGTGAGTGTAAATCTGCAAGTGTTAAAACACGGCGACCATTTTTACGTAAACCAATACCAGGATCATCAAGATTTGTTCTAGGCATATCAACGCGCATATCAACTGAAGCTCCATACTCCGTTTTGGCATGACGCACTTTAGTGCTGGCAACTGCCAATGGGTTTTCAGACATACCATGTTTGCTATGATCCATCGCCATTGCACCGTGCTCCATAGCGCTATGATCCATTTCTTTAGAGTTCATACCTGACATGCCAGCCATACCTGCCATTGCAGAATGCTCACCGCCGTGGGTCATATTGCCCATCATATCGGTCATCGTTAACCATTCAACAGGGTCAAGTGCAGGTACTGGCGCATCAATATTAGGCGAGCTTGATAAAGTTCCTTTTGCGTAACCAGAGCGATCCATACTTTGAGCAAAAATCGTATAGGCATCATTTTTAGGCTCAACAATTACGTCGTAGGTCTCACCAGGGCCGAATCTAAATTCATCAACTGTCACTGGTTCAACGTTTTGCCCATCAGCTTGTACAACTGTTAGTTTTAGTTCGGGAATACGAACGTCAAAAAAAGTATTGCTTGAGCCATTAATAAACCTAAGTCTTACTTTTTCTCCAACTTTAAACATTCCTCGCCAATTTGACATTGGCGTACTACCGTTCATTAAAAAGGTCATTGCTGATGCAGATAAGTCAGCTAAATCTGTAGGATTCATTCTCATTTGATTCCACATTTTGCGGCGTTGCAAAGCATTCGAAACACCGCTATTTGAAACGTCATCAAAAAATTCTGGAACAGTGGGCTGATTGAAGTTAAATACATCACTCTGTATTTTTAATTTGCGGAACAGCGCCATTGGGTCATCATCAGTCCAATCAGATAATTGAATAACATGCTCGTTATCTGCACTAATAATATCTTTTTCTCGCGGTTCAATAATTAATGCACCGTACATGCCAGTCATTTCTTGAAAGCCACTATGTGAGTGATACCAATATGTACCGCTTTGTTGTAATTTAAATTTATAAACAAAGGTTTCGCCAGGCATAATGCCTTTAAAACTGATACCAGGTACGCCATCCATTTGATACGGTAAAATAATGCCATGCCAATGAATTGAACTCGGTACTGATAACTTATTTGTTACTCTAATAGTAACGTCATCGCCTTCTTTGAGGCGCAAGGTAGGGGCGGGTATAGAGCCATTGATAGTTGTCGCCATACGTACTACGCCAGTAAAGTTAACCGGCGATTCATCTATAACCAGATCAATTACTTTGCCGCTAAGTTCGGGCACAGTGCCTGTTATTGTTCCTGCTACTAAAGATGATGCAGCATGTAATACACTCGGAAAAGCAGCAAGTACACCTCCTGCAATTAAGCCTTGAACAAATCGTCTTCGTGGTGTGCTAACCTGTTGTGATGACTTTTTAAACCCCATTTCCTTACTCCTTCATACCAGAATATGTATTGAGTATAGAAAATAGACCTGTCTTAAACATGACGCGAACATTACAAAGTTGTAATGTTGGTGTCATGTTGCTGTAGTGACAGATACTGCATAATATTTGCAGAGGTAGTTGTTAGGACTTTAATGAAGGAATTGTATGCGCTTATTAGTTGTTGAAGATGAATCAAAGACAGGAGATTATTTAAAACAGGGACTAAGTGAAGCTGGTTTTCAGGTTTCTTTGGCGCGCAATGGACTTGACGGTCATCACCTAGCAATGACCGACTTATTTGATGTAATAATACTTGATGTCATGTTACCTGACGTATCCGGTTGGAAAATTTTACAGTCGCTACGTGAAGCAGATAACAAAACCCCAGTACTATTTTTATCTGCTCGCGATAGTATAGACGATAGAGTAAAGGGGCTCGAACTTGGTGCTGATGACTATTTAATAAAGCCTTTTGCTTTTGCTGAAGTTTTAGCAAGAGTACGCACTCTTATTCGCCGTGGTGTAGTACAAACAGTTGACGATATACTGATAGTTGCTGATTTAGAAATGGATATTCCAAAGCGAAAAATACAACGTGCAGGCAAGCGTATTTTATTGAGTAATAAAGAGTTTAGCTTACTTGAACTATTGTTACGGCGCGAAGGTGAAGTACTGCCACGTTCGTTAATTGCTTCTCAAGTATGGGATATGAATTTTGATAGCGACACCAATGTGATTGATGTTGCCATTCGTAGGCTAAGAGCAAAAGTTGATGATGACTTTACTGTTAAATTAATTCATACGGTTCGTGGTATGGGCTATAAATTAGAGGTTGAAACTGATGGCTATTAAGTCACGGCCTTTATCACTTACGATGCGTGTTGTGTTGTTTGTCGCTGTAACCGTTATTGCGTGCTTAACTTTAGTTGCCACCTTAATAAATAGTTCGATAAAACATCATTTTTTCCAGCAAGATAGTAGTGAACTGCATGTTATTAATCAATCTATTGAATTAGTTTTAAGACAACAGTATAAATCAAACCTGAAACTTAAAAATGAATTATCTAACGCTGTAGCGGGTCATCACGGTGTTTACTATCAGGTAAATACCGCAAAAGGAGAGCTCATTTTTCAAAGTTCTGAACGAGATTTTAGTGATTTTGTAATGAGTGCTAATGCTTCAGCTGGCTTTAACCGTAACAACATTACCTCATGGCAAAATGATACCCACACCTACCGAGCTCTGGTGAGTAATTTAAGTACTGGGCAACAGCAATACAAAATTACTACAGCGATAGACATGAGCTTTCATTTACACTTTCTCAATCAATTTCAACAAAGCCTTTGGGCTATTATGTTTGGCTCTGCGGTACTCATTTTATTGGTGGCTTGGTTTGCTATACATCAAGGATTGAACCCTTTACGAGGTTTGAGTCAGAAAATGCATGACATCCAAACTAATAAGATGGATGTAAGGCTTGATGAAAATAAAGTGCCTATTGAGCTTGTTAATATGGTGCAGTCGTTTAACTCGATGCTCGACAGACTCCAAGGTGAATTTATTCGTTTATCAAATTTCTCTAGTGATATTGCGCATGAGTTACGTACTCCACTAACAAATATAATCACTCAAACACAGGTTGGTTTATCTAAAAAAAGACAGTTGTTAGAGTATCAAGAATTATTGTTTTCTAATCTAGAAGAGCTGGAACGACTAACTAAGATGGTTAGTGATATGCTTTGGCTTGCAAAAACTCAGAATGGACTGGTTAAACCCGTTCAAAATACTCTAAAAAGCCATGATGAAATTGAAGCATTATTTGAGTACTTTGATGCTTTGGCTGAAGACTCATTGATTACATTTAAGAAAAAAGGTCAAAACTTTTGTTTTTATTGTGACAAATTACACTTTCGCCAATTATTATCAAACCTCCTATCCAATGCAATAAGGTATGCCCCAAAAGGCTCATCAATCACAGTAAATAGTGAAATATTTACCGCTGAAAAAATATGTATTTCAGTGATTAATACTGGGGAGAGAATACCTTCTGAGCATTTACCTTATTTATTTGACCGCTTTTATCGACCCGATAAATCGCGCCAACGACACAGCGATGGAGCTGGTTTAGGGCTTGCAATAGTTAAAGCTCTAGCACAAGCAAACGGTGGAAATATAGAGGTCAGTTCAAATAATCAAACTACCAGCTTTAAAGTTTTTCTAAATTTAGCTAAAAGCTAATTATTAAATTTAATAACCCAATGTTTGCTTGTACCTCTAGACTTCCCAGTCTTTCATTAAACACCGGTTTATAATCTTAAAGTACAAAACGGAAGTAAACTTCCGATTTGTAAGCCTATATCACTATATTTCGGAAGCAAACTTCCGTTTCTAGTGCTTCAAAGGTAGTTATAGGAAATTTACTTTTGTTTTTCGAAAGCGTTAACCTAGATAGCTATATGAGCCACTTTTCGGGGGCTTATTTGAGCGAGAAGCAGACTGTCAGATAAAATCGTTTTTGGACAAAAATAAGTTTGAGCCGAAGGACGGCTCTGTGCCAATAGCGGACATTAAAGCGTAACTCGTTTCTGCCCCAAAACGTGTTGAGGCGAATGCCTCAAAAGAGCGATAAGCGGACATTAAAAAGTTAAATTTATTCCTGCTTATTTGAGTAGAAGGCTAATTTTGTGCGACAACATTATTAAACGCCGTTTTGGTGCAAAATAACAAGATCAATTCCTAGCTATTTTAATTACTCGTTTACAAAAGTAATTTTTGGTGAAATTATCAGGGTATGAAATATACGCCGTTTTAGTGTGTTATGAACCGCTAAAATGGTGTTCAATAAGCTGTTATAGGGCTAGATGATTAACCTACCCTCAGTGAATAATTAAAAGGATGAGTTATGGATAACCTTAAAGTACGTCTTGAAAACTGTTACGGTATTTCTTCATTAGATGAAGCTTTTGATTTGTCGAATGCCCGAGGAAAAGCTAAAGCTTACTCAATCTATGCCCCAAATGGATTGATGAAAACATCGTTTTCTAGAACTTTTGATGCTTTATCAAAAGGTGAAAAACCAAAAGAAGAGCGTTTTAATCGCCAAACAACTTGTATTGTTGAAGTTGATAATGTCGATATCCAAAAGGAACAAATATACGTTCTTAAATCTGAAATAGAAATAAACTCTGATAATGAAGCTGTAACGAATATTCTTATTAATCAGGAAAGTAAGGCTAGATATGACTCATTAATTTCAAATATTAATAAGCTGAAATCAAAGCTTGGTACATCACTCCAAAAAAAATCAAAAATAAAAAAAGATGATGTCGAAAATAAACTGATAAATGACTTTCACGCAGATGATTTTGTAAGAGCGATAGAGTTAGCAAAAGAAATTGTCATTGGAGATGATTTAGGAAGTTTTATTTATAATGATATCTTTGACCCTAAAGCTATTGCGATATTAGAGAGTCCTGAATTTTTATCAAAATCTAATGAGTTTAATCAACGATATCAAGAGCTTTTTAATCAGACAGGTTCTATTTATAGTCGCGGAGTTTTTAACCCTGTAAAAGCTGATACTTCTTTTAACACCTTAAACAACCAAGGGTACTTTGCAGGTGGGCATAAAGTTCACCTAAAAGGTGATGCTTCTTCAATTGATTACGAAGAGCTTCAAGAAAAGATGAAAATTGTGCATGAATCAATCGACAGTGATGCTGAGCTTAAAAAGTTAAGAGGTAACTTATCTAAAAATGCGCAAACTCAAGCGTTGATTTCATTATTGGAAAGTATTTCCGCAACAGAAGTTGATTTGCTTTTACATAATGTTAAGCCTGAGAATCAAGTAGAATTCAAGAGGAGCTTGTGGGCTTTTTATATTCAAAACAGTCCAGATACTGACGTATTTCTAGAAGCATTCTCTGCCAATCAGACTGAGCTACGACAAATCGAATTAGACGCAGCAACAGAAGCACCGAATTGGTCTAAAGCTATAGAGCTTTTTAATAACCGCTTTGTGGATATGCCATTCACTTTGTCACTATTCAACCAAGTTGAAGCTGCTTTAGGAAAAGATAAAGCAAAATTAAAATTCACGTTTAAAGATGGTGATGATCGAATAGATTGTACCAGAAGTGAAATAAAGTCTTTAAGCCAAGGAGAGAAGCGTGCACTCTATCTTCTTAATTTTATCTTTGAAGTCGAAGATAGAAAAAGGAAGTCAGCGCCAACACTTTTTATTATTGACGACGTTGCGGATTCTTTTGACTATAAGAATAAGCATGCAATTGTTCAATATCTTGAGGATATATCAAAAGTAGAGTATTTTTCACAATTAATTTTGACCCATAATTTTGATTTCTTCAGGACTTTATCAAATAGCTTCGTACATTATGAAAGATGCTTAATGGCTAGTAGAACGGCTGATGGCATAAAACTATCAAAAGCTGAAGGTATAAAAAATTATTTTATTGGTAAGTGGAAAGAGCACATAACAAGTAGTGATTTTATCTTATGCGCAACTGTACCTTTTACAAGAAATCTTCTTGAATACATAAAAGGTGAAGATGATCCTGACTACTTAAAGCTGACTAGCTTGCTTCACTGGAAAGAAGATACCTCCCAAATCACAATTGGGGAGTATTATGAAATTTATAATCGATTATTTGGCACAACCTACCCAACTAACAATACAAATTCATTTAAAGAATTACTATTTTCTAAAGCTAACGAGATCAAGAATAGGGCCAATCACGATGGCCTTAATTTAGAGGATAAAGTTCTTTTATCAATTGCTATTAGAATGACTTCTGAAATTTTTCTTATTGAAGAAATGCGTAAAATAAAAGAAAACGACGCTTATTGGTGTCAATCAAAGAATCAATTTGGCGCATTAATAAAGTCATATGTAAAAGAATTGCCAGATAGTAATGCTATCAAAACCCTTGAGAAAGTTAGTATTACTGTCAGCTCTAATATTCACCTTAATTCTTTTATGTATGAACCGATATTAGATTTAACTATTGAACACTTGACCACGTTGTATTCAGAAATATTAGAGTTAGAGTCTGCTGTGTCTGTTCCCCAAGAAAGTGAGCCAGCCCTATAACAACACGCCCTGAGGTGGACGACTAGTAAAATTTAGCTATTAATTGCAAATTTTAAAAGTGGTGAGCCTCTGCGTTTTAATGCTGCTAAATACGTTGATTCATCGTGAGCGTCTAGCGAACTACACCTATGTTTTAAAATTCCAGGGTAACAAGCTGTCGATATCGGGCTCAGGCTGGCACAGTTCATCAAGGCAAGCACAGATGTAATTAAATGGGATTAGACCATTTATCTTGGCGGTTTCCACAATGCTGTAAAGGGTGGCACTAGCATGGGCACCGTTAGCCGTTTGGCTAAATAACCAATTCTTTCGGCCTATCACAAACGGTTTTACCGCGCGTTCTGCTCTATTATTATCGATGCTAAGTCGGCCATCATCAACATAGCGTATGAGCTTGTGCCATTGATTTGCCAGGTAATTAGCTGCCTCTATCAGTTTGCTGTTCCCCACTAAATTTGGCTGATCCTGCTCAAGCCATATTTTTAGCTTGCTAAGAATAGGCAGGCTAACCTCTTGTCTTGCCGTATATTTGTCATCCACACTTTTATCTTTGATGCGTGACTCAACGCCGTACAGTTTTTGGATAAGGCTCAATACCACATCCGCTTTGCCGGTTTTGTTTTTACCTTGTAGCTTTTTCGCGTCGATAAATTTACGACGAGCATGCGCCCAGCAGCCGATTAAGGTTGCCTCTGTTCTGGCATAGGCTTGATAGCCATCCACGTGCAAGTACCCTTGATATCCATCAAGATAATTGACCACGCAGGCGGCCGCGCGACTATTGTGGAAGTCGTAAAGTACGATATTAGGGATAGGATTATTCGGGTCTGGTGAATCTCGACCCGAGCAATACACCCACATGTAACTGTTTACTTTGTCCGATTTCACCACCTTTAATGGCGTTTCATCGGCAAACAGCGTGGGTTGCCTTAACAGCTCGGCTTTAAGCCGTTCAACTAATGGCGCGAAGAGTGTGGCTGATTTGTCTATCCAGCTGCTCATGGTCTGTCGACTGAGTTCAATACCGTATTGCTTAAACATCGCTTCCTGGCGATACAGCGGTAACCCGTATTGGTATTTACTGGTGATAAGCTGACTGAGCAAACTGCTGGTTGCAATGCCTTTGTTGATGGGCATGGCAGGCATTGAGGCTTGTTTAATCTGTGTCTGAGTTGAGGATTTATCACAGTGACGGCAGGCGTATTTAGGCCTAATATGCTCAATCACTTTGATTTTAGCGGGTATGAACTCAAGCTTTTCTGACTTATCTTCACCCATTTTATGTAGCTCACCGCCACAGCAATCACATGTTTTGTCGATGATGTCGTGAATAACCTGCTCACGAGGTAAGTCTTTTGGCAGTGGCTTACGCACCGGCTTTTTACGGGTATAGCTAATGGATTGTTGCTCTGCCTCAACTTCCTCAACAATTTCTTCCACTTCATTGAATAACTCGCCTTGCCCGGCAAAGCCTTCAGCACTTTTGCCGAATTGTTTTTGTTGGGCCAAGCTCCAGCGCTCTTCCAATGCCGCAATCTGGGCATCCTTCTGCGCTAACAGTTTTTCAAGTTCAGCAATGCGCTGTTTAAGGGCGAGTTCATTTTTCATGACGCCTATTTTAAGGCATCATCAAAGGCTTTGCAGTGCTAACTGAACTCACTTTGATGATCATCAATCGATCGCAAATATTAAAGCATTTTCTTACCTGCGACATCAATTTTACTGTGTCCAATCACATCATAACCCGATAATAACCAGTGTAATTGCTGCTCGCTTAAGGTCATGGTGGGTGACATGAGTTTGGGCCATTTGAACTTATGCTTATCTAATCGCTTATACCACAGTGCAAAACCGGTGTTATCCCAGTAAAGCAGTTTGAGTTTGTCACGGCCTTTATTACAAAACACAAATAGCGCACCACTGAGCACGGGTAGTTCAAGCTCTGCTTCCACCAACGCCGCCAGACCATTAATTGATTTTCGAAAATCAACGGCATCGGCACATAAATAGACGGTGGGTACATCAACGAACATCCTCATACCGTTAGCCCTTTAATAATGGCAACGATATCGGCCGTCGCTAAATCGATAGGAAACGTGAGTTGGCCGGTTAGCGTATCAAACTGCAGCGTATTTTGACGAGTTTGCGCGCAGACTTCAGTAGTTTGTTTTACCTGGACAAAACGTGATGATGTAAGGCACTGCGTGTGCACTGGCAAGGTGGAATTAGGCTGGTCTTTTGCCAGTAAAGCACGTTGTTTATAATAAGTCGTAATAGCGACATTATGGTGTTGGCAGAATTCAATATTAGTACCACTAAACGTACTGCGTTTCAGCAAAAGCTGCTGCCACTGTGCGCTTGTTCTGTAAGTTTTCATCACCTGCTCCGAATTTATCATTGAGCAGGTATTTTTAGATAATCAGAGCATCGATGCTAGGTGTGGTTCGCTAGACGCTTACGATTCATCGTAGGGTGTATTCGTTTTCCAACACCTAAATACAATCCTTATCCATTTAAATGCCAGTGATCTAATAATGCTGTTGTGCGGCTTACCCTTGGCTTTTTGTTGCTCATAATACGCTTTAGCCCAAAATGAATAACGAATAGAAAAGCCTGCCCATTCTACAAATGTTTGCCTTAAAAAAGTGGGGCAACTATAACGCCAATGAGTCCACATCTTTTGACCACTGCGCTCAATAATAGGCGCTATACCCGCGTACTTTTGAAGCTCTGCAGCATCATTGTAACGCGCACGATTACTTCCAAAAGCAACAAGTAAACGTGGGGCGAGTTGTGGACCTGCACCGGGTAAGCTATCAAATATCTTTTTATCCTGCTGGGCTTTATAAGCCGATTTTATTGCTTTATCGAGCTTTTCAATACCTTTTAATAACACTTTAAATTGCGTAATAAGCACTTCAACGAGAATTTGATTAGGCACAATGACGCCTTCATCCAGAGTTAATGGCATTGAATTCTTAATACTGTCTAATCGTGCATTATTGACCGTGGAATAGTGTGAGTTATGACTCTCAAAAAAGTCGAGTAAAGTCTGTTTTCTTGCTTTTTTAACCGCAGTGAGTGACGGCCACTTCTGAATGAAGTCGCAGAATATATACGTGTCCTTTTCTTTAAACCATTCAAGTACCTGTGGGTAATAATTCTTTAATGTCGCTGTTATTTTATTGGATAAATCGACACTGTCTTGCACTAAACTTCGGCGATATTCAACAAGCTGAGACAGCGTTCGCATAGCTGCTGACTTTGTAGTGGTCAATAAAATTTGGCCACAGTTTTATAAGTAGCGCAAACAATGCCGCTAGGATACGAGAAATGATGTAACGGCAAATATGTACTATTTCAACTTAGAACGGTTTCATACACCGAATGGTGACCTATCGGCAGTAGAATATGAGCAAAGATCCTTAAGAAGCCCTGATTTGATTTCGCAGAACTTGGATGTACTTTTAATTAATCTAAGTTAAGTTTATACATCAATCTTGGTGGCATTATGTCTTCAAATTCACAATTTAACGCATTAGCTAGCTTGTATAATGTTTCTAACTTAATATTCACATTACCTCTTTCCATTTTTCCATAGTTACCACGCTCTATACCTACATAGGCGGCAAAACCTTCTTGCGAATAGCCTGCTTCTTTGCGTTTTTCACGTAGTTTTTCACCAAAATGTTTAACTAAATCACTCACCTGATTTTCCTCAAGGCAAAATGATTAGATTTTCATGTTGAGCGCTTAACTACCACGCCCTATAATACCCATTATTATAAGAAGTTTATTAGGATTTACTTTGAAATTTGACCCTCTCGTAGCTCAAATTATTGTTGCACCAAATTTTAATAACTTTACAACAAGTGATGTCCGCTCGGCGTACTTAGCATTAAAAAGTGATTCTTCTTTAGTACCTACAGCCGTTAGGCGAAATATATATGCTGAATTGCTCAAGCTTGTTAAAAAAGGCTGGTTGAAAAAGGTGGTATCAAATAAAAAAGGATTTACACGATTCAATAAAACAAAGAGCTTTAACGTTGAGGCAATTACTCACTTAGCTAGTGCCATACCTATTGCAACAACAGAAAAGGCAGATGATAAACACGCGCTGTTACTTAGTAAGTTAAACCATTACAAAGCCGAGCTGTTATTGAATATGGGGGAGTCTGAGGCATATAAAGAGCTTTATTTGGAGTCACCCGAACTGGTAGATGAACTTCAGCCACAATACAACAAAGCGAGAGACAACAATACAAGAATACTTGGCAAGATTAGAGCGATTGAAGGCTTATTGAAGCAAAATGAAGAAATAGAGAAAATATGAAACTAAGACTATGGCAAACCGAGTGTATTAATTTAGCGCTTACACAATACCAGAGCGGCAATAGCCACTTTTTAGCCTTGGCAACTCCTGGGGCGGGTAAAACCTTAATGGCCTCAGAATTAGCCGATCAATTATTAAAAAACAATATGGTCGATTTAATCATTTGTTTTTCACCGTCGTCTATTGTTTCTCAAGACTTTAAGGAAAGCTTACAGCTAAAAACGAATGAACGATTTGATGGGCTTATTGGCGCTAAAGGTAGAGCTTTAACCTATCAAAGCTTACAGTATTTAGATGTGCACTTTTGGCAGCTATTTGAACGATATCGTGTTTTTGTAATATTTGATGAAATTCATCATTGTGCTGGCTCTAATATGGACAATGCCAATGCATGGGGTGAACAGATAATACTTAACATTCAAAATAAAGCACAGTACACATTAGCCTTAACAGGCACTCCTTGGCGCTCTGATGCTGCACCTATTGTTCTTTCATCTTACCAGCTGCCTAACAACAAAATAGCGTGTGACTACGTTTACGGGCTTTCAGAGGCTATTGTAGATAATGTGTGTCGGGTTCCAAAAATAGTAGCTGTTGATAATAACCATATTACAGTTGTAGATGACGTTGAAACCAAAACATTTAACTGCTTTAAAGCGTTATTAAACTACTCTGGCGTTTCTTATCAAGAAATTATTGAAAATGAAGCGGTAATAAAATACATAATTTCTTCCGCTCAAAAAAAGCTTATCTCATTTAGATTGATAAACCCCGATGCAGCGGGGTTGATTGTTGCATCGTCTGTTGAGCATGCCCATCAAATCTCTATGTTAATGCGAACTCACTTTGACGAGGATAGCACTGTTGTAACCTACCGAGAAAATGAACCTACAAGTATTATTCAGCAGTTTAGGTATGCACAAACTAAGTGGATTATTTCTGTTGGTATGATTAGCGAAGGTACAAATATCCCTCGTTTGCAGGTTTGCTGCCACCTTACAAACATAAAAACAGAAATGCATTATCGCCAAATATTGGGCCGTATACTGAGGGTAACAAACTCTAAAAACCAAGAAGCTATTATGTACATGCCTGCCGAACCTAAGCTTTTAGAGTACGCGTATAGAGTTAATCAAGATGTTCCATTTGAAGCTGATGTAGTTAAGTTTGAAAAGATGAAAGCTACTGCTGAAGAACCTACTGAAGATGAAGGTTTAAGTGAAATGACCTTTAATAAGAAAAATAAAAAAACCTCCAAAGCTCAGTTTGATTTTGATAACTTTGCTGACTTTTTTGATCAGCCAGTTATGAGCAATAGACCTGAAGCGACAGAGGAACATTTTTTAACCGGTGCCTATGAGCGAATTATTAATATATCAGGCCGTTTTCAACAAGAAGCGATCGCTTTAGGGTTAAGTGAATTGCGGTAAATACGCTAGAATTTACCTCAAGTAGACCTCTACAGGTAACATCAATTTCAGTTACACGAGGAAATATAACTTAATTTAAGGTGTTGCTATGTATAGCTTCTCTGAAATTCATAAAAAAATAGACTTTATAGAGATTTTAACCAATAGAAAGATCAGTGAAAGTTCAAGTCACCTAGAGCAAATTAACTTTATACATCAAGGTGTATATATCAAAAATGCTGAGCGTCTAAGGATAGAGTTAGGCTGGGATATACGAGTATTTTCTTCAGCTATTAGAACTAGCAACAGCTCATATGTACGCTATAAAAAAGAATTAAAGTCTTTAAATACCACTTTGAGTGAAAGTGCATTTGAAATTGCAAAAATTTGCTCTTTTTGTCTTGATTACTTTGAAAATATAGAGCGTTTTAATATTTGGTTAAACGCCCCTTCACTCCAATTCGACTCTAAAAAACCTTTAACGTTTATGAATTCTATAGCTGGCCGTGAATTAATTAAAAATACCGTAAACAGACTCAAGTATGGCTATAACGCCTAAAATGAAGGTGTCTTATGACGTGAAGCACACTATCAATAGACTTCAATACCTGAGGGGAAGCTCTCTTCATTGCTTGATTTTGCAAGAAGTTATCACTTTAGAAATTAATGAGCTTATTAATGGATAAATTTTCTCTGATAGTCACATTTTTTCCAGATATAGTCTTTGAACCTTGAAAAACTCCGATATCGCTGGTGATGAAGCTAGCTAGTCTCTATTTCTCCATGGTATTGGAAATGCAGAAGATGAGGTTGTTTCTAGAGCAACATATAATCTTACTTTCAGGTCAAAGGCATACATTCGACAGGCATCGGCGTAACTTCCGAATGGGGATCTAATGGCACTAAAAACGTAAGCGTCCGAGCAACGACACCTAGCAGAGTGGATTTAATTAATAGAAAATATCGTCAGTTTCTACTGGAGGTATTATGCAAAAAAGAACCCTTAATGACTGGCAAAAATTGATTGAGCAGCAACAAACCAGCGGCTTATCTATTGTCGCATTTTGTAAAGAAAACATGTTACCCACTTCAAACTTTTATAAATATCGGTCTAAGTTACAAGACGCTGCAAAAGCACCTAAATTGGTGAAAGTGCAAAACAAAGCCATTCCCCATAAAGTGAATGCCTCAATCACGTTATCTCATGGTGAAACTCATTTAACTATACCAACCTCATCTGAGCCTACATGGGTGGCTAATTTAATAAAGGCGCTGCAAGCATGAACATGTTTATTGATGTGCCCGACGTGTACCTTTGCAATCAGTTTGTCGACTTCAGAAAATCCATTAATGGCTTAGCGGCCATTGTTGAAAGTGAACTCGAACTGTCAGTGCTATCCGGTGCCGTGTTTGTTTTTTGTAATAAAAGCCGAGATAAGCTGAAGATATTGTATTGGGATAACACAGGCTTTGCCCTGTGGTATAAACGCCTCGATAAGCACAAATTTAAATGGCCGAAAAACCTCAGCGCCGACACCCTAAACTTAACCGAGCAACAATTACACTGGTTATTATCTGGGTATGATGTCATAGGGCATCAACAAATCAACATCGAAAACGCTAGCATTATTTAGATCGTCGCGGGATCAATATTAACCATCGCATTAAGCTAGTTTACGGTAAAAAACATTATAAAATAGAAGGATGAATATTGATGTTAACCGCCTTCCAAACGATCCGGCGTTGCTTAAAAAGCTGTTGGTAGAGCACGCTGAAAAGTTAGCGCAAGCGACTGCGAGAAACCGGTATCTAGAGGAGCAATTCCGCCTAGCGCAACAAAAACAATTTGGTAAAAGTACCGAAGGCTTTGACGCACAAGGTGAATTGTTTAATGAAGCCGAAGACATCATTGAGCAACCTGATGAGCTTGCTACGCAAGAGATTAGCTACACACGCAAAACACCAAAGCGCAAACCATTACCCAAAGACTTACCCCGTGAGCAAGTGATTCATGACATTGCCGAAGAAGACAAGGTGTGTAACTGCTGTGGTAATGAGTTGCATAAAATGGGTGAAGACGTCAGCGAAAAGCTCGACTTCGTCCCCGCAAAGATAAAAGTCATTGAGCATATTCGCCCAAAGTACGCGTGTCGTGAATGTGATAAGTCAGGGTCGAATAACAGTATTAAACAAGCCAAGATGCCAAACATGGCCATCAACAAAGGCATGGCCACGTCCAGTTTATTAAGTCAAATCATCACCAGCAAATATCAATATGCACTGCCACTGCACAGACAAGAGTCGATGTTCAAGCAATACGGCATTGAGCTTAGCCGTAAAACCATGAGTGACTGGGTACTCGCATCCGCTACCTTGTTTGAACCGCTGATACAACGACTGAAACACGCGTTACTTAAACAGCCTGCGATACATGCCGATGAAACGACGGTCAATGTGGTCAACGCCGACAAAGTAAAAAGTTACATGTGGCTATATTGTACCGGCACGGATTCGCCATCGGCTATAAATAAACACAACCCAATACCAAACATTGTGCTTTACGACTATCAAAACAGTCGGGCAGCTTCCTGTGTGGTTAATTATCTGGATGGCTATTCGGGCTATTTACAGGTTGATGGTTATCAAGCGTATGCACAAACGCAATCAACACTCGTTGGTTGCTGGGCCCATGCACGTCGTAAATTTATAGAAGCAAAACACGTGCAGGGTAAAAACAAGACAGGCAAAGCCGACGTAGTCTTGAGTCTTATTCAAAAACTGTACGGCATTGAATCAAAACTCAACGATAAAACACCAGAACAAAAGCATGAAATAAGGCAAGAGCAAGCGAAACCTATTATCGATAAACTGCATAAATGGCTAGAGCAAAACCAGCCACGTTTAGTCGGGAAAACCAAGTTAGCAGAGGCAGCAACCTATCTCGCTAATCAATGGCATAAACTTATAGTTTACCTTGAAAATGGTCAGCTTAATATCGACAATAACCGCGCCGAGCGCGCTATCAAACCATTTGTTATTGGCCGTAAGAACTGGATGTTTAGCCAAACCTCACGCGGCGCAATAGCAAGCGCTCACCTATACAGCATCATCGAAACTGCAAGATCCAACGGCTTAACGCCATTTGATTACATCATGCATTGCCTCGATGAGCTTTGTCAGCCTGAGCCAGACATAGAACAATTATTGCCTTGGAATATCAATATCTAGGTGATGATCACCGGACGTTTACCTAAAAACTATTTGGGAATATAACTATAAATGGCTATGAAACTATATTAACAGGTAAAAGTGTCGCTAATTTTAATGATCCCACTATTTACCGAAGCATAGTTGGTGACTTTGAAAGTGTAGAGTTTCCTAGTTTGTAAAGTAACCCGGATATTGGCATACGACGACCAAACATCCTTAACATGTCCAATTGGAATTGATTAAGTCTCATTAAGTAAGCGTAGAAAACTTACGAAGCTCAGATAGTGTTATTAATAGAGAATCTAAAGCCTCCTTTTCACTAATTTCTTTTGAGTTTAGAGCGCCAGCAACCTTGAGCATGTGTTTCACTCTAATCTTAACCTGAGTTGATACTTGGTTTTCCTCTATATTTCGATTTGAAGTAGGTTGATTAGTTTCATGGGCGAGGTGAATGTATGTTGATAATGTGTCAGTAGATGCGTGCATAGTGATTTTTCGGCACGCATTTGCAGCAACCGTTAAAATGTTATGAAAACTTCCGGATTTAGCTAATTTTTTAATGGACTTAGCTATTGTTAGAGTGATAAACCTATGGCGGAAGGAGTGGTTGGTAACATGGCTGAGATGGCGGCAGTATTTGCTTCCGTTAATAACTTTCTTAGCATAGTTTTTTAAGTATGTGGCCTTGAGCGCCTTCCCGTTCCTTGAGTCAACGAATATCGCATCGTGGCTAATATCAGGAAATATATTTTCCACCATTTCGATGTGCCAAAGTAGAATCTGGATATCGTCCCGAGTTGTTTCAACTTCGCGCTTTTTGCCTTTGTACTTACCTTTCACAACAGGAATGTTTCTAATGATGTGCTGCTTGCTGCTAAGCAGGCCTTTGGCCGCTTCCTTAATCATTGATCTGGTGATTTGATGTATTTCGGTAATTCTCGAGCCAGATATATCAAGTAAAGTGGTGAATGCTTGCCATCTGCTTAGGAGAAAATCGTCAACAATGGGGTGGAACGTGTTGCAATTAATCGAATCAAGCCACATCTCTAACTCGTGGTCACGAATGAAATCAACATCAGTACTTATGTGAATTAAGCCATCAAGGCAGTGGTGAGTATAGTATTGTATTTCTATGTGGCCTTTTTTTATAGTCTTCTTCGTATAGTTTACCTTGTAACTCTTAGTGTCATCTTTATCGCAGCTGGCTAACATTACCTCTGGTTGTCGGTTAGATATATATACTATGTATTCAATAGCTAACCTGACGTGTTTTATTATTGTGTCGTCAAATATACCTCTGTCTTTGAGGTGATCAACAAAGTGATAGAGAGTGCTATCATTCGCATCATAAATATTGGTGTTTTCTAGCTCTAGAAAAGAGCAGAACAAATTTAAGTTGTATGCCTTTTTAACAACTGTAGTTGCAAGGGGTTTTACGTTATAAACTCTAGGGCCGCCTCCAACATGGGTAAGAAATGCGTTCGCATTCCAATCAAAGCTGCCACCTTCCTTTATAATCAGGGGGACCTGGCATTTAGACCTTTCAGCTATTCTGCTGCTAGTTAAGATGCTACCAAGGTTAGGCTGGTCGGCAATAAAAACTTTCGACATTACTTAACGTCCCAAATACGCTGTTTTCCAAGTATGTGCGCTTGGTCTAGGATTAGTTTTCTAATGGCGTCGTCAATTACCTTATCCTCTCGGTAGCGGAGTTTTTCAAGTTAGTTGTCGCATCAAGTTAAATTTTATGCCGCCCGCACTTCTTCTTTTTTCTCCGGATTTAAATTTACTTCATTGATCATTGTCCAATCTCTAGACTTTCCTGACCAACGACTTGGATTCTGTAATTTCGCCATTTCATTTACCTGATGACGTTTCGCTAGTATCGCTTTATCTAACCCTAAATGACGCTGATTTGGCGTGACAAACTTAATACCGCTGTGTAAGTGTTCATCGTTGTACCAATTTACAAACCCGTTAACCCATTTCCTTGCGCTCGCGATATCTTCGAAGGCTTTTTCAGGGTATTCCGGGCGATACTTTAACGTCTTGAATAACGATTCAGAATAAGGGTTATCATTACTCACAGACGGTCGGCTAAATGAAGGAACAATACCTAACTCCTGCAATGTCGCTAATAACGTTGCCCCTTTCATTGGACTGCCATTATCCGAGTGCAACGTGACTTGCTCAGGCTTTACCTGCTCTCGCCTGCAAATATCTACCATTAAATCAGCCGCCAGTGTGCTTAGTTGTGTGTCATGAACCTGCCAACCAACTATTTTTCGACTATAAATATCCATCACTAAATATAAGTATAAAAACTGACCTTTAACAGCTGTTGGCAAATACGTGATATCCCATGTATAAATTTCGTTTACACGTATTGCCTTGAGCGCTTTTGGCTTTTTTATCTTTTTATTTGGTTTAACTTTTTCTCTGTGTGTTAATAATTCATGTGATTTCATAACGCGATAAAACGAGCTTTCTGATGCTATCCACACACCTTTATCCAATAGTTTAGGGACTATCTTGCTGGGTGGTAAATGCCCATATCCTATTGAATTAACAGTCTTAATTATACGCTGTTGCTCTAATTCAGTTAGCCTGTTTGGTGGTCGCTTTATCGTACTTGTTCGCTTATCTGTCATATCATCAGCTTCAATCCAGCGTTGAATTGTTCTTGCCGTTAGACCAAGTAACTCACATGCTTTCTCTTGCCTTGCCCCTGATTTCTGCGCGTCGGTAATGAGCTTTATCAATTCATGACGCTCAGTTGAGCTGGTTAATCGTCCTCGTTGAAACCCCAGAGCGCATCGGCTTTTTTTTTGAGTACAAGTAAGGCGGCTGTTTCTGCTAACGCTTTGTCTTTACGATTAAGCTCTTTTTGAAGCTGCTTAATTTCTTGTTTGAGCTGTTTACTGTCTGATTTTACGGGCTTCGTTGAGGGCCCTTTAGCAAAATCTTGCTTCCATTGTTTAATATGATGCGGGTAAAGCCCCTTAGCGCGGCAATATTCATTAAGAGCTGCTTCATCTAAACTCGCACATTCAATAATGGCGTTAAGCCTTTCTTCTAAGCTCCAGTCATGAGGGCGTTTTTCTGTTGTCATGTGACTACCATTATTTTTAGTTTCAAGTTCATGGTTTTTAGCAAGCGCGATCCATCGTTGCAAGGTTGAATAACCGATGCCTAAATCAAGCGCAATATCTTCTAGGCGAACATCATCACATTGAGATAATGCTTTTTCAACAGCTTGAACTTTAAATTCTTGTGTAAATCGACGTCTCATTTTATCTGCCTCTATTAAAAGTTAGAGGCGACAACTATCCTGACACAGGGGGGTAGCTTTCAATCAGATGCATGTAAGCGCGATATACTTCTGCTAAGGAATTTTTCAGTTCTTCATTCTCTTTGCGTAATTGAACAGTGGTGTCGTCAGTAGATTCATATTGCCGCCTCTTTTTACATTCCTTTTGGCCTCCAGCGAGTCTTTTATTTACATTTTTGATCGCCGCTTGAAGTTTTTTAAGTGCCTGAGCGTTGTGTTTGGTGTGTGCTGTATTCCATGAGTATGAGACGATGCCTAGTTCATCATCGCTCCATTTGTGAACAGCTGACTCCGCAATAGAATATCCTTTAATATTCAGGGATGTGTATACATCATCAATACACTTAATTGCATCTATTAAATTGGCTTTCTTTAAAATTGACTTGGTAATGTCGTTCTTTTTGTTTATTACCTCAGTTGAGGTTTCTCCAGGCTTGTACTGAGACATTATTAGTATCCTTTTTTTCCAGAGAAATAAAAGAAAACTTCCTCACCTTCAATTCTACAAAAGCGAACTTCCTGGTTGGTTTTTTCTTTATGTTCAGAAATTAGCTTTTGCACAAGAGGTTCTATTACAGTCGATACATTCGATGTTTTTCTAGCTTTATCAACAATGGCGAGAATATCTTCATCAGCATTGATGTGTTTGTTTAAAGAGGCTCCGATTCTAGCAAGAGCTAACTCTGCTTCCTCAATCCATTCATCAGTTGGAGCTATTTCAGCATAATGAAATGTCTGGTCTAAGCTGGCGTGCCCCAGAAACCAAGAGAGTTCATCCAGCCCCTCTCCATCAGTAAGATTGAAATATAGAACTGCGAAGAAGCGTCTAAATTGATGTGTTCTCGCGTACCATCTCTTTCCATCAATCACTGGAGACTCGACCCAGTCAAAAAATGTATCTAAGCAATCGTCTAGAGCGTCTCTGCTAAGTGCTTTTTGATGTTCATTAGTTTCTCTTGTATAGGTGGATGCGGTGCTTGAACGAGCATTGAGAGTACGAGTAAAAAGGTACGATTCTTTATCGTCACAAACTAAACTACGTCTATCTTCAATTTCGCATACAAATGCAGCAAACTCTAAACCGTAATCATATACTAGGTCAGGGATTGGCCTGTGTACCTCTTCAAGCTCCCATCTTTCTGAGCTTTTTGGTATCCGCAAAATTAGATCAAATAAGCCATCTATTGGTGATTGCACAAAACAATTGCGTCTCAATGTGAGAAGTGAAGTTGTTCTGGCAGCAGAAAAACTAGCGATAAGTATCCAGATAGAGGCGATGTATATCCTTACAGCTGTTGCTACGGATATGCCGTCGCTAAAATCGTTTTTATAATTCTCACTCTCACGACGCCATGAAGTAAGATTTAGGTCGTTGAGGGCGGCAGGTATCGAGGTGTTTTCAAAAGCCATAAGTTGATATTTAATAAAATTATCAATATGTTCTCTTGCTCCGTTAGAGTTTATTATGGCTCTCTCTTCCTTATTTAACGAAGAAAGGTATTCCCTCAACGCTAGCCCATAAGTGCGAATAAAGTGGAGTGCCGATGACAGTGTATGAAGAGCCGTTTCAACTGGCATAAGTGGGGTTTTCTTGGGTTCAACCATTTCATTGAAAATGGTGTGCCCGCTTGAGAAGAGCTTCTGTACAGCGTGCCTGAATTTGTACTTTTGAGTAGGTCTGGCTGTGTAAAGGCAGTGAAGTTTAGATATTTCGTTTGATATGGTTTTAGCTTTTGGTACTAAATCACGATCTGCGTCGAATTCAATAATGTAAGCATTGGGGTAATGTTTTGTATAACCAATTTCAGTGCGGAATTTTTCGTGATTACATTCTAAATATTTTATTAACCTGTTTTTTAGGCTTCCGAACTGCCTGGTTGTAAGTGTTGTTGACCGTTTTAGTAAGTCCCAATCTATATCGCCTTTTGAATTCCAGTGATTTAGAATAATTTCCAATAACTTATCAAAATCAAGCCTTTCTACTTTGAAAGATAGTAAATAATCTTTAACGTGTTCAAAGCTGATTTCCGCCAAGGTTCTTATAGGCTTCTGGTTTTTTAGCTTTTGCAGTTCATTTGCGTGAAATATCAAGTGACACGCAGTTTTCAATATATCTCCGGTTCTTTCAGCTCTTGTTATCTTGCCTTTGGTATTCAAGTAGAGCAGGCTGTTCCTTACGTCCTCAAGTAAAGGTTTGTTGATTTTATCTGTCAGTAGTTCGTTGTGAGAAACCTCTCTGGCAAAAGTAAGATTTCGAGTAAGGTTCTGGTTATCTTCTAATGCATACCCTGTTTTTGCTATCACCCAGGTAGTATCGAATACACTTTCATTCATCATCCAGCTGGGTTTGGGGTAGCTGTCCACCTTATTCATAGTTGCTGATTTATTAGGGTCATGTAGTTCTTTGTAAGGGGGTAATCCAGTATTTTCCATTTCACTCTTCTTCGATGCTGTTAAGTTTTTTCTCAGCTTGTCTAAGAAGTTGCTTCATGATGAGAGGACCTTCAGAAATTTTAGAAATTGCAGCTCTACAGTCATCTTTAAGACTTTGCTCTTTACCATCCTTTGCATATTTCAATGCCAGCACTATATTTTTAAATGATACGCAAAAATACTTAACCTCAGAGGTTTCATATTCTGTCTCTTGTGATTTAAGGCTCTCATAAAGAGAACCCCCCATATCTGGATTGTCGAAAGCTTTTGTAACTTGGTCGCTAAACTCTCCGATAGTTAACCCAATTGAGTATTCTGGTGATTCATCATAGGCTATAGCCATGAACAAGAGGATGTGCTGAAAGTTTCTGATTTTTACTCTATACACTAATTCAGCTAGGTAATCAGGGATATACCTTGTAAGAGTGGTTTTTACAGTGTTTCCAAAGTAATTAGCGGCCTTTAAGGAGTTACCATTGGAGTCTAAATAAATCCAAACTCCTTTTGATGAGCGAACTTTTTTTAGTGTGATATTATTTAATATGTCGCTGTTTTTTGCAGCCTTAGCTCTGATTGTTTTTAATGTATTTTGAAAGGTTCCAGGCGTGCGGTATTTGACGCCATCTTTGGAAGAGCATAACCAGAGCTCACTTTGTTTTGTAACTTCTCTCGCCCTACAGGTCATACTAAGTGCTATTTTTAGGCAGGTCGCAGCATCAATATCCTGTTCTGGGATATCTTTTAGATCGAGTAAAGACCCCTCAGCCTTTCTTGTTTTAGCATGTCTAGCTCGGGGCTTTAAGGCCCTGAGTCTTACAGAACCTTCATCAGTTACTTGGATAAATTCATGCCCGTGACCACCTGAATATACTTTCACCCTATACAGCGAGTAAGGGTTGATACCAAGCTCTTCAACAATGATGACTTGCATCGCGGAAGCTACTGAAGTTGTTAATCCAAGGTATTGTTGAACTTCATTTATACATCTAATTCCTTCTAGGTTGTGTTTCCCCGTACCATTTATGAAGCAGTCATAAAAGTGATCGAAGTAAGCCACAAGGTTACTTACTCTTTTTGGGGTTGAAGCAATTCCGCTTGAAAATGGATTGCACTCTTTTTCCCATGCCCGATGATTTTTTGAAGTGACTGTTTTCAATGTTCGAAGCTCGGGATGCTTGAGGAATTCAGACTTTTCACTGTTCGATATTATCAGGTCACGATCTTTAAACTTTCGGTAAGCTTCGTAGACTATTTTCCTTGCTTCTTTAAGTAAGAGCTTTAGATTACTGTCAAGATCATCGGCTAGCTCTTTTATGAAATCAGGTGTGTTTCTGAATAGGTTTTTTTTTCGTTCATCATAAACGTCAGTGGTACATAGGAGAGGGTTGTTGACTGTAACCTTCATGGTTTTTGTGCACCTCCGTAGGTTGTCTGGAAAGTCTGTATTCTTAGGTATAAGATTATGGTCCCTAAGGACCTCAATGGCATTTTTTACGTTTTGAAACTTTCCGTAGGCAGAGTTTCTGGAGAACTTGCGTAGTAGGTTGTTCCTGAATTTAAGTAGCGATCCTTCGATTACCTTTGGATGTTCGTACCATCTTTGGTGCTCAAAATATACAAAGTTTAAAAAGTCATTTAGTGGACCTCTGTGGTGTTTTACTATCTTGAAATTGTAGACATGCTCTTTTAACCTCACGACTATTTTAGCAGAACAGGTTCTTGATAGCGTATCGTAGAATTCTTCGTCAGCACTGCACTTTTTAGGCTTGATCTTGCTTAGATACTTAGTAGGAATTACCTGAGTCTTATAAACTTTATATTTAGCGTTAAAATTGGGCTTCTCAGGGAAGCGCAAGTCGCCCGTGATTATTCCTTTATTTACTAATAGTGACATTAGGTTGTAAATTTCGGAGAGTTTTGTCAGAACCACATGGTTTGTGTAGTTTTGGCACAGGTGTGTGCGGATATATACGAGAACCTTTGTTAGTTCAGCAGCGTCACCATTTCTTATGGGGGATTCTAGTAGTCCAATGTATGTATCTACTAAGTTGATTACGTTGTTCCTTCCTTGGCGCGCCCGACTTCTGGCATACTTAACGAGCACTCTGTGTGACTCTGGGCATAGAGAGGCGGATAACGAGTTGAGTTTTACTTCGATTGACATCCCAAAATCCCTACTTGAAAATTTCAATTAGAAAAACTATGGTATCAATTATTGTATAAGTCAAATATATAGAGTAGGTTAATTCTAGTTGAAATGTATGATATAAAGTGACACTTTGAAATAATCCCACAAATAACGCAAGTTGTACTTGAGCGCCGCCCTGATGATGCCAGAGATATCGAATTTCCAGTAACTTGTCCTATTTGTGACTCTCATGTTGAAAAGGTTGAAGGCGAAGCTGTCGCTCGTTGTACGGGTGGGCTTGTATGTCCTGCACAACGCAAACAAGCAATTAAACACTTTGCGTCACGCAAAGCGCTGGATATAGACGGCCTTGGCGATAAAATTGTTGATCAGCTGGTAGACAGAGAGCTGATAAAAACGCCCGCTGATTTGTTTATTTTAAAACAAGGACATTTTGAATCACTTGAACGCATGGGACCTAAGTCAGCCAAAAATTTAGTAACAGCCCTTGAAGAGGCGAAAGGCACTACGCTTGCTAAGTTTTTATATTCATTAGGTATTCGCGAAGCAGGTGAGGCAACAGCACAAAATTTAGCTAATCACTTCCTTACCCTTGAAAATATAATAAATGCCAGCATTGATAGTTTAACGCAGGTAAGTGATGTAGGCGAAATAGTTGCAACGCATGTTCGTGGCTTTTTTGATGAAGAGCATAATTTAGCAGTTGTTAATGCGCTTATAGAGCAAGGTGTAAACTGGCCAGCGTTGAGTGCACCTTCTGAAGAAGAACAACCGCTTGCTGGGCTTACTTATGTACTTACTGGTACGCTAAATACGCTTAATCGTAATGACGCAAAAGCACGCTTACAGCAACTAGGTGCTAAAGTATCTGGTAGCGTATCAGCGAAAACTGATGCGTTAGTCGCGGGTGAAAAAGCGGGTTCAAAACTGACTAAAGCCCAAGATTTAGGTATAGAGATACTCACGGAAGATGAATTAATTGGGCTGCTTAAAAAGCATAATGGTTAGGACGCAACAATGAGCCGATACGGTCCAGAATATTGGGATAAGTACGGAAGTTACCGAACTCCTATTGCATTTAATTTAAGTTTGCTTGTGCTATTACGTGGCTATTTTATTTGGGTGATTGCGGCTTTAAGTCGCAGGCCTGAACTTGATTTAATGTCGTTATTTTTTAAAAATAAAAATGATTTTTTTATTGCAATAGCAATTGGAAGTATCGCAATAATACCGACTATTTTATTTTGTTTACGCAGACCACGAGATTCACACAGTGCGAGCGATAAGTTAGCAAAAATATGGCGGCATATGCGCTGGCCCCTTATTGTATGCGCTGTTGTTGATTTAACATGGTTAAGTATTCAAGCCGCGCATAGCCATTATCGATTTTCATCATTTTTAGCAGTACAAATGATGATTGTTTTATGGGTATTGTGGTATTTGGTGAAAAGCCGTTATTTAACCGTTTTTTTTAATGATTGGCCTGAGCCGACAGAAAAAGCATCAGAAGAAAAAAAGCGACTTAAAAGGGATTAGTTGTGGACGCTGTAAATAAAAAAATAGCGATAGCTATATCGTTAATAGGGTTAGTGCTTATTATTTTAATGATTAGCACTGAGCTTTTAGAGTCTATGTGGTTTAAAGCGCTATTTGGGTTGTGGGTATTTGTTTTTTGCTCAAGCGTTTATAGGTTAACGCCCTTATTTAAATCAAGAAATAGGCTAGAGGATTTTATTCAGCGAGATGCCCAACATTTACTACTTTTTAGTTTGATGGGATTTTTTGATAAAAAGCATGGTCCAGATTGGTTAGTTATTGAGAGTATTGAACGCATAACGACAAAGGATGATGAGCTAATTATTTACAGTAATAACGAGCGCCAAATGAGTGTTAGTTTACCTGTAAAAAAAGCAGAGCTAGATAGTTTTATTAAACGAATACTTACCGACTCAGAAAAACAAAATATTACCTTTAGCTGAGGAGATTACCTTTAAGATTGAACGAGTTTTAGTTTTAAACGGTCAACACTCTTTAGCTGATCTCTAGTGTATTAAATAACGTAATAATTAACCGTACTTCTTATAAATTTATTAAGTACGGTTAATCAACTATTCAATGAGGCTATTATGTTGAAGTGGAATGATGTTATTACCTTTGCCACCAACGGCAATCCTACCCCAAGTAAAAAAGTAGTCAAAACTGACGAGCAGTGGCGGATGCAACTATCAGAAGATGAATATTACGTAACACGCAAGAAGGGAACAGAGCGCCCAGATAGCTCGGGTAGTTGTACATTACTCGAACCTGGCAAGTATGTGTGTATTTGCTGTGATAGTCTATTGTTTGATGCCGATGAAAAGTTTGATAGTGGCACTGGTTGGCCGTCATTTACGCAACCTGCGACAATTGAAGCGATTGGTTATGTAAACGATACAAGTCATGGTATGGATCGCATAGAGGTGGTTTGTAATGTGTGCGATTCGCACTTAGGCCATATTTTTCCAGATGGCCCATTACCAACAGGTTTACGTTATTGCGTTAATGCCGCAGCAATGAAAAAGCTCTAATATTTTATTTACTAGCGCTTTGAATATCTAAATTCATTTCGTTTGCTATATGCAAAATCTTATCTAAACGCTGCGTCTGATCTGCTTGTAATTTAGCTTTACCAAGAAGGGCGTAGCATCTTCTAGCAAGATCCATATTAAATGAGCTGCCAGATTGCTTGGTTGAATCAAATAGGCACTGTAATAAATTAAGTGCAATACTCTGATTGCGAGGCATAACTCTAAACGCTTGTGTAAAAGCTTCCAGCGCAGTATTTAACTGCCCTTTATTAAATTGATTAACGGCATGGTTATTAAGCTCTTTTGGACCCATTTTAATATCGCGTCGCTCACTTTGTTGCTGCTGAATATAACGCAAGTAAGTTGTGTCGCTAACTGCAGGGTGTCTTTCACAGTGGCTAATTATTTGTGTGAATAAGGTTTGCGCCTTCTGATGAAACCCCAGTTCATGAAATGCTTTTGCTTTATCAAGTGCTCCATCAACCGATCGGATATGAGTATCGTCGTCATCAAGCTGCTCAATTAGCTTTTTCGCTTTTTGATGCTCGTCTTTTAAGTAATGAAGTCGTGCATTAAGTACATCAATTTGAGCTTGATTTGCATTATTAGGAAACTGTTTTTTTAAATCATTAATGTACTGATTTGTTTGTCTAGAAATTCGTTGAATTTGATCAGTTTGATCAGTCGTTAACGCAAAGTCGATACCGGCACGTGCTGCATTCAAATATACATCGGGGTGGTCGTGTATTGAGTGCTTTGCAAAGGTGGCTATATCTTTTTGAGTTAAATAGCTTTTTTCGTAGTCGTGATTAATTAGCGACACATTACTTAACGATTTTTGGCGTGTGATGTTTCGCGGTGCAATGTCTGCTGCTTGACTTAAAAAGCTTTGTGCTAGTTCAAACTGATTTAGCTTTATTTCTAATCTGCCCAACAAATCAAGGGCTACTAAACGAGTTTCTTGGCGCTCTAACATTGTCTTGAGCATTCGCTGCGCCAAAATATGTTCGTTATTCGCTATAAGTGCCTCTACTAAACCTACTTTTGCCCAAGCAAATTTTTGAATATCGAGAACAGACTTAAAAAAGTCTTTTGCATCTTGAGCACGCTTTAAGCGAAGTAAGGCATCGCCTTTTAAGCGAAGTAGGATAGGACTGTAATTATTATTTTTTTTATCCAGAGCGGTATCAATAAATTTAATAGCTTTTGAATCGTTACCATCATCGATTAATGAATACACTGTTTGTAAGTCGTGTTTATGCTTTAAGATTCGTTCAATGCGTGTTTTAAGTTCTTGTACTGTAAAAGGCTTAACTAAAAAGTCATCTGGCTGCAGCTCAAGAACACTATGAACGAGTGAGCCACTTGTTTCTGCTGAGATAAAAATAAAGCCAGTCGAACTTTTTATGAGCTGCTTTACACGTAGCTCTTCATAAAGCTGGTAGCCATCTTGGTGTTTGTTTAACTTGAATGAGCAAACTATTAGATCAAATTCTTCACTTAAACACTGCTCTTTTGCAGAGTTTGCATGATCAGCAAAGCGCAACTGCCGAAAGCCAAGCCTTTCTAACGATTGTTTCATATAGCTTTGAGCAAGTGGCTGCTCCTCTACTATAAGTATTTTGGCTTTTGAATAGATCTTAGTTGGCATTGGCTTAAGCGTAATTGTATTTAACACAGACTATAATCAACAGTTTAACTCCTTACAAGGGAATTTAAATGATAGCTGTATTTATTAGGTACTTAACTTTGTCTAATACGTTTATCTAACTTCGAAAGTACTGAGCCGAATAGCATAATTAAAAACTAAATAAGTAAAATGGAAACGCTATATTGATGAGCGCTTTGATATGGTAATTTAGATTTTAATAAAAATATGAAATGTATTTAAGGTAAAAAGAGGAGTTAAACGTATTTAATATGGGAAAAAGTTATTACTAGAGAGGTTATCTGATGGTATTTATATGTGGTGGGTGATTACTTGGCTTGATACCAGTGATCCTCGCCATTACTTGTAAAGGGTGGTGATGCTCTTTTTCTTACGGCTAAGTTAATTACATACGATTTATATATTGAGTTTTTATAAAGTTCTTAAATGTATTTAATATGAAAAGAAAGAGTTATTACTAGAGAAGTTATCTGATGGTATTTATATGTGGTGGGTGATACTGGACTTGAACCAGTGACCCTCGCCTTGTAAGGGCGATGCTCTCCCAACTGAGCTAATCACCCACATATAATAGGTATGCCTGTTATTTAATTCTTTATTATCAATTGACCGCTTGATGTAATTTGGTGGGTGATACTGGACTTGAACCAGTGACCCTCGCCTTGTAAGGGCGATGCTCTCCCAACTGAGCTAATCACCCAAATTACATTTTAATATGCACCATTCTAAGAATGGTGGGTCGTACTGGACTTGAACCAGTGACCCTCGCCTTGTAAGGGCGATGCTCTCCCAACTGAGCTAACGACCCATATTAAATTTTAAAACGCGGCTATTGATACAATAATAGGTTTATATGTGGTGGGTGATACTGGACTTGAACCAGTGACCCTCGCCTTGTAAGGGCGATGCTCTCCCAACTGAGCTAATCACCCACATATAAATTAAAACGCTACTATTAAAATAAATAGTACTGGACTTTAACCAGTGAACCTCGCCGTTACTTGTAAATAGCGGTGATGCTCTCTTTTTTCTAACTGAGCTAACGACCCATTTAGATTTTCTTGTAATATGCACCATTTAAAAAATGGTGGGTCGTACTGGACTTGAACCAGTGACCCTCGCCTTGTAAGGGCGATGCTCTCCCAACTGAGCTAACGACCCATATTACATGCTACTACCGATATAGATAGTACTGGACTTTAACCAGTGAACTTCGCCATCTTTTATAAAAGGCGGTGATGCTCTCTTTTCTTGTAACTGAGCTAACGACCCATATTACAATTTTAAAACACGACTATTAATATAGTAATAGGTTTTATATGTGGTGGGTGATACTGGACTTGAACCAGTGACCCTCGCCTTGTAAGGGCGATGCTCTCCCAACTGAGCTAATCACCCACATATAAATTAAAACGCTACTATTAAATAAATAGTACTGGACTTTAACCAGTGAACTTTGCCGTTACTTGTAAGTAGCGGTAATGCTCTCTATTTTCTAACTGAGCTTATGACCCATATAGAATTTAGATGTGAACACTTTAACTAAAAAGTGGTGGGTGATACTGGACTTGAACCAGTGACCCTCGCCTTGTAAGGGCGATGCTCTCCCAACTGAGCTAATCACCCACATCTAAACAACATTGCATTGCTGCGTTGTTGTGGGGCGCTATTATAGATAGAGTTGGAAATGTGTCAACACTTGAATGATAAAAATGTGCTGAATGAAGGTTTTATAAACAATAGGATATGGTTGAAGTCTATTTTATCATCAAATTTGATATTGCACTTCAATTAAGCACCTAAAAGTGAGTAGGGAATTGTACTTTATTAACCTTAAATTTAGTTTTACGATACTCATTGTTTTTTTACTGGAGTCGTTTTTATGATTATGAGCAAGATGGATTAATATTAGGGCGAGTTATTTAGTGAATAGAGCGGTCCTTTAAAAATGAATTTAATCTAAACTTCCCAAAACAAATGCTATTTCAGCATTCTAAACTCTATTTTTGTACTTACTTTATTTTTATAAGCCAACCTAGCCATCTCGTAAATACGTATTCCTCGCTACTAGCCTTCGGATTAAGACTAAATAGATCACATATAACTAGGGCGTGTTGACCTTTGTGGATTCAAATTTGTTCAATCTAGGACGATTAAATCCCGGCGCGAGGTTTGTAACCTAGTGGGCTCGGTAACTGCTCCTGCGTTACCCTAATGGCTTACATCCATGTAAGAATAAGTAAAAACCGAGCAAAGCTTCCGCTTCACCCACCAAAGATCAACCCGCCCTGAAGTTTTATACATAGAATTACGAAGCAACAGTGCTCTTTTAAAAATGCTCTTTAAACAATAATCGAATTTTTTAGTACGAGTTACGCTGGTTATTAAGCAAGTAAAGGCTGCGGGTACTCTCAAACCCACATTTAAGTTTTGGTTATTATAAGCAATTGTAACTTTTAAAAGATTAAGGCGATTGGCGGGGCCTTAATTGGTAGTTTTTAGATAAGTTTAATTTGCATATAAATGTATACCTTTGCTTTGATGCAATTTTGTTCCATTAAATGGGGGAGTGGGGGCTATTGAGTATTCGCTGCAATATAGTGATGTTATTATAAGCAGTAGGGTTAGAATCTTATTCAAATTGTATTTTTTAGCACGCTTGATAGCCAGTTTGTTGAAAATTAAACCATTTAAATAAAGCTAGGTAAAAAACTGTTGACTTTATTTTGGGTGGTGCATAGAATGCGCCCCGCACTAAGCGATACACGATGTGTTTATCACGACGGGTATTGATTAAGTTGGGGCCATAGCTCAGCTGGGAGAGCGCTTCGCTGGCAGTGAAGAGGTCTGCGGTTCGATCCCGCATGGCTCCACCAAAAATTAGTGTTTTGTCCTAGGGTAGCAGTTTTCTGTGTCCCCATCGTCTAGAGGCCTAGGACACCGCCCTTTCACGGCGGTAACAGGGGTTCGAATCCCCTTGGGGACGCCACTTAACTTTTATTAGTTAAAGGCGGTTTTACCGAGAAAATAGCGTCACAATTAAAGCTCGAGTCTTTACTTGTATTAAACGCAATTACCTTAAAGCTCATGATGTGAGTTAAACTTATCAACTGTCCTAGTGACACATTTATGTGTCCCCATCGTCTAGAGGCCTAGGACACCGCCCTTTCACGGCGGTAACAGGGGTTCGAATCCCCTTGGGGACGCCACTTACTTATTTTTTATAGGGAAGTGAAGTGTTATTAAGAAAGCTCGCCTGAAACGAGTCTAAAAATTCAGTTGTCCTAGTGACACATTTATGTGTCCCCATCGTCTAGAGGCCTAGGACACCGCCCTTTCACGGCGGTAACAGGGGTTCGAATCCCCTTGGGGACGCCACTTACTTATTTTAATAGGGAAGTGAAGTGTTATTAAGAAAGCTCGCCTGAAACGAGTCTAAAAATTCAGTTGTCCTAGTGACACATTTATGTGTCCCCATCGTCTAGAGGCCTAGGACACCGCCCTTTCACGGCGGTAACAGGGGTTCGAATCCCCTTGGGGACGCCACTTACTTATTTTTAATAGGGAAGTGAAGTGTTATTAAGAAAGCTCGCCTGAAACGAGTCTAAAAATTCAGTTGTCCTAGTGACACATTTATGTGTCCCCATCGTCTAGAGGCCTAGGACACCGCCCTTTCACGGCGGTAACAGGGGTTCGAATCCCCTTGGGGACGCCACTTACTTATTTTAATAGGGAAGTGTAGTGTTATTAAGAAAGCTCGCCTGAAACGAGTCTAAAAATTCAGTTGTCCTAGTGACACATTTATGTGTCCCCATCGTCTAGAGGCCTAGGACACCGCCCTTTCACGGCGGTAACAGGGGTTCGAATCCCCTTGGGGACGCCACTTACTTATTTTTTAATAGGGAAGTGAAGTGTTATTAAGAAAGCTCGCCTGAAACGAGTCTAAACATTCAGTTGTCCTAGTGACACATTTATGTGTCCCCATCGTCTAGAGGCCTAGGACACCGCCCTTTCACGGCGATAACAGGGGTTCGAATCCCCTTGGGGACGCCACTTACTTATTTTTAATAGGGAAGTGCAGTGTTATTAAGATAAAATCCAAAAATCCAAAAATCCAAAAATCCAAAAATCCAAAAATCCAAAAATCCAAAAATCCAAAAATCCAAAAATCCAAAAATCCAAAAATCCAAAAATCCAAAAATCCAAAAATATTCAGTACTTATAAAGATTCAATTTGGTAGCATAAATTTAAACATCCAACTTTATTAGGAGGATTTATGGCAAGTGGATGGGCGCGAGACGGTGCAATTCAAGATCAAATTGATGCAAGTGTTAACGACGCCGTACAGTATGCAAGAAGCAATTTAATATCTGGCGCAAGTGCAGAGTTATGTGATGAGTGCGATGAGAAAATCCCACAAGCACGAAGGCTTGCGTTACCGGGTGTACGCTACTGTGTGCAATGCCAAGCTGCGATAGAAGGTAATGATGCTAGCGCTAAATCGTTTAATAGACGTGGCAGTAAAGATAGTCAGTTGCGTTAAAAAGGTGCTGAAAAGCACCTTTTATTTAATACCAACCTGCATAAATATTTGAACAATATATAAAATTAAACCCCTCCATAGTTATACCAACCAGCATAAATCTTTGATCAATTTAACGAATTAAATTGCACTATAACGTCGTTAAAAATTTTTTATTTAGAACAACTAGATACAAAAATTATTGCCTAGTCCTAGCGTAATTTTCTTAACGTTAAATAGACCCCATATACAAGCAGATTGGCATTAAGCAAATTGTTATAACTTGAACTAGTTGTTAAGTAATTTAAAATTTACTCATGTCATCTTTTTTCTGAATAAGTTCTATTGAATAACCATCAGGGTCTTTTACAAAAGCAATTTCAGTAGTGCCGCCTTTTACTGGTCCAGGTTCACGACTAACATTACCACCGGCTGCTTTAATATCAGCACATGTTTTGTAAATATCATCAAATTCAATGGCTATATGGCCATAAGCATTACCCAGTTCGTAGCTATCCTCGTCCCAGTTATAAGTTAACTCTAATACTGTATTATCTGCTTCGTCGCCATATCCAATAAAGGCAAGAGTGTATCTGTATTCACTGTTATCAGCTCTGCGTAATTCTTTCATACCTAATACTTCAGTATAAAAAGCAATTGATTTGTCTAAATCCGCTACACGCAGCATAGTATGTAATAAACGCATTATTCAGTTCCTTTAGTGATTTTTCAAAGTTCAGTATATTTAACTAAGCGCTATTATTAAGCGCATTTTGTGGTTTTTATATGTATTAGCCATATATGTAGGCGTTACGTACAAATCACAACCTCAATACCATTTAGAGTTGGAAGCTGTTGGCGTATGGTCTTTATAATTTTACCAATAACATCAATTGTAAATTACCAATTAATGAACCATTTTATTGAATTTTGCATATTTAAATAAAGAACACTCAATTATTGGTCAACCTATTAGTATAAAAAAAGCTACTGATTGTTCAACAAAAGTTAACCTATGCCTGATTAGGTTTGTGATGTCTAACTCTTTGTTTTTAATTGATATTAAATTGATTTGTATGTAATTTGTAAAAGTATGGGATTTACTTGGTTAACTTGTTGGTTGACAAAAAAGGCGTATGGTAATACAGTTTTTGCATACCAATTGGTAAGTTGCTTGGTTTGAGTGAATACAATGTATTGGTAATTAATCAGAGTTACGTTTTGCACAGGTTAATTTATAAATAACTCAAGCTTAAAGTTACTCTACAAATTGAAACAAAGACACAGCGTATTTTAAAGTAGATTTTACTTGTTCTTATAAAAGTATGCGCCATATATTTAGGAGTTATTCATGTCAAAACCAGTCATCGGTTTCATCGGCTTAGGCTTAATGGGCGGCAACATGGCCGAAAATTTACAAAACAAAGGCTATGAGCTAATTGTTATGGACCTTAGCAAAGATGCGGTTGCAGCATGTGTCGCTAGAGGCGCAAAAACAGCAAGCACTGCTAAAGAGCTAGCTGAAGGTTCAGATATTGTTATGTTTTGTCTTACAACTTCTGCCGTTGTAGAAAAAATCATTTATGCAGAAGACGGTATCCTAGCGGGTATTAAAGAAGGTGCAGTACTAGTTGATTTTGGTACTTCTATTCCATCATCTACTAAAAAAATTGGTGCTGATTTAGCAGCTAAAGGCGCAGGCATGATTGATGCTCCTCTTGGTCGTACACCAGCACATGCTAAAGACGGCCTTTTAAACATCATGGCTGCAGGCTATATTGATACATTCAATAAAGTTAAACCAGTACTAGAAGATCAAGGTGAAAACGTTTTCCATCTTGGCGAGCTAGGTGCAGGTCATACAACTAAGCTTATCAACAACTTCATGGGCATGACTACAGTATGTGCTATGTCACAAGCATTTGCAGTTGCAGAGCTTGCTGGTGTTGACCGTCAACAACTTTTTGACATCATGTCGACTGGTCCATCTAATTCACCGTTTATGCAATTTTGTAAAAACTATGCAGTTGATAATGTTAGCGACCTTGGTTTCTCGATTGCTAATGCAAACAAAGATTTAGGCTACTTCCTACAAATGGTAGAAGACCTAGGTACTGAATCAAAAATCGCTGAAGGTTCATCAGCTAACCTACAAGCAGCGTTTGACGCTGGTATGGGTCAAGGTAACGTTCCTGAAATTTTTGATTACTTCAAAAAGCTAGAAAAGTAATACTTCTCGACCTTATTGAGCGCTTTAAGCTTTTGGCTTAAGGCGCTTTAACACACATGACACCAATTGACTAAAGTCTTTGTGCAATGTCAGCTTTTTTAAATTCTGATGAAGCACTACTTTCAGTCACAACGAAAAAGAGTTAACTATGCGTTTGATTAACACAATAAAGCTTAGTCTAGTTCTCATCGGTTGCATATCCACACAAATATCGGCCAAAGATTATTTTGTAGAAAATAAACAAGCTTTTAATGATATCGCAGCTAATCTAGTTGCTGGCGACAAAGTAGTACTTAAAAATGGTACTTGGTCCGACTTCGAAATTTTACTTGAAGGCCAAGGTACAAAAAACTCTCCTATTATATTAACCGCTGAAACTAACGGAAAAGTAATTCTATCAGGTCAATCTAATCTAAGACTTGCAGGTAAATACCTTGAAGCTTCTGGTTTAGTATTTAAAGACGGCTACACACCGAGCTCAGCTGTAATAGAATTTCGTAAAAATAAAAATGAATTAGCCTACAATTCACGAGTTACTCAAACAGTAATCGATAATTACAGTAATCCAGACAAGCGAGAGTCTGATTATTGGGTTGCCTTATATGGACAACATAACCGCTTTGATCATAGTCATTTAGTTGGCAAACGAAATAAAGGTGTGACAGTTGCTGTTCGTTTAAACACTAAAGCAAGCCAGGAAAACTATCATCGTATAGATAACAACTATTTTGGCTACCGTCCAACTTTTGGTTCTAACGGTGGTGAAACCCTGCGTATTGGCACAAGCCATTACTCACTAACTGATTCGCATACATTGGTTGAAAATAATTACTTTGAACGTACCAATGGTGAAGTAGAAATTGTTTCGGTTAAGTCAGGTAAAAACATCCTTCGTAATAACGTATTTTATGAAGCGCGCGGTACATTAACGCTGCGCCATGGTAACGGGAATCTTATAGAAGAAAATATCTTCATTGGTAATGGTGTTGATCACACAGGTGGTATCCGCGTTATCAATAAAGATCAAATTGTAAGAAATAACTACCTACAAGGCCTAACAGGCTATCGTTTTGGCAGTGGTTTTACTGTAATGAACGGCGTACCAAATTCATCTATTAATCGTTATCACCAAGTAGAAAATGCGACGATTGAAAACAACACATTTATAAATGTGCGTCATATTCAACTTGCTGCAGGTAGCGATGCTGAGCGTAGCGCAGCCCCAAAAAATAGCGTAATGAAAAACAACTTAATCATAAACCAAGATGGTGAACAGCCATTTACAACATTCGACGATGTAAGTGGGGTAGTATTAAGTAACAACATTGCAGATACAAAAGTGCTTTCTGAGCTAACGTACGGTGTAAAAAAAGAAAAAATCACGCTTGAAAAAGCAAGTAATGGTCTACTTTACCCAACCTCTAAAAGTTTAAATGTAGGTGCAAAGCGCGATTTAAAAGTACTTAAAAAAGAAGATACCGGTGTTAGTTGGTATGCAAAAGTACCTGCTTTAGTTGATTTTGATTCTGGTAAGACACATTCTGTTAAAGCTGATGTAAGTGCATTACTAGATGCTATTGATAATGCAGAGTCGGGCGATGTTCTAGAACTAGCGCCTGGCCAGTATGATGTGTCTAAACTGGTTAAAATTGATAAAACGTTGACAATTAAAGCAAAGCAGAACACAAAGTCTAAACTTACTTTTCAACGCTCTACCTTGTTTGAAATACATGATGGCGGCAGCTTAAAACTAGATGGTTTATCAATTTCAGGTGAAAACGCGCCAGATGCAATAGGTAACAGCATTGTTCGTACGCAAAAATGGGGTATGGTTGATAATTACCGCTTTGTAATGACCAACTCAGAGTTAAATGCTTTAGATATTAATCATTCATTCCATTTCTTTATCACTGGTAAAGGTGCAATGGCTGACGAAATTATTGTTACAGGTAATACCTTTAATACAGTAACAGGTGACATTTTACGTCTAAATACTGAAATTGAAGACTTAGGTGTTTATAACGCGGAATACGTCATTGTAAATAATAATACATTTAATAATGTAGAAGGCGGTGTACTTAAGCTTTACCGTGGTGGTACTGATGAAAGTACATTTGGTCCTCATTTTGAAATGACAAATAACACGCTTAATAACGTTGGCCTTGGTAAGCGTAACAAAGAGCAAGCGAGCATTTATGTTCACGGTGTTCAGGTTACTAATATTAAAGATAATAAATTTGTTAAATCTGCTCCTATTGTTGTAGAGCACACAGTAGGCGAGCCTAAAACTGAAATCTCAGACAATACATTTGATGCAACTAAAACACCAAGTGTTAAAGAACTAAGAGTTAAAGGCCCACATACAGCAGTATTAAAAAATAACAACATTTTAAATAAGGCAGGGTAAATACTATGTACTTATTAAAATGCCAAACACGTTTTAAAATAGCTGCTGTAGCTGCAATTACATTACTTACATCACTGGGGGCGCATGCAGCGCACCCAAACTTAGTGATTACTACTGATGATGTTAAGCAAATGCGCCAAGCAATTAGTAGCAACGGTAGCACAAAGTTTGCTACTGCGTTTGAATCGCTAAAAGCACAAGTTGATGAGCAAATTGCACAGCCTATAACTGTACCCGTTCCAAAAGACGGTGGTGGTGGTTATACACATGAACGCCACAAGAAAAATTACCAACTTATGTACAACGCGGGCATTATTTATCAATTAAGCCAAGATGATAAATACGCAAACTATGTACGTGATATGTTGCTTGAGTATGCAAAATTATATCCAACACTTGGTCTGCATCCAAAACGTAAAATGGACTCGCAAAATCCAGGTAAGTTTTTTTGGCAAAGCCTAAATGAAGCAATGTGGCTTGTGTACACAATACAAGCTTATGATCTAATTCATGACTCGTTAAATGCCGATAACATTAAAACAATCGAGGATGACTTACTACGTCCTGTTTCGTTGTTCACATCAGTAGGCCAACCCTCTACATTTAATAAAGTACACAACCATGGAACATGGGCAACAGCGGGTGTTGGCATGGCCGGGTATGTATTAGGCGAATCTGAGTGGGTAGAAAAATCATTATACGATTTAGAAAAGTCGGGTAAAGGAGGCTTTATTAAGCAGCTAGAGATGCTGTTTTCACCACAAGGTTACTATAACGAAGGTCCTTACTATCAACGCTTTGCACTATTACCCTTTGTAACGTTTGCTAAAGCGATTGAAAACAACGAACCACAACGAAAAATCTTTGAATATCGCGATGGCATATTATTAAAAGCGATTGATACGACGATTCAGCTTAGCTACAACGGTTTGTTTTTCCCAATTAACGATGCAATAAAAAGTAAAGGTATCGATACTATTGAGTTAGTTAATGGTGTAACGGCAGCATATGGCTTAACCAACGATGCGGGTTATTTAGATATTGCTAAGCAACAAGACCAAATAATTCTCTCTGGTGATGGACTAAAAGTAGCTCAAGCACTAGATAACAACATGGCAAAACCTTATTCGTTTAAATCTGTTGCCTTCGGCGATGGTAATGACGGTAAACAAGGTGCTCTAGTTGTAATGAGAACGCAGGTAGGTGGCGATCAAGCTCTACTATTTAAACCTGCTGCACAAGGCTTAGGCCACGGTCATTTTGATAAACTAACATGGCAATTTTACGACCACGGTAATGAAATTGTATCTGATTATGGCGCAGCACGTTTTTTAAATGTAGAAGCTAAATACGGCGGTCGTTATTTACTTGAAAACGAAACTTACGCTAAACACACTGTTGCGCACAATACGGTAGTGGTTGACGAAACAACGCATTTTAATGCAAATGTTGAAGTAGGAAATAGTAATTACCCTACGCTTAACTTTTTCGAAACGAATGAATACGGCACGGTTTCAAGCGGCGAAATAAGCACAGCTTATAAAGGCGTTGATCTTGAACGTACGCTTGCACTTATTAACTTACCTGAACTACAAAGCACAGTTGCACTTGATATATTTGATGTTGCAGCAAATAAAGCGCATCAGCTTGATTTGCCTTTGCATTATAAAGGTCAGCTTATAGACACTAGCTTTGAGCTAAAAGCGAATGCAACACAACTCGCTGCATTAGGTACTAAAAATGGCTACCAGCATCTATGGCTTAAAGCTCAAGCGCAACCTCAAAGTGGTTTAGCTAAAGTAACGTGGTTAAACGAAAATGGTCGCTTTTATACGCAAACGAGTTTGGTTAAAGGTGATGAGTCTTTCTTGTTTACTCAAATAGGCGCAAACGACCCTGATTTTAACTTACGCAACGAAAACGGTTTTATTCGTCGTGTTGAGAGTCAAAAGCATCATAAATTTATATCTGTATTAGAGCCACACGGTGAATACAATCCAAGTAAAGAATATACGTTAGAAGCAGTTAGTCGAGTTACAAAGCTTGAATATAGTCAGCAGGGCGATTTAACACTTGTTGAACTTGATATTAAAGGCAAGTCATATTTAGTGGCTATTAATAAAGCACCAATCTCAGCTAAAAACACATTCAATTATCAAAATAAAGAGTTCACTTTAAATGGCCGATTAGGCGTTTATATGATGAACAATAATCAGGAGTAAATAGGATGCAAAAGCAAAGCGCAAACTTTTCATTTGGTAACGAGACCGAAATAGAAGACTTAGGAAATGGTCTAAAACGTCAAATGCTAGGTTATAACGAAGAGCTAATGGCTGTTAAAATTTGGTTTGAGAAAGGGGCTATTGGTTATAACCATGCTCACAGACATTCTCAAGTAACGTATGTTGTTGAAGGTGAGTTTCACTTTAACATTGATGGCGTAACTAAAATCTTAAAACCGGGTGATAGCTGCTTAATCCCACCATTTGCTGATCATGGAGCTACCTGCCCAACAGGCGGAATCCTGATTGATACTTTTAGCCCAGCGCGTGAAGACTTTCTTGAGGATTAATTATGCAACTTAAAGGCTTACGTTGGTGGGTTATAGCGCTAATAGCGCTAGCTACCATTATTAACTATATCGACCGCCAAGCACTTAGTGTGCTTTGGCCGGACATTGTTGAAGATTTATTTCCTGATGAATCAGCGCTAGAACGCAAACAAATATACGCTAATATTTCTATTGTGTTTGTATTTGCTTATGCATTTGGTCAGGCAATCTTTGGTAAAATATTTGACTGGGTGGGCACACGCTTCGGTTTTGTACTATCAATAGGTGTTTGGTCTATTGCAACCGTTGCGCATGCATTTGCACAAGGTGTACTCAGTCTTAGTATTTTTCGCGCAATCTTAGGTGTAGCAGAAGCCGGTAACTGGCCTGGTGCAGCTAAAGGTAACGCAGAATGGTTCCCTACTAAAGAACGTGCTTTAGCACAGGGTATTTTTAACTCTGGCGCCGCAATTGGTGGCATTATTGCTATTCCTTTAATTGCTTATTTAACTATCTACTTTAGCTGGCAAATGGTGTTTGTTTTTGTTGGTGCATTAGGTTTCCTTTGGTTAGTTCCATGGTTAATTTTAGTTAAAGCACCGCCTAGCTCACATCCTTGGCTGACTGCCGAAGAACGTGAATATATCTTAACGGGTCAAAGACGTGTTGATGACAACGGTGATGTAACTGGTGAAGACGAAGAGGAATATAACCCTACAACTGCTGAGTTACTTTCTCGTAAGCAAAGCTGGGGTGTAATCATTGCCTCTGCCGCAATTGACCCAATTTGGTGGTTATTTGTTTTTTGGATCCCTATTTACCTAAACGAAGTATACGGTATGGATGTTAAATCTATTGGTATATACGGTTGGGTACCTTATGTTGGCGCTATGTTTGGTGCTTGGTTTGGTGGCTTATTGGCTCAAAACCGACTCAAAGCAGGTTGGAATACAGATAAAACACGTAAGCTTACTATTACGCTGGGTTGTTTAATTATGTTACCAGCGCTACTTGCAATGGCAAACCCAGGCGGACCAACAACAGCGGTACTAATTATGGCTGTTATCTTATTTGGTTTTCAAACTGCAATTGGTAACGTGCAAACACTACCAAGTGATTTGTTAGGTAAAAAAGCAGTGGGTACATTATCAGGTTTTTCTGGTATGGCGGCAAAGCTTGGTGCTGTAGGTCTTACATCGCTAGTACCTTTTCTTACCGCTGATGGTAACTACACACCAGCATTTGTAATTGGTGCTTCTTTAGCCATCATTGCAATGGCAGCTGTTTGGATTTTAATTCCAAAAATAGAACCTCTTAAAAAGCCTCAATAATCTAGATAATAACTGCTATGCCAACATATTTTGTATATGTGCATAGCAGTTAACTACATAGGGTAACTTCCAAGATGAAAAATATTTACTTTATCGGTGAATGCATGGTCGAGCTTAGAGCTATGAGCGCGGCAACACTGCACCAATCATTTGCAGGCGATGTTTATAATTCTGCAGTGTATTTAAAACGTTGCTTCCCGCAGGTTACTACTTCGGTTGTTACGGCTTTAGGTCAAGATAATTTAAGTAAAAAAATGCTAGAACGCTTTGAGAGTGAACAAATAAATACGCAACTTGTATTTGCTCACGACACCAAAGTACCTGGTATGTACTACATAGAAACTGATGAGCATGGTGAGCGTAGCTTTATTTATTGGCGCAATGATTCTGCAGCTAAAAAGGTTGTTGATTTTTTAGATGCTGATGCACTCGAGCAGCTTAGCCAAGGTGATATGTTTTTCTTTTCAGGAATTTCATTAGCAATAATTGAAGAAAGTGCACGTGAAGACTTTTGGAAAGTTGTAAAGCAGCTTAAAGATGCTGGGGTTAAAATCGTTTTTGATCCTAATTACAGAGCACGTTTGTGGAATAGTGTAGAGGAAACAAAAGAGCAGTATCATTTAGCCTTTACGTTTGCAGATATTACCCTACCAGGCGTTGAAGATTTAACAACACTTTATGACGTTCATAGCGTAGAAGCAGTTGTTGAATATTTAAAGCCTTACCAAATTGAAGAAATTGTTGTTAAAAATGGCCCTGAATCGGTAGTGACAAAAGAGGGCGATACGCTTCAAAGCCACACCATAATACCGGTAACAAATGTTGTAGATACGACATCCGCAGGCGATGCCTTTAACGGTGTTTACTTAGGTGCACGTTTATCTGATAAATCAATTTCAAGTGCTGTACAACTTGCTGCAAAAGCGGCAGGGACTGTTATACAGCAACCAGGTGCTATTGCTCCAAAAGATATATTTCAGCTAGCAATGGCTGAAGCTGGCATGTGATACCAATTTTATTAAAAACATGATCACCTTAGCGTATTAAATAACTCACTAACTACGTTAAAAATTATTTATATAGAGCAACTATGTATCATAATTTTTGCCTTGTTATTGAGCTATTTTCTTGTCGCTATAATAGCTCATTAATTTAATGCAATTGGTATAACAAAATAATTAAACATTAAAGGCCGCCATACCTCGGCCGCATTACTTTTTATAAAGGAACAACGTTATGACTCGCTTTTCTGAACTTATGGCAGGACAAACACTGCTACCTATAATTCAAGCAGATACTCCAGAGCAAGGTGTTCAAATAGCGAAAGCTATGGCCAATGCTGGGCTTACTTTAGTTGAAGTAGTGCTAAGAACAGAGGCATCAATAGAGGCATTAAAAGCTATTAAAGCACAGGTGCCTGAGCTAAAAGTAGGTGCGGGAACAGTCATCAATACTGATATTTTGGAGCAAGCACTTGAAGCGGGTTCTGACTTTATTGTAACGCCAGCAGTTTCTCCTACGTTACTTGAAGCACTTGCTAAATGTAATGTGCCGGTACTTCCTGGTGTATCAAACACCGGTGATATTTTAATGGCGCTTGAGTATGGCTTTGAAGAGCAAAAATTATTCCCAGCATCGCTTGCCGGTGGCGCTCCTTTTGTGTCAGCTGTGTCGTCAGTATTTAGAGCAGTCAGCTTTTGTCCTACAGGTGGCGTTAGCGAAAGTAACAAAATGGACTATCTTTCTTTAAATAATGTATTCGCCGTTGGCGGTACTTGGATAGCGAAAAAAGAGTGGGTTGAACAAGAAAATTGGCAAGCAATTACCGATTCTTGTATCCAAGCTTTAAAGTAAAAAGGATCTTATAAATGAATTATTTAGCCCCAACAATACTGCCAGGCGTAATCGTTGGCGATGAAGTAAGTGCTGTATATGAACACGCGCGTACTAATCAATATGCGTTGCCAGCGGTAAATGTTGTTAGTACAACATCTATAAATGCGACGCTAGAAGCTGCTAAAAAGAAAAACTCGCCCGTTATTATTCAGCTTTCTAATGGTGGAGCACAATTTTTTTGTGGTAAAAGCTTATCTTTACCAGAGCAACAATCAGCTGTGCTTGGGGCGGTAAGTGCTGCAAGATATGTACATTCAGTTGCGGCGCATTATGAAATCCCCGTAATGCTACATACAGATCATGCTGCTAAAAAGTTACTACCTTGGATAGATGGTTTGCTCGATGCAGGTGAACAGCACTTTGAGTTAACGGGCAAACCACTTTTTAGTTCGCATATGATAGATTTATCTGAAGAACCTTTAGAAGAAAATATCGAGATATGTGCGCGTTATTTAGCGCGCATGAGCAAAATAGGGATGACGCTTGAAATTGAACTTGGTTGTACCGGTGGCGAAGAAGATGGTGTTGATAACTCTCACCTAGACAGTTCTGCACTGTATACGCAACCTGAAGATGTTGCTTACGCGTATGAGCGATTAAGCAAAATAAGCCCTAACTTTATTATTGCGGCGTCTTTTGGCAACGTTCATGGTGTTTATAAGCCGGGTAACGTGGTACTTACACCAACCATTTTAAAAGACTCACAAGCTTACGTATCAAATAAATTTAATTTACCCCCTAACTCAATTAACTTTGTATTTCATGGTGGTAGTGGCTCAGAGTACGACAAAATTGTTGAATCTTTAACCTATGGCGTAGTGAAAATGAATATTGATACCGACACCCAATGGGCGTGTTGGACCGGTATTTTAGATTATTACACTAGCAAGCAAGCGTACTTACAAGCCCAAATTGGTAACCCAGATGGGGACGATAAACCCAATAAAAAATACTATGATCCACGCGTATGGCTTCGCCATTCAGAGCAAAGTATGGTTGCAAGGCTTGTTCAGTGTTTTAACGATCTAAATTGTGTAAATAGGTATAGCGCATGAAAAGACTAAATACAGTATTAAAAGAAGATGGCGTACAAACCGACCTTATTTTACTTATTCGCACAATTTTAGCGACCAGCAAAGAAATTGCTTTTAGAGTAAGCCAAGGTGAATTGGCCGGTGTTTTGGGTTCAACCTTAAATGAAAACATTCAAGGTGAAGTGCAAAAAAAGCTTGATGTAATAGCCAATCAACTACTTAAAGATATTTTGCTAGAGGACAGCTCAGTGAGAACTGTAGCGTCAGAAGAAGAAGACCACGCAGTAGGAGCCAACCCAGAGGGAAAGTTTATAGTGGCATTTGACCCACTTGACGGCTCTTCTAACATAGATGTAAATGGCCAAATAGGCACTATTTTTACTATTTATTTAGCCCGAGGTGATGTGCCCTATGATAGCGATGAGCAATTTAACCAATTAGGTGCAAACCAAGTTTGCGCGGGCTATGTGCTTTACGGCCCCTCGTCATTACTTGTAATGAGTACTGGCGGCCCAACGCGTTGTTATACATTAGACTCAACACATGGCGGTTACTTACTAACAAACAAGCAGTTAAGTGTGCCAGAACAAAGTCGTGAATTTGCCGTTAATATGGCTAACTACCGTTATTGGGACGAACCGACACAAGTGTATTTTGATAAGTTGCTTTACACCTGTGAAAGCTTTGAAAAAAGCTCTATGCGCTGGAATGCTGCGATGGTAGGCGACGTTCATCGTATATTATGCAGAGGCGGGTTATTTTTGTATCCACAAGATAAACGCAGTGGTAACGATAACGGAAAAATAAGACTGCTTTATGAAGCAAACCCGTTAGCACTTTTAGTTGAAAACGCGGGTGGTAAAGCAACCTCTAGAGGAACGCGAATTTTAGATATTGCGCCAACTAGCTTGCACCAGCGTGTGCCTGTTGCTTTGGGTTCAAATGAGCCTGTAGAGTTTTATAATAACGCTATTTTATAAAGCATCACTTAGTATATAAATAAAGTAGGGGCAAGATAATAACCCCTACTTTTTAACAATTTATCTAACGCATTCCTAATATCCACTTCTCTTACTCAATAGGTATCAGAATCTAATTTCTTAAATACCTACTAAGTAACAGCATTAATTAATCCTTCAAACTTGGGTGTTATTAGCTCCGAGTACCTAGTTTTATTTGATTGAATTTTACTAATCATTCCTTGTTCTCAATTATTCGTATTCTTCGCTTTAAACCTATCTGACATTGTGGTAATGGTAATAAATGGTAATTGGTATACTTATTGGTAATATTTAAATCTAAAATTGGTTGAACATCGTGCTTCGTTTAAGTATATTAATGTTAAAGGTTACATAAAATATACATCAACATAACAAGCTAACACACTAAAATCACACAACAACAACCAGCGGAGAATTAAAATGTCGTTGAAGTCACGAGATAACAATAATTCTACAACAGGGCAGTTTGCAATGCGCCCAGTTGCAAAATGGGTAAGAACAGCGGTCATCGCAGGTATGGCAAGTTCTTGCGTATTTACAGCAAGCGCACAGGAAGATCAGGGAAAAGCGACAGAAGTTGAAGAAGACGTTGAAATAATTAGTGTTACAGGTACGCGTAGAACGATACAAGATCAAATAGCGATCAAGCGCGAGTCAACAACCGTTGTTGATGGCTTATCATCAGAAGACATTGGTGATTTACCAGCACTTTCTATCGGCGAAGCACTTGAATCAATTACAGGTGCTGCATCTCACCGTGAAAACGGTGGTGCTACAGAAATCACTATCCGTGGTCTTGGTCCATTTTTAAGTGCAACACACATTAATGGTCGTGAAGCGACTAATGGTAGTGGTGACCGCTCAGTTAACTTTTCGCAGTTTCCGTCTGAACTTGTAAAAAAAGTAGCAATTTATAAAACGCAAGATGCGTCAATGATTGAAGGCGGTGTTGCAGGTGTTATTGCACTTGAAACTATAACTCCACTTGATTTTGGCAAGCAACGTGTATCAGCTGAAGTTAAACTAAATTACAACCCAGATGAAGGTAATGTAGATAACTCACTTCAAAGTGACGCGGGTTACCGTGGCACGTTTAGTTATGTTGACCAGTTTGAATTTGATAATGGCCAAGCCATAGGTGTGTCTTTTGGTGTACAGCGCCAAGATATTAGTCAACCAGAAGCTGAATACAGAAGCTCTAGCCCATCAGGCTCTTCATTATGGGCGTGTATAAACGATCCAAATAATACCAATGAAGGTTTTTATCGTAGTAAAGCAGGCGACTGTGAAGATCAAGTAAGTGGCGAAAAATTAAAAAACCAAGGCTACCAAACCAAAATTGATCCTGAAACGGGTAAAGCCGAAAGTGATGGTACTCCGTATGCTTGGGCTGGTAGTAGCCGTAGTTACCGCCAAAACGAAACATCAGATGAGCGTGATGCAATGTTTTTTGCACTGCAGTACCAGCCGTCAGCTGATTGGGATGTTAACTTTGATGCACAAATATCAGATAGAACACAAAAAGAAGCACGCCACGATTTAATCTTTTTACAAAAACGAGCAACACCTGGTGTAACCGGTCCAACACTTGTAACTAACGATGTAGGCGGTATTTTACATTGGGAAGGTGAAGAGCGCATTGAATCAGCGGGTGAGCAATTTTCTCGTGAAGAAAACTACCAAGGTTATGGCATAAATATAGAACATACAGTTACAGATAGATTAACTGTTGATTTAGATTTAGCGTACTCAAAAACAGAACGCGAAGAACTTCAAATATCTAACCGTGGTAGAACCTCAAGCCAAACTTTCTTTTCTTGGGATATGGGCGATGAAATCCCTCATTTCACATTAACAGACTTTGACGTAACAGATATTTCAAACTTTACAGATAGCCTAAGAACACGACTTGATCGTGAAAATGTTCGTGAAAACGAAGTTATTTCAGCGCGACTAGATTTTGACTATGCGCTAGATGGCAATGTTTTTACCAGTGTCCAAGGTGGTATAAGAACATCTGAAATGACCTTCCTACAGTATGGTGGTGGCCAAGGTAACGGTTCAAGAAACGAATTTACACTAGACTCTGGTACTGAAGCGCTTGACGTATTACAAGGTTGTCAAATCGATTTCCCTGAATCAGGCTTTTTATCGAGTGTATCTGATGGCGATATCGTAACAAATGTTGATAGCGACGGTAACGTTGTAGCTAGCGGTACAGGTTCATCATGGGCTACATACGACAACGTATGTTTCTCACAAGCTGTAGCTGGTTCTAACGTTGATGGTGTGTTTGCTTACCCAGAAGTTGAATATGAAAATACGGGTACAATTGATGTAACAGAAAAAACAACATCAGTGTACTTAATGGCGAATTACGATACTGAAATGTTTGGCAAATTCATTCGCGGTAACTTTGGTCTTCGTATTGTAGACACAGAAGTAACTTCGATTGGTTTTAGAAATAGCTTTGACGTAGTAACAAGCGACACAGGTGTACTTTCTCTGCGTGAGTCTGATAACGGTTCACTGGATAAAATAAAAAGCGGTGGTGACTACACTAAGTATTTACCAAGTTTTAATCTAGTTATTGATTACAGCGAAGATATTTTATTCCGTGCAGGTATATATCGTGGTATGTCGCGTGCAGATCCATCTGATTTAGGATACAGCCGTACGTTCGAAGAAGATAAAGATGGTACAGCAACTTCAATCAGCGATTTATTAGTCGGTGTAAATGGTTCTGGTAACCCAGACACTCAACCGCTTATGTCGTGGAACTATGATGCTGCGTTTGAATGGTACCCTAACGAAGATTCAATCTTAGCGTTAAGCTTATACTACAAACAGTTCAACGGCGGCTTTCAACAGCAAACAGTAATTGAAGATTTTACTGTTGGTGGTGAAACAGTTTCGTTACCAATTACTAACTCTGTTACGTCAGATGATGACAGTGAAATATTAGGTCTTGAAGCTTCATTTTCTTATCGCTGGGATAACGGCATCGGTATGAAGTTTGGTTACAACTATGCAGACACTGATTTTGAGTTCCAAGATAGCTTATACGGCGATACGTTTGAGACTGACGTAGATGGTAATACAACGCAATTAAAAGATGGTATTATTGAGTCGGCTTCAGTACCTGGTTTCTCTAAGCACGTGTTTAGCAGCCAGCTCTACTACCAAATTGGTGGATTTGATACTGCCGTCATTTACAAATATCGTAGTGAGTATTTTCAACCATATACTACAAATGGTACTCGACTTCGTTATGTTGATGGTGTAGGTGTGTGGGAAATGCGCGCATCATACAAAATCGATGAGCACTTCAGAGTTAAAGCAGAAGCAATTAATTTGTTCAGCGCACTTAAATCACAAGATTTCTTTGTTGAAGGTAACCTTGGTGAGGTGAATGACTACGGCCCACGCTTATTCTTAGGTTTAAGCTACAAGCTGTGACTGTTGTTTTAGCTTAATACCCACTAAAAAGGAGCGCATGCGCTAATGCCAGTCAGTTAAGCTGACTGGCATTTTTCTTTTTATGGGGATACTTAGATGGTTTTGGCTTAACCCATCGGGGATATCTTCTATCCTCTCGTCTAGCTGGAAGCTTAAATAAGACCAGTGTATCGAGTAAGTGCTGCCAGTGTATTGGAATGTTCCCTGGGCTCATTATAGATACTGACGAGAAATACTGAATGACAGCCATCGAACTGCTAGAGAAACTAAGCTGGTTAGGCCATATCCCTGTGACTGTCGCCGCCATCGTCATTATTCTTCGTATTAAATTATAGGCGAGTAACACGGCCCATAGCTCCTGACGCACCATGTCTGGACGCTTACTTCTTAAATGGTATGCGCTATCAAGCATGGTTTGTTTGATTTCTCTAAACCCAAGTTCTATCTCCCAACGATGACAATATAATTCAACAATTTCATTACCTGGATAACGCAATCTATCCGTCATCGAGGTTAATATACGGTAGCTTTTGCCCTTTATTGTTTTACTGATTAATCTCGCTTTAATCGTTTCAGGAACATCGGGAAAGTTTTTTTGTGCATGCTTTGTGGTTTTCAATTCAATGATATGGTCATTTTTACCCGCGCTGGAGATGATTTCATACTGTAAGTCGGGCCTTGCTGGTATCAGCCAGTGCCTCATCTCCCCAGTTTGATGCCAACGGTTTAACAGGCCTAAAGAATAATATCCTTTATCAAACATAGTCAGTGAATTATCTGGTGTACGTTCAATTAAACGCTCAGCTAATTTCATCTCGTTGGTTTTATAGTTATCAAACTCGCTACTGAGAAGTTGATGGCTGGTCAATTCCATATGACAGACCATGCGTATTTGAGGAAAGGCTGTATCACCGTATTGGTTGCTACCTGAAGAGAAGGCTTTACGATTATCAGGCGTGTCGGCTGTTCGCCACACAACACCGTCAACAGCTAATAGGTTCAAACCATTCCATGTTTCGAATGACTGTTGCTTATACATTGATTGAGCAGATTTATTGAAAACGTGTTTAACGGAATCATCACCTAACCTTTGTCTCGCCTGTACCATCGCACTTGGAGCAACGAGTGGGTTCTTGCCAGGTAACATGATATCTAGCTTATTAGCGATATTCCAAACCGATTCTTTTCGAAACAATGCCATGCCAATAACTGACCACAAAACGGCCTCAAGCGGTAACCTTCGCTTACGAACGGTTGCAATCCCTGCTTGTTGAAAGCCTTGTTCAATGATTTCAGGGTCAAGAATTTCTGATAATTTTTCAAAGGTATGGTATCGGCTGCTTTCTTCAAGTGTTGCTTGCAGTGCTTGTTCTATATTCACAAAAAAATCCGTAGTTAGTTTCCTAACTACGGATTTTGCATGATCGTTTGGATCGGTCAACCGGTCATTTTCTTAACTGATCGGCATTAGCGCATGCGCTCCTTTTTACTTTTAATATAGTTTTATAAATTAACTACTTCTGACATCTACTTTAAGTTTTAGCTTTTGGCCAGGTTGTAAGTATTTTTGACCAGCTAAGTTATTCCACTTAATAATTTCGTTAACGCTTAGATTAAACTTAGACGCAATACGTGCAAGTGAGTCACCACGGCGTACTTTGTATGTAATAGTACGGTTGGTACTTGCCGTTGCTTGTGGTTTATTAGCTGACTTATACACAGTAAGTTTTTGATTTAGGCGCAGTACAGAGTTTTTCTTTAGCTTATTCCATTTAGCCAACTCATCCATAGTTACGTCATATTCGCGGCTAATGTCCCATAAAGTGTCGCCACTTTTAACTGTGTGCGAAAGCTTTGTGCGTGTTGCTTTATTAGCAGCTAAACGCATCTGCTTTGGTAAATGTTCGCTATTTATAGCGCCATCAGTAAGCGGGACTAGTAACTCTTGGCCTACTTTAATCGTATTTGATTTGAGTTTATTAAGCGATCGGATTGCGCTTGAGCTTGTTGTAAACTTTTTGGCAATTACTGATAAGCTGTCGCCTCGAGCCACAATATAACGTTGCCAGCGTAATCTGTTTTTAACATCAGTGTTTGCTAGTTTTTGGCTAAATTGCTCTGCTTTATCTACTGGCAGTAATAAAGAATGCGGGCCATTAGGATCAGTTGCCCAGCGATTAAAACCGGGGTTTAATCTGTATAGCTCAGTAAGCGTCATATCGGCCATATCAGCAGCAAGTGCTAAATCTATTTGCGAGCCAACATCAACCACTTCAACCACTTGTGCATTAATTACTGGTTGCCATGTAACGTTAAAATCATCTGAGCGTTTTAATAAGTCGGCAAGTGCTAATAACTTTGGTACGTAGGCTGTTGTTTCGCTTGGTAAATCAAGAGACCAAAAATCGGTAGGTAAATGCTTTTTACGATTCTTTTTAATAGCGCGCATCAAGCGCCCTTCACCCGAGTTGTAAGCAGCAATCGCATTTAGCCAATCACCTTCAAGTGTTTTATGTAAATACGATAAGTAGTCAAGTGCTGCGCGAGTCGACTGCACTATGTCGCGACGACCGTCGTACCACCAGTTTTGTTTTAAATCGAATCGCTCACCGGTTGCAGGCATAAACTGCCAAATGCCCGATGCACTGCGATTAGAATAACCAAATGGGTCAAATGCGCTTTCTACAATAGGCAGTAGTGCAATTTCGATTGGCATTTCGCGCTTTTCTACTTCTTCAACAATAAAGTGTAAGTAAGGTTCTGCACGTTTAGAAATACGATCTAAATAGGCTTGGTGGCGAGCGTAATAATTACGTTCAGTAACAACAGGGCGGTTTTGCGGTATTTCGATAGAAAGTTGGTAGCGAATTCGCTCCCACACATCATCAAACACGGGAGCTTCTTGCTCATCAGAGTCAACTTGCTGATATTGTGCGTTTACCATCAATGCATTGTTAATGTCGTTAGGACTTGCGCCTTCGAGTTGTCGGGTTGCTTGCGTGGCAACTTTAGAGTCTGACTCTAATGTTGTCAGTGTTTGACAACCACTTAGCGCTAACGCCAAGGCTACTAATAGGGGAGATTTATTCATAAATACCAATACATCGGGTAAAAAACTCGGCGAATACTACCTGTTATGAGTTAACATTGCCACTTAATGACTTTTTAAAACGCAGAAATAGAATCATCACTATATCTTAAGTTAATGATTCTAATAAAATAAATGTTAAAGTATTAGTTTGTGCATTAAAAATTGTCTTTGAACTGCCTCAGACTAGCAAAGTTTCCCCAAGGTTCATTGTTTTTTGTAACCGAGATAAATTTCTCCGGCACTAACTCTGTAATGGTTGGCAAATCGCTACGCATAAATGGATTTATTTTTAGCTCTTGTCCAATAGAAGTAGGTAATGAGATTTGATTATTACTGCGTAATTCATCTACTTTTTTACTGTACGCAAGGAGTTCTGGATTGCGTGGTTCAACGGCTTTGGCAAAGGCAAGATTAGCTTGCGTGTATTCGTGCGTGCAATACACACTGCAGCTTGTAGACAGCTCTCTTAGTTTATTGAAAGACTCCCACATTTGCTCTGGCGTGCCTTCAAATAAGCGCCCACATCCACCGCTAAACAATGTATCGCCGGTAAAAGCAAGTTCATCATTTGTGTAACAAATATGATCAAGCGTGTGCCCAGGAGTTGCTAAAATAGTAAAGTTAATATTAAGCACACTGATGCTTTGTCCATCAGTAAGTGCGTGAGTGACGCCTTTAAATGGACTATTTGCAGGGCCATAAACCGATATATCTGGATAGGCGTCAACTAATTCAGCTACGCCATCGGTGTGGTCGTAGTGATGATGCGTAATTAAAATGCCACCAAGCGTTAGTTTATGCTCAGCTAAGTACGTTAATACGGGATGTGCTTGGCCTGGATCGACGACCCATGCTTGGTTACTGTTATCGGTAGTTAAACACCAAATGTAATTATCAGAAAAGGCTTTAATTGCTTTGACTTGCACCATGGTAAATTGCTCTATAAAGTGACACTTATCGCATAGTATAACGAGCTCAAAAAATGAAACCAGCCCTTAGTTTTCAAGAAGGACCCAAACCACTGTCGTGGCAGCAGTTTCCTCATGGGGATTATTTGCGTGCAGATATTGAACGCAAAATGGAGCAATGGCTGCCGCGTATGTTTGGCTATCATATGCTTAAGTTGGGTAATTTAAGTGGCGAATTAAACACAAGTATAAGTACGATTAAACATCAAGTGTGTGTTGCAGAGCCAGGACCTTACACCGGGGTAGTTGCTGACATAGATGAACTGCCATTTTACGAGCACAGTATTGATGCTTGCATACTAAGCCATTGCTTAGAGTATCATTCAGACCCACATCACATTTTACGAGAAGCACATCGCACGCTTATTCCGGGCGGTTATATACTCGTGACTGGTTTTAATCCGTTTAGTTTGTGCGGGCTTGCACAAATGCTGCCTTTTAGTGGTCATAAATTACCATGGACAGGGCGCTTTTTTACCCCTGCGAGGGTTAAAGATTGGCTAAATTTATTGGGCTTTGAAATTGTAAGTGACGAACGTTTTATTTATTCATCACTGGCAAGAGGTAACAGGTTATCAAGATTTGAGTTTTGGCGTACTTTTGCAAAACAGTATTTAAAACCAATGGGCAGTGTTTATATGCTGGTGGCACGAAAAAGAGTTGCGCCACTTACGCCAATAAAACCTAAGTGGCATGCAAGGCCGCAGTTTGCACCAGTAAAAGGGGCAGGGCTTAGGCAAACGTCAAAGCAACACTTTAAATCGTGTGACCAAAAAAATAATACCAATTGCATTAAATAAGTGATCTATTATAGCGCTAAGAAAATAGCACATTAACAAGGCGAAAATTGTGACATATAGTTGTTCTATATGAATAATTTTTAACGCAGTTAGTGAGTTATTTAATGCGATAGAATGAACATGTTTTTAATAAAATTGGTATAACAACTAGCTTAGAATAAATTTAAGGCTGGTAGCCTACATCTTCTAGTAAATCTTTACTGCCAGCGGCATCGCGGGCTAAATCGTCAACTATTTCGTTGTATTTATTGCCGCTATGCCCTTTAACCCACTTCCAAGTTACATTGTGCTCGCTACAGGCTTTATCTAGGCGTTTCCATAAATCGACGTTTTTAACTGGCTTTTTAGCTGATGTTAACCAGCCACGTTTTTTCCAGTTAGTGATCCACGATTCAATGCCTTGCTTAACATATTGGCTATCGGTTGTTAGGTTTACTTCGCATTCTCGAGTGAGTGATTCTAGGGCTACAATAGCCGCGAGCATTTCCATTCGGTTATTAGTTGTGAGTTTATAACCTTGGCTCATTTCTTTTTCGTGGCCGTTATAAATCATAAAAATACCATAACCGCCGGGGCCTGGATTACCTAAACATGAGCCATCGGTGTAAATCTCTACGGTTTTTTGCACTGTTTTACCTTGATCTTATGTACAATAAAGTGATTATAGAAAGATACCAGAATCAGGCTAAATTCGATATGGCACGTAGACAAATAGTTTTAGATACAGAAACCACCGGCATCGACCCTAAACAAGGGCACCGTATTATAGAAATTGGTTGTGTGGAGTTAGTAAATCGCCGTTTAACAGGCAATAATTTTCACGTTTATATAAACCCACAACGGCCAAGTGAAGAAGAAGCAATCGACGTTCACGGTATTACTAACGAGTTTTTGCGTGATAAACCACTGTTTCATCAAATTGCCCAAGAGTTTTTCGACTATATTGAAGGGGCAGAGTTGGTTATTCATAACGCACCGTTCGATGTTGGTCATATGGATAATGAATTTGCACTACTTAATCAGGGCTACCCTAAAACAGATACTTTTTGTCAAGTTCTCGACACGCTTAAAATGGCGCGTGATTTGCATCCAGGTCAAAAGAACAACCTTGATGCATTATGTCGTCGTTACGATGTAGATAACGGTAAACGAACGCTTCACGGCGCGCTACTGGATTCTGAGATTTTAGCCGATGTGTACCTTGCCATGACGGGTGGTCAAACAAAGCTAAATTTGAATCAAAATAAAGATGACGGCAGCGAGCAACAGAAGGGCGGTATAAAGCGTTTAAATAGTGATAGAGCCCCATTAGTTGTATTACGAGCAAGCGACGCTGAGCAAAGCGCACACGAAGCACGATTAGATCTTGTAAACAAAGAAGGCGGCCAGTGCATATGGCGCGCTGAATAAGGCGATTTAATGAAAACGATGTATTTTGTAACAGCGTTATGTGCCGCTAGTTTATTTACTAGCAATGCATATGGCGTAAAACAAGTAGAAGTGCTCAAGCGCGATGGGCATCAAAATGAGATCCCTTTACTTGATAATCGTTTTCGCATAGATAGCAAAATAGATGAAATAACACTGCTTTTTTTTAGAAAATCAGGTGCACCTGCTGTTATTTTAGTGAGGCCCGATGGCAGTAAGTACTTTGCTACTGACTCAGTTAAAAACCCTAACTTAGATTGGTTTGATGAACTCAGCTACGATTTAGTAACCATAAAAAAACCTATGGCAGGTCCTTGGCAAGTAATAGGCAGTATTTTGCCTGATAGCAGAATAGTTGTATTAGGCGAAATATCTCTTGAGGCAGAGCCTCTTCCTTCAATGTTGTTTAGGGGGGAGACAATAAAAATCACCGGGAAAATACTAAACGACGGTGAGCCAATTAACACAAACCTATTTAGGGATGTTGTGAGCCTTAATGTTGACTTTGTAAGTACCAACAATGAAAACTTTGCTAACTTTGGTGCAGGCATTCAAGAAGTAGCGGAATTTAAAGACGATGGACGTGGATTTGATGAGCGCCCTAAAGATGGTGTGTTTACCGGCGAGTTTACTTTAGATTTTCCTGCGGGTGAATGGACATCAGAGCTTTACGTGGCAACACCTCTGCTGCAGCGTCGCATTGTGCAAAATACAATAGAAGTGCACGAGCCACCTTTTGTAACCGAAGTCGCGTTAGCAGAGCAAGACACAGACGAGCATCTGTTAACTATTAATATAGACCCAAGTATTGTTAAGCCAGAGACAGTCATCATCCAGGGAAAAATCTACTATCCCAATAACGAAGAGCAAATGTTTACCATAGATGCTGCAGCTAAAGATTCACGTCAGCTTAGAGTTAAAAATTATGATTGGGGTAGATATAGTGTTGAACTGTCTGTTTTTGGCACTAATATTAATGGTCGTGAATTTATGGCAACGCTACCAACGTACAAATTTGAGATAGAGCGACCCATAGAAGCGGTGCCCGAAATTGATCCTGCAACGATTATTACGCCAGATAAAATGATTGAGAGTGAGCCTGCTGAAGAAAAAATGGCCACATCGACAATTATTAGTTTAATTGCAGGCTGCAATACACTCATTTTATTACTCGGTTGGTTGTTAATTCGTATATTTGTTCAGAAAAAACCGATTAAATTTAAAGTGAAGCTGCCTTTTTTAAAGAAAAAGAAAACAAGTGAAGGTGATGTTGCCGACACTGAAAAAAATCAAGTCGGTAAAAATGGCTCAAAAAATGACAGATCAGGTGAAATTTTAAACCTTTCGATGACAGATGACTAAAAAACCTATAAAAAAACAAAAAAGCCCTTGACGAAATAGGGGTTGGTTCGTATTATTCACGCCGCTGTCAGGGAGACCTAAACAGCAACGAAAATATGGAGTGGTAGTTCAGTTGGTTAGAATACCGGCCTGTCACGCCGGGGGTCGCGGGTTCGAGTCCCGTCCACTCCGCCATTTTCGTAAAACTTGTAAGTAAAAGCTGGAGTGGTAGTTCAGTTGGTTAGAATACCGGCCTGTCACGCCGGGGGTCGCGGGTTCGAGTCCCGTCCACTCCGCCAACACTTACACAACGTATGGTTGTAAAACATATTCTTATTATGGAGTGGTAGTTCAGTTGGTTAGAATACCGGCCTGTCACGCCGGGGGTCGCGGGTTCGAGTCCCGTCCACTCCGCCATTAAGAAAAAATAACAGTTTAAATATGCGCTGGAGTGGTAGTTCAGTTGGTTAGAATACCGGCCTGTCACGCCGGGGGTCGCGGGTTCGAGTCCCGTCCACTCCGCCAACTATTTAAACAACGTTATATTACAAAATTTGTATGCTGGAGTGGTAGTTCAGTTGGTTAGAATACCGGCCTGTCACGCCGGGGGTCGCGGGTTCGAGTCCCGTCCACTCCGCCAACTATTTAAACAACGTTATATTACAAAATTTGTATGCTGGAGTGGTAGTTCAGTTGGTTAGAATACCGGCCTGTCACGCCGGGGGTCGCGGGTTCGAGTCCCGTCCACTCCGCCAACAAATTAAGTAATAACAAGTATAATGATATCTCTGCGGAGTGGTAGTTCAGTTGGTTAGAATACCGGCCTGTCACGCCGGGGGTCGCGGGTTCGAGTCCCGTCCACTCCGCCATTTGATATCATGATTAAAATTAGTAAGTGCATTACCCCATGCACATACCACTGCGGAGTGGTAGTTCAGTTGGTTAGAATACCGGCCTGTCACGCCGGGGGTCGCGGGTTCGAGTCCCGTCCACTCCGCCACTTGTTATTTCCTAAATGACAAGTTTATGCTCGAAAAACACTCAAAACACTCAAAACACTCAAAACACTCAAAACACTCAAAACACTCAAAACACTCAAAACACTCAAAACACTCAAAACACTCAAAACACTCAAAACACTCAAAACACTCAAAACACTCAAAACACTCAAAACACTCAAAACACTCAAAACACTCAAAACACTCAAAAAATCAACTTTCTCCACACTCACTGATTTTGATATTGATTTGTATTACCATTTGCTTTAATTTGTTTTAATACTATAAAAATTATGGCTTTCTATGTCTGCACCACAGGCCTATCAACGTAACAAATCTGATTTTGATATTTTAGTTGTTGAAGACGATACATTACTTAATGATCAAATTACTGAATTACTAGCCAACCAAGGATACTCTGTTACACAGTGTTTTGATGGTAATCAAGCGCTTGATTTAGCGGTTGCTCAACGTTTTAGTCTTATTTTATTAGATGTTATGTTGCCGGGCAAAGATGGCTTAGTAGTGCTTAATATTTTACGTAGTTGTAATAACACCCCTGTAATAATTGTATCGGCAAAACATGCTGAAGAAGAGCGCATTTTAGGTTTATCAGCTGGTGCAGATGATTACTTAGCAAAACCGTTTAATAGCCAAGAATTATTACTACGAGTAGATTCAGTACTAAGGCGCGTTTTTAAACAAGACACAAATACCCCTTACATTGCTAATATTGATGGACTTGAAATAGATAGCCTACACCAGCAGGTTTTTCTGCATTGTGAGCTATTAGCTTTTACGCCTATTGAGTTTGCCTTGCTGCAAATTTTAATGAAAAACCAAGAACAAATACTGTTAAAACCTTTTTTATATCAAGTGGCGCTTAACAAGCGTTTCAGTCAGTACGATCGTAGTTTAGATATGCATATGAGTCGTATACGAAAAAAATTAAATAACGCCGGCTGGGATGGCAGCCGTTTACACACTGTGCATGGGCAAGGGTACTGTATTAAATGACACGACGTTTATTTTGGAAGCTGTGCTTAATTATTGGTACTGGTGTTGTTGCGATGTTTTATTTAATTAATGTCGCGGTTAATCATTTTGAAAATGATATGAGCATGCTAAGTGACTCAAGTCGAGAAGAGTTAATTAATTGGCAAAAAAAGGCTGAGGTTATATTTGATCAAGGCGATATGAGCGAACTTGAGCGTTGGGTTGATGATTTACAACAACAAGAGAGTATTTGGGCTGTAATTGCTAAAGCCAATGTGGTTGAGTTAGCTGGTAATCGCTCTCATCGTTATGAGTATACAGGGTATAACTTGGGGCGAAGTATTGATTGGAAAATCCATCTGTATTTTGAGCATGCACCCGTTATGCAATTACCCTTTAAAGATGGTGCAACTAGCCTTGTTGTGCAGTTGCCTAAAAGAATGCGCCCAGGATCACTTTGGAATTTAACACGTTTGTCGTTACAAGTTTTATTGCCAATGCTGATATTGGTGTGTTTATCGATTGTGTTATATCGCCATATTATGCATCCTATTAAAGAACTCGACTTAGCAAGTAGAGCATTTAGCAAAGGAGACTTTAGTGTCAGAGTTCGAGAGCAGCTGGGCTCACGCAATGATGAACTATCCCAGTTAGCTGAAACATTTGATTTAATGGCAGAGCGGATCAGTGATCAGATTATGCATCAACGTGTATTACTAACTGATCTGTCTCACGAGTTGAGAACACCTTTAACACGCTTAGATATAGCAACTGACAATTTACTCTCTCACAGAGAAAAGGGTGTAGAAGACACGCAAATCAAATTAGAGCGTATTCACAAAGAGTCACAGCACATCCGTAAGTTAGTGGATGACACGCTTACTTTATCCTGGTTAGATAACGAGTCACCTCAGTTGCGCATCGAATCTTTGGATTTAGTCGATTTACTCGAAATTCTCATTGAAGATGGGCGTTTTGAGTACCCAGATAAACTTATTTTTGCTGACTTACCTAATCAAGCCCATATTGAAAACAGTAATCACAGAGCATTAGGTCAAGCACTGGAGAATATACTTAGAAATGCACTACGTTACACACCCATTAATAAAAAAGTATGGATTAGCCTCATTGATTATAAACATGAATATCAAATTATTATTGCAGATCAAGGTCCAGGAGTACCTAAAGAGCATTTAAATACTATTTTTAGACCTTTTTTCCGGATTGATTCAGCTCGCTCATGCAACAGTGATAGCTTTGGTTTAGGGCTTGCTTTAGCACAAAGGCAATTACATGCGATTGCTGCGACAGTATTTGCTAAAAATGATACTGCAGGTGGTTTAGTAATGACTGTAACGGTTCCTAAAGGTGTATAAATTACATTTCATATTGTGCTTGTAAAAACTGAGCAACGCTTTCTCGTCCTGTTCACGCTCTTACTTACATATTTTTAGGCAACTAAAGTAGATTGCACCTAACGCGTCTTTGTATATGTCCTAAATGTAACAAATGTAAAGTTGCTATACTTTCAGTCAAAAGAAAATGATAATTCTTCTTATTTGCAATTAAGAAGGAGCGTCCCCCTTGAAAAAATTAGCCCTAATGAGTGCCATTTGTGCATCATTTAGTTCACCTATATACGCGCAAGAACTTGCTAAAAATACAGCGTCTGTTGAAAAAATATCTGTAGTTGGTTCTGCAACTAATTTGAGTATTACAGCTGAAGAAATAGAACAATATCAAGCAAGTGATCTGGCTGACATTTTTCGACATTCACCTTCTGTTAGTGTGGGTGGCTCGGTAGGCGTTGCACAAAAGATCTATATTCGTGGTGTTGAAGATTCTTTATTAAATATAACGGTTGATGGTGCACAGCAAACATCAACGTTATTTCATCATATTGGTCGTGTAACAATAGATCCTGACCTATTACAGCAAATAGATGTGCAAGCAGGTGCCGGAGAAGCAACAAGTGGTCCTGGTGCGATTGGCGGCTCTATCCGCTTTAAAACTAAAGACGCGCAAGACTTACTTAATCAAGGTGAAAAATTTGGTGGACGTGTTAAAGCAAGTTACTTTTCAAATGACGGTACGCGTTTAAGCACCAGTGTATACGGTAAATTAAGTGATACATGGGGCGTACTAGGGTATTTCAGTACTGTGGATCGCGAGAACGTGGAAAATGGTGATGGCGATACTATTTATGGTACGGCCGCCGATCAAGATATGATGTTTATTAAAGCCAGTGGTGAGTTAGCAGATAATCATCATTTGTCGGTAAGTATTGAAAAACGCGACGAAGAAGGGGATTTTTCAGCACGCCCTAACTGGGCGGTACAAGAAGGTGATGCTTTGTATCCAAGTGAAGCAGAGCGAGAGACTTACGTTGCTAATTATATATTTTCTCACAATAACTTATTGTATTTAGAGGCGACAGCATACAAAACCGAATCATCTTTTAATGGCGGCCGATTTGCTTGGCTTGCTGACATTGACACATATGGCTTAGATATTCGTAATACAAGTATTATTGATGAACATAAATTTGTTTATGGCGTTGATTATAGAAATGATGAAGTATCGAGTGGGTCTGCAGCAGGTGCAAAAGAAAATTCAGAACAAGGCAGTGTACTGGGTGTTTATGCACAAGGTTATAGTGATATTACTCCACAACTTTTACTGAGTTATGGAGTGCGTTTTGATAGTTATAAGTTTAAACAAGACATCCTATTAGATGAATATTATGGCACTGCAATTACAGAAAGTGCATCGAGTTTAGACGACAATGAAGTGAGCTTTAATATCGGTTTAGCATATGACATTAATGAAGCTTGGACAGTAGGGCTTGGGTATGCTGAAGCCGCGCGTGGTAAACAAATAGGGGATGGCTTTACCATTGATGGATATTTATATGACGGTTCAGATATTCCAGTAGCGGATGAAAGTTTAGTACCTGAGACCGTAGCTAATATTGAAGCATCCATAACATACACTAATGAAAATTTATCCGCTAAGGCAAGTATTTATAATTCGTCTTTAGATGATGTGATATTTGAAGGGTATGAAGGAAACTCGGTTTATAACAATATAGGCACGTTAGAGACTAAAGGATTTGAGTTTGACCTAGCATATCGTTTAAATTCATTTGATTTCTTCATTGGATTTTCAGCTACTGATACAGAGCTTGACCCACGTGATGGGTTGTACAGTGTAAGTTATGATGCAATTGATATTAATGGCTATGAGTTTGTCGGTTTAGGTAATAGTAGAGGCAATACATGGGTTGCTGGCGTTGATTACGACATTAACACCGATGCAAAGGTTGGTTTTAGTGTAACTAAAGTCGATTCACTCGATATTGATACTCTTCATCAAGCTGTTGACCTTGATTGGACTGATTCTTTATATACCCTAAATAAACCAAGCTATACCACTGTTGATTTATATGGGCAGTGGAATGTGACGAATGCATTATTATTTAATGTTGCTGTTACTAACTTATTTAATGAGTTATATATCGATCATTCAAGTGTGGGTGATTACAGTGAAGTATTTAACACTGTTGTTGGTCCATACGAATCTGGGCGCGATATTCGCTTATCGATTTCTTATCAGTTTTAAGAATAAGTAACTTATTTTATGTTCTTAAAATTGTTTAAAAAGTGGGTCTTTTGGGCTCACTTAATTATAGGTTTAATCGCCGGTTTATTTATTTTCAGCATGTCGTTCACTGGTTTTTTATTAACCTATGAACGACAGATTGTTGAGCTAGATGAAATGCGATTTACTGTAAAAAACACCTATGCTCAACAGCGGCTATCGACTGATGCTGTTGTAGATATTTTGCAAAAATCGCATCCGAGTCAATCACATATTTATATTCGTTGGGTAAATCGAGAAGGGGCTGCTATTCCTGCCTGGGCGGGAAAAAATAGCTACTTATTACACCCTTATACGGGAGATGTTATTCGTGAAGGAGAGGGGCTAGCGGCTGGTTTTTTTCACGTTGTAACTGATATACATCGTTATTTATTACTGCATGGCGCTTCACAAGTGATTGGCAAAAATATAAATGGCTACGCTAATCTATTTTTTATCTTTTTACTACTATCGGGTGCTTATCTGTGGTTACCAAAGCGATTTAATCGCTCTGCATTAAAAGGATATTTTTTACTAGCAAAGAGTTACAAATCATCACATCATCGAAATAGGCAGTGGCATTTAGTTTTTGGAATTTGGTGTTTGCCGGTTTTACTCGTTTTGTCATTAACGGCTACTTTGTTTCATTTTGATTGGGCGAATAAAGCGTTATATGGCGCGTTTGGGCAAAACGTACCCGAGCGAGAAAAGCATCTACCAGTATTAAATTTATCGGCTGATAAAGTACCTTACGATGCTTTATTCCAACTAGCTCAAATACATGCAATTCATAATGGTGCCACTGATTGGTATTCGATGTGGTTAGAATTAGGTGACAAAAAACACGAAGCACGTTTTTATATTGATACCAGTATCGGGAATCGCCAAGAATATGCATATTCATTATTTTTAGATACTCGCACTGGTGATGCAATTAAAACGCTAAAAAAATCTGATTGGACGCGAGGCGATCAAGCATGGGGAACATCTCGATTTTTACATACCGGTGAATACTTTGGTTTTATAGGGCAAACATTAGCTGGCTTGGCATCATTGCTCGCATGTTTTTTAGTGTATACAGGCATAGTTTTAGCATGGAAGCGATTGATAACTAAGCGCTAATTTACACTTATCGTCGAGTATTTGATTGCTTGATATGTGCGATTTGATATATAAGAATTTATTTTACACAAAAAAGCCAGCGCATTAGGCGCTGGCTTTTAGTATTCAAATGCTTACTTAGTTAATTAAGCAGCATCAGCTTCTTTTTTAACGCTATTACGCGCGGCTTTGCCTGCAAGTAAGTCAGCAGGGTCGAAGTCATCAACGTTAATAACATCTAACCGAGATTGCTCAACAGCAGCTAGTTTATCAGCCTCTGCTTGGCTTAATATGCCTGCTTCAAGCCCCATTTGCGCTACTTTATCAAGCTGGAAGAATGGCAGTTTAAGACCTTTTTCTTTGCATACACGGTCAAATAATGGCTCAACAGCAAGTACGTCTTTAAGCGTTTGCTCTTGACGACCTACAAGGTTAAGCGGCTCATTTGTTAAGTATACATAGCTTGCTAAACGGTTACGCGTTTCGCTAGGTACTTGTAGTAGTTGCGCAAGTTTATGCTCAAGTTGGTCAGTTGGTTTACGAACCGGGCGACCAAACGGGAATAACAATACTTTTAACACGGCACGTAGTGGAGCCGAAGGCATGTTATTAATTAAATCAGCAAGTGCACGTTGGCAATGGTAAAGGTGATCTTGGCAACTCCATTTTACTAGAGCAAAATCTTCTTTTTTACGGCCTTCATCGTTGTAACGCTTAAGCGTTGCAGACACTAAGTATAAGTAACTAAGTAAGTCACCTAAACGCGCTGAAATACGTTCTTTACGTTTCAGTGAACCACCAAATACTGCCATGCTAATGTCTGACATAAGAGCAAGTGATGCACTAAAGCGTGACGCTATACGGTAAAACTCAGCGGTTTCGTCGTTGTACGGCACACTTGTAAAACGAGCGCCAGTAAGTGCAAGCCACTTAGTACGTACAAGGTTCGACATAGTAAAACCAATGTGACCCATTAGCGCTTTATCAAATACGTTAAGCGCTTCTTCGCGGTCTTCAATTTCGCACGCACCTAGTTCGGTAAGTACAAATGGATGACAGCGAATTGCACCTTGACCATAAATAATCATATTACGGGTCAAGATGTTTGCACCTTCAACAGTAATGGCAATAGGTGCACCTTGATAGCCACGACCTAAATAGTTATTTGGCCCAAGCATGATGCCCTTACCGCCAAGTACATCCATTGCATGAATAGTTGCATCACGCATTTGCTCTGTCAGGTGGTATTTAATAATGGCAGAAACTACCGATGGCTTTTCGCCTAAATCAACCGCACCCGTAGACATACTAACCGCAGCATCAGAGCTGTAAGCGTAACCAGCAAGTTTTGCTAGTGACTCTTCAACACCTTCCATTTTACCAATAGGTAAACGGAACTGACGACGAATACGGCTATACGCACCCGTTGCAACGGCAATCATTTTAATGCCACCGGCAGAATTTGACGGCAATGTAATTGCACGACCAACCGATAAACACTCAACCAGCATGCGCCAGCCTTGACCAGCCATATCTGGACCACCAATAATATAATCAAGTGGTACGAAAATATCTTTACCGCGAGTAGGACCATTTTGAAATGGTACGTTAAGCGGGAAATGTCGACGACCAATTTCAACTCCAGGAGTGTCCGTTGGAATAAGTGCACAGGTAATGCCTGGCTCTTTATTGTCGCCAATTAGCCCATCTGGATCTTGTAACTTAAACGCAAGACCAAGTACGGTAGCCACTGGGGCAAGTGTAATGTAACGCTTATTCCACGTTAAACTAACACCCACAACTTCCTCACCATTCCATTGCCCTTTACATACCACACCGTAGTCTGGAATTGAGCTTGCATCAGAACCCGCTTCTGGCGAAGTTAATGCAAAACATGGAATTTCTTGACCGCTCGCTAGGCGCGGTAAGTAATGATCTTTTTGCTCTTTTGTACCATAGTGTTGTAATAATTCACCTGGGCCTAAAGAGTTCGGTACACCAACAATTGACGAAAGTAATGTTGATTTACTTGTTAGTTTTTGAAGTACACAAGACTGTGCAAATGCAGAAAACTCTAAACCGCCGTATTCTTTTTTGATGATCATGGCAAAAAATTTATTATCTTTTAGATACTGCCACACATCTTGAGGAAGGTCGGTTAGTTCGTGCGTTGCTTCCCAATCGTCCAACATGCTACAAACTACTTCAACAGGGCCATCAACAAAGGCTTGCTCTTCAATAGTAAGTTTAGGAACGGGGTATTGGTGAAGTTTTTTCCAATCTGGGTTACCGCAAAATAAGTCAGCTTCCCACCACGTCGTACCGGCATCAATAGCTGATTTTTCAGTATCAGACATGCTTGGCGTTACTTTTTTAAACGTAGCAAAAATAGGCTTGATGATATATTGCTGACGAAGGCCAGTAACAGAAAGAGGAACCGCGATGATCAAAAAGATCAACCAGCTAATTAAACCAAAAGCACCCGCAAAGGTACCAATTAATAAAGTAATAGCCGAAACACCAAGTGCTGTGTTCCAACTTGCTCTGTGGTAAACCGCAGTGCAAAGCAACGCGATTAGAACCAGTGTAAATATGAGTGTCATTTTTATTCCTTAATAGAGGTCAGACCACCTCACTTAGAGTAGCGCTAGTAACAGTAATTTTCAAGTACATAACGATGTTAAATTGTAGTAGAAAGTAACTTAAATACGATATTTAATTACCCGGCAAAGGAACACTCAATAACTATCGTATAGTCAAAGCATTAGCCGTAAGTAGTGTTAACGTAAAAATAAATATATCTAATAGCAAAATGACACTTTTTAAGTAAGTATAGCCGTTATAGCGGACTGCAATTTAGTGTACGCTTAATACACAAATATTCGCTATTTATTTTAATGTATGGTTTTTAAGGGTTATTTTATTAATGTGTGAATTACTTGGCATGTCAGCCAATGTGCCTACCGATATTTGTTTTAGTTTTTCAGGCCTTTTAGAGCGTGGTGGTAATACCGGCCCGCATAAAGATGGTTGGGGTATTACATTTTACGAAGGTAAAGGCTGTAGAACCTTTAAAGATCCTGAGCCGAGTTATCAATCTGAAATTGCAAAGCTCGTTAAAGCATACCCCATTAAAAGTGTCTCGGTTATTAGCCATATTCGCCAAGGTAATCGCGGGCGAGTATGCCTTGAAAATACTCATCCTTTTACGCGAGAGTTATGGGGGCGTGAAATCACTTACGCTCATAACGGGCAGCTATCTAATTATCATGATTTAAAACCGCAGTACTATCGGCCAGTAGGTAACACCGATAGCGAACTCGCTTTTTGTTGGTTACTTGATAAAATTCGCGAAAAATATCCAAAACGTCCATCTAATATGGCGTCGGTTTTTAGATACGCCGCTAAGCTTTCACATACGCTGCGCGAAAAAGGCGTGTTCAATATATTATTGACCGATGGGGTGTTTGTTTTAGCGTATTGCACTAATAACTTACATTACATAACGCGCCGTGCGCCATTTGGTAAAGCCACGTTGATTGATGCCGACATGGTGGTTGATTTTCAACAAGAGACCACACCAAACGATGTTGTAACGGTTATAGCTACAAGGCCTTTGACGAATGATGAGCGCTGGCAAAAAATGGAGCCTGGGGAATTTGTGTTATTTAAAATGGGTGAGCTAATTTAGCGCTAAAATTAAAAACATAAAAAACGCGATTTAAAATCGCGTTTTTTATTTAATATATATTTTTATCAGCTTACATAATTAGTTATTGCAAATAGATGTTATGGCGTCTCTACGCTAGCATCGCTATTGTCTGCTATTGTCTGCTATTGTCTGCTATTGTCTGCTATAGCTGCAGGAGCTGCAGGAGCTGCGACAGGTTGAGTAACCGTAAACGAGTTCATTTGCACCTCAAACTGCTCCATACCTTTTTCGCCTTTCCACATACGTACCAGCATGTAATCCATTTCTGGCGCAAACCATGCAATTGCTTGGCGTTTATCGTTATCGTATAAACGTTTTACTTTAATAGCTTCTACATTACCGATAGGCAACGAAATCATTTCAGTGCCTGTTACTTCAAAGTTGTAGTCGCGGCGATTACCTTTTTTATCAATAAGCGGAAACGAGAAATTAGTTTCGCCTTTTTTTAGGCCTTCACGTACTTGTACTTGGTACGAAATAGCATCCTGAAATTCGTCAGTCCACTCGCATTTTAGCGGGTATTCGCTAGTGCTACTTGTGACCACTTTATTTTGCGTATCAAAGTCTATTTTGTAATCTTTATCTGGGCCTGTGCCTGTACGCACCATGTTGTAATGATGTGGGGTAACTTTGCCATCTTTGTATGTAAACTTTGAGGTTTCTTCACGAGAATCAGAGAAAATCATCCACTCAATATTACTGTGATAAGTAAGTTCGTAGTTGTCTTCGCTTAATTTTTTAAGCTCTCGAACAGCCTCACCATGATTTTTACCTTTGCGTAAAATATCGTAGTTAGCTTGATACTGAGTCAATTCGCCTGCAATTAGGCTAGTTGGAAGTAAAGCGCCCGCACATAACAACAGGGCACTTATTTTTTTATTGTGGGTAGTGCGCGCCGTGTGCAGGAAGTTGTTTTTTGTCAAGAACTGCATAATCTGCTTCCATAGTAAGTCTGTGTTCACTGAACCACTTGACCACCAAAGGATAAATTATATGCTCTTGCTCATGTACGCGTTTTGCTAATGTCTCTGCTGTATCATCCTTGAGTACAGGTATTTGCGCCTGAAGGATAACGGGACCGCCGTCTAATTCTTCAGTAACAAAGTGAACACTTACGCCATGAACATCGTCTTTTGCATCAATTGCTCTTTGGTGGGTATTCAGCCCCTGATACTTAGGCAACAAAGATGGATGAATGTTCAACATTTTTCCAACATATTTTTGCACTAAGCCAGGAGTAAGAATACGCATAAACCCAGCTAATACAACTAGATTTGGCATAAAAGAGTCGATAACGTTCATTAATTGCGCATCGTACGCTTCGCGCGAGTCAAAATCTTTATGACTGAGCACTTTTGTAGCAATACCGGCTTGTTTTGCACGCTCTAGGCCATAAGCGTCTGCTTTATTACTAATAACAGCCGCTATATGTCCGTTTATCTCGCCACGTTCGCAGGCATCTATGATGGCTTGTAAATTAGAGCCACTACCTGAGATTAAAACTACCAGACGAGTCGGTGCCATTACTTAGCACCACCTACAATTTCAACTTGCTCTTCGCCAGCTGCTGCATCTTGAATTTCACCAAGGTGCCATGCATTTTCGCCCAAGTCTTTTAGCATTGTTAAGCTTTGCTCAAGTTTGTCTGCAGGGACTACTAAAACCATGCCTACACCACAGTTAAATGTACGGTACATTTCATGCGTAGTAATGTTGCCGTTTTCTTGTAACCAATTAAAAATTGGTGGCCACTGCCAGCTATCACCTTTAACTACAGCTTTTGCTGAAGCGGGTAATACGCGTGGAATGTTTTCCCAAAAACCGCCGCCAGTAATATGCGAAAGCGCATGTACGTCAACGTTTTTGAATAACTCAAGTAAAGGTTTTACGTAAATACGCGTAGGCTCAAGTAGAGTTTCGCCTAATGTTTTACCTTCAAAGTCAGCGCTGGTATCAGCTTTTGACACTTCAAGTACTTTACGAATTAAAGAGAAGCCATTTGAATGAGGACCGCTTGAAGCAAGTGCAATAAGCTGATCGCCTGCTGCTACTTTTGTGCCATCAATAATTTTTGATTTTTCTACAACGCCTGTACAAAAGCCTGCCATGTCGTAGTCTTCACCATCATACATGCCTGGCATTTCAGCTGTTTCGCCACCAATTAGGGCACAACCTGAAATTTCACAACCTTTGCCAATACCTGTCACTACGTCAGCTGCTGTGTCTACATCTAGTTTACCAGTTGCATAGTAATCTAGAAAAAACAGGGGTTCAGCACCTTGAACAATTAAGTCGTTTACACACATTGCAACTAAATCAATACCAACCGTATCGTGTTTTTTTAAGTCGATTGCTAAACGTAGTTTAGTACCAACACCATCTGTGCCTGCAACTAATACTGGTTGCTTGTAGCCTTCAGGAATTTCGCAAAGTGCGCCAAAACCACCAATTCCGCCCATTACTTCAGGACGACGAGTTTTTTTAACTACGCCTTTAATACGCTTAACAAGTGCATTACCAGCGTCGATATCTACGCCCGCGTCTTTATAGCTTAGAGACTGTTTTTGTTCGCTCACAGGTTTTCCTCAAAATAGTTGTTTTGGGTTGCTTAGAAACGCGCGTATTTTACAACAATTGCAAGGTCGCGGCTAGCGTAAATGTAATTTTGAAATAATTAACAAGGACACTTGTCCGCTGTTTGTTGTTTAAATAAACAAAAAAACGCCCGTAGGCGCTTTTTTAGTATTAAAGGCGTTAAATTAACAGCTATGCTTTTGCGGTTAATATGGCTCGAAGTGGAGCGGGGTAGCCTTCAATTGTTTTACTTGTATCGTTTGGATCTAAAAAGTCGATTAACGATTCGTTTTCCATCCAGTCGGTTTTGCGTTGTTCTTCAAGCGTGGTAATAGCGCAATCTTTTATTTGCACATCTTTAAAGCCAACGCGTTCCATCCACAGCTTTAATGCCGCAGTACTTGGAATAAACCACACGTTGCGCATTTTAGCGTAGCGGTCGGTAGGTACGAGTACTGTGTTTTCATCGCCTTCAATTACTAGGGTTTCAAGTACGAGTTCGCCGCCTGGGCGAAGCTGCGCTTTTAACTGCGCTAAAAAGTCGATAGGTGAGCGACGATGATAAAGTACGCCCATCGAAAAAACCGTATCAAACGCTTTAAGCTCGGGTAATGCTTCAACGCCTAGTGGTAGTAAATGTACGTTTTCGTCTGGGTTGTAGTGTTTAATTGCCTGAAACTGACATAAAAATAAATCAGACGGATCAATACCCACTACAAACTCTGCGCCTTCACCACGCATACGCCATAAATGATACCCTGAGCCACAACCAATATCTAAAACAGTGCGGCCTTTTAATGACTCAATATGAGGAAGCAGGCGGTCCCACTTCCAATCACTGCGCCACTCTGTATCTATTTCAATACCGTGCACATTAAATGGACCTTTGCGCCATGGCATCATGCGTTTTAATAAATGCATGGCTTGCTTTTGCTCGCCATCACTCATCTCTCCTGGCGCGCCAATTTCTACCTTAGTAGAAATATCAACATGCGAAGTTGCCACCTCTGGTAAGTTTTTAAGTACTTTTTGCCATTTAGGCAAATCACCATGGCTAGCCTCGTTTTGCCAATGTTTTAATTGAGCAGGGAGGGTTTCTAGCCAGTGACTAAGTGGGCTTTGTGCGATAGATGCGTAAAATTGGTTAAACCATTGAGACATGGATGACTCTCTTTATTTAATTGCTACCATTGAGCAAAAATTAAAACATTGATACCACACTTGAGTTTGGCTAAAACCAATATCTTGTAAGCGAGTAAAGTGAGCGCTTAGTGTATCTGGGCGCATAACGTTTTCGATGGCGGTACGTTTTTGGCTTATTTCAAGCTCAGAGTAGCCATTGTGACGTTTAAAGTCGTGGTGCAAATCTATTAATAAATTATCGCATAGCTCGTTTTCGGCTTTAATTTTTTCGCTAAGTAGTAGCACGCCACCAGGTTTAAGATTAGCGTATATTTTCTCAAGCACGGCTTGGCGCTGTGCGTGTGGAATAAACTGCAACGTAAAGTTCATTGCCACAACCGATGCGTTTTGAATCTCAAGCTCGTTAATATCGCCTAAAGTAACAGTAACAGGCACATCTGATTTAAAACCTTGTAAATGCATTTTACAACGCTCAACCATGGCTTGTGAGTTATCTACTGCAATAATGTGGCAATTATCAGTGCGAATATTACGACGCATGCTAAGCGTGACTGCGCCCAGTGAGCAGCCTAAATCATAAAGATTTGAGTTACTTTGTGCGTACTCACCCGCAAGTTTACCCATTGTACTGACAATCGTTGCGTAGCCAGGTACAGAGCGCTGGATCATATCTGGAAAAACTTCGACTACATTTTGATCAAAGCTAAAATCTTTTACTTGTTGCTCAGAGGCATAAATACTGTCTTTTATGGTCACGAAGGCAGTCTCTTTGTAAATAATGGCGCTATTTTAACATTTTATACTGGATAGTCAGTGATAAATTCAGTAGCTTGACTAGAATTATGAATAATAAGTACAAAAGAGAAGATTAAATGAGCAAAAGTAAGGTCATCAGCACAGACGATATATTAGCAACCCTTTGTCATTCAGTGACAGGTGTACTCACATCAGCCAGCGGTAATGGTATTAGCTACTCAGCCATGGTGCAAAAAATAACACGTACATGTATGCGACCAGATATTGGTTGCTTTGTTTTATTTGACGGCGGTTTTACAGGGCTCGTAATTACCAACTTTACTTCGCAAGCGGCGATGGAAATTTATGGCGATTACATGCGTAACATGGGAATGCCAGAAGATGAAATAGCGCATAGCTATTTATCAGACGACGTATCAAACGTACTAGGCGAGTTGATGAATCAAATTGTTGGCGACTTTACGTCTAAAGTGCGTGAGCAATTACATACTTCAATTACACAAAACCAGCCAAAAATGATGGCAATAAACAAGCAAGTGCAAATATCGGTAGATACCACAATGGATCGCCCGCAAGCTCGCCGCGTAACATTCACCACAAGTAAGCAAAATATTTTCTACTTGGAATTAGCAATGGATAAAACAGAGTTCATTAAATTACACGACTTTGATATTGCAGAAGCACTCGACCCAGATGACATAATTGAAAACGAAGCGAAAAAGAAAGCTGAAAAAGAAAGCGCAAAGGCTAAAGAAGTTGTGCAAGACGACGCAGATGACGATTTTATGGCAGGCTTAGGGCTTTAAGATTAAACTTTTTAAGTTGAATGAAATGATGGAATAGAAAAGCGCGATTTTATATTACGCTTTTCTATATAATAAATTACATGGTCATCTTCGAGTTAAATCATTCATTAATGTGGATACGGGGATGTAATAAAGGATGGAAAATCCGTACCAAGCGAGTTGAGCCCAATATACGGTGTCACTAATAGCTTCTAAAAAGTTAAGTCCAATATAGAGAGTTAATGATAAAAACGAAAAAATGAAAATTTGCACTTGTTTGGTACTGAACTTATCTCTGTTTTTATTTTTATCTGGTACATCAAATGTTTTTGCTAGCAACTGTCCCCACAGTATTGATGTTGCTAAAGAAAAATCTGAAAGTTTAATAAAACCAATAAAATCGCCTTGTAGTACTTTGAGTAATAAAAGGACAAGAAATGGTAAAGCTATAAATAAAGCTTCCTTTTTTGCACTCTCATAATTTATTTTACTCATCACTTAAATCCAATTCAGTTTGTTTCACCTTTTCTTGCGGTATCACTCGTACAACTTTAATAATTTTACATTCTATAGAGGTTGTATGTCGGTGTTTATTGACTTTCTTAGTGGTTTTAATATCAGCTAAAAGACCATCGCCTGGCCACAGTTGTGCATCTTTGTCATGATTTTTCCAGCTTTCAAACCAAACCTCATCAGACATTTTAGCCGAAAATTTTCTAAATTTTCTGCTATTACTTTCTAAATCCCAATTTAGACCAAATACATAAGACGGACGTCGAATAATTACAACCTCTCGACATGGGAAAGTCATTTCTACGTTTTCGAACATCTGGGATGCCGGCCGAGGACAAGAGAACTCATCACTAATATCAACAAACTTCTTTTTCTTCCCAAATTGTGCTTTATCTTCTTCGGAGAGTAGGTTCAATGCGTTATTTATTTTGTGCAGGGCTTCAGCAATTTCGTATAAGTTGATATTTGATTCACAAGTGAATTCATCTAGATCAACTTTATCAGCGGTTATTTGAGAATAAATTTTCTCTGCGAATAATCTAACATCAGATTCAGAGTCAATCTTTTTAGTTATTGCAATTTCTTCTTCAAGGCCTCGATAAATTGCATCGCAGATAGATTTGAAGTTGACACCCCTAACTTTATCAATAACTTTATGTTTGATATCGGCAATTATAGACCCTTTCCTTGTTTCTGAAAGTGCAGAACTAAACTCTATTTTTGTACCAAAGCCAAGCAATATAGACGAGTGTAGTTTATCAAAACCTTCAACGAGTAAACCCATAGAGTTGAATACTCTTTCGGGATTACTTACGTTGCGAGCAAAATCTATTCTAAGAGAGTAACTAGGAGACATTAGGTAATTCCTTTTTAATGTGTGACTTATACTACTCAATCGATAGATATTTGTCACAGCCAAAATCAGTTAATTATATGGATTCTCTCCCATTGCGACGACCACACAAAAAATTCTTAAATCTAATTCTAGCTGGTGGTAACTCGGCTCCATATGGCAGCAAAGTTGATAAAAGCCTTTGTTGTGATCTTTTTCTTTAAAGTGGGCGAGTTCGTGTACTACTAATGCTTTTAATAATGGCTCCGGAGCGCGCAGTAAGTCGCTGTTTATCGCTAAATCGTGCTTACGGGTTTTACCTTGCATGCGGTAAGTATGTGTACCGAGTGCGTTGGTGACCATATCGCCTTGCTTTTTAAATGCTGCGCGCCCAAACGGCGGTGCGTTTTTTAAATACTGTTTTTTAAGCTCGGTTGCGTAGCTATAAAGTAGTTTATCGCTAGTAATGGTATGTGCTTGCGGATACTTTTTAAGTAAGTAGTCACATACCTTGTTGTTATCTATAAGGCTTAATACTTGCTCAACAATGTTAGCTGGGTAGCCGGTAAAGTAACGTGCGTATTCACTCATTATTGTTTCTCTGTCGTTTTACTTTTAAAAAAGTGCTTGCTGGTGGGCTTCTTTTTCGCCAGTAAATGGGTTTAATACTTTGTGATCATAACCAAGGTCTTTGCAAAACTGCCTTGCTAATAATGGCGCTTCTCGGTTATCTGCCGTATGAAAAAACACATAAGGAGTTTTTCCTTCATCAAGCCATTGTTTTACTTTACTTAGCCACGGTTTATAAAAGGGTTTATAGTCGTTTTGTAAATCGGCTATTACAAAGCGCGCCATAGGCTCTGAGCCAGTAGCTATTGCATGTACCGGTAAGTGGGGCTTTTTTTGCTGTGTATCTATTAGCGCTTCGGTTGTTGGTTTTACCGCAAATAGGGCGCGAGTATCCATCGATATACGATTTATGTTGTTTGCCATTAATAATTGGTTAAGCGCTATTTCGGCTTCACCCTTTTGAAAAAACGCAGTATGACGTACCTCTACACCGTAATTAACCTCTTTTGGTAACAGGCTAATAAATTGGGCGAGTTTGGGTAAGTCACCAAGGCCAAATGCTTTAGGTAATTGCAGCATGATTTGCCCGGTTTTTTCTAAAATAGGGGAGAACAAGTTAAGCCAATCAGTAAGCTCGGTTTGAACATTAGTAAGATGCAGCTCGTGGCTAAAGCGACGATTAAACTTAAACGTAAATTTAAAATCGTCGGGTACGCTGTTTGCCCAGCGCAATACGGTGCTTGGCGATGGGTCAGCGTAAAAGCTGGTATTGCCTTCAACTGAGTTAAAATGCTGGGCGTATTGGTTAAGCATATCGGCGTTTTTACATTGGCTTGAAAATAAATTGCCTTTCCATGCGTTGCTCGACCACTGAGGGCATCCAATATATAACATACAAACTAGCGCCTTATTATAAAGTGGCGATAGTGTAGCAAATAACAAAACGAGCTGCTGTAAATTCAGGGGCAAAAGCGGCACACGCCCTAGCATCTTAATGTTAGTTGAGTATAATGCAGGGCTTAATTTGATTATTTTTAGATTGCTAGCGGCTTTATTTGTATTGTGGTGACCTGTTTTTTAAATCACACGCCTTAAAACAAATAAATATAACCGTTTAAGCCTTTTATCTGACAGGAAAACTATGCGCTCTATATATTGCGGACAGCTAAATAAAACTCACGTAGATCAAGAAGTTGAACTATGTGGCTGGATCAACAAACGACGTGACCTTGGTGGACTTATCTTTGTCGATTTACGCGATAGAGAAGGTTTAGTACAAGTTGTATTCGACTCTGACATTGAAGAGTTAATGAGTTCAGCTAACACACTTCGCCAAGAATTTTGTGTTCAGCTAAAGGGTACTGTACGTGCACGCCCTGATAGCCAAGTAAATAAAGATATGGCAACAGGTGAAATTGAAGTTTTAGGTACTGAGCTTACAATTATTAACCGCTCTGAACCGCTTCCACTTGATTTTAACCAAGTAAACTCAGAAGAGCGTCGTTTAAAATACCGTTACTTAGACCTACGTCGTCTAGAAATGAGTGACCGTATTAAATTACGTGCTAAAGCAAGCAGCTTTGTTCGTCGCTTTTTAGATGAAAACGGCTTTTTAGACATCGAAACACCTGTACTTACTAAAGCAACGCCAGAAGGCGCACGCGATTACTTAGTGCCAAGCCGCGTTCATAAAGGTAGTTTTTACGCTTTACCACAGTCTCCACAGTTATTTAAGCAATTGTTGATGATGTCGGGTTTTGACCGTTACTACCAAATTGTTAAATGTTTCCGTGATGAAGATTTACGTGCCGATCGCCAACCAGAATTTACCCAAATAGATATAGAGACCTCGTTCATGAGCTCTGATCAAGTACGTGGTATGACTGAAAAAATGATCCGCGAGATGTGGCAAACATTGCTAAACATTGATTTAGGCGATTTTCCAATCATGCCTTACAGCGAGGCAATGAGTCTTTACGGTTCTGATAAGCCAGATTTACGTAACCCAATGAAATTAGTTGATGTTGCAGATTTAGTTAAAGACGTAGAGTTTAATGTTTTCTCAGGTCCAGCTAACGACGAAAAAGGTCGTGTTGCTGTATTAACTGTACCGGGTGGCGCTAAGCTTTCTCGTAAACAACTTGACGATTACACTAAGTTTATTGGTATTTACGGCGCTAAAGGTATGGCGTGGATGAAAGTAAATGACCACACTGCAGGCGCTGAAGGTGTTCAATCACCAGTGGCTAAGTTTTTAAGCGAAGACGTAATTACTAAATTACTTGAGCGTACTAATGCTCAGTCTGGCGATATCATTTTATTCGGTGCCGATAAGCGCAACACAGTAAATGAAGCAATGGGCGCACTGCGCGTTAAGATTGGTGTTGACTTAGAAATCACTAACCTTAATAGTTGGGCACCACTTTGGGTTGTAGACTTCCCAATGTTTGAAGAAGATGACGAGGGCACATTACATGCTGTGCATCATCCATTCACTGCACCAAAAGATATTACTGCAAGTGAGCTTGAAGCAAATCCAGCTGCGGCTATTTCAGATGCCTACGACATGGTATTGAACGGCTACGAAGTGGGTGGCGGTTCGGTACGTATTCATAATGCAGATATGCAAGAAACTGCATTTAGAATTTTAGGTATTAACGAGCAAGAGCAACAAGACAAGTTTGGTTTTTTACTTGATGCACTTAAATACGGTACACCACCACATGCAGGTTTAGCATTTGGTCTTGACCGTTTAGCAATGCTTTTATGTGGTACCGATAACATTCGTGACGTTATTGCTTTCCCTAAAACAACACAAGCGTCGTGTTTATTAACCAACGCACCAAGCAAACCTAACCTTGATTCGTTAGCTGAGCTTGCAATTAGTGTTGTTGAAAAAGCGATACCTAGCGAAGAGTAATTTTTGTTTAGCTTATTGAGCTAAATTTAAAAACCCTTAAGTTATATGCTTAAGGTTTTTTTATTGTGCTGAGTATTCCTATTTTTGCTGTAATTAGCTACAAAATAGGTAAGCGTAAAAGTACTATGCCTGGGGTTTTAGCTTTTGTGGGTGGCTGTTTAGCGCTATTTCCACTATTTGCTTTGATTTTTATTGCAGTGCTTGCGCTTAAAAAAGATTTACCTAAAAATAGCGTCTATGCCCATTAAAAACTAGGATAATAGTGTCAATTTCAAATAATAATCACTACTTCGACGAGCAATTTAATGCTTTGCAGCACGAAGAGCAACTAACTGAAAATTCTGAGTTTGAAGAGTGCACATTTACCGATTGCGACTTTTCAGGCGGGCAGTTTAAAAATTGCCGATTTATACAGTGCAACTTTAAAAACTGTAATTTATCGTCACTTAAATGGAACTACAGCTCGCTTGAAGATGTAAGTTTTAGCCACTGTAAATTAAATAGTCTGCAATGGACTGACGTAGATTGGCCAGCGCTTAGTATTAACGCACCGGTGAGTTTTAATTATTGCGAGCTCAGTAATAGTTCTTTTTTTGAATTAACCCTCAAAGCCCTCAAACTAACACACTGCTTTGCCAAAAATGTTGATTTTAGACATGCAGATTTAAGCGGTAGTGAATTTACAGGAACAGATTTTCGCGATAGTGAGTTTTTTCAAACTAACTTAACAAAATGTGATTTTGTAGGTGCTACAGCATTTAATATAGATTTGAATAATAATATTTTAGCGAATGCTAAGTTTGATCGCTTCGAAGCACTTAATTTACTTACCAGCCTTAATATAGAGCTTTGTGATTAACTGAACACCTAGAAGCGGCAGCTTGGCTGGGCTTCTAGATACTGCGTGACTGCGTAATTAACGGCTAGGGCCATTTTTATTACGTGCACTGGCTAGTTGTCTTGCGATTTCTAATAACGCTGGTGAAATATCTTCAGCGCCATCTTTAATTAGTTTTGTAACGTCACCTGATGAAAACAAACCGTCACGTGGTGATTTAATACCTAACTCACGAACAAAATCCTTCGTTTTACCTGTGCTGCCTGTTTCAATAAACTTAAAAATAATACGTTCATTGTTGTTTTTAGCAGGGGTTTTTAGTGTTTCGATTTCGTCATGTATTGCCGTTAGTTTGTCTTCTAAAATTTCTATACGTTCTTGAATGCTATTGTATGATTTCATTTATTGGATCTTTTACTAAATATATTTAAACAATGGCGGCCATTATCGCATAGTTTGACAATAGAGAATGCAAACCTATAAAGTAAAAGTTATTTTTAATTAAAAACAATAAGTTATATAAGTTTGAACATGCAAAAAATACTTAAAAAGCTTTTTATGTTAAGTGCACTAGCTCTAAGTACATCAGCAATAAGTACATCAGTAATAGGCGCAACAAGCTATGTAAACGATGGCGTTATAACTGATAAAAACCGTAATCGCACTATCCCTATCAATATCACACTACCAAGTCGCAATGCTGAGTGTACTGAACAAGTAAAATGCCCTGTAGCGTTCATTAACGCAGGTTATGGGATTAGCCATAAGAAGTATACGTTTACCAGTAATGCGTTTAATCAGCGTGGATATTTAACAATAGCAGTTGCACATGAATTAGAAACCGACCCTGATCTTAATCGTGAGCAGCCTTACTTAACCTCTCGCATGGAAAACTGGCACCGTGGCGTAGTAACGCTTAAGTTTTTAGTTAATGAGCTATCGAGTAAATATCCAGCGTACGATTTTACAAAACTCACCTTATTTGGGCATTCAAACGGCGGGGATATTTCCGCATTATATGGCTCTATTTATCCAAACGAAGTTAGCACTATTATTACGCTCGATCATCGCCGCATGTTAATCCCGCGCAATAAAAACATTCGCGTACTCACTCTACGCGGTAGTGATTACCTAGCTGATGCGAATGTGTTGTTAAATGATTTAGAGCTGGATAAGTTTCCTGTTAAGCAAATACTCATAGAAAAGTCGCGCCATAACGATATGTACGATGGCGGGCCAAAATGGCTGGTGGATAGAATGAGTAAAGAAGTAGAGGGGTTTTTAGATAGTAAAAATTAGGTTTATAAAAGTTAAATCATAGCGCAGTGTGATCTGCGCTATATCAATTTTATGGTAGTTACTCTACCAGTTCACTTACAATAACTGGGTTATTATGTAGTGTTTTATGCACTGGGCATTTGTCGGCTATTTCGAGTAAACGCAGGCGTTGTGGCTCTGTTAAGTCGCCACGTAAGGTGATTTTACGGGTAATAGCTTCAAGGTTACCTGTTTGCTCACAATCCTGGTTGTAATCGCGAGTGTGATCAAGCTCTACTTTTACATGCTCCAGTGGTAAGTTTTTACGTGTAGCGTACATACGCAGTGTCATTGCCGTACAGGCACCAAGCCCCGCTAATAAATGATGATACGGATCAGGACCTAAGTTTTTACCGCCTACTTTTATTGGCTCATCTGCAAGCCAAGTATGATCTTTGGTGCTTACGTGCTGAGTAAATACATGGTCTTTTTCTTCAACGAGTACATTGCCACCCGTTAAACTTGCCGTGTATTTAGTTTTGTCGTATTTAACATATCGGTTTGCCCACGTTGCAATTATTTGTGCTGCGTAGTCGGCATCGTTTTTATTTGTTAAAAGGTGATCGGCGTTATCTAGACTAATAAAGCTTTTAGGGTGTTTAGCTGATGCATAAATTTTTTCAGCTTCACTAATATTTACCGTCGCATCAATAGGGGAGTGCATTACTAATAGTGCGCGCTTAAGCTTACTAATGTGGCTTTTATCGTACTTGGCTATATCGTCTATAAACTGTTTTTTAATGGTAAATTCGCGACCAGCTAAGCTTACTTTAGCTTCACCTGCTGCGTTAATTTCATCAAGGTGAGCTGCAAAGTTATGCGCTACGTGCTGCGCATCTGACGGTGCCCCAATGGTTGTAATAGCCGATACTTCAGGAATATGCTCCGCAGCAGCAAGAACGGCTGCCCCGCCTAAACTGTGACCAATGAGTAGTTGCGGCGGAGCAAAATGCTCACGTAAATGATTTGCCGCAGATACTAAATCTTGAATGTTTGATGAAAAGTTACTGTTAGCAAAATCGCCATCACTATTACCTAAACCGGTAAAGTCGAAACGCAGTACGGCGATACCTTGTTGTGTGAGTGCACGGCTAATTCGTGTAGCTGCTGCAATGTCTTTACCGCATGTAAAGCAGTGTGCAAATAGCGCGTAAAACTTAACGTCACCAGAGGGAAGTTCAAGTTGGCCGGCAAGTTCTAAATCGCCGCTTTTAAAAGATACTTTTTGTCGCATGGGGAGCCTTATTTACACAAATAAAATATATTCTAATAATAGACCAGAGATAGTTACTAAACCTTGCAAATTCAACGTTTTTTTATAAGTTGATCTTGATCAAGCAATGTGACGGTGACCATGTCTTGAGGACATATGTCCTTATGTTTTTGAGGTCATTTGTCTATCCTCGCATAGCGCTATAATGAAGGCTTTGCTACTTTATATAAGTAATTTAGCACTATTAAAAGCAACTCACTTCACACAACCTATTCACTGGAACGTACAATGCAATTACCTACTGTTGATTATAAAGCTCCCGATGCGGCTGCACAATTTGTTGAATCGTTAAGAAATACTGGATTTGGCGTTTTAAAAAACCACCCAATCCCACAGTCTTTAGTTGAGTCTATTTACAAAAATTGGCAAGACTTTTTTAACTCAGAGCAAAAGCACGACTTTTTATTCTCTAAAGAAACTCAAGACGGTTACTTTCCGCCTTCAGTATCAGAAGTAGCGAAAGGCTTTACAATAAAAGACATTAAAGAGTACTTTCATGTGTACCCTAAAGGTCGCGTTCCTGCCCAGCTTGAAGCTGATGTACGTGAATACTACCGTTTAGCAAGTGAATTTGCTGGCACATTATTAAGCTGGGTTCAGGCTGAAGCACCAGCTGATGTGCGTGCTAAGTTTTCAATTGATTTAAAAGACATGATTGCCGATTCTGAGCAAACATTGTTACGTATCCTACATTATCCACCAATGACGGGTGATGAAGAGCCTGGTGCTATTCGCGCAGCAGCCCATGGCGATATTAATTTATTAACTGTATTACCAGCTTCTAATGAGCCTGGTTTACAAGTTCAAAAAACAGATGGCGGTTGGTTAGACGTGCCATGTGATTTTGGCAGCTTAATTATTAATATCGGCGACATGCTACAAGAAGCGTCGGGCGGGTATTTCCCATCGACAATTCACCGTGTAATTAACCCAACGGGTAAAGCATCTACTAAATCGCGTATTTCATTACCGTTATTTTTACACCCGCATCCAGATGTTGTGCTTTCAGAGCGCTACACGGCAGATAGCTACTTGCAAGAACGTTTGCGTGAGTTAGGTGTTAAGTAACTCTAATACTTAGAGTTATTAAGTATAAACAAAAAACGGCCTATGGCCGTTTTTTGCATTTTTAAGCAACTTAATCACAGGTTTAATTTTAATAAACTATGCTCAATTGCCTGCAACGTAAATAATGGCATGCATTCTTAGCTACTACAGGTATAATGCGCGCAACTGGCTAATGTAGCCTTATTTAAAAGAGAGTTTATATGAGTTTTGAAGGTTTAGGTTTATCACAGTCTTTGGTTAATGCGGTTTTAGAAAAGGGCTATGAAACGCCAACGCCGATTCAGGCTCAAGCAATTCCTGCAATTATTGAACGCCGTGACGTTATGGCAGCAGCGCAAACAGGTACAGGTAAAACAGCGGGTTTTACATTACCACTTATTGAGCGCTTGTCGTCGGGCCCTAAAGCTAAAAGTAACCACGTACGTGCACTTATTTTAACGCCTACACGTGAACTTGCTTTGCAAGTAAGCGAAAACGTTGAAGAGTACGCTAAGCATTCTGATGTGAGTTCATTTGTAGTTTACGGTGGCGTTAAAATTAACCCACAAATGCAGCGTCTTCGTAAAGGTGTTGATATTTTAGTAGCAACGCCGGGTCGTTTAATCGACTTACATAATCAAAATGCAGTTAAATTTGATAGCGTTGAAGTGCTTGTACTCGATGAAGCTGACCGCATGTTAGACATGGGCTTTATTCACGATATTAAACGCTTAATTGCTAAAATGCCTGCTAAACGTCAAAACTTGATGTTTTCGGCTACATTTTCAGATGAAATTCGTGCATTAGCAAAAGGGTTAATTAATGACCCAGTTGAAATTTCAGTTGCAGCAAAAAATACCACTGCAAAAAGTGTTACTCAGTGCGTTTACGCGGTAGATAAAACACGTAAAACAGCATTGCTAAGCCACTTAATTCGCACTAACGATTGGCAACAAGTATTAGTGTTTAGCCGTACAAAGCACGGTGCTAACCGCTTAGTTAAACAACTTGAACGCGATGACATTGTAGGCGCGGCCATCCATGGTAATAAATCACAAGGCGCACGTGTTAAAGCACTTGATGGTTTTAAAAGTGGTGAAGTACGCGTACTAGTAGCAACAGACATTGTTGCACGTGGTTTAGACATTGTTGAATTACCGCATGTTGTTAACTACGACTTACCAAATGTATATGAAGATTACGTTCACCGTATTGGCCGTACAGGCCGTGCTGGTGCGTCGGGTCATGCGATTTCGTTTGTAACGGTTGATGATGCTGTTGATTTATACGGTATTGAACGCTTTATTGGTGAGCTTATTCCACGTGCTGAAGAAGACGGTTTTGAGCCTATTAACCCAGTAGCTGAGCGCGCATTAGATGCTCGCCCACTGCCGGCTAAAAAGCCTAAGAAAAAGCAGCCTTTTAATAAGCCTAAATCTGATAGCAGCAAGCCTAACAGTAAAAAGCCAAATAATGGTGGTAATGGTACCGGCCCACGCCGTGGTGGTTCTAAAAAGCCAGCAGCTAAAACAGATGATAACGCGCAAAACCCATGGGCAAAGCGTGAATCTGTTGGCGGTAATGGCCAACGCCGTCGTCGCACAAATAACGATTAATCATTGTTAATGATTATATTGGCGTTTAATTAATTTAGAACTTGATTAAAGGTTGATACAAAAAACGCGCTCTCTTCTTTTGAATAAATAGAAGCAGCGCGTTTTTTATTGTCTGTAATTTGTACTTACTGTATTGCCTACCTGATTAAATAGTTAATACCCAAGCCGACAAATAAAGTAACACTTACGCTAAGTAATGTGCCTAGCATGACGTACTCGGTAAGTTTTTTATCTTTACTTGCACTTAAATCGCCAAACCTAAATACCGACTTTGCCGCAAGTAAAAAGCCAAGCCCTGCAAATTGGTCAAGCAATATAAAGCTCAGCATAAGTACGCGTTCCAACATACCTATGCTTTGCCCTGCAAGTGGTAAGCTACCAGTACTTGAAAAGTTACTTGTTAAACGCTCTAACATCATTCTTATAAATACGGCGCTGGGACTTAAAATAATTAAATAACCGCATACCACCCACAGTATTTTGGGATCAGTGAGCATATTATTAATTGCAGCCATAAAGCTATTGTTATCAGTTAGCCAAATACTGAGCGCAATAATAACGAGTATGTGCGCTATTTGATCTAGTAAAAAAGGCACCACGCCTTTATTAGAATACGATTTAGCTATATCAATAAAGTAATGGCTCAGCATAATGCTCGCCGTGGCAATTAAAACACTGCTTAGTTGCTGCCACCCGAATGTGTATTCCCACAAGGTAATAATGAGTGCACTTGTTACACCATGCACTAGTACATGAAAATAAAGCTTACTGGCTTTAAAGTGACGGGTATTTCTGTCGTTTACCCAACTCATAGGTTGCCAGTAAAAATCAGCGAGTAAGTGGCCAATAATAAGCGCGACCAGTAAAAGTGAAAACGCCATTATTCACCTCCTTTAATTATATTTTTTATAACGTGTTGCGTGTGCTTAATAAAGCGTTCTATAAGTTGGTAGTGCGCTAAATTGAGTAGTTTGGTTACGTTTTCGCGACTTGTTTTAAGCTCTTTAGCCAGTGCCGCGTGGCTGTTGTCTGGTGATGTTAAATAGACATACAGGGCATTTGCTTGTTTTTGTGTGATTTTAGTGAGCAATACGTCGGCAAAGGCTAAATTAAGATTTAAGCTTTCATCGAGCTGCTGCTCGTTAATATTAAAAACAAAGCGTTGATTGCCTATTTTATCAAGGCCTTGCCCCGAAAGAGTAAAAGCAGAACCGGTTGCTGTTTTTATATCGCTGCGTGGGTTATCTATTTGCCCAAGTGCCAAGCTTTGTCGTAGTTCATAACCTGACGATTTAAGGTGTAAATATATAAGTATGGCATTTTTAAAAAGGAGCTGAGGATTATTAACTTGTAACTGAAAGGCATCGCCTCGGTATATATTCCAAAGGGTTTGCTCACCCGAAATGTTTCGCAAACTTTGCTCTAGTTGATAAAGCATGGCATCGTATTGCTGCTTAGGGATTGTTTGCGATTTAATAATATCGCCGCTGATCACACCAATCATAAAAATCTCAAAATGGTTACTTTTTAATATGTAACCAATATTGGTTACATAAGGGTATGTAACTAATTTAGGTTACTTAAATATAAATTGCAAGGTACACTTATTTTATAACGTTACTTTTATTGCTATTAATCCTCACTAGGACACTAAATGACTTTACAAAACGAGCAGCAAAGCACGAAACCACGGGTCGGTATTTTTGTTGATGTGCAAAATATTTATTACACGTGCCGTGAGAGTTACGGGAAAAATTTTGACTACAATGCGTTTTGGCGAATGATGGAGGCGCAATACAATATTGAGTGTGCTTTTGCGTATGCTATTTATCGAGGAGATGAAAAGCAAAATCAGTTTCAAAATATTTTGCGTGCGATTGGTTTTGAGGTAAAGCTAAAGCCATTTATTCAACGCCGTGATGGAAGTGCTAAAGGCGATTGGGATGTAGGCATAACAATAGACATGTTAGAGCAGGGTAAAAATCTTGATAAAGTTATTTTGCTCTCTGGCGATGGTGACTTTGCTTTGTTACTTGGGCATTTAAAAAATCAATATAATGTACCGTGCGATGTATACGGTGCTGACAGGTTAACTGCTGAGGTATTAAAACAAAGCGCAGAGCAATTTCATTTAATTGATAATACTTTGCTACTTTAACAGCAATAAATAGTTAAAAAAGTGCAAGCTAAGTGCCTGCAACATGAGAGATTTTAATACAAAGCCGTAATAGATGAATTAAGCCTTATATAGGCTTTTTTTATTACTGTAATCAATTGGGTTTGCTAAATGATTATGGTAATTTTAAAGCATAACGAGTTACCAAGGACTTACATGCTTCATTACAGCAACATGCCACTAGATAGAGGCTCAAATTTTCGTAAAGACCCATCGTGGCTTAAAGCGCAAATGTCGGCGCAAAGTAAATGGGTTTTAGTTAAAAATAATCAAACCCTATTTATTAAAGATACCCCTAAAGTAAGCTATTTAACGTATCAACAAGTGGCACATTTAGATTTAACGAGTGCTATTTTTGTTGGTTTAAACAATGCTAAACATGGTGTGTTTGCATTGGATGTTTCTGATCTGGATGAAAGCGTACTTTCGCCTTTAATCGAGGGCGCTCAGTTTTTTGATATTCGCCAATATGGGCCTCAAGTAACCATTAAATATGCCTCAATAGCCGCCCTTGCGAGAGGGTTATGTTATTGGCATGCCACACACCGTTTTTGTGGGCGCTGCGGTAGTAAAAACCGTTCAGTGGAAGCCGGGCATTCTCGTGTATGTGAAAACGAAAACTGTAAGCATCCTACATTCCCGCGCACCGATCCTGCGGTAATTATGGTCGTTACTAAAGTCTTTGCTGACGGAGTAGAACGCTGTTTATTAGGTCGCCAAGCTGCGTGGCCCTCTGGTATGTATTCTTCGCTTGCTGGATTTGTAGACCCAGGGGAGACACTGGAACAAGCAGTTGCGCGTGAAGTTAAAGAAGAGGCAGGCATAGAAGTTGATAACGTACGTTATGTTGCATCTCAGCCATGGCCGTTCCCATCGTCCATTATGCTTGGGTTTTTTGCACAGGCGACATCTGAGCAAATTAACGTAGATAAAGAAGAACTAGACGATGCAAAATGGTTTAGTCGTGAAGACTTAGAGCAATTTGGTAATTGGCACGAAGAAGGCGAGCATTTAAAGCTGCCTAGAACCGATTCTATCTCTCGTTATTTAATTGAGCATTGGCGGACAAACCCTTAAGGATTAACAATGTCGAGTAAAAGTAATAAAAACACTCAGCTGGTATCATCAGGGCGAAAAAAAGCCTATACACATGGCGTAGTAAATCCCGTTGTACAGCGTGCATCTACCATTGTATTTGATACTGTAGCCGATTTAAAAGAAGCAGCTAAAACCCGTGGCGATAAAACGTTATTTTATGGGCGCCGAGGAACAACAACACACTTTGCGCTACAAGAAGCGATTACAGAACTTGAAGGCGGCGAAGGGTGTGCATTGTACCCTTGTGGCGCTGCGGCGATCAGCCAAGTATTTTTATCGTTTTTAAAAACCGGTGATCATATTTTAATGGTTGATAACGTGTACGAACCAACTCGCGATTTTTGCGATAAAATTTTAGTGGGGCTGGGCATTACAACAACCTATTACCCGCCAACCATTGGCGCAGGTATTGAAGATTACATTCAGCCAAATACTAAAGTGTTGTTTTTAGAATCTCCAGGCTCTATTACGATGGAAGTGCAAGATGTGCCCGGTATGGTAAAAGTAGCCAATGAGCACAACGTAATGACCATGCTTGATAATACCTACGGTAACGGTTTGCATTATCGCCCGTTAGAGCACGGTGTTGATATTAGTATTCAAGCTGCAACAAAGTATATTGTTGGCCATTCAGACGTGATGATGGGGGTGGCTGTTGCTAATAAAAAGTATTGGCCAACCTTGCGCGAAAACTCATACTTACTAGGGCAATGTACCAGTGCCGATGATGCGTATTTAGCACTTAGAGGCCTGCGTACAATGGGTGTGCGTTTAAATCAACATGAAAAAGCAGCAATAGAAGTAGCTAAATGGCTCGAGCAACATGAGCTTATTGATCATATTCGACACCCTGCATTTGAAAGCTGCCCAGGGCATGAGTTCTTTAAACGTGACTTTGATGGCAGTAATGGGTTGTTTTCATTTGTGATGAAAACCGGCAATCAAAAAGCGATTGATGCCTTTTTAGATAGCCTTGAGCATATCAAAATGGGCTTTTCATGGGGCGGTTTTGAAAGTTTAGTAACGGCTAATTTAACCATGAAAGGGCTGCGCTCAAATACAGGTTGGGATTTAGGGCCGGTTATTCGTTTGCACATTGGCCTTGAAGATGTAGAAGATTTAATTAGCGATTTAAGCCAAGCACTTGAGGTTTATAAGCAGCATTTATAATTTATATCGCAATTTATGCTGTTACATTTAAATGTATTGTTACAAAGCTCACCACAGGTGAGCTTTTTTTTGCTGGTAATTCAAGGTGTTTACACTTAGTGTGGATAAATACACAGAAAATAAAAAGTCATTAAGGATAGTCAATGGCAACACCATTACCGATAAACGTAGGGCGATTAACGCAAATAGCGGGATTTGAGCTTGTACGTATGTTTTTAACTAAACGTGGACTTATTGCATTAGCTGCCTTTGCATTGGTGTGGCTAATAATACTGCGCTACCCAATAGGGCAGGCAGTAGGCATTGTAAGTGCACCCGATTTTGAGCAAATAGCCCGTGATATATCAGGCTCCATTGGTTTAAGTAAGCTGCTTGATTGGCCTGAGGCCGAATTTGCTATGTACTGGTTAATAGCCTTATATAGCTTTCCCGTTTTTGGTTTATTTATTTGTAGCGACCAAACGGTAGGCGATAGAGAGCGCGGCACACTAAGGTTTTTATCACTGCGCTCCACTCGCTTTGAAATACTGTTTGGCCGTTTTTTAGGGCAGCTAGGAGTATTAGCATGTTTGGTGGGTATAACGCTTGTAGCTACACTCGCGGTATTGGGTTTTAGAGAGCCAAGTTTACTGGCTGGTGGTTTTGCCCGTGCGCTTTCTATATTTTTAATATTAGTGATTACTCTGTGCCCATTTGTAGCACTAATGACGTTAATTAATACCTTTGCTCGCTCATCACGTTTATCTATTGTATTGGCAATTTTATATTTTGCAGCAGGCGGTATTGTAGTTGGTTTATTGCAATGGCAAATACCCGCATTAGGCCTGCTTGATTATTTATTTCCGGGTGTGCAAATAGAGCTATTAGCGGGGCAAAATTTACCATTATTGAGCGCTGTGGCTATTCCCCTTGTGCAAACAGCGGTATTACTAAGCGTTGCTCAACGTATTTTTGCAAGGAGCTCACTATGAGACCATTAATTACAGCTAGCGGTTTGAGTAAATCGTATGGTGCAAAACTTGCGCTTAATAATGTGGACTTTGAAATTAACAAAGGCGCGCCAGTGGCACTTGTTGGGCCAAATGGTGCGGGTAAAACTACCTTATTTAGTTTGTTGTGCGGCTATATTGCGCCAAGTAAAGGCAGCCTTGAAATATTAGGGCATAAACCTGGTAGCGCTGCTTTATTTAATAAAGTAAGTGCATTACCGCAAGACGCGCAGCTTGACCCTCGTTTTAATATAGATAAGCAACTCGCCTTTTATGCAAAGCTGCAAGGTATGGGTGCTAAGCAAAGTCAAACTGAGGCGCTACGTGTACTTGATTTAGTTGGCTTAAAAGAAATTGCAAAGCAGCGTGCGGGGGATTTATCGCACGGTATGCGCAAGCGCGTTACGATAGCGCAAGCACTTATTGGCGCACCACAAATTGTAATGCTTGATGAAGCAACCGCAGGGCTTGATCCGATTCATGCCAGAGAAGTACGTGAGCTGGTATCAGAATTAAGTGAACAGGCTACATTTATTTTAAGCTCTCACGATTTAACTGAGCTTGAGCGACTATGCTCACAGGTACTTCATTTAGATAAAGGCGTACTAAGCGAGCATCAAACAAAAACTAATAATACCGATAAACACTTTTATACATTAATGCTAAGCGAGGCTTATCAAAATGTTGAGCAACAGCTTCAAGCAATTGCAGGTGTGAGTCGTGTGTATATGAGCCAACATAAAGAGTATGTAGTTGAGTATCAGCCAACGAGCGATCCACTTGATATTGCACTACTGAATTTTTGTCATCAACAACACTGGCAGTACCGACAGTTAGTTAATGGTCACACATTAGAGAATCAAATATTTAAACAGGAGAAAGTATAATGGGTTTACTTAGCGGACTTATGGGTAATGCAAGCGAAGTTGACGATTCTGATTTAGAGAAAATCCTCGCCAATACATTAATTGACGGCGAGCAAGTAGAAAAAGCATATAAAGTAGTACGTGATATGTTTATTTTTACTAATAAGCGCTTAATCTTAATTGATAAGCAAGGTATGACCGGCTCTAAAATGGAAATGGTGAGTATTGCTTACTCTAAAATTACCAAGTTTAGTAAAGAAAGTGCAGGCCATTTTGACTTAGATGCCGAGCTAAAAATATGGGTTGGATCAGATCCAACACCAATTAGTAAAGAGTTTAAGTCTGGCGATAATATTAACGATGTTTATCGTATTATTAGCCAACACGCGCTTTAATACGGTACATGTTTTAAGTAGTTGTTGACTAGATGTTGCAACTACTTTAATTTTACAGTTTACAACACTTCCTTACAATTAACTTAATAAATACAAATGGTTAGTTAAGTTTTCATTCAGTTTCCTAACGTTAGCATGTGCCTCGACTTTAGCAATACAGCTAGAGCATAAAAAGCAATGTACATAGGGAAGTCTTACAATGAAAAAATTAGCAGTTATTATTTCGAGCATTTTATTATCTAGCACTGCGGCTGCTGCAGACAGCTATAATTCAATTAGTAACCTAAGCTACAAAAATAGCGATAACAACGACACCGTTGCTGTAGATTCTATTTACTACTTATCTCCTAAAAAAACTTTAGGTCCGTACGATCAGTTTGAATACATCAATAAACAAACTAACGTATATGGTGGCTATGCTGATGACGACTTTGGCGATTTAACATCAGTTGGTGGTGAATACTTCATTAATGAATTTGTTGTTGGCGCATCTTACGAAAACCTAGACCCAGATTCAGGTTCTAACAGTGAGCTTTATAAACTGACGGGTGGTTACTTTTTCAACCCTGATTTACTTGCAAAAGTAACACTAGTTGAAAACAAAGACGGCGACGATTACGCATTATTTGATTTAGCTTACAACTACATGCTAAACAGCACAGATTACGTAGGTGTTACACTTACATCAGACGACGATTTTGATTACCGTGCAGTTGCTGCTAAATACTTTATTGATTTACAGCAAGGTAACTACCTAACTTTTGAAGGTAAATACGAAAGCATTGATGACGCAGAAAACCAATGGGTAGCAGAAACTAACTACTACTTCTCAAAAGCAACATCTGTATTTGCTAACTACAACAAGCAAGACACTTACAGCTTTGGTGCTCAGCACTTCATCAATAAAAATATTGGTGTAAAGGTGGGTTACGAAAACAACGCTGATGATTCTGACAACGATGCGTACTTTGCTAACATGCGTTTCCAGTTTTAATTAAGTCCCGTACTTAGTTAATACAAAAGTAATATCAAAGGCCCGCTAAATTTAGCGGGCTTTGTTGTTTATAAACGTTTGATCTTTTAACTATAAACTTTTACTAACCATAATTACGGCTTTTATTATGCTCATCTAAATAACCCCTTTAAGTTATAAATCAAAATGCCATAAATGGCTAGATTGTTATTAAAGCCATTAAGTAGAGTCGATGATAATAGTTATAAAATAATGAGTATTGGAGTTTTTTGCTGGTAAATAATAGTTATTGGAAAAAACAGATAAAAATATGCACTTATACAAACCTATTTTTTATTATAAATTCAGAAATAATGAATTAATTATAGTCATTATTTTGAGAAATTAGAAAAATTTAGTGAGGGGAGGTTATATTGATGAGGTTTATCGAATAATTAAGTTGTGTTTAATTTAGCGACAACTTGTACCTTATTTGTTACTTTTTGAGTTTAAATGATGACAGACTATTGTTACGTAGATTTTGATGATACCTATTGTTTACATTTGCTTGTAATTATTTACATTTTCAGCGGTTTAAATTTGTCCTCTTATTCAGTTTTTGTTCATTTTTTGGCGTTAGGATGCGCCCCGACTTTGGCTAGACAGCTGAGGCATAAAAAGTAATATTTATAGGGAATTTAAAATGAAAAAATTAGCCGTTATCATTTCGAGCATTTTATTATCAAGCGCTGCAACCACTGCAATAGCTGCAGATACTTACCAATCAATCAGCCATGTAGGATACGTGGATGTAGATGGTGATGACACAGTAACTGTTGACTCAACTTATTATTTTTCTCCAAAAGCGACTTCAGGTCCTTACGATCAATTTGAATACATCAATAAGCAAACAAATGTTTATGGTGCATACAGTGATAATGATTTTGGAGATGTTACTAGCGTTGGCGGTGAGTATTTTGTAGAAGATTTTGTATTAGGTGCACAGTACAATAATTTCGATAGTGATTTTGGCTCAAGCACGGATGTAATTGAACTTTCAGCTGGTTATTTCTTTAACCCAAACCTTGTATTAAAAGCAACGTTTATTGATGTAGAAGATGCTGACAATCAGTTTGTGTTTGATTTGGCATATAACCACCAGTTAAACAGCACTGATTATATTGGCTTTACAGTAACAGCAGATGATGAGTTTGATTACCGTGCAGTAGCAGCTAAGTACTTTGTTGATTTACAGCAAGGTAACTACTTGACTGTTGAAGGTAAATTTGAAGATGTTGATGGCGGTTCAAGTAACTGGGAATTAGCATCTAACTACTATTTCAGCAAAGCAACATCGGTTTTTGTTACAGTTAATAAAAATGATGATTACACTCTTGGTGCTCAACACTTCTTCAACAACAATGTTGGTTTAGAAGCAGGTTACGGCAATAACTGGGATGATTCTGATTATGATGCTTACTTTGCAAATGTAAGCTTACAGTTCTAATTTAACTAAAAATTAGAATATGAACAAAAAGCCCGTTCATTTGAGCGGGCTTTTTATTCAGCGCTATTTACCAGCCGCAGTTGCGGCCTTCATTTTGTTTATCTAAATATGTTTGTAATGGTGCAAAGTAATCGAGCATTGCTGTTGCATCCATTTGCGGCTTACCTGTCACAGTTTCAAGCGCCTCTTGCCAAGGGCGAGACGAACCCATTTCAAGCATAGCGTTTAGCTTATCCCCTGCTTCTTTTGAATTATAAATAGAGCAGCGATGAATGGCTTTATCGTTACCGGCAATTTCACATAAGCTACGATGAAACTCAAATTGTAAAATATGCGCTAAAAAGTAACGTGTATAAGGCGTGTTACCCGGAACGTGGTACTTAGCACCCGGATCAAAGTCGTTTTCGCTACGTGCGATAGGAGCTTGCACTCCTTGGTATTTTTCACGTAATTCCCACCAAGCTTTATTGTAGTTATCTGGGGTTACTTCACCTGAAAATACCTGCCAACGCCACTGATCAACCATTAAGCTAAACGGTACAAAGGCTACTTTATCAAGTGCCATTTTCATCAACAAACCGATATCTTTAGATTCGTCAGGTACTTGTTCAAGTAAGCCGATTTCTTTTAAGTAACCCGGTGTAACCGATAAGGCAATGGTGTCTCCAATGGCTTCATGAAAACCATCGTTTGCACTTTCTTGATAAAATAAAGGTTGTTTATTATAAGCGCGTTGATAAAAGTTATGACCTAATTCATGGTGAATGACTGAAAACTCTTCGCCTGTGCGCTGAATACACATTTTAATGCGTAAATCGTCTTTACTATCGATATTCCATGCTGATGCATGACACTGCACATCTCTGTCTTTTGGTTTTACAAACAATGAACGCTCGTAAAATGTCTCTGGTAGTGCGTCAAAACCCATTGATGTAAAAAAGTTTTCTGCCCCTTTGACCATTTTAAGTTCGTCGTAATTATTTTGAGCTAATAACTCGGTTACGTCGTAACCCGGATCGGCGTTATCTGGTGCAACTACATCGTAAATATTACCCCATGCTTGCGCCCACATATTACCAAGTAAGTGCGCTGGTATTGGCTGATCTTGAGGTACTTTGTCGGTGCCGTACTTTTCACCTAACTTTGCGCGAACATGGCAGTGTAGCGAGTTATACAGTGGTTTAACTTGGCCCCAAATACGGTCAAGCTCAGTGGTGAAGTCATCAGCAGGCATATCGTATTTACTGCGCCACATAGCGCCCGTATCGGCATAACCAAGCTCCTTTGCACCTTCGTTGGTAAGTGCTACTTGTTGCTCGTAAAGTGGGCGCATGGGTTTTGATATTTCACGCCAGCCTTGCCATAAATCAAGTAGTTCGTTGTAATCTCGGCTGGTGGCCATTTTTGAGGTCATGTCGCCAAGGCTCAAACAGCTGCCATCTTCTTTACAGTATTTACCTTTACCATATAGCCCGCCAAGCTCTGCGACAATTTGTGAAAGCTTCGCTGTTTTATCAGCGTCTTGTGGGGCAGGAAGTGTAAGTGCTAGTTTTAGTTTATCAAGCTTACGGCGAGCATCGTAATCAAGCTCTAGTTCGTCGTATTTTGCAGCTTCATTTGCTAAACGCACGACTGTTTCGGTCATTTTACGGTTAACTTCAGCCGATAGAGCAAATGTATCGTGAGTAATAAAGTTTGCGTAAATCCACTCTGCACGGCTCGATTCTAAATAAAGTGCACTCAGTTCTTTTTCTGTGTTTGTTATAAATGTATTTGCATCTTTAGCTGTTACAGCTTTTTTAGTGTGTGGTGAATCGGTAGTGTCGATAGATACTTGTGCATCGCAGGCCGTTAAAGCAAGAGTACTTGCTACCATTAAGGCGCTCATACTTAGTTTAAATCGAAAGGGGATCATGCTATTCCTTTAATTTATTGTTATTAAAACGTTGATAATAGCAGTGATGTTTAAAACAATAAAATGAATGCGTTAAGGCTTACGACTCGTCGTGCAATGATTGTATTTAAATTAAGATGGGTCATAATTAAGTTACTATTTTCATTCAATGTGTAAGGAATGTGCGCATGTTAATATTTATAATATTGCTGGTCGTGGTGGTGGTTATTTTTGCGGTTAAAGATATTCGCCTAAACTTGATTAGTCGTCCTACGTTTAAAATGTTCAAAAAGGTGCTTCCGCCATTATCGCAAACAGAGCGAGAGGCGATGGAAGCAGGTGATGTTTGGTGGGATGGTGAGTTATTTAGTGGTAACCCAGACTGGCAAAAACTGCACCACTTTCCAAAACCAGAGCTTAGCGATAAAGAAAACGCATTTATGGCTAACCAAGTAGAAACCTTATTGGCGATGCTTGATGATTATCAAATTGTACAAAAAGACAAAGACTTACCAAAAGAAGTGTGGGATTACCTAAAAACAGAAGGTTTTTTTGCGCTGATCATTCCTGAAAAATTTGGCGGTCGTGAGTTCTCGGCAATTGCTAATTCAACGATAGTGTCAAAAATTTCGACTAAAAGCTTAACAGCCGCAGTCACTGTTATGGTGCCTAATAGCTTAGGTCCGGGCGAGTTACTTCTTCATTATGGTACTAAAGAGCAGCAAGATCGTTGGCTGCCAAGTTTAGCTGATGGTACAGATGTTCCTTGTTTTGCACTAACGGGTCCAGAGGCGGGCTCTGATGCTGGCAGCATTCCTGATTCAGGCGTTGTGTGTATGGGTGAGCACAATGGCGAGCAAGTAATGGGCCTGCGTTTAAATTGGTCAAAACGTTACATTACGCTTGCACCCGTGGCTACTGTACTCGGCTTAGCATTTAAAATGTATGATCCAGACGCTTTATTAGGTGATAAAAAAGAGCTAGGTATAACGTGTGCGCTTATACCAACCGATCATCCGGGTGTTGAAACGGGTGAGCGTCATTATCCGCTTAATATGGCCTTTATGAATGGTACCACTTACGGTAAAGATGTATTTATACCACTGGACTGGATCATTGGTGGTCAAGAGTGTGCAGGGCGTGGCTGGAGAATGCTTGTTGAGTGTTTAAGTGCAGGGCGTGGAATATCACTACCAGCATTAAGTGCAGCAACTGGGCATTTAGCTTCAAAAATGACATCGGCATATGCCATGGTACGCCAGCAGTTTGGTGTATCTATAGGGCAATTTGAAGGCGTGCAAGAGGCACTTGCGCGTATTGGTGGTTTAACTTACACACTTGAGTCGTGTAGATTAATGACCGCAGGTGCGATTGATTTAAAATTAAGTCCATCGGTTGTAACAGCGATTGCTAAATACCATATGACTGAAATGGGTCGTACGGTAGTGAATGATGCAATGGATATTCATTCAGGTAAAGGAATTCAAGTAGGGCCTAATAACTATTTGGCGCATGGATATATGGGGATTCCAGTATCAATTACAGTAGAAGGCGCGAATATTCTAACGCGTAATTTAATGATATTTGGGCAAGGTGCAACACGCTGCCACCCATTTGTTTTAAAAGAAATGGAAGCCGCTGCAATGGAAGATGACGACGCAGCACTTGAAAAATTTGATGGTTTATTAATGAACCATATACTATTTGCAGCAAGTAATGCAGGCATGGCATTTGTGCATGGCTTAACACGTAGCTACTTTGCGAAAGCGCCTGTAGGTGGTGAAACGGCTATTTATTATAAACAACTGAGTAGAATGAGCCGAGGCTTAGCTATTTGTACAGACGTTGCAATGTTAATGCTTGGCGGTGAGCTTAAACGTAAAGAAATGATATCAGCGCGTTTGGGTGATGTATTGAGTCATTTGTACTTAGCATCAACTGTTTTAAAACGTTATGAAGATGAAGGGCGCCAACAAGCTGATTTACCATTTGTAAAATATGCAATTGAGAACTCATTATTTGAAATTGGCCAAGCGTTTAATGGCTTCTTTAAAAACTTTTCAAACCCGGTTGTTAATTTTATCCTTAAACGTATCGTGTTCCCGCTGGGAAACCATTACCACAGACCAAGTGATGAAATAGCACAAAGTATTTGCGAGCGTATGACTCAACCTGGTGTATTTAGAAACCGCTTAACGCATTTATGTTATGTAGATGAAAATGCAGGTACTGGGGTCATGGAAAGCGCATTTTTAGCTATGCATGATATGCAAGCGCAGTTTAAAGACTTAAAACAATGGCAGCGTAAGGGCAGTGTGCCTGCAACGCTTGATATTGAAGGTGCTATAAATTTTGCGCTTGAAAATAAGTTGTTAGAGCAAACGGATGCTGATGCAATGCATCATGCTAATAAGCTACGTAAGAAAGCCATTGCAGTTGATAACTTTCAACCTGGTGAGCTGTAGCGCAGTACTTTAAATACTAGGGCGTGTTGACCCTTCGTGGTTGAATTTGCAGCAGGCTGTTTGGTTTTTAGGCAAGGCAGAGCCTATGTAGTGTGGTTATTCCCCATAAATCGGCGATAACGCAGCATAAATGCCAAACATGCGCTGCCCTTTGGGTTCTTTCTAGGGACGATTAACTCTTTGTTGCCTACATGGATGTCATAGGTAGGTACTTAAGAAAAACATTAAGTACAGCCTTAAAAATTTGGCTCTACCCCATACTGAAATACTCCTGTTTTTCGATCGCGTTTGGGGTGTGCCCTAGCTGCATTTTTCCTCAGAAAGTCAAATGCTCCATTAACTGCATTTAACAATCCTTTCCTATGCTTCCTAATAATCGCTGTTAATATGGCAATCCACCAAACACCCGTTGTTTTTGCTACTGTCATTGTAGACATTTCAGTTTTAAATATCTTTTCAATACAGCCAGTTAAAAATCTTTTAAGCGTGGTTACTATTAAACTTACATAAATTAGCGCCTCTTGTAAGGTTGCGTTTGATGTTTGAAAGCCGCGTAAATTATTATAAGACTTACACTCCTTAAAAAGTAATTCAACCTGCCAGCGTAACCTATATAATTTGCCTATTTCAGTCGCTGTAAATTCATCAATAGATAAATTAGTGACTAAAAATGTATATTGTTTTTCTTTTTTTGACCAATACCCAACGACTCTTGTTAGCTTGTTTTTTATGCTAACATTCATATCAATAAGATCATTTTTAGGTAATTCGGGAAGCAATTCACATAACTTTGGGGAATGACTTCCTGTTAATTCCTGTCCATTTTGCTTAAAAGCATTATGTACTCTGACTGCTTTTAATCCCTTCGCTCTTAATACGTAAAATCCTCCTGCTTTATCTAATTCATGAATATAACTACCTGAATAATATCCTCTATCAGCAAGTAACAACTGTCCTTTCAACTCTTTAAATGTTGGAAGTTCTTCACGTTCAGAGTAACTGTCTGGTGTTATACCTGCTTTTTCAAAGCAACCTTGTGTTAAATTTAAAGTAGCATGCAATTCAATGGCTGCTGGACACGTATTTGAAAATCGCCCAGGAAAAACATCTTTTAAAGAACGATGAAGCATAATAGAGCTACCGTCCTGAATTAAAATATTCTCAAACTTGAACAAATCTTTTTTAGTGTACTTAAGCGCATCATTTATCCAACAATTAAAAACTCTATTTGTTACCTCTCGCATTAGTTCAGCTAGTTCAGGTTTAACTAACTGGTTATGAAAAGGCTTATACTTAATAGACTGCCCTGTTAGCTGGTTATAAACTCTTAATATTTCGGATAAATAGATCGTTTTTTTATCCCCAAGCGCAGCAACAAGACTAACAACCATATGAAATGCGGTAATATTTCTTTCTCTTTTAGTAAATGCTACTTGTTTACCAAGTCGGTTCAGTTTTTTTTCACTTAGGATACTTTTTAACTTATTAATAAAAATGTTAGCATTCATTTGAAGCTCTTTTCTTGATTCTGTGGTTTGTGTGGTAACAACCATTTGATCATGAATTGAGCTTCAACTCAATTTCTTAAGATCTTACCTATGACATGGATGTAGGTAAGGGGCGTGAGCAGGACGCGGAAGCTTTGCTCGGTTTTTACTTAGCCCACTAGGTTACAAACCTCGCGCCGCGATTAAATCGCCCCTAGATTGAACAAACTTCAATCCACAAAGATCAACACGCCCTAGCTAAAGCGAAAAAGGCCTTACGAATGTAAGGCCTTTTTATGTTTAATTCATTTATTTTTAACGAGCGTAAGGGTCGGCAACAATTTTATCTATGTACCATTTTCCCTTTTTACGAAGCATTTTTACACTGCGCATTTCGTCAATTTTATCACCATTTAAATAGCCGGTAAAAATAAGGTTTATTTTAGCGTTATCGCCGTATTGTTCACGGACGCTCATATTGGTCATATCAACTTCAATGGTGACTTCATCGTATTGCATATTTACTAAGTTACGGGAAAACTGTTTAGCGGTGCCGTAGGATTTCATTATACGTGTAAGGTTGGGGGTTGCCATGGTGCTGGCTTTTTGAAGGTCTTGCTGGTTATAAAGCGCATCAAAATAAGCGGTTGCTGTATCGCCAGGAGTGTCGCCAAGTGTTTTGGTATCGTCACCACAGGCTGATAAAAATAAACAGATGACCAAACTTAATAAACTCGTGATTTTTTTCATATTAATTATTATTAATTAGTTTTTTTAAAGTGTGTGGTTTATCTATGCAGATGTAAAGGTATGGCAGGCAATAAATAGAAAATTGGATAATAAATCATAAAAAAGGATGCCTAAAGCATCCTTCTAAAAATCTTAAAATTACTTATTGTACTAGTTCTTGTTCACTAAACTCTTCATCAAACATTGGGCTTGATAAGTAACGCTCAGTTGCACTAGGTAGGATAACAACAATATTTTTATCTGCGTTTTCAGGCTTTTCAGCAATTCGCTTAGCTGCAACAACCGCTGCACCTGATGAAATACCTACTAAAATACCTTCTTTTTTCATTAACTGATGCGCCATTGCAATTGCGTCTTCGTTAGATACAAGCTCTGCGCCATCAATTAAGTCCATATCTAAGTTGCCAGGAATGAAGCCAGCACCAATACCTTGGATTTTATGAGGACCAGGTTTAATTTCTTCACCGGCAAGCGTTTGGCTAATAACTGGAGAGTTAGTTGGCTCAACAGCAATAGATTTAACGTTTAGACCTTTTTCTGTTTTGAGGTAGCGGCTAACACCTGTAATAGTACCACCAGTACCAACACCGGCTACAAAAAAGTCTACTTTGCCATCAAGCGCATCATAAATTTCAGGGCCTGTTGTTTCAAAGTGAATTTTTGGGTTTGCAGGGTTTTCGAATTGTTGTAATAAAATATACTTATCAGGTGCTGTTGCTTGAATTTCTTTTGCTTTTTCAATTGCGCCATTCATACCTTTTGCACCGTCGGTAAGTACTAGATTTGCACCTAATGCTTTTAATAGCTTGCGACGTTCTAGGCTCATGGTGTTTGGCATAGTAAGCGTTAACTTGTAACCACGTGCTGCTGCAACAAATGCAAGTGCAATACCGGTGTTCCCAGATGTTGGTTCAATAAGTTCTTTACCTTCAACAAGCTGACCTGATTTTTCAGCTTCCCAAATCATCGATGCACCAATGCGGCATTTGATACTAAAGCTTGGATTACGAGATTCAACTTTAGCGTATACATTCCCACCTGTAACACGGTTAAGTTTTACCAGCGGTGTATTACCGATGCTTAGTGAGTTATCTTCAAAAATAGTAGACATAATGTTCCTTTGGATGCAATCTGATCAACGTGTTAATAGCCTTTGCTACTAACTATATAAACACACTTTACTGTGAGTTTAAAAAAACTAAAGTAAAGTTTGGCTATAACATATATCTATTGGGCTTATAACCAGTCGAAATAAAAATCAATTATTAGCGGTGCTTTAGTTATTATAGATGCGGGCTTAATTTAAAATTTAAAGAGTAAAACTTCGTTTAGTCAAAAAATGTTCAAAAGAGTATTGAATTAAACTATGTTTGTTCAATATTTGTGCATATGAATGTAACTTGAATAGTTTTATCACACAATGCGTCTAAAACATGATAAAAACACGTATCTAAATTCAATTAAGCAATCACAATGAAATTAATCTTAAAATTAATTGCCGGTATTGTGGCCGGTATCCTAGTTGGACTATATGTACCTATAACTGGTGTTGAACTTTTATTCACAGTAAAAGAGCTGATTGGTCAAATTATCTCCTTTACCATTCCACTTATTATATTATTTTTTATTGCATCAGGTATTGCAGGCCTACCAAAAGGGTCTGGTCACTTACTTGGTAAAACAGTCGGGTTTGCTTATAGTTCTACAATTATTGCAGGTACGCTTGCATTTTTATTAGTAAGTGCTGTTATCCCTTTTTTAAGCGGTGGTATTACATTCGAGGCAGAAGTTGCTACAGAAATTGTCAGCTTTATTGATTTAGAAATTCCACCTTTGATGGGGGTAATGACCGCATTAGTAACTGCTTTTGTATTTGGTATAGGCATGAGCCAATTAGAGCTTGATACGCTTAAAAAGGTGTCTGATCAGGGCCGTGATGTGATTGACGGATTATTATCAAAAGTAATTATCCCTGCTTTACCATTTTACATTGCAGGTGTATTTGCCGAAATGACGGTAGCGGGTACTGTGGTAGATACACTGCGAACATTTGGCGTAGTACTAATTGCAGCGCTTGTTATGCACTGGTTATGGTTAAGCGTTTTATATATAGCGACAGGTGTACTATTGAAACGTAATCCAATCGAATTAGTTAAAAATATGCTACCAGCTTACTTTACAGCCTTAGGTACTATGTCAAGTGCAGCAACGATTCCAGTATCGCTTCAATCAAGTAAAGCAAATAACGTTAAAGAAGATGTAGCTAACTTTACCGTACCACTTTGCGCGACTATTCACTTATCTGGCTCAACTATCACTATAGTAACCTGTGCAATGGCTGTTATGTTTTTATCGCCAAGCATGGAAGTCCCTTCATTAATGGGTATGCTACCGTTTATTATGATGTTAGGTGTAGTAATGATTGCAGCACCAGGTGCTCCAGGTGGCGCAGTTATGTCGGCGCTTGGTCTATTAACAAGCATGCTTGGGTTTAATGAAGGCGCGGTTGCATTAATGATTGCACTTTATTTGGCACAAGATAGCTTTGGTACTGCGTGTAATGTAACGGGTGATGGTATCATTTCGTTATGGGTTGACAGATTTAGCGAAAAATCGTCATCTTAAACTATTAGGGCGAGGCAATAATATTAGTTATTGTTTCGCTTTATGTATGTTACTGTGGCAAATTAATTTAATTAAATTGCATGTTGTTAGGTAAGTGAGGATGTTCCATTGATTAATGTACTTTTAGTTGATGACCATGAACTTGTACGAACAGGAATAAAGCGTATTCTTGATGATGTACGAGGGTTTAAAGTAGTAGGTGAAGCTAAAGATGGCGAGCAGGCGGTACAATTTTGTCGTCAGCATTCACCTAACATAGTACTTATGGATATGAACATGCCAGGAATGGGCGGATTAGAGGCGACTAAAAAGATTTGTCGTTACTGCCCAGATGTAAAAATTATTGTGCTTACCGTTAATTGCGAAGACCCGTTTCCAAGCAAAGTAATGCAAATTGGTGCACATGGCTTTTTAACTAAAGGTGCTGGCTCTGATGAAATGGTACGCGCTATTCGCTGCGTTCATGCGGGGCAGCGTTATATTGCACCAGAAATTGCACAACAAATAGCACTTGCGCAAGTGACAGGCCGTACAGACGAAAACCCTTTTCAGAGTTTATCTGAGCGAGAGCTGCAAATTATGCTTATGATCACCAAAGGTGAAAAAGCACAAGATATAGCAGAGCGTTTAAATCTAAGTTCTAAAACAGTAAATAGCTATCGCTACCGTATGTTTGAAAAGTTAAATGTAGGTGGCGATGTTGAGCTTACTCATTTAGCTATTCGTCATAAAATGATTGATATAGATATTTCGTACTAACCTATAATTTATGTCTGAATTTGATCACGTACATTTTCTTAAAACGCTATCAAGCGAACCCGGTGTATACCGCATGCTTGATAGTGACAGCCAAGTTATTTATGTCGGTAAAGCCAAGCACTTAAAAAAACGTGTAAGTAGTTACTTTAGAAGTAATATTACCGATAGCAAAACACGCGTATTAGTAAATAATATTTGTGATATTGAAGTCACGCTTACCAATACCGAAACCGAAGCACTGCTGCTTGAAAATAACCTAATAAAAAAATACCAGCCTCGCTATAACATATTATTGCGCGACGATAAGTCGTATCCTTATATTTTATTGACTAATCATAAGCATCCTCGTTTAGCGTTTCATCGTGGAAGTCGTAAAATTAAAGGTGAGTACTTTGGGCCTTTCCCGAGTGCTGGTGCGGTATCTGAAAGTTTGCGCCTAATGCAAAAAATCTTTCCTGTTCGCCAATGTGAAGATGCTTATTACCGTGCTAGAAGTCGTCCGTGCCTACAATATCAGCTTAAGCGTTGCTCAGCTCCGTGCGTTAATAAAGTAACGGATGATGACTACAGTGAGCAGGTTGACTATGTTCGTAAGTTTTTAACGGGTAAATCTCACGAAGTTATTGCTGATTTAATAAAAAAAATGGAAGCAGCTAGCCAGCAATTAAACTTTGAACTGGCAGCAAAAGTTCGCGATCAAATAATGCTACTTCGTAAAATGCAGGAACAACAATCTATTTCTGGTAACTTTGCAGAAATGGATGTAGTCGGTTTTGCTCATTTAAACGGATTAAACGGCATTCATTTATTAATGATCCGCGATCATAAGGTACTTGGAAGCAAAACGTACTTCCCTAAAGTCCCTAAAGACTCGAGTGAACAAGAAATACTGACCTCATTTTTAGGGCAGTATTATTTAGCACCGGGTGCTACAGGGCGAATTGCAAAAGAAATTATACTACCGTTTGAAATAGAAGAGAGCGAAGCATTAGGTGAGGCACTCACACAAGTAAGTGAACGAAAAGTAACATTTAAAGTAGTTACTCGTGGTGAACGCGCTCAATATTTACAATTAGCGAATAAAAATGCTTTAAACAGTATTGCAGTTAAGCAAAGTACTCAAGACTCTATTAATAAACGTTATGCACAGTTAAAAGCAACACTGCGACTTGACGATATAACCCGAATGGAGTGTTTTGATATAAGCCACACCATGGGGGAGAACACCGTCGCAAGTTGTGTTGTATTTGATTCACAAGGGCCAAATACAAAAGAGTACAGGCGTTACAATGTAACGGGCATAACCGGTGGTGATGATTATGCTGCCATGGAATTTGCACTTAACAAACGCTATAACAAGTTAGTAGACGAAGACAAAATCCCTGACGTTATCTTTATTGATGGCGGTAAAGGGCAGTTAGGGCGCGCTGAGCAGTACTTTTCTAATTGGCCGCACACTAAAATGCCTTTATTAGTGGGTGTTGCAAAAGGGACTAGCCGCAAACCCGGTCTTGAAACACTATTGATTGACGGTGGACGCAAAACCATTCCGATGGATTCAGATGCGCCTGCGCTTCATTTGATTCAACATATACGCGATGAGTCTCATCGTTTTGCTATTGCAGGACACCGTAACAAACGCCAAAAACAGCGTACACAATCACTATTAGAAGAAATAAATGGAGTAGGTTCTACACGCCGCCAAACATTATTAAAATATTTAGGGGGCATGCAGGGAGTAAAAGCTGCTAATATAGAACAGTTAAAGAAAGTTCCTGGGATCAGCCCTGACATGGCTGAGAAGATATTTAACCATTTGCATGACAAGGGCTAGCCCTTCATGCGAATATAGCAAAAAAGACATATCCAAGTAGTTATGTGGAATATTCCAAACACACTTACAACATTTAGACTTTTTCTTATCCCCGTTTTTTTGGTGATATTTTATTTGCCTTATAGCTGGGCTTTTTTTGCTGCCGCCTTTATTTTTTGGCTTGCATCGATCACCGATATATTAGACGGTTATTTAGCAAGAAAGCTTGAGCAATCAACCCCCTTTGGTGCTTTTTTAGATCCTGTTGCTGATAAAGTAATGGTATGTGCTGCGCTTGTTGCATTAGCTGATCAGTACCAATCAATGTATATGACAATACCCGCACTTATTATTATAAGTCGTGAAATTATTATATCCGCACTTCGTGAATGGATGGCAGAGCAGGGTAAGCGTGGTAATGTTGCTGTATCAAACATGGGTAAAATAAAGACGGCTGCACAAATGTTAGCCATTATCGGTTTGATTTGGCAATACGATACCTGGATGAACTATTTAAGCTTTGCACTATTGTATATTGCGACCTTTTTAACCTTGAGTTCTATGATGCAATATTTACGTGCAGCATGGGGTGAATTGACTAAAAATTAACTCTAAATGTATAATAACGCACCGTTTTAGATAAAAAACAAGCAAACAGTTCAAAACTAGCATTTTTTGTATTGACGCGTTTAATAATCTCTGTAGAATGCGTCCGTGTTGAGAGGGCATAGCCCCCGAGATAAACGAAACGGTAATTAATCAGTTACCTGAATGTTCACATAAATCATCATGTGCTTATTCAATTAATTGATAAATAAAATGCGGTACTAGCTCAGTTGGTAGAGCGCGACCTTGCCAAGGTCGAGGTCACGAGTTCGAGCCTCGTGTACCGCTCCAAGTTTATCTCAAGGTTAATACCCCGTACTGGGGCGGAATGGCAGAGTGGCCATGCACCGGATTGCAAATCCGTTTACCTCGGTTCGACTCCGGGTTCCGCCTCCATTTCAACACTCCACACGCTTTAATTAGCAAACTCGATGCCCGAGTGGTGGAATTGGTAGACACAAGGGATTTAAAATCCCTCGACTAACAAGTCGTGCCGGTTCAAGTCCGGCCTCGGGCACCACTTTGTGGTTTAATTGCATTACCAAGTGTAATTTATAAAATGATTAATTTAGAATTAATATGATGCGGTACTAGCTCAGTTGGTAGAGCGCGACCTTGCCAAGGTCGAGGTCACGAGTTCGAGCCTCGTGTACCGCTCCATATTAGTTTTATCCACTTGCTTTTAATAGCAAACTCGATGCCCGAGTGGTGGAATTGGTAGACACAAGGGATTTAAAATCCCTCGACTAACAAGTCGTGCCGGTTCAAGTCCGGCCTCGGGCACCACTTTAATTTATTTTACCAAGATAACTTAAAGTTGATAAAACAGTATTTTGCGGTACTAGCTCAGTTGGTAGAGCGCGACCTTGCCAAGGTCGAGGTCACGAGTTCGAGCCTCGTGTACCGCTCCAAATTATTTGGATACATTTAGGCGGAATGGCAGAGTGGCCATGCACCGGATTGCAAATCCGTTTACCTCGGTTCGACTCCGGGTTCCGCCTCCATATAATTTACTCCACACGCTTTAATTAGCAAACTCGATGCCCGAGTGGTGGAATTGGTAGACACAAGGGATTTAAAATCCCTCGACTAACAAGTCGTGCCGGTTCAAGTCCGGCCTCGGGCACCATCTATATATTAAGCGCTCTGCTTAAAAAATATCTAATAAATCATTCTAATATCTATAAAATATTCAGTAAAACCCTGATTTCTCATTTCTCATTTCTCATTTCTATGATTTATATTATCTTGATATGCACTATTTTATGCATGGTTTACCCAATAATAGCGTTGTGTGATAGTTCAGTATGAGTTTGTATATCTATCGTATTAAAGATATATATGAGTAGGCATAATGTAATATTTCCAAACCCAGTCCTATAACGCCTCAAATAAACCAGCCATTTAATCCTTAACGACATACAATACTTGATGCTAATGAATACACTTTGAACTGAACTAAGGGTCATAGACTTATGATACCAACTAGCAAAGTAGGCCATTAGCTTTAAAAAATTTAAACAATGAAGTAATCTACAGCTCGAGAGCAAATAAGCTTGAAAGTAAAGTTCAAACACTCATATGCTTGTAGCATAAAGTAATACTAATCCGCTTATATATCGGGTCTATTTAAGGTTAAGGAAATTACGCTAGATCTATGCAAAAAATTTTATATCTAGTGTTCTCGGCAATTGCTCCCTGCATTGCTCTACCTCCTACATCCATGCAGTCGTAAATAAAAAATTTTTAACGACGTTATAGGCAATTTAATTCGTTAAATTGCTCAGAGATTTATGCAGGTTGGTATAGTTGTCGAATTGGTTGCTAACACATGCTCATTGGAAGTTAAAAATCGCGGGTAAGAGTAAGTCTAGAGTTATGGTGAGAACTTCAAAGAGGTAAACAATAAAGTGCTTATACATAATGCAGAGCTATGGGCATTAAACATCTGTTTTTGTAGGTTGTCTTGTCTAGGCTGATAATCAGATAATGTCTATACAGTTCTTATCGTCCGTAACAGCTTTTAGTTATAAATGATCGAGTGTTATGTGTCAGGACTTTTTATTTTTAGAACTAAAAAAGCGAGCCGTAGCTCTAATGCCGTTCACTTAAGGTGAGCGGCTTTTTTATTTCTAGCGTACCGCTGTGGTCTTGGCTTGACTGCACGAGGAAAACCTCGATCCCTTCGAGGCTCTAGAATTAGGCTTTCTGCCATCGCATAAAAGTATTTTAATTGACGTGGTATGGCTCCAGGTGTTGAATAAGGTAATCCAACAAGCAACCTCATTATTTGAGCTAAACTACCATTGAAACTCAGTTGGTACGGTAAATAATCACCTTTTAATGTGTGGCACATTTTTACCATCTGATATCGCACCATATTATAAGTAAGCAACACTCCCCACAGCTCTTGCTTTACAAGCGCTGGTAAGCGACTTCTTAATGTTAATCGATTGCCCAGCATATATTGCTTTTGTTCCCGATAACCAAGCTCTATCTCCCAGCGGTGACTGTACAAATCACCTATATCGGCTGATAGATATCGCATCGGATCTGTCATAGATGTCATCACACTATATGATTTCCCCTTTATTTTTCGAGTCACTAACCTCGCGATTAAGGTGTTAGGCAGCGTTGGCCACATCTTTCTTGCTCTTGGGTTGCTGCTAAGTTGGACTAATTTATCATTACGCCCTAATGTTTGAATAACTTCATATTGCACATTTTTTTTCAGGGGGATTAGCCAATGGCGTTCACTGCCAGTTGTTTGCCATTTATGTAAAAGCCCTAAAGAATAGAAACCTTTGTCGAATAAAGTGAGACTGTTATCGGGTGTGGTTTCTATAAGCTTTTCAGCCAGCACCATTTCATTGACCTTGTAATCATCAAAAGCACTCCCCGTGATTAGGTGGCTGCTTAGCTCCATTTGACACACCATTCTGACCTGTGGGTATTGTGTATTAGTCGGTTTTGTAAAGGCTTCATTGTTTTGGGGTGAGTCATCCGTACGCCAAACGACACCATCGACACCAAGCAAGGTAAGCCCATTCCAATGAGGATGATTAGCGTCATTATTCCAATGCCTTTGGGTGCATTCAAATAAGGCTTTCATGGCGGCTTCACCTAGGTTTTTACGACGCTGAGTTAAAGCGCTTGGCGCAACAAATGGCTTACCATCGCGGTCAACAATGTCGAGCATATTAACGACATCGGCCATCGATTTGTCATTATAAATAACCATCCCGATCAACAACCAAGCCATCGATTCTAGGGTTAGTTTTCTTTTTCGTAGTGTAACGGTTTCGGTCAGTGCATAGGCTTCTTCGATAAGAGATAAAGGGAGTAAGTCTGCGAGTGTTTCAACGTCATTAGGTTTGATGTTGTTAATAATATCGAGAGCATTAGAAAGTTGCATAAAAAAATCCGAATTCTACAAAAGAATTCGGATTCTTACATACCTAGAAGATCGTTCAAGTGCTATTAACTAATTCTTAAATGATCGGCATTAGAGCCGTAGCTCGCTGTTTATTGTTTATTTCCAGGCCTCGGGATCGACCTCTTTAGCAAGTTTAGGATGCTTACTTTTGTCAAAGGTGGGTATTAAGCCCTTTTTGCGTTGTTCGTTGTAATCTTTAGAGAGCCATACAACAACACCTGAAAGCATAAATAGCGCTATAACGTTTACAATGGCCATTAAACCCATTGATATATCTGCCAGCGTCCAAATTAAACCAAGCTCACCAACAGCACCAAACATCACCATACCTAAAACAACAAGTCTAAAGATAAACATACCTTTATTAGAGTTGTGCTCTAAAAACATTAAATTTGTTTCAGCGTAAGAGTAATTAGCCACAATAGAAGTAAAAGCAAAAAACAATATAGCAATGGCAATAAAGTAAGTACCCCAGTCGCCGACATGTTCTTGTAATGCTGCTTGTGTAAGTTCAATCCCCATAACACCAGATTCAGGCACTAATTGCTGCGATAGTAAAATAAGAGAAGCAGTCGCTGTACAAATAACAATAGTATCAATAAATACACCTAGCATTTGCACATAACCTTGTGATGCTGGATGAGGAGGGTAAGGTGTCGCAGTAGCTGCAGCATTAGCTGCACTACCCATACCAGCTTCGTTTGAGAATAAGCCACGCTTTATACCTTGGATCATAGCTTGTGTAACACCATAACCAATTGCACCTGCACCAGCTTGTTCAATACCAAAAGCACTTTTTATTATAAGTACAATTACATCCGGTAATGCAGTAAAGTTAATAGCGCATACATAAAGAGCAACTAATAAGTAAGCTAATGCCATAAATGGCACAACCATTTCAGCAAAACGAGAAATCGTTTTCAAACCACCAAAAATAATAATACCAGAGCCAATAACCAAGCAAATGCCTACTATATACTTAGGTACATCAAACGCTACTTCAAATGCTGCAGCAATAGAGTTTGACTGTACGGCGTTAAATACCAAACCAAAGGCTAAAATTAAGCATAACGAGAATAAAGTCCCCATCCAGCGTTTACCTAAACCGTTTTGCATATAATAAGCAGGGCCACCTCTAAAATTGCCATCAGCATCTTTTGTTTTATAAGCCTGAGCCAAAGTACTTTCAGCAAAGCTTGTAGCCATACCTATTAATGCAATCAGCCACATCCAAAAAATAGCACCTGGCCCACCTAGGTATAAGGCAACAGCAACGCCAGCCATATTACCTGTACCAACGCGTGCAGCTAACGAAGTACAAAAAGCCTGAAAGGATGAAATTTCATTATCGGCACATTTACGAGAGCCAAACATAACTTTGAACATATGTGGAAATTGCACAAATTGAATAAAGCCTAGTCGAAAAGTAAAGAAGAGGCCCGCTGCTATTAATAAGTAGACGAGAACTTGGCCCCATAGAAGGGCACTTATACTATTTATTATGTCTGTCATGGATACTGCCTAAATACATGAGTTAAAAAAAGTGACCGCAACTTATCACATCAGGATAAAAGTGTTTAGTTTTAAAGTTCAAAAACAGAGTTATCAACAGGGTTTTGTGGGTAACTTGTGCTTATCGTGTGCGCTTGCTTGGGGCTTAATTTTAATTACTATTTTATGCAAATAACGCTTGCGTAAAATCCGCCGCTCCCTATAATGCGACCCCACTGAGACGGGAAACGCCAACGCATAGCGAGGCACGAACTACTCAGAGAGTTAAATAAAACTTCGGTTTTAAATCTTCTAAAAAGAAAGTTTAAAACAAAGTGTTGACTCGAAAAATAAAGGGTGTATTATTCGCATCCCTTGAGACGCTAAAGCGACTCAAGACGTTCTTTAACAATATAAAGCAATCATCTGTGTGGGCACTCGTACAGATTGAGTTCTAACAGCCAAGCTACTTCGTTCTTTATTGAGCAAGTAATGAGGCAAACAAATTAGAGTCTCAATTGAAAACTGAGTGACCAACAGAATAGTTATTTCGGTAATTATTCGGCACAGTCAATTCAATATCGAAAGATATTAAAAAATTCAGAATTCATTGAGCTGTCGAAAGACATAAAACTTTTTAATTGAAGAGTTTGATCATGGCTCAGATTGAACGCTGGCGGCAGGCCTAACACATGCAAGTCGAGCGGTAACAGAGAGTAGCTTGCTACTTTGCTGACGAGCGGCGGACGGGTGAGTAATGCTTGGGAACATGCCTTGAGGTGGGGGACAACAGTTGGAAACGACTGCTAATACCGCATAATGTCTACGGACCAAAGGGGGCTTCGGCTCTCGCCTTTAGATTGGCCCAAGTGGGATTAGCTAGTTGGTGAGGTAATGGCTCACCAAGGCGACGATCCCTAGCTGGTTTGAGAGGATGATCAGCCACACTGGGACTGAGACACGGCCCAGACTCCTACGGGAGGCAGCAGTGGGGAATATTGCACAATGGGCGCAAGCCTGATGCAGCCATGCCGCGTGTGTGAAGAAGGCCTTCGGGTTGTAAAGCACTTTCAGTCAGGAGGAAAGGTTAGTAGTTAATACCTGCTAGCTGTGACGTTACTGACAGAAGAAGCACCGGCTAACTCCGTGCCAGCAGCCGCGGTAATACGGAGGGTGCGAGCGTTAATCGGAATTACTGGGCGTAAAGCGTACGCAGGCGGTTTGTTAAGCGAGATGTGAAAGCCCCGGGCTCAACCTGGGAACTGCATTTCGAACTGGCAAACTAGAGTGTGATAGAGGGTGGTAGAATTTCAGGTGTAGCGGTGAAATGCGTAGAGATCTGAAGGAATACCGATGGCGAAGGCAGCCACCTGGGTCAACACTGACGCTCATGTACGAAAGCGTGGGGAGCAAACGGGATTAGATACCCCGGTAGTCCACGCCGTAAACGATGTCTACTAGAAGCTCGGAGCCTCGGTTCTGTTTTTCAAAGCTAACGCATTAAGTAGACCGCCTGGGGAGTACGGCCGCAAGGTTAAAACTCAAATGAATTGACGGGGGCCCGCACAAGCGGTGGAGCATGTGGTTTAATTCGATGCAACGCGAAGAACCTTACCTACACTTGACATACAGAGAACTTACCAGAGATGGTTTGGTGCCTTCGGGAACTCTGATACAGGTGCTGCATGGCTGTCGTCAGCTCGTGTTGTGAGATGTTGGGTTAAGTCCCGCAACGAGCGCAACCCCTATCCTTAGTTGCTAGCAGGTAATGCTGAGAACTCTAAGGAGACTGCCGGTGATAAACCGGAGGAAGGTGGGGACGACGTCAAGTCATCATGGCCCTTACGTGTAGGGCTACACACGTGCTACAATGGCGCATACAGAGTGCTGCGAACTCGCGAGAGTAAGCGAATCACTTAAAGTGCGTCGTAGTCCGGATTGGAGTCTGCAACTCGACTCCATGAAGTCGGAATCGCTAGTAATCGCGTATCAGAATGACGCGGTGAATACGTTCCCGGGCCTTGTACACACCGCCCGTCACACCATGGGAGTGGGTTGCTCCAGAAGTAGATAGTCTAACCCTCGGGAGGACGTTTACCACGGAGTGATTCATGACTGGGGTGAAGTCGTAACAAGGTAGCCCTAGGGGAACCTGGGGCTGGATCACCTCCTTATACGATTTAGAACTTATTTGTTCGTAGTGTCCACACAGATGATTGTTAATTAGTGCGTGTCCTTCGGGATAACTAATTAATATGCTCTTTAAAAATTTGGAAAAGCTGATAATAAAATTCTGATAGATACATTGTATTTATCAAGAGTTTTCAAAAGTAAAAAAAGAATGGTAGCAGTACCATTCAGTGCCATTTAATTAACTCTTAGGAGTTGATTGATTGGTATCTACTTTAGTATTCAATATTGACTTCTGGCGAAGTTAAACTGTCACAAAACAAAGACCCGTTTGGGTTGTATGGTTAAGTGACTAAGCGTACACGGTGGATGCCTTGGCAGTTGGAGGCGATGAAGGACGTATTAACTTGCGATAAGCCTAGTCAAGCTAGTAAAAAGCGCTTGAGACTAGGATTTCCGAATGGGGAAACCCACCTGCTTGCAGGTATCGTTAACTGAATACATAGGTTAACGAGGCGAACGCGGAGAACTGAAACATCTAAGTACCCGTAGGAAAAGAAATCAACCGAGATTCCGAAAGTAGCGGCGAGCGAAATCGGAACAGCCCTTAAGCTTATTATGTGTTAATGGAAGGCTCTGGAAAGTGCCACGATACAGGGTGATAGTCCCGTACATGAAAAGACATTTTAAGTGAAATCGAGTAGGTCGGAGCACGTGAAACTTTGACTGAATATAGGTGGACCATCATCTAAGGCTAAATACTCCCAACTGACCGATAGTGAACCAGTACCGTGAGGGAAAGGCGAAAAGAACCCCTGTGAGGGGAGTGAAATAGAACCTGAAACCGTGTACGTACAAGCAGTAGGAGCCCACTTGTTGGGTGACTGCGTACCTTTTGTATAATGGGTCAGCGACTTATATTTTGTAGCGAGGTTAACCGAATAGGGTAGCCGTAGGGAAACCGAGTCTTAACTGGGCGACTAGTTGCAAGGTATAGACCCGAAACCCGGTGATCTAGCCATGGGCAGGTTGAAGGTTGAGTAACATCAACTGGAGGACCGAACCCACTAACGTTGAAAAGTTAGGGGATGACCTGTGGCTAGGAGTGAAAGGCTAATCAAACCGGGAGATAGCTGGTTCTCCCCGAAATCTATTTAGGTAGAGCCTCGGACGAATACTTACGGGGGTAGAGCACTGTTAAGGCTAGGGGGTCATCCCGACTTACCAACCCTTTGCAAACTCCGAATACCGTAAAGTAATATCCGGGAGACACACGGCGGGTGCTAACGTCCGTCGTGAAGAGGGAAACAACCCAGACCGCCAGCTAAGGTCCCAAAGTCATAGTTAAGTGGGAAACGATGTGGAAAGGCCCAGACAGCCAGGAGGTTGGCTTAGAAGCAGCCATCCTTTAAAGAAAGCGTAATAGCTCACTGGTCGAGTCGGTCTGCGCGGAAGATGTAACGGGGCTAAACTATGCACCGAAGCTGCGGATTCAGAATTTATTCTGAGTGGTAGGGGAGCGTTCTGTAAGCGGTTGAAGGTGTACCGGGAGGTATGCTGGACGTATCAGAAGTGCGAATGCTGACATGAGTAACGATAATGGGAGTGAAAAACTCCCACGCCGGAAGACCAAGGGTTCCTATCCCATGTTAATCAGGGTAGGGTAAGTCGACCCCTAAGGCGAGGCCGAAAGGCGTAGTCGATGGGAAACAGATTAATATTTCTGTACTCGATATAATTGCGATGGGGGGACGGAGCAGGCTAAGCAAGCATAGCGTTGGTAGTCTATGTGAAAGTGAGTAGGGCGTTTGTTTAGGTAAATCCGGACAAACATTAAACCTGAGACACGAGACGAGTCACTACGGTGATGAAGTTGCTGATGCCATACTTCCAGGAAAAGCCTCTAAGCTTCAGATTATATGGAATCGTACCCCAAACCGACACAGGTGGTCAGGTAGAGAATACTAAGGCGCTTGAGAGAACTCGGGTGAAGGAACTAGGCAAAATCGTACCGTAACTTCGGGAGAAGGTACGCTCCTATCTGTGATGAGACTTGCTCTCTAAGCGGACGGGAGCCGCAGTGACCAGGTGGCTGGGACTGTTTATTAAAAACACAGCACTGTGCAAAATCGCAAGATGACGTATACGGTGTGACACCTGCCCGGTGCCGGAAGGTTAATTGATGGGGTTATCCTTAGGGAGAAGCTCTTGATCGAAGCCCCGGTAAACGGCGGCCGTAACTATAACGGTCCTAAGGTAGCGAAATTCCTTGTCGGGTAAGTTCCGACCTGCACGAATGGTGTAACCATGGCCACGCTGTCTCCACCCGAGACTCAGTGAAATTGAAATCGCAGTGAAGATGCTGTGTACCCGCGGCTAGACGGAAAGACCCCGTGAACCTTTACTACAGCTTGGCACTGAACATTGAACCTACATGTGTAGGATAGGTGGGAGACTTTGAAGCAGCGACGCTAGTTGTTGTGGAGTCGTCCTTGAAATACCACCCTTGTAGTTTTGATGTTCTAACGTTGGCCCCTGAATCGGGGTTACGGACAGTGCCTGGTGGGTAGTTTGACTGGGGCGGTCTCCTCCTAAAGAGTAACGGAGGAGCACGAAGGTTGGCTAAGTACGGTCGGACATCGTACGGTTAGTGTAATGGTAGAAGCCAGCTTAACTGCGAGACAGACACGTCGAGCAGGTACGAAAGTAGGTCATAGTGATCCGGTGGTTCTGAATGGAAGGGCCATCGCTCAACGGATAAAAGGTACTCCGGGGATAACAGGCTGATACCGCCCAAGAGTTCATATCGACGGCGGTGTTTGGCACCTCGATGTCGGCTCATCACATCCTGGGGCTGAAGTCGGTCCCAAGGGTATGGCTGTTCGCCATTTAAAGTGGTACGCGAGCTGGGTTTAGAACGTCGTGAGACAGTTCGGTCCCTATCTGCCGTGGGCGTTTGAGAATTGAGAGGGGTTGCTCCTAGTACGAGAGGACCGGAGTGAACGAACCGCTGGTGTTCGGGTTGTCATGCCAATGGCATTGCCCGGTAGCTACGTTCGGAACTGATAAGCGCTGAAAGCATCTAAGCGCGAAGCAGGCCTCGAGATGAGTTCTCACTAGACTTTTAAAGTCTCTGAAGGGCCGTTGAAGACTACAACGTTGATAGGCAAGATGTGGAAGTGGTGTGAGCCATTAAGCTAACTTGTACTAATTACCCGTGAGGCTTAACCATACAACGCCAAACGCGTTTTATGCGACAGTTTAGATAGAAGTTAATATAACTAAAGTAGATATTACTGAAAAGACTTAAAAAATATTATCAGATATTTTCCAAATTAAAGAGGTGACTCTTAGCGCGTAGCGTTAAAGTTGAGGCACCTTGCGCAAAGAAAATGGTAGCACTACGTGCTTGTCATTGATTCTTTGCACCTAATTTGCTTGGTGACAATAGCGTTTTGGACCCACCTGACTCCATGCCGAACTCAGTAGTGAAACGAAACAGCGCCGATGATAGTGTAGCATTTGCTATGTGAAAGTAGGACATTACCAGGCTTCAAATTGTAGAGAGCCCGACTAGAAATAGTCGGGCTTTTTTACGTCTGCAGAAAAGTGAAATGTGCGCAATTAACACACATTCATAACGCGACACAAAGAGAGTGTAGCATTTCACTGTGGCTCCCCACCGCTGTGGGCACTACGACATCCTACTGCGTAGCGCACCGACCTTAAATTGTAGAGAGCCCGATTCGAAAGAGTCGGGCTTTTTTACGTCTGCAGAAAAGTGAAATGTGCGCAATTAATAGGCACTCACATCAGCACTCATCGCGTAGGGCGGGTGAGCGCAATGACTCCCGACGCTAGAATTACAGTAAAATCACTCAATATTTCAGTCGGCCGAAACAGTAGCATTTCACTGTTACTCTCCACCGCTGTGGGCACTACGACATTCTACTGCGTAGCGCACCGACCTCACATTGTAGAGAGCCCGACTAGAAATGGTCGGGCTTTTTTACGTCTGCATAAAAGTAAAATGTGCGCAATTAACATATACTCAGTAAACGTCCGGTGATCATCACCTAGATATTGATATTCCAAGGCAATAATTGTTCTATGTCTGGCTCAGGCTGACAAAGCTCATCGAGGCAATGCATGATGTAATCAAATGGCGTTAAGCCGTTGGATCTTGCAGTTTCGATGATGCTGTATAGGTGAGCGCTTGTTATTGCGCCGCGTGAGGTTTGGCTAAACATCCAGTTCTTACGGCCAATAACAAATGGTTTGATAGCGCGCTCGGCGCGGTTATTGTCGATATTAAGCTGACCATTTTCAAGGTAAACTATAAGTTTATGCCATTGATTAGCGAGATAGGTTGCTGCCTCTGCTAACTTGGTTTTCCCGACTAAACGTGGCTGGTTTTGCTCTAGCCATTTATGCAGTTTATCAATAATAGGTTTCGCTTGCTCTTGCCTTATTTCATGCTTTTGTTCTGGTGTTTTATCGTTGAGTTTTGATTCAATGCCGTACAGTTTTTGAATAAGACTCAAGACTACGTCGGCTTTGCCTGTCTTGTTTTTACCCTGCACGTGTTTTGCTTCTATAAATTTACGACGTGCATGGGCCCAGCAACCAACGAGTGTTGATTGCGTTTGTGCATACGCTTGATAACCATCAACCTGTAAATAGCCCGAATAGCCATCCAGATAATTAACCACACAGGAAGCTGCCCGACTGTTTTGATAGTCGTAAAGCACAATGTTTGGTATTGGGTTGTGTTTATTTATAGCCGATGGCGAATCCGTGCCGGTACAATATAGCCACATGTAACTTTTTACTTTGTCGGCGTTGACCACATTGACCGTCGTTTCATCGGCATGTATCGCAGGCTGTTTATGTAACGCGTGTTTCAGTCGTTGTATCAGCGGTTCAAACAAGGTAGCGGATGCGAGTACCCAGTCACTCATGGTTTTACGGCTAAGCTCAATGCCGTATTGCTTGAACATCGACTCTTGTCTGTGCAGTGGCATGCATATTGATATTTGCTGGTGATGATTTGACTTAACAAACTGGACGTGGCCATGCCTTTGTTGATGGCCATGTTTGGCATCTTGGCTTGTTTAATACTGTTATTCGACCCTGACTTATCACATTCACGACACGCGTACTTTGGGCGAATATGCTCAATGACTTTTATCTTTGCGGGGACGAAGTCGAGCTTTTCGCTGACGTCTTCACCCATTTTATGCAATTCATTACCACAGCAGGTACACAACTTGTCTTCTTCGGCAATGTCATGAATCACTTGCTCACGGGGTAAGTCTTTGGGTAATGGTTTGCGCTTTGGTGTTTTGCGAGTGTAGCTAATCTCTTGCGTAGCAAGCTCATCAGGTTGCTCAATGATGTCTTCGGCTTCATTAAACAATTCACCTTGTGCGTATAGCTTTCTTTAGCGACACCTTGAGCTTTTACCTTTAGAGTACTACCAAGAGGGATTATTATGCTTTAGTGTGGGTGAGCTTGTTTCGAGCTAAATACGGATGCTTAGGGCATCTATTAAGCAGCCTTGAGGGTTAATTCATACATCAAACTTTACGCTTTACTTAACCAACACAAGGGTACAGGCATATACTTATAGCAACTCGATTTTTTTGGATTTTCAGTAGTACTAGCTAACGTTATTTGGCCATAATCTGTAGCTTCTTTTGTTGCTTAATATGCTATAACTCTTGTTTGCATCGTTGTATAAATACTTTGATTTGAAGAGTTAATTGATTGGTTGCTTGGCTCAATACATATATACAGTACCGTTAACACCATCTTTAACTACGTGTGTTATATCACTACTTTAACTATTACTAGTACTATTAGTGCGGGTAGTGTGGGAATAAAAAAGTAAACTTATTTATTTTTTAACCCTTAATATTATTGCATTATCCCTAACAAAGGTAAGTAATGGTTAAAGTATTCGCTTTTATCAACCCGAAATAACTAATCTTAAGAGTTGATTTAAATATAAAGTTGGTCCATTATCGCACGCTGTTTACGGTTTGCTTACTTTCTGTGTACAAGTAAGCTTTTATATATTAATAAAATAAATAGAAATTATGTACGAATATTCAAACAAGTCGGAAAGGAAACTCATTGTTCGATTCTTCTCTTCAATAGGGTTTATAGCAACGTTTTCTATGGCTAGCTTAGCATTTATTAATAGCAGTTATTTATTAGCGTGTACCTTGGTGGTTTCTTCGTTTGTTTATTTATTGGCATTTAGCATAAGTAGGGGAGTAGAGAAGTCAGGCACTATAATTTTATACAACCTTTATGCACTAATGTTTTACCTAGTCCTCACTGGTGGAGCACAAGGAACAGGGCCTATATGGATATTCATAGTGTCTCCTGTTACTTATTCAATACGCGGACTTAAGCGAGGTACATTTGATATAATTTTGTTTTTATTAGCGATTTTTTTAGGCTTTTACTGCGCTGATACATTCAATATATATGACTATAGTCCGGAACAGTTTCCTATCAGAATCATACTCGCTTTTATAATTGTCGCGTCGCTGAGTGGCTACTACGAGTTTTCAAGAGAAAAATACAGCAGTAAAATAATTGCTTTGAGTCAAAAGAATGAATTTTTAGCAACTATAGATCCACTCACCAACCTGCCAAACCGTCGCTATACCATGAATAAGCTTGTGGCTTTTAAAAGTGAGCTGAAAGATAATAATACTCCCTTTGTAATTTTATTAGCTGATGTAGATAATTTTAAAAAAATTAATGATCAATTCGGCCATGATTTTGGCGATGAAGCACTTATTCAGTTAGCTAAAACCTTTGATAAAAGTATTCCAAAAAATGCGATTGCATCACGTTGGGGCGGAGAGGAGTTTTTAATTGTTATCCCAAATGCAACAGTTGAGCAGGGGGAGCAAGTTGCAGAAAAAATCCACAACGCCCTTGAAGCTTCAGCTGTGAGCTTATTTTCAGATAGTACCAATATTACGCTAAGTATTGGTGTTATCTCTGCAAGTGCCGAACGCTCAATTGATCTTGATATCAAGCGTGCTGATGAACTACTTTATAAAGCAAAAGCGCAAGGTAAAAACAGAACGTGTTCTTCTTAAAAGTTTATCTACTTTAATCCATTGAAAACGAATCAAGTGATGGCTTTATTTTAGCCTTTCTGCGCTTTACGCTCATGTAACACATTGCATTACAGGCAATCTGCATTGTAATTAATAGCCAATAACTGATGCCTAAGTCACTTAGGTTATTTATTTTTTCGCTAGTAAAGTAATAGGCTACGGCGATTATCTGAAGAACTAAAAAGCTATTTAAAAACCTCAGTAAACGCTGTTTAAAGTAAGTATGCTTATATTTACTAAAAATTATTAGACAGCTGCTTAGCGCTAATAAAAACCAACTTAAAATGATACAAAAATTAACTAAAGTACTGTGCATTATTTAATCCTTCAAAGCTCTATTAACCAATATTAGGCATGGGCCATTATTAGTTCTTTAGCATTCGCTTTAGCTTTTTTACTGATATTATCACCACCAAGTAAGCGAGCTATTTCATTAATACGACCATCTTTATTCAAAGGCAGCATATGAGTGAACGTTTCGCCTTGTGTTATTTCTTTAGCTACAAAAAATTGTTGGTGTGCGCTACTAGCAACTTGCGGTAAATGGGTAACACAAATCACTTGAGTAGACTTACCTAACTGGCGCAATAGTTTGCCTACGGCTGATGCCGTAGGGCCAGAAATACCTACATCAACTTCATCAAAAATAAGCGTTGGGGTTGTTACTTTTTGGGCAATAATTACCTGTATAGCAAGGCTAATTCGCGAAAGCTCACCACCTGAGGCTACTTTAGCTAACGGCTGAAGTGGCTGCCCAGGATTAGTTGATACTAAAAACGACACATTATCGTACCCTAAGCTATTAGGTGCGCGGCTACTCTCTTGAGTTAAAGCTATTTCAAATACACCGTTTTCCATCGATAAATTAGCCATGCTTTCACTTATTAGTGTGTTAAGTGTATTCGCATACTCATAGCGACTTTTACTTAGTTCATCGGCAGCTTGCTTATAACTAAGTAACGCGCTTTCTATTTCTGACTCTAGTTGCTCTAGACGATTACTATTATTACTTATTGACTCAAGCTCTTGAGCAATCGATTGATGAAACTCAACTAGCTGCTGTGGTTTTATGTGATGCTTACGCGCTAAATCCATCGCACCGCTTAGTCTATTTTCTACTTCACCTAAACGAGCAGGGTCTAAATCTGCTTGCTCAGTATAATTTCGAACTTCACGGCTTGCTTCTTCAACTTGTACTGCGGCTTCACTAAGGAGCGCTGCTACGCCCGCTAAGCTTTCGTCGTATTGAGCCAGCTCAGCGAATTGTTGGGCACTGTGCTGCAGCATTGAACAAGCATTTTGTTCATCACTTTCATATAAATATTGTAATTCACGTTGGCACGATTCTAATATTGTTTGGCTATTACTAAGTTTGTAATGCTCGGCCTCAATTAAATCAAACTCACTTTCTTGTAAGGCAAACTCATCGAGCTCTGCAACTTGGTATTCTAACAATTGTTTTTGCGCTGCTTGTTGCTGCTGTTGTTGCTCTAAATGTTTAAATTCTTTTTGTAAGTTAGCAAACTGTTTATAGTTGTTATTTACATCATTTACTAAGTGGTGATGCCCTGCATAGGCATCTAAAAGCTGTAACTGATGCTCAGCTTTTAATAAGTGTTGGTGGGCATGTTGTCCATGAATAGATATTAAATATTGACCAAGTTCTTTTAATTGTGATGCGGTAACGGCACTGCCATTAATATAGCTTTTACTGCGTCCATTTTTGCAAACAACACGACGCAATAAACATTCATTATCGTCATTGTTTAGCATATGTTGCTCTAAAAACGATTGAGCTAGCGGTAAATCTGTTAGGTCAAATTGAGCGCATACTTCTGCTTTATCAGAGCTTGGGCGCACTGCTGATGCTTCAGCTCGTTCACCTAAACATAATGATAGCGCATCAATAGCAATAGATTTACCAGCACCTGTCTCGCCTGTGATCGCGGTCATACCGCTGCGCCATTCTGTGCTTAAATTACTAACAATTGCAAAATTTTTAACTTCTAAACCAATTAACATACTGTTTATCCATCCAGTCAATTAACTGTTAATTTATACAGTGTTTTGGTTTTTTGCAAATTAATTTTTTATTATTTATGCAACGCTTACATCTTGAGTAAATTGTGTATCAGAAGTTTTTGGGGAGGTATCAATTTGATCATCAACAATATCAGTAGCTTGTATAACGTCTTCGGTTTTAAGTAGCCCGATAAGTGGAGGTAAAGTATTTAGGTAAAAACTCTTATTGTATAAAATTCCTTGCTGAGGTAACTCAGATACAAAGTACTGTATATTATCAATCAATGGTTGGATTATATTCGTTTGATTAGTTTTAATTAACTCGTTGGACAACGTATTAATTAGTAGGTCAGCGGTATCTTCAAGTTGCTGTAAATTCTCTTCTGTATGCGATTGAACAACAAAAAAATTATTTACAATAGCTTGAATACGAGGAACGTATTTTGGGCGAATTATTTTAGCATCAAGAAGATCATTAAGTTTTACTCTAAGGCGTGAATTTACATGCGAAACACGTTCATTAAATAGCTTTTTTCTAGCTTCGATTGCTTTTTTGCGATTACTCTCAATTTTGAGGTAACTGTATAAAAGTGTAATTAATAGCAGTAAAGCAAAGAATACTACATAAGTCATTGCCGTTTGTTCCTGAAATGTTTAATTTTTAGTTGTTACTAATATTTTGCTCTATCGTTTAACTTTTGGCAATAAAATTAGTACAAACGACTACCCCAATTTAGTTTTGTACGTAAAACGTTGTAGTACGAGTAATTTTTTGGATGAATTAAGCGCAATTGTTTATCCGCTTTTTTAATTACTACCTCATCGCCGGGTAATACGGCAAGCACAACATGGCTGTCGCAACTTACTTGCAAGCTATCTGTATTTTCTAGGCTTAGCTTTAAGCGTACTTCGTTATCGGCATCGACCACTAAAGGTCTGCTAGATAAGGTATGAGGAAACATAGGCACTAACGATATTGCATTTAGCTCTGGCGTTAAAATTGGCCCGCCACCTGAAAGTGAATATGCCGTAGAGCCAGTAGGGGTTGATACTATTAAACCGTCAGAGCGCTGAGAAAACACAAAGTCATTATTTATAAAAGCTTCAAACTCAATCATATGCGCTACTTTATCGGCATGAAGTACCGCTTCGTTAACGGCAGAATTTGCACTCTTTAATTCGTTGTGGCGATATACTTCTACTTCTAATAAAAAGCGTTTTTCTTCAAGGTACTCACCACTGAGGACTTGCTCTAAGCTCGCTTCAAACCCTTCAGGGTTTAAATCAGTTAAAAAGCCAAGGTTACCTCTATTTACTCCAATTACAGCAATGTTAAAGCGCGCAAGCACGCGTGCAGCACCAAGCATGTTACCGTCACCGCCTACAACAATAGCTAAATCGGCTTGTTCTCCTAAGTCGACTAACTTAACAAGTTTGTCATGCGGGATATCGTCTAATTGACTCCCTGTGCGTTTTTCTACTATTACCTCAAAACCAAGCGCAAGTAAAAATGTATGTAAGCGCTGAAGGGTAGCAGCGGCTCCCGGGTGATTAGGTTTGCCAATTAGGCCAATGGTATTAAAAGGAGAGTCCATAATGTACGCACAAAAAGATTTAATAATTGTAGAGTAACTCAAAACAGAAGTGTTTGAAAATACAGATTATAGCAATATTATAAATCTTCAATTTTATTCGCAGTCAGTTAACTGCACGACTTGAAAAACAACTAGACGCCCCGATATCTCTTTCATGCAACAAGATGTAGATACCATGAAACTAAACTCACGAGATCAGCAAATTTTTTCAGCTGTTATGAACATGTACTGTAATGGTGAAGGCTTGCCTGTTCCATCAACAAAAATTGCCAAGCTCAAAGGCATGGCAGTATGCTCGGCTACGGTTCGTAATGCTATGGCTCGCTTAGAAAAAGTGGGGCTATTGTATTCACCTCATACATCTGCAGGACGAGTGCCCACAAATGAAGGGTTTGATTATTGGTTTGACGAGTTTTTTCCACTCGCTGACATTGCTAATTATTGGCAACCAGAGCAATCACAACTCGTTGAACTAGCACATGGTTTGAGCCAAAAATACCAAATATGTTGTTGTGTTGGTTTACCACAAGTCAGCTCGCAGCAAGTGTTTAGAGTAGAAGTGCTTGATTTTGATTCTACCGACTGGCTTATTCTATTAATAGACAGGGCTGGGCAGAGCCACAACATTTGTATTGATAAACCTCATGATTCGTCAGACTCTGTTCGTTATCAGTTTGCAACATGGTTGAACACCGTATTTAGCCAACAAACTCTTATGGAGGGTTTATATCGTATGCAGGCGATGGCAAATACAGCGCCTCGAAATTGTCATGATTCGCTTAATCAATGGACGCGACAACTAAGTCAGAAATTAGGCTCAGATAATAGTATTGTAGTTGGCGAAAATTACCTCTATAAACAAATCGATTGTGAGCAAAGTTTAAATATTGGTGTTTCGTTTTTAAATTATGTAGAAGATAAACTCGCTTTTAAAAACGGTGTCTCGGTACTTAATAGCGAAAAATTGCCTTTTACTGAGTGTGATGAATTGATCGTAATAAGCGTGCCGTACTTTCAAAATCAAGAATACCAAAGCCGCTTTTGTATAATTTGCCCTAAATCAGCGCAAATCGAAGAAATAATTCGAGAATTTAAATTAATTGAGGCATCTAACTCTTGAATCTTTTTATTCAATCCCCATAATTACTGCAGTTGTAAAGAATTGGAGCACGTATTTTATGTCTGAGCAGACACAAAACCCTGAGCAAGAAGTAGAATTAAACGAAGAAATTTCTAAAATGCAGGCTGATGTAGAAGCAGCAGTAGAAGCCGCTGATCAACATGCAGAAGAAGAGCAAAGCCCTGAAGCAGAAATAGCTATGCTATATGCAGAGCTTGAAGCTGCTAAACAAACTATTGCTGATCAAAAAGATGGTGTTGTTCGTGCTGCAGCAGACGTAGACAACATTCGTCGTCGTGCAGCACAAGATGTAGAAAAAGCGCATAAGTTTGCACTAGAAAAATTTGCTAACGAATTACTACCTGTAATTGATAATCTTGAGCGTGCTATTGAGTTTTCTGATAAAGAAAATGAGACTTTAAAGCCGTTGCTTGAAGGTATCGATATGACAGTTAAAAGCTTTAACGATGCTGTTGCAAAGTTTGGTGTTGAAATTGTAAACCCACAAGGTGAGCAGTTTAATCCAGATTTTCATCAAGCAATGTCAATTCAACCAAGTAACGATGTAACACCTAATACAGTACTTGCTGTTATGCAAAAAGGTTACACATTGAATGGTCGTTTATTACGCCCTGCAATGGTTATGGTTTCTAAAGCTGCTGATGCTTAATTGAATTATTAGTTTTAAAAAATGCCTCATATTGAGGCATTTTTTTTGTCTTTTTTATAGTGAATTAACTGTACGAGCATAGTAAGCAACACAGCGCTAAACATTAGACTTGAAAACGGCACTGCGCTTTTTGCATGCATAATAGCGAGTAGTGGGCCAACTAATGCGCCACTGCCAAAACGAAGTGTGCCAATTACGGCCGTTGCCGTGCCTGTGTTTTTTTCAAACTTCATTAATATTAGCGAGTCAGCATTACTTGCAGTGACGCCTAAGCTCATCATTAATGGCGCAATAGCAGCCACAATATAATAAAGTGATAAATGCAATAAGCTAAATGTTAACAAAGCCAGCCCCGATACAAATCCAAATGTAAGCCCAATATAGAGCATTTTTCGAGAGCCCAGCCTTGGTACAATTCGCGTATTTAAAAAGTTACCAAACATCAGCGCCATTACGTTAAAGGCAAATAACACACCAAATAACTGTTCTGACACTTCATATAAATCTAAATAAATAAATGGTACTGAGGTCAAAAAGCAAAAAAATCCAAACGATACAAACATAGAACTGAGTATGTCGGCACGTGCATCTTTATTACTGAGCACTGTTTTATAGCTGTCGAAAAACAGAGCGAGACCCTTTTTTTCGTTTTTGTGAATAGGAATATCAATTAGATACACTTGCACAAATGCCAATATTAAAAAGCTATACCCAGCAAGAACCAAGAATATGGTTGACCAAACAGAAAATCCTAAAATAAATGAGCCAACAGAGGGGGCAACTAACGGCGCTACCATCATAATCATCGACACATACGACATTCCCTTAGCTGTATTTTGCTGATAAATATGGCGAATAATACCCGGTACTACTACCGTTGCTGCCGCTCCCGTAAATGCTTGCACTGCTCGAAGAGTCCAAAAAGCATGGATTTCGGTGGTAAATGCCAATGCAAGTGAGCTTGCACCAAATAAGGTTAAGCCGATACGTGCAAGCTTACGGCGGCCAATTTGATCGGCAATGGGGCCAAAAAATAGCATCCCTAATGAATAGCCTGCTAAGTAAATACTCAACGATATTTGTACATTGGGCATATTAGTGTGTAAATCGTTTGCAATTACCAGCATGGCAGGTAAGTACATATCTATCGCCAATGGCGTAATCGCCACTATACTGGCCAATAAAGGCAATAAAATACGGGTATTAAAAGACGAGGCTGAGGCGTCCATGTGTAAACTCAACAATCACTAAAAACAAGGGTTATAGTGTAACAGGGCATTGTATTTGAATAAACTTAGTTTGCCCGCTAAGTTTATCGTCATATTGTTTTTTTTTAATATAACGGTACATAAAGCAAATATTTTAAATTGGTACTGTGTTTGCTATTCTACAAGCAATAAAAAATTCATTACTTAAGAGAATTATCATGAAAAAACTAGTACTTGCAGTATTAGCGACAGCCGTTTTAGCCGGTTGTAAAACGTCACCAACAGGGCGCACTCAAATAGCGCTTTACTCAGATCAACAAATGAGTGAAATGGGCACTGCTAGTTTTGCAGATATGAAAAAAAGCCAACCAATTAATAAAGATGCAAAAACAAATGCATATGTAAATTGCATTGCTGAAAAAGTAGTGGCTGTATTACCAAAAGAATACGCGTCGCAAAATTGGGAAGTAGTTGTATTTGAAGATGAATCTGCTAACGCTTTTGCACTACCTGGTGGTTACATTGGGGTTCATACGGGCTTATTAAAAATAGCCACCAATCAAGACCAACTAGCAACCGTACTTGGACACGAAGTAGGGCACGTAATTGCTGAGCATTCTAATGAACGTGTTTCACAGAGCTCTATTTTAGATACCGGTATGCAGCTTGGTAGTGCAGCACTTGAAATGGGTAACATTCAATACCGTAACGAAATTATGCAGGGTCTAGGTTTGGGCGCACAGTATGGTGTTGTTTTGCCATTTAGCCGTTCGCACGAGTCAGAAGCTGATGAAATTGGCTTAGATTTAATGGCGGAAGCAGGCTTTAATCCACAAGAATCAGTGACCCTTTGGCAAAATATGAGTGCAGCAGGTAGTGGTACAACACCTGAGTTTTTATCAACTCACCCTGCGCCAAGCAGTCGTATTAAAGACTTACAAGCACAAATGAGTAAAGCACTTAGTGAGCAAAGCACTGCTAAAGCACAGGGTAAAAACCCACAATGTAAGCTGTAATCTAGTTTAATTACTAAATAAAAACCCCTGTGAGTAATTACTTACAGGGGTTTTTGTATTCAGTACTCACCTTTATTTAGTTGTAAGCGCTTTTTGTAATACATTTTTAAAGCGTTCAAAATCTTCAATGTGCGGCAGGTGCCCTAAGTTATCTAGTTCGAATAATTGTGCGTCAGGAATAAGTGTTGCAGCGTGTTTGCCTAATTTATCGTATCGACCAAGCTCGTAATCAACATCCTCTTTTTCCAGTTACGGCCTGGACCGGTTCTATCGCGTGTACCAATAATTAATTTAACTGGCACAGTTAAATCTTTAAATTCGGTTATTACAGGTTGAGTGAAAATCATATCGTATGTTTTTGCATTCACCCATGCCATTTGTTCTTTATCTGGGCCTTGTATTTGCCCTGTTATAAAGTCAGTTAAGGCTGAATATGTTGTATTCCACTTACCATCGTAGTAATTTTTTTGCTGATAACGTTTAACGCCTTCCGGTGTTTTTGAAAGCTCGTTTTTATAGAAAAAATTAGTATCTTTGTAATCAACATACTGCAGGTAGTTTTCAAGCCCAATAGGGTTTAATAAAATTAGCTTTTTAGTTGTATTTGGATACATTAATGCAAAACGACTCGCTAGCATCCCGCCCATAGAGTGCCCAAGTACAATCGACTCTTTAATATTAAGTGAATCTATTAACGCGTGAGTATGATGAGCAAGCGTCGCAAACGAATACTGGTAATTAGTTGGCTTAGACGACTTGCCAAAACCAATTTGATCAGGGATTAATACCCCATAACCTAAAGATTGCAGATATTGAGCGGTTGTAGTCCAGTAGTCAGCATTAAAATTTTTGCCGTGCATAAGTGTAACTGTAGGCATACCGGCTTTAGTAGGCTTTAAGTAAATATAAGCCATTTTTAATGATTGTTTTTGCGACTCAAGTGCAAAGTAATTTACCTTAAAATCGTATTCGTAATTGCTTAATAGTGCATCATAAGAAAGGGCGGATGTATCTTGAGAAGTGCCAGCTAAGGCATTGTTTGTTAGTACTAATAAAGTAGAGAAACAAATAACTTTAATCGACGACATTCAGTTACTCCTATTAAAGGCGAACGCTTGGCTTAAAAAGAAGTACAACAATAACTAAGTATTTAAACCTGTTCAATTAAATGTTTTACGTGGACGAAAAAAAGCGAAGCTAAAATTGTGCTTCGCTTATTATTACTGAGTAAAGAGCTGATTGTAAAAGTTTAAAATGTCCACTCAATATGAATTTGAGGTACCGATTCAGTGACTTCAGTACCTAGTTTATTGTGCCAGTATTGTAATTCCATACCCAGCAGTAGTGTGTTTTCTTTCATTTGAAGAGCGTGGCCCATATCCCATACTAAAATAGGCTGTGCGAGTATCCACGCCTCTACATCGTTACCAAATTCATCTTCACGTTCTGCAATGTATTCAGCGTGGCCTTTAAAGCTAAATTTTTGTGAGCCAATAGTGAAAGGGTATTCAAAGGCAACATCAAGCATCCAGCTATTTGTTTCAATAGGAGCCCCGCCTTTTGCTACACCTTCACTATCGTCAATGTAAGCTGTGAATAGCGTTTGAAAAAAGTTAAATCCAGGTACATCCCAGCTTAATTTAACACCAGGCAAGTATTTCATTATTTTAGCGTCGCCAGCAACGTTAATACCGCCGGTAAGGCCCACATCTAATAATGCGCCTGCGTCAATTTTTTCGCCGCTAATGGCCGATAAGCTTACCGTTGAATACCACTCACCATAAAAATCAGCATCTTGGTAACCATCATCGGTATCGTCTTTACTGTAATCGATAAAAAAGAAGTTATCGCCGTAATCGTAACCCGATGCATGTTGAACCGAGTAAACAGTGGTGTTTGACTCTTGCTCAGTGAATGGGTTTTTTTGGTTGCCATTATTAATATGTAGTGCTGTGCTGCTCCAATTAGCCGCAAAAGCAGAAGACGATAAAGCAATTGATGTAAAAGTAACGAGAGGAAGTAATTTTTTAAATTTCATATCTGTATTTAACTATAATTTTAGTGACACGCGAAGGCGCGCATTATAGCAAAAGTGATTGATATGTAGAGTATTATTTTAACATATGTTGCAGCTTACTTATTAAGCTGCAACATAGTATCGGTGTTTAAACTATGCTTTATTACGGCGTAAGCAAATAACTGCAATGGCTGTAAATGCTAAAATAAAACAGTAGTATGACGAGGTAGATACTTCCCACGGGCTAATTTTAAACGTAGCACCTAATAACAATGCTTGGGCACCGTATGGCAATGAACCCTGTGTAACACAGGCAAATATATCAAGTAAACTGGCAGAGCGTTTACCGCTTATTTCACCGTCATCTGCTAGCTTTTTAGCAATAGGACCGGCCACAATAATAGACACTGTATTATTAGCAATACATACATTACTTGTTAAAACTAACGCAGCGATACCTAATTGATCTGCCACTTTACGGTGCCATTTTGCAATGATTTTAGTAATTTCTTGAATTTTTTGAGCAATGTAATCAAGACCACCGTTGATACGAATAAATTCAGATAAGCCACCAATAAACATAGAAAGTAAAAATATTTCCTGCATATCAGTAAAGCCTTTGTAAATGTCTTTTACAAAGCTTGCGCCTTCGTAACTTCCTGTAAAGCCCATTAATGCGGCAAAAATAATACCGCTAAACAACACTACAAATACGTTCAAGCCAGCAACTGCTAACACTAAAATAAAGGCATAAGGAAGTACTAACCAAATGTCATAGTCTTTAGTTTCAACTACTTGTGCAGCAGGTGTTAAATAAAACAACAGGGCGATTGTTAGAATGGCTGCAGGGACTGCAATTTTAAGATTTTCTTTAAACTTGTCTTTCATTTCACAACCTTGCGTGCGCGTAGCTGCAATAGTGGTGTCTGAAATAATAGATAAGTTATCGCCAAACATAGCGCCAGATACAATCGTACCGGCCATTAATGCTGGATCTATACCCGTTTTAATTGATACCGCATAAGCGATAGGGCCAATGGCGCCAATTGTTCCCATTGACGTTCCCATTGCAGTAGAAACAACGGCCGCAATTAAAAACAAACCAGGGAGCAATAACGAAGGTGGAATAAGCGATAAGCCTGCATTTACTACCGCATCTACACCACCGGTTGCACTTGCCACAGCCGAAAAAGCACCTGCAAGTAAGTAGATTAAACACATGGTAATAATATTGTTGTGTCCGGCACCTTTAATAAAGGTCTCTACACATTGGTTTACCGTGCCTTTATTTAAAATAAACGCAAGCATGATGGCGGGCAATATAGCAACAGGTGCAGGTAGTTGGTAAAAAGCATAATCAACCCCTTGCGATTGTAAATACAAACCTGAGCCTAAAAATATCGCTACAAAGGTAAGTAGGGGAAGTAAAGAAAGTATTGCTTTGTTTTTATTAAATGATGGCTGCATCATAATCCTCATAACCAGTAAAATTTATCACAGCCAAAACTCCTCTTTTAGCTGAATTTAGCAGTACAACTTTTTATTTTAAAAAGTTGTTAGCCGCAGCGTCCGCAAGCCAAAGACCAAATCGACGCGAAAGAGAAGTTTAAATGTATAGATGGCTAAAGTAAACTGGTATTGTTATTATTATTAAATTAAAAGGTCACCTGACTATTGCATGACTTTTAGATAATATCTATAAAGCAACGCGATTTTCAGCGATTAATATTTATCCAACTGCATAAAAATACCCACCTGCGTATTTTGTAATGCCCGGATATATGGCTAATAAACGGATTCAAATTAAATTAGGTAAAAACCATGACTACAAATCGAATAGGTGTTTTTGGTGCTAACGGCAGAATGGGCTTAGCCCTATTAGAAGCCGTGACAATTAAAGAGCAAACACAACTTACAGGCGCATATGTTCGTAGTGGTTCATCGCTATTAGGCATTAATGTAAATCAAGTAAATAGCGCAGCCGATAACAGTGTTAGCTTTAGCGACGAAAGTACAATAGATAATGTAGATGTTTTAATCGACTTTACGCTGCCAGCGGGTATGAAAAACCATTTAAAAACAGCTGTTGCACAAAAAATTCCTATGGTAATTGGCACAACAGGTTTAACAAATGATGATATGGCGCTATTACACAATGCCGCTAAACATATCCCTATTGTATTTGCGCGAAATTACAGCGTAGGTGTCAATGTATTACTTAACCTTGTGCAAACTGCAGCGACTAAGTTTGGTGACGATTTAGATATCGAAATATTTGAAGCGCATCACCGTCATAAAATAGATGCACCATCGGGTACTGCACTGGCAATAGGTGAGTCAATCGCGCAAGCGAAAGGCTGGGATCACGACGAGGTTGCGGTATATGACCGAAGCCAAGTAGAAACAGCGAAATCTCAAAATGAGATTGGTTATTCTGTCCTAAGAGGGGGCGATATAGTAGGTGAACATACCGCATACTTCGCTACAATGGGCGAAAGGCTTGAATTAACACATAAAGCAAGTTCGAGAATGACGTTCGCTCTAGGTGCTATAAGGGCTGCAAGCTGGTTGAAAAACAAACCTGCTGGACTTTATGATATGCAAGATGTGCTAGATCTTAAGTAGTTTAGTTACTATTTTAACTGTTTGGGTCTAATTTTACCTACAGTGACTTATTTGTAACAATTAACCAAATAATGTTAGACCTAAATAGCAACTTCATGTAATATGCAGCCAATTTGCCAAAAATTACTAAATGCGTGTTTCCAATTATACCCAAGTGGCTAGTAAATCCAGGGTTTCAGTGGGAATGAAAATAGTTTTAGGCAAGAAAAATGATTGAAGGTTGAATGCTTTACATCTGCATCATTTAAGACTGCGTAAAACAATTTAAGCCCACAAAAATCTGGTTTTGACGATCCCTCTGGGTATTGGCGGGGTGTTAAGCAATTGCTTACTCCCGTTTTTTACTGTTAGGAGGTTTAACTTGACTAAATCCGCTCTGTTAGTCCTAGAAGACGGCACAGTGTTTCGCGGTACTGCAATCGGCGCTGACGGCATGTCAGTCGGTGAAGTGGTATTCAATACGTCTATGACTGGTTATCAAGAAATTTTGACTGATCCATCATACGCGGAACAAATCGTAACTTTGACGTACCCACATATCGGTAATACGGGTACCAACAGCGAAGACGAAGAAGCGAATCAAATTTGGGCTAAAGGCCTAGTGATCCGTGATTTGCCACTGCTAGCAAGTAACTTTCGTAACGAGCAATCGTTAGATGATTACTTAAAAGAACGTAATATTTTAGGTATTGCGGACATCGACACCAGAAAGCTAACTCGAATTTTGCGTGATAAAGGCGCACAAAACGGGTGTATTGTTGCCGGTGACGAGCTAGACGAAAATAAAGCGTTACAAGCCGCGCAAGCCTTCCCAGGCTTAAAAGGTATGGATTTAGCAAAAGTTGTCTCAACCAAGGAAAATTTTGAGTGGCGCGAATCAAGCTGGACATTAGGTGAAGGATTTAAAACCCTTGACGCTGCTGATGAAAAGTTTCATGTTGTTGCCTACGACTTCGGTGTAAAACGTAATATTTTACGTATGCTTGTAGACCGTGGTTGTAAACTTACAGTAGTACCAGCGCAAACTTCTGCCGCTGACGTACTTGCTTTAAACCCTGATGGTATCTTCCTATCTAATGGCCCTGGCGACCCTGAGCCATGTACTTACGCTATTGAAGCCATTCAAGCCTTTTTAGAAACCGACACACCTATTTTTGGTATCTGTTTAGGTCATCAGTTATTAGCTCTTGCCTCAGGTGCTAAAACAGAAAAAATGAAATTTGGTCACCACGGTGGTAACCACCCAGTTAAAGACCTAGACCGTAATGTAGTTATGATCACAGCTCAAAACCATGGTTTTGCAGCTCAAGAATCAAGCCTACCAAGTACGCTTCGTGCCACGCATAAATCGTTATTTGATGGAACGCTTCAAGGTATTCATCGTACTGATAAGCCTGCGTTTAGCTTCCAGGGTCACCCTGAAGCAAGTCCAGGTCCACACGATGCAGCACCATTATTTGACCACTTCATCGATTTGATGCAAGCGCGTAAACACTAATTTAACTGGAGTAATAATGCCAAAACGTACCGACATAAAAAGCATTCTTATCTTAGGCGCAGGCCCAATTGTAATTGGTCAAGCTTGTGAATTTGACTACTCTGGTGCTCAAGCGTGTAAAGCACTTAGAGAAGAAGGCTATAGAGTTATATTAGTTAACTCAAACCCTGCAACTATCATGACCGATCCTGAAATGGCCGATGCTACCTACATCGAACCAATTCACTGGGAAGTGGTAGAAAAAATTATTGAAAAAGAAAAGCCAGATGCAGTACTGCCTACAATGGGTGGTCAAACAGCATTAAACTGTGCACTTGATTTAGACAAGCACGGTGTATTGGCTAAGCACGGCGTTGAGCTAATTGGCGCAACGGCGGATGCAATCGACAAAGCAGAAAACCGTGAACGCTTTGACGTAGCAATGAAAAACATTGGCCTTGAATGTCCTCGTGCTGAAATTGCTCACTCAATGGAAGAAGCTAAAGATACAATGAGCCGAATTGGCTTACCATGTATCATTCGTCCTTCTTTCACCATGGGTGGCACCGGTGGCGGTGTTGCTTACAACATGGAAGAGTTTGAAGAAATTTGTGAGCGCGGTTTAGACTTATCGCCAACAAACGAATTATTGATTGATGAATCACTGATTGGTTGGAAAGAGTACGAAACAGAAGTTGTACGTGATAAAAACGATAACTGTATTATTGTTTGTACCATTGAAAACTTTGACCCTATGGGTGTTCACACTGGCGATTCAATCACCGTTGCACCAGCGCAAACGCTAACCGACAAAGAATACCAAATTATGCGTAACGCCTCTATGGCGGTATTACGTGAAATTGGTGTAGAAACTGGCGGTTCTAACGTGCAGTTTGGTATTAATCCTGAAGATGGCCGTATGGTTATTATTGAGATGAACCCACGCGTATCACGTTCATCTGCACTTGCATCAAAAGCAACGGGTTTCCCAATTGCTAAAATTGCTGCAAAGCTAGCAGTAGGTTACACGCTTGACGAGCTTCAAAACGATATTACTGGCGGTAAAACTCCAGCGTCTTTTGAGCCTTCAATCGATTACGTTGTAACAAAAATTCCTCGCTTTAACTTTGAAAAATTTGCCGGTGCTAACGACCGCTTAACTACGCAAATGAAATCGGTTGGCGAAGTAATGGCGATTGGTCGTAACCAACAAGAATCATTACACAAAGCATTACGTGGTCTTGAAGTGGGCGCAACAGGTTTTAACCCAATAGTTGCACTTGATGACCCTAAAGCGAAAGAAAAAATCATCCGCGAATTACGCGAGCCAGGTGCTGAGCGTATCTGGTACATTGCCGATGCAATGCGCCATGGTATGAGCGTTGATGATGTTTATGAGCTGACTAAAGTTAATCGCTGGTTCTTAGTACAAATAGAAGATATTTTAAAAGACGAAGCAAAAATTGGTGAAGTAGGTATGGCTGGTTTAAATGCCGACTTCCTACGTAAACTTAAACGCAAAGGTTTCGCAGATCCACGTATAGCTGAAATTGCTGGTGTATCTGAAGCTGAAATTCGTAAAAAACGTCACCTATTAAACATCGTGCCAGTATACAAGCGTGTTGATACGTGCGCCGCAGAATTTAGCTCAGACACAGCTTACATGTACTCATCTTACGATGAAGAGTGTGAAGCAAACCCAACAGATAAAGACAAAATCATGGTTATTGGTGGCGGTCCTAACCGTATCGGCCAAGGTATTGAATTTGATTACTGTTGTGTACATGCCTCGCTTGCGCTTCGCGAAGACGGCTATGAAACCATTATGGTTAACTGTAACCCTGAGACGGTTTCTACCGATTACGATACATCTGATAGACTATACTTTGAGCCAATTACACTTGAAGACGTACTTGAAATCGTACGTGTTGAAAAGCCAAAAGGCGTTATCGTGCAGTACGGTGGTCAAACACCACTTAAATTAGCACGTGAGCTTGAAGCGAATGGCGTGCCAGTAATAGGTACCTCACCTGATGCGATTGACCGTGCAGAAGATCGCGAACGTTTCCAACAACTTGTTGAGCGCCTGAACTTACTTCAGCCAGAAAATGCAACAGTAACTTCAACTGAAGAAGCACTACTTAAATCAGTTGAAATTGGTTTCCCACTCGTTGTACGTCCGTCGTATGTACTAGGTGGTCGTGCAATGGAAATTGTATATGATGAAGACGATTTACGTCGCTACATGACCGAAGCTGTATCTGCATCAAACGAAGCACCTGTATTACTTGACCGTTTCTTAGATAACGCAATTGAAGTTGACGTTGACGCAATTTGCGACGGCGAGCAAGTAATTATTGGCGGTATCATGGAGCACATTGAGCAAGCCGGTGTTCACTCTGGTGACTCAGCATGTTCATTACCAGCACATTCTTTATCGCAAGAAGTGCAAGATGTAATGCGCAAGCAAGTAACCGATATGGCGCTTGAGCTTGGTGTTGTTGGCTTAATGAATACACAGTTTGCTGTAAAAGATGGCAAAGTGTACTTAATTGAAGTTAACCCGCGTGCCGCACGTACTGTACCGTTTGTATCAAAAGCAACCGGTGTAGCGCTTGCAAAAGTGGCGGCTCGTTGTATGGCGGGTCAGTCTTTGGCAAGCCAAGGTATTACTAAAGAAGTGATCCCTCCTTATTACAGCGTTAAAGAAGTTGTTTTACCATTTGCTAAGTTTCAGGGTGTGGATCCAATTCGTGGCCCTGAGATGCGCTCAACGGGTGAAGTGATGGGTGTTGGTGATACTTTCGCCGAAGCATTCGCAAAAGCACAATTAGGTGCAAGCAACACTTTACCACGCGGTGGTCGCGCGTTATTATCTGTTCGTAATAGCGATAAGCCACGCATTGTTGAATTAGCCAAGATCATGACCGACTTAGGTTTTGAACTTGACGCAACAGGTGGCACGGCACAAGCTCTTGAAGAAGCTGGCATTGAAGTACGACGTGTAAACAAAGTATATGAAGGCCGACCGCATATTCTTGATTATATCAAGAATAAAGAGTACAGCTATATCGTTAATACCACCGAAGGTCGCCAAGCGATCGAAGATTCGAAGGTGTTACGTCGTGGTGCATTGCAAAATAAAACCAACTATACGACAACCTTGAACGCAGCTTTTGCTAACTGTACTGCTAACAAAGCAGATGACCGTAGTAAAGTAACGTCAGTTCAAGAGCTACACCTGCGATTGAACTAAGGAAATGTGCCAAGGCCAACTAGGGCCTTGGTGTTAAGTGAGAAAAGTATGCAATCAATTCCGATGACAGTTCGTGGCGCAGATTTACTGCGCAAAGAGCTTAACGAATTAAAAACAGTTACCCGTCCTAAAATCGTAAGTGATATTGCGGTTGCACGTGAACATGGTGACTTAAAAGAAAACGCTGAGTACCACGCTGCGCGTGAGCAACAGGGTTTTTGTGAAGGTCGTATTCAAGAAATTGAAGCAAAGCTTTCAAATGTTCAAATTATCGATGTAACTAAAATGCCAAATACGGGCAAAGTTATTTTTGGCACAACAGTAACTATAGTAAATGTAGATACTGATGCAGAAGTAAAATACCGTATCGTAGGCGATGATGAAGCAGATATTAAAAACAACTTAATTTCTGTTAATTCACCGATTGCACGTGGCTTAATTGGTAAACAAATGGACGACGCAGTGTCTATTCAAACGCCAAAAGGTATCGTTGAGTACGAAATCATTGAAGTTGAGTATCTTTAACGCATAACTCACTTTAACGTTTTAAATAAAAACCGATGTATTTACATCGGTTTTTTTATGCCTTAAATAAATCACTATACTAATAAGAGCGTTCATATTGTATAAAGAGTAAGCATGATGATATAGGTACATAATCACTTTATACCAATCTGCTTATATATGGGGTCTATTTAACGTTAAGAAAATTACGCTAGAACTAGGCAAAAGTTTTTATATCTAGTGTTCTAAATAAAAAACTTTTAACGACGTTATAGTGCAATTTAATTCGTTAAATTGATCAAAGATTTATGCAGGTTGGTATTATTAAAAAGGAACACTCAATGGCTAATATACTTTACCCAGCGCCTTTAAAAGTAGGCTCTAAAATTGCTATTTGCTCGCTTTCATCTGGGCTAAAAGAAAAGTATCACGGACGATTAGATATAGTTATAAATGGACTACAACAACGAGGGTATGATGTTGTTGAAGGCGAGTTTTTACGTCAAAACAAACCACGTGAACAGCTTAATGCTAAAGCGCATGCTAAGCAGCTAATGGGTTTTTTATTAGATGATGAAATAGATGCGATTATGCCGCCAATGGGTGGTGAGCTGGCAATGGAAATACTGCCACTACTTGATTTTAACGCCATTAAAGAAGCAAAGCCTAAGTGGTTAGTTGGTTTTTCTGATGTGAGTACTATTGCATGTGCACTCACTGCTAAGTGCCAATGGGCAACCCTTCACAGCGCCAATCTTATGCAGTTACACCCAGATGAAAAAAATCCGTATAGCCTACAAATATTTGAAACTCTGACCTACGAAGCCGGTAGTAAATTTGAGCAAGGTCCTTCTTCTTTATATCAAAAAAATAAGCCTAATTACGCGCAAAACCCGAACGAACTACTCAGTCCGAGTGAGCCCACAAACTGGCAATGTTTAAACTACACAGATAAACGTACTATAGAAATGTCTGGTCGCTTATTTGGTGGGTGTTTAGATACCGTAGGTTTATTGCTCGACTCGCCATTTTTAGCGCTGCATGAGTTTAAAAAGGACAGTGCGCCCGAAGGGCTTATTTTATACCTCGAAAACTCAGAGCTAACACCCACAACCGTTGCACGATTTTTACTATCATTAAAATTAGCCGGTATATTTGATGACATCAATGGCTTGGTTTTAGGGCGAAGTGAAATAACACAAAGTCATTACGATGCCTTTGACTATCGCCATGCGTTAGATGTAGCGTTAGGTGGGTGTTTATTTCCTGTGATTTTTGATGCAGATGTAGGGCACGTTCAACCTAACTTAAATTTGGTCAATGGTGCTACCTGTACGCTGGTTGCAGATATAAACGAAGGTATTGTGGAGTGCGCATCGTTAAATATTCAACTTTCGTAGTTTTTATTGTGTTTAGTTTTGAAAAACAAATAAATACAAGCGTATAATAGGCTTGCAGTAAGTGCTAACGCTTACTGTAAATTCTCAGGGCGGGGTGAAATTCCCCACCGGCGGTATGTTTAATGTTATTTGTAACTTAAATGAGCCCGCGAGCGCTTTATTTAACTTATTTTTACAGTAATTAGGTTAAGTAAAGGTCAAGCAGATCTGGTGAGATGCCAGAGCCGACGGTTACAGTCCGGATGAAAGAGAATATGGCTTATTATACTAAAACCAATTTTGTTAAAAACATGATCGTTGTATCGCATTAAGTGAACTATTTTCTTAGCGCTATAATTAGTTACTAATTTAATGTTATTGGTATAACAGTGTGCGCTGCATTTTGCTGCGTGCTTTTTGTTATTTTATCTAAGCTATTTTGGTGGTGTTCGCTTTAAATTTTAGGCGATAAATTACTGATCCTTTCACAGTCCTGAATCTATTATTTTTTATTTGGAATATAATGATGATTCAGTCTCTACTTACTCAATTCGGCGAAAGCCATACCCGCGTACAAAGCGCAATTATTGCACTACAGCAAGGGCAAGGCGTACTTGTTGTTGATGATGAAAACCGTGAAAATGAAGGCGACTTTGTATTTTCAGCTGAGCACTTAACGACTTCTCAAATGGCTGAAATGATCCGCGAAGGCAGCGGTATTGTTTGTTTATGCATGGGAGAGGAGCGTATTAACCAGCTCGACTTACCGCAAATGGTAGCTAACAATACGAGTCAAAATAACACCGCTTATACAGTCACTATTGAAGCTAAGCATGGCGTAACAACAGGTGTGTCTGCTGCTGATAGAGTAACTACTATAAAAGCAGCGACAGCGGATAATGCAAAACCAAGTGATTTATCGCGCCCAGGGCATGTATTTGGTTTAAAGGCACAAACGGGTGGCGTATTAGTGCGTCGCGGTCATACCGAAGCATCCGTTGATTTAATGCAACTTGCCGGCTTAAAACCATTTGGCGTAATTTGCGAACTGACAAATCCTGATGGTTCAATGGCGCGCTTACCTGAGGTGAGTGATTATGCTAATAAACATAATATGACCGTGGTTTCTATTGAAGATTTAGTGCAATACATTCAGGCTGCACAGCGCAAAGTAAGTTAAACTGCTTTAAAGCAAAAAAACCACTTATTTAAATAAGTGGTTTTTTAATATTGTTATCATTTAAGTTTATAACGTATTACTTATAAAACCTGAATAACTTGCTCTTTTGCTAAGCGAGATTTAGGTAATTTAGCATTATAATCTTCAGCGCTATCATGATAGCCAAGTACTAATGCGACGTCGCATACGTAACCATCAAGTTCTTTTTCAAAGACTTCGCCAATCAGCTGTGCATCTACGCCTTCCATTGGGGTTGAATCAATGCCTAAACGTGCAGCGGCATGCATAGTGTTACCCAGTGCAATGTAAGTTTGTGCTTTAGTCCACTCTTCATTAACGCCTTGCTCATCAGTATTCATATCAACAAACGCATAAGCACCAAAAGCTTGTTCGCGATTTTCTGCTTTAGTACGGCCATTTTTAATATCTGCATCAATAACTTGTGCGTAGTCATCGCGGGTATATTTAGGATTGTGAGCGAACAATATTATATGCGAAGCTGTTTTAATATGTGGCTGGTTAAACGCAAATTTATTAGCAAATGTACTATGCATACGCTCTTTAGCCTCATCTGATTCAATTACGATGAATTTCCAAGGCTGCGAGTTAATAGATGATGGAGATAGGCGCATAGCTTCGTAAATAACGGCTAAATCGTCTTGAGATACACGTTTCGTTGCATCGTAACGTTTTGCTGTGTAACGCTTTTCTAAGTCATTAATAATAGGGTGAGTCATTAGTTTCTCCATTGAGTAGGTGTTTTACCAGTATTTACTATGTTGAGTCAGTTTTAGTAAAAACAAACCCTTTTAAAAATTTATTACAAAAATAATATCGTGTTTTTAAATCACTCTACTTATTTGATTCAATTGATATCTACGTAAAATAAGGCCTATCAATATAGCTAGGTACGGATAGTAGTGGGTTATTACAATATGATAAACAGGTATATGGTTGAATAATTATCAAATATTATTAGGTAATAGCTTCTTTAATAAATATAAATACACTAATAGCCACCCCGAAATATTGGCTGAAGACACCAATTGCATTGGTGCCTTCAATTAATTCAGGCAGCGCGTGTTTAGTATTTATGGAATTAAAAACCTTCCAACACTATTTTGCCAATAGAGCGACCTTCTTCAAGTTCTGCGTGTGCAATACGCAGGTTAGCCGCATTTATAATGCCTAAATTTTTACCAATCGTTGTTTGAATGTAGCCTTGGTCAATCAAATCGGCAACATGATTTAATAACTTACTTTGCTCAATTAAATCTTTGGCGTTAAACATTGAGCGGGCAAACATAAATTCCCAATGTAGAGATAAACTCTTCATTTTTAATTTACTTACATCGAGTGACTCAGGATCGTCAATCATTGCAATTTTACCAAATGGTGCAAGTACGTCTGTATATGCTTCTAAGTAAGTATCAGTACTGTGCAGGCTTGCTACATGTGTTACCGAGCCAATGTTTAATGCGTCAATTTGAGCGGGTAATGGTTTTGTATGATCAACAACATAATCAGCACCTAGTTTTTTAACCCATGCTTGTGAGCTTTCGCGCGATGCAGTGGCAATCACCGTTGCGCCAGTAATCGCTTTAGCAATTTGAATAAAAATAGAGCCAACGCCGCCTGCGGCACCTGTTACTAAAATAACTTCGTCTGATTTTGTTGTTGCATCAGCAGCTTGTTTTACAATGTTTAAATGCTCAAATAATAATTCGTACGCTGTTATTGCGGTAAGGGGTAATGCAGCAGCTTCAGCATCGTTTAAGCTCTGCGGTTTAAATCCTACAATGCGCTCATCCACTAATTGAAATTCTGCATTACTACCTGGGCGAGTAATATCACCAGCGTAATAAACCGCATCACCGAGTTTAAATGCCGTTACAGCATCGCCGATTGCAACAACTTCACCAACGGCATCCCAACCAATAACTTTTACTTCACCCTCAGCAGGGGGCATAGATGCACGCACTTTGTAATCTACTGGGTTAACTGCAATAGCTTTAACTTTTATAAGTAAATCGCGACCTGTTGCAACTGGCTGTGGTAATTCAACATCAATTAACGATTCAGGGTTAGTAATAGGAAGAGATTTTTTATAACCAATGGCTTTCATAATAAATGTCCTAGTTTGTTTACATATAAGGTGCAAGCCATGCTTTGGCGAGCTGATAGATATATAATAGACCTTGCTTTAACATAGATAAACCGCATAATTGTTGAATCATTATCAAATATAAATAGATAACATGAACATAGAAGATTTAAAACTTATTTTAAAAGTCGCTGAGTTTAGAAGTATTACGCTCGCAGCTGCTAAGTTAGATATGCGTACAGCCACAGCAAGCGCTGCTATTAAACGTGTTGAGTCAGCCCTTGGTAGTGAACTGTTTGTTCGTACAACACGTCATTTGAGGCTATCGGGTGCTGGGGAGCGCTACATACCACAATGTGAGCAGGCTTTGGCAGTACTTGAGCTTGCAAAGCAAAACCTTAAAGGTGAGCACGACGAAATAGAAGGCGAATTGCGTGTTGCCCTTTCATCTGACTTAGGGCGTAACTTAGTGATCCCATGGATTGATGAACTTATGGACACTTATCCAAAGCTAAGTTTAAGAACGCATATAAGTGATAGTAATATCGACTTTTACCGTGACTCAGTTGATATAGCGCTTCGTTATGGCTCGCCTAATGATGCTAGCGTTTATGGTTTCAAAATTTGTAACGTACCGCGCTTGTTATGTGCAACTGACGAGTACCTCTTACGAAATGGGGCTCCTGTGCATCCTGATGATTTAGCATCGCATCAAGGTTTGTTTTATCAGTTGCAGGATATTACAAATAATACGTGGGAATTCACCGATGGTGAGTCAAAATATAAAGTTAAAATGGACGGTAGGCGCGCCTCAAACGATGGCGATTTAGTAAGGCGCTGGTGCGTTGCGGGTAAAGGCTTGGCTGTAAAATCAGCCCTTGATATAGCTGATGATTTACTCAATGACAGGGTGGTTACTGTAATGCAAGATTATCAACATGTTAATGGTGAACTTTGGCTTATTTGCCCAAGTAGGCAATCAATAACTCCGGCGGTGCGTTTACTACGTGATGCATGCAGAGCAAAATCCCAAGCTATTTTGCAGCAGTTGGTAAATAAAGGAATTATTGATAAAAGCGTACTGAGCTAATTAGTCTACTTAATAATGCCACTGGCTTAGAGCTGGTGGCATTTATCGTATTCGCTAACTTAGCTTTTTATTAAAAAACTCAACGGTACGTTGCCATGCAAGCTCGGCATTGCCTTTATCATATCGACCTGTAGAGTCGTTATGAAAACCATGATTTGCCCCTTTATACATATGCATAGTGTATTCAACATTATTAGCTTTTAAATCTTGTTCGTACTGTGGCCATGACGCGTTTACACGTTTATCCAGTTCTCCTAATTGAATCATTAACGGTGCTTTAATATTTTTACGTAAACTTTCACTGGCTGGAGTGCCGTAAAAAGGCACTCCAGCACTAATTAAATTACTATCTACTGCCGCTAAATAATTAACAATGTAGCCGCCAAAACAAAAACCAACAGCGCCTAACTTACCGTTACTGTTAGCATGCGATTTTAAAAAGTGCGCAGCAGCTACAAAATCGTTTTGAATTTTAGCTCTGTCCATAGTTTTTTGCATAGCGCGTCCTTCATCATCGTTACCAGGGTAGCCACCCAGTGGAAAGAGCGCGTCGGGTGCAAATGCAATAAAGCCCACTTTGGCTAAGCGTCTTGCTACATCCTTTACGTATGGGTTTAATCCACGGTTTTCGTGGACCACAAGCACAACTGGAAGCTTACCTTCTACATTTTTAGGGGTTGCTAAGTAACCTTTGCCTTTACCGTGCCCGTCTGGCGAATCAAATTCTTCGTATGTTGCTTTAATATCATCGTCATTAAACGATACTTGTTCAGCCAATGCGTAATTAGGTAATAATGCTGATGTAAGTACAGCCATCGAAAAGCCAAGAGCAGCAAGGCCACCGAGTTTTTTCATAAAAGTACGTCGGTCCATTAAACCGTGGGCGTATTCGTCATACCAATCAAAGGCTTCTTGAGGAATGTGATCAGAGGGAGATGTATTCATGGCTGTTCCTTAATTTTATTATGTCTATTTATTATTTAAATACCATAACGTATTAGGGATAAAAAACGAGCAATATTTCTCTCAATTATTAGGACTGTTGCCAAAGTTATCCTGCGTGTTAAAAAATAAGTAATAGAAGTATTGTTAGCAAATAGGTGAATATTATTTTTAAGCTAAAAATAAAAAGCTCGGCATAATATGCCGAGCTTTTTTGGTTGGGATGTTACTTAATTTAGCTGTGAGTAGGCGCTGGTTGGGCATCTACTAGTGGTGGCTTGCCACGCATTTTACGTACTAATCGTTTAGCATCTTCTAGTGCAACATACTGGCACGGTATAAGTATCAGTGTAATTACTGTGGCAAATAACACACCAAAAGCAAGTGATACAGCCATTGGGATAACAATTTTAGCTTGTAAACTTGTTTCAAAAATAATTGGCATTACACCAATAAAGGTAGTGATTGAGGTAAGTAATATCGCTCTAAAGCGACGAGCACCGGCTTGCATTACAGCATCCTTAATCGCAACGCCTTCAGCGCGTGCTTTGTTTACAAAATCAACCATAACGAGGGAGTCATTTACGACCACACCTGCTACAGCAATAATGCCAAACATCGATAAGCTGCTCATAGTCATACCTAAAATCATATGGCCAAACATCGCGCCAACTACACCAAACGGAATAACCGACATTATAATAAGTGGCTGCGAGTAAGAACGAAGCGGAATCGCTAACAAGGCAAATATAATCATCATTGATATACCAAAGTCACGAAGCTGCTCTGAAGCACTATCCATCTCTTCTTGAATGCGCCCAGCTACATCACTTGTAACGCCAGGGTAGCTTTTAAGTAATGTTGGTAAGTATTCATCACGAATTTCTTCTGCAATAGCAAATGGTTCGGCTTGGTCGGTATTTACCGCAGCCCATACGTTTACAGTGCGTTTAGAGTTTTCGCGGCGAATACGGTTTACACCGTCAACCAGCTTAACTTCGGCTATTTCACTTAGCGGTACTTCAGCGCCAGTAGGCGTAATAATACGCACGCTTGCGATGTCACTAATTGAGTTACGTTCGTCTTCTGGGTAGCGGATCATCACTTTAATTTCTTCGCCTTCACGCAATATTCGCTGCGCTTCTAAGCCGTAGTAACTAAAGCTAACTTGCGACGCTACATCAGCAAGCGTTAAACCCATGCTGTAAGCGAGTGGTTTTAAATCAAGTTGCACTTCGTCGGTAGCGCTTTGCATTGAATCGTTTACGTCGCCAACGCCTTCCATTGTTTGTAATTTAGCTTTTAATTTACCAGCCACTTCTTTTAGCTCGTCAGCATTTTTGCCTTCAAGTTTAAAGCTAACGTCGCCATCATCTCGACCGCCATTCATTATACTGTCTTGAATGGTCATGGTTTTAATGCCTGGTAGGGCAGGCATTTGCTCACGCCATAACGCACTTAGGGCAAAGGTGTCGATAGGGCGTAAATCAGGCTCTACCAAAATGGCCATAATATTTGCTTGCGTTCGCCCGCGCAGACTTACTGATAAATCGCGGATCATCGGTTTACCGTATTGCTCTTGTAGTTGCTGATCGACCTGTAACAACACGCTTTCTATTTTACGTGCGGTTTCAAGCGTTGCTTGCTCAGATGAGGCAAGGTTCATTTCTATATCAATACGTGGAAAGTCGTGCGGTATTTTAGGGTTTGGTACAAACTTAACTAAACCACCTGCAAACATACCTGCGCTTACAATAAGCAAACACATAAAGCCAACAATTACGGTATAGCGGTAGTGAATACAGCGGCTAACAAAAGGAAGGTAGTAGTTATTCACAAAGCCTTTTAAGCTGCTATCAATCACCATACGTAAGCGATGTAATAGATTTTTAGGGTTTGGTTTACGCGGGTTCATTGCTGCAATATGCGCAGGTAAAATTAGTTTTGATTCAATGAGTGAAAAAATCAAACATAAAATAATAACGCCACCAATGGCTTTAGAAAAAGCAGCACCAGGGCCGGTTGCGAGTGTTTGTGGTAAAAATGCCGCAATAGTCGTTAGTACACCAAAGGTCGCTGGCATCGCAACACGTTTAACACCGCGTACTACGTTATCAAGTGTGTGGCCGTATTTTTCTATTTCGGCACTGGCTGACTCGCCCACAACTATGGCGTCATCAACAACAATCCCGAGTACAAGTATAAAGGCAAAAAGAGAGGCTAGGTTAATTGTTACATCTAAAAAGCCAATAGGCATAAACAAAAAGGCGCCCAGAAAAGACACCGGTAAGCCCATCATTACCCAAAATGCTAAGCGTAGCGGTAAAAATAGTGCCAGCACTATCATTACTAACAAGCCACCCCAAATCATGTTATCGACCATCATATCGAGTCGACCTTCAAGGTAGTAAGTTAAATCAACAATAGGAGAGAGCTTAACGCCTGCAGGTAAAAGTGGCTCTTTAGTTGCCATGTAGCTTTTAAGTACTTTTGCTACATCGGTAATGTCTTGATCTTTTGATGCGTTTACTTCAAACGAGAGTGAGTTTTTACCATTGTATTTTGAATATTGTAGACCTTCTTCAAAGCCATCATTAATAGTTGCTACATCGCCTAAATAAATTTGTGCGCCATCAGCAAGGGTAATAAGTGGCAGTTTTTCAAACTCAAAACCACGGTAGGCTTGTTTTTCAACACGCATCGAAATATAACCATTTTCAGAGCGTATTTGCCCCGCAGACATATTTGCCGAAAAGTTTTGCACCGCGCCTGCAATATCTCTAAATGTTAAGCCATATTCGCGCAGTTTATCTGGGCTGACTTCTATACCAATTTCGTATTCTAAGCCGCCGTTAAAATTAACAAGGTTAACGTGAGGCAGTGCTTGTAGCTCGTCTTTTATATCGTTGCCAAGCTCTTTTAACTGGTAGTTACTCATGTCGCCGTAAAGCGCGAGTATCATTACCTCTTGCTCAAACTTATCGCGGCGCACAACAGGGCGCTCCATTCCCGCAGGAAAGGTGTTTATTGAATCAACTTGTACTTTAATTTCATCAAGTACTTCTTGTGGATTGTATTGCTCTTCTATTTCAATCCACGCTTGTGAAAAACCACGGTTAGAGTACGTAATTAGGCGTTTAATGCCTTCAATACCTTCGAGGTTTTCTTCAACTTTTATGGTTATGCCTTCTTCAACCTCTTGCGGGGCTGCACCTGGGTAAACTGCTTGTACGCTTATCCAGTTGCTTTCAAACTGTGGGAACATTTGTTTGCGAATGGTCATCGCCATTAAAATACCGCCCACTAATATAAATATCATTAGTAGGTTGGCTGCAACGGGATTTCGGGCAAACCATGCTATTAACCCTGTTTCACGAGTGTTCATGGTTATTCCTCTTTCAGTGCAAGTTGAGTTACATCAGTTTTATCAGGCGCAATATCTTCAACTTTTACTGCCATACCTTCAGTTGGGTATTCAAGCGCTGAGGTAACAATTTGCTCGCCATTTTTTAACCCTTGGCGGGCTATAATCATGCCGTTTTGTTCGCGTATAATATTGAGGGTTTTAAACGACAATGTTAAATCGTCATTTAAAATTACAATTTTATTATCTTTAACTAAGTGGTGCGCAACAATAATTGCGTTATCAAGCGGGCGACCTTCAATGGTAGCGTTAATGTATGAGCCAAAACGAAGAGGACGTGTTTTATCGCCATAAGGTGTTGCAAGTTGTGCTACCAAATAACTCATGCGGCTTGTTTGATCAACCACACCTTCGGTGCGAATTACTTTGGCTTGCCACATTGTTTGTTTACCTGCGTATTCTGCGTTAAATGTAACATTTGAGCCTACGCCGCCATTTTTTAAATATTGCAGTTCTTGATCGGCAACCGGTAAACGTACCTCTGCAACTGAGGTTGCGCTTAGTGCGCCAAAACTATTACCTGGGTTTACTACTGAACCCAAGCTAATTGTGCGCTCATTAATAATGGCATCATAAGGGGCTTTAATATAAGTACGCTCAAGATTGCGGCTAGCACGCTTAACACTTGCTTGAGCAGAGCGGTAACGCGCTAATTTTTCTGCAAGCTGTGGTTTTCGCAAATAAAGTTCTGATGCAATAGCGTCGCTTGAATCTGACTTAATGCGCTCCCACTCAGCTTGAGCGACATGTGCTTGCGCGCGTTCTATTTCAAGTGCTGAGCTTGCTTGTGCTAAACCTGCTTGTGCTTCAATAAAGTCTGCCTCGTAATCATTTGCATCAATTCGTGCTAAAATATCGCCTTGCTTTACAAACGCGCCTTCAACAAATTGATCTGATACCGAAATAACTTGCCCGCTAACTTGTGCTATTAGCTCGGTACGATACTTTGGTTTAACAATGCCGTACGATTTAACATCGAGCGTTATAGAATCTAAAAGTACGCTTTGTGTTGCTACTAAAGGACGTAAATCTTGCTCTGGCTTTTCTTCGGGTGGTTTTTTCATTGCCATAAAGGCGAAAGCTAAAGCAATACCGCCTGCTAAAACAGCGATTGGGAGTATTATTTGTTTTGTAGTAGCCACAAGGCATTCCTTCATAATTGGTGGTGACAGATTAATAATACGCAATAAAGTGTTTACAAGCTGTTTTAAGATGTAACAAAGCATTACATGTGTGTGTTACAACTTACTATGCGACTAATTAAGTTCCTAAAAAGAAATTAAAGTAAGTGTTTTTTATACCGAGGAAATTATGAAAACCGAATCGATGAATTGCAGGCTAGGCTGCGGCGCATGTTGTATTGCGCCTAGTATTAGTTCGCCTATTCCAGGTATGCCAAATGGTAAAAAAGCCGGAGAGCGCTGTATTCAGCTAGATGAACGTAATTTATGTAAGTTATTTGGTGATGAAAGCCGCCCTAAAGTATGTAGCGATTTTAGCGCCACGCTTGATGTGTGCGGGACAACAAATGCACAAGCTCTAGCGCTTATTACAGAGCTCGAAGAGCTAACTTAATCCTCGTTTTTAATACACATCTATTTACAATATATTATTAATAAAAATCTTCACAAGGTTATTAAAAGCAGTCGTTAATTTATTTGATGGCGAAATATTAGACATATTTAATTTTGTTGCTAATATAGGAAATTGTAAGATACTTTTTATAAATCTCATTTATAGGTGATTTCGTTCAATCTTAATTTTTAAAAGGAAAGAAAAATGAAAAATTTACTTACAGCATTTACATTAGGTGTGACTTTATTAGGTTGTTCAAACTTACCCATTAAAACCGATATTAAAGAAGACCACTTTAGACTCGAAAACTTTAAAAGAGAGCAGGGAGTAGATCTAGAATATGTCCACTTGATGTGCTTTAACAAAAAACCTACACAATGGGCTGAACCAAAGCAGTATATCAGTGGTGAGCATGATTTATGGGTAAAGGCGAGTGTTTCAAACCCTGATGTTTTAAATAGTCAAAAAGAAGCTTTTGTTAATTTTAACGTTAATTTAGATTCTAATAAAAGCTACATGCTAAATAGAAAAAGGGAAGGGGATAAAATATCAATCTGGATACAAGAAGTTGAAACCGGTACGGTTGTTTCGCAGGTTCTTACAGATGAGCTTAGTCGCCCTTTACAAATTGATAATGAGCTAAGAAAAAGACAATGTCGTTCTGGTTCAATATAAGCTGAAATATAAGCTGAGTAATCAAAGCTCTTAATATTTAGTATGCCGTTTATTTTTTGCTAAATATTTATTCAAAGACCTGTTTTAAATAAACAGGTCTTTGAACGTGATAGCTCAATTCTACCAACTATACGTTGCGCTTAACGTATATTGCTCACCTCGCCCTGGTGTACCTGGTATTTCTTCAAACGACTCATCCCATAAGTTATCTGCCGCTAAGGTGATAAATAAATTACTCAACTGTGGCGGGGTTATTTTAAGCGTTAGTTGGGTAAATAACGCGTTGTCACTGCCGTTTCTAAGTGCATTTTTGTGTTGTGTACGCCATTCGTTATCTATTCTAAATTCTAAAATATCAGTTGGGTTGTACACAGCGCCAAGTGTTAAACGGTGATCAGGAAAGTTTAACGCGTAAAAGCTGGCATCAATATCGGCTGCGCCGTAGTTTTCTGATTTATGTAAATACGTGTAGCTTGCTATAAGTTTTGCTGTATCAAAGTGCTTAGTCGCTAAAAACTCAACCCCAGCTGTATCAATATCAACCGGGTTTGCAAAGCGCGCTGATGTTGAATCAAAATTAAAGGTCCAATCGGTTAAGTTATTATCTTTTCGATAAAAAATAGCCGAATTTAACTGCCAGCTTTGTTCTTCAAGCAATAACCCTAACTCTAAGTTTGAAGTGGTTTCGCGCTCAAGATTGTAATTACTTCTAAATAATCCCCCAGAATCGCTGCCGCCAATGGCTGTGTAGCCTGCAACTTGGCTCGCCTGCGCGTATGATAAATAAATAGTTTGCGCTGTGCCGTCACTATTTTGGGTGTTTAAGGTTATATCACCAATAGCTGATACTTCAGCATCATCACGATTTGTATCGTCAAACGCAGCACCTAAACGAAATGTAAGTTGTTTATTATCCTCAAGCGCCATTTTGTATTCAGGCAATACGCTTAATTTATAATACTTACGAGAGGTAAAGTTGTTTTCAAGTGTGGTTGATTCAATCGAGTCATCAATAAATTGTGCAGAGTAATTTATTGCCAGTGCATCACTTTGTGCATGACGACCCGAAAGTCCAAGCGATTTAACTTCACTTTTATGAAAAGCTTCAAATGAACTAGGATTTTCGCGCGAGTAAATATAGTGATCGTCATGGGTACGATAATAAGCAGATACTTCAAAGTTGCTGTTATCAGCGTAGTTTTGCTTGTGATTAAGCATCCAAAGACGGGTTTCTAAATCTTCAGTTTCGTTAACGCCAAAAGGGGTGTACAAGTTAGGCCAGCCAAAAAACTTATCTTGTGAGCCAAAAAACAAATCTGTTTGGCTATGCTCGCTTGCTAATTGCACGCGAGCTGAGGCGCGCGAGAAGTCATGATCGCCATTATCAATGGTGCCATCACTTTGCGAATGAGAATACTCACCTTCAAAGCCCAGAGTATAGTTAGCTAAGCTATCAAGTTGTGTGTTTTTAGCAGCGTGAATACTTTGCAGATTAAAGTCGTTTGTACCAGTACCAAGGGATACACTACCGCCAGTAATAATCGGTTTCCAATCAAACGAAACTGTACCTACAGAGCTATTCATACCGTAAAGTGCGTTATCGGCACCAGTTAAAATATCTGGGCCGGTTAGCATTTGCGGTGCAATGGGTATTTCAGCAAAATAATGGCCAGATTGCGGGTCAAGTAGAGTAGCGCTTCCTACTCTAAAGCCGGTGTTTTCAAAAATCCCACCACGAATAGTTACATCAGCTTGCGCCTCAGCCATATTACGCGATTGAAGGTCAACACGAGGGTCATATTCTAAATTAGAAATAGGTGAGTCGAATGTACCTACTGGCAACTTATTTGCAGTGGGTGAGGCCTCAACCGTTATTTTCTCGATTGGTGACTCATCAGATAGCGTATTAGCATTAGCAAATGCAGTAACGCTGCATAATATTGCAGGTATTATAAGGTGTGGTGTGCGATTCATGTGTTTCTCGTCATTTTTTATTTGTAGCTGCGGTTACAATTAATTTCAAAGCTTATATTTGAGCATGATAAAATAACTAAATGTAACAGCAGTCATTTTGTGCGCGATTGTACATTAATTTGTTAATAACTGCATTTGATAACCATTTACGTAATACCGACTTTATTAAAAACATGGTCATTCTATCGTATTAAATAGCGCACTCACTGCGTTAAAAATTATTTATATAGAACAACTATATGTCATAATTTTCGCCTTGTTATTGCGCTATTTTCTTGGCGCTATAATAGAACACTATTTTAATGCAATCGGTATAATTACTTATTAGGTAACATTTATAATGGATACTAAAGAATATAATACTATTTACTTTGCTGGTGGCTGCCTGTGGGGCGTACAAGAATTTTTAAAGCACTTACCTGGTGTAATAAGTACTGAAGCAGGGCGGGCTAATGGAAAAAATGATAATACACAAGGCGATTACGATGGTTATGCCGAATGCGTAAAGGTCATTTTTGATTTAAAAGTCGTTAGCCTAAATAAGCTGTATGATTACTTTTTTGAAATTATTGACCCATACAGTATCAATAAACAAGGGGATGACGTAGGCCCTAAATACCGCACTGCCATTTATAGCAAAAACCAAAGCCATTTAGACGCAGCTAGCAATTATATAAGCCAGCGAAGTGATGCGGATAAAATTGTGGTAGGAGTAGAGCTGCTAACTAACTACGTGCCAAGCGATCCTGAGCATCAAGACCGTTTAACTAATCATCCTGATGATTACTGCCATATACCGCTTGAGTTATTGCATAAGTATAAATCGTAAATTTAACGCGGTGTTTTTTGTAGACGTGCAGTTTGCTGACGTGACGAGCGTAGCTCGTAATTACTTAAGTCTGTAAGCCCCAAAAACAATCACCCACAAAAAAGCTCACGTACTGTGAGCTCTTTTAAAACTTACTTATAGCTAATTTTAACTTATTGCTGCTTTTGCGGCGGGAAGTTACTTAAAATTTCGCTCACTGTTTTATTAATTGATGCTTCACGTTGTTCTGGCGATTGGTTTTTCTTTAATCGGCCTTCTTTTGCGCCGCGCCATACTAGCTGGTTAGATTCACGATCCACAATATCAATAATCAGTGTGCCCACTTCGTATTCACGCGCGGTTGTATCACGTTGAAAACCAGTACCCCAATAACCCCAATGCGGGCGGTAGTTTACATTAAATGTATCTACTTCAAGCTCTTTATCAACCGATGCATGATAGTTAACAAGTACATCAGCATCTGCTGCATCAACTAAGCTCATACCTAGTGTTTGGCTCAGCTCAGCGTTAACGGCAGTGCGAACACGTTTTTCCATTAGTCCATTAATTTGGTAGTTATTTGTGTCTTTAGTTAGGCTGGCGTTTTCTACCCAAGCAAATGTTTTAAAATTACTAAAGTTGGCTGATTTATCGTAATCCCAATCAGGGGTTTGTGTACAGGCTGTAAGAAGTGCTAGCGCTGCAACAATAAGTATATTTTTCATTACGTTTGCTCCAATAAAATGCATTAATTCAAAATAACACACATAGTTTAAATGTGTATTATTTAAACGTCCTAAATATTAGTCTAATTGTCAGGGCGTGTTGACCTTTCGTGGTTGAATTTGCAGCAGTATGTTTGGTATTTGGGCAAGGCAGAGCCTATGTAGTGTGGTTATTCCCCATAAATAGGTGATAACGCAGCATAAATGCCAAACATGCGCTGCCCTTTGGGCTGACGAATCCCCAAAACGTGACAGGCACAGCAATTTATGATCTTATGTAAATCACCACAACCCACATAAGTCACAACTGCTATGCCTGAGACATCAGTTTGCCATAAGTACTTTAAACATGCATTAGCGCCATTCAATAATGCCAGAGTAAAAACATTACTAAGCTGCAGTAATGCATTAATTTCGGGCAATAAACTTACCTTAACTGAAATCGGCAGAAATTTGTCTGGCGCTGTGGATGTAAAACATAAAATAAAACGCGTTGATCGCTTCTTAAAAAATACTCACCTCTACAATGAAAGGGTCGCTATCTATGAAGCATTAGCTCATCCTATTATTGACTCTTTACCCATGCTTGCAATTGCCGTTGACTGGAGCGGTGCCTGTGGTCACGACTATCACTTACTGCGAGCAAGCTTACTTGTGGATGGGCGCTCTATCGTGATTTATAACATGATTGTTGAGCAGAAGGATTTTGATAGCCCAGCAACCAACAGCCTGTTTTTAGATGAACTTTATGAAGTGCTTGGACGACATCCTAGTGTCTATATTGTAACAGACGGCGGCTTTCTTACGCCTTGGTATAGTAAAGTACGCGAACTTGGTTGGCATATGATAGGTCGATTAAGAGGCTCAATGAAGTGTAAACTAGCCATGCAATCACAATGGCATACATTAAAACAACTTAGGGCTGGTGCCAGCGATATACCTAAGACGTTAGGTCAAGCACGACTAACTCAGTCTAGCCCGACAGCATGCGATGCATTTTTACACGTATATCATGGAAAAAATAAAGGAAGAAAAGGAAAAAGCAGATTTACGAAAGATACAAAAATGTATCAAAACTTAGCTAAAGAGCCATGGTTACTCGCGACATCAGACAATACAATGACGAGTAAGCGAGTAGTTGGTTTATATAGTAAAAGAATGCAAATAGAGCAAAATTTCCGCGATGACAAAAGTTTGAGATATGGTTTTTCGTGGCGTTTTAGTAAAAGCACCGGCATAAATAGAATAGGAATATTATGCTTGATAGCCACAATAGCGAGCACTGCGTTATGGTTTATAGGGTGTGAAGCAGAAAAAAGAAAGTGGCATATAAAATTTCAAGCAAATAGCGTTAAGAATCGCCGAGTTCTTTCATTTTTAACCTTAGCCAAGCAAGTCATAAAGCTATGTAAGAGACGTATTACACAAAGCTATATAGAAAAAAGTTTAAAAAACTTTATTTTGAATTACGAAAAAGAAGCCGCTGGATAAAGGAGCCTGTAACGGATTCTGTGTAACTGCCCGTTTAAAGTGGGGATCCCTCAGCCCGATGGGTTAAGCCAAAACCATCTAAGTATCCCCATAAAAAGAAAAATGCCAGTCAGCTTAACTGACTGGCATTAGCCGTAAGGCCCTTTTTTTGGTTTTAGTTTGGGCTGATTTTATTTAGAAATCAAACTTATTGGATAATCATCGTATTGCTTAATATTATTCATTACATTTATTAAAGTATTATGTGTACTGTTTTCGTCTGCGGTTATAAGTACTGAACTTATTTCATATTCAGCCGCGAACATAGCTAAATTAGTCGCAACTTGCTCTAAATCAATTAACCTCCCAGAAAAATATACTCCGTTACTTTCATCAATTCTAAATAGAGCATTTTTAACAGGCTTATCTATTTGAGGGCTGTCGAGTGGTCGGTTTAATTCAATAGCCACAGGTTTTACAAAAGATGTAGTTACAATAAAGAAAATTAGTAATATGAACACTATGTCTAATATCGGGGTCATATCTACATCAGCATTTTTTTGCAGCTTGGTTAGTTTGCTTTTCATATTGGATCTTATTTTTAATTAAATGCTGCGGCGCCACAGCAAGGTTTTAGGTACCTATTAACAAAATTAGCACAGCAAAAATAAAGCGTGGTTAAATAAACATTCTAATAACATTAAATATTTGTACTAATTATGTATTTAAAATGTGGTGAAATAAGGTGGTGTTTATACCGTTCTGCTTATATATGGGGTCTATTTAGCATCGTTATAATGTAATGCAATTTGTTAAATTGCTTAAAAAACTATGTAGATTGGTATTAGAGGCAATAAAAAACCCAGCTCGAGGCTGGGTTCTAGTTGTGAGCTATGTAAGCTTAATGCTTTTGCATACGGCTCATTTCTGCATGGCAGCTTTGCATTGTTAATAATGTTTTAGCCAGTGCAGCTTCGCAGTCAGCTGGTTGCGGTTTATCCATTGCAGCTTTAATTTCTTCAAGGGTTTTATCTTCTACCTCTTCAAGCTCTTTTACATACGTGCTGTCGTTGTGTGAGCTAAATGTAGTAAGCAGCGCTGTGTATGCACGCCTTGCTTCGACAGCGAAAGATGAGCCATCTTCGCGTTCGCCTTTTTCATTAATTGCATATGGCTGCAAGCGCTCAACACTCACTTTTCGGGCATCTATCATACGCTGAAAAAGTGCACCAATAGCAGGGTCTTCAACTTTTTCCTGTGCTTTTTGATAAAAATCGATGCCGCTGTTCATAACTTGAATGATGTCAGTAATATGATTTACTTCTGATCCTTGATGGGTGTTCATAATGACCTCTTTAATTAAATGAATGTATAGTTCAATTTAATAAAAGCAATGTATGTTCCACGTTTCAATAGTTATGTAGTTATTTGATTTTATTGGTTTAATTTTACTTCAGTCGAGTGCTAAGTTAACAGGCATAAAAATAACCTAGCAATTTTTACATTATATTGTGTAATAAAGTTATTTTAGCTCTTCAGCTACTTCAGCTACTTTTTGACGTAACCAAATGTGACTCGCATCGCGATGTAACAGTGGACTCCAAATCATATCAAGCTCAAAAGGAGGAATTGGAAATGGTGGCTCTAAAATTTTAAGCCCCGGATCATCTAAATATATATTTGCGGCTTTTGAAGGAAGGGTCGCAATCAAATTTTTCTCTTTAGCTAAATGAATTGCTACATGGTAGTTACGCGTAAAAGTGGCAATATTACGATGCTTACCAAAGTGAGCAAGTGCTTCGTCAACCCAGCCAAGTTTTTGCACATCTTTAGGGTCCATGCCTACACCTACACCAAAACCTGTTTTGCTTACCCATATATGGCGCGCTTTTAAATAGCTGTCGAGACTAAAGTTTTCAATTATAGGATTATCGGCTTTTACTAAGCAGCAAAAACTATCTTTCCAAATACGTTTATGATGAAAAGACTGAGGTAAGTTTTCAAAACGGTTGATTGCCATATCTACTTTACCGTTTTCTACATCATGAAAGGTGACATCACTTGGTGTGAGTATATCTAAAGTAGTATCGGGGGCTTCTTCGTGCAATTTACTTAAAAGCTTTGGTGCTAATGTACTTGCAGCGTAATCACTGGCCATTATTCTAAACACACGCTTACTTTGGCTTGCCTCAAATTCTCGATTAGGTGCTAGAGTTTCTTCAAGGGTCATTAAAATGCCACGAATAACGGGTTGTAACTCCAAAGCACGCTCGGTAGGTACCATACCATCGCTGGTACGAACTAAAATAGGGTCGTTAAATAAGTTACGAAGACGTTTAAGGCCATTACTCATTGCAGGTTGCGTTATACTCAATTGATTAGCAGCGCGTGTTACGTTGCATTCTCGAAGCAATGTATCGAGGTAAACGAGTAAATTTAAATCTATTTTACTTATATTCATTGTGTGTGTCCTTTAGCGCTTACCAGTGGTGAATAAAGCGCTGTGCTGTCGGGTATGGGTAAATATGACTTACCTGACCATTTTTTATATTTTGTTGTGCCTGCTTCCAAAAGCTAACATCTATAAGCTCAGGATGAGTGCTGAGTAAAAACTTTTTATACGTAGGGTTTGGCATTACAAATGTACAAAGTTGCTCAGGAAATACGTCCTGTGGTGCAACAGAGTAACTTTGTTCATCCATTAGATAGTCGTCATAGCTCTTTGCTTTTGGTAATGCTCTAAAGTTCATATCGGTTAGATATTGAACTTCATCGTAATCGTAAAAAATAATACGTTTGTGCTTACTTACACCAAAGTTTTTTAAGAGCATATCACCAGGGAATATATTAACAGCAATCATTTCTTTTAGGGCTTGCCCATATTCTTCAATCGCGTCGGCGACACTTTCTTCATCAGCATTTTCTAAAAACAAGTTAAGAGGTGTCATGCGCCGTTCAATATACAAGTGCTTGATGATCAACCAATCGCCCTCAATTACCATTGATGAGCCAATTGTTTTATGTAATTGCGCAAGTAAATTACTATCAAAACGCGCTAAAGGAAATACGACGTTAGAATATTCTATGGTATCGGCCATTCTGCCAACGCGATCATGGTTTTTTACTAGTTGATAGCGCTTTAATACGGTATCACGGCCAAAGGGTTTACTCTCACCAAATTTGTCTTTTATTACTTTAAAAACATAGCCAAATGAGGGGAGGGTAAATACCATCATCACCATACCGGGAGTCCCCGGTGCAATTGTAAACTCATCACTAGAGTGAGATAAATGATTTAAAAACTCTCGGTAAAACTCAGTTTTACCCTGCTTATGAAAACCCACTGCGTTATAGAGCTCAGCAAGTGTTTTGTTTGGCATAAGTTGATTTAAAAACCGAACAAGTGCTGAAGGTGCGTGAGTCTCTACCATAAAGTAGGCGCGGGCAAAGCCAAAAATAACACGCATTTGAGATGACTTAGTTAAAAGTGCATCTAAATATAATCCGTTATCTCCATCGTGTAATACAGCGATTATAAAAGGCTGAACCCCACTTTTTGAAACAACACGACCAACAATATAGGCTGCTTTATTTCGATAAAAAGGTGTGTGTAAAATATCAAAGCGCATTTGCCAAGGTTGGTGATGTGTATCGGGGGCTTGTTTATAAAAAGCTTTAACAAGGAGGCGGATATCACGCTCTAAATTTACAAATGGGGCCTTAAAATCAAAATGACTAATAATGCGTTTTATTGTTGGTTTTAGGCCATCAACTACAGGAAAGTATGTTCTATATTCTGCTTCTACAGGCACTGAAGGAGCATCTTTTAAGGTTGCTTCTACAAATATAAAGTCATTATGAAAATAGCGCCTATGGTACAGCCGGCAAAATACAGAGTTATAAAAAGTTTCGGCGAGCTCTGCTTGGGGATGAAAACATAAAAAATGCTGATATATCTTTTTAACTTCAAGCCATAGGCTTTCATCGAGTTGTTCGGTTGGGGTTTCTTTTTTTAGCGCTTGCGTGGTTTCGTTAACACGATCATCATAATAGCTGATACGCAAACGGCTGATATCATTAATTGCTTGCCAATCTTTTTTTGCAAAGGCAAGAGGGGCTTTGGCTGTTGTTTTTTGAAATAACTGATAGTGCCTTTTAAAACCCGTTAAAATTAATTCAGCAATATGGCGAGGTTGCATCTGCACTCCTTAAAAGTCCCTAGAGTTTATACTCTATTGTGTTAAGGGTATGTTATTTTAAGTTTAAAACCAAGATAAATGTTACTTACTAACTAAGAGTAACTTATTGGAATTGAGCTATCTTTTTTTCGAGAATTTTAATTTGTTTAGTCACAGCCGATACGTTTTTCTTATATGTTTTATTAATTATTTTTAGTTTTTTAGTAATGTCTTTAGTAATACGCTTTTTATCATCAATGGCTAAGATATGATTTAACCGCTCTTGTTGTTTGTATTCAGCACGCTCTTTATTACGATCAAGTATTGTTAGTTTATGGTTATTACTGCGAAGCTCTGCCTGTAAGCCAGATAGGAGTCTTTCACGCTCAAGTTCGTTTAGTTGTTTAGTGTAGTCAACCTTAGGACCAGAATACTGATTACCCGTTGTGTTAACTTTATAAGTCGTTGCTTCGTCGTCACAGGGGAGTTGAGAAAAGACAGTGCCTTTTTCTGTTACACATTTGTAGTAAGTGGTATCGCTAAAGCTAAAAAAACTGATAAGTAAAAAGCTAGAATGGAGAATATAACGAGAAGTTTTAAACATACATGTCATCCTTGGTTTTTATATCTAACAACAATATAAAACTATAACCTAGCTTGGTGGTATATCAAGCTAGGTTAGGATAACTGTTATTGGGTAAAGGTTTTGAGCTTTTTAATACTTTGTACTAAAAATGGTATATCTAAACCTTGTTCAATAGAAAAACCTTCAGCGGCAGAGATGTTTTTAAAGTTACCATCTGAATCTATTAAGGTAATCCTATCTTTTTTATAGGCTATAACAACACCCTGAGAGTAGTTCACGCCCATATCGTCTTTTTTCTTGTATAGATTAACGCCTAGCATTGTTTGCTTGACAATAGCTTTGCAATTTAAATATTGCCCAACGCTTGTTGCAATTAAGTCGCTAGGTTGAATTAGCCCATCTACTTTAGAAATACGTTTGTCAGAGCTGTATAAAGTTGAGGTGGTTACTACTTCTTGCTTGTTATTGGCAAGACTAAAAGCAAAAACCTGTGTTTCACCATCTCGAACAGTAGGGGTATCACTCGCTTTAATTACTCGAATAGCACTAGAGCTATGTGCTTGATCATTAATAAAGCTTAGTTCTTCAATGCCAGTTACTTCAATGCTACGGCGCTGACTTTGCCAAACTGGGAGTGTCTGCTCGGTTAAAATTGCTGCTTTATAAAAAGCGGGTAAACCATACACTAAGCTAAATAACGTATCGTCATGATTTGTTGGCTGTAAAAACTGCTCTGTTTTGTGCATGTTTTTATTCTCGGCAACAAATTTTTCGAGTTGTTGTTGAGTTTCAAATACAAATATATCTACATTGGCTTGTGTGTAGTCCTCGCATTTTTCAAGCGGGCTTGGCATTTGATAACTAATATTTTGGTTATTAATTTTTACGTTGTGTGCTTGCTCGTAGCTTTCTATATCTAGCAGATCATTTTTAGCTAACAAGCTTTTAGCAGTAGTGGGGTATGAAAGTGGCAAAACATTATCTTGTTTTGTTACGTCAAAGTTTAAATTGGCGTCAGCCCAAATATGAATACTGTGGCTAAGCGAAAAACACACGATTAAAAAAGAAATTGCGTAACGTGCAAATTTATATTGCTTTAAACGCTCAAGGTGGTGCCATGTGTAATTACTAACAAGTAGCTGAAAGCCTAAAATAACAACAACAATACCACTGGCTAAAATGGTTGTTAAAGCAGGAGAGCTTGTTAAACGATGCCACAACAATGAAATTATTTCAGGTAAGGCAGATATACTTAGGTGATAACCTAAATTAACATACACATAAGCATCAAGAGTCAGCAATGATGCGCCTACAGTGGCTATAACAGCGGCCATGCCACGAATGTGTCGTGGGTAGGGGAATATTAAACTAAGCGGAAATACCGTCAGCACAAACGCTAAAAAGGCTATAAAACTAGTGTGGCTTAGCCAAGTAACTAGCATATAGGTAATGCCTAAAAAGCTTGTAGGTGGCGAGTCTGCAAATAAATAGCTTAAGCTAATAAGTAGGGCTAAGCCGATATTGGCAAAGGTAAACCAATGCCCCCAACTTAGCAGCTGACTCGCTTTTGATGAAAATTGATTGTGCTGCGATAAATTCATAAATTTTATTTAACCGACTGCGCGAGCGCTTTTGCAAAGTTCTCGGTTATAGCTTGTCTTTTCCCTGTTGGTACATGCTCTTTTAAGATATGCGTGATAGAATTTCCTAAACACATAAGACTTAAATCAACCGGCGCATTGTGTTTAGTTAGCACATCAATAAGCTGATCGACGATTTGTTCTACTTCTTCATTAGAGTATTTTGATAAGATTGGCATTAGTTGGTTCAATAAAATAGTTATATTCTCTTATTTTAACACTAGAGGCGTGAAAAACAAAGATGACAACAGACGTTAAAAAATTAGTCGTTCACTATGTAGACAAAAAAGACGACGATACGCAAATTCACCTTCGAAATGATGAGATGGTAATTAACGATAAAGTAGCCGTTTTTATCGAACAATTACATCATGCATACAATGGTAAACCTGGTAAAGGTTATTGTGCTTTCAGTGGTGACAAAAACAGTGTTGTAGCATCTGCAATGCAAAGTTACCGTAACGATGAGTTAGGCTTTTGGCATATGACCGAGCAAGCCTCAACGGTTTTAAAAGAAGAGCTTGATAAGTATGCATTTAGTGAAACAGGCTATTTAGTATTTTGTCATTACCAGTACGTTGCAACTGATTACATGCTAATTGCGATGATTAACATCAAAGAGCATTATTCTATGACCTCAGAGCTTGATTTAGCCGCTTCTCGTCATTTAGACATATCACGCATGCAACTTGCTGCTCGTATCGATTTAACAGCGTGGGATACACAAGCTGACGACAACCGTTATATTTCATTTATCAAAGGGCGAGCTGGACGTAAAGTTGCTGACTTTTTCTTAGACTTTTTAGGTTGTGAAGAGGGTATTGATTCAAAACAGCAAAGCCAAGTAATGCTTAGCGCAGTAGAGGATTATTTATCTGAGCAACAATTTGATAAATCAGAAAAAGACGATTTACGTAAACAAGTTTTTGACTACTGTAATGACTGTGTGACAACTGGTGAAGATGCAAGCGTAAGCGAGCTATCTGCAACGCTTACAAAAGGCGATGACAGCCCGTTTGATAGTTTTTGTAAAGAACAAAGCTATGACTTAGAAGAAACTTTCCCTGTTGATAAGAAAACCGTAACCAGCATGGTTAAGTTCTCAGGTCTTGGTGGTGGTGTGAGTGTAAGCTTTGAACGTAAACACTTAGGTGAGCGCGTAACTTACAACGAGGCAACAGACACGCTTGTAATTAAAGGTATTCCGCCAAACTTAAAAGATCAGTTACAACGTTTTATGGAAAGTGAAAGCGAGTAAATTTCACAAGTAAAAAGCTGATTTAAGAGCGCGGTATTTATATCGCGCTTTTTTGTATCGGTATATAAATTCGTTGCATCGGAAAAAAACCTTAAAGATTTATTTCACATAGAGAAGTGAAAGAGGAGTAAATGAGAAACACAAGCGATGGTTTACTAGTGGGGCTTTTTAAAGTTAGCAAGACTTAGACTTTTTACTACCTCTAAAAGCGCAGCGTCTCTTAACCTCTTTGTGAATAAATCGCTTTTTACGGGCGTGAAGTAATTTTTTGATTATTCAAATCATATAAACAAAAAAGCCCCGCTATTTATTAAATAGCGGGGCTTTTAAATGAATGTTAGTTATTAATCAACACTCATTGTTTTAGTCATTGCAGAACTTGCACGACCAGCAGGTTTGATTGAACCTGCACGTAAACCACTGTCTGGAACTAGTTCACGTTTATCGTGAGCCATTGCTACAGACGTATGTTTCACTTCGCTATCAGCTACAGGAGTAGGTTGTGCCATTGGCGCACTTGCTGACCCTTGAGTAACCTCTGTTTTAACATGCGGTGCTGATTTTTCAGTTTTCACTTTTGCTTCAGCTTTAGCAGACTTTTCAGTTGCTACTGGCGTTTCAACTTTAGCAGGCTCTTCAGTTACTACTGATGTTTCAGCTTTAGCAGACTTTTCAGTTGCTACTGGCGTTTCAACTTTAGCTGGCTCTTCAGTTGCTACTGGCGTTTCAACTTTAGCTGGCTCTTCAGTTGCTACTGGCGTTTCAACTTTAGCAGGCTCTTCAGTTGCTGCTGGTGTTTCAACTTTAGCTGGCTCTTCAGTGGCTACTGGTGTTTCAGCTTTAGCTGGCTCTTCAGTTGCTACTGGTGTTTCAACTTTAACTGGCTCTTCAGTGGCTACTGGCGTTTCAGCTTTAGCCGGTTCTTTAGCTTTTACTGGCTCTTCTACAGCTTCAACTTTTGCTAAGTCTTCAACCGCAACGGCTTGTTCAACTTGTTGCGACGCATCTACCGGTGTTTCTTCTGATTTCGCTTTAAGTTCTGCTTCGTATTCTGCAGCAGCTTGATCAGCAACTGGAATAAATGCAGGGGCTTCATCAGATTTAACTTCTGCTTCACTTTCAGGGCGACGACGTTGACCAGATGCACGAAGATGACGAGGAGAACGACGTGAACGTGTACGTGTTTGCTCTTGTTCGTCTTCAGTAGTTGCTGTTTCATCGTTAGAATCAACAACATCAACTTTCTCTTCTTTAATGTGAGCTGTTTTTTCTGCCGGAGTTTGCTTTTGCTTTTCTACAGCAGGAGCTTGCTCTTGAACTTGTGGAGTTTCAGTTACAGCCGTTTGCTCAGGTACTTGCTCTGTTGAGTTAGCTTGCTCAGCTTTTTCATCTTGCAGACGTACTTTTTTACGTATGTTACGACGTTGACGGCGAACTTTAGGCTTCTGCTCTTTAGGCTCTGCAGCTTGTGCTGGCTTAGAACCAGTTTCTACTTCCACCTTTGCAGGGGTTTCAGTTTTAACTTGATCTTTTTCTTGGTTTTTATGCTCTGGGCGCTTACGAGAGTTAGGATTACGACGGCGCTTGTTGCGGTTCTCGCTTCTCTCTTGAGTCTCGGTGCTTGCTGCTGAGTCAGTTTTAGCTTCCTCTTCAGCGGCTGGACGCTCATTGCGCGGCTTGTTAGTGCGTGGGTTATTATTACGACGACGTTGATTGTTATTACGACGACGATTATCGTTACCACGACGAGCGTTATTACGCGCTTCTTGCTGCTCTTTTTCTACAGCTTCTTTTTTCTCTTCTTCAGATTCACTTGCAAATAACGACTTAAACCAATTACCAATAGCAGCAAGTAAGCCACCTTCAGTTTTAGTTTGTGCTACCGCAGCAGGCTCTACGGCTTTAGCTGGCGTTGCTTGTGGAGCAGGAGTAGAAGGCATTACCACGCCTTTTAGCATCGGCTCTTCACGGACTGGCGTACTTGGAGATTTTGACATCTCGAATACTTCAGGCTCTGGTGCAACAACTTGTCCGTAACTTACAGTTTCAAGTGTTTCGTCTTTACGTAAGCGCATAACTTCATAATGTGGTGTTTCCATATGTTGATTTGGAATAATCACTACGTCACATTTATGATGTTTTTCAATGCGATGAACACTACGACGTTGCTCATTTAATAAATAAGCGGCAACAGCAACAGGTACTTGTGCATTTACTTGTGCTGTATTGTCTTTAATTGCTTCTTCTTCAATTAAGCGAAGAATTGAAAGCGCAATTGATTCGTTTGAACGAATAGTACCTTGGCCACTACAACGTGGACATGGGCCTTGGCTTGCTTCACCTAATGAAGGACGCAAACGCTGACGCGACATTTCAAGTAAACCAAAGCGTGAAATTTTACCAATTTGAACACGAGCACGGTCTGGGCGAGCAGCATCTTTTAAACGATTCTCTACTTCACGTTGATGGCGTGGAGGAGTCATATCGATAAAGTCGATTACAATTAAACCACCTAGGTCACGAAGACGTAATTGACGTGCAATTTCATCAGCCGCTTCTAAGTTTGTATTAAGTGCTGTCTCTTCAATATCGCCGCCTTTAGTTGCCTTAGACGAGTTGATATCTATAGATGTAAGTGCTTCAGTTGGGTCAATTACGATTGAACCACCAGAAGGAAGACGAACTTCACGCTGGAACGCAGACTCAATTTGGCTTTCAATTTGGTAATGTGTAAATAAAGGCGTGTCACCTTGATAAAGCTTAACACGGCTCATAAAGTCAGGACGAAAACGCTCAATGTGCGCTTTAGCTTCTTCAAAAACACGTGGTTTATCAATTAAAATTTCGCCAATGTCACGACGTAAATAATCGCGTATTGCGCGGAAAATCACGTTGCTTTCTTGGTGAATCAAAAACGGTGCTTTAGCACTATCGGCTGCTTGTTTAATTGCATCCCAATGTACTAATAGTGCTTTTAAATCGTAGTTAAGTTCTTCAAATGACTTACCAACACCCGCTGTACGAACAATTAAGCCCATACCTTTAGGTAGTTCTAAACGACCTAATGCTTCTTTAAGTTCAGTTCGCTCATCACCTTCAATACGACGAGAAATACCGCCAGCACGAGGGTTATTAGGCATAAGAACTAAATAGCTACCAGCAACGCTGATAAAAGTAGTTAACGCTGCGCCTTTTTGGCCGCGTTCTTCTTTATCAACTTGTACTATTACTTCTTGACCTTCTTTTATTACGTCGCGAATGTTAGGGCGACCATGAAAAGTGTAACCTGCAGGGAAGTAAGTACGGGCAATTTCTTTTAAAGGAAGGAAACCATGGCGGTCAGCACCGTAATCAACAAATGCTGCTTCAAGAGATGGTTCAATGCGAGTGATTTTGCCTTTATAAATATTGGCTTTTTTCTGTTCGTGACCTGGGCTTTCGATATCTAAATCATAAAGGCGCTGGCCATCAACCAGTGCTACGCGCATTTCTTCTTGCTGCGTTGCATTGATTAGCATACGTTTCATATTGTTACTCTACTTATTTATGTCGCTGACATGACGATGTTTTTCTCGCCTGTTCAGTTGTTCCTATTTTTAGAATGTGCAGCCTCACGACTGGGTCTTTAACGGAACGGCTCTGTATTTCGTATGCAGTATTTTAAATGCTGGCAAACAATAGCGATTATTATCGCTATTAAATTCTTAATGGTGCTAAAACTGTCGGCTTTTCAGCTACGTTTGCAAGTTTTACCCAGAAGTCGGCCTGTCATATTAATCTTACTAAATATCATTCATATTAGGCGCGTAGGGCTCATTAAGTTGGTGAGCAATACATACTGATGTATCGCTAATATCCGTTTTAAGAGCAAAAATCGCTGCCGATGTTAATGAACGCTTATTTATTAGATTTTTTTAATTCTAAATAAGCTGCTGTACGGTACTACAATAATTGAGCTAGTGCTGAACGACGTTTTTTACGTCGTCACTATCAGACAAATTATCTGTTCATTGCTTTCTCTAGCACATTAAAAATCGCTTCATGTTCAAACTTAACCAGCAATATATTACGCGCATTGCCGTTAATTGATCGCACGTGTTAACTGAGGAGGCATAAAAGCTTTGGAAAACTTAACTCGGATCTGTATGATCGGCTACCCAGAATGTGCATCACGAATGTTTTAATGTGTTAAAAAGCACCGTTGTTATTTGCAAATACTAAATATTTGCGCTGCTGATTATCCCACTATTATTACAGTGTTAGCAACTAAATTATTTTACTTAAATTAGTGATTAGGCAATGTCAGAAAAAAACGACTTACAAGTAACTTATGTCACGATCAATGAAGACCATTTAGGTCAACGTATTGATAACTTTCTTATTACCCATTTAAAAGGGGTGCCTAAAAGCGCTATTTATAAACTTTTGCGTAAAGGTGAGGTACGCGTTAATAAAAAGCGTATTAAGCCTGTATATAAACTACAGCTTGACGATGTACTGCGTATTGCACCTATCAGAGTTGCTGAGCGTGAAGAGTTTGTACCATCAAAGTTAGACAAAGTAACTCGCCTAGAAGACGATATTTTATTTGAAGATAAATACCTTATTGTCATAAATAAACCTTCAGGTATGGCTGTTCATGGTGGCAGTGGTTTAAGTTATGGTTTAATTGAAGCGCTGCGCGCACTTCGCCCAGAAGAGCGCAGCCTTGAGCTAGTTCATAGGCTTGACCGTGATACATCGGGCTGTTTACTTATAGCGAAGCGCCGTTCGGTGTTAACCGCATTGCATGAACAACTTCGTGAAAAAACCATGGAAAAAAACTACTGGGCACTTGTAGAAGGGCAGTGGGACTCTAAAACTAAAAACGTTACCGAAGGGCTGCGTAAAAATACGCTTAAATCGGGTGAACGCGTAGTACGTGTAGACAACACTGAGGGAAAACCTTCACACACTCGTTTTAAAGTACTTGAACGTTTTAACGATTGCTCACTTGTACAAGCATCGCCTGTTACAGGGCGTACGCACCAAATTCGTGTGCATACGCAATGTAAAGGTCACCCAATAGCGTGCGACGACAAATATGGCGATCAGGGTTTTGACGATTCTATGCGTAAAGTTGGGTTAAACCGCTTATTCTTACATGCACACGATTTAAGTTTTTATCATCCTAAAAACGAAACAACGATGCGTATTGAAGCACCCCTTGATAAAACGCTTAAAAATACATTACTAAAATTACGAGACGCAAAACAGTGATTACAGTGACGCCGATTAAAAAATATAAGCTTGTCATTTTTGATTGGGATGGCACCGTTATGGATTCAGTCACTAAAATAGTTAACTGTATTCGTAGTAGTGCTGAGTCACTTAATTTAATGGCGCCAAGTGATTTGGCAATTAAAAATATCATTGGTATGTCGCTTGAAAAAGCAATTGATGTTTTATTTCCCGATAATGCCGCGCAGCATCAAGCGCTAATTAAGGGGTATAAACACCAATATAGTGTTGATACCACGCCAACTCCTGTATTTGATAATGTTGTTAGCGTTTTAGGTGCCTTAAAAGAGCAAGGCATTGTTTTAGCGGTTGCAACAGGTAAAGGTCGAGATGGATTAGAGCGTTTGCTTGATCAAAGCCAACTTAGACATTTTTTTAGTGCAACACGTACAAGCGATGACGGACTGTCTAAGCCCTCTCCAAATATGCTGCATCAATTACTTGAAGAACTTGGCATAAGCGCTCAAGACGCTGTAATGATTGGTGATACCCAAATAGACATGACAATGGCAAAAGCTGCAGGCATGGATAGAATTGGCGTAACAATGGGTGTACATAACGCACAGCAGCTAAATAAGCTTAGCCCTGTTGCAACAGTAGATAATTATCTGCAATTGCAACAGGTTTTGCTTGGCTAATTTATTTAACTAGAGCTTGTTTTGAGCAGTAAGTACATCAATACCAAACTCAGCCAGTAATTGGCTGAGTTTGATTAATGGTAATCCAATTAAGCTATTAGGATCCTCTCCGCTTAGTTTTTCAAATAAACAGATACCTAACCCTTCACTTTTAAAGCTGCCAGCACAATTATAAGGCTGCTCTGCGTCGCAATAAGCACTAATTTGTGCATCACTGAGTGTTTTAAACGTCACATTAAAAGGTTCTACGCAGGTTTTTTTTGTTCCAGTTACAATATCGTAAACACAAAGCCCAGTTAAAAATGTTACAGTATTACCGCTAAATAAATTTAGTTGTTTTAGAGCATTTTGTTTATTGTGCGGTTTACCTAAAATTTGATTGTTAAACACAGCGACTTGGTCTGATCCAATTGCTAACCCTTTTTTAAAGTGTTTATTAGCTGCTGAGGCTTTTAACTCACTTAAACGCTTAACCAGTTCAGTAGGTGTTTCGCATTCAAGTGCTGATTCGTCAACGTCGGGTGAAAACGTATCAAAGGGTAAATTAAATTTTTGTAATAAAGACTGCCTAAAAGGCGAGCTTGACGCTAAGATGAGTGGAAGCTTCATGGACTGTTTTCCTACGATAATTCAGATTGAGTTAGAATAAATCAGATCCGAGAGTAAAACACGTTAAAAACCAAGTAAAAATGGTTTTTTACTTTGACTAACAAACTAACTATCTATATGATGCAGCCCCTATGCAAAAGGTGAAAATTCCCATCACTCTTCATCCAGGCAAAGCAGCGCAGCACCGTTTAAAGTATGACGGAATTGTACCGCTTGAAAAACTTACTCGTTTAGAGAAAGTTGTGCAGGAAGAAGTAGGTGAAATAGCGGTAAAAATACATTGCAAAAACGATGATCAAGGTTTCGCTGTGATTAGAGGCAATTTGTCCACACATGTTACTGTCATTTGTCAACGTTGTAATGGTGATTTAGGGTTGGATTTGGTTCAAGACTTTGCATATTCACCAGTAGGTGAAGATACAGAGTTAGATATTTTTCCTGAAGACTACGACGAAGTAGCACTTGATGAAAATGGTGAAGTTAACGTTTTTGATTTAATTGAAGACGAACTAATTTTAGCAATTCCATTAGTGGCTACCCACAACGAAGCTTCATGCAGTTATTCAGCAAAGCCTGCCAGCTTTGGTGTATTAAAGGCGGAAGATGATAAACCTAATCCATTTGATATTTTGAAACAACTTAAGAAAGATTCTTAGGAGAAGACTATGGCTGTACAAAAAAGCAAAAAGTCTCGTGCAAGACGCGGCATGCGCCGTTCACACGATGCGATCAGTGGTCCAACTTTAACTGTAGATCAAACATCTGGTGAGACTCATCGTCGTCACCATGTGACTGCAGATGGTTACTACAAAGGCGTTCAAGTAATTTCTAAATAAGAGATTACTTATATGCTGAAAGATCTAACCATAGCGTTAGATATGATGGGGGGCGATTACGGCCCCCGTTCATCTATTCCTGCTGCCGTTCATGCGGTAAACGCTCATGCCAATTTAAGTCTCATTTTATGTGGCAATGAAGACGTTATATCTAAAGAACTCGAATCCCTCGATTCTTTATCTCATCCAAGACTCATAATTCGTCACTGTAGTGAAATAGTCACTAACGCCTGCGAACCTGCAATTGCTGTACGTTCAAAAAAAGATTCATCTATGCGTGTTGCCCTTGATTTAGTTAAATCGGGCGAAGCACAAGCGTGTGTTAGCTCAGGTAATACCGGCGCTTTATTTTTTATGGCTCACTACGTATTAAAAATGCTGCCAGGTGTTAAACGTGCCGCACTCATTTCATCTGTTCCTACAGAAAGCCAAAACCCAGTATATTTACTCGACTTAGGTGCTAATGTGCATTGTGATGCGCAAATGCTGTATCAGTTTGGCATTATGGGCTCTGTAGTTGCTGGTCAAGCACTTGGCTGCGATAACCCTCGCGTTAGCTTATTAAATATTGGCGCTGAGGACATTAAAGGCCACGATGATATTAAACAGGCTGCACAATTAATGCAGCAAAGCCCACATATTAATTACATTGGTTATAGCGAAGGAAGTGATATTTTTTCTGGTAAGGCTGATGTTATTGTATGCGAAGGGTTTGTGGGTAACGTGGCGCTTAAAACATGCGAAGGCATTGCCAAGCTGATTATGAATAAGTTTACAGCTGCGCTCGAAAAGCACCTTTTATATAAATGTATGGCGTTTATATTGCGTCCAATAATAAAAAAACTCTATAAAAGGGTGAACCCCGACCAGTATAACGGTGCTTCTCTGGTAGGATTGTGCGGTATTGTCGTTAAAAGTCATGGAAATGCGTCAGCTAAAGCATTTCAAGCAGCAATTGATGAAGCGGTAAAAGAGGTTGAACGTCAACTTCCTGATAAAATAGCCGCTATTTTCGAAAAAACACATTCTAAAGACACGGCGGTTAATCAATAATTGATGTGCCGTGTATTTCATTATTTATTTGTTTAATTAAAAAGAGCAAAGTATGGCACAAAAAATTGCACTTCTATTCCCAGGTCAAGGCTCGCAAAGCGTTGGTATGTTACAAGAACTACTAGAGAGTTCTGACATTGTTAAAGCAACATTTGCAGAAGCATCAGATGCACTGGGTTACGACTTAGCAGAGCTAGTTCTTAATGGCCCAGAAGAAAAATTAAATCAAACTCATCGTACACAACCTGCATTATTAACTGCAAGTGTTGCTATTTACCGTGATTGGCTTGCAGCAAACCCAGATGCAGACGTTGTTATGGCCGGTCACAGCTTAGGTGAATATTCAGCACTAGTATGTAGCGACGTACTAAGCTTGAGCGAAGCTGTTAAGCTTGTTGAAAACCGTGGTTTATACATGCAAGAAGCTGTACCTGCAGGCGTAGGTTCAATGGCTGCGATTATTGGCTTAGGCGATGAAGAAATAAAAGCGGCATGTGCTGCCTCAGCGCAAGGTGAGGTTGTATCTCCTGTTAACTACAATTCTCCTGGTCAAGTTGTTATCGCAGGGCATAAAGCGGCAGTAGATAGAGCATCACAAGCATGTAAAGATGCTGGTGCTAAACGCGCATTACCACTTTCGGTTAGCGTACCTTCACATTGTGAACTAATGAAGCCAGCAGCTGATAAGCTAGCGGTAGACTTAGCCGCTTTAACATTTAATACACCTAAGTGTGATGTAATTAATAATGTTGATGTAAAAGCTGAATCGACCGCTGATGCAATTAAAGATGCACTAGTACGCCAGCTTTATAGCCCAGTTCGCTGGACAGAAACAGTACAAGCCTTGGTTGCACAAGATGTAACGCAAAGCTACGAATTTGGTCCTGGTAAAGTATTAACAGGGCTTGCGAAACGAATTGATAAAGCAATGGTTTGTGGCTCAGTAAACGATGCCGCTTCAATCGCTGCAGCTAAATAAGAGTATATAAAATGTCTAATTTATTTTCTTTAGAGGGCAAAATTGTCCTAATTACTGGCGCTAGCCGTGGTATTGGTAAAGCAATTGCAACAACATTAGTTGCGCAAGGTGCAAAAGTTGCAGGCACTGCTACAAGCGAGTCAGGCGCTGCTAAAATCAGCGAGTACCTAGGAGACAATGGTAAAGGTTATGCATTAAATGTAACGGATCCTGCATCTATTGAAGCGACACTTGCCGCAATAAAAGCTGATTTTGGCGATATTGACGTACTTGTTAATAACGCAGGTATCACACGTGATAACCTATTAATGCGTATGAAAGAGACTGAGTGGGACGATATAATCGACACTAACTTAAGCTCGATTTTCCGTTTATCTAAAGCAGTACTTCGTCCAATGATGAAGAAAAAGAAAGGTCGTATTATCAATATTGGCTCAGTAGTGGGCACTATGGGTAATGCAGGGCAAGCTAACTATGCAGCGGCTAAAGCAGGCGTAATTGGTTTTTCTAAGTCACTTGCACGCGAAGTGGCATCACGTGGTATTACAGTAAATGTAGTAGCACCTGGTTTTATTCAAACTGATATGACTGATGATTTAACTGACGAGCAAAAAGCAGCAACACTTGCAAATGTTCCAGCAGGGCGTTTAGGTCAACCAGACGAAATTGCAGCTGCGGTATGTTATTTAGCATCTGACGCTGCTGCGTACGTATCAGGTGAAACTTTGCATGTAAATGGCGCGATGTACATGGTTTAATAACCATTGTAACCACATTATTACCTAATAAAGTTAAGTAAGTTACCTCAAAAACATTGAATTATTTGTGAACTTGCTTTAAACATACTTGAAATCGCTGCGAAAATAAGCGATAAAAGACAAAACACACACTCAGAGGTTTGACCAGACAATTATTTATGGTCAAATCATTGAATCAGAGAATTATGCCGCGTAAACTACGCGGCAATCTGAAAATAACGCATCGGCGTTTTTAATAAAGGAAAGAAGAATGAGCGATATCCAAGAACGCGTAAAGAAAATTATTATTGAACAACTAGGTGTTAAAGAAGAAGAAGTTAAAAATGAATCTTCTTTCGTAGATGACCTAGGTGCAGATTCTCTTGATACTGTTGAACTAGTAATGGCTCTTGAAGAAGAGTTTGATACTGAGATCCCAGATGAAGAAGCTGAGAAGATCACTACAGTACAAACTGCTATCGATTACGTAACAGCACACGCTGAGTAATTAATTGCACGTTAAAGGCAGCATCCGCTGCCTTTAATTTTTTATATCCAAACCACCTCAAAGTTCGTGATTCAAAACTTAAGCCTCAATGCTCAATTTTAGCTAAAAATTAATTTTGATTGTGTTATGCGTTTTTAATCTATTTTGGGACTAGCACTTTGAGGTAGCTTGGGTATGATCATCCCCTTGTAAAATATCCCTTATTGGAGGCAAACCGTGGCTAAACGTCGAGTCGTCGTAACTGGCTTAGGAATGTTGACGCCGCTAGGTAATGATGTTCAATCAACCTGGCAAGGCTTATTAGATGGCAAAAGTGGCATTCAAACAATAACCCACTTTGAAACATCAAAATTTGGTACTAAATTCGCTGGTTTAATAAATGACTTTGATGCAACTGCATACATGTCAGCGAAAGATACTAAAAAAATGGACTTGTTTATTCAGTACGGCATTGCAGCGGGTGTTCAAGCCTTTAAAGATTCAGGCCTTGAAATTACTGAGCAAAACGCAACACGTATAGGTGTTGCTGTGGGCTCTGGTATTGGTGGCTTAACGCTTATCGAAGAAAACCACATTAAGTTATTAAATAGTGGTCCGCGCAAGTTATCGCCATTTTATGTGCCGTCTACTATTATTAATATGATCTCAGGTCACTTATCAATGATGCATGGACTTCGTGGTCCAAATATTTCAATTGTAACAGCCTGTACTACTGGTTTGCATAATATTGGCCATGCCGCGCGCATGATTGCCTACGGTGATGCAGATGCAATGGTTGCTGGCGGTGCAGAAAAAGCCTGTACCCCAATTGGTATGGGTGGCTTTAATGCTGCACGTGCACTTTCAACCCGCAATGACGACCCACAAGCGGCTTCTCGCCCTTGGGATAAAGACCGCGATGGCTTTGTGCTTTCTGACGGTGCAGGTGTTGTTGTAGTTGAAGAGTACGAACATGCTAAAGCACGTGGCGCTAAAATTTATGCTGAGCTTGTTGGCTTTGGTATGAGCGGCGATGCGTACCACATGACATCACCACCAGAAGATGGTGCAGGTGCTGCCCTTGCAATGCAAAACGCACTAAATGATGCGCAAGTAAACGCTGAGCAAATTGGTTACATTAACGCACACGGTACATCTACAAATGCAGGCGATAAAGCAGAAACTGCCGCTGTTAAGTCTATTTTTGGTAACGCAGCTAAAGATGTAATGGTAGGCTCGTCTAAATCGATGATGGGTCACTTGTTAGGTGCTGCAGGCTCGGTTGAATCGATTATTTCGATTTTATCACTGACAGATCAAAAAGTGTCGCCAACTATCAACCTTGATAACCCAGACGAAGGGTGTGACTTAGATTATATTGCTCACACTGCACGTGATGCAAAGTTAGACTTTGCACTGTGTAACTCGTTCGGTTTTGGTGGTACTAATGGCTCGTTGCTATTTAAAAAGGTATAATCTTTTTTAACAACGAATCAAATTATAAGAGCTCAGTTGTTTAACTGGGCTTTTTTTATATGCCAAATAAAATGCAAACAATAATAGCAGTAGATCAAAACAGCACTTTAAGCACGCGTGACAGAGGCTTAAATTACGGTGACGGCTTTTTTACAACGGCTAAAGTTGTTGATGGGCAAGTACAGTATTGGGCTCATCATAAAGCGCGTTTGATTGAATGCGCACAGCGTTTGGGTTTTCCTGAGCTAGATTTTAATCGCCTTGAAAACCAAATTGCTTTGCATATAAAAGCTGCACCACTCAACGTGCTTAAAATACTTGTAACGCGAGGCGAAGGCGGACGTGGTTATGGGCTGCCAAGTGAGTGTAATATTACTATTTTATTGAGCATATTAGATTACCCTAGTAATTACGAAGCGCTTGTTAAAAAAGGTGTAAATCTAGAAGTAAGCCCAATTAAATTAGCAGCACAGCCTTATTTAGCGGGTCTTAAGACACTAAACCGGCTTGAGCAAGTACTAGTTAAAAAAGCAATGCAAACGCAAAACTGCGACGATGTGTTAGTGCTTGATTACAATAACAATGTAATTGAAGCTTCTGCAGCTAATATTTTTGCGATTAAAAATAAGCGTGTGTTTACGCCATTGCTTGATGAGTGCGGAATAAAGGGCGTTTATCTACAATCGTTATGTGATAAATTGCCTGTTGAATTTAAACGCGTGAAAGTAGAAGACTTAACCCAAGCAGACGCCGTATTTGTGTGTAATAGCTTAATGGGAGCAGTACCTGTAAAACGTATTGAGCAACAGGTATTTAATACAGAAGAAAGCCACGCATTACTAACTAAATTATTAGCCAAGGAGGCTGAGTGTTAAAAGTTATTTTATCGGTACTTTTGTTAGCTGTTATAACCACTGCTGTTGGTTACCAGCAATTACAAGCAACAATAAATAGCCCGTTAAAGGTAGCACAAAACACACAATTTGAAGTTAAGCATGGCACTGGCTTTAATAAGTTATGCCAACAATGGCAAGCTAATAACTGGGTAGAAAGTTGTTGGCGTTATCAGGTAATTGCCAAATTAGATCCCACACTTACCGACTTAAAAGCGGGGCTTTACGAGCTAACAGCCGATAGCGTTATTAACAACGTAAAAAAAATTAACCAAGGTCAGCAAATTAGTTTTAGTTTTACCATAATTGAAGGGCAAAACTTACGTGAAGTACTAAGTGCTATTAAAAAAGCTGATAATTTACAAAACGATTTAAAAACTGACGAACTAAGTACTCAAATACTGGGTAATGACACGCACTTAGAAGGCTGGTTATTCCCCGACACTTACCATTATCATAATAACGATACTGCAAGCAGTGTATTAAAACGTGCAGCACAAAAAATGCAGCAAACGTTAGATGATGCTTGGCAGCAGCGCGCTGCTAATCTACCCTATAAAACAGCATACGAAGCACTAATAATGGCTTCAATTATTGAAAAAGAAACAGGCCTTGCCAGCGAGCGTCCATTAATTGCATCAGCGTTTGTTAATCGATTAAACACCAATATGCGTCTGCAAACCGATCCAACCGTAATATACGGATTAGGCGCTGACTTTGATGGTGATATTAAACGTAAAGATTTGCGCGATTATACGCCTTACAATACGTATCGTATTAATGGTTTACCGCCAACACCGATTGCAATGCCATCAAAAGCCGCTATTTTAGCTGCAGTTAATCCGCCGCAAAGTGAATACGTTTACTTTGTATCAAAAGGCGATGGTAGCCACCAATTTTCAACCACGTTAAAGCAGCATAACGCAGCAGTTAAAACGTATATATTAAATAAAAAGAATTAATATTTTATGAAACCAAAATTTATAGTAATAGAAGGGCTAGAAGGCGCGGGTAAATCAACCGCTATTTCGCTATGCCAAGACTTTTTAAACAAACAAAAAATAGACTTCATTAACGTCCGCGAACCTGGCGGCACGCCACTGGCTGAATCGCTTCGTACGCTTGTAAAAGCAGAGCACGAAGAAGAAATTGCCTTTGAAACCGAGTTGCTTATTATGTACGCAGCTCGCTCGCAGCTGATGCACAATGTTATTACCCCAGCGCTTGATAAAGGCCAATGGGTACTTGCCGATCGTCATGATTTATCGTCTCAGGCGTATCAAGGTGGCGGGCGTGGCATTAGCTCAAATACATTAGCTTCACTTTCGTCAATGGTGTTAAAAGGCTTAAAGCCTGATTTAACTATTTACCTTGATATTGACCCAGTAATAGGCCTTGAACGTGCAAAAGGGCGTGGTGAGCTTGACCGTATTGAACAAGAAGCCATTGAGTTTTTTCAGCGTACACGTATGCGTTATGTTGAACTTGCTAATGACGACAACACAATTAAAACAGTTGATGCAAACCAAAGTATTGATAAAGTACATCGCGATATTACCAATGTACTGCATTCATTTTTTGAAGGCCTAAAATAATATGCCATTGCCGTGGCTACATGATACTCAAGCACGTTTAGCGAAAAGTTATCGCGCAGAGCGTTTTCATCATGCGCAATTATTTTGTGGGCCTGTTGGCGTAGGTAAGTTTGAGCTAAGTGATGAGCTTGGGAATGCTTTGTTATGCCAAAATATAGCTAAGCAGGTAGCTGTGCAAAACAGTATGCTAAAACCTTGCGGACAGTGTAAAAGCTGCTTACTTACTCTTGCGGGTACTCACCCCGACAAACGTTTAACGCAAGTCGATGGGCAAAGTATTGGTGTAGATGATATTCGTGGTATTAGTGATTTTATGAATCACTCTGCAGCGCAAAATGGCAATAAAGTCGCGATAATCGAAAATTGCGAAAAAATGACCACAGCAGCAGCTAACGCATTATTAAAAACACTTGAAGAGCCAACTAATAGCCGCTTTTTAATATTAACCACAAGCCAACCACAGCAGCTCCCTGCAACTATTTTAAGTCGATGTGCTAAAAGTGATGTAAAAATAACTAATACAACACTTGCTCAGCAATGGCTAGAGACATTAGATATTCCTAACTATAGTTGGTTAGCACTTTTTTATAACCAACCGCTGCAAGTAAAGCATTGGCAACAGCAAGACCAGCTAAAAAATATTGATACACTGTATAAGTTTGCAACTGAGTTTAAACAAAGCCATAATTTCAAAGCGTTAGTCGATATAATAAATAAACAGCCTGAACTTGTTCGCATATTTACTTTGTTTTTAAGCGTGCAACTAAAGCAGCAATTACTGCAAGGCATGAGTTTTGACGCTTATCAAAGTGCGCAAAATGCATTAGGCGAGTTTTTACAAAATAACACACAAGTACTTGGCCTTAATTTACCGCTTGCTGTATCACGATTATCATACACATTGCGAAATTCTTAAAAGGATTAATCATGCAAGAACTACTAGTAGACATAGACGATTTAGACGAGTTATACCGTTGTTATATGCCTTACTTAAAAAAAGGTGGCTTATTTGTACGTACTAATATGCGTTACGAAGCAGGGCATTCATTAGCGCTTAGAGTTACCTTGCCCGATGCCTTAGAAGATGATGTAGTAACAGGTAAAGTGTCGTGGATCACGCCACAAGGTGCACAAAGCTCTAATCCTCCAGGTATTGGTATTAGTTTTTTAGATGATAAAACAAACCTAAACGCTAAAATCGAAAAGCTCCTTGGGACTATGTTAAACTCAGGCGATCAAACATATACCATGTAGTTATAGGGTCGGTTTTTCATTGAGATTAACGCCGCCCTATATTGGGTTCTTTTAATTACTAAGATAATAAATTAAACGAACAAATTTAAACCCTGAACATAATACAGGCCTTATAGTGATTGTAGATTCTCATTGCCATTTAGACCGTCTTGATTTTGATAAACTAGACTTAAACCTTGACCAAGTTCTTGATAAAGCGCGTGCAAAGCAAATAGAGCACTTTTTATGTGTAAGCGTAACGCTTGATCAGTTTCCAAGCATGCTTGATAAAATTAAGCATTACGACGATGTTTCAGCCTCATGTGGTGTACATCCACTTGATCAAAAAGACGCCCTTAATAAACAGCAACTAATCGACTTAGCTTCACACGACAAAGTCGTTGCTATTGGTGAAACGGGTCTTGATTACTACTATTCAAAAGATACTCACGCAGTGCAGCAAGCAAGCTTTGTTGGGCATATTGAAGTAGCTAACGAATTACAAAAACCGTTAATTATTCATACTCGTGATGCCCGCAGCGATACCATTAATTTAATGCGTGAGCACAAGGCCGAAAACTGCGGTGGTGTACTACATTGCTTTACTGAAGACTGGGATATGGCTAAAAAAGCCATAGACATGGGCTTTTATATTTCTATTTCGGGCATTGTTACCTTTAAAAATGCAAGTGAGCTAAAAGAAGTAGTAAAACAAATACCGCTCGATAGATTACTAATAGAAACCGACTCGCCTTATTTAGCGCCGGTACCGTATCGTGGGCAAACAAATCAGCCAGCGTACGTAGAAGATGTTGCTTATTACATTAGCGAACTTAAAGGCATTAGCTTTAATGAACTGGCTAAAGCGACTACCGAGAACTTTTATTCTTTATTTAAATTAGCAGCTAAAGGTTAAATAAATGATTACTCACACGGCAAACCTTCCTATTTTACTAATGGGGCCAATGGTGCGCCGTGCAGAGCAAACTGGAGTCTGTATTCAGTTTGCTACCTCCAAGCCTGCAAACTGCCATATAAACTTATTAAATGTTGAGTGTTATAGCGAGCAACACACTGTTTCTTTAGGGGAACATTTATACCTGCATTTCATTATTATAAAGCCAATAGACAACAAACTCCCTCTAGATAGCTTATTAAGCTATGAGCTTGTAATTGACGATACAGCAATCGATTTATCGCCTTGGTGCTATAGCAATCAAACAACGCCTGCATTTGTAATCCCCGATAAACTCAGTGATATTTTGCATGGCTCGTGCCGTAATGCACATCATCCAGCAAAAGATAGCTTAGTGTCTGCAAGTTACTGGCAAAATACTCAGCGCGGTAATAATACTCAAGGCGCACAATTGTTATTACTGAGCGGTGACCAGGTTTACGCCGATGATGTAGCAGGCCCCATGTTATTAGCTATTCATCAGTTAATTAAAGCCTTAGGTATCTATAAAGAGCAACCACTTGCCATTGAGCTACCGGGCGATATAAATGAGCAACTTTATAATCGCCATTTATTTTTACCAAAAACGCCTTGGCAAAAACGCTCAAAGTTAGGTGTTGGTTACTGGCTAAAAAAAGACGAACCTCATTTTTCAAGCGTAAAAGCCTACAATCACCTTATTCATTTTGAAGAATACATTGCACTCTATTTATTAAATTTTAGTGCTGCTGCTTGGCAATGCGTTGATATACAAAACACAATGTATTCAGGTCAAAACAAGCAAAACAAAACTATTTTTGACGCTGAAAAAACAGCACTGATTGATTATGCAAAAGGATTAAGTGAAGTAGAGCGATTGTTTGCCAATGTATCGACATTAATGATGTTTGACGATCACGATGTAACTGATGATTGGAACCTCACCGCTGGGTGGGAGCAAGCTATAAATGAAAACCCAAGTAGTAAACGGATCATCAATAACGGCTTAATTAGTTATTGGCTTTTTCAAGGAATGGGGAACGATGCACTAAATAAAACAGGCGAGTTACTAACACCTTTTAAGCAAAGCCGTACTGCTAATAATTTATGGCAGTTTAAAGCATTTGATAAACCACTAAACGATTTTAGTTTTTGGCATTATGAGTTAACAATAACCCCAAAAGTAGTGGTGCTAGATACACGTACACACCGTTGGCGAAATGAGCAAAACTTTAATGAGCCTTCAGGTCTACTTGATTGGGAACGCCTCACAGAGCTTGAAGAAAGCCTATTAAGCTACGATCAGGTTATTATTGTATCGCCAGCCCCCGTATTTGGTGTTAAATCAATAGAAGCCATTCAAGCCATGTTTAATATTTGCGGGCAACCTCTTATGGTTGACGTAGAAAACTGGATGGCGCACGAAGGCTCAGCCAAAAAGCTACTTGATACATTTAGACGAACCGACACACCTAACGAAACGCTTATTTTATCGGGAGACGTACATTACTCATTTTGCTTTTCGGTACAAAAGCGTTTTGGCGACCATCCTAATCGAATTTGGCAACTTACCGCCAGTGGTATTAAAAACGAGTTCCCGCGTAAATTAATAAACATACTCGATAAGCTCGACTCAATTTTATACGGCCCAAAAAGTCCCTTAAACTTTTTTACTAAACGCTGGCATATGGAAGTAGATAAACACCAAACTAAAGGTGAAGGGCAAAAATACTTAGTAAGTGACTCAGCTATTAGTTTAATAACACTAGAGCAAGGAAATTTAGCCCGCTACCAGTTAATACACGGCGATGGCCATTTAACTGAGTTTGATTTAGATCATAAGTAATAAGTTACTCATAAACGTAAAAGCGCAGTTTCTTATTACTTAAAAATGGATCCCACCACTGAGAGCACAGAGGCGCTTTGCGCTACACAGAGAAAAGCTAAGTTAAATTTGCTAGCAGTTACTAGCTCTAAAATAACTACTCCTTTTTTTCTCGGTGCTCTCTGTGGTGATTAAATCACTTGTTTACTAATGCATTCAAATGTAAAAGCGTTGCTTTTAAACGCCAGTAAGCAGTGCGTCTTGTATCTCTCATTGATAAATGATTAGCTATCATTTATCACATCGAAGTCAGTGAGCTTGCCTGTGCGTCTTGTATCTCTACAAGAGAATTGTGCTTACTTATAATCGTGAAGCGGGTTCACGTTAAAGTTAAATCTGAAAAACCAATTGCACAAAGAGAAGTGAATGAGGAGTAAATGAGCAGAGACCAAGTGATCTATTCAATTAACTGATTTATCACTTCTCTAAAAGCGCAGCGTCTCATAACTTCTTTATGAATACTTGTTTTTTGGTAAAGCTAAATTGTTATTATACTGCGCAAAAAATTGCCCAGAGACTTATAAAAACCTCTGGGCTATAAAGTGACTCTAAATTGAGTCTAGCGTTAACTAAAAACTTTCTGGTTCATTAGGGAGAAGAAAGTACTTAAAACTATAGTAAAGCTACTCAATAAAGCATAACTAATTTTGCCACCTAGTTACATTTGATAACAAAGGATTAGATTAATTATGCGTAATTTGTACTTTAGTTTAACCCCAGCTTATTAACTGCGTATTTTGCACTAGATCGCGTGGTAGTGAGTTTTTGATCTTATTTTTTTGCCATTTACCCAGCCCGATAGGGCAACCACACAGCGTTAAAACTACTTCACCTATTGTTTGAGTTGCCTCAGTTAAGCGTATATCTTTACCTTGAAAATAATCATTGGCTTGCTCGTTATTTAACGCGTAAATATTCGTTTTGCACTCGTTGCCAAACACAGTAGCAAATTCGTGCGTTAGTCTTACGCCATTTTTATGAATAATGCCAATTTGAATACCTAAACGTGCGTACTTAATTTTATTTTGTATGGCTTCAAACCCCTCAGGAAATAACCACAGCTCTTTGTCGCGTTGCATTAGGCTGCCAGGTAGGTTAGTTAACCCAAAGTGCTTTTTAAGCGATTGCATAAACGCGGTACTTTGTTTTTTATCAAACTCGTTAAACGGAAATGCGCCTTTTTTAACTGTTTGATTTGGATTGTTGCAACTTGTGTGTTTTTTAAATTTTGCAATAAAAAAGCCTTCGCTATCGAATATTTGCGGCCAAACATGCAAATAGCCTTCACTTGTTGTTGCTTTACTTGCACCTTCAAATAAATCACTTAGTGACTCAGGCGCTATGTAGTCGCCAAACTCACTGAGTAAATAATCGCACACTTGTTGGTTTTCGAGCGGGGTAAGTGTGCAGGTTGAATACACTAATGTGCCACCTGGTTTTAATGCATAAAAAGCGCTTTTAATTAAGTCTTTTTGTACTTGGGCTATTTGTATGTTTGATTCTATTGACCAATTTTTTAGTGCTTCGGCATCTTTACGCACAGTACCTTCGCCAGAGCATGGCGCGTCTAGCAATATGCTATCAAAGCATTCAAACATGTAGTTGCCAAATATAACGCCATCAAAATGCGAGAGCGCACAGTTACCAACTCCCATACGTTTGAGTGTTGCGCTAAGTACCTTTAGGCGAGATGACGATAGCTCATTTGCAACAAGCACGCCTTGGTTATCCATAAGTGCTGCAAGTTGTGATGTTTTAGAACCCGGTGCTGATGCCATATCAAGCACGGTGTTATTTTGCGAGTTAGCGAGTTTAATACTTTGCTTTAATGCGATAGGGGGCAGCATTGAACTTGCTTCTTGCACGTACATAGCCCCGCTTAAATGCAAGTCGGTATTACCTAGGGCCAGGTTTTGTTCTTCATCGCTTGGGCGCTCTAACCAAAAGCCTTCACTGCACCATGGGATTGGGGTTAGCAGCCAATTTTTTTCAGTTGCACGTTCTACAAATTCTTCAATGCTAATTTTTAATGTATTAACGCGGATAGATTTTCTGAGGGGCCTACGACACGCATTTAAAAAGTCATCTAAGTTTAGATGCGCTGGTAAATAGGTTTTTACGTCATCAATAAAGTGCTCAGGAATAAAAGTGTTGGCGTTCACGCGTTAGCTCATACTATAAAAATAAAGCGCGATAATAGCATTTATGCGAGGTGTTTTCAGCGCTAAAAAGCGTAACATCTGATTTATTGCGCTGTCGACACTTCACTGTTTTAGTCCATTTTAAACCCATCTTTATGCGACTTTAGGTTGATAGTGTCGACAATAAGCGTGTTTTTTAGCCATTGTGATGTGTTTAAGGGTTGACATGATTTTTTAATAAGCCCATAGTAACCACATTAATTGTCGACAATCTAAAAAATAACTTATGACACACACATTTTTAAACGAAACGCCTATAACTACCGCATCAGATCAAGTATTTGTAGATATGCGCCGTGAGATTGTTGAAGGCAGTATAGTTCAAGGCAGTAAAATATCAGAGCCTGAGCTTGCCAAACGTTATGGTGTAAGCCGTGCAACGCTTAGAGAGGCGTTAAATCGCCTAGAAAGTTGCTACCTTGTTGAGCGCAAAGCTAACGTAGGTTGCCGAGTAGTTGCCCTTACTGCTGAGCGTTTGATTGAAGTTTATCAAGTTCGTAGTTCGCTTGAAGGCTTGGCATGTAGACTTGCTGCCGACAATATGGAACCCGAAGAAGTAAAAGGCTTAAAGCAATTACTTAATCAGCACCTACAAACACAACGTGTTAAAGAGGGCGAATCTTATTATCAAGAAGCCGGCGATTTAGATTTTCATTACCGTATTATTCAAGGCAGTAAAAACGCGCATTTAATTCATTTACTGTGTAATGAGCTCTATCAATTAATACGCATGTACCGTGTACAAATGGGCATGGTGGGGCCGCGTGTATCAAAAGCGTTTGATGAGCATTTAGCTATTATTAACGCGATTGAAAACCACGATGGCGAACTGGCCGAAATGCTCATGAAGCGCCATATAAGTGCATCGCAAGCAAATATTCAAACCAAATTTGATTTATTAACGGCTAAAAGTTAAGTAGAGCAGTTAAACAGTCATAATTACAGATTAAAACTATAAGTTACTCCACGTAGCAACCGTTCAAAGTGAGGAGAAAGTAATGTCAGCAGGATTAAAATTTAAACACGCTATTGCCAATAACCGCCCGTTACAAGTAGTAGGTACTATTAACGCATACACCGCGATGATGGCTGAAAAAATGGGCCACCAAGCTATTTACCTCTCAGGTGCCGGTGTTGCAAACGCCTCGTTTGGTATGCCTGATTTGGGTATGACGAGCCTTGATAACGTGCTTGAAGATATTCGCCGTATTACCGGTGCTAGCGATTTACCACTACTTGTTGATGCCGATACCGGTTGGGGTGGGGCGTTTAACATTGCACGCACAGTAAAAGAAATGACTAAAGCGGGGGCAGCGGGTTTTCATATAGAAGACCAAGTAGCGCAAAAGCGCTGTGGTCATCGCCCTAATAAAGAAATTGTAAGCCAAGGTGAAATGGTTGACCGCATTAAAGCGGCGGTTGATGCAAAAACCGATAGCGATTTTTATATTATGGCGCGTACCGATGCATTTCAAAAAGAAGGTTTAAACGCCGCGATAGACCGTGCAGCTGCCTGTGTTGAAGCCGGTGCTGACGCTATTTTTGCAGAAGCCGTACACGACCTTGCTGATTACCAAGCATTTGCAAAAGCGATTAACGTTCCAATTTTGGCAAACATTACTGAGTTTGGCCAAACACCTATTTACACTAAAGAGCAGTTAAGCGATGTAGGTGTTGAAATGGTGCTTTACCCACTCAGTGCATTTAGAGCCATGAACAAAGCAGCATTAAACGTGTATTCAGCAATTTTAAATGAAGGCTCGCAACAAAGCCAAATCGAAAATATGCAAACGCGTTCTGAGCTTTACGACTTTTTAGATTACCACACGTACGAGAACACACTCGACACCCTTTTTTCATCAAAATCTGACAAATAATAATTATTAAAATAGATATCACACACAAATTTAAGATAGGAGAAGATCATGGTAGATAAAGCATTAGGCGGCGCGGGTTTACGCGGACAAGTGGCTGGTCAAACAGCATTGTGTACTGTTGGACAAAGTGGTTCTGGTTTAACGTATTGTGGTTACGATATTAGCGAACTTGCCGAAAAAGCGCAGTTTGAAGAAGTGTCTTTTTTACTTTCACGCGGTGAGTTACCAACAACTAGCGAATTGGCTGAGTATAAAGCAAAACTAAAAAGTTTACGCGGCTTACCTGATGCGCTTAAAACCGTGCTTGAAAATATTCCTAAAGATGCGCATCCAATGGATGTAATGCGCACGGGTTGCTCAATGTTGGGTAACCTTGAAATGGAGCTTGATTTTAGCCAAGCCAATGATGCAATCGACCGTATGATTGCTGTGTTCCCAAGTATTATTTGTTACTGGTACCGCTTTACACACGATGGCGTTCGCATTGAAACACAAACAGATGACGACTCAGTTGGCGCACATTTTTTAACGCTGTTACACGACAAAGCACCTAGCGAGTTATTTGCACAAGTGATGAACGTATCACTAATTTTATACGCAGAGCATGAGTTTAATGCTTCTACATTTGCGGGTCGTGTGTGTGCATCAACGCTTTCTGATATTCATTCTTGTGTAACAGGTGCGATTGGTACGCTACGTGGTCCATTACATGGTGGTGCTAACGAAGCCGCTATGGATATGATTCAAGGCTTTACAAGTGCTGAGCATGCTGAGCAAGAAATTATGGGCATGCTTGAACGTAAAGACAAAATAATGGGCTTTGGCCATGCCATTTATCGTGAGTCTGATCCACGTAATGTGATCATTAAAAAATGGTCTGAAAAACTAGCGGCAGAGGTAGGCGATACCGTGCTTTACCCTGTGTCTGTTCGTTGTGAAGAAATTATGTGGCGCGAGAAAAAACTGTTTTGTAATGCTGATTTTTTCCATGCATCTGCTTATCATTTTATGGATATTCCGACTAAATTATTTACGCCAATATTTGTAATGAGCCGTGTTACGGGCTGGACAGCACATGTAAAAGAGCAGCGCGCTAACAACCGTATTATTCGCCCAAGTGCCGATTACACAGGGCCTGACGCACGCAGTTACACACCAATAGAGTCACGTTAAAAAAATGGGTGAGCACGCATGTGCTCACTTTTTTATTGCACATAGCCATTAGCGAGTAGTTTTTCTCAAACTTTTTATTAAACACGCTAGCTGTGAGCAAACACCGTCACCAAATTAGCGAACCCTTACCATGACCATAATTAATAACACCCAATACCGTAAACCTTTACCTGGCTCAAACGTCGACTATTACGATACGCAAGAAGCCGTAGATGCAATTAAGCCAGGTGCATACGCCACGCTACCTTATACATCGCGTGTATTTGCCGAAAACCTAGTACGTCGGTGCGACCCTACCATGTTAACCGATGCACTTAATCAGCTAATTGAACGCAAGCAAGACTTGGATTTTCCGTGGTATCCGGCGCGCGTAGTATGCCACGATATTTTAGGCCAAACGGCACTTGTTGATTTAGCTGGGCTTCGTGATGCAATTGCAGCCAAAGGCGGCGATCCGGCAAAAGTGAATCCGGTAGTACCTACGCAGCTAATAGTTGACCATTCGTTAGCGGTAGAGCATGCCGGTTTTGAGCCTGACGCATTTGAAAAAAATCGCGCCATTGAAGACAGACGAAATGACGACCGTTTTCACTTTATAAACTGGACTAAAACTGCGTTTAAAAATATTGACGTGATCCCACCGGGTAACGGGATTATGCATCAGATTAATCTTGAAAAAATGTCGCCAGTTATTCAAAACCGAGATGGCATTGCATTTCCCGATACCTTAGTTGGTACCGACAGCCACACGCCTCATGTTGATGCGCTGGGTGTTATTGCCGTGGGTGTAGGCGGGCTTGAAGCTGAAAGCGTTATGCTTGGCCGCGCTTCTTATATTCGCCTACCTGATATTGTTGGTGTTGAGCTAACAGGTAAGCGCCAACCAGGTATTACCGCAACCGATATTGTGCTGGCTATTACTGAATTTTTACGTGAGCAACGTGTTGTATCTACTTATTTAGAGTTTTACGGTGAAGGTGCTGAGGCGCTTACACTTGGCGACAGAGCAACCATTTCAAACATGACACCTGAATTTGGCGCAACTGCAGCCATGTTTTATATCGACGATAAAACAATAGATTACTTGCGTTTAACAGGGCGTGAAGAAGAACAAATCGCCCTTGTAGAAAACTACGCAAAAACAGCAGGCCTTTGGAGCGATAGCTTAAAAACCGCAAAATACGAACGTGTACTTAAGTTTGATTTATCAAGCGTGGGGCGCAATATTGCCGGTCCATCTAATCCGCACCGCCGTGTATCAACAAGCGATTTAGCTAAAGAAGGTATTTCGGGCGTTGTTGAAAATGAAGAAGGCTTAATGCCAGACGGCGCATGTATTATTGCGGCTATTACTAGTTGTACCAATACCAGTAATCCACGCAATGTAATTGCTGCAGCACTCCTTGCCCGTAATGCAAATGCTAAGGGTTTAATGCGCAAACCTTGGGTTAAAACCTCATTAGCACCGGGCTCAAAAGCGGTGCAATCATACCTTGAAGATGCAAACCTACTAACAGAGCTTGAGCAACTTGGCTTTGGCATTGTTGGTTTTGCGTGTACAACGTGTAACGGTATGAGCGGGGCGCTTGACCCTGTGATTCAAAAAGAAGTAATTGAACGTGATTTATACGCAACGGCTGTACTTTCAGGTAATCGTAACTTTGATGGGCGTATTCATCCTTACGCTAAGCAAGCATTTTTAGCGTCACCTCCTTTGGTTGTTGCATACGCTATTGCAGGTACTATTCGCTTTGATATTGAAAAAGGGATACTTGGGCAAGATCAACAAGGCAACGATATTACGCTTAAAGATTTATGGCCATCAGATGAAGAGATTGACGCAGTAATTAAGCAAAGCGTTAAGCCTGAGCAATTTAGAAAAGTATACGAGCCGATGTTTAATTTAACCGTAGATTACGGTGAAGATAACGACCCACTTTACGACTGGCGCCCAGAAAGTACGTATATTCGTCGCCCTCCTTATTGGGAAGGTGCACGTGCGGGTGAGCGCACTATGACCGGTATGCGCGCGCTTGCAGTACTTGGCGATAACATTACAACGGATCATTTATCGCCATCAAACGCAATTATGGCAAGCAGCGCTGCTGGCGAATACCTGACCAAAATGAACGTGCCAGAGGAAGATTACAATTCGTACGCAACGCACCGGGGCGATCATTTAACAGCGCAGCGCGCAACATTTGCCAATCCAAAGCTGCTAAACGAGATGGTGCTTGACGAAAACGGCGAAGTTAAGCAAGGTTCGTATGCACGCTTAGAGCCACAAGGCACTAACACACGTATGTGGGAAGCAATCGAAGCCTATATGGAGCGTAAACAACCGCTTATTATTGTAGCCGGTGCCGATTACGGTCAAGGTTCGTCGCGCGATTGGGCTGCAAAAGGCGTAAGACTTGCAGGCGTTGAAGTAATCGCAGCAGAGGGTTTTGAGCGTATTCACCGTACTAACTTAATTGGTATGGGGGTTTTACCGCTTGAGTTTAAAGCAGGCACAACGCGTAAAACTCTAAAGCTGGATGGCAGTGAAACGTACAATGTAACGGGTGATTTAAAACCAGGTGCCACCGTTAATTTAAGTATTACCCGTAAAGACGGTGAAGTGCTTACTGTGCCTATGAAGTGCCGTATCGATACGCAAGAAGAGCTTTCTATTTATGCTGCTGGTGGTGTATTACAGCGTTTTGCTCAAGACTTTTTAGAAGCGACAAATGCGTAATAAGGATTTTTTAAAATGTTTAAACCACAAATAAAAGTGCCGGCAACCTATATGCGTGGCGGTACCAGTAAAGGTGTGTTTTTTAATTTAACCGATTTGCCAAAGCCTGCCCAAGTGGCAGGTGAGGCGCGGGATAACTTATTACTTCGTGTTATTGGTAGCCCCGACCCTTACGGAAAACAAACCGATGGCATGGGTGGTGCTACATCAAGCACCAGTAAAACGGTCATTTTAAGTAAAAGTGAGCAAGCCAATCACGATGTAGATTATTTATTTGGGCAAGTCGCTATTGATAAAGCCTTTGTTGATTGGAGCGGTAACTGCGGTAACTTAACTTCGGCAGTGGGTGCGTTTGCTATTAGTAATGGCTTAGTTGATAAAAACCAAGTGCCCGATAATGGTATTGCTATTGTGCGTGTGTGGCAGGCTAATATTAAAAAAAGCATTTTAGTGCATGTACCAATGACTAATGGCGAAGTGCAAGAAACAGGGGACTTTGAGCTTGACGGTGTTACGTTCCCAGCGGCTGAGGTAAAGCTTGAGTTTGTAGACCCTGCTGATGGGGATGGGGCTTTATTTCCAACAGGCAACGTAGTTGATGACTTAGAAGTACCGGGTGTTGGCATTTTAAAAGCAACAATGATAAATGCAGGTATTCCCACTGTATTTATTAACGCCGCTGATATTGGCTATACCGGCACAGAGCTACAAGGCGATATTAACAACGATGTTGCAGCGCTTAAAAAGCTCGAAACCATTCGTGCTTATGGCGCCGTTAAAATGGGCTTAATCACTAACATTAATGAAGCTCAAGCTCGCCAACATACGCCAAAGGTTGCGTTTGTTGCAGCGCCTTTAGATTACAAAGCATCTAGTGGTAAAGTTATTGAGGCTGCCAACATTAACTTATTAGTACGCGCTATGTCGATGGGTAAACTGCATCATGCCATGATGGGCACAGCCGCTGTTGCTATTGGCACGGCCGCAGCAATCGAAGGCACACTCGTAAATATAGCCGCAGGTGGCGGCGCATTGAGTGAAGTTAACTTTGGTCATCCGTCGGGCACGCTAAAAGTAGGTGCTGAGGCTAAAAATAATGCAGGTAATTGGCAAGTTACCAAAGCAAGTATGAGTCGAAGTGCACGTGTACTAATGGAAGGGGTTGTAAGAGTACCTCAGTAGTTCTTAATTAAGAACTATCGTACAGCTATCGCATAAGTATTATGATTAATTTGCAGCATCAAAATGCTTATGCGCTTTCTTTATTGTCAAAACTAATAATAAAACAGCACTAATTCATAGCGCCTGAATCGAGGTAGCTGCCAATCCCGAGTGTAAACATCCATAGCCCCCATAAGCTGTGTTCAATAACACACACGACCGTTGAGCGGCTTTGTGCGTAGGTATACGCAAACAGTAAACCGCCCAAAAAGGCTAAGGCTACTGCAATCCAATTTGCATACACAATATGCGCCAACGCAAATACACTCGCACTAACTACAATACGCACTGCTTTTTTTGGCATAATGCGTTTATAACGATGAAAAAAATACGTTCTGAATATTAATTCTTGAGGAATAACCGACAGTATTGGGTAGAGCACCAACAGTAAAAGCCAATCATTAAACGAGTTACGGGGAAGGGTAAACCAGTTGCCTTGATGAATAATCCCGCAAAACATGCCTGAGAACAGCGCACCTAAAAAAAAGAAGCTAAACACACGCCTTTTAACAGTAGAAAATTGTCCAAGGCTTGTGAGTCTAAACCGTTTAAAATGGGGATCGCCTAGTAGCAACATACAACACACACTCATAAGTATAATAAGCGCAGGGATAAGCCAATTAGCTAAATGCTCGCGTAATCCAAAACCCAACAAGGGCAGCAATATAAAAATGAGGGTAAATTCAAACCAGCGGTATTGATTAGCGTCCAAGGTCGTCTCAACTTGCTTTTTTTAATAAGCTAGCAAGCTAAGACGACACTTTTATGACGAGGGGGGTTACTTTGCAGGCTCTTCTTCATCAGGGAAGTATTTATATAAGGCGATAATAGTGGCAAAAATACTTACAAAGGTAATACCCATTAAACCAAATACTTTAAAGTTAACCCAAAAGTCGAGCGAAAAATTATACGCAATATAAATGTTTAGTGCCGCTATACCAGCAGTTATAGCAACCCACATTAGGTTAAGCTTATCCCATAATGGTTCTGGGACAACAATGGCTTGTTTTGTATCATTAGCGTTTTCGAGGATTGAGCTAAGCGCTTTTTTAACGAGATTTTTATTAAGTACATAACGGCTAACAAGTAACGTTAAACTTAAACCTGCATATATCAGTGTTGCTTTCCATTTAATGTATTGCTCATCATGAAGTACCAGCGTTAGCGTACCAAACACGGCAGCAATGCCAAAAAATATCCAATGACGAGTAGGTACATTGCCATGTTTAAAGTAGCTATAAGCAACTTGAATAAGCGTAGTGGCCATCAATAAACCGGTAGCCCAATAAATATCGACGAGTTTAAACACTGCAAAAAACAGTATGAGTGGAATGTATTCAATTAATGCGTGCATATACTACCTAAATTATACAAAAAAGAGTCAAAGGCTTTTTACCACATAAAGCTTAGCAACTACAAGGTTGACTTGTTCCCCTGTAACCCTTAGCCTGCGTGGCTTTATTACCAATTTGGTTTGGTATTTTTCATATCATCATATTCCCACGCTTAACCAACACTGATTTGGCGTGTATTTAGGAGCCTAAAATGAATAAAGCAGATCTCGTTGCTGCCATTGCACACAAAAGTGAATTAACAAAAAAAGATTCTCAAGCGGCACTTTCAAGCTTGCAAAAAGTCATTACTAAATCGCTTTCTGAGGGCGATCAAGTTCAAATTAATGGCTTTGGTACCTTTGCGCTAAGTTATTACCCAGCGCGTACTGGGCGTAACCCACAAACAGGGGCTGCAATTGAAATAGAAGGCGCAAATAAAGCGGTTTTTAAACCGGCTAAAGCGTTAAAAGACCTGCTTTAAATAGCACTACTTAGCTTGGTCGTTGACTGAGCTTTGCGTGGAGTTATTAAACATAAAATTATGGGCTTTGCCCATCACGCCAACAAGTTGTGCGTCTACAAAATAAACATAATGCCGAGCGTTAGTTGTAGGCGTTGGGCTTGCTCACGCGAGAAGCGAAGCTTCTGTATTTAAATCACCAAGTAGCAAAGCTATGTCTGATCTATGTAGTTTTTTCATCCCTTCTAAATGATTTACATGGCATTATAAATCCTACTTAAATTAACTCCTTTATTTTCAATTGCTTGTTATCGGCACGCATCGTGCTTTTTTGAATGTGTATTTTAAATATACCTTTTAAGAAAATAAGGAGATCTCAATGAGTACATTACAAACAAGCACACGTTTACAAGGCAAAAAAATCGCAATTTTAGCCACTGATGGATTTGAGCAAAGTGAGCTTTTATCTCCACGCAGCGCATTACTTGATGCTGGTGCAAACATCGAAATAGTATCAATTAAAGAAGGCCAAATTACTGGCTGGGATGAAGACAAGTGGGGCGATAAAGTAACAGTAGATAAACTAGTTACAAACGCGGATCCTGCTGATTACGACGCGCTTATGCTTCCTGGTGGTTTATTTAATCCAGATAGTTTACGCCAAGATAAAGATGCTAAAGCATTTATTGATGGATTTTTTGGTGCAGAAAAAAACAAACCCGTTGCTGCAATTTGCCACGCACCGTGGTTGTTAGCTGAAATTAATAAATTGCGCGACCGTACTATTACTTCTTTTCCTAGTATTAAAAGCGATTTAATTAATGCAGGTGCTAATTGGGTTGACCAAGAAGTATGTGTAGACCAAGGTTTGGTAACAAGTCGAAGCCCAGCTGATTTAGAAGCATTTAATGCTAAATTTATCGAAGAGATTTTAGAGGGTAAACACCAAGCTCACTAATTTGGTTTTCAAAAACAAAAAAGGGCATTTAAATGCCCTTTTTAATGCCTAAATTTACACTTTTTATAATGCGGTTGCCGCTTTCATTTCACTAACAAATGCTTTTAACTGCGTTGTCATTGCGTCTAAATCGTTAAGGTTAGCTTCAATAATTTTAACTACAGCAGAACCTGAAATAGCACCTGCTGCGCCTGCGTTAAGTGCCGCTTTTACATCATCTGGTGTTGAAATACCAAACCCTAAAAGAGCAGGAGCTGCATGGTATTCTTTTAATTTAGTAACAATATTACCCGCTGGCATTTGTGCTTTAGTATCGGTACCGGTAACACCTGCGCGCGATAGTAAATACGTATAACCACGACCGTAAGAGGCGCATTGGCGAAGTGTGTCGTCATCTGCATTAGGTGTTGCAATAAAAATTGGGTCTACACCGTTATCCATTGCCGATTTTCTAAATATCTTAGATTCATGCAGAGGCACGTCAGCCACTAAAATAGAGTCTACACCTACCGCTTTTGCATCTTTGTAAAATGCTTCTATGCCGCGCTTAAAAACAAGGTTTGAGTAAAGCAATAATCCAATTGGAATATCGGCGTTATACTCGCGTATCTCTTTAATAACATCAAAGCAATCTTGCGTGTTAATGTGTACATCAAGTGCGCGAATATTAGCTTTTTGAATTACAGGACCATCTGCAATAGGATCAGAAAACGGAATACCAAGCTCAAGTGCATCAGCGCCGCCGTCAATTAAGCTTTTAATAATCGCAACACTTTGCTCTTTACCTGGGTCGCCAATTGTTACAAATGGTACAAACGCACCTTGTTTTTTCTCGTTAAGCGCTGCAAACATTTTACCGTAACGATCCGTTTTTACTTGGCTCATAGCTGACCTCTTTCAGATAGTACATTGTGAACGTGTGCTAAATCTTTATCGCCACGACCACTTAAATTAATAACTAAAACGCTTTCCTCGGTTTGCTCTTCTGCATACTTAAGTGCATAAGCAAGCGCATGGCTTGATTCAAGCGCCGGAATGATCCCTTCGTTTTTAGCAAGTGATTGAAACGCATCAAGCGCTTCTGTATCAGTGATACCAACGTATTGCGCTCGACCTGTTTCGTGTAAAAATGCGTGCTGAGGACCAACCGCAGGGTAATCAAGACCTGCTGATACAGAGTAAGACTCTTCAATTTGGCCATCGTCGTTTTGCATAATGTACGTATAAGTGCCGTGTAGTATACCTTTTGTGCCTTTACAAATTGTTGCACCGTGCTCATGTGTATCAAGCCCTTTACCAGCAGGCTCAACACCAATTAATTTAACGCCTGGCTCGTCAATAAAGTCGGTGAACATACCAATTGCGTTTGAACCACCACCAACACAGGCAATAACAGCGTCAGGTAAACGACCTTCGGCTTTAAGTACTTGTTGTTTAGCTTCTTCACCAATGATTTTTTGATACTCACGTACAATTGTTGGGAATGGGTGAGGACCAGCGGCTGTGCCTAGTAGGTAATGCGCGTCCTGATAATTTGCTGACCAGTCACGCAGGGCTTCATTTACTGCATCTTTTAATGTGCCAGAACCCGCTGTTACCGGAATAACCTCTGCGCCCATTAACTTCATTCTAAATACGTTTGGTTGCTGACGTTCAACGTCTTTTGCGCCCATATAAATTCGACATTTTAAACCCAGTAATGCACATGCAAGCGCGGTTGCAACGCCGTGTTGGCCTGCGCCTGTTTCAGCAATTACTTGTTTTTTACCCATGCGCTTAGTAAGTAACGCTTGGCCAAGTACTTGGTTGGTTTTATGTGCGCCACCGTGTAATAAGTCTTCACGCTTTAGATACAGTTTTACTTTTGGGTTTTTAACTAAATTGCGCGTTAAAGTAAGTGGGGTAGGACGACCCGCATACTCGTTTAATAATTTACTTAGCTCAGCCTGAAACTCAGGATCTTTTTGTGCTTTGTTAAATTCGTTTTCTAACTGCTTAAGCGCAGGGACAAGCAACTCGGGTACAAACATACCGCCAAACTCGCCAAAATAAGCTGGATTTTGCATTTTAACCTCAATAATTTCTGATGCTTGTAAAAGCATTATGTAATTTGTTAGGGCACTTTTTACCCGCAGATTCTTCAACGCCTGAGTTTAAATCAAGGCCTAAGGCACCTTTAAAAAGCGCATCTTTAATATTGTCTGGATTTAAGCCTCCAGCGAGCATAAACGGTGTGGTTGCATAATGAAGCACCGACCAATCAAATGCTTTACCTGTACCGCCAGCTTGTGTGTCGCTGTGTGTATCGTAAAGGTGTCGGTCAACGCCATTTACAGGCGTTGGCAATGCATCTTTTATTGCCTGCGCTTTCCAAATCTCGCAGCCGGTAGGTAACTGTGTACGCAACTGAGCGATGTAATCGTCACTTTCTTGACCATGTAATTGAACTGCCGCCAATTTTAGCACACTTGCGTATTGAGCAACTTGATCAATTGGGGCATCTACAAACACACCCACAAAATTAAGCGGGGCACTTTGGCTAAGCTCTTTTGCGCAATCTAAATCAACATAGCGTGGCGATTTAGGATGAAAAATTAAACCACCGTAAATAGCACCGTTTTGATATGCCGCTTGTGCATCTTTGGTACGTGTTAAACCACATACTTTATTGTCGCCTAAAATAACACGGCGACATGCTTGCTCTAAATCACGCTCGCCCATAAGTGAGCTGCCAATTAAAAAACCATCGCATAATGGAGCTAAACGTTTTACGTCTTGATGGGTGTAAATACCCGATTCCGAAATAACCACTTTGTCAGCCGGAATAAGTTTGCGTAGCTTTTCGGTAGTGGCTAAATCGGTGCTTAAATCGCGTAAATCACGGTTATTAATACCAATAATTTGTGCATCAAGCGCAAGTGCACGGTGTACTTCTTCCTCATTACTTACTTCGGTGAGTACCGACATATTCAGAGAATCGGCAACTGCGTGCAGTGCTTTATAGCTCTCGTCATCGAGTACTGAAAGCATTAATAATATAGCGTCACCGCCATAAATACGCGCCATATATACTTGGTATTCATCTATAAAAAAGTCTTTACAGATAAGCGGTTGTTCTACTTGGCTGCGCACAAATTCGAGGTAATCAAAACTGCCTTGAAAATATTTAGCATCAGTTAACACGCTCATGCAGGTGGCGTATTTTTTATAAACTGAGGTGATTTCGGTTAAATCAAATGGCTCTCTAATTAACCCTTTTGAGGGCGATGCTTTTTTACACTCTAAAATAAACTGTGTGCCTGGGGCGGCTAATGCTTTGTAAAAGCTACGGCTTGTAGGCACTGCAAGGTGCTTAAAGCTTTCAAGCGGGCGTGCGGCTTTACGCTCAATTAGTTCTAATTTTTTATCAGCAACAATTTTATCTAATACATTAGCCATTACTTACCTCAATAATTGCATTTAGTGTGTTCATGGCTTGCCCTGAACTTAATAATGTTTGTACTTGCTTTGCCCCTTCTTTTAACGTTTCTGCTTTACCTGTTAGGTATAAAAGGGCAGCTACGTTAACCACAATGGCAGCATTATGTGCATCTGTGCCTTTGCCTTGTAAGATGGCAAGGCTAGCATTTGCGTTGCATTGTGGGCCTTCACCAGCGAGTTGTTCAAGTGAATAGTTTGCAAGGTCAAAGTCGCTTGGGTTTAGCGTGTACTGTGTAAGCTTGCCATTATTCAGCTCAACTACCGTTGTTGGGCCGTGTAGAGCTATTTCGTCAGTGCCCGAGCCGTGAACAATCATAGCGCGCTTTGTGCCAAGGGTTTTAAGTGTTTGTGCCATTGGCATACATAACGCTTCGTTGTACACACCTAACAATTGCACATCAGGTGCTGCAGGGTTAGCAAGCGGGCCTAAAATATTAAAAATAGTGCGTGTTTTAAGCGCTGTACGCACGCCCATCGCATGGCGTACGCCACTGTGATAGTGCGGTGCAAACAAAAAGGTAAAATTGGTTTGCTCAAGACATTTTGCTGCCTGCTCTGGGCTCATGTCTATATTAATGCCCAGCGCTTTTAGTAAGTCGGCAGAGCCTGAATTACTCGATACACTGCGATTACCATGTTTTACCATGTTAATGCCGGCAGCAGCGGCAACTATGGCTGCTGTTGTGCTTATATTAATTGTGTTTGAGCCATCGCCGCCTGTGCCACAGCTATCAGCAAGTTGTGTACTGCTGGTAGTAAAAGCAACAGCGTTATCGCGCATTGAGGCTGCAGCACCTGCTATTTCATCGCTTACTTCGCCTTTAATTTTAAGGCTTATTAGTAGGGCGGTTAGCTCAATCTCGCTCATGTTACCTTGCATTATTTCATCAAACAGTGCTTTGGCGTCTGCGTAGCTTAATGATTGCCCTGTAATTAGTTGTTCAATAGCGTGTTGAACATTTATGGGTTGCTCTGGTTGTGTACTCATAATGTCCTCTATTATTTGGCACGTGTTAAGTAAGCGACACTTTGCTGAAGTAGCATTGCGCCGTTTGGCGTCAGTATTGATTCTGGATGAAACTGATAACCCAATGCATTGTCATCATGATGATAAATAGCCATAGGGATATCTTCATACTGGGCAATAACCTTTATATTACCAGGCACTTTTGTTGCCATTAATGAATGGTAACGTGCTACAGGCATTGTATTGCCCATACCATCAAATACAGGATGTTCGCCTAAATTAATAATTGAAGACTTACCATGTACGGTTTCACCCGCGTGACCGATTACTCCGCCATAGCTTTGTGTTAACGCTTGTTGGCCTAAACAAATGCCTAACATTGGGAAGTGGCCTTTAGAGAGCTCAATAAGCTCCATTAAACAGCCTGCATCGCTTGGTGTGCCAGGACCTGGGGAAAGTACTAATAGTACTTGTCCTTGCTCTTGGCGCATTTTATTAAAAATAACCTCAGCGCTAATGTTGTTTCTATAAACAACCAGTTCGCAGCCAAGCATCGTAAGCTCATCAACTAAGTTATATGTAAATGAGTCAAAGTTATCTAAAAAATAGATTTTAATAGGATTCGCTTTACTCATTTTATACCGCCTTATAGGTAGATTTTATGGCGGTGATTACCGCTTGTGCTTTAGCGCGAGTTTCGTTTGCTTCTGAAATAGGATCTGAGTCAAACACTACACCTGCACCTGCTTGCACGTAGGCTATGTTATTTTTAACAAAAGCAGAGCGAATAACAATACAGCTATCCATTGCGCCATCACCGGTTAAGTAACCTACAGCGCCGCCATAACTGCCACGGCGCTTACCTTCAGTTTGACGAACAAGCTCAGCAGCACGAACCTTTGGTGCACCAACAAGCGTGCCCATGTTCATACACGCTTGGTAAGCGTGCAGTGCATCAAGCTCGGGTTTTAGTGTGCCAACAACGCGTGAAACTAAATGCATTACCTGTGAATAGCGGTCTACTTTTAATAACTCTTTGGCAAAACGAGTACCTGCAACACTAATGCGAGCTACATCGTTACGGGCTAAATCAACGAGCATTAAATGCTCGGCGCGTTCTTTTTGATCGTTTCTTAGTTCCAGCTCAATGCGGCTGTCTAGGTCTGGATTTATTTGCCCATTAGCAAATTTGCCACGTGGGCGAGTGCCAGCAATTGGGTAAACTTCTACTTGCTGATTACTTACGTCGTACTTAAGGGCCGACTCAGGAGACGCGCCAAATAATGCAAAGTCTTCATCGCGCATATAAAACATGTAAGGGCTTGGGTTTTGCTTTTTAAGCTGGCTATACGCATGTAAAGAATCAGGGCAAGGTAGTGAAAATGTACGCGACGGCACTACCTGAAAAATATCGCCATCTACAATGTTCTTTTTAAGCTTAACAACTTGCTCGCAATACGTTTCGTCGCTTATATCAACGCTTACCTCACATTCACTACTTTGCATATCCGCACTAAATCCTGCTGCGTTATCGCACAGCGTATTTAAGCGCTCAAGCTCTTTACCTACTTCAAAACAGTTAGCGTGTACGTCTGGGCCGTTAAATACATTACCAATGAGCTCAGTTGTTTGCTTTTGATGATCAATAACAACTAAGGTTTCGGCTAAGTAAAATACGTAATCTGGGCAGGTGTTTTCGCCATCAGGTACATCACTTAATTGCTCAAAATTTGCAACCATGTCGTAGGCAAACACACCGCCTAAAAATACCGAAAACGGATTTTCGGTAGTGCTTTGAATGCTGTTAATACAGGTACGAAGAGCGCTGAAGGCGTTATCGGCAACAAGCTTACTTGCTTCGTCTATATCGCTGCTGGTGTCTTGGTAGTTAAGTGTAAGCGTTGTGTCGTTTAATTTTGAATCACAGCTCTTAACATTTGCTTGTAAGTAGCTTAATAATTGTTTGCCGTTATTAGATTGTGCGCTAACAGTTACCGTTTTACCCTTACATACAATGCGCAGGGCGCTATCAACTAAAATTAAACTTTTTACACTGTCTTTAGAATCAATCTCAGCTGATTCAAGCAGTAGTGAGTTAGGCTTATCAAGTGCCGCGTATAATGCAAGAGGGCTACTAATATAGTCGCGTACTTGCGTAATGCTTGTTACTTCGCCTGGTGTGGTAGTTATATGACTAAAAATCAAACCTCATTCCCTCAAAAAATTAAACCCCGCAATGCTTTTGCAATGCGGGGTTTGAATAACGATATCTAAATTACAAACAGATCATTACCGTCCCGCTATATCAGGCGCCACCACCAACGATGTGTAAGAGTAAGACCGTTATTCATGTTTTTCTGCCTCAAAATTTATTAAATATTTTTAACGTATACGTTTCGTAAAATTTAGTTATAAAAAAACCCGCATAGTTGCGGGTTTTGAATTTTTGCTAGACACGACAATTCATCACCCGAAAATTACGAGTGCCACCACCAGATAGTGTTTAAGTTTGAATTGATCATTATTGTTAATTCTTAATGTGTCTGAAAGTGGCTACAGTAAAACGTATCTTATGCTTTTGTGTCAAGTGTTTATTTAAAACAATTTAGTCAAAAAAGTTGTTATACTTACATAAACACCAATAACCCTTAATTTTAAGCAGTTTTCTTTTGATAAAATACGATTTACATAGCCATACTACACATTCAGACGGGCGTTTAACGGTTGAAGAATTATTGCATCGCGCTGTTGATAAAAATATTGATGTGTTTGCTATTACCGATCATGACACTGTGGCGGCTATTAAGCCTGCTCAGCAATTTATTGAAGCAGAAAACTTACCGCTTTCATTAATAACGGGTACCGAAGTGTCTACTAAATGGGAAAGCTTCGAAATTCATATTGTAGGTTTAAATATTGATATTAATAATATTGACCTTACCTCTTTATTATCGGCTCAGCAGCAAAAGCGAGAAGAGCGTGCACTAGAAATTGGCGCACGCCTTGCAAAAAATGGCTTTGATGGCATTTACGAGCAAGCTAAAGAGCTGGCAAAAGACGCGCAAATTACGCGCGCACATTTTGCACGCGCCCTTATTGAGCGCGGTGTAGCTAAAAATTTCCCGGGTGTTTTTAAAAAGTACTTAGGGCGCGGCAAAACAGGCTACGTACCAAGTTGCTGGTGCACCATGCAAACCGCTGTAGAGGCAATACATGCCGCAGGTGGTGTTGCTGTACTTGCGCACCCAAGTAGCTATCAAATGTCAAACAAGTGGCTACGCAAATTATTAGTAGAATTTAAAAGTGTAGGAGGAGACGCAATGGAAGTTGCACAACCTCAACAGGCGCCAAGCGAACGTCAATTTTTAGGTGAACTCAGCCGTGAGTACGAACTACTTTGCTCGCAAGGGTCTGATTTTCATTTTCCGACAAGCTATTTAGAGCTTGGCAAAAATTTATACCTACCAAAAGACTGCCAAGGTGTTTGGCAAGTTTGGGAAGGACAAGAAGGGGCATTAACATGAGTCAATTATTCCATATTCATCCTGATAACCCGCAACCAAGATTGATTAGTCAAGCCGTTGATATTATTAAACAAGGCGGTGTTGTTGTTTACCCAACAGATTCGGGCTATGCCATTGGCTGTAACATTGGTAATAAGCAAGCCAAAGAGCGCATAGAGCGTATTCGTGGTATTGAAAAAAACGATAATTTTACGCTAGTGTGCCGTGATTTATCGGAGCTATCTACTTATGCACGTGTAGATAACCAGCTATTTAGATTAATTAAAAATAATACGCCAGGGCCTTATACCTTTATTTTTAAAGGCACAAAAGAAGTCCCTAAGCGTTTATTAAACGACAAGAAAAAAACCATTGGTATGCGTGTAATTGAACACCCAATTGCTTGTGCGTTACTTGCCGAACTTGGCGAGCCATTAATGTCGTGTTCTTTAATTTTACCCGGGCAGCAGTTTACTGAATCAGATCCGGATGAAATTTTAGAGCGATTAGATAAACACGTTGATTTAATTATTCACGGTGGCCATTTAGCCGAGCAAGCAACCACAGTAATCGACTTGTCTGAAGATGAAGTTAAAATATTACGTGTTGGCTGTGGTGATACAAGCCCGTTTGAGTAATAACAAGTGAGCGAAAATACTGCTGATACAAAAAGTAGTGAAAAGCCAGTGCAGCAAAAGCTGCCACTGGCTTTTTTGCATGGTAAAGCGGTTGTAGATAAACCAGAAGACTTATATATTCCGCCCGATGCGCTCGAAATAATATTAGAAACCTTTGAAGGCCCGCTCGATTTACTGCTTTATTTAATTAAAAAGCATAAGCTTGATGTCCTCGACCTTTCTATTTTTAGTATTACAGAGCAGTATGTAAGTTACGTTGAAATGATGACCGAGTTTCAACTCGAACTTGCCGGTGAATATTTAGTTATGGCCGCGTTACTTGCACAAATTAAGTCGCGCTTATTACTCCCTGTACACGAAGAGCTTGAAGAGGAAGAAGACCCTCGCGCTGAGCTTATTAAACGTCTACAAGAATATGAGTTATTTAAAAAAGCCGCCGAAAACCTCGATGATATCCCCCGTGTTGGGCGTGATATTTTTATAGCGCATGCCGCTATGCCAATAAATGAAAACACAAGTCAAAACCTCCCCGATATTGAACTTAAAGACTTAATGCTGGCGTTGAGTGATGTTATGGCGCGAGCAAAAACGTTTGAACATCATCAAATTACTGCCGAAGTACTCTCAACCCGAGAGAGAATGAGCCAAATATTACAACAGCTATCGCAGGCAAACTCGGCGGTGGTATTTAATGCGCTTTTTACTCCTGATGAAGGGCGTAGTGGTGTGGTGGTTAGTTTTATAGCCATGCTTGAGCTCATTAAAGAAGGACTTGTTACCTGTTTGCAAGTAAGCCCAGAGAGCTTAATTTATGTCAGCTTGAGCGAGCAATCCACCCTATAAACTTATCTGTTTAATCCTCAACTTCTAAAACTGACTTTAATTATCAAAGTTCTGTGCGTGTACGCACGTAAAGTGTTTGTAAATGTTATTTTCATTTAAGGCTATGCACTATATTGTAACGTCATAGCATTATAGGACGTTACACATGTTTAAAAATACACCTTCATCTTACGGACTTGTCGCCATTATTTTACATTGGCTCATGGCGTTGACTATTTTTGGCCTGTTTGGTTTAGGTTTATATATGGTTGAGCTTACCTATTATGATAGCTGGTATAAAGGCTCACTCGATTTACATAAAAGCATTGGTATTACGCTTGTGGCCGTATTTTTATTTAGAATTTTATGGCGTGCTTTATCTGCACAACCTAAACCCTTAGGTGAAAGTAAAGGCATGAACCAATTAGCACATACTGCGCATATTGCTATGTATATTATTTTGGCCGTTATTGTTGTTGCAGGGTATTTAATATCAACCGCAGACGGGCGTCCAATTGAAGTGTTTACCTTATTTGATGTATCAGCGCTTAATTTTGCATTTGATGACCAAGCCGATATTGCAGGAAAAGTACATTATTATGGCGCGTGCACATTAATCGGGTTTGCAGTATTGCATGCACTCGGGGCGTTAAAACATCACTTTATCGATAAAGATAAAACCTTAATCAGAATGATCAAACCATTAAAGGATGATTAAAATGAAAAAATTATTAGTAAGCACAGCCGTTTCGGCTGCAATGATGTTATCGGCAACAGCCGCTAATGCAGCTGATTATGTAATTGATACAAAAGGCGGGCATGCATCTGTTAACTTTAAAATTAAACACTTAGGTTACAGCTGGTTATATGGTCGTTTTAATACTTTTGACGGCACATTTAGTTACGATGCTAAAAACCCTGATGCGTCAAAAATTATGGTAAACATTGATACCACAAGCCTTGACTCTAACCATGCAGAGCGCGATAAGCATTTACATGGTAAAGATTTTTTAAATGTAGATAAATACCCAAAAGCGACATTTAAAAGCACCAGTATTAAATTTGATGAAGATGGTGAAGAGGCCGACGTAACCGGCGAATTTACGCTGCATGGCGTAACTAAAACTATTACCTTTGAAATAGATAAAGTGGGCGAAGGTAAAGATCCGTGGGGCGGCTACCGCGTAGGTTTTGAAGGCGAAACCAGCCTTAAACTTACCGACTACGGTATTGATTACAACTTAGGGCCTGCATCTACTCATGTTGATATTATTTTATCAATAGAAGGCGTTCGTCAGTAATACCATTATTGAATATAAAAACGCCACTTACTGTGGCGTTTTTTTGCTTAACAGAAACTCAAATTATGCGACTTTGTATTTGTTTATTTTGTGCTATTAATACGTGACTTTAATAGAGGCCTTAAATCCTCAGGCAACCAACGCATAAGTAAATCGTTATAAGCCTGCGTTTTTTTAATAACTTTAAGCTGCTCATTAAGAATAGCGATGTCTTTTGCGCCTTGCTCGTTTTTAGTACAACCAATAAAACCATAACTTAACGCGGGAGATTCGGTTAATGGACGTTGGGTTAAGTTTTCTTCAAAGTGCATTGATTTAGCTAAATAGTAATGCTCGCTTGGGTAACCCAGCAAAATATCAATTCGTTTTAGGTTAAGCATATATGTAAGGCTCGCTAGGCTATCGCGAGTGGGTCTAATTACTAAATCTATATTAGGCGTACTGTTTATTAAAGTATCTATCTCTTGGCCGTAAGAGCGGCTCATAGAAACTCCAAGAGTTAGTTTTTTATCTTGTATTAAATTGAGTAGTGATACTTCTTTAGATTCCGCTATATTTAGCGCTTTGGCGAGCTTTTTATGCATTGCTATTGAAGGCGAGAGGCCCGTTGTTGAGCTTTCGTCTGTGAAATAAATATGCTCTTTTCTGTAATCATTTTTATAAAGCGATAACGCACAAACATTATTTGAAGTATTGGACAGCTCTTGAATTACTTTACCTGAGGGGATAAGCATGCGGTTAAAGGTAATATTAGGAAGTTGTTTTTCAAGTAAAGAAATTATGCTTTCGTCACGGCCTTGGTGTTGATATTGACCATTTAAAATATAATAGGGTGCAAAATCGTGCGCTAGCCAGTTTATGGTTCTAGCATTGCTTATTGAGCTCAGACAGAAAAAAAGTAAGAAAGTTAAAAATATACGGAGCATTACAACAGCTACCAGTAATTATTATTGTAAAACTATTGTAACCAATAAAGGGCTAAAAAGTAAAATGCCAGCAACAAGGCTGGCATAATATCTTATCAATAATTGCAATAATAGAATGGCAATTAAAGTTATATGTTGCTTAGTTAGCTTTTAGCCACTTAACAAACTGGCGTGCATCACTCGCTTTTTGAAATAATGCATTTTTTAAACCCTGTGTATCACTGAAGATTACACGATGTTTGTTTACTGAAATTGATTGCACTGGATGTGCTATTTGGATCATAGACCCGTTATATTTATAAGACATAATAAAACTCACTTTATTCTTGTTATTTATTCTGCGCTATATTTGTATAGCAAATTGCAGTCAATAAATTAACGATGTTGTGTTTAGCTTCATTACAGTGTTGACGATCTTTATGACACTTTTGCGATGATAATAAAAAATCATCTCGGTATTATTCAAGGGGTTCTCGCCGTACAATAACTTAGCTTTCAAATATACGTTTTGCGGGGCTTACTGGATCAGGGTAAATGGTTAACCGCGGCGGTTTCTTTAAACCAGAGAGGGAAGGTAACTTATATATAAATTGTGTGCAAGCTATTTATTATAAAAATATTTATAATAAATCTTATCAACTGCTTACAAAGCCCATTTTTAGTTACCAAAGGATAAGTATGAATTACTTAATAGTGAGTGATATTTATGGTTTAACCCCTGCTTTAAGTAAGTTATCACAGGCAATTAGTTCAAATTTAGTGATTGTTGACCCATACAACAACAAGATTCAAGCTATTGAAAGTGAAAAAGATAGTTATAATAATTTTATACAGCAGTGTGGCCATGACAAATACACGGACAAACTTCTAGAATGCTTTGAGAGTTTAAAAGTGCCGACCACATGTATTGCGTTTAGCGCAGGGGCAAGTGCAGCATGGCGGGCACAGTTATTAACAGGCAATACACACCTTAAAAAGTTAATTGGCTTTTATCCGTCGCAAATTCGTAATTATTTAGCGTTAGATGCAAATGTACCCTGTGAATTCATATTCCCAGAAAGTGAGAGTCACTTTAATGTTGATGAAGTTATTAAAGCTTTAAGCACCAAAGCGGGTGTTAAGTGCTATAAAACCAATTTTTTGCATGGTTTTATGAACGAGTACTCAACCAATTTTAATGCGCAAGGGCTGGTTGAATATAGTAGCTATATAAAACAGAGCAGCCGTTAAAGCGTGTTTAACTGCTTTTTATTAATATCAGGAAAATCAGTACGGGTATTATATTTTGCATACAGCGTTGTAAAAATGCTGCTGCCGGATAACTTATCTAACTCTTTTATAAAGGTTTTAGCACTAGAACGAGCGGGTCTACAGCATGTTTGATACTGTTTTATTATACCCGCGACAGATAAACCTTGTTTTTGTAGCTTAAGGTCGGCCTGTGCAAAAAAAAGCCGCACCCGTCCAATAAACACGTTGCTGGGCGCGTTGTTTCCACATATCGGCAGAGAGCTTATTAAGTGGCTGTGTTTTAGTTTTGGTTTGCAGGCGGGCACGATCAAATCCTGCATTTAAACGTTGTACAAACTGTGGCTGGGTGATTATACCGCTGTCACGCATTATTACGTTTTGCATATAACTGGCAAAACCCTCGCTTAGCCAAAAACCGGAGTAGGGAAGTAGCGGCAAATATAAATGCGAAAGTTCATGGTATAGCGTCCAATCTTTAGTGAATGCATTTAAACTGGCGTAGCGATCTATATGTAGTTCAATCCCATCGGGGTTATTGCGCTTAACTGTAGCCCAAGGTACAGGCTCAAAAGCAAAGTATTGCGGTTTTAAATAAATAGGCAAAGTGGTTTGCTTTAAAGGCCCCAGTGTATTTTGTGTTTTTTCAACACTTTGATTAACCCATGTAGACACCGTATTTTGAGCATTACTTGAGAGCGAGCTAAGATTATGTATGACTACTTCAGCGGCTAATACGTTAAAAGAGCTGATTGATAGTAGCAGTACAAAAAAGTATTTCATTAAAATGCTCCACTGTAATTTAATAACTGGTACGCCAGGCTTAATATACAAGACCAACTAAATGGATAAATAATCACGCCTAATTCTTTATTTTTTAAAATGATAGTAACTATAAAAGTACAAATACAGACACCTCTAGCTAAGCATGGTTTAATCAATTAATCGTTATTTTAAGTTAGGTTTTAGCCATGACGTATCAGCATATTCAAGTTCCTGAGCACGGCCAAAATATCACTATTGATGCACAAGGACATTGGCAAATACCGTTAGAACCTATCATTGCTTTTATTGATGGCGATGGCGTGGGGCTGGATGTTATGCCGGTGATGCGCCACGTTGTTGATAGTGCAATTGAGCATTGTTATAAAAGTGCACGGAAAATTCATTGGATGCAAGTTTATAATGGCGAGCAGGCCGCAAAGCTGTATGACGGTGACTGGTTCCCGCAAGAAACAATTAACGCGGTACGTGCCTGCAAAATTGCCATAAAAGGGCCGTTAACCACACCACTGGGTGGTGGCTTTAGATCGCTTAATGTTGCACTCAGGCAAGAAATGGATTTGTTTGTAAATATGCGCACTATAAAAGGCTTTAGTGCACTTCCTTCTCCTTTAAAAAATCCTTTTTTAACAAACATAACAGTGCTTCGTGATAGCAGCGAAGACGTGTACTCCGGTATTGAGTGGCAAGCAGGGAGTGTAGAAAGCGAAAAAATGCTCGATTTTTTATGTGAGGAAATGGGCGTAACCCGCTTAAGGTTTTCACAAGAATGCGGTATTGGTATTAAAAATATATCTAAAGAAGGCTCTGAGCGACTAATGCGCTTTGCCATTAACTATGCACTTAAAAACGATAGTGAATCATTAACGCTAGTGCATAAAGGCAATGTACTTAAATTTACCGATGGGGCATTTAAGCGTTGGGGGTATGCACTTGCACAAAGCGAATTTAATGCCACTGCACATGAAAATGGGCGTTGGCTGCAAATAGAGCGAGTAAATCAAGCACCTCTAATTATTAAAGAAGTTATAGCCGACAACATGCTGCAGCAATGTTTAATGCACCCAGAGCAATTTGATGTAGTGGTGACGACTAATCAAAATGGTGACTTTTTAGCGGATATGCTGAGCGCACAAGTTGGCGGTGTTGGCATAATGCCTGCTGCAAATTTAAATAACGATGTCGCATTTTTTGAGCCTACACACGGCACGTTTGAACGTATAGCAGGGCAAAATAAAGCAAACCCCAGCAGTAGTATTTTAAGTGCGGTATTAATGCTTAAACTTATGGGATGGGACGAGGCCGCATTACTGATAGAAAATGCGTTAGAGCAAACATTTAAAAGCGGTGAAGTAACCTTTGATTTAGCGCAAGAGCAGAGCGATAACTCAAGTATTCATAACTCGACAACCTTAACTTGTACTGGCTTTGCAAAGAAGGTTATCGAGCACTTTTAAACACATTCATTATTAAGCTGCTGAGGCAGTTTTTACTCTGTGCATGCAAGGGCGGTTGGTTAACTGCGCTGCACGATGGTAAATCTCATGTGCTTGAGGTTCATCGCACTGCGTACCACTAAGCGTATCCATTAACGCAACAACAATAATTGCAGGAACCTGGCAGCAATATTCGTCTAAAACGGCTTCCGTAGTTTGTGCATCAACATGGCAAAGTGGGTGGTTTTTAAGTTGGTATGCGTTTAGCAATGTATCCACTTCTAATACATCATTTGGTTGGTGCTTTGTTTTACGGCATTTACAACCAAACTCATCAACTAAAGTAGCTAATGCTTGGTAAGTTTCAGTGGTGTTAGTTTTTGCGCATAACTGCTCTTCAATAAACTGATGTAAGTTAGCATCAATAAATAACCCGTCTTGTTGTGTGAAGCTTGATGTTGTCATAATTATTACTCTTAGTTTGTTGGCTTAACTTCACTCTAGCGCTAAGTGTATTATTAATAAAATTGTTGTTTTCAATAACTGACATTGATTTCATCAATAGTAAGTTTTAAAACTAAATAAAAAAATAGAAAACATACCTAAATTATACTAATTAATTTGGTGCAGAGCGGTAAAAACGTGCACAAAACTGGAACAAGGGGATTAATTGATGAGTTAAGGTGGATGCTTAGTTAATTGTTTTTATTGAATTTTAATTGTTTTATGAAGTTGGTACTAAGCTTGCTAATCATACACTGTAGGTAGACTCCTATATCGACGATTTCCAAAAGCGCCATGGTATTTTCCCAAAGTTGAATACCACGGCGCTTTTTTATTTTGAGCATTTATTTTATTTAGTCGTTACAGTAGCAATAACAATAGTAATGTTAAATTTTAATAAAGTAGGGAATAGCCACTAAAATAGCGCCTACAATCAACAGCATGCTCACACTGCTCATAAAATACGGAAATACCAATAGCGATAAACCAATGCAAAGTGGCACTACTGCTTTTTTTCTTCGCCCGTAAGTAAGGTAGCCAATACCAATGCCGCCAAACAAAACACTCCACGCAATTATTGATGCACTATCCATTTGTAAATTACCTATTTTGAAATACTGATTTAAATTACGACCGACATAGCCAGCTTTTCAATACCATGTGAAGGAGTCCATCTTTTAAATTCCACGAAGCCATGCTTTTTATATAAATTTATTGCAGGAGTATTAGCAACCGCAGTCTCCACTATTGCATGAGAAAAATCATCCATCGCTAAAACATAACTTATTAGCTTACTTGCGATACCTTTTTTAAAATGACTAGGATCAACGGTTAAACTACAAATATCTAAACACTCGTTGTTTGTATCTACTTCAATAACGGCTGCTAAACATTCATTTTCGCTGTAGCCATAAAAGGTTGTTTCTGATTTTTTTATACCTCTAATATTACGCGCTAAAGGAGGAAAGTTATGCGCGCCGATCAGTTTAGCCTCTATAGCATAGGACTTTTGAAAGACAGCAAAAATTATATTTGCAGTATCGTTATTCTTATTATTAAGTTTGTTTATCATTATATTCTTCTAATGAAAGTAAAGCTTGGACAGTATGCGCGATAGTAAAATACCTGGTGCTTGATGTGATGAAAATAATAATTTATCTATCTGCAATCGTTTTAGCAAACGCTAATAACTCACGCCTTAACCATTGGTGCGCCGGTGCATGGTGCAGCAGTGGGCTCCATATCATTTTTACCTCAATAGGCACTATTTGAAATGGCACAGGGCTGATTACTAAATCAGTATGAGAGGTTAATAACTTAGCCTGCCTGCGCGGTAGGGTGGCAATAAGTTGCTCTGATTGGCAAAGCAGGCTTGCAACCATGTAGTGGCGAGTAAAAACACGTATTTTGCGGGTTTGTTCTAGTTGCCAAAGGGCTTCGTCTACCCAGCCTAATTTTTGCTTTCCTGATTTATTAGTAACTGCGGCCTCAGGCCCCCAGCCTGCACGGTTTACCCAAATATGTTCTTTTTGTAAGTAGTCGTCTAACCCTGATTGTTGTAAAAATGTATTTTTAGGATGCGTTAAACAACAGTAATTATCTCGCCAAACACTGGCTTGATGAAACGAGCGAGGCAGACCATTAAAGCGGTTTATGGCTAAATCTATAGTGCCTTTTTCCATGTCTTGCAGGTTTACGTCGCTTGGGCTTAATACATCAAAATTAATACCGGGATTTTTACTAAGCTGCGCAGTTATAAAAGGGGCTATTAAGGTCGACTCTATGTAGTCGTTTGCCATTATTCTAAACGTAACTTCAGCTGTTGCAGGGTTAAATTGCTCACTAGGCTGCGTAATAGCTTCGGCCATTTTTAATAGCGTCTCAACCTCAGGCTTTAATGCAAGTGCTTTAGCTGTTGGCGTCATAGAGCCTGCGGCACGCACCAGTAGCGGGTCGTCAAATAAATCGCGCAAACGTTTTAATGCGTTACTCATAGCAGGTTGCGTAAGCGCGAGCTTATTCGCAGCTTTTGAAACACTTTTTTCATCAATGAGTACATTTAAGTAAACTAACAAGTTGAGGTCGACGTTTCTTATATTCATATGATCAATTTAAATTATATGCTTTATTAATTATCTAAATTAAAGCCTGCTTGCTAAGGTGTAAACAATTAATAAAAATAACCGCCATAACTGGCATCAATATAAGTGCTGTATTTATGCAAAATAGGCTAACAAATCAATCTAATAATGCGCTACAACACGTTGTAGCCAGTAAGCTTGCACGATCTGTTTTTGCTGGATTTGAGGCGATGTTTTCGCAATTTTTAAATATTACACTGGGTGCGCAGAGCCGGTTTGAGCAACGACAGCATCACAGTGTACAAAGTGCTATGCGTGAACGTTTACAAGTGTATGAGCGTGAGGTAAAAAACGTGAGTGAAGCCGTCAGAGTTATTGCTTATGCTGAGCTTACTTGCCCGCAAACGTGGCAGTTAGCTAAAAATATTTATGGCGATATGGTACAAAATCACGAAAATAAACCCATAGCGCATACCTTTTTTAATTCAACGTTTGGCGCAATTTGGGACGATAAAAAAATTCGTACTGTGCATTTGTTCGTATTAAAAGCAAAGTATCGTAGTGAGCCGCGCTCTTATGAAAGCTTAGTGAGTAGAGTATCGCTACATAATGGGTTTAATAAAGCTGTTAAAACGCTTATTACTAATCAAGTATTTAGAGTGCCGTTTAGTAATTTAGAACGTGATGTAGCCACATTACAAAGTACGTTAATGCAAGGCGCTAAGCAGCAATGCAAACAGGTGTACGAACTTATAAATTTAAACGATGGCTATATTGAATACGCCAACTCATTATTTTTTAGAAACAAAGCCTGTTATTTAATTGGGCGCTGCATTGCTAAAAATGGCGACAATATGCCTTTTGCTATCGCTATTTTAAATACCGATGAGGGACTAAAGCTTGATGCTGTAATGATGGGCGCCGATCAATTAAGTTTATTATTTGGCTTTGCACGCACCTATTTTATGGTTGATACCGATAAGCCCGCACGTTATGTAGATTACCTAAGTGTATTAATGCCACACAAACAACGCTTTGAGTTATTTAACGCCATTGGTTTTATAAAGCACGCCAAAACTGAGTTTTATCGGTATAAGGTCGATACGACTAAAAATAGCCCAGCCAACTTCAAGTATGTTAAAGCGCCAGGTACGCCGGGTATGGTAATGCTGGTATTTACTATTGAAGGGCTAGATTACGTTTATAAAGTAATTAAAGACAAATTTAGTGCGCCAAAAACAGCCACCAAAGCACAAGTGATAGACAAGTATAACTTTGTAAAACAAGCCGATAGGGTTGGTCGTTTGGTAGATACGCACGAGTTTAGATATTTAGCGTTTGATTTAAGCCGTTTTAGTGATGAATTGCTTGAGCAGATGAAAAACCAAATTGGTAGCAGTATGGTTATATCGGGTAAGGCACTCATTTTAAAGCACGTTTATGTTGAGCGTAAAATGACCCCGCTTAATTTATATATTAACCAATGCGATAACAAAACCCTAGAGCGAGTAATGCATGACTACGGTAAAGCAATTAAAGAGTTAGCGGGCGCTAATATATTTCCGGGCGACATGCTAATGAAAAACTTTGGCGTAACGCGATGGGGGCGAGTGGTGTTTTACGACTTTGACGAAATTTGCCCACTAACCGATTGCAACTTTAGAGAGGTGCCACACACCCAAAATGCACTTGAAGAGCTAAGTAGTAACTCGTATTTTGATATAGCTGAAAATGATATATTTCCGAGCCAATTTAAGGTGTTTTTTAGCGCCAACGAGATTGCGTTTAGTTATTTTAATAATGAGCACAGTAACTTGTTTTTAGCGACGTTTTGGCAAGGTTGTCAGCAACAAGTACATAATGGTTATCTACCCGATGTTTATCCTTACAAACAAAGTTGGCGCTTTTGAGGTTGTTTGAATCTGTGTTCATCCCCATCTATATGTTATTACAGTTTTTAAGCTTGGAGCAACAATGAAATATATTTCTCATGAAGATGGTAATCTTGCATTTAGTGAAACCGAAAAGCCGGTTTTAAAGAGCCATGAAGTACTTGTTAAAGTTGCAGCAATAGGTGTAAACCGTGCAGACAGTATGCAGCGCCAAGGTAAATACCCGGCCCCTGCGGTAGATAGCCCGATTTTAGGTTTAGAATGTGCGGGTACAGTTACTGAGCTTGGAAAAGATGTAGATAAAAGCTGGCTAAACAAGCGTATTTTTACGTTGTGCTCAGGTGGTGCTTATAGCGAATATGTAGCAGTTGATGCAAAACAGCTTATGGAATTACCCGATGATGTAACAATGGCTGAGGGCGCCGCAATAAGCGAAGTGTATTTAACGGCATTTGGCGCGTTATTTGAGCTTGGTAAATTACAAAAAGGGCAAACAGCGCTTATTCATGCAGGTGCTAGTGGTGTGGGCGGTGCAGCAATTCAAATGGCTAAAAGCGCAGGTGCTACCGTAGTTATTACTGCCGGTACGGATGACAAATGCCAACACGCAAAAGAGCTTGGTGCCGATCATGCAATTAACTACAAAACCACTGACTTTGTAGAATATATGAAAGCAAATGAGTTAACAGCAAATGCAATTGTAGATCCTGTTTCGGGTAGTTACTTAAATAAAAATGCCGCTATTGCAGCCATGGATTGCCAAATTGTGATGCTTGCATTTTTAGATGGACGTTTTGCTGAAGTTGATTTTGCCGCGCTTTTACAAAAGCGTATTTCGTTTCATGCCTCAACGCTTAGAAATCGCAGTATTGAGTTTAAACGCCAGGTGCGCGACGACTTTGTAGCACGCTTTTACAATGATATTGCCACTAAAAAGTACGACTTTAACTTGTATAAAACATTGCCTTGGAGCGACGCAAACGAAGCCCATGCTATTTTAGAGCGTAATGAAAACGCAGGAAAAGTGGTTTTACTTGTAGAGTAACTCTTTAATTTTAGGGTTTAGCCCATATACTAAGCTCTATAAAAAAACACTTAAGGTTTAATAATGAATCCAATACTAGCAATACTTAAAGAGCACAATGTAAGCGACGAAAAAGTAAAAGCATTGTTTGAAGCGTTTACTCAAAACCCAATGATGGCAATGGCGCTTGTTCAAGAGCTTGGTATTCCGCCAGAAAAGCTACAACAATTAATGGCAGTCGTGATGACTCAACCGCATCTTATTAAAGAAGCGACTGACGAACTTGGTTTAGATTTTGAAAAAGTAAAAGAAGCGAAAGAAAAACTAAATCAATAATTTGTTATGTCATGAAACAAAAATAACTAAAAAAGCGCATAAGTATTTACTTATGCTTTTTTAGTTGGCTCATTCTTTTATGACTACTCTTTTGGAAGTAGTACTGTGTCGATAACATGAATTACGCCGTTGCTTGCTTTTACATCAGCTTTTACAACTTTAGCGTCATTTATCATTACGCCCATGCTGTCGGCTTTAACCATAACTGATTGGCCTTGTAGTGTTTTCGCACTATCTACCTTCATTACATCGGCTGCCATCACTTTTCCAGACACTACGTGATAAGTTAATACCGCCGTTAGCTTATCTTTGTTTTCAGGCTTGAGTAACATTTCTACAGTGCCTTCAGGTAATCTAGAAAATGCAGCATCTGTTGGTGCAAAAATAGTAAAGGGCCCTTTACCTTGCAGTGTTTCAACTAAACCTGCGGCTTTAACAGCAGCAACAAGAGTAGTGAACGAACCATTTTCAACGGCTACTTCAACAACGTCTTTTTTCATACCATGATGATCAGCATAAGCCATTGTAGTAAATCCAAGGCTTGCAGTTGTAAACAATAATGCAGTAGTAATTTTCTTAAACATTTTATTTTCCTTTAAGTTAATACCCGTTGGCTTCGTTAAATGTTACGACGCTCTAAATTTAATCGATCAATTAAAATTACTAGTCAACATGTTTTGTTACATCATTGATTGAACTGCAGCTAATTAACAAAGTCATATAAATAGTTACTCAATTAAAGACTTGTTCAATTGAAGGGAATAGGCATGAAATTAGTTTATAGGTTTTGGAAAAACAACCGCTCTCTTATCGTATTTATTGCACTAATGAGCGTATTTAGAAGCGCTGTAGCCGACTGGTACGAAGTGCCAACAGGCTCAATGAAACCAACAATTCAAGAAGGTGACAGAATACTTACCAATAAAATGGCCTACGATATTCGTGTCCCATTTACGCATATAAAACTACTTAAAGTAGCGGACCCACAAACCGGTGATATTATTGTTTTTGACTCACAAGCTGCCGATAACCGTTTAATTAAACGTGTAATTGGTGTGCCAGGAGACACCGTTGCGCTTGAAAATAATGAACTCATTATTAATGGTAAAAAACTTAATTATGCAGATCAGCAAAGCAACATAGACTCGCTTGATAAAATCGAAGATTTAAACGGGTTAGCGCATTCGATAAGAGTGGCAAATATTCCTTCACGTTTATCGGGCTTTGATGCAATTACAATTCCTGATGATTATTATTTAGCAATGGGCGATAACCGCGACAATAGCGCTGACTCGCGTGTAATAGGTTTAATTCCGCGTAATGAGTTATTAGGAAAAGCAGAGCGCGTTATAGTCTCACTTAATTACGATAACTATTACCTACCAAGAAAAGACCGCGTATTGAAAAAGCTCAATTAAATAAGATAATTGATTTTAGAGTTAAAATATAACTGCCTATTTAGGCAGTTTACTTATATATTTTTTTACAAGCTTGGTAAGAACACTACGCTCGTGTTCGGTATTTAATATACGACTAAACATTACTTTAGCCCATAAAAAACCGCTGACATATCAGCGGTTTTTTTATTGTATGAGTAATATTACATTACGCGCATACCAGGCTCTGAGCCGTCATCTGGGTTAAGAATATAAATTTCTTTTCCGCCAGGGCCTGCTGCTAATACCATGCCTTCAGACATACCAAAGCGCATTTTACGAGGCTTAAGGTTAGCAACCATAACGGTTAGCTTGCCTTCGATATCCTCAGGTGCGTAAGCTGATTTAATACCCGCAAACACTTGGCGAGTTTCGCCGCCTAAATCAAGTGTTAGCTTAAGTAGTTTATCTGCGCCTTCTACGTGCTCTGCTTTAGCAATCTTAGCTACGCGTAAGTCTACTTTTGCAAAATCATCGAACTCAATTTCGTCGCTAATCGGCTCTTTTGCAAGTGGGCTGTTAGGGTCAATTGTTACTTTTGATGCTAAGCTTTCTTTAGATTCTTCAACCATTTTGTTTACTTTATCCATTTCAACACGTTGCATTAACGGTTTAAATTTATTGATAGGGTGGCTTACGAGTGCATTTTGAACGCCGTCCCATGCAAGGTCGTCATTTAAAAACGCTTGTACGTTGTCTGCCATTCCTGGTAGCACGGGTTTTAAGTAAGTAATTAAAACGCGGAACAAGTTAAGACCAAGAGAACACACTTCGTGTGCTTCTTGTTGCTTAGTTTCGTCTTTAATTAATACCCAAGGCGCTGCGCCATCAATAAACTGATTTGCTTTGTCGGCAAGCGCCATTATTTCGCGAATTGCGCGGCTGTAATCGCGGTTCTCGTAGTGTGTTGTAATGCTAGGTGCAGCAGCTTGAAACTCTGTTAACAGCTCTGGTTGCATAATAGTACTGCTTAGCTTGCCATCAAACTTTTTAGTAATAAAGCCAGCACAACGGCTCGCTATGTTGACTACTTTACCTACTAGGTCTGAATTTACGCGCTGTGCAAAGTCTTCTAGGTTTAAATCCAGATCAACAATACCGCTGCTTAATTTTGCTGCGTAGTAGTAACGTAAGTATTCTGGGTTTAAGTTATCTAAATAAGTACGCGCTTTAATAAACGTACCCTTTGATTTAGACATTTTTTCGCCATTCACAGTTACAAAACCATGAGCGAATACGTTAGTTGGCTTTCTAAAATTAGCGCCTTCTAGCATTGCTGGCCAAAATAAGCTGTGGAAGTAGATAATGTCTTTACCAATAAAGTGATAAAGCTCTGCGTCTGAACCTTCAGCCCAAAACGCATCAAAGTCGAGGCCTTTTTCGTCACATAGGTTTTTAAAACTCGCCATGTAACCAATAGGTGCATCTAACCAAACGTAAAAATATTTGCCTGGTGCATTTGGGATTTCAAAACCAAAATAAGGTGCGTCACGGCTAATATCCCACTGTTGCAAGCCATCGGTAAACCATTCGTCTAGCTTGTTAGCCATTTCTTGTTGAATAGTTCCCGAGTGTAACCACTCCTTTAGCATGCCTTCAAATGCTGGCAGGTCAAAAAAGTAATGCTCAGAATCTTTAAGTACAGGCTCAGCACCTGACATTACAGAACGCGGATTAATAAGTTCGGTAGGGCTGTATGTAGCACCACACGAATCACAGCTATCGCCGTTTTGGTTTTCAGACTTACACGTTGGGCAAGTACCTGTTACAAAGCGGTCTGGTAAGAAAATACCTTTTTCAGGGTCGAATAATTGTGAAATAGTGTGCTTTTTAATATGACCGGCATCGTTTAGGCGGTTATAAATAAGTTCGCTTAATTCTTTGTTTTCTTGGCTGTGCGTGCTGTGGTAGTTATCAAATTTGATATTAAAGTCAGCAAAGTCGCGTTGGCGCTCTATGCTCACTTGTTTTACCATTTCTTCAGGCGTGATCCCTTGCTTTTGCGCATTAAGCATAATTGGCGTGCCGTGGGCATCGTCTGCGCAAACATAATAAGCTTCGTGGCCTTGTAGTTTTTGAAAACGTGACCAAATATCAGTTTGAATATATTCCAATAAATGACCTAGGTGAGTAGGGCCATTTGCATAAGGTAATGCGCTGGTAATCAGGATCTTTCGCTGCGTCATAATCATTCCGAATTGAGGATAAAACGCCGTTTTTATTATACAAACGGCAATTATCATTAATTTATCTACAAGCTATCTGCTTAGAGTGCGCACAGCTTATGGATTTTTATTAATTGACTGGTGTTAATGCCCTGAATGTTACATAATTCCGTGGCACTTTTCATCAAAGAAACGCTATTTAATTGCTATGTTTGGACTGTCGAAACTATTCTCTTCTAAATCGGTGCAAAAACAACCGATTATAACTGCCTTAGCGGCATATCGTAGTGCGGCTTTTGCCGTCGGTATTGACGAAAGCTTCATTGATACTATTACTCAAAATGACGATAAATCACTACACATTAAATTAACTCTGCCATTTGCTGGGCAATCAGAAATGCCTTTAGTTGAGCAACACGTAAGTGAAAGCTTAAATGTGCCTGTAACAATTAGCGCCAAGGTTATCATTAAAGAGGCGGCTAAGTTTAAAGCGATTAAACATATTGTACTTATTGCCTCAGGCAAAGGTGGGGTAGGTAAGTCGACTACTGCTGTTAACTTGGCAGGCGCGCTTAAAAATGAAGGCGCAAAGGTGGGTATTTTAGATGCTGACATTTATGGCCCATCTATCCCAATGCTTTTAGGATTAGTGGGCGCAGAGCCCGTCACTAAAGATAACAAACAGCTACAGCCTTTTGATGCCAATGGCATTAAAGCGCAATCAATTGGCTTTTTAGTTCCAAGCGATGATGCCACGGTATGGCGCGGGCCAATGGCGTCAGGCGCGCTGAGCCAGTTACTTAACGAAACCGATTGGGGCGAGCTTGACTACTTAATTGTTGATATGCCACCGGGCACCGGTGATATTCAGCTTACAATGAGCCAAAAAGTACCCGCTAGCGGCACTGTTATTGTCACTACACCGCAAGACTTAGCGCTAGCTGATGCGCAAAAAGGCATTGCTATGTTTAATAAAGTAGACGTACCGGTGCTTGGCTTAATCGAAAATATGAGCCACTACATTTGCACTCACTGTGGTGAAGCTAACCACGTATTTGGTAAAGACGGCGCCCAAAAGCTGGCGCACAAGCACGGCGTACCCGTACTTAGCCATATTCCACTTGCAATAGATATACGCGAGTATTCTGAGCAAGGTAAACTTATTGCAAGCGATAACGATGCCGCAATAAGCAAAACATACAGCGCAGCAGCAAGGCTAATAGCCAGCACGCTTTATTATCAACAGCATCACAATGCGATTGAAATTGTGATTACGGAAGATTAATAAATAATGAGACTTTCAGACACACATATTAAAGAATACTTAAGCGATGGCCGCATAGTTATTGAGCCTGCACCAACGAGCGAGATGATTTCAGGCGTGACTGCCGATTTACGCTTGGGTAATAAATTTAGAACGTTTAATGCGCATAACGCGGCATACGTCGATTTAAGTGGTCCAAAAGATCAGTTAAATAAGGCCATGGAATCGATCATGAGTGAAGAAATAGTGCTTGATGAAGGTGAAGCATTCTTTTTACACCCAGGTGAACTTGCACTAGCTATTACCCATGAAAAAGTAACTCTACCAGCAGATATAGTAGGTTGGTTAGATGGACGCTCATCGCTTGCGCGTTTGGGTTTAATGGTGCATGTAACCGCGCATCGAATAGACCCAGGCTGGAGCGGCAATATTGTTTTAGAGTTTTACAACTCAGGTAAATTACCACTGGCACTACGCCCACTGATGAAAATTGGTGCTATGAGCTTTGAAATGTTATCGGGCCCGTGTGAAAACCCATACAATATTCGTAAAGATGCAAAATATAAAGATCAAAGCAGCGCAGTAGCAAGTCGTATTAGTGACGATAAATAATCACCAAATATAGACATCACTCGTCTATTTTATGAAGCGCATAGCCCAGTAGTTCAAAATAGTGGTTAAGTGCTTCATTTGCTTTATTAATATGCTCACAATTTGGGTAGATTAAATTACTACTTTTTAAGCCTCCGACTAAAAAGCTATTTTTTATATATGTGTGGCCTTCAATACAGGCTTCAAAACACCGCGCTGCAAGCTCTTCTGGCATGCTCATATAATTCATATTGTGGGCTTTATCGTGTTCTATACACGTTTGTACAAAGTTATTTGCATCAATACCATCTTCATCTAAAAATACATGTTTATAAAAACTGTTCAAAGCATCATTAAGTGGATGCGATAAATTTGGCGTGTTTGAAAGCCATAATTTTGATGCAAAACCAAATTGTGGTTTTGCTGCAAATAAGTGCTCGCTTATATGATGGTCAAACGCATGGAACCATTCGTGAGCAAGTGCACCACCGCCTGCATTTTTTGCAAGAGCAAGTGTTTGAGAGGCTGCATTATAATGCGCTTGCACGCCTTTTTGACCACCATGGCCAAATGCAAAGTTAAGCTTGCCGCGCAGGCCAATTGCTTTAGGTGGTAAATGCAGTATTTGTGCAAGGTCGGCCAGTGCATCGTAAATTAAATTGGCGCTAATGTAGCGCTCTTCTTTAGTTACCCATTTACCAACGACCATTGACCTAAAGCCGAAGGTATCTCTTATATCGCTAAAGTCGACTTGGTCGTCAAAGCGATAGTCGGGTCCTTGGCGAGTAAAGCCACGTTTTATTCTGTTAGGGTAGTTACGCATTGCAAGTTTCATATAGTAACGAATTTAATCTAAGTAACGTGCTTTTACGTGCTCAGGCATGTGTTGGGTTTGTTTTTGTATTAATTCATTTAGTGCATTATAAAGTGGTGCGGGATTTAGCTGCTCTATTAAAAACAAACTATGCGCTACAGCTTCAAGTGTGGATAGGCTGTCGGCCCGAGGGGCTTTACGAATAGCATAACGATTTTTAGGTAGCTGTTTAAAACTGACCGTTTTAAATTGATTTAGTAATGTGGTGAGCTGCAAAATTTTGTAGGCTTTTTTCCATGTACCATCAACCACGATTAAATGGGTGATGTTTTTTACATTTGGCTGCTCAGTGTTATCGTCTAAATTTACAGCGTGTTCGTTAGGGTAGAGTAAAACAGTTGAACTTACTGGCAGTGTTTTTAGTATGGAAAAGTCATCATTATTTTCGCCTTTGATTATTTGGCAATCAGTTAGGCATAAATTGAGTAGTTTAGCGGTATTTTTTGCTATTTTTTCTTCACTCGGGTGCTGTAGAATAATAACCGTAACTTTGTTGTTTATTTTTGTAATTGCGTTGCAAATACAGGTGTTTAGTGAAAAGTTACAATGATTACAAAGTGTGCGTGCCATTTAATAAACTTTTTGTTGCCAGTATGATCCTCGCAATTATACATTTATAAGGTAATTAAGTTGGTTTTTTTTACGCATCAATATAAAGTAGTACTATTAAACTGTAACTTACATGGATTGTTTTAAGGGCTTAAAATATGACAGAAATAAATATTGATACATCAGCATTAGAGAGTATGGAATCGTTATTGGGTGAGCAGTTTGCTGATACACTTGATTTTTGCTGCTCAGAGTTTGAACGTTTAGGCTCAGAAGTGTTAGCAACAATTGGTAAAGATAAAGAAGCAGCTATTCGCCACTCCCATAGCTTAAAATCGAATGCGGCACAGTTTGGAGCTTCAAGCCTTGCTGAAGTATCGCGTGTTATTGAACAAAATTTAAACCTAGATAACTTAGCTGAAGCTATCGACGCATCTAATAGCTTAATGGCTCAAGTAACAGGCTCTCAAGCTAAGCTAAATGAATGGTTAGCATCTCGTTAATTATTGAAGCTGAAACGTGAATTTATTTCAGTATTAAGCACCTAAATTGACTGGCATTTTACGCCTTTACTAGGTTAGTCTAAAGGCTCACTAGTCGAGGTAAAAATGTCTGATATTAAAAAGAGTCACAAATTAGAAGGTGTATGTTATGACATTCGTGGGCCGGTTTTAGCACAAGCTAAAAAAATGGAAGACGAAGGTCAAAAAGTATTAAAATTGAATATAGGTAATCCAGCTGCTTTTGGTTTTGATATGCCAGAAGATATGCACCGCGATATTATCCGCAACTTATATTCAGCCCAAGGTTACTGTGACTCTAAAGGCCTCTATTCAGCCCGCGTGGCTATTTATCAGCACTACCAACAACGTGGATTACATAATTTAGATGTAGATAGCATATATATTGGTAATGGCGTAAGCGAACTTATTCAGATGATCACCCAAGCGCTATTAAATAATGGCGATGAAGTGCTTATTCCAGCTCCAGATTATCCACTTTGGACTGCTTCTGTCACATTATCGGGTGGTAATCCGGTGCATTATTTATGTGATGAAGAGCAAGATTGGTTTCCGGATATTGCAGATATAAAAAGCAAAATAACGTCTAAAACTAAAGCTTTGGTATTAATTAATCCTAATAATCCGACAGGTGCGGTTTACAGTGACGATTTGTTAATGCAATTAATTGATATAGCGCGTGAACATAAACTGCTGTTATTGAGCGATGAGATTTACGAAAAGATTTTATACGATGGTATAACGCATACTTCAATCGGCTCACTGTGTGATGATGTACCAATCATTACTTTTAATGGTTTAGCAAAAACCTACCGTGCAGCGGGGCTAAGAATGGGGTGGATGGTTCTAAGCGGTCGTACCTCGGTAATGGATGATTTACGCAAAGGCCTTGAAATACTTTCATCTATGCGTTTGTGCGCCAATGTACCTGCGCAATATGCAATTCAACAAGCGTTGGGCGGCGTGCAATCAATTGATAATTTAATTAACCCAGGCGGGCGCTTATACGAGCAGCGCGATATAGCATGGCGCGGGTTAAACGCTATTGAAGGTATTAGTTGTAAAAAACCTAAAGGCGCGCTCTATGCGTTTGCCAAAGTAGATACAGCACTTTTTAACGTTAAAGATGATGAAAAGATGATGTACGATTTGCTAAAAGCCGAAAAAATATTACTTGTACATGGCAGGGCGTTTAATTGGCCCGAGCCGGATCATTTTAGATTGGTATTTTTACCAAGCAAAGATGATTTATCTGATGCGATGTTAAAAATGAAGCGCTTTTTTAAAGACTATCGCCAAGTATAGTTATTAAAAAAATAAAAAACGAGCCAAATTTGGCTCGTTTTTACATTAGTCATGAATATATTGGCTAATACGCTTTATCTACACGCACCGTGTTGTCGTTCAAGTACACTAATCTTACGTTATCGCCTTTGCTAAAACGCATTGATTGGTCTTGATCTTGAACAACCATAAACTGGTCGCCGTTTTCAATTTGTATTAATAACTCTACAAAATGATTTTGCTGATAATGACTTTGCTGCTGCCTGTTATGCGCAACACTGCCGCCAATTACCGAGCCTAATATTGTTGCTACTGTGCGGCCGCTACCGCCACCAAACTGGTTGCCTACAACACCACCGAGTAATGCACCGCCGAAGGTTTCCCAGCCGTTGTTTTTGTCTTGAATGATTTCTTGTTCGGTAATATTGCGTACCGATTTTACGTCACCAAATAAAACTTGCTGCACAGGAACTGCTTTATTGCGCTCATATTGAGCAAAAGTTGGCGCGCTCACACTAAGTAGGGCACACATTATTAATATTATAGCTTTCATAATAATCTCCTATTGGTAGCCTTTATGGGCTTATTAGCCCGTAAAGGCTTAGTAACTACCAACCAAATGTCGATTTTTCTTTAGTTTTACGAATTTCAGTTTCGTCTGCCCATTCAACTAGGCCGCTTTCCATATCCATTAAACGCATCGTAAATTTATAGTATACGTCTGATTTGTCGGCATTTGATTTAACTATACTCGATAAATTTCCGTATAACATATATTGCGCGCCAATTTGTTTACCAAATGCAACGGCTGTTGCAGGGTTAACAAGGGCATCTTCGTTTTGAAACGTTAATTGCTCACGTACTGACTCAACACGCGTCATATCTACAAAACGGAACTTACCACTGCGTAGCATTTGCGTTGAGATTGAATCGGTGATTGATTCAGTATCAATGTGCTCACTAGTTTTGTTTTTAATACGCTCAACAAATACTACAGGGCGTTTATTAGCGGTCATTGTGCCAACAACTGGTGAGCTGAGTAATGAATCGGTCATTTGGCTCGCTACTTTTTGTAAGTCGGTAGAGCCAAAATTAATATCGGTTGTTTCTACTGCTTGTGCATCGCCATAACTTACTACGGCTTTATTAGCACAGCCACTTAATACTAAAGCGCTCAAGCCAACTAAAGCGTAAGTTGATACTGTTTTAAATTTGTTACTGATGATCATGGTTGTTTCCTTTAATCTTTAAATTCTTGTGATTCGGTAGACACTTCTCTAACTGCTAAAGAAAAGGTAACCGCATCAGAGCTCGGTGCTAAGCCTGGTAATTGTGTTTTTGCAAAACCAAATAAGGTGAGTGCTTGCCAAGGTGAATGGTTGCCTTTAATTACAAAGCCGTCTTTATCAAACCAATTAAACTGATACTGCAAATATTGTGATTTTTTATACTGGCTCGAAAGTGTCACTACTACATCGGTTAACTGGTTGGTTTGACGTGTTTTCACATCAGTAATGGCAAGCTTTTTACCAAGCTCTGGGTTATCTACACGTAATTGCTCATTAAACTGGTTTTTATTTTGTTCAACAGAAATACCCGATGTAACCGGTTGGCTGGAACATGCACTGAGCATTAAGGCTGCTAATAATGGCGCTATGTATTTCATGATGGCTCCTAAAGTTGAACTACGTGGTAATTAAAGTAGTTATTAATAGAGGTTAAGTAAATTAACGTTAACCCTTGCTTACTAATGGTAAAATTTATAGGTGCTTGTGTGCCTATATGCACAGAATGCTCACCTGTATTTAGGCTTTGCCTTGCGACACTTATTTGATTTGGAAGTGTAAGCCAGCTGCGTGTATCAGCTTGCTCAGACGCCAAATTATAAATATTAGCAAGTATGTTACCTACATCACCGGCACTGCGAGCAAGTTCTGCCCGCACTTTCTCTTTAGCTACTAATCTAAGTACTTGGCGAGCGACTTTTGCAGGTATTTGATCTTCTAGAGTTTTAGCTGCAAGTGCTTCAATGTGTACTAATGGTCTCAGCTCTAAGCTTTGTGCATCTATATTTATATTGTTAAGGCGGCGCACATAGGCATTATCTTTATATACCGGCATCGCCAAGCTGTAAAAGCGTGCATCGCCATGTGATGAATAAATTGGCAAGCGCAGTTTAAATTCATCTTGTTTTGGTACTAATCCTTGTTCAAATAAAACAATTACTTCGCCTTGTGATGAAGAAATAGTGGGCGTATCGCCAAAGCGTTTTTTAAATTCATTTAGATCTTGGTCAAACCCTTGTTTTTTAGCAAGGCGCATTACATCTTGCTGTAAATAAATATTGTTAGGTTGTATAGCCAATGCTTTTTTATAATCGATATAGGCGTCGTCGTATTGTTTAGCACTTTGGTAAAGCAAAGCAGATAAGTAAAATGTGTAGGCATTTTGAAAGCCATTTTTTATGTTTCTGGTTACATTGCTCATGCTTGGGTAGTGTTGCTGAGCTTCTTTAACGGTTGAGTCTACTTCTGCTTCATTCTCGCTAAGCGCATCAACTTGTACTTTATTAGCTCGGCGAATTTCGACCAATGCGCCTTCAACATCATTTTTATACACGTAGTTAAGTGCTTTATAACTATGAAGCATGCTCATTTCGTAAGCGGGTGGCACATAAGTTATTGCTGAGTCGTTGGTAAATAAAGCGTTACTTTGTTCAAGGCCCGCACTTGCTTGTATTTTGGCGGCTTCACGCTTTTTTTGCATTTGCGTATACACGTTCTCAAATTTACTTTGTGCATCATCTGGTGTATTTGCTAAGTCGTTTAAACGAGCTTGCTCAAGTTGGTTAAGTAAGTAGCTGCTGTGCAGGGTGCTATTATTAGCAATAAGGGATTGCGCTTCTTCGATGTTGTTTTTCTCGATCGCATTTCTTATTGGTGTCATTTGCGTGGCATAGTCATTAAATAGGTCATTAAAACCCATTGTGCTACACCCACTTAAAATAAAACAAAAGCTTAAAATTATACTGCGGCGCACTGAGCACTCCTCTTAATTTACCTGTATACATTAACATACTATTTTTAGCTAAATGTGTGAAATATTGTAAAAAATCGTAGAGTAAAACTGCCTGCTAATAAAGAAATATAAAGTGACATTAGTGAACAAACTGTGAATTTTTTTTGGTTTATTATCAACTCCACTGAAATAGTACTTTCGCTTTAGCGGTCTTGCTAAGAGTTATATCACTCAGAGGAATTAAAAAATGAAAAAGTTTACAGGTGCAGCAATGGCTGTAATGGTAGCAGGTTTAGTTGGTTGTAATGCAACAGAGGCAGAACGGCAACATCAAGTGCAGTTGCTAATAATGGCGCAACAACTGATTTAGTTCATTGTTATGATGCGAATGTATGTGGTGGCCATAACGATTGTAAAACAGCTGAGAATGCATGTGCAGGTCAAGCGTCATGTAAAGGGACTGGTTTTGTAGCAGTGCCTGCAAAATCATGTGCTGACGTTGGCGGTACAGTAAAAGATAAATGGGTAGGCAGTGTAGCTAAAGCAGATTTAGTACATTGTAACGATGTAAATGTGTGTGGCGGTCATAACGATTGTAAGACTGTTAATAATGCTTGTGCTGGGCATGCATCATGTAAAGGCACCGGTTTTGTATCAATGCCTGCAAAAGCATGTGGTGATATTGGTGGCTCTGTAGGTAGCTAAGAAAAAGTAATTAATAGTTAAAGCTATTATAATAAATCTGAGTAATACATTCAATTACGGGTGTGTTACTCAGATTTTTGAGGAAGTATATGACAAATCGTTTTTTAGGTTTTGGTTTAGGATTAAGAGCCCCGCATTTCGAGCAAATTATTGCAGAGAAACCAGCTGTAGATTGGTTTGAAATCATTTCAGAAAACTATTTTGTAGCTGGTGGAAAACCTTGGCATTATTTAAATAAAATAAGAGCAGATTATCCGATTGTTATGCATGGGGTATCAATGTCGATTGGCAGTATTGACCCTATTAACAAAGACTATTTAAATCAGTTAAAAAACACAATTGCGAGGGTTGAGCCGCAATGGGTGTCTGATCATTTATGTTTCACCCAAGTGGGCGGTGTTAATAGTCACGATTTACTTCCAATGGCTTACACCTCAGAGGCACTTGATCATTTAGCAAATAAAATTTCACAAGTTCAGGATTACCTGGGGCGTGAAATGATTTTTGAAAATGTATCGAGCTATTTAACCTATAACGATTCACAAATGAGTGAGTGGGATTTTTTAGCGCAATTACATAAGCAAACAGGCTGTAAGTTTTTAATGGATGTAAATAATGTTTATGTAAGTGCACGAAATCACGACTTTAATGCAATGGATTATTTATCAGCTATTCCGAGTACAGCTATTGCACAAATACACTTAGCAGGACATCAAGACTTTGGTACGCATATTATAGATACTCACGATGAAGATGTTCCCGATGCGGTATGGGACTTATATGCTCAGTATGCAAAAACATTAAATCCGGTAAGTACCATGATTGAACGCGATGATAATATTGGCTCCCTTGATGATTTAATTACTGAGCTTGAGCATGCTAAAACGCTAGTGAAACCGTTTTGGGATATAAGATCATGAGTGATTTAGCAAAGCTGCAACAACAGTTTATGAATTTACTGCAAGGAGAAAGTTCGGATATTAGCGAGCAAATTGCGCAGCAAGGGCAGTTAAATACACAACAGCGACTCTCTATTTATCAAAGCGCTTATAAAATTCGCTTAAGAGCCGTGATTGAGCAAGATCACGAACAGTTGGGCATTTACTTAGGTGATGATTTATTTGAGATGATGGTTGATGGTTATTTAGCTTTATATCCTTCAACTCATACGTCACTACGAATTTTTGCAGAGAAACTACCAGATTATTTAGCCGCTAATACTCCTTTTAGTGATTACCCCATACTTGCAGATATAGCCAAATTTGAACGACTATTACTAAGTACTTTTGATGCAAGCGATAAAACATTACTTAATGTATTAGAGCTTGAAAGTATTGAACCTCAGCAATGGCCAACTTTACTATTAAAATTACATCCAAGTGTACAGTTAGTTGTGTTTAATACTATGGCGGTTGAAAGTTGGCAGGCAATAAAACAAAAGCAAACACCGCCAGAGCCAAGAGTCTCAGAACCTCGCTTTTGGGTTGTAGCACGTGATGCTCAAAGGCGTACACAATATTTAAGCGTTGATGCACAAGAATACCGCTTACTGAGTTTATTAAAACAAAACACACCCTTTGCACTAATGCCGATCATTTAAGAATTAGTTAATAGCACTTGAACGATCTTCTAGGTATGTAAGAATCCGAATTCTTTTGTAGAATTCGGATTTTTTTATGCAACTTTCTAATGCTCTCGATATTATTAACAACATCAAACCTAATGACGTTGAAACACTCGCAGACTTACTCCCTTTATCTCTTATCGAAGAAGCCTATGCACTGACCGAAACCGTTACACTACGAAAAAGAAAACTAACCCTAGAATCGATGGCTTGGTTGTTGATCGGGATGGTTATTTATAATGACAAATCGATGGCCGATGTCGTTAATATGCTCGACATTGTTGACCGCGATGGTAAGCCATTTGTTGCGCCAAGTGCTTTAACTCAGCGTCGTAAAAACCTAGGTGAAGCCGCCATGAAAGCCTTATTTGAATGCACCCAAAGGCATTGGAATAATGACGCTAATCATCCTCATTGGAATGGGCTTACCTTGCTTGGTGTCGATGGTGTCGTTTGGCGTACGGATGACTCACCCCAAAACAATGAAGCCTTTACAAAACCGACTAATACACAATACCCACAGGTCAGAATGGTGTGTCAAATGGAGCTAAGCAGCCACCTAATCACGGGGAGTGCTTTTGATGATTACAAGGTCAATGAAATGGTGCTGGCTGAAAAGCTTATAGAAACCACACCCGATAACAGTCTCACTTTATTCGACAAAGGTTTCTATTCTTTAGGGCTTTTACATAAATGGCAAACAACTGGCAGTGAACGCCATTGGCTAATCCCCCTGAAAAAAAATGTGCAATATGAAGTTATTCAAACATTAGGGCGTAATGATAAATTAGTCCAACTTAGCAGCAACCCAAGAGCAAGAAAGATGTGGCCAACGCTGCCTAACACCTTAATCGCGAGGTTAGTGACTCGAAAAATAAAGGGGAAATCATATAGTGTGATGACATCTATGACAGATCCGATGCGATATCTATCAGCCGATATAGGTGATTTGTACAGTCACCGCTGGGAGATAGAGCTTGGTTATCGGGAACAAAAGCAATATATGCTGGGCAATCGATTAACATTAAGAAGTCGCTTACCAGCGCTTGTAAAGCAAGAGCTGTGGGGAGTGTTGCTTACTTATAATATGGTGCGATATCAGATGGTAAAAATGTGCCACACATTAAAAGGTGATTATTTACCGTACCAACTGAGTTTCAATGGTAGTTTAGCTCAAATAATGAGGTTGCTTGTTGGATTACCTTATTCAACACCTGGAGCCATACCACGTCAATTAAAATACTTTTATGCGATGGCAGAAAGCCTAATTCTAGAGCCTCGAAGGGATCGAGGTTTTCCTCGTGCAGTCAAGCCAAGACCACAGCGGTACGCTAGAAATAAAAAAGCCGCTCACCTTAAGTGAACGGCATTACACCCTTTGCACAGTTATGTCAATCCTGTTTAAATGAACTCCCGGGTGAGAAAATCGCTGGGTTTTTAATTACTAAAATTAATCAATGGCTTGAACGTGGTTGGTTAATTAGCGAGTGAGTTTAAACAATATAGTTATTTTTCGTTGCGAAGGAATTTTTTTGAAAGCCACCATATACACATTAATTGCTTTAATTGCGTTTGCCGCAAATTCTCTATTTTGCAGAATGGCCTTAGCAGAAGGTTATATAGATGCTTGGAACTTTACTGTTATTCGCTTACTCAGCGGGGCTGCATGTTTGGGCATTATAATGGCTATTTATACCCATAATTTAAAACGTAAAGGCACATTCAATCCCGCTATTTTAAGTGACAGAGGAAGCTGGCGAAGCAGTATTAGCCTGCTTGTTTACGCGCTTTGTTTTTCGATTGCATACGTAGAGCTAGATACAGGCACCGGTGCACTGATTTTGTTTTCAGCCGTGCAACTAACTATGATTGGCTGGGGTATATATCAAAAAGAGCAGTTGAGTGTGCTTCAGTGGTGCGCGTTTATAGTGGCGCTAGGTGGGTTTGTATATTTAATGCTGCCATCTGCTGCTGTACCTTCATTATTAGGTGCATCACTTATGGCACTCAGTGGTGTGGCATGGGGTATTTACAGTATTCGCGCTAAAGTGTGCGTATCGCCACTGCGTACTACGGGGTTTAACTTTATAAGAAGCTTAGTGGCTATCCCTGTTTTATTACTTGTTGGTATGAGTTATTTAAAAAATATGAGTATTGAAGGGGTTTTGCTTGCATGTGCCTCGGGTGCGATAGCGTCTGGAATTGGTTACAGTGTTTGGTATGTGGCTATGCCACTGCTTAAAAGTACCCAAGCTGCTGTTGTGCAGCTTTGTGTACCTGTACTTGCAGCCATTGCTGGTGTTTTGTTTTTATCAGAGCAGGTAACAATGGAGTTTTTAGTAGCAAGTTCCTTAATATTAGGGGCCGTGCTGGTGTTTATTTTAAATAAAAAGAAGGCTTAATATAACCTAACCTTCTTTTAGGTGTGGGCTTACGTTTGTTACAAAGCGTTTATAAATAGCAGGTAAGTTATCAAGTATTGCCTGCTTACCCAGTAGTTCACTGTTTTTTATGCACTCAAAAAGTACTTGCTCGCTAAGTTTATTCACTAATAATTGTGATTGCTTAATATGGCTTATATGCCAAAGCTCAGGTGCTACGCCACCTAAATCATGCTGATAAGGGCGATAAAAACCAAATTTAACTAAGTTAGTATCAAGCCAATTACTTAAAGGTGCAAACGGCCCAGCTTGCAAGTATTCATCAGGTGTTAGCTGTAGCTTATAATCATCACTGACCGCAGCTTTATCAAACACATCTAAGTCAGTCCCTAAATGGTGCCTGCTTGCGCCAGGTAGTGCAGAGTAGAGCATTATTGCTATGCATTTATCTACATCATTTAATTTAGTTAAATCTACAACCTTTTGCTGTTTATTATAAACAGGTCGAATACCTAGAAACTTATTATTCCAAATAATTGACTGGCGTTCAAAGTCGCGAAAACTTGAGGCAATAGTAAGATCAAATCCTGCTTTTTGAGCTGCACTTTGCAGCGCTAAAAAGTCGCTAATAATAGCGCTGTGCAAGCGATGATTTTGTATGTCAGTTAAATGTGTATCACTTTGCCCTGTGATACACATTATCGATGTTAGTTTAGTTACATCCATTATGCTAAAAGTTGCTCTAGTATTTGCTCGTAAATGTCGGTAAGGGCTATTAAATCATCGGTACTTACGCATTCATCTACTTTATGAATAGTTTCGTTACGTGGGCCAAGTTCAATTACTTTAGCACCTGTTTGTGCAATAAAGCGACCATCAGATGTGCCGCCAGTAGTTTCTAGATTCGTAGTTAAACCGGTTACTGATTTAATCGCTTTTACTGTGGCATCAACAAGTGGGCCGTGCTCGGTAATAAAAGGCAAGCCATTTACTATCCAGCTTAATTCATAATTTAAGTTATGCTTTTGCAGTATGTTATTTACACGTTGTTGTAATTGCTCATGTGTTACTTGCGTGCTAAATCTAAAGTTAAACTGTACTTCAAGCTCACCCGGGATCACATTACCTGCACCTGTGCCGCCATTAATATTTGAAATCTGAAAGCTGGTAGCAGGGAAGTATTCATTTCCGTTATCCCACACCGTTTGGCTAAGCTCAGTAAGGGCAGAGGTTGCTAGGTGAATTGGGTTTTGTGCTAAATGCGGGTAGGCCACATGACCTTGTATACCCTTAACAGTTAAAAAAGCGGTAAGTGAACCTCTTCGGCCATTTTTAACCACATCACCGAGTACATCGCGTGATGATGGCTCGCCTACAAGGCACATATCAATTTTTTCACCGCGCGCCTCTAGCGTATCAATTACACGAGTAGTCCCGTTTATAAACGGGCCTTCTTCGTCGGAGGTAATTAAAAATGAAATCGAGCCTTTATGATCTGGATGTTTAGTAACAAAACGCTCGGTTGCAACAAGCATTGCAGCTAACGAGCCTTTCATATCGGCAGCGCCGCGCCCATGTAATAAACCGTCTTTTATTAATCCTGAAAACGGCGGGTGTTGCCAATTTTTCTCTGGGCCTGTTGGCACAACATCAGTGTGGCCTGCAAAACAAAAGTGCGGTGATTGTGTGCCTTTTCGAGCCCATGTATTTAATGTGTCGGTAAAAAATAATGACTCTATATTAAAACCAACCGCAGCAAGGCGATCGTTCATTATCTGTTGGCAGCCAGCATCCTCGGGCGTTACTGACTCACGTTGTATTAGTGCTTGGGCGAGTTTAATTACATCATCTTTCATGATTTAAATATCTCATCGTATTGAGCTGCTTTAAAACCTAAATGGTAACTGCCATTGTTAATAAGTACTGGGCGTTTGATCATTGCAGGTTGGTCAACTAACAATGGGATAGCACTTTCTTTAGTCAAACTCTGTTTTTGCTCATCAGTTAGTGCGCGATAAGTTGTGCCACGTTTATTAACAAGCTGTTCCCAATCGAGTTTATCTGCAAAATCACTTATCATTTGCTCATCTACGCCATCTTTGCGGTAATCATGAAACGTAAATTCGATGTTGTTGTCGGCTAAGTATTTTTTTGCTTTTTTTATCGTATCGCAATTGCTAATACCGTATAGAGTGATCATAAATTTAATTCTTCTTAATAATAGTTAATAAGGTATCAACATCCGCATTTACATGCGAATGTGAGTAATGAAATGTGCCGAGATTATGGCCGTTAAGTAAGATTAAACTGGCCAGCATAGGCGTTTCTAGTTCACGTAAATCAAAATAAGCGAGGCGTTGGCCTTTACTTATTTCACTACCATTTAATTGTGCAATATGGGTATGTGTAATTGATTGTGAACCGGTAATAGTTAAGTTGATTAAAACTTTTAAACCATTTTTAGCCTGTAAAATAAACTCAGTACCTGCGTTTTTTACTTGTAATAACGTGCCATCAAACGGCGCTAAAATTTTGTGGCTACTGAGCTTTACAGTAATACCAGGTCCGAGAATACCAAACCTAAAAATAGGTTCGGGGTGTTCTTGAAGCGGTATTACTTTACCTGTAAATGGGCTTGTAATAAGGATGGCACTACGAGGCGTTTTATTGAGTGCTAGATATTCAATTGTTTGTGCTTTCATATGCTATTGCGCCACCACGTTGTAACCATCTTTTTTTAAGGCGTTAAGTGCTAGTGAGGCCGTTTGCTTTTTTACTAAAATATAATCGGTATCGTAGGTTGAGATTGAAAAAATAGAAATTTTAGCGCGTGCTAATACACCCGATATATTAGCCATTATTCCGGTCAGCGAAAAACCAAGTGGGCCAACCACCTCAAGTGCTTGCCAATCAGATTCGGTATCTAAACTCTCTATTTCAAAGCTACTAGGGCAAACAATAGATAGTTCATCCTGGGTTTTAGATATAAAAAATAAAGGAAGCTTGAGTAGCGCCGCAGGTATATCGGCGTCAACATCTAAACTGTGAATAGATAAAACCGTGCTGTGTAATTGTAATGTTTGTTTTGACATTAAACGCCTGCGATACAGCATTATTGATAGCTTTATAGTATAGATTATTGCCTTCAAGTTAAAGGTGTAAGCGTGACTAAAATGAGCATTTGGAAGAGGGTTTTAATAGAGATTAAAAACTTACCCACAATTTCTGTGGATAAGTATGGGGGTTGCAGGGTATAAATAGCCTAACTAGTTAATTATTAAATAAATAATAGCTAGGCTATAAAAAGCACACGTTGTGTTTAATGTGCTATTAGCGCTTCTGCTTGGGCTGCCTGAATTGCAGTTAAGGCGATTGTATACACAATATCATCGACCAATGCACCACGGCTCAAGTCGTTTACGGGTTTGCGCATACCTTGAAGCATAGGGCCGATACTTATTAAGTCGGCACTGCGTTGTACTGCTTTATATGTTGTATTACCTGTATTTAAATCTGGGAATATAAATACAGTCGCTTTACCAGCTACAGGGCTGTTAGGTGCTTTTTTAAGTGCTACATTTTCCATTATAGCGGCATCGTATTGTAGTGGGCCGTCGATAATTAAATCAGGACGTTTTTGTTTTGCTATTTTTGTGGCTTCACGTACCTTTTCAACATCGGCACCCGTGCCTGATGTACCCGTGCTATAGCTTATCATTGCTACACGTGGCTCTATGCCAAATGCAGCTGCAGAGTCGGCAGATTGAATCGCTATATCAGCAAGTTGTTCAGCATTAGGGTCGGGGTTTATAGCACAGTCACCGTAAACTAACACTTGATCAGGTAGCAGCATAAAAAATACGGATGATACTAGTGATGATCCTGGCGCTGTTTTAATTAACTGCAGGGGCGGGCGAATTGTATTGGCAGTGGTATTAACCGCGCCCGATACTAAACCATCTACTTTACCTTGCTCAAGCATCATTGTGCCAAGTACGACGTTATCTTGTAGTTGCTCTTGTGCTACAACGGCAGTTAGGCCTTTGCTTTTACGAATTTCGACCATAGGCGCAATATAATCATTTATAATACTTTTTGGCTCGATGATACTTACATGTTCGTTTAGCTCAATACCTTGCTGCTGTGCAATACGCATTATTTCTTCGCGATCGCCAAGCAATATAGTTTTAGCAATGCCACGTTGACCACAAATAGCAGCCGCTTTAATTGTACGAGGTTCATTCCCTTCTGGTAATACTACGGTTTTATCTGCTTTACGTGCTTTATCGGTTAATAAATAACGAAATGCAGGTGGTGATAACTTACGCGTTTTGCCTACACTTTGAGCTAGAGTATCGAGCCAGCTTGAATTGATATGTTCTGCATTGTGATCTTTTACTTTTTCAATGCGTTGGTCATCATCATTTGGTACTTCCATATTAAAGTTATGCAGTAATAGTGATGTGCGCCATGTGTCGGCATCAGTTGCGAGTATTGGTAAACCGGTTTGCATGGCTTGTTCACACAAAGCCATAATGCGTGGCTCTGGCTCAAAGCCACCGGTGAGTAATATAGCGCCAAGTTTAGTGCCGTTCATAGTAGATAAACACGCAGCAACAAGTATGTCTGAGCGATCGCCTGGTGTTACTAATAAAGCACCTGGCGTAAAATAATTTAAAATATTTGAAACCGTACGAGCACAAAAAGTAATACGGCGCAGACGACGATGAAGCATATCTCCTTCGTTAATAATCGTGGCTTTTAAGTATGCGCTTAAGTCTTTTACGCGCGGGGCTACTAAGTCAAAATCCCACGGGATTGCACCAAGTAACATAAACGGATTTTTTTTCAAAATAGGTAAAGACGCTAAACGATTTAACTCGTTTTCAAGCTCTTCAGGTTTGTAAGCGTCGACTAAATCGGCGCGTGCACGGCCTTCTTCATCAAGTGGCGCATTTACTTTATTAAAAATACAGCCCAGTACACGAGGATGATCGATTCCACCGTAATTACCTGCTGCAATTTCTAGGCGGTCTTCTATTTGAGTAATGGTGTAATTACCAGGGGTAAGTACAAATACAATTTCAGCGCCGAGTGTTTGCGCAATTTCGCGGTTTACACGCCCAGCATAAGGTTGGCGACGAGTAGGCACCATACCTTCAATAATAGCTACTTCATCGTCGTTTATTTTACTTTCAAAGCGTTCAACAATTTCCTCTAGTAGATCATCACCTTTACCGTCAGCAATCATTTGCTCAGCATAATCAAGCGCAAAAGGCAGAGGTGGATTAATAGGTGAGCCTTGAGTAACTATTTGTGTTGATTTTTCAGGACCTGTTTCGCCTGAACGAGGCTGAGCGATGGGTTTGAAAAAGTTAACTTTAACTGTTTTTTGTTCAAGTGCACGCACTAAACCAACCGATACAGACGTTAAACCCACACCGGTAGATACAGGAATCAACATAATACGACGTGCCATAATTAAAGCTCCTTTACTATGCTTGCGGCATCGTTTGCTATTACCCACTCTTCGTTTGTAGGTATAACGATAACTTTAATTTTTGTTTTTTTAGTGCTAATAATCCCTTGTTGTCCAAATCGGGCTTTAAGGTTAGCTTCCTCATCGCAATCAATGTTTAAAAAGGCAAGTTGAGAGATTACTTTTTTACGAATAAGATCTGAATTTTCGCCAATACCGCCAGTAAAAATTACAGCGTCTAGGCGCTGTAATGGCACCATGTAGGCTGCAATTTGTTTGGCAAGCCGATAGCAAAACATATCGATTGCTAGAGTTGCTCTTTGATTCCCAGAAAGCGAAGCCTCTTCAATTGTACGGCAATCGTTAGAAAGCCCACTTATGCCCAGTAAACCGCTTTCTTGATTTAGTAAATCGTCAATTTGCTGAGCGCTATAATTTAGTTGTGTAGTTAAAAAGTTAAATAAACCGGGATCGATATCACCACTGCGCATACCCATAATTAAGCCTGCAAGGGGAGTTAAGCCCATACTTGTATCAACACTTTTACCGCTTTTTATTGCACATACAGAGCAGCCATTACCTAAATGAGCACTAATAAAATTACTTTCTTCAAGGGATTGATTTAATAGCTGAGCGGCTTGATCTGCAACATAGCAGTGGCTTGTACCATGAAAACCATAACGCCTTACGCCAAACTCGGTATATAACTTATAAGGAAGGGCATATAGATAAGCGACTTCATCCATAGTTTGATGAAACGCGGTGTCAAATACCGCGACTTGGGGTAATCCTTTAAAAGATTCTTTTGCAGATGAAATGCCTAATAAATTAGCATGCCCGTGCAGTGGAGCAAGTGTAGCAGCTTGTGTAATTCCCAAAATAACATCTTCGTCGATAAGTATTGATTGTATAAAATGTTCACCACCGTGAACAACACGGTGACCTACTGCTATTAAATGCTCATCTAATTTATGTGATTTAATTAATGCCACTAGGGTATTGATTGCTTCAGCGTGAGCTTCGTTAGCTTTCAAATTAATAGCGGTCTTAGTCCCATTATATTTATATTTTATTGAAGGGGCTTCGCTTCCTAAGCGCTCAGCCAAACCAGAGATAACCTCGTGACCATTATTTGGATCTATAATGGCGAACTTTAAGCTAGAGCTGCCGCTATTTAGCACTAAAACGTGTTGTGACTTAGGAGAGCTTGTAGGCATAAATTCAATTTCCATAAACAAGTTTAGTAAGTGAATACGTAATAGTTACACTTACGGTATTAAATAAGGCTAAAACAATTAAATGTTCAACTGCAAAGTGGTTAACTCAATGTTAAATATTTTACCTTATTTATGATGTTTAAGTTAGGATTGTTCGCCATTAAAGGGTAAATTTAAGCTCTTTTACTGAGAAAGTGTAACTCCCTCATTTTGTGTTACACTTTGGGTATAGCTCGTTTTCTATTGTATTTAAAAGCAGTATCTGTGAGGAGTCATGATGCAAAAAAGTGTGATGTCACAACTACAAACAGGCCGTTTGTATGGTAAAAAATGGCCAATGCGTAAAGAGCTTGCGCCTTTGTTTTTAGAGTTTAGAGTGATTAGAGCGACTGAGCTTGCCATTACAGTAATGCCAATCTTGGCTATGCTAACGTTGTTTTTTCAGCTTAACTACTTAGGTCATGATTTTTTACCGCAAGCTATTGCGAGTGTATTATTTTTTATATCGTTACCTTTACAAGGTTTATTTTGGTTAGGTAAACGAGCGCAAACGCCTTTAGATCCTGCGATGCAAAAATGGTACAACGAGCTGTACACTAAAATGGCAGCTAATGGATATCAAACGCAGTTAAGTGAAAACAAGCCCCGTTATATGGAGCTTGCCAATTTACTTAAAGATATGTTTGAAAAAATGGATAGAGCATTTACTAAAGAGCAGTTTTAGCGGGTTATACCATTATCTATTTTGGTAAACTGAGTAATATAAAATGATAAGGTGACATTGTGTTCACCTTTTTGTTCGAGTGCTGTCCAGTGATCGGGTCTAAATTTCCATGCAAATGGCGTCATCATTATTAAGTTTTTAATATCAGTAAAGCTAAGCGCTACATGCTCTGTTAAAAGGATCTGCTCTGATTTTTGAAATCCTTTTGGAGTGGCTATTTCAGTATGTTCGTTTACTTCTGAATATATATACGATTTTAGCTCTTTTAAATGACAAGGTCCTGGGCTTGCAACCACTAATGTTGCGTTTTGATTTGCTAGGCGTTCAAGCTCTTGCTCAAACAAAGGTGCAAATACACTTACAAGTACATCAGCAAATTGGCTTTTAAAGGGCGCTTGGCTGATTGATGCCACACTAAATTGGCAATTAGGGTAGCGCTTAGCTGCATATTTAACCGCTGATTTTGAAATGTCGACACCGTATACAACAGCATTTGTTTTATTTGCGATTGCTTGGGTATAAAACCCTTCACCGCATCCTAAATCAATAATAGTATTCGCACTTATATTACTAATTATATCGCTAAGATTTCGTTGTAAGAAGCCATAATAACCAAGCTCTAAAAATGCGCGTCTGGCTTGTACCATTTCAAGTGAATCACCCGGTTGTTTTGAATTTTTTTGCTGCACAGGCAGTAAATTAACATAGCCTTCTTTAGCAAAATCAAAGCTGTGGTTGTTAGCACAACGAAGTGTTGAATCAGTTTTCAAAAGTGCTAGGTTACACAGCGGGCATTGATATTCAAGACTCATGAGTCTAGGTAGTCCTTATCGTAAAAAGTTTTTACCCAATGCGGGCGATAGGTGATCATAATTGTTATAGCCATGCCGTTGAGCATTGCTTCAGGAAACCAAATTATGGCACTTAAATAAACGTAGTTATCTGCAAGTTCTTGCCAATTGTATTGCCCTATAGCTAAGTAAAATAAAGCACCTAGGCTTATTTTTATACAGGCTATAAATCCTGCGGTTATAAACGCACAAACAAATATATAAACAAAAAAATGACGAGGTAAATATTGGTAACTAATTATAAAGCCAAGATAGCTCAATAAAATAGGAATAAACGCACCAATAAGCAGTTGTACTGGTAATAGCTCAAGTTCAATTTGACCAAAGGCAGCGAGTAGGGCTGTGGCAAGTAGGCTACTTAAAATAGTCAATCGCCAGCCTAAAATTAATGTAGCAGCCGTAACACCTAGTATGTGTAAATCAAGGCCAGTTAAAATGCCAGCCTTTATTCGCCAAAGCACTGCAAACACTAACGCACACGCAAGTACGCCAGTTTGACGGACTGGCGTATTAAGCAATGTTTTATATGTTTTTTTATCAAAGCTTAATAGAGCAATAATAATCACAAGAGCCCAAAGTAGCCCCTGCATTGTTAGGCTGAGCATAATAATTACTTAAATGTTGACCATATAGGGGCATGATCTGAGGGTTTTTCAATACCGCGAAGTTCGTAATCAATACCTGTATCTATGCAGCGTGCTGCAAGCTCATTGGTTGCAAGCACTACATCTATACGAAGTCCTCGATTATCTACAAACCCTTTAGAGCGATAGTCAAACCACGAGTATTGATCGTCTGTTTCGGGGTTTTGCTCTCTAAAGGTGTCTTTAAAACCCCAATTAAGTAATGTTGCAAGCCATTCACGCTCTACCGGTTGGAAAGAACATTTACCCGTTTTTAACCAACGTTTAGCATTTACTTCGCCAATACCAATATCTAAATCGGTAGGTGATATGTTGATATCACCCATAACGATGACGTCTTGATCGGGTGTGTGGTTGGTTTCAAGGTGTGTCATTAAATCTTTATAAAATTGGCGTTTATAAGGGAATTTAGTTTCGTGATTAATATTATCACCTTGTGGGAAATAGCCATTCATGACGGTAAGGTCGCGACCGTTATCTTGTTCAACAGTGACGCTTATCATGCGTTTTTGCGATTCCTCTGTATCGGTAGCAAAGCCTTTTAAGACCGATTTAGGCTCTTTTTTGCATAACATAGCTACGCCATAATGGGCTTTTTGGCCATGAAAGTAGACGTGATATCCCATTTTTTGTACATCTTCTAGTGGGAATGCTTCGTCGTGAACTTTAATCTCTTGCAAGCCAATAACGTCTGGTTGATGTTTGTCGATAATTGCTTGTAATTGGTGAAGACGAGCACGCAGACCATTGATATTGAAAGAAATCACTTTCATAAAATTTACCTTAAAATTGGATCTATTTAATGAATTAAATTGTATCAGTAAATACGCGTACATAACATGACTGAATTGAGATAATAGCTGCGCAAATGTTGAACAAATGATGGGTAAAGTTTAAACATTGTGAATACAATATTAATTATTTAAATAAATAAAAAATTCAATTGAACTTAACTTTATTGAATATATAATGCGCAAAATTCACTTGTTTAGCTCGTTCAAATAGGATCTCTCATGAAAACTCAACTACTTTTAGCCACTGCTTTACTAGCATCTGCAACTGCGTCAGCTCAAAGCAATACTTACTTTAGCCAAGATAACAAAATTGAGTCTAAGTTATGTGTACTAAGTGCAAACGAAGGCTTTAGCGTTGCTCGTAAAGAAGCTGCCCAGCACGGTGTTTACCTATCTCGTTTTTCTAAAAGCATTTTATGTAATGGTGAAGATATTCGTGATATTGCTAAAAAAACGACATTAAGCAACGCATCAGTTGAGAAAGTAGAAGTATTTGCAAAAGACGCTCAACAAGAAACTCAATTATGTATGACGGCTTTAAAACAAGGTTTAGCACCTGTTCGTCAAAAAATTGGTAACCTAAACTCATTAAAATGTAATGGCCAAAAAGTTACTGAGTTTGTTAAACGCTACCAAAACGCAGCAATCTAATTGTTAGCTTAACTATATAAGTAAAATTGAAATGCCTGGTTTTTACCGGGTGTTTTTTTGCAAAAATTACAAGGTTGTTTGCAAAGCTTGCAAGCTTAACTTACTGAAACTGTTTAATAAATATACAGAATGAGATTAAGTTATTGATTATTATAAGTTAACTATTATTGGCATTGGATTTGTATTAGTTAAAGTGACATTTAATTAATTACGAAGGATACGTCTTATGAAAAAGTTAACATTAGCAGCCACTATTTTAGCATCATTAAGCCTAGCGGCTTGTTCATCTAATCAAGGTCTTGAAAGAATAGACAGTGACTTTGCAAGTTTAGATAATGACAGCGATGGCTACATCTCAAAAGTTGAAGCTGATGACGATAGCATTTGGGGCCATTTTTCAAATATTGATACCAATATGGATAACGAAATTAGCCGCAAAGAATTCAACACTTACATGAAGTTAAACAATGGTAAAGTAGCCACTGATTCTGAAGTAAGTGAGTCGGCATTTAAAGCTGAAATTGCTAAATTCGATAAAATTGAAAGCAGCTTTGCAAGTCTAGATAACGACAGCAATGGCTATATCTCGGTAGTTGAAGGTAACGATGATGATATTTCAAATCATTTTGGTTACATGGATAAAAACCAAGATAAGCGCATCAGTAAAAGCGAGTTTATGGGTTACATTAAAAAATATGGTAACGCAGTAGCTGAAGATGATGCATTAGAAGCTTTTAAAAGTAACTAATAGTTACCATTTTAGTAAGTAAGATTAAAGCCAGTGCTAGTCACTGGCTTTTTTGTGTTTTAAATTTAGTTATTTGATAGATATATTTTCCTAGTTTGGTGTTGTTCTGTCATAATAGATTGCTGTGTATTTTTATTTGTTAAGAGTGTGTATGGCGGGTCGGCGAATTAGTGATGAACAACTAGTTGAGATCATTGAAGCAGCTATTTTTGTTGCAGATAAGCCTGTGAGTAAACGCCACCTTAAAGACACTGTATTAATAGATTTAGCTATTTCTATGGCGCGAATAAACGACGCAATAGATACAATACAAGAACATTTTCAAACTCGTGGTATTCGCTTAGTTGAAGTTGGTAGTGGGTATCGGTTTCAGGCATGCAGTAGTTTAAGCCCTTGGTTAAATAACTTGTGGCAAGAGCGCGCGCCTAAGTATTCACGTGCTTTACTGGAAACATTATCACTTATTGCATACAGGCAGCCCATTACACGCGGCGAAATTGAGCAAGTAAGAGGTGTTACTACGGGTTCGAATATTATTAAAACCTTACTCGAAAGAGAGTGGGTTAAAGTGGTAGGGCATAAAGAGGTTCCGGGAAAGCCGGCTTTATATGCAACTACTAAGCAATTTTTAGATTATTTTTCGTTAACTGGGCTTGAAAATTTACCTGCGTTGCCAACTGAGCAGCAAAGTAAAATTAACCAGTTATTGAGCGATCCTTCTGTGAGAGAACCATCCGAATGAGTATTATACAAGGTGAAAAGTTACAAAAAGTCTTAGCCCGTGCAGGCGTAGGCTCACGCCGTGAAATGGAAAAATACATTGACGCAAACCGCGTTAGCGTAAACGGTAAAGTGGCAAAGTTAGGTGACCGTGTTGAAGAAACCGATTTGATTCGTGTTGACGGACACACTGTAAAGATTGAAGAAAAAGCAGATAGAATCTGTCGTGTAATTATGTATAACAAACCAGAAGGTGAGTTAAGCACACGTAAAGATCCAGAAGGGCGTCGTACAGTATTTGATCGACTTCCTCGCATTGATGGTGAACGTTGGATTGCAGTGGGTCGTTTAGACGTTAATACATCGGGTTTGATGCTCTTTACTAATGATGGTGAATTAGCTAACCGTTTAATGCATCCAAGCTATGAAGTAGAGCGTGAATACTCTGCGCGTGTATTTGGTGAAGTAACCAATGAAACGGTTAAAAACTTACTACGTGGTGTTGAGCTTGAAGATGGTCCAGCCAAATTCACGACTGTAACCCCTATGGGTGGCGAAGGCGTTAACCGTTGGTTTAACGTAACGTTAAATGAAGGGCGTAACCGTGAAGTTCGTCGTTTATGGCAGTCTCAAGATGCGGAAGTATCTCGTCTTATTCGTATTCGTTACGGTAAACTAGAGCTTGATAAGCGCGTGCCGCAAGGTGGTTGGATGGAGTATGATTTAGAAACAGTAAACTACTTGCGTAAAACCGTTAAATTAGGCCGCGAAACACAAACTAAGCTTTCTGTTATGCCTGAAAAACGCAAAGATAAACGCGCTAAAATCAACCAAATTCGTAAAGCAGTTAAAAAACACAATCAGCGTGTTAAGCCGACTAAACGTAAATAATCAATTAGTTATTTATTGAACACAAAAAAGCCGCTAATTGCGGCTTTTTTAATGTGCTGTTTAAATTATTTAAACTCTAAATTACTTTTTTACTTGAGCATCTAACGATTCGCCATTCACTTCACTAGAATCGTCACTCATTAGATATAAATATGTAGGCATTAAATCCTCTGGTGTAGCAAGCGCGTCTCTATCTTCACCTGGATATGCAGCAGCTCGCATTGAAGTGCGAGTAGCGCCTGGGTTAATACAGTTTACACGAATATTCGTTTTACCTACTTCACATGCCCATGTTTGCATCATACCTTCCACTGCAAATTTTGAGATGGCATAAGGCCCCCAAAATTCACGACCTTTGCGGCCTACACCTGATGACGTAAATACTATCGATGCATTATCAGACTTACGAAGAACAGGAAAAAGTGCTTTAGTGATCATTGCTTGTGCAGTCACGTTTACTTTCATTATGTTTTCGAACGTAGATGAGCAAAAATGTTCAAGCGGACCGAGTGACCCTAAAATGCCTGCATTATTAAGCAACCCATCAAGGCGTCCAAACTGATATTCGATTGTTGCAGCAAGGTCACGGTAGTTTTGCTTCGTTGCGCCTTTTAAATCCATAGGGACTATTGCAGGTTTAGGGTAGCCAGCATTAACAATTTCATCGTAAACACATTCAAGTTTATTAGTTGTTTTTCCTAATAAGATAACTGTAGCGCCGTATTTTGCATACGTAATTGCTGCAACTCGGCCAATACCATCACCGGCGCCTGTTATTAAAATAACTTTATCTTTAAGTGCGTTTTCAGCTGCTTGATATGTGTGCATAAAAGTACCAATTCATATAATTTTTTTGATTTTAACATAGCGAAACGTGAAGTAATCGAATTTATTGTAAAATTAGGTGGCGAAAATAGAAACTTTACGTTAAGTTTAACTGGTCTAATGTCTCATTAATAACCTGATTACATTGTTTTAACTTAATACACTGATTAAACACACTATAAAAATAAAATACGTGCGGAGCCAACAATATGAAAAAAATGCTACTTTCACTCTCAGTTACAGCTGCTTTAGCAGGTTGTGGCGGTGGAGAAACGTTAACAGATGTCAAAAATGACACAGCACCAGTTGTCCCAACAGCAACAGTTACATTTGATCCTGCAGCAGGTATCTTATCGGTACCTAACGATTTACTACTCAGTGGTACTTTAGACGGGACTCTAAATCTGCCAGATGAAACAGATGATAATAATATTTTTGTTTCTCGCGCGGCTTATGCAAACCCTCAACTTGCACTAGGTGCGCTTGACGGTTGGTCTTCGCAGGTTCCTTATAAAATTGATTTAACATTTCCACCAAATGTGAGTTTAGATGAAGCGTCTGCGGGGACCCCTGGTACAGTAAGGATTTTTGAAGTTGTAATGGGTGCGAGTTTAACCGACGCAGAATGTTCTGTAGTCGCTGCTGGAACAGCTTGTAAACTGGTTGGCGAGCTTACTTTTGGCGTTGACTTTGTAACTCAGGCCTCAGGTGATGCCGTTGCCATTATTCCTTTAAAACCATTTACAGCCGGTAGCTCATACATCAATGTATTAACTACAGGGCTTAAAGATTCATTAGGGCGTTCTATTGAGCCTTCATCTACTTATGCCTCCGTGAGTGAAGAAGCGCCATTAATTACAGATGCTCAACTTGGTTTGCAAGGAGCTGTAAATAGCTACGAAAATGTAGTGGTTAGTTCAGGTGACATTTCAAAAGACGATATTATTTTTTCTAGCGCAATGACTATTCAGTCTGCAGGGCCAGTGCTTGGTACCATTAAACAATTATTAGCTGGTAGTTTGAGAAATCCTGCAACCATACCAAAAATAACTATCACAGAGTCTGAAGAAACGGTTAAAGATTTTTTAGATTTTCCAGATATAGCTACTTTTGCACCATTTGATGCTGTTGAATACATTAAAGGTGAAATTACTTTACCAATGTATCTAGGCACACCAACAGGTACAGATATAAGTGCTTTGAATGACACATACTGGAAAGCAATGTGTTCAAGCCCTGTTGCAGTATTAAATCAGTTAGCCGCGGATCAAAAGTTACGAGATGAGGGTAAAGAAGAAGATATTGATGCAACTATGTTTGACGAAGGGCCTTATGAAGACGTTTGTCAGCAAATAAATACCCGTCTACATGACTATCCAAAAATAGATATTACTCGGCATTTAACTAAATATAACCCAGTTCCACTAGCTCAAAGCAGTGAGACTATACCTGTACAAATCACAAAGCCAATTTTAGCAGATATAAATGTTTATCGTTCAGCTTATGGTTTACCTGAGCTTGAAAGTATCCCAGAAGGTGGCTGGCCAGTTGTTATTATGCAACACGGTATTACAACACAAAAAGAAAGTATGCTTGCTTTAACGGCGCAGCTTTCTATTCAAGGCTTTGCAACGGTTGCTATTGATCATCCTCGCCACGGTGAGCGTGGTATAGATGTTGGTGATGATGGGACAGACGATTTTAATGCTACAACGGGCTCTGTCCTTAGCTACATGAACTTAAGTTCGTTACTAGTTGCACGTGATAGTCTACGTCAATCGGCTGCTGATTTATTAGGTTTGCGTTTAGGCTTAAACTTTATTAATGATGCAACTATTAACAGTAAAGATGTAACTTACGTTGGACACTCTTTGGGTTCAATTGTTGCTCCAGCATTTATTGCTCAAGCTAATACGCCAATGGCAGAAACGCTTGATCCGCTATTTAATGTAAATACGGTAGCGCTTGCAAGTGGCGGCGGCGGTATTGCTAGCTTCTTGTTAGAATCAGCAGCGTTTGGTCCATTTATTCAAGGCTCTGTCCTTGCTAAAGCTGGAACTGCTGAATCGATAGAGTTTAAGGCATTCAGAGATGGGCCCGCGGTTTCTAACTGTGGCGAATCAGAGGAAACGCAAGCAAGTATCTCATGTGGCTTTAATGAATTTGCAGCATCGCTAACGATGGCGGGAGAAACCGATAAACTTGCTAATATAAAGGGCGTAATGACGCAGTTTGTATTTGCAGCACAAACAGCATTAGATAGCGGCGACCCGACTAACTATGCAGCAACGGTTAAAGCACTAGAAACACCTGTGTATATGAATGTTGTTGTTGGTGATGGCACAGATAATAACAAGCCAGATCAAGTTATTCCGCCAATGACTGCTAACAATCCAATTGCAGGTACAATCCCTTTAGCCAACTTTATGGGGTTAGAAACAGTAAGTACTTCGCAAGCATTGAGTGAAATACCTTCTAGCTATTTAGTGAAGTTTACGACTGGCCATCATGGTTCCATTTTAACGCCAGCTCAAGATGATGCAGAGGCTTCGACTGTTGAGGGCAGTGCTGCTGCTAATGCAGAAATGCAGTTACAAGTAGCAACTTACTTAGCTTCTCGTGGACGTATGTTATTAGTGTCAAATCCTGAGATTGTGACTAATTAATAACCAGTAAAATAATTAACCTTTAAAAGCCACTGAAAAGTGGCTTTTTTTTGTTTTAAAGCATGCTAAATTAGCTGAAATTTATAAATGGAGAAACCTGTTGGAATTTTTATACGAGTACGGTTTGTTTTTTGCTAAGACAGTCACTTTTGTTATCGCTATAGCAGTTATTCTAATGCTAATAGTTGGCGCTGCAGTTAAGCCTAAAGCCAAAAAAGGTGAAATACAAATTGACGACATATCAGAGCAATTAGTCGATCTTAAAGAAAGTTTTCTACAAAATACGCTGGGTAAAAAAGAGCTTAAAGCACACCAAAAACAGCTTAAATCGCAAAGTAAAAAAGCAGATAAAGATGAGCCTAAACCTCGTTTATATGTAATTGACTTTGTAGGCAGTATGGACGCTCACGAAGTAGAAAGCTTACGAGAAGAAATAACAGCCATTATCTCTATTGCTAACCCAAGTAAAGACAAAGTACTTATTCGTTTAGAAAGTGGCGGCGGAGTAGTGCATGGCTACGGACTTGCTGCATCTCAGCTACAGCGTATTAAAAATGCCGGTATTCCTTTGAGTGTTGCAATTGATAAAGTAGCAGCGAGCGGTGGTTACATGATGGCGTGTGTAGCCGATGAGATACTGGCAGCCCCTTTTGCCATAGTTGGATCTATTGGTGTGATAGCTCAAATACCAAACTTTAATAAAATATTAAAGAAAAATGATGTGGAATTTGAGCAAATAACTGCAGGTGAGTTTAAACGTACGCTTACTTTATTTGGTGAAAACACAGATAAGGCCCGTGAAAAATTTCGTGAAGAAATTGAACAAACACATGATTTATTTAAAACGTTTGTAAGCACTCAACGTCCAAGCTTAGATATAAACTTAGTTGCGACAGGCGAGCATTGGTTTGCAACTCAAGCGATTGATAAAGGTTTGGTAGATGTCATAAAGACAAGTGATGATGCATTGCTGGAGCAGCAACATGAGCGCCAAATTTATAAGATTAAATACAAAATTAAAAAGGGATTAAGCGATAAGCTAGCTCTTGGCCTGAGTAGTGGTGTAAATAAAGTGGGAATAAACTTACTCTCTAAATTTAAATCCCTAAATCCTTAGATTAGAATTTTTTTACGATTCAGTTTAATTCTTTCTACTCGAAAAAAAACCTTGATGTATTGCATCAAGGTTTTTTATAGCTGTATAAATGTAGCTTAAGAGTCAATAGACTTATGATAATCTTCTAAGTCTTTAGCTGCATTAGGGTCGTTAAAGATGCTCTCATCAAGTTCCCCTTCAGATTTAGCAACAACACAGGTAACCATACAATCGCCGGTTACATTAACTGCTGTACGTGTCATATCTAGCAAGCGGTCTACACCGATAATAATTGCAATCCCTTCTACAGGTAAGCCAACTTGGTTAAGTACCATGGCCAGCATTATTAAACCAACACCAGGTACGCCTGCTGTACCTACAGAGGCAAGTGTTGCTGTTAATATAACCATTAAATAATCAGATATTGTCAAATCGACACTAAACACTTGTGCAATGAACACGGTAGCCACACCTTGCATGATGGCAGTGCCATCCATGTTAATGGTAGCACCCAGTGGGATAGTAAATGAGGCAACCGAGTTATTAGCACCTAGTTTTTTAGTAGCAGTTTCAAGTGTAATAGGCATAGTTGCGCTTGAGCTCGAGGTACTAAATGCAAATAAGCATGTGTGCTTCATTTTTGCTAAGAAAATAAGCGGGTTTAAGCCCGTTAATACTTTTAAAAGCAATGTGTAGTTTACAAAAGCATGTAATAACAGTGCAAGCACTACAACGCCAAAGTATTTGGCTAGGCTAACAATTAAGTTAAGCTCAATTGTTGTAAATAGTTTTGCCATTAAAAAGAACACGCCATAAGGGGCAATATTCATTAACAGCGTAACTAGTTTTAAAATCACAGTGTTTAAATCTTCAAATACGGTAGCAACACGCTTTCCTGCTTTACCACTTAATGCCATTGCTACACCAAATAAAAGTGCAAACACAATAACTTGAAGCATATTGCCTTTGGCCATTGCTTCAAAAGGATTTGTAGGAAACATATCTATAATTACACGTGCAAGGGTAGGTGCTTCTTTAGCGTCGTAGGTTGCATTAGATGGCAAGCTTATACCTTCACCCGGGCTAAATAATAAGGCAAGTGTAATCGCCACTGTTATAGCAATAGCTGTAGTTAATAAATATAAACCAATAGATTTACCACCTAGGCGGCCTAGTTTTTTAGGGTCGCTTAAGCTACAGGTACCACAAACAAGCGATACAAAAACAAGAGGCACAACTAACATTTTCAAGCTGGCAATGAATATTTGACCACCAACATGGAAAATACCATCAACAAAAAAGGCTTTAATTGGCAAAGAGAATAACCCAAGTGGTATTAGATAATCGTCTTCACCAGCTAATATAGCCTGAAATATAAAACCTACTGTAACCCCAAGCGCCATACCAATCATGATGCGAGTGGTTAAACTCATTGAACGGATTTTTGACATATTTCCTGATCTACATTTTATAAATTTGCCATAGACTACCAGCAAGGAAATATTTACTACAGAAAAAGTTAGTATTTATTTAAAAATATTTCACTCAAAAAAGTAATAAAAAACTGTGATTTTATACTAAGTTATAGGTTAATATTAAGTGAAAATTAATTTTGATTATAATAACAACGCTAGGGAGAGGTTCATGCCTTTAATGCGACTGCTCGGCATTTCATTGCTAAGTTTTTTACTCACAGCCTGTGGTGGCGGTGGGTCACTTGAAAAAGACGGCTCTATTAGTGATGGTGATTCCACGACGGAAACATCAACCTATACAATAAGTTTGAAAGGTTATTTGAAAGCGAGTGATACTGAGTCGAATAGTGTGACTGTTAATGCTCCTTTAGAATTAAGAGCTAGTTTAGTTAATGAAGATGGTGATGCAGTGTCTGGCGAGCGTATTACATTCACGTTAGCGGATTCTATTGGTTTACTTGACCCAGTCTCTGGCACGGTTTTAACTAACACTGAAGGTGTAGCATCGATCACTCTTACGGCAGGCGATACTGCGGGGGCGGGTATTATTACTGCTACCTATATTAACGGTGTAGACACCTACAGTGATTCGTTTGGATTTGCATCAGATGGTTCTGAGAATGATGACTCAAGTGTGAGTGGAAGTATTGAACTAGATATTTCAATTTTAGATATTACTGGTTCGCCATTTACAGCTGAAAATCCAGTCAGTAAAGATAATAAAGGGACGGTTACCGCTACCTTGTTAGATGAAGATGAACCTTTACAAGGCCAGCTAATTTCTTTTACAACTAACTACACAGGTAAAATCACACCTGTGTTAGGTACGGCATTAACAGACGGGAGTGGTAAAGCTTCCGTAACGCTCAGTAGCGGTGATTCAAAAGGTGCGGGCCAAGTCGTTGCCATCTATACGGATGAAAGCGGTAATAGCATTACTAAAGTTGCAGGCTTTATTTCAAATGGTGATGATGCACCTGTGGAAAGTGCTGAAGCAGAGCTTGATATCAAGTTATTACAAGGCTGTACAAGTGATTGGGATGCTAATCGCAACACAACATCCCTCGAAAGCACATATCTAGCATCTGGTTGTAATGTTGTAAATCAATTCTCTTCTGATGAACTTATTGACGTTATGATTAAAGTCACAGATACAAGTTCAGGTGATGGTATTGATGGCATTATAGCTGAGTTATCTACAGACCTTGGTGCCTTGTTACCAGAATCAGGTAAAGCACTAACAGATAACTTTGGTTTTGCAATTTTAAAATTACAGCCAGGAGCAAACAGTGGTGCGGGAGAAGTATCTGTTACTGCTAAATCAGTTACTGCTTCAAAAGCATTTGAAATCGCTACAGCAGAATTAAGTGTTGAAATTTCGAATGGTTTATATAATAAATTAGATGATGCTGGCAATGTGATTGATAACGAATTTGTGCCGCTAGCAGCTGGAGCTACAACGGTTATTTCAGTAAATATTTATGATGCAAATGGAGATTTGTTTGTGACTCCACTAGATGTTGAATTTACATCTGGTTGTGTTGAATCTGATCTTGCTGTTATGGATGATACTGCAACGAGTATTAGTGGTATTGCAACAGCGACATACCGAAGTAATGGCTGTAACACATCACAAGGCGATACGGTTACAGCGACAGTGCTTACTGGTGGTACACCAAAAGTTGTTACAGTTAATGTACCTGTATCGGCTGCCGCAGTAAGCTCGATTGAATTTGTTGAAGCATCAGAAAATGTAATTGCACTAAAAGGGACTGGTGGAGTTTCTCGTAAAGAAATCAGCCAACTTACATTCAAATTAACAGATGAAATAGGTAATACTGCTAAGCAAAAGCGCTTAGACTTTCGTTTAAGCTCGACTAATGGTGGCATATCACTTTCTGAAGTTACAGATGCAACCGGTTATTCGCATGCTAGTGTTTCAACAGACTCTGAAGGTTTAGCACGTATTCAAGTGAACTCTGGTTTTGTTCCTCAGGGTGTGCGTGTGCAAGCTTGCTACATCCCAGACGAACTTATTCCAGCTGACCAAAACGACAACGTTACATGCTGGAAAGAACTTTATGATGAGTGTCTTCTTGATGACGCAGAGCGTGATGTTAATGTTTCATGTCCAACCGGAGAACTCTCATTAGTTTCATTAGATGAGCAAGTAATAACAGTATCTGATTTAGTTTCGATTAGTTCGGGTTTACCTGATGGCAATAGTTTCACTGCTGCACCAACTAACTTCAATATTGAAGCGTTAAATTATACCGGTGATATTGAAGAAGTTAATGTTTATTTAGCTGATCATTTTAACAACCCTGTTCCTGATGGTACATCGGTATACTTAACAACTGAAGGGGGTGCTATTGGTACCATTGATGGTACAGAGTTTAATGCGCAGCTTGAGTGTAATACAGTCGACGGTCAATGCGTTGCTCAATGGCGTTCACAAAACCCAAAACCATTCACAGATGCAAAATGGGGCAATAAGATTAACAGCATTAACCCTAAAAGTGAAACTAATGAACTTAACTGTGATCTTTACTTTGGTTCTGCAGCACCTTGTATGGCCGGTATTTTAAATGCTGCTTTCAATGAAAATGGCGTCCCGCTTGGTGGTCGTGCAACAGTGCTTGTTACCGCTAAAGGTCAAGAATCGTTCATTGACATTAACGGAAATGGGCGTTTTGATACCAACGAATATTATAGTGGCTATGATCTAACAGAAGCATTTATCGATCACAATGAAAACGGTGTTTATGATGGCTTAGCTGGTATTTATGATCCTGTTACAGCGACAGTGATAAAAGCCGCTGATAACTGTCAAGAAGGCGATAGTGATGATCCATGTAGCCCAGAGAATACAAATGCTGGACATTTTGAAGAAAACTGGGATATTGACCTCAATGGTATGCACACGCTAGCTGATGGAAAATATAATGGTTTAGTATGTAAAGCGGAAGCAACAACACCAACTGATGGTGACACATTTGAAAGTCTGTGTACTAAAGAACTAGTTGATATTCGTGATTCTTTTGAAATTATTATGTCGGGTAGTACCGCATACAGTAGATTTGTGGTAACAAAAAGTGAACTACGTAATCGCTTTGCTGAAGCATTAGAAGAAACAGTTATAGATGACCCTACAGTATTTACTGATAACGCTATGCAGCTAGCGCAGGATATCGAAGAGTGTAATTATATCTATCGTCAAGCAGATACTCAGTCTGGCGCTATTATCTTGAGATTAGAAGCAACTGATAATACAGATTACTGTGATGTGGGTTCAATTAACATAACTACTGCAGATTCAGGGAATCAGCTATCAGCGTTAACTTTCGCTGTTTATTACTCTGATATATATAATAACCCAATGCCTGCAGGTACCAGCGTAGCTATATCTACTGATAATGGTGAATACAGCGGTACAGATGGTTTTGATATTCGCAATTCAAATGCAACGTTTGCATTTGGTGAAGCTCTATCAGTTAGCCGCGAAGCAGAAGGAAATGATAAAACTGAAGGCTTCTTAACCGTCGAATTTACGACAGGGAAAGGCAACATTTCAACAGCTCAAATTGCAATAAGTGATGATAGTTGATTGCTAATGAGTAGTTTAAAATAAAAAATGCCAACCTTTAGGTTGGCATTTTTGTTTCTGTTCTATATATTCCACATCAATTAATCTAAAAACACCTGTTTGTTTAATTTAACGACAAAAATTGTTCGTTTATTCAGTAAATACTGAAAAGTTTGTATTAAAAGCTTGTAACAACTAGTGTTTGTAGATATACCTATAAATATTCGCGCCGCTTATGTCGGCAAAACACATTTTTAATATTTGGTTAGAAATAGGCAACTATGGGCAAATCGCTAGTAATTGTAGAGTCACCTGCTAAGGCTAAAACAATTAATAAATATTTAGGTAATGACTTCATCGTAAAGTCCAGTATTGGGCATGTACGTGATTTACCTACTTCAGGTTCGAGCAAAGCTAAAGTGCCGGCAACTAAAACGCCAGCAGAAGTTCGCAAAATGGAGCCTGAAGAGAAAGCAGCGTATAAAAAGCAACGAGATTATACTAACCTGGTCGCGCGTATGGGTATTGATCCTGAGCAAGGTTGGGAGCCGCATTATGAAATCCTGCCAGGTAAAGAGAAAGTTGTTCAAGAATTACAAAAGCTGGCTGAAAATGCAGATCAAATATACCTCGCAACGGATTTGGATAGAGAAGGGGAAGCAATTGCTTGGCACCTTCAAGAAATCATTGGCGGTGAACCTGAAAAGTATAAGCGCGTAGTTTTTAACGAGATTACCAAAAACGCAATACAACAAGCCTTCGAAACACCAGGTGAGCTTAATACTGACATGGTTTACGCTCAGCAAACACGACGCTTTTTAGACCGTGTTGTAGGCTTTATGGTTTCTCCTTTGTTGTGGGCAAAAGTTGCACGTGGTCTATCTGCAGGACGAGTTCAGTCTGTTGCGGTACGCTTATTAGTTGAGCGTGAACGTGAAATTAAGGCATTTATCCCTGAAGAGTTTTGGGATATTCACGCTGATGTTAAGAATACTGAGTCTGAGTTACGCTTAGAAGTAACCAAACAAGCAGGAAAGGCATTTAAGCCTGTAAATGAAGCTCAGGCTAGCGCAGCTGTTAAAAGCCTTGAGAATGCAGAATACAAAGTAATTAGCGTTGAAGAAAAACCAAGTAAAAGTCGCCCAAGTGCGCCATTAATTACTTCAACCATGCAACAAGCGGCAAGTACACGCCTAGGTTATGGCGTTAAAAAGACTATGATGCTCGCTCAGCGTTTGTATGAAGGCGGTTATATTACTTATATGCGTACCGATTCTACCAATCTTTCAAAAGATGCGGTTGAAATGTGTCGTGAGTATGTAACGAACGAGTTTGGTGCTAAATATTTACCAAAAGATCCAATTAACTATAGCTCTAAAGGCAATGCACAAGAAGCGCATGAGGCAATTCGTCCTTCAAGCGTTACTGTGTTGTCTGGTCATATCGAAGGCGTAGATGCCGATGCTAAAAAGCTGTATGAGCTAATTTGGCGTCAGTTTGTAGCGTGTCAAATGGTACCTGCTGAATACGACTTAACAACACTGACTGTTGCAGCTAACGATTTCCAGCTCAAAGCAAAAGGCCGCGTGCTTCGCTTTGATGGTTGGACAAAAGTACAACCTGCGGTGCGTAAAAAGAACGAAGAAGATCAATCACTGCCAGCTGTTAAAGAAGGTGAAATACTTACTTTAATAGAACTTGATCCTAAGCAGCATTTTACTAAGCCGCCAGCTCGCTTTAGTGAAGCTAGTTTAGTAAAAGAGCTTGAAAAGCGTGGTATTGGTCGTCCATCTACTTATGCGTCGATTATATCAACAATTCAAGATCGTGGTTATGTACGTGTAGAAAATCGCCGTTTCTTTGCTGAAAAAATGGGTGAAATTGTTACTGACCGCTTAGTTGAAAACTTCACTGATTTAATGAACTTTGATTTTACAGCTAAAATGGAAGGTCGTTTAGATGACATTGCTGAAGGCAAGCGTGTATGGACTCAAGTTTTAGATAAGTTTTATGCTGATTTTTCAACGCAACTAACTGTCGCTAAAGACGAGCCAGAGAATGGCGGCATGCGTCTTAATGAGATGGTTGAAACCGATATAGAATGCCCTACATGTAGCCGCAAAATGGGTATACGTACGGCTTCAACCGGTGTTTTCTTAGGGTGTACTGGTTACAGCCTTCCGCCAAAAGAGCGTTGTACAACAACAATGAACTTAGTGTCGGGCGATGAAGCGGTTGCTGCTGATGTCGAAGACGTAGAAACCGAAAAATTAATGCAGATGAAGCGTTGTCCTATTTGTGAAACTGCAATGGACTCATACCTAATTGACGAAACCCGTAAACTACATGTGTGTGGTAATAACCCAGCATGTAAAGGGCATATAGTTGAAGAAGGTACCTTTAAAATTAAAGGCTACGACGGACCAATTATCGAATGTGATAAGTGCGGTTCTGACATGGAGCTTAAATCGGGTCGCTTTGGTAAGTACTTTGGTTGTAATAACGACGAGTGTAAGAACACACGTAAGTTACTTAAAAATGGCGAGGCTGCTCCACCAAAAGAAGATCCTGTTCACATTACTGAATTAGAGTGTGAAAAGTCAGATGCGTATTTTGTTTTACGTGATGGCGCTGCGGGTATATTTTTAGCCGCAAATACTTTTCCTAAGTCACGTGAAACACGTGCACCTAAGGTTGAAGAACTAAAACGTTTTAGAGACCGCATTTCGCCTAAGTTTTATTATTTAGCAGATGCACCAGCTAAAGATCCTGATGGTAATCTTGCTGTTGTACGCTATAGCCGTAAAAATAAATCTCAGTATGTTATGACTGAAGTTGACGGTAAAGCTACCGGCTGGACTGCTCATTATGAGGCAGGTAAATGGACAGAAGAAGCGAAGAAAAAAGCAGCGCCTAAAAAGAAAGCAGCTGCAAAAAAGGCACCAGCTAAAGCTAAGCCTAAAGCGAAAGCTAAAAAAGAAGATGAATAAGCTCGTTATTGCTTATTCATAGCTTTTGTAGATTTAAAAAGTCAAAAAAAAACCGGAATGCACAGCTTGTGTCTATTCCGGTTTTTTTGTGCCTAGTTGAATGCTTTCGCAACGGCTTTATTAGCAGTACATTCACCTAAGCGTGTTACCAATTTGATTAAAAACATGGTCATTTTAGCGTATTAAATAACTCAGTTACTGCGTTAAAAACTATTCATATATGACTGCATAGATGCAGAGAGTAGGCATTGCAGGGAGCAGCTGCCGAGAACAAATATATGTCATGCTTTTTCGCTTAGCTATTGAGCTTTATTCTTAGCGCTATAATTGATCACTAATTAAATGTAATTGGTATAATTAAATCTTAACAGAAGATACTTTTTTATAGCCTTCAGATTCAAGCTCATCATTTACGCATTTTAATACGTAGGCATTTAGCTCTTCATTGCTTACGTCATCATCTTTAGCCCAGTTAACACACATTTCTGTGTATTCTTTTATCATTTCGGCTGAAGCTGTTGGCGCATCGTCTGCAACCGCGTAAGTCGCAGATACTGCAAATAGTGGTGCTACGATTAATGCTAGCAATGCTTTTTTCATTCGTTTATTCCTAAAAAAATGGTGTGATGACTGATTTATCCAGTTTAAAGTTAGGTATAAATCAGTAGTGCCCAATTCAGAACAACTCTGTTGGTATACTGATTTTTAATCGAAATTGAAATAAAAGATAACGAAATTTTTTTATCGTGAGGATGAGTAATTTACTTGTCAGTTTTTTAATTTTAGTAAGTACAGCATTATCGGCTGGAGTAATATATTTAGTAGCTACGAAAACCTGATTCTACGCTTTATATTAATAACCTTTAGATTGTTTTAGGGAAAATTGATTTCTTAGGTTCAAAAATGAAATGGATAAGCGTCATTGTTTATTTCTACTATGAGGATATTTTAAGTTTGTAATATCAGCCGTATTATTTGCTTTAACTGAATGTCTAAATGGTGAAACTAAAAGTCACTAGAATGCGTTAAATATAAAAAAACCCAAGTGAATAGCTTGGGCTTTTTCGTGTGTAACGCACTTAGGTAAATATTAAACGCAACTTTTGAGTCATTAACACTGAGCGTAAAAACATGCGTAAGGCTCAAGCGTTGTGGTGCCTTGGTCTAACTTTGCGCTGTGGTGGCTAAGCTCGGTGTATTCTTTAACGATTGATGTTGGCATATCAATACTTGTTTGCTTAGCGCTGAGATTGAACATACAAAGCATTCTTTGCTTTCCAAGCGTTCTATAAAAAGCAAGCACAGGCTCTGGCGTTTCAATAAATTCAATATCACCCTCAAGTAAAACTGTTTGACCTTTTCGCCATGCCATAAACTCACGGTAGGCATTTAAAATTGAGTTGTTATCATCTGTTTGTATAGCTACTGATTGCTGCTTATGTGCATTATCAACGGGTAGCCAAGGTTTTACTTCACTAAAACCTGCATGAGATGAAACAGCTAGATCCCAAGGCATTGGTGTTCTACAGCCATCACGCCCTTTAAAATTAGGCCAAAATGTAATGCCGTATGGGTCTTGTAAATCTTCAAATGCCACACTTGCTTCACCTAGACCTAGCTCTTCACCTTGATACATACACACGCTGCCACGAAGAGAAGCTAATAGGGCGGTTAGCATTTTACATTGTTGAGGGTTTACTTCGCCATTTTCGCTCCAGCGGCTCGCTACGCGCTCTACATCATGATTACTAAATGCCCAGCATGGCCAGCCTTCAGTCATACGTTGTTCTAGAGTTTCAACCGTAGTTCTAATATATTCACTTGAGTAATCATTTGTTAATAGCTCAAAGCTATAACCCATGTGCAGTTTGTCGCCACCTTGGGTGTACTGCGCCATTGTAGCTAATGAATCTTCTGATGAGATTTCGCCAAGCGATACAGTACCTGGGTATTTATTAAGTAATGTGCGAATATCTTGCATAAACTCAATATTTTCAGGCTGAGTATTATTGTAGTAATGGTACTGAAATGCATACGGATTATCTTCACTAAAACCACGCCCCTGGCGCTTATCTTTTGGTTTAGCCGGATTATCACGTAATTGCGCGTCGTGATAGCAAAAATTAATTGCATCAAGCCTAAAACCGTCAACGCCTTTTTTAAGCCAAAACTCAACATTATCAAGCACAGCTTTTCGAACATCTGGGTTATGAAAGTTAAGATCCGGTTGTTCGGTTAAAAAATTATGTAGGTAGTATTGCCCGCGACGAGGCTCCCACTGCCAAGCACCACCACCAAAAATAGATAGCCAGTTGTTTGGGGCTGTCCCATCATCTTTTGCGTCAGCCCAAACATACCAGTCGGCTTTACTGTTATTTTGATTTTCACGGCTATCAGTAAACCATTGGTGTTGATCTGATGTATGGCTTAACACCTGATCAATAATTATTTTAATATTACGAGTGTGGGCTTCGCTTATTAGCTCATCAAAATCATTTAGGTCACCAAAAAGCGGGTCAATGTCACGATAGTCGCTAATATCATAGCCAAAGTCTTTCATTGGCGATTTGAAAAAAGGTGAAATCCAAATAGCATCAACGCCTAAGCTTTTAATGTAATCAATACGATTAATAATCCCTCTTAAATCACCAATGCCATCGTTGTTGCTATCTTGAAAGCTACGCGGATAAACTTGATAAATAACCGCACCTTTATACCACTGCTTTTGGGTCATGCTTTTCTCCTTCATTCCACACAGTATTTAGACTATTTTTATTTGTGATTACGATTAATCACGTTATTTGCAAAAAGCATACGTGAAGCCTTGTGCACTGTAAAAAGTCTGCATACGTATGCACTAAAATTAACGCAATTAAATTATTAAAAATAAGTACTTATAGCTAGTTTAAAGGTGTTTTATTTATGTGTTGGGTTTTTACCAATTATGGTGCTCACTTACTTTCTGACTTTTATTAAACATAACGGTTTGTCATACAAGAGAAAATATATTTTATGTTTGAATTTAATGGTCTGACCAATTAAACATTTGAATTGCGTCTAATATTTCTTATTTTGAATAGCGATACTAATTAGTTTCACTTTGTTTACATTGCGTCCTGTTAAGTTTAGTTTTTGATACAGTAGATTTTACATGTAATGTTGATTGCATCATTTTAAATAATTTTATTTATAACAAAATCAATTGTTTAATGTTTGTTTGGCAAGGTTTCTATTAATCTGAAGTCATGCTATAACTGTTGAATACGTATGCATAAAGTTGTTAATAAAATAAAACTGGCGTTAATATCCATCCTGACAACAAAATTAGCTCGCCTGTTTGACTATCACTCAAATAAAGAAGCGAGTATCACAATATGGGTAACGGGAAAAACATCATGTCTATGTTCAAACCAAGTATATTAACGTTGGCAATGGCTACTGCAGGATTAGCAAGCTTTGCCTCTGTAGCAGCACAAGAAGATACAGTTAAAAATGATGACGTTGAGGTTATCGAAGTAAAAGGCTTTCGTGGCAGTGTTGTAGAATCAATCAACACAAAGCGTTTTTCTACTCAAGTCGTTGAGTCAATTTCAGCAGAAGATATAGGTAAGCTACCTGATTCATCTATTGCTGAGTCTATTGCACGTTTACCTGGCTTAACAGCGCAACGCTTAGATGGTCGCGCAAGTAGAGTATCAATTCGTGGTTTTGGTGAAAACGAAAGTGGTACTACATTTAATGGTCGTGAACAAGTCTCTATTGGTGATAACCGCGGCGTAGAGTTTGACCTTTACCCCTCAGAAATTATGAGCGGTGTAACTGTATATAAAACGCCAAATGCAAGTATTGATGCTGAAGGCATTGCAGGTGTAATTAACATGCAAACAGTTCGTCCTTTAAGTAAAGGCGAACGTGTTGTACAAGTAAATGGACAGTATGAGCAAACTAGCTTTGATAAATTAAACCCAGACGGTAACGACGACGGTTACCGAGGTACAGTTTCATACATTGACCAGTTTGCAGACGATACCATTGGTGTTGCATTTGCTTTAAATACGATGAGTTCACCAAATCAAGAAAAGCGTTGGAACTCGTGGGGTTATCCAGAATTCAATGAAAATGGTAACGATTATTCAATTTTAGGTGGTGCTAAACCTTACGTGCGCTCATCAACGCTTGAGCGTGACTCGGCAATGCTTGTTTTAGAAGCTGCACCTACAGACAATCTAAGTATGACGTTTGATGCGCTATACGTAGATTTTACAGATGAAAAAATCTTACGCGGTATTGAAGTTCCATTCGCGTGGGGACAAGGTAGTATCGACTCAAACAGTGTAGTAGTTGATGAAGCGTCAGGCTTTATAACAAGCGCAGTAACCCAAGGACAGCGTGTTGTAGTTCGTAATGACTATGAAGAACGCGAAGCAGAACTTACAGCTTTTGGTTTTAATACTAAATACGATATTGACGATTCGTGGTCAGTAGAGTTTGATGCAAGTTATTCACAAGTAGAACGTAAAATCTGGAGTGTTGAAAGCTATTCAGGCACTGGCCGTGGCGATGCTCGCGGTATTGCAGATAACTTGGGTTACACATTTAATGGTGGTAACACTGGGGCTACTTTTTCACATGATTTAGATTATAGCGATTATGGTTTAATTCAGTTAGGTGGCCCGCTTTCGTGGGGTGAAAGCTCTGCACTTAACGATAAATACGGTTTAACTGGTACTGAATATGAAAACCAAGCGCAAGACGGTTTTATAAATGCACCTACTATTGAAGATGAATTATCAACATTAAAAATAGCCGCTTCAAAGGTATTAGAAAACGAGTACATAAGCTCTATTGAATTTGGTATGTCTTACAAAGAACGTGAGAAAACAAAAGATTCAGAAGGTTACTTCATGACGTTATCTAGCTTTTCGCTTGATAACCCAGGCATGCTTAGCGTGCCAGAACAGCACCGTAACGGAAGTGTTGATTTAGGCTTTATTGGCATGGGCGACATGATTGCTTATGACGTAAATGGCTTAGTTAACGATGGTTATTATGACTTACTTGCAGAGAGCTTAACAAATACAAGTCATGCGACTAAATCGTGGACTGTAAAAGAAGAAATCACTTCTGCATTTGTTCAAGCAAATATAAATGCAGAAGTTAGCGGCTTAGCACTTACAGGTAATGTGGGTGTACGTTATGTTCATACCGACCAATCATCTCAAGGTAATGCATTTAGCACTGTAGATGGTATTGTAGTGGCTTCACCTACTAATATTAGCCACGATTATTCACACGTATTACCAAGCTTAAACTTATCACTTGCGATTGATGAGCAACAAACAGTGCGTTTTGGTGCAGCTAAAACAATTTCTCGTGCACGTTTAGACGAAATGAATTCATCTATTGATGCGTCATACAACACAATACCTGATGAAAATGGTAACTACTGGTCTGTATCGGGTGGTAACCCTAATTTAGAGCCAAAAGAGGCCACTGGTTACGATTTAACATACGAAAACTACTTTAGTGATGAAGGTTACTTCTCTGCTGCATTCTTTTATAAAGATTTAACCCAGTGGATTTTTGACGGCACATACGGAATTGATATGTCGGGCGTTGCTGACCCATCAACAGGTGAAATTCCTGCTACATCTGAGGGTACGGGGAGTGGTAAAATCAATGGCGGTGGGGGTGACCTATACGGTTACGAGCTATCACTGGCGCTTCCATTTAAAATATTCCACCCATCACTTGAAGGCTTTGGTTTAATTGCAAGCCATACCGGTATTGAATCAGACATTGAAGATCAAAACGGTAATGAGTACGAGCTACCGGGTCTGTCTGACAAAATTCAAAGCTTAACGGTTTACTACGAAATGAATGGTATTCAGCTGCGCACCAGCATGCGTAAACGTAGTGCCTTTAAAGGTGATGTATACGGGCTAGGCTTTGATACTGAACAAGTAGATATCCTAGGCGAAACAATTTGGGATATTCAAGCAGGCTACGACTTTAGTGAGGGCGGTGTTGAAAGCCTTGAAGGGTTATCAATTCAGTTCCAAGTTCAAAACTTAACAGAAGAGCCGTTTACATCGCTTTCTGGCGATAACGCGCTACAAGTTCGTGACTACCAAGATTACGGTCGTACTTACTTGTTAGGCTTTAGCTACAAGCTATAATAAAGGTTGTGTGTAGGAGCCCTTGTAATTTGTTTTACAAGGGCTTTTTTATAGCTACTTTACCTAACTTTTTAATCATACTTTGATTTAATAAAACGTGGATAATAAGATGAAATCAATAAAACACGTCGTGATCGCAGGCGGTGGTACCGCAGGTTGGATAACTGCAGCACTGCTTAATAAAGTGTTAGGTAAAGTAATTAATATCACATTGATAGAGTCATCATCTATTGGCACCGTGGGAGTTGGAGAAGCAACCATACCACCTATTATCCAACTTAATAACGCATTAGGCATTAACGAAAAAGAGTTTATAAACGAAACTAACGCAACAATTAAACTCGGTATTGAATTCGAAAACTGGAAAAAACCAACGCACAGTTATATGCATGCGTTTGGCCCGATTGGAAAAGACTTCCCGTTTTGCGACTTTTATAACTTTTGGTTAAAAGGTCGAATCACGGGTTGCGAAGACGATTTATGGGATTTTTCGTTAAATTACCAAGCCGCTAAACAGCATAAATTTGCTCCCTTAAACACAATACCCAATACCCAATTACCTGGGCTAAGTTACGCTTATCATTTTGACGCCACACTTTACGCTGAATATTTAAAAAAGCTGGCAATATCGCGCGGTGTAAAACACATTGATGCCAAAATTAGTGAAGTTACACAATGTTTAGCAACGGGTAATGTAGAAACACTCATACTCGATGATAATAAGCAAATCAACGGTGATTTATTTATAGATTGCACAGGGTTGCGTGCGTTGCTTATTGAGAAAACACTCAATACCGGATTTGTAGATTGGTCTCATTATTTACCATGCGATAGTGCCATCGCAGTACAAACAAAATCAAACGATGAATTAAAACCTTATACGCAATCAATTGCGCACAGTGCCGGTTGGCAGTGGCAAATTCCGTTACAAAGCCGAATAGGCAATGGCTTGGTTTATTGTAGTCGTTACTTATCGGATGAAGACGCAAAGGCGTTGTTGCTTAATAACTTACCGGCAGATCCAATAACAGAACCTAGATTTATTAAATTCAAAACAGGTAGACGTGTAAAACAATGGCATAAAAATGTAGTCGCGGTTGGTTTATCAAGTGGCTTTTTAGAGCCATTGGAATCTACAAGCATTCACCTAATTCAAAGCGCAGTTACACGGCTGATCAAATTATTTCCACACCATGGTATCAGCGATGCGTTAGCAAGCGAGTTTAATAAACAAAGCGTGACTGAAATAGAGCATATTCGTGATTTTATTATTCTGCATTACAAACTTACTGTGCGCGAAGACTCCGCATTTTGGCGTCAATGCATGCAAATGGATATACCGGATTCACTGATCCATAAACTTAATCTATTTAAACAAACAGGTAAGGTTATGCGCGAAGACGATGAGTTATTTGCCGAAATAGCATGGCAGCAAGTGATGATTGGACAAGGCTTAATATCTGATGACTATTGCACTATTGCTAATTCGTTTACGGACGAGCAGTTAAGTGATTTGTTTATTAGTTTAAAAACATTAGTAAATTCGACAGTTGAAAAACTTCCTACCCACAAAGAATTTTTAGCCAGTATTAAAAGGGCGTCATAATGCGATTTATACAGCAAATACTCTTACTCTGTTTATATACTATACCAAGCATGTCTTATGCTCTTAGCGTTGAACCAGCTAATTGGTGGGTGGGCATGAAAAAAAATACAATTACGCTAATGTTGCATGAACAAAACATTGCAAACACCCAATTTAAGCTTTTACCTTATCAAGGAGTTGAGCTGGCCAATATTACGCGCACCGAAAACCCTAATTACGTATTTTTACATATAGCCATTAGCGATACAGCCCAAGCAGGCACATTAAAATTTAATAGCAATGGTAAGAATAATTTCATTTTCTCTTTACTTGAGAGAACAAAAAATAGTGCTGTGCGAGAAGGTTTTAGCAGTAAAGATACTGTGTATTTAATTAATCCTGACCGTTTTGTAAATGGCGATAAACAAAATGACACCGTGAGCGGTATGTTGGAGGAAGTAAATCCAACATTTAAAGGAGGGCGACACGGTGGTGATATACAAGGTGTTATTAATGCATTGCCATATTTAAAAGATTTAGGTGTAACGCAGTTGTGGTTAACGCCGGTGCTTGAAAACAACATGCCCGATTACTCTTATCACGGTTATGCTATTACTGATTTTTATAACGTAGACCCACGCATGGGTTCTAATTCACTTTATAAATCGCTCTCAGTAAAGGCCAAAGAGCAGGGTATAGGCTTGGTAATGGATATGGTGCTTAATCACTTTGGTGCAGAGCATACATGGATGAAGGATAAACCGAGCAAAGATTGGATCAACTTTAATGGCGAATTTGAAAATGGTAAAAATGCGACAAGCCATGCCCGCCAAACAATTCAAGACCCACACGCAAGCGATTACGATAAACGCCAGTTTAACGATGGCTGGTTTGTAGCCAGCATGCCGGATTTAAACCAGCGCCAACCACTCTTGAGCGAATATTTAACTCAAAATGCGATTTGGTGGATTGAATACGCAGATTTAAGTGGTATTCGCGTTGATACTTACTCTTACTCAGATAAAGCATTTTTGAGCGATTGGACAAAAGCAATTATGCAAGAGTATCCGGATTTTAATATTGTAGGAGAAGAGTGGACCTCTAACCCTGCTATTGCCTCTTACTGGCAACGTGGTAAGCATAACCAAGATGGATATACATCAAGCTTACCAAGCGTTATGGACTTTTCGTTGCAAGAGTCGGTAATTCAAGCGCTAAATGAAGAAGAAAGCTGGAACACGGGCTGGGTTAAAGTCTATGAGTCGTTAGCTAATGACTTTTTATACCCTGATACTAATAACATTATGGTATTTGCAGATAATCATGATATGAGCCGTGTATACACCGAGCTTGGCCAAGACGAAGCCAAAACTAAAATGGCAATGACTCTATTTTTAACCACACGAGGTATAGCCCAAATGTACTACGGTACGGAAGTGCTATTAGATAACACCCCAAGTAAAGATCATGGCGATATTAGAATAGACTTCCCGGGTGGATTTAAAGGCCAAACTCGGAACGCCTTTACGGGCGAGGGGCTAACAAAACAGCAAAAAGACATGCACAAAACAATTAGTACCTTGCTTAATTTTAGAAAAAGCAGCCCAGCACTTGAAAAAGGAAAACTTGTGCATTTTACGCCTCAACAAGGCGTGTATAGTTACGCGCGTATTAGCGACGAGCAAACTGTGTTGGTATTTATGAATAAAAACACAAAAGAGCTAACTAAGAATATTGAGTATATGCAGGAAGTAATACCAAAAAATACCAAAGCACTTAACTTATTCACCCACAAAACACAGGTGTTGGGTAATACAGTTGCTTTACCGGCAATGAGTGCAACGGTATTAATTATAAATACCTCTCAATAGTTTACCTGAATACGTATGCAGCAACTGTATGGTTGCTGCAGTAATCTTTAGTATAAAGTAATAACAATACTGACAAAAAAGACACACAATGAAAAAATTAGTTTATGTACCCGCAGTACTTTGTAGTGCACTTATTGCTACAGGGTGTTCAGAAAATAACAAACCTGAACAACAGCAAACACCCGCACACACACAAAATGAGCTTACCAAGCCGGTTGTATATCAAGTATTTACCCGTTTGTTTGGTAATACCGAAACTGCCAATGTGCCATGGGGCACTAAAGAGCAAAATGGTGTAGGTAAATTTGCCGACTTTAACGATGCCGCCCTCAAAGGTATAAAGGAGCTAGGTACAACGCACGTTTGGTATACCGGCGTATTACACCATGCCTTAGTAGGCGATTATAGCGATTATGGGATTTCTCAAGACGATCCTGATGTTGTAAAAGGACGAGCAGGTTCGCCATATGCAATAAAAGATTATTATGATGTAAATCCTGATTTAGCAATTAACGTGACGAATCGTATGGGAGAGTTTAGCCAGCTCATTGAGCGTACGCACAGCCATGGCATGAAAGTCATTATTGATATCGTGCCTAACCATGTTGCGCGAAATTATCAATCATTAGGAAAGCCTAAAGGGGTTGAAGATTTTGGCGCGCAAGACGACACCAGTAAAACGTACGATAAAAACAACAATTTTTACTATGTGCCTGGGCAGTCATTTCAAGTGCCTACTTCTACAACCTATAACGTATTAGGTGGAAAAGCTCACCCACTTGCTGATGGCTTTTTTGATGAAACACCTGCTAAATGGACAGGTAACGGTGCCCGTGCACCAAAACCCGACATTAACGATTGGTACGAAACTGTAAAAGTGAATTACGGTGTAAAGTCTGATGGCAGCTACGATTTTGCTCAGCTGCCAAACGACTATAAGGACAAGGATTACCGTGCTCACTACGAGTTTTGGCAAGATAAAGAGCTCCCTAATAGCTGGTACAAATTTAGAGACATAGCGCTATTTTGGTTAGATAAAGGCGTTGATGGCTTTAGATACGACATGGCCGAAATGGTGCCTGTAGAATTTTGGAGTTTTTTAAATTCGTCGATAAAAATGCAAAAAAGCGACGCCTTTTTATTAGCCGAAGTGTATAACCCGCTAATGTACCGTGCGTATATTCACCAAGGTAAAATGGACTACCTTTACGATAAAGTGGGCTTTTATGACACACTAAAAGCCATTATGCAGGGTAAGCAAGCTGCTAATACTATTTTTGCTGCCCAAAGCCAAGTTACTGATATTGAAGCACACATGCTGCACTTTTTAGAAAATCATGATGAACAACGTATCGCAAGTCCAGACTTTGCAGGTAATGCCCAGTGGGGTAAACCTGCTTTAGTAGTTTCTAATCTAATTAGTCGCGCGCCAACGCTTTTATATTTTGCTCAAGATGTGGGAGAAGATGGCTCTGAAAACGCAGGATTTGGCACAGCCACACGTACCAGTATTTTTGACTACATTGGCGTGCCAGCGCACCAAGCATGGATGAATAACGGAAAATTTGATGGCGCTAATTTAACCTCAGAGCAAGTAGCACTTCGTGATTACTACAAAGCGGTTATGTCACTTAATAGTTTACCTGCTGTAGTAGGCGGAGAAATGTCGGCACTTAACCTTGTAGGAAGTGAACGTGTTGTTGGTTTTACCCGCTCTTTAGGCCAGCAAAGTGTGCATGTGTTAAGTAACTTTAGCGAGCAGCCACAAATAGTTACGGTTAATTTATCAAAGGCACAATTAGGTGCAATGAGTGAAAATACGCTATTAAATGATTTACTTGAAAATCACACCACCCAGCTTAAAGCTCACCCGCAAGGCGCTACATTTAAACTCACACTTGATGCATTTAGCAGCGCAGTATTAACAAATAAGGCTAATAATGAATAATCAAAATAATAATACCGATAAGCCAAATTTAAGTTTTTGGCAAATATGGAACATGTGTTTTGGCTTTTTAGGCATACAGTTTGGTTTTGCTCTGCAAAACGGCAATGTGAGCCGAATATTCCAAACATTAGGCGCACAAGTTGATGATATTCCCATTCTATGGGTTGCAGCACCGCTTACTGGTTTAATCGTACAGCCTATTATTGGTTACTGGAGCGATAAAACGTGGGGGCGCTTTGGTCGTCGCCGTCCGTTCTTTTTTATAGGCGCAGTGTTAACAACGCTTTCATTATTTATTATGCCGCATTCTCCTACGCTTTGGATTGCCGCTGGTATGTTATGGATCATGGATGCGTCAATCAACGTAACCATGGAACCGTTTAGAGCACTTGTAGGCGATAACCTGCCAGAAAAACAACGCGCTACAGGTTACGGGTTACAAAGCTTTTTTATTGGTATTGGTGCGGTACTAGCCTCAGCATTACCGTGGATGATGACCAACTGGTTTGATGTAAGTAATACTGCAGCGCCTGGGCAAATTCCAGAGTCTGTTAAATACTCATTTTATTGGGGTGGGGTGGTGCTACTTGTTGCAGTGCTTTGGACCGTTGCACGTACAAAAGAGTACAGCCCAGAGCAATTAGCTGAGTTTGAAAAGCAAAGCGCTCAACCTACTACAAGCAAACTGGTTGATATTAACTTTAATAAAGGCGCCATTATTTTTGTAGTGCTGGGTTTAGCAACCCTTGCATTAGTAATGGGCTTATCGCTTGAAAAAGAATTATACCTATTAGCTGGTGGTTTATTAGCGTTTGGTATTGTGCAGTGGATTGCAGCAGCGCTTAAAAGTGCTAACAAAACTCAAGGTGGTTTTTACCAAGTAGTACAAGATGTATTTACAATGCCAGAAGCCATGAAGCAGCTTGCATGGGTGCAGTTTTTTAGCTGGTTTACTTTATTTGCCATGTGGATTTATACCACCGCAGCAGTAACAAGCTTTCATTATGGTAGTAGCGATGCAACCTCTAAAGCATTTAACGATGGTGCAGACTGGGTGGGTATTTTATTTGCCGCCTACAATGGCTTTGCAGCTATTGCCGCTATGTGTATTCCGTTTTTAGTTAAAAAAATGGGCTCAAAAGGCGCGCATTGTTTTAATTTATTGCTGGGCGCGTTAGGTCTTGCAAGCTTTATGTTTATTCAAGACCCTAAAATGTTACTTATTCCTATGATTGGGGTGGGGTTTGCGTGGGCGTCTATTTTATCGCTGCCTTACGCCATGCTAAGTAACGCACTGCCAAGTAATAAAATGGGCGTTTACATGGGTATTTTTAATTTTTTTATAGTTATACCTCAGTTACTTGCCGCCAGCATTTTAGGGCTCATTTTACGCCACGTATTTTCTAATCAGCCTATTTACGCATTGTTAATTGGTGCAGCCTCGTTCGTTGTCGCTGCCGTTGCGGTAATGCGCGTTAAAAATTCACATTAAGGACACACAATGAAAAAATATAACCTTATAACCGCCTCACTTTTAACGTTAGGTTTAACCGCCTGTGGCGCTCAAAACACAAGCACAACCAATGAAAGTACCGGCGCACAGATTAAATCGGCACCAGGCGCCCCAGGTGCTGAACCATTTTGGGCTTACGCGGGTAAAACCGGTATTGGTACATCGTACGAGCAATACCAAAACGGCCAATACACTGATACAGCTGCAACGGGGGATGTATCTAAAGTATGGTTTTCAATCGCTAAAGGTATGATCACCGAAACCATGTTTGGGCTTATTCACCAGGCACAAATAAAAGACATGCAATTTATAGTAACAGGTAAAGACTTTACCGTTAGTGAAGCTGATGATTTAGATGTCACCATTGATTACTTACATAAAGATGCACAAGGTCGCCCGTTATCGCTTGCCTACAAAGTAACTAGCACTGATAAACAAGGGCGCTTTAGCCTAGAAAAACACATTTTTACTGACCCAGATGGGCAAACATTATTTGTACGCAGTGTATTTAACACTGAGCTTGAAGGGCTAAAAGCATATGTGTCTGTTAATCCGTATATTAATAATAACGGGCTAGGAGACTTTGCTAAAACGACTGAGCAAGGCCTTGTCGCATGGGAAGACGATAACTATTTATCGCTTCAATCAGCAACCCCTTTTAAAGCAAAAACGGTAGGGTTTACAGGAAAAAGTGACGGCATAAACGCACTTAAAACTACTCAATCTTTAAACACCCAATACACAAATACCGGCGAAGCTTCAGGTAACGTAAGCATGCTTGCAGAGCTTGGCGATATAAGCGCTAACACCACCTTTGATTTAGCACTTAGTTTTGGTAAAACGCAGCAGCAAAGTATAAAGCAAGGCGAAAAAAGCTTAGCAAAAGGCTATCAAGCGGTGCTTGATCACTATAACGGTAAGGGTGAAGCGCTAGGCTGGCAAGATTACCTACAAAGCCTTAAACCACTTAATACCATGGTTGAGCAAACCGCCGATAACGGTAAGCTTTTATACACCAGCGCCATGGTTCTAAAAGCACAAGAAGATAAAACACACGCAGGGGCATTAATTGCTTCTCTATCTAATCCATGGGGAGAAACCGTATCTGCTAAAGAAGGCTCAACCGGTTATAAAGCGGTATGGGTGCGCGACTTTTATCAAGTAGCCATGGCCTTTATGGCAGTGGGTGATACTGCCACAGCAAAAACAGCATTCGAATACCTTGAAAAAGTGCAAGTAAATAGCAAAACACCAGGTAATAAAGGCGATACAGGCTGGTTTTTACAAAAAACGCACGTAGATGGTGAGCTTGAATGGGTCGGCGTACAGCTTGACCAAACAGCTATGCCTATTATGCTTGCTTGGAAGTTACATAAAGCCAATGTACTTAGCGATGATGAACTAAAAAGCTGGTACGGCAAAATGTTAAAACCAGCGGCTGATTTTTTAGTTGATGGCGGCCTTGCTAAAATTTTGTGGAACGACACGCAAATTACACCACCGGCAACCCAACAAGAACGTTGGGAAGAGCAAAGCGGTTATTCGCCTTCTACAACTGCAGCAATAGTGGCAGGCCTTATTACCGCAAGCGATATCGCAACGCTTAGCGGTGATGATAAAAACGCAAAGCGCTACCTAGCTACGGCTAAAAAGTATAACAACGATATTGAATCGCAAATGTTTACCACTAAAGGTAACTTAAAAGGCGAAAATAGTGATGGTGAATACTTTATCCGTATAGGCCAAGATACCGATGCAAACTCAAACACTAAAATTAACGCTAATAATGGCCGCGAAGGGTTTAATAAAAAGCAAATTTTAGATGGCGGCTTCTTAGAGCTAGTACGCTATGGCGTACGTGATGCTAACGACGAAAGCATTGTTAAAACACTGCCTGAGTACGATGACGAAACGCTTGAAGATAACCTACAGGTTAAATACAGCTTCAGCTTTGACGACGGCAGCGGCACATTTGCAGGCTACCGCCGCTATGGTAATGATGGCTACGGCGAAGATGAAACCACAGGTACTAATTACGCAGAGGATGGCAGTAATACACCAGGCCAACGTGGTCGTGTTTGGCCATTTTTCACAGGTGAACGTGGGCATTATGAAATAGCTGCAGCTAACGCAAACAACGCCCTTGATGATGCTAAACAAGCGCAAATTAAAAACAGCTATGTTAAAGGGTTAGAGCAATTTGCCAATAATGGAATGATGCTACCAGAGCAAGTATGGGATGGTGTAGGTGTAAATAAAGCTGGTTATGAGCTAGGCGAGGGCACAAACTCAGCAACACCACTGGCATGGACTCATGCAGAATACATTAAGCTTGTACGCTCACTCAGTGATAAACAAGTATGGGATCACTACCCAGTAGTTACCGAGTCTCTAAAACACTAATATATAATACCAATTCGCTTAATTAAGTGAGCTATTTTGAGGCAGGCAAAACGTGTTGATAGCTAGGCAAAAAATTCGCTATTTAGTTGTTCTAAATAAGAATTTTTTAACGCAGTTAGCGACACGTTTAGCCCCGCTAAATGATTAAGTATTATTGCGGATTGGTATAAAATTTGAATTTTAACTGCTACTTTTTCGTGAAATTAATACAGGTGGAAGTAGGGTACTTTGAACTTCTTCACCACGTATAAGTTTTAATAGGTTTTCTACTAACATTTGCCCAGCAATAGTGGTGTTTTGCTCTATTGTAGTTAGGGGTGGGTTTACATAACTTGCAATGGCTATGTTATCAAAGCCGACAACCGCAACATCTTTCGGCACGTTGATATTTGCTTCTTTAAGTGCGCGTATAGCCCCTATAGCAATTAAGTCACTTGCAGCAAATAAGGCGTTAAATTTAATATTATTAGCAATTAGTGAGCGTGTGGCGTGATAGCCAGATTCTTCAGTAGAGATAGCATTAGCCATTTTACGCTCATTTATTTTAACGTTGTTAGCCAATAGCTCATCCTTAAAACCCTGAAATCGACTAAAAAATTCAGGACTGTGATCAGATGCATCACCAATAAAAGCGCAATCAGTTCTGCTATGCGCAATAAAGTGCTCAGCGGCGAGCTTACCGCCACCGTAGTTATCACAACAAACAGTTAAATCTGGACGGTTATCTACCGTTGCACCCCAGCAAACAAACTTAGTATTTTGTTCAAGTAAGGTGTTAAATTTTGGTTGGTAATCAATGTAATCGCCATACCCGAGTAAAATAATGCCATCAGCTCTGTGGCTGTCTTCGTAGTCTGCTTGCCAATCAGCACTGGCCGATTGAAATGAAACTAATAAATCGTAACCTTCTGTAGCGCAAGCACGGGTAATACTGCCAAGCATGGCTAAGAAGAAAGGATTTATTTGGGACTCGTCAGAAGTGGGATCTTCAAACAACAATAATGCAAGCGTACTACTTTGTTGAGTGCGAAGGTTACTCGCATTTTTATCAACTTTATAATTAAGCTTTTTAGCTATATCGAAAACACGCTTGCGTGTTTCTTCATTAACAAGGTGGCTGTTACGTAAAGCGCGAGATACAGTCGATTGAGATACCCCTGCATAGTGGGCAATATCAAATGAGGTAGCTTTACCTTTCATTGTTACAACTTAATTAAATTGATAAATAATTGTGTCATTTTCGTTTATTGATGAATAATTTCAAGCTTTTTGTGAATTAACGTATATTTTTATTGATAAATTCCTGACACCGGTGTCATAATGTCAGTGTTTTATCATTTTGTTGTCAAAACGTATTCGCTGTCTATATCTTTATAGGCAGCATTTTTTACTGTGATAGCTACTTTGAGGTGATAGCTCAAAGTATAAATAACAATGGTACACCATTGTAAAATAATAAGCATGAGTCGCTTAACAAAAGAGATAATACTATGAGCCCAAACGCTTCTGCCCAATTTGATCCCATCTTAGTTGCTGATGTCGGCGGCACTAATGCCCGCTTTGCTTTAATAACTGCTTTTAATGAACAGACTAACCAATTTATAATAGAGCACATTAATATTTTTCCTAGTGCCAACTTTGGTTCTCTTGAAAGTGCGCTCGAGCAATATTTGCTAACAGTCCCACATACTGCACCCAAACGCGCATGTTTAGCCGTTGCAGGGCCAATAAAAGCCGGGCAAGTGCATTTAACCAATTTAGGTTGGCATTTTAGCGTCGGTGAATTTAAAACTCATTTTGATTTACAACAACTTGAAGTCATTAATGATTTTGCTGCCTTTGCTTACGCTGCCCCTTACTTAGATCCTAAACAAAATGTCATTGTTAAATCAGGTCAAGCTGATGATAACGCAAACATTGGTGTTATAGGTCCAGGTACTGGTTTTGGTGCCGCGTGCTTAGTTAGAACGTCCCAATCTACCGCAGTGTTGAGTTCAGAAGGGGGGCATATATCACTTGCACCTGTTAATGAACTCGATACTTTATTATTGAATGAATTACGTAAAGATCATCCCCATGTTTCTATCGAAACAGTTTTCTCAGGTCCTGGCATAACGCATTTATACAAAGCAATGTCTGCGGTTAAGGGTGTAACAGCTAAAAATTTAGATGCCGCACAAATTAGCAGCCTTGCAAATAGTGGTGAATGTGATGTGTGTGATGCAACCTTAAACCAGTTTTGTGATTGGATTGGCAGTGTTGCCGGTGATTTAGCGGTTGTTTATGGCGCGTTAGGTGGATTATTTATTGGCGGTGGAATACTACCTCGTATGCAAGCGAGACTTCTTGAGAGTCGTTTTGTTGAACGATTTTCGCAAAAGGGTATTATGTCGCAGTACGCAGGACAAATCCCTGTAACACTCGTAACACAAGACAACATACCGCTTATTGGCGCTGCTGCGTGTTTACACAATAGCAAATAGGGCTTTGGTCTTACAGGTTGTATTTGGATAATGGACAGATGAAAAAAGTAACCATAAATAGTGTAGCAAGCCATGCAGGGGTTTCTAAAAAAACCGTCTCACGCGTGTTAAACAATGAGCCTAATGTAAGTGCCGCCACCCGAGAAAAGGTGCTTGCGGTATTTAAAGAGCTTGATTACACCCCAAATCCAATTGCACGAGGTCTTGCTCAAAATCGTAGCTTTATTATTGGCTGTTTATACGATAACCCAAGTAAAAGTTATATTACCCGAGTGCAAACGGGCGCCTTAGAAGCGTGTAAAGAAAACAACTATAATTTATTGATACACCCTTGTGAGTTTCGTGGTGAAGCACTTATAAATAATATTGAGCAATTACTACAAACTTCTCGATTAGATGGCATTGTGCTAACACCTCCTTTTGGTGATTTTGCTGAGCTTGTTGCTTTTTTAAAATCTAAAAAAATTCCTTATGCAAGGGTTGCTTCAGCTTTACTACAAGATGATTCAATTTCAGTGCGTAGTAACGACGAGCAAGGCGCATTTGAGATTACCGAGCATTTAATTAACCTCGGTCATAAATCTATAGCCTTTATTAAAGGGCACCCAGATCACAGTGCCACGCAACAACGTTTTAAAGGTTACAGGCGTTCACTTGCAAGCCATGGTATAGAATTTGATGAGCGCTTAGTAGAGGAGGGTAACTTTAGTTATCACTCAGGTGTAGATAGTGCACGCAGCATATTAGATTTATCCCCTAGGCCAACCGCTGTATTTGCATCAAACGATTACATGGCGGCTGCCGTACTTAAATTAGCAACTCAGCGCCAATTAAAAGTGCCTGATGACATTTCAATAGCTGGGTTTGATAATGCACCCATTGCACGTCATATTTGGCCTGGGTTAACAACGATTGCACAGCCCGTTGAAGAAATGACTAAACAAGCCGTAACACAACTTATTTCACACATAGCTCAACCACAAGAGCAGCCGTATCAGGTAACGCTTGAGTCGCGCTTGATTACACGCGAGTCTACCTCAGCAATAAAATAGTGAGTTTAAAACACTTTCACAGTAGCCCGAATATGAGTGACGCTTATTCGGGCTTTTTTTACTCTGAACTTGCTAAAACATGGTTTGTGCCTAAAAATCAATTAGGTCATTATTCGGTCATGTTAAAATATTAAACTATTTTTGTTACCCGGGGTTGACACCGGTGTCATTGCTATGCGTTAATACAGTGACACCGGTGTCAGGGCTGTTGTGAGAGGCTCCCTGGTAGCGTACCTTTGAACGGGTAAATCAAAGATGCTCAGTACAGTTATTTACGTGGAGTCTGTAGTTGCTACTGAGCCTTTATCCTCTAACTAATAGAGATGAGTTAAATTATGTTACATCCTCGTATTCAAGAAGTTACCCAGCGCGTTATCGAACGCAGTAAAAATACCCGTCAAGATTATTTAGATCGCATTTCGCACGCAAAAAAACAAACAAGAGTTCGTGCCGGTTTAGGTTGCGGAAATATAGCCCATGTTATGGCTGCATGTAGCAGTGATGACAAAGCGCGCTTAAAGGCTGATGAGCAGCCAAATCTTGCTATTATCAACTCATATAACGATATGTTATCGGCTCATGTGCCATACAAAGACTACCCAGATTTAATTAAAGACATTGCAACAAAATACGATGCTACAGCTCAAGTTGCTGGTGGCGTGCCTGCAATGTGTGATGGTGTTACGCAAGGGCGTGACGGCATGGAACTTTCACTTTTTTCTCGCGATGTAATTGCTATGTCTACAGCAATTTCTCTTTCGCACGATGTGTTTGATGGTGTTTTTTGTTTAGGCGTTTGTGACAAAATTGTTCCTGGTTTATTAATTGGTGCATTGTCGTTTGGTCATTTACCTGTGTTCTTTTTACCAGCAGGTCCAATGCAATCAGGTATTCCGAATAAAGAAAAAGCACGTATTCGCCAAAAGTTTGCACAAGGTTTAGTGAGCCGCGAAGACTTACTTGAAGCTGAAAGTGCGTCTTATCACAGCGCTGGTACATGTACGTTCTACGGTACTGCCAATTCAAACCAAATGTTAATGGAAATAATGGGCTTACACCTTCCAGGTAGCTCGTTCATTAACCCTTACACTGAGCTTCGCGATGGCCTTACAGGGAATGCTGTAGAAACAATGCTTAAGCAGCTTACAGATGATAAAGAAAGCCCGTGTTTAGCCGATGTGATCAGCGAAAAAACGATTATAAATGGTTTAGTGGGTCTGCTTTCTACAGGTGGTTCTACTAACCATGCAATCCATATTGTTGCGATAGCAAAAGCTGCCGGCATTCAGGTTACGTGGAAAGATATGTCTGACTTATCAGAAGTTGTACCACTTCTTACACGTATTTACCCTAACGGCTCAGCTGATGTAAACCACTTTCAAGCAGCTGGCGGTATGGGTTTCTTAATGCGAGAACTAGCAAGCGCTGGTTACTTACATACAGACGTTAAAACAATGCTTGGCGATGGTTTAGCACCATACATGACAGAGCCTCGTTTAGATAAAGACGATAGCTTGATCATGAGCGACTCAACTGGCCCAACTAAAGTTAAATGGGTAGATTGTCCTGCAAACTCGCACGATGAAGAAGTACTTCGCCCAGTGAGTAACCCATTTAGTAAGCAAGGTGGTCTGCAACTTCTAACTGGCAACTTAGGTAAAGCTGTTATCAAAGTGTCAGCTGTTGCTGAAGAACATCAAACCGTTACTGCTCCTGCAAAAGTATTTAGCTCACAAAGTGCTCTGCAAGATGCATACACTCGTGGCGAATTAAACCAAGACTTTATTGCCGTGCTAAAAGAGCAAGGCCCTAAAGCGAAAGGTATGCCAGAGCTACACAAGTTAACGCCAGTAATGGCAACGCTTCAAGATGAAGGCTTTAAAGTAGCTATTGTTACTGACGGTCGTATGTCGGGTGCATCAGGTAAAGTACCTGCTGCTATTCACTTAGCACCAGAGGCAGTAGAAGGCGGCATTATTGCTAAAATCCGAGAAGGCGATTTAGTGACGCTTGATGCGCCAAACGGAATATTAAAAGTACACGTTAGCGACGAAGAACTTGCTAAGCGTGAAGCAGAACTTAGCCTGCCAAGTGCAACATTTGGTACAGGTCGTGAATTATTTACTGGATTTAGAAATATCGTAAGCAGTGCCGATTTAGGCGCGAGTGCTTTTGGACTTGAATAAATATTAGCCATACTGGGTAATGAGGAACAAGTAATGAGTATTGAAAAAATCTTAGCATCGGCACCCGTAGTGCCAGTGGTTGTAATCGAAAAATTAGAAGATGCAGCACCACTTGCAAGAGCTTTATACAACGGTGGCTTAAAAGCCTTAGAAATAACACTACGTACACCCATTGCTGCAGAAGCTTTAAAGCTAATGAAAGCAGAAGTACCTGAAGCCTATGTAGGTACTGGTACGGTAGTAGATAAGGCAAGTTTTGATCTTTCGGTTGCTGCTGGTGCCGATTTTATGGTGAGTCCAGGTGTGAGCGATGAGCTTATTGCTTTAGCTAAAACATCAGATATACCATTTTTACCAGGCGCTGCAACTGCAAGTGAAGTTATGCAACTTGCGTCGCATGGTTTTAAGTATTTAAAATTCTTCCCAGCAGAAGCTGCAGGCGGAACAGCTATGCTTAAATCAATCGGTGGCCCATTACCACATATTACTTTTTGCCCAACTGGCGGCATTAGCCTAGCAACTGCTCCTAATTATTTAGCGCTTAACAACGTTATTTGTGTTGGTGGTACGTGGATGCTAGATAAACAACTAATTGAAAATAAAGACTGGCAAGCAATTGAAGCGCTTGCTCGCCAAGCAAGTGAACTTAAATAGGAGTCTAAAATGATTAATGTAGCAATTAACGGTTACGGCCGTATCGGTAGAAATGTTTTACGTGCACTTTATGAGTCAGCTCAAAACAGCGAAATTAAAATTGTAGCAATTAACGATTTAGCACCAGCTAACGTAAATGCACATTTAACGCAATATGACTCAGTTCATGGTCAATTTTCAAAAAAAGTAACACTTGAAAACAACACTATGCTAATTGGGGATGACGTAATTACATTAACGCAAGAGCGTGACCCTGCAAACTTACCGTGGAAAGAGCTAAACGTAGATATCGTTTTAGAATGTACTGGTTTTTTCACTAAACGTGATGACGCTGCTAAGCACATTACTGCAGGCGCTAAAAAAGTAATCGTATCTGCTCCAGGTACTGGTTTAGATGCAACAGTAGTGCATGGTGTAAACAGCGACGTAATTAATGCTGATAGCAATATCATTTCTAACGCTTCTTGTACTACTAACTGTTTAGCGCCAATTGCAAAAGCAATTAACGACACAGTAGGTATTGAGCAAGGTAGCATGACGACTATTCACGCTTACACCAACGATCAAAACTTATCTGACGTATACCACCCAGATTTATACCGTGCGCGTAGTGCAACTCAATCTATGATCCCAACTAAAACAGGTGCTGCGGCAGCTGTTGGTTTAGTATTACCAGAACTTGCTGGTAAATTAGATGGTATGTCGGTACGTGTACCTACAATCAATGTTTCTTTAGTTGATTTTACGTTTATCACTAAGCGTGATACGACTGCAGAAGAAATCAATGCAATCATGAAAGAAGCATCAACGGGTTCAATGAAGAGTATTTTAGAATATAACGAGCTTCCGCTTGTTTCTATCGACTTTAACCATAACCCAGCGTCATCTATCTTTGATGCAACGCAAACTAAAGCCAATGGTAAACTAGTTAAAGTAATGGCTTGGTACGACAATGAGTGGGGTTTCTCAAACCGCATGTTAGACCAAGTTAAAGCATTAGGTCAGTACTTATAATTGACCTTGTAAAAGTTTAGCTTTATCCAACCAAGCCACGCATTGCGTGGCTTTTTTGCGTTTGGTTTATCTGTATATTTGCAATTCAAAATTAGGAGGGAACTATTTGTATTTTTTATACCCTAAATTTTGTTAATATGTGGGTGTGTAAATCAATGGAATTTCGTTGTATTTAATCAACTCAACGACGCAAGGAATAATAAAAATGATCAGAGCTTTATCGCGAAAAGTATTTCGCACAAATCATCTTCAGATAGGTGAGGGCAACATAAGTGGCTACATAGCCTGCTTTTTAGCAATACTGAGTTGCTTAGGCGTATTAGCGTTTCACTTCCCTGAATACTTAACCACACCAGAGCTGAGAAAAAGCTACAGCGTCGACTTTTTACGTCAGCTTATGTTTGCATCATTATTGGTCTCGGGCAGTTTAGGATTACTTAACTTTGTCCGTAATACCAATAAGCGTTTAGGGGCTACAGCGTGGTTTTTTATTTTACTCGCTATTATGTTTGGCGGACCAAACGTTGAAGTAAACGAATTTGCTACCGACACACCTTATATAGGGCTTGATTGGTTTATTTTAGATTTACTCGGCTCAACACTCATATTTATTGTGATTGAAAAGTTATTACCTCATCGTAAAGATCAAAAAATATTACGTAGCGAATGGCGGGGCGATTTAAACCACTTTTTTGTAAATCATTTAATTATTGGTTTTGTATTACTCGTTACTAACCACTTTGTGCATTATGGCTTTGGCTGGGCTGTATCATCTACGGTACAAGGTTATATAGAGCAAACACCATTTGTAGTGCAGTTGTGTTTAATAATACTCGTGGCTGATTTAATGCAGTATTGGGTGCATCGTGCTTATCACGAAGTCCCATTATTATGGCGCTTTCATGGCGTACATCACAGTGCTAAAGAAATGGATTGGTTAGCGGGCTCTCGCCAGCATATTCTTGAAATACTCGTAACTCGCAGCTTAGTGCTCACGCCTATATTTGTACTTGGTTTTTCACAGCAAATAATTAGTTTGTACGTAATAATTGTGGGTTTGCAGGCTGTGTTTAACCATGCAAATGTGCGTGTGAAATTTGGTTGGCTAAAATATTTTATGGTTACACCGCAGTTTCACCATTGGCATCATGCGTCAGATAAAGCCGCGATTGACCGAAATTACGCTGCACATTTTTCGTTTTTAGATTATGTGTTTGGTACTGCTGTTAAAGGCCAAAAAGAGTGGCCACAAGCGTATGGTGTAGTCGGGGATTACATGCCCGTAGGTATGCTTAAACAACAGGTTTACCCGTTTAAGCGCACTAAATAAGTACGGAAAATCCGAATAAACATAAAATAAAAGCGAGTAAGATGTTACATTTTGCTCGCTTATATTATTAACATTAAATTTACGCGGATTCAAATCTGAAGTGCATAACGCTTAGGCGGCTTTAGCCGCCAAGTGATCCTGCATCAATTTTGCAGGCGTTTCAAATCCAAGTGTCTTCCTCGGACGATTATTAAGTTGCTCAAGTACTGGTATAACTTGCGCTGGTGTTACCGCCTTAAAATCTGTGCTCTTCGGCCAATACTGACGTAGTAATCCATTCGTGTTTTCATTCAATCCGCGCTCCCATGAGTGATAAGGGTGAGCAAAATAAACAGGAACACTTAAAGCCTCTGTGATTTGCTCGTGATAAGCGAACTCTTTTCCATTGTCAGCCGTGATGCTATGAAGCGCTGACCTATATGGCCTTAATAGTTCTATTGTCGCCGCAGTGACGGCTTGTGCTGTTTTTCCTGCCACCTGAGTTGATACAGTGAATTGGGTAACCCGCTCTACAATGGTAACAAGGGCGCCTCGATGACCTTTGCCTATGACGGTATCTATTTCCCAATCTCCGATACGGCCTTTCTCATCAACTATTTGTGGGCGCTCTTCAATGCTAACGCGATTTTTTATTTGCCCTCGGTTTGTTTTACCATGACTGCGCTTGTGATATTTCTTACCGTGTCGGCGCAGATGTAGGTATAAATCACCACCTGCTTTTTTATCTTCCCAGATATACAGATAAATGCATTCATGGCTGACAGACTGTTCACTTTCTTTGTGTAACCATCCCGTTATTTGTTCAGGACTCCACTTCTCATTAAGCTTCTGGGTAATTAAAGCTATCATTTCAGGTGTCATCTTAAGCGGTTTTCTTGCACTTCTTCGGCGAAACAAAGTCCGCTCATGAGCTTGTTTGTGTCTGTAACCTCGCTTACCTGTATTTCTAGAAAGCTCTCTTGAAATCGTAGATTGCGATAAATTAGTTAGCTCAGCAATACTTTGTTGCGTAAAACCGCTTTTCTTTAGAACGGCGATCTGGCATCTTTGCGCATAGGTCAGTTGTTTGTAATGTCTCATTGTAAAATCTCTTGCCGGAGAAAAAGTAGTTAGCTTATGAGCAACTGACCACTTAATCTAGCCAAAACAAGTTATGCACTTACAATTTGAATCTAGGTTATTTTAGCTCTGCTAATAAGTCAGTAAATGTAGGTCTTTGATTTAATGTAAGTTGCATGGCACATTTTGCCATATCGGACATTTTAACAAAGAGCTCACTTTGTCTATCATCGCCAGTTACTGTGCCTAATAAGTCTTCAATTAAACACCCTAATGCACGTACTTCAATTAACTCGATTTGCTTTTGTTGATAATCACTTAACATGGCTAAGTTTGTGGCTGCACCAAAATCACCAAATAATACATCAGCATCTTTGTTTATCATGGTGTTATGCGCATACACGTCGCCGTGACTTACTTTACGAACATGTAAGTGATGTAAGGTACTTACCATTTGCTGTGCAATTTTTAAAATAGCGTGAGTTGAGTAATGGCAATCATCATTAAAGGTATCACGCGTACACGTTTCTAAACTTGGTGGTAAACCCAAATTTGTATAATTGGTATCTATTAATTCCATTACTAAGCCAAGCTGTGTACCTTGCTCTATATAGCTTAATACATTGATTAGGTTTGTATGATTTGCAGCTTGTAGGCAGCAATTTACTTCATCAAGTGGGTAGCCATCACTAGTAATTGCCCCTTTAAATAGTTTTACAGCAACATTACTATGTTTCGCTTTTGCAAGGTGTATAACGCCCGATGCACCTTGGCCTATTACTTTTTTAAGCTGAAAATTTTCAAGCGGGGTATTTTTTAAAGTGCTTTTAGTTAAGCACTGAGCTTTATTAAATTCGTTACCGGCAAACGCAAGCCAAGCAAGTTTAGGCAATTCAAACAGCCAGTCGTCTACGTGTGTTAAGTTATTAGCAGAGAGCCTAACAAGCTCAAGGTTTTTACACTGCGTCATGCTACTTGGCAGTTGCTTAAGTTGATTGCCTGCAAGCGCAAGCTTTTTAAGCTGGGTATAATTACCAAAATCTTCAGGCAATTCGCTTAACGTATTATCGGTGAGTATTAGCCACTCAATATTTTTTGGCAGGCTGTTTAAAGCAAATTCAGAAATTTGGTTACTTTTAAACGCGACCATAATTAAAGCAGGGCATTTAGCGAGCACTTTAGGAATATGCTTAAACTGATTAAACGATAAAAGCACACGCTTCAGGTGTGTTAAACAGGCAAATTCATCAGGTAGTGTTGATAAGTTATTATTTGATAAATCGAGAACTTCAAGCGTGTCAGCTAAACTAAAGATTTCTTCAGGAAATGTCGTTAGCTCTTCTACCAATTGCAGGCGAGTAGCACCAACAAGTTTGCCACTTTTTAGCTCTTTAAGGGAGTTCATATTAATACCATGTTCTAAAAATGAAAAAGCCAACATAGCTGTTGGCTTAAAGTCGTTCTAACTTACTAAATTGCTCTTTAGAATTGCGCGTTATGGTAAACGTTTTGTACGTCGTCGCAATCTTCTAACATTGCTAAAAAGCGTTCCATAACTTCAACGTCTTCGCCTTCAATCGGCGTTTCAATTTGTGGCACAAAGCTAATTAGGTCTTCGTCAAATTCAGTCACGCCCATTTCTTCAAGCGCTGTACGTGTATTGTTGTACTCTGTGTGAGGAGCAAAAACAGTAACTTTACCGTCATCTACTTCTACGTCAGTTACATCAACATCAGCCATCATAAGAGCTTCAAGTACTGCTTCGTCGTCATCACCGTCAAATACAAAAATAGCAAGGTGATCAAATAAGTGTGAAACAGAGTTTTGAGCGCCAATTTTAGCATTTGCTTTGGTAAAACAAACACGTACATCAGCAAAGGTACGCTTGTTGTTGTCTGTTAAACAGTCAACAATAATCATACAGTTACCAGGGCCGTAACCTTCGTAACGTGTTGCTGCGTAGTCTTCACCGCCGCCGCCTTTTGCTTTGTCTATTGCGCGGTCAATAACGTGTGCTGGTACTTGGTCTTTTTTAGCGCGTTCAATTAAACGACGCAATGATAAGTTACCATCTGGATCTACACCGCCGTTTTTTGCACAAATATAAATTTCTTTGCCGTACTTAGAATAAACTTTAGTTTTAGCACCCGCAGTCTTAGCCATTGAATCTTTTTTGTTTTGGTAAGCTCTTCCCATCTGCGTTTCGCCTTAATATATGTAAATAATAGAATAAAATTATAATGCGTATTCTAAAGGTAAATGCATTCAAGGGCTAGTAAGTATTAAAACAGATTAAATCGGTAACGTTTAAAAGCCATGTAAACTGTATTTTATTAATGGGATCATCGAGGGTTCTAGACGTTGGAATTATATCTATTATGTGTAAATTTAATTCAATAAAAAAGCAACCTGTATAACAGGTTGCCTTACTAAGTAATAAAAAGTAAGTGTTACTTACCAAATACGTACACGCTCATCTTCAGGAAGGTATAACGCATCGCCTGGTTTTACATCAAACGCTTTGTACCATGCATCATGGTTACGCGGCGCTTGTGCTCTAAAGCGACCTGGGGCATGTGTGCCACCACGCAGTTGGTTAAGCATGCTTTGCTCAGTACGTTTTTCTTTCCATACTTGTGCCCACGCAAGGAAGAAACGCTGATCGCCAGTAACGCCGTCAATAACAGGCGCTTCTTTACCATTTAAACTGAGCTTGTACGCGTGATAAGCCATTGATAGCCCACCTACATCACCAATGTTTTCGCCAAGGCTATTTCGACCATTAACAAAGTTACCTTCTATTGGCTCGTATTTACTGTACTGCGCAGCCAGTTGATCGGCTTTTTTGTCAAATGCAGCGCGGTCAGCATCAGTCCACCAGTTACGTTGCACACCGTTTTCGTCTGATTTTGAACCTTGATCGTCAAATCCATGACCCATTTCGTGACCAATTACAGCGCCAATACCGCCATAGTTTACAGCCGGATCGGCATTTGGATCGAAAAACGGCGGTTGTAATATCGCAGCCGGAAATACAATTTCATTAAACGAGCTATTGTAGTAAGCGTTTACGCGTTGTGGCGTCATGCCCCAGCGGTTACGGTCTGTTTTTTGTAGCTCTTTTTCAACACTTTCTGCATGAAAAAATTCACGCATGTTTTTCACATTACCAATCAAATCGTTTTTAGTAATACTTAAACCTTCATAAGACTGCCATACATCGGGGTAACCAATTTTTGGTACAAATGCAGCCAGTTTAGCGCGCGCATTTACTTTAGTTTCATCGCCCATCCATTCTAGGTTATCAATACGTTCACCAAGGGCTGTACGAAGGTTTTCAACCAGCTCTGACATTTGTTGTTTTGATGACTCAGGAAAGTAACGTGCTACGTATATTTTACCAATAGCAAAACCAAGCGAACTTGTACCCGACATTTCACTGATTGCACGTTTCCAACGAGGGCGAGGCTCTTGCTGTCCGTTTAGTTCTTTACCAAAAAAAGCAAAGTTAGTATTAAATACGTCTTCTGACAGTAAACCTGCGTTACCGCTAATAGCGTGATACGTTAGGTAGTCTTTCCATACTGCAATATCTTCTTGATTGATTAGCTCAATCATCGCTTTTATAGGTTCAGGTTGAGAGATATTTAACTGAGGTACTTTATAACCTGTTTGCGCAAAATATAAATCCCAGTTAAAACCAGGATAAGTAGTGCTTAAATCGGCGCGTTCAATTTGGTTTAGCGTTAAATCGCGATTACGGCGCTTTTCACGGGGCCAATGACCTTGTGCAATTTTGGTTTCAAGATCAACAATTGCTTGAGCGCGCTCAGCGGTATTTTCTACTCCTGCAAACTCAAGCATATCAGCAATGTGAGCAACATAAGCTGTGCGGGTTTTAACAAAGCGCTCAGCGTCTTCAAGGTAGTAAGAACGATCTGGTAAACCTAAACCACCAGCACCTAGTGACATTTCATATTTATTAGGGTCTAGCCGATTAAACCACATGCCGCCGCCAAAAGGGGCTTTATTACCGGTTAACCAAGACTTACCAAACATTTCAGCTAAATCGTCGGTCGACGCTATATCATTAATTTCACTTAACAATGGCTTAATAGGCGCCACACCTAGTTTATTAAGTGTTTCGGTATCCATGTAGGCGTTGTAAAAATCAGCAACGAGTTTTTCTTCTGCGTTTAAATCTTTACGTGCGGCTATTTCTTCAATAATAGCTTTAACATCGCCTTCGCTTCGCTCAGCTAATCCTGAAAATGCACCGTAGCGGGTTTTATCTGCAGGCATTACGTAGTTGTCATACCATGTGCCGCTGGCATACATAAAAAAGTCATCGCCTGGTTTAACAGCTTCGTTACGCGCTGTTAGGTCAACACCAAAATTACCTAACTCTGCTTTTTGTGTCACTGCTGCAGTGGCTACTTTAGGTTGTTGTTCGTCTGTTTTTGTTGTTTGCGGTTCTGAACAACCGGTAATAAATGTGGCAGCTAATGCTGCGGCAATTAAACTCTTTTTCATTACTTACTCCTGAGTATCACTGATTGAATTTAAGCTGCAGTGAAGTATTTTTATTGTTACGAATATTTAACTTATCGATTGTTATTGATATTAATCAGACAAACAAATCTTTTGAGGTGAATCACCACAGTGCTCGATAAAACTAATATAGGAGAAAAGAGAAAGGCTAATAGGTTCTATAAACGCTTTATTTAGCTCGAATACTTGAAAGTATACGAGCTAAGAGGGGTTACGCACTATTTATTTTTTATGCTGAAGCTCCCACATACGGGCATATTCTCCGGCGAGAGTAAGTAACTCATCGTGCTTACCTTGCTCAATAATTTGTCCGGCTTTGAGCACAATAATGGTGTCTGCATCGGTAATAGTAGAAAGGCGATGAGCAATAACAATACTCGTATGGTTACTGGCAACTTCACGCATTGCAGCAAGTATTGCTTGCTCAGAATGAGAATCGAGTGCAGATGTTGCTTCATCAAAAATTAAAATAGGGGACTTTTTCAAAATAGCGCGCGCAATAGCAATACGCTGTTTTTCGCCGCCAGATACTTTTAAACCACGCTCGCCAACCAGCGTTTTATCGCCTTTATCAAGTGTCGCTATAAAGTCTTTTAAGTGCGCCATTGCAATGGCTTCGTCAATTTCAGCATCGCTTGCTGATGGCCTGCCGTAAGCAATATTTTCACGAATAGTAGTGTTAAACAGCACAGTATCTTGCGGGACTATTGCAATGGCTTTTCGTAAACTATTAAGTGTTACTGAGTTTATTGCTTGATTATCAATACTAATTTCACCACCGCTTACATCATAAAAACGATACAGCAGTCGGGCTAATGAGCTTTTACCAGCTCCACTGGCACCAACAATGGCTACTTTGCTGCCTGCTTTAACACTAAAGCTAAGGTTATTAAGAATAGGGCGATGCGCATCGTAACTAAAACTTACATTTTTAAATGCAATTTCACCTTGGCTAATACTGAGCTCTTTAGCATTAAGTGCATCGGTTATTTGAGGTTTTTTGTTAAGTAGCCCAAGCATGTTTTCAAGGTCGGTTAGCGCGCGCCTTATTTCGCGGTACACAAAACCTAAAAAGTTAAGCGGTAAAAATAGCTGAATCATATACGCGTTGATCATCACAAGTTCACCAATAGAGAGCGTACCTGCAACTACTTCGGTTGAGCCCAACCACATTAACGCGGTAATAGCACAGGCAATAATAAGTGCTTGGCCTGAGTTGAGGGCGAGCAACGACATTCTATTTTTTAAACGGGCTTTTTCCCAGTTTGCTAAAAAGGTGTCGTACGTTTTAGCTTCAAACTGTTCATTATTGAAATATTTTACAGTTTCATAGTTAAGTAGGCTGTCTATAGCGCGGGTATTACTTTGATTGTCGGCAGCGTTTGCTTCGCGAATAAAGCGGTTTCTCCACTGAGTAACCACCACAGTAAAGGTAATATAAATAGCGACTGCCAATAATGTAATAAGCGCAAACCAAACAGAAAACAACGTGCCAAAAATAATCGCAACGGTCAGTATTTCAAATAAAGTAGGTACAATGTTAAACATTAAAAAACGCATTAAAAAGCTTAACCCGCTTGTACCACGTTCTATATCGCGGCTAATGCCACCGGTTTGCCTATCTAAATGAAAAGCCAGCTCAAGTGAGTGCAAATGCTTAAATACTTTTAAACCAATATCACGCATGGCGTGCTCGGTTACGCGCGAAAATACAGCATCTCTTACCTCACCTAAAAATACGCTAGCAAAACGCAGTCCACCGTACATCAATAGCAATAAAGCAGGAATAACTAACAGTGGGTTAATCGACTTATCTACAGAGTCTATTATTTCTTTAAGCGCCCAAGGCATTAAAAGTGTGGCACCTTTTGCGCCTATAAGCGCCATAAGTGCAATAAAAACACGGCCTTTAAATTTTGTAAGGTAGGGCCACAGTGTTTTTACATTTTGGCGTAAATTCATGGCGTCTGGTCGTTTTTCTGTGCTTTGTCTGGGGCGCATTAGTGATCTCTGTTAAAACTAAATACTTAATTAATAAGCATTGTATTTTAAATGCTTGCCCTTATATACTACGCATCCCTTATTTTAGTTTTAAAACGTGAATGTTTAAATTTAGAGTGTTTTTAACTGCCTTTTTGCTACTTGCTGCACTTTTTAGTGTGCAGAGCAATGCTATGGGCGCCTCACAAAATTTAAATATCAATATTAGTACGCAGGTTTCGCTTACTGATATTGCCGATTTAACTAAAATACAGCCTATTAGTAAGTCTGTAGATACTTCGCAACATAAAAAAACGCATCAAACCGATTTTGACGCGCACCAACCAAGGTTAACTGCCAATAATTCTTCATTGTTTTTGCACACTGTTCAAAGTGAGCCAGAATACGATATGGTTTTTGAATTTTTTGCTCAAAATCTTGTTAGGCATATATTTTTACGACCGAGAGCCGTTAACCGTATACAACCTTGGTATACGTTTGTAACTAATAGTAAAAAGTCGCGCTTGAGTGGCTGGAAAGACGTTAATTTACTCTACAAAGCTGTAACTACCTACCACGCTTAATTTCCCTTATTTAATTTTATTAGGTTTTAACTTTAAAGTTTTAGCCTGCAGATTAATTGTGCTTTTAAAAAGTACGTTGCTAGCTTTGCTGGCAATAAGGATTAAACATGTTAAGTTTTAAAAAAGATAAAAAGCCGTCTACGGCTAAGTTTAAATTAAGCTATATCGCCATGCTAATAGTATTGGTTTTATTAGCTATTAGCGCATTACCAAACCTATATCCAAATAAATCGTGGTTGCATATCAGTGCCGTGCCGCACAGCGAAACACAATCTTTACCAAGCACTAAAACCTTAGTTACTTTTTTAAATAACCAAGGGTTAGAGGTTGATCAGGGCTTAGATAAGCAATCAACTATTAATGTACTTTTAAACGAGCCAACTAAAAGCGCTCAGGCGCAAGCGGCTATAAAAGCGCAATACCCAAACACGCAAGTTAAAATTGTTGAGCATGCAACCAGCCCTACATGGTTACAAGATTTTGGTTTATCACCAATAAAGCTGGGCCTTGATTTAAATGGCGGTGTGCTATTTGTACTAGACGTAGATTTAGATAAAGCCGTTGATGAGCAGTTAGTCAGTGCGTATCAACAAGCTAAATCAATCATTATTAAACAAAAAGCACATGGCGTAAAAGCGCAGCAAACTCAGCACGGGTTTGAAATAAACGCATTGCCTAATGCAACAGACAAGTTAACCCCCGTTATTGAAGAGCTACAAAGCCGATTTGCCAATTTAGCCGTTGTAACAAGCAATAACGGCAGCGTTAAAACTGCCAAATTTAGTTATTCGGAGCAAGGCCGAAGCAGCTTTGATAAAGAAGTAATGGGGCAAACACTCACAACCCTTCGTTCACGTATTGAAGAGTTAGGCATTACCGAAGCGGTAACACAGCAACAAGGAAAACATCGCATTCGTATAGAGCTACCGGGCGTGCAAGATCCAACCGAAGCAAAACGTATTATTGGTGCAACAGCATCGCTTGGCTTTTATCAATTAAAAGAAATTGGCGGGCAAACATTTAATATGCAATCGGGCGGGACCATAAAGCTCGATCCTGTGCCAATTTTTACAGGCGATCATATTAATAATGCAAACATAGGCCGCGACGATTGGGGTAAACCATTGGTACAGCTAAGCCTAGACGGCCAAGGCGGGGATGCAATGTCGGCGTTTTCAAAAGCCAATATTGGTAAGCCAATAGCGACGGTTTACTCTGAGTACTCTCAAAAAGCTAAAGGCGAAGTCGTTAAAAAAAGCGAAGTTATTAACGTTGCCAATATTGCTCAGCATTTAAGTTCGCGTTTTAGTATTACCAATATGAAAAGCCAACAAGCGGCAGCCGATCTGGCATTGTTACTTCGCGCAGGCTCGCTTACAGCGCCCGTTACAATTGTGCACGAACAAACAATAGGGCCAAGTCTCGGCAGCGAAAATATTAGTAATGGCTTAGCCGCGCTTATGTTAGGCATGGGTATTACGCTTGCATTTATGGCGCTTTGGTATCGTCGTTTAGGCCTTATTGCAAACGTGGCACTTATATTAAATTTAACGTCGCTTGTGGGCTTAATGTCATTATTACCAGGGGTTGTGTTAACGCTTCCGGGTATTGCAGGCCTGGTGTTAACCATAGGTATGGCGGTAGACACTAACGTAATAATATTTGAACGCATTAAAGAAGAACGTCGCCAAGGCCGTGCACCATATCAAGCTATTCAAGAGGGTTATAAACAAGCCGCAAATACAATATTTGATGCCAATATAACCACCATGATCACCGCACTTATTTTATACGGCATAGGCTATGGGCCGGTTAAAGGTTTTGCCATTACATTAGCACTGGGACTTTTAACGTCTGTATTTACAGGTGTGTACGTATCAAAAATATTAAGTCAAACGTTGTATTTAAAAATGGGTAAAAAAGCAGGAGTAAAAGCACATGCTTAACACTTTTTTGAAAGGTGAAAAGGGTACACGTTTACGTTTTATAGGCATGCTTTTAAGCGCCATGTTAGTGTTGCTATCCGTATTTACGCTTACGCAAAAAGGTTTAAATTTCGGCTTAGACTTTACCGGCGGCTATTTAACTGAGTTTACAACCAGCCAAAGTGTTGAACTAAAAGAGCTTCAATCGTTTATTGCTAAAAATCACAACGGTGAGTTTGAGCTAACCGCGCAAGGTAATAGCCATTTTCAATTAAGAGAAGCGCCAAGTGCATCAGCCACAGCTAATAGCCTTGATTGGCAAAGTGCTGTTACACAAAACGATGATATAAACGCACAGGTATTATCGTCAGCTTATATTGGCTCACAAGTGGGCGATGAGTTATTTGATCAAGGCTGTTTAGCCATGTTTGCTGCAATGATTGCGGTAATGCTTTACCTTGCAGTGCGTTTTGAATGGCGTTTAGCTGTTGGCTCTGTGGTTGCGCTAGTGCATGATTTAATACTCGTACTTGGATTATTTTCACTATTACAAATTGAGTTTAACCTAACCGTGCTGGCAAGCTTACTGGCTATTATTGGTTACTCACTTAACGACTCAATAATAGTAGGGGATAGAGTACGCGAGCTTTTACGTGTTCAATCAAACAATGTACTTAGCCCTGCGACTATTATTAATAATGCGATTAAAAGCACACTAACACGCACTTTAATAACGTCGGGCACCACACTTGCAACGGTTGCCAGCGTTTGGCTACTTGCAGGCGCACCACTGCAAGGTTTTGCTATTGCATTATTTACCGGCATTGTAGTGGGTACGTTCTCGTCTATTTGTATAGCGGCAACCTTGCCGGAGCTATTGGGCTTAAGCGCTAAAAACTACGAAGTTAAAGTAGATGTCCACACGCAAACATTATTAGATATGCCATAAGGTTTTTAATAAAGCATAAGCAAAGAGCTGTACCAACCAATCAGCGGCTCTTTGTTAGTTTAATGCTTATTTATACCCCGCTATTATTCCCAACAAATTTGCGGGGTTTAAAACAATGGTTTTAAGCCTAGCAAAAATGTTAAACTAGCTACCTTATTTTTACAGCCTGTATTGTACTAATCCCCATGAATAAAACCCACGTTATCGAACATCTTCGCTTTGCGCTAGAAGCGCAGCTTACAACAGCAAAAGTAGCGGCAAAAACTGCGCACGACACCGCCACACATGAAGAAAACATAGCCGAAAATAAATACGATACCCTAGGGCTCGAAGCCGCTTATTTAGCACAAGGCCAAGCCCAGCGCGTAAACGATTGCTATAAAAGCATAGAGTTGTTTGAGCCTGCCTTTAACGAAAAGCCAACCGACAAAATAGCTATCGGTTCGCTGGTGTGTTTAGAAGATGATAACGCAGCGCAAAAATGGTTTTATTTAGGCCCAGCCGCTGGTGGTTTAACAGTAAACGTTAAACAGCACGCAATTGCTGTTGTAACACCCGGCGCACCAATGGGTAAGCAGTTACTAAATAAACAGATTTATGATGAAATTACGTTAACAATTGCAGGTAAAGCCCACGAATATGTTGTGGTAGAGATTTTATAAAGCTTTGGTTTTTTAAGAGAACACCATCTGAAAAAGCTATGCCAACGTAATAATCGCTTATTTATAATCATAAATTAATTGTCGGATGGCATAGCTTTGCCATTTATCCAACCTACAGCTATGTTTTATAGCGTAACGTGGTGTGTATTTCAATTTGTACAAAGGCATATAATGAGAAGTACCTAATAGTTTAAAAATGAGCAGGGTTGACGTTAGGTGCTCCCTTTTTAATTGATTTTAGTGGTTTTACAGCCTCGTTTGTTGTATTTCCCAAGTTGGCTACTCGGTGCTACTATAGTGATACATTTGTTTGGGGATTATTATGAGAGTAGAACTAGTCACAACATTGAAGCGTCAAGCAACGAAGATATTATCTGAACTTCATTCCTCTAAAGAACCTGTGTTGATAACTGAACATGGGCAACCATCTGCATACTTAGTAGATGTTGATGATTATGAATTTATGCAAAAGCGTATGCAAATTCTTGAGTCTCTTGCAAAAGGAGAGCAGGCAATAAGTCGTGGTGAAACGATGTCGAATGTTGAAGCTAAAGATAAAATGAATAAATGGCTGAAATAATTTGGACTAATCCAGCTTTGAATGATCTTAACGATATTGCTGAATATATCGCATTAAGCAACTTGCAGTCAGCGAAAAAATTGGTTGCCAAAATATTTGCAAAAGTTGAACGTCTCGAACTCTTTCCAGAATCAGGTAAAAAACCAATTGAGTTAGCTAACCTAAATTATCTTGAACTGGTCGTGAATCCTTGTCGTATATTTTACAAAAAAGATAACGATAAAGTATATATTTTGCACGTAATGAGGCAAGAGCGAGACTTACGAAAATTTTTGTTGCTAACGTAATATACAGCTAACAAGTAGGTAATCCCTGAGTGAAATTAGTATGACCCTCATACTAATTATTATAAGAAGCAATTATTAAAAAGCCATCCAAACATCTCATCTAACATCCTATATTTTAAATATCCAATTTTAGGTAGCTTTTTTCACAAACTTCGCTGTTACCATCATTTCGCCAATGCCATCTACTTTACAATCAAGTTCATGATCTTTTTTATCAAGTACACGTCTAACTACCGCTTTTGTGCCAATTTTAATTACTTGCGAGCTGCCTTTAATTTTTAAATCTTTGGCTACGGTCACTTTATCGCCATCATTAAGTAAAGTGCCGTTGGCATCTTTTACTAAAATTGCGTCTTCATCGTGTGCAGTATTTGGGTTCCATTCATAAGCGCATTCAGGGCATATAAGCAGTTGTTGGTCTTCGTAAACATATTCACATTGGCATTTTGGGCAAGCAGGCAGCGACATTTTTAACTCTCATAAGATATTGTTTTGCGTATTTTAATCTGCATTATTAGTTAATCAATATTTTTCATCTTCACGCTAAAAATATCTCGTTTGTGCGTTTTTAAAAAAGGGCATATAAAGCACATGTCGCTTAAGCAATTTAAGCGCTAACTCGTACAGTAGGTACCTGTTAAAGCACCCATCATATTAAGTGATTCGCGCAATGCCCACTTAGTACGATGGGTGTTTCTATTTATAATGCTTAGTATTTTATTAAGCATGCTTTTTATATTTTGACTTAACTAGGAAAAGTCGTGTTTAAAACCTTAATTGTGGTTGATAACAACGAGCAAACGCTTGCTCAATCGTTCGAAAATGTAATTACGTTTAATACCTACTTACGTGATTACCCAAAACATAACGAACCAAAAACACGCATTATTAATCTGTGCGACTCAAGCCAATACTTGAGCAAAGGTTACTATTGCTCGTTACTTGCTGAGGCGCGCAAGCACCAAGTTTTACCCAGTGTAAAAACCATTAATGCACTTCGTAGTGGCCAAGCTCCTATGTTAAATGTGGGCCAAATAGACGGCACACTTTACTTTGGTAGTGCCCAAAACGATTTACAATCAAAAGCGGCAAAGTCGGTATTTAAACAATACCCAGCGCCTATTTTATTTGTTGATGAACAAGGCTTATTACAACAAGGGTCGTTATCGTCATTAGATGAGCAACAGTACAGCGATTTTGTAGCTAAGTTGAATAACTTTACCCAAACGCAATGGCGTATTACTGCGGAGCGACGTCGTTTTCGCTGGGATATGGCAATACTTGTTGATCACAATGAAAAGGTGCCACCGAGTGATAAAGACGCCATTGCACGCTTTATTAAAGCTGCGGCTAAACACGGTATTTATGCACAAGCATTAAGCTTTGACGAAATTGATAACATTGCCCAGTTTGATGCGTTATTTATTCGCCAAACTACAGCGATTGACCACCCAACGTATCGCCTTGCAAGCAAAGCGCAAAGCCTGGGTTTAGTGGTTATTGACGATGCTGAGTCTATTTTACGTTGTTGTAATAAAGTGTATTTACACGATGCATTTAATTATCAAAAAGTGCCAAGTTTAAAAACGGTTGTAGTGGCTGATCAAGCAAATGAAACGCTTGCGCAATTAGAAGAAGCGTTTACGTATCCGCTTGTTTTAAAAATGCCTGAAGGGTCGTTCTCAAAAGGTGTGTTTAAAGTATCAAACCGTGATGAGCTTGCCGCTAAGCTTACAGAGCTGTTTGAATATAGCGCATTAGTGCTTGCACAAGAGTACATGTATACCGAATACGATTGGCGAGTGGGTGTGTTAAATGGCCGTGCAATTTATGCATGCCGCTATTTAATGGCGCGTAACCATTGGCAAATTTATAACCACGACGCGAAACGTTTTTTCTCAGGTGGCTTTGAAACATTACCAACCTTTGAGTTACCAAAAGCGGTGTTAGATGCAGCATTAAAAGCATGTAAAACAGTGGGTAGGGGTTTATATGGCGTAGATGTTAAAGAGCATCAAGGCAAAGCATATGTACTTGAAGTAAACGACAACCCAAGTATTGATCACAAAGTAGAAGACGGCTATTTAGGCGACGAGCTATACATGATCATTATGGATGAGTTTAAACAACGCTTAGAAGCACGAGGCCGTGGGTAATAACATGAGCAACCTTGTTATTCGAAAGGCGCTTAGCAGTGATTTAAATGCACTGATTGACGTTGAAAATGCTTGCTTTAATAACGATAAATTAAGTCCGCGTAGTCTAAAACGCTGGCTTAGTGCAAAACACGGTATTTTACTCGTTGCCCAAAATGGCGAGCAAGTATGTGGATATGGATTAGTGTGGTGCCATAAAGGGACGCGTTTAGCGCGTTTATATTCGCTCGCGGTAAAACCCACAATGCAAGGTAAGGGCGTTGCAAAGGCATTGCTTACTAGCCTTGAAAAAGAAACGTATGAGCGAGGGCGTATTTACCTTCGTTTAGAAGTGGCTGTAAATAACGAAGGTGCGATAGGGCTTTATAAAAGCTTAGGTTACAGAGTGTTTGGTCAATATAGCGATTATTACGATGACCACAGTGACGCACTACGAATGCAAAAAAACATTCGACAAACGAGTGAGTTAAAAGTGGCGCGTTTAACGCCGTGGTATCAGCAAACTACCGAGTTTACTTGTGGGCCTGCTGCGCTATTAATGGCAATGGGTGCACTTGAGCCAACAACTGAGCTTACTCAATCACATGAGCTGGCACTTTGGCGTGAAGGTACCACCATTTTTATGACCTCGGGTCACGGTGGTTGCCACCCGTTTGGTTTGGCAATTGCCGCTAACAAGCGGGGTTTTAAAAGCGAGGTAATGGTTAATACCACAGAGCCTTTGTTTTTAGATGGTGTACGTAACGAGAACAAAAAAATGGTGTTAGCTACCGTACACCAGCAATTTGTAGATGGTATAGCGCAAGCAAATATACCGCTTAAGCATAAAGATGTAGAGCTTGAGCATATTGAGCAGTGGTTAAGTAAAGGCTTTAGTGTGCTGTTATTAATTAGTACATACAGTTTTGATGGTAAAAAATCGCCACACTGGGTGTGTGTTACGCACCTTGATGAGCACTGCGTGTATGTTCACGATCCATTTTGTGAGCCCGGTAACGACAAACAGCTCGCAATAGATTGCCAATATGTACCTATTGCGCGAAGTGATTTTAGTAAAATGTCAGCGTTTGGTAGCCAACGTTTAAGAACGGCGGTGGCTATAGCTAATAAAATATAAGGTTAACAGTGACTTTTTTAGATTTAATTGATGTAGCCCCGTACTCATGGGCTGCAATTGGTACAGCGGCATTTTGTGGCGCTATTATTGGTATTGAGCGCCAATTACGTGGCAAACCTGTGGGTATTCGTACTTCTGCGTTAATTACTTTAGGTACCTATTTATTTTTATCGACCGCGTTTAATTTACAAGGCGATGTAATTGACCACTCTCGCGTAGTGGGACAAATAATTACTGGTATTGGCTTTTTGGGCGCAGGCGTAATGCTAGCTAAAGACGGCGCTGTGGTAGGAGTAACATCGGCAGCAACTATTTGGGTGCTGGCATCTATTGGCGTAATGATAGCCACCGAAAACTTGGGCGCAGCTATTAAGCTTTCTGTGCTGGTGGTCGGTATTTTATACGGTGTTGATGTGCTTGAAGCTAAGTTTAAAAGCTTAAGTAAAGGTGTGCACACTAAAGTTAAAATTTATTCAAAGCGCTATTATCGCAAGAGCGAAAATGAAACAGAGCGCCACTTATAAAGTGGCGTTTTTATAATTAAGTTTATAACTAACTTAATACTAATTTTTGATGCACTAAAGCATCGCAAAGTGCTTGTGGGCGGCCTAAATAATAGCCCTGAACCTTATCGACATTTAGTTTGCGGAGGGTGTTTATTTCTTCTAGTGTTTCTATGCCTTCGGCAATAATATTACAACCAATGTCTTTAGCAAATCCGCATAATGCTTTAGCTAATAAATATTTTCGACGGTCGCTATTAATGTTTCGGGTAAGGCTAATATCAAGCTTAATAATATCTGCTTGTAGCTCCAAAATATGCTGAAAAGAAGAATACCCTGCACCAACATCGTCTATAGCTAGGCGTATGCCTTTTTTACGCAGTGGCGCGAGTGCCGTTAACATTTCATTGTAGTTGGCAATAGGAGAGTGTTCGGTTACCTCCAATACTATATTGCTGCAATCAGAAATAGCAGCTAATGCATTGGCAACGGCACCACTTAGTATATGCTCTGGAGAGGTGTTAATTGACACATACACCTCTTTATTGAAATGACTCATATTGCCTAAAACATTGTTTATTGCCAACATTTCTAGGGCTTCACCTAAACCAAACTGTGCTGCTTCATCAAACCAAATGTTAGGTGTTCTATAGGGCTCAACAAAAAAGCGAGACAAGGATTCGTAACCCGAAACTTTATTTGTGTTTAAGCTATATATAGGCTGGTAGTAAATTTCAATCTTGTTTGTGTTTATAATATTAAGTACGTTAGATTTAATAATTTGTTTTGCTTCATTGTCTTGTATTTGTGTATCAATAAGCTGTGAAGCCAGATCTGAAATTAAATTTAAAAACGCCAGATCACGCTTGTTTAATGTGTCGTCTTTTTGCTCGTTGTAGCAACAAAATGTGCCATAAATATCGCCGTTAGATAAGGTAATTGGCACCCCAATATAAGCGCCAATATTAAGCTTTTTAGTAACCGGCATATCGCGGGTTATACTATTTTTACTGGTGTCAGGTATTATATTATCTAGTTCATTATTGGCTAATCTATTACAGTAGGTTTCGTTTATGGGATCAAAATTACCTACTTTTACAATCTCGTTAGGGCGTTTGGTATCTACTAATTTAAATATACGTTTAGAGTCTTTAAACTCAGAAATAAAAGCAACGTCCATATCAAGGTGTTTACGAATAAGTGCTAGCAAGCGAGTTAGTCTAATTTTGAGATCAGTCTCTGCTTCAATATCTAATAGTAAATTTTCACTAAAATTTACATGCATATTTCCAACTTCCTTGTGTTTTAGTTAATGGTTTATATTAATACAGTAGCTTGGCTTGTTTTTAAAGTATTAACCAAACAATTTTTTTCTCACTACTTTACGATACTCACTGGGTGTTTGGTTCAATATTTTTCTAAATATTCGCGTTAAATGACCTTGATCATTATAGCCTACTTCTAACGCTAGTTCCTGAATTGATAAATTTGACGAAGCGAGCAACTCTTTAGCACCTTCTACGCGTAACTGTTGCCAATACTCAATAGGGCTTTGGTTGGTAGCTGCTTTAAAGCGCCGCGTAAAAGTACGATAGCTTAAGCTAAATTGGGCAGCGACTTCTTGCAAGTTTAGCTCGGTGGCTAAATTCGTTTTTAGCCAAAATTGAATTTGCGCAATTAGCTCATCGGGGTGGCGGTCAACTGCACCCTCGAGATAGCGTTGATCTTCGTAGGGTTTACGTATTTCATGGGAAAAATTGCGCTCAACATGCTGCGCTGCAGCTTTGCCATAATACTGACTAATAATATGTACGATCACATCTGCAAGGGCATTAAGGCTTGCTACGGTGTACATGCGTTCTGACTGGGTTATAAAAAAGTCGGGTTTTAAACGCACTAACGGGTAGTCGTGGCTAAATTGATTGGCGTAGTGCCAATGGGTTGTAGCAGGGTGCCCATCAAGTAAGCCAGCCTCAGCTACTAAGCAGTTGCCAGTGCCTACACCAATTATATGGCTGCCTGCGCTAAAGCTCTCGCTTAGCCAATCAACTACGTCTTGATTTGTACGCACTACAGGGCGTGGGTTTCGCCAAATACCAGGCACTATAATTAAATCGCTGTAGGGCGCATTAGTTGTTATGCAATCAGGAATTATCGCAAGGCCTACGCGAGTAGCTATAGATTCAGCATTTTTAGCCACTAAATTTATAGCAAGCGGTCTAAAACTTTGCTTATCAATATGGCCTCTAGCAAAGGCTTCGCCAGCTCTTAACATCTCAATAGGCAGCGTTAAACTGGTAACTAATAAGTGCGGATAAACCGCTATAGCAATGTTTAATGGTGGATTAGTGTTTTTTTCAGTCATATAAATGCTCCGACCAGTACGTTTTGGCCTTTTGTGCTGAATATTTGGCTATTAAAGCACAATACATAGTGCGTAATCCATTTAAACTGCCTGTTCTTCTAATAACACGCTTTTTAAAGGTAAATTATGACTGCATTACCCGTTATAGTAGGCATGGGTGGCATTAACGCTGCTGGCCGTACTTCTTTTCATCAAGGTTATCGCCGTATCGTGTTAAATAGTTTAAATGCTCAAGATCGCAGTGAAACATTTTTAGGCCTCGCCACACTGATGAATCTAGTAAGTGTTGTAAACGGCCAATTACAAGATACACAAGGTAATAATGTTGAGCAAAGCGACATAGAAGCACGCTTTGGTGAGCAGATTATTGCCGGTACACTTATTCGTAAAATTGAAAAAGAACACTTTGATGCCGATGCCACACCGTGGCAGCAAAAAATGACACTGAGCGCATCAAGCGATAACGCAATTGTGTTTGAAACGCGTGCTCGCGACTTACCTGCACCTGTTCCAGCTAGCTGGCAAGTTGAAGAGCTTGAAGGCAAAAAAGTTAAAGTAACTATTGCAGCCGACTTAGACGTAAAGCATGACTCAACACGCGATAACCCAATTAAATCTGCTGGGCAATTTCCGACTGGGTTTGATCCATCAGTTATGTATAACAGCCGCTATCAGCCTCGTGGTTTGCAAGCCACTATTTTTGCAGCTACTGATGCGATTAAATCAACTGGGCTTGATTGGCAGCATATTATGAATAGCGTAGAGCCAGATAAAATTGGTACCTATTCAGCATCGGTAATTGGCCAAATGGACGACAAAGGCCTAGGTGGTTTAGTAAAAGCGCGCCAACAAGGCGACCGTGTTAGCACTAAGCAGTTAGCACTGGGCTTAAATACAATGTCTACCGATTTTATTAATGCCTATGTTACGGGCAATGTAGGTACTACGTTTTCGACCTCGGGCGCATGTGCAACGTTTTTATATAATTTACGTGCAGCGGTTAATGACATACAAGCAGGGCGTACACGCGTTGCGGTTGTCGCAAGTGTTGAGTGTGCTATTACACCAGAAGTTGTAGAAGGCTTTGGTAACATGAGCGCACTTGCAAACGTTGAAGGTTTGCGCCGTTTAGATAACTTATCAAATGATGAAGAACCTGATTACCGTAATAGCAGCCGCCCATTTGGCGATAACTGTGGCTTTACATTAGGTGAAGGCGCGCAAGTTGCTATTTTAATGGATGATGCTTTAGCCCTTGAGTTGGGCGCTGATATTATGGGCAGCGTACCGGATGTGTTTGTAAATGCAGATGGCGTTAAAAAGTCGATTACATCACCTGGACCTGGTAACTATATTACAATGGCAAAATCAGCCGCACTTGCTAGCAGCTTATTAGGTAAAGAAGCACTGCAAGAACGTAGCTTTATTTTAGCTCATGGTTCTAGTACACCGCAAAACCGTGTAACAGAGTCTTTGATTTATCACAAAGTAGCGCAAACGTTTGCTATTGATAACTGGAAAGTAACAGCGCCAAAAGCGTATGTTGGCCATACTATTGCACCTGCAAGTGGTGACCAGTTAGCGATTGCGTTAGGCATATTTAGTCATAATATTATGCCGGGTATTACCACTATTGATAAAGTGGCTGATGATGTTTATAGCGACCATCTTGATATTCGTAATAGCCATTACGAGTGCGCTGATATGGATATTGCTTTTATAAATTCAAAAGGCTTTGGCGGTAACAATGCAACAGCTACCGTACTTTCACCAAAAGTAACAATGCAAATGCTTGCTAAGCGCCATGGCGATGATGTTATGACTAGTTACACACAGAAAAATAGTGTGGTTAGCGCTTCGCAGAAAACGTATCAAACGCAAGCAGATTTAGGCCAGTACGAGCTTATTTATCGCTTTGGCGACGGACTTATTGACGACAACGACATTGTAATAGACGAGCAAAGTATTCATTTACCAGGCTTTGAAAAAGCAATTACGTTTAGCACAACAAACTCCTATCAAGATATGTTTTAAGCACACATACTTGTTAGCAAGGCGCTTTTTAAGCTGTCTCTTGATCACAAGTCTGACTCAAGAGATTTTGCTAAATCGTAGCCTTCCAGGATGGCTTGTAACTTAAGCCATCCTTTCCATAACACTTTCACAGATGCACGCCCTGTGCGCTTGGTATCTTTCCAGCCTCCTAACTTTGCCAGTTCCTGATACGCCCATGACATATTTGGAGCAGTTTCAGGCAATGGTGTTTTTATTCTCTTTAACCACAATAACTTCCATGCTTTGGGAGATAACAGTTGTTCACAACTTGGAGAATCAGGCTGCTCATTGGTGAACTTTAGTTGCAATATTCGCGTCGCAATAAAGCCATTAATCGTCACCAATCTTTCCATGTTATCTTGGCTTTGAAGGCGTAAACTTTCGATATCCGTACCATCACTTTTCCAGACTTTATGGTATTCCTCTACAAGCCAACGGTGCTCATAGTAGGTGATGATAGCTAAGGCGTCTTCTTTGCTGGTGACTGGTTCACTGGTTAATAGGTGCCAGCTTAAGCCGTTCTTAGCGTTTCCTCGCTCTGTACAGCCGACATAGTAAACTGGGAGGGAGTGTCCTTTCTTATTGTAAGGCGCTTTGAGTGTCACTGGCGCATAGGTGATATCCAGTGTTGCGCTTCGGGCTTTTCTTCCTCCTTTTTGTGCAATGTGGATGTGTTTGGTGCCTGCACTCATCAGCTCGCTTGCAAACGCATAGAGCTTATCCTCACCTTCTTCAATATGACGACTTTGCATCGAGCGTACGACGAATCGTTGCTGCTCGGTCAGTTTATACTGCAAGTATTCGTAGATGTCCGCTTCGCGGTCACACACCGATATCACGTTCGCCATTTGTCCTTGCAGCCGCTCTGCCATCGCTCGTGACGCTGACTCCCACTTGTAACTTTCTTTTTCTTCGTAAGAAGTCGTCGCGTGTTTTTCTCTTTTTCCAATCGTGTTGATATCACGACTCCAGCGAGACTGTTCAATTAATCCCACAACTTGCTTTGTGTCTGGCGCAAACAGTAATACGCTATGAGCTAACAAGCCTCGTTGTTTTGCTCCTCGTCCGACATGACCCAAATCATCTCGAATGGAGGAATGCTTATAAATTAGTGTGGTCGTGTCTTCTAATGCGAGCAATAAGTTATGACTTTTTGCTTGTTCAACCGTGGCTTTAAAGCCTGACTCTGCTATAGCCGTTGCGTCAATATTCTCGTTGCGAATAAAGCGGTAGGCACCTTCCATATCGGCGGGGGATTGAGTGATGTTCACAAGTGGTTTTCCTGGTTCATTTGCAAGCGTTGATGCTAACTTTACCAGACGCGCTGTTCTTCTTGGATCACCTAAGTCCGATTTACCGAATTGTTGTTTTGCCCAATGAGTATGTTCGTTAATCATAATGTGCCCTCAAACAAGATTTGAAGATCTGATCATGACATTGAGATTTAGTTCAAAAAAATCCCCGCTAATTTCTTAGCAGGGATTTGTGTATAAGAGACAGCTTTTTAAGCGCCTTTTTTAATGTCTATTATTTTGTGCTAATTTGTATAAACGCTATATATATTTAGCAATTAAGCTATGTTTGTGGCTTCGCTTCCAAACAATGTATCGCTTAGCGAGTAGGGTTGTTAGTCCTATTACAACGGTTATAAATAAAAGTGTTGCTGTGTAACTCATGCCATAACCTTCAGGCAAACCAACGAGAGTATCTGCGTAGGTCATATCGCTAAAATTAAAGCCAAGAATAGGTATAATTAACCAAGCAATAGCATGTAATAAATACAAATGCACAAGGTATGAAAACATACTTGTTTTACCCAGTACTTGTAAAAAGTTATGCGAAAAATCGGTTTTTAAACCACTTAATGCCTTTAAAGAAATAAGCCCAAGGCCAACAGTAAGTAACATAAATTGCAGCGAAAGCGGATACTTTGTTGGGTTTAGAAACGACATAACAGTGAGTAATGAGCTTGTATGTATAGCAAACTGTGACATATCACCGTATAAGTTAAATCCACGTAAAATGCCATAAAGCGCAAGGCAAGTAACCCCTAATAACAATGCGTGATTCATCACTTTTTTACTGTATTGTTGCGCTTTGTAATAAACACCAGCGCAATATGCCAATGCCATTAAGCCAACAATGGGGGCAACTGGGTAGGTTGTTCTAATTTGAAAATCAAAAGGGAGATCAAGTACATTTTTTTGATGTGCAATAGACCAAGCAGTATGTGCAAATGTATTAGGCTCAAAGCTTGTTCCATCAAATAAATTATGCCCAAACACGAGTAATAAGCCTGCTACAAAAATGGCATAAATGCCCAGGAAACGCAGCAGTCCTAAAATAACAAAGCTCCAGCCGATAGCCCAAATAACTTGTGCGTATAGCATTGAGTATAATGGGTTAAAGCTCCAAGACCACGAAACAATAGTAAATTCAAACAAAATTAGCACTAAACCACGAATAATCAAGCTCTGTGAAAATGCTTTAGTGGATACATATTTATGCTCTGTTATTGCCGCAGATAGACCTGCTAAGAATACGAAGAGTGGTGCGCAAAAGTGAGAAACAAAACGCGTAAAAAAGGTAACGGGATCAGTCCCTGGAATGGTCATCGGATCGGTAACTGAGTAATTAAGGCAATAATACATACCATGGTCAATAACCATAAATATAATTATAATGCCCCGTAATATATCAATATGATGTAAGCGGTTATCGGTTGAAGGTAGCGGCATAAGAGAGCTATATAGAGTGATTTAAAATTGTATTTATCATATGTTATATTGTATCAAATTGAAACCGTGTATTTATATTTTGCCAGTGATTATACACACGTAATACGACCAATATTTGCTCGCATTACTTGTAATGATACAGCTAATTATCACTTAAACTTTTTTACATACCTTAGCGTTATAAAATTAATAATGGCGAGCAAAATGGCTATTTCGTAACGGCTATAGGCTACAGCTATACCAATTAAGCCCATATTCCAAATACTGGCTGCGGTTGCTGTACCGGAGGTTGATTTGTTATTTTTCAAAATTGCGCCACCGCCAATAAAACCAATGCCAGTAATGATGCCTTGTAACATTTTAGATTGAGCTTCTGCGCCATCTAAAACCGACATAGCTATTAATGCATACCCACACGATGCAACAGCAACAAGAGGAAATGTACGAAGGCCTGCACCATCATGGCTACGCTCTCTGTCGTAAGCCATAGGTAGCGCAAGTAGGTATGCAATACCTAAATGTATTAAGTTATCGATGATTTCATTCCACTGTAAATCAATTTCCATTATTGAGCCTATGCGGGTTAATTTTGTTAATAATAAGCAAACAGCGGGCCATTGTATAAATAACTAATAATCAATGGTTTATTATAGGAAGCTGAGTTTAATAAAAATTATTGAGGAAACTTTTACATGTTTTTATTACTATTTTACGCGATAGTTAATTTGATCTGAGTTTTAAAGCCCCGTATTCTTTTATCATACCTAAAAGACACCTATGTGAACCTTTTGCCTTTAAATAAAACATTAATCACAACAACTAAACTTGAAAAAACAGCGTTACTATTTTGCGCTGGGTTATCTGTTTTTGCTTTTTTATTTCCTGAATTTCTCACAGAACACTTACAACCTACCATTAATAAAATTTTAGGTTATTTAGGATCACCATTTTTTATATTGCAGCTGGTGGGTGTTACAAGAAAGTTTATAAATGATTTTAGGTAGTAATACTTACATTTTTTTACAGAGTTACAATAAAAAACGTATACAATTTAGGTAATATTTTGTTTAGGATGAATGATGAAAACAATTATTGTACTTTTGTTTTTTTATTGCCTTTCTGGCTGTACAGTTGCGGGCGCTATTATTGATGGGCAAGCACAATCTCAGGCGCGTAATGATAAAAATAGTATTAGCCCGGCGCAGTCAACACCTTATAAAAACCCACTAGAGCCAGTACCTACAGATAAAAACGGATTTAACTTTACTGATATGGGATTAAAGATAGATTCGGCTCTTGTTAGCCTAGTTAAAGGGGAAAGCACTACTACGCAAGTATGTAGGCAGGTCACTAAAAGTCTAAAAGAGTGTGTAGAGGTAGAAAAGTCATCTCTACACACTAATGAGTCTAAGCAGTTAAAAACTGATGATGAAATAATAAGTGTTGGTCAATAAAGCTGCTTATAAAAAAGTAACTATGATCGTACCCGGTTTGCATTTCTAGGGTCAGTGGGTAGTCTTTTTGTTTTGCAACAGCCACTAAATTTTGTGGTTTTAATTGCTCGTCTAAAAAGTTATCGGCATCGCCTTGGCTCACTAACATTGGCAAGTAGTTACTTTGCTCAGCTTTAGCCATTAATTTGCAGCTGTCGTATTGTGCCCATGTTGTTTTATCGGCTCCTAAATAACCCGTAAACGCTTTAACGCCCCATGGGCAATTAATAGGGTTTACTATAGGGCTAAACGCCGAGGCACTAACATAATCCTGTGGGTTTTTAAGGGCGATCATCAACGCACCATGGCCGCCCATTGAATGACCACTAATTGCTTTTGTGCTAGTCACTGGAAAGTGCAGCTCTATAAGCGCGGGTAATTCATTCACTACGTAGTCGTACATATTAAAGTGAGTGTTGTAAGGGGCTTGTGTCGCGTTAACATAAAACCCAGCGCCTTGAGCAAAATCGTAGCTGTCTTCGTTAGGAACATTATCCCCACGAGGGCTAGTGTCGGGTGCCACAATAGCAATACCTAGCTCTGCTGCTTTTTTAAATGCACCGGCTTTTTGCATAAAATTTTCGTCGGTACAGGTTAAACCTGATAGCCAATAAAGTACCGGTACTTTGTTTGTTTCACTTGCACCTGGTGGTAAAAACACCGCAAAGCGCATAGTGCAATGTGTACTTGTTGCAGGGTGAGTATATTGCTTATGCCAACCACCAGCTACTTTTGTACTTGAGATATTCTCTAACATAATAATCCTTAAAAGCCGCAAACCTTTAGGTTTTACGGCTTTTTATTAAGTCGTTTACTAAGTGCTTATTAGTAATGAATTACTGTACGAATACTTTTACCTTCGTGCATTAAATCAAACGCTTCGTTAATTTGTTCAAGGCTCATTGTATGAGTAATAAAGTCGTTTAACGCAAATTCACCCGCCATGTAGCGCTCAACTATTTCAGGTAGTTGCGAGCGACCTTTAACGCCACCAAATGCACTACCACGCCATACACGCCCAGTTACCAGTTGGAACGGACGGGTTGATATTTCTTGGCCTGCACCGGCTACACCAATAATTACCGACTCACCCCAACCTTTATGACAACACTCAAGCGCAGAGCGCATTACATCAACATTACCAATACATTCAAACGAGTAGTCAACGCCACCGTCAGTCATTTCAACAATCACTTCTTGAACAGGCTTGTCGAAATCTTTTGGATTAATTAAATCAGTTGCACCAAGTTTTGTCGCTAAATCGAATTTAGTGGTGTTAATATCAACACCAATAATACGTCCAGCGCCTGCCAATTTTGCACCAATAATGGCAGATAAACCAATACCACCAAGGCCAAAAATTGCTACTGTGTCGCCAGGTTTTACGTTTGCAGTGTTTGTTACTGCGCCCATACCTGTTGTTACACCACAGCCTAGTAAACAAATCTCTTCTAAAGAGGCTTCTTTATTTACTTTAGCGAGTGAAATTTCTGGAAGCACTGTGTACTCAGAAAACGTTGAGCAACCCATGTAGTGGTATATTGGTTGGCCGTCTTTAAAAAAGCGTGTTGTGCCGTCTGGCATAAGGCCTTTACCTTGAGTTTCGCGCACAGCAGAACATAGGTTAGTTTTACCAGAAGTACACATTTTACAAACGCCACATTCAGCAGTGTATAGAGGAATAACATGATCCCCAACTTCAACACTGGTTACGCCTTCGCCAATTGCGTATACAACGCCTGCGCCTTCATGGCCTAAAATAGCAGGGAAAATACCTTCAGGATCATCACCTGATAAAGTAAATGCATCGGTATGACATACACCAGTAGCGGTAATTTTTACCATTACTTCGCCTTTTTTAGGCATCATCACATCAACTTCTTCAACGCTAAGTGGTTGATTAGGACCCCAAGCAATAGCTGCTTTTGATTTAATAAATTCTGACATGTGTTTATCCTTTGTAGTGGTTAGATAATAATTGTAGACCCAATTTGCTTGGGTAATGTAGCTATTGTATTTGTTTCTCAAACAATGATAATCTCAATTTTATTAAAACACTTTTACAGCATGGTAATAATGACGCGTTGGAATGGAATAGATGAGTTTATAGCTGTAGGGGAGGAGGGCAGCTTTACTGCGGCTGCAAAAACGCTTGGACTTTCGGTTGCGCATATTAGCCGCCATGTTACAGCGCTTGAGCAACGTTTAAATACCCAGCTTTTAACCCGTACAACCCGTAAAGTGGTTTTAACCAAAGAAGGCGAAGTGTACTTACATCAAATAAAGCACTTACAACACGCTATGGACGAGGCAACTCAAGGTCTTGCTCAGCAACAAAGTACACCAAAGGGTAAAATTAAGCTCACAGCCCCTGTTATGTATGGGGAAACGTTCATTATGCCCATAGTGCATAATTTTATGAAGGATCATCCCGAGGTAGAAGTTGTTGCCACACTAAGTAACGAGCAAGAAAACTTATTAGAGGGCGGATTTGATTTAGCCATAAGGCTAGGGCACTTAAAAGATTCGAGCTTAAAAGCGCGTAGGTTAAGTGCGCGGCGTTTTATTATGTGCGCGGCACCACAGTATTTAACGCGATTTGGTGAGCCGCATACTTTAGGCGAGCTAAACAGCCATGAATGTTTAATTGGGAATAGTAGCTACTGGCGCGTAAACGAAAATGGGCGCGATAAACACTTTAAAATAGCAGGGCGGCTACAGTGTAATAGTGGTTGGGCACTGGTGGATGGCGCAAAAAAGGGGCTTGGTATTGTGCAGCTCCCAGACTACTACATTGAAAACGAAATTAACTCAGGGCAATTGGTGCCTATTTTAACACCCTATCAACCACAGCAAGAAGGGGTATGGGGCGTATATCCACAAAGGCAGTTTGTGGCCACTAATGTACGGGTATTGCTCGATTATTTAGTTAAAGGGCTGAAAACTTAACCGCGAATTAATGGTTAAACATGTATTGCTGTAAATATAGCCAAGTATCAGATTTATAAATTATTTCTTACATTTTACGCCATACCCAAAGGCACTTTTTTCGTGCTACTATTGCTCAATACTTTTACGATAAGTGTTAAAAATAATATGTTTCAACCGGTTAGCTTATTTATAGGGCTTAGATATAGTCGCTCCTCTAAAGGAAACGCGTTTATATCGTTTATTTCGTTTTTTTCTATTGCCGGTATCGCTATTGGTTTAATGGCATTATTCACGGTAAGCAGTGTAATGAACGGGTTTGAAAATAGCCTAAAAACCAATATGCTTGGACTTATTCCGCATGTTGAAGTTAGCGCAGGTAAAAACACTGCCACCCAAATGGGCAACCTTAAAACCGATCTCGAACAATCTCCTTATGTTGATCATGTAAGCTTATATCGCCACGGCGAAGCTATTTTGCAAACAAATAAAGACTTGCACGGCGTTTTACTACAAGGCCTTTATAACGATAGTGGTTCTTTGTATAAAATTACCGATAAAATAGTGCAAGGCGATTGGAAAACTGTATTAAACAAAAATTACAACATTGCTATAAGCCGTTATTTGAGTCGTAAATTAGGCGTTAGCGTGGGTGATAAGCTTCGCGTTATTATGCCTAATGCTTCAACATATACACCTCTTGGGCGAGTACCCAGCCAGCGTTTATTTAAAGTAGCCGCAATATACGAAACCGGATCTGAGATAGATATGGCACTTGCGTTTACGAGTGGCGCTTCGCTACAACGGGTATTAAAGCTGGATAAAAACACCGCCCCAAATTTAAGTGTTTCATTGCACGAACCTTTCGAACTAGATGAATTTATTGAAGCAAGCCAACGTATTTTAAAAGATCACAATTACAGTGATTGGCGCAGTACCCAAGGTACTCTATTTGCAGCCGTTGCTATGGAAAAGCGCATTATGTCTATGTTGCTTGCCCTCATTGTATTGGTGGCTGTATTTAATATTGTATCGGCATTAACCATGATGGTAAGCGAAAAACAAGGTGAAGTAGCCATACTACAAACGTTAGGTTTAACACCTTCGCAAGTGCAAAAAGTGTTTATGGTGCAAGGCTTATATAACGGCGTAATTGGTACCGCAATAGGCGCATTTTTAGGTGTAATATTTAGTTTATATATAAATGAGCTACTTGCATTAGTGGGCTTAAACTTACTGGCGGGTATAGAGCTTCCGGTAAAATTTGATATTTTGAGTTTAGTAATAATAGCGTTTGCCAGTATTGCTATGAGCTTTTTAGCTACCTTATATCCTGCGCGTAAAGCCGCAAAAGTAAAACCAGCAGAGGTATTACGTTATGAATGATTTAGTGATTAGTTGTGAAAATTTAAGTAAGGTTTATCAAGACGGCAGCAACCAAGTTGAAGTATTAAAAGGCGTTGATTTAGCGCTTCAGCAAGGTGAAATGCTCGCTATTGTCGGGAGTTCTGGCTCTGGTAAAAGTACGCTTTTACACATACTTGGCACATTAGATACCGCAAGCTCAGGTAGCGCTAAAATTAAAAACCAAGAAGTTGCAAAACTTTCGCGAACAGAGCAAGCCGCATTTAGAAACCAAAATTTGGGCTTTATCTATCAATTTCATCACTTATTAATGGAGTTTAGCGCAGTTGAAAACGTGGCTATGCCGTTATTAATTAAAGGCTTGAGTGCAAAAGAAGCCAAAGCTCAAGCGCTCGATATGCTCGAAAAAGTAGGCCTTGCACATCGCAACTCGCATAAACCGTCTGCGCTTTCTGGTGGAGAGCGCCAACGCGTGGCTATTGCCCGCGCGCTAGTTACTAAACCTGCGCTTGTGCTTGCTGATGAACCAACCGGTAATTTAGATAAACAAAATGCGATTAAAATTTACGATTTAATTAATGAGCTTAACCAAAGCTTAAACACCAGTTTTGTGGTAGTTACACACGATTTAGAACTTGCCGATAAGCTAGGCAAAATAGCTTATTTAGACGATGGAAAACTAGCTATTAAAGAGTCGCAGCATGTTGCTTAGTGCATTTTTAAGTAAACGTTTTAGAGCCTATTCAGGCCACAAAGATGAAAAAAACGGCTTTGTTAGTTTTATCGCTAAAGCGTCGACTATTGGTATTTTATTAGGTGTCGCGGTTTTAATTGTGGCGCTGTCGGTAATTAATGGTTTTGAGCAGCAACTAGTACATAGATTGCTAAGTGTTGTGCCGCAGGTTGAATATGTAGCACCAAGTAGACCCATTGCAAATTGGTCGCAAAAGGTTGAGGATTTACAAACACAACTTCACGTAACAGGGGCTGCGCCATTTATTGCCGTTAACGGAATGGCGCAATATAAAAGCCAGCTAAAAGCGATAGAAATTCGAGGTGTTGAGCCATCGCTCGAGAGTAATGTATCGGCGGTAAACCAGTTTACCAGTGGTAAATTAGTGAGTCAGTTAGGCCTTGATGATGTAATTTTAGGTAAGCAAATAGTAAAACAGTTAGACGCCAAAGTAGGCGATAACATTACATTACTTATTCCGCAAATTAGTCAAAAAGGTCAATCATTATTAGCGCCTAAACGCGTAACACTTAACCTTGCAGGTGTTATAGAAATGGGCGGACCGATTGATAGTACCGCTGCATTTATACATCTTAACAAAGCGCAGCAAACATTAGGTTACGATGAAAGCCAAGTAACCGGGCTGCGTTTAAGTGTTGATGATGTGTTTTCGGCGCACCAAATAGCGCTAAAAGTAGGGCAAACTATTGACGACTACGTGTATGTTTCCAGTTGGTTTAGAACCCAAGGCAGCCTTTATCAAGATATTCAAATGGTACGTACCATTGTTTATATTGTGGTGTTTTTAATTATAGCGGTAGCCAGTTTTAATATTGTCTCCTCCTTGGTGATGGAGGTACGCGAAAAACAAGGCAATATCGCAATTTTAAAAACCATGGGCGCGAAAGACAGTACTATTTTAGCCACCTTTGTAATGCAGGGCTTAATGCAAGCATTTGTAGGCGTGGCACTAGGAACACTAATTGGTGTGGTATTAGCGCTTAATATAAGTGAGCTTTTTACGTGGATAAGCCAATTATTTGGAGCCAATCCACTTGAGGGCGTTTATTTTATAGAGTTTTTACCAAGTAAATTAGTACTTGAAGACATTGGTATTACAGTGATTGTTACGTTTGTGCTTGCGATAGTTGCTACTATTTATCCGGCGTGGCAAGCAACAAGAGTTGACCCTGCAAAAGTGCTGGGTAATTAGCGGCATTGGTAGCGTGTGCGCTGCTAAATAAAAACTAATAGGGCAGTATTGGCAAGTCTGTTAAACTAGGGCGCTTATTTACAAGCTAACAATAACTAACCATTGGGTTAGCATTTACTACTCTGGGATTTACTTTGACAAATAACGATATTTTACGCCGCATTCGCTACACTTTTAATTTAACTGACACCGCTATGGTAAATGTTTTTGCTGCAGCTGAGCATACGGTTACTACAGAGCAAGTAATTGCTTGGTTAACTAAAGAAGGCGAAGAAGCTTACACTGAAATAAGTGATACAGAGTTTGCAACTTTTTTAAATGGTTTTATTAATACGCAACGTGGTAAGCGCGAAGGCGATCAACCTGCTCCTGAGAGCAAGTTAAATAACAATATTATTTTTATGAAGCTGCGTATTGCTTTAAATATGAAAGCGGAAGATGTGATTGCGACGCTGGCACTCGTTGACTTTAATTTGAGTAAGCATGAGCTAAGCGCGTTTTCTCGTAAAGTAGATAACAAGCACTACCGCGTATGTAACAACCAGGTACTTCGTTTATTTTTAACGGGTGTACAACAGCAGGTTCGTCCACAAAGCACTGCTGAGTAAGCAAGGTAAAGCCATTACTCTTTCAAAACGCTAAAACAGCCCTTGTTTTAGCGTTTTGTTGTTTTTAAGTTAAATATATTTCAACTTGTTACACGCCTACTTTAAAATTGTTCAATACCGCTTAATAAACTAGCAATTGAATGAGAACATTTAAATATCAAGTAATTACCTCCTTTGTTAACTGTATGTTTGGTTTTAGCAACCGCGCACTGTATTTTTATATCGTTAAAATAAATAAAAATTCGGCTAGTCGCTGTTTTATTTTTACACAACAGTAAAATAATTCAACTTGAATGACGTGCAACACCACTCTTTCTAATGGTAAGGTGTATGAAAATTATGATTTTAAAATAGATTTATATTCAAAAAACAAACTTAATCATACTTACCCGAATTCTCAAATTTTAAAAATAGCTTACACGGAAGAATAATTATGAATTATATACATAGTACGATAGCTCAATTAAAGCAAACTAGCCCCGCGCAAAGTGAGTTTTATCAAGCTGTTGAAGAAGTACTAGAATCTTTAGAACCTCTTTTTGCAAAAACTACAAATTATCAAAAAGAAGCCATTATAGAAAGAATGGTAGAGCCAGAGCGTCAACTAATGTTTCGTGTACCTTGGGTTGACGACGAAGGTAATATTCAAGTAAATAAAGGCTATCGCATTGAATTTAGCTCTACCTTGGGCCCATATAAGGGGGGCTTGCGTTTTCACCCGAGTGTTAATGCCAGTATTATTAAGTTTTTGGGTTTTGAGCAAGTGTTTAAAAACTCATTAACCGGCCTACCTATTGGTGGTGGTAAAGGCGGTGCTAACTTTGATCCAAAAGGGCGATCAGACGGTGAAATAATGCGTTTTTGCCAATCATTTATGAACGAGTTATACCGCCACATTGGCCCAACTACCGACGTACCTGCAGGGGATATTGGTGTTGGCGCACGCGAAATTGGTTATTTGTTTGGCCAGTACAAGCGTTTAACAGGGCGTTACGATGGTGTGTTAACCGGTAAAAGCCTAATGTGGGGTGGCTCGTTAGTTCGTAAAGAAGCAACTGGCTACGGCGCAGTGTACTTTGCAAACTACATGCTACAAAACCGCGATGATAGCCTAGCTGGAAAACGTTGTTTAATTTCGGGCTCGGGTAATGTTGCTATTTATGCGATGGAAAAGCTGTATCAATTAAATGCAAAACCAATTACCTGTAGTGACTCTCGCGGTACACTATTTCATGACGCGGGTATAGATTTAACGCTTATTAAAGAGTTAAAAGAGCAGCAACGTGGCTGTTTAAGCAAATATAAAGAAAGCTACCCAGAAGCCACTTATATTGCTCGCGCAGATTACCCAGAAGATGGGCATGCAGTGTGGCGTTTTAAAGCCGATGCTGCGTTCCCGTGTGCCACTCAAAATGAGTTAACTCAAGGCGATGCAAAAGCGCTACTAAGCAATGGCTGTATTTTGGTGAGTGAAGGTGCAAACATGCCTTCGACCAAAGACGCGATTGACTGCTTTATTAAAGCCAAAATAGCTTACGGCCCAGGTAAAGCTGCTAATGCGGGCGGCGTTGCAACCAGCCAATTAGAAATGGCGCAAAATGCCAGTATGCAAAGCTGGACTTTTGAAGAAGTGGATGCAAAATTACAGCACATAATGAAAAACATTTTTAATATTGCTAACGAAACAGCGGCAGAATTTGGCCAACCTACTAACCTGTTACTTGGCGCTAATATTGCTGGTTTTCGCCGTGTTGCCGATGCAATGATAGAGCAAGGCGTAGTTTAACTAAAATAGTTTAAAGCAATTGCAGCTTATTGCTGTGAGAGCCTGTACTTAAAAACACCCCATAAATTTAGCTATTTATGGGGTGTTTTATTTAAATAACCGCTTAAGTTAGTTATAACGCTATAAAGCCAAGCTATAACAGCGTAGGATCAGGCTACTTTCGAATGAAAATAGGTTTGCACTTCGCGGTGCATTAACATAAAAAATTATGCAACTAACTGCAAAAGCATCACTTCCTAACGCATTACTTATCTCTATTAGTACACCTCACTTTAAAGGCGATGAAGCAATTGAGTCGCTTGCAGAATTGGCACGCCTAGTTACCACTCTTGGCTTTAAAGTAGTTGGTACACAATCACAAAAGCAAAGTTCTACCCAAAAAGTAAATGTACTGGGTTCAGGTAAACTGGCTGAAATAGCGCACCTTACTGGTAATAAAGGTTCTGCTGCAGATGAGAAAGAGGGTGAGAATTTTCTTGATGACGATCCATTATCCGACATGCCATCAGAAATTCCATCAGACGGTTTAGATTTTGCTTGTGCCGATGTTGTCGTGTTTGACTGCGATTTAACGCCTTCTCAACTGCGTAATGTTGAGAACCAGCTGGGTGTAGAAGTATTTGATCGCACCGGTATTATCATTGAAATATTTAGTCGTCATGCGCGTACTAAAACTGCAAAATTACAAGTTGAAATTGCTCGCCTTAATTATGTCGCGCCACGGCTGCGTGAAACATCAACAGGTGATAAAGAACGCCAAATGGGTAAAGGTGCAGGGGAGACAACGCTTGAGCTTAATCGCCGTAAGGTGCGCGATCAGTTAGCAGAATTAAAGCGCGAACTTGTTAGTGTTCAAGATGTAATGATGGACAGACGTACGCAGCGCTCTGAGCTATTCTCAGTGGCTTTAATTGGTTATACCAATGCGGGCAAGTCATCAATGATGCGCGCAATTACAGGTAGTGATGTAGAAGGCGAAAACAAACTCTTTGCAACGCTAGATACCACTGTTCGCGCGCTGTATCCAATTACGCAGCCACGTATATTGGTTTCAGATACGGTTGGTTTTATTAAAAAATTACCTCATGATTTGGTTGCTTCATTTCATTCAACGCTCGCTGAGGCACATGATGCGTCGTTATTGTTGTATGTTGTAGATGCTTCAGATCCTTCTTTTCGCTCACAGCTTGAAGTAGTACATAAAGTACTGGCAGAAGTTGGGGTAGAAGGTAGCAAAAAATTATTAGTACTGAATAAGTCAGACCAATTAAGTACTGAGCAGCAGCAGTCGCTAATGGATGAGTTTCCTGATGCGATGATGACCTCTACACGTAATCCAGATGATATTAGTAAATTGCACAAATACATTATTGGCATTGCTCAAGAGGACATGATTGAAGAAGAGATTCTTATACCGTACACAGCTAAAGGTATTGTGGGCGAAATCCGATCGAGTATGAGTGTTGTTAAAGAAGAATATGAATACAGCTATATTAAATTAACAGTGCGCTCGAGTGCGATTGATTTAGAACGTTTAAAAAAGAGAATGTTGAATTTATAATAAATTCAGTACATAAAAAGCACAGCCAATTGGCTGTGCGTTTTAGTATTAGTCCTAACATACGTAAATTTAACGCTGCTAGCTCTAAATATAGCTCTGAGATAAATTCCCTATCCAGAGTCTCAGTTACTTAAAAACGAAACTAGGAAAAAGGATTTTCGCTTAGCTCTTCTTGCATTTGCTCGCGCATTTTAAATTTTTGCAGTTTACCTGTTACTGTCATTGGGTAATTTTCTACAAAACGGATATGTCGTGGCATTTTAAAGTAGGCGAGTTTGTCTTTTAAAAACTCACGAATTGCTTGCTCATCAAGCACAGCATCTTCTTTTGGTTGGATCCAAGCGCATACTTCTTCGCCATACTTTTCATCGGTTATACCAAATATGGCAGCATCTTGAATGCCCGGGTAGGTGTAAAGTACTTCTTCTATTTCTCGAGGGTAAATGTTTTCGCCGCCGCGAATAATCATATCTTTAATGCGGCCAACAATAGTGACAAACCCTTCTGTATCCATGACACCTAAATCGCCAGAGTGTAGCCAACCGTTGTCATCTATTGTGGCTTTTGTTTTAGCATCGTCATTCCAATAGCAGCGCATTATGCCTGCACCTTTACTACACACTTCGCCAGGTTGACCAATTTTTTGAATGTTACCCAGTTCGTCAATTATTTTAACCTCAGTATGGGCAAGTGCGCGGCCAACCGTCGTTACTTGCCGCTCTATTGAAGAGTCTGTTTCGGTAATGTTGTTTATGGGGCTGCACTCCGTTTGCCCGTAAGCAATCAGTACTTGATGCATGTTCATTTGTGTTTGTACTTTGCGCATTACTTGCTCTGGGCATGTAGAGCCTGCCATTACACCCGTGCGTAAAGTACTTAAGTCATAATCGTTAAAATTACTTAGCTCAAGCTCACTAATAAACATAGTAGGTACACCGTGCAGCGCTCTACACCCTTCTTGTTGAACTACATCTAGTGTGGTTTTTGCATCGAATGAATCGCCTGGGTAAATGGCTGCTGCACCTTTACTAACACACAACAAGCTACCCAATACCATTGCAAAGCAATGATATAATGGGATAGGGATACATAACTTGTAATCGCTCGTAAAGTGCATAGATTCGGCGACGAATAGCGCATTATTTAAAATGTTTTTATGAGTGAGCGTTGCGCCTTCTGGGTTGCCGGTTGTGCCTGATGTAAATTGTAAATTGTAAATTGTATATTGATGTCTTGCTCAGCATTTAAGTTTGCACCTATTGCTTTTAATTCAAGCTCATGTGCCGATGTTGGCAAGTTAATAACATCATTAAAAGAGTACATACCAGGAGATGCTTCATCGCCAATGCGGATTATATTTTTAAGAGTGGGTAGTGCTTTTAAATTAAGTGTGTCTTTATCGCAAGTTGCAAGTTCTGGAGCCAAACCATTGAGCATTTCTAAATAATCACAGCCTTTAAAGTTTGATGCTGTGATTAGAGTAGAGCATTCAACACTATTTAAGGCTTATTGTAATTCGTTAGGGCGATATGCAGGGTTGATGCAAACCATTATTGCGCCAATTTTTGCGGTTGCAAATTGGGTTAAGCACCACTCAATATTATTAGGAGACCAAATACCAACACGCTCGCCTGGTTTCACGCCAAGTGCCAGCAACCCCATAGCAAGTTGATTAACTTCTTTTTGAAATTCTTTATACGTTAAGCGAATACCTTGATGATGAACTACAACAGCTAACGCCTCTGGGTTTTTGTCGACAATAAAGTCAAAGTACTCGCCTATAGTTGAATTTGTTAAAGGTGTGCTTTGTATACCTCTAAAGTAGCTTTGAGATAACGGCAAGTGATTTATTTGCTCTACTTCTTTTACCGCAATAGTGTGTGTGCATTGCTCTCTCCATGGAAATGTGTGTGAGTTATGTAAACTACAAAGTTAAAATAAACACATATTGTCGACAAAGAGAGGTGCAGTTAGACTAATGTATTATTAGATTAATAAAAGCTAATACTACTTTTTAGACACAAAAAAACGCGTCTTACAATGTAAGTACGCGTTTTTAAACGAGTAATGAGTTTACATTTCGTCGCTGCGGTATGTTTTTTTCATGATGTAAACGTAAGCGTTTACAAAAGCATTTTCTTGGTACTTTTTAAGGCCTGTTTCTTCAAAATCAATAGGGATGGGGTTGCGTTTTAACTGCTCTTTAACTTCAGTTGTAGTAAATAAACGTACATCTAAGTTGTCGATTAATTGAATTGCAGTTTCCATTTTAAAGCCTTTTGCACTGCCAGCAAATTTACCTTTAGGCTGACGCTCACGAATTGCAACAGAATCAATTTGGTAATCTTGCATTAATTTTGCAAAATCGAATTGAAATTTACGCATTACTTCAGTGTCGTTACCGTTACCTAAGGTAAAGCGTGTTTGGCGCACATCGCGAATATCAAATACGTCATTATCTTTACTTAAAATACAAAGTAGTACATCACTACCGGTAATTTCTACACCACATGTTCTCATGTTTATTCTCTAAAATAACTTAATTACGCAGTATTATACGCAACGCACATTAAAATGCGAGTGTGGGTATAGTTGTAGGCGCGTAATTAATGCATTGATGCTTTTATATTTTAATAAAATGATTTTTTTGCTTTAAAAGCTACATTTTGTGGATAAAACGGGTGGATTTCACCCCTTTAAACTTGTAATTAAATGCGCGGCACGCGACAATATATCTTTGTAGTTGAATAGACTCCTCATCTACATTTATTAGTCAATGCTTATTCGTAAAAGCGTTGTCGAGTCATTCTCATTTAATTTATTAAAAATACACGTGATACATTGTAGGTGTCACCACTGTAGCAAGGATTTATAATGCCAGTTATTACTCTTCCAGACGGAAGTCAACGTAGTTTTGAAAACCCTGTAAGCACGCTTGATGTTGCAAACGACATTGGTCCTGGTTTAGCTAAAGCGACCATTGCGGGCCGTGTAAATGGCAACCGTGTTGATGCATGTGATAAAATTTGTGAAGATTCTCGTCTTGAGATTATTACCGCTAAAGACGATGACGGCCTTGAAATCATTCGTCACTCTTGTGCTCACTTAATCGGTCATGCAGTTAAGCAACTTTTCCCAGACGCAAAAATGGCAATTGGTCCTACCATTGATAACGGTTTTTACTACGATATCGATATGGAACACTCATTATCACAAGATGATCTTGAAGCAATTGAAAAGCGTATGCTGCAACTTGCAAAAACCAACTACGACGTAGTGAAAAAAACAGTAAGCTGGCAAGAAGCACGCGATACATTTGAAGCGCGTGGCGAAACATACAAAATAGAAATTCTGGACGAAAACATCGCTAAAGATGACCGCCCAGGTTTATATCATCACGAAGAATATGTAGACATGTGTCGTGGACCTCACGTTCCTAACATGAAATTTTGCCAAAACTTCAAACTAATGAAAGTGGCGGGTGCATATTGGCGTGGTGATTCAGAAAACAAAATGCTACAACGCATTTATGGCACCGCGTGGGGCGATAAAAAGCAACTTAAAGCGTATTTAAAGCGCCTTGAAGAAGCTGAAAAACGCGATCACCGTCGTATTGGTAAAGCGCTTGATTTATGGCATTGGCAAGAAGAAGCACCAGGCATGGTATTTTGGCACAACGATGGTTGGAGCATTTACCGCGAGCTTGAAGAATTTGTACGTGAAAAATTACGCGAATATGAGTACGAAGAAGTAAAAGGTCCAATGATGATGGACCGTTCACTTTGGGAAAAATCAGGTCACTGGGAAAAATATTCAGAAGCAATGTTTACCACTGAGTCTGAAAAACGTGAATACGCAATTAAACCTATGAACTGTCCTGGTCACGTGCAAATTTTTAACCAAGGGTTAAAATCGTACCGTGATTTACCACTACGTATGGCTGAATTTGGTTGTTGTCACCGTAATGAACCATCAGGTGCACTACACGGTTTAATGCGTGTACGTGGCTTTACACAAGATGATGCTCACATTTTCTGTACTGAAGAGCAGATAATGGACGAAGTGTCATCGTGTATTAAGATGGTTTATGATACATATGAAACATTCGGATTTGAGAAGATTGTAGTTAAGCTATCTACTCGCCCAGAACAACGCATTGGTGAAGACCATATGTGGGATAAAGCAGAGCTTGCTTTAGCTGATGCACTTAAGCTAAACGATATTGAATTTGATTATCTTCCGGGCGAAGGCGCGTTTTACGGTCCGAAGATTGAATTTACTTTGTACGATTGTTTAGACAGAGCGTGGCAGTGTGGTACAGTGCAATTAGACTTTGCATTACCGGGTCGTTTAGGTGCTACTTATGTAGCAGAAAATAACGAGCGTCGTACACCTGTAATGATACATCGTGCTATTTTAGGTTCTATTGAACGCTTTATTGGCATTTTAACTGAAGAGTACGCTGGTTTATTCCCGACGTGGCTTGCACCAAAGCAAGTGGTAATTATGAATATTACCGATAAACAGGCTCCTTATGTTAAAGAAGTTGTACAAAAATTAAATAAACTTGGAATTAGAGCCGCTGCTGACTTGAGAAATGAGAAGATTGGCTTTAAAATCCGTGAGCATACACTGAAGCGTATTCCATATTTACTTGTTGTTGGCGATAAAGAAGTTGAACAGCAAGAAGTAGCAGTGCGTACTCGCACAGGTGAAGACCTTGGCAAATTTAATGTTGATGATTTTGTAGCTAAAATTAGCGAAGAAATTAAAAATCGACAGTAAAAATCGAGCGTGTAAGGCATTAACAAACAGCCAATTACACGCTTATATTATTGATATTCTTGGAGGAACGTACTATTAGAGGCGGCAAGAAAGGGCAACAAACAGCTCAAAAAAATCGTATTAACGAAGAAATTACAGCGCAAGAAGTTCGTTTAATTGACATTGAAGGCGAACAAGCTGGAATTCAGTCATTACAAGACGCGCAAACTATGGCCGATACAGCGGGTGTTGATCTTGTTGAGATCAGTCCAAACGCTGAGCCGCCTGTTTGTAGAATCATGGATTACGGTAAGTTCATCTTTGAAAAAAGCAAAGAACTAAAAGAGCAGAAGAAGAAGCAAAAGCAAATCCAGATAAAAGAAATCAAATTCCGTCCAGGTACGGATGAAGGTGATTATCAGGTTAAGCTTCGCAACTTACGTAAGTTCTTAGAAGCTGGCGATAAAGCTAAGATTACTATCCGCTTCCGTGGTCGTGAAATGGCTCACCAAGAAATTGGTATAGAATTATTAAACCGTATCAAAACCGATTTAGAAGAGCTTGCTGTAGTTGAGTCTTTCCCAAATCGTGTTGAAGGCCGCCAAATGGTTATGATGATGGCGCCTGTTGCTAAAAAATAATTTTTAAGCGATAATACGCACCGAAATTAGCTCAGGTCTGCAAGCAATATGCGAATATTCACCTGAGTTAACCGGTTTTAAAGTAAGATTGCGGCATTTATGTTGGGTCTTCACCGGAACATGGCAGTAAGTCAGGCCTAAAAGTGGAGCTATAGCAATATATCTCACGCCTGCTTACTAATTTAAAAGCAATACAATTGGAGTTATTGCAATGGCTTATAAGCTAAAAAGTCACAGTGGCGCTGCTAAGCGTTTCAAAAAGACTGCTTCTGGCGGTTTCAAGCGTAAACAAGCGCATCTTCGTCATATTCTGACTAAGAAAACTTCTAAGCGTAAGTTACACCTACGTCCTAAGATGATGGTTCATAAAAATGACCATGGTCTAGTTTCACGTATGTTACCGTTCGCTTAATAGGGGTTTTTAGAAATGGCAAGAGTTAAACGCGGCGTTGTCGCACGTGCACGTCACAAAAAAGTTTTAAAACAAGCAAAAGGTTACTACGGAGCACGTTCACGTGTTTACCGCGTAGCTTTCCAGGCTGTTACTAAAGCGGGTCAATACGCTTACCGTGACCGTCGTGCGAAGAAACGTACTTTCCGTCAATTATGGATTGCACGTATCAATGCTGCTTCACGTCAAAATGGTCTGTCTTACAGCCGTTTTATCAATGGTCTTAAAAAGACTTCTGTAGAAATCGATCGTAAGATCCTTGCAGATATCGCTGTTTACGACCAAGTTGCATTCGCAGCGCTTGTAGAAAAAGCAAAAGAAGGCCTAGCCGCTTAAGCTTTTTTATATAAGTATTAAAAAGGAGCCTATGGCTTAATGCCGATCATTTAAGAATTAGTTAATAGCACTTGAACGATCTTCTAGGTATGTAAGAATCCGAATTCTTTTGTAGAATTCGGATTTTTTTATGCAACTTTCTAATGCTCTCGATATTATTAACAACATCAAACCTAATGACGTTGAAATACTCGCAGACTTACTCCCTTTATCTCTTATCGAAGAAGCCTATGCACTGACCGAAACCGTTACACTACGAAAAAGAAAACCAACCCTAGAATCGATGGCTTGGTTGTTGATCGGGATGGTTATTTATAATGACAAATCGATGGCCGATGTCGTTAATATGCTCGACATTGTTGACCGCGATGGTAAGCCATTTGTTGCGCCAAGTGCTTTAACTCAGCGTCGTAAAAACCTAGGTGAAGCCGCCATGAAAGCCTTATTTGAATGCACCCAAAGGCATTGGAATAATGACGCTAATCATCCTCATTGGAATGGGCTTACCTTGCTTGGTGTCGATGGTGTCGTTTGGCGTACGGATGACTCACCCCAAAACAATGAAGCCTTTACAAAACCGACTAATACACAATACCCACAGGTCAGAATGGTGTGTCAAATGGAGCTAAGCAGCCACCTAATCACGGGGAGTGCTTTTGATGATTACAAGGTCAATGAAATGGTGCTGGCTGAAAAGCTTATAGAAACCACACCCGATAACAGTCTCACTTTATTCGACAAAGGTTTCTATTCTTTAGGGCTTTTACATAAATGGCAAACAACTGGCAGTGAACGCCATTGGCTAATCCCCCTGAAAAAAAATGTGCAATATGAAGTTATTCAAACATTAGGGCGTAATGATAAATTAGTCCAACTTAGCAGCAACCCAAGAGCAAGAAAGATGTGGCCAACGCTGCCTAACACCTTAATCGCGAGGTTAGTGACTCGAAAAATAAAGGGGAAATCATATAGTGTGATGACATCTATGACAGATCCGATGCGATATCTATCAGCCGATATAGGTGATTTGTACAGTCACCGCTGGGAGATAGAGCTTGGTTATCGGGAACAAAAGCAATATATGCTGGGCAATCGATTAACATTAAGAAGTCGCTTACCAGCGCTTGTAAAGCAAGAGCTGTGGGGAGTGTTGCTTACTTATAATATGGTGCGATATCAGATGGTAAAAATGTGCCACACATTAAAAGGTGATTATTTACCGTACCAACTGAGTTTCAATGGTAGTTTAGCTCAAATAATGAGGTTGCTTGTTGGATTACCTTATTCAACACCTGGAGCCATACCACGTCAATTAAAATACTTTTATGCGATGGCAGAAAGCCTAATTCTAGAGCCTCGAAGGGATCGAGGTTTTCCTCGTGCAGTCAAGCCAAGACCACAGCGGTACGCTAGAAATAAAAAAGCCGCTCACCTTAAGTGAACGGCATTAGAGCCTATGGCTCCTTTTTTTGTGCCTGTAATTTAGTAACTTAAACCAATGAGTAATACCAATTCGCTTAATTAAAGGATCTATTTTGAGAGCGTAAAAACGTATTGATAGCTAGGCAAAAAATTCGCTATTTAGTTGTTCTCGGCAATTGCTCCTGCATTGCTCTACCTTCTGCATCCATGCAGTCGTAAATGAGAGTTTTTTAACGCAGGTAGCGACATGTTTAGCCCCGCAAAATGATTAAGTATTACTGCGGATTGGTATAATATTTAATAAGGTTATAAAGCCTAAAAATACAGGTGCGAATGAGTGAGATGTATTTGGCTGCATTTTTTTGTTGAATCACCGCAGTTTCCTCATTATAAAAAATTTAGTTGATATAATTTATATAATTAAGGCGTTTGTTAGAGAATTTTATGTTTGCAAGTTTACTCATTTTATCTGCAAGTGTGGCGTATGACGCACACTTACCTCCACTCATTGAGTGGCAGGGGAAAAGCGTAGAGCTTTTACAAAAACAAGGGCCGTTAACTACTGACTTCGAGTTATCTGCAGGTGAAGCGTCGCCCGATTATGCAAATACAATGGCATTTGTAGATAGGTTAGTTGCTGCAAACCCTACTCAGTTTCAATCTCAAACCATTGGCTATAGTAATAGTAAGCGTGCAATAAAAATGTTGATTGCCAGTGAGCAAGGTTTTTTTGAAGCAAGGCAAATGGCTAATAGCACTAAGCCAACTATTTTTATCCAGGCAGGAATACATTCTGGGGAAATAGACGGTAAAGATGCCATGTTCATGTTACTCAGAGATATAGCGACGGGTAAGCGCCGTGACATTTTAAAAAAGGTAAACATATTATTTATTCCTATTTTAAATGTAGATGGTCACGAACGTAGCAGTGCATTCAATCGCATTAATCAACGGGGCCCTGCAAAAATGGGCTTTAGAACAAATGCTAATAACCTTAATTTAAATCGTGATTTTACTAAATTAGATACCCCAGAAGTTAGAAGTGTTTTAAAGGTTATTAACGACTACAACCCAAATTTATACATTGATGTACACGTTACCGACGGCGCAGATTACCAATACGATGTGACTTATGGTTACAATCCGGTATTTTCGAGCGAATCGCCTGCGGTATCAGATACATTAAACCAGTTTTTTAAACCTCTCATTGACGATACGCTAGCGAGGCAAGGACACATCCCAGGACCACTTGTTTTTGTTATGGATAAACGCGACTTTAAAAAAGGGTTAGCGGGCTGGGTTGCTACGCCACGTTTTTCAAATGGTTGGGGGGATTTAAAGTCATTGCCGACTATTTTAGTCGAAAATCATTCATTGAAGCCTTACAAGCAACGTGTATTGGGAACTTATGTATTTTTAGATGGTGCTATTACTGCGCTATCAAAGCACAGTCATGAATTAGCTAATGCAGTAAAAAAAGAACAAGAATTTGTTCCTAAACAGTTAATAGTAAAGCGTGGCTATGCCAAACAAGCAGATACTATTGCACAGTTTAAAGGCATTGAATATTCATCAAGCATGAATTCACTTTCGGGTCAAAATGAAGTGAAGTATTTGGGTAAAGCACATACATATACTGACTTACCTATTTATTGGCAAAAAGATGTACAACATACAGTTGAAGTACCTAAAGCTTTTTTTATTCCGCCTGTATATCGCAATATAATTAAGAAACTAAAGTTACATGGTGTCTCTATTAATAAACTTGAAGGGGCAAACACACAGCCTTTGAAAGTTGCAAAGGTGGCAGACTACACGTTTGATAAAGCACCATTTGAAGGGCGTTTTAGAGTATCAGCAACTTTTGATTACGTCCCTGCTATAAATGTAGATTTAGATGGTTGGTACCAAGTAAATACCCAACAAAAAGCAGGCGAATTAGCGGTTCATTTATTGCACCCGGAAGCCCCTGATTCATTTTTTGCGTGGGGTGAGTTTAATACTATTTTTCAGCGTACTGAATATATGGAAAACTATGCGCTAATTCCGTATGCACGCCAAATGCTAAAAGATAACCCAAAGCTTGCGCTTAAGTTTGATGAAAAACTTAAAGATAAATCATTCGCGAGTGACGCAGAAGCTCGATTAAACTGGTTATATGAGCAAAGTCCATTTTATGATCAAGCGTATTTAAAGTATCCAATACTTATGTCATTCGAAGAAGAAGTTGTTATTCCAGATCAAAAAAGTAAAGAAATTTAATATGGAAATCATAACTATACCTGTAACTGCCTTTGCACAAAACAGCCGTATTATTTGGTGTAGCGAAACTAAACACGCTGTGGTTATCGACCCAGGTGGCGACACTGATAAAATAATAACGGTCCTTAATGAGCATAAACTAGCATTAAGTGCTATTTGGTTAACGCACGGGCATTTAGATCATGTGGGTGGGGCTGATATTTTACGAAATCAATTTAACGTACAAATTATTGGTCCACAAAAAGATGAGTACTTCTGGTTTGAAAACTTACCTATGCAAGCACAGATGTTTGAATTTAAACCCATTGAACCGTTTTATCCGGATATTTGGCTAAACCATAACGACACAGTGAGCGTAGGTAAACTTAGCTTTTTAGTTAAACATTGCCCGGGGCATACACCCGGTCATATAGTGTTTTACCAACCAGACTATGAGTGCGTTATTGTCGGTGACGTTATTTTTAAAGGCTCAGTAGGGCGTACTGACTTTCCTAAGGGAAACAGTGAACAACTTATTGAGTCGATTAAGGCGCATATTTTAACCTTACCTGATAATACTAAAATATTGGTAGGACATGGTAGCGACACTACGGTGGGATTTGAAAAGAAAACAAATCCTTTTGTGAGTGGTAAGTTTGGTTAAGTTGCTTATTTTAAGTTTACAAACTGCATAAACATTAAAAATAAGCAGACTGAGTTTTAAAATGGTTGTATAATTTAACCAGTTTATTTGATAAATAAGAAATAAAATGTCTCTAAATCACGTAGATCGCCAAATATTGGCACTTTTACAACAAGATGCTAGTTTATCAACCGCAGAAATTGCAGATAAAGTAGGCTTGTCTCAATCTCCATGCTGGCGTCGAATCGCTAAGCTAGAGCAAGATGGTTATATAAAAAGCAAAGTGGCTCTTTTAGATGAGAAAAAACTTGGCTTTGATATGCTTGTATATGCACATGTGCGTTTATCAAATCACGGTAAAAAGAATCTTGCTGAGTTTGAAAAGCTGATCATGAGCTACGACGAGGTAACAGAGTGTTACACTATGGCTGGTACCATGGACTTTATGCTACGCATAATTTCACAAGGCATAGAAGGGTATGAGCATTTTGTGCGTGATAATTTACTAAGCTTAGAATACGTCCAAGAAGTACATTCTAATGTAACAATGACATGTGTAAAACGCAGTACTTCACTTCCTTTGTAAAAGCACTTCTTTTAAAAGCTAAACCATTTTTAGTTTAGCTTAACCACATAATGACAATTGTTAACTGAGCGCTAATTTGGTAGAATTTAGCGCTTTTTTTGATACCCATTACACCATTTGAGGACCTCAATGTTTAACTTACTCAGTAGGGCGCCTAGCTCTGCTAAAAACGATATTCTATCTGGATTAACTGTGGCGTTAGCCTTAGTGCCAGAAGCAGTTGCGTTTGCCTTTGTTGCAAATGTAGAACCTTTGGTTGGTCTATATGCCGCGTTTATCGTTGGTTTAATTACGGCTATTTTTGGTGGTCGCCCTGGTATGATTTCAGGTGCAACCGGTGCACTAGCTGTTGTCATGGTAAGTTTAGTGCTTGATCACGGTGTTGAGTATCTATTTGCAACAGTGTTGCTGATGGGAATACTGCAAATTCTCGCGGGTGTATTTAAGCTCGGTAAGTTTATCCGTATGGTTCCTCATCCGGTAATGCTTGGTTTTGTAAACGGGTTAGCAATTGTTATATTTTTAGCTCAGCTAGGGCAGTTTAAAGTGCCAGACGGTATGGGCGGACAAGAATGGATGACAGGAAATCCATTATTTATCATGCTTGGCTTAGTTGCATTAACCATGGCAATAATCCACTTTTTGCCAAAATTGACTACAGCAGTGCCTTCATCTCTAGTTGCTATTGTAACTGTAACTGGATTAGTGATTGGGTTTGATTTAGAAGCGCATACAGTATTAGATTTCTTAAAAGGAATGACAGGCGACGAAACAGCAACAATCGCTGGCGGCTTACCTGAATTTCATATTCCTATGGTACCGTTTACTTTCGAAACGCTACAAATTATTTTTCCTTATGCACTTATTTTAGCGGCTATTGGTTTAATTGAATCATTATTAACGCTTAGCTTAATTGATGAGATTACAGAAACCCGTGGTCATAGTAATAAAGAATGTATTGGTCAAGGTGCTGCAAATATTACCTGCGGTATGTTTGGTGCAATGGGTGGTTGTGCAATGATTGGTCAATCAATGATCAATATAAATTCAGGTGGTCGCTCTCGTTTATCAGGTATAAGCGCTGCACTTATGCTACTTGGTTTTATTATTTTTGCCTCTAGCTTAATTGAAATGATCCCATTAGCTGCACTTGTTGGTGTTATGTTTATGGTAGTACTTGGTACATTTGAATGGGCAAGCTTTAAAATGATGAAGCGCGTACCATTATCTGATGCATTTGTAATTGTTCTTGTGTCGGGCGTGACTGTTATTACTGATTTAGCGATTGCTGTATGTGTGGGTGTTATTGTATCGGCTCTAGTATTTGCTTGGCAGCATGCGAAGCAGATATATACAACTAACTACATTGATCAGGAAGGCGCTAAGGTGTACGAACTACACGGTCCGTTATTCTTTGGCTCTGTTAAAAACTTTTCTGAGTTATTCGATGTGAAAAATGATCCTAAAAATGTGATTGTTGAATTTAAACACAGCCGCGTATCTGATCACAGTGCAATAGAAGCAATTGATACACTTGCTGACAAATACACAAAAGCAGGTAAACAACTTCATTTACGTCACTTAAGTAAAGACTGTACGCAGTTGCTTCATAAAGCACGTGATTTAGTTGAAGTGAATGTGATTGAAGATCCAACGTACAAAGTAGCATCAGATAAACTAGCTTAATTTACACAAGGCTATTGATATTTAAAAAGCGGAAGGCGGATAACCTTTCGCTTTTTTAGTGTCTCGACTATTTGTTTGCGGTAAGACTCTTAAAAAGCAAGGCAAGCTGTAGTGCTATGCAAACTCATAAATCTATATAATAAGACTACCTAATTTTGTGAAAATTAGCCCTACATGGGTAAAAATAATAAAAATAACAAAAGCCTATTTTATGGAATTAGTTTTAACCATACGGAGTAAACATCTATTTTGAACTGGCAAACTTTAGTCGATAACAGGCAACGTTTTTTTTGGCTTTTGCAAATCGCGGGCTGGATTGGTTACGCGTTAGTAAATTATATCGGCTCTAAAGTATTTGAAATGCGTGATATATACGTATTTGTTATTTTATTGAATGCTTACGCTGGTTGTTTGATGACAGTGCCGCTTAGGTATATTTACCGTAAAATTTGGAATGCCTCGCCCTGGGTGTTAATGATTGTAGTATTTGGTGCCTCTTATATAACGGGCACTCTATGGGCTGTCGTTCAAAAATTCAATCTATGGGAAATATACCGCCATGGTTATAGACCAGAGGAGTGGTTTTATTACCTGCAGCAAGGTTTAGATTCGGTTTATATTATTTTATGTTGGAGTGGTTTGTACTTTGGCGTTAAATATTATCAGTTATTACAAAGTGAGCGACAAAAAGCGTTAAAGGCCACAACGATGGCACACGAAGCGCAACTAAAAATGCTCAGGTATCAGCTCAACCCCCATTTTCTATTCAATACACTTAACGCTATTTCTACTTTAATTTTGGTTAAAGAAAACAAAGATGCTAACTTAATGGTAGCAAGGTTAAGTGACTTTTTACGTTACACACTTAATACCGATCCAATTAAAAAAGTACCGCTTGAGCAAGAGCTACATGCTCTCATGCTTTATTTAGAAATAGAGCGCGTCCGTTTTGATGAGCGATTGAAAGTAAATGTAGATATTAGCGAGCAAGCAAAAGAGGCTTTAGTACCGAGCTTAATTTTGCAACCAATTATAGAAAACGCGATTAAATATGCCATTGCCCATCTGACAGAAGGTGGTGTAATTGATATTAAAGCACAAGTATTTGCGAATGAATTATTACTAGAAGTGGGTGACAACGGCCCAGGCACTGAAATACTTGATGGCCAATTAGTTAACGCTCAAGGTGTAGGTGTTGCTAACACCAAAGATAGATTAAAAACGTTGTATGAAAATAATTATTCGTTTGTATTATCACATAATACGCCAAGTGGATTAAAAGTTAATCTGCGAGTACCTTTTGAGAAGGCTGTGAAAAATGACTAAAATAAAAACACTCATTGTTGATGATGAACCGTTAGCGCGAAAAGGTTTAGCGGTAAGACTTGAAGAATATTCTGATATTGAAGTAATTAAATTGTGTAGTTCAGGCGCTGATGCAATTGAAATGTGCCAAAGCGAGAAAATCGATTTGGTTTTTTTAGATATTCAGATGCCAGGTATGAATGGCTTTGAGGTGGCAAGAGCGCTTAGCGAAAGTACAAAAGTACTACCTGCTATTGTATTTGTAACTGCTTTTGATCAGTTTGCTGTAAAAGCATTTGAAATTCATGCTCTCGATTACATTTTAAAACCCGTTGATGATAACAGATTAAAACAGGCGGTAGAAAAAGTGCATACTTATTTAAAAACGCAGCAAGACAACGCCCATAAGAAAAAACTAGCGAGTTTTGTAGCTGGTATTACTGGTAATAATTGCGAAGAAATATTAAAAAAATTAGCCACTGGCGATACCTTAACAGATAGACGTTACCCAGAATCGCTTGCAGTAAAAGAGCAGGGTGAAATTATACGAGTACCTGTAGCGACTATCCAATGGGTTGATGCTGCAGGTGACTATATGTGTTTACACTGTGAAGATGGACAAACGCATATACTTCGTAAAACAATGAAAGAGCTTGAGCAAGAGCTAGACCCTCAGTTATTTGTGCGTGTACACCGCAGTGCGATAGTAAACACAAAACAAATTAGTAAGCTGGTTACACAAGTAAGTGGCGAGTATTTATTAGTACTTGAAAACGGACAAGAATTAAAAGTGAGCCGTAGCTACCGAGATAAGGTTAAAGCGGCATTAGCAAGTTAAAGCCAACGCTTTTATTACAGGCACAAAAAAATGCGAGCTAAGCTCGCATTTTTTATATTTAGTAATTATACCAATCCGCAATAATACTTAGTTATTTTGCGGGGCTAACGTGTCGCTACCTGTGTTAAAAAATTCTCATTTACGACTGCATGGATGCAGAAGGTAGAGCAATGCAGGAGCAATTGCCGAGAACAACTAAATAGCAAATTTTTTGAATAGCTATCAACACGTTTTTCTATCCTCAAAATAGATCACTTAATTAAGCGAATTGGTATTAATTATGCGACAGTTACAATTTTCATTGTGTTAGTTGCGCCCACAGTTTCCATTGAGTCACCGTGAGTAATAATTACTGTATCGCCAGACTGTAAAGAACCTTGAGAAACTAAAGTATCAAGTGCCGCTTTTACCATACCGTCTTTTTCAGTTTTTGTAGAATCAAAAAATACTGGGTAAACACCACGATAAAGTGCTGTTTGACCTAATGTACTCGCATGGCGTGAAAGCGAGTAGATTGGTAAGCCAGAGCTGATACGTGACATTAATTTAGCCGTGCTACCAGATTCAGTAAGCGTGATGATAGCTTTAACAGAATCTAAGTGATTAGCTGCATACATAGCAGAAAGTGCGATAGATTCTGCATTGTTAGAAAAACGACTATCTAAACGATGCTTAGAAACATGCGTTTCTTTTTGAGATTCAGCACCTAAACAAACACGTGCCATAGTTGCAACAGTTTCTTCAGGGTAATCACCAGCAGCTGTTTCAGCTGAAAGCATTACAGCATCTGTTCCATCAAGAACAGCATTTGCAACATCCATAACTTCTGCACGTGTAGGCATAGGGTTATCGATCATCGATTCCATCATTTGCGTTGCTGTTACTACAGTACGGTTTAATGAACGAGCACGACGAATAATTAGTTTTTGCTTGCCCATAAGAGCTGCATCACCAATTTCAACACCTAAATCACCACGGGCAACCATTACAGCGTCAGACGCTAGAATGATGTCATCAACAGCTTCTTGTGTTTCAACGGCTTCAGCACGTTCAATTTTTGCAAGTAGTTGTGCTTTTGAACCAGCAGCTTCAGCAAGTGAGCGTACGTAGCGCATATCGTCGCCACTACGTGGGAATGATACGGCAATGTAATCTACGTCAATTTCAGCGGCAGTTATTAAATCTTCTTTATCTTTTTCAGTAAATGCTGGAGCAGTTAAGCCACCACCTAAACGGTTAATACCTTTATTGTTAGATAAAACACCGCCAACAGTTACAGTACAATGTACTAAGTGCCCAGCTACTTCATCAACAGTTAGTTGAATAAGGCCGTCATTTAGGAGTAGTAAGTCGTTAGGGCTAACGTCGTTAGGTAATTCTTTATAATCAATACCTACAGAGTTAACATCGCCTTCGCCTTTTTCCATTTTTGCATCAAGAGTGAACTTTGCACCCACAGCAAGCGTTACTTTACCTTCTTTAAAAGTAGAAACGCGGATTTTAGGGCCTTGAAGGTCAGCAAGGATAGCAATATGCTTGCCTAATTTTTTTGCAATATCGCGTACAGCTTGCGCACGGTCTTTATGATCTTGGGCAACACCATGTGAGAAGTTTAAACGTACTACATTAGCCCCAGCGATAATAATTTTTTCTAAGTTGTTATCTCTATCGGTAGCAGGTCCAAGGGTAGCGACTATTTTCGTGCGTCTTAGCATCAATTTCTCCTGTTTGCTTGGTGAAAGCATGTTGACGTTATTTTGTTGAATTAAAATATCTATATTGGATTAAAATATTTTAATTATGTGCAAACTTCAAAGGTTTGCCACTATTTTATACAAAACTATTGTGTCATCATTATGACACCGGTGTCAGAATGCGTCAATGATCTTAATTTCAATTAGCGTTGCTTTTAGTCACCCCGAGAGCATTGATGTTTGATATAATTACGTAGCTTATTTATCTGTAATAAAAAAGCATGTTGTATGGGCTCATAGTTAGTATTTTATGACTGTATGAGTATAATGCACGCGGTATTATTTAATTTATACACTGAATTTTCTAACCAAATAGTTGTTACCGAGGAGGACACTAGATGCAAGTTGCATTAGTAGGGTTAGGCGTTATGGGAAAAAATCTTGCCCTAAACTTGATTGAAAAAGGGATAACGCTAGTCGCTTATGATAAAAACCCACATGCGGGTGAAGAGTTACTAAGTTGTGCCAAATCACAAGGCATGGCTGATAGGCTTCACATTGTCTCTGATTTAAGTGACATGGTAAGGCGTTTAGAGGCACCTCGTTCTATTTTATTACTTGTACCTGCTGGTGAGTTAGTTGATACAGTTTGTAATGAACTTGTAGAGGCCGGCGTTAATTGTGACGATATGATAGTCGATTGCGGTAATAGTAATTATAAAGACGGTATAACGCGTAAACTCAAATACCAAAATAAATTTGAATTTGCCACTATGGGAATTTCTGGCGGTGCAGAAGGCGCTCGCCATGGTCCTGCAATGATGGCAAGTGGTTCTGAAGGTGGTTGGGAACGTATTGAGCCATGGTTTGAAAAAGTAGCTGCTAGCTATAATGGCGACTCGTGTTTTGCACGTGTTGGCCAATCAGCAAGTGGTCATTTTGTAAAAATGGTTCACAACGGTATTGAATACGCACTGATGCAACTTATTGCAGAAGTGTACCAATTACTTCGTTTAGGTACTAATCGTTCTCCAAAAGAAGTAGCTGAGATATTTAATGACTGGTCAGAAGGTCAATTAAATAGTTACTTACTGTCTATTTCTAGCCATATATTGTCACTTGAAAATCATAATAATGTACCGCTTGCGGACTTAATTGATAATAAAGTTGGCGCTAAAGGTACTGGTCTTTGGACTGCGCAAAATGCACTCGAACTTGGTATTGCTGTCCCTTCACTTGTTGCTGCTGTTCAAGCTCGTCATTTAACTAATGCATGTAACACAACGGCTGCACAAGAGATGACATATGCATCTAAATCAACGAACAATGTTGAAATTGATTTAGAAGAGCTAAAAGACGCGTTCTTACTTGCAAGCTTACTTGCGTATCGTCAAGGTCTAGCGCTAATTAAAGGTGCATCACGTACTCATCAGTGGAAAGTCGATTTATCTAAAACGCTTCAAACATGGCGCGCTGGTTGTATAATCCGTGCTGACTACCTTGATAGCGTTGCACAAGGTGTTGAATTTATTGACACTCTTGAAAAAGAGTCTAACTCTTTGCGCAAAATTACCGGTCAAGCAATAATGACTGGTTTAGCATTCCCTGTATTGGGAGCTACACAAACGTATTTAGCAACATTAACTACACCGAGTAATGGGCATTTAGTTCAAGCCCAGCGTGATTACTTTGGTGAGCATGGCATAAAAACCCACAGTGGTGAAATGTGTCATTTAACTGATTTAGTAGATATAAACGCTAAAGTTAGATAAAAAACAGTTGTTTAAAACGATAAAGGCACGCTATTTAGCGTGCCTTTTGTATTTTTAGCCTGTAAAAATTAACGGCTCAACTCACCACGTAAGTTATCTTGCATTAAATGACGAATCGTTTCGACTTCAAGCTTTTGGCTAAATAAATAATGTAACTTAGTTAAACATGCTTCAAGGGTCATATCGTACCCACTTATTACACCAATATTTAATAGCGCATTACCTGTTGCATAGCCACCCATGTTTACATGACCTTTTAAACACTGAGTTAAGTTAACAATTACGACGCCACGTTTACTTGCTTCTTCGAGTATTGACAAAAAGCTCGGATCTTGTGGTGCATTACCCACACCAAAACTCAGTAGCACCAATGATTTAATATTGCCATTGACCAAGCTTTTAACTACCTCTTGGCTAATGCCAGGATACAAATAAAGCACCCCGATAGGTTGAGGTGTAATAGGTGTAACTTGCAGCTCATTTTCAACATATGGGCTAAGCTGACCTTTAATCAGTTGGATATTAATACCTGATAACGCTAAGGGGTCTAGATTAGGCGAGGCAAAAGCATTAAACCCATCCGCGTGTGCTTTAGTTGCTCTATTACCTCTAAACAGTTGGTTATTAAAAAAGAGACTTACTTCAGCAATAGGATAATTTGCAGCTAAATACATGGCATTAAGTAAGTTTACTTGGCCATCAGAACGCAATTGTGAGAGCGGAATTTGTGAGCCGGTTACAATCACAGGTTTAGTCAAATTTTCGAACATAAATGACAGCGCTGAGGCTGTATACGCCATAGTATCAGTGCCATGGAGCACCACAAAACCATCATAATCTTGGTATTTATCTTTGATATCATTAGCAATGAGTTGCCAATGCTCTGGAGACATGTCTGAAGAATCTATAAGAGGGCAGTATTCGTGAATATCAAACAAAGGCATTTCATCACGATTAAATTCTGCGTTATTCACTACGGTTTCTGTTAAAAAACCTTCAGCAGGAATATAGCCTCGACTCGATTTTTTCATACCTATAGTACCGCCAGTATAAGCGATATAAATGCGTTTACGTTTCATAAAAAAAGCCCAGTAAAAAAACTGGGCCTAGTATAACGTTAAGCAGCTTTAAATACAGCTGATTAGGTGAAGCTATGCACTTTTATTGTGCAACGTTACACACTAAACAGCGTGCGTATACACCTTGTGGATCGTTGTAATCTTTAAGGTTTTCAACTTCAGTACTTAATTGGTTAATAACACTTTGTAAATTAGCTTGTGTTGCTAACACAGATGTTTTTTGTGTTTGCAAACCAAGCATAGATTTAATAGACGCATTACCAAAAATGTTTTGAATCATTTTTTCTTGCGAGCTTAAATCTTGTTTAATAGTTTTAACTTCATAATGATTAAGCTTGGCAAGTGCAGCAGCGGCTTCAATCGCATCTTGTTTGTCGCCTAGCTTATCAACCAAACCTAGTTCAAGTGCTTGAGATGCAATCCATACACGGCCTTGGGCAATTTTGTCAACCTGCTCAGGCGTCATATTACGCGCATCAGCAACAACATTTAAAAAGCGACCGTATGCTTCCTCAACGTTCATTTGAATTACTTGACCCATCTTTTCATTTAGTGGACGAGTGATAGAAAAGCCAGCCATTTCGGTTGTTGCAACGCCATCTGAATAAACACCAATTTTTGATAAGGTTTTCTCAAATGTCATAAACGTACCAAATACACCAATTGAGCCTGTAATTGTACTTGGTGCTGCCCAAATTTCGTTTGCAGCAGAGGCAATCCAATAACCACCTGATGCAGCCACAGAACTCATTGAAGCAATAACAGGTTTACCAGCAGCCTTAAGGGCTAATACTTCAGCACGAATAACTTCAGAGGCAAACATACTACCGCCACCAGAGTCGATACGTAGTACAACCGCTTTAACTTTATCATCAAGGCGTGCTTTACGAAGTAGGGCAGCTGTAGAGTCACCCCCAATTTCGCCCGCTTTACGCTCACCATCAACAATCGTACCTTTAGCAACAACTACCGCTACTTTTTCGGTAATAGGGTTATCAATTTCAATAGGCGGTTTAATTAAGCTTAAGTATTCACGAAATGAAACTTGCTTAAATGTCTTACCATCTTCTCGTGTGCCCACTAAATCAATTAATTGTTTGCGAACTTGCTGATTTGTTTTTAAAGAGTCAACCCACTGGTGATCAAGTGCATATTTACCTGCATCGCCATCGGCAGCTTTCATTTTTTCTAGATATACGTCCATTGTTTCGTCAAAATTTGACTCATCAAACGGGCGAACAGCGGCAACATCTTGTTTGTATTCGCTCCAAAGAGCGCCTAACCAAACGCGGTTAGCTTCTTTAGCTGCATCGGACATGTCGTTACGAATAAAAGGTTCTACTGCAGACTTAAATGTACCAACACGGAAAATATGCTGCGTTACTTCAAGCTTTTCAAGTGCATCTTTAAAGTAAAGCGGGTACATGCCATAACCTTCAATACCTACGCTGCCGTATGGGTGCATAGCTATTTCGTCAGCATGCGATGCAATATAGTATTGTGCTTGAGTATAGTAATAACCCGATGCAATTACTTTTTTGCCAGCTTGCTTGAAGGCATCAATAGCCTTTGTAATTTGCTTAAGTTTATTTAAATGTGCTTTAGGCATCTCTTGTAAATCAAGCAATATCACCGTGATACGATCGTCTTTAGTCGCTTCATTTATTACTTCAACAATATCGTCGAGTAATATTTCGCTTGGCGCTTCAGAACCAGAAGTTGCATCACTAATTGCGGCTTCAACTGGGTCTATATATGTTTTCTCTTCAACAATAGGGCCATTTAAGTTAAGCCTGAGTACAGAGCCATTTTCAACTATTATTTGATCATCGTCACTTGAGAGTGACACAAAGAAAACAATTACCAGTAATAAAAACAAAATGTTTAGTATTAAGCGACGAGAAAAATTAATTCCAGCCCAAATACCTTTAAATACCTTTGCTATCAAAATAGCTCCTTAATTTGGTACAGTTAATACATTAGTTCCATCTTAGCCTAGAATAAAAATAAATTTAACTGCTAAATCGTAACGAAGTGTTTATGAACCTATATAAACGTAAGTTTTTACTGCTATTTTTAATTAAATGCATGCACATATTGCTTATTACTTGCCATTAAAGCAGAATTAGCTAATGTATACAGGTTAGACCAGTTAACGGGGCACAAGATGTTAGAACAACAATTACAACTAAAACACACACAATTACGTAACCGCTTGGTTATGGGCTCAATGCATACAGGTCTTGAAGAGGGCTGGCATAACCGCAAGCGCTTACGCGCATTTTATGAAGCACGTGCAAAAGGTGGCACCGCAATGTTAATTACAGGCGGATACAGCCCTAATTTACGTGGCAAGCTAACACCTATTTCTTCCTCATTTAATAGTTATTACGATGTGTTTAAGCATCGCGCTTACACAGATGCTGTGCATAAACACGGTGGAAAAATTTGTTTGCAATTATTACATGCTGGACGTTACGCATACCATCCTTTCAATCAAGCACCAAGTGCAATAAAAGCACCTATTAATCCTTATAAACCTAAAGCGATGTCGCTTGGCTCGATTAAAAAAACAATTAAAGACTTTGCGTATTCTGCCTATATGGCTGAAAAAGCCGGCTACGATGGCGTAGAAGTCATGGGTTCTGAAGGGTATTTGATCAATGAGTTTATGGCGCCGCACACCAATAAACGCGATGATGAGTTTGGTGGCAGCTTAGAAAATAGAATGCGACTTGCACTTGAAATAGTTAAAGCTGTAAGAGCAAAAGTATCTGAAAAATTCTTAATTATTTTTAGATTGTCGGTCATTGATTTGATTCCAAACGGTTCAACACCAGAGGAAGTTGTTATTCAGGCTACCGAACTTGAAAAAGCGGGTGTTGATATATTTAACACTGGCATTGGTTGGCACGAAGCGCGTGTACCGACTATTGCGAGTATGGTGCCACCGGGTGCATTTAAAGAAGCATCAAAACGTTTAAAAGACGTGGTGAGCGTGCCAGTTATTGCTGTTAACCGAATTAATACTCCAGAAATTGCTAACGATATTTTAAATGCAGGCGAGGCTGATTTAATTTCGATGGCACGTCCGTTATTGGCTGATCCTGAGTTTTTTAATAAGTATGTAAACAATCAATCTAAACAAATTAATATTTGTATTGGCTGTAACCAAGGTTGTCTAGATCACGTATTTAAAAATAAACGTGCTACTTGTTTAGTTAATCCACAAGCTGCATTTGAGCTAGATTACCCGCTAGAGCAAGCAACCAAAGCTAAAAATGTATTAGTTGTCGGTGCAGGTCCTGCTGGTTTATCAGCAAGTTGTTACTTGGCTCAAAAAGGGCATAACGTCACGTTAATTGATCAAAAATCGCAAATGGGCGGTCAATTTAATTTAGCCATGCAGATACCGGGTAAAGAAGACTTTAACCATACACTTACTTACTTCACTAATGAGCTCGAGCGATTAAAAGTAACTGTGGAGCTTAGTAAAGCTTACGACGATTCAATGCTTAAAGATTATGATGATATTGTTTTTGCAACAGGCGTTAGGCCGCGTGAAGCCTCTATTAAATGTAGTGATGATAAGCGTGTGTTTGCCTATGACGAAGTCATACGCGGCGAAGTAGAATTGGGCAAATCAATCGCTATTTTAGGTGCTGGCGGTATTGGTTTTGATATGGTTGCGTTTTTAAGCGAACATAAATCACAATCTATTAGCGAGTTTAAAACGCAATGGGGGATTGAGTGTGATGCACAGCCTCATAAAGACGAGCGCCAATTGTATATGTTAAAACGCAGTTCGGGTCGTTTTGGTAGTGAGCTTGGTAAAACCACTGGTTGGATACATCGCCAAGTTGCTAAACAGCATGGCGTTAAACAAATTGCTGATTGCCAATATCAAAGTTTTGATAAAAATGGGTTAACAATTAATGTTGCTGGAGAAGTACAAGTGCTGCCGGTAGATACTGTTATTGCCTGTATTGGTCAGGTTTCTAATAGCGAAGTGCTAGAAGGTTACACAGATAACGCAAAAGTGCATGTGATAGGCGGAGCTAAACTGGCTGCTGCAATTGATGCTAAACGCGCTATTTTTGAAGCCCTACAAGTGGCGAGAAGTATTTAACCTTTGTAAATAAATTGAAATAGTTTATCAATTTATACGGTCTTTGTTGTTTATAGTCTATAACTTAATAAACATTGAACACACAGGATACGCATGAATAAACTAATCAGTTTTTATAACACAATATTGGGTAAACTATCGTTTTTAGATGGTTTACCTGCTTTACTATTTCGCTTAATTTTAGCTCCCGTTATGATCATCGCAGGTTATAACAAACTTGCTATAAGCACTGAAACAGAAGGCTTTCTAAATAACTTTTTAGCATCTCCTGATGTCGTTCAATGGTTTGGTAATAGTGAATGGGGTTTAGGCTTACCGTTTCCTGACTTACTAGCTTTCTTAGCTGGATGGAGTGAATTTTTAGGTGGTTGGTTGTTATTATTAGGCCTTTTAACTCGCTTAGTCAGTATCCCGCTTATGTTCACAATGGTTGTAGCGGCTACTTCAGTACATTGGCATAACGGGTGGTTTGCAATAGCGCCGACTAATCCAGAAACAAGTGCTGCGCAAGTACTTGATTGGCTATCTATCCCAGGTGCAAAAGAAAGCCTCGAAAACTCATTAGAAGTACAGGACAGGATAGGGAAAATTCGAGGCTTAGTTGAAGAGCACGGCTTTCCTGATTACCTATACGAAAAAGGTAAACCATCTATTTTAAATAATGGCATAGAATTTTCGGCAATTTATTTTGCTATGCTCCTAAGTTTATTTTTTATGGGCGGTGGGCGTTTTGTTAGTTTTGATTACTGGTTAAAGCGAAACGTTATAAAAAAATAGCGCATTAAATGTATTTTATTAACGGCTGCATAGTTGACCCTTTGCGGTCGTTTTGCATTTTAATTTCTCGGTATTTATTATTTAAGGTTTTAAATGTTACTCTATCGTTTTGAATTTTGAGGAATCGTTATGAACGCTATTGAGCTTTTACTTACCCGCCAATCAGACTCTAAACTAACAGAGCCGGGCCCTACGCCTGAGCAGCTCGACATAATTAAGCAAGCAGCATTACGTGTTCCTGATCATGGCTGTATAGCACCGTGGCAGTTCATCATAGCTCAAGGTGATGCACGCAATAAACTGGGTGACATTTACCATCAAAGTGCAGTGGCAGAGCAACAGACAGAAAAAGTAATTAACCGTGCTAAAGAGCTTCCCCTTCGTGCGCCTATGATTGTAATAGCAATTGCTAAATATCAAGAACACCCAAAAGTTCCTCGAATAGAACAAGTACAAAGCGCAGGCTGTAGTGTATTAGCGATGCAACAAGCTGCATTTGCCCAAGGGTTAGGCGGTGTTTGGCGCACAGGCTACTTTGCACAAAGTAGCGCGGTTAAAAAAGCGCTTAACTTACATGAGCAAGATGAAATAGTAGGGTATTTATATATAGGTACACCCGAAGTCGATTGTAAAAAGTCGCCTCGCCATAAACCAGAATATTATTTTAGTAATTTGTGAAATAGTATGAACTTTATGCAATTTGCATAGTCATATTCATTAAGGTTACTAAGAGTAATATAAAAGAGTTAGTGGTTTGGCTGTGAGAAGCGCTTGGAAGCACAAAAGTTAATAATTCTTCTTCAGTTTGTTTTTTAATCGGTTGTTTTTTGATACATTATGGAAAGTCTTAATAAAAATAACGATAAAGAAGACGAAAACAATGGGAAATTTATTTTTACAGGAAAAAGAAAACTGGCTTGCGTGGTCAATTTGGGGAATTGTTGGTGCTTTTGTAACCTTGTATGTTGCAATGAGTACAAATGCAGCGCATTTTATAGCAGGCTCTGCAATAGGTATGCTAATACTGTTAACTTTGTGGATGCAACAGTCTAAACGTTTTGACTTTGGACGGGCATTTAAAGTGTGTTGTTATGTTTTAGCGCTAAGTGTACTCCCCGCTTTTATGTTTGTAATAGTGCCAAGTGATGATTTAAATCGGTTTGACTTAATTTTTCAAAGTGTAACATTCACGGCACTGAGTTTATTGGCTTGTTTGATTTGTTCTTGGATTGCTCGCAGGCCCAAACAATATTACTGAGTATTGAATTAATAAGCGTGCTGCAGTAAATAGCGCAACAAAAGAGCAATGTGACTTGTTTTTAATCGTTTAATTATTATTTACGATTAATTTATATTTAGCTCTTTACAAGTAACACGTTTAACCATATTATTCGCGCCGTACGGAGAGATGGCAGAGTGGTCGAATGCACCGGTCTTGAAAACCGGCATGGGTTTATAGCCCATCTAGGGTTCAAATCCCTATCTCTCCACCATTATTTAAAAAAACCGCCTTATAGGCGGTTTTTTGCTTTGTGGAGTTTAATTAATGACTAAAGCAACGAACCTATCAACCTCACAGCAATTAATAAAACATCTTTTATTATGGGTGGTATTTGGTTACTGCTATCAAAGTGCTATTAGCTTGTTGGCAAAAATGGCGGTCGACGCACAACCAGAATATCCATTAATTACCGCTTTTGCTTATGGTCTTGGTTTTAATATTTTGGCTGCCCATCTTATTACTAAATATGATAAACATTGGCCAGTAATTGGCTCTGCTTTTATTGGTTTAGTAGGCTTAGTTGCAGTGCCATTTTTATTGTCTGGTGAATCTGGATTATTAGCTATTCCTTTACTTGTTGGAATTTTATTCACTTTACCGCTTTGTAGTTATATTGTTGGCCTAATTAAGCTAAAACTCAGCAAAAACTAGCCCCAAACGGGGTTTATTTTGTGATAGCATAGTCGTGTCTTTTAACTAACAAAACGTGAAAAACACATTATGTCAGATAATTTTACTACAGATGCTGAAAAAGCAAGTTACGGTATTGGCTTACAAATGGGTGAGCAACTTAAGTCTAATCCTTTTGAAGGCTTAAACCTAAATTCAGTATTTGAAGGCATGAAAGATGCGTACGCTGGTAGCGCATTTCAAGTTGAGATCCCTGAGATTCAAGCTGCATTCGAAAAGATTAACGAAGAGATCCAAGCTCGTCGTGAAGAAGAATCTAAAGTACTTTCTGCAGAAGGTATTGCATTCTTAGAAGAAAACGCAAAACGTCCTGAAATCACAGTAACTGAGTCTGGTCTTCAATACGAAGTACTAGCGACTGGCGAAGGCGAAAAGCCAACAGCTGAGTCTACAGTACGTGTTGATTACCACGGTACACTAATTAACGGTACTGTGTTTGATAGCTCATACGAGCGCGGTCAACCAGCTGAATTTCCAGTTGGTGGCGTGATCAAAGGCTGGACTGAAGCATTACAAATGATGCCTGTAGGTACTAAATGGCGTATCTACGTTCCTCATGAGCTTGCTTATGGAGAACGTGGCGCAGGTGCTGCAATCGCACCTTTCTCAACGCTTGTATTTGACGTTGAACTACACGAAATCATTTCTTAATTTAAATAAATTTTAAAATTAAGAGTTTAAAAAGCCGTATTCAATCTGAATACGGCTTTTTTGTTTGCCCAGCGAAGCTGGCAAACCCGATAGGCTGAAAGATGCCTTATCACCCTGACTAAGGGGAAGATAATCTGAATGGCAAGGGCGTCACTGGCCAACGGTGGGGTCTGAAGGAAGCCATAAGAAGTTAGAGGTACACAACTAACCGTAACCTGTTTCGGCAGTATTGGTGGGTCAGCGTGCAAAATAGCGCAACGCCCTATACTTAGTCAGACCAATACTGTGCTTGAGGGTGGGATTTCTAACAGGGAGCCAGTGCAGTAACTGGGGAAGCCTGGCATCTAAACTTAATGAGAGTAAGTGGCCTAAATACAAGGTGAAAGCCAAGATTTAGTGTCGGTGTGAGGTGGCAGATGAACCCGTAGTAGTGAGTAAGGCTAGGCCGATGAAAGCCAGTAATGGTGTGGAGGGGAAAACCAAGCCGACTATCAACAGAATGTTTGATAGGGTCAATTTTAATCAAAAGTTTTAATTGATTGCGAAGGGGGGAAGTATTCTTTAAGTGTATGAAAATCAGGAGTATCGACGTATAGGCTCACATGTATTTCGACGGAAATAGGCAAGAGATGACGGCTAAGCAGGAATGTGGACGCTGAGAACTGAAGGCCGAGCATGGGAGTAATGAGCGACCACTTAGGCAGATTGCCATTCGGCTAGCACACCTAATGTCCTCATGAAGAACACCACTATACATCAATGTGAAACGACAGACATACCGTAAGCAAAGGCAATTGATGACAGTTTACTACAGCTTGTATGGGCAATTATTAGATATTAATAACCTGTACAAGGGATTCAAAAAAGTGAAAGCAGCGAAAGGAGCGGCCGGAATAGATAGGCAGTCCATAGCCGCGTTCGCCTTGAATTTAGAAGAAAACTTGAAACAACTGCAAGGTGAACTGCAAAGCAAGCAGTATCGCGCACAGCCAGTCAAACGGATAGAAATACCGAAAGATGATGGTGGTGTGAGACTGCTGGGAATTCCAACAGTTCGCGACCGCATAGTACAACAAACACTATTGAACATTCTCCAACCGCTCTTCGACATCGACTTTCACCCATCAAGTTATGGGTACAGGCCGAAACGAAGTTGTCATGACGCCATCAGCAAAGCCACGGTATTTATTCGTAAATATCACCGTGAGTGGGTGGTTGATATGGATCTGTCGAAGTGTTTTGACCTACTCGATCACGACTTGATCATAAGCAGCGTCAAACGCAAAGTGACAGACGGTAGCATCTTAAAACTGCTCAAACAGTTTTTAAAAAGCGGAGTAATGATAGGCAATAATTGGGAAGCGAGTGAGCTAGGAAGTCCACAAGGTGGTGTTATCAGTCCATTGTTGGCGAATATCTACCTAGATGCATTTGATCAAGAAATGAAAAAGCGAAATCACAGAATAGTGAGGTACGCCGACGACATATTGATCTTATGCTGCACAGAAAAAGCAGCCAAGAATGCACTCACAGTAGCGACTCAGATACTCGAAAAAGGCTTAAAGTTAACAGTCAACCAAAAGAAAACGCACATAGCGCATAGTAGTGAAGGCGTAAAATTTTTGGGAGTGGAGATAGGCAGTAATTGGACGCGTATCCAAGCCACAAAACTCAAAGGCTTTAAACAAAGAGTAAAACGATTAACAAAGCGAAATAGTGGCATGAACTTAATTGAAGTAATAAAAAGACTCAATCCAGTGGTGCGCGGCTTTGTAAATTATTTCAGTATAGCCAATTGTAAACGAGTGCTAAATTTGTTGGCAAGGTGGGTGAGACGACGATTAAGGGCAATTCAGTTAAGGTTGTGGAAAAACCCAGCGAGGTTGCATAAGCGACTAAAACAATTAGGGAAAAAGCCGCCATTTAAGTTCATCAAAATGAACTCATGGCGAAACTCTCTAAGTCCATTATCGAATGTAGCGATGCCAAACCAATGGTTTGAGGAGCAAGGTTTATATTCAATGGAAAACGTAAGTACAGGATGGCTTGCTCAATCGGCGTTTAGAAAATAAGCCGAAGGGATAGAAGAATACAGGAGCCGTATACGAGGCCCGTACGTACGGTTCTGTGAGAGGGATGAGGCAAAAGCCTCACCCTACTCGATGTGTCTGTAATTTAAGAGTTTTATACCAATTAGCTTAATTAAGTGATCTATTTTTCGCTAAGAAAATTGTGTCGATAACAAGGCAAAAATTTCGTTGTTTAGTTGTTACCACTAATTGCTCTTGCATTGCTCTACCTCCAGCATCCATGCAGTCGTATATCAGAAATTCTTAACGCAGTTAGCATCAGGTTTAATCCTTCAAATCGATTAAGTATAACTGCGTGTTGATATTATATATTCTAAAAATAAAAAAAACCGCATTAATAAAATGCGGTTTGTAAATATATAAACTAAAAACTATTTTTAATTATTAAAAATAACCACGAACACCAAAGCGGAAGTTTCTGCCAGGTAGTGGGGCTTTATCTTTAATAAATGAGCTATGCACAAAGCCTAACTCATCAGTAATGTTATCCACGTTTATATAAAGCTGTGCATCTACACTGCCTAAACCTAATTGGTAATTAGCTTGTGCATCAAATAACGTATAGCCGTCCGTTTTTGTTTCAAATGCAGTTACATCGTTTTGATCAAAGTAATGAGTACCCGTTAATGTTAGTTGTAAGTCACCTAAATCGTACTGTAACTCAGAGCCTAATTTATTGGCAGGAATACGCGGTAAGTTGCCTTCGTCGTCTTTTAGTTTTGCACGAGTTGAGTCACCAAATACTTTAACCATAGCGCTTGGTGTTACTTGGTAATGCGCGTCAAACTCAATTCCATAAAGCTCTGCGTCTTTACTTGTAAACTGATAAACCGCAACAGCATCGTCATGTGCACCAATAGCTGATTCTAAACCATCTTCTTCATCGTAAACTAAACCCGTATTTTCTTGAAAATAAAAGTTTTTGATATCGTTATAGAAAAAGTTAACGGTGTAACCAAAATCACCGCTAAAGCGTCTAAAGCTTAAATCTAAGTTTGTTGAAGTTTCCTGCTTGATATTTTCTGGCTCAAAATGCGCTTCATTATCTTCAATATTGTAACCAAGGCCTAGCTCGTAAGTGCCAGTTGCAATGTGTAAGCCGTTAGATAAAAGTTCTGCCGAAAGCGGTGCTCGTTCTGAATGAGAAATACTTGTAGCGATACTATGACCCGGCTTGTATTGCCAAATGGCACCAGCAGAGGCACTTAAATTGGTAAAACTTTCATTATACCCAATGGTTTCTTCGTCGCTGTGATCTATTTCTACTTCATCGTGGCTATGCTCGTGTGCCGTGATTTGGCTTTCAATTTTGTAATCTTCAACACGTGCGCCAAGTTCAATTGTAACGTCGCCAAATTCACGCTCTTCTAGTAAATATAATGCGTTAGTTGTAGTTACACTTGCGGGTGTAAAGGCTTCTTCACCAATTGCATCGTAGTCAGAATCGCTGTAGTGATAGCCCATCATTCCGTGCCAATCAGCAAACTTATGCTCTACATTTAAACGTGCTTCAGTCGTTTTATTTTTAAAAGTAGTACCAATTTCGCCATCTTCAATTTCGCTGTGCGAGTAATCTGTATAGCCAACACGTAGGTTGATGGTTTCAATCCAGTTATTATGAAGGGCGTAACTTACAAGCCCTTGCCAGCGATTTTGCTCTAAATGTGCGTAAACTGGCTCCTCAGCAGCTTCATCTTCATGTTCTGCATGCTCTTCTTCAGTTTCACCTTTGTGATCGTGATGATGCTCATGCCCAGGAATACCGTAATCAGTATCAATACTACCGTAAGAAAAACCAATCGTTAAATGATCGCCAACATAGCTGGTACCAAAGTTGAGTGTTTCGCTATCAATAAAAGTATTTTCTACAGAATTCTCTGTTTCTACATCGCCATCATCGTCGGCAATAGTAAAGGTAGGTGTTTGGTAATCATCGCCACTGCGCTTAGTGCCATCAAAATGAAAGTTAAAGCCTTCATTACCTGTTTCAAGTTTTGCAGCTACTGTGTTTGAGTTTGACACTGTATCGTGGCTGTATTCAGCAGCACCCGTAAGCTCGTCGATATTGTCTGTAGGAATGCGGTTATCAACCACGTTTACAACACCGCCAATTGCGCCAGAGCCATAAAGTAGGGTACTTGGGCCACGTAATACTTCAATTTGTTCTGCTGCTAGGCTGTCGCTTGATGTCGCGTGGTCTGGGCCAATGCGTGATGCATCGCTGGCATCTAATCCGTTTTGTGTGATTTTAACGCGAGGGCCATCTAAACCACGAATAATTGGGCTTGATGATACAGGGCCAAAGTAACTTGCATTTACGCCTGGTAAACCTTTTAGAGTTTCACCAAGAGTTGGTTTAGATTTATTTCTTAATTCATCACCTGAGAGCACGCTTACTGGCGATATCATCTCGAGGCTATTTTTATGAAGTGCAGAGGCATAAACAACCACTGTCTCAACCGATGTTGGTTTAAGCGATACAGACAGGTTGTTTGAAGATTCGCTAACAGCAATACGAGAGTCTACGTAGTTGTCTTTACTAATATGTAATTGGCTATTTGCATCGATTTCTATAGCAAATTCGCCTAAATCATTACTTTTAACGCTTTGGTTTTTACCATGCACATGAATTGAGGCATTTTTAATTGGTTGATTTTTATCATCCATTACTTTGCCAGTAACAGTGGCAGCCAAAGCTGATTGAGAACATAAAACAGAAAAAATAGCAGAGGAGATTAATGTTAACTTTGTCATGGATATATTGGTTCGCGGTTATTATGTTGTGATATAATATAACACCGCAAAATCAGTGAATCAACAATGTTATAGTATAACTTTGTATTTTGCGATGAATGATCTAAAAATGACGATTAAACCAATTTTATAAAAATTATAATAATAGGTATGTTAATAGAAATACCTATTTATTCAAATGCGAGACTCATAGCGCTGCAGGTTTATCTGGGTATTTAAGAGTGGCTATCTATCATTATCAAATCTAGTTTATGCTGCGCTCTTGTCTGGTTTGTTATATCTATAGATTCAATCATTTCGCATTCGTCGCGGATCATCTCTGAAATAAGGCTAGGGTAGTGACGGCAGTCTTCTGGACGGTCAAGGTAAATACTGCAGGTATACATATTTTTAGCGAGAGGCTCCTTTTTAGGCGCAATTTCTAAAAATGGGCACACTTGAAGTCTTAAGCCTGTTTTTGGGTCAAACCAAATTTCGTTGTTTTTAACGTACTCATAAATTTCGGGGTTAAAGAGCTCCCATAACCTATTTCTTCTTTCGTTGCGCTTAAGTCGCCGCCACCATATTTAATACAGCATTTACCACACTGGTTGCACTCTTTCATAATTTGCTAATTTAGTTGACTGTTAACACATTTAAGTTAGGTATTAGTGTTGCACCAAATTTATTATTAACGCTCTACTGAATTGCCCCATTGTTTGCTTTTTGGGTGTGTAAAAAAGTTAGATACAATAACTTAAGTTAAAACCCCTTGTTACATTTTATATAGTACAGGCTTTATTTAATGCTTTACTCTAAGGTGGCGAAAAATATTATGAAACCTGCTTGGGCAGCTGTGTAGTTATTAAATGTTGCTGAGCGGGATCCCTAAGTAGGATGTAATTATGAAAGAAGCTGTCACTAAGTTAAAAACAGAATTTAATGCAAAGTTATTGTATTGGAACAATCTTAAAAGTAGCAAAGCTAAAGCGGCAATCATCCTATTATTTTTAGTTGTCATTGCACTTAAAGTGTTTACGACCATTTTTACGTTGGATTGGGTTGCAAGTTTATTCAGCGTGTAAGTTTACCAAGAGCAATTGCGATAAAGTTTAATCACAGAGTGTTTAACGCCTACGCGATGTTCATTATTAATGTATTATTACGCTATACACCAAATTAAATAAATCAGTTGTTTAAATACGTTTTATAATGACTGTAATGATACATTTTAGCTAAATTGAGTGAGTAAATGAGTTTAGCTGCATTAAAGGATAACCAGTGATGATGAATACAAAAGTATATAAAGCGGTACATGATCTAGCAGAAGATTTAATGGTGGCGGCTAACAAAAATAACCGTGAAAAGTTTGAGCCGTTATTTGCTCAATTAAAAGCTATTTGTATTGAAAACGAAAACACCTCAAAAGATCACCCTGTACAATGGGAAACTTTAGCTGATTTTACCGAAGAGTTAGAAGAGGCAATTACTACTTACGAAAAAGCATTAGAAAAGTCGATTGCGATTAATAACAAAGATCACATGTCGTCGGTTTCTTTTTCAATGGCTACATTACAGCTTGAGCTTGGCCAAAAAGATGAAGCTATTAAAAGCCTTCAAAATGCTAAAGTCAGCGCCAATAAAATTGAAGACAAAGAGCTTAAAGCTGAAATACACGACCTACTAGAGTCGCTTATTGAAGAAGAAGGTTAAATACTTAAAATTTACTAGCTCAGACTTGATCTGACAGCTACCCAGGTAGTGTTTAGAAATCTGTGTCATTTCAGTATTATTAAGAAAACAGGAGTGACACATGACTCAATCTTTCGATTTCAACAAAGCATTAGCTGAACTTCAAGCTGGTAAAGGTCTTACTGGCGAAGACGGTGTTCTAACACCCTTAATCAAACAACTCACCGAAGCGGCTCTTAAAGCCGAATTAGAGCAGCATCTACAATCTGAGACGCAAGTTAACCGTAAAAATGGTTCAACCAAAAAAACAGTTAAGTCATCCATAGGGCAATTCGAACTTGAAACGCCCAGAGACCGCGCAGGTTCGTTTGAACCTCAGCTAGTTAAAAAGAACCAAACTAAGTTAACGCCTGAAATTGATGAGAAAATTCTATCTATGTTTGCTTTAGGTATGAGCTACCGAGATATTCGAGGCCATATACAGGATATGTATGGCGTTGAAGTATCAAAGGCCACCATCACTGCCGTAACAGACCAACTGATACCAGAGCTTAAAGCATGGCAAGCGCGCAGTTTAGATACGCTTTACCCATTTATCTGGCTTGATGCCATTCATTATAAGATTAAAGAAAATGGCCGCTACGTGAGTAAGGCTATTTATACCGTACTAGGTGTCAATATTGAAGGCCGAAAAGAGTTACTTGGTTTATATATCTCTGAAAGTGAAGGGGCTAACTATTGGTTATCAGTATTAACTGATTTACATAATCGTGGTGTATCCGATATTTTAATTGCCTGTGTTGATGGACTAAAAGGCTTCCCTGAAGCAATAGCAACAATTTACCCCGACACCGAAGTGCAGGAGTGCGTCATTCATCAAATTCGTAATTCGATGAAGTACGTTGCTTCAAAGCACCAAAAAGAGTTTATGACTGACTTGAAACCCGTTTATAAGGCTGCCACTAAGGATGCAGCAGAAGCCGCTCTTGACGAATTAGATGCCAAATGGGGCAAGTTATACCCTATTGTTATCGCGTCTTGGCGTCGTAAATGGGGCAATCTGTCGGTTTATTTCAAGTATCCAGATTACGTGCGTAAAGCTATTTATACCACGAATGCGATTGAAGCTGTACATCGTCAGTTTAGGCGACTCACCAAGACAAAGGGAGGATTCCCTAATGAAAACAGCTTGATGAAACTATTGTATGCAGGCATATTAAATGCCTCAAAGAAATGGACAATGCCAATCCATAACTGGAATCTGACATTGTCGCAATTGGCCATCCACTTTGAAGGTAGATTAGATGGTGTGCTAGATATTTAGCAATTTAGGCTGACACAGAATTCTGAACGCCCTCACCAAGACAGGAATTGCCTTACTGTTGTTAACCTTTGATTGAAGGTATTTGGTGTAACAACTATTTTTTTTACCTTTCTACGTTTTTCATGATCCCGCTTTAAATACTCAACCAACCCACCTTTAATCTCAGCTTCATTAAAAAATTTCTTACTTGTAATACGTAACTCTAAATCAATACTCTCACTTTCAAGCCAAAGGTAAAGGACAGATAACTCTCGAAGATTACGAACAAGTGTGTTTGGGCTCAATGACCGACGACTTATAATAAATTCATTAGGAGCAGAAATGGGCATGTCGTTACTATCAAGCAGCAATGGGAGTAAATCTCCTGATTCATGTGTAATAATTTCTACTTTCATAATCTCTCCTAACTTTAAACTAAAGGTAGTAGAAAATAGATAACTTTACAACATTCTTATTATACGATTTTTTAAGTTTACTTTTTATTGAATAATAAAAAAGCCTCTCTAAACTTAACATTTAAAAGAGGCTTTAAATTTAATCTATTTCTTTGTTTTATAAGTACTAAAGCTAATTATAAATTAAGATTAACTTAACACTAATAACTTTATATCATTTAGAACGGGATGTCATCATCGATGAGAGTAGTTTAATGATCAGTGATAAATTGCATTGCTATGAAACAAAACAATTTGATTGGCACTAATAGCAATCGACTTAAATATTTGTCTATTCTAGCGGGTTTATTTAAAGCTCAGAGTAATATCACCATCGGGTTTGCAGCAGCACAGTAGCGTTTTTAAAAAAGCTGAAATATCCTTATCGTTCGCATTATTCTAATTCACTCTTTGCACATCTTATTATACGGCTTCAAAGGTTACTATTACGTTACAAAGTTACGTGCTGCGTTTGTTTTTTGAATGAATACGAATGGATACGATTTTATTGGTTTTAATACATATAATTCAGTGAACTAAAACTAATAATGAGTATTTTATGCACCTGAAAACATTACTAATTACAGCATCAATGTTACTGCTGGTTGCTTGTCAACAGTCACCAAGTACAGTACAGAGAGAACCACATCAAGTTTCGTCAATGGCGACTGTAAACAATCCTGACTGGTTAAAAGATGCCACTATCTATCAAATTAACACCCGGCAATTTACCGAACAAGGATCATTAAACGCGGCGAAAGAGCAACTACCCAGATTAAAAACCCTCGGTGTTGATATTATTTGGTTGATGCCCATACACCCAATTGGTGAGCAAAACCGTAAAGGGTTATTGGGGAGTCCTTACTCAATCCAAGATTATTTTGGCGTCAGCCCTGAGCTTGGTAGTTTCAATGATTTAAAAGCATTTGTTGATGCCGCCCACGCACAAGGTATGTACGTTATTCTGGATTGGGTGGCTAATCACACAGCCTGGGATAACCCAATGCTACGCGAGCATCCCGATTGGTATATGAAAGATCACGCTGGTAATTTAACTTCAACGCCATGGTTTGATTGGGAGGATATTATTGATTTGGATTATTCTAATACTGAACTGCGTAAATATATGTCAAGTGCCATGCAATTTTGGGTCAAAGAAGCGGGTATTGATGGTTACCGCTGTGATGCTGCAGGATTGGTGCCATTACAATTTTGGCAAGATGTAAGACAAGAGCTCGAAGCGATAAAGCCTGTATTTATGCTCGCAGAGTGGGAAGGGCGTGATTTTCATTACCAAGCGTTCGATGCAACCTATGCATGGAGTTGGTGGAAGGCTGTGCATGATATCGCGCAAGGAAAAACAGGTTTGGGTAAGCTGCATGAATACTATTCTTGGAATACCGGTTATTATCCTGAGCAAGCCATACGGCTTAACTACGTAAGTAATCATGATGCTAATGCTTGGGAAGCAACCCAGTTTGAAGCGTTTGGTGATGCGCTTGAAGCGGTGATTGCATTGTCTGTTGTGGGGGAAGGGATCCCAATGATTTATAACGGCCAAGAGGCCGGCAATCAAAAACGCTTAAAGTTTTTTGAACGCGACCCTATCCAATGGCAATCACATTCAGTGGGCGATTTATACCAGCAATTATTTGCTATAAAAAAGACAAATTCAGCATTGTTTAATGGGAAGTGGGGCGCACCTATGGTGCAGGTAAAAAATGATAAAAACGACCATGTCCTCAGTTTTATAAGGGCAAAAGGAGACAATAAAGTGCTAGCGATGTTCAACTTATCTGATGATGAGCAAACAGTTGAATTACAATCGGACTATGCGCAAGGTAAGTATATTGATGCTCTAAACCAAAAAGCTATTACTATTAATAAGCAACAAACATTAACCTTAGCTGCTTGGCAATTTAGCATTCTGATTGCTCAATAGTTACCTGTTTGTAACCTTGCATTATTTATTCTGTTTATTAATTGAGTGATTTTGCAAGGTTAAAAATGAAACGGTTTTTTCAATTAGGTTTATTGGCCGCATCCGTCAATGTATATGCGGCTACAGCACTTTCTAGTACTTCCGCAGACACGGCTGAATTTGTTCCACAATGGGCGAAAAAAGCTGTCTGGTATCAGATTTTCCCCGAACGCTTTCGAAATGGCGATTTAACGAATGACCCAACGGTCGATGATATAAAAGGTGCAGATCCGCGCCAACCGCCTGTGCAATGGCGTGTTCACCCATGGGGCAGCGACTGGTATGAGTTACAAGACTATGAACGAGCAAACCAACAAGCCAATAACGAAACGGCGATTAGTACGCATTTACTAAGGCGTCGTTATGGGGGGGATTTGCAAGGGATCATTGATAAGCTCGATTACCTCGCTGACTTAGGCATAAATGCGATTTATTTAAATCCGGTCTTTGATGCCCCCTCATTACATAAATACGATGCGGCTAGTTACCATCATATAGATCCAAATTTTGGTCCAGATCCACAAGGGGACCGCGCGCTAATGATGACGGAAAACCCGCTTGATCCAAATACATGGGTGTGGACCAAAGCCGATGAATTAGCAATTGAACTGATACATAAAGCTCATCATAAAGGGATTCGAATTATATTTGATGGGGTGTTCAATCATATGGGCATCAATAGTTTCGCATTTCAAAATTTAACAAAAAACCAAGCTCAATCTCCTTATAAAGATTGGTTTAGTGTGATTAGTTTTGACGATCAAAAACGCGGCACGAAGTTTGATTACGAAGGTTGGTTTGGGGTTAAGTCACTGCCTGAATTTAAAGAAGATCAACAGGGTTTAGCGAAAGGTCCAAAAGAGTATATCTTTGCTGCGACACAGCGTTGGATGAACCCCAAAGGCATGGGGAGTGAGTATGGAATTGATGGTTGGCGTTTAGATGTTGCCTATTGCATCGGCCATGGTTTTTGGAAAGAGTGGCGCAGCTTAGTTAAAGCTATTAATCCAGAGGCGTATTTAACTGCAGAAATAGTAGATACCCCAGAAAATGTGAAGCCTTATATGCAAGGAGATGAGTTTGATGGTGAAATGAATTATAACTTTGCTTTCACTGCCGCGGAGTTTTTATTTAATCCACCGCATATGGCAATTACAGCAGCTGAGTTTGATAGCAAACTCGCTGAACTACGTAGCCTTTATCCAAAAGGTGTAGCGTATGTTGTGCAAAATTTATTTGGTAGTCATGATTCAAACCGAATAGGTTCGCACATTGTTAACCGAGGCGTTGCTAATTTTCGAGATTGGCAAAAATACTTTAGCGCATCTCAAGTTGCGATAAACCCAGCTTATGATGTAAGTAAACCTAAAGCAAAGGATATTCAATTACAAAAATTATTTGCCGTATTGCAGATGACATATGTAGGTGCACCAATGATTTATTATGGTGATGAGGTTGGCATGTGGGGAGCAAATGATCCCGATACACGTAAGCCTATGTTGTGGAGCGATATAGAGTATAAGCAAGAAATACATGATCCGGATGGTAGTCAGCGTAAACCAGATTCAGTGTCTATAAATTACCAGCTTAAAAATCTGTATAAGCAATTAATCGCTTTGCGAAAGACGCATCAAGCATTGAGTATTGGTAGTTATAAAACAATACTGGCTGATAGCGCAGCTAATGTATTTGTGTTTCAACGACAATATAAAGACGAAACAGTATGGGTGGTGATTAATAATGCGCAAAAGCAGCAGAATATTACATTGCCTATTGGTAAGTTTAATGCCGTAACAACCTTGTTTTCCCAAAGCAAAGCAGTGATTGCAGGGCAGGCAGTTTCAATAAATGTGCCTGCAAAGAGCGCTGCGGTCTTTCAATTGAATTAATTTCAAGGTTAAGTTTATGTAACCAATGAGTAACCTTATTGTGTGTAGTTTGTGTTTTGTACAATAAAAAGCACGTTTATTTTCATTCACATACAAAATAAGGAGCTTAAAAATGAACGTCAAGCGTTTACTATTAAGCTTAACTCAGGCTTTATTGATCCCTGCTATTGCGGGGCTCAATGCGCTATCTAATCAAGCATATGCGCAAACACTTTCGCAACAAGAAGCTGAAAATGCAAATTATACAGGTGGTGCAGCATTTGAGTCAGAACATACCGGTTTCTCAGGTTCAGGCTACCTAGGCGGCTTTACCGATAGTAACAAGGGTAATGCTGTTGTTAACTTTGCATTTAATGTACCACAAGCTGGGGTTTATAGCTTAGACACGCGATATGCTAATGCCACAGGAAGCAGCAAGTCATTAAGTTTATATGTAGATAATCAATATATTCAACAGCTCAATTTTGGTAACGGTAGTAATTGGGGAGATTGGTTGAACCAAGCTAACACGATGAATTTAAGCGCGGGAGATCATATGATTAACCTTCGTTTTGATAATCAAGATAGTGGAAATGTAAACCTTGATAGCTTTACTATTAGTAGTAGCCAAACCACCCCCCTCAACACCCGTGTTAATCGTCAATCAACAGCTAGAATTAGAGCAGGCGGCGCTGACTGGAGGTGCAGTTGTTGATACATCGCACGCAGGCTACAGTGGCAGAGGCTTCGTTGATAGTCATAAAGGTCAAGCATGTAGCCAGTTTAACGTTGATGTAATGCAAGCTGGTATGTATGAATTAGAATTGAGATACGCAAATGGTACGGGCAGTGTACGCACATTGAGTCTGGTTACAGATCAAAACAGCGAGCAAATTAGTTTACCTGCAACTGCTAATTGGAATAGTTGGACAAGCTTTGCACATACGGTGTATTTAGATGTGGGCAGTCATTCATTAAGTTATTTATTTGCCAATAGTGACTCAGGGAACATAAATTTAGATACGGTTGGATTAATCCAAGTTACAAGTACAGACCCTGGGCCTGATCCCACAGAGCCGCCGGTAGTAAACCCTGTTGATGGCAATTACTACGAAGCTGAGAATGCATTTCTCTCAGGGGGGGGCGTATCTGTCTACATCAATTTTAGGTTATCAGGGCACTGGCGCAGCAGTCCAAAGCGCACAAATTAGTTCACGCATTATCACAACCGTTAATGCGGCTCAAAGTGGTGCGCAAACGGTGACCTTTCGTTATCAAAATAATACTGGTAGTACACAGCATGCTAATTTGCTTATCGATGGTATAGCAGCTGGTGAACTTACTTTTGAGTCTACCACTGGCTTTACGGATAAAGCTTATAGCCTTAATTTAAAAAAAGGCATCGGAACACTTACTCTCGCGCAACATAGTAGCTCAACAGGGGAATATGCAATTGATAATATTACTCTTGAACAAGGCGCGCAGTTGCAAGCTCGAGGAGCCACTACGCCATATATTGCTTATGAAGCAGAACAAGGGGTTACAAATGCGCAGGTAATGGCACCAAGCCGTGTATTTCATGAAGTTGCCGCCGAAGCATCCGGCCGCCAAGCCGTAAGGTTAGCTAATTATGGTGACTATGTAGAGTTTACTCTTAATGAACCTGCAAATGCGTTTGTATTACGCAGCTCTATCCCGGATACAGCGAGTGGCAGTGGTGAAATACAGACTCTGGGAGTGTTCGCCAATGGCGTTAAGCTTGGTGATCATCAAGTAAGTAGTTTATTTAGCTGGGTTTATGGAAGTTACCCATATGGTAATAATCCATCGCAAGGTTCCCCGCAGCGTTATTTCGATGGTTCACGGATGATGTTGGGGCAAACACTGCCAGCAGGTACGATATTACGCTTTGAAAAAGACGCAAATGCAAGCTCACAGCATTATGATATTGACTTAATTGAAACGGAATTAGTCGAGGCACCGCGCAGTAAACCAGCTGGATTTGTATCAATCGAAGATTTTGGAGCGGTAGCTAATGATGGCATTGATGATTTAACCGCTATTCGCAATACAATTAATAGCGCAAAATATCAAGGTACAGGGGTATGGATACCTGCTGGACGTTTTATTGTCAGTGATCGGTTTAATCTTGCCGATGTTGCTGTCATTGGAGCCGGCCCTTGGTATTCAGTTATTGCTGGCTTAAATGGTAAAGGTGGGTTTTATGCTACAGGTGATAACGTGACAATTGCGCATTTAATGATTGATGGCGATGTACGTTATCGTGATGACGCTGCTTTTCATGCTGCACTGGAAGGTAATTTTGGTACGGGCTCACTACTACAAAATATTTGGATTGAACATACTAAAGTTGGTCTGTGGGGCTCTGCAGGCACTGACGGTTTATTAGCCGTAGGACTTAGGATCCGTAACACTTTCGCAGATGGTGTAAATCTTCACACCGATATAAAAGATACCCATATTACCCAATCAATGATCCGTAATACTGGTGATGATACGTTGGCAATGTGGTCATCTGGTTCACCTGTCACACGCAGCGCATTTATTAATAACACAGTACAAGTACCACTGCTTGGCAATGGTGCTGGGATTTATGGCGGTACTGATAATGCGATTCTTAATAACATTTTTGCAGATACATTAACAGGCTCTGCAGGTGTTGCAATTGGCACGCGTTTTAATCCAACGCCGCTGGCAGGTACCACACGGGTTGAAAATCGGGTTGAAAATACGACATTACTGAGAACAGGCGGGTATGAGCCTAATTGGCAATCACAGTTAGGCGCAATCTGGGTTTATGCAGATTCTGCTGACATCACAGCACCAATCGAGGTTAACAATGTCGATATTATTGATAGTACACACCAAGCTATTTTAGTTAGCTGGCAAAAACGAGTTGAAAATTTGCTATTTAAAAACGTCAACATTAATGGTGTTCAAGCAAATGGCAGCGCAGGTGATTTTAGTATGGAGTTTCAAGCACAAGGTGAGGCCTATTTAGAGAATGTAACGGTCACAAATGGTGCAAATGGGGTAAATAAATGGCCTACATACAACTTAATTTTGGGGCCTGATAATTCTGGGTTTTAATATTTAATTCACTGTATTTTAAATGGTTTACTTCCCTATTTACTGCGCCTTACTACTGGTTTGGTGCAGTGTTTTGAATTAATTTGGGGCCAGTAACCATTTTGTAACTTGGTTAACAATAAAGTGGTTGTTAAGGGATTAAGTTGTTACCTACTTTCACACACATAATAATATTTTTGGAGATGCATGTGATGCAAAACTTTCAACCAAAAGCCATTACCTTAGCATTGGCTGCCGCTGGCTTATTTACGCTGAACGTAAATGCAGCACAACAAATACAACAGCAGGCTATTGACGAAGATAGCGTTGAGGTCATTGAAGTTAAGGGATTTCGAGCAAGTTTAATAAAAGCCCAGTCAGTCAAGCAAGACAGCACGTCGATTATTGAAGCGATCACTGCTGAGGATATCGGCAAACTACCTGATCCAAGTATTGCGGAAACGATCACTCGTTTACCTGGTATCGCTGCACGACGTATTAATGGCAAAGCCAGTGAAATATCTATCCGTGGTCTAAGCCAAGACTTCTCAGCGACAACGCTAAATGGTCGCGAACAAGTTACTTTAAATGATAATCGAGGTGTGGATTTTTCTATTTACCCTGCTGAAATAATGTCAGGCGTAGTGGTTCATAAGTCTGCAGATGCGAGTTTAATGACCCAAGGTATAGCTGGGGTAGTTGACTTACAAACGGTTAAACCACTTGCTTATGGTGAACAAAATATCCAAGTAGGTGCGACTTACGAAAAAAATACATTAGGTAATCTAAATCCCGATGGTGATGATTCGGGTGAGCGTTATAACTTTTCATATATAGATCAATTCGCAGACGATAATCTTGGCTTAGCACTGTCATTTAATCATATGACGTCACCCACCCAACAACAAAAATGGTTAGCGTGGGGCGATGATGCATGGCCGACAACAGAGGTTGATGGCGAAACAAATTATATTCTCGGTGGTGCGAATCCACGAGTGCGTTCGACGTTACAAACTCGTGATACGGTTATGGCCGTCGTGGAATTTAAGCCAACCGAACGCTTTCACATAATCGCTGATGCACTTTATATTGATTTTGAAGATGAGCAAATTCAACGTGGTATTGAAACTCCTGCGGCGTGGAGTGGGGCTAATATGCAAGTCCTTGAAACGAAAGATGGAGTTGTAAGTCATGGCATTATTGGTAACACGCAATCAGTATTACATGGTGACTATCAAACTGAAGACTCAGCACTGAAAGCGTTTGGCTTAAATATTGATTACCAGATGACTGACACATTGAGTGTTAATTTTGATGCGAGCTATTCGCAAGTAACACGCAATAAATGGCAGTTAGAAACATACGCAGGTAGTGGCCGTGGTGATGGCGTTGGTGCTATGGAAAATATTGAGTTTTGGATGAAGGATGTAAATGAAGGGGTTGAATTCGATTCAGATCAAGACTACAGCGATTCAGCGATTTATAAGTTAGGCGGGCCATTAAGTTGGGGTGGGGGCAATCCACTTTATGCTGCAAGTGACGACCAAGATGGATTTTTATCTATTATCGAAATAGAAGATGAGTTAACTACATTACGTTTGGACGCCAAACAAGTATTAGAAGGGGGCTTTTTCACTCAACTTCAATTTGGCATTAATTACAGTGACCGTGAAAAATCGAAACTGGATACTGGTCGCTACCTTACCTTAAAAGACTACCCAAATATGCTGGATGTACCGGCAGGTTTAGCGTTATCGCCTACCTCATTAGATTTTTTAGGCATGGGTAGTATGATCAGCTATGACTCAAAAGGCATATACAGCCAAGGTTACTACGATGAATTTGTCAGTGACTTAACTGAAATGTCGCGTGCCACGAATAGCTGGAGCATTGGTGAAGAAGTGATAACTTTCTATACTAAGGCCGATTTTGAAACCGCAATTAGCGACGATATTTATCTGTCGGGTAATATGGGGGTGCAGTACATTAAAACTGAGCAAGACGGTTTAAGCTACATTGGCTCAACGGTTCCTTATGAAGGGGATTTACCAATAGATAGTTATGTGAAACGTGATCCAGTAAGTGATAGTGTATCATATAGCCAAACGTTGCCCTCACTTAATACAAATCTTAATTTATATGATGACCACTACCTACGTTTTTCTGTAGCGAAAACTATTTCGCGTTCACGTATGGATAGGCTGCGCCCAGCATTTGAAATCAATTTTAATAATACTGTAAACCAAGACCCTGGAGAAGAAGGGTTTAGTTTAGATAGAACGCCATGGAGTGCATACTCTGGTACATCTAAGTTAAAACCGCTGGAGGCAATAAACTGGGATTTATCATATGAATATTACTTTGCTGCTGATGGTTATATCTCGGTTGCAGGCTTTTATAAAGACATGCCAAATTGGCAAGAAGTAGTACCAACTGCGATTGATTTTAGCCAATACAGTGAATATGCCAATATTGGCCCAGATGAAACAATTAACTACAACCAAGGTTATTTATATGAATGGGGCAAAACGGGTAACGGCAAAATTGATGGAGTTGAACTCTCTGCGACTATTCCAGGCCACATAATTGCCGATGAGCTTGATGGTTTTGGTGTTGTTGCTAGTATTACTTACCTTGATGCTAAAGTAGAAGTTGAAGATAAAGGTGAGCTGCGTATGCCTGGTCTTTCAGACTCAATCTTTAACTTTACTGCCTTCTATGAAAGTAATGGCTGGCAGATCAGAGCCAGTATGCGAAAACGCGATGAGTACCCCGATTCTTTGGGTTACAACAATGCCGCAAAAGTTATCGTAGGCAGTACGTTAGTCGATGCACAAATTGGTTACGACTTCTCTGAATCAGGGATTGATTCTCTCGAAGGTTTAACGGTCATGTTGCAAGCTTATAACTTAACAGATGAACCTTTTAAAGCTTATGTTGCAGAAAATAAAGCATTGGTGAGTGACTACCAAGTATATGGCCGCAGCTTATTACTATCAGCAAGTTATAAGTTTTAAGTCCCAAGTGTTGTCAAAAGAGGTGGAGTATGTGGTTAGTTACCCTTCCATATACTTTACCTCTTTTTTATTTTTAGTTTAAGGAATAGGTATGCGAACGATCGCAATAATCTTGCTTTGCTGGCTTTGCCAAGCATGCTCTCAAGAGCCAACCAGACATTCAGTTCACTCCCCCAATAATCAAATACATATTACTGTGCAGCTCAATGATAAAGGCCAGCTTACTTATCAGGTTGATAAAAATGATACCCAGTTACTGATGCCTTCTAAGTTAGGGTTTACGTTACAAAAACAGCCGACACTGGAAACATTTGAAGTTATCAGTAGTCAGATCAAGTCATTTAAAAAAGACTGGCAGGCAGTTTGGGGAGAACGCAAAAATATCACGAATGAATATAATGAGCTTTTCATCGCGTTAAAAGATAAGCAAAGTGAACGTAAAATAAATATGCGCTTTCGGGCCTATGATGATGGCATTGCATTTCGTTATGAGTTCCCTCAACAAACAGCACTCAGTAATGTCGTTATTATGGATGAAAAAACCCAGTTTAATCTAGCGCAGGATTATCAAAGTTGGTGGATAGAAGCTGACTACGATAGTTACGAAAAACTATATAAACACAGTCCCGTTTCACAGGTTGAGCACGTACAAACACCTTTCACTATGCGCAGCAAAAACGGCGTGCACTTAAGTATTCATGAGGCAGCATTAACCGATTACGCGAGTATGACGTTAAAGCATGAGCATAATAGCCAGTTAAGCGCTGAACTAGTGCCTTGGCAAGATGGCACAAAAGTTAAAACAAAGGTTCCATTTAGAACTCCTTGGCGAACGCTGCAAATAGCTGATAGTGCAGCACAACTGGCATCTTCAGATTTGATTTTAAATTTAAATGAAGCCAATAAAATCAGCGAAACAGCATGGATAAAACCCATGAAATACATAGGTATTTGGTGGGGGATTCATTTAGGTGTGCACACATGGCAAGAAGGAGAAAGGCATGCTGCGACTACCGAGCGAGCAATGCAATATATTGATTTTGCAAAACAGCATAATATTCAAGGGGTATTGTTTGAGGGCTGGAATAAAGGGTGGGAACAATGGGGCACTCGCGAAGCATATTTAGTCGCAACCGATGATTTTGATCTTGAAAAAGTCGCCGATTATGCCAAACGCCAAGGCGTTGCAATTGTTGGGCATAATGAAACCGGTGGGAATATTGCTGCTTATGAAAGTCATGTGAACGAAATATTTTCTATTTATAACAAGTTAGGTATCAACACCGTTAAAACAGGTTATGTGGCTGAAAAAGGCTTTAGCAATGGCGAGCATCATCAAGGTCAGTTTGGGGTTAATCACTATCGTAAAATTGTTAAACTGGCAGCAAAGTACCATATTATGCTTGATGCCCATGAGCCAATCAAAGATACCGGCATTCGTCGTACTTGGCCGAATATGATGACCAGAGAGGGGGCACGCGGAGGTGAATATAATGCATGGAGTGACGGAAACTCAGCAGATTATACGATGATCTTACCTTTTACTCGCCTGCTTAGTGGGCCGATGGATTACACTCCTGGAATTTTTGATATCGATTACAGCCGGTTTCAAGGGCAACGTTTTGATTGGCAAGGCAACCCACAGAAAAGTCACTATCGTGTACATACCACTCTTGCGCGGCAGTTAGCCAATATGTTGGTGCTATATAGTCCGCTTCAAATGGCGGCAGATATGATTGAAAACTATCAAGACCATCCTGCATTTGAATTTATTAAAGCACTTAACGTTGATTATGACGACAGCAAAGTATTAAACGCTGAAATAGGTGAGTACATCAGTGTTGCACGGCGAGCAAAGCAGCAGTGGTTTATCGCCAGCGCAACAAATTCTGAAGCCCGTAAACTAAGTTTAAAACTAGATTTTTTACCTGCTAATAGGCAGTACTTTGCGACTATTTACCAGGACGCAGCCAACACTGATTGGCAAAATAATCCAGAAGCGTATGAAATAAAAGAGCAAGTTGTTGATGCCAGTACGGTGCTAAATCTACAATTAGCTGCAGCTGGTGGTGCTGCTATATCACTAATCCCTCTCGATGGGCATTTGGGTAACATAAATAAACAATAAAGCGTCGGGATGTTCAGCTAAACGAGTTACTTTAAACTCAACATGTAAGTAATTTGCTTGGTTATTAATCGGCAGCTCAAAATACATATCAGAGGCATAAAAAATATGTTTGAGCTGCACCACGCTGCCTTGTTGTTTGATGCCAAACTTAGACTGCTCAGGTGTATCGTGAGCTTTGGCAAAAGCGAATTCATGGTTCCAATCAGCGCTGGCAATTTTGAATCTCGCGCCCCAACTATCAACTTGTGTGCCACCAATAAAAATATTGTTGATCTGGTAGCTTTGCATTTGTCCGTGATAACGTAATTGATTGTTTTGCTCTGCTTTCCAACCTGAGAATGAGTTAGGCATATACACCTCATAATCGAGTTTATAACCCGGACTGGTAGCAAAATCGTGTTGAGAGAGCGGGACCGGTTTTCTTTCATCAAAGGTATAGTGGAAATCACAAGCAGTGAGAAAAAACACCGAGAAAACAATAAATAGGTACGAGTTGCTCATGATAAATTTGTACAAAACCAGAATGAAATTATGTACAGTATGTTAACTGGAGATGGGACGAACCCCAATCATTATTAGCTATTTTTTGCTACATACGTATGCAAAGTAGTGTGAGGTAAAAATACCCTATGAGTATTCGGATATTATACGTTGAAGATGATAAAAATTTTGCCGCGACAGTACTTGAATTTTTGGAATTGATGGGACTGATTTGTGACTACGCAGATAACGGTTTACAAGGTGTTACGCTCGCAAAGAAAAACCAATACGATGTGATAGTGACCGATATTACTATGCCAAAACTTGATGGTCGGCAAATGTGTCAGGAGTTACGCTTGCAAGGCATTGACACTCCTATTTTGATGCTGAGCGCATTACATGAATTAGATGATAAGTTAGCTGGCTTTGACTGTGGTGCAGATGATTACTTAACTAAACCATTTGAATTAAAAGAGTTAGTTGCACGTATTAAAACATTATCAAAACGACGTAGTGGTAATGCACAAAAACTCGTTATAAAAGACTTGGCACTTGAACTTAATTTAGGTGAGCATCTTGCTTTTCGCGAAGGGGTGCAATTAAAACTAACACCATCGGGATGGAAAATATTAGAAGTTATAGCGCGAGCGTATCCTAATTGTGTGGATAGGCAAATGCTTGAGCATGTTATTTGGGGAGACGATATTCCCGACAGTGAAGCGTTAAAAGTGCACATACATCGCCTACGACAGCGTGTAGACAAACCTTTTTCCGAGCCGTTGCTGCATATTGTCAATGGCGGGGCTGTTTTGAAAAGAGCCAATCTATAAATGGGCTTTCCGCAATTACAATTTAAACAGTTTAAGGCGACTTTAACGGTTGCCTTGCTGTTATTTATCTTCATTGTGATTTATTTAAGTTATAGCTCGTTTAATTATCAAAAAGAATATATCACTCAAAAAATTGAAGTGTTACAAGACTTCGCTGAGCGCTCTATGAGTCGTTTACAGACTAATCCATCGCTTTATCAAGGTGATCAGGCTACGATTTTAGGTGATGACCGTATGCAGTTTGTTTCGGGGTATCAGCAATTAAGCTTACATGTCTATAATGTCCCCACTGAGCCGCAAATTAATACTGGGAAAGTGAATTTGTATATTAATCAGTTTGGTGGGCTATGGACGGTCTCTGAAATCATTCTTATTTACCGAATTAGCCATGAGGGTCGTGATTATTATGCGTACTATCATAACAATACGCGCTTTAATGACCTTGAGTTAAAAACTTATCTAACCGATAAGATGCAACCAGCAATTATAACTGCCACTACAATGATAATCGCCTTGTTTATGTTTCAATTATTTCAAATCGCCCGAGTTAACTCTGTGGTCGCAGAACTTGCACAATGGGCAGATAGCATTGCGGCAGGTAAACCGCTTGCTCTGCCGAGAATGAAATCGGGTGGTATTAATTACCTTGCGAAAACCATGAATAAAAGCCTCGATACTTTTAGCCATATTTTAGAAAAAGAGCATGCATTTGCGCGTTTTAGCAGCCATGAACTTCGTACTCAAGTGGCTGTGTTATCAGCAAATATGGAATTGTTAGAGTTAATAATGAATGATTTAAAACCGCAAGAGCGACGAGTGTTAAATCGCATGTTAACTGCGATTGAAGATATGAAATATCAAATGGAGGCTTTACTGTGGTTAAGTAAAGAAACTGAAAAAGAGTTAGTAAAAGAAAATTGCAGTATAAAAACAATTATGAGTAAGTCTGTGGCAGAGAACCAACTCTACTTAAGTCATGATACTGTGAAAGTGTTGGTTATTGGTGATGATCTCACTTTTAGGACTCATCCTACATTGCTGCAAATTGCTTGTAACAACTTGGTTCGCAATGCCTTTCAAAACACGGCTAAAGGGCAAGTCATGATTGAGATCGATACAGATGGATTTATGATCAGTAATCATAATGACGAAATACTAAGCGAGGATGAAAAACAGCATGGTTTCGGTATTGGTTTGATTATTGTAGAGCGTATTGTAGAAAAACTTGAACTTGACTATACAATGCAAGAGCTTGAAGCTGGGCGTAGTGTAGAAATTAAATTAACTTAAATGTTATAGTTCCACTAAGCTAGTTCAGAAATTATATACATCCATCATACAAGACCCCCAAGTTTCAGTGGCAAGTCTAATTAGCGGGTTTATTTAAAGCTCAGAGTAATATCGCCATTGGGTTTACAGCAGCACAACAGTATTTCGCCTTCGCGCACAAACGCAAGTGGCTCTTCGTTATATTCAACACTACCTGACACTAACGTTGCTCTACAAGCGCCGCAGTAACCTTCACGGCATTGGAATGCGACGTCTATTTTCATGGACTCTAAGCACTGTAAAAGAGAAGGGCAGCCTGTGGTAAATTCTATACACTGGCTGTTTTCTGCAAGCGTTATGCTTGCAGTAGACTTGTCACTCATTATAAATCAAAATCACCAAATTCTGATGCATCAACTTGAGAGTCTATTTGACCAACAAGGTATGAGCTTATTTCTGCTTCTTGTGGTGCTACTTGCACGTTATCAGACACTAACCACGAGTTTATCCACGGGATAGGGTTACTGTTATTTTCAAACTGTGCTGGCAAACCAATTGCAGTCATACGTGCATTGGTAATGTATTCAACGTACTGACATAAAATATGTTTATTCAAGCCAATCATCGAACCATCTTTAAATAAGTATTCGGCCCACTCTTTTTCTTGCTCTGCAGCATCAACAAACATTTTAATTGCTTCGTCGCGGCACTGGGCAGCAACAATCGCCATTTCTGGATCGTCCTTACCGTCTTGCATAATGTTTAAAATATGCTGAGTACCAGAAAGGTGAAGTGCTTCATCGCGTGCAATTAGCTTGATGATTTTAGCGTTACCTTCCATTAGCTCGCGCTCAGCAAATGCAAACGAACATGCAAAGCTTACGTAAAAGCGAATCGCTTCAAGAATATTTACCGACATCATAGCCAGGTAAAGTTTCTTTTTAAGCTCAAATAAATTAATGATAACTGTTTTACCGTTAATCTCGTGTTTGCCTTCACCGTATAAGTTGTAAAGCGATACAGAGTTAATTAAGTCATCGTAGTATTTAGTTACGGCATCAGCACGTTCGCTAATTTTATCGTTGCTAACAATGTCATCAAAAATAAGCTCAGGTGCTTGTGTTACGTTACGGATAATATGCGTGTATGAGCGGCTGTGAATTGTTTCACTGAACGCCCATGTTTCTATCCAGGTTTCGAGCTCTGGTAGCGATACAATTGGAAGTAGAGCCACGTTTGGCGAACGACCTTGTACACTATCAAGCAGTGTTTGGTATTTTAAGTTGCTTAAAAATATATGCTTTTCGTGATCTGGTAATGCTTGAAAGTCTAAACGGTCTTTACTTACATCTACTTCCTCAGGACGCCAAAAGAAAGACAGTTGCTTTTCAATTAACTTTTCAAAAATTGGGTATTTTTGTTGGTCGTAACGAGATACGTTTACAGTTTGGCCAAAAAACATTGGCTCTTGCATTTGGTTATTATGGTTTCGGCTAAAAGTAGTATAAGACATGTTTATCACTCAAAAAACTATCAGAAAAAGCGGGCTAAATGCCCGCTTAAAATAAAAATCAGCAGTTATATTTTACACGCGCCGCCTTCACAATCGTCATCTTCCACTTCTGGAGCATCTTCTTGTGAATCTGAGGCGCCATCGCGAGTATTGTGGTAATACAAGGTTTTAACACCTAGTTTGTACGCGCTTAGTAAGTCTTTTAATAAGACTTGCATAGGTACTTTACCGCCTTCGAACTTGTTTGGATCATAATTTGTATTTGCAGAAATTGTTTGGTCAACAAATTTTTGCATTATGCCAACAAGTTGTAGATAACCATCGTTTGATGGAATGTCCCATAGTAGCTCGTACTGATCTTTTAAACGCTCATACTCAGGAACAACTTGTTTTAAAATACCGTCTTTACTTGCTTTAACGCTAATATGCCCACGTGGTGGCTCAATACCGTTAGTTGCGTTAGAGATTTGCGACGATGTTTCTGATGGCATTAACGCACTTAGTGTTGAGTTACGCATACCGTGCTCTTTAATACTTGCACGTAGTGTATCCCAATCAAGATGAAGTGGCTCATCACAAATTTTATCTAAATCACGTTTATACGTATCTGTTGGCATAATACCTTGTGAATACGTTGTCTCGTTAAACTTAGGACATGCGCCACGCTCTTTAGCAAGCTCGTTTGATGCTTTCATTAAGTAATATTGAATAGCTTCAAAGGTTTTATGTGTTAATGCATTAGCACTGCCATCAGAATAACGCTTACCGTTTTTAGCTAGGTAGTATGCGTAGTTAATTACGCCTATTCCTAGTGTACGACGACCCATAGTTGCATTTTTAGCAGCCGGTACAGGGTAGTCTTGGAAATCAAGTAAGTTATCAAGTGCGCGTACTGCAAGTTCAGCTAGCTCTTCAAGCTCATCAAGTGACTCTATTGCACCTAGGTTAAACGCAGAAAGTGTACAAAGGGCAATTTCGCCTTCTTCGTCATTCACGTTATTAAGTGGCTTAGTTGGCAATGCAATTTCTAAACATAAGTTAGATTGGCGAATTGGCGCAACTTTAGAAATAAATGGGCTGTGTGTATTACAGTGATCCACATTTTGTAAATAAATACGACCAGTACTTGCACGCTCTTGCGCAAACATAGAGAAAAGCTCAATGGCTTTAATGCGTTTTTTACGAATAGACTCGTCTTGTTCGTATTTAACGTAAAGTGCGTCAAACTCAGCTTGGTCTTCAAAAAATGCATCATAAAGGCCAGGCACATCTGATGGGCTAAATAATGTAATGTAGTCATCTTTAATTAAACGAGAGTACATTAGTTTATTAAACTGTACGCCGTAATCTAGGTGACGAACGCGGTTGTCATCTACACCACGGTTATTTTTAAGTACAAGTAGGTTCTCTACTTCTAAATGCCAAAGCGGGTAGAATAATGTTGCTGCGCCGCCACGTACACCACCTTGTGAACAACTTTTAACCGCTGTTTGAAAGTGCTTATAAAAAGGGATACAACCTGTGTGATACGCTTCGCCGTTACGAATATGGCTACCTAGCGCACGTATTCTACCTGCATTAATACCAATTCCCGCACGTTGTGAAACGTATTTAACAATAGCTGACGACGTTGCATTGATTGAATCAAGGCTGTCGCCACATTCAATTAATACACACGAGCTAAATTGGCGAGTAGGCGTACGTACACCCGACATAATTGGCGTTGGTAGAGATATTTTAAATAAAGATACTGCATCGTAAAAACGTTTAATGTAATCAGTACGTGTTTCACGTGGGTAATCTGAAAATAAGCTTGCTGCAACTAAAATATATAAAAACTGTGCACTTTCGTATATTTCACCCGATACACGGTTTTGAACGAGATACTTACCTTCAAGTTGCTTTACAGCAGCGTAGCTAAAGTTAAGATCGCGAGAATGATCAAGGTATGCATCAAGCTCATCTAACTCTTGCTCTGTATAATCTACTAGTAAATGAGCATCGTAGCGTTTATCGCCAACCATTTTTGTTACGTGGTCAAATAAACGTGGTGGCTCAAATTGACCGTACGCTTTTTTACGTAAATGGAATACAGCTAAACGTGCAGCTAAGTATTGGTAATCAGGCGATTCTTTTGAAATCTGATCCGCTGCTGCTTTAATGATGGTTTCGTGAATGTCTTTAGTACGAATACCGTCGTAAAACTGAATGTGCGACTTTAATTCAACTTGCGAAACCGAAACGTTGTTTAAACCTTCGGCGGCCCACTCAATAACGCGATGGATCTTATCCAGATCAAGAGGCTCTTTACGCCCGTCACGTTTGCTTACAGATAACTGTTGGTTCATTTGCCTGTATTCCTTGGGAATTATGTATTTTGACCAATGCTTTATACCTCGCCGAGGCAAGGTATATACTCATTTATTATAAGTTTCGCCATATTTGCGAATTTAATTGAATAACATTTGGCCACAATATCTGGTGTTGTTCAATTTAGAGATCACAAGATAGTGTGGTCTGAGTTGTTTTGCAAGGGACATAATTGCCCCTATTTGTGGATAACTTCGGGATAACGTATTTGTGTTAGTAGACACTCACCTTCGAACAATCATTTAAGTTGAAATATGCAAAAATCAACTAATGATCTGCTAAATTTACGCATTTTAAAAATAAATTTTGACTGCTTTTTTTATCAGCAAGCTTTGCGTAAAAACTAACACAATCACAATATATAGTGTTTATTAATTAACATGGCACTATATATGGTTAAAACCATCAATTGGGCTTTGCCAGTTAAAATCAGCATTCCAGCTGTTGGCTTCATCAATACTTGGTATGTAGCCCCAAAGTGCCGTTGCTGTGCGCATACCTGCGGCTTTGCCTGCTTGTATGTCTCGCTGTGCATCACCAATGTACAAACAGCGTTTTGGTTGCACTCCCATAAGCTTTGCACAGTATAGCAGCGGTAAAGGGGATGGCTTAGCTTCAGCTAAGGTGTCGCCACTTATTACTACACTAGCATTTTTCAATGCGGGAATTGCTGCCACTAAAGGATCAGTTAAAAACCCTGGTTTGTTAGTCATGATCCCCCATTTGATCTTTTTCTGATCAAGGGCAATAAGCAACGATTCAACACCGCTGAAGCAATGCGTGTGATTTGCTATGTTTGCAGCGTATTCGTCAACTAATTGCTTAATAAGTTCGCTTTGAGGTTGTGTGTCCCATAACTCTTTAAAACCAGTCTCTAATAATGCGCCTGCGCCGTTAGATGCCGCAGGGCGGTATACATCACTACTAACAGGCTCTATTTTATTATTAATGAGAACTGCATTTAAAGCCGCACCTAAATCATCAGCGGTGTCGAGTAGAGTGCCGTCTAGATCAAATAAAAATGCATCGTACTCAATAAGGGAGAGGGGGGCTTGAGAGTTAGCCATTAAGCTAACTTCTCAAAGTACAGTATGTAATTTACGCTAACGTCACTATTGAGCGTATATTGCTTTGATAGTGGATTATAAGAAAGGCCTGTACTTGCACGAACTTTTAAACCCGCTTGCTCTGCCCATGCAATAAGCTGCGCAGGTTTTATAAACTTTTTATGGTCGTGTGTACCTTCAGGGACCATTTTTAAAAGCTTTTCAGCGCCAACAATGGCGTATAAATATGCCTTAGGTGTTTTGTTTAGGGTTGAAAAAAACACGTCTGCGCCTGGTTTGGCAAGTGCAGCTACGGCATGAATGATAGATGCTGGGTCGGGAACGTGCTCAAGCATTTCCATACAGGTTATTACATCAAAGCGCTCTGGGTGTTGCGATGCAAACTCTTCTGCTGGCACTTTTATGTAATCTACATTTACGCCAGTTTCTAAACTGTGCAACTTAGCAACAGTTAAAGGCTCTTGCCCCATGTCGATGCCAGTTACTTTTGCGCCCATGCGCGCCATGCTTTGGCTTAAAATACCGCCACCACAGCCAACATCGAGTGTTTCTTTATCGAATAAGCCTTGCGTTTTGTTTGCTATAAAGTCTAAACGTAACGGGTTAATTTCGTGAAGAGGTTTGAATTCTCCGTCTAGGTCCCACCAACGCTCGGCGATGGCTTCAAATTTTGCTATTTCTGCGTGATCTACATTTTGATGTTCGGTCATAAAATACTTCCTCGTCAATCTGAGGCCATTATATAGGGCTAAATTGATAAATCGCAAAGTTTTGCGCCTGTAAATTAAAATTAATTGTGATAGCATGGCTGTTAGAAATAATAACAATACTCTTAATACCCAATACCGGGTTGTTGAGAGCTGATACTGAAGGAATGTGATATCAAATGACTGATCTCGCCAATGAAATTCTGCCAGTCAATATTGAAGACGAGTTAAAAAACTCCTACTTAGATTACGCAATGAGCGTAATTGTAGGACGTGCATTACCAGACGTACGTGACGGCTTAAAACCTGTTCATCGCCGCGTTTTGTTTGCAATGAACGAGCTTAGTAATGACTGGAACAAGCCTTACAAAAAATCGGCCCGTGTGGTCGGTGACGTAATCGGTAAATACCACCCACACGGCGACAGTGCAGTTTATGACACGATAGTTCGTATGGCTCAGCCATTCTCACTGCGTTATATGCTAGTAGATGGCCAAGGTAACTTCGGTTCGGTTGATGGTGATTCAGCAGCGGCAATGCGTTATACAGAAGTACGTATGGCTAAAATGTCGCATGAGTTATTAGCCGATCTTGAAAAAGAAACGGTTGATTTCGTTCCTAACTACGATGGCACTGAGTTCATCCCTGATGTTTTACCAACGAAAGTTCCTAATTTATTAGTGAATGGTTCGTCAGGTATTGCAGTAGGTATGGCTACAAATATACCACCACATAACTTAACTGAAGTTGTAAATGGTTGTTTGGCACTTATTCAAAATCCAGATTTAACTATTTTAGAGTTAATGGATTATATCCCTGGTCCTGATTTCCCAACGGCTGCAATTATCAACGGTAAGAAGGGTATTGAACAAGCCTACTTAACTGGCCGTGGTAAAGTGTACATGCGTGCACGCGCCGACATCGAAACCGATGAAAAAACAGGCCGTGAAACAATCATCGTTCACGAAATTCCTTATCAGGTTAATAAAGCTCGTTTAATTGAAAAAATTGCTGAGCTGGTTAAAGATAAGAAAATTGAAGGTATTAGTGCGCTACGTGATGAATCAGATAAAGACGGTATGCGTATCGTTATTGAAATTAAACGTGGTGACGTAGGCGAAGTTATTTTAAACAACTTGTATTCACAAACTCAGTTACAAACTGTGTTTGGTATGAATATGGTTGCGCTAATTAATAACCAACCTAAATGTTTCAATTTAAAAGAAATGTTAGAAGAGTTTATTATTCACCGTCGTGAAGTAGTAACTCGTCGTACAGTATTTGATTTACGTAAAGCCCGTGACCGTGCACACACGCTTGAAGGCTTAGCGATTGCGCTTGCAAACATTGACCCAATTATCGAACTTATTCGTAAATCCCCTACACCTGCTGAAGCTAAAATTGCTTTAACAGCGCGTCCGTGGGAATTAGGTAATGTACAAGGTATGCTTGAAAAAGCAGGTGAAGATAATGTTGCTCGTCCAGATTGGTTAGCAAGCGAACTTGGTATTCGCGATGGTCAATATTATATCTCTGAGCAACAAGCTCAAGCAATTCTTGATTTGCGTTTACATAAGCTAACAGGTCTTGAACACGAAAAAATCTTAACCGAATACCAAGCGTTATTAGAACTAATTGCTGAACTACTTTATATTTTGGCAACTCCTGAGCGTTTAATGGAAGTTATTCGTGACGAGCTAGTTGAAATTAAAGAGCAATATGGTGATGAGCGTCGCACTGAAATTAATGCAGCTGCTCACGATATCAGCCTTGAAGACTTAATTACTGAAGAAAACGTAGTCGTAACGCTTTCTCACGAAGGGTATGTGAAGTATCAGGCATTGTCTGATTACGAAGCACAGCGTCGTGGTGGTAAAGGTAAGTCAGCAACGAAGATGAAAGATGAAGATTTCATTGAGCGTCTATTAGTTGCAAATACACACGATACTATATTGTGTTTCTCTACGGCCGGTCGTTTATATTGGCTTAAAGTGTATCAGTTACCACTAGCGAGTCGTGCAGCGCGCGGTAAGCCAATTGTTAACTTGTTACCACTTGAAGCTGATGAACGTATTACTGCTATATTGCCAGTACGCGAGTACGCAGAAGATAAATACATCTTTATGGCAACAGCGTTTGGTACAGTTAAGAAAACACCATTAACGGCTTACAGCCGTCAACGTGCAAGCGGTATTATTGCTGTTAACTTAAATGATGGCGATAGCTTGATTGGTGTTGATATTACCGATGGTAGCAACGAAATTATGTTGTTCACTGATGCAGGTAAAGTTGTACGCTTTAAAGAAGCTGAAGAAACAACAGTTGTTGATGAAAACGGTAACCCAGTATTAGACGAAGAAGGTAACCCTGAGATTCGCTTCAAAGGTGTTCGCCCAATGGGTCGTACTGCTACAGGTGTTCGTGGTATTAAAATGGCCGATGATCAACGCGTAGTATCGTTAATTGTACCAAAAACTGACGGTGCTATTTTAACGGTAACTGAAAATGGTTACGGTAAGCGTACACAACTTGAAGATTACCCATCTAAGAGCCGTGCAACACAGGGTGTTGTATCTATTAAGGTGAGTGAGCGTAACGGTGCTGTTGTTGGTGCTGTACAAGTTGATGACAACGACGAAATCATGATTATTTCAAATCGTGGTACCTTAGTACGTACTCGCGTTAATGAAGTTTCTACGGTTGGACGTAACACCCAAGGTGTTATTTTGATCAGAACTATTGACGAAGAGCAAGTAGTTGGTTTACAACGTATAGAAGAGATTGAAGTTACAGAAAGTGACTTGATTGATATTGAAGACGTTGAAACTGTAGATACGGTTATTGATGAAGTAGCGGATGATAATCCTCCTTCAGAATAATTGATATTGAAAAAGCGGCCTTGGCCGCTTTTTTTAATGTTGTTGAAAAAAATTAATAGGGTGTGAAGTTATATTCACTCACTAAAACTCAAAGGTTTAGTGAGTGGGTATTGAGCGTTCATGCTTAGTAGTTAAATTACTGGAATGAGGCAAAGGTAATGAGTAAATATAATTTTTGTGCGGGGCCAGCTATGCTTCCGCAAGCGGTTATGAAAAAAGCACAAAAAGAGTTTCTAGATTGGCAAGATTTAGGTGTGTCTGTGATGGAAATAAGCCATCGTAGCAAAGAGTTTTTAGCCCTTACAGCTAAATGTGAAGCCAGCCTTCGTCGTCTAATGAATATCAGTGATGAATTTGAAGTGCTGTTTATGCATGGCGGTGGTCGTGGTCAGTTTAGTGCTGTGCCATTAAATTTACACCAAGAAGGCAAAGTTGCGGTTTATTGCGAAAACGGCGTGTGGTCAAAAAGTGCAACAGACGAGGCCAACAAGTTTACTCAAGCAACCTCTATTGATGTGCGTAATGATGACAATGGCGAGTTTTCTATTAAACAGGTTGCTGATTGGGTGTTACCAGAAGATGCATCTTACATTCACTATTGCCCTAACGAAACGGTTGACGGCTTAGAAATTTTTGATGTACCAAGCCACCCAACTGCACCGATCGTTGCTGATATGTCGTCAACTATTTTATCACGCGAAATAGACGTTAATAAATTTGATTTAATTTACGCTGGTGCGCAAAAAAATATCGGCCCGTCGGGCATATCAATCGTTATTGTTCGTAAAACATTACTTGAGCGTGAAGGCTTACCTAAGCCAGGCATTTTAGATTACGCATTAGAAGCAAAACAAGGCAGCATGTTTAACACGCCTCCTACATTTGCTTGGTATTTAGCTGCTGAAGTATTTCAATGGCTTGAAAGTAATGGTGGCGTAAAAGCGATGGAAGTTCAAAATATTGCTAAAGCGCAGCTACTTTATGACTTTATTGATGAATCGAGCTTTTATACCAATAAAGTAGCTAAACATTGCCGTTCACGTATGAATGTTCCGTTTTGGCTTAATGATGAAAGCTTAAATGATAAGTTTGTTGCTCAGTCTAAAGATGCAGGGTTACTTGCTCTTGAAGGCCACAGAATTGTGGGCGGTATGCGCGCAAGTATTTATAACGCAATGCCTATTGAAGGTGTTCAAGCACTTGTAGACTTTATGGCTGCTTTTGCAAAGGAGCACAGCTAATGGAGCAGCTTCGTTTAGAACCTATTTCTAGAGTAAATGGCACAGTAACCCTACCAGGTTCAAAGAGTCTATCGAACAGAATTTTATTATTAGCAGCACTTGCAAGCGGTACTACCGTTGTAGAAAACTTACTTGATAGTGACGATATACGCCATATGCTGGGCGCCTTAAAGTTATTAGGTGTAAATGTAACTTTAAATGATGAACGCACTGTAGCCACCGTAGAGGGTGTTAGTGGTGTGTTTAATACACCGACTGAGCCATTGTTTTTAGGTAATGCGGGTACTGCTTATAGACCTTTAACGGCAGTACTTGCTGCCGTTGCTGGTGAGTACGAGCTAATAGGCGAGCCACGTATGGAAGAGCGCCCAATAGGGCACTTGGTTGACGCGCTGCAAGCATTGGGTGGTGATGTTACTTATACAAAGCACAAAGACTACCCACCACTTAAAATTGTGGGTGGCCAAATAAAAGGCGGTGAAGTTGAAATTGACGGCAGTATTTCAAGTCAATTTTTAACCGCTCTATTAATGGCAGCGCCATTATTTAACGGTGATACAACAATAACTATTAAAGGTACTTTAGTCTCTAAACCTTATATTGATATTACACTTGATGTAATGGCACGTTTTGGGGTTAATGTTGAGCACAGTGATTATGCAACTTTTAAAGTTAAAGGTGGTCAACAATATCAATCATTAGATCGCATAATGGTTGAAGGCGATGCATCTTCTGCTTCTTACTTTGTTGCTGCGGCTGCAATTGCAGGCGGTGAGATTGAAATTAAGGGCGTTGGCGCTAAATCGGTTCAAGGTGATATAGGCTTTGCCAAAGTAATGGAGCAAGTAGGCGCAAAAATTGATTGGTATGATGAACGTTTAGTTGTTCGCAAAGGCGAATTAAAAGGCGTGGATATTGACGCCAATGCAATTCCTGATGCAGCCATGACTCTTGCAACTGTTGCTCTTTTTGCCAAAGGCCCAACAGCCATTCGTAACATTTATAACTGGCGAGTAAAAGAGACAGACCGTTTATATGCAATGGCAACTGAGCTTCGTAAAGTAGGCGCACAGGTTGTAGAAGGTGAAGATTTTATAGAGATCACCCCACCTGAAACATTTAATGATGTTGCTGTTGATACTTACGACGATCACCGTATAGCCATGTGTTTTGCAATGGTTGCCGTTGGTGGAAAGCCAATAACAATTAATGATCCAAAGTGTACCTATAAAACATTTCCTACATTTTTCAATGTTTTAGCGTCAGTCAGTGAATACGCTAATTAGAAGTAATTACAAAAGTTACACACTAATAGCAGATATATTTTAATAACTGACGTATAATGTCGCGGTTTATTTAGGTGTGCATTGCAGGAGGTTTTAAATGCAGGCGTTATTAATGCCCGTGATCACCGTTGATGGCCCAAGTGGTTCAGGTAAAGGAACTGTTTGTCGCTTGTTAGCCGACAAGTTAGGGTGGGATGTATTAGATAGCGGTGCGATTTATCGTGTTTTATCTTTAGCTGCACTTCATCACCAAATTGCATTAGACAATGAAGAAGGGCTTGTCCCGCTTGCTGCAAATTTAGATGTGCAGTTTTTGGTAGATAGCCAAACTAATGCAGGAAAAGTTATTTTAGAAGGCGAAGATGTCACCACTACTATTCGTAATGAAGAAGTAGGCGCTGCGGCATCAAAAGTTGCAGCATTACCTCGCGTTCGTGAAGCGTTATTACGTCGCCAGCGTGCATTTCGCACTGAAAATGGCTTAATTGCCGACGGCCGTGATATGGGCACTGTGGTTTTTCAAGATGCGCCGTTAAAAATATATTTAACAGCAAGTGCACAAGAGCGTGCTCGTAGACGCTTTGTTGAGTTGAATACGCGCGGCCTTGATGTTACACTAAGTGGTCTATTACAGGACATTCAAGCTCGTGACGAGCGCGATATGAATCGCACCGTTGCTCCGCTTGTACCTGCAGAGGATGCTATTGAGATTGATACTAGCGATCTTAATGCACAGCAAGTGTTTGATAAGGTAATAACTTTATTGGATATTGCTATCTCTGAAGGTAAGCTTCCTAAACGAAGCTAAACACATTTTATGCGCCAGCAGGATGCCAGTGCTATTTTAACAACCCCATGCAGCATGGTTGCTTATTGGTATTAATATATGAGACGTATATTCGTATGTCAGAAAATTTTGCGCAGTTATTTGAAGAAAGCTTAAAGGGTTTTGAAGCAGAGCAAGGCTCTATCGTTAAAGGTACAGTAATCTCTATCGAGAATAACATTGTACTTGTAGATGCTGGTCTTAAATCAGAAAGTGCTATCCCTGCAGAGCAGTTCAAAAATGCTGCTGGTGAACTAGAAGTTGCTGTAGGCGACGAAGTAGATGTTGCACTAGATGCAATTGAAGACGGTTTCGGTGAAACTATCCTTTCTCGTGAGAAAGCTAAGCGTCACGAAGCATGGATCCGTCTTGAGAAAGCATGTGAAGAGCAAGAGACTGTTACTGGTGTTATCAACGGTAAAGTTAAAGGCGGTTTCACAGTTGAAGTTGATTCAATCCGTGCTTTCCTACCTGGTTCACTTGTTGATGTTCGTCCAGTACGTGACACAACTCACCTTGAAGGCAAAGAGCTTGAATTTAAAGTAATCAAGCTTGACCAAAAACGTAACAACGTTGTTGTTTCACGTCGTGCAGTTATCGAATCTGAAAACTCACAAGAACGTGAAGAGCTTCTTGCTAACCTTGTTGAAGGCCAAGAAGTTAAAGGTATCGTTAAGAACCTTACTGACTACGGTGCATTCGTTGACCTTGGTGGTGTTGATGGTCTACTACACATTACTGATATGGCTTGGAAGCGTGTTAAGCACCCTTCAGAAATCGTTAATGTTGGCGACGAAATCGCAGTTAAAGTTCTAAAATTCGACAAAGATAAAACTCGTGTTTCTCTAGGCCTTAAACAGCTTGGTGAAGATCCATGGGCAGCTATCGCTGGTCGTTACCCAGAAGGTTCTAAACTTTCTGGTCGTGTTACTAACCTTACAGATTACGGCTGTTTCGTGGAAATCGAAGAAGGCGTTGAAGGTTTAGTACACGTTTCTGAAATGGATTGGACTAACAAGAACATCCATCCTTCAAAAGTTGTAAGCCTTGGCGACACTGTTGAAGTTATGGTTTTAGAAATTGACGAAGAACGTCGTCGTATTTCTCTTGGTCTTAAGCAATGTATTGCTAATCCTTGGCAGGAATTTGCTCGTCTACAAAACAAAGGCGATCAAGTTACTGGTAAGATCAAATCAATCACTGACTTCGGTATCTTTATCGGTCTTGACGGTGGTATTGACGGTCTTGTACACCTTTCAGACATTTCTTGGAATACACCTGGCGAAGAAGCTGTACGTGAATTCAAGAAAGGCGACGAAATCACTGCTATCGTATTGCAAGTTGACCCAGAGCGTGAACGTATCTCTCTAGGTGTTAAGCAAATCGAAGCTGACCCATTCAATAACTACCTTGATGCAAACAAAAAAGGTGCTATTGTTAAAGGTAAAGTGACTGAAGTTGATGCGAAAGGCGCAACTGTTGAACTTATCGAAGGCGTTGAAGGTTACATCCGTGTAGCTGATATCGCTCAAGAGCGCGTTGAAGATGCAACTACTGTTGTTTCTGTAGGCGACGAGATTGAAGTTAAATACGTTGGTGTTGATCGTAAGAACCGCACTTTAAGCTTATCTGTAAAAGCTCTTTTCGAAGCAGAAGAGAAAGAAGTACTAGAGAAGCTTAAGAAAGAAGAGCCAGTGTTTGAAAACGCAATGGCAGCTGCTTTCGCAAATGCACAAAAAGACTAATATATAATTAGTTTTTAGTTGGGAGGGCATTTTTTGCCCTTCCTATATCTCTTTTTAAGGAAACGCTATGACTAAGTCAGAATTGATAGAAATACTTGCGGAACAACACGCACACGTTCCAGTGAAAGATGTTGAGAATGCTGTAAAAGAAATTCTTGAACAAATGGCCGGCTCATTATCTACTTCAGATCGTATTGAGATCAGAGGTTTTGGTAGTTTCTCTTTGCATTTCCGCGCTCCTCGCACAGGTCGTAATCCTAAGACTGGCGATACAGTTGAGCTTGAAGGAAAGCATGTACCTCATTTTAAACCAGGCAAAGAATTGCGCGACCGCGTGAATGAAAGCATTGCCTAGTTAACTTAGTGGAGTAGTTACTTGTTCAAGGTATTAAAAATTATTCTGGTTGCACTATGCCTTATCAGTGCATTTGTATTAGGGTCACAAAACCCACAGTTAGTACAAGTAAATTACATTATAGCCAGTAATACACTACCTTTAGCTGTAATAATAAGTATCTGCTTTTTATTAGGTGTTTTGATTGGTTGTTTTATTAGCTTTAAATTGTTTTCGCAATTAAAGTGGCAAAACTACCGCTTAAAAAAGAAATTAGCGCCTGAAAAAGATAAAAAAAAGCTTGCCGCGAATAAAGACACCTAACTATGATTGAGCTTTTGTTTTTACTATTACCTGTTGCCGCTGGTTACGGTTGGATTATGGGTAAAAACAGTGCTAAAAACCAAGCTCATCAACTTAATCGTCAGATCACTTCTGAATATAGCAAAGGCTTAAAATTTCTACTCGATAGAGAAGAAGATCAAGGCTTAGAGCATTTAATCAACTTACTTGAAGTTTCAGCCGACTCGGTTGAACACTATTCTACACTTGCCACCATGTTTCGCCGTAGAGGTGAATTAGACCGCGCAATAAAAATTCATGAACTTCTATTAAAACACCCAAGCTTAAATGAACAACAAGCTGCAACTAGCCGTTTAGAACTAGCCGAAGATTATATAATGGCCGGACTACTAGATAGTGCGGAAGAGCACTTAGTTTGGTTAGTTAAAGCAGGGCATGTAGAAGCGCTGGACCCTATTATCACTTTATATTCGCAAACCCGTGAGTGGGAAAAAGGCATCAACATGTTTGAAGCCCATAGCGAACTATTTTCAAAAGAACAGCAATTTAAAGCAATTGCTAATTTTTATTGTGAGTCAGCTTTAAGTGACAATACACCCCAACTAATGAGAAAAGCGATTAGCTTAAATTATAAAGCCGTGCGTCCGCTTTACGAGTTAGGGTTAGTTGCTTACGCAAAAGAAGATTACGTTAAAGCTATTTATTACTGGCGTGAACTTGTCTCTCAATTTACCTTGTTTGCTCCGTTGTTTATTGATGAGCTTGCACACAGTTATAAACAATTGAATTTGACGCATCAATTTCACGAGTTAGTCAGTGACTTGTTAGAGAAGGGCGGTGTATTAATTAAAATAAAGCATTGCCAAGCATTACTTGAGCAAGGTCACACCAAGCAAGCCTTTGAATTTTTAACTGATAGCTTAAAACGTCAACCTACTATTCGTGGTTTTAGTTTTTTACTGCAATTAATGGGTGACCAAAATAAAAATACTAAAGAAGTACTTAACGAAATTGATAAGCTTGTAACCTCTTATATTGCTACAAAACCAGATTTTCAATGCCAGCATTGTGGTTTTACAAGCTACACCATATATTGGAACTGCCCTTCTTGTAAGCATTGGGAAACCATTGTTCCAAGTCGAGGCTTAGACGGATTTTAATAACCCCATAATTAATAACTTTACTGCCATTCACTAGGATAGTTATGTCTTTCGAACACTCAAAAAAAATTCTTATTGCATTAGATTACGATGATCAAGAAGTTGCTTTAAACTTTGTTAAACAACTTTCTCCTGATACTTGCCGTCTCAAGGTCGGCAAAGAAATGTTTACCTATTTTGGACCTGTATTTGTTAAAGAGTTAATTGATTTAGGTTTTGATGTTTTCTTAGATTTAAAGTTTCATGATATTCCTAATACAGTAGCTAAAGCGGTTACTGCAGCTGCTAAAATGGGGGTGTGGATGGTAAACGTTCATGCTTCTGGTGGCTTTGAAATGATGAGCAAAGCTAAATCGGCTCTAGAGCAATTTGGTGACAAAGCGCCATTACTTATCGCTGTTACTGTATTAACAAGTATGGATGAAACAGAACTTAAGCGTTTAGGTGTTGATAAATCAGCTCAAGAGCAAGTTATCTATTTAGCTAAGCTTGCAAAGGAAGCTGGGCTTGATGGTGTTGTGTGCTCTGCACAAGAAGCAAAAGCTTTAAAAACAGAGTTAGGTGATAGCTTTAAGCTTGTTACGCCTGGTATACGCCCTGAAGGGAGTGATGCGGGTGATCAAAAGCGTATAATGACTCCTAAGCAAGCTATAGATTCAGGAAGTGACTATTTAGTTATAGGCAGACCGATTACTCAAGCAGATAATCCTGTAAAAGTGCTTAGTGATGTTAATAACTCTATAGCTTAATTTAACATTAAGCAGTCATATAGTGCTAAAACCCCTTACCTTATGTGAGTTTTATGTTACATTAATAAAATCAAAATGAAGTAGGGGTTTGTTTTTAAGTTATTTTTTGGTTCTATAGTAATTGTTATTGCGGGTTTTTCAGTAAATAAGTACGTTTTTTCTAATAAAGCATACGATGGTGTAACAACCGTTACAGATATAATTCCAACGTACCCAGTCGATATGTTTGATTTTAAAAAAACAATGCAAGATTATGCTCATCATCTGTGTTACAAAAATGAAGATACACTCATATCTCAGCATGTAAGCGTTAGTGAATGTATATCAAAGCTTGATGATAAAAAAACAGAATGTGAAAAAAAGGTTTTTCGTTTGGCGCCGCTCAATCTTGAGTCGGAAGTTGAAGTGCTTGATTATTCAAGGCAATATACGCAATGTACATTGCCTTATAAATATATTTTAGGTTAATTACAAACAGGTATTATTAGTAATTACAGCCAATTATAATTAAGATCTTAAGCGAATGGATTTCGCTTCAATATCTATTAACTCTTGTTTAAATAAGCCACCAATTGCTTTTTTATAATTAGCCTTACTTGTAGAAAACATCTTTTTTATTGCTTCAGGATCAGACTTATCACCAAGTGGAATAGCACCGCCTTCGTTTTTAAGCTTTTGCATAATAGTTTCACCAAGGTCACTTACTTTTCCCATACCTGGCTTTTCTAGTACAACATCAATTTTTCCGTCGTCACGTACTTTTTGAATATAGCCTTTAAGCTTTTGACCCACAAATAAGCTTTTAAATACCATATTGTAAAAAACAACACCGAAGTGCGACTCTTCAATTAATACTTTGTAGCCAATATCTGTTTTGCCAGCAACAATTAAATCCACTTCTTGTAAGTGAGTATATTGCGGCTCATCTTTTGATAAGAAACGATTAAAATTGTTTGAGGCACAAATACGTTGGCTTGCATTATCAAGGTACAGGCGTACTAAATAAGAATGGCCTTCTTGCATGCGTGGCTTTTGTTCATTAAAAGGTGCAAGCACATCTTTCTCAAGCCCCCAATCTAAAAATGCCCCAATACTATTTATTTCTTTAACGCGTAGTAGGGCATACTCGCCAACTTGAGCATGTGGTTTCTTTATTGTTGCTGTGGCTAAATTAGCATTGTCTAAAAAGATAAATACACTAATGCTATCGCCCGCTTCAAGCTCATGTTTAATTTCTTGTTTTGGTAAAAACACTTCACCTAAATCATGACCGTCTAAGTAAGCACCTTCGTTACTCACTTCTTTTACAAATAATGTTTGTGTGGTTCCTAGGTAACTCATAATTATTCCTGCTCAGTCTTTTTTTTACGGCGCATTGGTGTATCGCCATCAATGTTCATTGGTGCTTTAATAGGTGCTGTTGGCTTTTTAGCTTTGGTTTTGCGTTTAAATACAGGCTTTTTAACAGCGGCGGATTTTTCTTTAGATTTATCCCACGTTGCCTCAGGCTTTTTCTCTTTTAAGCCTTTAAACTTAGCTTTTAAGCTCTCTACGCTCGCAAATTTTAATTCGTCATTTAAAAATGCTTTAATAGCTAAATAACTTGCCCAATCTTTTGGGCCAACTAATGAAATTGCATTTCCTTTAAAGCCAGCACGTCCTGTACGACCTATGCGGTGTACATACTCTTCAGCGTGTTTTGGTAAATCAAAGTTAATAACGTGCGTTACGCTTAACAAATCTAAACCACGAGATGCAACGTCGGTGGTAATCAATATTTTAAAGTTTTCGCGACTAAACGAATCCATGATATCTAAACGTTTGTTTTGCGTTAAATCACCAGCAAGCGCTACAGATTGGAAGCCTTTAGCATTAAGGGCTTCACTCAAACGGCTCGTGTCAGAACGCGTTGCTGTGAAGATAATACATTGACCAACATCATCTTGGTTTAAAAAATGCTCTAATAACGCTTCTTTATGATCAAGGTGATCGGCAAGGTATAACGTTTGTTTAATATCACTATGTTGCTCATTTGCTGCACTTAGCGTAATTTGCTTTGGTTTTTTTAATAGGTTACGTGATAGTGCATCTACTTGTGCATGGTCAAGTGTTGCAGAAAACAATAACGTTTGGCGTAATCGGTGATTAGCTTGCTCGTTAATCATTTTTAACTGCTCGGTAAAGCCTAAATCTAAAATACGATCGGCTTCATCAAAAATAAGCAGTTCTAGTCCACTCAATTGCAATGAGCGTTTTGTTATGTGATCAGCTAAACGCCCAGGTGTAGCAACTACGAATTGTGGGTCGTTTCTAAGTGCTTTTATTTGGTCATTAAAGTTTTCGCCGCCAAGTATTTTAACTGCCTTAATCGCTGTGCCAGCAATTAATAAACGCAGCTGAGTAAATACTTGCGTAGCAAGCTCACGCGTAGGAGCAACAATAAGTACACGGGGATCGCGTTTGCTGAGTGCTTTTTGTTTCATAACCCTTTGTACAGCAGGTAATAAAAACGCCAAGGTTTTGCCCGACCCAGTTTTAGACTGAGCGAAAATGTCATGCCCTGCAAGTGCGGTAGGCACTGCATGCGCTTGAATATCGGTGGGCTGGGTGATCCCTTGATGTGCTAATTGTGTTTCAAGGCGTGTATCAATCCCAAGATCAGTAAACTGCAATGTGTGTTTCTCCAAAATGAGCAAATTAACTCTATAAATTTATTAGCGCATTATAGCTTACACAGCTAGGTCGCTAACAGTAAAAACCAATCTATAGCGCTATTTTTTGCAATTAAACTAAAAAAGCGTAAAATACGCGCCCCATATGCGCCGGATTTACGATTCGGTAAACGCCAATATTGGCTAACAAGGCAAAATAGGAAATATAATGACTGTTGTTCATAAAGATAATGTAACGGGCGATCACTTTGTAGTATGTGCGCTGTATAAGTTTGTAGGTTTACCTGAATTTGAAGCTATCCGTAAGCCATTACTAGAAGTGATGGAAGCAAATGAAGTACGCGGTACTTTATTGCTCGCTGCCGAAGGTATAAACGGCACTGTTTCTGCAAAACGTGAAGGGATAGACAACTTATTAGCATGGCTAGATGAGCAACCAAATTTAAAAAACATCGTTACAAAAGAATCTTACGACGATGAATGTCCGTTTTACCGCACTAAAGTAAAACTAAAAAAAGAAATTGTAACAATGGGCGTTGAAGGCGTAGATCCGCTTAAAGTTGTGGGTAGCTATGTTAAACCAAATGAGTGGAACGCACTTATATCTGACCCTGAAGTAATTTTAATTGATACACGTAATGATTACGAAATTGAAATTGGTACATTTCAAAATGCGGTCGATCCAAATACCAAAACGTTCCGTGAATTTCCACAGTGGGCAAAAGAAAACTTAGACCCTGAAAAACACAAAAAAGTGGCGATGTTTTGTACAGGTGGTATCCGCTGCGAAAAATCGACAGCCTACATGAAAGAGCAAGGTTTTGATGAAGTCTATCACCTTGAAGGCGGTATCTTAAAATACCTAGAAGAAGTGCCAAAAGAAGAAACCATGTGGGAAGGCGAGTGTTTTGTATTTGATAATCGCGTTGCGGTTGATCACGACCTACAAAAAGGCTCTTATGATCAATGCCACGCGTGTCGTATGCCAATTACAGAAGACGAAAAGTTAAAGCCTGAATACATGGAGGGCGTCTCTTGTCATCATTGTATTGAAGAAGTTACGGATGAACAACGCGCACGTTTTGCAGAGCGCCAAAAGCAAATAGAATTAGCGCAAGCGCGTGGTGAAGGCCATATTGGTAATGAAGCACAAGCTGTTTTACAGCAACGTAAAGAAGCTAAAAAAGCCCAAAAAGACGCTCAGCGCGGTAAATAAATTTATACAATAAGTATTACATTTAAAGAGTCTATTTAGGCTAATGCCGATCAGTTAAGAAAATGACCGGTTGACCGATCCAAACGATCATGCAAAATCCGTAGTTAGGAAACTAACTACGGATTTTTTGTGAATATAGAACAAGCACTGCAAGCAACACTTGAAGAAAGCAGCCGATACCATACCTTTGAAAAATTATCAGAAATTCTTGACCCTGAAATCATTGAACAAGGTTTTCAACAAGCAGGGATTGCAACCGTTCGTAAGCGAAGATTACCGCTTGAAGCCGTTTTGTGGTCAGTTATTGGCATGGCATTGTTTCGAAAAGAATCAGTTTGGAATATCGCTAATAAGCTAGATATCATGTTACCTGGCAAGAACCAACTCGTTGCTCCAAGTGCGATGGTACAGGCGAGACAAAGGTTAGGTGATGATTCCGTTAAACACGTTTTCAATAAATCTGCTCAATCAATGTATAAGCAACAGTCATTCGAAACATGGAATGGTTTGAACCTATTAGCTGTTGACGGTGTTGTGTGGCGAACAGCCGACACGCCTGATAATCGTAAAGCCTTCTCTTCAGGTAGCAACCAATACGGTGATACAGCCTTTCCTCAAATACGCATGGTCTGTCATATGGAATTGACCAGCCATCAACTTCTCAGTAGCGAGTTTGATAACTATAAAACCAACGAGATGAAATTAGCTGAGCGTTTAATTGAACGTACACCAGATAATTCACTGACTATGTTTGATAAAGGATATTATTCTTTAGGCCTGTTAAACCTTTGGCACCAAACTGGGGAGATGAGGCACTGGTTGATACCAGCAAGGCCCGACTTACAGTATGAAATCATCTCCAGCGCGGGTAAAAATGACCATATCATTGAATTGAAAACCACAAAGCATGCACAAAAAAACTTTCCCGATGTTCCTGAAACGATTAAAGCGAGATTAATCAGCAAAACAATAAAGGGCAAAAGCTACCGTATATTAACCTCGATGACGGATAGATTGCGTTATCCAGGTAATGAAATTGTTGAATTATATTGTCATCGTTGGGAGATAGAACTTGGGTTTAGAGAAATCAAACAAACCATGCTTGATAGCGCATACCATTTAAGAAGTAAGCGTCCAGACATGGTGCGTCAGGAGCTATGGGGCGTGTTACTCGCCTATAATTTAATACGAAGAATAATGACGATGGCGGCGACAGTTACAGGGATATGGCCTAACCAGCTTAGTTTCTCTAGCAGTTCGATGGCTGTCATTCAGTATTTCTCGTCAGTATCTATAATGAGTCCAGGGAACATTCCAATACACTGGCAGCACTTACTCAATACACTGGTCTTATTTAAGCTTCCAGCTAGACGAGAGGATAGAAGATATCCCCGATGGGCTGACGAATCCCCAAAACGTGACAGGCACAGCAATTTATGATCTTATGTAAATCACCACAACCCACATAAGTCACAACTGCTATGCCTGAGACATCAGTTTGCCATAAGTACTTTAAACATGCATTAGCGCCATTCAATAATGCCAGAGTAAAAACATTACTAAGCTGCAGTAATGCATTAATTTCGGGCAATAAACTTACCTTAACTGAAATCGGCAGAAATTTGTCTGGCGCTGTGGATGTAAAACATAAAATAAAACGCGTTGATCGCTTCTTAAAAAATACTCACCTCTACAATGAAAGGGTCGCTATCTATGAAGCATTAGCTCATCCTATTATTGACTCTTTACCCATGCTTGCAATTGCCGTTGACTGGAGCGGTGCCTGTGGTCACGACTATCACTTACTGCGAGCAAGCTTACTTGTGGATGGGCGCTCTATCGTGATTTATAACATGATTGTTGAGCAGAAGGATTTTGATAGCCCAGCAACCAACAGCCTGTTTTTAGATGAACTTTATGAAGTGCTTGGACGACATCCTAGTGTCTATATTGTAACAGACGGCGGCTTTCTTACGCCTTGGTATAGTAAAGTACGCGAACTTGGTTGGCATATGATAGGTCGATTAAGAGGCTCAATGAAGTGTAAACTAGCCATGCAATCACAATGGCATACATTAAAACAACTTAGGGCTGGTGCCAGCGATATACCTAAGGCGTTAGGTCAAGCACGACTAACTCAGTCCAGCCCGACAGCATGCGATGCATTTTTACACGTATATCATGGAAAAAATAAAGGAAGAAAAGGAAAAAGCAGATTTACGAAAGATACAAAAATGTATCAAAACTTAGCTAAAGAGCCATGGTTACTCGCGACATCAGACAATACAATGACGAGTAAGCGAGTAGTTGGTTTATATAGTAAAAGAATGCAAATAGAGCAAAATTTCCGCGATGACAAAAGTTTGAGATATGGTTTTTCGTGGCGTTTTAGTAAAAGCACCGGCATAAATAGAATAGGAATATTATGCTTGATAGCGACAATAGCGAGCACTGCGTTATGGTTTATAGGGTGTGAAGCAGAAAAAAGAAAGTGGCATATAAAATTTCAAGCAAATAGCGTTAAGAATCGCCGAGTTCTTTCATTTTTAACCTTAGCCAAGCAAGTCATAAAGCTATGTAAGAGACGTATTACACAAAGCTATATAGAAAAAAGTTTAAAAAACTTTATTTTGAATTACGAAAAAGAGGCCGCTGGATAAAGTGGGGATCCCTCAGCCCGATGGGTTAAGCCAAAACCATCTAAGTATCCCCATAAAAAGAAAGATGCCAGTCAGCTTAACTGACTGGCATTAGTCTATTTAGGCTCTTTTTTTGTGCCTAAATTTGTACAGTAATTGTTTTCACACCCCGATGATAGTGTTAATCTGCAAAATAGATTTAGTCATTTTAATGCGCATACAGGAAGGGATTTATGCAAGCCGAACAAGTTGAAATCGCACAATTTTTAGCACAACATCCTCCTTTTGATGACTTACCTCAAAAAGCGCTTAATGAGCTAGCTCAACAAGTAGAAGTGGCTTATTTTAGAGCAAAAACAGATATCTTGAGTTTTGGACAAGACATTTCTGATTTGTATGTAATTAGAAGTGGTTCTGTAGAAATGTATCGCCGAAATGGCGAGCTGTACAATCGTTTGGCTACCGCAGGTATATTTGGTCAAATGGGTTTATTGATGAACCGTAAGGTACGTTTTCCTGCAACTGCTCTGGAAGATACGTTAGTTTATTGCATAAATGTCGAGCTCTTTAATTGTTACTGTGATGAGTTTGATGCATTTGCTGATTACTTCGAAACAGACGGTAACGTGCGTTTGCATCAAGCTATTGTCGAGCAAGCCGATGGCAATGACCTGACAACCGCGAAGGTAAAATCATTAATTCACAGAGATGTAGTTACCGTAGATGCAACCTCTACGATACAAGATATCGCTAAATTAATGACCGAAGAGGCGGTATCATCAGTGTTGGTAACCGATGTAAATAAACCCATAAATGATGACCCAGAAGAAGATGATGGACAAGTAGTTGGTATAATAACCGATAGGGATTTACGCACTAAAGTAGTGGCTAAAGGGCTTGCCTTTAACACGCAAGCAAAAGACATTATGTCCACTAATTTAGTACTATTAGATGCTAATGACTATATTTTCGAAGCTGTATTGGCCATGCTTAGAGATAACTTACATCATTTGCCAGTAGTACAAAAAAGACGCCCAATAGGCGTTATCTCCCTCTCTGATATTTTGCGTTATGAATCCCAAAGCAGCTTATTACTTGTACGTGGCATACTGGCTCAACAAACAATAGAGGATTTGGCGCATTATGCACGCCAATTGCCCAATGTGTTTGTTCGTATGGTGAATGAAGATGCAAACTCACACATGGTTGGTACAGCCATGGCTGTTATAGGGCGTACATTTAAACAAAGACTACTTGTATTAGCAGAAGAAAAGTTTGGACCACCTCCTGTGCCTTACTGTTTTATTGCTCTGGGCTCAATGGCTCGAGACGAGCAACTTATTGTAACCGATCAAGACAACGCGCTTATTTTAGATGACAGTTATGACGACGAAAAACATAACGCGTATTTTCAAAATATTGCCGATTTTGTGTGTGATGGTTTAGCGCAGTGTGGTTACACCTACTGTGATGGAGAAATTATGGCGTCGTTTAAAAAATGGCGTAAAACTCGCTCACAGTGGTTCGATCAATTTGCAGATTGGATCGCGCAGCCAAAACCACAAGCATTGCTTAATAGTTCTATATTTTTTGACTTAGACGGTGTGTGGGGTAAAACCAAGTGGGCCGACGAGCTTAAAATATTTATAGCAAAACAAAGTAAAGTAAATCGCGTATTTTTAGCTAATATGGCAGCAAATGCTAGAAATAGAACACCTCCACTAGGTTTCTTTAAAGGCTTTGTTATGGAGCATAATGGCCAACATAAGCGTTCAATGAACTTAAAGCGAAGAGGGACTGCACCTCTTTCTGATGTTATTCGCGTGCACGCATTGGCTATTGGTTCACGTAAACAAAATTCGTTTGAACGACTAGAAGATATTATTGAAGCGAAACTTTTACCACAGGGTAAAGCGCAAGATTTACGTGATGCACTTGAGTATATTGCCATGATGCGAATTCGCCATCAAGCGTGGCAAATAGAGAAGGGCGAAGAGCCCGATAACGACTTAGATCCACATTTACTTTCTCCGTTCGAGCAACGAAACTTAAAAGAGGCGTTCGCCATTTTAGAAAAAGCACAAAGCTATTTAAAATTTAGCTACACAGCAAACTCTGGTGTGAAGTAGCCTATGAATCCGCGTAATCATAAAGCAATTGATTGGCAAGCTAGGTATAACGAGCTTGCCAATAGCACCAAAAATAAACTCCTAAAACACTTTTATGCGGCTGCTTATAATCAAGACAAAGCTGCAATAAAAGACGTGCCTTTTGTAGCAATGGATTTTGAAACAACAGGCTTAAATAGCCAAAACGACGATATAGTGAGTGTTGGTTTAGTGCCGTTCAATTTAGAGCGCATTTATTGTAAGCACAGTCGGCATTGGGTGGTGCAGCCTAGGCGAAACCTTCATGAAGAGTCTATTTTAATACATGGAATAACGCACTCTGAGGTGGACGACGCCCCCGACTTTAATCAAATTATAGAGCCTTTACTTGAAGCGCTCAGTGGTAAAGTTGTCGTGGTGCATTATGCAGCAATAGAACGTCACTTTTTAAATAATGCGTTATTGTTAAGGCTTAAAGAAGGTATTGAGTTTGCACTTGTTGATACAATGGAAATAGAAAAAAGAGCACTAAAAGCAAGGCAGGGGTTATTAGGGCGGTTGTTTAACACAAAATTAGGTTCTCTTAGGCTAACAGATTGCCGTGCGCGTTATTCCCTACCAGCATATCAAAATCACAATGCGTTAACGGATGCACTTGCTACAGCAGAACTTTTACAAGCGCAGCTGAGTTATCATTATCGTGTAGATACTCCAATCTCAGAGCTGTGGCTCTAGCTTTTAATGACCAAACAAAAAAACGCCGCAAAAATTGCGGCGCTTTCGTTACTAATTAAAAGTATTACTCACTAAAAGTATTACTCACTAAAAGTATTACTTAACTGGGCGAGGCTCAGTTCGTAAACCTAAAACTAAACTTAAACACATAAATAATAATACAATAGTAAATGGCAAGCCTGTAGAGACAGCGCCTGCTTGTAGTGCTTCAATTGCTTGTGTGCCACCAATCCAAAGTAAAGCAGCTGCAATTGCGCCCTCAACCGATGCCCAAAATATACGTTGTGGTACCGGTGCATCAATTTTACCGCCAGCTGTAATTGAATCAATTACTAATGAACCAGAGTCAGATGACGTAATGAAAAATACCAACACTAATAAAATTGCAATAAACGATAAAATATTAGATAAAGGTAATTCATCAAGCATTTGGAACATAGCTAAAGGTACATCAGTTAAACCATTAGTGCCTAACGCACCAACACCATTAACTACTTGATCAATCGCAATACCACCGTAAATAGACATCCATAAAACGGTAACTAGAGTAGGAATAAGTAAAACTGCAATTAAGAATTCACGAATTGTACGACCACGTGATACACGCGCGATAAACATACCTACAAACGGCGACCAGGAAATCCACCAAGCCCAGTAAAACACAGTCCAACCATGCATCCATGTTTCGTCTTCACGACCGTGAGGATTACTCAATGGAATAATATTTTCTACATAGCCCATCACGGTAGTGGGTACGTTACCCATAGCAACAGCAAAACCTACTAAGCAAACAAACACTAATAAAGCAAAAGCAATTAGCATATTAATGTTACTTAAAAGTTTTACGCCGCCATCAATTCCGCGCACAACAGAAATTATAGCTAGTAGTGTTACGCCCACTATTACTAATATTTGAGAGCCAACACCACCTTCTGTACCAAATACATGGTTAATACCAGCAGAAGCTTGTTGCGCACCTAAACCTAAAGATGTTGCAAGGCCAAATAACGTAGCAAGTACAGCTAAGATATCAATGATATGACCAGGCCAACCCCAAGCTCTATCACCTAATATAGGATAAAAAATAGAACGAATTGAAAGAGGTAAACCTTTGTTGTATGTAAAAAACGCAAGAGATAAACCAACAACAGCGTAAATAGCCCAAGGGTGAAGACCCCAATGAAACATAGTTGCGCCCATTGCTAATTTTGCAGCTTCTGGTGTATTAGCGGCTACATTAAGCGGGGTTTCGTACCAACCAGTAAAGTAAGCAACTGGTTCAGCAACGCCCCAAAACATAAGGCCTATACCCATACCGGCAGCAAATAACATAGCAAGCCATGAAACGCGAGAGTGAGAAGGTTTAGCGTCATCACCACCAAGGCGAATATTACCGTAAGGAGAAACAATAAGTGCTAAACAAAAGAGTACAAAGAAGTTAGCAGCCCACATAAATAGGGCATCAAAATTATTAATAATATCGGTCTTGATACTATCAAGCGCTGTTTTTGCAGCTTGTGGGTCGGTAACAAGTATGGCGATTAAAAAGATGACAATCAGGCCCGCACTAGTTCCAAAAACAGGGTTGTGAATATCAAACCCCCACTTTTGTACGTTGTCCTGACCTACGGTGTAATCCGTGTTGTCAATACTATATTTGTCATGATTTTCCTTCATGCAATACCTCTTTAGTTGTCCTAACAAGCCAAAATAAATTCGGCGTCATATCGAATTACATTAGTCTTTAAATATTAAGTAAAAAGTAATACCGTAATTATTTGAAGACTAACTAATTTGAAGCGTGATCATACAGCTAGTAGTGTATGAGTTAAATATTAAATGTAAATGAATTTGTATTTAAAACGCTGTTTATATGGCCAAATTCATGATTTTTTCATTTAAAAGCCCTAAATTTAAAAATTCAGTGAACGTTAAAATTTAGTTTGCTATTAAAAGTATTAATTTACTTGGTTAAGTAAAAAAAGATCATTTTTAAGTAGCTTAATTAATGCTTAAATATTAGGACTTGTTAGTCTTTAAGGATTGAAATTTATTTAATCTAGGCGCAATTTAATCGCTCCTAGTTTTATAGCTTAGCGGTTCGGTAACAGCTTATGCGTTATTTCTCATGCTTGCATGCACGTAAGAATAATCAAAGACCGGCTAGCAAAGAGCAAATTTCTCTTCAAGGCTATTATAAATTTATAAGCCGATAAGCATCTTTAATCAAGTTGTAATATGAATATGATTTAACACAACACTAAGCTATATTTTATAAATAGATAGGCAAAGGATTAATACTATTATGCGTGAAAGCGTTACAAACGATACCAATCAAAACGAACTTGTTAAACGCTTTTGTAGCGTTAGAGACGAAAGCCTAGCCATTATCGAACCACTCACTGTAGAAGATTGCCAATTACAAGCTATGGCTGATGCCAGTCCTACTAAATGGCATTTAGCGCATACCACGTGGTTTTTTGAAACGTTTTTACTTAGTGTTCATTGTAAACAGTACGCAGTGTTTAATCCTCACTATAAAATGCTTTTTAATTCTTACTACAATGGGATTGGAGAGCAATTTAAACGGGCAAACAGAGGAAGCTTATCTAGGCCATGTTTAGACGAAGTACTAGCTTACAGAGAACATGTGGATAGCCGCGTGATTGAATTACTTAAGACTGACGTTAACCCGCACATTAAAGATATTATTGAACTTGGGTTACACCACGAGCAACAGCATCAAGAACTAATGCTTATGGACATCAAATATAACTTTTCAGTAAATCCATTATTTCCTCAATATAAAACATCGCTTTTAAATAGCCAAAAAAAATCAGCTGATATTAAACCCCTTAATTTTATCAATTTTGAAAAAGCCATTATTAATATCGGCACAAATGCCGAAGATGAATTTGCATATGATAACGAGTGCCCCAAACACCAAGTACTAATTCATCCATTCAGTTTTGCTAATAGATTGGTCACTAATGGTGAATATTTAGACTTTATAAATGCCGGTGGATATAGCAATCCACAATATTGGTTAAGCGACGGTTGGGCGCATATTCAAAACACTCGTTTAACGCATCCATTATATTGGCATTACATAAATAACGAATGGTTTGAGTTTACACACTATGGATTCCAGCCTTTAAATTTAAGTGCTCCCATCAGCCATGTTAGTTATTTTGAGGCCAGCGCCTATGCTAATTTTGTAAAGGCTCGCTTGCCTACAGAGTTCGAATGGGAATATGCAGCTAAAAATACACCTTTAACAGACACTAATAATAACGACCTAACACCACAACAAGCAAAAGATGATACTGAAATAAACCAGTTAACGGATTCATGTTGGCAATGGACAAACAGTGCATATTTGCCGTACCCCGGTTTTAAGCCTATTGAAGGAGTAGCAGGGGAATACAATGGTAAATTTATGAATAACCAAATGGTGTTACGGGGCGGGTGTGTGTTTACCCCTCAAAACCATTTACGACAAACATACCGAAATTTTTATTACCCACATCAAGCGTGGATGTGCAGCGGGATAAGACTAGCTAAGGATATAGTATGAGCCAAGTAACAGCGATTAAACAAAGCAACATAACCGACATTGAATTTTTAAACGATGTGATAAGCGGATTAACTCAACAACAAAAAACGCTTCCGTGTAAGTATTTTTACGATGATAAAGGTGCTGCATTATTCGAGCAAATAACATCCTTACAAGAGTATTATGTTACACGTACGGAGTTGTCTATTTTAGAGCAATATTCGCAGTCGATTGCTCAAATGCTACCTGAAAACCTCTCTATTATTGAGCCTGGGTGTGGTTCGGGTAAAAAGGTCGCGTATTTATTAGCGCACATGGCAAACGTAAAAACCTTCGTACCGTTTGAAATTTCTGAGGAGATGCTCAGTTATTCACTTGCACATTTGTCACCGTTATTTCCTGATTTGGCAATTTCGCCATTACTAGGAGACTTTACACATAGCCAAGTGGTTAAACAGCTCACAAAAGACACCGCTTTAGACAGTCAAACCAATTTGGTGTATTTTCCAGGTTCTACTCTTGGTAATTTTGCCCCAGTTAAAGCCATAGAAATTATGAATAATTTTCATCGCTTATGTGGTGTAAATGGTTATGTATTAATTGGGATTGATTTAGTAAAAGAGCGCCAAGTGTTACTTGATGCATATAACGATAAAGCGGAAGTCACCGCTGCATTTAATAAAAATTTACTGGAACGTATTAATAATGAGCTAAGTGGCACATTTAATTTAAATAACTTTAGTCACGAGTCACGCTTTAACGAGCAACATAGCCGTATTGAAATGCATTTAGTAAGTAACTGTAATCAAAGCGTGATTATAAATGATCAGCAAATAGAGTTTAACGAAGGTGAAAGTATCCATACAGAAAACTCTCACAAGTACACGCTCGAATCGTTTACGCAACTTGCAGCGCAAGCTAATTTAAAGTTAGAACAAACATGGCAAGACGATAGTAACTATTTTGCATTGTGCTTATTACGACCACTATAAACGTTACTTAAGTTATCTTTAATAAATGACAACTTTAGCATTGTTAAACTCATAGTTTAGCAATGCGCCATTATTTGATTGCTGTATAAGCTTAGCTTTATTTAAATCATATAGTCTAAATAGTAGAGGGGCAATAACTGATACTGCAGAGCCCGTTGCACTATCTTCATTTACTCCAAACTGGGGTGCAAAGTATCTAAAATGCGCTATGGCATTTTTCTTGTCTTTACTTTTTATACTAAGGGCAATTACTGCATTTTTGTGGAGTTTACTCAAAGCTTTAAAATCAACGTGTAAGCTTTTTAAATCGTCTTTACCAAATTCTTCATTAAATAATACAACCGTATAACCGTTTTTATCACCGGTACTGTAGGCTGCTTTTATTGCGTATGAAAACACACTTTTTAACTCACCTTTAGCTAATTCGCTTTTTTTAGGCTCTATACTTTTTAGTAACAACTGGGCGCGTTGTTTTTTTACTCTTATAGTAAAGCGCTCATGACTCATTGATGTAAATACTTCAGGGCAATAACCAAAATACTTTATTAAAAAATTAGCGGCCGCTAAAGTACCATGTCCACAGCGTTTAATTTCACTTGTTTGGTTAAACCAGCGAATTTTACAATGGCGTTTAGTCATCTCATTTTGATTTAAAAATACGGTAGCAGGGTGGTTTGATTGTGATGCAATATATTGCATTGTTTTTGATGTTAACCCATTTTTATAAATAACAATTAAAGCACTAGAGCCTTTTAAGTTATTTGCAGGGCAATAAAAAACAGATTCGGTGGAAGTGAGTTTTATAAAGCGAAGCGTAAGCCATTTGGGCTTACGCTTCGTTAAACAAAGAGTGTTATCCTTTGCTTGCATACGCGTCGTTATGAACGCCCGCAGCACGACCTGATGGATCTGCATTGTTTTGGAACGATGCGTCCCATGCAAGTGCTTCAGGAGTCGAACACGCTACCGATTTACCATGCGGTACACATTTAGCTGATGCATCACCCGGAAAGTGCGATTCAAAAATAGTACGGTAGTAGTAAGCTTCTTTTGAATCTGGCGTATTAATAGGGTATTTAAATTTAGCATTTGCAAGCTCTTGATCGCTCACTTGCTCATTTACAAACTCTTTTAACGTATCAATCCAACTGTAACCAACACCGTCTGAAAATTGCTCTTTTTGGCGCCATAAAACTTCATCAGGCAAGTAGCCATCAAAACCTTCACGTAAAATGTGTTTTTCAATTTTGCCATCTTTACACATTTTGGCTTCAGGGTTGATACGCATAGCAACATCAACAAATTCTTTATCAAGGAACGGTACACGTGCTTCAACACCCCATGCCGCCATTGATTTATTAGCACGTAAACAGTCGAACATATGCAGTTTTGATACTTTACGGTTTAGCTCTTCATGAAACTCTTGTGCGTTAGGGGCTTTATGGAAGTATAAGTAACCACCAAATAGCTCATCAGCACCTTCGCCAGATAACACCATTTTAATGCCCATCGCTTTAATTTGGCGAGCCATTAAGTACATAGGTGTAGAGGCACGAATCGTTGTTACATCATACGTTTCAATGTGGTAAATCACTTCACGCAGTGCATCAATACCTTCTTGAATGGTAAAAATGATAGGGTGGTGAATAGTACCAATCATGTCAGCTACTTTTTGGGCAGCGGCTAAATCAGGTGAGCCCTCAAGGCCTACTGAAAAAGAATGCAGCTTAGGCCACCATGCATCGCTTTCGTCGTTATCTTCAATACGTTTTGCAGCAAAACGCTGAGTAATAGCAGAAATAACTGATGAGTCTAAACCACCAGAAAGTAATACACCGTATGGTACATCACACATTAGCTGGCGTTTAACGGCCGCTTCTAATGCGTCTTTAACGTCTTGCGCTTGTGCGCTGTTATCTTTAACTGCATCAAATGTTTCCCAATCACGTTTGTAATAAGGCGTCATTTTGCCATCTTTGCTGTACAGGTAATGCCCAGGAGGAAATTCTTCAATATGCTTACAAATTGGAGAAAGTGCTTTTAGCTCAGAAGCAACGTAAAAGTTACCGTGTTCGTCGTTACCAGTGTAAAGCGGGATAATACCAATATGGTCACGGCCAATTAAGTAAGCGTCATTTTCTTCATCGTATAAACAAAATGCAAAAATGCCATTTAGATCATCTAAAAAGTCAGGCCCTTTTTGTTTATAAAGCGCTAAAATAACTTCACAGTCTGATTGAGTTTGAAAAGTAAAATCAACATCTAGCTCTGCTGCAAGTTCTTTATGATTATAAATCTCGCCATTAACAGCTAAAATATTTGTTTTTTCAGGATTGTATAAAGGCTGTGCACCGCTTGATACACCAACAATAGCTAAACGCTCATGTACTAAAATAGCTTTTTCAGATGCATATACACCAGACCAATCTGGGCCACGGTGTCTAAGCAGCTTTGACATTTCAATTGCTTGGGTACGCAATTGAGTGGGATCAGATTTAATATCTAATACCCCAAAAATTGAACACATAGTAACTCCTCATTCCTATTATGTGTGGAGCAGAGCCAATTTGCTGTGCTGCGAAACCTTGTTTTATCAGAAAAAATTACTCAAGTCACATAGCTTTTACAATTAATTAAGAATAATTTATGCACCAAGCTAGATGTAATTGCACCAAAGTGGTTAATGCGTGGTTCCTGCTGCTATTTTTACGTCGCTATTATTGTTCAAAGCTTGTGCAATCATAACTCTCAGGGCATTAATAACGGTTTCTTCGCTCATGCTTGGTGCGCCATTGTAGTGCACAGCTTGGCTTGGTAAATAAGGAATATGCACAAAGCCACCTTTCATTACAGCGCAGTGATCATTTATGTAATGCATAAGACCATACATAACGTGATTACACACATAGGTGCCTGCCGTATTTGAAATAGCAGCAGGGATGTTACTGTTGTGCAGTGCTTGTAACATACGTTTTATGGGTAAATTAGTGAAATAGGCATCAGGGCCATTTTTTTCTATTGGTGAATCGACTGGTTGCTTACCTGCATTGTCTTTAATGCGTGCATCGTCAACGTTTATTGCAATACGCTCAATTGATATTTCGCTGCGCCCACCAGCTTGACCTATACATAAAACAACCGCCGGATTGTGCGACTCAATGGCGTTTATAAGCTGACTAATAGACGTATTAAACTCACAGGCAAGTTCTAGTGTACATATTTTATGTTTCATGATGATAGTTTCATCAAGTTTTTGCACTGCTTGCCAAGAAGGATTGATAGCATCGCCATCAAAAGGCGCAAAGCCGGTAATTAATACACACGCCATAGAAGAAGTTGATTTAGTCATTACACACCAAGCTATACATTAAAATAATATTAACGGCGAGTAAGGTAATTGCCGTCTGAATTTGAACCTTTATTACATGGTACTTATCTTTTAAGTCTAAAATAGCTGTAGGAATAATATTTAATTTGCTGTCATAGGCGTCATTAACGTACCGCAATTGCCGCTATACATGCCGAGCGCAACTAATGGAGCAGGGCTTGCGCCATGACCTTCAATTAAAAATATACCTACACAATACAAAACAACCAGTATTAAACGATTATCAGGGCCAATAATTTAAGTCGAACATAGTTTTCCTATTTATTTTTAGAATATTTTTATAGGTTATTTTTAAGTGCAAGGCTCAATTGATGCAGGTGTCCGTCAAGTTTCTGCTTCGCCTTTGCTGCTTCTTCAAACGTTACATATTTAAACTCAACAGTATCTAAAGGTCTAAACTGTGCAAATTGACGTAAGTCGGCTTCAATAACAGTCCCTAGCAGAGGGTAGCCCCCTGTAGTTTGGCCATCATTTAGTAACACAATCGGCTCTCCACTTGGTGGTAATTGAATACTCCCAGGGCTCACCCCTAATGATGGCAAAGAGTGTGAATGGCCCAAATTATTTTTATGCTCAAGCCTTACACCCATTCGGTTACTATTATTGCTGACTTTAAAAGCGGTAGACACAAAGTTGCTAAGTAAAGTCTCGCCTAACAAATTAGCATGAGGACTTGGATGCAGGCGTATAAGCTTGCGCTGGGCGGGAGCGATTGCGCCTACCTTTATAAACTCTCCATAATAAGGAGTAATAGGTATTTCATCACCAGTGGTGAGAGATCTACCTTCAAAACCACCAAAACATGCGTTTAAATCTGTAGATTTAGAACCCATAACCTCAGCATTTTGTATACCGCCTTTCACTGCTAAATAAGCTCTTAAGCCCGCTCTACCAGTAGCAAAACTTAGGATTTGTTTGTTTTTTACTGCGTATGTCCAACCAGGATAAATTGCATGTCCATCAAGGGTTGCTTGCAAATCTGCACCATGAAGCGCAATTACTGTGTCGCAGGTAAATTCCAGTTCGCACAAACCTACAGTTATTTCTAAAACGGCATCATTGTCGTTATTGTTAAGTAATCTATTAGCAATGATTTGTGCAATAGGGTCTAAGCTACCCGCTTTGCTTACACCTAAATGGCGGTAGCCCTCACGGCCAAAATCTTGAATTGTAAGTAATACACCACTTTTAAGTACTTTAATCATGATTTGCTCCTTTATTAACGAGCGGAACAAATTCAAGCGTATCGCCTGGTTGAATTAAACAAGGTTGCTCAGAGGTCGAATCAAACAAAACAGTATCTGTATGACCTATTATATGCCAACCACCTGGGGTATCTGCGGGGTAAATGCCGGTTTGTGCAGCACCTATCGCAACAGAGCCTTTAGGAACTTTAATGCGTGGCTCATCACGTCTTGGTGTATGTAATTGCTCATTTAAGCCATGTAGGTAAGCAAAACCGGGCTGAAAGCCTAAAAATAAAACGTGGTACTTGGTTTTACTATGAATATTAATAACTTCATCGGCACTTAAATTATGATAGCGAGCCACGTAATTAATGTCCTCACCCTTGTATGTGGTTTTGATTAAGTGATGCTGCCCCTTAAAAGTACTCGTTTTAATTTCATCCCACAGCGAAGGTAGCACTTGTAACCACTGTTTTAAGTGTTTATCTGATTTTAAATAAAGAGTGAGCGAGTTCATGGCGGGCACCAAATCGCTAAATTCATCAGTGCTTTTACAGTGGCTAGCTAAAGCCCAAATTTTCTTTTGAATAGAGAGTCTATCTGTAGCGTCTAAATGCGATGCATCAAACAGTAAACTACTGTTTGTTAATGCATAAATATGAGGAGCTGGCTTCATTAAATAAACCTATTTGTACAACATAATTTAAACGTAACACAGTTTTATTAATTTATTTACACCATTGCGACTAAGTGGTTATGTTTATTGCCCAACTTACTTTAAGAATAGTTTTATATTCAATTAATCGTATTTAACTTATTGAAGACCAAAACTTAATACGCTTCGTACTAAATAAGTAATTAGGTTGAAATGAAAATTAGGATAAGGAGGTCTTAGTTAGCACGCACTTGTTTAAGAGGTACTTTATGAAACACCAGCATTTATTATATTTATCAGGCGCTGCTATTATATTTAGCGCAGGCAGCTTTGCTTTATCTATGGAAAAGGTTGAGCACAGTAATGTAGAAGCCACCATGCATGTAGAAACCATTGTACTTGGATCGGGTTGTTTTTGGGGAGCCGAAAAACGCTACGAAGCGCTTAATGGCGTTATTGATGCTGAATCGGGGTACGCTGACGGCAATGGCTTTAAAGCTACCTACAGAAACATTACTGATCAGTCTCGTCGTTTTGACGAGAACAATTATGCTGAAGTTGTACAAGTTATGTATAACAGCAATATAATTTCAGCAGAAGATCTCTTAAAAAACTACTTTGAAAGTCATGACCCTACGCAAAAAAATCGCCAAGGTAACGACATTGGTACGCAATATCGCTCAATTTTATTAACGACTACTGATGCGCAAGCTAAAGTAGCTGAACAAGTTAAATCGCAATATCAGCAGCTTTTAACTGATGCGAGCTATGGCAAAATTGAAACGGTTATTAAACCGCTTCAAGGTTTTGTATCGGCAGAAGAGTATCATCAAAATTATTTAGAAAAGAACCCTAATGGCTATTGTCCCGATCACTCTACCGGTGTTGTTTTTAATAAAACACCTGTAGAAAAAGTAGATAACACGGCTTTATTATCAGGAAAACAAATCGTAGTCTTAGATTCACGTGAATACTGCCCATACTGTGAAAAGTTTAAAAAAGCAGTCGCAAATGATTACAAAGGGACAATACCAATGTCGTTTCGCCATGCTGACCAACTTGATGATTTAACTATTAAGTCAGCCACGTGGGCAACACCAACCATTTTGTTTTTAGAAAATGGTATTGAGGTATATGGTCGTCAAGGTTATGCAACGCCTGAAGAGTTTTATAAAGCATTAGGCGCTTTTAAATTAGGTAACAGTGATGCTTATAAAGTTGCATTTGATGCACGAACAGATAGACCTTACTGCAAAGAGTACAAAGAGTTTAAAAACACACCTGACGGTACTTTTGTTGATAAATTAAGTGGCGAGCCACTATTTGATACAAGCGATAGGTTTAACTCCGGTACTGGTTGGTTGTCGTTTAAGCACCCAGTAAAAAGTAGTGTAACGCAGCATGACGATAGCAGCTGGGGAATAACACGTATTGAGCTACGTTCTAAAAGTACAGGTATTCATCTTGGTCATTTATTCCCAGGAGAAGGCCCTAGAGGCACAGACCGCTACTGTATAAACGCAACAGTACTCGATTTTGTACCAAGAGATAAAAGCTAAACCTTTTACTTTGTAAAGCCTGATTTTAATCAGACTTTTTTTGCATAAAATAAAATAGATTTATCATATTCTTTGCAAATTTGTTAAAATTAAAGCGTTGAGCTACACATCAATAATATTACTTAGGTTGTAAATGAATCAATTTATAAAAATAACAACGCAGTTAATGTATTTGCCTTTAGCTTTATTAATTTTTATAACCGATGCTAAGTCGGCAACGCACTATGTCATCGGCGTAGAGAATATAGAATACCTTCCATACTACATGGTAGTGGGGCTGATAACCGCGACTATTATGGTTTCAGTCAAAAGTTACTTACCTTGTTTGCCCAGCAGCACGATTTTGAATTTGAGTTTTACACGCTGCCAATTAATCGTCTCTATAAAGAATTCATTGATCACCATCATGTTGATTTTAAATACCCAGATAATCCACAATGGAAACCAAGTTATAAAGCTTCCTTTGGTGATTTAAATGAAATTATTTATTCGCAGCCAACCGTTGTGACTAAAACGGGTATTGCGAGTTTAAATAAAAATATCACTATTGATGAATGCGTTAGTTTTGCAACGGTGAGAGGGTTTACGTCTCAAAGCTTTAAACCTTTAATGAATAACGAAAACGTTGAGCTAATTGAAACAGCTAACGTAATGGAATTAATAGAGATGCTTTTAAAAGAGCGAGTGGAGTGTATTTACATATCTAACGATGTATTAAACTATAATATTGTTAAATATTTCAAATTAACCCGACCCGTTTATTTTCAAAACGAATTGCCGACAGATTTACAAGCCTTTTTATTATCGTCGATTGACTATCCTGAGGTAGTTAAGCAATTTGATACATTTTTGCTTTCACATAAAGTGCAAATAAGTAAATTAAAAAAAGAGTATCAAATAAAAAATTAACTAAAAAAGCCCCGTAAGTTATAACTTACGGGGCTTTTTAAAATGTATTAATCTGTATATAGCTATATTATGTATGTGCTTAATAATAAAAACAGTCCAAGCGAAGTCACCACCTAACTTGAACCGCTTTTCACACTGACAACATCTTCACACACAATATAAAGATTCTGTTTACTACGCTTTGGTAGCTTTGTATTACATATCATGTGGTTTGTGCCAAAAATAAAAACAGTTCAAGCCAAGTCACCACCTAACTTGAACCGCTTTTTCACACTGACAACATCTTCACACACAATATAAAGATTCTGTTTACTACACGTTGGTAGCTTTGTATTGCATATCATGTGGTTTGCGCCAAAAATAAAAACAGTTCAAGCCAAGTCACCACCTAACTTGAACTGCTTTTCACACTGACAACATCTTCACACACAATATAAAGATTCTGTTTACTACGCTTTGGTAGCTTTGTATTGCATACCATGTGGTTTGCGCCAAAAATAAAAACAGTTCAAGCCAAGTCACCACCTAACTTGAACCGCTTTTTCACACTGACAACATCTTACACACACAATATAAGATTCTTTTCACTGCTACGTTTGAGTTACTAGAACTCTAAAGGTTGCATTTATTGCTCTTAAGAAACAATTTAACTAAGTTGTTTTGAGCTGATAAAGCAACTTTAATATTTAACTTTATTTTCGACAAACGATAAAAACAAAACCAATGAGTGAAAAAAATTAAACTATAGACTTTAGTCTAATGTATGGTGCTAAGTTTATGTATTTAATTAAAAAATATCATTCAAATTTGCAGAGAGGTTTAGACGAGTTCAGTAATACAACACAGAGTAGGTTGTATTACTCAACTCGTCTAATAGGGGATTATTCTTGAATTTTTCTAAACGTATTTACAACCCACTTCGCAAATAAATCAAGTGGGTGATTAGGCGTGCTTGATTCGTGCTGCACTAAATAGTATTTATCTTTAGTTGTTAAAGGCTGTTCGAATAATTTGTAAAGCCATTGCTCATCTAGCCAGCTTTGGCTAATAGGCAGTGGAATAAGTGCAATGCCCATGCCTTGCTGCGCTGCACGCGCTACACCAAACATGCTATCTATTTGAATAATCTGCGAAGGAGAAAAATCATCAATCCCTGCTTTTTCGGCCCACTGATGCCAAGCCCAAGGGCGAGCTTTGTGCAAGATTAGCGGAACTTGGTTAAGGGCTTGACGATGATCGTCCCTCCACTGATCGAGCAATTTTTTATTACATGCAGGAATATATTCAAGGTTAAACAACTCAGTCGCTAATCCTTCAGTAGGTTTACCAGAGGACAATACAATAGATAAATCGCTATGACGCGTTAATTCTTTGCGTGTTTTAAGCGTGTCCATTTGCAGGTTTATATTAGGATGCTCTGACGTCCACTCACTTAATTTAGGCATGAGTAGTTCGCTGGCAAAAAATTCAGGCAGCGTAATCGTCAAATTTGTATTTTGCTGCATCTGACTAAACTCGTTAATGGTGCCCTCTAACATTGTGATGATAGGAGACACAGCATCAAAAAAGTTTTTACCCGCTGTGGTTAAGCTAATTGAACGCGTTTTACGTTGAAAAAGCTCAATACCAAGTTGTTCTTCAAGTTGCTTTATTTGATGGCTTACCGCAGACGGCGTTAAGTACAGCTCATTAGCTGCATGCTTAAAACTTAGGCTTCTTGCGGCAAAGCAAAAAGAGCGAAGGCCACGAATAGGAGTTTGCATGTTTTCCAGAATTATTTAATTTATTGAGACGCCTTACTTAGGCAAAATTTAAACCAACTATTTAATACATAAATATCAGTATGTTAAAAATAAATTTAGCGCTAGTTCACAAAAAGGGTGCAGGCTATCCACAAAATAGTGCAAAGAATCTAAGCGCTTACATTTAATTTATATTTGTATTATAGATAAAATTTACTACAGATGTATGAATGACGGTAAAAATAATGACAAAAGATAAAAAAAATCCCTCGTGAGAGGGATTTTGGGTAACTCAGCGCCATTGGCACTGGGAATGAGGTCGGTACAGGGTAAAGCGTTATTTTAAGCTAAAGCCTAAAAAACCATTTCTGGAACTTCACCGTCAACAAGTAATTTACCTGCTGTTTTACTAATGATTTCATCAACAGATACGCCCGGAGCACGCTCTAATAGATGAAATGCGCCGTCTTTAACTTCTAATACGGCTAAATCTGTCACTATTTTTTTAACGCAATTAACGCCAGTAAGCGGTAAAGAGCAGGCTTCTAATAGTTTAGAGTCACCATGCTTACTTGCATGGGTCATAGTAACAATAATGTTTTTCGCGCCAGCGACTAAATCCATCGCGCCACCCATGCCTTTAATCAGCTTTTTAGGGATCATCCACGATGCGATGTTGCCATTCTGGTCAACTTCAAATGCACCCAGAACGGTTAAGTCTACATGACCACCCCGTATCATGGCAAAACTATCTGCACTATTAAATATGGCTGCACCAGTGGCTGCTGTCACGGTTTCTTTACCCGCGTTAATCATATCGGCGTCTAGCTCTGCTTTAGTCGGGTACGGGCCCATGCCTAAAAGGCCATTTTCGGACTGTAACATAACTTCAATATCATCTGGTACATAGTTTGCGACGAGTGTCGGAATTCCTATGCCCAAATTTACGTAGTAACCATCTTGAAGTTCTTGTGCAACGCGCATTGCAACTTGTTCACGTGATAATGCCATAATTTTGCTCCTGCTTAATCTCGTGTTGTTACACGTTCAATGCGTTTTTCAAAGCTGCCTTTAATAACGCGATTTACAAAAATACCCGGGGTATGAATTTGGCTTGGTTCAAGCTCACCCGGCTCTACAATTTCTTCTACTTCGGCAACGGTAATTTTGCCCGCTGTTGCCGCCATTGGATTAAAGTTCATGGCGGTGTGTCTAAACACTAAATTACCAAAGCGGTCGGCTTTCCACGCTTTAACAATAGCAAATTCACCCGTTATAGATTCTTCTAAAATATACGGGCGACCATTAAACTCTTTTACATCTTTACCCTCAGCCACAGGAGTACCGTAACCGGTTGCGGTGTAAAACGCAGGTATACCCGCGCCACCAGCACGCATTTTTTCAGCTAGTGTACCTTGAGGCGTAAGCTCTACATCAATTTCGCCACTTAATAACTGCTGCTCGAATAGGGCATTTTCGCCAACGTACGAGGCAACTACTTTTTTAATTTGTTTGTCTTGTAATAAAATACCTAAACCAAAGTCATCAACACCACAGTTATTAGATACTACGGTTAAGTTTTTTGTTTGCATGTGCTTAATTTGTTTAATTAAGCCCTCAGGAATACCACATAAACCAAAACCACCGGCAATAATGGTATCGCCGTCTTTTAACCCTTCCATTGCAGCTTCGTAACTAGAAACTACCTTATCAAAACCGGCCATGAGTCTCTCCTCATTGTGTGCTATTTGTTGTTAACTATCTTTAATCATCATTTCATAAGATAGCTATTTAACCTGAACTCTGGTTAATAGATTTACTAACATATGAATCAGGGTGATATTTAAATTTATTTTCTCTAGCCAGAGATTTTCAGTGAAAACAAGGCGAATTTACGCGTCAATAGTTGACCTATTGCAAGTAAATTCAACGCAGTTAGTGCTGAAAATAGCTGCTCGAGATAGATTTATTATCCAGAGATCAGGTTATTTTGTGTGCAGTGCCACAGATACTTTGCTCACAGGTTGCTTACCAAGTGCTTTGGTTATCTCCCAGCCAGCCTCACTTAACCTTTGTAAATCAATTGAGTGTTCAATGCCAAGCCCTTGCAGTAAGTAAACTACATCTTCGGTGGCAACATTTCCTGACGCCCCCTTTGCATAAGGACAGCCACCAAGGCCCGCAACTGCCGCGTCAACCGTTGCAATACCTAGGCTTAAAGCTGCGTAAATATTTGTGAGCGCTTGGCCGTATGTATCATGAAAATGCACGGCCAACTTGGCTTTATCAATGTGCGTTAAAAGTAACTCGATTAATTGCGTTACTTTTTTTGCGGTGCCAACACCTATGGTATCGCCAAGGCTTACTTCGTAACAGCCTAAATCTAATAGCTTTTGCGATACACTTAGTACTGCTTGCGGGTTAATTTCACCCTCATAAGGGCAACCTAGCACACAGCTTACATAACCACGTACACGAATATTATTAGCTTTAGCAAACGCCATTACTTCACTAAAACGTTCAATACTTTGCTCAATTGAGCAGTTGATATTTTTTTGACAAAACGACTCACTTGCAGCGGTAAATATAGCAAACTCTTTAATGCCAACAGCGTGCGCTGCTTGTGCACCTTTTAAGTTAGGTGTAAGGGCGCTTAAATTTACATTGGGTAAATCTAGCGCTGATATTACATCCGCTGAGTCTGCCATTTGTGGCACCCACTTAGGGGAGACAAACGCGCCCGCTTCAATATCTTTTAAACCTGCAGCACTTAGGGCGTTAATAAGCGCTACTTTATCGGCTGTGCTTACTGTTTTTTCGTTTTGTAGGCCGTCTCGCGCGCCAACTTCAACAATACGTACTTTACTTGGAAAGGCACTCATTATGCACCTTCCTCAGTCGTATCTTCTACTATAGCAAGCAGGGCACCGTGCGTTACCAGTTCGCCTTCACCAAAACAGTAGCTTTTTAAAATGCCGTCATGCGGTGCGTTTAGCGTGTATTCCATTTTCATGGCTTCGATAATAACAACCGCATCGCCTTTGGTAATTGTGCTACCAATGTCGACTAAGTGCTTAACTACTGTGCCATTAAGCGGCGCGGCAAGTGGCAAAGCTTCGCTTTCGTGCGAACTAATATAATGTTTATCAACTAGTTCAAGCTTAGTTTGCAGTGCTTTATTCATAACTGTCACACTATTACCTACCGTAGTTACGTGCGCGCTATGTTTTTCACCGTTAATAAATACACTGCACAGATTATTATTTAATGTGCCTTGTAGTTTAAATACATGCTCGTTATGCGTAATACTATAGCCCGCTGTCGTTCTTATAGCGCTTAGCTGCAAATCGGCAAAAGGGATTTTAATTACTTGTGGTGCATTGAGTGTAAAACCACTCAGTTGTTGCCACGGGCTTGCACTGTATTGCGCATTTTGGGTGTTAGTTAGCGATTCTAAATATGCAAAAGCACCAATAAGCTGATTTGCTTGTAATAACGATTCATTAACCGCAACTAACGAATCACCTTGCTCAGCAATAAAGTGTGTGCTTGGCGCACCTTGTTTAAAGGTAGGGTGGCTTGCTAAATTATGTAAAAAGCCAATGTTAGTGCTAAAACCCGCTAAATGAAATTGCTCAAGGGCTTGTTGTAAACGGCTCAGTGCTTGTTCGCGATTGTCGTCGTGCACAATAAGTTTTGCAATCATTGGATCGTAAAACGGGCTGATTTCGTCGCCTTGTGCAATGCCTGTATCAATGCGTACAAATTCACTGTTAAGCGGTGTGTGTAGTGCTTCAATAGTGCCCGAGCACGGAATAAAGTCGTTGGCTGGATCTTCTGCGTATACACGTGCTTCAAAGCTATGACCCTGCAATTGAATATCACTTTGTGTCAGTGGCAATGTTTGCCCACCCGCAATATTAATTTGCCAATTGACTAAATCTACACCCGTTACCATTTCGGTCACAGGGTGTTCTACTTGAAGGCGCGTATTCATTTCCATAAAGAAAAATTCATCGCCACACAGTAAAAACTCAACCGTACCTGCGCCTCTATAATTTATAGCCAGTGCACAACGTACAGCCGCTTCGCCCATTTCTTTGCGTAGTTCGTCAGATAAACCCGGAGCAGGGGCTTCTTCAATTACTTTTTGATGACGACGTTGCAAAGAACAATCACGATCGCCTAAATAAACACAGTTACCGTAGTTATCTGCAAATACTTGCACTTCAACATGGCGAGGCTGGTTAACGTAGCGCTCAAGTAATACTAAATCGTTACCAAAACCGGCAATCGCTTCACGTTGCGCACCTTGTAGTGCGCTCATAAAGTCTTTTGCTTTTTGTACAACGCGCATGCCTTTACCACCGCCACCAAAGGCGGCTTTAATTAGTACAGGGTAGCCAATTTTTTCAGCTTCACTTTGTAAAAAAGCAGGGTCTTGTTTATCACCGTAATAACCAGGTACTAACGGTACATTAGCAGCTGCCATTATTTCTTTAGCGCGGGTTTTAGACCCCATTGCTTCAATACTGCTTGCTGGTGGCCCTATAAAAGCAATGTTATTAGCTTCGCAGGCTTTAGCAAATTCGCTGTTCTCAGATAAAAAACCATAGCCTGGGTGAATACAATCAGAGCCGCAGTCTTTGGCAACTTGTAAAATTTTGTCTGCTACTAAATACGAATCTTTACTTGGCGCAGCACCAATATGGTAAGCCTCGTCAGCCATTTTTACGTGCTGGGCATGTTTGTCTGCATCAGAATAAACTGCGACCGTGGTTAAGCCCATTTGTTTTGCGGTGCGTATTACTCGGCACGCAATTTCTCCACGATTGGCAATCAGTATTTTTTGTAATCGTTGTGTCTTCATAATCAATCCTACAGTTGCCAAGCGGGTGGGCGTTTATCAAAAAAAGCACTTAGCCCTTCTTGACCTTCTTCAGATACGCGAATTTTTGCAATACGTTCTGCGGTAAGCTCAATGAGTTCATCGGTAATTTCTTTATTTGCTACATCGTTAATTAATGCTTTTGCGGCTTTTACTGCAACAGGTCCGTTATCAATCAGTGTTTGCAGCATATTATCGAGCGCACAGTCTAAATTACCGGTTACTTGATGAATTAAACCAAGTTGCTTAGCAGTATGTGCATCAAACACTTCAGCCGTTAAAAAGTACCTGCGAGCAGCGCGCTCACCAATAGCTTTAATAACGTATGGACTAATAACCGCCGGAATAAGACCTAGCTTTACTTCGCTTAAACAAAATTGAGCATCGTCTTTACTAAGGGCTATGTCGCAACAAGCTATTAAGCCCAGAGCACCACCAAAAGCAGCACCTTGCACAGCGCAAATTGTAGGGTGCGGGGAGCTTGCCAATACCTGCATTAATTTAGCTAATTGCATTGAATCAGCTAGGTTATCGGCGTAGTTGTTATCCGCCATCGATTTCATCCAAGCTAAATCAGCACCGGCTGAAAAGTGTTTACCTTCTGTTTTTAAAACCAAAGCACGAATATCAAGCGTATTTGCATGTTCAATACACTGAATAAGTTCGTGTATTACTTCACTGTTAAATGCATTTCTTTTTTCTGGGCGGCTTAACACAAGTACAGCCACATTAGATTTTGTTATTTGTAGTGTTACTGACATTTTGCGCTCCGGTTACATTCTAAATACGCCAAATTTCGAATCACGTTTTGGTGCGTTATTCGCAGACGTTAACGCAAGCCCTAATACATTACGCGTGTCGGCAGGGTCTATAATGCCGTCATCCCACAAGCGTGCACTTGCGTAATACGGGTGACCTTGCTCTTCGTATTGATCAATAATTGGCTTTTTAAAATCACTGATTTCTTGCTCGCTCATGTTTTGGCCTTTACGTGCTAAACCATCTTGTTTAACTTGCGCCATTACACCAGCAGCTTGTTCGCCGCCCATTACCGAAATACGGGCATTAGGCCACATCCACATCATGGTTGGTTCAAATGCGCGGCCACACATTCCGTAGTTACCTGCGCCGTAAGAGCCGCCAATAAGTACAGTGAATTTAGGCACATCAGCACACGAAACCGCCATCACCATTTTAGCGCCGTGCTTTGCAATGCCTTCGGCTTCGTATTTTTTACCCACCATAAAGCCGGTAATATTTTGTAAAAACACTAAAGGAATACTGCGCTGAGCACACAGCTGAATAAAGTGCGCGCCTTTTTGCGCCGACTCACTAAATAAAATACCGTTATTAGCTACTATGCCAACCGGATTGCCATAAATACTGGCAAAGCCGGTGACCAGCGTTTCACCAAAGTAACGTTTAAATTCATCAAATGATGAGTCGTCCACTGTGCGCGCTATTACTTCGCGTACATCAAACGGCTTTTTAAGGTCGGTGCCTACAATGCCGTAAAGCTCGTTTATATCGTAACGGGGTGGTTTTACATCATCTAGAAGAGGGGCAGTAGGGCGTGTGTAATTAATACGCTCAATACATTGGCGCGCAATAGACAGCGCATGAGCATCGTTTTCAGCGTAGTGATCGGCAACACCCGAAATTTTACAGTGCACATCGGCGCCGCCTAACTCTTCGGCGGTTACTTCTTCGCCTGTTGCTGCTTTTACAAGGGGCGGACCTGCTAAAAATATAGTGCCTTGATCTTTTACAATAATGCTTTCATCGGCCATTGCAGGTACGTACGCACCACCTGCGGTACATAATCCCATTACCACGGCAATTTGTGGAATGCCTTTGCCCGACATACGGGCTTGGTTATAAAAAATACGACCAAAATGCAACTTATCTGGAAATACATCATCTTGCTCTGGCAGATTTGCACCGCCCGAATCCACCAAATAAATACACGGTAAGTGGCAACGCTCGGCGATATCTTGTGCGCGTAAATGCTTTTTAACGGTAAGCGGAAAATATGTACCGCCTTTAACCGTGGCATCGTTTGCAATAATCATGCATTCAACGCCTTTAACACGGCCAATACCGGCTACAACGCCTGCACAAGGTATTGCTTGTTCGTACACACCAAAGGCAGCAAACTGTGAAATTTCTAAAAACGGTGAGCCTTCGTCAATTAATGTATTTATGCGGTCGCGTACAAATAATTTACCACGGCCTTCGTGGCGCTCCTTTAATGCAGCGCCTCCACCTTGGCAAATTGTGGCTACTTTACTGCGTAAATCATCCACCAGCGCTGACATATTTTTATGGTTTTGCACAAACGTTGGATCGTGAGGATTAACGCTCGATTTTAAAATAGTCATGGTTTAATCCTTAACGGCTTTCTGTGAAAAGTTCGCGGCCAATAAGCATGCGGCGTATTTCTGATGTACCTGCACCAATTTCATATAATTTAGCGTCACGAAGAAGACGACCCGTTGCGTATTCGTTTATATAGCCATTGCCACCTAAAATTTGAATTGCATCTAGCGCCATTTTAGTTGCAAGCTCTGCTGCGTATAAAATTGCTCCGGCTGCATCTTTACGGGTCGTTTCACCACGGTCACACGCTTTAGCTACTGTATATACGTATGAGCGGGCAGCATTCATTTGTGTATACATGTCGGCTACTTTGCCCTGAATTAACTGAAATTGACCAATCGGGGTATCAAACTGTTTACGCTCATGAATGTACGGTACCACTATGTCCATACACGCTTGCATTATGCCAAGCGGGCCCGCTGCAAGTACTACGCGTTCGTAATCAAGGCCACTCATAAGAACTTTAACGCCTTCGTTTAAGTTACCTAAAATGTTTTCCTGGGGTACTTCGCAGTTTTCAAATACTAGCTCACAGGTATTTGAGCCGCGCATACCCAGTTTGTCGAGCTTTTGTGCTGTTGAAAAACCAGGAAAGTCACTTTCAACAATAAATGCGGTAATGCCTTTAGCGCCAGCGTTTAAATCTGTTTTAGCGTAAATAACGAGTGTGTGTGCGTCTGGGCCATTGGTGATCCACATTTTATTACCATTTAAAATGTACTTATCACCTTTTTTTTCGGCTTTGAGTTTCATCGATACAACGTCAGAGCCCGCATTAGGCTCACTCATTGCAAGGGCACCAATGTGCTCGCCACTAATAAGCTTAGGTAAGTATTTTTCTTTTTGAGCTTGTGTGCCGTTACGGTTAATTTGATTAACGCACAGGTTTGAATGTGCTCCATAGCTCAACCCTATAGAGGCACTGGCACGGCTAATTTCTTCCATAGCAATAACATGTTCTAAGTAACCTAAACCGGCGCCGCCAAGTTCTTCAGATACGGTCATACCTAGTACGCCCATTTCGCCCATTTGAGTCCAAAGTTGATTTGGAAAAGCGTTATCTAAGTCCGTTTTTTCAGCAAGCGGGGCAATCTCCTGACTCGCAAAACTGTTTACGTGGTCGCGGATCATATCGGCGGTTTCGCCAAGGCCAAAGTTCATTTCTTTATATAGTGAAATAGTGCTCATGATTCATTCCTGTGTGACGTGTGTGTTGTCAGTGTGTTTTTATTTTAAAAATAAACTTACTCGTCTATTTTATTAAGCGTGTCTCTGCAGCGGCGCTCGGCCGTCACCAACTCCATAAGAACAACTTTAATGTCGTCCATTTGTTGAGATAGATCTGCTTTTTTTTCTGAAATAAGGTCAAGCATAGTAACCAACTGCTTAGCGCTTGATTTATCTGCGTCGTACAGTTCAAACAAACGTCCGGTTTCAGCTAATGTAAAGCCAAGGCGCTTACCACGTAATATTAGTTTTAAACGCACTTTATCGCGTTTTGAATAAATACGGGTTTGACCATTACGCTCTGGAGTTATTAACCCTTGGTCTTCGTAAAAGCGAATAGAGCGGGTTGTAATGTCAAATTCTTTAGCGAGTTCGCTAATGCTAAATGTTTGTTCATTACTGGCCGGCATTTTGGCTGAGCTTGCAAAGTTTGTTTGATTATCTGGTTTCATAATTGTATTTACCTCATTCGAATAACCCCAATATAAGTGAAGTTTACGTAAAGGTAAAGCTTGGTTTGTTTTGAAACTATTTATAAAGGGATGTTTAAGCGAGGCGTTGATTTATGTTGTTAATATTCAATGGGTTATTTTTATTTCATCAGTGTAGTCTAACCGATGGAAAATAATCCTTACACTTATAAAACTAAAAATTAAGCTGTTTTTAGTTGACGTTGGCGTAAACGTTAGTATTGTGTGAGGGTATTAAATAATAAATGAATACTAAATTAATAGAGCAAATATACTAACAACTATTTGCATATAAATACAATGGAGTTAGTTATGACTTTAGAATCAGTGGTAATTGTAGCAGCAAAACGCACCCCAATGGGTGGTTTTATGGGAGCGTTAAGTGATGCGCAGTCTACCGAGCTTGGCGCAACCGCCATTGCAAGTGCACTTGCACAAACTGGTTTAGCTAATGATGCAATAGACGAAGTAATTATGGGCTGTGTATTACCAGCAGGCCTTGGACAAGCACCCGCACGCCAAGCAATGTTAAAAGCAGGCCTTGCACTTAGCACTGGCGCTACGACAATTAACAAAGTATGTGGCTCTGGTTTAAAAGCGGCCATGCTTGCAAACGATTTAATTAAAGCCGGCTCTATTCAATCTGCTATTGCCGGTGGCATGGAGAGCATGACAAACGCACCGTACTTCATACCAAAAGCGCGTGGCGGTATGCGCATGGGACATGGCGAAATAAAAGATCACATGATGAGCGATGGCCTTGAAGATGCTTACGACAACAAAGCTATGGGTTGTTTTGCACAAGACACCGCCGACGAATACGGCATTGGCCGCGAGCAAATGGATGCGTTTGCATTAGGCTCATTAAGTAAAGCAAAAGCAGCAATACAAAATGGTAGCTTTGATAACGAAGTTGCACCGAACACGATGCAAACACGCAAAGGCGATGTAACAGTATCGATTGATGAGCAACCAGGTAACGCCCGCCCAGAAAAAATTCCTACCTTACGTGCAGCTTTTAAAAAAGACGGCACTATTACAGCGGCTAATTCATCGTCAATTTCAGACGGTGGCGCAGCGCTTATATTAATGAGCGAATCAAAAGCAAAAGAGCAGGGCTTAACACCGCTTTGTAAAATTGTGGCGCACAGCACGCATTCTCAAAAACCAAGTGAATTTACAGTAGCGCCAGTAGGGGCTATGAACAGCGTGCTTGAAAAAGCAGGTTGGGCTGTAAACGATGTTGACCTTTGGGAAATTAACGAAGCATTTGCCATGGTAACCATGCTGGCTATTAATGAGTTAAAACTTGATGAAAGCAAAGTAAACGTTAACGGCGGTGCATGTGCACTTGGCCACCCAATTGGTGCAAGCGGCGCGCGTATTTTAGTAACGCTGATTCATGCCCTTAAAAACCGAGGTCTTAAAAAAGGCATTGCGTCTTTATGTATTGGTGGCGGTGAAGCGGTTGCTATGGCCGTAGAAGCGTATTAACTAGGTATTAAATAGTTATAAGAAAGCTGTACGAATAACTACAAAAGCGCTGCACTAATAATGCTAACAAAGCGGCGCTACCAATTTTAAAAGAGAACACACAACTCACACACTAGGATTTAATCATGCACCAAGTACCACTACTTATTAATGGCGAATTTATTCAATCAGCATCAAAAGAGCTTATCGATGTTATAAACCCAGCAACTCAAGAAGTACTTGCACAAGTGCCATGTACCACAAAATCAGAAATGGACGCGGCAATTGCCTCAGCTTCTGAGACGTTTAAAACATGGAAAGACGTACCCATTACAGAACGTGCTCGCATTATGATGAAGTACGCAGCGCTATTAAAAGAACATCATGATGAGCTTGCTACCATTATTTGCCACGAATTGGGTAAAACATTTGAAGATGCAAAAGGCGATGTTTGGCGCGGTATTGAAGTAGTAGAACAAGCAGCAAACGCACCATCATTAATGATGGGTGAAACAATGGAAAACGTAGCGCGTAAAATCGATACGTATTCTTACATGCAGCCACTTGGCGTATGTGCGGGCGTTACCCCGTTTAACTTCCCTGCAATGATCCCCCTTTGGATGTTCCCGCTGGCTATTGTGTGTGGTAACACCTTTATTTTAAAACCGTCTGAGCAAGATCCACTTACACCAATGCGCTTAGCAGAGCTATTTATTGAAGCCGGCGCACCAAAAGGCGTATTACAAGTTGTTCACGGTACAAAACCACAAGTAGACCGCTTACTAGAAGATAAAGCAGTGCGTGCTATTTCGTTTGTTGGCTCGTGTGGTGTAGGTGCTTATATTTATTCTAAAGGCACGCAAAACCTAAAACGCGTACAAGCGTGTGTTGGTGCTAAAAACCACATGGTTATTATGCCTGATGCAAGTAAATCGCACGTTGTAAATAACCTAGTAGGTGCATCAGTCGGTGCTGCTGGCCAGCGTTGTATGGGTATTTCGGTTGCTGTATTTGTAGGTCAAGCAAGTGAGTGGGTAGATGAAATTAAAGCAGGCTTTGAAAATGTACGCCCAGGCGTGTGGGATGATGCAAACGCGGCATACGGTCCACAAACATCAAAAGCAGCAAAGGCACGTATTTTATCACTCATTGCTGGTGGTAAAGAGCAAGGCGCTACCTGTTTAATTGATGGCTCTGACTTTACGGTTGAAGGGTATGAGCAAGGTAACTGGGTTGGCCCAACGTTATTTACCGATGTAACCAAAGAGATGGATTTATACAAAGAAGAAATATTCGGTCCAGTACTCGCGTGTATGTTTGTAAACACGCTTGATGAAGCAATCGCCCTTATTAACGATAGCCCTTACGGTAACGGCACCTCGTTATTTACCTCAAGCGGCGCAGTGGCTCGTAAATTCCAACACGAAATTGAAGTAGGCCAAGTAGGTATTAATGTGCCAATTCCGGTGCCACTTCCGTTCTTTTCGTTCACTGGTTGGAAAGGCTCGTTTTACGGCGATACTCACACGTACGGTAAACAAGGTATTCGCTTTTACACAGAAACTAAAACGATTACCTCACGTTGGTTTGAAGACGACATTGCGTCGGGTCCAAACATGAGCATTAACTTAAAATAATCGTAATTAAAAAATGAGTAAATAAAAGAATAATTAATAAAAAAGATGGGCGCGAAGGCTACTTCACACACAACACACACATAAGCCTTCGCCGCTCGTCACAAACTATCCCTGTGACGGGAAACACTAACAACACAACTAACACAATTAAAGAGGTCTAACATGGACTTTAACTTATCTGAAGATCAACAAGCCTTTGCTCAAACAGCACGCCAATTTGCCGAGTCAGAACTTGCGCCCCATGCAGCAAAATGGGACCGCGAGCATATTTTTCCAAAAGACACGATTAAAGCAGCGGGCGAGCTTGGTTTTTGTGGTTTATACACGCCAGAGGAAGCAGGCGGCCTTGGTTTATCTCGTTTAGATTCGAGCATTATTTTTGAACAGCTTGCTATGGGCTGTACCGCAACAACGGCCATGTTAACTATTCATAATATGGCTACCTGGATGGTAGCAAGTTTTGGTACCGATGCCGTAAAAGACAAATACGTAGAGCAATTAGTAATGGGCGAGCTACTTGCGTCTTACTGTTTAACAGAGCCAGGCTCGGGCTCAGACGCCGCATCACTTAAAACAAAAGCCGTGCTTGAGGGTGATGAGTACGTTATTAACGGCTCAAAAATGTTTATATCGGGCGCGGGCGAAACCGAAGTATTAGTGGTAATGGCACGTACAGGCGGCGAAGGCGCTGCGGGTATTTCGGCATTTGTAGTCCCGGCCGACGCAAAAGGCGTTGAATACGGCAAAGCTGAAGAGAAAATGGGTTGGAACGCACAACCTACACGCCTAATTAGCTTTGAAGATGTGCGCATCCCTGCGCATAACTTGTTAGGCGCAGAGGGCGAAGGCTTTAAATTTGCGATGCAAGGCCTTGATGGCGGTCGAATTAACATTGCCACATGTTCAATTGGTACAGCGCAGGCAGCACTTAATACCGCCCGTGAATATTTAAAAGAACGTACACAATTTGGTAAGCCATTGGCTGCGTTTCAAGCATTGCAATTTAAAATTGCCGATATGAACACCGAGCTTGTAGCTGCGCGCCAAATGGTTAGGCTTGCTGCATTTAAACTTGATAATAACGACGTTGAAAAAACAACTTACTGCGCCATGGCTAAACGTTTTGCTACCGATGTTGGCTTTACTGTGTGTAACGACGCACTGCAAATTCATGGTGGTTACGGTTACATAAAAGAATACCCGCTTGAGCGCCATGTACGTGATGTACGCGTTCATCAAATTTTAGAAGGCACTAACGAAATTATGCGTGTGATTATAGCGCGCCGTATTTTGGCTGAGTCAGCAAGCGACGTTTTATAAGGAGCAATGTATGTCAGAATCTAAATCTAATCCGAGTATTGAACTTACAACCGAAGGTCATGTTGCTATTTTAACTATGTCTAATCCGCCAGCTAATACCTGGACAAAAGACACCCTAGTTGATTTAAAAAATACCGTTAACGCGCTTAATAATAACAAAAATATTTACGCCTTAGTACTGACTGGTGAAGGCGAGAAGTTTTTTAGCGCTGGTGCCGACCTAAACGTATTTGCTGGTGGCGATAAAGGCGTAGCCGCTGATATGTCGCGTGTATTTGGTGAAGCATTTGAAGCGCTTACTAATTTTAGAGGTGTGTCGGTTGCAGCCATTAATGGCTATGCAATGGGCGGCGGGCTAGAAGTTGCGCTTGCGTGCGATATACGTATTGCGGAAGAGCAAGCACAAATGGCATTGCCTGAAGCTAAAGTTGGCTTATTACCCTGTGCGGGTGGCACACAAAATTTAGCATGGCTTGTAGGCGAAGGCTGGGCAAAACGGATGATTTTATGCGGCGAGCGCTTAAAAGCTGATAAAGCCTTGCAAATCGGCTTAGTGGAAGAAGTAGTACCAAAAGGTGAAAGCTTTGCGGCAGCACTAAAACTTGCCAACCAAGTGGCCGATCAAAGCCCCACCTCAGTTGCAGCATGTAAAACATTGATTCAAAAAGGGCGCCATCAATCAATGGCAAGTGTATTGCCTCTTGAGCGTGAGTTATTTGTTGGTTTATTTGATACCGAAGATCAACAAGAGGGCGTAAATGCCTTTTTAGAAAAACGCCGCGCTAACTGGGTAAATGGCTAATGAGTGTTTTAACATTATTAAATAGCGCCGATGAGCCCGTGGTATTTGAAACCGCAACCGCAGAAAATGGCAGTTTAATTGGGCTTATTACACTCAACGCGCCAAAAGCCTTAAATGCACTTAATTTTGAGATGATCAAATTACTTGAACCGCAATTGCGAGCTTGGCAAGACGATGATGCTATTGCAATGGTGTTGTTAAAAGGCGCAGGCGATAAAGCATTTTGTGCAGGCGGCGATGTTGTAAGCCTTCATCATGCAATGGCGCAAGGTAAACCAACAAGCTTAGTTGAAGAGTTTTTTACGCTAGAGTACAAGCTTGATTACCTTATTCATACCTTTGATAAACCTATCCTCGTTTGGGGTAACGGCATAGTAATGGGCGGCGGTTTAGGGTTAATGGCCGGTGCTAGCCACCGCGTCGTAACCGAAACATCACGCATTGCCATGCCAGAGCAAACCATAGGTTTATACCCTGATGTAGGCGGCAGTTACTTTTTACATAAAATGCCACAAAGTGTGGGGCTATTTTTAGGGTTAACGACGGCATCAATTAACTGCGACGACGCGCGTTTTGTATCGCTTGCCGATCACTTTATCGACAGCACTAAATATGATTCCATGCTTGCGCAAATTTTAGCAGCTAAATGGGGCAAAACCGCAAGCTTAAATCATGAGCGTTTAACTAAGTTATTAACCGATTTAGACAACCAATCTGCGCGTATGCCAAAAGGCAATATAAAAGCTAATTTAAAAACAATTCAAAAGCTGGGTGAATTTACAACCTTGCAGGAGCAAGTTGATTATATTTTAGGGTTAGCTACTGACGATAAATGGCTACAACGCGCTCAAAAATCACTTAAACACGGCTGCCCACTAAGCTGCGCACTCGTTAGTGAGCAATTAAAAACAAGTAAAGGCAAAAGCTTATTAACGTGTTTTAAAATGGAGCTGGGTATGTCGGTTCGTGCTGGCGAAGTAGGTGAGTTTCAAGAAGGTGTAAGGGCGTTATTAATAGATAAAGACGGCGCGCCTAATTGGCAGTACAAAACACTTAGTGATGTCCCACAAACAATAATAGACAGCTTTTTTGCTAATCGCTTTGGCAAAAACCACCCACTCGATGGCTTAGACACGCCAATACACAAATAAAGGAAAGACGATGACTAAACTCAATATCGGTTTTATCGGCTTAGGCAATATGGGCGGCCCAATGGCGGCTAACTTAATTAAAGCTGGACATACTGTGAGTGTGTTCGATTTAAACCAGTCGGTCGTAAATGAACTTGCAAGCAAAGGCGCAAAAGCAGCAGTTGATGCAAAGCAGTGCGCAACCAATGCTGACGTACTTATTAGTATGTTACCTGCAGGCAAGCATGTTAAATCGTTGTATTTAGGAAATAACGACGACAGCGGTTTAATTAACGTGCTGAGCAAAAATACATTAGTAATTGATTGCTCAACAATAGATGCAGAATCAGCACGCACTGTAGGCAGTGCACTTGGCAAACAAGGCATAAGCTTTGTAGATGCACCAGTATCGGGCGGTGTTGCAGGCGCAACCGCAGGCACACTTACTTTTATTGTAGGCGGCGAAAAAGCAGCGTTTGATAAAGCAAATACAGTGCTGAGTGATATGGGTAAAAACATATTCCATGCAGGCGATATTGGCGCAGGGCAAGTAGCAAAAATATGTAATAACATGCTACTTAGCATTTTAATGGCAGGCACCAGCGAAGCACTGCAAATGGGTATTAATAACGGCCTCGATCCTAAAGTACTTAGCGACATAATGACCGCAAGTTCGGGCCGTAACTGGACGCTTGAACTTTACAACCCTTGCCCAGGTGTAATGGATACAGCCCCAGCAAGTAACGATTACAAACCTGGCTTTATGGTCGATTTAATGGCTAAAGATTTAGGCCTTGCCATGGAAGCCGCGCAGCAAAGTAATTCATCAACCCCTATGGGTTCAATGGCTAAAAATTTATACACTATGCTACAGCACCAAGGTGCGGGTAGTGATGACTTTAGTGCCATTTTTAAACTGTTTTCAAAGTAGGAGCAACGCGTGGAAATTAAAAATAACACGGTAGTAATAACCGGTGGCGCACAAGGTTTAGGCTTTGCAATGGCGCAAAAGTTTGCACTTATGGGTGCTAACATTGCTTTAATAGATATGGCGCAAGATTTAGTAAACACAGCATGCGAGCAATTAACTCAGCTTGAAGGTGTAACCAGCAATATTAAAGGTTATGCCGCAAACGTAACAAATGAGAGCGAAGTAGAAAGCGTATTTAATACCATTAACAGCGATTTTGGCCACATTGGTGTGCTTATAAACAACGCCGGTATTTTACGCGACGGCATGTTTATAAAGGCTAAAGATGGCAAGGTCGTTAAAAAAATGTCTCTTGAGCAATTTCAATCAGTTATTGATGTAAACCTGACCGGTGTGTTTTTAGCAGGGCGGGAAGCTGCAAGCCACATGATTGAATCAGGCAAAGGCGGCGTTATAGTCAATATGTCGAGCGTAGCGCGTGCAGGTAACATAGGCCAAACAAACTACGCGGCATCAAAAGCAGGCGTAGTGGCACTTACCACCACATGGGCTAAAGAACTTGGTCGATTTGGTATACGCGTAGGCGCTATTGCGCCAGGTGTTATAAGCACCGCCATGACCGACGCCATGAAGCCCGAAGCCAAACAACGTATGCTCGCAGTAACGCCAGTAGGGCGTTTAGGCGAAAGCGACGAAATTGCCCATACTGCACAATACATAATCGAAAACGACTTTTTTACCGGCCGTGTGGTTGAAATAGACGGCGGTATTCGTTTGTAAAGTAAATTTGAGGTTGAATTTAAAAAAGCATGGCTTTTGGGGCGTGCTTTTTTGTTTTAAATCGGGGAGTTTATAATCTTGAAAAGGACTGATAACGGCGTTGGCATTTTATTGTGAAATTAGTTGCTCATTTGCTCTTAATAAAACCTAATGAGAGTGGCTTTTTAATCACTTCTTTAAATAAAAAGCTCAACGCATTTAAGGCTTGTGTTTGAGGTTATGAGCAACATTTTGTTGGTTGACTAAACGAGTTTAAAAAAGCTAAAAAAAGTTCGACCTCATTATTTCCCATCGTTGTTGGGTGCCTCATAGAATTAAATCAAATAAACGAAGCTATCCAGTATAAGTACGCTTTAATAGTACTTTTAGCATAACGCTTTAGATACATTTGTTCGGCTATCATAGTTAAAAAGGTGATTTCATGATATGAATCTCTAGTAAAAGTTAACTGTATATACAGACAGTGCTTGTTATTTTATCCAATATTACTGATCTCCACCATTTCGGTGCATTTGTGCATTGATTAAAAATATTTTCCAGTTAACTAATTGTTTACAGGTGTTTATTTGATGGTTAAGATAAATGCACTGTAATATATGGACATTTGTCGGTTTATAAAACGACAAATGTCGTAGACAAAATTGTTATGTGTGTATCAACTTTGAGCACCTGAGGTCTATATAAATGACAAAAGATGAAGTAGTCGTTTCAGATGCACTAGTTACTCATTACTTAAATAATGGTCATAAATCTGTAACTTATAGTGAACCACCACAAGATCCACCTGATGTTATTTTAAATATCGATCAGGTTAGTTATTCGGTAGAAATTACTAAAGTTGACGAAAACTCTATAAACAGGAGAACAAACTTAGCACATAGTTATCATGGTTTTATTAAAGAAGTGATTGCTAAAAAGCAAAGCGTATTGCCGAAAAATATTAGTTACTTTATTAGCGTTCGTCACTCAGGTATAAAAGTTGGAAAAATAAGAAAAAAATTCATTCGTTTCTTTGAACAAAGGGTTTTAGCTCAAGGGTTTTCAAATGATGAATATATATTTTTTGAAGACAGTGTGAAAATAACATTTAAAAAATTCAACACTTCAAAAAATGGTCAACATTTCCCTATGTCTTTTTCAAATTCTCCCATAAGAAAAAGCAATGACATTAATAGTTTTTTAAACAATATGATACAACCGTTAGACGTTATATTTGAAAGTATTGTTAGAAAAAGCATTTGTGTGAAAAAACAAAAATGTAGTGAAGTTAAGCCACCAGTTTGGCTTGCATTACATGATTTTTATGCAAACAAATTTAGTGACGACGATAATGAGCAAATATTAATGTATCAAGAGGCTATTGATAACATAATTGAAAAGAATTACTTTGATCGTGTATTAGTTGTGCTGGAAAGCGGTGTTGTTGCAAGTTTGTTCGATAAACACACATAACAACACGCCCTGAGGTGGACAGCAAGCGCTAAAGCTCACTTTCCACCGCAAATTTTAACAGCGGTGATCCCTTACTTTTCAATGCGGTTAAGTAAGTTGATTCATCGTAGGGCGTATGTGTTTTCCAGCACCTAAATAGGATTCGTATCCACTTAAATGCCAATGATCTGATGATGGTATTATGAGGTTTTCCTTTGGCTTCTTGCTGCCGATAATATGCTTTAGCCCAAAATGAATAACGCACAGATAATCCAGCCCATTCCACAAACGTTTGCCTTAAAAACTTAGTGCATGAGTACCGCCAGTGTATCCATTCTTTCTTGCCACTGCGTTCGGTTACTGGAGCAATGCCTGCGTATTTTTGTATGTCAGCGGCGCACTTATAGCGCTCACGATTTGACCCCATAGCGGCTAATAGTCGAGGTGCTAATTGTGGGCCTGCACCTGGTAAACTATCAAAAATAGCGCGATCTGCATGTTGCTTATAAAGTGTTTTAATTTCGTCATCAAATCGTGTTATTGCCAACATCAGCTGTTTAAGTTGCGGAACGAGGCATTCAATAAGCAATAAGTTTGGCGTGATCACCGCCATATCATCGGTGAGAATTTCAGCATCCTTTATTTCTTTTATCCGCTTTTCATTAACGAGTGGGTAGCGGGAATTATGTTGATTAAAGAAGTCGAGTAGTGTTTGTTTTCTCGCTTTTTTAGCGTGAGTAAGAGAGGGCCAACGCAGTAAAAAGTCACAGAATATTTGAGTGTCTTTTTCTTTAAACCAATCAATCACGTGGGGATAATAATTTTTTAGCGTTGTAGCTATTTTATTGGTTAAATTAACACGATCTTGTACTAATTTACGGCGATATTCGACAAGCTGCGCAAGACACCTAACGTCTTCTGAGTCAGGTCTAATAACCGTTAATTTATCCATATGAAGTTGTAAAATTTCAACTTGAATAATCGCATCAGTAGGATCATCTTTAGCCCCGCTGTGCGTAAATGCTGCACGGTATTTAGCAACACTTGATGGGTTAATCACAAATAATACAATGTGCTTAAATTTACTGAGTGCATATATAAGTGGGCCTTTTTTTAGCTCACACGCGACAGCAACAGGTCTGCCGTTGTAGCGTTGTTTTAACTCAAGCGCCCATGCATTGATTGACTTAGGTTCAGAGGAAATCACACTTAAAAGTTGTGTATTTGTGTCGCGATTTATTTCACAAATATCGTGTTTACGGTCGGCCCAATCGATCCCGATAAGGGCAGCAAAATCTGAGACGTTAAAGGCTTCCATTTTGGGCCTCCTAGAGGTAAAGTGAAAGAATAGATAGAGGCTAATAGTGTTTCTCGCAGGTCTTATAGATAGTCGGCATTACGACAATCCCTGAGTATGCGTATTGAAACAAATTACTCCTGTTGATCCGAAAGTCTTGTTACAAACATTAATTGTTTCCGCTCAAATATTCGTAATCAACAGAAGCATATTCCATGTATTAATGAGATAGGTAAATACATTAATTAATGGAACGGAGTAACTATAAGACCTTCAAACGGACAAAAAACAGTTTGCTGTTTTCACTCCGTTCAACATTTTAGCAAACAATTTTTTGCCGCTTAAGGTGGCGTTATAACCAAAGGAGCTGTAGTGGATGGAATCAAAAGTAAAGTTAACTGGTGGCACGTTATTCGTAATAGCGTTAATTGTTCTCTTTTTGGGGAATGCACGTTCCATAGAAATTGTAGAAAAACTAGATGAGATACAGTCTGATGTTTCTAGTTTAAAAAGTGAAGTTGCATCTTACAAGCAGCAAGTTGAAATATTGAAAAATGAAAACCTTAACTTAAAAGAACAGCTTAGAAGTGGTAATTAGTTATAACAAGCTGTTAAACAAGGACAATGCTCCTGACCCGTTTTAGTGGACACCTCCTCATCACTTTGAGGAAAATAATGATTAGGATGACACCTATCCTAATCATTAGGAAAAAAGCCAACAAAAACAGTATGAAGAGTGCACTATTATAAATAATGAATCACGCAAAAAGCTGAGCTATGTAGACAAAATGAAAGTAAAAATAGACAGCACAATCGGGCTACGATATCTGTTTATTAAAGAATGGCAAACGACTCGGCTGTATTAAACCGGCTTTCCTTTAAATAAAAAGCGGAATATTACAGTGAACAAAGGCATGAATAAACTGACCTTACGGGGGCAAGCGAAAGTCAATGCCTTTACTTTATTGTGTGGCAACTGTATTGCCTTGCTCATAATATAGAAAAGCTGCAAAACACGATGAATTAAGAAGGGTAAGCCCTCTTACTCTAAATAAAAGCCACTCAACCACCCTTAATCCCTTCCAAAACGCCAATTAAAACAATATCAAACACTTCTATATTCTGTGTAAAAAGACAGTAATCAATTGAACCAAAATAGGAACTCAGCTATGGTTTGCTTATCAATAAAAACAAATAGAAACGAGTTAATCTACAGGCTCGTTAGGTAATTAAATGAATACTGCCATCGATGAAGTCACAAATAATTACCAAGACTGGAGCTTAGACAAATTATCGTATGTTGATGGGTTACTAACACTGAACCTTAAAACTTATATAAAAGGCGATGATCCCGTAAGGTTTATGGTTGTGTTTACGAATACCGTTTTATTTGAAACTTATGATGAAAGTAGCCATTTTCATGACTATCATCAAAACCGTGATTCGGGCGTAATCGGCGTGTATTCTGATTCAAGCTTATTGGAGTATGCTCAAACTAAAACGAATACTTTCAGTTTAAACAACAATAAGCTGTTTCATTATTCAGTAATGACTACAAATGAAATCATCCATGTTTTAACAAATATTGAGCCTCAGGTGATAAACGTTACCTAACAAAACGCGCTGAGGTGGGCGACTAGTAAAATTTGGCTATTAATTGTGGGAAGCTGAAAATAGTAAGTAAGATTTTAAAAACTTTATAACAAGGAACGTATATGAATTTATCTGAAGGCAAAACTGTAATTGAGTTTGAAATATCAGAAACAGGCCACCAAATTGTTGAAGCTAAAATTAACGGTAAATTGTTACGTTTTATTTTAGATACTGGCGCTGGAACATCTGTTTTAGACAGGGGATGCCTAAGTGAGTTAGGCATTGAAGAGACACTAAATGTTGAGAATGCAGCAGGCTTAGGCACTTCGGATCACGCTATGGGAGATATAGAAGTTCATTCAATTGAGTTTGGAAATGCCTTGTTTGAAAGTCCTGACTTTGTGTCACTTAATCTTGACCATGTTCAGGTAGCGGGTGGTGAAAAGGGAGTACATGGCTTGTTAGGCTCTCCCTTTTTTACCAAATACCAAGCAGTTATCGATTTTTCAAAAAATAGATTAGAGCTTTTTAATAAAAAAAAATAAAATAACTAACCTAAACTTTGTTCTTTAGTCGGTTTTAGCTAACGCACCATGTTTATGGATTTTACTATGGCATGGTGCGACAGTTGTTATTGTTTACAATTTGTATTTTAAAGCTACTTTTCTAGTTCTTTTCTTATAATTTCAGCCCCTGCGCTCAAGGCATTTAGTTTACCTCTGGCTATATGGTGAGGCAGTGGAGCCATGCCGCAGTTTGTACACGGGTAGAGTTTGTCGGCATCTACGAATTGCAGTGCTTTACGTAGCGTATTAGCTACTTCTTCTGGCGTTTCGATAGTATGATTTGCTACATCAATTGCGCCTACCATTACTTTTTTACCGCGAATGAGTTCTAGTAAATCCATTGGTACATGCGAGTTATGGCACTCTAGTGAGATAATATCGATATTAGATTGCTGAAGCTTAGGGAATGCTTCTTCGTACTGTCGCCATTCAGATCCTAGTGTTTTTTTCCAATCTGTATTTGCTTTAATGCCGTAGCCATAGCAAATATGCACTGCGGTTTCGCATTTAAGCCCTTCAATTGCGCGCTCTAAACAGGCGATTCCCCAGTCGTTCACTTCATCAAAAAATACGTTAAACGCGGGCTCATCAAATTGGATGATATCAACGCCTGCGGCTTCTAATTCTTTTGCTTCTTGATTGAGAATTATGGCAAATTCCCACGCTAGTTTTTCGCGGCTTTTATAATGATCGTCGTAAAGCGTGTCAATCATTGTCATTGGGCCTGGCAATGCCCATTTTATTGATTGCTTGGTTTGCTTGCGTAAAAATTTAGCGTCTTCAACAAACACAGGCTTTTGACGGCTAACAGGGCCAACAACAGTGGGTACGCTTGCGTCGTATCGGTCACGAATTTTTACTGTTTTACGTTTTTCAAAGTCAACGCCATTTAGATGCTCTATAAATGTAGTTACAAAATGCTGCCTTGTTTGCTCACCATCGCTAACAATATCAATGCCTGCTTGTTGTTGGTCGAATAATGACAAGCGTAGGGCGTCGTGTTTTCCTTGGGTTAATTCATCACCTTGTAATTTCCAAGGTGACCAAAGTGTTTCTGGCTCTGCAAGCCATAAAGGCTTAGGTAAACTGCCAGCGGTAGATGTAGGTAGTAATTTTTTCATAATAAATAATGCCGTATATTTTAGTTAATTATTAAACGTATCGTTAAGCGCGTTATTACTGCTTGTTACTATTAGTTGTTATGACAGATAGCTAGTAGAGAATTGCTCAAGAACTCTTTGGTACGGCTTGATAAAATGCTCTTGCGCAAACTTGCCTTGCTCGTTTGCTAACTTGCCGCGCTCTTCTCGGTCATACACAATTTGCGTTAGTGAGTGGTCCAAGTTTTTTAAGTTTGGTTTATATGATTTACCCGCTGTTGCGTTGGCATTATAAATCTCTGGTCTGTAGATTTTTTGAAACGTCTCCATCGTACTAATGGTGCTTATAAGCTCAAGATTGCTGTAATCATTAAGTAAATCACCAAAGAAAAACAATGCTAAAGGCGCTGCACTATTTGGCGGCATAAAGTAACGTACCTGCAAGCCCATTTTTTTGAAGTATTGCTCAGTTAAAGACGATTCATTTGGTTCGTATTCAACGCCAAGTACCGGGTGTTGGTTTTCAGTGCGGTTGTAGGTTTTGTTATCTGACACACTTAGGCATATAACCGGTGGTTTTTTAAAGTTTTGTTTGTATGTATCCGAATTTACGAATGACTGAAATAGTTTGCCATGTAAAACCCCAAAGTCATCTGGAATGCTAAATTGAGACTTACCTTTATTATGCTCTTGTAGAAGTACGCTAAAATCGTAGTCGCGCACATACGATGAAAAGTTGTTTCCTACAATGCCTTCAATGCGCTTATTAGTTTTATGGTCAACAATATTTGTTTTTAATATTTCGATAGAGGGGAAGCTTTCGCCGCCATCTTCAATACCTATTTCAACAGAGATAATTTCAAGCTCAACAGCATAACGCTCACCTTTGGTGTTATCCCAATGGGCTAGGGCATTAAAACGGTTGTTAATCATGTTTAAGGCGTTACGCAAGTTTGCTTTGCGGTATTCACCTCTGGCTAAATTAGCAAAGTTGGTTGTGATACGCGTATTAGTTGATGGATGATAATTTTCGTCGAGTGAAACGCTCTTTATATTAAATGTAAAATCTTTTTTCATCGTGTTTATATCCAATTTTATAATTTAAACCTGATTGATGCTTTGCGCTTTACTAGCCTTACAACACAACTTACTAAGCTGGCTTAGCTGGTTTAGGTATTCAGCAGCTTTAAGTTGTTAGCAATAGTGTTTAGCGCTAAGGGATGAGTAATTTATACGTTGATTGGGATATGAAGAAAAACGGTTTAATTTCACATAAAACATGAGTCATATTCATTAATCATTATTGTTAGATTCGATTACGTAGTAATTGGCGAAAAAAAGGCACAAATCGATAAAAATAAGGTATGGATGTTTAGCCGTTTAGACTTCTTTGGTGCTGGCGTGTACTTTATTCATGTTGAACATGAGGAATATTCAAAGGGGTTTTTTATTGCTATAACAGTACATTAGCCAAATTTTTAGTAGGTTAAGTCGTTGCTTGTACTAAGAGTCATCACTGGAAACGTTTTAATTAGCTATAAAAGCATATACTTCAGCTCATCTAGCCTAAATGATAAACCGACTTTTTTGAGTACGTATATAAATGCTTGTAAATTAATAAAAGCGTTATTAGTCATATTAGTAGCAATGGTAGTACGTTAACTAAGTTATACTCGTTTTTTATCACTTCACCTATTGAGTACTCGTGGATATCAAAGGCACTTGTATTGCATCAACTATTGATGAGCATGGCCCTGTTTATGTATATCAAACAAAAAAGAATCTAATTCTCAGCTTTGACGGAAAAATTTATCAAAGCTGTATTAAGTTAAATAATATTAACGGGTTAAGCTTAGCTTATACGCAAGCTATGATGGCTGCGCTTTTTTTTATACCAAATTTAAAAACCGCGATGATAATGGGACTTGGGGCGGGCTCTATAGCAAAAAGTCTTTATCATGCGTTTCCTGCACTAACTATACATACCGTTGAATACCGTAAAGCCGTTGCTGAAATGGCTATAAAATATTTTGAACTGCCTGTGTCAGAACGTTTGTTTATTCACATTGATGATGCGGCAAACTACATGAAAAAAACGCAGATAAAAACGGATGTTATTTTTTCTGATTTATATAGCTCAGAAGGGATGGAATCAGATCAGGTGCAATCATCCTACTTACGTGATTGTAAAAATGCGCTCACTTTTGATGGTGTTTTAGTACTTAATATTTGCCATACCAAAGTTGGGCAAAGAGAAGAGTTCGATCAACTACTTGATAAAGAATTTGCAGGACAGATTTTTAGTTTTATTATTGAAGGCGGCAATAAAATTGTTTTTGCTTTTAACAATAAAATGCCAGTACTTAGTGAGGATGAATTACTTGCTAAGGCTCACACGTTACAAAAATTAATAAACGTAACAATGACGCGCTATGCCGAGCTTTTATTTAATTAAAAATGGTTAGTTTGATGTACTGTTAAATGGCGCGTTTGAATCCATCCGTCTATCTGTTGTTCATTTAAACTTGGTTAAACTAATCATACTCTGAATAAAAATAATAAAGTACGTACCCGTACGGAAACACTCATACATGGATTACTGTAAAAATATAATCGCTAAATTTATAAGCGCGATGCAAAAGCGGCCTGGATTATTGGCTGTATTGGCGTTTTTGTCGGGCGTTGCCAGCTTTGCACTTGTAGATAGAAAAGAGTCTTTTTCGCAAGTTATTGCGATATTTTTACTTTTTAGTTGGTTGTGGCTAATTATTGATAATTGGCTACGAGACAAAGTAGAAGAAAAATTTGGTGTGGCTGTATCTCCTAATGTAATGCGTTTTGCTCTACAAATGGTACAACAAGAAAGTCTATTTTTTGCTTTGCCGTTTTTTTTAGCGGTTACGCAGTGGGACCATCCTCAAGCGTTTTTTACCTCCCTCATTGTGGTATGTGCGGTTATATCGGTAATCGACCCCTTTTATTATAAGAAGCTTGCTAAAAACCTTACGTTATTTAGTGTGTTTCATAACTTTGCTTTATTCGTTGTTTTACTTGTTACCTTACCTATTTTGTTAAACCTTACAACGAGCCAAAGTTTAGCTGCAGCCCTTGTAACGGCTGTAGTGGTTACTCTTCCGAGTTTAAACAATTTAATGCCTAATGCACGCTGGTGGCGTTTTCCTATTCTTGTATTGATTTTATGTGCATTGAGCACTGCTGTGTGGCAATTAAGAAGCTATGTGCCTCCTGCAGCGCTGCGATTAACCGATATTACGTTAGCTCATGAAGTTGATTTACAACATAAAAAGCCAGTTGGGAGTATTAAACAGTTAGACTCTTATACACTGCATCATCAAGGTTTATATAGTTGGACCGCTGTTAAAGCACCAAGAGGCTTAAATGAAAAAATATTTCACGTGTGGCTTCATAATAAAAAGGAAGTTGATCGGATCACGTTAAATATAAATGGCGGAAGAGAGCTAGGTTACAGAGCATGGACCCACAAGGTAAATTTTCCTAGAGACTCTGTTGGTAAGTGGCAAGTAAAAGTAGTCACCGAGTCAGGTCAGCTAATAGGTTTAACGAAATTTACTGTTACACCTTAATTAACTTAGCTGGCTGTATTTTAAACACATAGCTTATATAGTTTTTGTATTCCAAACTAATGGACATAGTTTATGAGTATTGCTTTTGAGATTTTTATTTGGCTAATTGTTGAAACTGGTTTGAGTTTTTTATTTTACTCGACCGGTTGGCTGCTATTAAAAGTGGTAACGTTGGGGCAGTATAAAAGCGAGTTTAAAGACTTTGCATCTATGTTTGTCCCGTTACCGCACTTTTTTACACTTTCTACTTATAGCTTTCCTGTTTTTGCAATAGGGAACACCTCACTAATAAATGACTCACTATTTAAAATATGTATTTGTTATTTCGACTCTAGCGGGAGTAAATGCAGCTTACGCACAAGCAAAATCACAAGAGCACTACCAAGAGCTTGAAGTGGGCGTAGGCGGAAATATTAAGCATACTAATAATAACGTAAATTATAAAAATAAAGAGTTTGATTTACATATTCACCCATTATGGGAAAGCCGATATGTAACCGAAGGTCGGGATAACCTTGCCGGTAATGGTATTGCATCAATTGCTACTGAGTTTAATTATAAAAACTTTGCGGTGATCCCTTGGGCGGCAAAAGGTATTAGTAGTGATTATTCAGAGCTGAATTTAAATGCTATTTATACCGCTCACTTATCTGAGCGGATAGAGATGTATGTAGGTTATAACTATATTAAAGCTCGTGAAGAAGGCATTGATGCTCACGATAATGAGCTAAGCCTCGACTTTGCGTATTTTTATGCAGACGATATTCAGTTATTAAGTAGTGTTTATCATTCATTTGATGCCAGCGGTATATTTTTGGAGATGGCAGTAAAAAAAGATTTTTATATTAACGATTTACTATCAGTAGATATTCAATCGGGCGTGGGGTTTAATGCGGGGTATGTTAATGATGGGCACAACGGAATTAACAACGTAAAGTTTACTGCAAACTTGTCGTATCAGCTTTTTAATCAGTTAGCCTTATACACATATACAAGCTATAGCATTGCAGTTAATAAAGATGAAAAACGCTTTACAGGTGACGAGACACTTCGAAATATATTTTGGGGTGGTGTAGGGATAAGTTATCAATACTAGGGCGTGCTTTTTCAAGGTTGAGTTTGAAGCAGTGTGTTTTACTTTTAGGCAGTTCAGAGCCCATTGGTAAAACCCTTGCTGCATGATTAAATAGATCTTAGGAGCAAATAGTAACACACGATAAAGTATGTTTAACGGCGCGGTTGTTGCTAAATTTCAGTTTTAAATTTAATTATTATTATGCTTTGAATCAATAAACTATGCGTATGTGTAATACACAATAACTAAAAAATGTTAGTGTTTAGCTATCGTTTAAAAAAGTTGAGAATTACATATGAAGTTTTTAGTATTTTTAGGCACAGTACGCGATAGCACTCCACCAAAACCAGCTCGCTTGGGCTTAAGGGTTTCTAGTGCTTGTATAGAATGCTTAACAGAGCATTTTGGCGATCATGAGTTTGAGCTAATTGATGCGTTGGATTTTCCTAGCGAAAACGTATTTAAACCACATTTTGCATACGCTAAAAGTAATGCACCTACAGAGCTCACTCTTTTAGCTGATAAAATTAAAGCCGCAGATGGTTATATAATGATTAGCCCTGAGTACAATCACAGCATGAGTCCAGCCCTCGCTGACTTACTTAATCATTTTGGTAGCTCACTATTTTCGTATAAACCAAGTGCAATAGTAACTTACTCAGCAGGACAGTGGGGTGGCGTAAGAGCGGCCATTAGTATGCGCACATTTTTATCTGAACTTGGCTGTTTGCCGGTATCAGCTATGATCCACGTACCAAAAGCGCAAGATGTGTTTAGTGAGGATGGCAAACCTGTTGCAGGAGAGAGTCAATCATCGTGGTTTAATTATTTCTCACGCACGTTTAGCCAACTAATATGGTGGGCGCAGGCTGCTAAAGAGCATACCGAGGTGGTTGACCCGCAAAGTTTACTAAAAAGCTTTAAAACAGCTCCTTCTCAGCGTAATGCACCTTAATACTCGCTAACTAATTGTTTGGATTGATTATAGAAACATGGCTGCATAAAGTGGTATCATTAACGCTACATATTTTTAATAATGCATAATACCAATTCTCAATAATAGTTAATCAATTTAAGGGATTAAATCGCTAACTGCATTAAAAATTTTTGATATAGAACAACTCAATAACGAAATTTTTGCTTTGTTATCAACACGATTTTCTTGTTTCAAAATAGATTACTTAATTATGCGAATTGGTGTAAGAAACAAGGAAATTGTGTCTTGAAATATCTAGCCTTACTAAGTGTGCTAACGCTTAGTGCATGTAGTTCTGTTCCCCATAAAATTGAAATGAGCCAAAGTACGGCTGCAAATATGAACCTTATTGCTTTAACTGAGCAAAGTGCACCAAAGGGTGTTGCTGGCACTTACCAGTTTCATATTAAAGCGGCGGGAGCTCAGGGGAGTTGGTTGTATTTAAATACAGAAACTGATTATCGTGATAGGCGTTCTATTACGATATCAATACAGCCCAATGTGGTAGCAGAGCTTCAAAGTAAATACGGGCAACCAGCAGACACCTTTTTTATTGATAAAACAATAGAAGTAACAGGCGAAGCTAAACGAGTAACTATCGATTTTATGAGCCGTGGTAGAGCCTCTAATAAATATTATTATCAAACGCACATAGCTGTGTCATCAATTAAGCAGCTTCGTGTTATTAAAAGTTAGAAAAAAACAACGCACTGTATTTATATACAGTGCATTGTGAAAAGCTTGCTTTGAGCTTTAACGTTTACACTTAAATTTACTGTTCTGGCACTATTTTAGCGCTGTTTTATTCAACGATTTCAAAACTCCTATTTAACCTATTGTAATCTCATTATATAAAACTAATAATTAGTTAGTTTTATAAGTTTGAGTACCTGTATTGAAAGCCAAAGAAATCCGCAATTTTTATATCAACGAAGAGCAATCTGTTTATTTGCTTTCGCACCGCGATGCTAAAAAACACCGCCAGTGGCTTAACATTTGTATTAAGCAGTTAACACTGCTGGGGTACAAAAATGTAGAAATGATTGGCTCGGGTGCTTTTGGTTTTGTGTTTGCAGGAGATGACGATAACGGCTTACCTTGGGTATTTAAGTTTTCGCGTATTACGCTTGCCCAAAGTGTGCGTGACCGCTTAGAAGATGAAGCGTATATGCTTTCGCAAATTGATAATCCGTTAGTGCCTACCTTTTATGCTTTTGAACGTATTAAAAAACAAGGGATTTTAATGATGGCACGCGCCATTGGAGAGGACCTTGAAAAAGTATCGCTTAAAACAGGGCGCTTTAGTGCCGCGCAAATAATGGCGCTCGCGGTTAGGCTTCGTAATGTACTGGTTGATTTACGCAGTCATAAAAATGGCATTAGCCCACAACCTATAGTGCATGGCGATATAAAGCCTTCAAACCTTGTATGGGATGCAAGCACTGATGCGCTGTCGTTAGTGGATTGGGGTAGCTCTGTGTATGCACAGTTAGATAGTGATGGTAATCCTGTTGCGAGTAACTTTATGGATTTAATGTCGGGCGATTTAAGTACAACTAATGCGCGTATGGGCGATGTGTACTTTATTGGTGAAGCGCAAATGTCGGGGGAGCAATCATCCCCACGATTTGACGAACAAGGTGTAGCCGCTACGTTGTATGCGCTAGCGTCGGCGCAGTCGTGTCGCTTTGGTGCGCAAGCCATCCCTGCAAGCAGCTTAGGGCTCCCAAAAGAACTGGCTAAAGTGATTGATGGCATGCTCTCTAAAAGTAAGGCACAACGTGATGGTGCCGGTGATTACTTTATGCGTAACATTACAACTATGGCTAAAGCGTATTTACCTGAGCTTGATAAAAAACAAAAAAAAGCAGATATTCCTTTTTGGTATGGCAAGGCAGAGCAACCCGACACGGTTGTATATAGTTCACGAAAACAGTTTTTACGCCAAGCCGATCATAACCAGCAATTACTAGATATAAACGACGCGCAACTTGACCGTTATTATAAAGAGTTTTTGTTTGATACAGGCGATAACGAAAAAGCATTTTTAGCATCAATAAGCCGATTAGCTAAGTACCCTGTTGTTGGTGGGCTTAGTTTTCATTGGAAGGATGAGTCGATGTTTGTTGAATCGTCTTTAATTATGCATGACGAATCATTGGGTGATGCCTTTAGTGATGCTATTAATAACACGGTAATGCTTGCGCAAGCGATTAATCAAAAAGGGTTATTTAAGTGTTGTTTGTTTGATGCCCGTAAAACTATTCAGTTAGAGCGAGATGGCACGGGTGCATTTAAGTTTGATAGCCTACCGGAGCTTGAATACGAAGTTGTAAGCATGAAGGCAAACGATATAACCCGCCCGCATTCATATTTTGAAGACGGTAAAGACCCTGATGAGCAACTACAGCTACCTAAAAAAGTTATTAAATGCGTATTTGAGCTTAACCAAATTCATCATACGGGGTGTATTATTTTTGAAGCACTGCCCGACAGAATGAAGATTCACCATTACTACCGCTTACTCGATTCGAGCAAAGAGGTTGAGTTTAAACGTTTGCTAAATAAACTTATGCAATACGCGGTAAATATTACGGACGTGGGTGTTGCGGGCTTTATGAAGCTCCCATATAAAAACACCCGTGAGTTTAGTTTATGTGAGCAGCAAGAAGAGCATTATTTTCCTAAAAATCCCAAGCTTGTATCTTTATAGAAAGAACACTTCACTAAAGAGTGTTAAATAAGAAGACAAAGATAAAAAAGAGCACAAATTGGTTTAACTTGTACTCTTTGCCACTTAATTATTTAGGTAAGTATTACTAATTATTAAACACCTTACTAAAGGGCCACGTTGGTGATAGCTCAAATTGATGAGTTAGCTTTTGCGTTTTTTTTAATCGCTGTAATTTGATAGTGCTGCTTGTGCTCATTGTTACTAAATAGCTTAACGTTAAAGTTAACCTTGGTTAGTTTACTAGGCAAAGAGTAGCGCCCAGTAATGGTTGCTTGGTCTATATTGTCGTTTTTATGTGTATGAGACGCTTCTGGCTTTAGCAAAAGTCCGTCAATAGTAAATTTATATTGATGATCCGCTAAATAAACGTTCTTTTTAACTCGTTTAGTTATTAGCTTTTTATGAGCGTTAAACTCAATTATTGACACTTTGCCATCCTTGTTTTCATCAACCCCCTTAAAAGCCGACATAGGGATTGAAAGTACAATAAACACGTTATTATCAACAAAATTCAGCGTACCGTGCTCTGCAACCATTAAATGCGCGTTTGCTAATGTTGATGTACTCAATAAGCCCAATGTGGTTACACTTAACAGATAATTTTTCATATAAGTCATAACTTACTTCTAATTAAACTTCGCCTTTAACGCAGCGTTGAAAAAACGGGTAAGTGTCTGTTGAGTAGTAGTGGTATATCCCATCAGGAAACTCAGGTGTTACGCCAACGCGGCCATTACATTCATCTAAATCACCAGAGCCTGCTACGTATTCCCAATCTTGTGCAAATGTACCTAGTGGGTATATATCGGTAGAAGGGCGGTTTGCGCTTACAGATGTTATGTGTTGGTAGCTACCGGTCATTACGGTTAGCGCTGAAGTTGTATCATTTGAGTCTGAATAGCCGTAACGTGCATAAATAGGAAAGCCGTCTGCTGCCCAGCCTATTAGAGTCATAGTGGAGCTATTGCCACCTCGCAGTGTTACAAAGCCTTCAGGCATACCATGATAATGATATGTGCCATCGGGTTGTACGTGTGCATTGTTGTCGTCTGTTCCAAAACTAAACGTGTCTTGGCTTAAGGCTTCTATGTTCCAATTACCGCTGTTGTCGCCTAAATCGCAATCGGTGCCTGAATCATCGCAACTTCCGCCTGTGCCGGCGTCTATTTTAATGCCGTTAAGTACAGCGCCTATCATTCCGCGAGGGCCACCAAGCATGGTTACTTGTGTTGTTTCTACAGGCTCAAGTGTGTAGCTTTCATTTACTGATTGTTCAGAAATAGTATTTGGGTTATCGGCATTAGGGAATGTACCTACTTCGTGATCAGGTATCCCATTAGCTACTAAGTCGCGTGTAGTTCCTGTGCATGACCAATCTGCAGCGCTGGTGGCCTGTACTGACTCTGACTCGTTATATTCACTGTAGCTATATTCACAAAACACGCCTTGGGTTGAGCTACTCGTACCTGTACCGTTATCTGAGGTGGTTGATGATGAATCTGTAGTTGTTGAGGTATCAACTATGCCTTCTTCACCTCCACAAGCAACTAACGATAAAACAACTAGAGCCAAGGTGCCTAGCTTTATAGCATTTACCCTATTTGAGTTTTTATTATTAAGTGCGTGTAGTTTCATTGCTGCTTACCTGATCAATTAAGTTACTCAAACAATAATCAGCAATTGTGCAAATAGTGTGTAAACAATGATGACAAATTAGCAATGATGTAAATAGACAAAGTATTAAAGCTAAGTTGAGATTTAACTTTATTGAATTGTGTTTTATTTTAAAAATTCAAAAAGTTAAACTAATGCAAAAATAGCTAATATAAAAGGTTACCTTAATGGCTAAAACAAAACCTGTAGTGACGTTACAAAGTCACGGTATTTACTCTAAGTGGGACAGCGAAAGTAAAGCATTGCCACAAATAGAGCAATTTACAACAAATGTAATAGCTGAGGTAGATGTTGAGTTTGGCTTAATCGTAAATATTAAAAAGGGTAAAGGCGAAAAGCTTCACTATTGTATATACCATCCAGATATTCCAGACAGTGACGGTGATGTAATGGACCCCTTTGAAGGCGACGTATACGTTAAAAACAGTGATTGGAACTTTTATTTAGGCGACACGCTTTGGTTACCAATAGAGAATAAGTTGGGTGATTGGCGTATGACGATTGAGCTAAATGGAAAAATTATTGCTGATAAAACTTTTAAGGTGGCATTAGAGGTAGAGCGTACTGAAACAGATTTTTGGAAAAACCGAGGGTATTGATTTCTATTTGTTAGCTATATGGTGTGGATGTAATAGAAATTAATAAAAGAGACTTGTAGAGCCATTTAAAATAGCTCTACAAAATTAAATTAGCGTGTTTAGTTACCCCAAGGGTTACTAGAATTAGAGCGTTGTTTACGATCGCGAGCACGTTGCTTTGATGCTTTTTTTTCCATAATACGTTTTGCATCACTAAAACTTAACTCACATGGCTCACCAGGTTTATGATCAGCTGGGATAACGCGATCACGTGGCGGTAATTCGTATTGCACATCATCAGGTCTAGGTAAGTTTTTAAGACGATAAAGGTAAAAGTTATCTACTTTTTCTTGTGCCCATTGTGTTTTACGTAAAAATTTAACCGCTGACTTTATATCAGGATTGTTTTTAAAGCAGTTAAGTTGTAAATAAGCGTGTAGGAGCTCCCACCCGTATTGTTCAACCAGCTCTTCAACCACTTGTTCTAATTTAACGCCTTGCAGTGGATTATTACTGAAAAGTTCTTGGTTGCTCATAGGTGTTGCCTCGTTATTAAAATACAAATTGCATTATAAATTTAATAACGAGGCTTTAACAGAGTAAATAGCTTAACTTTGACAATTAACTACAACACGACCGCGAATTTTGCCTTGCATAAGTAGCTCTGCGTTATCAATGGCGTGTTCTAGTGATATTTCTGTCGAAATTTTATTTAAGTAATCAGCGCTAACTAATTTTGCTAAACGATCCCACGCTTCAATTCTGTCGGCTTTAGGGCGCATTACGCTATCAATGCCTATTAGTGACACTCCACGTAATATAAATGGGGCAACTGAGGCAGGTAAATCCATGCCTTGGGCAAGTCCGCAGGCGGTTACTACACCACCATATTTTAATGATGCACAAATATTGGCAAGTGTATGGCTACCTACTGAATCTATTGCCGCTGCAAAGCGCTCTTTTTGCAAAGGCTTACCAGGATTTGAAAGCTCGTTTCTGTCAATTACCTGTTTAGCACCTAACTCTTTTAAATATTCACTTTGATCTAATCGAACAGTAGCTGCTGTTACGTTGTAGCCAAGCTGGTTTAATAAATAAATAGCAAAGCTGCCTACGCCACCATTGGCACCTGTTACCAGTATTTCGCCAGATTCAGGAGTTATTCCTTGTTTTTCAAGTGCTATAACACTTAGCATAGCGGTATAACCGGCTGTACCTATTTGCATCGCTTGTTTTGGAGAAATACCTGCAGGCAAGGGGATTAGCCAATCGCTATTAAGTGCCGCTTTTTGAGCAAGCCCGCCCCAATGTTTTTCGCCTACACCAAAGCCATTTAATATTACGTTATCGCCGTTTTTAAATTCATCGCTGGTGGAATTTGTAACCGTACCCACTAAATCGATACCTGGCACCATTGGAAAACTGCGTACAACGGGGCCTTTACCAGTAATTGCTAAACCATCTTTATAGTTAAGTGTGCTGTATAGCACGTCGATAAAGACGTTTTCGTTTGGTAAATCACTGCTTTCGATAGTCGATAATGAGGCGCTGTAGTTATTATCTTCTTTATTAATAACAATGGCTTTAATTGCGTTATTCATAGGATATCCTTTTAGACCGATCGTCTTTTAATTGGTAAATAAAAACGCATTAGGTTAGTAATGCGCGTAAAAACATTTCTGTATATAAAGTAAGTGGGGTATTTGATTTTGTGAGCTTGGCGCGCATAACCGCACCTTCCCAGCCAATCCAAAAGTACTCACTCATCAATTTTGTATTTACATGGCTTGCAATAGTGCCTTGTTGCTTAGCTTGGTTTAAGCAAACCTCTACATGGTTTTGCCAAGCGGTGTAGCTTTGCATTAATCTGGCTTTAAACTCACCACTTAAATGGTTAAGCTCTTGATTTAAGTTACCGACTAAACAGCCACGTTTGTAATCGTATTTTTTCATTCCTTTAATTGCGCTTTGGGTAAAATTAACGATTCGCTCAAGTGGGGGAATATCTTCTTGCTGTAGGTAATGGGTAAGCTTTGCAATAAAGTAACTGTCGTATGCATCAACGAGGGCAATGCCGTAGGCTTCTTTACTTTTAAAGTAATGATAAAAGGAGCCTTTAGGTACAGCCGCTTTTTTTAAAATAGTATCGAGCCCCGTGGCGCTAAAGCCAAATTCAGTTAAGGTTTCTAGGCCCGTGCGAATAAGTAACGCTTTGGTATCGGCGTTCTCTCTGGCTATTTTAGGTGGGCGACCACGGCGTATTGGTGTTGATGTATTTTTGTTCATGCACACATATTAGACCGGTCGACTTTAAATAATCAAGTATAATATTTAATTGTTCAAAAAGAATGCAAATCGGGTGAATAAAAATAACTGAAATAAAAGTGTCACGATTACATTTTTGTTTGGAACTTAGTCAATATTAGTCGGTCACAAATAAAGCACATAAGTGCTTTTTAGCGATTATTGAGTCGCATTTTATTTAGCATAAAACCGGTCAAATTAAATGTTGTATGACCACTTACTTTTTTAAATGTTAATTCATTTTTGCATCAGCAGCTTAGTTAAAGTCAAACAATTTAATTGCTTTTACGATTTGAATTTTACATTTTTATTAACTATTCATTAAATGTAGATTTCACTAATGCTACACAATATACAAATAAAAAGGTGAGGATATTACCGATGAAGAGACAGAAAAGAGATCGTTTAGAAAGAGCTCATTCTCAAGGTTTTAAAGCAGGTTTAGCAGGTCGCTCAAAAGAGCTATGCCCTTATCAACAAGTAGATCCCAAATCAGAGTGGTTAGGAGGTTGGCGTGAAGCGATTGAAAACCGCAACATGTACAAAACCTAAAATCAATAATCGAATTTAAGCAAAAAGGCCTCCACGTTGGAGGCCTTTTTGTACGCATTTAAAAATTAAAATGCACTAGTGTCTTGGAACAAGCCCACTTTTAAATCTTTTGCTTCGTAGATTACTCGGCCATCTACTTCTACAGTGCCATCGGCAACGCCCATAAACAATTTACGTTTAATTACGCGTTTCATTACAAGACGGTAAGTTACTTTTTTATTAGTTGGTAAAATTTGGCCAGTAAATTTAACTTCACCCACACCTAGGGCACGACCAAGACCAGGGCCACCAGACCAACCTAAGTAAAAGCCAACTAGTTGCCACATAGCATCTAATCCTAAACAACCTGGCATTACTGGGTCGCCTTTAAAATGGCAATCGAAAAACCACAGGCTAGGGTCAATATCAAGCTCAGCAACAATTTCGCCTTTACCATGAATTCCGCCATCAGCAGTAATAGAGGTAATGCGGTCCATCATTAACATGTTGTCACTTGGTAAACGGCAGTTGCCTTCACCAAACATTTCACCTTGACCACACAGGATCAACTCTTCTTTTGTATAGCTATTTTTAGGTTCCATAACACTTATCTTCGCTTAGAAATTGCCAAGTACTTTAGCGTACACTTGTACGCTAAACAACTCGGAGCAGTTAAAAAATCAAAATATTGCATATTAAATCATCAATCAATCAACGCGATTGGTTTTTGCACTATAAAACCGCGCAATTACAATCAGAAATCATTATAATTAACGCTGTCTTATAACCAGTCTAAAGGAAGTTTATGATCCTTTTTGTTAACTCACTAACTGTGATTGATTTTTCTTACTTATGTAACAAACGCGGCGCCGTTGGCGAGAGCTGGATTGTTGATTTAACTTTGCACGGTAAACTTAACGAAGAGTCTATGGTTTTAGACTTTGGTTTAGTTAAAAAGCAAATTAAAGGCATTATAGATGAGTGTATTGATCACCGTTTAGCAATTCCTACGGGCCTTAATGGCACTGTATCTGAATTTGACGAGCATAAAACACTCGACTGTACATTTGGTGAAAACAACCACTTAGCTATGAGTGCTCCTCATCAAGCTTATTGCATGATTAACGCAGACGAAGTAACGGTTGAATCGGTTACTGAATTTTTAATTGCGACTATTTTACCGAAGCTACCAGATAACATTGAAAAAATTGAGCTGTCTCTTAAGCCAGAGCACAGCCAAAGTTTTTACTATCATTACAGCCATGGCCTTAAAAAGCATGACGGTAATTGCCAGCGTATTATTCATGGGCATCGTTCTCAAATTGGTATTAGCCTAGATGGCATCTCTATGCCGCGCTTGCAAAAAGAATGGTCTCAAAAGTGGGAAGATATTTACTTAGCCACCAGTGAAGATCAAATTAACGCAGCTGATTTAAAACACATAACAGCCAAAGCGGGTGATGTATGTTTTGCTTATACATCGGCACAAGGCTATTTTGAAATGGCTATTAGCGAGTCTCGTTGCGATATTTTACCAGTAGATACCACTGTAGAATGTATTGCTGAACATGTAGCTGGCCAAATTAAAGCCCAATATCCAGAAAAAGCAGTGAAAGTAACCGCTTATGAAGGTGTTGGAAAAGGATCGATTAGTTATGTTTAAAACACTTTTAGCAACAGCGCTTGTTGCCTCTGCTAGTTTTAGTGCTATGGCGCTTGAGTTAAAAGGGCATTTAACTCAGGGCGGTTTAGTTACTGGAAAGTTAGAAAATGTTAAATCAGTAAGCTTGGATGGCAAAGACTTAAAAATTTCAGCAAATGGTGATTTTGTATTTGGCTTTGGTCGTGACGCTGATACTACTCATACTTTAAAATGGGTAGATAACAATGGTAAATCGCATTCTCAGCCAATAGCTATCACTAAGCGCGAATATAAAATTGATAAAATTACCGGCGTAGCTAAAAAATATGTCTCTCCGCCAAAAGAAGTTAGTGCGCGTATAAGCCGCGAAGCAGTTGCGGTACGAAAAGCCAGAGAAGTAGAGTCTGATTTATTGTACTTTTTAGATCCTGTTTTAAAGCCTGCAGAAGGGCGCATATCGGGTGTTTATGGTAGTCAGCGCTATTTTAATGGCGAGCCTCGTCGTCCGCACTTTGGCTTAGATATTGCGAATAAAACAGGCTCACCTGTTTACGCGCCTATTAGTGGTACCGTGGTATTTGCTGAACCTGATTTATACTACTCTGGCGGTACATTAATTATTGATCATGGCCATGGTATTACCTCAACTTACATTCACTTAAGTAAGCTTGATGTAAAAGTGGGTGATAAAATTGAGCAAGGTAACAAAGTGGCTGAAATTGGTGCAACAGGGCGTGTAACGGGTCCTCACCTAGATTGGCGTTTTAACTGGAAAGGCGAACGCCTTGATCCTGCATTACTAATGCAAGATACATTAGCAAACAAAAAGTAGAGATTATGACTGACGTAAATCGCGATGCAATAATTGCTCAGCGTATTGAAGACTCAACCACATCGGTAACTAAAACTGTGTTTCCAGGGCGTACTAATCATCACAATACTTTATTTGGTGGTGATGCATTGGCGTGGATGGATGAAGTGGCATTTATAGCTGCTACGCGTTTTTGTCGTAAACCTTTGGTTACCATATCTTCCGATAGAGTTGATTTTAAAGAAGCGATACCAGCAGGTACTTTTGCAGAGTTAATTGCTAAAGTAGTCCATGTAGGTAACACCAGCTTAAAAGTTGACGTAGATATATTATTAGAAACTATGCACAGAGATGATAAGCACTCTGCCATTAGTGGTAGCTTTACGTTTGTTGCAGTCGATGATAACCACAGACCGACTCCGGTAGTATGCGACAAAATGATTTATGGTTTTGATTAACTTAAAGCTTTGAATATGCGCTAAAGTAAATTTATATAAGCACCTTAATTGGTGCTTATATAAATCCTTTAAAGGAACACATCATACTAGGTGTTCATTAAATATAACCTCAACAACAGAGTTAGTATTAACTAAAAAGTAATCATACAAGGGGGATTGATAGGGGTGAGAGTTGTTGGGTTTGGATACTAAAAAGGTATGCTTTTAACATACCTTTTTGGTTATATTTAGCTTTTAATTACATTTATTAAACTTACATAAATGTGATTAAAGTACCATTGCTGCAATCCAGCCAAATATCAGCAGCGGAATGTTAAAGTGAATAAACGTTGGAATAACAGAATCTCTAATGTGGTCGTGCTGGCCATCGGCATTTAAACCCGATGTTGGGCCAAGCGTTGAGTCTGAAGCAGGGGAGCCTGCATCACCTAGAGCGCCCGCAGTACCAACAAGCGCAGCGGTAGCCATAACAGAAAAGCCAAGGTCTAAACATAAAGGAACAAACAAAGTTGCAATAATAGGCACTGTTGAAAACGAACTGCCAATTCCCATTGTAATTAATAACCCGACTAACAAAATAACACCAGCGGCCAAAGGTTTATTACCATCAAAAAGGGCGGCTGCGCTGTGTACTAAGCTTGCTACATCGCCAGTGGCTTGCATAACCGATGCAAAACCTTGTGCCGATATCATAATAAAGCCAATCATGGCCATCATCGCAACGCCTTTACTAAATACGTCGCCGTTTTCTTCCCACTTAACTACACCAAAAACACTAAATATCATTACACCTACTAAGCCACCTAAAATCATTGAGCCACTTAGGTTTTGTGCAACAAGTGAGGCAAGTACTGCAAAAAGTCCTACAATCATTACTTTTTTAGGATTTTCTACCTCAGCCGATTTACTCACAGTTGTTAATGGGAGCTCTGTGTATTCGCGGCGTTTTTTGTAGGTAATAAATACCGCAATAAGTAATCCAATAAACATACCTAATGCAGGAATTATCATCGCCACGGGTACTTGGGTATTTACAATATCTAGGCCGTTATCAACTAGGTTTTTGTGCAAAATAGAATATAAGTAAATCCCCCCAAAGCCATAAGGAAGCACCATGTAAGACGTTGCTAATCCAAATGTTAAAATACACGCTATAGCACGCCTGTCTAATCTTAGCTGATTAAAAACAACGAGTAACGGCGGGATTAAAATAGGAATAAACGCTATGTGTACAGGGACTAAGTTTTGTGAAGAAATTGCACAACCCAAAATAATTAATAAAATGAAGTAACTTAAAAATGTTTCATTACCGCAGCCTTTTGCATTTACTTTAGCAAGTAGCTTATCAGCGAGAATGCGTGTTAAACCCGACTTAGAAATAGCAACGGCAAACGCACCGAGCATAGCATAACTTAGTGCAATTTCAGCTCCAGCTGAAAGGCCAGAATTAAACGCATCAACACTTTCTTTTATGCCCAAGCCAGCAGTAAGACCTGCAACTAACGCGCTTATGATCATGGCAACAATGACGTTAACGCGAGCCAGAGATAGCCCGAGCATTAAAATAACGCCTATAACAACAGCATTCATAGTATTCTCTATTTGGAAATTTTAATTAATTTTATCAGATCTTTAGCCTGAGTTTTACGCTCTTTCGTAAAAGGTTTTTTACCATAGCGTACTTGGTTAAATAACTGCCTAAAAGTGTTTATAGATTGTGCAGAACGAGGAAGTTGATCAGCAAAAAAGTCTAACTGCTGACTCGGTGTTAAATTATCGGGTGTATTTATTTTTTGTTTTTTAGCCCATGCTTTTACTTCATAAAACTCTTTAACTATAGGCGCTAATTTAGACGGGCGTTTTGGCAAGTTTAAATAAATAAAATAACCTATAAAACAAAAACCAGCTGTTAGTAAAACCATTAATGGTACAAGCCAAATATTTTTACTACCAAAAATTGATTTTAAAAAATCATTTTGTTTTTCTTCGTCAAAACCAAGTACCCAGCTAGACCATTGATAATCGAGGTTTTCAAGTTCCAACCTTAACCAATTAATAGCGGGGAAATTACTTAAACTCACTAAACCAAAATCAAGGTTACTTTTAAATTCGTCATTCAGCTCTTCGTTTTGCGAAAGCGAGCCATTTAAACGCTCCGGAGCTACAACAGCGGTTGCATCAAAAATAACCCAACCTTCGTTTTGTAAATATACTTCTACCCATGCGTGTGCGTCGTATTGGCGAACAGTGAGCGTGTTATTATCTTGATTTAATTCGCCACCTAAATAGCCACTTACTAGTCGAGCGGGTATACCTGCGGTTCTAAAAATGTACGCAGCGGCACTGGCATAGTGGCCACAAAAGCCACGTTGATTATCAAATATAAATTGATCTATGGTGTTATCGCCGCTCATAGGAGTGGGTGTTAATGTGTAAGTAAATCCCGTACCTGCAAAGTATTGTAATAAGCGGTTATAAAAATCGCGATCAGAGTGTGTATTTTGCTTTAAGTTTTTAGCAAGTAATGATGTTTTTATATTCTTTTTATAAGCGAGGTATTTGTAGCGTTTTTCTTCAAATTCGCCAAGCGGTAAAGCTGTGAAGTTAAAGCTATTTACATCGTATTGTAAGTTTTTAGCTTGGAGACTTTTTTTACGCAATAAACCTAGTGAATTACCTTCAACATTTGGTGAGTTACTACTGGAATACGCTAAACCATAGAGCCATTTTTGTGTCGCAGGCTCTGTAATAACTGAGTAGCTTGCAATAAGTTGCTCATCATTTTCGCTCTGCGTATTTGTTTTTACATTATTATATTTTAAAAAGTCAGACGTAAGCCACGCATTACCATTAAACTCATCATGGACTATTGCTCGCCAATAATAAGGCGCTACAGGTTTTTCTTCGTTAAATTTAGCTCTAAACACAAGTTCATCTGAGTTTGAAAGCTTTGCAATATCGAATGGATCGACTTGTTCAGAAAGCCCTGTTTTAGCAAGCTTAGGCCCAGGAAGCTGCCAAAAGGCGGGCATTTTTGGCAAAAAAAGCAGTAAAAATATAGCTAAAGGAAGCGCTAAAAGTAGCAGTTTACCGCTTTGTTTAGAGGCTATTTTTAAATTATGTTTGGACTCGAGTAAGCCAAGTACTGCAAAGTTTAATATGTATAAACCACTTACAGTTAAAGTTGTTAAAATGCTTTGGTTAAATAAATACACCGATGAGAGTGAAAAAAACGTAAGCGTTGTAATTACATGATAGTGTTTTTTGGTTTTAGCCTGTAGCAGTTTAAATAAACTAGCAAGTAGCAGCATGGCCACAAATAAAATAACCGTATCCGACATGCCTACTGTGTAGAGCATTAAACCGAGTGACACACCTGCGAGTATATTTGCCAGCCAAGCATTTGGCTTTGGTTTATTACTCAGCGTTATGTAAAAGTTCCATGCACAAATAAGTGAAAGTACACCAACAAAAACAAGCGGTAAATGTGATACAAAAAATACAATCAAACATGCATATATAAAAGAAAGCGAATAATTTATTACTTTTTCGTTTTTAAGTATGTCCATTACACATCACCATTAAATGAGCATAAGAATTCTAAGCATTGCTGCTTATGTTGCTGTCCGGTATTTGTATTTATTGTTTTATTCGGTAGCTTTAACATAAAAGGGGTGTTTTTCTCGGTTGCTTCACACACTAAAAAGCATAACTGGCTTAACCGTTGTTCTGTATCTCCATTCATTAACGTAAAATCGAAGAGCGCATTCGCTGTTTTAAAGTCTACAAACTCTTTAACTAACAACTGCTGTGTTTTTGCGTAATGCTTCCACGACACTCTTTGCAAGCCCATTTCTGGTACGTGTGGGATAAGAGACTCAAACTCTTCGCTACCAGATTGTGTAGAAATACCTTTATCGGCTTGCTCTTCAAGCATAGAAACATGCGCATCACAGTGAACCTGTTCAAGCGACGGGTATACAAATACATCTTGTTGTAATTGAATGTAGCTCCAAACAGTTATCAAACCAAAGGGATAGTTACTCGCTATTTTAATACGTTGCACTGAGTACTTACCGCGTGAGCTGTAGGGTAAGTTGAGTGTAAGTAACTGAGGTTTACTATCAACTTGGCCGGTATGTTTGTGAGTTTGCTCACTACCTTGATATGTTAAATTAATAGATTGGGTAACAGAAGGGCTTTGTAATTCAAATATAATACTCGGTTTTTGAGGAGCGTAGCTGTTAAATGCATCTTTAAATTTAACTGTTAAGCCTTTAGCGTTACTGTAGCCCATTAATACAGCAATAATCATTACCACAAACATAAGATAAGACATTATTAAAATTAAATTATTTTGATAATTAATGCCCATCACAAAGTTTAAAATAGCTACAACTATAAAGTACCAACCAAGGGATGATGGCAATACATAAATTGTTCTGTGTTCAAGTGTAATTGAGTTTTTTAAATGTTTATTTTTTAATAACTTATTAAATACACTTTGCTTAAATGACTTAAATAAAGAAGGGCGCTTAGCTGTTTTTTTTGGCATAAAAGTTTATACCGGAACTAATACGTTTTTTAAAATATCGTTTACTTGCGCTTCACCTGACTCGTTATGCAAACCTAATCGATGCTGACACACACTTGCAAATACGGCTTGAACATCTTCTGGCATTACAAAATCACGACCATCAATAAAGGCCCACGACCTAGCTGCTTTAGCCAAAGCCATACTAGCACGAGGTGATAGCGATGATGCAAACGCATTGCTTGTGCGTGTGTAATTAACAAGCTCTATAATGTAGTCAATAACCGGGCTACTTAAAGTAATTTGGCTTATCTGGGTTTGAATTGCCGCTAACTCTTGTTGGTCAATACGCTTAGGTAACTGACTGTAATCTCGTTTTTGCATATTCAAAATTAAGCGTTTTTCGGCTTCTTTAGGAGGAAAACCTAAGCTAATGCGCATTAAAAATCGGTCTAATTGCGACTCAGGTAACGGGTAGGTACCTGATTGATAAAGCGGGTTTTGTGTTGCTATCACAAAAAATGGATTTGGCAGCGTATATTTTTTTCCATCAACTGTTACTTGTTGCTCTTCCATTGCTTCAAGCAACGCACTTTGTGTTTTAGGCCCTGCGCGGTTTATTTCATCAGCTAAAACAACTTGGCTAAAAATAGGGCCTTTATGAAACGTAAAACTGTGCTCAGTAGAATTAAACACGTTAGTACCCAAAATATCAGCAGGGAGAAGATCACTGGTAAATTGTATACGCTGATACGATAAACCTAACACAGCTGACAATGCATGAGAGAGAGTGGTTTTTCCCATACCAGGCAAATCTTCAATGAGTAAATGCCCTTCGCTAAATAAGCATGTAAGTGCAAGTTTTATTTGCTGTTGTTTACCAAATATAACAGTCGAAAGATCTTCTATAATCGCAGTAACAGTACTATGCATGCTAACCTTATTATTATTCTATTATTTCAAGACGCTTCATTACAGTGTCGACTTTTTTTGTGTTAAAGGGTTTTGCAATAAAGCCTTTAGCACCCATTTCCCACGTGTTTTGTACGTTTTCGAGACTATTGTGGCCCGAACACATAACAACATGAGTGTGTGGGTAAGCACTATTAATGTATTCCAATATCTCTTCACCGTTAGAGTCAGGTAAATCGACATCTACAAATATTACGCCTGGCGGTTTATTGTCCATAATAGGTTTAGCAGAGCTAAAATCAGCGCTTTCTAATATATCTTCAAACCCTAAGTCAGTTAAAATTTGGTTTAGATAATCACGAATTTCCTTAACGTCATCAATAATGAGGATGGGCTCTAGCGGGCGAACAAATTCCATATGTAGGTTACTTCTATTTTGAATACATCTAAGTGCTTTAATACTAAGCTAACCCCATCATAAGCTCAAGAACGTTACTTAAAAAACACCAATAAATAAACTGTTTATAGGTTGCCCAACAGCCTATTTTTAAAGGATTACCTGCTTTTATGTCTTCTACTAACTTATATTTTTATTAATAGTATTGAACAATAATGACGTATCTACGATAAATCCCTTAATCCTACACTTTATTTCCTCAAAATTTGATGTAAAAAATTTGCTACTTAACTTATTGATTCAAAAATATTTACATATAAATTCGATTTTTTGTAAACGGTTTGTAATAAAAAATCGTTGACCTTCCAAATTCATTCTGCGATTGTGCTCATTAGATGGGCTTATGCTCGCAAATGCAACTTCATTAACTATTCAATGTTTTGCTCAGATAGCCTCATCTATACACACTGAATTAATACCAATTTCATTAAATGCATATGTAATTTAATAAAGTTGGCATCACACACCACACTAAATAAAGAGCTTATTATGTTGAATAATAAAAAGACTAAATTTGCAATTTCTCTCATAGCGGCAGCTATGGCTACATCAGCACAGGCTGATATTTCTGAATATTTAGATCGCGTTGACGTAGACTTTTTACTAATGCAAAACTTTCAGTCAATACAAGCTAAAGACGGCGCATTTCGTCCAGAAGATGAAGAACAAGAATCAGGTTTTGGCCGTATTAGAGCTAATCTAATGCTTAAATTTCATATTAACGAGTTTATCACTGCCGATATAGATATTGCAGAAGAGCCTAATGACTTTGGTGGCGAAGATCGTGACTTTTCATTTCACAACGATTTCGCAGGTGTTGAGTTTGATTTACTAGGTCTTTATGGCACACCAAAAGAAAACGCTAATTTAACACTGCGTTTAGGTAACATTGGTGGCTCACCTTTTCAATTTAAAGGTTTTCAAGACGGCGCAGATAACCAAAGTAATGCACTTATTGGTAATGGTATTACCGATTACGCAACCGCAGAAAACGGCGCACAGTTAAGCTATAGCGAAACATTCGATAGTGGTGTCGTACGTGCTTATAATGTTACAGGTCACATTACGACTTCTAGTTTCGGTGAAGCGTTTCAAGAAGACAGAGGTTACAATTACCGACTTCAAGGTACTCTAGAATTTGAAGGTGGTTTTAAAGCAGGCTTAAATTTATTAAAAGCGAATCAAGGCGACCAGTCACGTTTTGAAAATGGTGTAGCCAGCCTTGATGGTGTAACTACAACAAACTATCGCTTCGGCGATGGTGAAAACTACAATTTCTCAGCGTCACCTTCAAACGAGCGTGACACACATGTTGGCGCCATGCCTGGCCTTGAGCAATCAATTATCCAGTTAAATTTAGCTTATCAACCTTCTGACGAAACTAGCTTAATTTTTATGATTGGTAAATCATCTGATGATTATACGTTCGCAGATGCAGCTGGTAATGCAGTTGCCGGTATTACCTACTTTGGTACAAACGGCATAGCTGATGAAAACGGCACTACTTTTGATTCAAACAGTGTAATAGAAGGTGACTCATCGGTTGAGTACTTCGTGTTTGAAGCACAACAATAATTAATCCCTAAAAAACTATATGTAGCGGCTCGTTATGCAGAAGCCGAAAACACTTCCGACTTAATTGAACAAACAGACAACACAGTAGAGCGTATGCAAGTAGCTGCAGGTTACTGGTTTAACGATAAAACGCTTTTAAAAGTTGAGTATGTTAACCAAGAAGAAGGTGTTAATTCGGGCGGCCAAATCGGTAAAGGATTTGACGGCTTCACTTCTGAGATCTCTGTTAAATTTTAAGTCGTTAACCGACTAGTCTAACTATTTGTACAAAGAACCTAAAAAGGCACTTTGCGGGCAGTTTTAGGTTTTAAAACTGCCATAAATAGAATTGGCAATAGATTAAAATTTAATAGCACTTGTTAAAACATAACGTGTATGGGGAATACCCGATGAAAAATAAATTAATTATGCTCGCGTGTGGCTTTATAAGCATGGGCGCTGCGGCAAAAGAAACAATCACAATAGCGACTGTTAACAACGGTGACATGATCACCATGAAAGAATTAAGCAGTGACTTTACCAGCCAAAACCCTGATATAGATCTAAAATGGGTCACTCTAGAGGAAAACATTCTTCGCCAACGTGTCACAACCGATGTTGCAACAAAGGGCGGCCAATACGATGTTATGACCATAGGTACTTATGAAGTACCAATTTGGGGCAAGCAAAATTGGCTAAAAGAGCTGGATAATTTAGGTGAAAACTACGATTTAGACGATTTAATTCCGGCAATTCGAAGCGGTTTAACGATTAACGACAAGCTTTATGCTGCGCCATTTTATGGCGAAAGCTCAATGGTTATGTACCGCACTGACTTAATGGAAAAAGCAGGGCTGACAATGCCTAAAGCCCCAACATGGGACTTTATACGCAAAGCTGCTAAAGCGATGACAGATAAAAAAGAAGGTGTTTATGGCCTTTGTCTACGTGGTAAAGCAGGTTGGGGCGAAAACGTTGCGCTTATTACATCCATGGCAAATTCGTTTGGTGCGCGTTGGTTTGATGAAAATTGGAAACCTCAGTTTAATACCCCAGAGTGGGAAAATACCCTTCAGTATTATGTCGATGTGATGAAAGAATCTGGTCCTGCTGGTTCATCTGCAAACGGTTTTAATGAAAACCTTGCACTTTTTCAAACCGGAAAATGTGGTATTTGGATTGATGCAACCGTTGCAGGCGCATTTGTTACTAACAAAAAAGATTCAGAAGTTGCCGATAAAGTAGGGTTTGCACTTGCGCCAGATAACGGTCTAGGTAAACGCGGTAACTGGTTATGGTCTTGGACTTTAGCCGTACCGGCAAGCAGCAAAAAACCAGATGCCGCAATGAAATTTATTAGCTGGGCAACATCTAAAGAATACACACAACTTGTAGCCGATAAAAAAGGTTGGGCAAAAGTACCGCCAGGTACACGTAAATCACTTTACAGTAATCAAAAGTACATGGACGCAGCACCGTTTGCGCAAATTACTTTAGATTCTATTCAATCTGCAGATCCTAAAAATCCGACCGTTAAACCGGTGCCTTATGTAGGTATTCAGTTTGTTGCTATTCCTGAGTTTCAAGGAATTGGTACAGCTGTTGGGCAACAATTTTCAGCAGCATTAACTGGCCAAATGACCGTTAAGCAAGCGCTTAGTACGTCTCAGCACCTTGTTGAGCGAACAATGCGTAAAGCTCGCTATCCAAAATAGCATGTAATGGGCGGGTAAGTACTCAAACTTACCCAATATTTTATGTCAATTCTATTTACTTGTTAGTTATAAACGCTATCAAGGGTTTCTGATTTTCACTTGATAGTTAACAAGTAAATAGAATTGGCTTTTTTAAGGTCACCTTTATGGCAACAACTAACTCGCGCACGCTTGCTCGGTTTATGCTTCTTCCTAGTGTAATTTTATTACTTGCTTGGATGATAGTTCCGCTGTGTATGACACTGTATTTTTCATTTATTGATTACAACTTACTCGTTCCAGGGGATAAAGAGTTTGTAGGCTTTTTAAACTATGAGTTTTTTCTAACTGATCCGGCTTTTTTGAATCATTTTTTAACACGCTTTACCTAGTAACTGGGGTTTTACTTATCACTATTTGTGGTGGTATTGGCTTAGCTATTTTACTAGACCAAGCAATATGGGGACGAAATTACGTTCGCATTATGGTACTAGCCCCATTTTTTGTAATGCCAACTGTGTCGGCATTGGTATGGAAAAACATGCTAATGAACCCAGTTAATGGCTTATTTGCACATTTCGCGATTTGACTTGGCTTTGAACCTATCGACTTTTTTGCTCAAATGCCGTTATTTTCAATCATCATAATTGTGTCTTGGCAGTGGTTACCATTTGCAGCATTAATACTGCTAACAGCAATAAAGTCATTAGACCGTGAACAATTATAAGCGGCTGATTTAGACGGAGCTGGGCCACATAGTAAGTTTTTTTACATCGTTTTGCCGCACTTATCGCGTGCGGTAACCGCTGTTATTTTAATCGAAACTATATTTTTATTGTCAATCTTTGCCGAAATATTAGTTACAACCAGCGGTGGTCCTGGTTATTCGTCGACCAATATAATGTACTTAATTTACACGCAATCACTACTTCAATTTGATGTAGGTGGCGGTTCGGCAGGGGGCATAGTTGCAGTAATAATTGCAAATATTGTCGCTATATTTTTAATGCGCTTAATTGGCAAAAACTTGGAGGGTTAATTATGACTATAAAAGATAGCCGTCGTTCCAAACTAATTTATACCATAGCTGCATGGACAATAAGTGGCATGATTTTCTTCCAATTTTATGGACGTTAATCACCAGCTTTAAAACGGAAGCTGAAGCAATTTCAGCAAGTCCAAGCTTATATGCATTCGATTGGACACTCGAAAACTACAGCGATGTACTGTCACGTTCGCCATACTTTAACCATTTTTGGAACTCTGTAGTTATACCGCTAGGTTCAAGTTTGCTGGGTTTATTAATTGCTGTGCCTGCTGCTTGGTCTATGGCTTTTGTACAAACTAAAAAAACAAAGCATTTATTAATGTGGATGCTTTCCACCAAAATGTTACCGCCAGTAGGGGTACTTATTCCGATTTATTTATTGTTTCGAGACTTCGCATTACTCGATACAAAATTAGGTTTAGTAATTGTAATGACACTCATTAACTTACCAATAATGGTATGGATGTTGTACACCTACTTTAGAGAAATACCAAACGAAATACTTGAAGCTTCACGTATGGATGGCGCAACAATTGGAGAAGAAATATTTCATGTTTTATTACCAATAGCCTTACCGGGTATAGCCTCAACGCTATTGTTAAATGTAATTTTGTCATGGAACGAAGCTTTTTGGACACTTATTTTAACCGCTGCAAATGCTGCACCTTTAACGGCATTTATTGCCAGTTACTCAAGCCCTGAGGGGTTATTTTACGGTAAGTTATCGGCAGCATCTGCTATGGCCATTGTGCCAATTTTAATACTTGGTTGGTTTAGTCAAAAACAATTAGTGCGTGGATTAAGTTTCGGCGCAGTAAAATAGGAGAATACACATGGGCAGCATCACACTAAAACAAGTCACTAAAAACTTTGATGAAGTTAACGTAATTAAACCACTCGACTTAGAAATTAAAGACGGTGAGTTTATCGTATTTGTTGGGCCATCAGGCTGTGGTAAATCTACATTACTTCGTATGATCGCAGGGCTTGAAGATACCACCAGTGGTAATATAGAAATTGACGGCATTGACGCTACAAAAACACCACCTGCAAAAAGAGGCTTAGCAATGGTGTTTCAATCCTACGCGTTATATCCGCATATGACCGTGCGTAACAATATTGCTTTTCCTTTAAAAAGAGCCAAAGTTAGCCCTGCAGAAATCGAAAGTAAAATTGCTAACGCCGCTAAAATTCTTAATTTGACCGATTATTTAGAACGAAAGCCTGGGCAATGATCGGGCGGTCAACGTCAGCGCGTAGCAATAGGGCGCGCAATTGTTCGTCAGCCTTCGGCATTTTTATTTGATGAACCGCTTTCAAATCTTGATGCGTCACTACGTGTAAATATGCGTTTAGAAATATCTGAATTACATAAAAGTTTAGCTACAACAATGATTTATGTTACGCACGATCAGGTTGAAGCTATGACAATGGCAGATAGAATCGCGGTATTTAATGCCGGTATTATTGAACAGGTAGGCACACCTTTAGAGCTTTATAAAAACCCAGTAAACAAATTTGTAGCTGGTTTTATTAGCTCTCCAAAAATGAATTTTATAGATGCTCCACAAAATGAAGATGCGAATGTTAGTTGTATTGGTATACGACCAGAGCATATAACACTCTCTACTGAGCAAGGAACGTGGGCTGGTACTGTAGGTGTAATTGAACATTTAGGATCGGAGAGCTTTTTACATATAAATATTGAAGGCAAAGGGACCGTAACAGTAAAAGCAGATGGTGATTGTCCGTTAAAATATGGCGATAGTATTTACCTAAGCGCACCGGCTGGTAAAGTAATAAAGTTTGATAATAACTGTTTAACAATTCGCTAGAGCCAATCTTTAATTACCTTAAATAGCACCTTTATAAAGGTGCTATTAACTAAATTCTAATTACATAATCCTATGAAACCTAGGTATTTTTTATTAAGGAATGGTATATTTACAACTATAAATAACAAAAACGTTATTGATAAATAGATACTCCAAAATTAATAAAATAATTTATATAGCAGCACATATAATTGAAATTATGTAATGAAAATAAGGACTTGGTTTTCCTTCTATTTTAAGAGGTTTACGTGGTAAAGCTATCAAATACAGAAATTAGAAAGCTAGATGATGCAGCCAGAGCAGGGTGGTTATATTATGTTGGCGGTAACACACAAGATGAAATTGCTAAAAAGCTAAATATATCTCGTCAATCTGCACAAAGAATGGTGGCATTATCTGTGAGCCAAGGATTAATTAAAGTTAGACTTGACCACCCGATTGCCAAATGCATGGATTTAGCTGAAAAATTAAAAAGCCGTTTTGGGTTAGATTCGTGTGAAGTTGTACCGAGCGATCCCTCAGAACCATCATCTACATTAGGTTTGGCTCAAGCTGGCGCGGCAGAAATAGAACGTCATTTAAAATCAGAACAACCCAAAGTACTTGCTATGGGAACCGGTCGAGTTTTACGTTCATGTGTGGATGAGCTAAGAACCGTTGATTGTCCGCAACATAAAATTGTAGCCATGCTAGGTAATATGGCTTTGGATGGATCGGCTTCACCTTATGATGTTGTAGTAAGAATGGCCGAACACACCAATGCAAAACATTATCCAATGCCATTGCCAGTTTTACCAAGAAGCATTGAAGAAAAAGAACAGTTGCACGCACAACAAAATATTACCGGTAATTTAAAACTCGCTAAAGATGCCGATGTAACATTTGTGGGTATTGGTAGCTTAGGTGAAAAGTCGCCATTACATATAGATGGTTTTATTGATGCGCAAGAACTTAAAGAGTTACAAGATCTTGGTGCTGTTGGTGAAATGATTAGTTGGGTGTTTGATAAAAACGGTAAGATTTTAGATTGCACAGTTAATCAGCGTGTAGCAAGTACGCCATTAAAAACAAATGCTAACAAACAGATTTATGCGATAGCTGCTGGTGAAGAAAAAGTGTTAGCCATTTTGGGCGCAGTAAGGTCAAACATGATCAGTGGATTAATTACTAACGAATATACAGCTGAGCGTTTACTTAGTATTGATTAAACAAATTGATAAATAAAGTATCTGTATTAGTAATACCTGTTATTGTAATAAAATCATTTAATGTCCGATACCGTCTAGTATTGGACATAGTAAGGGCGCATTTAAGCGCTCTTTCTATATATACATTAACTACCTATAATTTATATTATGTTAAATAGGGTAAATAAATACATAACTAAGTTACTCACCTTCATGAATTAACGTATAAACGCGATATTTTGACTATTTAATAAGCATTAACCTACTTAAACCTACTTATTTTAAAAATTAATGTTTTGCCTCTTTTCGCTATTTGTTACTTAAACATATAAAAATACCGCTTGGTTATTAATATAATCAAGCGGTATTACACTGATTGCCTATTCGCTACTTTATGCAATAAAACTTAACATATTGAAATAAATAGATTTTAAATTATCCTAGTAATTCACTAGAATAATTTATCATTCATAAAATCACTAATAAGCTCAGACACTTTATCTGGATGTTCATCAATAACCCAATGTGCGGCTTTATCTATTCAAACCAATGACGAATTTGGAATTGCTTCTTCTAACATTGGTGCATACTTTGGCTTTTGAAATTTGTCTTCTTTACCCCATATTATGAGTGTTTCATGAGGTAAGCTTTTAAGATCGCCTGTAATAGCTTCGGTATATTCTTTATTGAGCCTGCGCATGTTACTAAATAAAGCGGCTTTTCCTTTTTCATTACTCCATGGTGTTAAGTATATTTTCATCAACTCTTCAGTCATTACGTTCGAGTCGTAAACACCTTTGGGCATGAAATCTCTTAATGTATCAACAAATTCATCTACAGATGTTTTTTCTTCTACGCCTGGTTCTAGTAAAGGTTCAAATTCTGGTATTGGCCAAGAATCAAAACATACACTATCAAGTAAAACCAACCCGTTTACTTTATCCGGATGATTTACAGCCATTAATTGAGCAACACCACCACCAATATCATGTGCAGCAATATTAACTTTAGAAATACCGAGCTCTTCTATAAACTTACACATTATTCTACATTGCGCATTTATAGATACATCAGTGTTAATTGGCATATCTGATTCACCAAAGTTTAGTAAATCAGGCGCTATTACTCGATGTTCTGATGCGAGTTTGGGCATCACATTTCGCCATAAAAATTTGTTAGTTGGTATGCCATGTATTAATAATAAAGGTGTGCCTTGTCCCATTTCTTGATAAGCAATTTGATGACCTTCTACTGTAACGTACTGTGTTTTGCTCATAATTTTGCCTCGTTAACTTTAAAAATTATAATGTTTAATAAACTATAAAATTAGAATATAACCTTATAAAGCAAATTCCATCCCAAGATGAGTATTTTTTAGTTATTCAAAAATTATAATAATTTAAAGTCAAACCCAAACCCTTGTAATACTTGGGCTCTAGGCTAAGTAAGTTTATTTGTTTTTTATTATTATAGAGTTTGATAATTGTGATTGTTAAACCACTTTATGAAGTGTGAAGCGTTTGCTCTTAAATATGCAACCGCCCTACTATTGCTATTAATCACTTTAAGAAAGATCTAATATTTTCAATTAATACACCTTGCTTAACTGGCTTTAATAACAAACCATTAAACCCAAGCTTTATATATTTATTATTACTATTTTCGTTTTCACTAAATGTATGCGCAATAATTTTCGTTGCTGATGCATCAGCGTGCTTTCTTATTTTTAGCATTGCGTCGGTGCCCGTAAACTGTGGCATGACTATGTCCATTAAAATAATATCGTAAATATTTTGAGAAACCATTAATAGCGCCTCTATTGCACTGGATGCAAAATCTATTAATATGTTTTCTTCTTTAAGCATTTTTCTTATTACAATTTCTATTAGTAAATCATCATCGACTAAAAGCAGTCGTGTAGTTTTATTTATAGGTTTTACTGTATTAAATCCGATAACTTCCATCGTATCTTCAATCGTTTTTTTCATTTTTTACCTCGAATATATTACGCTATATGTAACACCAACCGGCATTAATATTTTATCGTTACATAAAATCTACATTAAGACGGTTGGTATAGCGGCCTATCTTTTTAAAATACGTGCTATTTGGTTTATTAATATGCCTTGTTTTACAGGTTTTAATAGCATGTCATCAAAGCCCTGGTTTACATATTTAGATTCTGGATCGGGTGTCGATGTATGTGCAATTATTTTAGTTTTAGAATTATCACTGTGTTTTTTAATTTTTAACATAGCATCAGTTCCTGATAATTCTGGCATTACTATGTCCATTAAAATAATGTCGTAACTGTTTTGAGATACCATTAACATTGCTTCTATAGCACTGCGCGCGTAATCTATTTTAATGCTCTCATTTTTTAGCATTGCCCTAATAACAATTTCAACCAGTGGATCGTCATCAACCAGTAATAGCGTGTTTTGTTCTTCATTAGTTAATGGATTAATATTTACTAAATCGGTAGTTATTAATGGACTGTTTAATACTTCTTGTTCATCATCTTTGTTTTGTTTACTCGCTAGGTTTACCAACATAGAAAGTGATATCGTCGTTTTATTTGCATTACTGCTAATAATTATCGCTTTCCCACCAAGCATTTTAAATATCGAGATAAAAAACTTTAACTCTAATAATAAGTCTTTATCATCTATAAAGCGTGTTATATTATCACCCGAAATGCTTTTAAGTTCAGTTATAAAATGGTTAGTGTTGATTAAATTACTTAATGAAAAGTCGAGGTTTAAGTAATTACGAGTACTTTATTTTTTAATCTGAGCGTCAATTGAAAGCGTTATATTATTTGATGAATCCAAAACCTCAGTAACTAACTGAATAACCAGTTGAGAAATTAACTTTTCATCGCTTGCTACCGTTAACTCTGATGTAATATTATTTTTCAAAACTATTTTATTATTTTCAGCCTCTTTCGTTAAAATTGACATGTTATTATTGATCAGTTTCTTTAGATTTACGTTTTTGGCTTGAAGCTTTAACTTACCTATCTCTGATTTATTTATATTTACGAGCTGTTGAATCACACTTTCAAGCTGGTCGCACACATCAGAAATATTCCCTACATTGTTTTTAAATTCGTTAAAGCTTATAGGATCTTTTGATATTTCAATTAATGACTTTAAAGATGATAAAGGCGTTTTTAATTGACGACTAAGCCTTGAAACAAATTTTTCTTTTAATTGATTTGTCTGTTTAGATTTTTCGAGAACATCAGCGATGTAAACATTCTTTTTGATGTGCCTCTGTATCATCTCTAAAGTAGCAAACAAAACCATTAAAATCTGTATGTCTTTGTAATACAGTTATCCACTTCCCGTCTGTAAAACCTATATCTATTAATTGGTTACGATCATCATCAAGCTTATGATGCTCATGGTAATGATTTATAATATTATGCTGTTGCGCAATACTTATCAGCTGGCTATACGATAGCTGACTGTTTTGTTTATTCACCTGTGGAAATAAAAGATTAAATGCATTGTTAGTAATCACAGGAAATTCGTGGCTATTAAAAATAGCAAACCCATGTGGCAATGCATCAAGAGAACTTGAAAATAGCTCTTCCCTATTAAGTATTAACTGATTTTTTTGTTTTATTTCATTGTGTAAACGCCTAGGCAAACGTAAAAAATAGTACACGAATGCGAATACACAAAAGGCGATCAGTCCTAATCTAATTAGGATATATTTAGTTATTTATGGACGTACTATTTTATTCATTGGTTGCACATGTAAACGCCAAGTAGGTGGAAAACGACTGCTCAAAGCGCTAATACTATTTTTAATTATACTGGGGTTTACTTCTCCTTGTTTTCCTAAAGTAAACTGTGGTGTTGCTATAAAAACGTTATAATTTTCAGTGTTTAATTTGCCAATAACGGCTTTTAAAAACTTACTTAAATCAAATGCTGTAAGTGTATAAATAGAGCCTTGTTTAATATTTATTTCAGAAATTAAGAAGGCCGTATCTGCAACAGTAAATACTTCTACTGCTTGTTTATTCGCTCTATTATTGAATTTTTCTAACCAGTTTTTAAATCCATACGCGGCTAAATCAAAATTATTTTTTGACCAAAGTGCAAGTTGGTTATACTCAGAATCAAACACAACATACCCTTTATAAGTTAAGCTTTGTGAAACCTGACTCTGTACTAAATCATTAAGCTGCTCTTTTGTATAGCTATTTTGGCTTTGTAAAAAGCCTGCGATAACTAAATCTTTTTGCGATATATATAATCCTTGATTATCAAATCGCTCTAGAGCATTAAATAACGTTTTACGTAATTGCTGAGTTTGTTCATTGTAATTACTTTGCAGCTCCTTTTTTTCTATAGTATAAAGCAGTAATGCAGTGAATGAGCATAATACTAATGCAATTAAGAATGCCACGGGCGCTAAACTAAATACATGAATATACTTTTCCCCATAATTTTTTTCACAGGATTAGTACTTTGATTACTTACTGAATCTGAATTTTTATTTAACTGTGTCTGCAATAATTGAGCAAATGAAATAAACTGATTTTTTTGTGAACCTATTAATGTTTTAGGTGCTAAATCAGCCATCAGCACTACGCCAATGAATTTATTAGTGACACTATAAATTGGATATTGTGCATAAAAACGAATTAATTTGTGCGTGTTGTTTGATACATCATCAAAAAAGGTATCTTCAAATAAATATAGTTTTTCTTGTGTGCAGCGTAGTTGATAGCTTAATAACTCATTTTCGACACTTTCTTTATCGTTGCAGGTTATTAACTGCTCTGAATAAACCTCTCTAAAATCGATAAATTTAACAATTGGAACATCATAAAACTGTTTTAGTAGCGTTAGCGTTTCTTTAATTTCTGTTGATATTTCATCAGTTGGTGTATCTGCTAAATTAGCATGTGAGGTAAATATATTTGAGGCGTTCATTGACGTTCTCCTTCCCCTTTTGGGGGAGTATGTATCCACGTTGTACTGTTTTGGCCGCTATGTACTGGCAGTAAAACTTTAAATGGTGGCGTTAAACTACTAAGAGCAGGTTCGCCTGTGGTGATATTAATTACTTGTTCTGCATTAACTAAATTAAGTGATGTTTTGCAATATGTAATACCTGGCTCAATCCCTATTAAGCTCAGTGTTTCACTAATGATAAGGTTATTTACTAAATCGATACCGACCAGCTCAAATGTGGTTTGCAAAATAGTGAAATGTTTCCGAGCTTTTATCGTCGTACCACACCATCATAGATGTACGGCCCAACTTTTTAGCTAAAATTAGTAGCTCGCGACCATTAACCACGTTCACATCAAGCGTTGTTTCGTGGCCAAGTGCAATACGAGAAATATCACGGGTAAACACAAAGCGAGTATGCGTCCATTTAACTAAGTGCGATACTTTTTGTACCCGCTCACCATTTGCATTTTCTATATAATCTAAATGACTTTCACTGCCCATAGCGGTAAAAGATATTAGTAATAGTATAAAAATAAATTTTAACATAAGCCTTTCCCTCAATTTGCTTACTGTATAGGTAGCAAGTATGAGACCAAGGTTTTTTGTATTTATAATCAGTGGATTAAGATGTATAAACGTGTTTTTTATTATTTTGATTCGCAAATTGCAAATCAACAATTCATGAAGAGGTTAACAAAGAAATAAGAGCAGAGGTGTGTGGCGCAAAGCGAGTGAAAATACGCTTTACGCTAGTTTTAATTAATGCAAAGCGGCTGTAAACGGGATGCTTTCACAGATTTTAGCTTCAGCTATAAGCAGCTCTTCTAGGCGAACATCAACTTCTTCTTTTTCAAAGTATTCGTAAGCTAGTTCTACAAATAGGTTTTTATGTTTTTCTTCTGACTTAGCAATAGCAACATAAAAATCTTTTTCTTTACCCTCAGGAAGTGCTTGTGCAACTAAAGAAAAACGCTCGTGGCCACGTGCTTCAATTACACCGCCAACCAGTAATCGGTCCATTAAAAAACCATCACGACCATGTCTAAACAGTGCACGTATTTGTTTTATGTACGGATCTTTTTTGTCGTCACCTAAGTTTACATCGCGCTCTAAAAGTAACTTAAGCACTTGTTTAAAGTGTATTAATTCTTCTAATGCTAAGTCGGTCATGGCTTTTACTAATTTACGTTTGTCTGGGTAATGTGAAAGCATAGACATAGCCATACCCGATGCTTTTTTTTCTGCAGCGGCATGATCTTGTAAAAAAGTATTAAAGTCAGCAAGGACAACTTCGGTCCATTCAAATGGGGTGTGGTATTTTAATTCAAACATGTTCTGTACAACTCAAATAATAATGCGGGGATTTTAACGTATTTGTTTTAAAAAATCTTGTAAGGCAGCAATTTATCTATGCGCCCTTTAGCGGTGGATTCAACTTTTAGCGGGTGTTTGATATCGTTCCATGCGGTGACTTTACCGCCCATATTCATTTTTTCAAAATCAGCTTTGTCACTTTTTAATGCTAAAAAATCGCATAGTTTTTTGTAGCTATCGGGCTTTGCTATATCAATGGATAAAAAATCGTTGTCACGATTCTTAAAGTACGTGTGAGCATCGTTAAAATGTGTTTCGTAGCAGTGAGCTAAGTAACTATCGTCGCTAATATTATTAAGCGAAAGCTCACTAAACGTATTTAAATAACAGCGCTTTATATGAATATTAAAGCCCCCGTCTGCACGGGTTAAATTAGTGTGCATACGCGTTAAAAGCTGTTTTATTGATACAAGCCATGCACCAAGTTCGCGCTCTAAATAAATAAACTTAGAGTCAGGATAATGAATATCAAGCGCTTTAAAATCGTTAAATATGGGAGTGTCAGCAATTGCGCTGGCATTTTCAAAACAGGCATTAGTATACGCGGTATGCGCTGTTGTAATGCCAAGTTCTAAAAATGCATGGCACACACTAGTTGTGCCGGTACGTGGTAAACCTATTATAAATATTTTGCTCATTAACTTTTCTATAATTAGCCGCGTGTTACTAGTAATACAAAGGCGCTGATAATCATGACTAAAAATGTAGTAATAGTACCAATTTGGCGATATTTAAGGCTTTTTTCTACTATGCCTAAATTTTGAAACACACGCCCTACTAATAACGCACCACCTAATATATGGCAGTAATGGCTAGCAAGCCCTTGGTACTCTGCTAAAAAAAGCAAAATTAAAGCAAATGGCACGTATTCCATAAAATTTGCGTGGGCACGCACAGCACGTTGTAGCGTTGCATTACCGTTATCACCAAGCGATATTTGCTCCGCACGGCGCACTTTTATTACGTTAAAGCTTAAATAAATGTAAAAGAATGCGAGTAATGCAGCATAAGTTGAAATGATCACGGCGTTTTCCTGTTATTTTTATCGCATAAATATGCGCTCTATTATTGTGGGCGTGATAATAACACATAAATTTGAGCAGCATTATCAGAAGTTTAATAATTGCCTATGCTAAGCTAGAGGTATTAAGTTAGTAGAAAATACATAAGGATTTTATGTTTGTACCTCGTAAAGTAGCCGACAGTTACCGTGAAATGATTAACAGTATTGGCTTTTACCCTTCGATGCTTTCAGTGGGCTTTTTGTTATTTGCCATTATTACAATGTCGGTTGAATATTTAGCCCCTGTTGAGCAGCTAAAATCGTTTATATCGGTTGTACTTGTAGATAGCGCCGAAAACGCGCGGACTATTCTAAGCACTTTAGCGGGGAGTATTATTTCGCTTACCGTGTTTAGTTTTTCGATGGTAATGGTGGTTTTAAATTCAGCCAGCGCGAGTTTATCGCCCCGCGTAGTGCCAGGGCTTATTACGCGCAAATCACACCAAATGGTTTTGGGGTTTTATTTAGGCAGCATAATTTACTCTATTATTATGCTTATAAATATTAATAAGCTTGATGGTGGCAGTACGGCAATTCCTTCAATAGGTGTGTTGTTTGCACTTGTTTTTGGATTGATTTCATTAGGTTTGTTTGTATTTTTTATACACTCAATCTCACGTGCTATTCAAGTTGATAACGTGTTAAATGGCTTGTTTAGCCAAACTAAAAACGAAATTAAAACAATAATACAAAGACAACAAGAGGACCCAGTTGAGGACTTTCCAGACTTTAGCAAATGGCATTCGGTTAGCAGTAAAACAGAAGGATATTATAAAGGCGTACATACCGATAAGCTGTGTGCCATTTTGGCTGAGCAAGATATAAAGGTGTATATATCTGTAAACCAAGGCTATTTTACAGTTAAAGGTTACCCGTTTTTAAAATGTAATAAAGAGATAGCAAACGATGAAGAGCTGATTAATAAAATTCTCGACTGCTTTATTTTTTATATAGAAGAGTACATTAGCGATCATTACCGTTATGGATTAACGCAAATATCAGAAATTGCAGTTAAGGCAATGAGTCCAGGTATCAACGATCCCGGTACTGCGGTTAAATCAATTGATATGCTGAGTATTTTACTTATTCAACGACTTTCAATTAACGATATTAACTACTCGTTTAAGCACAGTGATAATGCCCCATTGTTGTACCTTCATGAAACAAGCTTTGATGAGTTATTACATGACAACTTTACACCGCTGCGTAATTACGCCAAAGGCGATGCATACGTAATGACAAACGTGCTTGAGGCATTCAAAAATATTTTGTTTGTAGCCCATAAAGATACCGATGCACGAAACAGTTTATTTAATTATTTAAATGCGATTGTTGATGACATAAATGAGCATGTAACTAATGAATACGACAGACGCGAAGTGACTAATATGCTCAACTCTATAGCGCGTATCAGCCAAGAGCAAGGTGAGAAGTTGGTGGCACGTTTTGAGCACCACTAGGGCGTGTTGAATTATTTGGATTGAAATTTGTTCAATCTAGGGGCGATTAAATCGCGGCGCGAGGTTTGTAACCTAGTGGGCTAAGTAAAAACCGAGCAACATAGAGTTAATCGTCCCTAGGAAGAACCTATATTTTAATCTATGTAGTACACAGCATAGCTTGACGCTGTTACTTTAATCTCTCCAGCATGGTAGGCATCAGGTACATAGTTACTTGGTGCGCTATCAGCCATCATTACTTTTTCTGCGCGCATATAAGGCTGCGACTGCACATTGAGTGGACTCAGTGATGCGCTGTACAATCCTTTTAAATCAACGTCATAATCTTCACTAAACTCTTTTGCTGCGTCACGTGCGTCTTTAATTGCTAACTTTTGTGCTTTTTTATGCAGCTCGTTATAGTTGCTTGCGAAAAATTGAGTTTGATTAATTTCGTTAATACCGTTGTTAACTAAGCTTTGTAGTAACTCTGGGTATTTATTTATATCGCTGAGTTTTACTGTTAACGTACGAGAAACCTTAAAGCCTTTAAATTCTTGATTACCGGTAGTGCGGTTGTATTGGCTATCACGGTTTATTGAAATTTGCCCTGCGTTTATATCTCCCTCTTTAACACCAATCTCTTTTACGAGCTTAATTGCCTTGGCGATAGTTAAGTCGGTTTTATTTTTAGCAGCAATTAAGTCTTTATCAACTTCGGTAATACCTACACTTAGCTGTACGTAATCTGGCATTGTAGTAAGAGTCGCTTCGCCCTTAACATAAATATGAGGAGCATCGGGAGTCGCTGCCGCAAGTGCATCAAAGCTAAGTACGTTTAAAGCCAGTGCACTACCTAAAACAAAAGTCAGTGTTTTCATTAAGTCGATCCTTTAATTATGTAAAAGCAAGTAAACACCGTACGTGGTTAATTAAATATGAACAAGCACAAAAAAACAGGCAATTGCCTGTTTTTTGTTAAGCGTTGTAACTAATGCTATTACACCATTTACTTAAAATTACGTATAAACGTTACTAAATACTACTGCGTTTATAGTTACGGTATTTTGGTAACCAGTAATTTTTGTCGATTGCTGCCCATAATGCATCATCAGTAATCTCAAGAGCAACGCCCTCTTCGATTGCTTTTTTAGCGATGGCAAATGCAATACGTTTACTTAGCGTTTCAATTTCAGTCAAGGCTGGTAATAAACTACCTTTACCTGTGTTTGCACGCGGCGACGACTCTGCAAGCATTTCGCTAGACACACTTAACATAGCATCAGTAATGCGTGTCGCTTTAGCGGCAATAACACCTAAACCAATACCCGGGAAAATATAACTGTTGTTACATTGTGGGATTGGGAACGTCTCGCCATTGTACTCAACAGGATCAAATGGGCTACCTGTGGCAACAAGTGCTTTACCGTCAGTCCACTTAATCACATCAGCAGGATGCGCTTCTACTTGCTTAGATGGATTACTTAATGGGAAAATAATTGGCTGTTCACAACCGGCATGCATAGCGCGTATTACTTGTTCTGTAAATAAGCCAGGTTGACCAGAAACACCAATTAGAATATCAGGTTCAGCACAGTGCATAACATCAAGAAGTGATGCGTATTCGCCACTGTAAGTCCAATCACTTAAAGAGCCTTTAGGTTGTGCAAGTGCTTGTTGGAAATCGCGTAAGCCTTCCATACCCTCACTAAGCAAACCAAAACGGTCAACCATAAATACTTGGCTACGCGCTTGAGCTTCTGAAATACCTTCAAAAACCATTTGGCTAATAATTTGCTCAGCAATACCACAACCAGCAGAGCCTGCACCCACAAAAACTACTTTTTGCTGGCTTAGGGTTGAATTTTTAACACGACACGCAGCAAGTAAAGAACCGACCGTTACAGCCGCAGTACCTTGAATGTCATCGTTAAAGCTACAAATTTCATTGCGGTAGCGCTTAAGTAATGGCATTGCATTTGGCTGTGCAAAATCTTCAAACTGAAGTAACACATTTGGCCAGCGACGTTTAACCGCTTTAATGAATAAATCTAAAAACTCATCGTATTCGTCTTGAGCAATACGCTTATGGCGTGCACCCATGTACATAGGATCGTTTAAAAGCTTTTCGTTATTAGTACCCACATCAAGCATTACAGGCAATGTGTATGCTGGGCTTATACCACCACACGCTGTGTAAAGTGACAATTTACCAATTGGAATACCCATGCCACCAATACCCTGATCGCCTAGGCCTAAAATACGCTCGCCATCGGTTACAACAATAACTTTTACTTTACCTTTGGTAGCGTTGCGTAAAATGTCGTCAATTTGGTAGCGATCTTCATACGAAATAAATAAGCCACGTGCGCTGCGATAAATGTCTGAGAATTTTTCACAAGCATCGCCCACTGTCGGTGTATAAATGATTGGCATCATTTCTTCAAGGTGGTCACGCACTAAACGGTAGTAAAGTGTTTCGTTGTTATCTTGAATCGCACGTAAGTAAATATGCTTATTAAGGTTGTCGGTAAAGCTAGAATACTGCTGATAACAACGCTCAACTTGCTCTTCTATTGTTTCAAAGCGAGGAGGAAGTAAACCAGCAAGATTGAAATTTTCGCGTTCTTTTTTACTAAAGGCGCTGCCTTTATTTAATAGCGGTGTTTCAATTAGGCCAGGGCCAGAATGATGAATATATAAGTAGTTAGGATCAGTATTAGTTGTCATATTTCCAGGCTTTAACGGAGTCTTAAGTTATGATCTGTCATTATCAGTGTTAGAGGTTTAATTGCAACGACAATTAAGCTAGTCAGACCATTGAGAGAAAATACATGCGGACTTCACTGCCCGCATGTATATTATACATAATTTAAAATTTGATAGTGGCGTTATTATCAGTTAAATCAGATAACGCAACACCTTCACGGCGCGGATCAGCGCCACCATATAAGGTATTATTTTTAACTTCAACTGCGTGTAAGCCTGAGTTTAAATCAATAATACGTACATTGTGGCCGCGTTTGGTAAGTGCAGGCGCAATGGCTTCTATGGTTGTGCCTTTTTCAAGGCTGGTGTAATCGTTACGATTTGTTGTACGCGGTAAGTTAATGGCGTCTTGCGCTGATAAATTCCAGTCAATAACACCCACAACAACTTGTGCAACGTAATCGATGATACGGCTACCACCAGGTGAGCCTACGATTAAGCGTAAGCTACCATCTTTATTAAATACCATTACCGGTGACATAGAGCTACGCGGGCGTTTACCAGCCTCTACACGGTTTGCTACAAGCTTGCCGTTTTTACGTGGCGATAACGAAAAGTCAGTTAGTTGGTTATTTAAAATAAAGCCATTAACCATAACCGTAGAGCCAAACGCCATTTCAATTGAACTGGTCATCGAAACTGCATTGCCTTTACTATCTACAACAGATACGTGTGAGGTAGAAGGTAATTCGTATGAATCATCCATTGCATAACTTAAGTACCCTACAGGATTACCAGCTATGGCTTTTTGATCTGTTTCTGTAATTAATTTAGCGCGCGAGGCAATGTAATCTTTGTTTAGGAGCTCTTTTGTAGGTACTTGGGTGAAATCGGGATCGCCCATGTACATATCGCGATCGGCAAATGCTATGCGCGAAGCTTGGCTAAAGTAATGAATCGCCTTTTCGCCGTTTGGCTTAAGTGCGCTCATATCTTTATGTTCAAGTAAGCCTAGCATTTGCAGTACCGCAACACCGCCACTGCTTGGTGGCGCCATTGAACACACATTATAGGCACGGTATTGTATACATACCGCATCGCGTTCTTTGCTTTTGTAATCTGCTAAGTCTTGTACGCTTAATTTGCCTGGGGCAATTTTAGAGCGCTGTACAGCATTAACCATTTGTTTTGCATTTTCGCCTTTGTAAAATGCATCAATGCCCTGCTTTGCAATGTCTTTGTACAAATCAGCAAGTGGTTGATTCTTTTTAACACTACCCACTTCAATTAATTTATCATTTGGGTAAAAGTATTCGTTAATAATCGGCATACTCAATACGCCTGGGTTTAACTGTCGGGCTAATAAGCCGTGTAAACGCGGCGAAACTACAAAGCCTTGCTCTGCAAGTTCAATAGCAGGTTTAAAAAGCGCTTCCCACGGTAATGTACCGTATTGTTTATGTGCACTTGCAAAGGCATGTAAAATACCGGGTACACCAACAGAGCGTCCACCTACTACGGCTTCAATCCATTTAACGGCTTTACCGTGTTTATCTAAAAACAGCGTTTCGTCTGCATTTGCAGGTGCGGTTTCGCGGCCATCAAAACTAGTTAATTTATTGTTAGCCTTGTTGTAATACATCATAAATGTACCACCGCCAATACCTGAGGATTGCGGCTCAACTAAAGTAAGCACTAGTTGAGTAGCAATCGCAGCATCTACGGCACTGCCGCCTTGGGCTAAAATTTGTTGACCGGCTTTTGAGGCATATGGATTTGCCGCAGCTACCATGTATTTATCACCTTGCACTACTTTTTTATGGATTAATCCTGTAGCAGCTTCAGGTTCGCGAGTTTCAATTTGAGTTGTTTGCTGTGCAAATGAAGGCAGTGATACTGCGCACAGTCCAATGGCAAATAATGAGTTAAGTTTAAAATGCATAAAAATACTAAAAACACTTAATTACGTAGTTGTATTTGGCATCTTAAAGTTAAACGGGCACAATATGCAAAAATTTTGACTAAAAAAATATAATAAAATGCTTAATTTACCTATTCAACCTCGTTATATATTACCGCCTATTATTTTGCTGCTTTTTAGTACCATTTTTGCTGCATTTGATTTAAATAGTTTACTTGAATTTAACCGAAGCCTAATTGATGATGGCGAACTGTGGCGAATTTTTTCTAGCCAATTTGTTCATGCTAATTGGGCTCATTTGGGATTAAATGCCAGTGGTGTTTTACTAATATGGTTACTACATGGCGAATACACACCCCCTACTCGCTACGCTTTTAATACAAGTGCGCTAGCACTGTGGTGTGGACTCGGTGTTTACTGGTTTTGCCCAAACATACATATTTACACCGGATTAAGTGCTCTACTGCATGGTGTAATTATTTGGGGCGCAGTTAAAGATATAACCGTAGGGCTAAAGTCAGGTTATTTATTATTTATAGGCGTATGGATTAAAATAGCGTTTGAGCAATTTAGCGGCCCTAATGCTGATATAGGAAAGCTTATTAACTCCACTGTGGCTATTGATGCACATTTAATTGGTGTAATTGGCGGGACTCTGCTTGCCATACCACTGGTTATAGAGCTCTTTAAAAAGAAAAAATAAAGTTAGATTTTGTTCAATCCAATAAAAACGCCGCATTAGTTAACTAAACCAATGCGGCGTTTTTGTTTTTATAATTAAAGATTAAAGCGTTTCTTTAAATAACTTATAAATACGGCGGTATTCGTCTAACCAGCTTGAAGGCTGTACAAAGCCATGCGGTTCAACAGGGAATATAGCTGTTTCAAAGTTTTGTTTTTCAAGCTCTATTAAGCGCTGTACTAAACGCACTGAGTCTTGAAAAAACACGTTATCGTCAACCATGGGTGCGTTAATTAATAAACGTTTGTTTAAACCCTCAGCGTAATAAATTGGCGAGCTGCGCTCATATGCAATCGGGTCAACATCAGGATGGTTTAATATATTAGCAGTGTACCCCGTGTTGTAATGTGCCCAGTCGGTAACAGGTCGTAGTGCCGCACCCGATTGAAACAACTCAGGCGCGGTAAACAATGCCATAAAGGTCATAAAGCCGCCGTATGAGCCGCCATAAGTGCCGACTGCTTTGGTATCAACGTTGGCATTTTGCGCCATCCATTTAACGCCATCGGCTAAATCTTGTGTTTCAGGTGTGCCCATTTGACGATAAATCGCGGTGCGCCAATCACGGCCGTAACCTTTAGATGCGCGGTAATCCATATCCATTACTATGTAACCTTCATCAGCGAGCAATGAATGAAACATAAATTCACGAAAATAAACCGAAAATCCCATATGCGAGTTTTGTAAGTAACCCGCGCCGTGGTTAAAAATAACTGCTTTGCGATTTTTACCTACTTCACCTTCTACGTAGTCAGCTGGGTAGTACACTTTTGCGTATATTGGTTGTTCGGTATGGCTCGATGGCACAGCAACAATTTTAGGTGCAGTTAGCTTTTTAGCTAAAAACTCATCCGACACTGTATGAGTTAAGCGCGTTGCTTTTGCATTGGCTTGTGCGTCAGCTACATAAAGCTCATTAGGCATCGTAATTGTAGAGTGCTTAAGGAGTAACTTGGTTTCATCTGGGCTTAACGTGTAATCGGTCATGCCGTTTAAGTCAGTAACTTGCTCACTCTTACCAGTTTGCGGGTTAACACGGTAAATTTCGTACAGACCTGGGTGTTCAACATTCGCTTTATAATAAATTGCGCTGTTGTCACTGGTAAGCGTTAAGTTAGAAACCTCAAATTGGCCTTGTGTTAGCGCGGTTGCACTACCATTAACTGGTTTTTTATAAAGCTGACTGTAACCCGACTCTTCCGATAGGTAATAAAGCGTGTTCGAGTTATGTAACCACCCAAAGTCGTTAAACGCATAAGCAATCCATGCGTCGTCATGCAGGCGATGTTGCGACACAAGTTTGTTGTTTTCAAAATCAACAGTAGCAAGCCAGCGGTCTTTGTTGTCCCATGCTTCGAGCATGATAGCCACTTGCGAGCCGTCATCGTTCCATACTATTGGGCTTTGCTCAAAACCCCAGTCCATAATAAGGTTAATGCCACGAGGCGCCCTTTTAGACTTATATGTTTTACCTTTCCGTGCATAGTTTTCTTTTTTAACTGCGGCTAAAACATCTTCGTCAAAGCCCGGTAAGGTATTAAAGCTAAGTGAAGTTTGTTCTTTGTTAGTTAAATTGATGTACACAAGCTTTGAGGTTTCTTCTTTAGCGTCAGCTACACGGCGGCGTGCTTTTTTAGGCTCAATGGTTGCATCATTTGTAATGTAGTTAGGCATAATATCGCCATCACCACGCCAATCTGTTTGCTTTTGTACAACGACTAATAACGCATCACCATTTGGCGAAAGCTGAGCCTCTGCAACTTTATTACCGTCACCTAAGTAGTAAGCCGTATTAGCAATTGAATCGTTTTGTTCATTAATTTGCTCATTACGTGCTTGCTGATCTTTTTTATTTTTTTGTTGAAGCGCCACAAACTTAATCAGTTTATGCTGCTCTTTAGCAATATACGTGCTTGGCTCTTCAATCCCTTTTGGCTCATCAGCAAGTTTTAAGTTAGCAAGCTCAGTGGTTAAGCCTGTTTTTAAATCAACTTTAAAAAAAACATTGCCTTGGCGGTAAACTAAATCGCCATTATTTAAAAATTGTGGTTTAGACTCGTTTGCTGATGTCGCTGTAATTTGCTTAAGTTCACCGGTTTTTAGGTTTTTAACAAACACATTGCCTTTAAACGTGTAAGCCGCCATTGTTTTATTTTTAGAATAAACGGCTTTATTAGAACCCACAGTATGAAGTTTATTAAGAGCTACCTGCTCTGCTGTTTGGCTAGTAACAGATTGGCTAAATAAATTGCGTAGTGTATTACCTTGCTCTTTTTGAGCATAAATAATAGTAGCCGAATCGCTAGCCCAGTAAGCGTTCTCTGGCTGATTGCCCATCCAATCAGGATCGGCCATTGCTTGTTCTAGCGTTATTTTTTGTGAGCCGATATCTGCTGGCGTGTTCACAACCGCAGCAACCTTACTTGCTGGTAAAGCACTTTGCTGTGTTGAAGAGGTGTTAGCGGTAGCGCTACAACCTGCAAGCATAACACTTGAGGCAACAGCTAAGGCCACTAACGTTTTAGATGAAGAAAAATTAAAAATCATAGTGCTTCTATACGGTTATTATAATTAAGCCGTATTTAAGCAGAAGCACTTAAGTTATTGCAATTTTTTAAGATAAATAGCCATTAAACAGGGTAAAGCTCAGTTTACTAGCGCTTCTCTTGTTAATAGGCGTTATTCAATTACCAAATCAAGCCAAACCAGTCGGTGATCGCTCGATGCGTTTCTATCTTTAATTAAACGATATTCACTACTCGCTTTAGTAGGCCAAAACACACCACCACCCTTAATTTTTAAACCATAGTTTGACGGTAAAACGTAATCAACACGGGCTTGCCAATTAGCACTGTAATTTTGTGCATAAGGTACATCGTATTGCTCTTTAGCACCTTCACTTTTTGGAACAAATTGAGCGTTAATAAGTGGGTTTTTAAGTAATTGCTCGGTGGTATTTGTACGGGCTTTGTCCCCCTCAGGGGCTGCATTTAAATCGCCTAAAATAACAAAACGAGAGTGAGTTTTTAAACCGCCCTTTTCGCCTTTATCGTCGTAAATATACTTAGCATTTGAAACGTAATCGGCAATTAACCTTACTTCATCGTGGTTACGCTTGCCGTTTCTATCCTCTTCACCGTCGAATACAGGCGGTGTTGGGTGAGATGCAATAACATGAATTGTTTTATCATTTACGCTAATAGGTAAATCCCAAAACGATTTAGAACTGAGTCTAAGTGCTTGCCATTCTTGTGCGTTATACCAGTTTTCACCTGTTTTAGGCATCACAGGCATTTGTGCATTTGGCATGTCTTTATATTTAAAGGTTTGAAGGGTTCTTACTTTATCAAAATTAATTGGGTATTTTGACAAAATAGCCATACCATAATGCCCTTCAAAAAAGCCAAAGCCTTGTGCATCGCCCATCACGCCATTTTTTTTGCCATCGTTATCTAAATCAAACTCGGTAGCTAGGCCTGTATTTACTGGTGCAATATAAGAGTAAGGGTAGTTAATAGCGGCTTGTCTTTGCTGACCTACATTTAAATAATGCTGATTAAAGTATTCAATACCCTGCTCTTTTGGGATGTAATCAAATTCGTTAAGTAAAATAATATCAGGGCGAACACGCTGAATAATTTCCGCTATGTTCTTAATTTGCTGGTGGTTAGCTTTAAGTGCATTAACTAAAGCATCACTTTTAACTTGCTCACCTTTGGGCGTGTGATTAGTTGCATCCATACTTACATTAAAAGTTGCAACACGAAGAGAGTCTGATGCAAATGCACTGTGACTAAAAAAAGTACTAAAAGAAGCGGCAACAAGTAGTGCGCTATAAATTGCTTTGAGTTTCATTAAATTATTTCACTGTAAAATTTTAGACTCAATCATTATTTCACAAACTGGGTATCCACGCGTCTTTTTTAGACATAAAAAAGCCGAGCAAGCTCGGCATTTAATAAAACGAGTATTTAGCCATTTAATGAAGGATTAAATTAGCTGCCGCTTTTAAAATACCTGGGTAGTCTTGCTCAGGTAAATATTCAGTAAGCTCACCTAATTTATCTGCTAGGTCGTTCATGCTAGTGGCCGATACGTTTATATGGCCCATTTTACGACCTGGTTTTGCAGTTTTACCGTACCAATGGCTAGTCACATCTGCGTATTTTAGTACATCAGATGGAATACTAGGTTGCCCTAGTACGTTTATCATCGCGGTAATGTGTTTAAGCTCAGTATTACCAAGCGGTAAGCCTGCAACAGCGCGCATGTGGTTTTCAAACTGTGAACAATGGCAACCTTGTTGCGTCCAGTGGCCTGAATTATGTACACGCGGTGCAATTTCGTTAACGAGTAACGTTCCTTGTACATCAAAAAACTCAATAGCTAACACGCCAACGTAGTTAAGCTCATTTGCTATTTTTGTAAATGCATCGTTTGCTTGCGCTTCAACGCTGCGATTATTCTTACCAGCAATAGAAAGCGTTAACACACCATTGGTGTGCTCGTTTTCTGTTAGCGGATAAATAGCAACATTACCGTGTTTATCGCGCGCACCAATAATAGAGACTTCACGATCAAACGGGATCATTTTTTCAGCAATAATTGTATGTGGCGCAAGCTCGGTGCCTGATGCAATAAAATCAGCCATTTGTGACCAAATTTCGTCTATTTGATCATCCGATTTTAAACGCCATTGGCCTTTTCCGTCGTAACCCGCTTGGCATGTTTTAATTACAAGAGGTTTACCTAGAGTTTTAACGGCAAGTTCTAAATGCGCTTTTTCAGTAATTAATTGGTACGGCGCACAAGTTACGTTTGTTTTATCAAGCAATGCCTTTTCAAGCGAGCGATCGCCACCGGTTTTAATAGCGGCTTTTCCTGGGTAAAACTTATTACTGTTACAGCAAAGGGTTAGTACGTCATCAGGAATGTGCTCAAACTCGGCAGTAATGGCATCAGCGTTTGATATTGCTTGCTCAAGCGACGTGTTATAAATGTCACCGGTTAGCGGGTGCATAATTTGTTTACTGCCTACATCGTACGCAACAACGTTTAAATTAAGCGGCGCGCCTGCAAGACTCATCATACGTGCAAGTTGCCCTGCACCTAATATTAAAATATTCATTATTACTCTGCAGGGTTTGGATTAGCTAATATAGTGTCGGTTTGCGCTTTACGAAATGCTTCAATTTTTGCAAAAATTTCTGGATTTTGACATCCTAAAATTTGTGCAGCTAATAAACCCGCGTTTGCTGCGCCCGGCTCACCAATTGCAAGCGTACCTACCGCAACACCTTTAGGCATTTGGCAAATAGATAAAAGTGAATCAACACCATTTAATGCTTTTGATTTTACAGGTACGCCAAGTACAGGAAGCGACGTAAAAGCAGCTGCCATACCTGGTAAATGCGCAGCGCCGCCAGCGCCAGCAATAATAACTTTAATGCCACGTTCTGCGGCTGAACTTGCGTAATCAGCAAGTAATTGAGGAGTGCGGTGTGCAGACACGACTTTGGTTTCGTACTTAATGCCAAAATGCTCTAGCATAAGTGCTGCATGTTCCATGGTTGGCCAATCTGATTTAGAACCCATAATAATGCCAACAGTCATAAATACTCCTCAGTAATGTATTTTAAAAATAGCGGACTTATGTCCGGTTTTAGGCGGGTATTATACCCAAACCAAGTTTAATTGCGACTCACAAAAACAAAAAAAGCCATGTTTAAACATGGCTTTTTAGAGTTAACGGGTAAATAGCTAATTAAGCTTCTTTACTCGCTAGGTATTCGGCGTAGTTGCCTCTAAAGTCGATAACTTTACCGTCTTTAATTTCCCAAATACGGGTTGCAACCGATGATACAAACTGACGGTCGTGAGATACAAACATCAATGTACCCTCGTAAGCTTCAAGGGCTAAGTTAAGCGCTTCAATTGATTCCATATCCATGTGGTTTGTTGGCTCATCCATTAACAATATGTTTGGCTTATGCATCATAATTTTACCAAACAACATGCGGCCTTGCTCACCACCTGAAATTACTTTAACTGATTTTTTAATATCGTTTTGAGAGAATAACATACGGCCTAAGAAGCTACGAACCACTTGCTCGTCGTCGCCTTCTTGTTGCCATTGCTCCATCCACTGAAACAAGTTCATGTCGGTTGCAAACTCATCAGCGTGATCTTGCGCGTAGTAACCAATATTAGCATTTTCCGAGAACTTAAACTCACCAGCTTTAGGGGCTAAACGCCCTGCTAATGTATTAAGTAATGTTGTTTTACCAACACCATTTTCACCAATAATAGCAATACGTTCGCCAACTTCTACTAAACCTTCAAGTCCAGAAAACAACGTATTGTCGTCAAAACCTTGTGTTAGGTTTGTCATTTCAAGTGCGTTTCTGAATAACTGCTTTTCTTGATCAAAACGAATAAACGGCGTTTGGCGTGAAGATGCTTTAACTTCGTCTAATTGGATTTTGTCGATACGTTTAGCGCGCGATGTTGCTTGCTTAGCTTTAGATGCGTTAGCAGAGAAACGAGATACAAACTGTTGAAGTTCAGCAATTTGGTTTTTCTTTTTCGCGTTTTCGTTAAGTAATTGCTCACGTGCTTGCGTTGCTGCAAACATGTATTCGTCATAATTACCTGGGTAAATACGAAGCTCGCCGTAGTCAATGTCGGCCATGTGTGTACACACAGAGTTTAAAAAGTGACGGTCATGCGAGATGATTATCATGGTACAGTCGCGCTGATTTAACACGTCTTCTAACCACTTGATGGTGTAAATATCCAAGTTATTAGTAGGCTCATCAAGTAGCATAATGTCTGGGTCTGAAAATAATACCTGTGCAAGTAGCACACGCAGCTTAAAACCCGGTGCAATTTCTGACATTGGGCCAAAGTGTTGGTCAGTGCCAATACCTACACCTAATAAAAGCTCACCTGCTTTAGATTCCGCAGAGTAACCATCCATTTCAGCAAATTCAGTTTCAAGATCGGCTACTTTCATACCGTCTTCTTCGCTCATTTCAGGTAAAGAGTAAATACGGTCACGTTCTTGTTTGATTTCCCACAACTCTTTGTGGCCCATAATCACGGTATCGATTACTGAGTATTCTTCGTAGGCAAACTGATCTTGGTTAAGTTTAGCAACGCGTTCGTTAGGATCAGTACTTACATTACCTGAAGACGCTTCAAGCTCACCACTTAAAATTTTCATAAATGTTGATTTACCACAACCATTTGCACCGATTAAACCGTAACGGTTACCATCGCCAAATTTTGCTGAGATATTTTCAAATAATGGTTTAGCACCAAATTGCATGGTGACATTAGCTGTACTAATAATAGCGCTACCCTCCAAAGGAGTAATGATGTATTTAAATTGCGCGCAGTTTAAACCAAAATGGCCTGTTTTTCTATGAAAGTTTAAAAGCAAACCACTGCGTTTTAGCCATTTATTATGGCTATGTAGTTAGTAGTAAAAATAACGGATTAGATTTAATGGTTTCGTTAATTTTTATTCAACTTATTCTAATTAAAATCCATAAAGTATGTTTTACAAACAGGCATAAGAGATTAGAAATTACGATACAAATTAGAGTAAAAAAACTTTTAACGTGTTTGTGTGTCTACTTAACTCATTTTTGTTCACCCTATAATAATAAAAAGTTATATTAATGAAAATAAAGTACTTTTAGAGCTTTCACACTAGTTACTACTTTTTAACCAAGATGAAATTAATTCAAATTACAATTTTTACACATCGCTAATTCCTCATCCTATTTACCAATCAAATCATTAAAAACATAAACTTTTGCAACACCTGAAAAACAAAATTAACCTTTAGTGAATATCCGTTAAGTTTAACAGTTAATTTTATTGAGTATTTTTCACTTTTGAGCCGTTTATTGCTTTGTTAGTCTTCGAATCTGAATTTTTACCTACGTAAAAAATTGACCAATTTACACAGGGCAACACACAAGATGAGCAAAAAATTAGCGACGCTTATTAGCGCAAGTATTGTATTCGCACCCGCTGTTTCGGCAGTAGAATTATACAAAGATGACAAAAATACTGTTGAAGTTGGTGGATATCTTGATGTGCGTGTAATTAATACACAAAATGAAACCGAAGTTGTTAACGGTACCTCGCGCATTAACTTTGGATTTACCCGAAAGCTTAAGAAAGACTGGACTGCACTCGCACTCGTAGAATGGGGTGTAAACCCTGTTGGCAGCAGCGATATCATTTATAACAATCGTTTTGAGTCTATCCAGGATGAGTTTTTGTATAACCGTTTAGGTTACGCAGGGCTTTCGCACGAAAAATACGGGCAACTAACTATTGGTAAACAATGGGGTGCATGGTACGACGTAGTTTACGGCACAAATAATAGCTTTGTATGGGATGGTAATGCGGCTGGTGTTTACACCTATAACAAAGACGATGGCGCTGTTAATGGCACTGGCCGTGGAGATAAATTAGTGCAGTACCGCAATAGCTATAACGATTTTAGTTTTGCAGTACAAGCACAGCTTAAAAACAGCGAATTTTATACCTGTGACGTAACCGACATTTCAGAAGAAGAATGTGAAGCACTTTGGAACTCTGGCGATAGTGCAGCCCAAGAAGTTGAATTTAATTACACATTTGGTGCGTCTGTAACTTATACCCCAACTGACATGCTAACACTTACAGCAGGTGTTAACCGTGGTGAGTTTGATTTAACGTTTGGCGATGGTTCTACTCGCAATGTTGAAGATTTAATTTATGGTGCAGGTATTATGTGGGGCAACATTGATGAGCCCGGCCTATACGTTGCAGCCAACGTAAATAAAAACAAAAACCACGACACAGATAACATTGGTCGCTTAATTAAAGACGCAATCGGTGTAGAAACATTTGCATCTTACCGCTTTGATAACGATTTTCGCCCTTTTATTGCCTACAACGTGTTTGATGCTGGTGATGATTACGTAATTCAGCCAAACTTTAACGCCGACCCAGACGATGTATTTAAACGTCAGTTTGCTGTTATTGGCCTTCACTACTTAATTGACGAAGACACTATTGCCTACGTAGAAGCGCGTAAAGACTTTAGCGACTTTGAAAGCGATAACAAAGAGCAACAAGCACAAATGGAGCAGTCGGAAGATGACGGTATAGCATTTGGTTTTAGATATAAGTTTTAAATATAAGTTTATAAAACGACTACAACTTCCCTAAGCACAACCCTTTTAGCCCTTTTAACTGGGCTTTTTTTATTTTTCCATACTTTTTTCAATACTCGATTTTGCATTTAAGGCTATTTCAAAAAAGGCATTAACAGCCGCATTGGTATCTGCTTTTTTAATTTGTAATAGCACCATTCACGATGCCCCTATTTTTTACGTTTACCATTTTGCTGCTCATTACAATGAGCGAGGAAAACTTTAATTAATCACTCATAGTCCACACTCGGCATTTATAATTTTAGTGGATGTAGTTATCGCAGGCTTTATTATTTTGACTACCTCCTTGATTACTTTTTATAATTTGACTTTATTGCTAAGTTTAACGTTATAGAAATACTTAGTATGATGTGTTCTTTTACTGTAAAGCCACCAGCCAACTTATATTAACTGCATTAAGAGTATAAAAAGAAGGTGAAACTATATTGAAATTGCAAAGTACTGACACTGCTTTTTACTGATCACAAATACCTAAGGCTGCTTAAAAGCAGTCACATATAGGTGTGGTATATGCTCATGGGTACTGACGGTATTCTAATTTTATAGTCATGTACTGTATATAAAAACAGTACATGTGATTGCTGTGAAAAAATAATTTAAACCTACCTTTCTTTGTAAGTCGTTAATAATATTGAACTAAGTAAAGTGTTATAAAGTTGATTCGTTATCATAAATAGATAAAAAAACGATAACTGTGTGTATATACAGTTATCATTTAAACCAATCTATCTTACTTTTTAATAAACGTACTATAACCAGCTAATGCCTTAGCCACACTAATTGATGGATTATCTGAATGCTCAGCACCTTTGTTTATATCACTTTGCCACACAAGGTTATTGTTAGGATTGGTTGATAAAGCGGCCTCTAAATTACTAAACGCTTTTAACATTAGCGGATGCTCTGCCCCGCCCACCGAAAGATATAAATATGTAGACGACTTCACTTTGTTATCTTGGGCACTTAAAAACGCTTCTACATTATTAACTACGGTCATATCGTCATACCAAGCCGCAGGGCTAAAAGCAAAATAGCCATTAAACAATTCAGGCTTTGTATGCAGCGTATAAAGTACAAAGCTACCACCTGCCGAAAAACCACTTAATACACGGTTATTACTAAGCTTATATTTTGCTGATAGATAAGGGAGTAACTCAGTTTCAATAAACGCTAAAAACTTGTCGGCTTCACCATTTGGTTCAATAAGTGTTTCATGCTCTGGACGCGCTTGTGTATTTACATCTTGGCGAGCATAAGGAGGCACTAAATCGCGATGACGTGTATCTGTAAAAAACAAATTAGGAATAGACACCAATATAGCCTTATCCCCTTTTTCGCTCTTAGCTTGTTTTGTAAGTGCTTTATCCCATGTATCTAAATTAAAGTTACCATCTGTTTTAATAATTAACGGATACGCTTTTTTAGGATTGTAATTAGCGGGCAATCTTAAAAACACTTTGCGCGACTCATTAAGCACGCTTGAGTTAATTGTTACATCTGTATAGGCCGATACATAATGGTTGTAATAGCGTATAGCTAAAATACCAATAGCAAAAATGACTACGGCTAAACTTAAATTAATAAAATAGTGTTTTGTTATTTTTATTGCCATGCGGCATTCCTTTAAATGTTTAGAAGTTATTTAATCGAGCTTAACCCATTGTTTTATTTCAAGCGCGGTCATAATAAGCTCAACCGAAAATGCGGCTAAAATCATCCCCATCACACGCGTTAAAATAGACGCGCCGCCAGTACCAATAAGCTTAATTATTTTACCCGAAAGCAGCAACAGTACTAGGGCCTGTTTATCTTTCGAGGTTGAATTTGCAGCAGTATGTTTGGTATTTAGGCAAGGCAGAGCCTATGCAGTGTGGTTATTCCCCATAAATAGGCGATAACGCAGCATAAATACCAAACATGCGCTGCCCTTTGGGTTCATTCTAGGGACGATTAACTCTTTGTTACTCGGTTTTTACTTAGCCCGCTAGGTTACAAACCTCGCGCCGCGATTAAATAGCCCCTAGATTGAACAAATTTCAATCCTGAAAGGCCAACAGGCCCTAGTGTAATACCCAACACACCAACTGTAACAAGCGCTGTGCCTATTTGAGTAGTAATTGGGTGTATGTGGTTGTCGGTAAGTAGTATCACCGCCAAAATAGCGCCAGGGGTCGCAGTTGCTGGTATAGCTAGCGGAAACACAGCAATATCGTGATCGGGGTCTTGTTTAGCTTTGTTAGAATCGTTTCCAAATATCATTTGCAGGCCAAACAAAAACAATATAATTCCGCCCCCTAACTGAAACGACACCAACCTAATTCCCATCGCATTAAGTATTAGCTGCCCAATTAAAATAGAACCCAATAGTACGCAACCAGCATAAAGGACCGTTTTAAAGGCTGTTTTACGACGTTGTTGATCTGTTAAATGAGAAGTAAGCGCAGCAAACAGCGCCATAGTGCCTATTGGGTCAATGGTTGCCCAAATAACAAGCGCATCTTGAGATAGTTTTTCTAGCATATAAAATCCTTGTTAAGCGTAAATATTTAATAAAACACGGGTAACAAATTCATTTGCTTACGCTTAACTATAATAGAAAGCCGTTATTTTTTGTATTTTATTTGCACTTGGAGATGTTGACCTTTCAGGATTGAAAAAAGATAAGCACTTATAATTGCCGTCTTTCGTTAAAGTGATTTATGCCAAATAGAATTTTCTCTTAAACTAAAACCTAACTTAATAAGTAAATTATGGGAACGTGCATTATGTGCACTCACCTCAGCCGATAAATGTTTAAGCGGAACATGCTTAAGTAGCGTTTCAATAAAACCGGTGACTACTTCAAACATTACGCCTTTATCCCAAAAGTCGGGGTGCAGCTCAAACCCTATAAATGCACTACTTTTACACGGCGTTAAATTATAAAGCCCACAAGTACCCATTAACTTTCCAGATATATTATGTTCAATTGCAACTCTAATCACTTCGCCTTCGTAGTAGGCACTAATATCATCTTGTATTAATTGTTTGATTTGTGTTTTGCTGAGCGGTGTTTCGTAGTCGTTAAATTCTGACACATGCGGATGGTTTAAAATATTAAATAAACACGCAGCGTGTTTGTGGGTAATTAAACGCAGCGTAACGCGTTCAAGCTTTGTGGTGTTAAACATTTTATTTAAGTGGTTAGTTAAATTAGCTCTTTATGGGCAGGCATTATTAACTTACCATACCCCATTAACAAGCATTATCTTTAAAGCAAAAAGAGTGGATAACGTAATGAGTGACGATTTTCAAGTAATACAACCCACTACCACAGTATATTGCCCAAAGCGCGGCGAAGGCTGGACCTTAACAGGCATTACTAATATTAACGAGTTTACCTCAGTAATGTTTGACGGCACACGCTATACGCTTCCAGCACGCGAAATAGTAGAAGAACTTCTTCCTAACCAATTAGCGCGTGAGCAAAATAGCTAACCAAACACATACACAATAAAAAGGCTGCAATTTTGCAGCCTAATATCTAATTAACTAGTTAAAATGCATCGTCTTCACTGTAAACATTAACGTTTAGCTCGTCATCATCTTCAAATACTACAAACGAAATAGGCTTACAGCATACTTGGCAGTCTTCTATGTATTGCTCATCAATATCTGCTGCATCAAGTAATACTTCTATACTTTCTCCACAATAGGGGCAGCTTATTGATTTTTCAGTTAACTGGTTCATTTATCACCTGCTAATTTAAATCTCGAATGTTGTCACTTTAATGAACAAGCCAGCATAATTCAACACCCCATTAAATAACGCATACTTGGCTAATCCAATTAAACCATGCTACTAACTTAAATAGTGATCTTGTTACTAGCCTTATCCCTATAAAACTTGTCAAAGCACAATATTTTTCACCATAGATAAATTAGTCAGCACTCTACAATGAAATTGTATTAGCACTTAGCGGGTCTAACTTTATAAGTATTTATAAACTCACAGTACAGATGGATAATTTTATGAAAAAATCACTTACGCTTGCATTAACATCTGCCGTTATTTTGTTTAGTACATTCTCCCATGCAGCTAAAACCGAAAAAGCCGTTCTAGCTGGAGGTTGTTTTTGGTGTATGGAAAGTGACTTTGAAAAGCTAGAAGGCGTAACCATTGTAATATCGGGCTTTACTGGCGGTAAACTTATAAACCCGACATACAATGGTAATCATAAAGGCCATTACGAGGCCGTAGAAATCACATACGATCCGGCCATAGTAAGCTATCAGGGCATACTTGATCATTACTGGGTTAATATTGATCCCTTTGATGCCAAAGGCCAATTTTGTGATAAAGGCCCTAGTTACTTAAGCGCTATATTTGTACAAAACGACGAACAACGTAAATTAGCCGAAAAAACAAAAGCAGCAGTAGCTGCCGAGTTTCCTAACCAAACTGTGGTTACACCTATACTAAACGCAAGCACCTTTTACCCTATAAAAGGGAGGGAAAGCTTTCATCAAGATTATTACAAAAACAATCCAATCCGATACAACACCTATCGTTGGCGTTGTGGTCGCGACAGCCGCCTAGAAGAAATTTGGGGCGAAAGAGCAACTCACTAGTATTTATTAAGCAACTAAATTACACCAACAAAAGGCTGCGTATTGTGCAGCCTTTTGCTTATCTACAAAGCTAGCTTTCTCTGCTTCAAAAAGTATACGAACCTTCATTATCAATAAATAGTATATTCTGTTTCCTAAAGCTGGCTGTTTATCTACTAAATCAAATACAATAAATTGCACTCCTAGATTGATATAAACCAAATTCAACAACTGGAGTTACACAAAATGTTTGCCAACCAATTACAACTAGCGCGTGCTCTAGAGTTACCAACACGACAAGCCATGCTTTACCGTGAACCAGCAGTACAAAACTTTTGGATAAACAACACTGACCTAATTACAAACGCGTGGAGCGAATGGGAAGCAACATCAATAGATAGCTCAACGTTTACACTTGACGACACACTACTTGATAAAAACCTACGCGAAGCAGTAAAGCAAGCATGGGAAGATCCATCAAAAGAGCTAGCCGTAAAAGCGTTATTACACGAAGTAGCGCCTGATGTGTTTCAATTTCAATTTTTTGATCCTGAGCGCCTAGCTGTATTACGCGGATATTTAGAACAAGTATGGAATTCGCAAATTCCTATGCGCCCGCCATACGGCATAGTGTTAAATCGCCGTGGTGCCATGCTTGATAGCCGATCAGAAGGTTATTTAGCCGCGCCAAGCTTTCAAGCATTTTATAACGAAATACTAAACACTTATATGCGCCCTATTTCGCGCTTATTGTTTCCTGAAATAATTGGCTACGATACACAAACATTTGGTTTTTCAATTTATTATGAGCCAAATACAGATTCTTCAATTCGCCCACATACCGACGCATCAGCTGTAACGCTTAACATTAACTTAAACTTACCAAGCGAAGAGTTTACAGGGTCACAAGTGGACTTTTATCACCCGTACACAGGTGACATTAAATCACTTACCTTTAAGCCTGGTACTGCCATGTTACATCGAGGCAATATTGCACACGCAGCCAAGCCTATTACCAGTGGCGAGCGAACTAACTTTGTATTGTGGTTGTATGGGGAGCGCGGTCGATTACCAGCACAAGGTGCACCACGCATTCCTGTTGATGCTAAACAGCGCTGGACTAACCCTAACAAACCAAATGATGGCTACGCACCATTTTAAGTAAGCGCTTTTAACGTTTTAAATATAAAAGGCTGCCAAATTTAAGCAGCCTTATACAAGTAAAGCTTATCCAGTAACCAACACGTTTTAAGTTTAGTAACATCAAAAAACCGCCCTATTCATAATCTATATAGTCGCCACTTATAACAATAGATAACACAAATTTTCCGCCTTGCTTTTCTTATGTCCCAGTACTTCGCTTAACAAAGTACAAAATTTAGGGGGATGTCATGTTTTTTGTATTTAATTGATAAGCCACTGTAGTGCTTAAGTTGGTAATTTAATAAACTGTGCTATCTTTTTACTATCTATATCATAAAAATAAGCGCTAACCCAAAATAAGAAATAGCACCTAAATAAGCAATTGGAAAGTGTGAATATACACTGAGGCAAATAAGCAATAATATAAAAAACAGACTAATGCTAAAGCAAACCACTGCCAAAAGCCTGCCTAACCAACGTATAGATTGGGTTGCAATATTTAAAACAAACAAGGTAATAGCCCCAAGTATTACATACACTAAAGTGTTTAAATCTTCCCCATGCGCTAAACCATCTTCGGTATAGTACATCATGTAATGAGCAAGCGGAGTCAGTGCTAATAAAGCCCAGAAACCGTAGCTGCTCCATGTTGATGAAACAAAATAGTCACTACCAATATTAGGCGCAGGAAACGATGCTTTATATCTATTTTGGTTCATGTGGATTCCAGTCAAGCCGTTTTATATAAGTTGATAGCAAGGCTTTTATTAAAAACACAAAAGGCCAATAGACAATAAAAACTGTCCGTATTATTGATTTTTATCAAAAAAATTACAACTTGCTTGTATTACTAACCACAATACAGAATAACAATTGTACTATTAGCGATTAATCAAAGTAATAAAGAATCTATTTAAAAAGAACATTGAACAATAAACTTTTCAATTGATAGAATGCCCTACTTTTTCCCATAAAGAGATACAATGGCAAACTTCAATACTCATCTTAATTCTGCCGTAATCATCACAGGTTTAGGCTCGGCCACTTTATTATCTGCAGGACATATCGATTTAAAAGGCGCACTTTGGTTATGGTTTTTAGGCTCAATTGGCGGCTTATTGCCCGACATAGATTCAGATAACTCAACATCACTCGATACTATTTTTAACTTATTCGCACTCAGCGCTGTATTACTGGTACTGCATTACATAACTACCGAGCTCATTATTGAAATTAGCTTTATCGAGTTAATCGTAGTGCCGTTATTGGTTTACGGATTTATGAAATATATTATTAGACCTATTTTTGAATGGATCACGGTACACAGAGGTAGTTGCCACTCTTTACTATTTATACTGTTATGCGCGCTATTAACAACTCAAGTAACATGGAAACTGAATGACCAATCAACCACACAAGCAGCCGTCTTTGCCTGGTTAACGGGTGGGTTTATTTTACTTGGCGGGTTAATTCATTTATTACTGGATGAAATTTACAGTGTGGATTTAAGTAATGTCACCATTAAACGCTCTTTTGGCACCGCTTTAAAAATAGCTGACTTCGATAATAAACTAATTACGCTAGCTTCAATTATTGCCATTGCAGGTTTGATCTATGTTGCCCCTCCCACAGAACAAACTATTACAGCGTTAAGTGACTGGTCTCATTTTACGTTTTTATCTTAACGCCATAAGTAATAAGCCGTTTAACCACATACTCAAAATGTGTGCCCTCTTGGTAATTAAATGTTGATTTACTAAGAGGGTATGAGGCACTGCGCTTTTAGAGACATGCATGGCTAAACCAAAGCGGCTTTGCAAAGTTAGGTTTAATTAAAAGCCATAGCCTGAGCCTGTTTGTTATTAATTAATACTTTTATAGGTTTAAATGAAATAATTTACTCGCTTTACCTGTCTTATACCTACAACGATAAACGCTATTTAATACAAATACTAAGCAGTTTGATACATTCAAATCCGCAACAGCTGTTGAAAGCGTCAAATATAAAATCAAAAGAGCTCCATAATGGAATTTACACATAAACGCACCACCCTAATTACAGCATCGTTATTGTTGGTATTGGCGATATCACAGGGTATTTATTCAGCCCTTTACAGTGCTGAAATTAGTTTTTCAAGGCAGGTGGCTTGGGGGCTAGAAGCACTGGTATTTACTTTACTTGTTGCCTTTGCAGGCACAGCTATGATGCAAGCAAAAAATGCTCAACTAGGCTGGTCGGCTATCGCGTTTAGTGCAGTACTTAACATAGTACAAGTGAGCGTTGGGCTTACGTTGTTTTCAACATTTGGTAAAGTTGCGGGCACAGTAGAAGGCGCACAGCCTTTAATTGGTGGCGTGGTGTCTCTATCATTCATGATTTACTACGCAGCCAAGGTACTATTAGGGTTAGCAGCACTTGTTTTTGGCCTGTCTTTTATCGCTAAAGGCGGCAAAGCCATTGGCGGCCTTACAGCCCTTGCAGGCGCAGTTGCAGTGCTTGCCAATGGTATTTTAATAACCTTTGGCCGAGATGGATTTCTGCCATCAGCTGTTGCTGGCGCTTCAGGCATGATTGCAACGTTACTATTAGCAATCTGTTTAATAAGCCTTTACCGTAAAGCAGACTAAGGCTTATTAGCTTACAAGTAAGCTATTCATTTGAAAAAAAGTATAAACATCGGCGTGTATTAGAGATGCTAATTCGCCGATGTTTTACGTTTAAAGCGTTTAAAGTGACAGCCATCTTATTTCTTAAGACTAATTCACAAAGAGGATATGAGGCGTTGCGCTTTTAGAGGGTAAAAATAGCTTATATCAAAAGCTTTTAACCGATTTATGTTTTGATATATGAAGTCAAGATTTGATCCCTTAACTTTTTAAGTCTCCTCAAAGTAATGAGGAAGTGTCCACTAAAACGAGTGAGGTGCATTTTCCGTTTGAAGTTCTTGTTATATGGCTTTAATCCACTATATAAACAACAACTTAGAGTGAATTATAAAGCACCGGAAATAAATTCGATTACATCATTAATATCTAGTTGATTAACATTTAAATTATAAATATGCATAGCACCTACATGACGTATCTCTTTGACTAATTCATCATTTTTAAAGGCAAAAGGTTCGGGTCTATTATCACGATGACCGAAACCAGAATGTGTATTTTTCAATAGATACCAATCACCGTACTCATCAGTTTCAGATGCTACCAATACAATATTTAAACCTGTTCCATCAGAAGATTCAATTCCACCCCAAGCTAAAACAAGTTTACCATTTAGGGTTGGCTTAGTTACATGAAGTCTACGGTCACCCCACACATCGTTTACATAGTGACTAAGCACGTCAGCATCATTAATCCTATGAAACCATATATTTATAGCCTTGCGATCAAATCTAATGTCAGTCGTTAAATCTCCCATAACAGTAACTTTAGACATATTCATTTTTGAGGCTGCACCTGAAACTTTGTTGAAATTATCAACAAATTCATTTACTGGCTGAACGATTTCGTTCTTGAACTGAAAGTTTAAAATGTCACTTTTTCTCTTAAGTTCTTTTTCTTTAACTTGCTGCTCAGATAAAACTTCTTCTGCTTCTAAATCTCTCGATATTTTCTTTTGCAATATATTATCAATTGCTGATTTATGATTACCGACATTTTGAGAGGAATTAATTAGCTCTTGCCTAACCTCATCCCATGTTTTAAAACGAGCATTTGGCCTTTTTGCCATTAGTTTATTAATAACAGAGGATACTTTGGGAGATATTTTGGTATTTACTGTATTTAGAGCTAGAGGTACTGCGGTCAAGTGAGCTTGTTCCCAATCATCAGGTGTACCATAAGCATGCTTCATACCTGCTATTTGATAAAACACATGTCCTATGGAATACATGTCCATTTGAATTGTATTCTTTTCTGCTCTATAGGCTTCAGGAGCAATATAAGGGGCTGTTCCCCAACCTTTAAATGTTTTAGAGCGTGTTTTTTCTTCAGCTATTTTTGCCAAACCGAAATCGGCTATTTTAAAAATACCTTTTTCTATAAAAATGTTATCTGGTTTAATATCCCTGTGGACTAAAATTTTATTAACAGCTTCCATTCCGTCTATTATTTGGTGGAATATTTCCAAACAAATGCTCTCCTCCATAAACTCATTTTGGGATAGTAAAAAATCTTCTAATGAACCACCTTCGGCTAAATCCATTATAAGGTAAGGTGTTTTGGGTTCAGATAATCCATCATGAAAACCGCGGTAACAAATTACATTTTTATGATTGATATTTTGAGCTTTTTCCCATTCGTTAATGAGGGAGCGGTGATTATTATCATTAGGAAGAAAATGTTGAAGTGACTTTAAAGCAAACTTTGAATCTCCATGCTTTTCTTCAATAGAAAAAACATGCCCCATACCGCCTTGCCCTAAAAATTTTGAAATAACATATTCTTGACCTTGAAATTCAACTATATCCTTAATTCTGAACATTTATACTTCCTAAATTGATAAATTGGAGATCCAACCTGAATAGCCATATAACAGCTTAATGAACCCCTCTTTGAAGGGTTATAACACACCAAAACGACACCTATTACTTTGTTTGATAATTACACCAAACAACTCGTTTATAATCAGACAATAACAATTGCTACTCAGTAGCCTTTGTAATTTAGCCCCAAAACGATTTTTAATAATGTTATGAGACAAAACTTACATCGCCGTATTTATACACAGCAACTAATTCTATTTTTTCAACCTAACCTTTAACTAAAGGGCTTATAACTACCCTAGCTTTAAAACCGTGAATCACTTTCACAGGGATCACCATCCCTATCACCATCCATTTTTGTATTCGGGCAGTTATTAATAAAAAATACCGCCTCAGCTCGGGAAGTCATTTGGCTACAGTGCTGCCTGCCATCACACGTAAAATTTTGCGTGCTTTTAGGAATAACGACTTTAGGAATAACGACTTTTGGGTATTTTCCATTAAAGGTGGCTAAATCGGCGTTGGTGGCTAAATCATTGGTGATAATAGGTGTTTGGCTGCTTGAGTGAGAGTTGTATTTAGTAAACGCATATAAACAAAGCACAGTAAGACCAATTGAGGCAACTTTACCTAAAAAGCTACTGGCAAAGTTAGATTTAGCAATGCGATGCGGCTGTTGTGTGTGTTTTTGATAAGGTGCTTTAAGCTCTGCAACGCCTTCTATGCGGCAGTTAATTGCTTTGGTTTTACCGTCGGGCTGTGTTGCCACTTCAAAGTAAATGGTGTCGCCAACTTTTGGCTTGCGGCTCATGTGTTTGAGCGCTGATATGTGTATAAACGTGTCGTGTTCTAAGGTGTCTGATTTAATAAAACCAAAACCTTTGTCGGTTTTCCACGACTTTAACAATCCTTTGTTCATGTATCCACCTGCTCTGCTTAAGCTGCGTTTTACGCAAATTCCATTTAGTTAACACTTGTTATTATACGTTCCTAAATTAAAACCATGCAACCAATTATTCATATTGCGTTAATTTTCACGTCTTATCTATTAAACTTAACTGAAAAATAAGCGTGCTAAAAACAACTAAACCTCAACTTATTTTATTTATAATTTACGGCCAAATGTCCTTTAATTCACATCAACCATTACGCACTCACCTACCAACTTAACAGCTTGTTTACACTAGGTTTTGTCATTAGCTATTTCTATCTGAATTAACCGTTTTTAGTACGATTTTTCATTCGTTATTTACTTAATTTATCTATACAATCCACACCTTATTTTTACGCACGTATTTTAAGTGATTATCTCATGTTACTAACCGTTGTTTATATTATTGGTATTACCGCAGAAGCCATGACTGGCGCACTTAGCGCAGGACGAATGAAAATGGATTGGTTTGGCGTAGTGCTTGTAGCCAGCGCCACGGCAATTGGCGGTGGTAGCGTACGAGATATATTACTTGGCAATTACCCGCTTACGTGGGTACAACACCCAGAGTATTTATTAATTACCTGTATTGCCGGTATTGTCACTACGTGGCTGGCTAAATGGGTGGTTAAATTTAAAGGTATATTTATGCGCCTAGATGCCCTGGGTTTAGCTGCTTTTAGTATTATTGGCTGCCAAGTGGGGCTAAATATGGGGCTGCATTACGGTATTTGTGTAGTGGCTGCGGTTGTAACGGGTGTTTTTGGTGGGTTACTGCGTGATTTAATATGTCGCCAAGCGCCGCTTGTATTACATAACGAGCTATACGCGAGTGTATCGTTACTTGTAGCGTGCTTGTACTTAGCGCTACACCATTACAATATAGACGACAACATAAGCATTATTGTGAGCCTTGTTGCAGGCTATTTAATACGTATGGCATCAATACGCTTTAAATGGCGCTTACCTACCTTTAGTTTATTAGAGCAGCACGCTAAATAAAAATAACCTTCAATACAAAATAAGGCAGGTAATATACCTGCCTTAGTTAATATAACTATTAGCGTATTAATTTAATGCCCGCTTACATCGCTTAACGCGGTTTTTAACCCGCTGTTATTTTGCTTAAGTACACTAAAACTGCCGTCGGTTTCTAGCACTACGGCTGCTACATCTTCAATGGCTAATATACCAGCACCACGAATAGCAGCGCGAATTTCTGATTTTGTTACGCGCTGCGATTTAAGTGCAGCCGTGCAGTATTCACCATCACTCAGTAAAAGCGTGGGCTCTGCTTTTATAAGCGCTGCAAATTTTGACGAGCGCACACTAAGCCATGTGATAACATATTGCAGCCCAATTAATACTACAAAGGCAAGTATGCCCTCAGCTAAAGGGACACTTTTTGAAATAATAACAGACGCTAATATAGAGCCCAGCGCAATGGTGACTATGAAGTCGAACACATTCCATTTTGAAAGCGTACGTTTACCCGATATACGCAGCCAAAACACCAGTGCGATATAACCCAGTACACCTATTGTAAGTACACGTAATAACCCCTGAATATCATCGTAAAACATAGTGGTTCCTTGCTATTAAAGGTGGCAATTAGCTTTTGCTTATAACCCTACATGGCGCTAAGTTAAATAACGATGAATAAAGTGCCTGCATTTACTTTGTTAGTTGTTTTACAAACTTAATTTTGCTTTGCTCTGTGCTTTGTTTATCAACGTAGCCACAAACATGATAATCATTGGTGATTAGCATAGTCAGCATTTGAGGAAACCGGTTCATCGATTTAACGTGTATATCGGTAAAGCCTTGTTCATAAGCCCACTTTTCTTGTTGAACAAGTAATTTTTTAGCAACACCTAATCGACGATTGTTAAAATGCACTCCGCCAAGCCAACTATAAAATTGTGTATTAGATAGCTCATAGCCAATTTTAAAACCAACTAATGTATCTTCTTTATGTGCTACTAATATCAATGCTTTTTTGTTTTCTAAACGGTTACGTAAAGTGTCACTATCAATGGCTGTTAGTAGTTCAGGGACATATTCACTTACTGCGGTTACATCATCAATGGTGCCTGTGGTTATAGTTATAGCCATAAAAGTCCTTGTTTTTTATTATATGAATTGACCTAGACAGTTTAAATTTAAACTACGGTTGATTATGATGGTTTAAGCATTATATTTTTATTTACGCTTTATCATTTTTGAAAGGATCACCATGTCTAACTATAACGAATCTCCAGAACAAGTTGAACAGGCCACTCAAGGCTTTGTTATGCAACAAACTATGTTACGTATTAAAGATCCAAAGCCGTCGCTCGAATTTTACCAAAATGTATTAGGTATGAAGCTGTTAGGTAAGTATGATTTTCCTGGTATGAAGTTTACGCTTTACTTTTTAGGCTACGAGCAAGAATTACCACAAGGTGATGATAAAACTAAAGCAGAATGGGTGTTTCGTCGCCCTGCGCTAATTGAGCTTACCCATAACTGGGGCACTGAAAGCGACGACAGCTTTGAGGGATACCACAGTGGTAACCAAGAACCAAAAGGCTTTGGCCATATTGGTATTAGTGTACCGGATGTTTACGAAGCCTGTGAGCGCTTTGCAAAATACGATGTTGAGTTTGTAAAAAAACCAGATGATGGCTCAATGAAAGGCTTAGCATTTATTAAAGACCCTGACGGCTACTGGATTGAAATACTATCTGCCGAAGGAATTACTGAGATTATTCTTTCTCAGTAATAATAAGCTGCTGTAAAAAGATCTTAGTTGTAATCTCCACCAGCAACTAATTACCAATTTAGAACCACTGGTTTTGTTACCTTGCTTTTAAGCGAGGTAACCCATTTAAAACGTTTTAGGTAATTAGTTACCCGCCCCGCTGTATTGTAAGCATAAAAGGAGATTTAAATGCTCATTGGCATCATAGAAGATCATCAATTAGTAAGAGACAGCTTTAAAAAGCTTTTAGAGTTACAACCAGATTGGAAAGTAATTATTGAAGCCTGCAGCGTGACAGAAGCCAAGCTGGCTGTAGAGCTTGAACAACCTGATATATTTATTGTTGATATATCGCTTAACGGGACTGAAACCGGCCTTTCTTTTTTATCGTACCTTGAAGGGTCTTTCCCGCATATTAAAAGTATTGTTGCCTCCATGCACGACCACGAACCTTATGTAAGCAATGCTTTGCGATTAGGTGCTTTGGGTTATGTGTCTAAACGTTCTGCCTCTGATGAGCTAATAGATGCAGTTAAAGCGGTCGCTTTAGGTAAAAGATACATTAGCGAAGACGTAAATTTTTCGATGAGTAGCGAAAATTTAGCATTAACGGTGCTTACTAACAGAGAGCTTGAAGCCCTTCCGTTATTTTCTAAGGGGTTAAACGCTAAACAAGTTGCGCAAATACTCGAAATAATGCCTAAAACTTATGTTAATTTACGATTCTAAATACAGTTTTAACACAGTCAGGCTCACTAAGTTATTTGGCCTAGTAGCCACTTTAGTGTGTTTTATATTAATTATATTTTTTGTCTATGCGGTTCGCCCAGACACCTACCCGCTATTAAGGCTTGCATCGTTATTACCTATTATTTGGTTTTCGTATAAGTATGGCTCGTTAGGCGCTGTAAGCAGTGCAGCGCTTATTAACGCGTTAATAATTGTTGAAGCTAGCATTACGCACGAGCCTAGCAATACCTACATTAGCCAGTTATTTATTTTAGCAAACGCAATTACCAGTATGGTTTTAGGCGCTGCAATTACAGAACTTAAACGTAAAAACAATAAGTTAAAGCAAACCAATAACGAGCTTAAAGAGCAGCTAACTCAAAACACGGCGCTGGCTGCCAAAATGGTGTCGGTTCAAGAAAACGAGCGAAAGCACCTTTCGCAAGAGTTGCATGACGAATTAGGGCAAAACCTAACGGCATTAAAAACAGATTTAGCTATTTTGTCGCACCTTAGTAACGAAGATACCCAATCGTTTGTGACTACATTAAAAAACAATGCTAATTCGATGTATGACTCTGTTTATCAATTAATGCATTATCTTCGCCCGCGTGAGCTAGATGAACTCGGTTTAGAAAAGGCAATAACACAAGGGCGACTAAAAAGCTTACTGCACAAGGAAAATATTAAGTATCAGCCACAATTTAAGTTAGATAATAGCCTTTCAAAAGATCACGAAATAGCTATTTACCGAATTTGCCAAGAAGCAGTAACCAATTGTATGAAGCACAGCAATGCCAGCAAACTGATTATAAATATAATAAACAGCGACGAATTTATTGAGTTAACAATTAGCGATAACGGGACTTTAGTAACCCCAACAGATAACTCAGGTCACTACGGTTTAGCGTTTATAGAGGAGCGAACTACAGCATTAGGCGGCACTTTTAAGGTGTTTAAACAAAATGGCTTTACCATTAAAGTAAAGCTGCCTTTGAGTTTTGATGGCGCAATTAACTAGCAAACATGAACTTGTTTGGTATAAAATTTTTGCCTTAATTGGCCTTCGTCAAGGTGGTCGGGATTAACTTGGATCTCGGCTTGATTACCTAATAGCTGTAATAGCATTCCTTTTGATATTAGGTAGTTGCCTAAACTTGATTTTACAATCACTTCTTTGCCTATGGCTTCTTGTAAACGTGGCGTAGGTAAGCTCGGATGGCTAATTGGTTTTAAGCCCTCAGCTGAGGTAAATAAATTTATGCAATGCTCTTTAGCTGCAACAATACTTTCGTTTTTACTTTTAATCACATCTACATTATTTAAAAAATGAATTAGTGCTTGGTTAGCCTGATCAAACTCTGCTGATACGTCATCTATATTGCGGGCGGTAGCCCATTTTCGCACAACTATGTATTCGTTTTTTTAACACGAATTAAGCTTATTGAGGCTCCGGTCATTCTGCTATTCCACTCAATGCGGTAGCAATCAGTTCCTAAGCTGTGAAGCAACACGCTCATGCTTCCAAAATCCTTTGTACTTTCATCAATCAAGCTCATTTTCGATCCCTCACTTGCAAGTTACAAGGAGTGTATAAACGATTACTTAAGTAATAAATCATCCATATTCTTAATCGCTCTAGGAAAATGGCTTATATAAATTTTGGATTTAGTGGCTTGCAAGTCAATAACTAATATTACATACAAAAAAGCGAGTAGTTTAGCTAACTGCTAATAATTAATTTGTAAGTGATTTATAGCTTATTTATAAGCCCAGGCATCGGTTATTGTTACTTGGCAATTGTGATAACTAGCCGCTTGTTTTTGCGCAATACCTCTTACTCTAAAGTTTGTTGAGTCATTAGGAAGTATAATTAGGTCTTCGTCGGTTATTGATAGCGTATCGACTAGTGCGTTTTGATCAGTTAAAAAGTCGACCTTAAACTTTATATTTTTAAAGGTGAAGTTTGATTCTTTTTTTACCTGCCCTATGCATGCAACATACAATGCATCGTTTTCATTTTTAGTGTTAATTTGGCTTACATTAGCGATTAAGTTTTTTTGTGCTAGCTTAAAAAAGTAACGATTTTATAACGCAACACAAATAACTGTATATAAACACAGTACGTGCGATTTTAGCATTTTAACGTAAACATAAAAAAGCCAGCGGTTAAGCTGGCTTAGAATATTTACTAACTTACATAGTTACTTGCGTAGTGCGTCTATTCGCGCATCAAGCGGCGGGTGCGATGAAAACAGCTCAGCAACGCCTTTACCACTTGCAATACCAAAGGCCATCATTGAGCCTTCTAATTGCGAAGGATGGTTTTGCTTTAATCGCTCAAGGGCGGAACGCATTTTATCAGCACCAACTAGTTTTGCTGCGCCGCTGTCGGCTGCAAACTCACGTTTACGGCTGTAACTTGCAACCACTATGCTTGCTAGTACACCAAATAATACTTGGAATAACATATCGAATAAGAAGTATGTCCAGCTACTACCGCCCTCTTCTTCATCGCTATTAATAAAGTTATCTACAATGCCTGCCAGTACTTTTGCGGCAAATATTACAAAGGTGTTTACCACGCCTTGTATTAGCGTAAGCGTTACCATGTCGCCGTTAGCCACGTGCGATACTTCGTGGGCAAGTACGGCTTCGGCCTGATCTTTGGTCATGTTGTGCATTAAGCCTGTGCTTACTGCCACTAACGAGTTGTTTTTACTTGGGCCCGTAGCAAACGCGTTCATTTCTGGGCTGTCGTAAATAGCCACTTCTGGCATTTTAATACCTGCTTTTTGTGCTTGCGCAGATACCGTTTGTACAAGCCAATGTTCGGTTTCGTTTCGAGGCTGCGTAATCACATGCGCACCTGTTGATTTTTTAGCGATCCATTTCGACATAAATAACGAAATAAACGATCCACCAAAACCAAATACTGTGGCTATAAGTAAAATTCCGCCTAGGCTACGATGGCTTAAGCCCAGCGCACTGATTATTATTGAAAGCACTACACCTAATACCAACATAACCGCTAGGTTAGTTAATAAAAACAAAAATATACGTTTCATATTGTCCTCACAAAAATAGGTTTGATCACCGAACATAAAATTAAATTAGGTTAAAGCAATCACTGCGCTATGACACACTATGTCATAACGTTAGCGCTATTCTGTGACAAACTATGTCATAACACAAGTGTTATTTATGTGTTTATTGATAATTTTTTTAGGAAGAGTTTTACAGCAAATTTAAATATGAAGTTTCTTTATAAATCAGCTTATTACAAGCTGTTATTAAGCTTTGCCATATCAATCGGAAAACCACGCTCGTGTGCCAATATGCGTGCAACTTCGTCAATTTTTTCGCTGCTATTATGTTTAAGGTACGACCATTGGTGGGTACTGCGGTGATGATTTACAGCAGGATCGCTACTTATTATTCCTAATTTTATAAATTCACCCACTATTTGATCTGCCGCTATTAACGTTGACGATGCTTTTACATTTTCGGCCCGTGCGTAACTAATATGCGAATATAAGCTTACATCGGCTACGCGCAAGGTGTCGTCATCACCTGGAATTTGTTGCCCGCCATACAAGGCATTATTTTGTGTGCTAGCAGTTTTAAACGCAGGGACAAACTCGGCTACATAATCAATTGCTGTTTGGGTACGTGTTTGCAATGCTGCTTTGTCCCAACCATCTTTAATATAATGAAGGTACTTATTGGGAAGTTTAGGTTGTGCGCTCATTGGCGTTGCATCAGCTAACCCATCATTAAACAATGTAATGTTGTTAGTCATGCCATGTATTTGAAAATACCCGTTAGGGTAAGGCGTTAGTTGCGCCATGCCCTCTGGCGTGCCACGGTTACCATAAATAATAATTTCGGGTATTTGCCCACCAGCACCTTGCCAATGAGTAATGTAAGAGGCTTTAAATTCAACCATGCGTTTTACATCTACCCCAACCAGGTCGTCAATAATACCGGTTTGAAAACCACACGCATTAATTAGGAAATCTACCTCAATGGTTTGTGAATCGGCTTGTGTATCGGTTGAAGTATCAGGTTGTTCATTAAGGCTTGGCTCTGATTGGTATTCAATGTGCCATTTAAGTGTTTGCTTATCATTATTGGTATTTATAACTGGCGATACGTTTTTAACACTGGTGCTTGTTAAAACATGAGCGTGTTTGTACTGTGCAAGGGCGAGTTGTGCACTGGCCGATAAACGAAATATATTCCAGCCATATTCTTGTGCAACAATAAGCGGAAACTTTAACTTATCTAAATCTAAATGCTTAGCAACGGGTATCATCCACTCATCTAACGACGTGGGCTTGGCTACTTGTTTTTGTTTAGCAAGCTTTAGCATTTGCTCATAACTATATAACTGATAATAATGCTCTGGCTCGCCTAATACTTTATTAGCGCTGTCTTGCTCTACAAGCTCGCTGTAGGCTTGTGTTAATTTATTTAAACGCGGAAATAAGTCCTCCGGTGAGTCGTCATCGTGCTTAGGCACTGCAAATACTGTGGGGCGAACATCTATGGTGTGAGGATAAAGGCGCGCAATATCTATACATTGCTTGAGTAAATCTATGCAGTCTTCGTCGGGTATTTCGCGATATAAGTTGCCACCTGCATGCAAATGGCACATTGGTGGGCCATCAATTAACGACTTTTTCTTTTCAAGTACATAAGTCTCTAACCCTAACGCAGCAAGCCTAATGGCTATTGTGGCGCCAGCTGTGCCCCCCACCTATTATGCCTACGCGTTTTTTAGGTAAGCCATAGTTTAGTGCTTTTGGCTCAGCGCTTACGTGCGCATCTGGGGCGTAGCTTTCAATAAATGGGTGCGTCATATAGTCGTTATGTCCTTAGTAACATTGTCTTTAAGCAAGCTATGTATTTATAAACGTTTATATGTGTACTAAGGGTGACTATTTCAAGATTTACCTAAAAAAGTAACTTTTTTAAAACCACTTAAGTGTTAATAGATAACGCACTAAGCAAGCTTTTGTATATTTGTAACTTAGGAGTTTGCTCGCTGTATGGGCTTATAGCAAGTATTGGAAACGGTAAACGTGCTTTAAGTGAATCAAGGTTTGCTTGGTATTCGTCCATGTTTTTATCGACTTGGTTTGCAATCCAGCCAACGCAGTTTATACCCATACTTTGCATATGCGCAGCGGTTAGTAACGCATGATTTAAGCAACCTAGTTTCATACCAACAACGAGTATTACCGGCAGTTGCTCTGCTTTAACCCAGTCGTATAAATAATCGTTTTTATTAATTGGTAATGCCCAGCCACCAGCGCCTTCAGTAAGTATGTAATTAGCGCCCTGTTGTTTTACGTTGTTATAAGCATCACTTAGTTTATCAATAGTAATACTCACCCCAACTTGCTCAGCAGCTATGTGCGGCGCAATAGGCGGTGCAAACGCAAACGGATTTACTACGTCGTATTTAGCGCTCACTGTTGCGCTTTCCATTAGTATAAGGGCATCGGTGTTTACTAGTTGATCGAACGCCATTTCGCAGCCAGCAGCAAGGGGCTTAAAGCCAATAGCTTGTTTTTTATGTTGGGCAAGTAACTTTAATAGCAAACTGGTAACGTGGGTTTTTCCGGCATCGGTGTCGGTGCCTGTTATAAAAAATTCTTTCATGCGTTGCCTTATGATCTGAATCTAACTTTGGTTTAAGTTTTAACTTAGCAATTAATCGCTTTTTTGTAATGGCTTTTTTCTAATGATAACAGCACCACATGATAAGACACACATGCTTTATTATTTATAAGCGGATACGCACTGCATACTTTTTGTAGCGCCGATTTGGTAAGTAACCCTTGGCGCGTATTGGTATGATTTTGCGTTGTTGCACCAATAGCCTTAATAGAGGCAATAGCTTTTAAAGGTGTTGTGTATTCATCGGTGTAAATACGTTTTTTAGCGCTGTTAATAATAAACCCTGCATTTTGGACTGATTGGTTTATATGCAATTCACTATTAAAGGTATTTATGTGGCTGTTTGAATCGAGCGCTGCAAAGGCTGTTTTTATTTCGTTAAGTGAGCCCTCTACCACAGTGCTTATGTACGCCCGCCCGCCTGGTTTTAATATGTTGTAAAGTGATTGCATTAAAGCCGAAAAATTAGCAGACCACTGCACTGCAAAGTTACTGTAAATAACATCAACACTGTTTGCTTGTAGCGGTAAGTTATCCATATCGGCGCATATTTTGGGTGTGGTTAAATCACTACTTTGCAGCATGTTTAAGCTCAAATCCATGGCAATAACGCTTGCAAACATACTTTGTAAACGTTGTGTATTAACAAGCGGGCCTGCGCCTAAATCAACACAAAGCTTATTTTTATTAATGCCTGGTTTTATTAGCGCAAATAGATCGCTCGCAGCATGTTTTTGTACATTTGCATGGGTGTTATAACGCGCTGCCGCCTTTGAAAATTTACTTTGTGTAGACTTTTTAAGCTCCTTGTTTAGCTCTCGATTTGGCTCCTTGTTTAGCTCTCGATTTGAATCGCTACTTACTAGGCACGGTTTTACAAGTTGTGTTTGCGTTAAGTGTGTTTTTAATACTGGCTGAGCAGTCATACTATTGCACCTATTAAATGCTTAACTAAGTGCGTTATGTCGTGCTCGGAATGTGCAGCGGTTAAAGTAACGCGTAAACGTGAGGTGTTATGTGCAACCGTGGGCGGTCTAATTGCAGTGAGCCAAATACCCTGTTGTTTAAGTTTATCTGCCGCTTGCAACGTTTGCTCAGCGCAGCCTAATACAATGGGCTGTATGGCTGTGTTTGACTCCATTACAGCAATATTATGGCTTTTAGCGAGTTGCTTAAATAACGTAATATTGGCATTTAGCTTATCGCGTTTATCATCAGCTGTTTTTATGTTTTTAATACGCGCAAGTGTGTGGCTTGCCAGAAGCGGCGACATAGCAGTTGAATACGTGTAATCGCGATTAAATTGCAGCATGTAGTCAATAAACTGTTTACTGCCTAATACACACGCGCCACTACTAGCCACTGCTTTACCAAAGGTAATAACTAATATATCTGGCAGCGTTTGAGTAATAAACGCTTCGCAACTACCCAAACCGGTTTTACCTAATGCACCAAAGCCGTGTGCGTCGTCAATCATTAGCCATGCGTTGTGCTGTTTTGCAAGTGCGAGTAATTCTTTAAGAGGCGCGGTATCGCCATCCATCGAAAACACGCCTTCGCTTATAATTAGCTTGTTTTGCGCTTTTGATTTTTCGAGCCGTGAACGTAAGTGATTCATGTCGTTGTGATTAAAGCGCACTAATGCCGCGTTTGAGTGCATAGCACCGTCAATCAAGCTTGCATGATTTAACTTATCTTGAAAAATAGCGCTGTTTTGCGCAGCGATTTTATCCTGAAACAACGCTTTAATTACGCTGCTATTAGCGCTAAACCCTGAGTTAAATAGCATTGCTGCGCCATAACCAAATTGCTCACATAAGTATTGTTCAAGCGCTTTTTGCTGAGACTGATAACCCGTAACCAATGCTGAGCTGTGACTCCCTAATGCGTGGGAGTCATTAAGGTTAACAGCCTCATCACCAAAGCCTAAGTAGTCGTTACTGGCAAAATTAATGTAGGCTTTGTTATTAACTGTTATGGTTCGCGCTGTTGCATGTTGTACTACGTGGCGTTTACGAAGTAACGCATCTTGCAGGCGAGCCTGCAGATGCGTGTTTATAAAATCAAAAGGCATTGATATAAGCCTACGCTTCGTAAAACAATTCAGAGGTTGCTTTGTCGGCTACTTGCGATGAAAGCGAGGCTTCAACTGCTTCGTCTGAATAGTCGTGACGTTTTTCTGGGTTCATACCTAATTTTTTAATTAGGTTCATATCGGCATCAGCGTCTGGGTTTTCGGTGGTAAGTAGCTTATCGCCATAAAATATTGAGTTAGCGCCTGCAAAAAAGCACATAGACTGCATTTGCTCGTTCATGGCGTTGCGCCCTGCCGATAAACGTACATAACTGTGTGGCATCATAATGCGCGCTGTTGCTATGGTACGTATAAATTCAAAGTGATCTAAATCGTCTACGTTTTCAAGCGGTGTGCCTTTAACTTTAACGAGCATATTAATAGGCACGCTTTCTGGCTGTTGTGGCAAATTAGCTAGTTGCATAAGTAGTCCAAAGCGGTCGCTTGCTTGCTCGCCCATACCAACTATTCCGCCTGAGCATACTTTCATACCGGCATCGCGTACGTGGTCAATGGTATTTAATCTATCTTGAAAAGTACGGGTTGATATAATTTGCTCGTAATACTCAGGTGACGTGTCAAGGTTATGATTGTAGTAATCAAGCCCTGCGTCTCTAAGCTCATGGGCTTTTTCGTTTGTGAGTTTACCTAGCGTCATACAGGTTTCGAGCCCTAGCTCTTTTACTTCTTTAACCATTTGCGAAATGTATGGCATATCTCTGTCTTTTGGATCTGACCATGCAGCCCCCATACAAAAACGGGTAGCGCCTTTTTGTTTTGCAAGGCGTGCTTGCTCTACTACTTTTTCTACTTCTATTAAGCGTTCGCGTTCTAAATCTGTTCGGTAATGCCCCGACTGCGGACAGTACTTACAGTCTTCTGGGCAAGCGCCCGTTTTAATTGATAACAACGTAGAAATTTGCACTTCATTTGGGTTGAAGTTAGCACGGTGAACCGATGCGGCTTTAAAAAGTAAATCGTTAAATGGCATTTCAAATAATGCTTTAACTTCAGCGTGGGTCCAATCGTGACGAACAGGTGCAAGTTCCATAATACTCTCTTATTTTTTTCATAACGGTGATATTGGCTTAGTCTACGAGTTGAAGTACCATTGTCAACGAAGCCCACCAAGTTAAAGTTTACATATGATTAAAAAGAATACGATTGACCTTGATTTTGATCGTGAGCACATTTGGCATCCATATACGTCTATGACCAAGCCAATTCCGGTATACCCCGTTACACATGCTAATCACAATATTATTCACCTCGAAACTGGCGAGCAATTAATCGATGGCATGGCCTCGTGGTGGAGCGCAATACATGGCTATAACCACCCTGTTATAAATAACGCCATGATTGAACAAATCAACTGTATGAGCCACATTATGTTTGGCGGTATTACGCATAACAGCGCGGTAGAGCTGTGCAAAAAAATAGTAAATATAACGCCGCCTAGTTTAACTAAAGTGTTTTTAGCCGACAGCGGATCGGTAAGTGTTGAAGTCGCAATAAAAATGGCGCTGCAATATTGGTTAAGCCAAGGTATTACAACAAAACAAAAATTAATGACACCTTACAAGGGCTACCATGGCGACACCTTTGCAGCCATGAGCGTATGCGACCCAGTTAACTCAATGCATAGTTTGTATTCAGGATTTTTACCTGAACACGTATTTGTGCCTGCACCGGTTAGTCAATTTGGGAGCGAGTTTAACCAAACTGAAGCCCAAGAGCTTGAAGAATACTTTAAAGCAAACCACCGCCAAGTAGCCGCCTTTATCATTGAGCCTATTGTACAAAACGCAGGTGGTATGAACTTTTATCACCCTGATTATTTAGCCTGCGTTCGTAAATTGTGCACCCAATATAACGTACTGCTAATTTGCGACGAAATTGCCACAGGCTTTGGCCGTACAGGTAAATTATTTGCTGTAGAGCACGCCAATATAGAGCCAGATGTAATGTGTATTGGTAAAGCATTAACTGGCGGCTCAATGACGCTATCGGCCACTATCACTAGCGATAAAATAGCCATTGGCATTAGCGAAGGTGAAGCAGGTGTTTTAATGCACGGCCCCACTTTTATGGGTAATCCGCTTGCCTGTGCTGCAGCCTGCGCAAGTATTGATTTATTACTTGAACAAAACTGGCAACAACGAATAAAGCAAATAAATACCCAACTACAACAACTTAATAAATGCAGTGAACTAGAAGCGGTTGCCAATGTACGTACCTTAGGTGCAATAGGCGTTGTTGAACTAAACGAGGCTGCTTGCAATGTTGATGTTGCTAAAATTCAGGCTTATTTTGTAGAGCAAGGTGTATGGATACGCCCATTCGGTAAACTAATTTACCTTATGCCACCGTATATAAGTGATGACACCAGTATAAAAACACTGTGTGATGCCATTTATAATGCCATTAAAGGCAAGCATTACGCTTAATAGCCGGTCTCAATAACTAATCCTAATACAGGTTATAGCGCTATTTGCTGTAACCTACCGCTACATTTAGTGTTTTTATCTATTAAGCGAGTTTGTAGTTATTGATCTCGTTAACCATTAGCTATATGATAATGTCTATCATTTACAATTACCTTTTTGGACTTCTTTGCTATGAAATTACTATTTAAACCAGCCAAAACTTTAGGTGCAAGCCTGTTACTAGCCTCGGCGTTTATGGCTCAACCAGTATTAGCTAACGGCCCTATTGGCGAGCATGTTAATCATCTTCAAGCTAACCTTAAAAGTTACGCAGAAGAAGTAGAATGGATGGTAGGCAAAGTTGATACCATGGTAAGCGACTACGATACTAAAGGCGCAAAATCTGTAAAAACTGATGATTTAATTGAATATTGGGAATCAGTTAAGTTTCACAGTGCAATAGAAACTAACTTTGTACCAGTATACGCTTCTATTTGGCAGGGTCTTTATGGCGTAAAAATGGCCATTGATAATAAAGAGCCTGCTGAGGAAGTTCGCAAACAGCAAAAAGCGATGAACATAGCCTTGTGGCAAGGCCTTGGGGCTGTTAAGCTTGCTGCAAAATTCCAGCAAAAAGGCTTGTTAGACACTGTAAAAGCAACCGCTACAACTCAAATGACACAAAGTGCCACAATTGATGAAATTAAGCACAAATTAGACCGTGTAGTAGCTAAATTTGCTGAGCGTTTACGAGACGAAGCAACTGAAATTGTTCACGATACTTATCTACACCTGTTTGAAGGCGTTGAAGGTACTCTTATTGAACAAGATGCAAAACTAGTTGAAGTGCTGGAAAAAGACTTTAACGTAACACTGCCACAAGCCATTACAAACAGCAAAAGCGTAGACGAAGTACGCGATGTGATCAGTGATATGCAAACAAAATTAGACCGCGCTAAGGTTTTAATAGAAAAAGCCGAAAAAGCACGTAAGGATGTATTTTAAGTGAAGCGTAGGACCTTTATTCAAGGCCTAGCCGCGTTAGGGGTGGTTGGCTCATTGCCACTGCCTCTTTCTCGTGCGCTAGCCGCTGATATAGCAAACCCTGTTTCTGTTGACGATTTACCAAAGCTTAAAGGCGAGTTAACGCTTTATTTAGGCCGAGGCGAAGGTGGTTTGTATGAAAACGTATTACAAGCAATCCAGAAAAAAAATCCAGACTTTAAACTCGGTATACGCCGAGGTCCTACTGCTGCTTTAGCAAATACTATTGTTGCAGAAGCTAAAGCTGGCGTTCGCCGCGCTGATTTATTTTGGGCAGTTGATTCAGGCGCAATTGGTTTAGTAACCGATGCTGGCCTTGCACAACCTATCCCAGGTGATTTATCTGCTCAGTTACAACCACAATTTAGATATAAAGAGTGGGCACCTGTAACTGGCCGTATTCGTACATTGCCATATAACACGTCGCGTTTGACTAAAGATCAAATTCCAACAAGTATTATGGAAATTGCCGACAGCGATTTAAGTATTGGCTGGGCGCCCGCCTACGCTTCTTTTCAATCGTTTGTAACCGCAATGCGAATCTTAGAAGGCGATGACAAAACCGCTAAGTGGCTTAAAAAGATTCAAAAACGTGCTAAAACATACGCCGGCGAGCTAGGTGTTGTTATGGGCGTTGAACGCGGTGAAGTTGATATTGGTTTTGCTAATCACTATTACACTTTGCGTTTAAAATCAGGTAAACCTGATGCCAAGCTAGATTTAGCATTTACACAAAATGATGCGGGCTGTTTAGTTAATGCATCGGGTGTATTAGCGCTTAACGACGATCCGCTTGCAACTAACTTTATGCGTTACTTACTAAGTAAAGAAGTACAAGGTTACTTAGCCAGTGAAGCGTACGAAATTCCGTTAGTAAATGGTATTACCCAACCTGAGGGTTTACCGTCACTTGCTAATATTTCTCCACCTAAAGTAGATTTAACACAGCTAGCTGATTTACGCCCTACTATAGATTTGATGCGAAGCAGCGGCGTATTGTAATGAAAATACCTGCCTCTTATCCAATGGCGCTGCTTGCAGCGCTTGTTGCGCTTACCCCTGTTTATGTATTAATTGTGCTTGCAAGCGATGCAAGCTCAGTGTTTGACACCCACAACCTGCAAATTTTAGGTAACACGTTATCGTTAATGGGTTTAACGGTACTCGGATCTATTTTAATTGGTGTGCCACTGGCGTTTATTAGCGCGTATGTGCATTTACCATTTAAAAAGCTCTGGCTGGTTGTATTTGCAGCCCCACTGGCAATTCCCAGTTATATTGGCGCATTTACACTTTATGCTGCTTTTGGCCCCGGTGGCGAAATAAACACCTTAACAGGAATAGAAACACCATCTATGTATGGCCTAACAGGTGCCGCCATTGTAATGACACTTTATACCTTCCCGTTTGTAATGATGACAACTCGCTCATCCCTACTGAGCCTTGACGCGAGCATGGTTAACGCTGCGCGTACGCTGGGCATGTCGATGACGCAAAGTATATTTAAAGTTATATTACCGCGCGTAGTTAACGGTATTGCAGCAGGCTCATTGTTAGTCGCGCTTTATACGTTATCTGACTTTGGTACGCCCGCAATGATGCGCTTAGATACCTTTACTCGCGTAATTTACGTTGAATACAATGCCTTTGCATTAGGACGCGCTGCAATGCTTTCACTTCAGCTGATGGTTATTGTCGGTTTTTTACTTTTAGTTGAATCACAAATAAAAACAGCACCTGAGCGCCATGGTCGCCCGTTAATTTTATTTCCAAGTAAATTACAATTAAGTGCGATGTTTGTTACGTTTGCACCTGTTTTACTACTCGCTATTGGCTTGCCTTTGGCTATATTTTCGCTTTGGTTAGCTCGCGATGGTTTTAGCTCATTTGATTTTAATATTGCATGGAACTCTACGTATGCATCGGGTATTGCGGCAATTGTAGCCGTTATCGTTGCGATCCCCGTTGCACATGCCGCACTGAGTGGAAAAGCGGGTCGTATAATGGAGCGTGTTACTTACTTTGGTTTTGGTATTCCGGGTATAGTAATGGGCACAGCGCTTGTTTACGGTGGTTTGCAGTTGCCGTTTTTATATCAAACACTGGGATTGCTTATTATTGCTTATACGCTGCGATTTTTACCACTTGCTGTAGGCTCTGTTAGAACAAGCACCGAACACTTAGATCCAAGCTTAGTAAAGTCTGCGCGCGTATTAGGGGCAAGCCCACGTGAAGTATTTACTCGTATAACACTGCCTTTAACAATGCGTGGTATTATTGCCGGTGCAGCACTGGTGTTTTTAGAGTCAATGCGCGAACTCGAAGCCACGCTACTACTTGGTCCTACAGGGTTTGAAACCCTCTCTACTTATTTATGGCGTGTATACGAAGCGGGCTATTTTGGTCGCGCCGCTATTCCTGGATTATTGTTAGTAGTGATATCTGCCTGCGGGTTAGCTATTATGATGTCTGGCGAAAAACGCAACCAGTTTGAACATTAAGGATTTAAGAAACAATGCTATCTGTAAGTCAGTTGTCTATAGATTATGGCAGTAACCGCGTAGTAAGCGATTTAAACTTTTCGCTGGGTGAAAACGAAATCCTTATGCTTGTAGGGCCAACAGGTTGTGGTAAAAGTACAATTTTACAAGCCCTTGCTGGCCTTATACCTATTAGCGAAGGCGAAATAAACACGGGTAAATGGCGCGCCACTCCCAAATTAACACTACCTCCTGAAAAACGCAGTGTAGGCATGGTATTTCAAGATTTTGCTTTATTTCCGCACTTAACCGTACAGCAAAACATTTGCTTTAGATTAAGAGATACAGCCCCTGCTGAGTATTGGATAAACCTACTTGGGCTGAGCGATTTTAGAGATAAAAAACCAGCAACGCTTTCTGGCGGACAAAAGCAACGCGTTGCACTTGCGCGTACCCTTGCCCACCAACCTGACTTTGTATTACTTGATGAGCCGCTTTCAAACTTAGATGCCGCCCTTAAAGACATGCTTCGTTGGGATATTAGAAACGCACTTAAAGCCGCTGGCGTACCGGCGATTTGGGTAACACACGACCAAGAAGAAGCACTCTCAGTTGGCGACCGCGTTGGTGTGCTTAAAGACGGCAAAATTCAGCAAATCGATTCACCCGAGCGCTGTTTTAGTACCCCAAACAATCGCTTTGTGGCACGCTTTTTAGGTGAAGCCAGCTTTATTAGCGGCCAATTTAGCCAAGGACAAGCCACTACCTCAATTGGTAATGCGCCCGCTCATGGCGTTGACTGTGAAAGTGGCGACGTTGATGTACTACTTCGACCAGACGATGTGTTACTTGTACAAAGCAGTGTTGGCAATAACGGCGAAGTAATTTGGGTACGTTTTGAAGGTGGCAGCCGCTTGTGCGCTGTAAAACTTGCGTGCTCTACGGTTGTAACTAGCCGAGTAAGCCATGAAGTTGTGGTAAACCCTGGCGACGAAGTGCATGTATCACTAAGTACCTCGCACCCATTAGCGGTTTATAAACAAAAAGCTTAATTACCTTGTAACTTACATAAACCAAAAAAGCCCATATATGGGCTTTTTAATAGGTATTGCTATGTATGTTACTAACTAAACTCGAAGCACTACCACTCAAACATGTAGGCCATTTTGCTTATAGTTTTTAGCGGCACATTATGTGAGTTTCGTTTAGCGTATAGGTGCTGCATAGCTTTGTCTTTTACTTCACCCACTATCACTTCTTTTACTTGATAACCTAAAGCAACGGCAGCTTGAGAGTAAGCTATAAATTCCCACTTTTTAATATTGGTGTTATCTACAATCACCAATGGAATGCCTTGAGCAAGTGCATTTATAAAGCGCGCCAAATTTAAATTATGAAATTGTGGTAACTTAAATTTATCAAAATGATATTCGCCCTGCTCATTATTAAAGTAATCATCAGTTGAGCAAATTAGATACTGACTTTCGTCGGCTCCACCTAATTCGTCAGCAAGGCTTTGCGCGTAGTAAGACTTACCACTTCCTGGTAGTCCTCGTAAAATAAAAACTTGTTTCATAGCATCGATTTTTTAAGGGTGAATAAATATTAATTTAGTTTGGATGTTAATAATGCCACAAAATCATTAAATTTCAGAGCAACAAATCATAATAGTGGCAATTAAACTCTAAAAACTGTTTAAAAATAAACCGCATGCATAAAAACTTTTAAAGAGTTGCCCACAATAGTTTTTTTATTTAACTTTACTAGGTAAGATACAGGGTTCAAGTGCAGCGCCGTTTATGTGCAATTTATGCCCGAGTGTTGCGCACAGTTAAAATAAAATAGTTAGGCAACTTATATCATTGGAGTGAAGATGAGCCATTTAGCGATTTCAGAGCTATTAAAAGGCAATGTTGCGGTAGACAGCCAAGTAACAATTAAGGGCTGGATCCGTACTCGCCGCGATTCAAAAGCAGGAATTTCATTTTTAGCCGTTCATGACGGTTCGTGTTTTGATCCTATTCAAGCGGTAGTTCCTAATTCACTGAATAATTATGATGAAGTTACTAGCTTAACAGCCGGTTGTTCTGTGTCGGTTACTGGTGTTTTAGTTCAATCTGCTGGCCAAGGTCAATCTTACGAAATTCAAGCTAACTCAGTGACTGTGTTAGGTTGGGTAGAAAACCCAGATTCATACCCAATGTCGGCAAAGCGCCACAGCATTGAGTACTTACGTGAGCACGCTCACCTTCGCCCTCGTACAAATATGATTGGCGCGGTAACTCGTGTACGTAACTGTTTAGCACAAGCTATTCACCGTTTTTACCACGAGCAAGGCTTTTACTGGATCAGCACGCCAATTATTACAGCAAGTGACTGTGAAGGCGCTGGCGAAATGTTCCGTGTATCTACGCTTGATATGCAAAACTTACCGCTTACAGATAAAGGCGAAGTTGATTACAGCGAAGATTTCTTTGGTAAAGAAGCATTCCTTACTGTATCTGGCCAGTTAAATGGCGAAACTTACGCGTCTGCAATGTCAAAAATTTACACGTTTGGCCCAACATTCCGTGCAGAGAATTCAAATACATCTCGCCACCTTGCAGAATTTTGGATGGTAGAGCCAGAAGTTGCATTTGCTGATTTAGAAGACATCGCAAAACTTGCTGAAAATATGCTTAAGTATGTGTTTAAAGCCGTACTTGAAGAGCGTCGTGATGACATGGAATTTTTTGCACAACGTGTAGAAAAAACTGCAATTACGCGTTTAGAAGAATTTGTAGATAAAGACTTTGCACAAGTTGACTACACAGACGCTGTAGAAATTCTTAAAACATGTGGTAAAAAGTTTGAGTACGCTGTTGAATGGGGCGTAGATTTACAGTCTGAGCACGAGCGTTACTTAGCAGAAGAACACTTTAAAGCACCAGTAGTTATTAAAAACTACCCACGTGACATTAAAGCATTTTACATGCGCCAAAACGAAGACGGTAAAACCGTTGCCGCAATGGACGTTGTAGCACCTGGTATTGGTGAGATCATTGGCGGTTCACAACGTGAAGAACGCCTTGATGTGCTTGATGCACGCTTAGAAGAAATGGGCTTAAACAAAGAAGATTACAGCTGGTACCGCGATTTACGTAAATACGGTAGCGTGCCGCATTCAGGCTTTGGTTTAGGCTTTGAACGCTTGGTTGCTTATGTGACAGGTATGGGCAACGTACGTGACGTTATTGCCTTCCCTCGTACTAAAGGCAGCGCAACTTACTAATGCTAAGTTAGCCGTTTATAAATACTAAAAACCAGCCATTTGGCTGGTTTTTTTGTGTCTTGAATTAACCGTATAAAAAAGCCGCAGCACTCAAAGAGCACCACGGCTTTCAACCAGAATAAGTTTGTTTATTTAAAGGCTATAAAGCACTCTCAAACTGTGGCAGTACTTCAAACAAATCAGCCACTAAACCGTAGTCAGCTACCTGAAAAATAGGTGCGTCTGGGTCTTTATTTATCGCGACGATTACTTTTGAGTCTTTCATACCGGCTAAATGCTGAATAGCACCGCTGATACCTACAGCAATATATAAGTTAGGTGCTACAATTTTACCTGTTTGCCCTACTTGCATGTCGTTAGGTACAAAGCCTGCATCAACTGCTGCACGCGATGCACCAATAGCTGCACCTAGTTTATCGGCAATACCATTAAGTAATGCAAAGTTTTCGCCGTTTTGCATACCGCGACCACCCGATATGACCACACTAGCTGCTGTAAGCTCAGGGCGTTCTGATTCGGTTTGCTCAACACTTACAAAGCTGCTTAATTGTGAATCTGATACTGTATCAATGCTTGTTATAGCAACAGCTGATTGCTCACCTTGTAAATCGAAGCTACTGGCACGTACGGTAATTACTTTTTTACTGTCGAGTGATTTAACCGTGGCGATTGCATTACCTGCGTAAATTGGACGTTTAAATGTATCGGCGTCCACTACTGCGATAATTTCAGAAATTTGCGCAACATCTAATAGTGCGGCAACACGTGGCATAAAGTTTTTGCCCGTTGTAGTAGCACTTGCAACAATGTGGCTGTAGTTGTCGCTAATTGATAAAACTAAATCGCTCATGCTCTCAGCTAACTGATGTTCATAAACGACATTATCGGCAACCAAAACATTAGCTACGCCATCAATGCTGGCCACTTGTGAGCTCATTGCGCTTAAGTTGTTACCTGCAATTAGTACATCAATAGGAAAACCCATTTTTACTGCGGCGTTAATAGTTTTTGAGGTTTCTGGTTTTAAGGCACCGTTGTCGTGCTCTGCAATTACGAGTGTTTTCATTTAAATCACCTTTGCCTCTGTTTTTAATTTTTCTACAAGCTGCGCTACGTCTTCTACAATAATTCCTGCGTTGCGTTTAGCTGGCTCTTCTACACTTATTAATTGCATACGCGGTGTTAAATCAACACCAAGCGAATCTGTTGCTATTACTTCAAGCGGCTTACGTTTGGCTTTCATAATATTTGGCAGTGATGCGTAGCGAGGCTCATTTAAGCGTAAATCAGTTGTAACAACTGCCGGTAAATTAAGTGCTACCGTTTGCAGCCCGCCATCAACTTCGCGTGTTACGTTTACTTTGCCATTTTCAATAACTACTTTTGATGCAAATGTACCCTGCCCGCGATTAGTTAATGCAGCAAGCATTTGACCTGTTTGATTATTATCTGAGTCAATTGACTGCTTACCTAAAATGACAAGTTCAGGCGTTTCTTGCTCTACAATTTTAGCGAGTAGTTTTGCAATATGAAGTGACTCGAGCTTTTCATCGGTTTCGATGTGAATGGCTTTGTCAGCGCCCAATGCTAATGCTGTGCGTAATTGTTCTTGTGCTGCTTTTGGACCAATAGTTACGGCAACCACTTCAGTGGCGGTACCGGCTTCTTTAAGGCGAATTGCTTCTTCTATAGCAATCTCACAAAACGGGTTCATTGCCATTTTAACGTTGGTTAAATCAACGTCGCTGTTATCACTTTTAACGCGTGCTTTTACGTTGTAATCAATCACTCTTTTTATTGGTACGAGAACTTTCATAGGAACTCCATAATTATTTAAATCTACAAGGTAACGTGCACGTCAACCTATTTATTTTATGAAATTAGACTACTTCCTGTTGACGTAAACGTCAACCTAAAATAACCTTTAACTATTCACAGTCTGTAACGTTTAATTTGCAAGGTTATAAATAGGCTGTACACCTTATTTAAATGCGTAGTAAACATTCAAATAAGTCCGTCATAGATAAAGAGGTTATTATGGTCGAACGTGAAACCATGGAATTTGATGTAGTAATTGTTGGTGCAGGCCCTGCTGGGCTTTCAAGTGCAATTAAACTCGCGCAATTAGCACAAGAAAAACAACAAGAGTGCATGATTTGCGTAGTCGAAAAAGGTTCTGAAGTAGGAGCACATGTACTCTCTGGTGCTGTTTTTGAAACCAAAGCTTTGGATGAACTACTACCTAATTGGCAAGAGCTTGGCGCACCGGTTACAACCAAAGTAACTAACGATGAAATTTATTGGTTTAACAACGAGCAAAAAGCGACATCAATCCCCCACTTTGCTACACCAAAAACATTTCATAATGATGGTAACTACATTGTATCTATGGGCAATGTATGTCGATGGCTTGCAGAGCAGGCTGAGAGCTTAGGCGTAGAGATATTTCCAGGATTTAGCGCACACTCTTTAATAATTGAAGATGAAGCAGTAAAAGGCATTATTACTGGCGATATGGGTGTAGACAAAGATGGTAATGAAAAAGACGGTTACATGCCAGGCATGGAGCTTCGTGCAAAATACACTATTTTTGCCGAAGGTTGCCGAGGTCATTTAGGTAAACAACTAATCAATGAGTTTGTACTTGATGCAGATTCATCACCGCAGCATTATGGTTTAGGCTTTAAAGAAATCTGGCAAATAGATGAAAGTAAACATGAGCTTGGCAAGGTAGTTCATGGTACAGGTTGGCCACTTAGCGGCGATACTAATGGTGGTGCATTTATGTATCACAGTGAAAACAATCAAGTTGTTGTTGGTTTAATTGTTGATTTAAATTACTCAAACCCACATTTGAGCCCGTTTGATGAGTTTCAGCGAATGAAGCACCATCCTGTATTTAAAAACGTACTTGAAGGCGCTGAACGTATTGCTTACGGTGCGCGTGCTATTGCTAAAGGTGGCTTGCATTCATTACCAAAAATGCATTTTGCTGGTGGTTTACTTGTTGGGTGTGATGCAGGCACTCTTAATTTTGCAAAAATTAAAGGTAATCACACTGCAATGAAATCGGGAATGATTGCTGCTGAAGTTATTTTTGAAGCATTGCAAAATGAGTTAGCAAATACCAATTTAACTCATTATCAAACTGCGTTTGAGCAATCATGGGCATATAAAGAGTTATATCAATCTCGTAACTTTGGCCCTGCTATGCACAAACTCGGTAAATTTTTAGGTGGTGCGTACAATACTCTTGATCAAAACATTTTTAATGGTGGTTTACCCTTTACGTTTAAAGATAATACGCCCGATCACTCTACCCTTGTTGATGCTAACGCAGCTGACAAAATTGCATACCCAAAACCAGATGGACACCTTAGCTTTGATAAACTCTCAAGTGTGTTTTTATCAAATACTAACCACGAAGAGTCACAGCCGTGTCATTTAAAGCTTAAAGATGCGTCAATTCCTATTAACGTAAATTTAGTTAAATTTGATGAACCCGCACAACGTTATTGCCCTGCAGGCGTTTACGAAGTACAAGAAATTGCAGGCAATAAAGAGTTTGTTATTAATGCCCAAAACTGTGTGCACTGTAAAACCTGCGATATTAAAGACCCAAGCCAAAACATTACATGGGTAACACCTGAAGGTGCAGGTGGGCCAAATTATCCTAATATGTAACTAAATTATGCGCTGTATAGCTATATAACTACGTTTTTTACATATAAATTATAAACATATCCTAAATTGCAGGGGCTTCGGCCCCTTTTTTACGTTATGCTAATAGTAGTTTTAATAATAAGAGTGTTATTTATGCCGTCGTCAAAAGTTATTTTTCGTTTTTTAGCAGAGCCTACTGATGTGAATTTTGGTGGTAAAGTTCATGGTGGGGCCGTCATGAAGTGGATTGACCAAGCAGGTTATGCGTGCGCTGCAGGTTGGAGTGGTCATTACTGCGTAACTGTTTCGGTTGCGGGTGTTAAATTTAGACGCCCTATTTTAGTGGGTCAAATAGTCGAAGTAGAAGCTAAAATTGCCCATACGGGTAGAAGTAGCATGCAAATATTTATTCAAGTTAGGTGTGGCGATCCAAAAACGCAAAATATGGTTGAAACAAACCATTGTGTTATCAGCTTTATTGCAATGGATGAAACGGGCTACCCAATAGAAGTGCCTTCGTTTAAAGCAGTGACCGATGAAGACATTAAATTAGAAAATTACGCTATAAAAATGAAAGAAATAGCAATTGAAACAGAAAACTTGCTTCATGAAGTCTAATTAGTAATTTAAATAGAGTAAGGCAATGTAAAAAACTCATTATACTATGTAAAACATACAACTTGTTTTAGAGTACACGATTACACAAAAGTTCACTTTGATTATAAAACACGCTAAAAAATGTAAAAACCAATACAAAAGAACTAATTATGGCGTGTTTTTAATCCATTTTAATATTGGCACGCTCGCTGCAAGTAGATAATTGAAGTTTGATTAATGAAATCAAGCATTTGATTATTTTTTGTAAAGGAGCTATTCAATGATTAAAACACTTTCTCTTTCAGCTATTGCACTAGCAACACTGGGTTTTAACTCTGCAGCACACGCTGACATTTCTGATTTCGATTCTCCACGTATTTATACTGGTATCGGTTACGGTCAATATTCTTTTGAATTTGAAGACAGTGACAACGACACTGACTTTGACGACGATGCACAAATGCTTAAAGGCTATATTGGTACTCAGTTTAACGAATACCTAAGCTTAGAACTTGCTTATCAAAACTTTGATGAAGTAAGTGATATAGACAGCAAAGCTGAAATTGATGGCGTATCGCTTGCCGCACGTTTGGGCTACCCAATAACAGAGAGCTTTTCTGTATATGCAAAAGGCGGTTGGCTTGAGTGGGATGCAGATTACACACAAGATTTACCAGTAGGTGGTGTAACAGCTTCTACAGATGGTGGTGATGCATTTTACGGTGCGGGTATTGAATACGCACTTACAACAAATGTACAGTTTCGTTTAGAGTACGAACGCTACAAACTTGATGACGATATTGATCCAGACATGGATGTAGCATCTGTATCAGTTCAATACATGTTTTAATTAATCTTTAACATGTATGAGAAGGGTAAGCTTATGAGCTTGCCCTTTTTTGTTTTAGGTCCTTTTTAAATACATTAATACAAAATATAAACCACTCAGTCTAATAAATGATTTTGAACCGCTTGGTCTATAAGCAATAAACTTACTTACACTAATGCCATAAATACTAAATGCAGGTAGAATAGCGCTCTATTTTATTTGTACCCGAGTACTATGAGCGATTATACCATTTCGGCTATTGGCCACATTGAATCTCCTTATAAACAAAAGTTTGCTATACCTAGGCAGCCTCGTTTAGTGCCACAAGCCAAGGCAAAACTTATTTTTGCACCTGATTTTAATCGCGAAGAGTTTGTACGTGGTTTAGATGAATTTACTCATATTTGGTTGTTATTTCGTTTTCATGAAACGGCCGATAAAGGTTATTCTGCTATGGTGCGCCCACCTCGTTTAGGTGGGAATGAGCGAAAAGGTGTATTTGCTACCCGCGCTACATTTAGACCAAACGCGATTGGTATGAGCGCAGTAAAACTTGAAGGTATCGAGTATAATAACGGACAACTTAGTTTATTACTCGCTGGCATTGATTTACTTGATGGCACACCCATTATCGATATTAAACCGTACTTACCCTATTCAGATGCAATGCTTGACGCCAGTGCTGGCTTTGCAGATACACGCCCAGAAACACAAATGACGGTTGAATTTAGCCCTCAGGCAATTGAGTTTGTTAATGCGCAAACACAATACCCAGATTTACATGATTTTATAGCTAATGTTTTAAAACAAGATCCACGCCCTGCCTATAAAAAACAAAAAGACGGCGAGCAAAGCTATGGTATGACTTTGTACAATTATAATATTCGCTGGCAAGTCTATGGCGAGCATAACGTAGTAACAAACATAGAAAAAAACTAAATAACTCACTTAGCGCTTTAGTGTAAAAGCATCCGCTGTTAAACTTAAGCTCTATTAAAAGAACATAATTACTCTATTTCGGAAAAAACATGCGTACAAGCCAATATATACTCGCAACACTTAAAGAAACGCCATCAGATGCTGAAATCGTATCGCATCAGTTAATGCTTAGAGCCGGTATGATCCGTCGCGTCGCTTCGGGTTTATACACTTGGTTACCCTCTGGTTTACGTGTGCTACGTAAAGTAGAAAACATTGTACGCGAAGAGATGGACAAAGCAGGTGCTATTGAAATGCTAATGCCTGTTATTCAACCCGCTGATTTGTGGGAAGAGTCTGGCCGTTGGAATGAATTTGGTCCTGAGCTTATGCGCTTCACAGACCGTCATAACCGTACGTTTGCACTTGGTCCAACACACGAAGAAGTAATAACTGATTTCGTACGTAAAGAAATAAGCAGCTACAAGCAGTTACCAGTTACTTTATATCAAGTACAAACTAAAGTACGTGACGAACGCCGCCCTCGCTTTGGTGTGATGCGTGCTCGTGAATTTACAATGAAAGATGCCTACTCTTTTCACTTAAGTGAAGAGTGTTTAGATGCGACTTATCAAGCGATGCACAAAGCATACTGTAACATTTTTGAGCGTTTAGGCCTTGATTACCGCCCTGTACTTGCTGATACTGGGTCTATTGGTGGTAGCTTATCGCACGAGTTTCATGTACTTGCTGAGTCAGGCGAAGATGCAATTGCATTTAGTGATGGCAGTGATTACGCAGCTAATATTGAAAAAGCAGAAGCACTAGCGCCAAACGCTCCACGCCCAGAAGCAAGTAAAGAGTTAAAAGCATTCCCTACTCCTGACGCTAAAACAATTAATGAGCTTAAAAAGCACTACGGTGTAAAACCTCATCGCGGTGTTAAAACCTTAATTGTTTACGGTGCACCTGATGAAAACGATGCACGTGGTTTAGTGGCGCTTGTACTTCGTGGCGATCATGATTTAAATGAATTAAAGGCTGAAAAGCACCCATTAGTAGACTCTCCGCTTGAAATGGCAACAGAGGTAGATATTATTGCTGCTATTGGTGCAAAACCTGGCTCATTAGGCCCTGTGGGCTTATCTATGCCTATTATTGTGGATAGAGCCGCTAATATCCTTGCTGATTTTGTTGCCGGTGCTAATAAAGACGACGAGCACTACAGCGGTATTAACTGGGATCGTGACGTAACTGATTACGAAGTTGCTGATATTCGTAATATTGTTGAAGGCGATATGAGCCCATGTGGCCAAGGCGTTTTACAAATAAAACGCGGTATTGAAGTAGGTCATATATTCCAACTTGGCACTAAATACTCAGAAGCAATGAAAGCGGGAGTATTAAACGAAGGTGGTAAAAACCAAACCATGACCATGGGTTGTTACGGTATTGGTGTTTCACGTATTGTTGCTGCTGCTATTGAGCAAAACAACGATCAATACGGGATCATTTGGCCACAATCAATCGCGCCATTCGATTTAGCGATTGTTCCAATGAACATGCACAAATCGCATCGTATTCCTGATATTGCAAATAACCTTTACCAGGGTTTAAAAGATGCAGGTCTTGATGTGTTATTTGATGACCGTAAAGAGCGCCCTGGTGTTATGTTTAATGACATGGAGCTAATTGGTGTACCATTTACGCTGGTGATTGGTGAGCGTAACCTTGACGAGAATAAAGTTGAGCTTAAAAACCGCCGCACCGGTGAAAAGCTAATGATTGATATTGACACTGCAATTGATGCAATTAAAGCGGCTGTTAAAGGTTAATAACTCGCACGCTCAAAATAGACTAAAAGGCCGCATTTAAAATGCGGCCTTTTTTATGCTCGATTAATAGCAATGCGTAATAATAGCTGCTCAATGACTCACCTTTCCTAGCTTTGTAGAAATCATTTAATTACGTGCCTTGGTATAAATTGTCATGGAGGCTTCGCTAAAGTGTCTCATAAGTGTCATTAGATTTATCTACAGTGTTTAATTATTACACTATGGATGACGGGCATGACAAACAATCAACTGCGTAAAAAACAACATTATCCAGCCATTTGGATATCTGATGTTCATTTAGGTTACAAAGATTGTAAAGCTGATTACTTACTTGATTTTTTAAACTCGGTGGAATCCGACACACTTTATTTAGTGGGTGATATTATTGACTTATGGTCAATGAAGCGACAGTTTTATTGGCACCCTTCTCATTATGAAGTATTAAACTGCATACAGACAAAAGCAGCTAGCGGTACACGTGTCATTTATATTCCCGGTAATCATGATGAGGCGTTTAGAAACTATATAAATCAAACATTATTTGGTGTTGAAATCCACCAGCAGTTTATTCACACCACTAAAGCTAATAAACGGTTTTTACTTATACACGGCGACGACTTTGATTCAGCAACTCGTTATAACAAACTTGTTAGTATTGCGGGTGATGCAGGATACGACTTTTTATTATTTTTAAATCGCTGGACCAATCGTATACGTAAAATATTTGGTGGTAACTACTACTCGCTTGCATCATGGATAAAAGCTCGGGTACACAAAGCACGAGAAACGATTAGTGCCTTTGAAGATGCTGCAGTTCATGAAGCTAAAAAACAAAACGTAGATGGTATTATTTGTGGACACATTCACCATCCCAAAATAAAAGTGGATGACGGTATTATGTACTGTAACGATGGTGATTGGATTGAGAGCTGTACTGCGCTTGTAGAGCAGCAAAATGGAAAGATAGAATTACTACATTGGTCAGATACACAATTTATACTCGATAGCGCAGACATAGCTATTCTTAACACGCCTTTAAATACGTCAACAAATACCAAACCAAAAAAATCAGCTGCCTAGCAGCTGATTTTCAAAACGATTAACTTAACCAAGTAATTAGCTTGTCTTTTAAAGTTTGTGGTTTAATTGGTTTAGTAATGTAGTCGTTCATTCCAGCAGCTAAACAACGCTCTCTATCACCTTCCATCGCACTCGCTGTCATAGCGATAATCGGTATGTGAGTATAATCTACCCCTGCCTTACTATTTCTAATTTCACTTGTGGTATCGTAGCCATTTAAATTGGGCATTTGGCAATCCATTAATATAACATCAAAAGCTTGCTCTTCGTTTAGCCTAAGTGCTTCTAAGGCTTCTATACCGTCTGACGCACAAGTGATTTTTACTTTAGTACGTTTTAATATTGCCTTAGCTACTTCAATGTTTATCATATTATCGTCAACTAGTAATACATGATACGCAGATAGGTCAGGCTCTACTTGTTCCTCTTCCAAGCCTTTTGGTGGCGCTATAATACAGTCACTACTAGCACCAAATAAGCTGGCCAATTTATAGCTGAATTGATCTTGAGTGAGTGGTTTATTTAAAATATGGCTGCCTTCAGGTAATACCGTTTTGATTGGCTTATCTGTAACCATATCTCGTAAAATTAAAACATACTTTTTATTAAACTGTTTACAGTAATCAATTAACGCATCAATTTGAGGATGCTCATCATCAATTAATAATAAATCAGCTTCAAACTCTTTGTGCTCACTAAAGTAGTCAAGTCGTACAATGTTTTCTGCTTTTACTTTGCAGGTTAATAACAATAAGTCGCATACGTTTTTATAAACGTTATCGCGCGCTATTAATGCCGCTACGTTAATGCTTGTAGCAAGCTCTATACCTGTGTTTAATTTTTTCTCTTGTGCAACGTGTAGCTCAACCGTTGCGGTAAAGGTACTACCAGCACCCTTTTTACTAATAACCGTAATATTACCACCCATTAACTGAGCAAGCTTTTTACATATAGATAAACCTAAGCCTGTACCACCAAAATGGCGGGTCGTGCTTGAGTCTTCTTGTGTAAATACTTCAAATAGTTTGTCTATGTTTTCAGGCGCTATACCAATTCCGGTATCTTTTATTGTAAAGCTCATTAATAACTTTGAGTCAGTTATGTACTTAGAACCGACAGTTAAACTTACTTCACCTCGGTGGGTAAATTTAAATGCATTATTAACTAAGTTAATTAAAATTTGTTTAAGTCGATGGCTGTCGCCAATAACCATTCTGTCTACTACATCTTTAGTATCTAAAAATACTTCAAGACCTTTGCGTTGGCCCTGTAACGCTAAAGAGCTAATCATATCGCTACATACAGTAACAACATCAAATGTATGGTTATCAATATCAAGCTTACCTGCTTCTATTTTAGAAAAATCAAGAATATCGTTAATCAGATTCATCAATGAATTAGCACTGCTATTTGCTAGTTTTAAATAATGGTATTGTTGATCGGTTAAGCCATCTTCTTTGAGCATTTCAAGCATCCCTAGTACGCCATTCATTGGTGTGCGTATTTCGTGAGAGATATTTGCTACAAAGTCACTTTTTGCTTGGCTTGCTGCTAATGCTTGGTCAATTGCACGTTCTAGTTCAATGGTCCTTTGTGAAACCTTTAGCTCCAGAGTACTGTTTAACGCTTCGAGCTCTGATTGCGTATTTTTTAATGAGCTAATATTTCTTAAAATAGCCGCTACCTGATAACGGTTATTATATACGTCAAAAATACTACTAAGCGTGATAGAAAAGTATTGTTTGTTGCCATAACCATCTGTGTAGATAGCTTCAAACGGCATTTTTGAACCGTTTGTAATAGTCTCTTGTATACAATTAGTGTCTGCGTCGTTTAAATTAAACAGCGAGACAAAATCAGGATTAGTGCCTGATATTGAACTACCAAAAACCTCTTTAGCGGTATTATTAAAGTGAACAATTTCGCCGTTTTGCTCAATTGTAAAAATAGCATCCAAAGAATTTTCTATTACTTTATTGTTTTGCTCTTTTAGAGAATTAATTAACAGCTTACGGTTTATAAAGCGTTGGTATAAAAAAGCAATAACTAAAAATATGCTAAAAAATACCACTAACATTGCAATAAAGTTTTGACGTCTCTCATTCACCTTTGCAAACAATGTTTTTGTATCAACACTTACACCAAGCTCTAAAGGTAGCATGGCTATATCACCCTCAAACGAAATTCGTTTTTTTAAAGTGTAAGCCACTGGATAATTACTTATTGGTAAAGTGCCTTGCTCTGTCATGGTGGTTGCAGTAGAGAATTCTTCAGACCATGTTTTAGTTTTATTAAATTCAAAACTGAATCGAAGTTGAGGGTTTGGATGATATAAAAATTCACCTTCATTATTCATAAGGTAAACCTGCGTCCCTTGTGGAGATTCAACTGTTAAATCTTCAAGTAATTTATCCGCAAAGTAATTAGTAACTAATATTGCAAATATTTTATTATTTTCATCAAAAACAGGCTTAGCAACACGAAAAGTGCTTATATAAGGTTCTTGTATCTGTCCATTTTCACGGTTGTAGTTAATTGGAGAAATATAAACACTTTTCTTATCAAGCATGCTTGCTTTGATTATGTAATCGCGTTGACCTTTTTTTTGTAATTGCAGACCTTGCAGTCGATTAATCTCTCCAAGTTGATTTCGGTCAACTCTAACAATCTCTTGCCCACCATCTTCGAGCATAATATAGCGAGCTTGCAAAATACTGTCATCGGTCTGCATAAAACCAGTAAAAATACTTGCTAAGCGCTCTTGCCAAACATCTATTGGCGTACCAAGAACAGGATCAATTAGTTTATTTTCTTTAGCGCGGGTAATGCCTTGTATTGGTGGTGTAGCATCTAAAAAACGAATGGCGGTAACACTGTCTTTAAGATGTTTTTTTAATGAATAGCTCTTTGTTTCAAGTTCACGCTTTAATTCTATTTGAGCTGAATTATACACATCACTTCTTACTTTTTGATCGAACAAATACAGAGATGGTAAAGCTATAAGAACAAATATTATTGTTGCAACGAGCATTAATTTATTATTTTTTGTCACGTTCAAAAAAATATTCCTTTTTAACATTTATCATCACCATAAATTTTTATTGTTATTAGTATAGAGTATTAAAAGGAGAATTGGACCCTCTAACTAATTAGTTATCGTTATAATTTTTATAATAAAAAGACTAAATCATTAGTTTTATTTAGAGCGCAAACCTTATGTGAATTTTAAATGAATGAGTGGGAAAATATTGGCTTACAAAATTAACGGATAAGCTGTATTTACTATTAATCGCTTCAAAGTATAAAAGGTAGCAATTGCTACCTTTTATACATTCTTAAAACCCTTTATGTACATTATCTAAATAGCACATCTTCTCTGTTAAACCACTTAACACAAAATGCCAATAGTCCAGCAGCAATGATTGCAGTGGCTAAAAATATTAAGCCTACAAATGTGTAATCAACAGTCCCTTTTACTATTTCTTTAATTGCTAATGCTACGTTTGTAACAGGAATGAATGCTGTTTTAGCAGTAAGTTCCATATTTGGCATTATTGAAATAATAATCGGGAAAAATACGCCCATACTAAGTGGTGCCATATAATTTTGCGCTTCTTTAAACGTGCGAGCATAGATAGATATAGCCAGAGCTAAGGCCGAAAATATAGCTGCAACAGGTAGTAATAGTACAAATATCATTAGTAAATCGGTAACTGCTAATGTACTAAATGCGGCTTTAATAAAATCAAGATCGGCAAATGCGAGCGCCAGTGCTATCCAGCAGCCCATACTTAAGACGGTTATTGTTGTGGAGGCAATGGATGTAGTTAACAAGGTTATAAATTTACCAAGCACTAGCTCTGTACGCGTAATAGGTGTAAGTAGGAGTGTTTCTAACGTGCCGCGTTCTTTTTCGCCAGCGCCTAAATCAATAGCGGGGTAAGTTGCCCCCATCAATACTAGTGGTATAAGTAAGTAAGGTAAAAGCCCGCCAATTTTTTCGCCTAGGTTTTCACGTTTATCGGCTGTATCTACTTTTATTACTTCAATTGGGTTAAGAATAGATTTTTGTACAGACTCTTCAATACCAAAACTGATTAGCTTTTGAGTTTGGATCACGTCACTGTATTCTTTTGCGAGCTCTTTAACGCGTTCGAATAAAAAGTTGATAGATTTTGAATCGTTAAACACAACCTGCCACTGGCTTTGTTCACCGCTATCTAAAGTTTGCTCAGCATGGCTTGGTAAATAAATACCCATATCAATATCGCCAGCTATAACGCCTGCTTTAAGCTCTTCAATGTTATTAAAGGTTTTAGCACCTTTATAAAGCTCAAAACTTTTGTGATAAAACACTTTGTCAGTAAATTCTTGTGCGTATTCACCGTTAATAATAGCGTATGTATTTACTTTTTGTTCTGCGTCCATTGCAGCTTGCGAGCTTATAAATGCCATTACGGCAAACAATAACGGAAATATAGCAACAGGGAGCGCGACTACAAATAATAGCGTTTTTTTATCGCGTAATAACTCTCTTAATTCCTTTTTAAATACCTCAAACATCATGCTTCTCCGTTAATATATTCATAAACGCTTGATTAAGCTCATCACTATTACCTGCTTGTTTAAACTCTTCTACTGTTCCGTCAAAACAGCTAATACCTTCGTTAATTACAGCGACTCGGTCGCACAAAAGAGCAACTTCATCTAGATGATGGGTTGAGAAAATAACAGGCGTCCCTTGCGCCTTTAGACCCTTAATAAATTTAATAACGGTTTGCGTGGTCATTATATCGAGACCCGTTGTTGGCTCATCAAGCACAACAACTGCTGGGCGATGCACAACTGCACGCGCTATATTTGCTTTTTGCTTCATACCTGTTGATAGGTTTTCTGCGCGTTTATCTACAAATTTGTGCATATCTAGTAATGTAAATAGCTCATCACAACGCGTTGCTATATCGCTTTTGTTCATGCCATGAAGTTTTGCAAAGTACTCTATGTTTTCTTTTACAGTTAAGCGGCCATACAACCCCGTAGAGCCTGATAAAAAACCGATTGATTTACGCCCTAGTAGCGGTTTTTTTACGATATTGTTTCCGGCAACCGTTATTGAGCCTTCGTTTGGCTTTAACGCGGTTGAAATCATTCTCAATGTCGTTGTTTTACCCGCACCATTTGGGCCGAGCAATCCAAGTACCTCACCTTTAGCGCAACTAAAACTAACGTCTAGTACTGAGTGAAAGTAGTCTTTATCTTCACGAGGATCGATGTCGTCTATTTTATTTTTTTTGTGATCTTTAGTTAGCTTAAATTTCTTTTTAAGCCCAGCAACTTCTATCATGTTCGCATCCTTCGTTTCGCTCTAAAATAATCTGTATTGTTGTAAAAAGAGTCGTCTTTGTTTTCGTCATGCCAGCCTGGCACACCTAATAAAGGCAGTGGTGAAAGCTTTTTGTTATCGGCTAAGCAGTTATCTGTACTAATCATCTCATAAAGGGCTTGGTCAAGGTACTGGTATTGAGTTACTAAATCTTTACAAAATATTTCATTAGGTACACAAACAAATAACGCTTTACCCGTTAAACCTATATAAGGCTTTGTTAGCATTTCATAATTAGCATGACCAAACATAAAAGGTTTTATTGTTTTATCCCACTCATGTTTGTGTTCAACGAATGCAGTTTTCCATTGGTGATCGCAAAGCCACTGCTGCCATTTACTCTCACTTATAGCTAATACAACACCACACTCATCAAAAAGCGTTAGTGCATTACGATGCTTAGTACGCTGTTGCAGTCCATGCTCAGCTATATCTTGCACATGTCTATGGTTTATTAACGCTTTGGTTTTTGGAAATAAACACCATATAAACCCACCAAATAAGTCATGCCAGTTTTCACTGCGTGTAGGTACAACACCTGTTTCAAAAATTACTTGCTCATAATACCGCTCGCCAAAGTCTACCTTTGCATCATCTTCAAAAGTAATAGGAATATTATTCTCATTAATAGCAGTTAAAAATGGAGAAAACCACTGCGGCGATGGCCAATCTGTTAGTTCGTTAACTTTAAATAGCTCACGTAAATGCGCAAATGCACCTGTTTCTAAACTACTGATTTGCCACTGCTCGGGGGGAGTAAAACGCTTCATTTAAACCTTTAACAATTTATGCCTATAATTTACGAGAAGTTTACCGCAAAAACTGGTTCTGCTTAATAGAAGTTAATATACTAATCACAACTTAAAACAAAAAAAGAGCTGACATGAAACATTATTTCTCTCTCACACTCCTCGCTACTGCTGTTTTAGCAGGTTGCGCAACAACAAGTATTACCCCGACTGATGTAACAAATGGTTATAACAGTATTCAAGCTGATGAACTGGCTAAACATGTAAAAGTACTCGCATCGGACGAATTTGGTGGCCGTGCTCCTTCATCACCTGGCGAAAAGCTAACGCTTGATTATTTAACTGCGCAGTTTAAAGCTTTAGGTTTAAAACCAGGTAATGGCGACAGTTACTTACAAGAAGTCCCATTGGTTTCTTTAGAAGCTGATTCGAATATGGTGCTTAGTATTGGTGGTAAAGACTATCAATATAAAAAAGACATGGTTATGGGTAGCAGCCGCATTAGCGCACAAGAAGGCATAGAAAATTCTGAACTTGTATTTGTGGGCTACGGCGTTAATGCCCCTGAATACAATTGGAATGATTACGAAGGCTTAGACGTTAAGGGCAAAACGGTTGTAATGCTGGTTAACGATCCGGGCTTTGCAACAAAAGACCCTGCTTTATTTACTGGCGATGCAATGACCTATTACGGTCGTTGGACATACAAATATGAAGAAGCAAGTCGACAAGGTGCAGCTGGCGCAATTATTATTCATGAAACAGCACCTGCGTCATACCCATGGTCGGTTGTTGAAAATTCGTGGAGTGGCGAGCAGTTTGGTTTTCAAAAAGAAAACAACAATATGGACCGCGTAGCCGTTGAAGGCTGGGTTACAACTGACGTAGCAAAAGAGCTTTTTACTAAAGCAGGATTAGATTTTGAGACTGCGAAAGAAAACGCAGCTAAAGGTGCTTACCATGTTGATATGGGCGATTTAACTGCTTCTGTTAATGTTAAAAATACAATTAAAAAATCAGTGTCGTATAACTTTATCGCTACGTTACCAGGAAGCGAGCAACCAGATGAGCATGTTATTTACTCAGCGCATTGGGATCACTTAGGTACAGATAAAACACGTAAAGGCGATCAAATTTACAACGGTGCTCACGACAACGCAACGGGTACCGCTGGGCTTATTGAAGTAGCTGAAGCCTTTACTAAGTTACCTAAGCACCCTAGCCGTTCAATGACATTTTTAGCAGTTACGGCTGAAGAACAAGGCTTACTAGGTTCTAAATACTATGCAGCTAACCCAGTGATTGCAGCTAATAAAACAGTCGCTAACATAAACATGGATAGCTTAAATTTATTAGGCAAAGTAAAAGACATGAATGTGGTTGGTATTGGTAAGTCACAAATGGATGAGTTTTTAGCAACTGCAGCTAAAGAGCAAGGCAGAACAATATCAGGCGATCCTAAACCATCATCTGGTGGCTATTACCGCTCTGATCACTTTGCATTTGCTAATATGGGCATTCCAGCCATGTACGCAGGTGGCGGCACAGTCGCAGCTGACGAAGAGACAGCTAATTACCGTAAACGCATGAGTTTAGTACTTCGCGGTTGTTATCATCAACCATGTGATCGTTACCGTGACGAATGGGATTTATCGGGTGCTGTTCAAGACTTACAATTGTTTTATAAAGTAGGCTTTGATATTTCGGAGCAAGAGCAATGGCCAACGTGGAATGCAAACTCAGAATTTCAACGTAAGTAGCATTGGTTTAACATCGAAAAACTCAAAGAGAGTAATCGATTTAAATAGATGCAAATGATATTGATTATCATTTAATTAAAATATACAGTGTTACTAAGTTTATTTAATTGGTAACACTGTATGATTTTACTCTCTCAAATAGGATTTATTACGCCCGCTTCTAAACGCTTTGTTAGCCAAAATAAACGTTTATTATTACCACTTTTTTTGCTGGTATGCTTAGCTGTGCCATCACTTCGTGAAATTACAATAACAGCACTAAGTGATGCTTTTTTTCAAGTTAGCGTATTTGTTGCTGCTACATTATTAATTTATTACTACGCCATAGAGCATTTACCTCAATTAGAGCTTAGTTATTTAAGTGCTAAATCGCCGGTATTAGAAATATTTTTTGCTGCCGTTTTAGGTGCCCTTCCTGGATGTGGTGGTGCAATAATAGTGGTTACCCAGTTTACAAAAGGCCAAGCAAGTTTTGGGGCTATTGTTGCTGTTTTAACAGCTACAATGGGAGATGCCGCATTTTTACTCCTTGCCACTCGCCCTACTGAAGGTTTAACCATAATGGCCATTGGCTTAGTCGTAGGCACGCTTTGTGGTGTTATAGTAAATGCCCTACATGCAAAAGACTTTTTACGCCCAACAAAGCAAGAACAAAAACACCAAGTTAAAGTATTGCCAACTCGTATAATTAAAATAAGCAAACCCGTTTGGATGTTCGCTATTATTCCAAGCCTCATTATTGCTTTTTTAATTGCATTTAATGTCGACTTTGATCAATTTGGAAAATACACAGGCACAAGTATTAGTATTTTTGGTGCTGCAATGGCGTTATTTACTGTAACTATATGGGCGTATTCTTCTAAAGGTGAAAGCTATAAAGAAGTAACCTCAGAAGACGATGAATGTAATCCACCTTCTAAAATTATTAAAGTACTTCAAGACACACACTTTGTGACCGCATGGGTAGTGGCATCATTTATGTTGTTTGAGATTTTAGTAAATATTGCAGGGCTTGATTTAAAAAACTGGTTTGCACATTATGCTTATTTAGCGCCACTTATTGCTGTAGTGATTGGTTTTTTACCAGGTTGTGGTCCGCAAATAATTGTTACTACGTTATATATTCAAGGTATTATTCCATTTAGTGCATTAACTGCTAATGCAATATCTAATGATGGTGATGCGTTATTTCCTGCAATTGCAATGGCACCTAAAGCGGCTGTAATTGCGACTGTGTATACATCTATTCCTGCTTTGGCCGTAGGCTACGGCCTTTACTTTTTAAGTTAAAATTGCCATAAACAAAAAAGCTCAGCAATTGCTGAGCTTTTTAATTAAGTTATTTTTCTTATACAGAAGCTGGCTCTACAGCTAGCTCTTTTGGATTTGGACCAAAATCATTCTCACCTTCATGTGAATCTTGTGCAAGAAATACAATTAAAACAATCCAACCAATAATTGGTACTAACCATAGCAGCTGCCACCAGCCTGAACGACCAGTATCATGAAGGCGACGTGCGCCAGCACTTAATTGAGGTATTAACAGTGCTAAACTATAAATTGTTCCAATCACAGCTATACCCGTCAGCTCATCAACCACACCCAATACTAAAGCAATTAAAAAGTTGATTAAGTAAAACATCCAAAATGCTTTACGGCGGTTACGCCCTGAGAAATCAGCGTAGCTGCGCAGCGCGTTCATATAATGTTCCATAACAGTTCCTTAGTGTTTTTTTATATTCCCTAACGGGGTTAATTTTATTACTTTTTAGTAACACTTGTATCTTAAATAAAAACAAACTCATTTAAAACAAAAAACCAGCAAATTGCTGGTTTTTTATTAGGGCGTGTTGACCTTTGCGGATTGAAATTTGTTCAATCTAGGGGCGATTTAATCGCGGCGCGAGGTTTGTAACCTAGTGGGCTAAGTAAAAACCGAGCAACAAAGAGTTTATCGCCCATAGGCAGAACCCGAAGGGCAGCGCATGTTTGGCATTTATGCTGCGTTATCGCCTACTTATGGGGAGTAACCACACTTCATAGGCTCTGCCTTGCCTAAAAACCAAACATACTGCTGCAAATTCAATCACCAAAGATCAACACGCCCTAGGTTTAAACAATTATATTATTAACTCATTGCCATCATCATTGCCGAAGGATTTTCTAAGTACGATTTCCATAGGTTATTAAAGCGTGCAATAGTGCCGCCATCAATAACACGATGATCGCCAGACCAACTCACTTGCATTATCGCTTTACTCACAACTTGGCCACTTTCATCAAAACGCGGTAAGTGCTGCAGTTTACCCAATGCAACAATAGCTACTTCTGGTTTATTAATTATAGGGGTCGCAATAGTGCCACCAATCGCACCAATGTTAGAGATACTAATTGTCCCACCTTTTAAATCATCAGGTGCAACACGCCCTTCTCGCGCTGAGTGAGTTAAGCGGGTTAAATCATTAGCCACATCGACAATGCTCTTACTCTGGCACGACTTAATATTAGGCACTAACAAGCCAATTTTTGAATCAACTGCTATACCAATATTATGATCGTTATAATAGGTAAGCTCTGAGCAATCATCATTCACTTTTGAATTCAGTACAGGGTACTCTTTCATTGCTAGCGAGAGTGCTTTTACAAAAAATGGCATCATGGTGAGCTTTACGCCTTGTGCTTTGTACTGCTCTTTTAAGGAGCTGCGCAAAGCTATAAGCTGTGTTAAGTCTATTTCATCACTAAACGTAAAGTGCGGAATAGTTGAAACCGAAGCTACCATTTGCTTGGCCATGGCCGCTTTAATGCCTTGAATTTGCTCTACTCGTACGCCACCGCTTTGATTCTGTGTTTGGTTTTTTACTGCACTTTGAGAAGCATCGCTATTAAGCGGTGAAGTATCAATAGTATTTGGCACTTCGCCTTTTACAAACTCTTCAATATCTTGCTTGTAAATACGGCCATTTTTTCCACTACCTGGTACACAGGTTAAATCAACATCTAGCTCACGTGCTTTACGACGAACTGCAGGGGATGCAACCGCTTTTTGATTGATAACCTTTGCAGCTTGCTGCGTTTCAACTGGGGCAACTTTTTCAGCGACGGCATTAGTTTGAGCCTTTACGACCGCTTGGTTTATATCAACATTTGGCTTTACTGCACTGCCTGCAATTGTCATTTGAAACAACGGGCTGTGTACTTTTGCTATTTCACCTTTTTGGTAATATAGTTTTTTTACTGTGCCTGTATATTTTGCCGGAATTTGTACTAATGCTTTGTCGGTCATTACGTCACAAACCGCTTGGTCTTCTTCTATTTCATCGCCTTCTGCGACTAACCAATCAACAATCTCACATTCGACAATACCTTCACCAATATCAGGTAGTATAAAGTCCTCAACTACATCAGATGCATTGTTATTAGTTTGATTTTCAGCTTGAACTGGCTCTTCTACTACTTCATTACTAGTACTATCACCAGTTACATCCATAGCAAATAAAGGAGCATGTACTTTAGCAATTTCACCTTTTTGATAATATAGCTTTGAAATAATGCCATCATGCACTGCCGGAATTTGTACTAATGCTTTGTCTGTCATCACATCACAAATTGGCTGATCCTCAGATACGGTATCGCCTTCTTGTACTAGCCATTCAACTACTTCGCATTCAACAATGCCTTCACCAATATCGGGTAATATAAAATCTTTCGCCATGGTAACCCCTAAAAATCCATTGATTGTTTAATTGCAGCCAACACTTTTAGTGCATCCGGTACGTATTCTTTTTCAAGTGCCAACGGGTATGGTGTATCTAGACCACATACACGTAAAATTGGCGACTCTAAATGCAAGAAACACGCTTGTTGTATTGTTGCTGCTATTTCGGCACCAAAGCCATTAGTTATAGGCGCTTCATGGCTCACGATTAAACGACCGGTTTTAATAACCGATTTAGCAATCGTTTCAACATCCCATGGTAAAATACTACGAAGGTCAATAACTTCACAGCTTATACCTTGCTCGCTTGCTTGCTGTGCTGCCTCTTCAATAATCTCCATTTGAGCACCCCACGCTAAAAGCGTAATATCGGTACCCTCTTGTACTACTTCAGCCGTGCCTAATTCAATACTATAATCTTCTTCTGGCACTTCGCCTGTTGATGCACGATATAAACGCTTAGGCTCAAAAAATATGACAGGGTTATCATCTTTAATAGAGGCACGTAATAACCCCTTAGCTTGATAAGGGTTACGCGGTACAACCACTTTCAAGCCCGGTGTATGTGCAAAATAAGCTTCGGGTGATTGCGAGTGGTATAAGCCACCAGCAATACCACCGCCATAAGGCGTACGAATAGTTAAGTTACCCACATTAAATTCATTACCACTGCGATAACGAAATTTAGCGGCTTCATTTACTATTTGATCGAACGCTGGGAATATATAATCAGCAAATTGAATTTCTGCCAATGCAGGCGCACCAAAAGCCGCTAAGCCATTAGCAAAGCCTAAAATACCTTGTTCGGTTAAAGGCGTATTAAAAACGCGATGCTTACCGTACTTTTCTTGCAAACCTGATGTTGCTCTAAATACACCGCCGAAGTAACCAACATCTTCGCCAAAAATACAGGCTTGAGGGTGTTCGTTCATCGTAATATCGAGGGCAGAGTTAATTGCGTGGAGCATGTTCATTTTAGCCATTACTTAATTCTCCCTGCGGTTACTGGGTAAGCATCTGGATGCTGTTTTATATGATCTTTTAATTGCTCGTACTGGCGTTGCAATAAGGGAATTGGAGTATCGTAAACGTCAGATACCAATTCTTCTAAAGCAGGCTTGGCAACAACTTCAGCACGCTTAAGCGCTGCTAAAATTTCTTCACGAATCGACTCTTTTGCTTTTATGTCGTCCTCTTCGTTTAACCAATCTTGCTTAACCAACCATTTTCTAAATTTATCAATAGGACAGATTTGATTATTTGCCTCTTCATCTTTAGAGCGATAACCACTGGGATCGTCTGATGTAGAATGCGCGCCTAATCGATAAGCAATCGATTCAATAAGCACAGGCTCACCTTGTGTTGAGGCTATTTCCCGTGCTTTTTTAGTCGCTGCATACACTGCAAGTGCATCTGTGCCATCAACACGAATTGTTTTAATACCATAACCTACACCACGCGACGCAATACCATCGCCTTTAAACTGCTCATCAGCAGGGGTAGATATGGCATAGCCGTTATTACGTGCAAAAAATATAACCGGCGCTTTGTGAACAGCCGCCATATTTAAGCCCGCATGAAAGTCACCTTCTGATGCAGCACCTTCACCAAAGTAACAAATAGTCACGTTATCAATTGTGCTTGCAAGCTCACCTGTTTTAGCGTCGATATGCTTTATTTTTTGACCATATGCATAACCTGTGGCCTGTGGTATTTGCGTACCCAGTGGCGATGAAATCGTCATGTAGTTTAGCGCTTTAGAGCCATAATGGATTGGCATTTGGCGACCTTTACCTAAATCCAATTCATTTGAGAACATTTGGTTCATAAATTGATCGAGCGTAAAACCACGATAATGCAGTGCTGCTTGTTCACGATATTGGGCCATGATCATATCGTCTTGATCAAGTGCAGCAGCAGAGGCTGTAACTGCGGCTTCTTCGCCTAGGCATTGCATATAAAAACTAACACGACCTTGGCGCTGCGCGCCTTGCATACGTTCATCTAACAAACGTATAAAACGCATTGTTTCATATAACTTAATAGCGGTATGTTTTGAAATATTAGGTGCGGTTGCACTAGGATGAATGTCGCCGTCCTCAGTTAAAATACTAAGGGTTGGAATATTAAGTGCTTGGCCATCAATAAATTCAAGCGCGTGGTTAATATTCAGCGATACGTTATTTGGATTACTCATAACCTACCTTCTTTTGTTGTCGGTAAAACAGTGCCCCTTTAAATTATTATTGTGGGTGATTGTTGCTGGTTAAACTTTGCAACATCTGCACTATCTTTAATTAAAGCTGCCAACACTTTACGTTAACGTAAAGTGTTATTCAACACATCTGGGACGAAACAAAAGCAAATACAGGTTAAATAAGTGGCAAGTTAACGATACGGTTACTTTAATTAATAGTAATCATATAGTTAACTTGAAGTCATCAGTGGTCTGATGAGTTTAATTAGACGAAATTGCTATCAATATCCATTGGAATAACGGTAAGCAGTGCTCTTTGGCCTAATGCTACGCTCGCATTTGGAAATATAATAGCCTCACCTTCAACGTCAGCGTAAATCGCTGTATCACCGTCGGTTGCAAGTAGTTCACCTTTCGCAAAGCCAGTAAAGTTCTCAGCATCATCAGAAAAAGGGAAACTAAAATCATCCTGCGTTCTATTAATTGTGCGGTGCACTGCAAATAACTCAAACTCACTTGCATTAAAATCAGGGTATTTAACTTCATTTTGGCTAATTAATGCAGTTAATGTTTGCTTTGTTTTTTCAAAGCGGGCCATATCATTTTGGCCAAATGGCTTAACCTGACCCAGCTCTACCGTAAACGAGTCCGCACCATGAACAAACGACGAATAATAGCTAAACGTTGTTGCGGGTGATTTCATCATAAGTACGGTATTTACACCACAGCTCAATAAAAATTGTAACTGTGACTTTTTCCATGGCTTACCATGTAAAAATGGATACACAGCAAATTTTTCGTTTTTAGAGCCTCTAATTGCAGTGTGTAAGTCGTAATGACATCGGCTACTGCCTTGCTGGCCACGTGCATAAAAGTCACTTACGTATTGCTCAAGCTTTGCAGCGCGGTTTCGTTCATTATTCATTGGTACACCTTCAACTGTATGGTGACCATTAAATAATCTATTTAAGTTTTCTTCTACAAAACGCAGGCCAATATTAATTGATTGTGGATTACCATAAATAAATAAAACACGCTGTTTAAGGACTAGCTCACCTTTTATAATTTGTTTAATGAGCGCATCACAAATTTCAATTGGCGCAGTTTCGTTACCGTGTACAGCGCTTGAATAAATTACATCTTTGCTTGTTTTGACAGCAGGTTGAAACTCAATTACACCGGTATCGTGTATATTTACACAAGTTCCATTATCTAAAACAAATTCACCTGCATCTAAATGCCATTCGTTATTACGGCTAAGCGTTAAAAAATCGCCTGTTTGTTTTAATTCATTTAAGTAAGATGGATTGGCTGACATGTAATAAGCCCTTTAAAAATAATGTGAGAGTAAACTCTTATGCATACATATGCACAAGATAAAGGTATAGAAACAAAAACGGCTGAATAAATCAGCCGTTTTAAAATAGTTTAAGCAGTGTTAGCTGATCACAGAATCGACTAACTTTTTAGCTTCTTTTTCAAGTAACGCTAAATGCTCTTCACCTTTAAATGATTCAAGGTATATTTTATAAATATCTTCAGTACCTGATGGACGCGCTGCAAACCAGCCATTTTCAGTGACCACTTTTAAACCACCAATTGCCGCATCGTTACCTGGTGCATGAGTCAGTTTTTGCAAAATAGGTTCGCCAGCAAGTGTATCTGCTTTAACATCAGAAGCACTCAATGCTTTTAAACGTGACTTTTGGCCGCTTGAGGCCGGTGCATCAAGACGTTTGTAAATTGGAGAACCAAACTCTTGTTCTAGTTCTTTATAAAGCGCTGATGGTGTTTTACCTGTTACTGCAAGTATTTCTGCAGCGAGTAGTCCCATAATAAAGCCGTCTTTATCTGTACACCATACAGAACCATCAAAACGTAAGAATGCAGCACCTGCGCTTTCTTCGCCACCAAAGGCAAGCTTGCCTTTGCTTAAGCCTTCAACAAACCATTTAAAGCCTACGGGTACTTCTTTTACTTTTCGATTATTGCGCGCTGCTACTTTATCGATCATAGAGCTAGAAACCAGTGTTTTACCAATCTCTACTGTTTCATTCCAATCACGGTGTTTAAGTAAGTAATCAATTGCCACTGCTAAAAAGTGGTTTGGATTCATTAAACCATCTGGCGTTACAATACCGTGGCGATCGTAGTCAGGGTCGTTACCAATAGACACATCAAAATCATCTTTTAATGCAATAAGGTTCGCCATTGAATAAGGTGATGAACAATCCATACGAATTTTGCCATCTTTATCAAGTGGCATAAAAGCAAAACGTGGGTCAACAACATCATTAACAACGGTTAAATCTAAATTATATGTTTTAGCAATAACAGGCCAAAAATTAATACCTGAACCACCTAGTGGATCGATACCAATTTTGATACCTGCATCGCTAATGACTTTTAAATTAACGATATTTGCTAAATCATCAATATAAGGAGTCATTAAATCTTCGTAGCGAATAAAGCCTGAACGTGAAGCTTTAGCGAATGGGAATAACTCAACTTCGACCAAGTCTTCTAATAAAAGTTGATTTGCTCTGTCTTCAATCCATTTAGTAACGTCGGTGTCAGCAGGTCCGCCATTAGGTGGGTTATATTTAAAGCCACCATCTTCAGGAGGGTTATGCGAAGGCGTAACAACAATCCCGTCTGCAAGCTCATTTGGGTGTAGCTTGTTATGGCTAACTATGGCGTGGCTGATAACTGGCGTTGGTGTAAAGTCACCGTTTTCTTGCGTTATCACTTGCACTTCGTTAGCAACTAAAACTTCAATAGCTGAATTAAATGCAGCCTCACTCAGTGCGTGTGTGTCTTTACCTAAAAATAACGGACCAAAAATATCATTTTGTTTTCTATAATCACAAATAGCCTGAGTAATCGCTAAAATGTGTGACTCGTTAAATTTAACATCGTAAGAACAACCACGGTGGCCTGATGTACCAAAAGCAACACAATGCTCTGGATTTTGTTCAAGATCAGGTTCGTTTAAGTAATACGCAGATACTAATTTAGGTACGTTAACCAGTGCTGATTGTGGAGCAGTTTTGCCTGCGCCTGAGTGAATAGCCATTATATTTCCTTACAGGTAATCGCGAATTTTTTCAGCTTGCTCTGCACTATATCCAAGGCAAAGAGCAACTTCATGAAGCATCATTTTTTTACGCGTTGTATTAGAATTTGTCATAACCCAATATTCACTATCAGTTATGTTTTTAGGGTTCATACTACTACCGCTATTTACTAAGGCTTCTTTACTAGTAGCAAAGTAAACACGGTCACGCCCTTTTATATCTAGTACAGCCGAAAAATCAGTTTTATGTGTGCGGTAAAATGCACTTAAAATAAACAAAAAGCGCCCAACAACACCCTTTTGCATTGCCAGCTCTTCTTTATTTAATACATTAAAAACATTATCGCTTTTTTGCTTCACGGGTGCGTGAGCTACAGGCGTTTGTTTTTTTGAAGTCTCAGCAGCAGGTGGCTCTGAGCTTTTTAATGTGGCGGTAGACGTAGTCGCAGTTTGATTATTTTGAGTTAGTTCTACGTTTGCGGTTTGAATTTTTTCGCCGCTCAGATTTAATAAACGACGTAAAATAGTGGATGCACTTTCACCAATACTTTGCGTATTGCTTGCAATATACTGATATAACTCGTCGTCTATGTCGATTTGTTTCATGTTCTTCCTGTCATTACGGGTCACATTTTTTTCTCCCGTGTGATTATACCCAAACCAATCAGAAATGCGAGTTACAACAAGCACTCCCGTAAACATATTAATATTTACTTGATTGTTGTTGATTTAACGAACAAAAGCCCAATTTAATAAATAGTCGCTGTATTTTTTGCTTTTTAGAGCAATGCTCGGCAAACTATGGCGAAATTTTCAGGAGGCGTGTATGCAGTTAAATTACAAGCAACAAGGGCAAGGCCCTAATGTTATTTTGATCCACGGACTTTTTGGATCATTAGAAAACCTAAATGTAATCGCAAAACCATTAAGTGAACACTTTAATGTTATTAACGTTGATTTACGCAACCACGGGCTTTCTCCTCATAGTGATGAAATGAACTACCCTGCAATGGCTCAAGATATTGTCGAGTTATTAGCACATTTAAACATAGATAAAGCTCATTTAGTTGGACATTCTATGGGTGGGAAAGTCGCAATGGAATTAGCACTAACACACCCTGAACTGGTAAATAAATTGGTTGTACTTGATATCGCACCTGTTAGTTACCCTGCTCGCCACACAAAAATATTACAAGCACTAAAAGCAGTTTCAACGCAGTCAATAGATGATAGAAAGCAAGCTGATGCAATTATGCAGCCTTTTATCGAAGAGCTTGGAGTTCGACAATTTTTACTTAAAAGCCTCGCCAAAAATGAAGAAGGTCATTTTGCATGGCGATTTAACCTAAATGTGCTTGATGAAAAATATTCGACAATCACGTCCAATGTTAATGAAAACAATTCTTGTTTATGCGATACTCTTTTCATTAAAGGTAATGATTCTGACTATATATTGCCCGAGCATCGTACTGCAATTACAGCACGCTTTAAAAACACCAAGGCTAAAATTATTCATGGCGCAGGTCATTGGCTTCATGCTCAAAAGCCTCTTGCTGTTAATAAAGCGATAAATGACTTTTTAACTGCGGTTTAAAGCAATTTTAATCGCGTGTTTTTGATTCAGCGCACTAAATATATGAATATTTATATGCTATAGTACGCGCCGTTTAATTTAAAGGTTATACGTTGATGGTCAGTCAGTTAATTAACGAATTTGATACCCTAGGGTTGTATTTTGGCTTAGCCGGTATTTTCATATTCATCGGCATGGCAATTAAAGACGTACTAAAAAGTGGCAATGTACCAAAGTTCGGACAATACATTGTTTGGGGTGTGCTCTTTTTAGGTTGTTCAGGCTTTATTGCTAAAGGGCTTATTCAAGTATTTTGGCAAGGCGCAGGTGTAGGTTAAGCATGGCGAAGTCAGAAACAGATAGAACTACACTCGATTTATTTGAATACGAAAAACGCCCAGGCAGACCTAAAACCAATCCCCTTTCTCGGGATATGCAGTTAAAGGTAAATAAACGTAATCAAATAAAAAGAGATAAAGCACGTGGTTTAAAGCGTGTTGAATTTAAAGTTTCATCGCAGTTATATCAAGCATTGAGTGATATGGCAGATGCACAAAATATTAGCCGCAGTGCGCTGATTGAAACGATTTTACAAGAAAGATTGGCTATTGATACATAAAAGGTTTTAAATCCATGGCAAGTGTAGGCATTTTTTTCGGAAGTGACACAGGTAACACAGAACACGTAGCAAAAATGATCCAAAAAGAATTGGGTAAAAAGCTAGTGGCTGTTCATGATATTGCAAAAAGCTCTAAAGAAGAGATTGCTGAATTTGATTTAATCTTATTCGGTATCCCTACTTGGTACTACGGTGAAGCTCAATGTGACTGGGATGACTTTTTTCCAGAACTAGAGGAAGTAGACTTTGAAGGTAAACTTGTTGCTATTTTTGGTTGTGGTGACCAAGAAGATTACGCTGAGTACTTTTTAGATGCAATGGGCATGATCAACGATATTGTTACTGAACGTGGCGCTATTGTTGTGGGCCATTGGCCAAGTGAAAGCTATGACTTTGAAGCATCTAAAGGAATGGCTGATGATAAGCACTTTGTAGGTTTGGGTATCGACGAAGACCGTCAACCAGAGCTTACAGAACAACGTGTTAAAGCATGGTCTGCTCAAGTATATGAAGAAATGTGTTTAAGTGAATTAGCTGACTAATTTACTGCATATATCGCTAGCTGTTTAAATAATTATCAAACAGTTAGCGTTTTAAGCTTTAGAGGCAATATAAATCAATTGTTCTTTGCACTTAACGCTTAGGCACGTTATCCTGTTTGTTGCTAATGTGTCGTGTACATCTTTGCAAGATGTCTAGTATAACCAAATAAAATTGAGACAGATTTAATGACTGATCATAACTTGGAACTTAAAAAAGCCGGTTTAAAAGTAACTTTACCGCGTATTAAAATATTAGAGATTTTACAATCTCCAGATAACCAACACATCAGTGCTGAAGATGTTTACAAAATTCTTTTGGATCTAGGTGAAGAAATTGGTCTTGCAACTGTATACCGCGTACTTAACCAATTTGATGATGCGGGTATTGTAAGCCGTCATCACTTTGAAGGCGGAAAATCAGTATTTGAACTTTCTGGAAGCACTCACCACGATCATTTAGTATGTTTGAAATGTGGCAAAGTGGTAGAGTTTGAAGATGACATGATTGAGCGTCGTCAACTAGAAATTGCTGAAGAAAATGGTATTACTCTTACAAACCATTCTTTGTATTTATACGGTGAGTGTAATGATAAAGCAGCGTGTAAAGAATTTAGCGACGCTAACAGCTAATATCGCTTTTAAAAGCAATAAAAAAACCTGCTAAGTGCAGGTTTTTTTGTGCCTAAAAGACAATAGTAATAAATATACCCAGTAAATCCTGGGGATACTAAACCTGAACTCTGGTTAAGAGATTTACCAACGTATTGAATCATGGTGATATTCAAATTTATTTTCTCTAGCCAGAGATTTTAAGTGAAAACAAGGCGAATTCACGCGTCAATAGCTGGCCTATTGCAAGTAAATTCAACGCAGTTAGCGCTGAAAATAGCTGCTCGAGATAGATTTATTATCCAGAGTTCAGGTTTTTTAGATATTACTTATTGAGTTTTAGACCATGAATCGCGAAGACCCACGGTTTGATTAAATACAACGTTCTCTGATTTAGAATCACGAGAGAAATAACCTGTACGCTCAAACTGAAAGCCCTGCTCTGCTTGTGAATTAGCAAGCGATGGTTCTAATTTAGCATTAGGTAAAACAACCAGTGACTCCGGGTTTAGCGTAGTTTCAAATTCCTCTGCAGCTGCTGGATTTGGTACGCTAAACAAGCGGTCGTATAAACGAACTTCTGCACTAATAGACTCTGGTGCTGAAACCCAATGAATAACACCTTTTACTTTACGACCATCACTTGGGTTTTTACCAAGTGTTTCGCTGTCGTAAGTACAGAAGATAGTTGTGATTTCGCCATTTTCGTCTTTTTCAACACGCTGCGCTTTAATAACATAAGCACCACGTAAGCGTACTTCTTTATCAAGTACTAAACGTTTGAATTTGTTATTCGCTTCTTCTTTAAAGTCTTCTCGTTCAATATAGATTTCACGAGTAAATGGAACATCACGACGCCCCATTTCTTCTTTATTTGGGTGATTAGCCACTGATAAAGTTTCAACTTTATCTGCATCGTAGTTTTCAATAACGATTTTAACAGGATCGAGTACAGCCATTGCACGTGGTGCATTTTCGTTTAAGTCTTCACGGATACAGGCTTCAAGCATGCCCATTTCAACCATATTCTCTTGTTTTGTTACACCAATACGCAAACAAAATTCACGAATTGAACCTGGTGTATAACCACGACGACGTAAACCTGCAATAGTAGGCATACGAGGGTCATCCCACCCTTCTACATAGTTATTTACTACTAAATCATTTAGCTTACGCTTTGACATAATAGTGTATTCAAGATTTAAGCGCGAAAACTCAATTTGCTGTGGGTGACACTCTAAACTAATGTTATCAAGTACCCAGTCGTATAAACGACGGTTATCTTGAAACTCTAATGTACATAATGAATGTGTAATACCTTCAAGCGCATCAGAAATACAGTGAGTGAAGTCATACATTGGGTAAATGCACCACTTGTCTGCTGTTTGGTGATGATGAGCAAAACGTACACGGTAAATAATTGGATCGCGAAGCACCATAAATGAGCTTGCCATATCAATTTTAGCACGCAATACACATTCACCTTCTTTGAATTCGCCAGCGCGCATTTTTTCAAATAACGCTAGGTTTTCTTCAACTGAAGTATCTCTATAAGGACTGTTTTTACCTGGCTCTTTTAATGTACCGCGGTACTGTCGTGCTTCGTCTGCAGTTAAAAAACAAACGTACGCTAAGCCTTTTTCAATAAGCCCTACTGCGTAACCATATAAAGTATCAAAATAGTTAGAAGAATACTTTATGTCGCCATCCCAATTAAAGCCTAACCACTGTACATCCTCTTTAATAGAGTTAACGTAGTTAATGTCTTCTTTTTCAGGGTTTGTATCGTCAAAACGTAGGTTACATAAACCGTTGTAGTCTTTTGCGATACCAAAATTCAAACAAATTGATTTGGCATGGCCAATATGTAAAAAACCATTTGGCTCAGGTGGAAAACGTGTATGCGTTGTCGCATGTTTGCCACTTGCTAAGTCTTCATCAATTCGGGTTCTAATAAAGTTACTTGGGCGATTCTCAATTTCCGCCATAGGAGTGTGATCCTCTAAATATTACGTAATAACAAAACTAATGCATTATTACAAAAACATACAATAACATACAGCAATAGATTAAGGTTTATTTTAGATATTGATTAACTTTAATCCACTTGTTCAATTGTTTATGAATAAAATTTGTTTTAACGCAACATTTAGGTCATCAAAGCCAATTATAGTAGCTAAATAACCTACTTTATAAGGATTCTAAGATGGCGACACTTAATCAACACCGTGTATATATTCCAACTAATGCACGCGCTAACCACTATTTATTGGCTGAAATAATACCTAATGAAGCATTTTATAATAGCTTTAGCACTATAAACTGTTGCTATGAGCGTATTGCGCGTCAATTATTTGCATGTTGTGATGAGTATGAACTGCATAATGTACATTTATTAGCAAACGATAAACTACCGGTTGTACGCTTTCATGATGAGTCATATCAATTAGAAACCGACAAGCAGATGTTGTTTTTTTATAACCCTCGTTATCACGAGGCACATAAAATTTATTACTCACCAGATATAAAAAGCAAGAAAATACGTTTCTTGTTTTTAGCCACGGGTGAAGACTTACGTGCAAACTCAGCTTTGTTTCACAATAGAGTGCAAAAAGTATTAAACTTACTCCAAGAACAGTTATTTATAAATCAGCCCCAATTTAAACTTCGCGATCACCAACATCTAACTTACGATTTATTTGCTAAAGATAAGGGAAATAAAGAGAGTTATGGATATAAACTCAGAAGCCTCTACCCTCGTTATCAATCAAGGCAATGTAATATCCCTAGTGACTATGCTGAAATGACTTACGCAACATTTACCATTGCGGTTTCTCGGGCCATCAAAACACAGTTTCAAACAATAGTGAACAATAACGATGTGGAAAAGTTTTATGATTACTTTGCAGATAGTTTTAAACGCGCATGTGAACAAAACAAACTAACACACGGTGCAATGGTAGCTAATGGCGCAATACCCATTGTCCGAAACAGTAAAATAGATAAAAATGAAGGTAATGCAGAGTTACAAAAGTTGAGCTTTGATGTTGAATCAAATGAAAATCAAATTAAATATTTTTATGAAGCAACAAAATTAGTAGAAACACTACATTTTGTTATTGTAGCAACGCAGCAGGATAAACATGAAATTGGTTATGGCCGCTTTATGAACCAAGTAGAGAAAACAATTCATGCATTATGTAACGAGCTGGCCATAAATAAACAACGACAAGATTTGTCTGTACGCTTTTTTCAGCATATTAGTTATCCGTTCTAAATTTACCTCAATAACAAAAAGGCCCGCATAAGCGGGCCTTTTCAAAGGAAACAAGCAATTACCAGCCTGTTTTCTCTTTAAGTGCTTTACCGATTTCAGCAAGTGAACGTACAGTTTTTACGCCCGCAGCTTCTAATGCAGCAAATTTCTCATCAGCAGTACCTTTACCGCCTGCGATGATTGCGCCAGCGTGACCCATACGCTTACCTTCTGGTGCAGTAACACCAGCAATGTAAGATACTACAGGTTTAGTTACGTTAGCTTTGATGTACTCTGCAGCTTCTTCTTCTGCAGTACCACCAATTTCACCAATCATTACGATTGCTTCAGTTTGTGGATCTTTTTCGAACATTTCTAGAACGTCGATAAAGTTAGTACCTGGGATTGGATCACCACCAATACCAACACACGTAGACTGACCAAAACCAGCATCAGTAGTTTGCTTAACCGCTTCGTACGTTAAAGTACCAGAGCGAGAAACAATACCTACTTTACCAGGTTTGTGGATGTGACCAGGCATGATACCAATCTTAGTCTCACCAGGAGTAATAACACCTGGACAGTTAGGACCGATCATACGAGTACCTGTTTGATCTAGTTTAACTTTAACGTCAACCATATCAAGCGTAGGGATACCTTCAGTGATACAAACAATCAGCTCGATGCCAGCATCGATAGCTTCTAAGATTGCATCTTTACAGAAAGGAGCTGGTACGTAGATAACTGAAGCAGTTGCGCCAGTTTCTTGAACAGCATCACGAACTGTGTTGAATACAGGAAGACCAAGGTGCGTTTGACCGCCTTTACCTGGGCTTACACCACCAACCATTTGTGTACCGTACTCAAGCGCTTGCTCTGAGTGGAAAGTACCTTGGCCACCAGTGAAACCTTGACAGATAACTTTTGTATCTTTATTGATTAATACAGACATTATTTGCCCTCCGCAGCAGCAACAACTTTCTCAGCAGCGTCTGTTAGTGATTCAGCAGCAATGATATCTAGACCTGAGTTCTTAAGAACTTCACGACCTAATTCAGCATTAGTACCTTCTAAACGTACAACTACAGGTACATTTACGCCAACTTCTTTAACTGCGCCAATGATACCTTCAGCAATCATGTCACAACGTACAATACCGCCAAAGATGTTTACTAAAACAGCTTTAACATTATCGTCAGAAAGGATGATTTTGAATGCTTCAGAAACACGTTCTTTAGTCGCGCCGCCGCCAACATCTAGGAAGTTAGCCGGTTTGCCGCCGTGTAGGTTTACGATGTCCATAGTACCCATTGCTAGGCCTGCACCGTTAACCATACAACCAACATTGCCATCTAGAGCAACGTAGTTAAGCTCGAAGCTTGCTGCGTGTGCTTCACGTGCATCTTCTTGAGATGGATCGTGGAACTCACGGATTTTAGGTTGACGGTAAAGTGCATTACCATCAATACCGATTTTTCCGTCAAGACAGTGAAGGTTACCTTCGTCTGTAATTACTAACGGGTTGATCTCAAGTAGTGCGAAATCAAAATCAGTAAACATGTTACCAAGACCCATAAAGATCTTAACAAACTGCTTCATTTGTACTGGGTTAAGACCCAATTTGAAGCCTAGTTCACGTGCTTGGTAAGCTTGAGGACCCACTAATGGATCAATTTCAGCTTTGTGGATAAGCTCTGGTGTTTCTTCTGCAACAGTTTCAATTTCAACGCCGCCTTCAGTAGACGCCATGAAAACTACTTTGCGAGATGCACGGTCAACTACTGCACCTAGGTACAATTCGTTAGCAATGTCAGTACAGCTTTCAACTAAAATTTTAGCTACTGGCTGGCCTTTCTCGTCTGTTTGGTAAGTAACTAGGTTTTTACCCAACCAGTTAGCTGCAAACGCTTTTACTTCGTCGATAGTTTTTACTAGCTTTACACCGCCAGCTTTACCACGTCCACCTGCGTGAACCTGAGTTTTAACAACCCACATATCACCGCCGATTTTTTCAGCAGCTGCTGCAGCTTCTTCAGGTGTATCGCAAGCGAAACCCTGAGAAACTGGTAAACCATATTCGGCAAAAAGTTGTTTTGCCTGATACTCATGCAAATTCATGATGCTTTATCCAATTTTTTATACTAAAAGAGCTGAATATTTTTTCAAATAAACAACTATCCCAAATTGCGCACCTAGTATAGATCCCAAGGCTTAACATGAAAACCCCAGTAAGACCAAAGGCGCAAAAAAAAAGCTGTGAATGTTCATTCACAGCTTACATTTCATACAACTAGATTAAACATCTAGCAATAAGCGAGTTGGATCTTCAAGTAACTCTTTAATAGTCACTAAGAAACCAACTGATTCTTTACCATCAATGATACGGTGGTCATAAGAAAGAGCTAAATACATCATAGGAAGTATTTCTACTTTACCATTTACAGCCATCGGACGGTCTTGGATTTTATGCATACCCAAAATTGAAGACTGTGGCAAGTTAATGATAGGTGTAGATAGTAATGAACCAAATACGCCGCCATTAGTAATAGTGAAATTACCACCGGTCATATCTGCAAGCGTTAGCTTACCATCACGACCTTTAAGTGCTAATTCACGAATACCCTTTTCGATTTCAGCAACAGATAGTTTGTCACAATCTTTAAGTACTGGAGTAACTAGACCACGTGGAGTAGATACTGCAATGCTGATATCAAAATAGTTATGGTAAACAATATCGTCACCATCAATTGATGCATTAACATCTGGGAAGCGTTTAAGTGCTTCAGTTACCGCTTTCACGTAGAAAGACATGAAACCTAAACGAATACCATGACGCTTTTCAAATACTTCTTGGTACTGCTTACGAAGGCTCATGATTGGTTCCATGTTCACTTCGTTGAATGTTGTTAACATTGCAGTTGAATTTTTAGCTTCAAGAAGACGTGTAGCAATCGTTTTACGTAGGCGAGTCATAGGAACACGTTTTTGAGTACGATCGCCCATCGGTGCTGCAGGAGCAGAAGCTTCTGCTTTTTTAGCCGCTGGCGCTGGTGCTTTTAAGAACGTATCAACGTCTTCTTTAGTTACACGGCCATTTTTACCCGTGCCGTTAATTTTAGAAGCGTCTAAGCCTTTCTCAGCAATTAAACGACGAACTGATGGTGTTAACACATCTGAACTTTCGCTAGAATCTGCCGCTGGCGTTTCGTCTGCTTTTGCAGCTGGAGCCGCTGGTGCACCGCCTGCTTTAACCGAACCAATTACTTGCTCGCCTAGTACAGTATCGCCTTCGTTGTGAATGATATCACCCATGATGCCATCTTCTTGAGCTACTACTTCAAGAACAACTTTATCTGTTTCAATATCTACCAAGTTTTGGTCGCGTGTTACTGCGTCACCTGGTTGTACATGCCATGTAGCAATTGTTGCGTCTGCAACTGATTCTGGAAGTACAGGTACTTTAATGTCCACTTCTTTACCTTCTGATGCTGGTGCTGATTGCGCCGCTGGCGCGTCATCTGATTTAGCTGGTGCTGATTCTTCTTTAGATGAACCTTCACTTGCTGGCGCTGCATCAGCATCACCAAGTAAACCCATAACTTGATCGCCAAGTACGGTTGCACCTTCTTCTTGTGATATTTCTGTAATTACACCGTCATGCTGTGCAACAACTTCTAAAACCACTTTATCTGTTTCAATGTCTACTAAGTTTTGATCGCGAGTTACTTTGTCGCCAACACTTACATGCCATGTAGCAACGGTAGCATCTGCAACCGACTCAGGAAGAACAGGAACTTTAATTTCTGTGCTCATTGCTTATCCTTTATTTTCTATAGTAAGCGCGTCGGCAACGAGCGCTTGTTGTTCTTTAGTATGTACTGACATGTAACCACACGCTGGTGATGCAGACGCTTTACGTCCTGCATATTTTAATTTAGCACCTTGTGGGATTGCATCAATAAAGTGATGTTGTGAACAGTACCATGCACCTTGGTTTTGTGGCTCTTCTTGACACCATACAAAATCAGTTACGTGTTGGTAACGTTCCATAATTGTTTGCATTTCGTCATGTGGGAACGGATATAACTGCTCAACACGAACAATAGCAATATTATCTTGCTCAAGCTTACGACGCTCTTGTAATAGTTCGTAATAAACTTTACCACTACAAAATACAACGCGTTCGACTTTCTCAGGGTTAATATCATCAACTTCGTCGATCATATTATGGAAAACACCATGCGATAGCTCTTCAAGCGATGAAGTTGCAAGAGGATGACGAAGCAACGACTTAGGCGTCATAACAATCAACGGACGACGTAGTGGTCGAACTGATTGACGACGAAGCATAGCGTAAACTTGTGCAGGAGTAGATGGAACACATACTTGCATGTTGTGATCAGCACATAGTTGTAGGAAACGCTCTAAACGAGCTGAACTATGTTCTGGACCTTGTCCTTCGTAGCCATGTGGTAACAAAATTGTAAGACCACATAAACGGCCCCATTTTTGCTCACCAGAACTTAGGAATTGGTCAAATACAACCTGTGCACCGTTGGCGAAATCACCAAACTGTGCTTCCCAAAGCACTAATGAAGTAGGCTCTGCAGTTGCATAACCGTATTCAAAAGCAACAACAGCTTCTTCAGATAAAACAGAATCAAATACTTCAAAAGTACCTTGATCTTCGCTTAAGTGCTGTAGAGGTGTATAAGTAGCGCCGTCTGATTGACTGTGAACAACAGCATGACGATGGAAGAATGTGCCACGCCCTGAATCCTGACCAGTTAAACGAATGTCAGTGCCTTCAGTTGCGATTGTTGCATAAGCAAGTGTTTCTGCCATCCCCCAATCTAGAGGTTTCTCACCAGAAGCCATTAATTTACGATCATCGTAAATCTTTTTAACGCGTGACTGTGCTTTATATTGCTCTGGGTAAGAAGCGATTTTCTCACCGAGTGCTTTGAGCTCTTCAACAGGTACGCTGGCATCGTAAGCAACATCCCATTCATGGCCAACATACTTTGCCCAATCTGAAGAATGCGATGTCTCTGGTTGAATTTCTGAAACAACACAGTTGCCTTCGTCTAATGCATTACGGTACTCATCAGCAAGTGCTTTTATTTCTTGTTCAGAAAAAGAGCCTTCAGCTATAAGTTGGTCTGCGTATATTAAACGTGGAACTGGGTGTTTTTTAATTTTTTGGTACATAACAGGCTGAGTTGCATTAGGCTCATCAGCTTCATTGTGACCATGGCGACGGTAACATACTAAATCGATTACTACGTCACGTTTAAACTGGTTTCTGAAATCAAGTGCAATTTGAGTAACAAATGCAACTGCTTCAGGGTCATCAGAGTTAACATGGAAGATAGGTGACTGAACCATTTTAGCAATGTCAGTACAGTAATCAGTAGAGCGTACATCGTCTTGTTTTGATGTAGTAAAACCAACTTGGTTATTTACAACAATACGAATACTACCACCACAACTAAACGCGTTAGTTTGTGATAAGTTAAACGTTTCTTGTACAACACCTTGGCCTGTAACCGCAGAATCACCATGAATTGTAATTGGTAAAGCTTTAATACCAGAACTGTCACCTAAGCGGTCAAGACGAGCACGTACTGAGCCCATAACAACTGGGTTTACAATTTCAAGATGAGACGGGTTAAATGCAAGCGCCATATGAACATTGCCACCTTTAGTAGCAAAGTCAGATGAATAACCCATGTGGTATTTAACATCGCCAGAACTTAATGTTTCTTTATGTTTACCAGCAAACTCATCAAATAATTCTGATGGATTTTTACCAAGTACATTTACAAGAACATTTAAACGACCACGGTGAGCCATACCAATAACAGCTTCTTGTTGGCCGCTTTCACCAGCGCGGTGAATAAGCTCTTTTAACATTGGAACTAACGCATCGCCACCTTCAAGTGAGAAACGCTTAGCACCTGGGAACTTAGCCCCTAAATATTTTTCAAGTCCGTCAGCAGCAGTTAATCCTTTTAGGATACGCAGCTTTTCGTCTTTTTCGAATTTTGGCCTAGACTGGACAGATTCTAAACGCTGTTGTAACCAACGCTTTTCCTCTGTTGATGTGATGTGCATATACTCAGCGCCAATTGAACCACAATATGTAGTTTTTAGTGCTTGGTATAGTTCACCTAAAGGCATAGTATCGCGGCCTACGGCAAACGATCCTACGTTAAACTCGCGGTCAAAATCACTTGAAGATAAGTCGTGGTACTCTAGCTCTAAATCTCGTACACGCTCTCGTTGCCAAATACCTAATGGATCTAGGTTTGCATTTTGGTGTCCACGAAAACGGAAAGCATTAATAAGTTGTAGAACTTTAACCTGTTTAAGGTCACCGCCACTACCCTCTGCTACCACTACTTCTCTATGCTTGTTTTTTGCAAGCTGTGCAAACTGCGTTCGAACTTCTGAATGTTTTACTTCAACATCCACACCATCAACTTTAGGTAATTGTTCGAACACTTCTCGCCATTCATCTGGCACAGAAGTCGCATCGTCTAAATACGCTTCATAAAGCTCTTCTACATAAGCAACGTTGCCGCCGTTTAAATGTGAAGATTCTAGCCATGCCTTCATCACACCTTCGTGCATTTATAAGCCCTTTTCTTTAGCGCAGAAATTAATAGTTATCATAACAAGATGGCTAATAATCTGTATTAGCCATCTTACGTTTACTAAGTAATCAAACCGCTCGGTTTAATAACATAGATTTGATTTGCCCAATTGCTTTAGTCGGGTTAAGACCCTTAGGACAAACGCTAACACAGTTCATGATACTGTGGCAACGGAACACACTGAACGCATCGTCTAAATCCGCTAAACGTTCTTCAGTTGCTGTATCTCGGCTATCAGCTAAGAAACGGTAAGCGTGAAGAAGGCCTGCTGGACCAATGAACTTGTCTGGATTCCACCAGAACGAAGGACACGATGTCGAACAACATGCACACAAAATACACTCATATAGCCCATCTAATTTATCACGCTCTTCAATAGATTGAAGACGCTCGCCTGCTGCAGGCTGATCATTAATTAAATAAGGTTTAACTTTTTCGTACTGAGTGTAGAACTGACTCATGTCAATAACAAGGTCACGAACCACAGGTAAGCCTGGTAACGGACGTACTACAATTTTACCTTTGCCATTTTTTTGTAGCGTAGATAAAGGAGTAATACATGCTAAACCATTTTTACCATTCATGTTAACACCATCAGATCCACACACACCTTCACGGCATGAACGACGAAAAGATAGTGTAGGATCTTGTTCTTTTAAAAGAATAAGTGCATCTAACACCATCATGTCGTGACCTTCCTCTGTTTGCAAGGTGTATTCTTGCATACGAGGAGCGTTGTCAACATCTGGATTATAACGATAAACTGAAAATTGTACTTGTGCCATCGTCTATCTCCTAGTAAACACGTGCTTTAGGTGGGAAAGCTTCACGCGTTTTAGGCGCATAGTTTACATCACGCTTACTCATTTCATCCGTTACAGGATTGAATACTGAGTGACATAACCAGTTTTCGTCATCACGATCTGGGTAGTCAAAGCGAGAATGTGCACCACGGCTTTCTGTACGGAAGTTTGCAGCTACTGCAGTTGAGTAAGCTGTTTCCATTAAGTTACCTAGTTCAAGACATTCGATACGCTGCGTATTGAAGTCTGATGATTTATCATCAAGACGAGCATGTTGCAGACGTTCACGAATTTCTTTAAGTTCTTGAAGACCTGAAGCCATTGAATCGCCTTCACGGAATACCGAGAAGTTAAGCTGCATACATTGCTGTAGATCTTTTTTGATTTGAACTGGATCTTCACCTTGGCCAGCCGTTGAATTTTCCCAACGGTTGTAACGTGCAAGAGACGCTTCTAAATCTGACTCTGAAGCCGCTTTTGACACTTCAACATCTTTAAGGTATTTACCTAAGAAGTTACCAGCAGCACGGCCAAATACAACTAAATCTAGTAATGAGTTACCACCTAAGCGGTTTGCACCGTGTACAGATACACATGCAATCTCACCAACAGCAAATAAACCTTCAACTACTTTTTCGTTGCCTTGAGCATCGATTTGTAGTGCTTGTCCATTTACGTTAGTAGGAACACCACCCATCATATAATGACAAGTAGGAATTACTGGAATTGGTTCTTTAGCTGGATCAACGTGAGCGAAAGTTTTAGCTAGGTCACATACGCCAGGAAGACGTAGGTTAAGCGTTTCTTCACCTAAATGGTCAAGTTTCAGCTTGATATGAGGACCCCAAGGACCATCACAACCACGACCTTCACGGATTTCAGTCATCATTGAACGCGCAACAACATCGCGAGACGCTAAGTCTTTTGCGTTTGGTGCGTAACGTTCCATGAAGCGCTCGCCATCTTTATTTAAAAGATAACCGCCTTCACCACGACAACCTTCAGTTACTAGCGTACCAGCACCTGCAATACCCGTTGGGTGGAACTGCCACATTTCCATGTCTTGCATAGAAATACCAGCGCGTGTTGCCATACCAACACCGTCGCCGGTGTTAATGTGAGCATTTGTTGTTGATGCGAATATACGACCTGCACCACCAGTGGCTAATACAACTGCTTTAGATTTGAAGAAAGTGATTTCACCTGTTTCAATCTCAATTGCTGTACACCCTACTACATCGCCATTGTCGTTTTTAACTAAGTCAAGTGCATACCACTCAGAGAATACATTTGTTTTGTTTTTAACGTTTTGTTGATATAGAAGATGAAGTAAAGCATGACCAGTACGGTCAGCAGCAGCGGCAGTACGTGCAGCTTGTTCACCACCAAAGTTTTTCGATTGACCACCGAAAGGACGTTGGTAAACACGGCCATTTTCAAAACGAGAAAATGGTAGTCCCATGTTTTCTAATTCAGTAATAGCTTCTGGGCCAGTTTGACACATGTATTCAATAGCGTCTTGGTCGCCGATAAAATCGGAACCCTTAACGGTATCGTACATATGCCATTCCCAGTTGTCTTCGTGTGAATTACCTAGCGCTACTGTAATACCACCTTGAGCAGATACAGTGTGTGAGCGCGTTGGAAATACTTTAGATATTAATGCACACGTTTTGCCAGATTCTGTAATTGCTAAAGCAGCGCGCATACCAGCACCACCTGCACCAATTACTACGGCGTCAAATTCACGAACAGAATATTTCACTTAAACACCCCATAAAACGATTAGACCAATAGCTACGTAAGCAACGGCCATTAGGTTTAAAACAAAACCTAAAACAGCACGCAACTTCGAACACTTAACATAGTCTGTAAGAACTTGCCAAAGGCCAATGCGGGTATGAACCATAATGCAAATAAGGGTAATTAAAGTAAACCCTTTCATTGCTAGGTTAGAGAAGAGGCCTGTCCAGGCTTCGAAAGTGACTTCTGGCGTCGCTAAAAAATAGCCGATAATAAAAATCGCGTACGCGCTGATTATTAATGCCGTGGTACGTAAAGATACGAAATCTTGTACACCATCACGTTTTAGAGTTGCTTGATTTAAAACCATATCCACACCCCTGCCAATACGGCAAACACAACACCAAGAGCCATTGATACTTTAGCGCTGAGGTTACCTGATTCAAGTTCTTCCCAATGTCCCATATCCATAATCATATGACGGATGCCACCAATAAGGTGATAACCTAATACAGAAACAGTGCCCCAAGCTATAAATTTGGCAATGAATCCGTTAAACAGACCCTTGACGAATTCAAAACCTTCAGCTGAAGAGAGAGACTCAGACCAAGCCCAAATGACAAACGTTAAAGCAAAAAACAATGCAACACCGGTGACGCGGTGAAAAATTGAAGCTTTAGCCGTTGCCGGCATAGATATAGTTGTTAGATCTAGATTTACAGGTCTTTGCTTTTTCACAGTTACTTGCCCATCTTTGCTCACAGTGGAGCTCATCTACTTGTTTTTCTAAAAACCCACCAAATATTACTGATGGAACTATCAGAATAAACGTATCAAAATAGTTAAAGTTCACAAAACAGTAAATTTTAAGCTGTTAAGAATATGTTTACCCAAATACAATACGGTTTAAAACCACTGTTAGTATATATACCCACAGGACTTTTTACAATTCTTGTTTATTTAGAGATGTTTGCGAATTAGCCAATAGTATTATATTTAATTAATACCGAATATTTATTATACATATATGCATAATGTTTATAAAAATTGACTTTAACCCCCTCTTTCACGTTAAAATGCGAAGATGTGCTTAAAACAGATTTCAGAACTTTAAAATCTAAAAATCAGAATAGATATCTTAATAGGAGATACATAGCGATGGCAGATAAAAAAGCCACAGTCCATATTGATGGACTAGATCCAATCGAACTTCCAATTTATCAAGGCACTGCTGGCCAAGATGTAATCGACGTACGTACGTTAGGTTCACATGGTCACTTTACTTATGACCCAGGTTTCATGTCGACTGGTTCTTGTGAATCTGCAATCACCTATATTGATGGTGGTAAAGGTGTACTACTTCACCGTGGTTACCCAATTGAGCAATTAGCTGAAGATTCTAACTATATTGAGCTTTGCTACTTACTTTTAAATGGTGAGTTACCTTCTAAAGAACAATATGAAGTTTTTAAGAATGAAATCACTACAAGCACTATGCTTGACGAGAAGATTGCTAACTTTTTCCAAGGTTTCCGCTTTGACGCTCACCCAATGGCAATGCTTTGTGGCGTAGTGGGTGCGTTATCATCTTTTTATCATGAAGACCTTGATATTACTGATGCAGAACAACGTAAAACAAGCGCAGTTAAGCTAGTTGCTAAGTTACCAACTATTGCTGCAATGGCTTATAAAACAAACATCGGCCAACCGTTTGTATACCCACGTAACGATTTAAGCTACGCAGAAAACTTCTTACACATGATGTTCTCTGTACCTGCTGAAGAATATAAAGTTAACCCTGTAACTGCTAAAGCTATGGATAAAATCTTTATGCTTCATGCAGATCATGAGCAAAATGCATCGACTTCAACAGTTCGTCTTGCTGGTTCATCAGGTGCTAACCCGTATGCATGTATTGCAGCTGGTATTGCTTCTTTATGGGGACCTGCTCACGGCGGCGCTAACGAAGCATGTTTAAACATGTTAGAAGAGATTGGCTCTGTGGACCGTATTGATGAATACGTTGCTAAAGCTAAAGACAAAGCTGACCCATTCCGCCTTATGGGCTTTGGTCACCGCGTTTACAAAAACTTCGACCCACGTGCTACAGTAATGCGTCAAACGTGTCATGAAGTTTTAGCTGAGCTTAATATCCAAGATCCACTTCTTGATATTGCTATGAAGCTTGAGCAAATTGCCCTTGAAGACCCTTACTTTGTAGAGAAGAAACTATACCCTAACGTAGATTTCTACTCTGGTATTATCTTAAAAGCGATTGGTATTCCAACAAGCATGTTCACTGTAATTTTTGCAATGGCACGTACTGTTGGTTGGATCACTCACTGGGATGAGATGCTATCTCAACCTGGTCATAAGATCAGCCGTCCTCGCCAAATGTATACTGGTTACACTCAACGTGATTACGTATCAACTGACAAGCGTTAATTGACGCTGGTTAGTTTAAAAGGCCGCATTTAGCGGCCTTTTTTATTAACAGCACTTGAGAATTATCATAAACCGATTACAATCCCTGCCTTAAAAACACTATGTAGATGAGCTATGCCTACTTTAAAGTTTGATATAAATAAAATTAGAAAAGACTTCCCGACATTAAATCAAACAATAAACGGCTGCCCGCTTGTTTATTTAGACTCAGCAGCAACCTCACAAAAGCCTCAATCAGTTATAGATACAATTACTGAGTTTTATACGTCTCAAAATGCAAATGTACACCGTGGACGCCATACACTTAGCGAACAGGCCACTTATTCTTATGAACAAGTCCGGGATAAAACTGCAAGGTTTTTTAATGTCTTAAGTAAAGAGATTGTATGGACTAAAGGTGCTACAGAAGCCATAAATTTGGTCGCTAACGGCTTAAAAAAGCGTTTAGATGAAAGTCATACCATAATGATATCTCCGCTTGAGCATCACGCAAACATAGTGCCTTGGCAACTAGTAAGCCAACAGACGGGAGCTAAATTAGTCTCTCTGCCGCTTAATAATAACGGCACGCTAAACATACAACAATGCTGTAAATTTATAAAAGAAACAAAACCTGCCTTATTAGCTATTACACAAGCATCGAACACACTGGGTAATATCACTGATTTAAAGCCACTAATTGTAGCTGCAAAAGAGGTGAATTCGCTTGTTTTAGTGGACGGAGCCCAAGGTGCACTGCATTTAAAACCCGATTTACGTGAATTAAACTGTGACTTTTATGTTTGCTCAAGCCATAAAATGCTCGGTCCAACAGGCTTAGGTGTACTTTATGGCCAATATGAAGAGCTAAATACGCTAGATATTTACCAATCCGGCGGTGAAATGATCGATAAAGTTTACTTAACTCATAGCACTTATCGCCCTGCGCCTGCAAAATTTGAAACTGGCACACCAAATATTTCTGGAGTTTTAGGCTTTGGTGCCGCATTAGACTATTTAAATGAATTAGATCACGTGCAAATACAGCAATATGAACAAGAATTGTTTAGTTACGCGGCGCAAAAATTGGTAAAGGTGGATGGCATTACCATATTCAGCAACCTATCTGACAATATTGGTACACTCTGTTTTAATTTTAAAGATGAACATCCTTATGATTTGGCAACTTTACTTGACGGATATGGGGTTGCAGTCAGAAGCGGACACCATTGTACACAACCGTTAATGACACATTTAGGGCTTAATGGAACGTTAAGAGCGAGTTTTTCTTTTTATAATACCTACAAAGATGTAGATATATTCATTGATTCACTTAAAAAATGTATCGCTTTATTAGATTGAACACCAGTTTAATAGAATTAATTAGGATAACTCATGACAAATACGTTTAACAAAGTCACAGAATCTATAAAAAATGCACCTGCTTGGCAGCAAAAATATCGTGAAATAATGCTTTTAGGAAAAACGTTACCGGCTTTAGCTGATGTTTTAAAAACTGATGACGCCCTTGTCTCTGGTTGTGAAAGCAAAGTATGGATGTTCGTTGAATTTGACTTAACCGAAAATACACTTGTTGTAATAGGTGACTCTGATACTCGTATAGTAAAAGGATTATTAGCTATTATTTTAGCGCTTTATAACGGGCTTACACCAGAACAGGTAGTGAATAAAAATGCGTATGAAGAATTTGAAAAGCTAGGCCTTATTAGCCACTTAAGCGCATCACGTGGTAATGGTATTAAAGCCATGGTTGAAAAAATTCAAACCATGGCACAACACAAGCTTAAATAACCGAGGTCTGTTGATCTTTCAAGGTTAAATTGCAGCAGTCTGTTTGGTATTTAGGCAAGGCAGAGCCTAGGCTTGTGAGCGTTGTTTTTTATCTAAGTATTTACGTACAGCTTTAGCAGCAACAAAAAATCCAAAGCTTCCTGTGATCATAGTCACAGAGCCAAAACCATTATTACAGTCCATATTCATCGTGCCATCAGCACTTTGCTTAGCATGACATACGCTGCCATCGCTTCCTGGGTAAACCAATTGCTCTGTTGAGTAAACACAATCAATATTAAACTTACGTTTAGGATTATTACTAAAATTATATTGCTTGCGCAAAATATAGCGCACCTTTGCAAGTAATGGGTCTTGCGTAGTTTTAGCTACATCACCAAAAGTTATTTGGCTAGGATCTGTTTGCCCGCCAGCACCACCAGTTGTAATTATAGGTAGTTTATTACGTTTACAGTGAGCAATTAATGCTGCTTTTTCTTTAACTGCATCAATACAATCAATTACATAATCAAAACCTTGAATATGCTCTTGAATATTATCAAGCGTAATAAAGTCATCTATTACATTAATTTGGCACTGTGGATTAATGAGCTCGCAGCGCGCTTTCATTGCATCGACTTTAGCTTGACCAATAGTGCCCGTTAACGCGTGAATTTGTCTATTGACGTTAGTGGCGCAAATATCATCCAAATCAATCAATGTTATTTTACCAACACCAGTACGTGCAAGTGCTTCTGCTGTCCAACTTCCTACACCACCAATACCTACTACACAAAAATGTGCTTCTTGAAGCCAATCAAACTGTTGATGACCATATAAACGTTTAATACCACCAAAACGTATATCTGTAACTTTTTCGCTCATTTACCAATCCAGTTGCCATGGTGATTGCCATGCTTGAAAATCTTGATGTTTAATTAACGCCAAATACTCATCACCATTATCGGGTAATAAAGTTAGCTGTATTTGTTCACTTTGCCATAAAAAGCTCAATGCATATGCATGTAAATAGGTACGATTTGATAGCGAGCCTGAATACATTGCATCGCCTAAAATAGCTGCACCCACACTTTTTAGTGCCACTCTTAGTTGATGTGTTTTACCAGAGTAAGGCTTTAAAATATACCCTCTAAACCCTGGCTTATAACTCAGAGAATAGAATCGGGTGATTGCAGGGTTAAGTGTACTCGTTAGTAACTTAAACGAGCCACGGCGAGACTTAGCCATATCGCCTTTTATCCACCCCTGCTTCTTTTTTGGTTTAGCATCACTAATCGCTAAATAAAATTTAGCAATTGCATGCTCAGTAAACATAACAGTAAAGGTGGCCGCAGCGGCTTTGTTTCGCGCTAAAATAATCAGCCCTGATGTCACTTTATCTAAACGATGAACGGCATAAAGCTTTTGTGATAATTGTTGTTCGGCTAAAACAACAAAGCCGGGTCCCTCTTCAGAATGAAAATTAAGACCCGCTGGCTTTTCTAAAATATAAAAGTCGTTATGTGTATAAACAACTTTTAATATCTTACTTACTTGCTCACTCACACGTTTTTACTTTTAATATGCGCTATCACTTTAGCTAAGTCATCAGGCGTATCTACACCTGCATGAGGGGCTATTTGAGCTTGTTCTATTTTAATTTTATAACCGTGATACAAAACACGTAACTGCTCAAGTGATTCAAGTAATTCTAGTGGTGATACACTCAGCTCTATGTATTGTTTAATAAAACCCGCTCTGTACGCATAAATACCTACATGGCGTTGAAACGGGGCTAAATTAAGGGCAGTGCTATCACCCATCATCGTATTTCTATCAAACGGTATACTTGCACGAGAGAAATACAGGGCATTTTTATTTATATCGCTAACCACTTTAACGGCATTAGGATTAAATACTTCATCACGTTCTTCAATAGCAACACTTAACGTTGCCATTGGTGCTGTTGAATCACTTAATAGTGCAGCAACTTGAGATACGTTTTCTGGTGCAAGTAATGGCTCATCGCCTTGTACATTAACCACAATTGTATTGCTATCAAGTTTAAGCAAATCAACCACTTCAGCTAATCGTTCAGTACCCGACTGGTGATCTTCACGCGTCATTACTACATCATTAGTAAACATACTTACTGCATCAAATACTTTTTGATGATCGGTTGCTATAACTACTTTACTAGCACCTGATAAACATGCTTTTTCGTAAACGTGTTGAACCATTGGCTTGCCACAAATATCAGCAAGCGGTTTACCTGGTAGTCGGGTCGATGCAAAACGAGCAGGAATTACAACTACGAATTCCACTTTTCAACCTCTTCTAAAGATAACTCACGTGCTTCATTTTCAAGTAATACTGGAATATCGTCTTGAACAGGATAAGCAAGCTTAGCTGCTGTGCTAATTAGTTCGTTGTTTTCTCTGTCAAAGCGTAATTTTCCCTTACAAACAGGGCACGCAATTATCTCGAGTAATTTTGTATCAAAGGCCATTGAGTATTCCTTTTTCTTTTAATATTGAATTTAATGTGTTTATTACGCTATCGGTAGGTTGTGCATCTACTGGTAAATAATACCAATTAGGCTTTGCAAAGGACTTACATTTAACGGCATCTTTTTCGGTCATTATAATGCAATCATCACCAAATTGGGCAAAATCATCTACTGTATAAGCATAATGATCTCTAAAATGATGAGTCGATAATAACGTAATATCTTGTGCTTCTAATGAGTTTTCAAACCGTCTAGGGTTCCCAATTGCACTTATTGCATGTGCTTCACTTACGTTACTTTTTGCATAATCGCTTGAATTAACCAAGCGAAGATTACTTACTTGTAATGTGTAGCTACTATTAGCCTCACCACCATTTTCAATTACTATATCAACACTTTGCAATCGTTTAGTTGTTTCACGAAGTGGCCCTGCTGGCATAACAAAGCCATTACCAAAACGACGCTCACTATCAACAATACAACACTCAATGCTACGAGGCATTTTATAATGCTGCATTCCATCATCAGAAATAATAACATCGAGTGTATAATTATTTTCTAATAAATCGATATTGTGCTGTCTATTAGGCCCAACCGCTATTGGGCACTTTAAACGATGGTATAAAAGTACGGGCTCATCTCCAGCCTGCTGAGCATCTACAAGCTCAGTAACTAACAGTGGGTAATTTTCTGATTGCCCGCCATATCCTCTACTAATAATTCCTACTGATAAACCTTGCTGTGTTAAATGACCATACAGCCACAAAACAAAAGGCGTTTTACCATTACCGCCAACACTTATATTGCCAACTACAATTACAGGCGTTTTGCACTCAAAAGGTTTAAGTATTTTAGCGCTGTATAAGTATTTTCGAAATGACGATAAAACCCAAAACAAAGCACTTAATGGTAATAACAGTAAAGTAATTAGACCAAATGGTTTATACCAGCTTTGTTCTATTTTACTCACGCCTGATCACCAAACTGCATTTTGCAAAGGGCTGAATAAGTACCGTCATTTGCTAATAAGCTATTGTGATCGCCACTTTCTATTACACGACCATTATCAATAACATAGATTCGGTCACTGTTTTCGATTGTAGATAAGCGATGCGCAATAACAATTGAGGTTTTATCTTTCATTAGCGTTTCTAATGCTTGCTGAATAAGCTTTTCAGATTCGGTATCAAGTGCTGATGTTGCTTCGTCTAAAATCAAAATAGGTGCGTCTTTTAATATTGCACGTGCTATCGCTATACGCTGGCGTTGACCGCCGGAGAGCATTACGCCATTTTCACCTACCATGGTGTTTAATTGCTCTGGCAAGTCTTTAACAAACTCCCAAACATGCGCTTGTTTAGCAACTTGCTCTAATTCTTCCTCAGACACATCATGCTTTATGCCATAACAAATATTATTAGCAATCGTATCGTTAAATAACACGACTTGTTGAGACACTAAAGCAAATTGGCGACGCAAATCTGTTAATTTATAATCCTGCAGGGCTATACCATCAAGTAATATTTCACTCGGTAACTCTAAGTCATAGTAGCGTGGTAATAAATTAGAAATTGTTGATTTACCCGAGCCTGAGCGCCCTACTAAGGCAATACTTTCACCCGCTTTAATCGTTAGCGACAAATCATTTAATACGGCTTCATCTTTTGTTGGGTACTTAAAGGTTACATTTTTAACTTCAATTAACCCTTTAACTTTATCGACTGAAACGGTGCCAGTATCTTTTTCCATTTCTTCATCTAAAACTAAAAAAATACTTTGCGCGGCAGATATACCACGCTGCATATCACTATTAACATTGGCGAGTTGTTTTAGCGGTCGCAATAACATCATCATTGAGGCAATTAATGCCATGAAGTCACCTGAGGTAATCGTATCAATCATTGATGGAAGAGATACAGCCCATAAAATAACAGCCATAGCACTTGCTGCTAATATTTGAATAATTGATACACTTAAAGCTTTTGTCGCATCCATTTTAATGCGCTGCTGGCGATTATGATTATTAATCTTTGAGAAATGGTTTATTTCTTGGTCTTGTCCGCCAAATCCATGAATAACTTTATGTCCGCTAAGCATTTGTTCAGAGCTACGTGTAACCTGCCCCATAGCTGATTGAATACTTTTAGAAATATGGCGAAAACGTTTCGATACAACCGCTACAATAATGGCAACGAGAGGGATGATGACTAAAAATATAAGTGAGAGCTTCCAACTGGTATAAAACATTACACCAAGTAAAAAGACAACAAAGGCCCCTTCACGTACAACAATAAGTAACGCTTTAGTAATTGCTTGTTGAACTTGCTCTGTATCAAAAGTGATTTTTGAAATTAAATCGCCTGTAGAGTTTTTGTCATGAAAAGAAACGGGTAAATGCAATATGTGCTCAAATAACTCTTGGCGTAAAGAGCGTACAACTTGAGAGCCCACATAACTTAAACAGTACGAAGACATAAAGTTAAAAACACCACGCCCCAGTACTAACGCGATAACGACAAAAGGAGCGTACTTTAAAACTTCTGTATTTCGCTGGTTTAAACCTTGATCAATAAACGGCTTCATTAATTGAATGAATAAAGCATCCATTGCTGAATAGCCTATCATCCCAACAATTGCGATAAAAGCGACGCTTTTGTATGCGCCAACATACGAGACAAGACGTTTATAAATTTGTGCAGTACTTTGATCCATAACACTCTCTAAATACAGTAACTCCCTGTATTGTATCCTTCGATGAGATAAAACTAAACGTCAATCTTTGATAAACCAATAACTTTCCTGCCCTCTTGCTGTTTCTATGACCAAATTGTTTGAGTAGAATTTAATACTAATTTGTCCTTCAACGCCTGTTGTAAATTGCTCGGCGCTTATTGCTTTGTAACGCTCGACAACAACGGGCTTGGGAAATTCCCACTGTCCTTTATAAGCACTTGAATGAATCACAACTTTAGGGGCTACATAACTAATAAAATTAACACTTGAGGATGTATCACTGCCATGATGCGGGCTTAACATGACTGTACTTTTCAACGGTGTATTATTCGCTAATAAAGAGGCTTCACGGGATTTTGATATATCACCTGTAAATAACACACTATGAGTATTACTCGATACTCTAACAACGCATGAATCGTCGTTTTCATTTCCATACCCTCTAGTGCTAAAGCTTTCTACTCTTAAACCGAAAAAATCAACATTTTGAACTTCACACACATTAAGTGTATTTTCAGGATGAAATTGCTTTAATGTTTCCCCAAATCCAGCTTCAATAAAATGCTGTATTCCTCCAGCGTGATCGCTGTCTTCATGACTTAGAATCGCTGTTTTTACTGTGAAATTATTTGCTTTTATATAAGGCAATAAAATACTTCGCGTACGGCTAAAACGATTAAAATAACTTGGACCAAAATCATAGATAAGCACTTGGTTATCTTTTTCAATTAATGCCATGAGACCATGCCCAACATCAAACACATGAAGTTGCCAGTTAGGCTTTTCTTTTAGAAGATTATTCAATAAAAGTACTGTTAAAGGAATGAAACAGAGCAATTTATAGGGGAGGAAGTAAATCATCAACATAGTAATATAGGTAAAAATGACGAATATTAACTCGATTCTTCCTGTTGTCAGCCATCTTAACGACTCGGGTATTTCATAAAGTAATTTAAATAACGCATATAACCCTGTATCAAACAAATGTATTAAATTACCTATATCTATAAAAGTACTCAGTAATGTAAAAACAATCAAAAATGGTAAAATAATGATGGAAAGAAACGGTATCGCAATTAAGTTAATGACTAGGCCCGCAATACTCACGCCATTAAAAAAATAAAGTGAAAGTGGTAATAAACCGATAAACAATGCTACTTGAATAACAAATAACGCAATAATTTTGTTTTTTATTCGTGTATTTAATATTGGTAATTTATTAATAACAGTAAAAATTATAGCGACCGCTAAAAATGAAAAATACAGACCTGGATTAAGTAAATTAAATGGGTTAACAGCAAGCACTATAACCAAGGCAAATAAAATACTACGCCATCGCAGCGGCTGCTTAGCAAGAAAATAAAGTAACAAATAACAACCCAGCATAATTAGCGCTCGCGTTGCTGATACTAAAAAGTCACTTAAATATACGTAAACTAATGCAGCTATAAAACCGAACGAACTGTAGTAAAGTGTAAGGTTAAATGATTGACCAATTGAAAAGTTTATTTTCGTACAGATAAATCGAATGAATAAATAACCAAAGCTAAAAATCAAACCAATGTGTAAGCCCGATATAGCCAGTAAATGACTTAACCCAAGTGATTGCATTAATTGTTTATCTGTATAGCTCATTAACGATTTATCACCACTGAGTAATGCATAATAGAGCCACTGCAATCTTGTATTTGTATAGGTATTTTTGATGAATTTTTGATAATCTAGCACGATGCTTTGTTTATCGCTGTGTATTATATTAAGCTCTTTATTGAGCACTTTGCCTTTAAATAATATTCTATTTACAAATGCATAACGTTCAGTATCAAACACATTAAAATTTTTATTACTGCGAAAATATTTCAAATGGATTAATGCAGAGAATTCATCCCCGACTGTAAAAGGCTGTGGAGAATTAACACTGAGCATTGCTTTGGGTGCTCTAAAATTCGAAAAGCTACTCCCGTCTAATGCCACTATTTTGGCTTTGATATACTGAGGTTTTTTATCAGAAATAATCTCTTCAACAACTAATGTAGAATCAAGTGCATACTTTTCGTTCGGTTTTGGTATTTCAAAACTATAAAAAAGGTAAAAATGCATACCAACAAAGCAAATTGCACAAATAAAGCCTAACAATACGTTTAAAAACGGCTTAAAATAAGCGCTCACTATTACAATGAAAATTGTGAAGACTGTAAATTCGAGAGTTTGATAATAAAACACGGTTGCTACACAGCCAATTACAAACCCAAGACTTATCCACACTGATGTAAATGGTTGCTTTAAATGGCTAAAAAAACTATCCAAAGATTTTTACCTGATCCAAATAAAATTAGACATCATAAATCACTAAAAATATTTGGACGACTTTTGCAAGACGCAAATCTTTGGCATTTAAATAGACGTTCAGCTCGAGGGGCCTTCGCGGTCGGGTTATTTTTTGCTTTCATCCCTGTTCCTTTTCAAATGGTTTTAGCCGCAGCAGGTGCTATATTATTTAGGGTTAATTTACCCATATCAGTTGCTTTAGTATGGCTGACAAACCCATTAACCATGCCACCTATCTTTTATGGCTCATACTTAGTGGGTACGTTAATACTTAATCAGCCAGAACAACACTTTGTATTTGAAGCAAGTTGGTCTTGGTTTTTAGAAAGTATAGAAACAATTGGTCCTGCATTTTTATTAGGTTCACTAGTATGTGCTTCTATTGCATCAATTATAGGATATTTTGGTATCGATATTATTTGGCGCCGCTCTGTGAAAAAAGCATGGTTATCACGAAATAATTAGTGGCGTTAAAGCTAAATAATCGCTGCAATCCTAATCTAATAAAATATTATAGACGAAAAAAAACCAACTTTATCAAGTTGGTTTTTTTATAATCAATAAACTTTAAAAGCGAAATACACGCCTTAAGCCAACCAGTGGTAATAACAATAATGTATACCAAGGGAAGCTAGCAGAGTTACGCTCATAAACTTCAGCTTCTACTGGAGCACAGCTTTCTACTTCACCATTTGCAATGGGCGTTAGTTTAACTGCTATTGCAATACTCTCATATTCAATTTCACCATTAATATCAGTTACTACACCGCCCAATGAATCTAGCTTTTCAACTGTTTTAGTCGCAGTACCAAATATTTCATTATTTTCGTTGATAGCAGTCGCTTCAACCATAGTATAAGCGTAATCAGTTTCACCGTCGGTGTCATAACAAGGCAGTAAATCGTTTAGATTAGTGATTTTGTCTTCACCAATTTTGTAAATAAAGGCCTCTTTGAGTCGCGAGCTATCAGAAACACCCACTTCCCCTTCACCTACAATATAACCTTGGTTGTTTATATCGTTACCGTAAGAACTTGAGCTTGAAAAGTAATCAGTAGGGAAAACCGTACTACCCGTTGCTATATTATGGTAAAAGAATTTATTACGAAGAGTACCTTCAATACGTTTAGTCGCATAACCTGTAATTACATCGTTATCATTAATAGCAATTGATTTACCAGACTGCCAGTCATCTTCTTGATTAATAAAATCAACAACCGCACCGTCTTTAAAATAAACTGGCATTGTAAGAATCGTATCATCATTTTTGTAATAACGCGTATTTGATGAACCTACAATTGTACCGTTGTTGTTCACTGCTAGAGCAGTACTTGTAAATGCGTCATCTTCCGCTTCACCTTCGTCAGGTGTCAGTGCCATACCAAGCTCTTCAACAGATGTGATATTAAGTGATTCATCAAGTTCCCATTTAACAGCGCGCTTATTAAATAAGCCTCGTGAAATATTTGAATTTAACAAATTGATACATACTGACGTTGGTTCGTCTTCATTATCACAGTTATCATCAATATTATCTTGTCTGTCATCTGGAATGCTTGTAGACATGTTACCTACAACGGTATAACCACTGTTAGTTTTAATAATATCGTTGGCACGACTTGTACCACCATATTCATTAAACTCAGGCTCTAACTCAACACTTACACTGCCATCAGCGCTTATTACAATCCCACGCTCTATAAATTCATGAGTAAACCATGTTTCTGCATCATCCTCACCATCAGGTGTAAAAGATACTTTATCGTATGGGGCGCTTCCCCAACCGACTGTAACACCATCTTCAGTTACAGCATTAAAAAGGTTAGTAGTTGAACGTGTTAGTCCGTCATAATCAACAGATGCAATATCAAATAATGGTTGCTCAGTTATTTGTGTATCATTATATTTTATGCCTACTAATGAGCTTAATTTTTGATATTCAAAATTTGTAGAAATTGAAGATAAAAAACTAACCATGAAAGTGTGTGCATCAGCATTAGTCAGTACTGCATCATTATTTTCAATGTCATCAAGTGTGAAGGTAATCTCTTTATCACTTAATTCAAATGCTGCCTCAGTATTGTCATAGCTATTTTCAATAAGGTTTTCAGTAAAATCTATATAGCTTGTATCAATAGGTAAATTGTATAAACCATTTGCGAAACCAATAATATGCCCGCTTTCGCTTACATCTGTTACATAAGAATATTTAGCGTCTTCAAGAGTCCCTAATTCACTTAACTGGTACGTCGCACTTGTTGCTGAAGTGCTTAATGTCGCTAAAATACTGGCAGCGAGTAATTTATATTTCATTTTAGTCCTTACTACTGATTCTGTAATTCTTCAAGTTCTTCCCAGCGCTCAAGGGCAGCTTCAAGGTCAGACTCAAGTTGTGCTAAATGGTTCAATGCTTTAGTTGTTACATCACTCTCTTGTTTAAAAAAGTTTGCGTCACTCACTACAGCTTGTTGAGCTTCAATTTCAGCTTCTAGTTTTTCCATTTTATTCGGTAGTTGCTCTAATTCAAGTTTTAATTTGTAAGAGAGTTTATTTGTCTTAGCTGCTGGTTTTGCAGCTGGAGCGGCTACTTTTTCAACTTTTTTTACTGGTTGTTGCTGAATTTTTTTTTCTTGTTCAGCTAAGTAACCTACATAAGCTTCATAGTCGCTATAACCACCGACGATATCTGTTACTTTACCATTGCCTTCAAATGCCCATACACTAGAACATGTATTATCAATAAATTCTCGGTCATGGCTTACAATCAGCACTGTACCTTGATATTGATTAATAATGTCCTCTAATAACTCTAACGTTTCAATGTCCAAGTCATTCGTTGGCTCATCGAGAACAAGTATATTAGATGGTTTTAAAAACAGTTTAGCTAATAGCAGTCTATTTTTTTCACCACCAGAGAGTGCTTTAACCGGGGTTCGAGCGCGAGCTGGAGGGAATAAAAAGTCTTGCAGGTAACCTAAGACATGGCGTGAACGACCGCCCATCATCACTTCTTGTTTACCTTCGGCAACGTTATCTTGAACAGTTGCTTCTTCGTCAAGTTTTTCACGGTATTGGTCAAAGTAAGCAAACTCTAAATTAACACCTTGCTTAGTAATACCACTATCAGGTTCTAAATCACCAAACATTAGTTTTAATAGTGTTGTTTTGCCAATACCATTTGGCCCTACTAAGCCAATTCTGTCGCCACGCATTACAAGTGTCGAAAAATCATCAGCAATAACTTTGTCTTTAAATGCATGGCAAAGGTTCTTAGCTTCAAATACCAACTTACCTGAGCGATCAGCTGTTTCAATATTAAAGTCAGTTTTTCCAACTTGATCAACACGTTGCTTGCGCTCATTACGTAGCTGTTTTAGCTCTCGAACACGCCCTTCGTTACGCGTTCTTCGCGCTTTAACACCCTGGCGAATCCACGTTTCTTCTTCAGCTAAACGCTTATCAAACAATGCATTTTGCGCTTCTTCTACTTTTAAATCATGCGCTTTTTGCTCTAGATAAGTCGCGTAATCACCTGGGTACGAAATAAGTTTACCGCGATCTAAATCTAAAATACGCGTAGCGACAGCGCGAATAAACGCACGGTCATGCGATATAAATACAATGCCGCCTTTAAATTCTTTTAAAAACTGTTCAAGCCACATTACACTTGCCATATCTAAATGGTTTGTTGGCTCATCTAGTAATAATAAGTCAGGCTCACTTACAAGTGCACGCGCAAGTGCTACTTTACGTAACCAGCCACCAGAAAGAGACTCAAGCTTAGCCTCTGGTGTTAATTCTAATTGTGTCAAAACTAATTGAATTCGGCTATCAAAACGCCAACCATCAGCGGCTTCAAGTTGGTTTGATAAACGTTCAAGTTTATTTAATAACTTATCAGTACATTGTGTTTGCAGTTCGTTGCTAACATGATGAAAATCAATGAGTAGGTTAGCGATTTCTGGCATACCCTGTGCCACGTAATCAAATACAGTTCCGCTTGCACCTTTTGGTGGATCTTGCTCTAAACGAGAAATTCGAATACCACCAAGCTGATTTATTTCACCATCATCTAAAACAACTTGTCCATCGAGTACTTTTAATAACGTTGACTTGCCCGCGCCATTTCGACCAACTACACACACTCTTTCGCCACTTTCTATAACGGCGTCTGCTTTGTTAAGCAAAGCATGTGTACCAAAAGCAAGTTGTGCTTTTAAAATTCTTATTAAATCCATAGTTCTTATTTGCTCTTATTCTGCTTGTGCTAAAAATTCGCGCACAGAGTGTAAAGTAAAAGGCCAATATAATTTCTCGCCTTTTTCACTTTTTAATACAGGAATAGTAATTTGATACTCAGCAATAAGCTGCTCATCAGTCATAATATCGATTAGTAATAACTCACTGTTGTCATTTAGTACATCAGTGATAAGTTGCTCAGCCTGTTCGCACAAGTGGCAACCATCAGTATGATATAAAATCCATTTAGCCATGCGTAATTAGCCAGCTATTATGGATTTTTTTATTACGTTTGAAGTCTGGTGATAGCGTTTTATCTGAGATATTAACGGCTTTTAAACCTAAACCAATCAGGCCAACTTCATCCATTACAAAACCACGTTTGTTATTAGAGAAAATCAAAGTACCTGATGGACTTAAGATCTTTTTAACCCACGTTAATAATTTAATATGATCGCTTTGCACATCAAACGCGTCTTTCATACGTTTTGAGTTTGAGAACGTTGGAGGGTCTAAAAATATCAAATCATATTGTGCTGTCGCATGCTCTAACCACTTTAAACAATCTGCTTGTTCAAAACGGTAACGTGTATTACTGATATTGTTTAAATCGAAGTTATCTTGGCCCCATTTTAAATAGGTTTTTGATAAATCAACTGTTGTAATTGCTTTAGCGCCACCAAGTGCAGCATGCACAGAGGCAGTACCTGTGTATGCAAACAAGTTTAAAAAGCGTTTATCTTTCGCATTTTCTTGAATATAACGACGCATTAAACGGTGATCTAAAAACAAACCTGTGTCTAAGTAGTCAAATAAATTAACTTTAAACTTAGCACCAAACTCTTCAACTACCATAGTTCGGTTTTGTTTAGACATGGCCGTATACTGCTCTTCGCCCTTTTGCTTTTTACGCACTTTTACAGCAATATTTTCAGGTGAGATATCAAGTTGTTGCGAAGTCAACGTTATTACGTCTTGCAGGCGTTTTTCTGATGTTTTTTCATCAATTTCTTTAGGCGCTGCATATTCAAAAATAACCGCAGAATCACCGTAAATATCTACAGCAACATTGTACTCAGGGATATCCGCTTCATAAACACGATAAGCGTCTACTTTATTTTGTTTAAGCCAGTTTTTTAAGCCTTGCTTATTCTTTTTCAATCTATTTGCGAATGACGTAGAACCTTCAAAGTTAAGCGCTTTTTTATCATCGGTGGTCAAACTTACTTGCTTATCATCTAATTGATATAAGTTAAGTTCAACATCAAGTGGGCCATTTTTAAACTTATAACGCTTAAGGCGCACAAGTTTTAAAAGTTTAAATAAGCTCTCGTCCATACCTAGTAAGGCAAGTTTCCAATGATTAAAGTGCTTTTTAAAGCCAACACCTAAATTACGGTGTAAATCAACAAGCTCAGCCATAGAACCAATACGCTCACCGTAAGGTAAGTTTGAAATTACAACACCCGGTAATTTTGCAACAGCAGTAAGTTTAGTGGCATCACTTTGCTTAAACTTAATAACATCATCAAGCTCAGCACGTTTGGCATTATCAATCGCTTTATTTAAAACTTGTTCATCGTAATCGTGGCCAATTAACCACAATTTAGGATCGGTAATGTTAGCAAGTAACTCTTCTTTAAGTTCTTTAAACTTAGCGGCTCTAAAACTAGGTAAACGCTCAAAAGCAAAGCCTTCACGAAATAATCCCGGTGCTTCGTTTCGTGCCATGCCGGCAGCTTCGATTAAAATAGTCCCTGCACCACAACATGGATCGAATAAAGGTTGTTTTACATTATCAAGCCAACCACTTCGTTTAATTAATGCAGCAGCTAAATGTTCTTTAATTGGTGCTTTACCTTGACCTTGACGGTAACCACGTTCAGACAAACGAGGGCCCGAATAATCAATATACATAGAAACGCCGTAACGATTTAATCGTGCAACAACACGCACATTTGCATCTTGCTTATCAACGTTAGGACGCTGCTCGTATAAATCATTAAAGTAGTCAACAATCGCATCTTTTATTACAAGACCCGAAAATTGTGTGTTTTTTAATGAGTCATTGGTACCGTTGAAGTCGACAGCGAATGTTTGAGTTGGTCCAAACCACTCTTGCCAAGGTTGCGAGCGAGCAAAATTATACAGGCTATTCTTGTCATCTACGCCTTCTTTTTCTTCAATAAGCATAAGCACACGCGTTGCAAAACGACTTGATAAACAAACCTTTTGCGCCAGTAATGAGTCAGCCTCAAAACGAACAGAACCAACAGTTTGCTTAGACACAGTTGCGCCAAGTTCTGTTAGTTCATCAACCAATAAATTTTCGATTCCGATAGAAGTAAGTGCGATAAATTGCAAAGTAATAACCCTTAATAGCTAATTGCGCAGGATTATAACATAGGTTGGGCGACAAACACGCCATAAAGACACGCTTAAAAACTTAAATTTGGTTAGGCGGTTTGACTTTGATATTGCTGATTTAGGATGGGGTGAACTCGATTATTCAAAATACGGATTACTTCAAATTGTGCTAAAGATAAATTTTCGTCTAATTTAAAGGTTTCGCTTAAATTTAAGCAAATAGATGCATCAGGGCAATGCTCTACAATTAAAAAATCGCCAGTCTGCGCTTTAGATATTAATTTAACTATTGCTTCGACACTAGGCTCTGTTCCAGTGTACTCTTCAAAAAACCAGCTTTTTGATAAAACGGGTTTTAAATAATACTTAACAGCGGTTGCATTTAGCGATATTTGACAAATTTGAGCAGCAGACCACAATTCAAACCCATCTAAATAGTTATAAACTTGTTCATAAAATGCAGCATCTTCGAGACTAAAACGTGGATTTTTAAAAACAGAATCGGTGAGTTGTCTTAACTTATAGGGCGTACATAATTGCATGTCGTCATTTAAATCAAGTAACAAACGATTTTTATTAGGACAAGTAATCCACTGCCATTGCTTTGATGCTTGTAACATTTACTCCTCCTTGGGTATGTTGAATAATTATTGCTCACAGTATAACCGCTTTTGACCACTTTTAAAATGCTTGCTTAGAACATTTATCGAACGATCAAAAGCTTAGATAACTGATCCTTATAAGCCGTTAACGATCGACTTTACCAATTGTGGACCTTTGTAGATGAACCCAGTATAAACCTGGACTAAATTTGCGCCTGCATCGAGCTTTTCTTTTGCAGATTGCGCATCATCTATTCCGCCTACTCCGATGATTGGTAACTTACCTTGTGTTAAGCGTTTCAATTCACTCACTACCTCTGTAGAACGCATTCTAACTGGGTGACCTGATAAGCCGCCGGCTTCTTCTGCATATAGCTGGCCCATAACTGCAGCTCGCTCAAGCGTGGTGTTGGTGGCAATTACACCATCGATTTTATTATTTAAAAGTGACTCACTTACTTGCTCTATTTGAATTTGATCTAGATCCGGTGCAATTTTTACAAGCATAGGCACTTGTTTATTGTGCTTTGCAACTAAATCTAACTGTTCGTTTTTAAGACTTTGCAGTAAATCATCAAGTGCAGCGCCATATTGCAAATCACGCAAGCCAGGTGTATTTGGTGATGAAATATTTACCGTAATATATGAGGCATGTTCAAATACTTTACGCATACAATGAATATAGTCATCTTTACCTTGTTCATTTGGCGTATCTTTATTTTTACCAATATTAATACCGAGTATGCCGCTGTATTTTGCTGCTTTTACATTTGCAACTAAGTTATCAACGCCTTTATTATTAAAACCCATACGGTTAATAATAGCGTTTGATTCTGGCAACCTAAAAATACGAGGTTTATCATTACCAGCTTGAGCACGCGGCGTAATAGTGCCAACTTCAATAAAACCAAAGCCCATTTGGCTGAATGCATCAATACATTCCGCATTTTTATCAAGGCCAGCTGCTAGCCCTACAGGGTTTTTAAATTTCAGACCCAAAAAATCGACTGGCTTATCAGAAATATTTTGCGACCAAGCTAAATTTAAAGGTGTATTGGTAAAACGACGAAGATTATTAAGTGCAAACTCATGCGCCCACTCCGCATCACGGGTAAACATAAAACGGCGAGCTAAATCATAAAACATCAATATAATTCTCTTTTTAAATTTTAGACAAAAAAATACCTCAGACAAGGCTGAGGTATTGTATAACAATTTTAACAATCAGTTATTTATTTACTAAACAATTAACTGATTAAAGCTAAATTATTTTCCTGACGTATCACAATTGTGGCTTAACAACATAAGTTCACGAAGTGCAACCGAGAACTTAGCAAAGTCGTGGCTTTGTGATGTTTTAAACTCAGCCAGCATTTGTTTCCAGCGTTGAAGTAATAAATCTTGGCTATCCATCCACTCGTCTATTTGACTATCAACATCGCTCTCATCACCTTCAAAGCTATTTAATACAACTTCAGATAACGTACGTTGCTGCCAATCAAGCTCTTCTCGATAAGACGAGCGAGCAAGTGCTTGCCAATGATTTGCTACTGGTTGCTTAGTTATTTGCTCTAAGAACCAATGCAGACCCATTCTTGCACCTAGTTTAAAGTAAGTATTGGACACCATCGAAATACTCTTACCTGAACTATTCGCAACTTCTGCTAAATCCATCACAGAGAATAAGCTTGATAAAGAAACAATACGATTAGCTATATCTGTTGGAACACCCGCGTCAATTAACTTATTGGCCTCAATTACAATACGATCATTTTCTTTTTCAATCATATACGTATTTAAGTTATCGCTTAAATCTTTGAATGTTGGCGCAAAGAATTCAATTCCTTGTTCAATAGTTTGTGACTTATTACGATGACGTAAGAACCAACGCGTTGCTCGGCGCACAGTACGACGAAGTTGGTAAAGCATTTCAGTTTGAACTGCTGCTGGTATTTTATTATCAAGTGCACTAATAGAAGACCATGTTTCACGCATTTCAAATATTTCGCTAGCAATTGAGTAACACATTGCTATCTCAGCTTCATTAGCACCAGTTTCTTCATGCATACGTACCATGAAGTTTAAACCCATATCGTTAACGATACTGTTAGCAAGTTTAGTTGCAATAATTTCTTTACGAAGTGGGTGGTTGTTCATCGCATCGTTAAACTTCTCACGTAGAGGACGTGGGAATGACTTAACAAGCAATTGGCGATAGTAAGGGTTTTCAGTAATTTCATCACTTACTAAAGACTCTTTTAATACCATTTTTGCGTAAGACACTAGCACTGAAAGCTCAGGACGAGTTAAGTCTTTACCTGCAGCGGCGCGTTCTGCCAATTCTTCATCACTTGGAATAAATTCGATAGCACGGTTTAACTTGCCTTCTTTTTCAAGCGCATGAATAAAGCGAATCTTTTCTTTGAGCGTTGAAGTTCCTTTAGACTGCGTAATTGAAATAGTATGTGTTTGACGGTAACAGTCTTTTAATACTAATTCAGAAACTTCATCTGTCATTGAGTAAAGTAGCTCATCACGTTGTTTACGTGTTAGGTCACCTTCAGCTACTAGGCCATTAAGTAAAATCTTTATATTTACTTCGTTATCTGAACACGCAACACCACCAACATTATCAATAAAGTCCGTGTTTACGCGCCCGCCTTTAGCTGCAAATTCAATTCTGCCAAGTTGAGTAGTACCTAAGTTACCCCCCTCACCTAAAATTTTAGCGCCTAAATCTCTACCATTAATACGTAACGCATCGTTTGCACGATCCCCTACATCTGCATCAGTTTCTTTAGAGTTTTTGATATACGTTCCGATACCGCCATTCCACAGTAAATCAAACTCCATCATTAACGATGCTTTTATTAATTCGTTTGGCGTCATACTCGCTTTTTTAGTGCCCAACATTTTTTTCATTTCTGGGCTAAGCGTAATTGATTTAGCTGCACGAGAGAAAACACCACCACCGGCAGAAATTAACTCTTTGTTATAATCATCCCACGATGAACGCGGCATATTGAATAAACGTTCGCGCTCAGGGTAAGAAGTAGCAGCATCTGGGTTTGGATCAACAAAAATGTGCATATGGTTAAAGGCAACTTGTAACCGAATATGCTTAGATAACAACATACCATTACCAAATACATCACCAGCCATATCGCCTATAGCTACCACTGTAAAGTCAGTCGTTTGACAATCGATATCCATTTCACGGAAATGTCGTTTAACTGACTCCCATGCGCCTTTAGCTGTAATACCCATTTTCTTATGATCGTAACCAACCGAGCCACCTGATGCGAATGCATCGCCTAGCCAGAAATTGTATTCATTAGCTATGCCGTTTGCGATATCAGAGAACGTAGCTGTACCTTTATCCGCTGCAACCACCAGGTATGCATCATCTTCATCGTGGCGAACAACATCTCGAGCTGGCACTACTTCACCGCGCTCTATGTTATCTGTAATATCTAGAAGACCACGGATAAAAATTTTGTAACACTCTTGGCCTTCTTTTATAAACGCTTCGCGCTCACTAGGTAATTGTTTACATACAAAACCACCTTTAGAGCCAACAGGTACAATTACTGTATTTTTAACTTGTTGCGCTTTAACTAAGCCAAGTACTTCAGTACGGAAGTCTTCACGACGGTCAGACCAACGCAGACCACCACGCGCTACTTTACCGTAACGTAAATGCACACCTTCAACGCGCGGAGAATAAACAAAAATTTCAAACGCAGGAAGTGGAAGTGGTACATCAGGAATTAAACTAGGCTGTATTTTAAACGAAACATAAGATTTAAACTGACCTGCATCATCTTTTTGGAAATAGTTGGTACGTAGCGTCGCAACAATCATATCTACGTATAAACGTATAATGCGGTCATCATCAAGGTTTGCTACATTTTCAAGTTCTAAGTAAATTTGCGTACTTAACTTTTCAAGTGTTTTAGCACTTGCTGGGCTCTTAACTGAGAACTTTTTAGCAAATAAATTAACAATTTGCGCTGCAATGTTTGGATAATTTGCAAATGTGCTTTCAATGTAACTTTGTGAGAACGTTACACCAATTTGACGCATGTACTTAGCGTAAGCACGTAAAATAGAGGCTTCGCGGCCAGTTAGGCCACCCATTAACACTAAACGGTTAAAACCATCATTTTCAAGGCGGTTGCCCCACACATTTGTTAATGCAGCGCGAAAACGTGCTGAAATTTTATCAAAGTCTGCCATCCCTTTGCTGTCAATAAGCATCGAGAAATCCATGATCCAGTTAATACGACCATCGCTAGTTTTAACTGAATATGGTGTTTCACCAACAACGCGCAGACCAAAGTTTTCAAGCATTGGCATAACATCAGATAAGTGAATTGGCTCATCTTTATGGAATAAGCTTAATCGTACAATATTACTGTTTGCTTCTTCTTGAGGACGGTAAAACAGCATTTCTAGCTTGTTTTCATCGCTAAGTAGTTCTAACTTTTCGATATCAACAACCGCAGCACTTGGAAGCACTTCGTCTTTGTATGAGCGTGCAAACGCATTACAGTATTTACGATTTAAATCGTTACCACGTGCTTCACCCGCAGACTCTAAAAGTGCAGATTGAAGTTTATCTTCCCACGTACGTGCAGCTTCTACTAAATTGTTTTCGATGTCTTTCACGTTATATTCGATCTTGTTGTCGGTCACACGAACGGTGTAATGAGTACGCGCCAGTGTTGACTCAGAGAAATAAGTAGTAAATTCGACTTTATCGTCAGAATTAAATGCATTAGCTAATATATCTTGCGTTTCACGGCGAAGAGCCGTGTTATAGCGTTCGCGAGGAACATAAACCATGCAAGATAAAAAGCGACCATACGCATCTTTACGTACAAACAAGCGACACATATCGCGCTCTTGTACTTGTAAAACACCCATAGCAACTTCAAGTAGCTCACTTTCGCGCGCTTGAACTAGCTCGTCACGTGGGTAGGTTTCTAAAATATTTAAAACAGCTTTGTAAGCGTGTGTACCTTTAGCAAAATCACACATTTCCATAATGCGGTTAATTTTACTTTTTAAAACAGGCACATCAGTAGCACTATTATTGTAAAAGCTTGATGAGAACAAACCAATAAAGCGGTCTTCACCAATTACATTGCCTTCATCGTCAAAACGCTTAATACCTACGTAATCAATGTAGGCTGGACGGTGAACGCGAGAAACAGAGTTTGTTTTTGTTAAGATCAGTAGGTTGCTACTGCGTGCTTCTTGGCGAGCAACTTCTGGTAATTCTGATAATAATCGTGTGTGTTCTTCAGTAGAGTTTTTCATCAAGCCAAGGCTTGATTCCATTTTACCTTTTAATTGGTAATCACCTTGAACTGGGCTTAGCTCATATTCACGGTAACCCATTAGGGTAAAGTTATCTTTCGCTAACCAATCTAAAAACTCAGTTGTTTCTGAAACTTCTTCTGTCGTTTTATTATGATGACGTTTAGGTAACTCTTTGGTTACTGCAATCAATTTTTTACGAATTGGCTGCCAATCATCAACAGCAACTGATACATCAACAAGCACAGACTCTAACTCTTTCTTGAAAGACTCAATCACAGAAGAATCTGTTTGACGGTCAATTTCAATAAAAAATACTGTTTTAGTAGATGAGGATTCTTGCTCTGCTTTTAAATTTGATAATCCAGAAATTTTAGCGTTTTCATCGCGCTTAATTTTTAATGGGCAGTGAAGTAATAAGTGAGAGGCGATATTTTCACGAGTCATGGCCATACGAACAGAATCAACTAAAAACGGCATGTCTTTAGTAATAATCTCTACGATTGTATGTGATGACTGCCAGCCATCTTTTGCCACTTCAGGGTTGAAAACGCGGATAACAGCGTCGTCGGTAGTATTTTTTTCTAGCGAGTTCCAAAGGCTTAATGCTGCGCCATATAGGTCACTATCGTTGCGGTTTGCCAAATCCTCTTTAGACATATTGCTGTACAAGGCTTTGGCGAATTTCTCAACGAGTAACACATTATCAGCGCGAACTTTTTTCTGGATCAGCTTACAGACATTATCTAGGATAACCGAGGCTTGGCCTTCATTTCGTGTCATTGTATGTTCCTTAATCTATTACTGCTCAGGAGCAGGAATTTGTACAGCTATTCATTAGCGTGGAGTCAATTAAATTCTAACCCTTTTACAGCTAATAAACAGCCTTTTCGATGAAAACATTTTAAGCATTTCAGCTATTTGGTCATCTATTCACAAATTGTAGATATAAATGGCCTTTACAGGCCATTTAGGAGCAAAATTATTCACATTATTTTTTCTGGTCAGTCCAGAGAAGGCTACCAATTGCAGGTAATAACAACACTGCACCTAACATATTCACTAAAAACATGAAGGTTAATAGTATACCCATATCAACTTGGAATTTAAGATCTGAGAATATCCAAGTGCTCACACCAATAGCTAATGTAATACCAGTAAATAGAACCGCACTGCCACGCTCAACAAGCGCATTTCGATAAGCAACACTAAGCGGTACGTTTTGCTTAAGCTGCCCCATCATCGACGACAGTATATAAATACCGTAATCAACACCAATACCTACACCTAATGCAATTACAGGTAAAGTAGAAACAGTTAAGCCTATTTCCAGCTGTACCATAAGTGCTTGGGCAAGGGTTGATACAATATAAAGCGGTAATACCACGGCTACTGTTGCTTTTACGCTTCTAAAGCTCATTAAACATAAAATAATAACGGCACCATAAACGTAAAGCATCATTGGTATTTGCGCCTCTGCAACTGACTCATTAGTCGTTGCCATTACACCAACAGGCCCAGACGCTAATTTAAATGCTAATTCATCAGTGCCCTCTTCTTTAGCAAATTGCTTAACACTTTTAATCACAGTATCGATAGTTTGTGCTTTGTGATCATCTAAAAATATTATCACAGGCATAACGGAGCAGTTACCGTTAAGTAAACCTGTACTTGTTTCAACTCGAGATGTTGATTGTACTAAGCTTGCTGAATTTCGTGGCAAACTCTGCCATTTCAGATTGCCTTCGTTGTACCCTGCGTTAACCGATTGAGCTACAGAGCTCAAACTAACAGCAGACTGCACACCGGTCACATTTTCTACTTTATATTGAAAACGGCTTATGCGCTCCATAACATCATGTTCAGTACATGCTGCAGGATATGCCTCTACTATTACTTTTAAGATATCTGACGAAATAGTGTACTTGTCTGATATTAAAAATGTATCTTGGTTATAACGCGCATCTTGATGCAGAGACGGTGCGCCTGCGTGTAAGTCGCCTATACGCATTTTATCTGCTTGCCAGTAACCTAGAGCAAATAAAACAAGGGTAAAACCAATAATCATTTTAGCTACTTTAGGGTCTGTTGCTTTTACAAGTAAGTCGCGGATTTTATCAAGCATGTTAGGCTTTGCAGCGTCACCAGATTGAATATGTACACTGTTTTCAAAATTCATGTACGAAGCCCAGACCGGCAATAATATTAAATTAGTAAATATAATGACGGCTACACCTAAACTCGCTGTAATAGCAAGTTCACGGATAATACCAATATCAATGGTAAGTAATGTTAAAAAGCCAACGGTGTCTGAAAGTAGTGCAATACCACCGGGTATTAATAGAGCCCTAAAACTTGACTGACAACAGATACGGGTACTTTTTCCTTCACCTACTTTTTTACCAATCGCATTGATCATCTGCACACCATGACTTACACCAATAGCAAATACTAAAAACGGCACCAAAATAGACATCGGATCAAGACCAAATCCTAAACTTGAAAGCAGGCCTAATTGCCAAATAACAGCAATAATAGAACAGGCAATAGGTAAAATGGTTAACTTCAAACTGCCACAAAATAGCCAAACCATAACGAAAGTAAAGGCGATAGCAATGGCAAAAAATACGACCACACCTTTTGCGCCTTCAGCTATATCGCCTGCCATTTTTGCAAAACCAATAATATGAATACTTACTTTATCTGTACTCAAAGGTTCTCTTAAATCACTTTCTAGCTTTTGTGCAAAAGCTAATGTGTCTAACTTTTGTTGTGTTTGTGGATCTGTTTCTAAAAGCTGGGCCGTTACCATTGCACACGAGTAATCGCTGGCAATCATACGTCCTACCACTTTTGCTTTTTCGATGTTTTCTTTTACAACACCTAAACCACGCGTATCCGCTTTAAAGTTAGCAGGAATAATTGGACCGCCTGCAAAGCCATCCTCGACTACTTCAACAAAACGAGCACTTGGTGAAAATATAGAGTTAACTAATGGACGATTTACGCCAGGAATAAAATAAAGCTGATCGTGAACCGCTTTTAATTGAGTGAAAAACTCTGGATTAAATATATTGCCGCTGTCATCACACACTGAAATTAAAATACTATTTGCACCACCAAATTGTTTTTCGTGCTTGGTGTATACTTTCATATAGTCGTGATTTAACGGAATGTTTTTATTAAACGATGCATCTAATTGAATTTGAGTTGCTTTGAATACGAGTAAACAGGTTATAAGCGCAAAACTTATAAGCATAATTAAGCGATGTCTAAAAATCGCCTTTTCTATAAAATCGAGTAACTTATGCATTAAGGGGTTAACTCCTTCACTTTAATGCCATCTTCTGTCGCCATGATTAGTTTGTTATTTAAAATCACGCCATCCAAAATTGCTTTACCATCGGCTAACTGCTCATGGGTAAGTAATCCATCTTGAAGGTGAAAAATAACACCACTATTGGCGAGCATGAGCCATTGCTTATCATTGTAATTAATGATGTTGTTAATTGTCGCTGTTTTAATATTTTCAAAATGTAGCCACTCTTGCTCATTATTTTTCTTTGCAAACACGTTACCGCGAAGCCCTGCTACAATTTCTTGCGTACTATCTGATGCAACTGCAAAGAATGAACCTGGGTAAATCTCCTCAATCCTTTGCCAAGTTTGACCATCATCAATGCTTCTGGCCATTAAACCCATCTCACCAACGAGCATTAATCCGTTATCTGTTTTTTCGATTCGATTAAAGTGCGGTAAAATTGAAGCTGTTTCTGCTTCGTACCCTTCGGGATCATTTTCTTTTAAATCGTTTAAGTAATCTCTGTCATCACTAAACAGTAACGAATCTAAAAAGCGCTTTTGCCAATGTTTACCACCGTCGGTGGTTTGATAAAACATGCCATAGGCCCCCACTGCAAAACCTTTTAAATCATCTTCAAATAGGATATCAAGGCAGGGTTTATCTAGTTCTGGTTTAACTTGTTGTAACTGCCAATTAATACCACCATCGGTAGTATTGATAATGGTGGCATCGTGTCCACATGCCCAGCCATTATTTTCATCGCTAAAGTCAACAGCTGTTAATAGCACTTGAGTTGGTACAAGTTCAGCTTGTTGCCATTTATTACCAGTGTCACTTTTAATAACGGTACCATGCTTGCCTACTGCAATTAGCCCGTTACCTGTGTTTGTTATATCAGTAAGTAGGGTTTTATCTGCTTTAATTGCACTGATTGCATTTTCAGGGACATCCTGAGCAACACTCGCACCACTTATGATCAGGCTGGCATATACTAAATACTTCATAAATTTTAATCGCCTTGAACGAGAGAATTGTTTGTCTTTATATACTGAGGAAAGCGTTGCGCGATTTGGTATAAGACAAACGCGATGTGAAAGGAAAAGGCACTTAACATGCGTTAAGTGCCTAACTTCTAACTATCTACCTGCGCGACGTAATGCGCTTGACGTAAACTCGTTATCGTTAAACGATTGTGAAAAATCGTACATTTTTTCTTGGTTATCTAAACCAATGGCTAAATAACGACGAGAATTCAAATCATGGTAAACCTCAAGCGTACTCCATTGTGTAGGTACCTCGTAGTAGTTAAGGCCATAAGCCATTGCTACACGATAAAGCTGGTCGCGGTTATCATAAATATCCGTAACCTGCACTTGCCAGCTATCTTCGTCAATGTAAAACACACGTTTTTTATAGATATGGCGTGTATCGTCTTTTAAGTTAGCTTCAACAACCCAAACACGGTGTTTTTCGTAACGTGTATGCTCTGGGTTTATGTGGCCAGGCATTAAAATGTCATCGTATTCTAACTTATCACTATGAAGCTTATAGCTGTTATAAGGAATGTATAACTCTTGCTTACCTTTCAACGTCCAGTTGTAACGATTAGGTGAGCCATTGAACATGTCAAAATCATCAGTAGTACGTAAGCTATCCGCTGCTGTTCCTGGTGCATCATATGCAACATTAGGTGCACGACGAACGCGGCGTTGTCCCGAATTGTAAGTCCATGCTTGGCGTGGCGTTAATATTTGGTCCATCGTTTCATGAACAAGCAGTGCTGTACCTGCTAAGCGTGCAGGCTCTGTAACACTTTGTTTAAACTTAAACAAAATGTTTGAGTCTTGCAGCTCTGCGGGTGTTGCACTCGGATCTGAATATTTAACCAATAACTGCTCATCAAAGCCAACATAGTTATAAGAACCCGATGCTGTTGGCGCTGCTTGACCGGCAAAACGCTCAATAGACTGTCCACGGTAACGTAACAAATGATTCCAAATAGCTTCTAAACCCGTTTTAGGAATAGGGAAAGGAATACCAATTGCCGTATTTTTGATCCCATTCCCGTCTTCAACTAGTTCAGCTGTTGGTGCAAACTTTTTAGTTGCGTCGTACACAAACTGTGGATAAGACGCAGAGCGACGTGTTTCATACACTGGCATTTTAAATGTATCTGGATATGCTTCAAATAAAGCAATTTGACCCGGACTTAAATTTGCTTTGTACTTTTCAATATTATTTTTATCAATAGTGAATAGCACTTTATCAGTTGAAAATGGGTCAAGGTGATGCATACCCGGTTCATAGCCTGCTGGAGCAGATATAATGCCATTATTCCATGCTGGAATAGAGCCATCAGCATTCGCCGCTTTTTCTGCGCCTAATGGCGTTAAGTTTTGACCTAATTGAGCTACCTCAACTGCGCTCATTTTTGCCAAAGCAGCACTGCTTGCAAATAAGCTACAAAAAGCAGTAGCAATGAGGGTAGGTTTTTTAATCATAGTAATGTTACCCCTAAATAGAATATTTTAAGTTAAAAGAAACGTAATCGCGGTCTGAGAAAGTATTAATATCGCCGCCGCCCCAAAACGAGTTGTAGCTCACGTCAAGTGACCACGCATTTTGGTAGTTAAAGTTCATGGTCGCACCTAAAGATTTACGGTCTTCAATAAATAAGAACATAGGATCTGGTGTATTACCATTTACGTCATGAGAAAATACAAAACGAGGAGAGAAATTAATACCATCGTAAAGGTCATAATAATCACCTTTAGCAATTAAGCGATATCCCCAAGAAGATGCAGTAGCAAATGATTTTTGCTCTGCACCATTTGAAAGACCAAGTTGCAATGTAGTGTAATCAGTTGTGCCAGGCCCAGTAATAACGCCACTTCGCCCAGTACCCGATACGTTTAAACGCATCTCGTCGTATTCAGGCATGTTATGAATTTTTACAGCACCCACTTCACCAACAACAGCCCAACTATCAGCCCCTAATGAAGGGCCAAATAAATGTGTTGCAGTAAACTGTAATTGTGATGTATTACGTTCAATATACCCTTGAGCAACTTGACCAGGTCCTACAACACTGATGTCGTCGCCTAAACTCATTTGTGAAATACCCGCAAAATCAGGACGGATACCAGCAACCGCTAATTGCTCAGGCATCGCTGCATACAAAAGCTCAACATCATCAATTTGCAGAGGCTCGTCTTGACGAAAAGCAAATTCACCCGCAAAAGCTGTTTCACCAATAGTGGTGTTAAAGCTCAAACCGTATAGTTTAATATCTTCTGGGTAGTCGTTTTCAGCTTTAGAAAAGGCAGTTAAATCAGCAACATTATCAGAGGTAATTTCTGTCGTCATAATCATCGCTAAATCTTGCGCAATTGCTTCGTTTGAAAAGTTTGATACGCGACCAGAGATAAGCGGACGACGACTGTGGTAGTTCACATGGTATAACGCAATTTCAGTATCATTAAACTCAGGTAAAAACACCCCTAAACGAAGACCGTACTGACCGCCATCTTCAGGTTCTGTTTTACCATTATCTCCTTTACCTTTAAGCGCGACCTTAGTTGGATATGCAAGGTACATTTGAGTTAATAAAGCACTCCCTTCGGCACTTGAAGGATCAATTCCTTGAGCAGCTGTTGCTAGTGCAAAGTCAGATTTTAAGTTATTTAAACTATCCGTTAAAAAAGCAACATCAATATCAGGATTAGACGTAAAGCCTAACTGAACATTTTGTTGGTAACCATTTTCTGCAGCAAAGTCATTAGTAGAAAAATACGTGCCAGCTGCTGGTAGACGCGTTTCTTGCCATTGATATTGGTAGAAACCTTCAAGGGTAATATTTTCAGTAATACCAAGCGATGCCCAAAGCATACCTACAGGTATAAATGCTTCTTTAAGCTCAGCGCCTGGTGCTTTTAATCGGTCAATATCAACTGGGTTTACGTTAATACCATGAGATATAAGCGTACTTTCACCCCAGTTAACTACTTGCTGACCTAAGCGAATTGATAATGGGTTATTCCCGTCGTTTAAATCAAAATTAGCCCAAACGTATGCATCTAGTAAACGGATATCTGCACAGCTTTGCTCTTTTGTATCTTTATCGTCACACGGGTCAACACCTTCACCAGAAGTTGGGTTTGAATAAGCGCGATCGCCATCCATCAACGCAAAATCATAAAAGTACATAAAACGTGTAAACAAACCATAATTATCTTTATTTATTGAAAGGTCGTGTGTTCCCTTCAATAGTTTTGAGAATGAGTCACCACTGTCAAAATTTAAATTACCCGCATCACCATTGTTTGAGTAAGAGCCGGGTTGTGCCCATACATCTTGTGATGAGTAAATAGTGTTACTTAGTGCAGGGTTGTAACCTGTCCAGTCAAAAGCTGGATTATTACTTTTACCAATTAAGTTAAAGTCCCTGTCTTCTACACGGACGCTTTGCCCATATGAAAAGGTTGAGTCGAAGGTAATATCAAAACCCCCAGCTTCAAATGTTACAGCTTGAGTACTGGCTGCAGATAAACCTAAACTAGCGGCTGCTAAACCTATAGCGATTTTATTTTTAACAAAAAGCGATCTTCTTATCATTTTGGTTCCCCCCTGTCGCGGGTCATTTTGTGTGATCAAGTTATTGTTTTTAGTGTCATCGTAACGATAGAAGCGAATCATTGAAATTACAAATAGTCGCATTCAATCTGTCATATATTTCTTATTCTGGTTGACGCTTACGTATTGGTAAGACGTCGTACCAGATAATTTATACACGTTATTTAACAATAGGACAAATTGAAATTAACAAAAAGACAATATTTTTATGCTTTTATAACATGAAAACAGGGAGCTAAGCCACGCGCTCAATACGAATGAATTTATTTTCGGGGGTTAATAATATTCTAAAACGCCCTCTTATACCTAGGCTGGTAATAAAAGGTCTTAAATGATTAGCAGAAAAACGTACCGTTTTCCCGCCATCTTCTACAACTTGTAAAGAGCTAAAACGGCCATGGTAGTAATCCATGCACTCGTTATAGCTCAATCTTAAGGTAAAATAATACTCAATCATTTATACGAGCGCTTTTTCAACCTTTTCATACAAATCAGCACTTAGCCCATCTAGATTAGCTAAGCGTTGTAATTGCAGTTTCATTGCTTGAGAGCGAACATCATCGTAACGTTTCCATGACATGAACGGTGTTAACATACGAGACGCATTTTGTGGATTAATTGCATTAAGTTTTATTAATAAGTCACCTAACAACGTATAACCTTGGGCGTCTGAACGATGAAATTGTGCTGTATTAAAGTGACTAAAGCTTCCTACAAGTGCACGTACACGATTCGGGTTTGAAAAATCAAAACACGGATGTTCGTAAAGTGCCTTAATATTGTCTATAGCATTATTGCCTGATTGCATAGCTTGCAGTGCAAACCACTTATCCATCACTAAAACATCATGGCGCCATTGACTATCAAAATGACTCAAAAGCTCTTCTTGTAAAGGGTGGGATGCTTTTACCACTGCGCTTAGTGCACCAAGTACATTGGTCATATTAGTAGAACTTGCGGCTTCTTTAATAAAGCTTACAGCCTCTGGCTTTTGAGTTTTAGCCAAATAATGCAAGCATATTTGTTTTAAAGCGCGCTTAGCAACGGCGCTAGCACTTATACTGCCATCATCTTCAAGAGATTCGTAACAACTAAGCAGTTCATCAGCAAGTTCGTCAGCAATTTGTTGCTCGAACTTTTCTGTTATTTCAATAATCTCATCAACAAGTATTACTTCAAATTCAGCGGCTAATGTATCAAAACTTGGCAGTTTAAACAGCTCTGCAATTAAGGCTAAATCGCCCTCTTTTGTGTTTATAAGTACACGTAGCGCATTTATAATTTCGCTGCTTAACTCGCTATTAGTCGTATCGGTAATCTGAGATTTAATCGCTTTAATAAATAGCTGCTGTTGTGCATCCCAACGTGAAAAATCACTACGTGCAAAACGCATAATATGCAATAGTTCGGGCTCTGTTGTTTGCTGATTTAAAATACAAGGCGCAGAAAAATCTTCCAGTAAAACCGCAACAGGCTTTTCTAAAATATTATCAAAGCTAAATGTTTGAGTCGTACTTGTTACATCAAGTACATGATCTAGCTTTTTACCTTTATATTGCAGAGCTATACTTTGTCCATTGGCATCAAGTAGTTCAATAGCAAAAGGTATATGAAGCTTTTTATTCTCTGGCTGATTAGCTGGCGCTGTTTGCTCGATTGTCAAAGTGTATGTATTTGAGCTGCTATCAAATTCTTGAATTGCATTTAAACGCGGTGTACCTGATTGGCTGTACCATTGCTTAAATTGCTCTAAATTAACGCCTGATGCATCGCTCATCGCACTGACAAAGTCATCACATGTAACTGCTTGCCCATCATGGCGCTCAAAGTAAAGCGTCATGCCTTTTTGAAAGTTAGTTTCACCCAGTAATGTGTGCATCATACGGATAACTTCAGCACCTTTATCGTATACAGTTACTGTATAAAAGTTATTCATTTCGATAACTTTTTCAGGGCGAATTGGGTGAGCCATAGGGCCTGCATCTTCGCTAAACTGGTGAGTGCGCATTACTTTTACTGCATCAATTCTATTCAAAGCCCGTGAACCTAAGTCACTACTAAACTCTTGATCTCTAAATACCGTTAAGCCTTCTTTTAGCGATAACTGAAACCAATCTCTGCAAGTAACTCGATTACCAGTCCAGTTATGAAAGTACTCATGCCCTACAATGGATTCAATCGTATGATAGTCTTTGTCTGTAGCTGTTTCTTGATTGGCTAATACGCATTTACTGTTAAATACATTCAGCCCTTTATTCTCCATCGCACCCATGTTGAAAAAATCAACAGCTACAATCATATAAATATCAAGGTCATACTCTAAATTAAAACGTTCTTCATCCCACTGCATTGCTTTTTTAAGTGAAGCAATAGCATGGGGTGTTTTAGATAAATTACCTTTATCAACAAACAATGCTAATTCTACATCTCTGCCGCTTTTAGTTATGTAGGTATCTTTTAAAACATCAAAATCGCCTGCTACAAGTGCGAACAAATAACTTGGCTTTTTGAATGGGTCTTGCCATTTTACAAAATGACGACCATCTTGTGTTTCACCGCTATCGACTTGATTACCGTTAGAAAGTAATTGCGGGTATTTTTTATCTGCAATAATAGTTACATCAAACGTGGCAAGTACATCAGGGCGATCCATGTAATAAGTGATTTTTCTAAACCCCTGCGCTTCGCACTGTGTGCAATACGCACCGCCCGATAAATATAAACCTTCTAAAGAAGTATTCGTCTCAGGTGATATCTCGGTCACAATACTTAATTGGCAACTATCCGGTAGGTTATTAATTATTAGCTGCTCACCAACAATTTCATAATCGGTTATATCAACTGTATCAACAGATAAAGACAGTAAACGCAAATCAATACCATCAAGCACTAAAGGTGCTTTTTTATCACCAACTCGGGTAAGTGTTAGTAAAGAGCTTACTTTGGTTGATAAAGGCTGTAAGTCAAATGTTAGCTCTGTGTGGTCAATTAGAAAGTCAGGAGCTTTATAGTCTTTAAGGTATTGTGCTTGAGGTTTACTTGATTCAGTCATAGATACTCCAAAGCAGCTCCTTTTAAGTTAAAAGGAGCTGCTTAAAATTAGGCAGATTGTTTTGGCTTAATACGTAAAATTTTAATGCCTAAGTAGGCATAAACAACCGCTAAAACAGGGTTAATTAAGTTAAAGAAAGCGTAGAGTGCATAATCAAAAGGGTTTATAAGTAAAACGCTTTGCATGTATGCGCCACACGTATTCCATGGAATTAGTGGGCTAGTAATTGTACCGCCATCTTCCAATGTACGAGATAAGTTAACAGGCTTCAAACCACGTTTTTCGTATTCATCTTTAAACATACGTCCAGGTACAACAATCGCTATATATTGATCGGCCGCTATTACGTTAGTTCCTATACACGTAGCTATTGTCGCCGCAATTAACGACCCCGTACTTTTAGCTATTTTAAGTATGCTTTTAACAAAAATGTTCAGAAGACCCGTTTTTTCCATGATGGCACCAAACATCAGTGCAGTCATAATCAACCACGTAGTTGTAAGCATTCCTGACATACCGCCACCACTAAGCAGCGAGTTCATTTTATCATCACCTGTGCTTATACTAAAACCATCAAAAAAAGTGGTCCAAATTAATTTAAAGTAGCCTATTAGCTGGCCTTGGCTTATGTCTATTTGGCTGGCAATTAAATCAGATTGAAACAACACAGCCCACACAGCGCCAAGTACCGCGCCTATCGATATAGCAGGAAAAGCAGGCATTTTTTTAATCGCTAAAACTAAAAGTACAATTAGCGGGATTAGCATTTCAAAACCAATATTAAAGTTTTGCTGTAAAATAGCCGTTATTTCATCAATACGCCCCGCTTCGCTTGAAGCAGTTGCGTTAAAGCCCATGAATATAAATATAATCAGTGCAATTACAAAACTTGGTACTGTCGTCCACAGCATATGTTGAATATGCTCAAATAAATCAGCGCCTACAACTGCTGGCGCTAGATTTGTTGTTTCTGACAGCGGGCTTAACTTATCACCAAAGTACGCGCCAGATATAACAGCGCCTGCTGTAACTGTTTGTTCAAGTCCAAGACCCGTTGCAACGCCTAATAAAGCCACACCTATTGTAGCCGCTGTGGTCCACGAACTACCAATGCTCATTGCTACAATGCCACAAATTAAACAACTCGCTGCATAAAACCAACTCGGATTAATAACCTGTAAGCCATAGTAAATTAGCGTAGGTACTGTGCCCGAAAGCAACCAAGTGCCTATTAACGCACCTACCATAAGTAAAATTAAGATAGCACCTAACGACAAGGTGATCCCTTCAATCATCGCATCTTCTAGTTTTTTCCAATTGTAGCCATTTTTTAGACCTATTAATGCTGCTGCAAAAGTAGCAAATAAAAGTGCAATTTGGTTAGGACCTGAAGAAGAGTTATCACCAAATAAGTATACGGCTGCACCAAGCAAACAAATTAATACAGTGATAGGAATTAATGCATCAAAAAACGAGGCGGGCTTGATTGGTTTATCATCCAATAACTTCAAAGTAGAGACTCCTGCACACTTGCTGTGTGTTTAATTATTATTTTTAGCACGTAAAGCGCATTAATTGAGCATGATTGATCTAGCTCAACTTTATGTAATCAGAGATTATAACAATTTAGTAAATTTTAGGTAGTAAAAAAGGCGCTAAAGCGCCTTTTTTATAGAGGTAAAACCAGTTGTTACTTCTTAGCTATACGACCATAATTAATATAATCTTGAGTAATTAATGCAGCTTCTTCCAAAAATGGGTCAAGCTCTTCAATTACTTGTGGTAAATCGTCTAAGTTTTCTACCGGCTCTTTACCTAAGCGCTTAAGACGTTCGTTAGTACGTACAAGTGCACGTGCTTCACCTTCGTCCTTTTCTTTAATGCGGTCTGCTTCAACTAAAGAGATAGTTTTACGGTCTTTCTCTTCGTTATATAAAGTAATATCGCTAAATACATAACCAAATTCTGGCTCTGATTTAATTCGTACTTCGTGCTGTTTCTCTAGGTACGTAATAATAGGTGTTAAATTACCTAGTTTTTTGTATTTCGCTTTAACGATGCTATCCCATGGAAGTGCATTATCTTGCTTACTTTCGCCCCACTGTGCAGGATCGATTGCAGATGGAAACGAAATATCAGGAATAACACCTTTATGTTGCGTACTACCACCGTTAATACGGTAGAACTTAGCAATTGTATATTGTACGCTACCCAGCGCATTATCGTATAGGTCGTAAGCGCGGCCTAAGCCTTTGTGCTGCTGTACAGTACCTTTACCAAACGTTTGCTCACCTATAATAACTGCACGGCCATAGTCTTGCATTGCAGCTGCAAATATTTCAGAAGCAGATGCACTGTAACGATCAACTAATACAGTTAATGGACCGTCGTAATAAGTAATGCCATCACGATCTTTTTGCTCTTCAATACGATTATTTAAAGTATGAATTTGAACAACCGGGCCTTGGTCAAAAAACAAGCCTGACAGTTGTGTTGCTTCGTATAAAGAACCACCACCATTTTGGCGTAAGTCGATGATGATACCATCTACCTTTTCTTCTTTAAGTTTGGCTAACTCAACTTTTACATCTTTCGAAAGGTTATTGTAAAAGCCAGGAATTTCAATCACGCCTACTTTGCTTGTTAAATCAGAGTACTTTGCTTCAAATACTTCTGATTTAGCCGCTCTATCTTCAAGTCGGATTTTATCACGCGTGATTTCAACAACTTTAGGCGCACCATGAGCGTCAACACCCTTTAAATACTGCAAACGTACTTTAGTCCCTTTAGGACCTTTAATTAAATCAACTACGTCATCTAAACGCCAGCCAATTACATCTACAAATTCTTCGCCATCTTGGGCAACACCGATAATGCGATCATCAGCTTTGATCTGATCTGTTTTATCCGCAGGACCACCAGGCACTAAACTACGAATAACAGTGTAATCTTCATCAGGGCTTAATACGGCACCAATACCCTCAAGCTCTAAGTCCATATCCATTTTGAATTGCTCTGCACGACGTGGCGATAAATAAGACGTATGCGCCTCAATACTGCGTGCTAGCGAATTCATAACAATTTGAAAAGCATCTTCTGAATTTGATTGTACTAAACGTTTTTCTGCATTTTTATAGCGTTTGGTCAGCACCTCTTTAATGCCTTCCCAATCTTTACCCGTCATTTTTAAACGCAGTGCGTCGTACTTTACACGCTCACGCCAAATTTCATCAAGCTCAGCTTGTGACGCAGGCCATGCTGAATCTTCACGGTCAAAAAAGTATTCATCTTCTTTATCAAACGTCATCTCTTTTTCAAGCAGAGTAAGTGAATACTCGTAACGTTCAAAACGGCGTTTAAGACTTAAGTTAAAAATATCAAACGTAAAGTCTAATTTACCGGTAGTAATAGCGTTATCAAAGTCATCACGATATTGCTCAAATGAGGCGATATCGCTGGCTAAGAAAACGCTTTTATTAAAATCAAGGGATTCGATATAACGATCGTACACTTTACTAGAAAGCTCATCGTTAAATCGAACCGGTGTATAGTGTGAACGAGCAAATAAGCTAGCCACTCGTTTGCTAGCAGTACCATGTTGACTCTCTTGCTTGAGCTGGGGTAAATCGTCAATAGTGACGGCTTCTACAGCAGCAAATAATGAACCTGAAAACAGGGCAGCAACTAACGGAATGAGCGTAAACTTTTTACTCATACACAACTCCTTAATTTATTTACAACTTAAACAATGTATAAGCTGTCAGCTTTGGTTTTAACTTGCATACCTGTTACTAACTCAACATGAACATCATCTTTGTTCACTTCAGTTATTACTGCATTTACAAGTGCTTGGCCAAGTTTAACCTTAACCTTATTATTAACCTTGACCTCAGTTGCTGGCAAAGGTTCAATTTTTCCTGAACGCTTAGCCGGCGCTGCTTTAGCAGGTTTGTTAGCTGCAGGAGCGTTTTTATCGCCTGGTTTGCTAGCATGAGCTGGTTTTTTCTTGAAAGATTTAGAATCAGAATCTTGGCGAGGACGCTGTTGTTTTTTGCGTTTAGCCATTTTAGCGCGGCTTTCTTCCAATGCTTTTTGCGCATGGTCGATATGCTCTTGCTCAACTTTTTCACCTTGATTACCATCAAGATCAATACGAAACTCTGACTTGGTCACAGCTTCTAAATAACGCCAGTTAGACGTGTATTTTCTAAGCGCTTGACGAACTTGAGTCTTACTTACTTTTTCAGACCCTTCAATACGCTCAGCAATATCTTTAAAAATACCTACTTTAAGCGGCTTGATGCCATCTTTTTGTTTAAAACATTGTGGGAATTCTTGATATAAAAATTCCAACACTTCATTAATATCTTTTAGCTTGTTTGTGGTTTCCATTTTAGAACCTATTTTTCACATCTTTTCATCAAGGGACGAATCGACGTAGTGTGTTACCCAGTCGACCAACTCTTCGAAATCGGCTTCTATAACAGCCATATCACCTCGAAGGTGTTCCCAAATACCATTTATCGTTTCATCAATAAATTCACATTCTGAATCATCTGGAAGACGATCCCATGCAATATGAATCAAATCATTGAGCGTTTCCGCTACATGTTCTTCTTCGCCTTCCCAATCGCCAACATCTTGTACAGCAAATAGGTAGTCTTGAACATTTAGCAAATCTTTCATTACAAGCTCGCCTCTAAGCATTTTACTAATGCTTCTAGACCGACTTTATCGTCAGCATCAAATCGACCAATACTCGGACTATCAATGTCTAGTACAGCAAATACTTTACCATGTTTCATGATAGGTACAACTACTTCAGAATTAGACGCTGCATCACAGGCTATGTGGCCGTCAAAAGCGTGAACATCTTCAATTAATTGTGTTTCTTCGGTTGCCGCAGCAGTTCCGCATACACCCTTTCCTACTGGAATACGAATGCATGCAGGGTTACCTTGAAACGGACCAAGTACTAATTCAGTAGGAGAATCCATAAAGTAAAAGCCCGCCCAATTCACATCCTCTAAAGAGGTAAATAACAGCGCGCTTATGTTTGCCATATTGGCAATTACATTGGATTCACCAGCTATCAGCGATTCAGTTTGCTTAACTAATGACTGGTAAAAATCGTGCTTTTGCATACCAAACTACTTCTTATTAAACATACAGTAGCTAAAGGTACTCTTTGTCGTGAAAAATTGGAACCTTTTGGAGGTAAAAAAAAGGAAATCACACCGTTTATCAGTGCGCTTGGTTAATAATGCTGCGATTATTTTTTTGCCGTTTTACGAAGACCAAACAAAAACAGCCCTGCAGCGAATGCTGACATTACACTATTGATCAAAAATATCTCGCCAGTTGTGGCACTTAATAAGTAACTAAATATCGCTCCGCCTAGTAGTCCAAGAGTTAATACCCCTGAATAATTAACTTTAGAATACTTAAACATGAGTAAATACCCAGGCACAACAAAAGCAGCCATTGTTAAGCCTACTATGTGTGCATTTTTTATAGCAGTCATTAATAAGGTAAGAAATATTGATACAAACTCGCCTTCAAGCGTAAGTGAGTAATAAACACCAAGTAAACTGCCTACAATAACAGGCGATAATAACGAGAGCCCTACGCTTTTTGCTAGCTGATGTTTCATTTAAAATCCTTAATACACAAATCTAAATTCTATGTATAAAGCATGCACCAAGATCTAAAGGTTAGAAACAGAGACTATGGTCGTAATTTATGATTAAAAATAAACCTTATTGCAGTATGAGCCTATTACTTTATTAATAGGCTCATAAGTTTGGGTCACACTTATCAAAATGCTTATAACTTAGCTATTTTATTTGATAACTCAAAATGGCTAGATGTTACTATTTCCTCAAGCACTGCCACCCTTTTGCTCAACATCGCTGTTTGTTCCTCTAATTTTGTTATCTTGTTATTATTATTTAGTCCTTTAAATTTTGCGTGCGCTGCCATTATTGTAGTTTTATAGGTGAAATAACGTTTAGTAATAGTAAGAATCAAAAAGGGTGAGCTAAATATAATTATTACAATAAATAATTCTAGCATGGTCGTTTCCCAATCAATTTAAGTTAGCTTGTTGCGTGTAAAGGCCATTTTTAGCTGTCTCTTATACACAAATCCCTGCTAAGAAATTAGCGGGGATTTTTTTGAACTAAATCTCAATGTCATGATCAGATCTTCAAATCTTGTTTGAGGGCACATTATGATTAACGAACATACTCATTGGGCAAAACAACAATTCGGTAAATCGGACTTAGGTGATCCAAGAAGAACAGCGCGTCTGGTAAAGTTAGCATCAACGCTTGCAAATGAACCAGGAAAACCACTTGTGAACATCACTCAATCCCCCGCCGATATGGAAGGTGCCTACCGCTTTATTCGCAACGAGAATATTGACGCAACGGCTATAGCAGAGTCAGGCTTTAAAGCCACGGTTGAACAAGCAAAAAGTCATAACTTATTGCTCGCATTAGAAGACACGACCACACTAATTTATAAGCATTCCTCCATTCGAGATGATTTGGGTCATGTCGGACGAGGAGCAAAACAACGAGGCTTGTTAGCTCATAGCGTATTACTGTTTGCGCCAGACACAAAGCAAGTTGTGGGATTAATTGAACAGTCTCGCTGGAGTCGTGATATCAACACGATTGGAAAAAGAGAAAAACACGCGACGACTTCTTACGAAGAAAAAGAAAGTTACAAGTGGGAGTCAGCGTCACGAGCGATGGCAGAGCGGCTGCAAGGACAAATGGCGAACGTGATATCGGTGTGTGACCGCGAAGCGGACATCTACGAATACTTGCAGTATAAACTGACCGAGCAGCAACGATTCGTCGTACGCTCGATGCAAAGTCGTCATATTGAAGAAGGTGAGGATAAGCTCTATGCGTTTGCAAGCGAGCTGATGAGTGCAGGCACCAAACACATCCACATTGCACAAAAAGGAGGAAGAAAAGCCCGAAGCGCAACACTGGATATCACCTATGCGCCAGTGACACTCAAAGCGCCTTACAATAAGAAAGGACACTCCCTCCCAGTTTACTATGTCGGCTGTACAGAGCGAGGAAACGCTAAGAACGGCTTAAGCTGGCACCTATTAACCAGTGAACCAGTCACCAGCAAAGAAGACGCCTTAGCTATCATCACCTACTATGAGCACCGTTGGCTTGTAGAGGAATACCATAAAGTCTGGAAAAGTGATGGTACGGATATCGAAAGTTTACGCCTTCAAAACCAAGATAACATGGAAAGATTGGTGACGATTAATGGCTTTATTGCGACGCGAATATTGCAACTAAAGTTCACCAATGAGCAGCCTGATTCTCCAAGTTGTGAACAACTGTTATCTCCCAAAGCATGGAAGTTATTGTGGTTAAAGAGAATAAAAACACCATTGCCTGAAACTGCTCCAAATATGTCATGGGCGTATCAGGAACTGGCAAAGTTAGGAGGCTGGAAAGATACCAAGCGCACAGGGCGTGCATCTGTGAAAGTGTTATGGAAAGGATGGCTTAAGTTACAAGCCATCCTGGAAGGCTACGATTTAGCAAAATCTCTTGAGTCAGACTTGTGATCAAGAGACAGATTTTTAGTGCATTGAAATAATTTTGATAATGTAACTTCGCGCTGTTTTCCTCGTCGAATTAGCATCTCAACATACACAATACTTAACACAATGGCTGTTGCTTTAAATAAGTTACCTTGTAGATCACCTACTGCGCCACCCGACATACCAAATATTCCGTAAGCTGCATTCATAAAAATATGCATCCACATAGGAAACCAAATACGATAACCACATTCACAATATAGCCACGCAAACCATGTACCTGCTACAGTAGTGATTGCAACCGCCATCAATGCAGAAATCGCATCATTGCCTTGATAAATATGGCCCAGACCAAATATTACTGAACTAATTAATGCCGCAGGCACAAAGCCCCATCTACAATATTTAAATAAAACACCAAACAATGCAGCCCTAAAAATTAGCTCTTCAAAAAACCCCGCATAAACTGAGCCAGTTATTATTGCTGGTATTGATAGGTTAAGTTCATCACTCAAAAATCCATAACCTATTGCCATTGGAGTACAACAAATAATTACTGCGAGTGCATAGTTAATAAAACCTGAGGAATTAAGCCCTATAGATTCAAAAGGCTTACTTTGTTTAAACAAAATAATAGCCGCAATAACTAACGGTCCATATAAAAAAATATATTTAGCGGGGGTAAATAAAATGCCAGTTAGATTATCAAGTTCAGACAACCAGCTAGACCAACCTTCTCCCCAAAACTGCCTCATTACATAGTGGCAAAATACAAATATAGAAATTATTGCAAGTGCCTTGATAGCGTATTTCATATCTACTTTTCTCGTTAAGTTGTAAATTTCAACTTAATCTTGGCAATAGTAAAAATACAAAGCGACCTATTAGGTATCAATTACAAGATGAGGTATAAAGCCCATGTTTTAGGGGGGGTTAACATGATTTTGGGATTAATGACAAAGCATCTTTGATTACTTTTACATAAGAACGAGACACAGGAATTTTAATATCAATTGTATGTAGCGATAATTGCAACCCTCCAGCATTACCACTGTAGTGTTGAATGTTTTGCAGGTTAACCGCATAAGAACGGTGGCATCGTAATATAATTGTTTTTTCTGGAAGCTGCTTTAATAAACCGCTAAGAGATACACGTAATAGTTTACGTGAAGTTGAAGCTCCTTCTTGTATTGTTATTTCACAATAGTTGTCTGAAGATTTAATAAATAAAATATGATGAGGAGCCGCATTAATTTCGTCGTTTTTGTTATCGCCTTTGAGAGTAATTGTCTTGAATTCAACTTCTCTCAACTGCTCTTGAGCAACGCTAACCTTACTTGGCTTAGTTAAATCTATTACATGCCTATTTACCACAAGTAAAAAAATAAGAGGAAATACACCAATACAAAAAATATACCCTACAAAAAGTAATTGATTCTGCCAATGCCAAGACCCAAGTACAGCAACCACAAAATACCCATGATTGAAAATCGTAGTAATTAAAATATATGTGATAGGAATAATAATTAAACGGCTTAATTTACTTAGCTTAAACTTAAGTAACACTATTTCTATAAAACCTGACAATAGCAAAGCACAAAAGGTTACTAACCCATAGCCAAAAAGCCGCAGAAACTTGTAAGACCCGGTATCGCTTGAAGTGCCAAAAGGTTGAAATACAAAAAGTACAAAAAGTACAAAAAGCGCTATAAACGAAAACATGACGGCACGATATAAAACTAACTTTCTCGAATCTAGATCATCTCTGAGTCACAACATCCTATTTTTCATACCTTTAATCCACCAATGTTTAAAAATAGCACACATTAATATGTGCATTCCAACTCATTTAAAATTTTTTGTGATGGTAGTTTTATTAAAAACAAAAAAAGGAAGAGAGCATCAACGTTATTTAACATCAGAAGATGATGTGTGAGCAATTCTATCTGCTTTTAAGATTTTACTAATAAGAGATAAGAGATGTAATACCAATTCGCTTAATTAAGTGATCTATTTTGAGGGTGGAAAAACGTGTTGATAGCTAGGCAATAAATTCGCTATTTAGTTGTTCAAAATGAGAATTTTTTAACGCATGGAGCGACACGTTTAGCCCCGCAAAATGATTAAGTATTATTGCGGGTTTGTATAAGTGTACTAATTGTGTTCCAAACACAAAAAAGCCCGCTAAATTAGCGGGCTATTCTGTTATATGGTGGAGAGATAGGGATTTGAACCCTAGATGGGCTATAAACCCATGCCGGTTTTCAAGACCGGTGCATTCGACCACTCTGCCATCTCTCCGATACTGCTAAGTTAAAAGTAAGAGTGTACTAATAACTATTTAAATGAATGATATTTTAATTACCACACACTTATTAAATAAGTGGTGGAGAGATAGGGATTTGAACCCTAGATGGGCTATAAACCCATGCCGGTTTTCAAGACCGGTGCATTCGACCACTCTGCCATCTCTCCGCACGGCCTGCATAATAGGGAAACCCATCCCTTTTGTGAAGCTTTTTTTTAAATTAATTGTTTAAGTGCTTAAAAAACAATTAATTTGTTTAAAGATAAAACAAAGTGTTTTTAATTTAGCCGTCAATATACTTTTATTTAAATATTTAACTCTATTGATCTACAAAGGTTTGCCCAAACATATAAGAGTTGGTAATCTAATTTTAGTTAAATTATCGAAACACACACGTTTCACTTAAAGGAGCTCTACAATGGCGTTTAATCAATCGTACAATACCGCGAAACCGGTAATGTCTACCATTGAAACAAACAAGGTACTTAAAAACACCTACTTTTTACTAGCTATGACACTTGCATTTAGTGCAGTTACAGCCGGTATTTCAATGGCACTACAATTACCTTACTTTATGGGAATTGTGTTTACACTCGTTTCGTTCGGTTTATTATTTGTTGTAAATAAAAAAGCAGATACAGCATCTGGTGTATTTTGGGTGTTTGCTTTCACAGGTTTAATGGGGGCTGGCTTAGGTCCATTGCTTAACCATTATGCTGCATTACCAAATGGCCCAATGCTTATTATGCAAGCCTTAGGTTCTACAGCGCTTATCTTTTTTGGTTTATCTGCTTATGCACTAAATACTAAAAAAGACTTCTCATTCATGGGTGGCTTTTTAACTGTTGGCTTAATCGTTGTGATTGTAGCAAGCATAGTTAATATTTTTATTGGCAATTCATTGATGTTTATGGTGCTTAATGCAGCAGTTGTACTGATTATGTCTGGTTTGATTTTATTTGATACAAGCCGAATCATAAACGGTGGTGAAACTAACTACATTCGTGCAACTGTGTCTTTATACCTAAGCGTATATAACTTATTTACTTCTTTGCTTGCTCTACTTGGCGCAAGTGATGACTAATTAAATAGTTCTGTTAAAATAGCCCCTTTATTGGGGCTTTTTATTGGAATTGTTTTGGCACGCTTTGTTCTTTCATTACATACACCACCATCCGATCACGATACCACGCAACGCATAGTTAAATTTGCGAATGCATGTTTAGCCCAAGGGCACACCATTGATGCTATTTTTTTATACCAGCAAGGTGTTTATCATGCATCTACCCACTTTGATTTATCCTCAGACGAACTTCAAATTTCAGCACTTTGGCAGCAACTCGCTGATCAAAAACTAAATTTAATGCTGTGTGTTACCGCTGCGCAAAAGCGCGGGTTAGATATTAAAAACACAGGTGTATTTAAAGTCGCAGGATTAGCTGAATTTGCAATGCTTGCAAGCGACGCAGATAAATGGGTGCAATTTAAATGATAAACGTATTAGTAATGAGTCAGTGCAGCCCATTTGACGATTTAAATATTCGTGATGCACTTGATATGACATTGATATTTGCTGCTGTTGATCAAAATGTAAGTTGGTTGTTTAGCGGCCCCGCCGTTTTAGCTTTAAAAAAGCACCAACAACCAAACAATATTGGCTTAAAAGACTTTTTTAAAAATATTAAAACACTCGAAATATATGATGTTGAAAATATTTTCGTGTGTGAAAAATCATTGCTTGATTATGGTTTAAATAAACATGATTTACTCATAGAGGCAAAAGCTCTTAACTTTAGTCAACAACAAACACTAATTAAAGCGCAGCAACATGTGGTGAACCTATGAGTACGTTACATATATTTTCAAAGCCGCTTAACTATTACTCGGCAAATCAGCTAGAGAACTTAATTTTATCAGGCGATAAGGTACTACTTGTTGGTGATGCCTGCTTTGCAAAAAAACAATTTAGACAATTTGCAGATACACTGTTAATACTTGAACAAGACGCGCAAGTACGTGCAATAAAATTAGCAGATAACGATAAAGCAATTAGCTATGAAGACTTTGTGGCACTCACTTTATCAACTAATCAATCAATTACGTGGTAACTCATGCTTGAATTTAACAACCAACAGATTGAAACCGACAAACAAGGCTACTTGCTCGACCATACTTTATGGTCAAAGGAGCTGGCGCCTGTAATTGCTACTCAAGAAAACATCACACTTAGTGAGCAGCACTGGGAAGTTATTAATTTTGTTCGTGATTTTTACATTGAATATAACACCAGCCCAGCGATTAGAATGCTTGTAAAAGCAATGGCTAAAGCACTCGGTGAAGATAAAGGAAATAGCCTTTATTTATATAAATTATTTCCTAAAGGCCCAGCCAAGCAAGCAACAAAAATTGCCGGATTACCAAAACCAGCTAGGTGCATATAATGAGAGCTAAATCAGGCAATAATCAAGCAACACAAGCCAAGCCAAAAAGAAGTACTGGGCGTACTTATTCACGCAGTGCACTTAACAGAACGCCATCTGGTAAAAGAGAAATAAAGCTGCAAATAGCATCTAAAGACAGAAAAATTGTGTTATTCAACAAGCCGTTTGATGTGCTATGCCAATTTACAGATGACGCAGACAGAAAAACGCTTGCAGAATTTATCCCTATTAAAGAAGTTTACGCAGCAGGAAGGTTAGACAGAGACAGTGAAGGTTTATTGCTTTTAACAAACTGTGGGAAACTACAAAACACCTTAACTGCTCCTGATAAAAAAACGAATAAAACCTACTGGGCACAAGTTGAGGGTAAACCAACGAGTGAATCAATTAATGATTTATGTAATGGCGTAGAACTTAAAGACGGGCTTACACTCCCCGCTAACGTTAAAGTAATTGATGAGCCAACAATTTGGGCGCGTAATCCCCCTGTACGCGAGCGAAAAGCAATCCCTACCACTTGGCTAAGTATTACTATTAATGAAGGTAGAAACAGACAAGTTCGTCGAATGACCGCGCATATTGGACACCCTACACTTCGCCTCATCCGCTATAGCATTGGCAACTATACGTTGGATGATATTAATTGTGGTGAATACAAAGTAATTAAGGGCGTAGTTGATGCATAAACCGCATGTCACGGTTGCAGCAATAGTAAAAAAGCAAAATGAGTTTTTACTTGTAAAAGAGCGCGATAAATTTACAAAGCAAATTTGTTACAATCAACCTGCGGGTCATTTAGAGCAAAATGAGACACTTGCACAAGCTGCAAGCAGAGAGCTACTAGAAGAAACAGGCTTAGCGCTTGCGCCTATTGGGTTTTTAGGTGTTTATAATTTGCATGCCGATAACGCAGTGCACTATTTGCGATTCTGCTTTTTATTTGAAGCGCCTAATAATATAAAAGCACCAACACCAATAGATTCTGACATTATCAGCGCTAACTGGCATACATTAGAGCAAATAAAATCATTACCGCTTAGGAGCCCTTTAGTGCTCAAGTGTATTAACGACAGCCTGAATCGACCAGCGTTAAGCTTAGAAACTATTTATAATTGATTTACTCAGAGCTTAGCGCTATACAATTACGCCCTTGTTTTTTAGCATAATACAGGGCGTTATCAGCAGCTTTAACAAAGCTGACTTCATTACTATTTGTATAGTTGCTGATGGTATTAACACCCATACTTATAGATAAAAATCCGGTAAAGCTATCCTGGTGAGCAATAGCTAAGCTTTCTACAGCTTTTTGTATTTGCTCAGCTATAAACAACGCTCCTTGCCTATCCGTTTGTGGAAGTAAAACAACAAATTCTTCTCTACCATAGCGAGCCACAAAATCTTCTGGGCGACTAACCGTTGAAGCAATTTTTTGAGCCACGTCATATAAGCACGTATCGCCCGCTACATGCCCATACCGGTCATTAAATTGCTTAAAATGGTCAATATCAATAATAATCATCGATAGCATGCCTTCGCATTCTTTTGCTCGTTCAAACTCATGCGTTAGCTTTTCATCAAACCGACGCCTATTAGCAATTTTGGTTAATGCATCCAAAAAGGCCATATCCCTGAGTATATCTTCTGCTTCTAAACGCTCTGTTGCATCATTAAAAACAGCTAAAAACTCTTCACCTATATCAATCCCTGAAATTTCCATCATCACTTGCGAGCCATCACGACAAGAAACTCGATAGTTATTTGCGGGTATGTCGTTATTGTTATTTAGTGCCTTTTCAAGAGAGTCTTGCCACAGCTCTTTTGCAAGTGCTCTGTATTGGGGATCTGGATACGCTTTTTCCCACCATGATTTAAGATTCGGCACATCTTCTACTGTATAACCAAAAACATCTACAAAACGTTGATTAACTTTCAAAATATCACCCGTCTTAGCACATACATTACATACTGGCATTGGCAAAACGGTAAATAACCTAGCGTAGTGGCTTATCTCATGTTTGCGCATAGGGTTGGGTGTACTTTGGGGCAAGTAACTCATTGGCATATCATTTTTTTCTATACTAAGCTTTTCGTCCATTTCTAAGGCGAAATACCATTCAAGCCACCAGTGCTCTACATGCTCAAGCACCTTTAACTCAACGTTCTTTTTAACTGTTGAACCTTTTATTAAGCTAAATAACTCATGTACATGGTTAGGCTCTTGGTATATATGAGGGTTTTTGAGTTTTATTAACTCATAAAAAAGATGATAGGCTGATTTTTTAAACTCTGTCGTTTTGCGAGAAAGTAATTCGCTATCCACAAAATCCGGTTTTCGTGTGTAATGCTCAACTAAAGAATTTATCTTGTTTATTTGATAGGCATAATTCATATATTCATTCCATTGACTATATTTCAAGCGGCTTTAAAGTGGTTAACATTCATATACTCACCACTATTTTTATTTTTATTAAGTGTATATTTACTCTAGTAGTTTTAAAAGAAAATACTATTAAAACTCAATAACTACATGAATTATTCTATAGTCTTAATTTATTAGTAAAGATCACTTTAATATTACTAAAGTTACAGCCTGATAATGCGCTTAAGTCTAGTTTGCTATTTGTTATACAAATAAAATAGCGACAAATTATGTCCTTTGCCGCCCTACGCTCTTTAAGCTCAAACAAAATACATGCTATAATCGCGGCCTTTCCAAGTTAACAGCAATCTGTATAAGCGAAATTATTCATGAGCGAAAATAGTCACATTAAAGTCATTGTTGGCATGTCCGGCGGTGTTGATTCTTCTGTATCTGCATATTTATTACAACAACAGGGCTACCAAGTAGAAGGCCTGTTTATGAAGAACTGGGAAGAAGACGACAATGATGAATACTGTGCTGCCGCTGATGACTTAAAAGATGCACAAGCCGTATGCGACAAATTAGGCATTGAGCTTCACACAGTAAACTTTGCTGCTGAATACTGGGATAATGTATTCGAATACTTTTTAGCAGAGTACAAAGCCGGCCGTACACCAAACCCAGACATAATGTGTAATAAAGAAATTAAATTTAAAGCCTTTTTAGAATTTGCGGCTCAAGCACTCGGTGCTGACTTTATTGCAACCGGACACTACGTTCGCCGTGAACTTCGCGATGACAAATACGTAATGTGTCGCGGACTTGATAACAATAAAGATCAAAGCTACTTCTTATATACCCTAAGCCATGAACATATTGGCCAAACGTTATTCCCTGTAGGCGATATCGAAAAACCAGAAGTACGCCGCATAGCAGAAGAACAAAACCTAATCACTCACGATAAAAAAGACAGCACCGGAATTTGCTTTATCGGTGAGCGGAAATTTAAAGACTTTTTACAAAAGTTCTTACCAGCGCAACCTGGTGTTATCGAAGACACTGACGGTAACAACGTAGGCGAGCATGAAGGCTTAATGTACCACACACTTGGACAACGCAAAGGCTTGTTAATTGGTGGTATGAAGGAAGGTTCTGGCGAACCATGGTACGTAGTTGATAAAGATTTAGAACGTAACGTACTTGTTGTTGGTCAAGGTAAAGATCACCCCCGTCTATACAGTAATGGTCTTAATGCAAACCAATTACATTGGGTAGACCGCGTTGGCCCTAAAGGTACCACTCGCTGCACAGTTAAAACACGTTACCGCCAAGAAGACTTAAGCTGTACCCTACTTGTAGGTGAAGACGGCATGGCTCGTGTATTATTCGACGAACCACAAAAAGCAGTTACGCCAGGTCAATCTGCCGTATTTTACGCAGAAGATGTGTGTTTAGGTGGTGGTATTATTGACTCGGTGATTAAGTAATGAATGAATACCAAGTCATGGCGCTTGCCGCCATGTGCCAGGTTGCTAAACAAGTTCAAAAAATTGCCCAATACGGCAGCAACAACGAACACGATTTAGAAATCTTACTTTCAAGTATTATTCAAACATCTCCTGAATCTCCAGAGGACGTTTATCAAGGTACAGATAACCTGCGTGATGGCTATAAAACATTAATGGCGCAGCTTACTGCAGGCGCTCAAAAAGATGTTGAAATAGTAAAGTACGTAGGTGGTTTAATGCAGCTTGAACGTGCACTAAATGCAAACGACAAGAGCTTAAACGAATTAGGCAAACGAATTGATGATATTCATCGTCGTTTAGATCATTTTGCTATTACCGACGAGAGCGTTGTTGCCGGCTTAGCAGATATATACTCGTCGGTGCTGAGCCCCCTTGGGCACCGAATACAGGTTTATGGTAAACCCGAGTTATTAAAACAGCAGCTCACTCAAAATAAAATCCGTGCGCTATTACTAGCCGGTGTTAGAAGTGCAGTATTATGGCGACAAATGGGCGGTAAACGCCGTCACTTTTTCTTTTCAAAAAGAAAAATACTCGCCATTGCTAAATCAAAAATTTAACTATCGTTCAAACTAAAATTTAGGAGTTATTATGGAGCTTTCAGCGTTAACGGCTATCTCTCCAGTGGATGGTCGCTACGGCAGCAAAACCACTGAACTACGCAGTATTTTCAGCGAATTTGGCTTAATTAAATACCGCGTAATTGTTGAAGTGCGTTGGTTGCAAGCGTTAGCTGCAGCAAGCGATATAAAAGAAGTACCTGCATTTAGCGAACAAGCAAATGCACTACTTAACGCTATTGTAGATAACTTCAGTGAAGCTGATGCACAGCGCGTTAAAGATATTGAACGCACTACAAACCACGATGTTAAAGCGGTTGAATACTTATTAAAAGAAAAAGTAGCCGATAACAGTGAGCTTCATGCAATCAATGAATTTATTCACTTCGCTTGTACTTCAGAAGATATTAACAATCTATCTCATGGTTTAATGCTTAGCGAAGCACGTAACAAGGTTTTACTTCCTTATTGCGATGAACTTTTAAGCGCAATTAAAGAAAAAGCGATTGAGTACAAAGCAATCCCAATGATGACTCGTACGCACGGGCAACCGGCTACACCATCAACGATGGGTAAAGAGTTTGCTAACGTATACATGCGTTTAAAGCGTCAACGCGACCAAATTGCACAAGTAGAAATGCTTGGTAAAGTTAACGGTGCTGTTGGTAACTACAACGCTCACCTTAGCGCATACCCAGATTACGACTGGCATACTCACGCAGATAAATTTGTATCAAGCTTAGGTTTAACACTTAACCCATTTACCACACAAATTGAACCGCATGACTATATTGCAGAGTTGTTTGACGCAATTGCACGCTTTAACACTATTTTGCTCGATTTTGACCGTGACATGTGGGGTTACATCGCACTTAATCACTTTAAGCAAAAAACAATTGCGGGCGAAATTGGCTCATCTACAATGCCGCATAAAGTTAACCCAATTGATTTTGAAAACTCAGAAGGTAACTTAGGTTTAGCAAACGCTATTTTTGCTCACCTTGCACAAAAATTACCAGTTTCTCGTTGGCAACGTGACCTTACCGATTCAACGGTATTACGTAACTTAGGTGTAGGTATGGGCTATGCGATCATTGCATACCAATCAACACTTAAAGGTGTGAGCAAGCTTGAAGTAAACGAGCAACGTTTAGCTGACGAGCTTGATCAAAACTGGGAATTGCTAGCCGAGCCGATTCAAACAGTTATGCGTAAATATGGTATTGAAAAGCCATACGAAAAACTTAAAGATTTAACACGCGGTAAACGTGTAAATCTAGAAATAATGGCTGACTTTATCGATGGTCTTGACCTTCCAGAGCAGGCTAAAGTAGAAATGAAAAAACTAACACCTGCTAATTACATTGGTCGTGCTGTTGAGTTTATTGATGATTTAGTTTAAAAACTAAATTACTCTTTTAAAAAGCGAAAGGCTCATCCTTTCGCTTTTTTTGTTTTAACCCCATTGCACAAACTAGTAGGTATAATGTATGTATCAATTAAAAATAAATAATTTGTCTGAGCAAGAGTTTTTAAGCCATTTTTGGCAAAAAAAGCCGCTTTTAATCAAACAAGGTTTTGCAGATTTTCAAGACCCACTTGATGCTAATGAACTTGCCGGCCTCGCAATGGAAGAAAGCATAGAGTCACGTATTATTACCAATCATAAAAATGATTGGCAAACCTACCAAGGTCCATTTGAAGACTTTGAGCAGTTAACAGACGATCATTCTACATTGCTCGTGCAAGCAGTTGATCACTGGCATAGCGAAGCTGCGCAACTACTAGAGCCATTTAGATTTATTCCAAACTGGCGCATAGATGATTTAATGATCAGCTATTCAACGCCTAATGGTGGTGTTGGCCCACACTTAGACCAATATGACGTGTTTATTATTCAAGGCGAAGGTAAACGTCATTGGCGCGTAGGCCTACCCGATCCAACACTTAAGCAGTTTGCTCAAAACAAAAAATTACTGCAAGTAGAAGCATTTGAAGCCGTAATTGATTGCATATTAGAGCCTGGCGATATTTTATATATTCCACCAGGGTGCCCTCACGAAGGTTACGCTATCGAAAACGCGCTCAATTATTCAGTTGGTTTTAGAGCGCCAAATCAACAAGATTTATTATCAAGCTTTGCCGATCATATTATTGATACCGAAAGCGGCCAAAAACGTTATACCGATCACAACATCATGCTCAGAAAATCAAAAGGTGAACTTACAAACCTTGAAGTTGATAAAGTTAAAACATTGATGGCGGCACTTTTAGAAAATGACGATTTATTTAAACAATGGTTAGGCTCAACGCTTAGTCAGCCCAAACATGAAATGGATTTAGCGCCAGTAGAGCCTCCATTTACGTCAGAGCAAATAAGCGATGATTTAAGTAATGAAGAAGCAGTGTTTGAGCGTTTAGGTGGCACACGCGCTATTTATCAGCAACTCGATACAGAAGTTTTACTAAGTGTTAATGGCGAAAATTACGCCATGCCGTTAACCGACTTAGCGGCGGTAAAACTACTTACCGATCATACTGAGTTTGAAAGTTCAGCATTAAATTTAACAAAGCCAAGTTTAGTTTTTACTCAAACTTTTACTACACTTGTTAATGAGGGGATCTGGTTTAATATAGACCACGAGTAATAATACCAATTATATTAATAATGATGAGCATTTTACAGCGCAAGATACTATGTATACAGGTCAGTTAAAATTTTTAATTTTCATCTGATATTGGCTTAAATAACTTTGCTGTGATTGCTTACTCATTTTAATTTGGTATCAATAGGAGTTTGCAATGGGCTATCTGGTTGATAAGGTTGAATGGGATATAAAAAAAGATTTGCTACAAAAAATTCGAGAGCGAGTTTTTGTTTACGAGTTACATATCCCCAAGCATATCGAATTTGATAGCCTAGATAAAATTGCATTACATGTACTTGTTACAGACGATGCAAACTGCCCAATAGCAACGGGTAGATTATGTAAAGATGGCTTAATCGGCAGAATAGCTGTATTACCTGAGCACCGTAATCGCAAAGTATATACATCTCTTCTCAACTTTATTGTCGAATTAGCCTCAAACCAAGGTATTGAAGAAGTAAGCATTAATTGTATTTTAAATGAGGTAGAGCGTTTTAAGCGAAATGGCTTTATTCAGCAAGGAAATGTTTTTATGGAGGCGGGAATTCCTAGGCAACGTATGCAATGCTCTGTTTCGGCGTTTAATACAACTCCCTTCACACTTGTCCATTAGATAAAGAAAAGGGCAATAAATAAGCTATCACCCTCTACATTGTTACTTAACCCAAACTGTCGTTACTTTGCCTCATTTGCCCACAGCGGTTCATTATCATACATTTCGTACAAGCCATGTGCTCTATTTATAAGTAAGTTAGCAAAATCTACCTGCGTTTTATCACGCGCGCCTGTACTCATAATTTGATCCGCTTTTAATTGCCACTGCAAAGAAAAATAACGCATTGCATCGCGAGCATCTGTAGCTGCACTTACTTCAGCATGATCTGTAGGTAAGCGCCCTGTTACTACCCAATATGTTTTACCGTTTTGCGCTTTAAATTTCCACATTGCACAAAGTGGTGCTAAAAATCGGCTGTCTTTATCAACTACTGATTTTGGCATAATGCCCTTTTCGGCTAAATGTTTTTGCGCTGCTTGAAAACATTCGCGTTGCCACTGCATTCTTTGCTCATCAGTTATAACTTGCTCTTTTGCTGTTAACGGCTTTTTTTCTTGTTGTTGCATTTTTAATAACCTTTTACTTCTTTTTTAACACTCTAAGGGCTTAGTAAATAAGGTGCAAGTATAAAACGGTCATTTGCACCTTAAAGCGCTCTGTTTGCTGTGTTTTTAGCCAAACTATTATTTTATATTGTGATCAAACGAACCTACATCACCCGGAAAAACTACTGGAGACTCAATACCGTCTTTACTAACAGAGGCTACACCAAAGTAATAATTATCAATCACTACGTTTTTAAGTGTGTACTGTGAAACCTTACCAACGTATTTACTAAACTGCCATTGCGGCTCGCTCGTGTAACGCCAATAAATTTTATAGCCAGCAATATTTTCATCACTGCTTTGTTGCCATGAAAACGACGTATCAGCTGTAACAGCGCCCTTTATTTTAACTTCTTTTGGCGGTGCGGGTGCCCACGCCATAGACGCCATCGTTACCGCATTAAGTGAAGTTAACTTAGCCGTATAATCAAAATCAACACCTTCAATGGTATCGCCATACTCAACACCATTTTGAGTGCGTAAATCTTGATGCTGACGATCGTAGTGCTCGTTAGTTTCCATAATACGCACCGCTGCAAAACCTGCATCATTAAATGGACGATGATGCCCACCACGGCCAAATCTATCTAATCGATATACAAGCATTGTATCTAAATTAGGAATGTATCTGTCAGCAATAGTATCTATGTAGCGAGCTAAATTACGACTCGCAGAATCGACTTCACCACCTGTAAAGCGCCGAGTATTAGCTTGCTCTTTTGTTTCTTCAACACGGGTACCTTCTGAAAATATACGTGCAGTCGTGTTATTAGTTACCCCATTAATACCGGTAATATTGCCAATCATATCGTTGTTTAAAACGCCATGAACTTGCCAGTTATGCTTTTGTGCATAAGCCGTTAATATTTTACCGCCAAACAAACCTTGCTCTTCGCCCGAAAGCGCCGCGTAAACTACCGAACCATTAAATTTGTATTTACTTAAAACACGAGCTGCTTCTATTACTCCTGCCACGCCCGATGCATTATCGTTAGCACCCGGTGAATCACTCGTAAAGTCCATAACATCACTTACACGAGAATCTATATCACCCGACATAATCACCATGCGATTAGGCTCGCTTGACCCTCGTTGAATAGCCACAATATTAACCACTTCAACAGGATTAGGAATGCGCTTTTCGCCCGATATAGTGTCCTTTACTTCAATGATTTCCAAACAACCGCCACACTGCGCGGATATTTTTTCAAATTCATTTTTTATCCAGCGCCTAGCCGCACCAATGCCTCGAGTATCCGATTTAGTTTCTGAAAGCGTATGGCGAGTACCAAAATCCACCAGCGTTTGAATGTCACTACCAATACGTTCGGGTGATACTTGAGCTGCTATATCATGTAATTTTTGCTGTTCTGTGTATTGAAGTTGTGTTTTCCCATGTGCTGATAATGCAAGTGTGCAGGCGCCTGCAATTGCAGTAAATTTAAGTAACGTTGTTGTGATTTTCAAAGGTGTTTTAAGCATCTATTAGCTCCTAATTATTATAGTGTAACCATTACTTAGCTAAGGTTTTATGGCAATACATTTGAGGTAGATGTAGAAAGGATCACGCTAAAGCGCATTGACAAGAGGTTATTAGGATAGTAGAAAGCCCACTACCTTTTATAGGTACTGGGCCAAAATTTATTATGCATATTTTTAATGAGTAGTTTTAATATCAAATTCTTTCAAAAAGGCCTCATGTCCTCCTAAGCTTGCAAGCACACCAGCAGAAAACATAAATATTAATACAAATGCTAAACAGCTCAAAAACTCCGAACTATTTTCAGGATTAATATAGTAGTTAAGTAAAAAACCACTCAATACACCTATAAAAGCTATTTTGCTAAATAAAAAGTAACTCGGGATCTCAAATGCCCAAACAGAGGTATTGTTTACAAACTGCCTATGTCCATACGTCATAAAAGCCAACATACCAACAATACTAATTGCAAAAGTAGACACTGTGGTTAACACGCTCATATTTTTATAAATAAGCACATACCCTAATCGTAAAGAATAGATAAATAGCGCAAACCACGCTAAAACAGCAGGCCCTAGAATCAACCCCATTTCCAATCCTTGAATAACGTCTAAGTAATTAATTGCTAATACAATATTATATTTAGAGGTTAAATTACAAACCTTGTTACACAATAATCTACAAAAAAATGTGATTTTCGTGGCACACTGTAATTGTGTATACATTAATAGTTTAAGTTATGCGTCAGCTAAAAGAAGATACAATTAAAAGTAACCTTATTGAGTCGCAGCAAAGTGCATACGGCCCCGTATGCGTGTATCAAAATAAAGAATACCGTTGGTTAACGCTTGCACAAAAAACCAATGAAGACATAACAATTCAAGGCGTTATGAACCTTACGCACCCAGAGCAAGTAATAGTACCTGTAAACCAGTGTATGATGTTATTTTTACTTAAACCGGTAGATACACTAAATATATTAAATTTAGGTTTAGGCACGGCAGGGTTTGAGCGAATTATGTATCACTTACAAAGTAATACGCATTACATAAACACCATCAATACATTTAACACGGTAGAAATAAACCCAAACATTGCCTTAATCGCCGCCCAGCACTTTAAGTTACCTATTAAGCACAGCAGCTATTTACAATGCGCCGAGCAATATATTACCCAATGCTCTGATCACTTTAACGTAATCACTATCGATATTTTTAGTGGTGAATATCATCAGCCTTTTTTAACTAGCGATAGCTTTTGGCAAAATATAAATCGCTGCAGTGAGCAAAATACGCAAGTAATCATTAATTTAAACCCACAAACAGGCCAAGAGCTGCAAATGCTTTTAGTACTTTTAAGGCAACATTTTAAGTGCTTAGCGATAATAGAGTTTAACGAATACAAAAATATAGTGATCATACTAAGCCAGCAAACATTAATGCATATAAACGTTGATGAAATACAAAACTCACCGGTGTTTATAAACTTTGCGCCAGACCTTTATAAAAGTATTAACAGCATTTATCATATTGAATAAAACGCTTTACCGACCAGGTTCATGTTTTTCATAGCACGGTAAGCTTGTTTCGAGCTGCTCCCAGTTAGCTTTAGACGTAACAAAATTATGCGATAATACCTGCTCAGTAATATCGGTATCGAATATTCCTAACCGAATTCGTATTCTGCTTTTGTCATCATTATTGCTACTGTAAACAGGCGAGCCACAACATCTACAAAAATAACGCGTGCGCCCTACTTTAAAACTATATTCACTGAGTAGTTCTTGCCCTTTTGTTATTGTAAAGTCACTTGTATTTACAAAGCCATTGGTTGCAAATGCAGTCCCGCTGTTTTTTCTGCACAGTGAACAATGACAATGAATAATAGTAGGGCGTGTTGTTCTTTGGTGGTTGAATTTGCAGCAGTGTGTTTGGTATTTAGGCAAGGCAGAGCCTATGATATGTGGTTGTTCCCCATACATAGGCGATAACGTAGCATAAAGACCAAACATGCGCTGCCCTTTGGGCTGACGAATCCCCAAAACGTGACAGGCACAGCAATTTATGATCTTATGTAAATCACCACAACCCACATAAGTCACAACTGCTATGCCTGAGACATCAGTTTGCCATAAGTACTTTAAACATGCATTAGCGCCATTCAATAATGCCAGAGTAAAAACATTACTAAGCTGCAGTAATGCATTAATTTCGGGCAATAAACTTACCTTAACTGAAATCGGCAGAAATTTGTCTGGCGCTGTGGATGTAAAACATAAAATAAAACGCGTTGATCGCTTCTTAAAAAATACTCACCTCTACAATGAAAGGGTCGCTATCTATGAAGCATTAGCTCATCCTATTATTGACTCTTTACCCATGCTTGCAATTGCCGTTGACTGGAGCGGTGCCTGTGGTCACGACTATCACTTACTGCGAGCAAGCTTACTTGTGGATGGGCGCTCTATCGTGATTTATAACATGATTGTTGAGCAGAAGGATTTTGATAGCCCAGCAACCAACAGCCTGTTTTTAGATGAACTTTATGAAGTGCTTGGACGACATCCTAGTGTCTATATTGTAACAGACGGCGGCTTTCTTACGCCTTGGTATAGTAAAGTACGCGAACTTGGTTGGCATATGATAGGTCGATTAAGAGGCTCAATGAAGTGTAAACTAGCCATGCAATCACAATGGCATACATTAAAACAACTTAGGGCTGGTGCCAGCGATATACCTAAGGCGTTAGGTCAAGCACGACTAACTCAGTCCAGCCCGACAGCATGCGATGCATTTTTACACGTATATCATGGAAAAAATAAAGGAAGAAAAGGAAAAAGCAGATTTACGAAAGATACAAAAATGTATCAAAACTTAGCTAAAGAGCCATGGTTACTCGCGACATCAGACAATACAATGACGAGTAAGCGAGTAGTTGGTTTATATAGTAAAAGAATGCAAATAGAGCAAAATTTCCGCGATGACAAAAGTTTGAGATATGGTTTTTCGTGGCGTTTTAGTAAAAGCACCGGCATAAATAGAATAGGAATATTATGCTTGATAGCGACAATAGCGAGCACTGCGTTATGGTTTATAGGGTGTGAAGCAGAAAAAAGAAAGTGGCATATAAAATTTCAAGCAAATAGCGTTAAGAATCGCCGAGTTCTTTCATTTTTAACCTTAGCCAAGCAAGTCATAAAGCTATGTAAGAGACGTATTACACAAAGCTATATAGAAAAAAGTTTAAAAAACTTTATTTTGAATTACGAAAAAGAGGCCGCTGGATAAAGTGGGGATCCCTCAGCCCTTTGGGTTCTTGCTAGGGACGATTGACTCTTTGTTGCTCGGTTTTTACTTAGCCCACTAGGTTACAAACCTTGCGCCGCGATTAAATCGCCCCTAGATTGAACAAATTTCAATCCATAAAGATCAACACGCCCTAGTTATACTGCCCGACACTTCAACGTTTACTTCACCACACAAACACGAACCCGTATACATATAACATCCTAACTATTAAATTATTTTAAACTCAGCTGAAATTTGCTGAGTTGATTTAATGGATAAGTTTACTGGTTAATTTTTTGAATGGAATAATAATTTTTGTATCTTCGCAGTTCCCACGCCATTAGCTATTACTTTAATGATTGACATAAAAAAAATAAATTGGTTAACCAAATATCAATAATATTACGAGAGCCAATTATGTCTTCCAAACATATTCTAATTCTTTGCTTATTCAGCACGCTATCAGCATGTTCAACTATTCAAAAAAACACGTCAAGCGATTGGCTACTTATTGATGACTTTGAAAATTCACTTAGCAAGTGGCAAAGTGTCGATACGCAAAATGAAACTAAGCCACAGGTTAAAAACCCACAAATAACAGTTATACAATCAGAACAAGCAAACTCATCAACAAATCATTATTTACTAAAAAAGCCCGCACGCGATGGTATTGTTGGCAATCGTAAAGCACTTTCTTATACAAAGCTTCCACAAGCGGTTGAAGTTGGTCAAACCTACACATTTTATATACGTATAAACGTCGCTGCGTTTCCTAATAATCATGCTTTTGGATTGAGTAACCTTACTCCAGCACTAATAAATAAACATACGTACGATGCGTTTGAGCCAACACTTCGCGTAACTGATAAAACAGAATCAAACGGGCTTGTAAACGATGGCACATTAATGGTTAAAACCGACAGCGGGATAGCAACATTCAAAACTACACTACCAAACAGTCAGCTAAACCTCTGCAAACAAATACCTGGTACGACGTATGGTATGTTGTTAATAACGCAGCAGTCTCAGAGCAAGGTCAGCAATATGATGTTTACGTAAAAGGCGGTGAATTTAGCAAGCAAACACTGGTGTATAAAAATGCACAATTTAGAATGAAGCGCGAACAACCTCTTATGTATTTTTTAGCAAACTGTAATACAGGCCCAATTAAAAAGCCTTACGGAAATGGTGGCCTCTGATATGACGATTTATACATGAGCAAAGGTACAAACCTAAATAACTCAATGCTATAAAAGTAAGTGAAGTGTTTTTAGGTGTTCTTTTATACATAAGTTTATATTAATAACGTTCTAGCATATTCACAATTAATACCTTACAAACCTGCATTTAAAAATACTTAAATGGTATAATAGCGACCATTATTTGCCATTTAAGTTTTTAAAATGTATCGATTATTTGAAAAAATGACAAAAGCATTTCCTGAGGATCAACCTACTCAGCCGCCTTCGACTTTATTTGCTTTTTGTCGTCACTACACCAAAGGAATGGAACTGTCGTTGGTGCTAATGTCAATCAGCGCCGCCATGCTCGCTATTTTAGAGGTTTCTTTATTTAGCTATATGGGGCAGCTTGTTGATTGGTTAACGGCCTACACACCCGAAACCTTGTTTGTAGAGCAAAAATCAGAACTTATCAAAATGGCTGTCATGCTCTTACTGGTATTGCCCGTAGTCGTATTTTTTCATTCTGCTATTTTGCACCAAGCATTGCTGGGCAATTACCCTATGTCGATTCGCTGGTTAGCGCATCGTTATTTACTGCGCCAAAGTGTGAGCTTTTATCAAAATGAGTTTGCAGGAAGAATAGCCACCAAAGTATTGCAAACCTCTTTAGCCGTTCGCGAAACAGTGACCAAACTACTCGATGTATTAATGTACATAGTGGTTTATTTTGGCTCAATGGTATTTTTAGTTGCCGAAGCTGATTGGCGCTTAATGATCCCTTTACTGGTTTGGTTAGTTTTATACATTTGCGTACAGCTTTATTTTGTACCGCGCCTTAAAAAAATTGCCAGCTCACAAGCCGATGCGCGCTCAGAAATGACCGGTCGAATTGTTGATAGCTACACAAATATTTCTACTATTAAATTGTTTTCGTATACCCAGCGTGAAGAGCAATACGCAAAACAAAGCATGGATGTATTTTTACAGCCTGTGTACAAGCAAATGCGCTTAGTAACCAGCTTAAACTTTGTTATTCAAAGCTTAAATTACCTATTAGTATTTTCGGTTGCCGCTGTATCACTTTATTTATGGTCACTTAGTGCAATTAGCGCCGGCGCCATTGCAGTTGCTGTTAGCTTAGCGCTCAGATTAAACGGTATGGCGCAGTGGATCATGTGGGAAATAAGCAGCTTGTTCGAAAACATTGGCACCGTAGCCGATGGTATGAAAACACTTTCTAACCCTATTGAAGTTGCCGATAAACCAAATGCCGATACGCTTAACGTAAGCCAAGGTGCCATTGAGTTTAACAACGTACACTTTAACTACGGCAAAGCAGCAAACGAGACTAATCGAAGCCCAGTAATGAACGGTTTAAACTTAAACATTAAGCCTGGCGAAAAAATTGGTTTAGTCGGCCGCTCTGGTGCAGGTAAATCAACGCTTGTTAACTTATTACTGCGTTTTTACGATACCGACTCAGGAACAATAAAAATTGATGGGCAAAACATCACAGATGTAAGCCAAGAAAGCCTACGCCGCTACATAGCGATGGTTACGCAAGACACTTCCCTGCTTCATCGCTCAGTAAAAGACAACATTTTGTATGGTCGCCCCGATGCAACACAAGACGAGATGATCAACGCCACCAAACAAGCTAAAGCACTTGAGTTTATAAACGACTTGGTAGATAGCAAAGGCAACAAAGGCTTTGATGCTCAAGTGGGCGAACGCGGTGTTACTCTTTCGGGCGGTCAGCGCCAACGTATTGCTATTGCACGTGTGCTACTTAAAAATGCCCCCATACTTATACTCGACGAAGCCACCAGCGCACTCGACTCAGAAGTAGAAGCGGCAATTCAGGCAAGCCTTGATGATTTAATGACAGGCAAAACAGTAATCGCCATAGCGCATAGGCTCTCAACCATTGCACAAATGGATAGATTAATTGTACTTGATGTCGGCGGCGTAGTTGAGCAAGGCACTCATGAAGAACTAATCGCTAAAGGCGGGATTTACGCAGCCCTGTGGACACACCAAACAGGTGGGTTTATAGGCGTCGATTAGCCAATAATATTACCTTACTGTAGACGTGGTTTATATTCTGCTGCTACCTAAACAAAAAAGCGAAGATGCCTTAAAGGCTCTTCGCTTTTTTGTTTAAAGTTATAAATATAGCTTATAACTTTTTTTATAAATTAAGAGATTAGTCTTAACCCTATCATTATCAGCATAACCACATTAGCAAGCACACCGATTAAAAAGAAGTAACTACGTGGGCTTGGGTTTCTCTCTGTTGCTATAGCGTAGTACAGCACCATGTGAATCAAACGCGCAATTAAGTACACCCAAATACACATAGCAAAAATCGGGCTTTGATAATTAATTACAAACGCAAATAACACCGTACCTATAAATAATGCGCTGTTTTCAAGCGTATTATGAAACGTACGATGTGCTCTAAATATAAAGCTGTCGTGCGATAAATCCTCGTCAATTTTACCTGGTACAGCATTTGGTTCTTTAGCTTTGCTAAACGTAGCCACAGCCCACTGTACAAGCAACATAATTAAATAGAGGTAAAATGCCAAATAGGCCGAAAGTGCAACTTCAGTCATTATTAAATCCCTTGTTTTGTTTTTAACTTAGTATTGATTGCAATTTTAAAGCCTAAGTTAATACACTGATATTCAAAGGGTTAATCTAATAAGCCTAATTACATATGTAAGTAACACACAGCATTGTATAAAATTTACTTGTTATAATTTTAAAAAATAACATCAAAACTAAACTGTATACTGCTGAGTTTACTCCGATCTAAAAAGTTTAAACTCTTCAAGCGAAGCATCCCATAACGCTACCTGATTACGCCCCAAGGACTTAGCCTCATAAAGAGCTAAATCAGCCTGTTCAATCAACTCAGAAGGTGTTCTGGCTTTAAATTTAATAGACGTAACCCCAAAGCTACACTTAACAGGAATATCATCAAATGTCGCTTTTTCAACTTTAATACGAATAGCCTCAGCTATACGTATTGCTTGCTCTTGAGTTGTGTTGTGTTGTGTTGTGTTGTGTTGTGTTGGGCAAAATAATACAAAATTCTTCGCCACCAAAACAGGCCACGCTATCACTTTTACGTATATTAGCTTGTAAAAGTTCGGCTACGCCACAAAGCACTGTGTCGCCAACGCTATGCCCATAGGTGTCGTTAACGCTTTTAAAATGATCAATATCGACCATTAAAATACAGTACTCTTCAATCTGAGGTAAATCCAAAAAGTCGCGATTCATAACCTCAAATAAAATACGACGGTTATAACAATTGGTTAAAGGGTCTCTTGCTGCCAAATAGTCTAACTCTTCATTACGTTTTTTAGAGGCAATAAAACTTCTATAAACCAGTAATACAATAGCTAAACAAGCGGCTAATAAAAATGCGAGCGCAATACTGGCGTATTTATTCTTTGAAAGCTCTAGCTCTGATATAACTCTAGCTTGGGCGGCGATTTCAATTTGATTATTTTTCTTTTCAAGCTCAAGCTGATGGCGTTTTTCTTTTTCTCTTAACGTCTCAAGCTCTATTTCCATTTTGTACGAATGCAAATGTGCTTTTTCAAGCGCCAACTTATCTTCACTTCTTTCATTTTGAATAATATCGGTTAGGGCTATTTCTTCTTCTGCATAACGAAGTGACTCTTCTATACGACCACGCAATTTTTCTGCTATTCGAATTTCACGATAGGCATATAGCATATGTAATTTATCATCTATTTCGGTTGATAAAGCGAGTGACCTTTTCAGTAAAGAAATCGCCTCATTTGTATCAATACCAATTAAAATGCCCGCAAGCGCAGTAAGCGACTTTATCTCATAAAGTTTACCACCTGTTTCTCTGGCAAACGACAATGACTCTTTGTAATACTCTATAGCCTTGTTGTTATTTCCTTGGGCACGATAAATATTACCAATAATACGTGCTGTTGTAGAAATGTACGATGTAAGGTTTTTGTTTTTATAAGTGATATAAGCTTTTTTAGCATATTGCATTGCTGATGCTAAGTCGCCAGATTCGAGGTTAATAACAGCCATTTCTCTTAAAGCTGAAGCGAGCGTTTTTTCCTCGACCATACCTTTTGGCAAATCGATAGCTATTTGATAGAAAAATTCGGCCTGATCAAACTGCCTTAATCGTGTATATACCAGTCCCATTTGATTTGATGTTTTAGCAATCCCAAGCATGTTATTTACTTTTTTATAATATAAATATGCCTCATTTATATGTTCAAGTGATTTTTCATAAAGATTAATATGACGATAAATAATACCCGCCCCTAGTAATGCCTTAGCAAAGCCAACAGGGTCGTCAATGTCTTTATGTATTTCTAATGCGCGAGTGGAGTAAGAGCTAAAACTAAGTTATCTAAATAACGGTGTGCTTCTGCTAGTGTATTTAAAGTACGCGCCATTAGCTTTAAATCACCTAAATTAGAATATACCTCTAAAGCTTTTGTATAAAAGTGAGCCGTTTGCTCTCTATTTTTGAGGCGTTTGTACGACTGAGCCAATTTTTTATACGTTTCACCTAACTGTCTTTGTATTAATTCGTCTTCATCAACAAGGTATTTTAAAGCAGATGTGTATTGCGCGTTCGCGTTATTGTACTTTTTTTGTTCATAAAACAAATCCCCCTTAGTAAGGAGCACTTGCGCTATAAAAAAGTCATCGCCATACACAAGGGTTGTTGGTAATAAAGTTTCAATGCGGGTAGTAAGTTCGTCATAACGTTTTTCTTCTAATAATATATTTATATAATTAATAGACGCCTTTATTTGGTTTCGTGAATCACTTAATTTGCTGTAGTAAACAGAGGATTGTAAAAAGTGCTCGAGCGATTCATTAATATTGTTATTTTTTTTATTCGCCCTACCTAGCAAGTTATGTAGCTTTGCGCTGAGTAACGTGTCATCAGCACTTTGCGCTTGTGACAACAACGCCTTACTTAGTTCAATACTTGTTATAACGTCAGTATCTATAAGTAATTCAGCTCTTTTTAGCAGCCCTGCATTAGATTCATTAGTTAAATTGTATGAGGTGGTTTCTTGTGCGTAAGCGCTGTTTAAGCTAACAAAGCTTTCACTAAAAATGTAAAATTATAAATTCGCTTTACAATGAAACTATGTATTTGCGAAGGTAAATCCATATTTCGCTTATGATTCAAGTAGGTATAAAATTCCATATTTACCATTTTAGTAATTTATTATTAATACAATTCAAAAGGCTGATGATAAAATATACAAACCGGCGCAATACATCAAGTATTGCTGCTATATGAATACTTTTAATTTATAATTTTAGCATAATTATGCATAGAGCAAGCCTAGCTTCTTAGTTTTAGTGTAACTAACACAATACCATGATCGGTACTTAAATCATCGCGCTCAAATTCGGGATTAATTAAGTGACGATCATAAGTATTATACTCAATCACCTCAAAAAAACTGCCAAGGTAGCTGGCATCAAACTCACAAGATAATAAAATATAATCAAGCACGGAGCTGCTCGCGCCATAATAATGTGTTGGTGCTCTTAAAGGCATAAGCTTAGTTGCATTAACATTTTTTGCTTCGTTTTCATCAGCTAAATCAAAAATGCTATTGCTTTCACTATCGCTTATTTCATCGCTAGTCATTGCCTCACAATTAGACAGTTCATCTTCGCTTAGCTGCGACTTAACAAACAAATCCCATGAATCATTTAAACAATATTTAGCGAGGTAGGTTTTAGCATCCAATGCAGGCGCAAAGCGTAGCGTACTTGTCAGTAAATGGCTTAATACGCCATCCGCTAGTTCATTATTAAAGTCCCCCATTAATAGCATGGGTTGTTGCATAGCTTCGCGACGAGCAATCATTTGTATCATTAGTAATGTAGCTTCACTGCCACGCTGAATAGTTGAGCCCCACCCACCCGCTACATTCGCTTTTAAAATTTCAATTATGTTTTGCTCGGGTGTAAGCTCTTTATTATGCTCATCAACATTAATCATTGGGCGCTTAGATTTAAAATGCACCACGTAACAATCAGTATTGCCTATATGCGGCAGCGTTATAGTTGCTCTTAGTACTTTGCGACTAAAAGTAAACTCACTATTAAGGCCAAGCGCAATTGCAAGCTCACTATCGTGCTCAACCGCTGCTACTTCAACTATGGGGTATTTAGAGGCGATTGCCACTACGGGGCGTTTATAAATAAAGTCATCAATCACCTCTGGCGTATCAACTACAGCAAAGTAATTATAACCTTGCTCGCCTACTAGCTCTTTTAATGAGTCAGTGCTAAACACTTCCTGAAAACCAATCACATCAGGGGCATGTTCTGTTAAGTAATCAACAACCCAACGCTGCTTTTTAGCCCACTGCTGCGCAGTATAAATTTTCTCAAACTCATAGTATGCATTGGGCGGCTCAAGATAGTTAAACAGATTAAATGTGGCTATTTTTAGTTGGGTGTTAATAATTCCAGATTCATCACTGTTTAAACCTGTATCTAACTGTTTAAGATCTTGATTGCTGATGGGGTTCGCCTAAGTAAAGTTGAAAGTGTTGCTGGCTTATAAACTATCATTTTATTACATGTTTACGTAATAAATCAGCCAGCTTAATTGTAATTTTATACACTCTTTTATTTTAGTCTTTATTATATCCCTCAATAAATAGCATTAACGTGCTTAACCATATAAAATTCGCGGCAATTAAATATGAGCGAAGCGACATTGTAATGAGTAGAAAGATTGAACTATTAGCCCCAGGCGGTGATGTTAACGCGGTAAAAGCAGCCATTGTAGCCGGTGCTAATGCGGTTTATTGTGGATTAGATACCTTTAATGCACGTAACCGAGCGTCTAATCTTTCGTTTGATGAGCTTAACGGCGCACTTCGCCTAGCCCATGAATACGGCTGTGAAATATTTTTAACGCTAAATGTAGTTATATTAGAGCACGAAATGGGCGCGCTATTTAAGCTACTTAACCAACTCGTAAATACCACGCTCGATGGCATTATTGTGCAAGATTTAGGGTTGTTCAACATTGTTAAAAAGCACTTTCCTACGTTGCATATTCACGCATCAACTCAGTTAACTACGCATAACGAATCACAGGTTGAGTTTTTAGCGCGCATTGGCGCTACACGTGTAAATTTATCGCGCGAGCTTAACTTAACTGAAATTAAAATACTGACCGACGTAGCGCACAAATGCGATGTATTAACCGAGGTGTTTGTACATGGTGCATTGTGTATTGCGTTTTCGGGACAATGTTATTCAAGCTCAGTAAGTGTGGGTAACTCAGGTAACCGTGGTCGTTGCTCACAGGCATGTCGTGATGAATACGAGCCAACGGCTATGGGTAACAAACATCCGTTAAACTTAAAAGACAATTCAGCCTATTTTGATTTACCAGAGCTGGTAGCCGCAGGTGTTGACTCGTTAAAAGTAGAAGGCCGCATTAAAGGTGCTAACTACGTTCATACCGTTATTGATAGCTGGCGCAAACAAATAGATACCTTTGTACAAACAGGTAATTTAATTGAAGACGATTCAAGCTTATACAAAGTATTTAACCGTAATTTTACTAATAAGTTTTTGCAAGGTGACATGACAAAAAACATGTTTACCGACAACCCGCGCGACCATAGCTTTGATCACGCTAACGAAAAGAGTAACGCGATTTCGGTTGTGCAAATTTACGATGCACAACAAGAACTCGCCGCAGAAAAAAATGACATTGATACGTTAGTTAAAAAGAAGATTGAGTTTTTAGATATTTCAAAACGAGAACTACACTTTGAGTTTGGCGGTCAATTAAACCAGCCATTTACAGTAACACTGACAATAAACGATAAACACAACAACACCCTAGCAGAGCAAAGCGCCCTTCAACCTCTACGCTTTGAAGTTCAATCGCAAATGCCTATGCAAACCGCCGATAAATCGGTTGTTGATATTGCAGCTATTGATAAACGCTTTAAAACCTTTAGTAATGCCAATTTTGAAATTAAAAATATGGATTACTCAAACTTAGGCAACAACTTAAGCATTCCGTTTAAAGAGCTTGCCCGTATTAAAAAGCAAGTCGCGTTTTTATTAAACGAAGGCAAAGACGTACTCGCCCCTGTTGAATTACCAAAACTAGTAAACCACGAAAAAGCAGATAAAAACAAAACAACACTCTCTATTTTAATATCGGACATAAAAGACGTTCACCTATGTGATTTAACAAATGGCGATGTTTACTTTAAATTACCTGAAAGCTTTAGAACCGATAACGATAAATACATAAATGTATTTTTAGAGCACCCACAGTTAATTCCGTGGTTTCCAGCCGTGTTAATTGGTAAAGACTTTGACGAAGCCGTGCGTTTATTAGAAGTAGCGAAACCTAAACTTATTATTAGTAATAACACCGGCGTTGCATTTAAAGCAGTACAAATGGGTATTGACTGGATTGCAGGCCCGTTGTTAAACACCACAAACTCTTATGCGTTACTAACACTACAAGAAGATTTAAACGCAAAAGGCGCGTTTATTTCAAACGAAATAAACAAACCACAAATGCGCAGTATTAAACGCCCTAACAACTTTAAAATGATGTACAGCATTTATCACCCAATACTAATGATGACCAGCCGCCAGTGTTTTTTCCAGCAAACCGTTGGCTGTAAAAAACCACGTATTGATGCCAGCTGTATGCTGAGCTGTAAAAAAGAAACCACCGTTACCAATGTTAAAGGTATTAGCTTTGCTATTGATAAGCAAAAAGGCGGCTACCCAAGTATTTATAACCATGAGCAATTTTTAAACATGGATATTGTGAGTGACTTTGCCGACAAATTTGACGAGTTTATGATTGATTTAACCGACATTGGTTCAGGCGATAAAGAAAAACTGGATAAAGCCGTGTTACTTACGCATTTTCAAGATTTAATTAACGGGGAAACACAAGCGGTTGAACACTTAAATAGCTTGGTTAAAGTACAAACCCGTCAGCAGTATGTTGAAGGCCTAAACAGCTAAGGTAACTAACATGACATTGCCATTATTATATTCATTACAACACTGCCCATACGCAATGCGTGCACGAATGGGTATTTTAATGGCAGAGCAACAAGTACTTCTACGCGCTATAAAAACTAAAAATAAACCGCCGCATCTATTGCAAATATCGCCTAAAGGCACTGTGCCTGTTTTATTACTGCCTAATAACCAAGTTATAGATGAAAGCCTCGATATAATGCTGTGGGCTTTAAAGCAAAACGATCCGCATAATTTACTGCATACTCAAGACCCATTAGCACTTGAGCGCATGCTTGAGTTAATTAAGCTAAACGATACGCAATTTAAACCCGTACTCGAAAAGTACAAATTTTATGCTCGTACAAAAGACATGGCACAAATTTATTACCAAAAAGCCTGCGAAGAGTTTATTAAGCAATTTGAAGTAAAACTAACCACGCATAAATACTCAATAGGCGATGAAAAAAGTCTAGCCGATTATGCCCTGCTGCCATTTATTAGACAGTTTGCCCGTGTAGATAAACATTGGTACTTACAAAGTGAATATACGCATGTTCGCGCATGGTTAAACGAGTTTTTACACGCCCCCATGTTTACCAAAGTTATGGCCAAATTTGATTTGTATATGGACTGCGGCGAAGAGTTTTTATACGGCGTTAAAAAGCCTTAACTTAGCCTTTGTTTTATAAGGAATTACATTACTTTAACTAGCTGTAAATCTTAGCATTGAATTATTCTCATCATCGAATTTAAGCCCTTTTTTTACGCTATACTGCCCTCCCCATTACTAACAAACGCTATGCATTATGAACTACTCAAACTTTGGCACTAAATTTACACAACCCAACGGCATTACTCAGTTAATGGAAGATTTAGGCGGGGCTAAAAACAGTAATAATCCTAATATTGTTATGCTGGGTGGCGGTAACCCCGCATTAGTACCACAAGTAAATGAGGTTTTATTAAGTGAATTACAAAATCTTGTTGCCAGCAATAAAGTATCGCAAGTATTTGGCCTTTACGATGGCCCAACCGGTAACGACGAGTTTAGGGGGGCATTAGCTGGCCAGCTAAGTAAAGAGTACGCATGGGATATTAACGCCGATAACGTAGCACTTGGTAATGGCAGTCAAGCTAACTTTTTTGTGTTGTTTAATATGTTGGCAGGAGAAATGCCTGATGGCAGCCACAAAAAGATTTTATTTCCCCTTGCGCCAGAGTATATAGGTTATGCCGATCAAGGTTTATCGGCTGATATGTTTGTTGCCATAAAGCCTGATATCGAAATTTTAAATACAGGCAGCACATCAAAACAGTTTAAATACGTCATTGATTTTAAAGCAGTTGAAAACACACTAGCAAACGACAGCAGCATAAGCGCGCTGTGCGTATCACGCCCTACCAACCCAACAGGTAATGTAATTACTGACGATGAAGTAAAACACCTTGATTTGCTTGCTAAGCAATATGGTATTCCACTCATTATTGATAACGCATACGGCGATCCGTTTCCAGGTTGTATTTACACCGATGCAAACCTAACGTGGAACTCAAACATTATTTTATGTATGTCACTTTCAAAGCTGGGCCTACCGGGTTTACGCAGCGGTATTGTGGTTGCCAATAATGAGATTATTAAAGCAATTGGCCGGGTAAATGGCAGCATGGTGTTATCGCCAAATAGTATTGGTCCAAGCTTAGTGACACGCTTAATTAACGACAACGAACTACTGCCACTGTGCCGTAATGTTGTACTGCCTTTTTATCGTAATAAAGCACAAATCGCGATTGAGTTGTTTGACGAAGTATTTGCCGAACTGCCTGTTTATTTGCACAAAGTTGAAGGTGCATTTTTTATGTGGCTGTGGTTTAAAGATGCAAAAATAACAAGCGAGGTGTTGTATCAACAACTTAAAGAGCAAGACGTGTATGTGATCCCAGGTCATAACTTTTTTATCGGCATTGACGATGATTGGGCGCACAAGCACGAGTGTATTCGTATTAACTATGCTACCGATGCAGATACCCTAAAAAAAGGCTTAGAAGCGATTAAAAACCTAATAAAGTAAATATACTGATGCCGATATAAATATCGGCATCATTCATTTAATTCGCTTATATATTCGTTTGAAATTCATGCAAACGCACTGTATCCCCCTTTAAATTTATATACAAGTTGGTATCCTACGCGCCCTTTTTTAACATATGCTTATAAAAAAGAACTCGTCAAGGAGCGACTACTGCTGCAAGGCACTTACTGTAAGTGACAGCTTTAACACAACAGGCATCGCGTATAATTATTGATTTTAAACGTAAGATGTAACTTTAAATAGCAACATGCATTAGCACTATTAAGGTCAATTATGCGATTAGGACCAGGACTACTCGTCACCGCTGCCTTCATTGGACCAGGGACCATTACTACCGCCAGCGTGGCAGGTGCAAACTTTGGTTTTGCACTTATATGGACATTACTGTTTTCAGTAGTTGCCACTATATTATTACAATCTATGGCGGCGCGCCTTGGCGTTGCCACCGGGCAAGATTTAGCTCAAGCGCTCAGAGCACATATTCAAACGCCTTTATTTAAATCTTTAGCTATATTTTTAGTCATCAGCGCCATTGGTGTGGGCAGTGCAGCTTATGAAGCGGGTAACTTAAGTGGCGCTAGCATGGGGTTAATTGAAATATTCCCTCAAGTTAGTCCTCAACTATGGACACCACTTATTGCTTTTTTTAGTGCAGCTTTACTGTATAGCGGCAAACATAAAGTGGTTGAAAACGCGCTAATTTTACTCGTTATTTTAATGAGCTTAGTGTTTATCTCAACACTTGTAATGGCAGCGCCTTCACTGGGTGATGTATTTGCTGGCTTTATTCCTAGTATGCCTGAAGGCTCTATTACAACCATACTAGCTTTAGTTGGTACTACCATTGTGCCGTATAACTTATTTTTGCACTCCGGCGTACTCGCTGCTAGACACGACAGTAACAGCGACATGCAAAAAGTGATTAAACAAACAAATGTTGATACAGGCCTATCAATCACTTTAGGCGGTGTGATCACTTTAGCTATTTTATCTACAGCTTCAGTTGCATTTTATGGCACCGATGCGGGGCAAATTAGTGCGGCTAACATGGCCGTGCAGCTAGAGCCATTGCTTGGCGATGCCGCTCATTACTTTTTTGCTATTGGCTTATTTGCTGCAGGTTTAACAAGCGCGATTACAGCGCCACTTGCCGGTGCTTATGCCGTGTGTGGCATGTTAGGTTGGTCTAACGATATGAGCAACACGCGCTTTAAAGGCGTCGCTATTGTTATTTTATTGTTTGGTGCTGCTGTGGCGTCACTCGGTTTAGACCCTGTCGCGGTAATTATATTCGCGCAAGCGGCTAACGGGTTATTACTCCCTATTGTTAGCACCTACCTTGTATGGCTGGTTAATCAAAAAGGGGTTATGGGAAACTACACAAATTCTTTGGTGTTAAACCTGGTGACCCTGCCCGTTTTAATCCTAATTTTTGGGTTAAGTAGCTACAAACTAATTAGTTTAATTTTTTAATTTAACTCTAAAAACCATATTTAAAGGCCGCTGTTTACAATAAACAGCGGCCTTTATTAATCACCAAATAACGTATAAGCGGTACTTATATTCAAACATCTAACACGCTTTTTGGTTTTTAGTTGCTTTAAATAATTGCGAAAATGTAAAACCACCTACCGCGCCTGCAAGCAGTTGAGCATAAAAACCCCAGCCTCTTGCGCCCGCTATAATATGAATATTCATAATTGATTCAATGGCAATTAACACAATAGCAAATGCCACAATGCCAGCAATCACAAATAGCTGAGTACTGTATTTTTGAACCTTTTTATTAAGCTTTACGGTAACAAAAAAAGCGATGGCAAGTGCTAGGGCAATAATAGCGCCGTAGGTAGGTAATAGGCCTAACCAATCATCAAATGTTAAACTAGTACGATCACTAAAGCCCACCACTACACCTACATTAACTAATTGATTGACAACGTATTGGCTATGAAACAAGCTAGCAAGTGTGAATGTAAGTAACCAAGAAACTAAAAATGAAGGCAATATACGTGTTAAAAACGACATGGTTATCTCAACTTAAAATAAAGCTTTTTTCTTATACTAGCCATGCTAGCAAAGGCTTGCCCCGTAAACAATGTATCTCTTTTTTTACTCTGCTTTCGCTTTTTTCGTTTTCTGTTAATGCAGATGCTACGTTACCAAAAAAGCAATACAGTACAAAAACCCTTGCTACACAATTACAGTCTCCGTGGAGCATGGTTGAACTACCAAACGGCACATGGCTAATTACAGAGCGTGATGGTCACGTAGTTATAGTTAAAAACAATGCGCAATCAAGAGTAAAATTAAACCTAACAGGTTTATACGTTGCAGGCCAAGGTGGTTTACTCGACATTGTATTATCGCCAGATTATAACAACTCCAAAGAAATTATTTTTACTTATGCCCAAGGTGATGCAAGCGCAAACAGGCTTGTTGTTGCCAAAGCCACGTTTAATGGCACTGACTTTTCAAAGCCTAACGTTATTTATAAAGTAGCGACTGATAAAAACACACCGCAACATTACGCAGGACGCGCCCTTGTGCTACCCGACAATACATTATTAGTTTCAACGGGCGATGGGTTTGACTTTAGAGAGCAAGCACAAGTTATCACCAGCCAACTTGGTAAAATATTACGTATAAACCTAGATGGCACCATTCCAACAGATAACCCATTTATTAATCATAAAAACCTAAATGCACATGCTGTCTACTCACTTGGTCACCGTAACCCTCAAGGCTTAGTTTATGATTACGATACGCAGCAAATTGTTAGCAACGAACACGGCCCTGCAGGCGGCGACGAGCTAAACTATTTAACCGCTGGCACTAATTACGGCTGGCCGGTAATCACCTATGGCAAAGATTACTCGCAAGCGCGTATTTCACCCTTTACCAAATATAAAGGCATGCAAAAACCAAGTGTTAATTGGACGCCATCAATAGCGCCATCAGGCATGGCGTATTACGGCTCTAAACATGCAGCTTTTCCCTCGTTACAGCAACATGTGCTTATCACTACCCTTGTTGATAAAAAACTCTACAGCGTTAATCTGGCAAGTGGTGAATTTACCCAGTTTCACGTACTTCCTAAGGCCGCAGGCAGGTTAAGAGATGTGTTTATAACTGATAAGGGTAACGTCGCGGTATTAACAGACAGTAAAGAGGCAAAGCTAATGTTGTTTAAAGCATATTAATTCACAAAGAGTATTATAGGCACTTCGCTTTTGGGGGGGAATGGCGGCTTGAAGAAGCCGCTTTAATCACTCACAATCAGACAATGGCTCACTAATTGTGAGTGTATGAGTACCAAAATTTAATATAGCTTGGTATTTTCTAAAAAATGGAGAGCCTAATAATCCATATATTGTATTGCCACCACCAGCAGCCTGTACATGGTCTCGGTTTAGTGATAAAAACTGTGTACTTTCATACAACTGGCATGCCAATTCAAATTTTAAAACGTCTAGTGAAAGCTAGGAAGTCCAACGAAAGCTGGTAGTGATCATAAATTCAATGGTGCGAGATAGTGTCATGTGGGATCCTAAAATGGTTTGAAATTAGGAATTGACACCATAGTCACTTATGTGGACTCCCATTTATCAACAACTATTTTAACTAAATAAATTCGCTTTCTTATGTACGAGTTCTAAATGAGGCGCTACCCCGACTCCAAGATAATTTCGCGTGTTAGAGCACTCTTCTTGTTAACGAGCTTTCCGCTCTTGTGACTATACTGTGTCGTCTAACATGTTGTTAATTTAGCTAAAGCTGATGTTTGATTTTTTTATAATAAAACAGCTTTATATTCTGTTTTATTATTGATTAAAGAAAAAGCGGTTCTAACCGTTTTATTGGCTAATGCGACTGCTGCACACTTTTTTCCTCGTCGTTCTATTAACGCTTTAAGCCAGCGCTCTTTACTTGTTTTTGGCTCTCGCTTAACAACTTGTTGGATGACAGCCATTGCACCTGTAATCAGTAAACTACGTAATGTTGTATTTCGACGCCGACTTATTCTACCTAAACTTACTTTACCACCAGAGCTGTGCTGAGTCGGTGTCAAACCTATACAAGCAGCGGCATCTTTGCCCGCTTTAAACCTGGCTAATTCACCCGACGACAAATTAATAAAAAGATGAATGGCATTTAAAATCCCACCCCCTTCTAGGCGCATTAGTTTTTTACAGCTTGGTGTTTCATCAACCCATTTAGCCAATGCTAAATCATAGGTCGCGATTGCTTCAGTTAACGTTAAATATAAATCCAATGATACTTTAAGCATTTTTCTAAATGCATCACAAAAACCATTTTCGGCATCTTCCAATGTATCTTGGATTGTACCTACAAACTGACTTATTGAGCGACCACTGCTTATATTAAATTCATGAAGTAAACCTGTGAGTTGATTTTTAAGCGCTACTTTTTGTTTAACACTGTGCTCTCTCAATTTGAGCATTGATTAAGCTTGCTGTTCATTAATTGATTTTGCAGTAATAAAGTGAACATCTGGTAACAGCGATGCTTGTAAAACAACTAAAGCATCATTTTTATCTGTTTTTTGACTTTGACGAACAGACATAACTAATCGCGCAGATATTAGTAAGGAATTATGACCAAGTGAAGTTGCAAATTGATGCCAATAATTAGCACTCGCACAGGCCTCAAAAATAATCGTTGAAGGACTAAGCGATACCAAGTACTCACTAAATTGTTGCAGTGTCATCTCATTATTTGAGTGCACTTTATTATTTGTAGAACTACAAACTTGTATTAATTTATGAGCTAAATCGACACCAATTCTTAACTTATTCATAATTGAACTCCGAAAAATAATTTCTACTTAAGTGTAGAAGTTGGGAGTCCAATTATCTTGTTATACAAATTTTTCAACCACAGCTTGCATGGCTTTTTCTCTATATAAAGGATGTTCATAGCTTTGAGCTCTTGGGTGAGCAATTCTTATGCACTCAATCCCGTTAAACTCAAATCGCCAATATTTACCACTTATGACTTCTAATGAGTTGTAACCATTAAAGTAATCGTTACACATATTTTTAATTGTTTGATCATTATTTTTGTTACAGCCAGCAGCAAAAATTATAATATCAGGTTTACTGTACTTAATACTTTCACTGATAAGTCGAATAGATAAGTTCTGAATAGTATTAAATTCTGACATTCCTCTATTTACAGGTGATTTTCCGTTAAAGTCCCATGCAAATAAATTTTGATATATAAGAGCACGAGGGTCTAAATCAAGGCGCTTTGCGACATCTGCGTAAAAACGCTGAAACCAACTAGAAGACTTTTTCCTTATAATTCCGCCTTTCTTATCAAGTAAATGCCAAGAGTAGCGTTCAAAAGATTCACTTATCACTGAAGACAAGCTATTTGAAGCATTTGCTTCGACAATTCTAGATATAGTGTTTAGTTTATTTTTTGTATTCCAGCCAGCTGTTTCTCGGCCAACAATCATAACCCTTTTATCTGAAAGCCAATATTCATCGAAAGGTTGAGCCAAAAAAACTCCTGAATACAAATCTTTTCCCAAAATAAATTCTGATGAGGTTATTGAAGACAGAACTCCTTCATAATTACTTTTGAGTTGAGATAACTCCATGCCTTCTCCATTTGTATAACAACTTTGTATCCGACATTTTTCGCTTTATAAACCGACAAATGTCCAAATATTACAAAGGCTCTAATTTAACCAGCTAATAAGCACTTGTAAACAACTAGTTAGCCGATATTTAAGTTTCCTTGATGCAGAAAAACACCAAAATGGTGGAGAGCAGTAATATTAGACAAAAAAGTAATACACTAATAAATAACAAAACATAGACTTTTTCCTTCGCCTTTTAGCTGTTACCTTTAAACTAAAAAAAGCCGCTATTCATTACAAATAGCGGCTTTCGTATTAAGACTTACAAGCTTAAAGCTCGCTTAACTTAAACTTGATTTTTATTGTTTACCAATCACTTCAAGTCCACCCATGTATGGGCGTAAAACTTCTGGTACTACAACTGAACCATCGGCTTGTTGGTAGTTTTCTAGTATAGCTACTAGTGTACGGCCAACGGCTAAGCCTGAACCATTTAGTGTATGTAGTAACTCTGGCTTTTTAACACCTTCACGGCGAAAACGTGCTTGCATACGACGCGCCTGAAAGTCAGCCATGTTTGAACATGATGAAATTTCGCGGTACGTGTCTTGCGCAGGTAACCATACTTCTAAATCGTATGTTTTAGCTGAACCAAAGCCCATGTCGCCCATACATAAAATTACTTTACGGTACGGAAGTTCTAATGCCTGTAGTATTTGCTCTGCGTGACCTGTTAACTCTTCAAGCGTTGCCATTGAGTCTTCTGGTTTTACAAGCTGTACAAGTTCAACTTTATCAAACTGGTGTTGACGAATTAAGCCACGTGTATCGCGACCATAACTGCCTGCTTCACTTCTGAAACACGGAGTGTGGGCAACTAAGCGAATTGGTAAATCGCTTTCGTCGTAAATTTCGTCACGGGCGCTGTTTGTAAGTGGTACTTCAGCTGTAGGAATTAAGCTAAAGCCGGCTTGTTGTTCGCCGTCGTCATTTACAAGGCCTAATGTGTGGAATAAATCGCCCGCAAATTTAGGTAGTTGGCTGGTGCCATAAAGGCTTGCGCTATTTACTAGGTACGGTACATACATTTCTGTGTAGCCGTTTTTATCAGCGTGTGTATCTAGCATAAATTGCGTTAGTGCACGGTGCATACGCGCAACTTGGCCGCGCATTACGGTAAAGCGTGCACCACTAATTTTAACACCCATTTCAAAGTCTAAACCGTTTAGGTCTTGGCCTACATCTACGTGGTCTTTAACCTCAAAATCGAATTTTTTAGGTGTGCCCCACGTTAAAATTTCAACGTTGTCGTCTTCGTCTTTACCTTCAGGTACTGACTCGTCTGGCAAGTTTGGAATTGCTAACGCAATGTCGTTAATCGCGGCTAATACTTCATCTTGCTCTGTTTTAGCGGCGTCTAGCTCACTGCCTAAGTTAGCCACTGCATCAAGTAATGGCTGTGCGTCTTCGCCTTTAGCTTTGGCTTGACCAATTGCTTTTGCGCTTGCATTACGTTGACTTTGAAGTTCTTGCGTTTTTACTTGTAATGTTTTGCGTTTTTCTTCAAGTGCCGTTACCGTCGCTACATCGAGTTCGTAACCGCGCGCCGCTAAACGTGCTGCAGTTTGTTCGATGTCTTGACGTAAAAATTTAGAATCTAACATGTTAGTTTTTTAACCTTTTTGCATTACTAGCTGAAGGCCCAGCCAAGCCATAAAAATACACACCATCACATTTAAGATGATATTGAGGGCCATCTTAATAAAGTGACCTTGTTGTAATAACAACAACGAGTCCATTGAGAATGTTGAAAAGGTGGTTAATGCACCTAAAAAGCCAATACCGATAAGGGTTTTGGCGGGGCTTGCGGTGATAATTTCTTTATCTATCAAACCGTACAAAATGCCCATTAACAATGAACCCAGAATATTAACCGTCAACGTGCCAAAAGGGAATCCCCTACCGAGGAGTTTTAGCATGCTTTCGCTAATAAAAAACCGTAAACACGCACCTGAGGCTCCGCCAAGGGCGATCATCATATAAAGTTTAATCATTTTCGTATCGTCTAAGTGGGCTTTGCGCATCGCGCTCTTTTAGGTAATCGAGTTTTTGTTTTATTTTTTGCTCAAGTCCGCGCTCGCTCGGTAAGTAATATTCTTTGCCGTCCATTTCTGGTGGTAAATATTTTTCACCTGCGGCAAATGCGCCTTCTTCGTTATGCGCATAACGATACTCAGCGCCATACCCTAAGTCTTTCATTAAGTTGGTTGGCGCATTGCGTAAATGCTCTGGTACTGGGTAACTTGGCTCGTTTTTGGCATCTGCTTTGGCTTGATTAAACGCCATATACACCGCATTACTTTTAGGTGCGCTGGCTAAATACAGTGTGGCTTGTGCTATTGCACGTTCGCCCTCACTTGGGCCAACACGTTGAAATATATCCCACGCGTTTAAAGCCACTTCCATCGCACGCGGATCGGCGTTACCAATGTCTTCTGTAGCTATGGCAAGTAAACGCCTTGCCACATACAAAGGGTCGCCGCCACCGGCTAAAATTCGGCAATACCAATACAGCGCACCATCGGGTGAGCTACCACGTACTGATTTGTGAAAGGCTGATATTAAATCGTAAAATTCATCGCCGCCTTTATCGTATTTGGCTAAATGCGTTGGTAACACTTGGCTAAGTACGTGCTCGTCTACGTTGTATTGACCGTTTTGCTCGGTTGTTAAATCAACTGCTTGTTCAAGTAAATTAAGTACTTTACGCGCATCGCCGCCACTTGCTTGGCATAGTGCCTTTTTAGCGTTATCGGCAATAGTGATGTGTTTTTGACTTAGCTGCTCGTCTTGTTTAAGTGCGCGCTCTATTACGGTGTATAAGTCGGTATCGGCAAGCGATTTTAAAACATACACGCGTGCACGCGACAATATAGCGTTGTTAAGGGCAAACGATGGGTTTTCGGTGGTTGCACCTACAAATATAAAGGTGCCGTCTTCTATGTGCGGTAAAAAGGCATCTTGTTGGGATTTATTAAAGCGATGAACTTCGTCAACAAACATAAGGGTGCGTTGGCCACGGCTTTCTAGGTTGTCCCGCGCTTGCGTTACGCTGTCGCGTATATCTTTTACGCCTGCGGTTACCGCCGACATTTGAATAAGTGAGGCATCAGCATGGTTGGCAATTATTTGCGCAAGTGTTGTTTTACCCACACCAGGCGGACCCCATAAAATTAAACTATGGCATCGCCCCGCGACAATGGCTTGATGCAGTGGTTTATCAGCGCTTAATAAGTGCTGCTGACCAATGTATTCATCAAGTGTTGTAGGGCGCATACGCGCAGCAAGCGGCCGTACATCGGGCCCAAAGTTAAAACCTAAATTACTCACCGTTACTCTGATCGTCTATTTCAACACCCTCAGGAGGCGTAAATTCAAAAGTGCTTTTATCAAGCGGCGTATTAACTTGGGCATTGTTAAACGTAAATGACGATAGCTGCCCTGAGTTGTCTGTCACTATTAATTTAGCTAGGCCTTGCTGGTTATCTGCAAAGGTAATATCAAGTTGCTCTACTTGGCTCTCTACGCCTTTATTTGGCGTTACGCTAAAACCTGTACTTGTTGCAAGTACGCTGTATTTTTCCCACTGTGCTGGGTCTTTTGATGTAAGTAGCACAAACGGTGTCGAGTCGATTAGGCTGCTGGTTTTCATAATTGTTACTTGCTCAGCGAAGCTGTCGAAGTAATAGGTTTTATCGCCGTTTGATACAAATAACGTATCGTCTGGATTAGTTTGCTGCCAGCGAATCATCATAGGCTGTTGAAGCGCTATTGTGCCCTCGCCTTGCATAACTGCTTGGCCTTCTTTGTCTGTTACTTGTTGTGCAAACTGCGCTTTAAAGCTTTTTAAAGTGGCAAGTCTGTCTTGTAATGCTTGGCTGTCGTCAGCAAAGCTTGGTGCGGCAAGTACGCTGCCTAACACTAATAATAAGGCGTTAACTTTTTTCATGAATTTGCTCCATTAGGTACTAATACATCGCGAGCACCGTTATGACCTGGTGAACTCACGATACCCGATGTTTCCATTTGTTCTACTAAACGTGCTGCGCGGTTATAGCCAACACGTAATTTACGTTGCACTGACGATACCGATACTTTGCCGGTTTCAATTACAAACGACACAGCTTCGTCGTATAACGGATCAGATTCTTCATCTGCGTTTTCGCTAGCTTCACCTGGTAGTAAAATATCTTCAGTGGCATCGCCATTGAGTATTTCGTCAATGTAATTTGGTTTAGCACGTGCTTTCCAATCGTTTACTACGGCGTGTACTTCATGGTCGTCTACAAACGCGCCATGCACACGCTCTGGTACGCTAGTACCTGGCGGTAAATAAAGCATGTCGCCCATACCTAGTAAGTTTTCTGCACCTTGTTGGTCAAGTATAGTGCGCGAATCTATTTTACTCGATACCTGAAACGCCATACGTGTTGGAATATTAGCTTTAATTAAGCCGGTAATTACATCAACTGACGGGCGCTGCGTAGCAAGCACTAAGTGAATCCCTGCCGCACGTGCTTTTTGAGCAATACGTGCAATAAGTTCTTCTACTTTTTTACCTACAATCATCATCATGTCGGCAAATTCGTCTATTACTACAACAATACTTGGTAATTTACCTAGCTCGTCGGGGCCTTCTTTCATGCCATCGGTGTCTTTAAATAATGGATCAAGAATTGGGTAACCCGCTTCATTGGCTTCAAGCACTTTTTGGTTGTAACCTTTTAAGTTACGCACACCCAATGCTGACATTAATTTATAACGACGTTCCATTTCGCCTACACACCAACGCAGTGCGTTGGCAGCTTCTTTCATATCGGTAACTACTTCACACAATAAATGCGGAATACCTTCGTATACCGAAAGTTCAAGCATTTTAGGGTCAATCATGATCATACGTACATCATCAGGCCCCGATTTGTACAGTAAGCTTACTATCATGACATTAACGCCCACTGATTTACCCGAGCCTGTAGTACCGGCTACCAATAAATGTGGCATTTTACCAAGGTCGGCACATACCGGCTCCCCGGCAATATCTTTACCTAATACCATGGTGAGTGGTGATGGGTTTTGCTCAAATTTAGGGGCGTTTATTACTTCTGATAAACGCACTATTTCGCGATACTTGTTAGGCAGCTCAATGCCTACATAGGTTTTACCCGGAATAACCTCAACCACACGTACACTAATTGCCGAAAGCGAACGGGCTAAATCTTTTGCTAAACCGGTAATTTTAGACACCTTTATACCGGGTGCCAAATCTAGCTCAAAGCGCGTTACAACTGGCCCTGGGTATACCGCTACTACGGTTGCTTGTACATTAAAGTCGAGAAGTTTTGTTTCTACTAGGCGCGATACGCTATCAAGCTCTTCTTGCGAAATTGGGTTTTTAGCTTTATCCGGTCTGTCGAGTAAATCGAGCGATGGTAATGGCCCAGGTGGTGGCTCTTGCGTTAATAATTGCTCAAACTTTTCTTTTGCCGTTAGTGGTGGTTGATATTGCGCTTTTGGTTTAGGCATTGGTCTTGCTGGCGATACCACCGTTGTAACTGGTTTTTCAGGCTCCACAACTGGGCTTTGATCAAGCGCATTTAATGCAGCAGCCGTGTCCATTGGTTCGTCATCTATTGCGCTAAAGCCAATTTCTTGATCGAGTATATCGTCAAGTTCATCAAACGGCATAAAGTCATCACTAATTTGTGGTTCACTAAATGGTGTTTGAGGCTTATCTATTGCTTTTTGTTTATCTGCTTTTTTAGCTGATGTAGGCAGCTCTATTTGCTCTTTTATATCGTCTTCAAAATGGGCGTCTGCTTCATCGTTATTATTTACTTTACCTGCAGTGTGTTCTCGGTGCATCCAGCCTTTTGCATACGATACAACATAGCGATAAAGCCTAACCATTAAATCGCCAAGGTAATCTACAAAATCAACCCACGATACTCCCGTCAATAAGGTAAGCCCTGCAAAAAAGAAACACAGCAATAATATAGATGTACCGGTAAAGTTAAACGCAGGCATCATGGCTGATGCAATAACATCGCCCACTACTCCACCCGATGAAAAGTTATAAATATCGTCGAAATTAATACTACTAATGGCGGTAGCTGAGGTAATAAATAAAGCAAAACCAATAACACGCAGCGCTAAGGTAGTGTAATCAAGCTGTAAAATGCGGTGAGGTTGTTTAAATAGCAAGTAGCCAAATAGCTGAATGGCCGCAGGCACTAAGTAAGCCAACCAACCAAAGGTGAGTAATAAAATGTCGGCTATCCATGCACCGGCTGCTCCTGTGATGTTGCTTACTTCGCTAAAACTAGTTTGCGACCATGCAGCATCTGCTGGATCAAAGCTGATCAAGGCACATAAAATAAATATTGCCGTAAAGGTACTGATAATCAGCCCTGTTTCTAATAGTCTTTGCACACCATTTAGGCGCATAGTTCCCTATTCCTCTTTATTATTCTATTTTTATTCACACTTACTTAGCAGTGAAATACCTTAGCAGGAAATGCAATTTGTTGCACTTTATCTTAACCTTGATGGCCTGATTATGAACAAGTTTTTATAATTTGAGCTTATATAAATAACCTTAAGTAATATAAGGGCGAATAATTACGCCTTCTTCACCTTTTACTTCTTCCATTACTACATAAGTTCGGCTTTCACTTACATTTGGCAGTTTCAATAGTATGTCGCCTAATACGCCACGGTATTCTGACATATCATTTACGCGCGTTTTAAGTAAAAAATCAAAATTACCCGATACTAAATGACATTCGATAATTTCTTCGTGCTTTTTAACCGCAGCACTAAACTCATCAAATACGTCGGGAGATGTTTTAGTAATCGTTACTTCTACATACACAGATAAACCTTGCCCAAGTTTAGCGGGATCGACCACCGCTTTATAGCCAAGTATGTAACCTTCTCGTTCTAGCTTTTTTACTCGCTCCAAGCAGGGCGTGGCGCTTAGGCCAACTCGTCTGGCCAGTTCTACATTCGACAAGCGTCCATCGTGTTGTAATTCCATTAAAATTTTACGGTCAATTCTATCTAATAATTGATGCATAGTACCAACAAGTTTTTTATGCTGTTTATTTTTATTATCTAGATGATAACACTAGATTTGAGTTTAAAAAAGGTGAGACACACGGGCTTATGATGAATATAATAGTGGAAAATGTTAATCCGTTCTTAATAAGGCAAATGATATGATTATTGGTGTTCCTAAAGAAATTAAAAACCATGAATACCGTGTAGGTATGGTTCCTGCAAGTGTTCGTGAATTAGTAAACCACGGTCACCAAGTGATTGTAGAAACTGATGCAGGCATGGGCATTGGTTTTACTAACGAAGATTACACACAAGCGGGTGCTGAAATTTTAGCAACTGCTGCTGATGTTTTTGCTAAAGCAGACATGATTGTAAAAGTAAAAGAGCCGCAAGCTGTTGAACGTGCAATGCTACGTGAAGACCAAATTCTTTTCACTTACTTACACCTTGCACCTGATCTTCCACAAACTGAAGACCTTGTAAAAAGCAAAGCTATTTGTATTGCATACGAAACTGTAACTGACTCACGCGGTGGTTTACCGCTTCTTGCTCCTATGAGCGAAGTTGCTGGTCGTATGTCTATTCAAGCTGGTGCACAAGCGCTAGAAAAATCTAACCACGGTCGTGGCATGCTACTAGGTGGCGTACCAGGCGTTGAAGCTGCTAAAGTTGTTGTAATTGGCGGCGGCATGGTTGGTCGTAGCGCAGCTCAAATGGCTGTTGGCCTTGGTGCTGAAGTTGTCGTTCTTGATCGTAACATCGACGTATTACGTGCACTAGACGCGCAATTTGGTAATAAAGTTAAAGCTATTTACTCAACTGCTGATGCACTAGAAAAACACGTACTAGAAGCTGATTTAGTAATCGGTGGTGTACTAATCCCTGGTGCAGCTGCACCTAAACTAGTAACTGCTGAGCACATTAAAGCAATGAAACCTGGTTCTGCAATTGTTGACGTTGCAATCGACCAAGGTGGCTGTATTGCTACTTCTAAAGCAACGACGCATGCTGATCCAACTTTCATCGTTGATGAAGTTGTTCACTACTGTGTTGCTAACATGCCAGGTGCTGTTCCACGCACATCTACGTTTGCACTTAACAATGCAACATTGCCTTTCATCATTAACCTTGCAAACAAAGGTTATAAAAAGGCGCTACTAGATGACGCTCACTTCTTAAAAGGCTTAAACGTAATTAAAGGCCAAGTAACTTACAAAGAAGTAGCTGAAGCGTTCAACATGGAATATGTTGACCCACGCACAGCGGTAGAAAACGCATAATTTAGCGTTTCGTAGTTAGGTTGGTATTAAATAATATAGTAACTTAACTACAACACATAAAAAAAGCAGCTAATTAGCTGCTTTTTTTATGTCTGATTTAAAGTAAATTTATATGAAACGCTTAATTATAAAATCTACTTTTACGCGCTTAGCTTGGCCAAGTAGTTTTTTAACTGGCTGCGGGTAATCATCCATTGTTTCTAAATCATCTGGGCCTTTTAAACGGCGGCAGTGATGTAAAATTTCCTGCTTTTCGTTATCAATAGCATCCATAATTGTTTGCTCTGGATCTTCTATTAAAATACCGTTTTCGATATCAAGACCCCATGCACGCGGATTTAAGTTATGCCCACTCAGTAAATGTTTTGTTCTATCTGAACAAATACCTTTTAAATGAAACGAATTACTTTCATCTTTCCACAGATACACATTTAAATTACCGTTATCGATGTGGCGTTTTTGCGTTTTTACAAACTTATGCAAAATAGTTTCGTATAAATAAGGTAATGCCCCTATTTTACTAAACGGCTCGCTTGGCGGTAAATAAAAGTCATTTGCTGTTTTATCCCCTACCACAATAGTCACTTGCTTGCCTTGCTTTAATAATCGGCGCAGTGATCGCATAAGTGGCGCCGGAAAATTAAAGTATGGCGTATACAACACAAGCTCTTGCTCTGTGGTATCAAATAACGCTTTTATTAAACGATTTAATTCGTTATTACGACGACCAAGTCCTAAAAACAAACGAATACCTAATGCTTGCGTATTCAGTTGCTCTGCTGCGTTGTAACTTGCAACTTTTAAATCACGCATTAATTGCTTTTGATCAAGCTTGAAGTCGTGTAAACGCTTAAGCGGTCGTGTGTCTATGCGTGGCACAGCAACGGAGCTAATCAGCTTTGTCTCAATAAAATCAACCACTGAGTCACACAGTTCGCTCTGCGTTATTAAAAAGTAACGATCGAGTCTGTAACGCTCGTTATACTGCAAATACACGTTGTTTAAGCTTGCGCCGCTGTAAAGTAAGGTATCGTCAATGACAAAACCCTTTAAATGTAATACGCCGAATAATTCTTTAGCTTTTACAGGTACGCCATAAACTTGTACGTTCGATTTAAACTTTTCTAAATCGTCACAGTATAAACTTGCGTTACCATCAGACTTCTCTGCACCAATTAAACCACGTTGCGCACGATGAAAATCCACCAGCACTTTTACATCAAGCGCAGGGTTCTCTAATGATACTCGATGCAGGGCTTCTAAAATCTCGCGGCCTGCTTCGTCATCCTGTAAATAAAGCGCTGTGATATAAATTCGTTTTTTTGCATTAGCGATCAAACGTAGCAATTGCGTTCGGTAATCTTGCGCATTGGTTAAGACGTTAACGTCTTTTGAAGTCAACCCGAATGCGGGTTTTTCCTGCCAAAATAACATAGTTGCCTATTTGCTTAGGTCACATAATCTATCAGTGACAAATAAAATTAGGTAAAACATAACAAAAAAAATCAAAGGGGTCATGAATTAACGCTGTTTTGTTGCCTGTTAGTCTATTTATTGAGCTACTTAGGTGTTTTAACTGTAAAAGTACTGAGCTCTAGTACACAATACTGCACAGCTTTTCGATTTGCGAAAAAAAATAATCGCGGATTTTGTTTACATCCGCCTTGATTTTCTTAGAATCGAGCGCATTAAAGACCGTATTAAACGTTTAGGAAAAAATAATGACTGAAGCAAAACATTGTAAGCTACTAATTTTAGGCTCTGGCCCAGCTGGTTATACTGCCGCAGTATATGCCGCACGTGCAAATTTAAACCCTGTTTTAATTACAGGCATTCAACAAGGTGGTCAATTAACAACCACGACTGAAGTTGAAAACTGGCCTGGTGATGCACACGGCTTAACGGGCCCTGCATTAATGGATCGTATGAAAGAGCACGCTGAGCGCTTTGAAACTGAAATCATATTCGATCACATCAATAAAGTAGATGTATCTAAGCGCCCTTTCACACTAACTGGCGACCAAGGTACTTACACATGTGATGCGTTAATCATTGCAACAGGTGCTTCTGCTAAATACTTAGGCTTAGAGTCTGAAACTAATTTCCAAGGCCGTGGCGTTTCAGCCTGTGCTACATGTGATGGCTTTTTCTATAAAGGTCAGAAAGTAGCGGTTGTTGGTGGTGGTAATACAGCGGTTGAAGAAGCGCTATACTTATCTAACATTGCTGACGAAGTACATGTTATTCACCGCCGTGATAGTTTCCGTAGTGAAAAAATACTTGCAGATCGCCTAGCTGAAAAAGCAGCTAACGGTAACGTTGTTTTACATTACAACCGTACGCTTGACGAAGTATTAGGCGACCAAATGGGCGTAACTGGCATTCGTATTAAAGATGCACAGTCTGATGCAACAGAAGAGCTAGATTTAGCCGGTGTATTTATTGCTATTGGTCATAAGCCAAATACAGATATGTTTGTTGGTCAACTAGAAATGAAAGACGGCTACTTAGTTGTAGAGTCTGGATTGAATGGTAACGCAACTCAAACAAGTGTAGAGGGCGTTTTTGCTGCAGGTGATGTGTCTGACCACATTTACCGTCAAGCAATCACATCAGCGGGTACAGGCTGTATGGCTGCCCTTGATGCAGAACGTTTCTTAGATAATTTATAAGCAATTAAATAAATTATAATAGGGCTGATTATTCAGCCCTTTTTTTATGTCTAAAATATAGTTACACTTTTACGATCAATTATAAAATAAGTACTGTATGAGAAATCAGCTATACCAATTAAGTGAAACCGATATAGCATTCCCCAATCCGGAATACGCATTAGAATCCCCTGATGGCTTGTTAGCAATTGGCGGAGATTTAAGTTTACCTCGCCTAAGTAATGCCTACAAAAGCGGAATATTCCCTTGGTTTAGCGAAGATGAGCCTATTATGTGGTGGTCACCGAGCGAACGCGGGATTTTTGAACTGGATGATTTTCATATAAGTAAGAGCCTGCGTAAACATTTAAAAAAGCACCCTGTAAAAGTAACCATTAATAATGCCTTTGAGGAGGTAATAGAAGCTTGTCGCGATCAACGCCTTGATACCGATGGCACTTGGATCACCTCTGACATGCTCAACGCTTACGTTAATGCACATAATGCTGGCATTGCCCATAGCTTAGAAGTGTGGAGCAACGGAGAGCTTGCAGGTGGCTTATACGGTATTATGCAAAATGGTGTTTTTTGTGGTGAATCAATGTTTCATCATCAAACCAATTGCTCAAAGCTTGCTATGTGGGCACTGGTAAATTGGCTTAAACGTCATAATGCGCATTTTATTGATTGCCAGTTAGAAAACCCTTATTTAATGACCTTAGGTGCACAAGTAATCCCCCGCTCAACATTTTTGACTAAACTAAAAGCTGCACATAACTATATTATTAATCCTATTATGTGGGAGCCACAAGAACTTGACGCAATCTATGAATGAGCAACTTCCTGCACGTGTTGGTTTAACCCAAGAATTTGACTGTAGTTATTTACCCAACAGACAAGAGCAACTTTTAGTTATTCTAGATCCTAGTTGCTACAGTACAGACAAATTTGAGTCATTATTAGGCTTAGGGTTTCGTCGCAGTGGTAACCAAATATATCGTCCACACTGCCCAATATGCAGTGCATGTAATTCTGTACGTGTATTAGCACAAGACTTTATCCCTTCAAAATCGCAAAAACGTAAACTAAACAAAGCAAAAAACCAGTTTGAAGTGAAATACTCGACGCAAGAACGCCCTGAGTATTATCCGCTCTATAGTAAATACATAACGATGCGCCATCAGGATGGAAGTATGTATCCTCCTGAAAAAGAACAATTTCAAAGCTTTTTACTTTGCAGTTGGCTCAAAATCACATTTATTGAACTATGGCACCAAGATACTTTAGCCGCAGTTGCCGTAACTGATTGTATGAACAGCTCTATTTCTGCAATTTATACTTTTTTTGACCCCGACTTTGAACACTATAGTTTAGGCTCTGTGATGATATTAGAGCAGCTTAAATTTGCAAAAGAGCAAAATAAGCAATACGTGTACTTAGGCTATCAAATTGATGAATGCGATAAAATGAAGTACAAAACTCAGTTTTTACCAGCTCAAAAACAGCTCAATGATGAGTGGGTGGCTATTTAATTTGCAAATATAGCCCCTGCGCCTTTACTTATTGGTGTATTTTGGGCAAAATCTGCAGCGTTTAACTATTAAAGAGGTGTTACGCTAAACATGGCGAAAGAAGACGTAATCGAAATGCAAGGGACAGTCCTTGATACTTTACCAAATACAATGTTCCGAGTTGAGCTAGAAAATGGTCACGTAGTTGTGGCTCACATTTCAGGCAAAATGCGCAAAAACTATATCCGTATTTTAACCGGCGATAAAGTAACGGTAGAAATGACTCCTTACGATTTATCAAAGGGTCGTATCGTATTCCGTGCTCGCTAAGTAAGTGCGTAAACGAGATTTAGTTTTTGGCTAGTGTTTTACTAGCTTTAAGCGTTTATTAAATGTAATTGATAGACATTGACTAGCAATTACATTTAATAAACAAAAAACCCAGTTTTTACTGGGTTTTTTGTTGCCTATAAAAATGGCAAAAAAATGGCCCGCTATTATTTAGCGGGCCATTTTTATTTAACTTAGTTGTGTAATTAACGTTTTACGCTGGCGTTAAATTGCTCTCGTAATCAAAGCGGATCTTCTTGTCTTTAACCGATACTTTAACTGTACCGCCATCAACAAGTTCACCAAACAGTATTTCATTAGCTAATTGCTTTTTAAGCTCTTCTTGAATAACACGTGCCATTGGTCGTGCGCCCATAGCCTTGTCATAACCTTTATCTGCGAGCCATTCACGCGCTTTAGGCGTAAGCTCAAGATTAACCGATTTTTTATCAAGCTGAGCTTGCAGTTCCACAATAAATTTATCAACCACCAGTAAAATAACTTCACGTTCTAGGTGATTAAACCAAATAATGTTATCTAAACGGTTTCTAAATTCTGGCGAGAAAACTTTATTAATTTCGCCCATTGCATCGTGCGTATGATCTTGCTCTGTAAAACCAATCGACTTACGCGTAGTTTCTTGTACGCCCGCATTGGTAGTCATTACAACCACTACATTTCTGAAATCAGCTTTACGACCGTTATTATCGGTTAACGTACCGTGATCCATAACTTGTAGTAAAATATTGTAAATATCTGGATGCGCTTTTTCAATCTCATCTAAAAGTACAACCGCATGTGGGTTTTTAATAACCGCCTCGGTTAATAAACCGCCTTGCTCAAAACCAACATATCCTGGTGGAGCACCAATTAGTCGGCTGATTGCGTGGCGCTCTACATACTCAGACATATCAAAACGAATAAACTCAACACCCATACATTTAGCAAGTTGCTTAGTTACTTCTGTTTTACCAACACCTGTTGGGCCTGCAAACAAGAACGAACCCACTGGTTTTTCTTCGCTTGATAAACCTGAGCGAGATAAACGAATAGCCGATGTAAGTGCATCAATAGATTGATCTTGTCCAAACACCAGCATTTTAAGATTACGGTCTAGATTTTTAAGCGTCTCTTTATCTGTTGAAGACACATTTTGTGGTGGAATACGTGCCATCTTCGATATTATTAACTCTATATCAGCCACACCAATGGTTTTTTTACGTTTAGAACTAGGTTGTAAACGTTGGTTAGCGCCCGCTTCATCAATTACATCAATTGCTTTATCTGGCAAGTGGCGCTCATTAATGTATTTAGCACTAAGTTCAGCAGCTGCTTTTAATGCTTTTTGAGTGTAGCGAATACCATGGTGCTCTTCGTAACGCTCTTTTAATCCATTTAAAATTTTAGTGGTATCGGCAACACTTGGTTCAAGTACATCAATTTTTTGAAAACGGCGTACTAATGCACGGTCTTTCTCAAAGATATTTTTATACTCATTGTAAGTGGTTGAACCCATACAACGTAACTTACCACTTGAAAGAAGTGGTTTAAGTAAGTTTGAAGCATCCATAACGCCACCAGACGCTGCGCCAGCACCTATTATGGTATGTATTTCATCGATAAATAAAATAGACCCGGGTTGTGCCTGAAGCTCTTTTAATAAGCTTTTAAAGCGCTTTTCAAAATCGCCACGGTATTTAGTACCTGCAAGCAATGCCCCCATATCTAGTGAGTACACAACTGCATCTGCAATTACTTCTGGTACTTGCTCGTTCACAATACGGTACGCTAAACCTTCAGCAATAGCTGTTTTACCAACGCCCGCTTCACCAACAAGTAATGGGTTATTCTTTTTACGACGACACAATACTTGTACCGTACGCTCTACTTCGCTGTCGCGCCCAATCAGTGGGTCAATATTACCTTCACGAGCCTGAGCGTTTAAGTTAGTTGTAAAGCTGTCTAGCTTACTTGCTTCTTCGTTTTGAACTTCTTGCACTTCTTCATGTATATCATCGCTGTCGTCGCCTAGTTCATCATCAGCTTTTGAAATGCCGTGCGAAATAAAGTTAACAATATCTAAGCGCGATACATCATGCTTTTTAAGTAAATAAACAGCTTGGCTCTCTTGCTCAGAAAAAATAGCAACCAGGACATTGACACCCGTCACTTCGTTTTTTCCTGACGATTGCACATGAAACACAGCACGTTGTAATACACGCTGGAAACCAAGCGTTGGCTGAGTTTCACGTTCTTCTTCTAAATCTGGGATGACGGGTGTTGTTTCGTCAATAAATTCTAATAATTCGGTTTTTAAGCCTGAAAGATTAACACCACACGCGTTTAAAGCTTCTCCTGCAGAAGGATTATCTAATAGCGCAAGTAAAAGGTGCTCTACGGTCATAAACTCATGACGGCGAGTGCGCGCTTCACGAAACGCGGCATTTAAAGTGAGTTCTAAGTCTTTGTTTAGCATTGGCAACCCCTTACTGAGATAATAATTTATACCACAACAATCGGATGTTTGATCACCCTAATTGGTATTTATACCAATTGTATTAAATTGGTATTATTCCTGCTCACAACTACAAAGCAGTGGATGCTCGTTATCCCGTGAGTAACGGTTAACTTGTTCAACTTTGGTGTAGGCAACATCGGCGCTGTAAACACCGCAAATACCCTTACCTTTTTCATGAACCTGAAGCATCACATCGGTTGCTCTATCGCTATCCATATTAAAAAACGTCGTTAAAACTTCAATTACGAAGTCCATCGGCGTGTAGTCGTCGTTATTTAAAACAACTTTATATTTTCGCGGCGGCTGTAGCTTTTGCTTTTCACTGTCGCGAACAGTGTCGATAACACCTGAATCTTTCATACCACTCATAATTAAATATAGTCTTGTCTTTGTAACTCAAGCAAACTTGAATAAAAAATAAATAAAATGTTAAAAAATAACTCAAAACACTTGACTGGTTGGCTAAATAAACTACAGTCAAACATAGATTGATTAAACCTTAGTCAGTCTAGCAAATTATACGGTTTAGAATAACTAAATTAGTCAACTTATTGAAGGATGTAGAAGTATGGCTTGTGGTAAAGTTAAATGGTTCAACAACGCCAAAGGTTTTGGTTTCATCGTAGAAGACGGCTGCGAGAATGATATCTTCGCTCATTACTCAACAATTGTAATGGACGGCTATAAAACGCTTAAAGCTGGTCAAGATGTAACATTCGAATTAGAACAAGGGCCTAAAGGCCTACACGCTAAAAATATTGCCCCAGATGGTGACATTATTGAGTGACGATTGTTTTGTTCGACTAAAGCGAGCGACCTTTTAAGATCCTCGCTTAATTCCTTAAGCATACTAACTTATCTCTTCTTCCCTTATTTATTGCCTCTTTTCATTCAAATTCAACCCTTTTCCTTGAATTTATTTTATATACCCCAATGTTCTAAGAGTTGATTGTTTAACTGCTTATTGGGCATGCTCAAACTCTAGCCCTTTTTATTTAAGCTTGTTACACTCTTTGTGCTAAAAATTGCGCATAACACCTTATCGCCTCTTTTATATGTACTAGGCTAAAGGCTGATTTATTTTTGTTAATTTTTTAGCTATAAATACGATTCCAGTTCGTCAGGTGTGACTATTCTGCTTTTATAAAAGAGCAACGCTGAGTACCAACACCTAACAAACTATTCATTACGAGCGTAAGTGTTCATTAACTTGTTTAATAATATGTACTCACTCATAAGTAATGATTTTCTTTGCATTGTTGAATAAGACCTTATCGGTCGACTATCTAGGAATGATGATGACATCAAAAATTATCTATACAAAAACGGACGAAGCTCCGGCACTAGCAACTTATTCGTTGCTACCGATCATCCAAGCATATACAAATGCGGCCGGTGTTGAAGTTGAAACTCGCGACATTTCATTAGCAGGTCGTGTAATTGCTAGCTTCCCTGATTATTTAACAGAAGAACAACGCATCGGTGATGCACTTGCTGAACTTGGCGAGCTTGCTAAAACACCAGAAGCAAACATCATCAAATTACCAAACATCAGTGCATCTGTACCACAGCTTCGCGCTGTAATTAAAGAGCTTCAAGCAAAAGGTTACGCTCTTCCAGAATACCCTGTTGAACCTAAAAATGATGAAGAAAAAGCAATTCAAGCGGCTTACGACAAAATTAAAGGCAGTGCAGTAAACCCTGTCCTACGTGAAGGTAACTCAGATCGTCGCGCGCCAGGCTCTGTAAAAGAATATGCACGTAACAACCCACATTCAATGGGTGCGTGGAGCAAAGATTCTCAGTCTTACGTTGCAAGTATGAGCGAAGGCGATTTCTTCGGTTCAGAAAAATCAGTAACTGTTGATACAGCAACTGATGTGCGTATTGAACATGTTGCAACTAACGGTGACGTTACTGTTCTTAAACAAAGCACACCTCTTTTAGCTGGCGAAGTTATTGATGCATCAAGCATTAGCGCTTCTAAGCTTCAAGCTTTCTTAGCTGCAGAAATTGACGCTGCTAAAGAGAAAGGTGTTTTGTTCTCGCTTCACATGAAAGCGACAATGATGAAAGTATCTGATCCAATCATCTTCGGTCACGCTGTTAAAGTATTCTACAAAGATGTATTTGCTAAACACGGTGAGCTTTTTGAAGAGCTAGGTGTTGATGTAAATAATGGTTTAGGCGACGTATATTCTAAAATTCAAACATTAGACGATGCTAAGCGCGAAGAAATTGAAGCAGATATTCAAGCTGTTTACGCTAACCGCCCTGCTATTGCTATGGTTGATTCTGACCGTGGTATTACAAACTTACACGTACCAAGTGACGTGATCATCGATGCATCTATGCCTGCAGCAATCCGTTCAAGCGGTCAAATGTGGAATAACGATGGTAAATTACAAGACACTAGCTTTGTAATTCCTGATCGTTGTTACTCAAGTGTTTACCAAGCAACTATCGATTTTTGTAAAGAAAATGGCGCGTTTGATCCAACAACAATGGGTAGCGTTCCAAACGTTGGCCTTATGGCTCAAAAAGCTGAAGAATACGGTTCACACGACAAAACATTTGAAGCTAAAGCAGATGGTTCTATCCGTGTTGTTGATGCAAATGGTAATACATTACTTGAGCACAGTGTTGAGCAAGGCGATATCTGGCGTATGTGTCAGGTTAAAGACGCACCAATTCAAGATTGGGTTAAGCTTGCAGTAAATCGTGCACGCGCAACAGGCGTTCCAGCTATTTTCTGGTTAGACGAAAACCGTGCACATGATGCGCAGCTAATCAAAAAAGTAAATAAATACCTACCAGATCACGATACAGCGGGTCTAGATATTCAAATTTTAGCACCGCTTGAAGCAACATTGTTCTCACTAGCGCGTATTAAAGAAGGTAAAGACACTATTTCTGTAACAGGTAACGTACTACGTGATTACCTAACAGATTTATTCCCAATTTTAGAGTTGGGTACGAGTGCTAAAATGCTTTCAATTGTTCCACTTATGAACGGTGGTGGCTTATTTGAAACTGGCGCGGGTGGTTCTGCACCTAAGCACGTTCAACAGTTCGAAAAAGAAAACCACTTACGTTGGGATTCTTTAGGTGAATTTCTAGCACTTGCTGCATCACTTGAGCACTTAAGCGTAACTGCTGGTAACAACAAGGCACAAGTACTTGCTGATACCCTAGATAAAGCAACAGGTACGTTCCTTGCTGAAAACAAATCGCCTTCACGTAAAGTGAAAGAAATTGATAACCGTGGTTCTCATTTCTTCCTATCTTTATTCTGGGCACAAGAACTTGCTAAGCAAAATGATGACAGTGAACTTAAAGCACAGTTTACTCAAATCGCTAGCGACCTTGAGTCTAATAAAGAGCAAATCGTAAGTGAACTTAACGATGCGCAAGGCCCTGCAGTTGATTTAGGCGGTTACTTCCAGCCTAACGATGATGCAGCCTTTAAAGCAATGCGTCCAAGCACTACATTTAACGATATTCTTGCTAAATTAGTATAAATATCGGTTTAAATTTAAAAGCCGCTTACTTGTAAAAGTAAGCGGCTTTTTTATGTCTAAATTTTACAAACAAAAAGGCCGCTATTTATAAAATAGCGGCCTTTGAATAATTAAATTTATTTAATTAATTAATTATTTAGTATCATACCAATTCGCTTAATTAAGTGATCAACTTTGAGGCAAGAAAATCTTGTCGATAACAAGGCAAAAATTTCGTTATTTAGTTGCTCTATATCAGAAATTTTTAACGCAGTTACCGTCAGATTTAATCCCTCAAATTGATTAAGTATTATTGCGGGTTGGTATAAGCCCGTGGCACTTTTGAATCTGTCGTATAACGGTCACGCAGTTTATCTTGACGAGATTGTGTAGAAACCTCAACGCCATTAATAAACATTTTGCTCACATGGCTGCTTAGCTCAAACGGGTCATTACTCCATATTACTACATCAGCAGCTTTGCCAACTTCAAGGCTACCTGCATTAATGCCAAATACATCAGCAACGTTTGATGTAACCGCTTTTAACGCACCTTCTTGGCTCATACCGTACGACACAGCATTACCAGCATCAAAACGCAGCTGATAAATATTGTGACTTGCATCACCACCTACCGTTAATAATACTTTAACGCCTGCTTTTTCAAGCACACTTGCATTATCTAAACTTGCATGAAGCGAATCAAAGCTTCCTGGTAAGCTATCCATTGCACTAATAATCACTGGAATATTTGCTTTAGCAACGCGCTCTTTTACTACAACAGCGTCTTGTGCGCCGTTAAGTACTAAATTAATGCCAAATTGCTCTTTTACTTTAATTAGCTCAATAATATCAGCCGCACGCGAAACGCCAACCACTAATGGCATTTCACCACTGAGTACTTTAGCCATTACTTTATCTTCAGTACTTGGCTTGTCGTCATCTTTTTTCGCTTTTTTACCGGCTTTAGTTTTGTGCTCATCAAGCTTATTAATCAGTGTTTGCAAAGTAAAAGCACGTGAGCCTTTACTACGCTCACCTAAGTAAACAATTAAAGCCGCTTGTTTTTGCATGTCGCTGTCAAAACTACCACTTAAATCAACAACACTCGCAAGGCCTGAAAAAATGCTATCGCCGCCATGAGGAGTAATTACATCGCGTGTTACGCCGCCTTTACGAGCGTAAGGAATTAAGCTTGAATGTGCGTTGTAAGCAAGGCTTACATCAAAATCAATACCAGCTTTTTCTTCACCTGCATCGCGAGAGCCTGCAACTGCACTTACTTCAACCAAACCAAGTTGATTAATACTTGCTATAAAGCCAGGGGTTACAATTTGCCCCTTTGCATCAATAATTTGATCTACTTTAATTTCAGCTGGGTTAATCGCTGTGATTTTACCATCTGTCATTACAATGCTTGCCGCTTCTAATACACCTTGATCAGAAGACGTATGCAATGTTGCATTAATAATTGCTAGCGATTGTGCGCTTACAGCACCAGATGCTAATAATCCTGCAGCAACCAGAGAAAGCGAAAACGAACGTGATAAATTTTTCATTCTGGGTGCTCCTTATTGTTGACCTAACATAAAATCACTTGTTGCTTGGTACGCGCTGTCGTTTCTATCGTAAACCTTTGCACCATCAACAAACACTTGTTCAGCTTTAGCATAGACACTAAATGGGCTTTGATTCCAAATAACAACATCGCCCTGCTTACCCGCTTCTAGTGAACCTGTTTTGTCATCAATACCTAACGATTTAGCAGCGTTAGACGTGATCCATTTAATAGCGTGTTGCTCAGAAATATCAAAACCATTTTCGTTAGCTCGGTACATAACCTTGCCCGCTTCTTGGTTTAAACGCTGAATAGTAGTATCTGAATCTGAGTGAACAACTGCACACGAGTTTTTAACCGCATCAACAATAGCCACATTTTCTTGAACCATGTCGTAGGCTTCCATTTTAAAGCCCCACCAGTCTGGCCAAAGTGCAGCACACGAACCATTTTGCGCAAGTAAGTCAGCAATTTTATATGCTTCTACACCGTGGTGAAAAGTACCCGCGTGGTAACCAAATTCTTTTGACAGGTCAATCATCATTGCCATTTCTTCAGCTTTATAACAATGATTATGAATACGTACTTCGCCTTCAAGCACACCGCGAAGCGTATCGTGTTTAATATCACGTACTGGTGCTTCTGGGTTTAAACCTGCCGCGTAATCAGCATCGTACTTATCCCATGCACGTTTGTACTCAGCGGCTTCAGCCCACGCCATACGGTAACCAGCCATATTACCCATACGGGTTGAAGGCAATACACCTTGACGACCATAAACACGTTTAGGGTTTTCACCACACGCCATTTTTAAACCATACGGCGCCTCTGGAAATTTCATCCCTTGCATAGTGTGTGCTGGTACGTTTTTAAGCGTAACGCCGCGTCCACCAAATAAGTTAGCTGAGCCTGGTAAAATTTGTAGAGAAGTAATGCCGCCTTCGCGTGCACGATTAAAGCCTGGGTCTTGTGGCCAAACAGAATGCTCAACCCACACTTCTGCAGTGTTAGGGCTGGTCATTTCGTTACCATCTTGATGCGACTCGACCGACGGACTTGGATATGCGCCTAAATGTGAATGTACGTCAATAATACCCGGTGTTACCCATTTCCCTTGTGCATCAATTGTAATATCAGCAGTGGCTGTTAAGTCTTTACCGACTTGTTGTACTTTACCATCAACAAGTAATACATCTGCCTCATCTAAACGCTCACCAGTACCTGTCAGTACTGTTGCATTTGTAATAAGAGTGCTTGATGTAGAAATTGGCTGATAAGTACTTGGGTAAGGATTTTTGTTAATTGTTATTTTATCGTCTTGTGGGCCGTTTTCTTGGCAGCCTACAAGTGCAGCAGCTAAGCCAACCGCTAATAAAGAAGGTGCAAATTTTTGCATGTTGTTTGGATCTCCTGTTTTTTTGCTACTTTAGCGAAACCTAAAGGATAAAGCCAAAAAAACAGGTGAAAACGCAGTTAATTAAGATGAATTTCTGTAATTATTTCTTTATATAATTGTTATACAGCTTTTCAAGCGCACCTTCGGTGGTAAGCGAGGGATCTTTACTAATAAAGTGCTTAACCGTACGCGTTACAAAATCAGAGTTTTGCTTATGTAGCTTTGAAAAATCTTTAATAAGTGTATTACCATCTTTAGCCGCAGTAACTTTGTCATGACGATGACGATACTGGCTCAATGCTTTATTAAAATCGCCTTGATAGTCTTCAACCAAAATTTTATAAAAGTCGCTTTTTTGAACATTTAAATCGTTAATGCAGTAATTTAGCGCCTCTTTAAAGTCGGTAAATATCATGCCTTCTACATCAAACTCTTTTGTTTTTTCGCGCACTGCTACTTTGGCATCTTCTGTGGCATAGCTAAAGCCCGTAAAGGCTAAACGCTCAGCGGCTTCTTTGCCTAATTTTATACCCGCTTGAATACTATGGGCAAACTCGTCGCTCATGTCGCCAAGTTCGCTTTCTTCCCACATGTTATAAACGCGCAATGGTTTAGCATATTTATTTGAGAGCTTTTTTTTAAGCTTGGTAAAGCGCTCATCAATCGTCATCAGTCTTTCGTTATGTAAAAGTGCATGGCACTCATAACACGCAGGGATAGAGATAAAGTCAGCCTCTTCACCTAAATCAACAATACTTTGTAGCATATGCAGTGGCGGACAATGATCGCGCTCTGTCGCTTCACAGCCACAATAAAAACACTGATTAAAATGCTGCTGATCGCACGCGTATGCTTGCTGATAATAACTGGCTAACGTTTTGCTCACCGTTGCTCCTAAAAAAACACGACTAAATTATGGGGGCGATAATAACAGCCTGAAAAAATAAGTTATACCAATTGCATTAAATTAGTGCTCTATTATTTTGCTAAGAAAATAGTGCAATAACAGGCACAAATAACAACGTGTAGTTATTCTATACAAATAATTTTTAACGCAGTAAGTACACTATTTAATGCAATAGAATGATTATGTTTTTTATTAGTCGCTAGATTTAAATAACGGCCGCTATTAAACCAAATAAACCACCAAACACACCGCCCCATACTACAAGCCAACCTAGGTGCTCGCGGATCATGGTCTGAATAATCTCTTTAACCATTTTAGGAGTAAGCTCATCTAAGCGCTCATCAACTAGTTTAAGCACCGTTTTATGTAGGCTTTCTGCGCTATTACCTTGTGAAAGTGTTTGGCTTACTAATGCTTTAAAGTCGTCAGTTTGAGAAATCTCACTAACCGACAACTGCATTTTTTCAATAAACTTTTCACGCATCGGCTCTACTGCCGCTGTACCGCCAAACATTCCTAGCATACTACCAAACTGAGACTGCTCTATTACCTCTAACAAATTGTCGAATGCAGGGTTTAAATCAACATTGCTAATTATTGGCTCAAAGTCGATATTGGGCTGTGCTTTATTGAGTAAATTATTAATTTTTTGCTCTGAAAAAAACTCCGTTAATATTAAGTTTCGTATAGCGACTTTAAAGCTTTCAAACTTAAGCGCTATAACACCTGAACCATATAAAAACGGGACTTTTTCGAATAACATATGAATAGCTAATAAATTAGTTACCGCGCCAGAAAGTGCAAATAAACCAACTGATAACACAATTGCTTGGTTAAACATAAAACCTACAACAACACATAAACCCGCTAGCAAATTGGTTATTAAACTTTTGTTCATTTTTACTCCATTACAGTAAGTGTAATTTTTATGCAATATAGTCGTTAATTTTACAACGTTTAGATTGTTAAATTAATACCTTTTTGCCATAGTTTAAGTATCTGCTTAAAAGGCGAGCAATTGTTATGTGGAAAACAGTAAATGAGCACATCAGCCAAGCCATTAATTTTGACTTTAAACACACCTATAAACGCCAATTACAAAGTACAAATACCGACAAACTATTTCATATTACCAATGGTACGCATAACTTCTTCGTTAAAATAGCATTAAAAAGCGAACTCGAGCGTTTAGAAAGTGAATTTATTGGCTTAAAGCTTTTAGCGCAAAATAGTAATTTTAAAGTCCCTGAATGTATTACAACCGGTGCAAATATAGAGTTTTCGTTTATTGTTTTACAGTGGCTTTTTTTAGATAAACAACCCCACAACACGTGGGCAACTATGGGAAGCAGCCTCGCTAAAATGCATCAAAAACACGACCAAGCTATGTTTGGTTTTGATGTAGACAACTACATAGCCACTACCATACAACCTAATCGCTGGCATAAAAAATGGGATGTATTTTACGCCGAAGAACGTATAGGGTGGCAATTACAGTTACTCGCTGAAAAAGGCATTAACTTTATTGAACCCGAGCGCTTAATTAATGCCGTAAAAGAGCAGCTACATAGTCATCAAGTTGAGCCCTCATTACTGCATGGCGATTTTTGGCGAGGCAATATGGGCTTTTTAAAAGCAGAGCCAACGGCATTTAACCCCGCTTGTTATTATGGTGATCGGGAAGTGGATATTGCAATGAGCGAACTATTTGCCCCCCTGCCTAAAGACTTTTATAGCGCCTATAACGCGCACTACCCGCTTTCTCAAAATTACGAAAAACGTAAGTTAATATATCAGCTATACCCCATTTTAAATCACGCCAATATCTTTGCAGGTCACTATCTTACTGAAGCTAAAAAACATATAGAAAAGCTGGTATTTGAAGGTATAAAATAAGTGTCATAAGCTGCATTTCAACACTATATTTAATGAGTAAGTAGGGGTTCATCTGTAAGCGATTAAGTTGAACCTAACTTAATTATTTATAACTGGAGTGATTATGAAAGATTTTTTATCACAACGAATAACGTGCCCACACTGCGGTCACCACATACATCTAGACCTAGACGCAAGCAGCGGCGATCAAGATTATATAGAAGATTGCACTGCCTGCTGTAACCCAATTCATTTAAATATGCATATAGACCATGCTAACAATAAATTGGAGCTACAGGTAGACAGTGACGACGAACAAATATTTTAACTTAAGCCTGATGGCGCAAGTAGTTCTCTACCGTATTTACAATAGTGTAAGTTTGCTGATCAACTTCAATATTAAACTTGTCACCCACTTGCGCTGCACCAATGTTTGTAATGGCGAGCGTTTCCGGAATTAGGTGTAACCAAAAACCTTGTTCATCAACTTCGCCTACGGTTAAGCTTGCGCCATTTATCGCAACAAAACCTTTATATAACACATACTTTTGCCACTCTTTTGGCAGACTTAACTGAATTTTACAATTGTTCTCAAGCTTCACTATTTGAGAGATTTGTGACGTACAATGAATATGCCCAGACACTATATGCCCACCAAGCTCAGTACCAAACGTAACAGAGCGTTCGTAATTTACTAAACTACCTAGCTCAAGCAGGCCTAAATTGGTTAACTTTAGCGTTTCATCAATCACATCAAAATGCACTTGCGCCACCACATCATGATTACTTAGCTCAACTTGCACAACAGTTAAACAACAGCCATTAATAGCAATGCTTGCGCCTAAATCTAAATGCTTAACGTACTCATCGCTCACCGATACAACTAAGCGTAACACACCATCAGTTTGAGTTTTAGAGACCACTGTTGCTTGTGTTTGCACTATTCCTGTAAACATAAAATCACTTAAAATTATTACAAAGTGCTAGTTTAACGTATCAACTCATAAAATCATTCACTACTATGATTTTTATTTGAAACGCAATGGATTACAATTGTCGCCTGTTTTATTTAGTAGCTTTTTTTATGACCTTTTGCAATTGGGAAGCCAAGCGTTTACTTTCCCTAGCCTTACCTGTTTTTTTAGCACAAGTTACACTTATTTTAATGTCGGTAGTCGACACAATTATGGCTGGCCAAGTTAGCCCTACTGACTTAGCTGCACTTTCTATTGCAACAGGGATATGGAACCCATTATTACTGGCTCTGCAAGGTATTTTATTAGCGCTCACTGGTATTATTGCGCAGTTTTCGGGCAGCGATGACCGCAAAGGTATTAGTCACTATTTTCAACAATCACTTTATTTAACCGCTATTTTAAGCTTTACAGGTTTTGGTATTGCCCATTTAGCAGATGCCATTATTTTAAAGCTCGATACAACGCCTGCTATTGCAAACCTTGCCATTGACTACATCCATTTTGTGAAATGGGGTGTGTTTGGGTTTTTAATTTTTACAGTATACAGAAACGTTACCGAAGGCATGGGGATGACCAAACCCGCCTTTTACATAAGCCTATTAGGTTTAGCCGTTAATATTCCAGTAAATTATATTTTCATAAATGGCTTATTTGGTTTTCCCGCTTATGGCGGCGCAGGCTGTGGCATTGCCACAGCAATTGTTTTAACTGTTATGGCAATAGCACAAGTCACTTACTGCCAAATGAGTAAAAAGGTAGATGCTAAAGGCCTGCTTTCATCATTCGAAAAACCTAATTTCACTACTATTGGTATTATTACTAAGCTAGGTATACCAATTTCACTTGCTACCTTTTTTGAAGTCACTTTATTTGCGTGTATACCGCTATTTATTGCGCATTTAGGTGCAGTGGCTGTATCGGGGCATCAAATAGCAGCGAGTGTAACTACATTGCTGTTTATGATGCCGCTGAGCCTCTCTATCGCTATAAGTATTCGTATTGGTAATCTATATGGTCAAAATAATTTACAGCAGTTAAAAGTTGCCGTATCGACTAGTTATATATTAGCTATTGTAATTGCACTATTTTTGGCACTTATTACTTTTACAGGTCGTGATTTAATTAGCCAACTGTATACCGACAGCCCTGCTGTTATGGCTCTGGCTTCATCAATTATGATATTAGCGTGTGTCTACCAATTACCCGATGCATTACAGGTTGCTGCAAATGGCATACTCCGTGGTTTAAAATACACCACGCCTATATCGTATATTACGTTTATATCGTATTGGTTAATCGGCTTTTGTTTAGGTTACGTATTGGCAAGAACAGACATAATTGTGCCAGCTATGGGGCCACATGGCTTTTGGGTTGGAATAATAGTAGGCCTTAGTGTCGCTGCTATTTTATTAATGCTAACGGTAAAAAAACGTCTAAAATATGAATTTGTTAACAGTGATGCACTCAATCAAAACTAATAAGCTCAGCCTTAAAACATTACCAGCTACTTTGCTGGTAATGTGTTTTTTAATACTTACTGGCTGCAACAAACCACAAAGTACGGTAAACGCTACTTATATTGAACGCTTAAGTAGCACAGTTAATACAAGCCCAACACAACCTGCGCCGCTCAAGCAACTCCCTTTACTGCAGCCTCCCCCAATAGCACAAAGCGACTTAACACTGAGTATTGTTGAGCTTGCAGGCATTAGTCAATGTAAGCTTAACGTGCTTATAAGTGAGCACAACAACCAATTAGGAAAAACCGCCAGCGCTGCTGGGCAATTAAAATATCAAATAAACTTTATTAAAAGTGCGCAGGTTTGTTTAAATACACTTGATAAAAATAGCCCTAGTTACACAAAAATACTCGCTGCCAAAAACTACAAAGAAACACATCTAATGTACTTTTTTAATACCATGTTATTCAAAGAACCTGAGTTAAATCGTACCTGGCAACTGACTTCAAACGAGCTCACTACTGAACCCGCTGGCTTTAGTGATACCTTGCAGGCGCTAAAACAACTTGTACTCATTAAGCAGCAAATTAACTTTAAGCAATTTAGTAAAATTAATAGCGATTCTATTTTTAGTGCACTCGAACAGCTTAATAAATATCAATTTAACCAAGCACTCATTCAATCAGCCCGCATGCAGGTAGTGTTAAACAACAACGCCACACAGCTTTTAAAAACACTCAATTTTAATGCCCTTTGCCCAGAGGGTAAAAATAATGAAAACGCAAAAATCATAAGCAACGTATTTCAAAAGTTTTACCTAAAAGAAATTCAGCCCTATCAAGCGCAATTAACTGGTTATCTAGAGGTACTACAACCGCTTTATAACGAACTTTGGTTTAACGAAAGTATCTCAAGTCCTCAAATTAATAACTTAGTCAAAACGGGCTCGACAAGTAACTTACTGAACTTACTTAAAAGCTCAGCTAAAAAACATGTGGTTTGGTGGCAAGGTTTTTATAAAACGTGTAAAATAAGCCCAATATGAATAAAAAAACGGCAAATAAACTCAAAAACAACAAACTTGCTTGATTCACCAACCGCCACGCTATATATTAGCCGCCGTTGTTAAGCAATTAACACTTACTTAAATAAAGTAATACGACTGTAGCTCAGCTGGTTAGAGCACTACCTTGACATGGTAGGGGTCGGTGGTTCGAATCCACTCAGTCGTACCAAAATTTAAGAACCCTAAAAAAATTGTACGACCGTAGCTCAGCTGGTTAGAGCGCTACCTTGACATGGTAGAGGTCGGTGGTTCGAATCCACTCGGTCGTACCAATTAAATTTTATATTTCAAACAGTTAAAAAACCTATTCAATTTACTCGTTTGATTTTTTGTTGAAAATTAAATTCTTAGTTTTTTATTATTTTGTATTCAAAGTTTTAAAATAATGAGAGCCAAGCCTCAAAAGATCATCTTAAAAATTCCAGTTTTTATCGATTTGTGCCCAAACTTGTGCCCAAGCGCCCAAAGCACATTTTTAGCTCTTTAATCCACCTCAAAATTAGACCCCTACCCCTGATAATTACAAGTCAAATTATAAGATTGAATGGCAATGTATAAATACAGCACAACAGGGAATGACAGCTCTAGGCTATCTGCTCTACTTCTACTAGCGTAAAGTAAGGAAACACACCGCATACTATTGAACACAACTGGTAAGCTAAAGCTTTATACCAGTGATTTATAACTATAATAAAAAGATTCAAGTAAGTATCACCGGCTAACAAACGCTCCTAGCACATATACAAGAGGCGCATTCCAATTAATTGCCACTTCGTTCGTTGAGTAACTACACCAGCTATCGCTGTATGATTTTGCAGGTTCGTTGGAATCATAGTTACACTCATCCTGCTGCCCAGCTTGGGGACCGCCAACTAACATACCTGGTACTGGAGCTGTAATGCCATCACTTTGTGAAATTCGATGATGCGGGTGTTGTGGTGTTTTATCACCAAAACCAGTAACAAACGAATACCCTGTTGGGTTGCGTCCTAAAATGTAATCAACAAGCCCTTGCGCAGCCTTTAAGTACTGCGAATTATTATTTAACTCAGCGGCTTGTAGCAAAACTATCGCTTTATTTAACGCTGCTGAATTACTACCCCACACAAAGTCAGACTTTTCCATCGCAACAATATATGGGCTATTTTTATGTTGTTTTAAATACACATCAGCTAAGTGTTTTTGCTTTATTTTAAGATCTTCGTATTCTTGTTCACTCAATAAATTTTTTGCCTTAAACAGTAAACTGCTTAAAGAAAGATACGATACATTTCTCCATGAAGGAGCTGAATAATGAATATTTATCTCTTTGTAAGTATTATAAAAACCTTTATCTCTAGTTGTTATAAATAACTCTGCAGCGGCCCAAGCAAACTCATCTTTTAGCTGATTATCACCATACTCTCCACTTTTAATATCATCAGGTTGCTCATAATATTGGGTTTGATTTTCAAGCGAGTACTTCCATGCGTTAATTGCAGCCGCTAAATATTGCTTACTTTTATTGGGATAATAGGGAGCAAGTACTCTACTGGCCACCGATAACGTCGCGGCAAAGTCAAGGCTAGCCGCTGTGCTTTTTCCTATCATGTAGCGCGCTCTTTTATCTTCATGCGGCATTTCATAGCCTGGCCATTCACGCGTTGTGAGTTTATGATAAACACCCCCATCATCGCTTTGCATAGTGATCAGCCATTCAAGGTTCCATAGTGCTTCGTTTATAATATCGGGGACGTCATCTGACGATTCAGGGATGTTTAATATTTGCTTTTGATACACTTCAGGGTAGTGCTCAAACGCCGCAAGTAATGTGTACGTGGTAATACCAGAATTAACAACATACTTACCATAATCGCCCGCATCGTACCAGCCTTTTTGAGATTGCACCTCTTTCGCTTTAAAGTCATCGCCTTGCTCTGCTGATGAGTGATAAAGCACGTCGTCGTCTTTATGCCCTAAAGGCCGCGCATAAATACCTGCATACTTTTTCTCTATTACAATACTTGAACGATTTAAGTAATAGTATTTTAACGCCGCTGTATGAATCGAGTCATATACATGATTATTAATTGAGAATACGGCAGAATCTCTCACTCCTTTTACACGTAAAAGGTAATCTCCTGGTGTTACAATATCTGTAAATTCAGCGCGTTTAAAGGTGTCATTTCCTGAGTTGTCCCACATTTTAGCGTGTGATAACTGGCCGCTACGTATTATTTTATTAGTATTTACATCCACTAAATCATAAGTAGTCGCGGTTACATTTGGCACTATTGCTATTTTTTCGCTATTAACTAAATAACCAAGCTGATTAACTGCTATTTTTTGATTAGATGACTCTGTGCTCAGTTTACTAAAATCATCTTGTACTACCGCCGTGCATGCACTCAAGAAAAGCACAGCGATTAACGTTAATTTTAAAACAACATTTTTCATAATGTAGTGGCATAGTTAATTTGGCCACCCATTAAGAAAGAAATGTTATGCTAATAAGCATACAAATTTAGGTGAAAAAATGACGAAATTAAAACGGGCAACGTATTCTACTGCAATCAAATTAGAAACAGCTCAGCTTGTAGTTGATCAAGGCTATACGCAAGAAGATGCAGCTAAAGCTATGGGGGTTGGTAAATCAACTGTAAGTAAGTGGGTAACTCAATTAAAGCAAGAACGGAATGGCCAGTCCCCATTGGCTTCACCAATGACGCCTGAACAAATTGAAATCCGCGAACTTAAAAAGCAAATCCAACGCATTGAATTAGAAAAGGATATATTAAAAAAGGCTACCGCTCTCTTGATGTCCGACTCCCTGAGCAATTCTCGTTAATTGAGAAATTAAATCAACGAGAGCGTTACCCAATCAGCGTGTTGTGTAGCGTATTCAATGTGCATCGCAGCAGCTATAAATATTGGGCCATACGGGATACAACATCGACACCAGAGCAAGTAAGGTTAGAAGCGGAAGTTAAAGTTATACATGCAATGAGTGGCGGAATAACGGTTTTGAATTAAGCCGTTATCGCGCCGCTAAGCTGATGGTTAAACTAAAACTAGAGAGCTGCCAAGTACCACAACATCAATATAAACGCGGTGGTAATGAGCACCTTGCAATCCCGAATTTTCTAGATAGGCAGTTTGATGTTGTTGAGCCGGATACGGTGTGGTGCGGTGATGTGACGTATAGTGTGCCCGGAGTTCAGCACTAGCAAGGAATGCTTTAATGAACCACGAGTCTATCTGAAATACATGAGCAATACGGTAGGAGCCAAATTGTTTATGGCACTATCTGGTTGTGCAGATAGTTGAGTCTGAGCGGCAGTGACTTATCGTATGCTGATAAGGTGATGGAACTCGCTGACAACGGGGAGTGAGGCGAATTCGTTACGCCAAGATGCTCTTCTAGACTAAGTATTGGACGGATGAAGTACATGAACCGATTAACCCGCATCTATGGGCTGAAACGTCGCCATTGCCTACACGAATTAACAGGCAATATGATGCTGCAATAATACTAAATGTATGAGTATTATTGCCGACTTGATAAATCACACGTAGGTATTTATCAATGGATAAACGCTAAATCACAATTCAGCGTTTAAGTATTATCACCTTACAGCACGATAAGGTTAAAGACTGCGATCGGCATCCACCCCAATATGTTCGAGTTCAGATAGGTAAACCGGGGAAGGTTTGTTTGAATGCTAAGGGAGCACGACCCCGATGACAAACAAGCTGGCGGAGCGTTCGTAGTAGTCTGAGATGGGGAAAGCCCATTACATGGCGAAGGGGCGCAGTTTAATTGATTTGCGCAAGCAAATTACCTGACCTTAATGAGGTGAAGACCTGTGATAATCAGCGAACTGCAACGTAAATTAGCAACATGGACAGCAACAGATAAAGCGCGTCGCGTTAATCGATTACTGCGCCTTATCAGTCACCCACAATGGCTTTGCCAAGCGGCTGAAGTAACGCTTTCTTCAAAAGGTGCCAAAACACCTGGCGTTGATGGAATAACTAAAATTCACTTACAGGATAAGCTGACTGATTACTTAGATGGGATCAGAAATGATTTACTCTCGGGTAATTATCAACCAATGCCTGCCAGACGAATTTATATTCCTAAAGCGAATGGAAAGCAACGCCCTTTAGGCATACCCACCTTAAGAGACAGAATAGTGCAACGTGCCATGCTCATGGCAATGGAGCCGATATGGGAAAATGATTTTCATTCACTATCCTATGGTTTTAGACCTGAACGCAGTGTCCATCACGCCATTAGAACTGTTAAGTTACAAATGACAGGCTCAAGTGAACCACGTGGGCGCTGGGTAATTGAAGGGGATTTATCAAGTTATTTTGATACAGTCCACCATCAATTACTGATGACATGTGTGCGTAAGCGTATCAATTGTCGACGATTTAATGAATTGCTCTGGCGGTTCATCAAAGCAGGACATATTGAACGTAATCTATTCTGTGCAACAAGCGAAGGCGTACCACAAGGTGGTGTCATTTCTCCATTATTGTCAAATATCATGCTCAACGAATTTGATCAGTATTTGGATAAATGCTACTTGAGCAAGAAAGCACGTAAAGATCGCTGGTACTGGAATCGTACAATCCAAGATAAGCGTACCATTGCACTAGAGGAAAATAGACAATGGAAACCTGGGGTTGCTTATTGTCGTTATGCCGATGACTTTCTTGTGATTGTCAAAGGTAACAAACAACAAGCAGAAGCCATTCGTGATCAGTGTCGAAATTTTCTTGAAGGTAAACTTAAACTCACACTTAACATGGAGAAAACCCATATTACGCATGTGAATGATGGATTTATCTTCCTTGGTCATAGGATCATAAGGAAACGTGGTCCTAAAGGGAATATGCGTGTGGTGTCTGGTATTCCACATGGTAAGGCTAAAGCATTTTCTCATTCCTTGAGCCAAGCTTTATCCAGTGATCACAGTTGTAGCAAGATAGACAAAGTTGAACAACTCAGCCGCAAGCTTAAAGGCTGGGCGCAATTTTATCGTCATACTGATTATACCGCTAAAGTTTACAGTAAAATTGATCGTATAGTTTTCTGGAAATTAGCAAAATGGCTAGCGCGGAAATATCGTTGCTCCGTTAAGTCATTAATGATGAAGTGGATAAAACGACCGACGCCAAATCAGGCCAAGACTTGGGTATTATTTGGTAAAAGCAATCGAGGTAATTTATGTAGCGCTTCACTATATCGACTGGTGAGCAGTCCTAAGTTGCCCTTCCGTTGGCGATTACCTGAATCAAACCCTTATCTTAGAGATGAAATGAGAAATACTGTCACATCTCGCTACAGCGATGTTGTAATGGCTGTAAGCCACAATTAAGCGGAGAGCTGTATGCGCTGAAAGGTGCACGTACGGTTCGGAGAGGAGAGGCAGAAAAATAGTTCGACTACGTTCTGCCTCTTACTCTACTTTGGACAGGTAATCGCTGGGCTTATTTAGCGGTCGTTGTTGATTTATTTGCACGCAAAGTCGTTGGTTGGGCAATGTCATTGTCGCCAGATACTAACTTAACGCTAAAAGCGCTTGAACTCGCGTATGAAAGCAGAGGAAAACCGACAGGACTGATGTTTCACTCAGGCCAAGGAAGCCACTATACAAGCTTGAAGTATCGCCAACGTTTATGGCGCTATAAAATCACACAAAGCATGAGTCGGCGCGGAAATTGTTGGGATAATGCGCCAATGGAACGATTTTTTAGAAGCTTTAAAACGGAGTGGATGGCCAAAAGTTGGATATGAAAACTTTGAAGAAGCTAAATATAGTGTGAGTGATTATATCAACGGATATTACAACAATGTTAGACCACATCATTATAATGCAGGTTTAGCACCAAATGAATCTGAGGTTAGATACCAAGATTCTAAAACTGTGGCCAAAATTAGTTGACCACTACAGGTATATCTGATAGTGACTTCCTCAAAATTATTTCTTATACATTTAATCAGTTAGTTGTGAACTGCGATAAAAATGAATTTAAACTTGATACCAAACTAAATCAAGCAATTACTTTACCTGTTTCAGAATCAGTGTTTAATGATGTGTCATCTAAACTAAGAACATATCTTGTTCTAGCGCGGAATGAAAATCTTTACGAAATACATAAAGAGTACACAACTAAACTATCGAACTATTTTACTGCTAAAAACTCTGCAGACAGGCAAATAAGGAGCCTAGATGAATACGTGCAAACCTTGCTAGAAAATCCGAAATTAGAAGCTAAATACACTGGTAATGCATACATTACACACAAACAGAAAAACCATAGACTACATGGTGTAATCATTGTTGATACCCCGAAAAAGTTAAGAAGTTATAGTATTCGTTAGAGGCAAGAATGTACTGCAATCACACGTTTATTTTGTATCAATAGTGAGCCTTTATTGCCCTACAATGATAAAAGCTGAAGATTTATATTTTGAAAAAAACTACAGCTCTAAATCAAGCTCCTCAATGCCTTTAGCAGGTACGGCGCAGCAAATAAGCGCCTGGCCTGTTTCTGCTGGGTAACTTACGTTATTGCGATAAACCACAGCGCCTGCATTTATTCTTACGGCGCAACTGCCGCAGCTACCGTTTCGACAGCCAAATTCAGGTTCTAAACCATGGGATTGGGCTACATTAAGTAAATAATTAATTATTACCTGTGGAGTTTAAAAATTCTCAGCTCTAAATGTTTAGTGTGGGTTGACCAGTACAAGTGGAGTTAGCTATGTATTGCAGATTTTAAAAGTTCTGAGCTAAATTCTATTTATGAGCACCAGATATGCCGCTCATTTCAATTTTTCGCTATCAGTTTTGTATCTAACTAAAGTGAATTGGTGAGCAAATATTCATAATCAGCTCACCTTTAATAAAAATGTTTACCAAATAGTATTTAACTCGTTAACGGTATTAAGAACACTCGCATAGCCGCCTGTTATTACATACCATTGCGTTGGGTTTAAGTAGTAAACATGTTTTTGTTGCCACGCTTGAGAGTTTTCTATAAACGGTGCTTTTGCTAAAGCTTGCTCAATATTGCTTTGCCCACCAGTTGCTAAACCTCTGTCGAGTATAAACAGCCAATTTGGTTTTGTTGCCATATAATCCTTTGTTAATACTGCAGCTTGTTTGGCTTTTTGCACTTTAGTTTGGCTTTTATCGTTATCTTTTAGCTGCGGTTTATTAATTTTATTTGGGCTTTTTATACCAAGTAGTTCATACACCATACCAAATCTGTCTCCAGGTAAGTGCGCAATAAACATATCTTTTACTGTAAATAAAACAAGCCCTGGCCCTTTACCCACTGCTTTAGCCTGCAAAGCATTAATTTTATTATTTAGATTGTTCCACAATAACTTTGCTTGCTGTTGTTTTTCAAAAACATCACCCAGTAGTATAATATTTCTTTTAATATTAGAGACAAAATCATCGGAACTTAATGTTAAATCGATGGTAGGTGCAATTGCAGTTAATTTATCTAACGCTCTACGGCTGCGTGGTCCGACTATAATTAAATCAGGTTTGATTTTTTTAAGTGCCTCAAAGTCTGGCTTAAATAAGCTACCCGCTATTGCTTTTTTTGGGGAGTTATAATGGGCTAAATACTCAGGAAACACTCCCTTAGCAACCGCTGTTACATCAACATCAAGTGCTGTTAATGTATCAAGTACACCTAAATCATATACAACTACTTTTATAGGCTTTTGTTTTATAACAACTTGGGTATTCCCTTGGTTAATTGTTATTGGGTAATTAGCAAAGCTAGCTACTGAGAAAAAACTACAACCAGCTATAAAAAACATTTTTATTAGTATGCCGTACATTTATATTTCCTTTTTAATTTATGAACATATTAAGGATATGCTAGCATGTCACACATCAAATGATAATGAGTAGCATTTACTTTTATTGATTAAAAAGCGGTTTTTTACGTTGCAGTTTCTAAAACACTTAAAATAAATTGCCTAAGTAATACTAAATAAAATTTACATTTCTTGGCAAAGCTCATTATCCCATTCCTGCGGTAAATTGCTTTTTATATGCTCTATAAAAGCACGCTGCTTTTTGGCTAATTTGCCAAAAGGATAACATAACCAAATAGGAACAGGATGACCTACCCAGTCTTTTAAACAACGCTCAAAGCATTCGGGGTGGGCATTAAGACGCATGTTTGCTTGCCATAGAGGTAATAAACCAAGCCCATGTCCTTGGCTTATTGCATCTCCTTGTAACACCAATTGATCTGACTGAATTCGTGACGAAGGAACTGGTACACTTAATGTTTCTCCTCCTTGGTTTGTCATAACTAACTGCTCATTTTTATTGCCAATTAATTGTAACCAGTGAGTATTTATTAAATCTTCCGGTGAGTTAGGATAGCCATTACACTTAAAGTAATCTTTACTACCAAATACCCCCTGCCAAAGAATACAGAGTTTTTCTTGGCGTTGGCTGGATTCAGGTAACTGCCCCATGCAAAGCAAAATATTGTCTTGCCATTGGTTTGAGTCAGCTTTTATATCTGTTTTAAGAGTCACGCTAACACCTGGAAAGCGCGTTAAAAACTGAGTAACAACATCACCTAGCCATCCTCTTAATAAGCCAGTATCAACATAGATAACGACTTCACCCTGTATTTTTTCATCTAAGGTATCTAATTCTTGTTTAGCTTCTTTCGCTATACCTAGTATTTGCTCACAATAATCGTAAAAACACAGCCCCGCCTCTGTAGGCACCAAGCTGTTAGACATTCTTTTAAGTAAAATACTCCCCACATCTTGCTCTAAGTTTTTAAGATGTCGGCTAATAGTTGATTTAGACAACTGCAGTGTTTTTGCCGAATTTGATAAGCTTCCTGAACTAACCACAGAGACAAAACTACGTAATTCTTTAAATTGAGGCATTGCAACATCCCTACTGCGTTTAATACGCTCAGTGACGGCTAATTTACATGCTAATAAATTAGCCATTACACGAGCAAACGATCAACATGTGTTGCAACTTTGGCAACACATTGTTCCATTTAATTTACTTTACATGATAACAATAAGTATTATCATTTGCACTCTTGAATTTAGGCCTACATGTAAAGGAGAACATTTTAATGTCCAAACGATCAATGTCGAAGTTAGTACCATTGACCTGTAAGAAGTTACCTCTCGCTATTTTTATCCCTATAGCCATGAGCGCTTCAGCGGCAGAAAAAACAAATGAAATGGAAACAATGGTTGTAACAGCAACCGGTTATCAGCAGAAAATTATAGATGCTCCTGCATCTATTTCGGTCATATTACAAGAAGAGCTACGTAAACAATCTTATACCACTGTTGTTGATGCTGTTCGCGATATACCAGGCGTATATGTAACTGGTGGCGGTAATATGCAAGATATTAGTATCCGTGGTATGGATGATCAATACACATTATACCTTGTCGATGGTCGTCCTCTTTCGGCGGGTCGCTCAGTAAATACTAATGGCTCGGATGGGGGTAAACAAATAGGTATTCCACCACTTGCAATGATTGAACGTGTGGAAGTTATTCGTGGTCCTATGTCATCACTTTACGGCTCTGAAGCAATGGGCGGAGTGATTAACATTATTACTCGTACGGCTCCACAACAATGGGCCGCAAGCTTAGCCGCAAGCTATACTTCATCTATGAATGATGTAAGTAATGATCAATACAATACCGACTTTTACGCTGGCGGTGCGTTAATTAAAGATGTATTAGGCATGGAGCTTACAGGCTCAATACAACATACAGATGAAAGTGATTACTCTGGCGGTGGCGACGCTACTGCTAGCCGCCCAGACTCAGATACAACCCAATTTGGGGTTAAATTTAACTGGGCCGTTGATGATAAAAACAAGGTGAGTCTAGCCTACGATACATCAAATATTGATTTTGAGCATACACCAGGTAACTCAATAGCTATTGATGCAGAAGGCTCACAGTACGAATTTGAAAAACAAATGTACTCCCTCACCCATATGGGTAATTACGGAAAATTAACAACAAACACTTATCTTCAGCAAGATTTATCTGAACGCGTGCAAGATGAAGATAAAAAAGAAGAAATAATTACGTTTAATACATCTGCAACTTATGCAGCAGAGCAACATATTTATACTGTGGGTGCACGATATAAAACCGAAGAACTTGTTGACGAAACGAATGGTTTACTAGATGCCAACGTGGCTATTGCCAGTGATACAGTTGACCGATGGATTGGGGCTTTATTTACTGAGGTTGAATGGAACTTTATAAAAGACTTATCCATAACTACCGGTTTAAGATACGATAACGATGAGCAATTTGGTTCTCATTGGTCACCTAGGATTTATGCTAACTGGCATGCAAATAACCGCTTTACTGTTAAAGGAGGGGTTTCTACAGGATATACTCAGCCTTCATTATCTCAAGCTACTGCAGGCTTTGGTCGAGGCACAGGCGGGGGCGGATCTCCTAACCTATCTTCCACTGGAACATCCATTTCACGTGCCCTGATAATAGGTAACCCTGACTTAGATCCAGAAACTAGCGTTAACTACGAAGTTAGTTTTATTTATAACGATCCTAAAATTGGACTATCGACCAGCTTAACGTTTTATCATACTGATTTTGATGATAAAATAGCAGAAGATCGCTACTGTATTAGTGAAAATATTGATAGAAATGATTTTGAAAACTATCAATGTGAATTCAGTGGGAACACTTATCAATTTTTGAGTACGCAAAAAAATATTTCTGAGGCAGAAATGCAAGGGGTAGAAGCGACTGTAAACTACCGTATTGCCGACAACCTTCGCTTTAAAGCTGACTACTCTTTTACAGACTCTGAGCAAAAATCTGGAGACTTTGCAGGCGAGCCTTTAAATAAAATACCCAAGAGTATGGCTAATGCTACCTTAAACTGGGATGCGAGTGACACGATAAATTTATGGAGTCGTGTAAACTACCGTGGTGAAACTACTGACTATTTAAGCCGTACAAGCTTAAGTGATGGTACACCCGGCTACACCATGATGGACATAGGCGCACAATATTGGATGACTGATAATCTGAAAGTAATGGCTGGTTTATACAATGTTACAGACCGTGTAGTGACCAATGAAACCTACGGCGTTGTGCTAGACGGAAGAAGGCTTACGGTCAGTTTTAATTTTGAGTTTTAATAAAAGTAATTCAACGGAGCGTTTTTAAAACGCTCCGTTTGTTTAACAAAAAACAGTTGTTTTAGTTTTAGCGCATAGTTTTGTATTTAAAAGCGCTGTATTTAAAAACGCTATATTAACAACTACAGCTCTAAATCAAGCTCCTCAATGCCTTTAGCAGGTACGGCGCAGCAAATAAGCGCCTGGCCTGTTTCTGCTGGGTAACTTACGTTATTGCGATAAACCACAGCGCCTGCATTTATTCTTACGGCGCAACTGCCGCAGCTACCGTTTCGACAGCCAAATTCAGGTTCTAAACCATGGGATTCGGCTACATTAAGTATAATGTTATCGCCTTTGTTCCAGCGCTGTTCAAAGCCCGATTTGCTAAATTTAATGATGGTGTTGTCAGCCTCTTCAACACTCATCTCTATGTTTTTATTAGGCGCTTCGCTTGTGTTAAGCACATTGCGGTTAATAGCGGAAGGTCCAAATGCTTCAGCAAATATATTTTTATCCTGCACACCGAGCAATAACAGCTCGTTATAGACGTGCTGCATAAACGCTTCTGGTCCGCATAAAAAGAACTCGTAATCATCAAGTGGTAAATAGTATCTAAACACATCCGCATTTATTCGCCCTTTTAAATCAAAGCTTTCGTCTTTTAAATTAGGGCCCTCACCTTTTACGTTAAAGCCATTGCCTTGTTTTTCATCAAGCTCAGGCTGAGATAAAAGTGAGTAGTAATCAATTGCGCCACCACTCGTATCAGCAAGCGTTTTTAGCTCGTTATAAAACGCACGCTGCTGTTTATTTTTAGCACTGTGAAAAATATGCAAAGGGCGTGTATAGCGGGTTCTCAACCCTTCATTGGCAATGTGTTTAGCCATTGAAACCATGGGTGTAATGCCTATTCCGCCACCAATGAGTACCGCTGGTTTAGTATTGATTGAGTCAATAAAAAATTGCCCTTGTGGGTATTTAGCTAAAATAACGTCACCTACTTTTACGTTATTATGAAAGTAGTTAGACACCTCGCCATTTAGCTCTTTTTTAATCGATAACCGATAAAATAGTTCATGCGGGCTCGATGACACGGTGTAGGTTCTAATAACAGGTTTGCTATTACTGTTTTTGCTATTGCGACTATTTTTACTTGGTAATTGTACAGTTAAATGCTGCCCAGCTTTAAACGGTAACAAGGTTGTATTGTTATGCCCTTCTAAATAAAAGGAGGTAATTACATTACTCTCTTTAATTATTTTAGTTACTTTTAAAGGCTGCCAAGTATGTTTTAGTTTTTCGGCTTGTTTGTTTTTATCAGCCTCAAGCCACGTGCCCGTCATTTTAGTGTTAGGGGAATAAGCATCAAATTTAGCACTAAACGGGAGTAAATTTTTAAGCCACATTCCTTTAGTGAGGGTAAATTTCCAGCCTCGGTCTGCGCCAATAAAGCCCTCTAACTCTGGATGCCCGTCCCATAAAATTTCAACGCTGCCAGTAAGCATTAATACATTACCCGTGTCAAAATCAGGAAATAACAAACCTGCTTTTGGGTTTAATAAAAAGTTACCCAAGGTATTAAAAAAATTGTTACCTGCGTAATCAGGAATCGTTAATGTGTTGCCTTCGCGCTTTACAAAACCCGGCAACCCACCACGGTGAGAAACATCAACCCCTTCAATTTTTGGATTGTTTTTTGCGGTTATAAAACTCGATACAAAAAATGTATCGGTGGTGTCAATTAACGCACTGGCTGCGTTATCAATTGTATTAAATTCAACTTTTTGTACTGCACTACTTTTAACTAAAGGCTCTCTATTAAACGTTAAGTCGCGCGTTTGAATATATTGCGGGCAATTTCCAAAAGATTGATCAACATTAAAACTCACCTGATTATCACTAATTGCCTCACCTACGCGCACATTTAAACGGTTACGCCTACGCGTGCTTAGCTCAATGCCTAATAAACCAATTGGCGAGCCGGCAATATTTAACGTGCCATGTAAGGGGTCGTTTTTATCAACCGCGTGCGTCATTAATAACGACCTAGGTGTGGGGGCGCTTAAAAAGCCTGACTGCCCTGAAACAATAGATACCCACACATCGGCATTTTCATCAACACTGCCTGCAACCACAAATGGTAACTGCTCAAAAAAGGCCTGATGCTGCTCTGGCATAAATGAGCGCACGGCACGTTTGCCAAATGTTGCCATTATTTCTCGTTTACCGAGCTTGTCTTGTATTGCCAGCTCGCCTTCGTGAAAAGGTGAAGCATCTATTGAGTTTGTGTTTATCATTTTGCCCGTGAGAGTACGTGTACGTATTTTATGGGCTAAATTTAACTCAATATACAATCAATGATAATGGGTTTTTTATTGACTGATAATGCACAAAACAATGACAATACTTGCACCCTCTTAGTGCCAGGCGCGCACCAACATATGTCAAAACGAGTTTTTCATTCACTCTAAAAACATATTAAATAGTATTTAAACAATAACTTAAAAAACTGGCTATGTTTTTGCAAACACTCTATTAACAAGCCCGTTTTACTTACGGCAACAAATTTAGGTTGTTGGCACTATAGCTATTAGCAACCATCGGCAAAGAAGCCCGCACACAATTATGCATAATGCGTATTTGTGGCGGGCTTTTTTGTTATTTGTATTTAAACCGTCACTTTAAGGAATGCCATATGCAAACCTCGCAAAAAATACTCATTATTGGTAATGGTATGATCGGACACTACTTTGTTGAGCAAATGCGCCAAAGCGATGCCAACGCAGACATTACTGTACTTTGCGGAGAAGCAAATCTTGCATACGATCGCGTGTACTTATCAAGTGTATTTGATGGCAAAACAGCCGCCGATTTAGCACTTACCACTCACGACAACTACAAACAGCTTAATATTAATGTGCATACCAGCCAGTGGGTTGAAGGCATTGATAGAACGGCAAAAATAGTGACCACATTAACCGGTGAGCAATACCCATACGACAAACTTATACTCGCGACAGGTTCATTTCCGTTTGTGCCACCTATAAAAGGTAACGACCAACCCCATTGTTTGGTGTATCGCACATTAGAAGATTTAGAACAAATAAAAGCCAGTGCCGCTGTAAGTAAAAGCGGTGTTGTTATTGGTGGTGGTTTGTTAGGGCTTGAAGCCGCAAACGCCATTAAGCAACTAGGGCTTGATACCCACGTAGTTGAATTTGCGCCACAACTTATGGCTGTTCAGCTTGATGGACAAGGCGGTACGCTACTAAAAAATAAAATAGAAAAACTTGGCGTAACAGTACATACATCAAAAGCGACCAGCGAAATAGTAAAAGGCGAAACCAGTCGCTTTAGATTAAACTTTTCGGACGAGTCATTTTTAGAAACAGATCTGATTTTGTTCTCTGCCGGTATTCGCCCGTACGACCAACTTGGCAAAATTGCCGACTTAGAACTCGGTGAGCGCGGCGGTATTATTATTAATAACCAATGCCAAACATCAGATCCGGATATTTTAGCCATCGGCGAATGTGCTTTGTGGGACAAAAAACTATTTGGTTTAGTTGCACCGGGTTACAACATGGCGCGCGTTGCAGCGAGCCAATTAAGTGGCGGCGAGCTTGAGTTTTTAGGTGCCGATATGAGCACCAAACTTAAGCTGTTAGGCGTAGAAGTAGGCTCAATTGGCGACGCTCATGCAAAAACGCCAGACTGTAAAGAACTTATATACCAAGACGCTATTCGCGGCTGTTATAAAAAAATCATACTAAGTGAAAAAGGCGATAAATTACTGGGCGCTGTACTTGTTGGCGACACCAGCGATTACGATACTTTACTGCAGTACATGCTTAACGACATGGACTTACCAGAAAACCCTGAGTGTTTAATTTTACCAGACAGCGGCGGCGCGCCGTCGTTATCTGGCAGTGCCCTACCCGATACAGCCACTATTTGTTCGTGTCACAATGTGAGTAAAGGCGACATTGTAGGCGCGATTGATGGTGGCTCATGCGATTTAGCCTCGGTAAAATCATGCACTAAAGCAGCAAGCGGCTGTGGCGGTTGTGCTGCGTTACTAAAATCAGTTGTTGATAACGAATTAGCGAGCCGTGGTGTTGAAGTTAACAACCATGTATGTGAGCACTTTGCGTATTCACGCCAAGAATTACTGCATATGGTAAAAGTAGAAAGCATTAAAAGCTTTGATGACTTACTAACTAAACACGGCAGCGGTCATGGCTGTGAAATATGTAAACCTGCCATTGGCTCTATTTTAGCCTCAACATGGAACGACTTTATCTTAGAGCCCGCCCATGTTGGCTTACAAGACACTAACGATACGTACCTAGCAAACATGCAAAAAGATGGTTCGTACTCTGTAGTACCGCGTATTGCTGGCGGCGAAATAACACCCGACAAACTCATTGTAATTGGACAAGTAGCCAAAGATTTTAACCTGTACTGCAAAGTCACTGGCGGTCAACGTATTGATTTATTTGGTGCGCGCTTAGAAGAGCTTCCTGTTATTTGGGAGCGACTTATAGAAGCCGGATTTGAGACCGGTCATGCCTATGGTAAGTCTCTTAGAACTGTTAAATCGTGTGTGGGTAGTACGTGGTGTCGTTATGGTGTGCAAGACAGCGTTGGACACGCAATAAAAATTGAAAACCGCTACAAAGGGTTACGCGCACCGCATAAATTTAAAATGGCGGTATCGGGTTGTACCCGCGAATGCGCCGAAGCACAAAGTAAAGATATTGGCATTATAGCCACCGAAAACGGCTGGAACTTATACGTGTGTGGTAATGGCGGTATGCGCCCTCGCCATGCTGATTTATTTGCGACCGATTTAGACACACCTACTCTTATTAAATACATTGACCGCGTAATTATGTTTTACATTAAAACGGCTGACAAATTACAGCGTACGTCGGTATGGATGGAAAATCTTGAAGGTGGTTTAGACTACCTTAAAAGCGTAGTCATTGACGACAGCTTAGGCATTTGCGACGAGCTAGAAGCGCAAATGGAATTAATTACGCAAACCTATGCCTGTGAGTGGAAAAAAGCGATTGAAAGCCCAGATGCTGCCAAACGATTCCGCCAGTTTGTTAATAGCCCCGAAACCGACGACAACATTTTATTTGTGCAAGAGCGTAACCAAATTCGCCCTGCTACAGAAGCCGAAAAACGTGAGCAACGTAATACACAAAACCGTATTCCAGTAATGGAAGTTGAAGAGGAGCAAGCTGATGTCTTGGCATAATATTGGAACAATCGACAACCTAGTGGCTAATAGCGGCGTATGCGCATTAGTTAATAATCAGCAAGTAGCTATTTTTTACATTCCACAAAATCCAACGGCTGTGTTTGCCATTAGCAACTACGACCCTATTGGCAAAGCCAATGTATTATCGCGTGGCATTATTGGCTCAATCGACAATAAATTAGTTGTCGCATCGCCTTTATATAAGCAACACTTTTGCCTAGAAACAGGCGAATGTTTAGAAGCAGAAGCAATACACTTACCGGTTTTTAATGCAAAAATTGAAGACGGCAGTGTATTTATAAGCTCTGAACCAAAAGTTACAACAGCAGTGGCTTAAGGGAATAGTATGAGTGTACTGTCTTATTTTTCGGGTATTGAAAACGTGTGGCTAAATAAGCTTGTTACTAAGCTAACAAGTTCAAATAGTCGCAGCGTCAAAAGCGGCAACGTTTATATAATTGGTGCGGGCCCAGGAGACGCAGAGCTAATTACGGTTAAAGCGCAGCGTTTAATTAATACCGCCGATGTTGTTTTATACGATTGGTTAGTAAGCGATGATTTATTAAAAACGCTTCCTAAAAAAGCACAGCGAGTATTTGTAGGTAAACGTGCGGGTAAACATTCGATGACCCAAGCTAACATTTGCGAACTACTGGTTAAATACGCACAACAAGGCTTAAACGTAGTGCGTTTAAAAGGCGGCGATCCGAGTATATTTGCACGTATTAACGAAGAAGCCGATGCGCTTAGTGAGCATAATATTAATTTTGCTATTGTTCCGGGTGTGACAACGGCTTGTGCTACGTCCGCTTATACGGGTATTCCGCTCACTGCAAGGGACGTAGCACGCAGTGTTACATTTTTAACTGCGCAGTTTGCCGATCCTAATAAGCAACCTCATTGGCAAAATTACGCGTTTATGCCTGCAAACAACAACCCCACTTTAGTGGTTTATATGGGGCTTTCGCGCTTACAAACGCTAAGCTGCGGTTTGCAATCAGTGGGCTGGCCAAGTAATACACCCATTGCACTAATAGAGAATGCCACCACCACTAAGCAAAAGGTAATTACTAGTACGCTTGAACTGATTGTAAATGAGCATGCTAAACACAACCTTCAAGGCCCTACCCTAATTATGATTGGCGAAGTAATAAATCATAAAATGGCTATTAGTCCTGAGTTACTAAACAGTGTAAATGTTAACGCATGACGTAAAATGAATAATGCACTTTTCGCGCTTACTACCTCCCCAGGAGTAGGCGCTTTTTTTGTTTTTAATTTGGGTTCAAATTGTGTGCAATAACATACTTAAATGCACCAAATAAGTTAAAAGTAATGGTAATTTAAATTATAGAAACACAGTGACAAATAAAAATAACACTTTAAGCAATTGTATTAGCTTGATTTTAAATTCAATGATGAAATTTATTAATGATTGGAACAGTGGTTGCACTTTAAAAACAAAAAAGTGTGGAATAATACCAATGGCGACAAGCAATCCTCTCACAAAACAGTTTTTATTAGCGGCTAAGTATCAAGAAATACACGCACTAAAGCAATTACAAAACAGTTGTGCCTCGCTTACTAAGTTAGGCGATTTTGTACATCAGTTACAAAAAGAACGTGCAATGAGTAATATCTTTTTGGCCTCAAATCGCGAGCGATTTAAAACCCAATTACAAGAACAAATCCCTTTAAGCAGCAGCGCACAAACTGCATTTTATGATTCTCTTAAACAAACATTTATAAACGACAACGCCGATACTGGCCATACTCGGTTATTTAATTTAATTACCTACAGCTTACAAGCACTCGATGCATTACCGGTATTACGCAAGCAAATAGCACAACAAAACATTAGTGCGGTACATGCTACGCAGTCATTCACTCAGTTAATTGCTAGTTTGCTCAATATTATTTTAGAGGCAGCAGATGGCGCAAGCGATCCTAAAATAACGCGATTGTTAGTCGCATTTTTCAATTTTATGCAAGGTAAAGAGTACGCAGGACAAGAGCGCGCCTGTGGTGCACAAGCATTTGCAGCGAGTAAATTTACCACTGAGCAAAAACAACAACTCGCGCATTTTGAACAAGAGCAAAACCACAGCTTTGACTTTTTTAATGAGTACGCCGATGCGCACCTTTTAAAATGCTTTGCAACACTAACAACACATCAGGTTAATAATCAGGTAGAGCAACTTAGAAGTTTACTGCAAAAACTCGATGACGAGAATGCTCAACCGCTCTCGCAACTAAGCGAAGTATGGTACGAAGTAACCACTACGCGCATAGATATAATGCACAAGATTGAGCAAAATATAGCAGATCAATTAATTGATACCGCAGCAATGCAAATAGCCTGTGCTCAACGTAGTTTAAATACAAATAAGCAAGTACTTAACAATATGGCAGAGCAACACATAGCCCCTACTTTTGGCCAATTAGCCATTAAGCAACCAGAGCCAGAAGTAAACCAAAATATAGCGGCCGATAAGCTCAACAGTAATAAAACTATGTATGATTTAATTATCGAGCAAAGCCAGCATATAAAACAAATAAACCAAGCGTTACTTGACGCTAAAAAAGTTATTAGTGAGCAAAAGGTCATTCACCAAGCCAAGTACATACTTATTGAGCAGTTAAAGCTCACCGAAGAGCAAGCCCATAAACAGCTACAAAAACAAGCAATGGATACGCATAAAACCTTATTTAGCGTAGCGCAAACAATTGTACAAATGAGCGATTAAATATGCTGTTTTTACTTGGGCATGTTGATCTTTAGTAATACCACTACCCTAAATAATAGTTATTTATTAAGTTACAAATTTCACACCCAGATTGAGTTTTGCCTTATTTTAAAATTGATTCATAACCTGCTGACTATAATAAGGTAAAACCCTAATTTGAAGTCTATTTATAATGCAAATTATTCAACGCATTCAAAATAATCAACTACAATAAGTTAATCATTTGTTGCATCTCATTTTAATGAGGCATATTTAATACTGTTGTAGGAGTTTGAATGCCCAATGTAGAGAGTTATATAGAAGGTGTATCATTTATAGATGAGCAGCAATTAACAACTTCTCTTGATAATGACATTCAAACAAACATAGAAAACATTGCTGAGCTAATTTTAAACATTTTTGATGCGAGCTCATTTTCTATTGTTGCTAATCTGCCTCAACGTGCTGTCGAGCTATATAAATCAGGTTCAGAAATAGCAGTAGCTAAAGAGCAACTATCTGATGATATTTTTAATGAATCGATTATTGAGCATGATCCTAAAATATTTAGAGTTATATCGCTTATTATTTTGCCCTCAGGTCTTAAGTTTGGATGGTTGATATTCGAGCGAGCAAGTGATTCACTACTTACAGAAAAAGAAAAATCAATTTTAAATAGTTTACAAAAAACTTTGTAAATCAGTTAGTCCAACGTAAAAATTCATTTTCTATATCTTTTTCACAAATTGTTAAAGTTTTCTCTGTGTTAATAAATTTCATAACAGCATAATTTAATGGATTTATTTCTTCAATACAGTCAATTGGTTGCTGCCTAATTAACAATATATCTGACTCAATGGTATTTATATCTATGGGGAGATCATTTTCTATTTTTTTAACTGACTTAGTAAGTTGATGAGAATATTTTAAGTGAAGAAAATTAAGTTGGTGAAACTTGGCCCCTTTAGCTATTTCAAAAGCTGAGTAAACAGTAATACTTACCTCTGCAGCTGTTAAAATCACAATAAGCATCAGTTTTTCTGGAGATATTCATATACGACACCTATTTTAGCTACTAACCCAACAGTTTTTTAATAACACTATAATAATTATAGTATTTATCACATTAGGTATAGCAGGTTTTATCTTTTTTACTAGCTCCTCTATAAATAACAATTTACGCTTAACTTAGTTCATTTTTAATACAAAGCTTCTTTTTAATTTTAGTTTGCCACTCAAGAGCAAGCTCCGGCAATTCGAGTGCTGCTAATAATACACTTTCATAATCTGGATATTTTTTATCAAAAAAAGCCTGGAACAGTTTTTTTACTGATATGTCGTGCGAGGCTTTCTTCTCGATAACAACACTATCACCCGTTTTTGCAACGCCCTGCTCTAGTACCCTAAAATACACGCCAGTGCAGTAATGCTGCGTAAACAGTTTAAGGCTGTTTTTATTATTAAGGGCGATAGCTAATTTAAAACAAGGCACACGAGGCTGGCTTACTTCAAGTAATGCAGTACCAATTCGAATATGGTCACCTATGTGTATATTCGCTTCATCAAGGTCAGAAATCGTGAAGTTTTCGCCAAAGGCACCTACTGCCAAATCATCATTCTCGAGGGTTTGTTTCCAATAATCATAATGATTGTGCGAAAACGCGTAAACCGCTTTATCAACCCCGCCGTGATTAACTAAATCAGCTTGCTCATCCCCTATAATATTTAGCTTTTCAATAACAACAGGTTCGTTAGTTGCCGTTTTAAAAATACCGGTTTTAACCTCTTTGCCGTTATACACTACCGTTTTTATTTTAGAGATATTAGTAGAGATTATTTTCATTAAGACTCCCACCTACCCATCGCTTGTTTGTCACTTTGTTTAAACTCAACCCAGTTTGATGAGTCTTTAAAGTGCTCTTTTTTCCAAAACGTGGCGTGGTTTTTTAAATAATCCATTATAAATTGTGCGCCTTCGAACGCGGCTTGGCGATGGCGGCAAGTTACGCCTACAAATACAATTTGCTCGCCAAGTGCTAAGTAACCAACGCGGTGAATAATGCATATTCTCGCCAGTTGCCAGCGAGTTTGTGCTTGCTCTGCAATAGATTGAAGCAGTTGCTCGGTCATACCAGGGTAGTGTTCAAGCTCAAGTGCAATAACGTTATCGCCACTGCTGAACTCTCTTACCAAACCTGTGAAGGTAACAACAGCGCCATCGCTTTTATTATTACTACAAAGCGTATTGTGCTCGTCACCTACATTAAAATCATCGGTTTGTACTTGAATATGTATGCTCATTAGCCACCTGTAACCGGCGGGAAAAAGGCAAGCTCATCCCCTGCTTTCACTATTTCGTCGCTTGATGACATAGTTTGGTTAAGCGCTGCAAGTAACTCACGCTCTTCCAGCCACGGTTGCCAGTGCGGGTATTGACTCACTAATCTTAATTTAAGCTCTGAAATAGTAAGCGGCTGCGTAATCTCAAGACTTAATTTACTGCACTTTAACCGCTCTTTTAGTTGCCCAAAAAACAATAACTCTACTTTCCCGGCGCTAGATATTGCATCGTTTGGATTAATCGCGTTGCCAACTACCATTTTTGCCCCCTGCTTTTTGAGTAACGCGCATGCCACTAATTTCCATAAGTGGGTCGGCTGCTTTACACATATCAAACAAAGTAAGCGCAGCAATAGATACCGCTGTTAACGCTTCCATTTCGACCCCGGTTTTACCGGCAAGTTTGCAGTAGCTGGTTACTTTAATTTGGCTGTTTGCTTCATCAAGTTCAAAATCAACAGCTACTTTAGTAAGTGCAAGCGGATGACAAAGCGGAATTAAATCGGCGCACTTTTTAGCGCCTTGAATACCCGCAATACGTGCCACTCCCAACACATCGCCCTTTTTGTTTTGATTAAGCATTACTTGTTCAAAGGCAAGCTTGCTCATGCTAATAAATGCTTCAGCTGAGGCATCGCGTAAGGTTACGTCTTTGAGCGATACATCAACCATATTAGCTTGGCCGTTTTCGTCTACGTGGCTTAACATACTATTGCTCACGCGATTCACACTTTTTACCAATGGTAATGTGCGGTACAAAGTTACACGGTTTATGCATTGAGTTAAGTTGATCTTTTATAATGCCTGTCCATGCTGTTTTGCATGCGCCTGTAGAGCCTGGCATACAAAAAATAACGGTGTTGTTAGCAAGTCCTGCCAATGCACGAGACTGAATAGTTGAGTTACCAATTTCGCCGAACGATATATGTCTAAATAGCTCACCAAAACCGTCTACGCTTTTATCAAACAGCGGCGCAAATGCCTCTGGTGTTGAATCGCGCTCAGTAAAGCCTGTACCGCCAGTCACTAAAATAGCATGAATGGTGTCATCGGCTATCCACTGCGATGCCACTGCACGCATCTGGTAAACGTCGTCTTTAACTATGTCTTTATCGGCTAAGTGATGACCCGCCTCAGTTAGCGCTTTAATTAAGTAATGACCAGAAGTATCGGTAATCGCATCGCGTGTATCGCTTACCGTCATTACGGCAATGTTTAATGCTATTTGTGACTCAGTTGTGTGACTCATAATGTTCTTCTTAATTGATTAATGCTTTGGTCAAAATGCTCATTTACAGCTTTAAATTGCGCCGGCGTATTGGTGTTTATTAATGCGTGCGTTTTATTACATAAAAGCGTTTGCACACCAATACTTTGGGTAAACTGTTTTATTGACTTATGACTGTTTGCGTTTGTGAGTATGTGTTTTAAATGATTTTTTACACTGCTTGTATTACGAATATACAGCGGTAGTGGTTCATTTTCAAAGTGCCAAGCCTTTATTTGTGACTGATTTAATTGATTGCTCACACTTTGTACTTTATTTGACTGAGAAGCCAGCACAATTGTGCTTAACAAATTACTCGTAAGTAGAGGCATATCTACCGCAGTAATAAGTAAGTCATGCTCGGTGGCTATTAATGTTGAGTAAATACCGCCAAGGGGTCCACTATTTGGGTATATATCTTTAACGTACTTCTCTGAGGGATAATCGCTCGAAGAATATTGGCTCGATGATTTAACTGGATTTGTAACGTTGCGGCTTATTAGTATATTTTTAGCGCCTGCGTCTTTTAATAAATCACACGCATTGTGCAATAGCGTTTTATTTTTTAAAACTAAATCGGCTTTGTCTGAGCCCATTCTTGATGACTTACCACCAGCAAGTACAACGCCTGTAAAATCTCGCTTAACTTTCATATTAGATTTTATATTAGCTTTCATATTAGCCGCCTAACATGGCTAAGTGAGTTGTAGCACCTGTTAAGCGTTTATCCAGCTCATGGCTTATTTCTTTATTGCCCATAGCGGCTTGAATTGCCTTTACGGTCGCTGCAGTATCGTCCTCGTTTAGTAGTTCGCGTAAATCTATACCTTGCTCTGCAAATAAACATAAGTGTAATTTACCCAGAGCCGACACCCTCAAGCGATTACAACTTTTACAAAAGTCTTTACTGTAAGGCATTATTAAACCAATACGACCATCGTAATCAGGATGACAAAATTCCTCAGCGGGTCCGTTTAATTTTCCCCTAACTACTTGTAACCAACCTTGGTCGAGTAATTGGGCTTTAACCGTTTGCCCACTTAAGTGGTTTTCTTCAAAAAAGCTTGCGCCGTCACCTGTTTCCATTAATTCTATAAAGCGCACCGTAACTTTGTGGTGCTTTACCCACGCTAAAAAATCCTTCAATTGGTTTTTATTAAACTGCTTGGCAAGCACCGCATTTATTTTTATATCTTTTATGCCCAGCTCTACCGAGCGTTCAATCCCTTTTAAAATAAGGTTAAGTTTGTCGTGACCTGTTATGAGTTTAAACATACTCGGATTTAAACTATCAATACTGACATTAAGCGCATCAAGCCCGGCTTCAGCAAATTCATCAATTTTCTTTAATAAATTAAATCCGTTGGTAGTAATGGCTACTTTTTCTATACCAGGCGTATTTTTACAGAGTTTTATAATATCGGTTACGTCGTTTCGCAAGCACGGTTCGCCACCTGTAATGCGCACTTTTTTAGTACCTAGCTCTGCAAACGCATTTACTAAGGTGTTTATTTCGCTTTTATTTAAAAAATTACGCGGCGTATCGCACTGATACCCGTTTGGTAAACAATAACTACAACTAAAATTACATACATCGGTTATTGAGAGGCGCAAATAGTTAAACTGCCGACCAAATTGATCATTAAGCATATGCTTCCTTTTTTTCTTTACATTACAACCGCAACATCAATGCTGCTAGAGCCTGCTTTGTAATGTTGTTTTATTAATTGGCTTAATTGTGTTTTACACGAACCACAGTTCGTTCCACATTTAAGTTCAGACCCCAGTTGCTCGACGGTGTTTGCACCGTTTTTAATGGCGTTTATAATTGGCTGCTCTCTTACTTTAAAGCAGCTACACACTTGCATGCCTTGGGTAAATTCTTCATCGGGGGTTGCATAAAGCAAAGACTGTAACTTTGTAAAGGTCAGTAATGGCTCTGCAAATAAATGGTTTATCCATTCGAGTGATATTTCTTTTTGCTCATTAGAAATAACACCAACAAACGCTAATTGATCGTTTTGAATACACTGCACATGCATGGCTTTTGCCGTATTCATAGCCGACCACTGCCCTTGTAAACCGGTTAAGGTTTGGCAGAAATACAGTAAATCACTTTGTGCCTCATTAAGAGCCAATTGGTAATTAAAGCAATTACTTGCATTAACTTTGAGCCAAAAATCACTGTTTACAATAAGCTCGTTTTTAGTAAACAGCTGCATATATTGCTCAAACGGTGCTTTAACTATATTAACGGCGCCATGTTTACACTCAGCCTGACCAGATAGAGGGTCAACTACCGATTGATACAACCCACTTACTGTTGCTGATGACGCAAATTGCTTGTTCCAATGAATAGGCATAAAGCATTCACCTTTTCGCACGGCATCGGTCACTTTTGCATGCGCGGTAACATGCCCTGTTTGGGCAATCGCACTTATTAAATCGTTTTGTTTAATTGCTAACTTACTGGCATCAAGCGGATTAATTTCAATGTACGGCCGTGTAATATGCGATGAAAGCGCGGTACTTTTACCCGTGCGGCTCATGGTATGCCATTGGTCGCGTATACGCCCTGAGTTCATTACAAACGGATAATCGCTTGATGTTTTTTGCACAGGTAATTGCGGGGTTATGGGTATAAAACGCGCCTTTTTATCAGCGGTGCTAAATTGGTTATCTGTAAAAACCTGGCCGTTTTTATAAGGCTGCTTTTTAACAACAGGCCACATAATGGGTTTTAAGTTATCGTACTGGCTTTTTGTGAGCCCAACTAAACCAGAGAGGTTTAATAATCGGCTGCCGTTATTTTCAAAGTCGGTTAATTGTGCCCATTCTTCAAAAATGCCACTGGGATCTGCAAAATCAAACCCTTCAAAGCCCATTTTTTTAGCAACTTCGCACATAATTTGCCAATCGTTTTTAGCACCAGAGTAAGGTACAACCAACGGGCGCTGCCTTGATATTCTGCGCTCTGAGTTAGTTACTGTGCCGTTTTTTTCGCCCCATCCGGTTGATGGAAAAGCAACATCGGCAAATTTTAACGTATCACTTTTTGCAATACAGTCAGATACAACCACCAGCTCGTAGGTCTCTAATGCTTTTTTAATAGCGGCGTTATTGGGCAAACTCACCATTGGGTTTGTTGCCATTATCCACACTGCTTTTATTTTGCCTGCGGCTATTTCATCAAACATATCAATAGCATTACTACCTGCTTTTTTAGCGATCGTTGGCGAGAGCCAAAAGCGTTGTACAAGTGATTGATGCGCTTTGTTTTCAATATCTAAGTGCGCCGCTAACTGATTAGCCAAACCACCTACTTCGCGCCCGCCCATCGCATTGGGTTGCCCAGTAATCGAAAACGGACCGTTGCCTGGTTTAAGTAATTTACCTGAGGCTAAATGTGCATTAATAATGGCGTTGCATTTATCTACACCCGAGCTTGATTGATTTATACCCATTGAATAAAAGCTAATCGCGCTTGGGCTGTTAGCAAATAGCGCGTAAAACTCAATTACTTGCTCAATTGCTATATCGCAAAAGTCGCTAACAGCCTCACAGCTCCATTTTGTTGCCTCTTGCAGTGCGCTTTCAAAGCCGTTTGTGTGCTGAGCAATAAATTGCGTGTCGAGGTGGTTATGCTCATTTAAATAATTAAGCAAGCCGTTATAAAGCGCGGCGTCACTGCCTGGTTTTATATTTAAAAATGTGTCGGCAAGCTCAGCTGTGTCGGTTTTACGCGGATCAATAACCACCACTTTCATATTTGGGTTAAGCTGCTTTGCACGCTCCATTCGCTGATACAAAACCGGATGAGTCCACGCTGCATTTGAGCCAATTAAAATAAGTAGCTCAGTTTGCTCTAAATCCTCATAGGTACACGGCACTACGTCTTCACCAAAAGCGCGTTTGTAACCTGCCACAGCAGATGACATACACAGGCGCGAATTTGTATCAATATTGCCTGAGCCTATGTAGCCTTTCATTAATTTATTCGCGATGTAGTAATCTTCAGTGAGTAACTGCCCTGACACATAAAATGCCACCGCATCGGGTCCGTGCTTTTGTATTACGTCGTTAAATTTATTGGCAACGTGGTCGGTTGCTTCATCCCACGTAACGGCTTGGTTATTAATAAGGGGCGACGTTAAGCGATTATCACTGCCTGTGGTGTCGAGCAAATGGGTGCCTTTTACACATAAACGACCAAAGTTTGCGGGGTGCTCTCGCATGCCTTCAAGCTTGGTTGGCACATTATTAAAAAGTGAAATATCAACACCGCACCCTACACCACAGTAAGCACATGTTGTTTGTTTTAAACTCGTTTTATTTATAGTTGGTGACGTATTTACGGTTGCCATACTGCTCTCTTTTAATGTGCTTTAATTAGTGTGCTTTAATTTATGCGGGCTGTTTTACAGGCTCATTAAGCGTAACTACGTTAATAGTGTTACTTGCTTTAGCGAGCGCGCTGTTTATTACGTTTTGAACGAGCTTTTCACACCCTCCACAGCCTGTACTGGCTTTGGTGCTTTGCTGCACACCTGCCAAATCTATGCAGCCGTTAGAAACTGATTGTTCAATGGTGTGTTTAGTTACTTTATGACAAGCGCAAATAATAGCGTCATCAGGCAAGTCGTCGGCGCTTAGCTCTGCTATTTCGCCTGCAAGAGGCATAATGAGCGCTTCAGGGGCGGTGGTTAGTTCAATGTCGTTTAAATGATATTGCAGTAAATTATCGTAATCGCTGGTATCGCCAACAAGTACCGCGCCAATTAGCTTATTGCTTTGTGAATTAGTGACTATTTTTTTATAAATGCCATTGGCTTGATCTTCAAAATAATAGCTTATTGCGCCTTCGCTGCGTGCATGTGCATCGCCAATAGAGCCTACTTCAACGCCCATTAATTTAAGCTTGGTGCTCATATCGGCACCACTAAATTCATCGGCTTTATTGTCTAAGCCAGTACTTTGTAAAGTGCCTTGCTGAGTATCTTGTAAAATATGCCCAACTGCTATTTTAGCCATGGCATAACCAGGTGCCACTAAGCCAAAAATAAAGTTATTCCACAGTGCACATTCACCAATAGCGTATATGTTTTTATCACTCGTTTGGCAGTGGTTATTAATTACAATACCGCCGCGCTCGCCTAACTCTAAATTAAACTCGCGTGCCAAATTATCATAAGGGCGAATACCTGCCGAAAATACAATCATGTCGGTTTCAAGGGTTTTGCCGCCTTTAAAACACATTTTATAACGGCAACTTTCACCTTCTACTATTTCCTCAGTTGCTACCGATGTATGTACAGTAACGCCCAAATCTGTAATTTTGTTTTTTAGTAACCGACCGCCCCCCGCATCAACTTGTACACCCATAAGTTGCGGTGCAAATTCTATTACGTGAGTCTGTAAACCCAATTGCTTTAATGCGTTTGCAGCTTCAAGCCCCAGTAAACCGCCACCAATAACCACGCCTACTTTGCTGCCGTGGGCTGAATTTTTTATTCCGTGTAAATCGTTAATGGTGCGATAAACAAGGCAATGCTCGCGATCTTTACCCGGTATAGGCGGTACAAATGGGAATGAACCTGTAGCAAGCACAAGTTTGTCGTATTCAAACAACTCCCCTTTAGCGGTCGTTACAGTTTGCGTATCACGATTTATATCAACCACTTTAGAATGAGTATGAAAGCGTACTTGCCAATCGTCATAGGTTTTATTGCATGTAAGTGCGAGGTCGTCTGCGGTTTTGCCTTTAAAAAAAGACGATAGCTGCACGCGGTCATACGCTAAACGGTCTTCACCGCTAAGTACCGTAATTTCAAATTGCTCATCAGCTTGATTTTGAGAAACTAGCTGCTGCACAAAATGGTGCCCCACCATTCCGTTTCCTACCACTACAACACGCTGCTTGCTTAGCATTTACTCACCTTAAAATGATATCTACTTTAGTGATTGACTAAAGCTAACATCGAATAATTTGTTATAGGATTGTTATAGCAATATGTAAGCCAAATATATAAGCATTTAAAATCAGCAAGTTGCCTATATTGGTGCAGAGGTGAAAAGCATAAAGCGACACAAGATGGTGCAACTGCACCATCTTGTGTCGCTATAAATTACAAGTGAATATTAGAAGATAAAGAGGATTAAAATTTAGCGCTCATCCATACCCACAATTTTTGAGTATCGACTTTATTAGCAGCAGTATCGCCCGCTGAGTAATCAGCGTATTTAACACCCACTGCGTATTGTTTATTAATAGGTTTAACGTATTGTACGTTTAGTTCACTGCCTAAATCGTCAACCCCATTTGATTGCTCATTAGCATCAAAACTGTGATAAGCCACCAGCCATTTTCCGTCAAACGCTTTACCGTTTAAGCTTATGTAAGTGTCGTCCAAGCCTTGTGCGGGTGTATTTAAAAACGTATCTGTCCAACCATTAAATTTATGTAACGTGGCAAGCGGTGTTGCAAACCCGTAATCGCCATTGTCAGAGCCAAGTGACTCTATGCCGACTTTTAAAGTTACTGTTTTTATGCCCAACCCATTTAAATCCACAGCGCCTTCAAGTGCATAGTAATCAGCATCAAAATCACTCACGCTTGTTGAGGCAGACTGCGTTGCATACTCCGCTTTGTAATAAAAATTTATATCGTTTAGGGTTTTATTACCGTTAAAATAAACGCCATAAGTATCTAAACTGTCGTCTTGTAGTGCATCGTCACTTAATAAGTAACTGTATAAAACCACTTTACCGTAGTCTGTTTTAAAGCTTGCATTAATTAAATGATCGGACGATTTAATGTCTTTATCGTCAGCAAATATGCGGTTACGCTTATTCAAATAACTGTACTGTAAATCTATGTTGTTAAATGCGTAATTAATGGTTGCTGCATCAAAGGTTTGTCTGTCTTGGCGCCAACCTACGTGCCCAACAAAACGCTGCCCATCAAGGGCTATTACTTGGCGCCCTACTTTTAGCGATAGACCATCGCGGGCATATTTAACAAAACCTTGGTCTATCTCAGTGCTTTCTGGGTCTGCAATAACAGAGTAATTAGTGTTTTTCCCCACCGTATTATTGTAATCGTCTACGCCCAATAAGCTGCGAGTGTCTTCTACTTCAATAACGGCTGAAAAACCATTCACCTCGTCTGTTTGGTGCGTTAAGCGGGTTCTAAGTGTTAAGCCGCTTGCATCTTTTAAGGCATTTTCTTGATCAACGCTTTCAAAACGCAGTCTAAAATCAAGAGCAGTTTGCGCAGCTTGGCTTATTGAAGGCGCAGTGAAGCAACCCAGTATAAAAATAATAGGTAAGTTGTTCTTATAGTTAAGCATTTTGGTTCTCTAAGTTTTAATTATTAATACACATACCAAAGCAATAAATAAACACAGCGAAATACATTTCCACACCATAACTGGATCGCGTTTCATTATTGAGCTTTTATTAGCGGTACTTTCTAAATAAGGATTAGGTTTGTTGATATCGTTTATAAACTCAGAAAAAGCTTGGTATCTGAGCTCAGGTTTAGGGGCAAGCGCTTTCATAAGGGCTTGATCTAACCAAAACGGGATATCGGCTCTGTATTTACGAATACTTGTGTAGTGCCAATGGCTGTAATCTTTTGGCGCTACGTGGTTAAGTGGCAGTGGTTTGTAAGGTAATTTTGAGCACAATAACTCGTATGCAATAACGCCAAGTGAAAACAAATCACTTTTAAAATCGGCGTGCATAGTAATAAGTGTTTCGGGTGCGGTGTAGTCGGCAGTGCCTTGTGGGCAATCATCCGCAATTTGCTTAACCGACTCGTCCATAGCCGCAACACTTACAGTGCCGTAATCAATGAGCGTTACTTTTCCGTGCGCATCTATCATTACGTTATCGAGTTTTAAATCACGATGTACCATATCGAGTCGCTGAAACGCCCTTAGTGCATGTACTATTTGTTCAATAATACTGCGCACTTGGGTTATTTCTGGGTGCGGCACGTCGTGCTTCCAATCACTAAGTGTTTGTCCGTCCATGTACTCACAAATATGATACAAAAAACGACTCTGCGATTGCGTGCTTAGTACTTTCATCACGTTAAGGTGGTTTATGCGTTGCCCTACCCAGCCTTCTCTTATAAAGCCTTGAAGGTAGTGCACATCGTCTTCAAAATTAACCGAAGGTGCTTTTAAAACCACTGGCGGTATATCGGGCGCTTGTTGCACTAGGTAAATGTGCGAGCGACTACTGGCATGTAATTTACGAATAACCGTGTAATCATCAATTTTTTGCCCAACATTAAGCGCAGGTGGAATTTTTCGTCGTGTTAGCGAATGGTAAAGTTCATCTAACTTTTGCTCGGCAATATTTTCTACTTTTACCAGTAAACAACTTACGTTGTCGTCACTGCCTCGCGCTAATGCAAGTTCGGTAATTGCTTTAGCTGCATTTTCTAAATTAGTGTGATCTAAATTAACGTGTTCATTAATTAGTTTTGCTATATCGCTGTTTGGGAGCACATCGTGTACGCCATCGCAGGTTAATATATAAATATCGTCTGCTTTTAGGTCAACTTCGTATACATCTATTTCTTGATGAAGTTGTGCGCCAAGTGCACGCGTTAGGGTATCGTTTACTTTGTGATCCCGTGTTATTGCCTCTATTTTATTTCCTCGCAAGCGAGTAATACGCGTATCACCTAAGTGAAATATATAACCCGTTGCCGACTTTAAAATAAGTGCTGTAAAAGTCGTCATCCAATCGGCTTGGCGCTGACCTAAGTGATTGTAATTAACTGATTGCGAATAAAGCCACTGATTTAAACTTGCTAACACCTTCGACACTGACTTTTTAACCGCCCAACTTTCGGGGGTATTTAAATACTCATTTATAAAATGAGTAACCGAAAGTTGAGACGCTTGTTTAGCATTTTTTGCTGATGAACACCCATCGGCTAAGCAGGCAATAACGCCTTTAGACTCTTTTTCTTGTGCTTTAGTATTGAGAGCTGCAAACGCATCTTGGTTTTCTGCTTTTAACCCTTTTGCGCTGTGTCCGCCAAATGAAACGTTGAGTTCATTTTCAAGCGCTTTAGCGTGGTGTGTTTCATCAAACATAGTCAATAATGCCTTAAGTCACTGAAATAAGTTCAACGGTGCCGTCTTCATTTACTTCGGTAATATGTCCATCTGGTTCTTTCATAAAAAACAGTGCAGCTAGGCCAAGTAATGCACTACCCGCAATAATGAAAAAGAAGGTTTGATAATCAACAAGTGACAATGCCGTTAAGTAAACTACTGCACCAACATTACCGTAAGCGCCAGTCATACCTGCAATTTGCCCAGTTAAACGACGCTTAATTAGCGGTACTGCAGCAAATACAGCGCCTTCACCTGCTTGCACAAAGAACGAACATGCCATAGCCGCAACAACAGCAAGCCATAAAGGCCAAGATGCATCAACCAAGCCCATAACAAAATAACCAACAGCAAGACCCGTTGTAAGTACAATAAGTGTTATACGACGACCTAATTTATCTGAAATCCAACCGCCACCAGGGCGAGAAGCTAAGTTCATAAATGCGTAAGCAGAGGCTAAAATACCCGCGTACACCATATCAAGGCCAAACACATCCATAAAAAACAGCGGTAACATAGATACAACCGCAAGCTCAGAACCAAAGGTTGTAAAATATAAAATATTTAAAACAGCTACTTGCTTAAATTCATAACGATGCGACTCGGGTACTGGCTCTTTAAAAATATGACCATTTACGTCAAAGGTTTTATACACTTCGTAAATATAAAGCAGAACTAAAAAAGCATACACGGCAAGTACAAAATTAGCCGAAATTAGGTTAGCACCGGTTGGTGAAAGCTTCCAAGTAAGTAATGCTAATGCACCATACATAGGGATTTTCATAATAAGCAGTAATACAAAGTCGCCTTTACTGGTTACTTCCATTGCGCCTACTTTTTTAGGCTTAAAGTATGTACCGCCTTTTGGTGTATCGGTTACATTTAAGTACCAAATAATACCAAATATAACGCTTAATACACCCGTTAAACCTACTGCGTAGCGCCAACCATCTTCGCCACCAAACATAAGTGCAATAATTGGCAATAACATAGCCGCTGCTGCTGAACCAAAGTTACCCCAGCCGCCATAAATACCTTCTGCTATGCCCAGCTCGTTAGCAGGAAACCATTCACTCACCATACGAATGCCCACAACAAAGCCAGCACCAATAAAGCCTAGCGCAAAACGCGCTATAGCGGCTTGTTCAAATGTGGTTGCCATAGCAAACATAAAACACGGAATACTACAGGTAATAAGTAGCGCGGCATAAACAATCCGGGGACCAAATTTATCGGTCAGCATACCCACCACAACACGGGCAGGAATAGTTAATGCTACATTTAAAATTAGTAATGTTTTAACTTGTGCCATGGTAATACCAAGCGAGCCCGCAATTGCACCTAATAAAGGAGCATGGTTAAACCATACAAAAAATGACACAAAAAAGACCATCCAACTCAGATGTAATACTTTCATTTTTCCTTTAAAGGATATTAAGTTAAATCCAGAACTCGGTTGCATGTTTATTTCCTCGTAAACGTATTATTGTTTTACTAATGCCCCACTCTTTTAGATGAGTAGCAGCCCAATGTTTGTTAAATTTTAGTTAACCTACTACAGCAATTACTGAGCCACTAATTAAAAGCCATCAATTTCAGTTGGTTATATGTATTTATTATTTTAATGCGTTATAGTTGCACTATATGAGTGAAGGGCTATGGACTGTTACAGTGCAAATAAAAAGCGTTACTACTTGCTCTAGGATTTAACAAATTGGTATTGTTCAAAAAAAGTATGAGATGTTTAAAAATGCAAAAAGCACCGTTAACGTACCAACAGCAACTACGCTATTCTCGGCATATTATGCTGCCGCAGCTTGATATAGACGGACAAGAGAAACTATGGCAATCGCATGCTTTAGTTGTTGGTGTGGGTGGGCTTGGGTGTGCGGTAGGTCAATACTTAGCGGCATCTGGCGTTGGCACGCTTACCCTAGTTGATAACGATGAAATAGACGTGACCAACCTGCAAAGGCAAATACTGTATAAAGAAAGTGATATTGGTAGCTCAAAATGCAGTGCTGCTAAAAAACAGCTCAGCGAACTTAATAGTGAAATAGATATAAACACCATTGAGGCATTTTTTGATGTAAATACCTTTACAGAACAATTATTTAATAACATTGATATAGTGATTGATTGCTCAGATAACCTAGCAACGCGCAATGCACTTAATAGCGCCTGTTTTAAAGCTAAAGTTCCACTGGTGTCAGGCTCTGCAATACGTATGGAAGGACAAGTCGCGTGTTTTACTATGGATGAAAACAGCCACTGTTATGGTTGTTTATCACAATTTTTTAGTGAACAAACACAAAGCTGCTCAGAATCCGGTGTGCTTTCACCTATTGTAGGGCTAATAGGCAGTATTCAGGCTACTGAAACGCTAAAAATGCTTGCTGGTTTGCCAAGTGGCTTAAGCGAACACTTATTACTGGTGGATGGTTTAAGCATGGAGTTTAATCGTTTTAAAATAGCTAAAAACAGTCAATGTGCGGTGTGCAGCATTTAGTTATTCTAGATTACTGATTGTTGTATAAAGCACATCGCCCACTTTAAAGTCGTTTTTGTCCCACACTCGTCTTGATGCCAAGCAATACAATGTTTGCCCATCTACATTAAGCGTTAGCTGCCACTTATTATTAATAAGCTCAGCCTGAGTTAATACCGACTTTAAAACATTACTGTGCGTTGTTTGCTCAGGCTTTAACGCACTAAACGACATTTGCTCACTTTCTATAATTAGCTTATTACTGCTATCTACAAGTGCAGGAAGCACAAAAAGCGGCTGCTCACTTTGCTGTAATTGCAGTTGATATAGCCCGTAGTCTTCATCAAATTTAACCACATTGTAATTAATTAAGCTCAGCGGTGTTTGCCTGTCGTTTGCGTAAATAGCTTTTGCAACGTGCGCACTTGTACCTTGGTTTATCACCTTTCCTTTATCAAGCTGAATAAGGATATCGCAGCAAAATAGCAGCTCTTTTAATGAGTGGCTTACTATTATAAATTTAATATTAAACTTAACTGCAAACTCGCTAAGTTTAGTGAGCGTTTTAAAACGCAATGACCAATCAAGCGCACTAAAAGGCTCATCAAGCATTATAAATTTTTGACCGGCAAGCAAAGTGCGCGCAAATACTACACGTTGGCGCTCGCCACCCGATAAGCTTTGTACATCACGATTTAGTAAATCTTGTAATTCAAGCGCTTTAACAACGTATTGAAGCGTTAAGCTGGTTTGTTTGTTCCCGCAGTGTTGTTGTGTAAACGCTAAATTACCTGCCACATCTAAATGAGGAAACAACGGGCACGATTGCAACTGAAGCGTTATACCGCGTTTATCGCTTGGCAACTCATGCACTGGCTGATTATTAATATGAACACTTTTTGCAGGCTCTAAACCACTAATACAACGCAGTAATGTTGACTTACCAGAGCCTGAAGGCCCGTAAACACCCAATACATTAAACGACTCAAGCTCAAGGTTTATATCTAAATCAAAATTATTGAGTGCTTTAAAAAGGCTTAACTTAATCATTTTATTGCTTAACCCCTACAATGCTTTTATTAAACTTAAATAACAGCACTAAACAGGCAAACGAAATTGCCAGTAAAATAAGTGAAAGCTGATGCGCCGCCGTATAATTTAACGATTCAACATGGTCATAAAGCGCAATAGACACCACCTGTGTTTGCCCCTGAATATTACCGCCAATCATTAATACCAAACCAAATTCACCCAATGTATGCGCAAAACCTAAAGCAAATGCGCTACCAATACTGGGTTTTAAAAGCGGAATAATTAAATGCACAAAGCGTTTAAATGGGCTTAATCCAAGCGCAATGGCAGCTTCGTTATAGGTTTGATTAATATGCTTAAACCCAGCCACAAGCGGCTGCATTACAAAAGGCAGCGAATAAAAAAGCGAGCCAATAACCACGCCCTGAAAACTAAACGCAAGCTGCGTACCCGTTAGCCAAAACCAAAACTGCCCAAAAGCGTGATCAGGCGAAAACAAAACAAGTAAATAAAACCCTAACAACGTAGGCGGTAGCACTAAAGGCATTGCAATTAATGCCTCTAAAAATGGTTTAAATTTACCGTTATAGCCAGCGAGCTTGTAAGCCAGTGGAATACAAAAAATAAGAAGAAGTACTGCGGTTATAAAGGCAAGTTTTATAGTTAACCACAGCGCGGTTAAATCACTTTGAAGCATTGTTGTCCTTTATTCTGTAACCTAATTCAATTAATTGCTGCTGCGTAGCGTCCATCATTAAAAATTGCATAAGTTGCTTAGCGCTAGCATGTTTTTTAGTCGAGCTAATAATAACGCCTTGTTGAATTATATCGGGATATTGATTGGTAGGCAGCACGGTATAATCTAAATATTTTTGATCTTGCGTGTTACGGTAAGCCGCCTTTAGGGATGAAACAGCCACCAGCCCTACTCCTACATTACCACTTTGCACAAACTGAAACGCATGCGTAATGTTATTCCCGTACACATAATTTATTGGTTTTTTAAAATGGTTATTCGCGTAGTGCTCTGAGGCACGTCCGTATGGTGAAAAACGCGGATTAGCAATGGCTACTTTATCATTTACTTTTTCAGCTTTGGGTTGCCACAAAGCAAGTTCGCCTAACGCGTAAGTGATCAAACTACTTTGCTCGGCATAGCCTTCTTTAATAAGTGATTGCGGTCGAAAATCATCAGCCGATAAAAACACATCAAATGGCGCGCCATGCACTATTTGCGAATATAAAACTCCGCTAGAAGCGGCTGATATTTTCACGTCAACATTAGGTAATGGGGATTTTTTTAGTAGGGTTTCCAATACAGTTTTAAAATTACTCGCTACGGCTACATGCAGCGTTTCTTTTGCGTTTACGCTGCATGAAAGCATGCATATCACACACAAAAAATAACCCAACCATGTATTGTAAAGCTTTGACATTATAAGTATTGTTTCAAAATAAAATGATTTAAGTAAGCAATATATATGAACGATGTTTGCAATGCACCCGGTTTATTACCAATTGAAACTGCAATACAAAATATACTTGGCACAATAACGCCTGTTAAAGACGTTGAAACCATTTCTATAATGCAAAGTGTTGATCGCGTTTTAGCAAGCGATGTTAAGTCAACTATAAACGTACCCGCTCATAACAACTCAGCAATGGATGGCTATGCGCTGTGTATTTCAGATAAAAGCTTAACCTACACACAAGTAGGCAGCGTGTTTGCAGGTCAAGTTTTTGAAGGAACACTTACGCCAGGGCAATGCGTAAGAATAATGACCGGCGCCGCCATTGCACCTGGCGCTAACGGCGTTGTAATGCAAGAAAACGCCTCGGTTGATGGCGATAAAATTACGTTTACTGCGCAACCTGAGCTAAATGAAAACGTGCGTTTTGCTGGCGAAGATATTGCTATAGACGACGTTATTTTAAAAGCAGGCGATAAATTAAAAGCCGTTGATGTGGGATTACTGGCATCTTTAGGAATTGCCAATATAGATGTGGTAAGAACCCTAAAAATAGCCGTGCTTTCTACAGGCGATGAGCTAATAGAACCTGGTCAGCCTCTTAAGCAAGGCGCTATTTTTGAAAGCAACCGCGCTGTTATTATTAGTGCGCTGCAACAAAAAAATATCGATGTGCTTGATTTAGGAATAATCCCTGATGACAAAGAACTCATCACTAATGCATTTTTAAAAGCGAACGAACTTGCCGATGCCGTAATAAGCTCAGGCGGTGTATCGGTTGGTGAAGCCGACTTTACCAAAGAAGTGCTCAACGAAATTGGCAATATCCACTTTTGGAAAATAGCCATGAAACCAGGCAAACCTTTTGCCTTTGGTAAATTAAGTAACAGTTACTTTTTTGGCTTGCCAGGTAACCCTGTGTCGGCTGCTGTTACGTTTAATCAGTTAGTAGAGCCTGCACTGCAAAAGCTGTCGGGTCTTGGTGACGTAAACCCTAAAATGCGCTTTAACGCTGTTACTACATCCGTCATTAAAAAGCGCCCTGGCAGAGCTGACTTTCAGCGCGGTACTGCAACAATTAACGAACAAGGTGACTTGGTAGTTGCCCCGTTTAATAAACAGGGCTCGGGTGTACTTTCGTCGCTTAGTAAAGCTAACTGTTTAATTGTAGTTCCGGCGCAAAGCGGCAATATCGAAAAAGGCGCAACAGTAAGTATTGAGTTGCTATAAAGCCTAAAATGCTACAGCTAACTGTATAATTTAGCTGTAGCGCTGCTGCAAACCTTAAAATATTTTTATATTTAATGTTTGAATTAAACAATTTAACTTTTCGCTACGCCCTACAAACTCTTCCTTACTTAATCTATTAACGCACTTCAGCGCGTTTTTAGTCGCAAAGTATCTATCATAACTTAGGCTTCTTTCGCATTTAACACTATACGTTGAGGGCCAAGAGCCACCTGCCCCCGTTGCTATGCCAACAACGTTACATGTAGCGTCTATATACTGCTCCCATGCTTTTATTTGTGCTTTAACTGCATCAACTTGGTAATCATCAGTTAGTTGCGGGTAAATTTCATCCATCATTTTACTGATTTTAGTTTTGTATCTATTACCCTCTAAATTATAAGTATTGCCGGTGTGCATTGCACCGCCTTCAGGCCAACCATCAGCGCTTTGCGTAAATGCGCCAAATGATGAAATAGCAAAAGCAAACCCAATAATAATTTTATTCATTTTAAATCCTTTTAATAGTTACCAGATACCTGAAAAAAACGCTCATAAAAAATGCCGCAGAGCTTAGCTGAGCGGCATTATATTATTCAATAAGCTTTAAAGAGGTCTATTTAAAAGCCAAATATTTTTAAGTGGAAAAACTTAGTCGCCACTGTATTAATAAATATCACAGCTAAAATAACAGGAATAAACGTTGAAAGTGAAAAGTTAACGTATTTTTCCATAAAGCTTCCCGCATAATTAGGCGAACCTAAGCTTAGCTCTTGTGTTAAGCGTGCTTTTTTCCAGCGATACATTACAAATAAACACACCATTAAGCCATTAAGCGGTAAAATTGTGTCGTAAAATACATCAACAATAATATCAAAAAAGCTCTTATTAACGCCGCCATAACTGGTGAACGAAGTAAGGCTGTCAATCATACCAAACGACATTGTACATAAAATAGTAAGTACACCGGTTGAAAGTGTAAGGATGCCCAATGCTTTTTTACGGCTAATACCTTTACGGTCACTTAGGGTTGCAGTCGGGACTTCTACTATTGAAACAAGTGAGGTAATTGCTGCAAAAAATACTAATAAAAAGAATGAGAATGCAACAATAGATGCACCTACATAGCCAATATCATTTTGCAGTGCTAATAAGATTTTAGGTAGGTATACAAAAATCATCGATACAGACGAGTCAGAAAGTGCAGCAGGGTCTGTATTTGGATCAAAACTAAATATAGCGGGCAACACCATTAGGCCCGCTACAAACGCAACAAGTGAGTCCGTAATAGCAACCATTTTAGCGCTACTTACAATGTCATCCTTTTTAGAAATATACGACGCGTAAGTCATTAAGATACCCATGCCCAAAGATAGCGAGAAAAACGCTTGGCTTAATGCGCCATTTAAGACACTTGCATTCATTTTAGAAAAATCAGGAATAATATAGTATTTAACCCCAGCCATTGCGTTATCAAGCGTTAATACATAAATAACGAGGGCAAGCAGCATAACCAATAAAGCGGGCATTAAAAACTTAGCGGCTTTTTCTATGCCCTGCTTAACACCGCCTAATAAAATTAAGTTCACCATAATAACCACAACGGCCATATAACCAAACACAGTGTAACTATTGATAAAAACACCAAAGTGGCCGGGATCAGCTAATAAATCTAAATTACCTAGGCCTGTTTGCGTTAAATAGCCAAAAATCCAAACCGTAATTACCATATAAAATACAGCAATCATAAATGGTGTAAGCACGGCTAAAAAGCCTGCAAACTTCCATTTTTTATCGTTATTTGATAATAGCTTATACGAACCAAGTGGATCTTTTTGAGCGTTACGACCCATTGCCATTTCAGCCATCATGACTGGTAAACAAATGAATACGACAAATAAAGCGTAAATTAATAAAAATGCGCCGCCGCCATTTTTAGTAGCAGAAACCGGAAAGCCAACTAAATTACCAATACCTACAGCCGAACCTGCCGCCGCTAATATGAATCCGAGACGGGAACTAAATCGTTCTCTATTTTCGCTCATGCTTGAAACCTTTTTATTATTTTGTATATTTCAGCGACTCTACCAGTGTTACACAGAGATTTTCAAGCAATTACAGTGTAAAAATAAAATCGATGTGTAAACCTGTGTAAATACGCTTTTAATTCACCAATTTTCAACGCTGTGGTAGTATTGCGTTAATCAAATTTAACAATTTTTATGAGATTACTTATGTTGTACATGATTCATTCAACAGACGTTGAAAATAGCTTAGAGCTTAGAAAAGCAGCACGCCCTGCACATTTAGCGCGCCTTAGTGAGCTTGATTCTCAAAATCGTTTACTTACCGCAGGTCCGTTTCCGGCAGTCGATAGTGAAGCTCCTCAAGAAGCAGGTTTTACCGGTTCATTAGTTGTTGCTGAGTTTGAGTCAATTGAAGCCGCTCGAGAATGGGCAGCAGCTGACCCTTACGTTGCCGCTGGCATCTATGAAAATACAGTTGTTAAACCTTTCAAAAAAGTGTTCCCTGCTTAAAAGTGTATTAAACCCTAAGAGCGTGCGTTGCACTGTAATTCAGGGTTTGTTCACAAGATTTTAATTAAAATTACTAAGATAAAAGCGAATTTAGCGTTTTTACTTGAATTTTAGTAACTTAGTTAATTAAACTAAGTGGGTCTGGTCTAGGAGTTTTCCATTATGCGCGTATTATTAAGCCTCGGTTTTATTGCTTGTGTTAGCTTAGCTAACATTGCTCAAGCAGCGACGGCCACCCAAGCATCTCATGCTGAGGTGGACAAAAAGAAAGCCGTAATACTTGCAAAGAAAACAATAGGCGGTAAGACCTTAAAAATTACCGAAAAAACAGATTTTTATACCGTACGAATACTCAAATCTGACGGCCACGTCGTTGATTTACATATAAATAAAAAAACCGGCGAAGTGAAAAAGGATTAACAAATGCGAATTTTAGTTATTGAAGACGATTTACATTTAGCAGATAACCTACGTAATGCTTTAGAAAAAGAACGTTACAGCGTGGATTTATGCCACGACGGTGAAGCAGGTCTTTTCCACATTACAGAATACCCGCTTGATATGGCCGTAGTTGATTTAGGTTTACCTAAAATAGACGGTATTGAGCTAATCAATAAAGCACGAGCACAAGGCATTACTATTCCTATTTTAATCTTAACAGCGCGCGATCGCTGGCAGGACAAAGTAGAAGGTTTAGATGCAGGTGCTGATGACTACCTTACCAAACCATTTCATGTTGAAGAACTTATTGCACGTTGTAATGCATTAATTCGTCGCAGTGCTGGTAAAGCAAATCCAGAAATGACTGCGGGCCCAATTAAAATTCATACACGTTCACAACAAGTATGGGTTGATGATAAAGAGCTTAGCCTTACAGCTTACGAATATAAAGTACTTGAATACTTAATGGTAAATCCGCAGAAAGTAATTTCTAAATCAGAACTTACTGAGCATATTTACGACCAAGATTTCGATCTTGATTCAAACGTAATTGAAGTATTTGTACTACGTTTGCGTAAAAAGCTTGACCCTGATGGTGTGCTAAACCCAGTAGAGACACTACGTGGGCGTGGTTACAGGCTTAAAAGCCAGTGGTAATACCGCAAATATCGTTAAAAATAAGGCAAGGATTTATCCTTGTCTTTGTTTTATTAGTCGCGCTCCCTATCTTATTTTATTCAATTGGCAAAGCGTATTACGCTTCACTTGTTGATGCGACTGAAAAAACTCTCGAAGCACAGCTTTACTCGCTAATATCTGAAGTCGACTTTACTGAGCATGGTATTATTATGCCCAGCACTATTTTAGCGCCTGAGTTAAACAGATTAAATTCAGATACCTACGCAATGATTTACCGCGATGATGATCCTGTTTGGAACTCAGAATCGGCTGTAAACTTAAACTATGTACCAGAGCAAATAGAAACCAAAGCCGGTGCTGCCGATTTCAGGCGCGTGGAGCATAATAACACCGCGTACTGGCAACTTAGCCTGACTGTAATTTTAAATAACATAGATCAATCAGAACAAGCTCGCTTTATATTAGTTAAACGTAATGACGCTCTACTTCGTTTAATGGATGGCTTTAAGCAAACCCTTGTAGATTGGATGTTTATAATGGGCATTGCAATTGCAGGCCTGATGGCGATTGGTTTTATTTGGAGCGCTCGCCCACTCCAAAGACTCGATAAAGAAATAAAAGCAATTGAATCGGGTGATATTCAAGAAATTAAAGGCCTCTACCCTGTAGAACTGCAAACAATAAAAGCAGACCTGAACTTGCTACTTGAGTCTCAACAACGCCAAAAAGAGCGTTACAGAGCCTCATTAAGCGACCTTGCTCATGCACTTAAAACACCGCTTGCGGTGCTAAAATCAAGTCCATTGGCAAACGATGCCGATGCACAAGAACAACTCGACCGAATTAATGTGATGATCGAGCACCAATTAAAGCGTGCTGCAACCGGTGCATCAGACACCTGGAAAAAACAAACACCTATTAAGCCAGTACTCGATTCAATACTCAGTGCTATGGCAAAAGTGTACCGTGATAAAGATATTATTTTTACCTGCACCGTAACCGAAAAAGATTACTTTTTAGGTGACCAAACAGATTTAATGGAATTACTTGGCAACCTGATTGATAACGCCTGTAAAGCGTGTCGATCACAAGTAGCAATACAAGTTATTCAAAGCAAAACTTTGTGTATTGGAATTAGCGATGATGGCCCTGGCGTACCAGAGGACAAACGTGAATCTCTACTTACACGGGGTACTCGTCTGGATACATACGAAAGTGGACACGGCGTAGGGATGGCAATTGTATCTGACTTGGTTAAGTCCTATCGCGGTACACTTACCATTACAGAAGCTGATAACTTAGGCGGCGCTCAATTTATTTTAGAGTTTAATTACAATGACAAAAAGTAACTATTTATTAAAACTAACTGCCATTGTGTTACTTGCTTCAAGCCAATATAGCTTTGCAGATGAAGCATGTACTTTAGCCGCTAAAGCAACAACCGATGAAGCTAAGCGATATATTCAATGCCTAGATAGCCAAATTGATAAAGCAAAACAAGCACAAGGTAGTTGGATACAAAAGCGTAAATATGAGCTAACTAAATCACAAGAAAGCACAGGCAATACGCAAGTACTGCCGTTATTCATGCGCAGCATTAAAAATAACGAAAAGTACCTTGAGAGCGCCTGCCAATGGCGTTACTTAATAAAACTTCCTAATGCGACAACCGCAGCCATTAGCTATAAACAGTGTGAAATTGAGCTTATAAATCAATTTACAGAATCACTAAAACACCCATTTTGACGTAACTTAAGCACACTAAACTAGTTATACCAACCTGCATAAATCTTTGATCAATTTAACGAATTAAATTGCACTATAACGTCGTTAAAAATTTTTTATTTAGAACAACTAGATACAAAAATTTTTGCCTAGTTCTAGCGTAATTTTCTTAACGTTAAATAGACCTCGTATATAAGCAGATTGGTATTACGTTTCACTACTAGTTCCCTTTAGTCTACTTGACAATTTATTCATATCAAAACAAACTACCTACTAGTAGATTGCTAAAAACTAATGGATAAACAGATGACTAAACCAGTAATTATTATAGGTGGCGGACTTGCTGGTTTATACAGTGCGTATAAATTACAACTACTTAATATTGAGTACTTATTATTAGAAGCTAAATCGCAATTAGGTGGCCGAATTTTTGCCGCGCAATCACCAAAAAATAACGATGTTCGTTTTGATTTGGGTCCTACGTGGATATTTCCCCACCAACCAAAAATTCAAGCGCTAATAAAGTCACTCAACTTAAGTATATTTGAGCAATACAATAAAGGTGATGTGTTATATCAAGCACCTAATTCTAAGCAACCTCAACAAATTGCAGGTGCTGGAGATATGCAACTATTTAGACTCAAACACGGCATGAATACCTTAATAACTGCCTTATGTGAGCAACTTAATCCTGATTCAGTGTTATTAGAACACAATGTCACTGAGCTTAAAAAAGGTGATAATAGCTGGCAAGTTACTGTTAATCACTTAGGCAATATAAAGCACTTTACTACTGGCAAATTAATTTCAGCAATTCCTCCTCGTATGGTTACAACGCATTTAACACCTGAACTATGGGCGACTCCAACGCTCATAAACCGCCTTAGTAGTGTACCTACATGGATGGCAGGACAAGCCAAGTTTATAGCTACTTTTGAACATGCATTTTGGCGTGATAAAAACTTATCTGGGCAATGCTTTAGCCGCGTAGGCCCTATGGTCGAAATTCACGATGCCAGTGCTGAGGATAGTAATTACGCCGCATTATTTGGCTTTATAGGTGTCCCCTACTTATCACGAAACCAAGTAACTCAAGAGCAATTAATTCAAGCCTGTGCCCAACAGCTCAGCTACTTTTATGGTAAGGATGCTGAAAAGGCAACCGGATACTTTATTAAAGACTGGGCAGAGGATAAATTTGTAGCTAATAGAGACGATCAAACTCAGCCTTCACGGCACCCAGAATTTGATTTTTCAAACTTGGAAGAGCAATTAAGTAACCTCAACATTCATTTTGTAGCGAGTGAGTTTGCAAAACAAGAAGCAGGATATTTAGAAGGCGCAATATACGCAGTGGATGACGCTATTAAATCGTTTGTTAATTAATAGCCCTGTATTTACTGATAACTTAACCATCAAGGGTTTTAATTTTACAGCCCTTGATGGTTATAAATGTTAGTTGTTTTTAGTAACGTCTTCACCACTGCCCAGTAAAGTGGCAACCCACTTACCTTCTGCACTGGCTTCTAGGGCTATTTTTACAATCATTGTTAATGGAACAGATAAAAGCATACCCACAGTACCTAATAACCAGCCCCAAAATATTAATGATAAAAACACCACTAACGTTGAAAGACCCAGCCCTTTGCCCAAAAATTTAGGCTCTACAATATTACCCATTACCGTATTTATTGTTAAATATCCTGCAGCAACAAGTCCTGCCACTAATGGGCCTTGAGTAATAAGGGCAAGTAATACAGCTGGTACAGCCGCAATAATTGAACCTATATTTGGAATGTAATTGAACATAAATGCCAACACGCCCCAAAGCACAAAGTAGTCAACGTCTAAAATCCATAAGTAAAACGCAGCAATAATACCCGTCCCTAAACTTACTAGCGTTTTAATTGCCAAGTATGAATTAATAGATTCTAAAAAGCGGTCAATTTGCTTCATTTTACTATCAGGGTCTTCAAGTGCCATATGTATTTTCTTGCTCAGCATTGGCCCTTCAAACAGCATAAAAACAACCGTTAAAATAATTAAAAACATGTTTGCCATTACGCCACCTAACCCAGTGAGCATATTAGTGGCCACATCAACCATTTTGCCAGGGTCGAACATATTAATTAACTGATCTTTATTGATCAGTATGTTGTATTGAGATGCTAAATCGACCAGCCATACAAATTCTTCTTTTAGTTGTGTTTTATACTCAGGAAGCTGCTGAGAAAAGTCGTTGATAGATTACCCCACAAGCCCACCAAGGCTTACACCTAAGCCAACTATAATCAGCACGACCAGCATAACAGCAATGCCTTTAGGAATCTTGTAGCGCGCAAAAAACTTGATAAGCGGATTACAAATAATGGCAATAAATGCCGCCAAAATAAACGGAATAATAATTACACTCGCGGCTTTTATTCCAGCGAGGACCACTACCAAGGAAGCAAAAACTATTAAGCTTTTATTTACTCCAGTTAAACTTGCCAATTTATTAATCCTTTTATTAACTATATCGCCCCAGTGTAAGGCAAAAGGTAATTAAATGAAATAATTACGAAGTGATCATAAAAGCCTGTTTTACGTATAAATTTGCAAAGCTGTTTGCTAGCGAGTATGTTTTTTAATCACTTGCTTCTATTTTATTGTAAGGATGAATAATGCATATATTTATAACTGGCGCGACCGGATTAATTGGTAAGCACTTATGCCCTTTTTTACTTCATCATAATACTGTTACTGTACTTAGCCGAAATCCGACTAAAGCAAACGTATTATTAGGCCACAAAGTTAAAGCCGTAAGTGACATTAGTGATGTTGACTTTAACACTGTTGATATCGTTATTAATCTCGCTGGCGAGCCGATTGTAAATAAACGCTGGAGCGACAAACAAAAGCAAATAATACGAAACAGTCGTATTGATATTACACAGCAAATTAGTGAAGCTATTAAAGCCTGTAGTACTGCTCCGCATACTTTTATATCTGGCAGTGCAATTGGTTTTTATGGTCGACAAAATAGTAATCCTATTGATGAAACTTTTGAAAGCCCACACGATGAATTTAGCCACCAGCTTTGTAAAGACTGGGAAAATGCAGCACTACTCGCCCAATCAGAACAAACCAGAGTATGCCTTTTGCGAACGGGTATTGTTTTAGCTAAAAAAGGAGGTGCACTTGGAAAAATGTTGCCTGCTTTTAAATTGTGTTTAGGCGGCCCGATTGGTAATGGCGAGCAAGGCATGTCGTGGATACACATAGACGATATGATTCAGCTAATACTCTTTATTATTAAACACCCAGAAATATCAGGCCCTGTTAACGCAACAGCCCCCAACCCTGTAAGCAATGCTCAATTTAGTAAAAGCTTAGGCGAGGCGCTCTCTCGACCTGCATTTATCACTATGCCAACCCCAGTACTTAACCTATTAATGGGTGAAATGTCAGACTTACTAACAACGGGACAATTTGTAGTCCCTAAAAAGGCGCTCGTTCATAATTATCGTTTTCATCATCCTGATATTAAATCAGCTTTAGAGAGTTTGGTTTAGCGGGCGTTAATAATTCTTGAGGTAAAATATAAAAATTGAAAAAGCAATCCTTTTAACTGAATTGACCTTTTCTTATTAATACATAATAATTACAACAGTTAGTTAAATATATATTTCATCATTTTATAATAAAGAGAATAAATCATGTTTCATTTGCCTACTGTGATCTTCTTCTCTTTTATCCTTAACTTATTCATAAGCTTATTTTTTCTCTCAATTTATAAATATAAAAAACAAACATCTTTTTTATTATTTGGTTTAGCCTGTGCCACATTCGCATTAGCCGAAATACTAGCATGTTTGCGCTTATTCATAGATCTTCCTTTAATAACCCACTATTTAGCTAGTGTTTCAATGATTACTAGCCCACTTTTAATTATTGTTGGACTATATAAATACAAAAACGTACAAAATATTAGCTTAATGCCTCTTTACTGCATATTTGGTTTTTCTAGCTTATTGTTATTGGCAATTTATCCTTTCGGTGCAGCAAAAATGCTAACGAGTTTAGTAATTGCCGGATTATTTATTTACACAGCTTATTTAATCAAAAGCATGAGCTTTGTTGCTAAAGCCCAGAAAAAGGCGTTAATTACCTGCTTTTTAGTGCACAGTGGAGTTATGTTTTTAAATGCTATATTTCTATCAATACCGGTACTTAGTTCGAGTATTCAAGATGTAGCAACCCCTTTGCAAATTGTGCTTATTAGTCATTTACTATTAGCCACACTGAGTGCTCTTATACTGCCATTTTTGTTATTTTCTAATAGTGAATACACGCTATCGAACCTTGCCAATACCGACTCTCTTACACAGTTATTTAATCGCAGAGGTTTTTTTAACAACGCCAAAGCAGTCCTTAAACAGCCTAATAACAATGATATAAATGTATCTATAATTATTTTAGATATCGACTTTTTTAAGCATGTAAACGATAAGTACGGCCACGACACGGGCGATCAAGCAATTAAATGGATTGCGCAGCACATAAAAGAGCAATTTATTGATGAGGGTATTTGCGCCAGAATAGGCGGTGAAGAATTTGCAATATTACTACCAGACTATTCCCTACGAGCAGCTAAAGAATATGCAGAGCACTTACGTGAAAATATTTCTAAGCATCCGTTTTATTATCAAAACGCGCATATAAAACTATCTGTGAGCGCGGGAGTGAGTCACTCTGTAAATGGTAAAATGAGTGTAAAAGACTTACTGTCGTTGGCTGATAAACGCCTTTATCTTGCTAAAGAAACCGGCAGAGATAAAGTAGTTAGCTTTGACGAAAAAAACCTCTTAATGCAGTGTTAATTATTTTACAAGCTATTATAAAAAAGGTTCTTCCTATAAAAACGTGGTAACCCTTTGTATTTATAGTGACTTGTTCCTTTTTAGTTATATCAATTAGCTCAAGTATTTATGCAGGTTAGTATTAAACCTCTACATAAAAAAAGCCCTTCATTCGAAGGGCTTTGGTATACACACAATAGAGTTAATAAACTACTTACATGAAAGTGTAGCTTCGCCTGCTTTATTTGGCACAAACTGAATATTAGCCACAGAAATTGATGCTTTACCATTGCTGTGTAAGCTAAATGGGCTTGTTAGGTTTGCAAAATTAACACCCTTATCAGCAAAACAACCTAAATCGATTGATACTGACTGCCATTTATTTTCAATAGTTTTATCCACGACGTTTGCTAAATCAATGCTTGCACCACACTCACCAGAACAAGTCATAGCAAGGGCTACATCGTTCGTTAGTGCCTCGTTTAATTTAATATCAAAGCTAATCACACTGTTTGCTTCAACGTAGGCAATGGTATCTTCTGCAAAGCTTGTTACTATTTCAGCACTGGCTTTTTCTGCACCGCTGAAGTTAAATTGGCGCGCGTCTTCTTGTACTGTTTTGTCCTCAGTACGGTATTTAATTGCACCAAATTCATGGGTACTACTCGATACATCTAAAAGCTCATCGCCCGATTTTAACAATAAGCGCCATGGTGCTACAGGTGCACCAACAAGTATATCCATACTTGTAAGCCCTGAGTTATCAAGTTTAGAGTCTTCATCAAGGTCGTCAGCTAGCACATTTTTATCGCCATACGTTAAACCAAAACCATAAGGAAGTAATGGATCGTAATTTTCATCGCCTTTATTAACCGCAGTTTGTACCGCCGATTTAGGCCAAGAAAACGATAGCTTACCTTTAAAGTTATTTTGGATGGTGCCGTCTGCCGCTTTTAATAACACATCAGCAATACCCGCACCTTCTGTACCTGGTAACCAAGCAGCCACAAACGCATCAGATGCGTTAAGTTCGCTGTTCACCCACATAGGTCGACCTGAAATAAACACAGATACAACAGGAATGCCTTGCTCTTTTAGCGAGCTTAAAAGTGCTAATGACTTTTTATTTCCGCGCTCAAATTCAAGGTTATCTTTATCGCCGTGCCCTTCTGCGTAAGGTTCCTCACCAAATACGACAATGGCAACATCAGGACGTTGTTCAAATGAACCATCAGCACTTAAAGTAACACTTCCACCTGCTGCAGATATTTGCTCTTCAAGCCCTTTGTAAATTGACGTTGCTCCTGGGAAATCTGCATTTTTGTTATTGGTTCCCTGCCACGTAATACTCCAACCACCCGACTGTTTGCCTATGTTATTGGCACCATCACCTGCAACAAGCACGCGTTGATTAGCTGCGATAGGTAATAGGTTATTTTTATTTTTAAGTAATACAAGCGATTCGCGCACAGCTTGGCGTGCTACTTCGCGATGCGCTTGCGCGCCAATAAGCTCTGTTTTACCCGAGTAAAGACGCTTAGCCGGACTTGGTTTATCAAATAACCCAGCGCGTAACTTTACGCGTAAAATACGTGCAACCGCATCATCAATGCGGCTCATACTTATTTTACCTGCATTTACTTGTGCAATTGTATTTTCATATAGCGGCTTCCACGCGCCTGTTGGCACCATAAAAATATCAAGGCCAGCATTTACCGCTTCTGGGCAGCTTTCGTTAGTACAGCCTTTAATTTGCCCATGGCCGTTCCAATCTCCCACTACAAAACCATCAAAACCCATACGTGTTTTTAATACATCTGTAAGTAAGTATTTATTGCCGTGATTTTTAACGCCATTCCAGCTATTAAAAGACGCCATAACAGATTGACTACCCGCCGACAAACCACCTACGTAACCTTGAGCATGAATATCAAATAGCGATTGCTCGCTGTCTATATTATTTCCCTGATCATCCCCATCAACGGTGCCGCCATCGCCAATAAAATGCTTAACCGTGCTAATAACGCGCTTATCACTTAAAAAGTCGCCATCGGCTTTACCTTGCAATCCATTTACAATCGCTGCTGAGTAATCGTGAACAATTTTTGGATCCTCAGAATAGCCTTCGTACGTTCTGCCCCATCGGTCGTCTCGTACTACTGCTACAGTGGGTGCAAATACCCAATCTATCCCCGTAGCCATTACTTCTACTGCCGTAATAGACGCTATTTGCTCTATTAAATCTGGGTTATTAGCTGCGCCTAAACCAATATTATGTGGAAAAAGTGTCGCGCCAATTACGTTATTATGACCATGTACTGCATCGGTGCCCCACATAGTTGGAATTTTACTGCCATCAACTGAGTCATCAATAGACGCTTGATACATTTTTTCTGCAAGTGCAACCCAATCCTCTGGCGTTGCATGCTTATCGCCATTAGGAAAAGCACCACCGCCATTAAGGTAAGAGCCAAAACCATATTTGCGCATGTCTTCAACGGTAATATCACGAATTTCTGGTTGAATCATTTGCGCTACTTTTTGCTCAAGCGTCATATTTTCTAAAAACGTGACAATTTGAGCTTCAATAGCTGGGTCTTTTTTCACTGCAATTGAAAGCTTTGGCCAAATTTTCTCAAGCTCTGATTGCGCTTCAACATTTACTTTTTCAACATTGCTTTCGTTAGTACATCCGCTTAGTGCAGTAACACTTCCTACTAACGTTGCAATTGCTAATGCATTAAGTTTAAAAGTCGTTTTCATTATGATGGCTCCTTCACTAATACTGGTTTGCTGCCTCGTAGGCCGTAAAAAACAATGAATATGTAACATAAAATAGGTAAAACATACGAAAGTTGAACACCCACACTATCAGCAAGCGCACCTTGTAAAAGTGGCACTATTGCACCACCTACAATCGCCAAACACAAAATACCAGAGCCTTGAGCGGTATGCTTACCAAGTCCATTTAACGCTAAACTAAAAATAGTTGGGAACATAATAGAATTGAATAAACCAACCAATAGTATTGACCACATTGCTAATTGACCCGACGTGCTCATGGCAATAATGACTAAAATAATAGCCATGGTTGCGTTAAAGCCAAGTACTTTACCTGCGGGTAGTTTTTGCATTACAGCAGCACCAATAAAACGCCCAACCATAGCACCACCAAAATAATAAGTGATGTAATGAGCTGCAACATTCTCTTTTAGCCCTGCTATATTTTCTTGTGCTAAAAAGCTTACTAAAAAGCTACCAATTGCCACTTCGGCGCCTACATACATAAATATACCCACAGCACCTAATACAAGATGGCGATACTGCCAAGCACTGCCTTCAATTACCTCTGATTTTTCGGCTTCTGCTTTTTGCTCGCTCATAATGTCTGGTAATTTAAGCCAAGCAAAAATACCGGCTAGTAAAATAAGCATTGCAGCTAAAAGGAGGTAAGGAAGTTGAACTGACTCTGCATTTTGAGCCGGTGTTAAAAAGGCTTCTGACGCTGAGTCTAGAATTAACAGAGCACCAAATGATGGCGCAACAGTGGTACCTAATGCATTAAAAGCTTGGGTAAGCGTAAGTCGAGACGACGCAGTTTTTGGTGAGCCCAACAAACTTACGTAAGGATTAGCAGATACTTGCAATAACGTTATGCCGCTTGCAAGTACAAATAAAGCGAATAAAAATACAGGGTAACTATGTAAAGACGCCGCTGGGTAAAATAATATACACCCGACTGCTGCAATTAATAATCCAATCACGATGCCTTTTTTATATCCCACCTTTTTAACTATATAACCACTTGGAAGTGACATTAAAAAGTAAGCGCCAAAAAAGCAAAACTGAACCAACATGGCTTGTACATACGTTAAGTTAAATACGGCTTTTAAGTGTGGGATTAAAATATCATTTAAGCAGGTTATAAATCCCCACATAAAAAACAATGTTGTTAAAGAAGTTAATGCAAAACTGTAATTTTTATCCTGATAGTTTTGCGACTGTGTGTGTGTTGTCACTGGTGCTGAACTTGCCATGTGTTCTCCGTATTTTATTATTATAAATCTATTCTTAAGCTGCCCTGTTTTAGTTTTCAGCTGTCTTTAAACCATCCAGAAGCATTAAAGAGTTGACCTAAGAATTAATAAACACTAACCTTAAATGTAAGCGCTTTCATATGCAATTAAATACGAACAAGCTGTATATTTCAACACTTTTTATTTTTTGTACCACGCATACAGCATTAATTAAGCAAAAACACAGAGCTGATTTCTCTGTAAATGACTAACAAAAGGTTTGTTATTAATGACAAAATTATCACTACCACCCCATTCACCGCTTTTATCTAAAAACTTTGTATACGGTGTGGCCACGGCTTCTTTTCAAATAGAAGGCGGATCACAAGATCGCCTCCCATGTATTTGGGACTCTTTTTGCGATACGCCCAATAAAATAGTCGATAGCTCAGACGGTCATACCGCGTGCGATCACTATAACCTTTGGCGTGATGATATAGACCTTATTGAGTCACTTGGCGTAGATGCTTACAGACTTTCTATTTCATGGCCGCGCGTGATGACCCAAGACGCAAAGTTAAATCCTGTAGGCGTGAAGTTTTATACTGATATTTTAGATGAGCTAAAACGTCGCAATATTAAAGCCTTTGTTACTTTGTACCACTGGGATTTACCGCAACATCTTGAAGATGAAGGTGGATGGCTTAACAGACAAACAGCTTACGCTTTTGAGCATTACGTAAATTTAATTACTAAAGCCTTTGGCGATCGCGTTCACTCTTATGCCACATTGAATGAACCATTTTGTAGTGCGTTTTTAGGTTACGAAATTGGTATTCATGCCCCAGGTAAAGTGGGTAAAGAATATGGCCGTAAAGCAGCGCACCATTTATTATTAGCCCACGGACTCGCTATGAGCGTATTAAAGCAAAACTCGCCTAATACATTAAATGGCATAGTGCTTAACTTTACGCCGTGTTATAGCCTTACTCAAAGTGATGAAGACTTAAAAGCCACTGCATTTGCAGACGACTACCTTAATCAGTGGTATATCAAACCAATAATTGATGCCCAATATCCTGATATAATTAATCAATTACCATTAAACCATCAGCCTGATATTCTTGAGGGCGATATGGAACTAATTTCTCAATCTATTGATTACTTAGGTATTAATTTTTATACCCGCCAAGTTTATAAAGCGCACCCTACTGACATTTATGAGCCTATTGCACCTACGGGCCCGCTAACTGATATGGGGTGGGAAATTTACCCGCAATCGTTCACTGACTTGCTCGTATCGCTTAATAAAACATACACCTTACCGCCTATTTATATAACCGAAAATGGTGCAGCAATGCCCGATACGTATAATAATGGTGAAGTTAACGACTTAGACCGTTTAAGTTATTATAATACTCATTTAAACGCGGTTCATAATGCAATTGAACAAGGTGTTGTTATACATGGCTACTTTGCTTGGAGCCTAATGGATAACTTTGAATGGGCAGAAGGCTATTTAAAACGTTTTGGTATTGTGTATGTAGATTATAAAACCCAGCAACGCACTATTAAAAACAGTGGCTTAGCTTATAAAGAACTCATCTCTAAAAGATAAGAGCATACCCATAACTAAAAACAAGTATAAAGCGGGATAAATAATCATGGTCAGTGTAAAAGAAAAAATAGCGTATGGCTTAGGCGACACCGCCAGTAATATTATTTTTCAAACAGTTATGATGTTTTTAATGCTGTACTACACAGACGTAGTGGGTTTATCACCCGCTGTTGTCGGTACTATGTTTTTAGCAGTACGTATTTTTGATGCCGTAACCGACCCATTAATGGGCAACCTTGCTGACAAAACACATACGCGCTGGGGGCACTTTCGCCCCTACCTACTTTGGCTTTCGCTTCCTTTTGCCATTATTAGTATTTTAGCGTTTACTACGCCTGATTTAGAAGGCACCGATAAAATAATTTACGCCTTTACTACTTACACACTTCTTATGGTGGCTTACACCGCTATCAATATTCCTTATTGTGCACTGGGCGGTGTACTTACAGCAGATGTAAAAGAGCGCGTGACTATTCAGTCTTACCGGTTTGTATTTGGTATGTTAGGCGGCGTAATAGTAGCGGGTTGTACTATGCCAATGGTTGAGTACTTTGGCCAAGGCGATGCAGCTAAGGGCTATCAATACACCATGACTGCAATGAGCATTTTAGGCTTTGTACTGTTTTTACTTTGTTTTTTAGGCACAAAAGAGCGTATACAACAGCCTAAAGAGCAAAACATTCCTTTTGCCCAAAGTGTTAAAGCATTAATTAAAAACGATCAATGGCGAACACTTTGCTTAGCTGCATTCTTTTTACTTACCGGGCAAGTATTAAGGCTTACGCTTGCTGTTTACTACGTAAAATACTATTTAGGTCGAGACGATTTAATCACTTTATTTATGACGCTAGGTGTTGCAGCCAGCATGGTAGGTTGTGCTTTAGCTCAACCACTTGCAAAGCGCTTTTGTAAAATAAAGGCCTATATAAGCTTACAAGTTATTGCCGCCGCTATTTGTGGTTTTAGTTACTTTATTAGTAAAGATCAATTAGTACTCGCATTTACTGCCTTTATTTTATGGAAATTCTTTTTAGATATGGCAACCCCGTTGTTGTGGGCAAAAATGGCCGACACCATAGATTACGGGCATGAAAAAACAGGTGTACGCATTACGGGTTTGGTTTATTCAGGCGTTATATTTTTTATTAAGATGGGCGTGGCTGTAGGCGGCGCAATTGCAGGCTGGTTGTTATCTTTTTACAGTTATCAGGCCGATGCAGTACAAACTCTTGATACCCAACACGGTATTTTACTGTCATTCACTGTACTACCTGCTTTTGGCTCATTATTTGTTGCCTACATAATGAAAAAATATACACTGACTAATCAGGTTGTTGAAAATATTCAATCTAAACTAACAGCTAGTTAAGATATATACTCTAAGGTATTATTTAGCCGAAGTAGTTAAGGATAAGCGAGTGAACAAATAACATGGCAACAATTTATCAAGTCTCAGAGCTTGCGGGCGTATCGTTAGCCACCGTTTCTCGCGTGATGAACAAAAATACCCGTGTAAGCGATAAAACTAAACAAAAAGTGCTTGATGCTATGGCGCAGCTTGGCTACAAGCCTAATTCAATAGCGCAATCTTTAGCCTCTAACTGTACTAACAGTGTCGGTATTTTAGTGTCTGAGTTACATGGTCCTTTCTTTGCCCAAATGATGGCAGGTATTGAGTCAGAGCTTCGCGCTGCGGGTAAACACGTTATTATTACCACCGGACACAGTGAAGAAGACAAAGAACAAGAAGGCATTGAGTTTTTAATTAGCAGACGCTGCGATGCCATTATTTTGCACGTAGAAGCCGTCTCAGACGACTACCTAATAAAACTAAGTAAAGGCTCTACGCCCGTTTATTTAATGAGCCGTTACGTAGAGCAATTAAAAGATAACTGTATCAGTTTAGATAATCAATTAGGTGGCTACCTGGCCACTAAATCGATATTAAATCAAGGCCATACACAAATAGCGTACATTGCAGGTCCGCAGTTCAAAGCCGATGCTTTTAACCGCTTAGAGGGTCATAAACAAGCACTCACAGAGGCTGGTATTAAATTTGATCCTGCGCTTTATTACATTGGGGACTTTAACGAAACCGGTGGTAGTAAAGGCTTAAAACATTTTATTGATGAAAAGCTCAGCTTTACTGCACTAGTGTGCGCCAATGACGAAATGGCTTCCGGTGCTATGAAATATGCTCGAGAGCACGGTTATAATTTACCAAACGATTTATCGATTGTTGGATTTGATAACGTTATTTTTGCAAACTACCTGTACCCTACACTCACGACGATTGATAATCCGATCGGAAAAATGGGCGAAATGGCTGCTAAATTAGTGCTTAAAGATGTTTATCAAAATAAAAACCTTGTTATAAATCGCTTTTTTGAACCTACTTTAATGCAGCGCGATTCATCTGCACCACTTATCAAGTAAAGACTAAAAGCGAATACTAATTTTGGTACAAAAAAGCGGCTAAATGCCGCTTTTTATATGTGGGCTACTTAACAATCCAAGGCGTTACTTTAATAACCTGCGATATATCGCCAAGTGACGCGGTATCATCTTCCCAGTTATCTTCAACCGCAAAATAACACACAGACTTTTCGCACGTTATGCTCTTATCGTCAAATTGCATTGGGCTTTTAAATGTAACTGCTACGCCCTTTTGCTCTGGTAATAAAAACCACATTAATTTACTTACAAAAAAGCCCGACAAATCAGTTAATAGCTCATCAAGTTCTTCGTTAATGGTATATAACGACTGCTTTGAAAACGTTAAATCTTCAAGTTCGTTTGCTTCTATTTGAAGTTTTAATTGGCAATCATGATCTGGATTTTGTGGCTGCACCACAATAACAGCTTTATCTGTATCAAGTTGCTTATCGAACGGTAATAGTAGCTGTGCTTTATCGGTAAAGTTAAGTGGGTACTCGTTTCTTTCAGTTAAAATAGTGCCGCTTTTAATGGCACATGCTTCGTTAGTTGCTATATCACTTATATAAAAATTAACTCGCGCATATTGAAAGTCGCCTTTGTTAACAACTTTTAATCGGTCATAAAAACCGTCATACGACATCACAAATTCTCTAGCATTAACATTAAATGCACTTATGCCCAGCAGCACTAACGCAATGGCGATGGTGCAATTAAAAATGTATTTATTCATCAAAGTAGGCTCTATTTTGGCTAATCATCGTGTTTAGCTCTTCTATATACGCTTCACCGCGCTCAGAGTAAGACATTAAACCATGTGTAAGTTCAGTCGCTAAAATTGGTTTTTGCTCAAGACGTAAGTTTTCACGTATTGCGCGCAAATCTTTATAAGCAGGATGCGTATTTATGTTTTTAAAGTAAGAGTTAATAGCAGCTCTTACCGATTTAAACGCAGCAACTTCGTGTGCCGCTCCAGTATTACGGCGTTTTGGTACCATGCCACAACCTTTTGTGTAACACCACTGACCAAAAAAGTTAAGGCCAATACGTGCAAAACGCGATGTGCCCCACGCAGATTCATTCGCAGCTTGCATAAGCGCTAATTCTTTAGGAATTATATCAACACGGCGTAGTGCTTGCGTAAGTATTAGCGTATCAATGGTGGTTGGTAAGCCGTACGACTTTAATATTGCTGCAATATCTTTGCTTTGCTTTTTTTCTAAAGGTAATTCGTTTTGTAGCATCATGCGTGCTATTTCAAGCTTAGCGCGTTGCTGTAATATTTTTTTGTTTTCGGCTTCAACGTGCGGACGAATAAAGCTAAAAAATGCATGTTTTTTTTCTTTAACATCACTAAATTCTGAAAACTTTGGCAGTTTTACATTATGTAATGGTTTTTCTTTTTTCTTCACTTTTTTTGGTTGTTCTGACGTTTGTTCATCTGGCTCAACATCGTCACTTTGTATAAACGGGTAAGCAAGCGCCCATACAAAAAACACGGTTAGTAAAAGCTTAAAAATCGTTTTTAACATGTATTCTCTCTTTGAAACAACAACTATGCATGGTTAATACACAAGCATACGAAGGCGCATTATACCTAAGCCACTTTATAAACGCGAATAACTGGGGTTTGATGACCTTTTACGGTTGAATTTTCAGCAATGTATTTGGGTTTTAGATAAAACAGAGCCTATGTAGTGCATTTGTTCATTCGCAATTTATAAGTCCATGGGTATACTGAGCAAAGTTTAATAATATTAACTATGTGTGAGTAAGCAGTATGGATAAACAATGGCAAAGCCGAATAATAGAGCAATATAAACATCGCCCTAACGATAACCGCTCGCCGTGGCAGGTCGATCGTTCGCGCATTATTCATGCCGCTGCATTTAGACGTTTGCAAGCTAAAACCCAAATTATGGGTATTGGCCTAAACGACTTTTACCGCACTCGCCTTACCCACTCTTTAGAAGTATCGCAAATTGGTACCGGCATATTGCGCCATTTAAAAGCGCAACATAGCGACTTTACGCACTTTCCATCAACTGGGCTGCTAGAAACACTGTGTTTAGCGCACGATATTGGCCATCCACCCTTTGGCCATGGTGGCGAAATAGCGCTAAATTACATGATGCGCGATCACGGTGGTTTTGAAGGTAACGCACAAACACTGCGCATAGTTGCAAAACTTGAGCCCTATAGTAATGGGCACGGTATGAACCTAACTCGTCGTACTTTATTAGGTTTTATAAAATACCCCGCGTTTATTAATACGCTTTGGCATACCATTCCCGATGCCACAACCGGTCGTGCATTTATAAAAGCGGATGATTGGCGACCTGCCAAAGGGTTATACAACGACGATGCAGCCATATTCAATTGGATAGTAGAACCACTTCGTCAAAACGATAAAACATTGTTAGGTAACCACGCTGCTATTGATAAGTACCGCGCTAAAACAACGTATAAATCGCTCGACAGCGCCATAATGGAACATGCCGACGATATAGCATACGCGGTACACGACTTAGAAGATGCCATTGCAACCCATGTACTTACGCTAGACGATTGGCAAACTCATGCTCTACCTCATTTAAAAGCACTAAATTTTGACTGGTTAAACACCATGCTTGAGTCGCTCACGAAGCGTTTGTTTTCAAAAAATGATTATGAGCGAAAAGATGCCATAGGTGAGCTGGTTAATACCTTTATTATTCATATACATTTAGATATACAAAACGATGACTTTGAATGCCCTATTTTAAAGTACACCGCTAAATTAGATGCCCAATACGACAGTGTATTGCAAATACTTAAGCATTTTGTGTTTCAACGTTTAATACGCGACCCCGAAATGCAGCAAATAGAATTTAAAGGTCAAAATTTGCTAATAGAGTTATTTACCGCTTTTGCTAGCGATCCGCTGCGTTTATTGCCCGAAACAACACAAGCACAATACATAGAAGCGCAAAAGCAAAACCAAGGGATGCGTATAATTTGCGATTATTTGAGCGGAATGACCGACGAATACGCTTATAAAACGTATCAACGATTGTTTTCACCTATGCAGTAGCTAACTGCTAACTGCTAACTGCTAACATTGAAAAGGCCGAGTAAATTTAATTTACTCGGCCTTTTTGCTCAGCTATTAAAGTTAGCTATTTTGTTAAAGCGCTTTTATAACGACTCTACGCCCATGTTATATAGCGTAAAACCAAATATATCAGCGTACTGCTCAATTGTTTTACTCGTTGGTGTACCTGCGCCATGCCCCGCATTTGTTTCTATACGAATAAGCGTTGGATTATTACCCGTTTGCTTTGCTTGAAGCTCAGCGGCAAACTTAAACGAATGCGAAGGGACAACGCGGTCATCATGATCGCCAGTTGTGATCATAGTAGCTGGATACTCAACACCTGCTTTTACATTATGAAGTGGTGAATAACCTTTAATGTATTCAAACATTTCTTTGCTTTGCTCACTGGTACCGTAGTCGTATGCCCAACCAGCGCCCGCAGTAAATGTATGGTAGCGCAGCATATCAAGTACGCCTACAGCAGGTAGAGCCACTTGAAATAAGTCTGGGCGCTGCGTCATCACTGCGCCAACTAACAAACCACCATTAGAGCCACCGCGAAGTGCTAAGCGTTTTTTAGAGGTGTACTTTTTATCTTTTAAGTACTCAGCCGCCGCTATAAAGTCGTCAAACACATTTTGCTTTTGCAATTTAGTGCCTGCATTATGCCAGTCTTTACCGTACTCACCGCCACCGCGAATATTAGCAACGGCGTATACACCACCTTGCTCAAGCCATACTGCATTAACGGGGCTAAAGCTTGGCGTTAAACTAATATTAAAACCACCGTAACCGTATAAAATTGTAGGGTTTGAACCATCAAGCTTAATGCCTGTTTTATAGGTAATTACCATCGGTATTTTAGTACCGTCTTTTGATGTGTAAAACACCTGCTCAGACGTGTAATCATCACTATTAAAATCAATAGCCGACTTACGATAAACACCCGATTCACCCGTAGTTACGTCAAACGTATAAGTAGTACCTGGTGTTTTGTAGTTAGTGAACGAATAATAAAGCGTTGTTTGATCTTTTTTGCCGCCAAAACCACGTGCTGTACCTACGCCTGGCAATGTAATTTCGCGAATTAGCTCGCCTTTTTTGTTGTACTGTTTTACCTGCGAAATCGCATCAACCATGTAGTTTGCAAAAAAGGTATCGCCGCCTTTTGTAAGGTTTAGTACGTTTTTGGTTTCAGGAATTAAATCAACCCAATTTTCTGGGCTCGGGTTGCTTGCATCAACCGTCACTACTTTTTTGTTCGGTGCATTAAGATTAGTAACTAAAAACAGCTTGCTGCCTTCGTTATCAATCACTGATGTATCTGAATCAGTATTTCCAACAACCGTTACAAACTCACTGTTTTTCTTTGTTAAGTCCTTTATAAACAGCTTATTGCCTGAAGTAGACGTACTAGCTGAAATAAGTAGGTAGCGGCCGTCATGAGTTACATCAGCGCCTACATAGCGATGTTTTTGCTCATCAGTTTCACCAAATACAACACTATCTTCAGATTGTGCAGTACCTAACTTATGGTAATACGCTTTATGCTGATCTGTTTTAGCCGAAAGTTCACTGCCTTTAGGTTTTTCGTAACTTGAATAATAAAAACCTTCGTTGCCAAGCCACTCTATGCCACTAAATTTAACGTCAACAAGCGCTTCTTCAACTTGCTCTTTAGTATGTGCATCAATAACTATAATTTTACGCCAATCGCTGCCACCTTCAGATATTTGATATGCGAGCAATGAACCATCTTTTGAAAACGATAAACCCGACATAGACGTCGTACCATCTTCACTAAACTTGTTTGGATCTAAAAATACTTCAACGTCGCCGCCATCTTTACTGCGGTACAAAACATATTGATTTTGCAGACCATCGTTTTTATAAAAATAGGTGTAATCACCTTCAGTAAAAGGAGGGCCTATTTTTTCGTAATTCATTAGTTTTTCAAGGCGCTGCTTTAACTTATCGCGATAAGGGATTTGTTCTAAATAAGAAAACGTTAAATTGTTTTGCGTTTTAACCCAATCGGCAGTTTCATCGCTCATATCATCTTCAAGCCAACGATATGGGTCGCTAACCGCTTCTTCAAAGTAGGTATCTACTACATCGCCTTTTTTTGTTTCTGGGTATATAACTGCGTTAACTTGCTTCATAGGTGCTTTTACTTCTTCTTGAGTTACCGTATTAGTTGGCTCTGAACAGCCGCTAAGCGCTACAATTACAGCACACGCTAGAGTATGTTTAAACATCCTGAGTTCCATTCTTATTTATTAATAGTGCGACTAAGTTATTAACTTTTAGCCCTTTTGTCTATTTAGATGCGTTAAGCGCCATTTATCGCTGTAAACAAATGTAAACTTACGCTTTAATAGCACTACCCTCATAAAATAAAAAACAATAAAAGAGCACACTATGCAAAGTACAAACCCCACGTTTAAAAGCTTTAAAGCTTTCTATCCTTATTATTTAAAAGAGCACAGCAACGTGACTTGCCGCCGCTTACATTTTATAGGAAGCACCCTCGTTCTTGCTGTAATCGCAATAGCATTATTAAAACAACACTACAGTTTATTGTGGCTATTACCTGTTATTGGATATGGGTTTGCGTGGGTCGGACATTTCTTTTTTGAAAAAAACCGCCCTGCTACTTTTAAACACCCTTTTTACAGTTTGTGGGGAGATTGGGTAATGTTTAAAGATATGCTTGTTGGAAAAATTAAATTTTAACACTATTTTTAGCATTCTTTTTTATACCAATTACTTATAAAAACAAAATTGCTTCATGCTTTAAAGTATAGGTTCTAATAAGTAGTACATAATTTATAACACACCCATTAAATGTTAATTCAGTTAACATTTAATGGGTGTGTTTTTGTTTTATATTTTCAAAAATATTTATAGCTCAACAGTTGTTTATTGCCAGCCCAATAAAAACGGCTTCCTACTCATGATTAGTTAAACCTACCAACCTCATCTTACCAGTTAACTAAACGTTAAATTTAATTTTTAAATATAATTCACTATTCATCAATTACTTAGCAATTACCTTCGCTATATAACTAAAACAATGGTCATTATAAAAAACAGCCAAATGTAATTATAAAAACCCTTAAATTAATTGAATGTTATTCAATTGACTGGCTTTGTTAATTAAGTATATGTTCAAGGTAACAAAAAAGTTTATACCAATCCGCTTAATTAAGTGATCTATTTTGAGGATGGAAAAACGTGTTGATAGCTAGGCAAAAAATTCGCTATTTAGTTGCTCTCGGCAATTGCTCCTGCATTGCTCTACCTTCTGCATCCATGCAGTCGTAAATGAGAGTTTTTTAACGCAGGTAACGGCACGTTTAGCCCCTAAAAATGATTAAGTATTATTGCGGGTTGGTATTAATCTTATTGTTCAAAACTAAAATAATTCAATGGGTATGGGGAAATACAGCATGAATAGAAAACCGTTATTTAAATTACAGCAGTCGGTACCACAAATATTACTCGCCATGAGTGCATCAGCTGCGCTACTTGGTTCGCTCTCAGTAAATGCTGCAGAGCAAGACACCAAAGCAGAAGAAAACATCGAACAAATAAGCGTAATTGGCTCTCGCCGATTAGGCCGTACAGTAGAAGACAGCGCAGTACCCATCGATATAATTGGTGCAGATGCACTTAAAAATTCAGGCTTTACTGAAACGAATGCCCTGCTTAGCAGTTTATTACCCAGCTTTAACTTCCCACAAGCATCACTTACTGATGGCAGCGACCATGTACGCCCCGCTCAGCTTCGTGGCTTAGCACCCGATCACACCTTAGTGCTTGTTAATGGTAAGCGCCGCCACAGCAACGCATTACTTAACTTAAATGGCTCAACGGGTCGTGGTTCATCATCGGTTGACTTAAATGCGATACCAGCAAATGCTATTGCCCGTATAGAAGTACTACGCGATGGTGCAGCAGCGCAATATGGCTCTGATGCTATAGCTGGTGTTATTAATATTGTACTTAAAAGTGCCAGCAGCGGTGGTTCAGTTGCGGCTATATATGGTGCTAACGTAACCGAAATGGACGGTGTACCACAGCTTAAATCAGTATCTGAAGGCAGTGATGGTAATTTAGCCTTTACCGAAGGGGGCGATCGCTCTTTAACCGATGGTCAAACATTAACGCTGCAAGGTAATATAGGGTTTGAGCTTGGTGATAATGGCTTTTTAAACATCTCAACAGAATACCGCGACCGCCATTCAACTAACCGCTCAGACTACGATAACCGTGAAAACTACGCACGCATAGATGACGGTTCAGTAGATGGCGCGCTTGACCCACGTGAACTTACCGTAAATCGGTATAACCATAACTTTGGTAATGGCGATGTTGAAGATTTTTCAATGTTTTATAACGCAGGTTACCAGTTAACAAACGAAGTCGATTTATATTCGTTTGGCTCTTACAGCAAACGTGAAGGCGAAGGCGGCGGGTTTTATCGCCGTGCAAGCGATAACCGTAATATAGAAGAAGTGTACCCTGATGGCTTTTTACCTGTTATTACCTCAGACATAGATGACTTTTCACTGGCACTTGGCGCTAAAGGTTTTTTAAGTGAATGGAATTACGATGTATCGGCCGTATATGGTCAAGATGCATTTGAGTTTGGTGTTATAAATAGCTTAAATACCTCATATGGCCCTACTAGCCAAACAAGCTTTGATGCAGGAACACTTACCTACGATCAACTTACTTTAAACGTTGATTTTAGCCGCGAGGTAGACGTCAGCTTTTTAGAAAGCTCTGTAAACGTAGCTGTAGGTGCTGAGTATCGCCGCGAAGGATACCAAATAGATGCAGGCGAAGAAGCTTCATACGCACAAGGCACATTTGGCCCAGGAGGCGCAGTAACCGACCCAGTTGATGGCCCATTTGGCGCAGCGGGCGCACAAGTATTCCCGGGGTTTACACCCGAATCAGAGGGCGATAATAGCCGCCACAACGTGAGCTTATATATAGACCTTGAAACCTACCTAACCGACGATTGGAATTTAGCGGTTGCCGCCCGTTATGAAGATTACTCGGACTTTGGCGATACACTTAACGGTAAAATTGCGACTCGTTATTCATTAACTGAAGACCTAGCACTACGCGCCTCTGTATCTACTGGTTTTAGAGCACCTTCTTTGCAGCAGCAATACTTTACCTCAGTAGCCACTGTATTTGTTGATGGCGAACCAACCGAAACAGGTACCTTTGCACCAAGCAGCGATGTAGCAAAAGCACTGGGCTCACCGGGTCTTGATGCCGAGGAAGCAACAAACTACGGCGTTGGTTTTACATGGTCTACCGACTTTAATTTCAGCTTGTCGGTTGATTACTACCAAATATTAATTGATGACCGCATTGTGTTATCAAACAACTTATCGGGTGCTGCTATTGCCGATTTACTTCAAGGCACAGGCGCTAACCAAGGTCGTTTCTTCTTAAATGCAATTGACAGTAAAACCCGTGGTGTTGATGTGGTTGCCTCTTATAATGTAGCAACTGATGGTTACGGCGATTTAGCCTTTAACCTAGGTTATAACTACGGCAAAAATGAAGTAACAAATATTATCGACCCACCAGCAGAGCTTCAAGGTGCAGGGTTTGATCAAGACAACTTGTTCTCAGGCACTGAGCTGCGTCGTTTTGAAGTAAGCACACCGCGTAATAAGTACAACTTAAGCGCAACATGGACAAACGACGACATACGTACAACGCTTAGAACAACGCGTTACGGTGAAACTCAAGACCCTTCAGATATCCCAGAACGTAACGAAGTGCTTAAGCCTAAATGGATAACCGACTTAGATGTAGCCTACTCGCTTAGTGAAAACGTATCGCTGAGCTTAGGTGCTAATAACATTTTTGATGTTTACCCAGATGCAACCCGTGAAAATGTTGACGATGTAACCACCTTCTCACGTTTATTTGCTTACTCTAGCTTCTCGCCGTATGGATTTAACGGACGCTACGTGTACGGTAAAATAGAAATGAAGTTCTAAAAAGCACAGCTTAAAGTAACCAAATACACAAAAGCCACCGATTAGGTGGCTTTTTAATGCGAGTTGCTATTAAATCTATAATTAGATTTTAGTTAACCAGCCGTGCTTGTCTTCACTTTTACCCCATTGAATATCGTTCAATGCTTGGCGAAGGCGCGCAGTCGTTGGGCCTGGCTCGCCAGTACCTACTTTGTATTCTTTATCGTTATGAATAAACGTACCCACAGCAGTTAGTACAGCTGCAGTGCCCGAAAGCGCCGCTTCAGTACCTGGTTTAGCAGCACGCTCTAGTAGCTCAGTAACGCTAAAGTTACGCTCGCTTACCGTCATACCTAAATCTTTGGCTATGGTTAAAATACTATTACGCGTTACACCATGTAAAAACGTGCTATCAAGCGCTTTAGTAATAATTTCGTTGCCATCAATAAGTATAAAGTTAGCAGCACCGGTTTCTTGTACGTCGCCACCAGGGCAAAATAAAATTTGATCTGCTTGATACTTAGTTCGTGCAGCACTTATAGGTGCTAGAGCACTGGCGTAGTTACCACCACTTTTTACCATACCCATGTGCGGAGCGCAGCGCATGCCATCTTCTTCAAGCAATACGCGCAGTGCTGTTGCACCACCTGCAAAGTAATCACCTACTGGCGATAGTAACGTGTATAAAAGCGAGCTCATTGATGGCGCAGCTGCTTTACCAATTGCCGCCTCAGTACCAATGTGCGTTGGGCGAATATACATAGAGCCTGGTGGTAATGGCGTTTCATCTGCGTATTCACGCATAATATCGATAATCATCGTTTTTAGCATATCGCTGTCAAAACTCGGTAAGCTTAATAGCGCTGAGCTTTGTTGCATGCGTGCAATGTTTGCATCCATTCTAAAAAGATAAACAGAACCATCTTCATGGCGAAAGGCTTTTAAGCCTTCAAAACATGTACTTGAATAATGAAGAACGTGCGCACCAGCATGAAGTTCAAGTTTATCGGAAGGGACAATTGAGCTCTCGCTCCATTTATTATCAGAAAAACGAGCTTGAATCATCTGCGGCATAAACACGGTACCAAATGCGGCCATTTTAATCTCTCTTGTGTGGTCTATTTTCCTCCATTGTATGACAATCACACGCTATTTAACCATAGCTAAAGTAAGGCTTTTTTAATTAACTATGAGAAATTTTTGCAAGTGCTGTTTACTAATCAACCGTATTGAGTGCAATAAACAAAAAAATCGGTCAGTGTAGTTACACAGACCGATTTTTTCATTCGTTAATTAAAACATGTTTATTTAAACGAATATTTAATAATACGTTTTAACACCGACGTATACTGCCTAAAAAAACCACCCGTATGGTAATCAATACCGTGTTTTTTCAAAACAGCTTTTACTTGAGGCGCTACTTCTTGATATCGCGAAGACGGCATATCAGGAAATAAGTGATGCTCTATTTGGCAGCTCAAATGCCCCGTTAAAACATGAAACCAATGCGACCCTTTAATATTAGACGAGCCCAGGACTTGGCGATAATACCACTGCCCTTGCGTTTCGTTTACGCAGTCTTCTTGCTTAAAAGTTTGCGTTTCTTCAGTAAAGTGACCACAAAATATTATGGTCGACGTCCATAAATTACGGATTAAGTTTGCCACTAAATTACCCGCCAATACCCATAAAAATAAAGGGCCTGCAAGTAACGGAAATATCGCATAATCTTTAATTAACTGGCGAGCGCCTTTACTAAAAAAGCGCTGCTTTAATGTAGAGTGTGATACAAGCCCTTCGCGGTTTTCTTTCTTTTTACCAATAAAAACACGCTCTGCAGCCAACTCGTGATACGACACGCCCCACTGAAATAACACACTTAAATTAATATACGTAAAAAACTGCCATACATTTTTAAAGCGCCACTTAAAATCATCGCTTAAACGCAACAAGCCATAACCAAAGTCTCTGTCTTTACCAATAATATTAGTATAAGTATGGTGCTCAAAGTTATGAACGCGGTGCCAACTTTGTCCATCGCACGCTATGTCCCATTCATAATGCTGTGAGTTAAGTTGCTTGTCGTTCATCCAATCGTATTGACCATGCATTACATTGTGGCCAATTTCCATATTGTCTAAAATTTTAGCAAGTGCTAATAACAACACGCCTGCAACCCATAATAATGGCTGAATAAAACCAAGCATTAGCAAAATTCGCCCGCTCCATTCACACACTCGCTGTTTGCGTACAACAGAGCGAATATAGTCAGCATCTTGTTGGCCAACTTTGCCAAGGGTGTCCATTTTAATGGCATCTAGCTCGTTTGCGAGCATGTCGTAGTTAATGTTTTTCATAATTGTAACTCCAAATCACTAACAGGTTGGCTTACGCAAAGTTGTATTAATTGCTCGCCGTTGTCACTCAATTCACCTGTTTTTAAATTACGTACCACGCCAGACTTTTTAATACATTGGCATTGATGGCAAATACCAATACCGCAACCGCGTTTAACGGGTAGCTTTTTTTCTTCAAACTGAGTCAGTAAAACATCGTTGCCCGATATAACATGGGCACTGGCGTTAATTTTTACATTAAATTGGCTATCGTCGTTTAAGCTAGGCAGCGCTAAACCAAAGGCTTCTTGGTAGTAATTTAGCTTATGCGTTTTAGCAAAATCGCTCACCGTTTGCATAAATGCTGCAGGACCACAGCAGTAAATATCTGGGTTTTCCCACGGCTTAATATTGCTGGTTATGTCGCTTGATTGCTCACGCGTTAATAATAAAAACGAAAAATGCTCAAACTGCGCTGCCAACTCACTTAGCTCATCAATACATTGATGCTCAGTGGCTTTTGCGTAATACACTAACGAGACTTTTTGCGTTGTTTGGCTTAAGTAATCATCAAGCATAGCTAGCATAGGTGTTATACCCGAGCCGCCTGCAATAAAAGTGACTGGCGTGTGTGTATTTTTGAATACAAAGTCGCCACTTGGCGCAGAAATATTACACCACAAACCCGCTTTTAATGCGCTGCTGAGTAAGCCAGTAAAGCGCCCTTGCGCATTTGTTTTGATTAGTAAGCGCACTAAACCTGTATTTTTAAATTGCTGAGCGCTTGAAGCCACGGTAAAAACGCGTGTTAATAATCGCCCATTAATTTCAACCGTTAAACTTATATGCTGCCCTGACGTATGCGCCTGCCATTGTTTGCTTGGCTTAAGTAGCACACTTACAAAACCGCCATCAAGCACAGCTGTACTAACTACTTGCGCCCTAAACTGCCCTGCACGCCACGTAGGTTTAAACACCTGCATTACGGGCTCTATGTAGCCTGCAAAACTTTGATGGTGTAAAAACCATTTTGAAAATTGGTTTAATACTTGAGTCATCATGGTTAAATCTCTATCAAATCTTAATTATTTTGAACTTACACGTGTACGCCCAAACTTCAGCGCACAAATGTACGCTCAAATTTTAAGTTTTCAACCCCAATAGAGTAATTATTCAATTTTTATTAGCGCAATTTGCTTAAACAATTTCTGTTAGGAGATAATTTTAAAATATGTAAGTGTGCATTTTTCATTCAACTCAACACTTAACAAATTTATTTATGCCATGATAAGGTTATGTAAGATTGGATTAATTTTGGAAGCCATAATGATAAATTTAAGGTCACATAACACACTCCCTAAACTAATAATTACGGGCTTAGCCGTTGCTATATTTGCTACTAACGCACCCGCGCATGCAAAAAGCGATTACGTAAAAAACTATAAACAGCTCGATACTTTATCGCTTAGCGTTAACGCAGTAACAGCGGCAGAAGGTGTAGTTATACCTTGGGCTATTGAGCCTTTAGCTAATGGTGATTTACTAATATCTGAGCGCAGTGGAGCGTTATTTTTATTACCTAAAAATACCACTAAATTAACTAAGGTCTCTGGATTGCCTGACATTGACGCTAATGGCCAAGGTGGATTACTTGATTTAGCACTACACACCGATAGCAAGCAAAACCAATGGCTGTACTTTAGTTACTCAAGTAGTGAGGGCAAAGAAAGCGGAAGTAACACCGCCCTAATGCGCGCCAAGCTAAATAGCGATCATACGCAGTTGTCTGATCAGCAATTGCTATACAAAGGCGAGCATAATAGTACCAAAGGCCAGCACTACGGCAGCCGTATTGTGTTTGATGATGAAGGTTATGTTTATTTTTCAATTGGCGATCGCGGCTCCCGCGACATAAACCCGCAAGATCTCACGCGTGATGGCGGTAAAATTTATCGCTTACACGAAAATGGTAATATCCTAAGTGATAATCCGTTTGTTAAACAAAAAGATGCAAAACATGCGGTATGGTCTTATGGACATCGTAACCCACAAGGCATGTGGTTTAATAATCAAAACAATATTTTATGGTCTCACGAGCACGGACCACGCGGCGGCGATGAACTTAATATAATAAAAAAAGGCGCTAACTACGGATGGCCTTTAGTAAGCTATGGCGTTAACTACAGCGGTACCAAGTTTACCGACCTTAAAGAAAAAGACGGCATGCAATCGCCCGTATTACATTGGACCCCTTCAATTGCCCCTTCCGATATGTTGTATGTAACGAGTGATAAATACCCAAAGCTTAAAGGTAAGCTATTACTAGCATCAATGAAATTTGCATTCATTAGCGCACTAGAGCTCTCAAAAGGTAAGGTTGTTAAGCAATATAAAATACTCGATGGAATTGGCAGAGTACGCAGCTTAGCCCAAGGCAGTGATGGTTTTATTTATTTAGGTATTGATGGGCAAGGTATTAAACGCCTAGAGCCAGAAACGTAAGCACTAGAACTAGCACACAGTACGCAAAATTACACCGTGTTTACTTTGCGCTTTTAAAGCGCAAAGTAAACATTTTCACCAAACAAAGAACTATTAAGCCCATTAATGCGTACACTAATTACATATAATTTAATAAATTAAGAGAATACTAATGTTTTCATTTTTAAAGCCTGATCCCGTAAAAAAACTGCGTAAAGAATACGACGTAAAACTAGAGCAAGGCATGCAGGCACAAAGAAAAGGCGACATTAAAAGCTTTGCCATGTTAAGTGCAGAAGCCGAAAAAATCTGGAGTGAAATAGAAACTCTAGAGGCTAAAAAAGCCAAGTGAATAAATCGTAAATTCGTATTGCACCTATTTATGCAGACCCAGTATTTATTGATTTCCCCCACCGCAAAGAATTAGGATAGCACCCATCCTAATTTTTACTGAAAAAACCAATAAAAACAGTGTAAAGCGTAATTTATTATAAATGATAAATTACGCAAAAAACTCAGTAGAAATTAAACATGACTCGACTTTCAAACCGTAAACACACAGGTTGCTGGCGCACGGGCTAAGCCTAAATATTTCAAACACCGTAATTAAACTGCCACCCACTTTTATAAATTAAAAAATATAATTACTTTACCTTTGTTAATACTAATATTAAATCAGTGGTTAATAACTGCTCTACATACGAACAGTAATTGTTATTTTGTCCAATATTACTGATCTCCACCATTTTGGTGTATTCCTACACTAATAAAAACTGGCTAGGTGTTATCTATTTATTTACATGGAAGTCATCTCGTGGCAAAAATAGGTGCAATGTAATATATTGACATTTGTCGGTTTATAAAACGACAAATGTCGTATACAAAGTTGTTAAACGGTTAGGAGAAAGTCAACAATGCCATATGTAATTGAACAGTGGGCTGATATATCTGAAAGCTTTAATGATTCGGTATTACTAGGAAATGGAGCTTCAATTGGTATTGATAGAAGCTTTTCATATCCTTCGTTACAGCAACACGCAATCGATAATGGCTTGCTAACTCATCATGTTCAGCGCCTTTTTTCTCACTTTGATACTAATGATTTCGAGTTGATTTTGCGTCTTGTTTGGCAAGCAAACAGGGTTAACCTAGCATTAGAGATTACTGACAACGAGACCCAAAATGCATATGAGCATGTTCGTGACTGTTTGATCCAAGCTGTACGTAGTATTCATCCGGAGTATTGCGAAGTTGAAGAGCAATTTACAGATATCGCCTTATTTTTAAGCTCTTTTAAAACAGTACTTTCACTTAACTATGACTTATCTCTGTATTGGGTGATTATGCATGCAAACCGTGACTTCAATGGTCATTGCTTCAAAGACTGTTTCCTTCATGGTGAGTTTGATGAAGATTGGCAGAGATTTCGTGAATCAATAAGCCGATGGGACAGACGTAACACATTAATATTTTATCCGCATGGCAGTCTAATACTCGCTAGAAATGTTGTTGAGCAAGAGGAGAAGTTAGAAGCAGGAGGTGGTGATTTATTGCGTGCAATATTGCGCCAATGGGAGTCTGGAGAATACATACCTTTGTTCGTTAGTGAAGGTACTTCAAGTCAAAAGGTAAAAGCAATTCATAATAGTCACTATTTGAATACAGTTTATCGTGAGGTGTTACCCAAAGTAGGTAATAACCTGACAATCTATGGATGGGGTTTTGGTGAGCACGATATTCATATATTACGTCGTTTGGCTGAGTCTGGTGTTACTAGTGTAGCTATATCGGTTTTTGGTGCTGACCAAGGTTATTGCACTCGCGTCCATCAAATGATTCTAGATCACATAGGTAACGATGTTGAAGTAGTCTTTTTTGACTGTATGAGTCCGGGCGCTTGGAACAACGCCGCTTAACAAGAACATTAGACGGAATTTGCTCTTCCCCATTTAATAGGTATCACGATTATTTTTTACCATACACATTATCAGGATTTATTTGCATTAGTAGTGCGGGGTTATCTATTGGCTTAAACCCGTATTGTGTATAAAGGCTATGCGCATCAGAAGTTGCTAATAAAAAGCGCCTGAGCCCTTGCAGCTCAGGGTGCTCTACTATCGTTTTAATAAGTAACTTACTCAGCCCATTACCTTGCGAGTGCGGAGTAATAAATACATCGGCTAAATAGGCAAAGGTTGCTTTATCGGTCACTACTCGGGCAAAGCCAACTTGCTCGTTATGAGCGCTGTAAACACCAAAGCACATTGAGTTATCAATAGCTGATTGCATCACGCTTTTAGGAATGCCTTTGGCCCAATAGCTATTAGCAATAAAGTTATAAATAAGGTTAAAGTTAAGTTTGCTTTTGTCTGTGCTAATTGAGTAATCACTAGTGTTTGCGGTCATACGTTAGTAGTCTTTTTTACCAATGCTTTTATAAGCGTTTATATAACTTTTTCTATAAATAATCTTTAACGTTTTTTAGCTGTTTGTCGTGTACTTTTGAAAGCAATAACAATGAGCAAATAGCCCCAAATAACGCCAGTCCCATATCTGATTGGGTATCCCATACGTAACCTTGAGTGCCTAAAAACGCTTCTGCGTTTTCGCCGCTTAACACTGCAACCCACCACTCTATTAATTCGTAAAAGGCGCTAAATGCTAAACATACCGAAATAACAAATGTGATTAACCAGCCTCGACCATTTACTACTTTTTTGCGCAGTAAAATTTCGCGTGCTAGTAGTGCAGGTACAAACCCTTGAAAAAAGGTAAGCGTCCGAGCAACGACACCTAGCAGAGTGGATTTAATTAATAGAAAATATCGTCAGTTTCTACTGGAGGTATTATGCAAAAAAGAACCCTTAATGACTGGCAAAAATTGATTGAGCAGCAACAAACCAGCGGCTTATCTATTGTCGCATTTTGTAAAGAAAACATGTTACCCACTTCAAACTTTTATAAATATCGGTCTAAGTTACAAGACGCTGCAAAAGCACCTAAATTGGTGAAAGTGCAAAACAAAGCCATTCCCCATAAAGTGAATGCCTCAATCACGTTATCTCATGGTGAAACTCATTTAACTATACCAACCTCATCTGAGCCTACATGGGTGGCTAATTTAATAAAGGCGCTGCAAGCATGAACATGTTTATTGATGTGCCCGACGTGTACCTTTGCAATCAGTTTGTCGACTTCAGAAAATCCATTAATGGCTTAGCGGCCATTGTTGAAAGTGAACTCGAACTGTCAGTGCTATCCGGTGCCGTGTTTGTTTTTTGTAATAAAAGCCGAGATAAGCTGAAGATATTGTATTGGGATAACACAGGCTTTGCCCTGTGGTATAAACGCCTCGATAAGCACAAATTTAAATGGCCGAAAAACCTCAGCGCCGACACCCTAAACTTAACCGAGCAACAATTACACTGGTTATTATCTGGGTATGATGTCATAGGGCATCAACAAATCAACATCGAAAACGCTAGCATTATTTAGATCGTCGCGGGATCAATATTAACCATCGCATTAAGCTAGTTTACGGTAAAAAACATTATAAAATAGAAGGATGAATATTGATGTTAACCGCCTTCCAAACGATCCGGCGTTGCTTAAAAAGCTGTTGGTAGAGCACGCTGAAAAGTTAGCGCAAGCGACTGCGAGAAACCGGTATCTAGAGGAGCAATTCCGCCTAGCGCAACAAAAACAATTTGGTAAAAGTACCGAAGGCTTTGACGCACAAGGTGAATTGTTTAATGAAGCCGAAGACATCATTGAGCAACCTGATGAGCTTGCTACGCAAGAGATTAGCTACACACGCAAAACACCAAAGCGCAAACCATTACCCAAAGACTTACCCCGTGAGCAAGTGATTCATGACATTGCCGAAGAAGACAAGGTGTGTAACTGCTGTGGTAATGAGTTGCATAAAATGGGTGAAGACGTCAGCGAAAAGCTCGACTTCGTCCCCGCAAAGATAAAAGTCATTGAGCATATTCGCCCAAAGTACGCGTGTCGTGAATGTGATAAGTCAGGGTCGAATAACAGTATTAAACAAGCCAAGATGCCAAACATGGCCATCAACAAAGGCATGGCCACGTCCAGTTTATTAAGTCAAATCATCACCAGCAAATATCAATATGCACTGCCACTGCACAGACAAGAGTCGATGTTCAAGCAATACGGCATTGAGCTTAGCCGTAAAACCATGAGTGACTGGGTACTCGCATCCGCTACCTTGTTTGAACCGCTGATACAACGACTGAAACACGCGTTACTTAAACAGCCTGCGATACATGCCGATGAAACGACGGTCAATGTGGTCAACGCCGACAAAGTAAAAAGTTACATGTGGCTATATTGTACCGGCACGGATTCGCCATCGGCTATAAATAAACACAACCCAATACCAAACATTGTGCTTTACGACTATCAAAACAGTCGGGCAGCTTCCTGTGTGGTTAATTATCTGGATGGCTATTCGGGCTATTTACAGGTTGATGGTTATCAAGCGTATGCACAAACGCAATCAACACTCGTTGGTTGCTGGGCCCATGCACGTCGTAAATTTATAGAAGCAAAACACGTGCAGGGTTAAAACAAGACAGGCAAAGCCGACGTAGTCTTGAGTCTTATTCAAAAACTGTACGGCATTGAATCAAAACTCAACGATAAAACACCAGAACAAAAGCATGAAATAAGGCAAGAGCAAGCGAAACCTATTATCGATAAACTGCATAAATGGCTAGAGCAAAACCAGCCACGTTTAGTCGGGAAAACCAAGTTAGCAGAGGCAGCAACCTATCTCGCTAATCAATGGCATAAACTTATAGTTTACCTTGAAAATGGTCAGCTTAATATCGACAATAACCGCGCCGAGCGCGCTATCAAACCATTTGTTATTGGCCGTAAGAACTGGATGTTTAGCCAAACCTCACGCGGCGCAATAGCAAGCGCTCACCTATACAGCATCATCGAAACTGCAAGATCCAACGGCTTAACGCCATTTGATTACATCATGCATTGCCTCGATGAGCTTTGTCAGCCTGAGCCAGACATAGAACAATTATTGCCTTGGAATATCAATATCTAGGTGATGATCACCGGACGTTTACGAAAAAAGTGCCCTACTTTGTCGTAGTTATTACGCTCGCTACCAAATAGGTTGTCGAAAAAAGGGACTTCGGCGTAGGTGTAATGCCCGCCAATCATCAGCACTATGCAATGCGCTAAAATAAATGTATACAAAATAGGGGTAAGTTTAAAGTGGCTATAGGTACTTGCTAGCAGCACTAAACCAATAATTGCGGGGATAACTTCAAGCAGCCATGTAAATTGATCTTTTGGGTTAATACCAGACCAAATTAATACAATAAAAAACAGGCTCAGCCATAAATACTTCATTTAGAATCCTTTTCTAATTTGATCAAATTTACGGCATTTTACGCCTTTGAAATAAACGACGCTACCTATAGTTTGTTTTTGCGCTTAGCCTATTAAACAAAGTAGGAAAAAAGCGCTTAATTGTGGGCGCCCAACCACTTAAACCTTTGCCAATAATCACTTCGTCTTTTTTATCGCTAATGGCACGAATCATTTTTGAAGCCGCTACACTTACATCCATGCCATTTTCTATCGACTCTTCTGGTTTATTTTGCGCTATGCCTTGCTCGTTTAATGAGTTATGCGCAATTGCTGTTTTAATAGATCCTGGGCAAATTGTTAAACAATGAATATTATGTTGTGCTACTTCTGCACGTAGGCAATCCATAAAACCAACAACCGCATATTTAGAACCCGAGTAACCTGTTCTAAATTTTGAACCAACTTTACCCGCCACACTACTAATAGACACAATTGAGCCACTGCGCCTTGCCACCATAGTAGGCAAAACTGCTTTAGTAAGTGCAATTAAGCCAAAATAATTAACCTCCATTAATTGGCGATACACGTTAAAGTCGTTTTCTAAAAATAAGCTACGCTGCGATACGCCGCCGTTATTAATTAAAATATCTATTGCAGGAAGCTCGCTCATTTTTGCTGTTACTGTACTCAGTACCTGCTCTGGCTCGGCTAAGTCCAGCGGCACAACTAAGTGCCCTTCACCTTTAAGCGTTGCTTTTAAATCGTTTAGTTTATCTACATTGCGCGCCGATAAAATAACGCGCGCTCCAAGCTCAGCAAATTGTATAGCAAGCTCTTTACCAATACCTGATGATGCCCCGGTGATCCACACGGTTTTATTATTATATTGCATGCGTTATCTGCCTTTTATTGTTATTTATTAGGTTTTATTAAAGTACTTAGTAATGTATTTTACGCCTTTGTAGGGCCTGCTATTGCGTTTACTTCATCTTCTAATGTTTTGTAAAAGCCCATTAAAAATAGTAGTTCAACGGTTACGTACAAAGGGCCAATAATTAAACCAATTAGGTCATCTACAAACGCCGGTTTTTTACCTTCGTAATAGTGCCCAATAAACTGCAGTACCCAGCCAAATACAAACACACCTACGCCAATACTCAACCACGGCCAAAACGCCAATGCCGCAATAGGCTGAGCACCAACAAGGAGTAAAGTGAATATTACGGCCATAATAAAGCCAAGCGAAAAGCTCAGCATAAAATAATAAACAACCGACGCTAATACAAAAAGTTGTGCGCCATCAATTACTACGCTACCAAGGGGTATTTGAATACGCGCAAGTAAACACAACGCCGCAAATACAATGAGCGGAATACCAAAAAAGTGCGTTAGTACATTGCGCTTAGAACGATGATACAAACCATATTTACCAAGTTGCTGTTGAAGTGTTTTCATTGTTTTGCCTTTATTTTTATATATAAAACTTACTTTAGCAAAAGTAGACACAACAACAATGTCAGGTATCCGACATTTTGTAAATTAAACAAATGCAGAAATTATTTTACCCGGCTCATGCTCACCTTGCATATCCGTTCGCTCGCGCCCTTTTTGATACTCTTGCTCAAGCATTTTTTGAAGCTCATCAATTTTATCAGCAATTGCGCTAGGGTCTGCGCCCTCTCCTTGTAGCTCTTTAGTGAGTTCTTCTATTGTCGCTTTTAGCTCGTCTATTTTGTTTTTGTTTACACCTAAGCGCTGATAAACCAGCGCTTCTTGAGCACTTTCTAAAAACGTTGGTTCTTTAGGAGCTGAGGTTATGCCTTTAACATCATTTGTTTTTTCGTTAGGGAGGGTATTAGTTGCCGCAACTTCGCTTAGTCCTGCCGCTTTATTTAATGCAGGAGAGTTATAGTTACTATATTGATTTTTAAAGGTTATTGTAGTCATTAGCTCAAATCCATTGTTGCGTTACATTATCTGTAGCAATTTTGGTTCCAACTAAATAAAAAAGTCTCTATTTAAGCTTGTGTAGCACGCGCCTGTAACTTTTGTTTATCTAAAACAGTTATGCGTTGATACCCCAAACTAATGGCTTGTAGGCTAACAAGCTGTTGCAGTATTTGATTAATAGTTTGGCGCGTTAGGTAGATCATATCAGCAAGTTGCTGCTGAGATAAAACAAGCGGTGTTAAGTGCTCTGTATGTTCGCTAAGCATTAAAAGTCGATTGCATACTTTTTGCTCAGCGCTTAGTAATGCGTGATCTTCCATTGAGGTAAACATTAGGCGTAATTTTTGTGCCAACAATAAACCAAACTCTTGCCAATATTGTGGCTGTTCGTTTAATAGCTGTTCAAGCTCGCGTTGGGGCACGTAAAAAAGCACAACATCAGTTTGTGCATATACATCATGAGTGCGCAGGCCACCATCAAACAAGGTAACTTCGCCAAACCACGGTGATGAATCAATAAAGCTCAATACGGCTTCTTTGCCTTCGTTACTTACGCCACTAATACGCACCACGCCGCTAAGCACTGCATAAATTCCATCGTGCTTATCACCTCGCAAAAATAATGATTGCTGAGCCTTTAGCGAGAGCGTTTTGCCCTGCATTAATAAAAAGCTTTTTAAATAAGCGCTACGGTTTTTAAACCAATGCCCTTGCTCTATTACGTTTTGCTGCTGTGGAGTCATTATTTACTGCATTTGCTTATTAAATGGCTGTTTTTCGCTAACCAATTTTTTAGGGAAATTTAAATCGGTTGCTATAACAAAATCATCGTAAGGATCATTACCCGAAAACAGCTCAGTTATTAATGCATCGTTTTTATAAACATTAACGGTTACACCACTGCCCATACCGCCTGAGTTAATAATATAGTAGTGATATTCGCCGTTACTAAAAAATAAAATACTCTCGCCAATACGCCCTACTTGCCTGTAGTAACTGCCAAATGGTGCATTTGGTGTAGCTTCTTTTTCAAGCCCTATGTCATTTACTCTACCAAATCGATAACTAAGCGATGAGTCATCTTTTGCAACACAAATAGAAAGCACTTTATCGGTAGGCTCTAACTTATAGGCTGTATTTTCATCTGGGTTACGCACAACTTTATGCATTTTTGCGTTAATGTAGGCTGCTTCATTACTATTACAATGTGTTGCTAGCATACCGAGTACTAAAGCGGGTTCGTTTGTTTGAGCTGCTGGAGGTGTGTTTACTTTGAGATTAGAGGGTGAGTTACTTACATTATTATTTAGCTGAGGACTGCCTTGAATTGCCATACTTTGATCTTCACAACCAAACAGAGCAAACAAGAAGAAAGAATAAAAGCTCGCTAAAAATTTAATGCGCATAATAAAATCCATCTATGAGAGAGCCTTTAAAATAGCGATAAAACTAGCGACTCGCAACACCTTATGCGCAATACTTTATAAGTTTATTTTTAAACCATCTTCTGCAAAAACTACGTTACTTTTTAGTGATTTAATTAACGATTTTTTAAATAATTGCTGATTTTTTAATGACCGATTCATAAAATGAGATAGAACCGCCGTTTTAGGTGCAGCCTCAATTAATACCTTAGTGATTTGACTTGGGGTAATGTGTAAATTTTTAGCCCCGCCCGATGCGTTTTCATCAATTGCGTTGTGCATAACCACTACATCGGCATTTTTAGCAAAGTCAGTAAATATGCCTAACTTATTGGTCATGTCGCCTGCAAACACAAGTTCGCATCCTGCTATACTCACTTTCCACGCTAAAGCCGGAATAGGTCCATGGTTAACTGTCATTGCATTAACAGCCAAATCACTTTGTAGTGATTGTTTAAATTCATTTTGTTTTGTTGGTGCAACAGAACGAATATCTAATTTGTAGTTTTCATTACCTTCTATGTAATCACTTAAGTATCTAAATGCGCCCTGCTTACCTAGTAACGCTTGTGCATATTCGTTAGTAGAAGCCATTACACGGTTGCCCTGGGGGCCAAATATCGCAAGTATTTTATCGCGTGATGTAAAGTAACTGCCTTTTATAAAACTAGGTAAATCGCCAGCATGATCAGTGTGTAAATGGCTTAATAATATGGCATCAACATCACTAAATTTTGCACCAGCTTTATCAAACCCAATACTGGCACCAGAGCCTACGTCAACTAACACTCTGGCTTTATTTTCGTGCCAAATAAGGTAACTTGTTGATGCGCGACCATCGTCAAGCTCAGGGCCGCCCGAGCCTAAAATTTGCAAACTTACATCACTACATTGCTGCGCGCCAATACTACTAAACGACGCCATAATTAAAGCGGTTGCAGCTAACCCTTGTTTTACATTGCTCATAATTATTAATACCTATAAATAGTGTTTTAAGTTGAGCCTATGGCTGAGTGTAATAACTAATTTAAGTTTTGTCCTAGTTGAGTGACCAACGGCCTACTTATTAATTTTAGCCCTTACTAAAAGCTGATTTAAACACCTTATAAATGTGTGTAAATAACTAAATGAATCAATAACCGGTTTTCTTATAGTAAAATGTTGTTACACAACTATTTAAAACGATTTTTTATAACCGACTGTAATTTATAATTTAAATAAAATTAAATCTAAAAAAAATACATTTTAAAAACAATTTAGTCTCATTTTATTAAAACAATAGTTGACCCTATTCAAAATATAAACTAGCATTTCTGGAAGCGCTTCCACAAACCATGGTCAAACAGGCTTTTCTGGAAGCGCTTCCACACATTTGACAATATTTATAACTACACAATAACAGCCCCATACAAGCTGTTAATAATAATGATAAAAGCGCGAGGGAAACCGAATGTCCAACCATATTGTAAGAAAAACAAAGATAGCGACCAGCCTATCTCTGATTTTAGGTGCATCAATCTCTTTGCCTGTATATGCACAAGAAGCAAATACAGATGTTGAAGTAATCCAAGTTACTGGTTTTAAAAGCAGTATTAAAGAGTCGACTCGTTTAAAACGCGACGCCGCCGGTGTTGTAGATGCTATATCAGCTGAAGATATTGGTAAATTCCCAGATACCAACTTAGCCGAGTCGCTACAGCGTATTACGGGTGTGTCGATTGATCGCTCAAATGGTGAAGGCTCTAAAGTAACGGTTCGTGGTTTTGGCCCCGACTACAATATGGTAACCCTAAACGGGCGTACAATGCCGGCGGCATCTTTGCCTGCAGGCGGTGGTACACCCAGCTCTCGAGCATTTGACTTTGCAAACTTAGCGTCTGATAGCGTTAAATCGGTTGAAGTATATAAAACGGGTAAAGCTAGCATTGCATCAGGTGGTATTGGCGCAACAATTAATATTAATACGGCTCGCCCGCTCGACAATCCAGGCTTTGTTTCAAGCATTGGCTTAAAAGCATTACACGACTCAACAAACCGCGTTGGTGATGACATAACACCTGAGCTTTCGGGCTTAATTAGCTGGACCGACAGTGAAGCTAAATTTGGTGCCTCGTTAACTGCAAGCATGCAACAGCGCGATAGCTCATCAACAGGTGCGTTTGTAAATCAATGGAACACATCAGCTTTTGACGGCACAATCCCACAAGCTGCAGACGATATTGTTTTAACTAATGCACCCGCCGTTGGCCAGCTTTATTCAATGCCATCAGATTTGCGCTACACCATTGCTGACAGAGAACGTACTCGTACAAACGCGCAATTAACGCTGCAATACAGCCCTATTGACGATTTAACAGCCACGCTTGATTACACGTATTCTAAACAAGATTTATTCGAAGCCCGTGCTGAGCAATCAATATGGATGGATAACTACAAAAGCGCGCTAACATTTGACGACAACACGGTAAAAACTCCTATTTATTACCGAGAAGAACGTCGCGATCAGCAAACACGCGATTTAGGTTTAGCGTTTCAAGAGCTAAACCAAGTTAACCAAAACGACTCTATTGGTTTAAACGTTGAATACTATTTCAATTCAGAATTGAGCTTTATGTTTGATGCGCACAATTCAAAAGCCACTAGCAAACCAGATGCACCTTACGGCAGCTGGGTAAACGCAGGCTTGGGCGCAAACGTAGTTAACGCACAAGAAGTTGATTTTAGCCGCGAACTTCCATCAATGAGTATCGATTTTGATGATTGCCGCCGAGACAACCTAAATTGTAATAACACATTAGATGCCTCTGATGTGGGTACGTCTATTTTAGATTCTAACTTTGCTCGCCAAGAATCTGAAATTACAGAATTTAGAATCCATGGTAAATACGAAATTGAAAACGGCGCAATTGACTTTGGTATAGAGTCTCGCTCTATGGAAAGCCATTCACTGCAATCACTTACACGTAATACAATGGGTAACTGGGGTATAGAAAACCCAGGCGAACTACCTGATGGCTACCTAAACCCAACAAACTTTTTAGCTGAGTTTGACGACTACGATACATCAGGCTCGTTCAACCAAGGTTATACCGGCAGCGCATCGCAAATTGGTTACTGGGCAGGTGAAGAATACGGCTTTAACTTTGCAGCAGATGGCGCATTTGCAACAAACCGCACCATTGAAGAAGACATAACCGCAGCGTTTGTGCAATTTACTTACAATGGTTACATTGGCGATATGCCATACAACATTGTGATTGGCGCGCGCCAAGAGTCTACCGACATTACCTCAACGGCTAATATCGACTTACCTAACGCAGTAGCGTGGGAAGGTAATAACGACTTTAATGTTCGTTTTGGCTCGGCTAAAGAAGATTTCACGCTTAAATCTAGCTACGATCACTTTTTACCAAGCTTTGACTTTGATATAGAAGTAATCGAAAACGTAAAAGCGCGTTTTTCTTATAGCACTACAATTGCTCGCCCAACTTACGATAACTTAAGTTCAGCAGCGACTGTTGGTGTACCAGGTGCCCCGACTCTTTTAGCGGGTTCTTCACCGGCTACTGCGTCAACAGGTAACCCTGGTTTAGTGCCGCTAGAATCTGATAATATTGATGTATCGGCTGAGTGGTACTTTGCAGAAACAAGTTATGTGTCGGTAGGTTATTACACTAAAGACATCGAAAACTTTATTGGTTTAACCCCCATGACGCAAAACTACTACGGATTACGCGATGCAACAGCGGGCCCTCGCGCTCAAGCTGCCATTGCTGAGCTAGAATCTCGCGGACTTGCCCTAACCGATTCAAACTTATTTCAAATGGTTGCCGCAACAGAAAATGGCGTTGATTTTGACTCTATGACCTACGAAGAGTTTGAAGCCGCTTACGATGTAATTGCTAACAGCGACGACCCATTACTAGAATTTACAGCGCAAGTACCTACCAACAATAAAAATGCCACTATTGATGGTTTTGAAATTGCCTTTCAGCACTTTTTTGGTGAAAGCGGTTTTGGTGTGCAAGCAAACTACACCACAGTTAATGGCGACATAGACTTTGATGTAAACGCTGACCCTACTACTACACAATTTGCACTAGTGGGTTTAAGCGATACAGCTAACTTTATTGCAATGTACGAAAACGATGATTTTCAAGCACGTATTGCTTACAACTGGCGTGATAAGTTTTTAAATAGCGCAGCTCGATACGTAAACGAGCCAGGCTTTACTGAAGAATATTATCAAATCGACTTTAATGTTGCGTACAACTACAGCGAGCAACTATCGTTTTTTGTTGAAGGCCTTAACATTACTGAACAAAACAGCCGCGAACATGGCCGTACGTCAGTACAATTGTGGAACCTACAACAGCTAGGTGCACGTTACAATATTGGTATGCGTTACAACTTCTAAAGGTAATACAAAGTAAAGCCGTTAGTTTTTACTAGCGGCTTTTTTGTATTTAAAACAGTATTAATGCTAGTTTAATTGTTATCAACTTTAGGGTGTTAACTCATGACCAAACCAATAACAAAAATAGTCGTTTTAGGTGGTGGTACTGCCGGCTGGCTAAGCGCAGGCTTATTAGCTGCCGAACACCCGCACCTTGATGTAACGTTAGTGGAGTCGGCAAACGTGCCTATATTGGGCGTCGGCGAAGGCACATGGCCGTCAATGCGCAACACCCTACAGCGCATTGGCATTAAAGAAAGTGATTTTCTAACCCAGTGCGACGCGTCATTTAAGCAAGGTTCTAAATTTATAAATTGGCGCAACCTCAGCGAGGGAGAAAACTACTACCACCCTTTTATGAATCCACAAGGCTACGAGCACACTAATTTACACGCCAGCTGGCAACGTATTGCACCTAACCAAAAATTTGCCGACGTTGTTAATATGCAAAGCTTTGTATGCCAAGCAGCACTTGCACCAAAGCAATTACAAACACCTGAATATGCAGCAGTTACCAACTATGGTTATCATTTAGATGCGGGTAAATTTGCTGAATTTTTAAAAAATCACTGTGTTAAAAACCTAAACGTTACGCATATTATTGACGATGTAACTGAGGTTATTAACGACGATCATGGCTATATTGCCTCATTAAAAACAAATAATAATGGCGATATAACAGGTGATTTATTTATAGATTGCTCAGGCTCTTGCGCTCGTTTAATTGGTGAGCATTTTAATAGTGAGTTTATAGCGCAAGATCATATTTTATTTAATAACAGCGCTGTTGCGGCGCAAATACCTAATGCACACATCAATCAACCAGTTGCCTCTGCTACGCTATCTACAGCGCAAAGTAACGGTTGGATTTGGGATATAGCCCTGCCAACGCGCCGTGGTACAGGTTATGTATTTAGTACTAAATATCAAAGCGATAAAAGCGCAACAAGTACACTTAAAAGCTACATAGCCAAAAGCACCAGTGAGCAACAAGCTGAGCAACTTAACTACCGCGTATTAAAATTCAGCCCTGGTTACAGGCAAAAATTTTGGATTAAAAACTGTGTTGCCGTTGGTATGTCTGCTGGCTTTTTAGAGCCTCTTGAAGCGTCAGCACTTGCCATGGTTGAGCTTTCAATTAGCATGATAAGCGAGCAACTCCCGCAAAACCGCGCCCACATGAGCCAGCTTGAAACGCGTTTTAATGAGCGTTTTAGCACTCGTTGGCAGCGCGTTATTGAGTTTTTAAAACTTCATTATGTGCTAAGCGAGCGCGACGACACTCCGTATTGGCAAGATATTAGTAATTTAAATACCGCACCCGAGCGCCTGCAAAACTTACTTAAACTTTGGCAATTTCAGCCCCCTAGCCGCTTTGATTTTATTGAAAACGAAGAAGTGTTTTCATCAAGCAGTTACCAATACGTTTTATATGGCATGGGCTTTAATACACAAACAATCTCTGCACAAAATACATTTAACGACCCACGTGCTGGGGATTACTATTATCAGCAAAATCGCGATAAAATAGCGCAGTGTTTAAATGGACTGCCAAGTAATCGCGCGCTTTTAAATCACCTTTTATCAAACAATGGGCAGCCACATAATGACTAAAACAAACGCTGTTAAAAACGTAGTAATTGCTGGAGGCGGCACCGCTGGTTGGATGGCCGCAGCAGCACTTGCTAAACTAGTTGGCAACAATATAAACATAACCCTTGTTGAATCTGACGATATTGGCACTGTGGGTGTTGGCGAAGCAACAATTCCGCCTATTCGTACATTTCATAAATTGCTGGGTATAAACGAGCAAACATTTATGAAAGCCACTCAAGCAAGCTTTAAATTAGGTATTAGCTTTGAAAACTGGGGCGATGAAAACACGCATTATATTCACTCATTTGGCGCAACGGGCAAAGAATGTTGGGCGGGTGAATTTCATCACTTTTGGCTGCAAGGTAAAGCACTCGGAATAAACAACCCATTTGGCGATTACTGCTACGAACTGCAAGCGGCTAAAGCCGGTAAATTTGCGTTTAATCAGCAAAACCCTATTAACTATGCCTACCATATGGATGCCACGCGTTACGCACAGTTTTTACGTGAATTTTCAGAGCCATTAGGTGTAAAACGCATTGAAGGTAAAATACAAAAAGTAGTAAAAAACACTAAAATGGGCCATATAGAATCATTGATTTTAAATAATGGCGAGCACATTAACGGCGACTTTTTTATTGATTGCACTGGCTTTAGAGGTTTATTAATAGAGCAAGCATTGCATACTGGCTACGAAGACTGGTCGCATTTACTACCGTGTAACAGCGCCATTGCGGTGCAAACAAAATCAACCAGCGAGACCGTATTGCCACTTACCCGATCTATTGCCCACAAAAGCGGCTGGCAATGGCGTATACCGCTGCAAAACCGTGTAGGCAACGGATTAGTTTATTGCAGCCAATATATGGATGACGAACAAGCCAAAGCGCTATTATTAAGTAACATTGAGGGCGAGCCGCTTACAGAGCCACGTATTATTAAATTTAAAACAGGGCGCCGCTTAAAAGGCTGGAACAAAAACTGCTTAGCGCTTGGCCTTGCTAGCGGTTTTGTAGAGCCACTTGAGTCCACCAGCATTCACTTAATTATGTCGGGTATTATCCGCTTTATGCGTTTATTTCCGTTTAATGGCATTACCAATCACGCCATTGACGAATACAACAAACAACTTAAAAGCGAAATTGAAAATATTCGCGACTTTATTGTGCTGCACTACAAAGTAACTAATCGCGATGACAGTGAGTTTTGGCAACATTGTAGCGCCATGGAAGTGCCAAAAACACTTCAGCATAAAATTGATTTGTTTAAACAAACCGGCCGTGTATTTTTAGATGATGGCGACATTTTTAGAGTCGATTCGTGGGTACAAGTTATACTTGGTCAAGGTATTGAGCCTAATCAACATCACTTAATAGCCAGCATGATGAGCGATGAAGAACTCACCCGTTTTTTACACGGTATTAAACAACAAATAGAGCAACGCGTCAGCCAATTACCGCCTCACCATGAGTTTTTAAAGCAGTATTGCCCAGCATAAAAAAACCTTAAAAAAGCCCTTAAAAAAGCCCTTAAAAAAGGGCTTTGAGACAACACAATAAACTTAACTTATAAGCACTCTACTACTCACACTTAACTACGGCGCTTTCAGCGCCTTGTGGTTCAAAGCTAATATCTGCAACTGAAACGCTAAGTTCTCCTGCCGTTTTAATAATAAAAGGGCTGGTTACTCTGGCAAAATCAACGCCCTTTTTAGCAAAACACGTTAAATCTATACTCATGGTTTGCCATTTATTTAAATCCGCATTTTCAAGATCACGGGTAATATCAAGCTCGCCGCCACAGCCTAGTTCGCACTTCATTGCAAGGTATGTTTGTGAGCTAGGTATTTGGTTTACTTTATAGCTAAAGCTTAGGGCTGAATTTGCTTCAATGTAGGCCACTTTGTCTTCGGTAAAGTTGCTATTAATTTCGATATAGCTGGCTGCAGTGCCATCAAAATTAAATTGCATCGCATCTTCTTGAATCGCTTTGTCTTCAGTGCGATAAGTAATGCCGCCAAGTTTTACACTGTTACTTGCTACTTGGTGCTGCTCGCTGTTTGAATTTAAAAACAAACGCCACGGTGTTTTAAAACTGCCATTAAATATAGATAGCGGCGCAAGGTTACTAATATCAACACCTGAGTCTTCATTTAGATTATTGGCAAGCGTACTTTCATCTTTATACGTTAAGCCAAAGCCATAGGGTAATAATGGTGAGTAATCAGCATCGCCCTTATTTACTGCGGTTTGTAGTGGCGATTTAGGCCACGAAAACGACAACTTACCTTTAAAGTCATACTGTACTTGCCCATTTTCATCCGATAATAAAACATCAGCAATGCCTTGCCCTTCAGTGCCAGGAAGCCATGCTGCTACAAATGCATCTGACGCGTTAAGCTCGCTGTTAACCCACATTGGTCTGCCCGATATAAACACCGACACCACCGCAATACCTTGCTGCTTTAATGTTTTTAATATTTTAAGAGAGCGTTTATTGTTACGTTCAAACTCAAGGTTGTCTTTATCGCCATGTCCCTCTGCGTATGGTTCTTCACCAAATACAACAATGGCTACATCGGGTTTGGTATTAAATTCACCCGTTGGGCTTAAAATAGCGTTACCGCCAGCAGCCTCTATTTGCGCTTTTAACCCCGCATAAATAGACGTTGCCCCAGGGAAATCTGCATTTTGATTATTAGTTCCCTGCCACGTAATACTCCAACCACCCGATTGCTTGCCTATGTTATCGGCCGCATCGCCTGCTATGAGTATGTTGCTTGATGGGTTAAGCGGTAATAAATGGTTGTTGTTTTTAAGCAGTACTAACGACTCTTGTACCGCTTGGCGGGCAATATCGCGATGTGCTGGCGCACCTATTAGTTTTAATTTACCTGAATATTTTCGATTTGCGGGGCTTGGTTTATCAAATAAACCTGCACGTAATTTAACGCGTAAAATACGTGCTACGGCGTCATCTATTCGCGCCATTGTTATTGTGCCCGCTTTTACTTGTTTAATTGTATTTTCATAAAGTGGCTTCCAAGCACCCGTTGGCACCATAAAAATATCAAGCCCCGCATTAACAGCTTGCGGGCAACTTTCATTTGTACAGCCTGCAACTTGTCCGTGTCCGTTCCAATCTCCTACAACAAAGCCATCAAAACCCATTTTTGTTTTTAATACATCGGTAAGTAAGTATTTGTTGCCGTGATTTTTTTTACCATTCCAGCTATTAAACGATGCCATAACCGACTGACTACCTGCGGTTAAGCCACCTATATAACCTTGCGCATGAATGTTATATAACACCTCTTCGCTATCAATGTTATCGCCTTGATCGTCACCATCTACTGTGCCGCCATCGCCTAAAAAGTGCTTAACGGTACTAATTACGCGTTTATCACTTAAAAAGTCTTCATCGGCTCTGCCTTGCAATCCGTTTACAATTGCGGCTGAATACTCACGTACAATTGCAGGGTCTTCTGAGTAGCCTTCGTACGTTCTGCCCCATCGGTCGTCGCGCACAACCGCAACAGTTGGTGCAAACACCCAATCTATGCCTGTTGCCATTACTTCTATTGCCGTAGCTGCTGCAATTTGCTCAATTAATGCAGGATTATTTGCTGCACCTAAACCAATATTGTGCGGAAATAACGTCGCCCCAATCACATTATTATGGCCATGTACGGCATCGGTGCCCCACATGGTCGGAATTTTACTGCCATCAATTGAGTCATCAACCGAGGCTTGGTACATGCTCTCAGCAAGTGTTATCCAATCTGCAGGCGTTGCATGCTTATTAGCATTCGGGAACGAGCCACCGCCATTTAAATACGAACCAAAACCGTATTTGCGCATATCTTCAACACTAATATCGCGAATTTCAGGTTGGATCATTTGCGCTACTTTTTGCTCAAGCGTCATTGTTTTTAAATACTGTGCAATTGTATTTTCAATTTCAGGGGTTTTAACAACTTTGCTTTTAAGCGTTGGCCAAAGTGATAAATCACCTTGCTCATGTTCAGCCTTTTTGGCTACGGCGCTTTGGCTATTATTTGCGTTAATCTCTTGTTTATTACACCCACTTAAAACGCACAATCCTCCAATTAAAATGGGGAGCATGTGTAACCTGTTAGTGTTTAAGCTTTTTTTCATTTTTATAGCCCTGTGTTGTGTCAGTGTGATCTTGTGAGCGCCCATTTGTTATTTAAATTTAACTATTGACCTGTTTAACAATAGCCACTAACCTAAATATGGAAGCGCTTCCTTAAAGTTATTAAATACCATACTTAGTGATTAATCAAATTAAATATGGAAGCGCTTCCAATAATGAATTTAATATACGCTCTATACAAAGCAAACTTTACCAAAAAAGAAGCAGAGGTTTTCTCTTAATGAAACAATTATCTTTACCTAGTGGCTCACCACTTTTAGCCAAAAATTTTACTTATGGTGTAGCTACGGCCTCATTTCAAATTGAAGGCGGCGCAGCTGATCGCCTGCCATGTATTTGGGATACCTTTTGCAGTAAAGAAGGCAAAATAGTCGACAATTCAAATGGCGATGTAGCCTGCGAGCACTACACTCGCTGGAAAGACGATATAAACTTAATTGAATCATTAGGTGTAGACGCTTACAGACTTTCGATTTCGTGGCCGCGCGTAATGACTAAAAGCGGTCACTTAAACCCGACAGGCGTTAAGTTTTATACCGACATTTTAGATGAATTAAAACGTCGTAACATTAAAGCTTTTGTAACGCTGTACCACTGGGATTTACCACAACATATTGAAGACGAAGGTGGCTGGCTTAACCGTAACACCGCTTACGAATTTGCACATTACACAGATTTAATTACCAAAGCTTTTGGGGAACGTGTGCACTCTTACGCTACCTTAAACGAGCCTTTTTGCAGCTCTTACTTAGGTTACGAAATAGGCGTACATGCACCTGGCATAGTAGGTCGCGAATTTGGTCGTAAAGCCGCGCACCACTTATTACTGGGTCACGGTTTGGCTATGCAAGTACTTGCTAAAAATAGCCCAAATACGCTAAACGGTATTGTACTTAACTTTACGCCTTGTTACTCAGTTACCCAAAGTGAAGACGATTTAAAAGCCACCGCATTTGCTGATGACTATATAAACCAATGGTACATGCAGCCTGTAATGCAAGGTAAATACCCTGATATTATTAAGCAATTACCTAAAGCCCACCGCCCAGATATTTTAGATGGCGACATGGAAATAATTGCTCAACCGCTAGATTACCTAGGGGTTAACTTTTACACCCGCATGCATTATCAAGCAAGCGAAACCGACTTTTACCATGAGCTGCCACATAAAGCGCCAATGACCGATATAGGCTGGGAAATTTACCCTAAAGCGCTGACAGAATTACTTGTATCGTTAAACGAAAAATACACCCTACCGCCTATTTATATTACCGAAAACGGCGCAGCCATGGCTGACGAATTTAAAGACGGTGAAATCAAAGACAACGACCGTATTGAATATTACCACGAGCATTTAAATGCCCTACATAACGCAACTGAGCAAGGCGTAAAAGTACATGGTTACTTTGCGTGGAGCCTAATGGATAACTTTGAATGGGCAGAGGGATATTTAAAGCGCTTTGGAATAGTACACGTAGACTACAACACACAAAAACGAACTGTTAAAGCCAGCGGTAAAGCGTACAGTAACCTAATAACTAGCCGATAATTTATCGGCTTATAACAATAAGAACACACACTGTGAACAAACTCCCTTTATACGAAAAAGTCGGTTACGCCATGGGCGATGCCGGCGCTAACTTAGTATGGCGCGGCGCGCTTGCTTATTTAGCGGTGTTTTACACCGATACATTTGGCATATCGGCAGCCGCCGCTGCCATGTTGTTTTTGGTGGTAAGGCTATCTGATGGCGTAACCGATATTATTATGGGTATGATTGCCGATAGAACGCAGTCGCGCTTTGGTAAATTTCGCCCGTGGATACTCTACTCGGCACCATTTTTGGGCTTGTTTATGGTGTTGTGTTTTACTACACCCGACTTTAGCACCACCAACAAACTTATTTATGCCTACGTAACTTATATAGGTTTAACGCTTGCTTACACCGTAAGTAACGTGCCCTACTCGGCACTTATGGGCGTAATGACACCAGACGATACAGAGCGCACAAAGCTCTCTGGTTTTAGGTTTGCAGGTGCGTTTACGGGTGGCTTATTGGTTATGGGTTTTTTACCTGAGCTAGTAGCTTTTTTTGGTGGCGGCGACGATGCCAAAGGCTATCAGCTTACTATGTACCTATTTGCCAGCTTACTTATTATTTTAATGATTATAACGTTTGCGACCACCAAAGAGCGTGTAACACCGCACGCCTCAAATGAAGGCAATTTAAAATCAGAGTTGTTTGATTTAACCAAAAGCCTGCCATTTATAATCCTACCTTTGCTTGCTACCACCCTGTTTTTTTATTACCGCGATTTATACAGCGGCGTATTTTTTGCCCTTGTTATGGCCGCAATGACATTCGTTATTAAAAAATTGCTCAATAAAGATAAACAAAGCTTAACGGGATCACAGCGCGATATGGTTGATCTTCTGACCAACAAACCTTGGCTGGTATTACTCGGCATTGGTTTTTTAACCATGATGTTTAATGGCATAAAATACGGTGTAATTGCGTACTACTTTAAGTACCACGTAGCTAATGAACTCATGGCTGGGCAATACTTTATCGCTTTATTGGTTGTATCTATATTAGGCGCACTTGCCACAGGCAAATTGGCCGAAATCATGGGTAAACGAAACCTATTTATTGCATCATTAATGCTTAGCGGCATACTCACTACTGCATTTTACTGGGTACCTAGTGATAACCTTATTGCTGTATTTACCTTTGGTTGCGCTGCTGAATTTTTTGCCGCGATGATGCCAACATTATTTTTTAGTATGCTTGGTGATTCAGCCGATTATTCAGAGTGGAAAAACAAACGCCGCGCTACAGGCTTAATTTATTCTGCGGGTACATTTGTACAAAAAACCGGTGGTGGATTTGCCGGTGCATTAGTATTGGTGGTACTTGCAGGCTACGGCTATAACGGTATGGATGAGCTAACAATTACACAAGCCTTACCTGGTATGCAGCTACTTATGAGCTGGATACCTGCCGCATTTGCTTTTTTAGGCGCCGCATTGATGCTTATTTATCCGCTTACTTCAGCGATGACGCAAAAAATAACAGAAGACTTAGCAATTAGACGCAGTAATGTGTAAATTAACTTTTAATGACCCTTCGCATTTTATATTTTTTATAAAGCGCGAGTAAAAATACATATAAGCTAGGACATCAATGGCGACAATTTATCAAGTATCAGAAATGGCAGGTGTGTCTTTATCAACTGTTTCAAGGGTACTTAACGACAACGACTACGTAAGCAAAAAAACTAAAAAAAAGGTATTAGAAGCAATGAAAGAGCTAGGCTATCAGCCAAGTTCTATTGCTCGCTCTTTGGCGTCAAGCACTACAAACAGCGTCGGTATTTTAGTTTCTGAGTTGGATGGTCCGTTTTTTGGTCAAATGATGTCAGCCATTGAAGAGCACCTTCGTATTGCGGGTAAACACGTTATTATTACCCCTGGGCACAGTGACGAGAAAAAAGAAAAAAGCGGCTTTGAATTTTTAATAGGCCGTAATTGCGACGCTATTATTGCCCACGTAGAAGCGGTATCAAACGAGTACCTAATTGAGTTAAGTAAAGGCAAAACCCCTATTTACTTAATGAGCCGCTACGTTAAAGAAATTGAAGAAAACTGCATTAGCCTCGATAACGTAATGGGCGGCTACTTAGCCACTAAAGCCATGATCAACAAAGGTCATAAAAACATTGCTTACATAGCAGGCCCGCAGTTTAAAGAAGACGCGTCAAATCGTTTAAAAGGTCACAAACAAGCCCTAGCAGAGTACAACCTAACCTTTGACGAAAACTTATTTTACATAGGCGACTTTAAAGAAACCGGCGGCAGCGACGGCTTAAGGCATTTTATTCAAAATAAAGCGCAAATAACCGCCCTTGTATGTGCCAATGACGAAATGGCATCGGGTGCTATGAAATACGCCCGCGAACACGGTTTTAACCTACCAAAAGATTTAGCCATTATTGGGTTCGATAACGTAATTTTTACCAATTACCTCTACCCAACACTGACTACTATAGATAACCCAGTTCCCGAAATGGGCCGAGCTGCGGCTAACTTAGTACTTAAAGACATTTATAAAAAAAGCGGCATAACAGTAAAGCACGTGTTTCAGCCAAAGCTTATTTTAAGAGACTCAACACCCGACATTAATTAACTTTAAACCGAATTTAAATCTAGTTTAAATCTAAATTATGTAACTCGTTACGCACCCACTGCGTATCCAAATATTGCTCTACGTGCTGCTGCGAAAACTTTAAAAAGTGACGTGCAGCATGCGAGATGCGCCTATCTGCTTGCATTACAAAAAACTCTATTCAGACATAAATGCTCACAAATATAAAACAATATCTACATGAAAAAACTACAATAAAAAGCATAATAGATCCGATAATTTACCAAAGTGATCGTTTTAAAGTTTATTTATATTGTTTAATAAAAAATCACTTTACTTATTTTTAATTTGGCTCTAAATTCGCGCAAATTTTATTATTAAAGTAACCTCTAAAACTCTAAAACAGTGGTTATTTACCTTGATGAGTCGATAAACACACATGGCCGAATCAGCCGCCACAAGCACCTCTAATAACCCTTTAGCACCCGTTATCGGGCTGTCATTTTTTGCTATTGCATCAGGCTTTTTAATGAGCCTTATTCCGCTGTCGTTACCTGCATTTAAACTTGATGAAAACCTAGCGCCTTGGCTTGCGAGCATTTTTTACTTTGGCTTACTTATTGGCGCCACCACAATAGAGCGCATTGTGGTAAAAATTGGTCATCGCTTCGCCTTTATATTATTTTTAAGCTTATTAATAGCAAGCGTGCTTGCACAACTTGCACTACCAAATACCGTTAACTGGTTAATTGCACGATTTGTAGCAGGTGTTGCTGTTGCCGGTGTGTTTGTCGTTGTTGAGTCTTGGTTATTAATGACCAACACAGCAAAGTCGCGTGCTAAACGTTTGGGTTTATACATGACCTCACTTTATGGGGGCAGCGCCGTTGGTCAGCTTGCTATAGGGCCGCTTGGCACCGAAGGTTCAACGCCTTATTTATTTGTAGCCTCGTTATTATTTTTAGCTATTTTAGCCCCTTTATTAATAACCAAAGGTCAGCCCGAAAAACAGCACCTTGAAAAACTACCACTAAAAGAAATAAAAACATTAAGCCACCCAGCTATGCTCGGATGCTTAGCATCGGGCTTATTACTGGGCCCTATTTACGGCTTAATGCCGGTGTATATTTCAGCACAAGCTGATCAAGCTCAGTACACAGGAACACTTATGGCGGTTATTATTTTAGGCGGCATGGTCGTGCAGCCGCTTGTGAGTTACTTATCTACTCGGCTTGAAAAAAGCTTATTGATGGGTATGTTTTGTTTAGTAGGCGCAGCCGGTGCTGTGGGTATATTACAAGCAAACACTTTAGCAGGATTAATAGTGAGCTACTTAATACTAGGCGCGTGCAGCTTTGCACTTTACCCGATTGCTATAACACTTGCGTGCGACTCATTGCCAATGGCAAAAATAGTATCGGCAACTGAGGTTATGCTGCTCAGTTATAGTATTGGTTCGGTATTTGGCCCTATGCTCGCCGCAAATTTATCTGATGCACCCAACGGTATTGTGTTTTATTTAGCAGGCTGTTTAATCACTACCTGTATTTATATGTTTATTAAAAGCATTAAAAATATACGCGCGGGTAAAACCCCAGTTGCAGGCTAATTTTTAGCTTAAATACACACTTGTTTATTAACGGATTTTAGCTGTTAAACATCTTGATTTAACAGCTAAAACTATTATTTAGCAGTGAGTTTTTTATGTGGGCTCAAAAAAAACATCTTTTTCCACCCTTGGTTTTGCGTTGTAAAAAGCCACGGCATAGGCACTAACGATAAAATAGAATAATGCACATGAGACTGTTTTCCTGCGGCATTTCCGGTATCGCCCAGTAAGCCAATTTGACTGTTTATACTTACTACATCACCTGTACTTACCGAGTAGTCATTTAAATGTGCAAAATAATGCACGCGCCATTTAGGCCCAAGCACCGCAACCACCTTACCACCACGGGTTAACTCACCTGCAAATATAACAATACCGCTTGTTGAGGCAACTACGGGAGTATTTTTTGTGCCAAAAATATCAATTCCTTTGTGCACACCCGACCTACCCCAAGGCTCGTACCAAAACGTGTTATGGTTCCAATCTTTACTTGTGGCACCTTGTACCGGAATCATTATTTTTTCGGGAATTAGTAAGCCTATAATTAGTAAAGTAGCTATTCCAATTGCAATCCACTTAAGTACTTTCACTTTTCTATCCTTGATATTTAAATAACTTATACTGGTAAATTATTAGCCATAATAACTGAACTCATCATGAGTCGTATTTATGGTTTTATTTATGAAGTTTTATTTGAATGAAATACCCGACTAACATGTACTAAGCTGATCAATTTCAAAACAGGTTTTATAAGTAATTGAGCACTGCCCGCTATAAACAACCATGTGCCACTTTCTATTAGTGAGTCATTTAAAAAGAAAAAACTGCCAATTAAAAACCACACAGCAATCAAAAAATCGTTAAACGCTCCCAGCGCTTCATATCGTCGCTGAATGGTAATATGCTCTTGCCCTAAATCTAAAATAAACTGATTACTGGGGTCCATAAGTACTGCTCACTCTTTTATTTCATAATTTAAAAAGCTTGTTTTCACAAGTTAAGCCGCACCATACAATAACAAAATTTACGCAATAAAAAACGCTGGCCAATGCGAATCAGCCAACGTTTTTATTGTTTGTGAAATACTTAACTAATCGTTTATTTTTTCTCTTTTTCTAAACGCTTTTTAAGACTCAATGCAGCATCGGCGGCTAATAAACGCATAAATTCAGAGCCATTACTTTGCTCGCCTTGGCCTGCGCCTATTACAATTTCAGGCACTAAACGGCTATTACCTAGGCTTGTAAATAAAGCGGTTTGAATTTTAACTTCTGCTTTTAGCGTTTCATCAAATACATACTTTGGATCAAGTGCAGCAGACTTAGCTCTTAAACGAGCCTCAGCTAAAACGTCCATACCTAATGCTTCTAAACGTTGTTGCTTTAAAATCTCTTCTTGCTCTTTTGCAAGCTCCGCTTTTACAGCCACTCGTTGCTGGGCAGAAATAATAGCATTTGCCTTAATTCGTTCAGCATCAATTTGCTCTTTGATTTTTAGCTTTTCAGATTCAGCACGTTGCTTAGCAATTGCTTGTTCACCTAAAGCCACTTCAGTACGCGCTTGTTGCTCTGCTTTTTTAAGGTTTTGACGCGCTAGCGCTTCATCAGCAGCAGCCTGCTTTTGGGCTTCAAGGCGAGCATTTACTTTGCTTTCGTAGTCAATATCAATAATGCTGGCATCAACTACTGTAATACCGTAAGCGCCTAAAATAGGTGCATTACGCAGTGTATTACCCTCATCATCCATTTTAATATTAATAGTGACACGTTGCTGTTTACTTAAATTACCTAAATCGTCAGATTTATCGCGCTCACCCGTACTAATAATTTGTTCAGTAACAAAAATACCGTTTGTTAATTGATCAGCAAAATCTTGGCTTAATTGACCATTACCACCAGAGTAATGTTGCTCTACCGACATCATACGCGCCGACGCTTTTACATTTTCAGTGGTCGCACGCATTAATAAATTAGATATTAATGTTTCTTGTGAACCAAACTCTTCGTGTATTTTAAGTAAACCACGTAGAGCACCCGACTCTGCTGCAGGTACATTGCCTGGTAATCTAAAACGAGAAACACCTCGTGCTCCACCTGTTGTGGTATCTAAAAATCGAATCGGAATTAATGGCACAATTGCGCTTGCTGTTGCACCGGCATCGCCAGTAAAGTTAATCGAAATTACTTTTTTATAAGCGGATGTACTACCAAATGCTTTTAAGTAAGGGCCGGCTTGATTTATTACGGTTAAGTTACCTGTAAAAGCCGATTGATGCACTAAACGCTCATCTGCTTCATTCCACGAAACAACTTGCGATGTAAGGGTTGCTATCACGACCAATACAACAGCAATTGATGACACTATAATTACATTACGACGACCAAATCGACTCATAAATGAGTCACTTTTTACTGCTGGGACTGCTTTTTCGCTATCCATTTTTATTACTCTCCATGTTTAATTTCTTTTTAACAAAGTAAATAATTTCCTGTTCACTCAAATGTGCGCAAAAGCTACCAGAGCGATGTAACTCAACGAATGTTGCAAGGATTTCTTCTTTACCTTTAGCTGTTTTATCTTGGTTTTCTTGTGTTTGATTTTTTTCTGTTAGTTGAGTGATTAAATCATCAACTATCGTGTCTTTATCAAACAGTACGTTGTATTCCTTGGATTTTCTTACCCGACTTTTATGTACGTTGCTGTAAATTACATAAAGTGCAACGCATAAAATAATAACAAGTAAACTTAACCCTATAATATAAAAAATCATAAGCTCTACTTAAATTAGTTTAAATACTTAATGAGCAATAACAATTGTAAGCATCGCTTAACAAATGTTAACCCAGTAATTTTACAGTAAACCCGAGTAAAAAACAGATTAAAAATAAAGTTCATCAGGTATACAGTTATAACCGCACATAAAAGTAAGCTTTTTCAAACAAAAAAATGCCAGTCAGTTATTAACTGACTGGCACTAAGCTAATATTTATTAAAGTGCTTTTTAAATTATTCGCATTGCACCCAGTCAACACCATTTTCACCGCACTCATGCAGCATTGTTCCATCTTCTCGGCGGGTATCTCTAAACCATTTCCCTTCAATTGTTTTAATAATACGTACGTTGTCTGTGGTTTTGTATTTACGCCAAAAGCTAGCATCAATAGATGTTTCGTCATCAAACTTATAGGGCATAGCAGCGAGTACGGTCACTAAATCTTGAGTTTCTAAGTCAGCAGCTTTGTCTTTAACATTTACCCAATTAGATAATGTTTGAAAGTCGGCATTTTCCTCTCTAAAGGCAAAGTCAGTTTGGTAAAACGATCCTGACTCAGTATAGCTAATGCTAAAACCTCGCTCGAACGGTGTATCTAAATTAGCACTAACGCATTCATCAGCTGTAGAAAAGTTAACCGATGGGCTTGTATTATCAACGCCATAAAGCACATTGCTTTGCTCAAAACTAACGTTCTCAATGCTAGAGCATCGGTAAGTACGATCGGCGTTAATGTAAACATCGTCTCTAACTGTTAATGTTCCATTTAACGATTCTTCGCCCCAAGGCGTATCTATTGAATCCAATCGAGATAAAATAACGTCAATTTTGTCGAGTTCGTCTGTATTTTGAAGCTTTACTTGCTCATAAATAAGTTCAGCGCCTGCAAAAATAACTTTATCGCGGTACCATGCATTTTCAAATCCATACTCTGCATCTTTTGCTGTGTCTTGGTAAATCACTGCTCTTACTTCTTCTGCATCAGGATACTGAGCATCTAGCTCTTGCTTGAATTTATAGGCCGCTTTTAGTCCCTTAACAATTGCTTGTGCTCTGTCGTAAGCGTCGCTGTCGTTAGTAGCGATAAAATCTGAGTAAATTTGCTCTGTCGACAAATTATAATGCGCAACCAAGTTTTGCATAACATTTGTTATTTCGCTTTGAAGGTTTGCAAGTAGCTCAGTATTTTCTTTAAGTGCATCACAACTTAAATTATTGTTACCACTTTTTTGTAATTGAAGGCTCAACTGTTCCCAAATAACGGTTGTTAAAGGCGATATATTTCGAATATCTTCATCAGTCAAAGCCTCAATTGAGGGTGGAAATGACATTTGATACGCTTGTGTTACCTCTCCTAAGTCCTCGTCAATTGCGCCAACCGGTACATCAACGTACATAGTTGAATACGGCACACACAGCGCCTGCTCTTCTGTAAAATTAAAACTATAATTACCCGATTCTTCAGATACTACAGAAGGTTCTGTTTGCTCATTAAAAGTACCATCGCCATCAATATCCAGCCATACTATTGCACCAGATACATAACCATCAATGACCTTTCCAGTAAGAGAGATAGTGTTAACTTCTACGGGATCTACTTTTACGGGATCTGGCTTAGCTACAACTGGCTCTACAACGGCCGCCTTATCACCGCCACCACATCCAAAAAGGCCTAGCGTAAACGCTAATGAAATAGCTAACTGACTTTTTTTAAAAAACATACTAAGACTTCCTTTTTTGCACTTTAATTATTATTAAAAATCATATTGTTATAAGTTACTTTAATACAAAATAAGTAATGCCAACCTGCTTATCTATGGGACCTAGTTAACGTTAAAAAATTACGCTAGAACGAGGCAAAAATTTTTATATCTAGTTGTTCTAAATAAAATTTTAACGACGTTATAGTGCAATTTAATTTGTTAAGTTACTCAAAGATTTATGCAGGTTGGTATAAATTTAAACAACAGAAATTTATTGAATTTTTATGGGGGGATGGCAACAAGTTAACATGCCCTGTACCTATATAGTGACACAGCATGTTATATTTAGCTCTTACATTTGTTAATTAAATAAACACACTATTCACTTTTATTCACTAATATAAGCTATATGTACCAAGTTTAAAGGGGGTTGGTGGTAGAGAGTTTTTTGTAAGCAAATGTGTTTTTAATACAAATACAAAAACCCCACGTTAAACTTTACCTAACGTGGGGTTTTGCTACTCGCAAATTTTACAGCTAATTCAAGCTATAAAGTTAATCTCAAAGAGATAACTCTTTTTTAGCGCGAGTTAAGTTATGCGTTACAAGTGAGTTTTTAGAAATTTGAACTGCTTCATATAAATCAGAAATACCAGCAGTGTCTTTTTGAGCCTTAATACGTGCTACACCACGGTTACTTAATGCAAACGATGTAAGTTCACGTACTTTTAAACGCGGACCATGGCTTTGCTTAAGCAATGCAATTGCTTGTGTACAAATAGCTTCTGCTTCTTCGTAGTTTCTTGCTTCAACATTTAAAGCACAGCTATTAAATGATTTTTCAAATGCGGGTGCTGCAGTTACAGAGTCTTCAATAACCATTAATTTATAATCACCTTGATTAGCCATTGCAGCAGCTGAGCAAGTTAATAATGAGCCAAGAGCGATGGTTTTTAAAAGTGTAAATTTCATGATTATATTCCTAATTAATTAAGTCGTACTTGTTGCCGACAACTAAACTTTAGAGTGTTAGCTCAATTACCACAAACGATAAAAACAAACCTAATAAGTGAATAAATCTAACCTATAGACTTTAGTCTAACACCTGTAAAAATACTTAGTAATTACAATTAGTTAAAAACCATGAAAATCACTAAACAATAAATAGCAAAATACATATTTTTATTTTTAATAATACCAATTCGCTTAATTAAGTGGTCTATTTTGAGGATGGAAAAACGTGTTGATAGCTAGGCAAAAAATTCGCTATTTGGTTGTTCTAAATGATAATTTTTTAACGCAGGTAGCGACACGTTTAGCCCCGCAAAATGATTATGTATTATTGCGGATTGGTATAACACAATACAAAGTTAATAAACACAAAAAAGCCGATGTTGGGGTTTAATCCAACATCGGCTTTTTTACTCTCGCAATTTTATATCATGCTTTAGTAAGCACTCTATAAAACACGTTATAAAGGTTTTTTATAACGATAATTCTTCTTTAGCGCGAGTTAAGTTGTGCGATACCATTGAGCTGTTAGACAATTTTGATGCTTCGTATAAATCAGCAAGTGCAGCTGTATCGTTATGCGCTTTTAAACGTGCAACACCACGGTTGCTTAATGCGAATGATGTAAGTTGGCGTACTTTAAATTTAGGGCCATCTGCGTCTTTTAAAAGTGCGATTGCTTTAGTACAAATTGCTTCCGCTTGCGCATAATTTTTTGACTTAACATTCAGTGCGCAGCTATTAAATGATTGCTCAAGTGGCTGTGGCGCTGTTGCAGTTTCAATAACCATTAATTTGTAATCACTTTGATCAGCCATTGCAGCAGCTGAACATGTTAATAGTGAGCTAAGAGCGATAGTTTTGATAAGTGTAAATTTCATGATTAATTTCCTGTAAGTTAAGTCGTACTTGTTGCCGACAACTGAACTTTAGAGAATTAACACAACTCCGACAAACGATTAAAACAAACCTAATAAGTGAAGAAAATTAACCTATAGACCTTAGTCTAATACGCTTAAATTTTTTCTATATATTTAAACAACTTACGCACCAACAATCGTGCCTAAAATCGCTACTTTACGTTTTAAAATGTATATAATTATTTATGCTTTTTTTTAGTTGGTTTTATTTTAAACACCTTACTTTGGCATAGCTGAGTAACTATCAAACAAATTTATACATTTAATTACATGCAATACTAAGTTATGTATTTATAATTACGGCTCTGGTAACTTTTCATCATTAATGGGTTAACTTTTTTGAAACACATACTTTCTCTTTTTGTTTTATTAAGCACGCTTTTATCATTTAGCCAAAATGTTAACGCAAGGCTTTTGCTCGGTAATGACATGCCTAACACCGGTATGTTTATAAAATCAGAATTTAATGGCGATAGCAGCATTACATCTGCAGGTGTAGAAATGATGGTTAAGCAAAATTACAGTAACTTTGGTGTTGTTTTTACCAGCGCAATTGGCGCGGCAGTAATCGATAATAAACAAGGCGAGCAAGAAGAGTTTATAACGTGGGACAACGGCATGAAGCTTGGTTATTTTAATGACTTTTTTATATACGCCGAGCTTGGCTTAGATCTGTTCGAACTTGCCTTTAAAAACGATAGAGGCGATAACACCTACCAAATAGAAAAATCGAACAACGACATAGACGGTTACGCAGGTATAGGTGCGGGTTATCACTTTAAGCCATTTAAAATAGAAGTATTTACCCGAGCACGCCAAATAGATGGCGACTACTGGGAAGCACAAGAACATATTTACAGCGGTGTGCAGCTCAGCTTTACGTTTTAATTGCCCTTTTTTTATAAGAAAAATAAAAAGCGTGTGAAATACAGCTATTTCACACGCTTTTTAAAAAATTATATTTAACGGATAGTTTTGGCTACTTTACCAATACTCAAACCCTGAATTAAAATAGAAAACACCACAACCGCATAAGTGAGAGCCAATAAAATATCGCGCTCGTTCCCATCAGGTAGTTGCAATACCAATGCAACCGAAATACCACCACGCAAGCCACCCCAGGTTAAAACTTTCCACGCACCAGATGGCAACTCTAATTGCTTATTAAATGTAGTGGTTGTTATACCCACAACAATTAAACGTGCGAGTAACGCTATTAAAATTGTTAAGCCACCAGCAATAAACAAATTACTCGAAAATGCAATCATGACGACCTCAAGCCCTATGAGTACAAATAAAATGGCATTTAAAATTTCGTCAATCAGCTCCCAAAATAAATCAACGTAATGGCGTGTTTTGTCGCTCATAGCCATACTACGACCATGATTGCCCACCATTAACCCCATCATTACCATTGCAAGAGGGCCCGACAAATGCCAATGGCTAGCCAGTGCATAACCACCAATAACGCCCGCTAAAGTAAGGAGTACTTCTTCTTGGTAACTATCAATACTTTTAAGTAAGTAATATAAAATACCACCTAATACCAAACCAAAAACAATACCGCCACCGGCTTCAACCGCCAGCGTGTGCGCTACATAATAAGTTGTAGGAATATCACCACTTGATAAAACACCCAATAAAAGCACAAAAATAACCACGCCAATACCATCGTTAAACAACGATTCACCCGCAATCACGGTTTCAATACTTTTAGGCGCCCCCGCAGATTGTAAAATACCCATTACCGCAATAGGATCGGTTGGCGAAATTAATGCACCAAATAGTAAACACCAAATAAACGCTAAATCAAAACCGAGCAAAGGGAGTACTAAATAAAGCGCACCAGCAATAATAACCGTAGATAGCAACGTACCCACACAGGCCAAAATACCTATTGGCAATTTATAGCGCCTTAAATCGCTAACATTTACATGCAGCGCCCCAGCAAACAGCAGCATAGAGAGCATGCCATCAAGCAAAACTTCAGTAAAATCTAACTGATCGAGCAAGCTCACTTCGTAATCTATAAGATCATCAAACCCTAAAAAGCCCAAAAATATAGCGCCGATAGATAAAAGCATCGAAATAACCATAACGCCAATGGTTGTTGGCAAGCCAATAAAGCGATGGTTTACATAGGTGAGTAACGCGGTAATTGATAAAAATATCGCACTTATTTCAAGTACGCTTAGGCTGGTTCCTGGTGCCATGGTTTAAATCTCAATATTTATTTAATGATGCCTTGCTCAAAACAAGCAAAGCAGAAGGGTTATTATTTTTTATACGGTTATCTCGCATTATATTCGCGTAGCCTAAACAAGCATACCCAAAATATTAATTATAAATACACCCTACTCTGTTAACGTATTTAAAGTATTAACTCACGCGTTAAATAAAACAAAAAAACCCATGTTAGGAATTAACCTAACATGGGCTTTTTTACTCTCGCTATTTTATAACATGCTTTTGGTAAGCACTTTATAAAAGCGTTTATAAAGTGCTTATAAAGAAAGCTCTTCTTTAGCGCGAGTTAAGTTGTGCGATACCATTGTACTTGTCGACATTTGGTTTGCTTCGTATAAATCAGCAAGGCCAGCAGTGTCGTTGTTCGCTTTTAAACGTGCAACACCACGGTTACTTAATGCAAACGATGTAAGTTGGCGAACTTTAAATTTAGGGCCATCTGCGTCTTTTAAAAGCGCAATTGCTTTAGTACAAATTGCTTCAGCCTCAGCGTAATTTTTTGACTTAACATTCAGTGCGCAGCTATTAAATGATTGCTCAAGTGGCTGTGGCGCTGTTGCAGTTTCAATAACCATTAATTTGTAATCACTTTGCTCAGCCATTGCAGCAGCTGAACATGTAAGTAGTGAGCTAAGAGCGATAGTTTTGATAAGTGTTTTCATGGTCGTAGTCCTGTTATGCCAATTGTTTAAATTAGTGAGCTTTTTTAGCGTCAAGAAAATAGCTTAATAACAAGGCAAAAATTATGAAATATAGTCGTTCTATATAAGTAATTTTTAACGCAGTTAGTGAGTTATTTAATTCGCTAAAATGATCATGTTTTAATAAAATTGGTATTAGTTAGCCGTGCTTGTTGCCGACAACTGAACTTTAGAGAATTAACACAAAACCGACAAACGATTAAAACAAACCTAATAAGTGAATAAATCTAACCTATAGACTTTAGTCTAATGCCAAATTACTAATTTACGGCAATTGGTATTTATACAATCAGCAACCAAACCAACACCTATTTAGTACGTTCAAGCAACTTAACTACTTGGGCTACAACCATTTCTGGCTCATCATTTTGCGGATAGTGATAGCTCTTATTTGTGGTAAATTATTCATAATCAAAGATGAAGCGACATGATTTTCAGAAGGAAAGGCACTAATACTAATAAACAGGGTAGCTTTATTGATATTAGTGATTAGCCTAGACTCAATGTCAATAAATACGAACTTATACTTTTGTAATTAATTTTCTTAATTCAGAAGTAGTTAATATATTGAGTTAAAAAAGTTATCTAAATGGATATTCCTGATTTATGACCCTTTAACTTCTTGAAGGTATGTTATCAACTCATGCATATTTGTACTTGGGTTCATATTATTTGACCCTTTTGCTCTATCATATATCTGCTGAGAATAATTTAGTGCTGTATTTAATGAACCATTATCAAGTGATGTTTTAAAAATACCTTTTTGAGTTTTTTTATACTTTGGCATATAAACCTTCAAGTCATCTATTACTTGATCTCCTACACTTTTACCCTGTTTGGGTTGATACGGTTTCGTTGAATAATTGAAATGCAACAACAACCAAAATTCAAAAGATGGATCTGAATGAATTGCATTAAATATAGGCTCATTACTTATATTTTCTTGAATAAGGTTATTATTAAGCACATCTACATATTTTATTGCTTCTAAATAAGTAGTGTGATTATCCCTGTCAAACACACAAAACACTTGATTGTATAGCCCTCCACTAAGAACTTCCTTTTTGAATATAGATTCTGCATGCTTCACTACTGATATAGGACTCGAACCACAAGTTCCATCGATCATAATATTCGCAGAGTCAAGCTCTAGTTCAATTCGAGCTTCTTCAAGATATATTGGTTCAGTTTTACTACCTTCGCAGACTATTAAAATACGATCGTAAGGCTTTCTTGATGAAACCTTACGTTCTAAATCTTTCTGTCTTTTAGCTTTATGTTTATGAAATAAATCCTCACTACCCAAAATTTATTCTCCAATATATTCTAATGCTGAGATTAAAGGCAAAGCACCATATCTACCTGTCAAATATGCTTTTTCTAAATTTTCAACACCTTTTCTAGGACTGAAATCTGTTAATGGATAAAGCGATGTAGATTGATTCTTTTCTTTATTACAAAACCATACTTGATCTCTTCTAAAGATATTTTGATCTAAAATTGATGTTTCATGTGTAGTAAAAATTAGCTGAGCGTTATTAGGATTTGTTTTTTTATCATGAAACAAGCTAACTAAAAATTTAACAATGCTCGGATGTAAACTATCATGTAACTCATCAATAAAGAGCACTTTACCTTTGTTTAAACTATCAATCCAAGGTCCCGCAAACGCGAAGATCTTTTGAGTTCCATCAGATTCGTCACTTAAATCAAATGACATGTTTTTACCTGAAGAAGTTTTATGTATTGTCTTAATTTCGTGGAACTCTTCGCCTTCTAATTCTTCTAACATTTTTTCTTTGATAGAAGCAGGTAGTTCATCAGGAAAATATGTTTTGTCCATTTTCTTTGTATCAACCCTAATATCATCAATATCTAAATCAGCAGCTTTTAAAAAATTTAATACATGCTCTTTGCTCTCATTTTTTTGACAAAGTTTAGCTGTATATTCCATATTCCATCCACTAATACCAGATAGCTTAAGTGTTTTATAAAACCAATCGTAAACTGGTTTTAATTGCTCACTATTCAACATAATTGCAGTAGATAGAAACAATGAATTTGATCTAGTTGCTTCTTTCCAGAGTTGTTTCTTCCCCATTAGATAAGACCCAAAATCCCAAACATATTCACTAGTTTCTGGATCTAATACACGAATAAACCATCTTTGGGGCTTTCCGTTTGGAAAAGCGTATAACCACTCTGCTGTGATTTGTGTTGAGTTTGTAGAAAAGCCATATTGATATTTAACACTATCAGCAATAAAAGTAACCTCAAACTCAGTTGGCTCATCTATAGTTGAGTCACAAAGTTTAAAAGGCTGGACGGGTAAATTATAGCCCCTTTGTCTATCTTTAGCAGACATAATAACTATTTCTTGCATTGTTGATAATGCAAGGATGAAATTAGATTTTCCCGCAGCATTTGCTCCATAAATTGCAGCACTTTTAAGTAAATCCGATGTCCCAGGGGCTAGTGGATTAAATGAATTGTTATCTGCATCTCCAAAGTTAGATTTTACAAGACTTAAACGTTGTTTTTCTTTAATTGAACGAAAATTTTCAACTACTAGCTCAATAATCATATACAAACCCAATTAAAAGTCTTTTTTTGGCTATAAATGCCATATTAGACGGAATTATTGCTATTTAAGCTTACTTATACATTGTTCTAACATTTATGCAAGTAAAGTTTTACTCATACTTTGATTCAGTTATTTATAAATAATTTTGCTCCTCAATCAGACTTTAAAGTTAATTAGTTAATATATAAAAGTAGAAACAAAAGAATAAATTCTTGTCTTACATACTTGAAAAAGATCAACCTGTACATCATTTCTCACCCAAACCTATAAACTCCCTCGCCCATATGCCATAATCTAAATAATTCATTATTTTAGTAACTTGGCGCGCATTTAGGCGTTTTTAAGTTAACTACTCAGGGTTATCAGCATGGCATATCAAGAGCAAAATCAAGCAACAATCTACTGGCACGACTACGAGACTTGGGGAGCAAGCCCTCAAAAGGATAAGCCGAGCCAGTTTGCGGGTATTCGTACCGATCTTGATTTAAACATTATTGGCGAGCCGCTTATTGAATATTGTAAGCCGCAAGCGGATTACTTGCCCCACCCTGAGGCGTGTTTAATTACGGGTATTACGCCACAAGTGGCGATGAAAAAAGGCTTGGTGGAAGCTGAGTTTATAGCAAAGATTCATGCTGAATTTAGCGTGCCAAACACCTGTGTTGCCGGTTATAACAGTATTCGGTTTGATGACGAAGTAAGCCGTTATAGCTTTTACCGTAATTTTTACGACCCATACGAGCGCGAATACAAAAACAATAACAGCCGATGGGATATTATTGATTTAGTACGTGCTTGTTATGCGCTGCGCCCTGAAGGGATTGAATGGCCATTAAAAGAAGACGGCAGCCCAAGCTTTAAGCTAGAGCATTTAACGGTAGCTAATGGTATTGAACACGCCGCTGCGCATGATGCACTAAGCGATGTAACCGCCACTATTGCACTGGCTAAGCTAATAAAAGAAAAACAGCCAAAGCTATATAACTTCTTTTTTGGGCTGCGTGGCAAAAAAGCCCTTGCTGAATTGGTTGATGTATTTAACATGACGCCGCTGGTGCATACCACGTCGCGCATACCTGCAACACAAGGCTGTACAAGCTGGGTTGCACCAATGAGCTTTCATCCTATTAATAAAAACGCGGTTATTTGTTTTGATTTAACCCAAAATCCGCAAGTACTCATTGATTTAAACGTAGAAGAGTTACGCAAACGTTTATACACCAAACGTGTAGATTTAGCCGAGGACGATTTACCTGTTGGCTTAAAACTAGTGCATTTAAACAAGTGCCCTATTTTAGCCCCAGCTAAAACATTATTGCCTGAAAACGCCGCCCGCCTTGGGATTGACCGCGAGCAGTGCTTAGCTAATTTAGCTATTTTAAAAGCCAATACCGACCTTCGCGATAAAGTAACCGAAGTGTTTAACGAGCAAGGCGATTACAGCGCAACCACTAACGTTGACTACTTACTTTACGATGGGTTTACAAGCCATGCTGATAAAGCTAAATTTGCGATTATTCGTGATGCAAAACCAGATGAATTGGCTGGGTTGAAGTTAGACTTTGAAGATAAAAAGTTTAATACGTTGTTGTTTAGATACCGCGCCCGTAACTGGCCTGAAACGCTAAACCAGCAAGAGCTTGACCAATGGCGCCAGTATTGCCAAAACAAGTTAATGCACGGGGAGGATCAACCATCGATTAACGCGCAAGATTTTATGATCACACTTGAAAACCTAGCGCATGAACATGACGACAGCGAAAAAAACCTTACAATTTTAAAGGCGTTGTATAACTACGCACAAAGCATGTAATTTTGTTTGTATAACGCATTAAAAACGCGACACTTTAGCAATAAAGTGTCGCGTTTTTTGTATATAAATATCTGTACCACTTCAAACAAAGCAAAATCTATTTCACAAAGAGAAGCGAATGAGGAGTAAATGAGAAGACATAAAAACAATAATTTTTTAGATCTATTACTTCCTCTAAAAGCGCAGCGCCTCTAAACCTCTTTGTGAGTAAATTACTTTACGGGCTTTGCCCGTCACGCAAGCAAGCTTCGCGTCTACAAGTTAAACACACCGCTACACTTTGCCGGTAAGAGTCGAGCTTACTCACGTAAAAAGCACCGCTTTTAATTACTTAAATAAAATACTATTACCAAAGAGAAGAGAATGAGGAGTAAATGAGAAAACATAAAGACCAACAACAATCTTTTTTATCTATCGCTGCCTCTAAAAGCGCAGCGCTTCATAACCTCTTCGTGAATAAGTCACTTTACGGGCTTTGCCCGTTACGCAAGCAAGCTTCGCGTTTACAGCGTTACTTTTTATGCAGCGCTTCAATGCGTGCTAGTAAGCTTGAGGTGTCGTATCTGCCACCGCCGAGTGCTTGTACATCGGCGTAATATTGATCGACCGTTGCGGTCATTGGTAAAGTAGCGCCGTTGTTTTTAGCTTCATCGAGTGCAATGCCTAAATCTTTACGCATCCAATCTACGGCAAAACCAAACTCATATTCACCCGCCCACATTGTTTTGTAGCGGTTTTCCATTTGCCACGAACCGGCTGCGCCTTTAGATATTGTTTCTATTACTTTTTCGCCATCAAGCCCAGCTTGCTTGGCAAAATGTAAGCCTTCGGCTAAACCTTGCACTGCGCCAGCAATACAAATTTGATTAACCATTTTACAAAGTTGTCCCGAGCCAACGCCGCCTAGTAATTGGCTAAAGCGACTAAACGCCGCCATTACTGGCTGCACTTTAGCAAATACGGCTTCATTGCCACCCGCCATAACCGTTAATACGCCGTTTTCGGCGCCAGCTTGTCCGCCCGATACAGGCGCATCTATAAAGTCGATATTTTGCAGAGCCGCTTTTGCAGCCACTTCACGTGCTACTTCAGCTGAGGTTGTGGTGTGATCAACCAAAACAGTGTGCGGTAACATGCCCGCTAACACGCCGTCATCGCCATACACTACTGAGCGTAAATCGTCATCGTTACCAACACACATAAATACAATGTCGGCATTGCTGGCAGCTTCGCGCGGGGTTGATGCAAAGCTTCCTGAATGTTCTGCAGTCCACGTTTGTGCTTTAGCTTGAGTACGGTTATAAACGCATACGCTGTGCCCTGCTTTTGCTAAATGCCCCGCCATTGGGTAACCCATTACGCCTAAACCTATAAATGCGACTTTCATTGACATAAAAATGACCTATTTAACTGATAACTTAGAAACTAGACCTCGATTATGTCAACCGGTCGATAAAAAAGCGAATGAAAGTCTTTATAAAATTTCCTTAACGGGAAAGGTAAGTAGGTAACCTATGGACAGTATTTATCAATTTAATGCACCACTTTATAACAGCGAAAATTTTCCTCTTAGCCAGTTACAGGGCAAAACCGTCCTTATTGTTAATACAGCGAGTAAGTGTAATTTTTCGGTGCAATTAAACGCACTCGAAAAGCTCTACCAGCAATACAAAAGCAATGGTTTTACTGTGCTTGCGTTTCCGTGTAACCAGTTTGGCCAAAATGAGCCGCTTGATAATTTAGCCATTAAAGACTTTTACCAAGAGCAATTTAATACCTCGTTTGAGGTATTTGGTAAGGTAATGGTAAACGGGCCAGAAACACATCCGTTGTTTAATTATTTAAAGTCGCATACGCGAGGTATTTCGCAAAACCGTGCAATTAAGTGGAATTTCACTAAGTTTTTAATTAACTCACAAGGGCAACTTGTTGCACGCTATGCACCACGTACTAAGCCCGAAACACTTAAACAAGTAATAGAAAGCAACCTACTGCAAGCCGCAAAGTTAAGCGCAGCAAGAGGTGGTAAAAAGGTAGCATCAAAAATACCTTTGTTTACGCCAGCTAAGGCTTAATTTAAATCAATAAAATGCGCGTTACTAAAGCACAGGTTTATAAAGTAGTTTATTGTATTAGTAATAAATAATACTCCTTAAGCGTCGAGGCTATTACCATGAACATTGCTTTTTTTAGTACTCAAAAGTACGAGCTGCCTTTTTTTGAACAAAGTACACACGATCACCGTGATATAAAAATAACGTATTTTGAGCAATCCTTGAGCGAACAAACGGCTATTTTAGCAAACGGGTTTGATGCCATATGCGTATTTGTAAACGACACCGTAAACGCCACGGTTATTGAACAACTGGCAAGCCAAGGCATAAATACTATTTTGCTGCGTTGTGCAGGATTTAATAATGTAGATTTACCTGCTGCAAAAGCACATAAAATTAAAGTATTACGCGTACCGGCTTACAGCCCTGAGGCCGTAGCCGAGCATTGTATTGCACTTATGCTAACGCTTAGCCGTAAAACCCATAAAGCGTATAACCGCGTACGCGAAGACAACTTTGATTTAAACGGATTGCTTGGTTTTAACTTGCACAATAAAACCGTGGGTATTGTAGGTTGCGGTAAAATTGGCCTTGCGCTGTGCAACATTTTAAATGGCTTTGGCGCTAAAGTATTAGTGTGCGACCCCTACGCACAATCTGGCAATTATACAATTACCGATATAGACACCTTACTTAACCAAAGCGATGTGATTTCTTTGCATTGCCCTTTAACGGAGCAAACTCATCATTTAATAGATGATGAGGCATTTAGTAAAATGAAAACCGGCGTTATGCTTATTAACACCTCTCGCGGGGCACTGCTTAACAGCAAAGCGTGCATTAATGCGCTTAAAACTAAAAAATTAGGGTATTTAGGGCTCGACGTTTACGAGCAAGAGTCGGAGCTATTTTTTAAAAACCACAGCGACGAAATAAACCAAGACGATATATTCTCGCGCTTAGTGAGCTTTAAAAACGTATTAGTAACGGGGCATCAGGGATTTTTTACGCAAGAAGCACTTACCGAAATAGCAAACACAACCGTATTTAACGCGCTTGAAGTAAGTGAAGGTAGGCCTCTAACTAATGAGGTTTTATAAAGACCTAAGCTATACCTAGATAACAGGCACAAAAAAAGCGAATAAGGTGAGCCCTATTCGCTTTTTTTGTTTAAAAATTCACTTTAAATAGAGCTTAACCAAACGCAACATTTGCAAATACCAAGGTCATTAATATTGGGCAAACAAAACGAATATACTGAGCAAACCAGTAATGTACGCCGGTTGTTGCTTGGTGTAATTTATTACCACGCTGCCACATCCACCCTACTGTAATAAAGTAAAACAAGCCCATAAGCGGTAATTGGTATTGGGTAAATAGCATAATTACCAAACCAAATAACCAATCAAAATTTAGTATAATCGCACTTGCACACACAAGTACAACGGCGCTTACCGCCCATGTTGCTTTGGTGCGGCTAACGTTGTGATTTTCGACTAAAAACGCTACCGGAATTTCAGTCGTCGATATAGTTGACGTAACCGATGCGATAGACATTAATACAAAAAACAATAAACCAACTAATAAACCAATTTCGCCCATGGTGCTAAATAGCGCAGGTAAAATAGCAAAAATAAGCTGCCCTTCGCCAATCAGTTTACCACCACTAAATACTTCTACACCGTTGTGCTGCGCTACATAAATCGCGGGGATAATAAGTAAACCCGCTAAAAACGCGACACTGGTATCGAGTAAGGCAACACCTGCAGTGAGCTTTGGTAAATTAGCATCTGGCTGTAAGTACGATCCGTAAATCATCATACAACCCACACCTAACGAGAGCGAAAAGAACGCTTGCCCCATTGCGGCAATAATTAAGTTAGGGTCGAGTATTTGGCTAAAATCAGGAATTAAATACGCGGCAAAACCTTCGCTTGCGCCATCGAGTGTTGCGATGTAGGCAATTAAACCAACAAGCAATACGAGTAGCAGTGGCATTAAACGGCGCGACCAGGTTTCGATTCCCGATTTAACACCTTTTAAAATAATACTGGCAGTTAAAATAAGCATAAGTGGCGTAAATACAAAATTACGCAGCACTGAGTCGCTATGTAAAAATTCGCTTGCGCCTGTGAAACCCAAAAAGGTTGTTATGGGTTCAATAGCGTACGTGAGCATCCACCCTGCTACTATTGAGTAAAAACTTAGCATAACAACTGCGCCCGCAAGTCCTATATAACCTGCTGCCGCACCCACTTTACGGTTAGTGCTTTGCCATGCATCGCCCAATGCTTTTACCGGGTTAGCTTGTGCTTTGTGACCTAAATAAAGTTCTGTATACAATGCGGGGAGCGCAAGTAAAAATATAACAATAAAATAAACCAGTAAAAAAGCGCCGCCGCCATGGTTGGCCGCTTGCGTAGGAAAACCCCAAATATTACCTAAACCCACTGCTGCGCCAGCAGCGGCTAAAACAAAACCAAGTCGGCTTTGAAACCCATCACGCACTTGTGCCATACATCTACAAATCTGTTATTATTTTGATTATTGTGAATTAAACCATATTTCATGCCAGCTGAGTAATAAAATTGTACCCAGCCTTTATTAGGGGCGTTAACCGCTCACAATATCAGCGACTTCTTTTGCTTTAGGGCTTTTATGACTGAACACTATTTTAAAAACGCCTTGAGTATTACTTCAACTCAATTAGTAAACTTGTCTTTAGCTAGTAACAGTATTTTATTATTTAATGCTAAAACACTTGAGCTTAGTGACTTTAATTTGCCCGATTGCTTAAGCCCGGTTGAGTTAGCCATTATAAACCGCCGCAAAAGCCCGCAAGCTAAGCAAGAGTATTTAGCTACGCGGTTATTGTTAAAGCACCTTATTAAAATAACGCAGCCGCAACATGCGCACGTAGCCCTTAATAAAATGAGTACAGAATTTGACGAGGCAAGCTCAAAGCTGCAAGTACATGTAAGTGATGATGTTATTAATACCTGTATTTCGCACTCGCATGGTTTAGTTGGGGTTGCGCTTAACCTTGGTAAAAGTGAATTTGGTTTTGATATTGAAAAAGTAAGCCTCAAGCGCCCGTTTGAAAAGCTCGCTAAGCATTTTTATCATAATGATGAAATTACACTTATTACAAAGCCCACTAATACCCAAGCCCAAGCGGATACGTTTTTTAGAATTTGGACATTAAAAGAGTCACTTGCTAAAGCCACCAGCCGCCCTATTGCAAAACTACTTAGCCCCAATGTGTTTGACGAATTACATAGTGCAAAGCTAAGTGCTAGCAGTAATCGCGTTACTGTAGTTAATAGCAGTGACAGTAATGTTTGTTTTGATGTAAGTGTGGTGCATAAAAAAAGCATCGACTGGCGATGCTTTTTATTAACTGATTTTATTAACTGATTTTGTTAAGTGACTTTAATAAATCGCTTTGCTGAATAAGCGCGATTTACGCAGCAAAATCGTTTTCTAATAAACGGCTATGAATAGATTGTACTACGTTATCTGACTCAGTTTGCTCTACTAAAAAGCACAGGTTGTGCTTACTAGCACCGTGACAAATTAATCGAATGTTAAAGTCTTTTAGTACACTCATTAAGTTCATTTCGTGTTGGCGTAATTGAATCTCGGAGCCAATAAGTGCTACCAGTGTTAAATTGTTTTCTACCGACACATGGCAAAACTCTGCAAGCTTATCTAGGCATTCTTGATCGAGCTCTGGACGCGAGGCGTTTTGCGCGTTATCAAGCGTTATAGCTACGCTGATTTCTGATGTGGTTACCAAATCTACCGATATATTGTATTCACTTAATAGTGTAAATACGCGTGCTAAAAAGCCGCTTGCTAGTAGCATTTCTGGGCTTTTAAGCGTAAGCAATATTTGGTTTTTACGTTGCGTTACTGCTCGTATACCTGGTTGCTGCGATTTTTCACGCTCAATCCACGTACCGCCACGCTCTGGCTCGCGGCTAGAACCTACAAACACGTTAATGTGGCTGCGGCTTGCTGGTAAAATAGTCGCTGGGTGTAATACTTTTGCGCCAAAGGTTGCCATTTCGGCGGCTTCGTCAAAGCTTAAACGTGCAATAGGCGTCGCTTTTGCGCATAAACGCGGGTCGGTGCTAAAAATGCCCACTACGTCGGTCCAAATATGCACGCTTTTAGCGTTAATTGCTTCAGCTAAAAGTGCAGCGCTGTAATCTGAACCACCACGTCCAAGCGTTGTTGTTTGGCCGTATTCGTCACTGCCAATAAAGCCCTGAGTAACAATTACTTGCTCATCTAATAACGGAATTAAAAATTCTTTAGCGGCTTGCGCTGTGGCTGCAACATTAGGCGTTGCTTTACCAAATTGGCTGTCGGTTTTAAGCACCTTGCGCACATCAAAGCGATCGGCATTTAAACCTTGTAAACGCAGCACCTGAGCAAACAAATACGACGATAAACGCTCACCAAAGCTAAGTAGCTCGTCGTGTTGCTGATCGGTAGTTAGTGACTCTTGAGCCAATGTTTGAAATGCTTTTAGGGTTTCGTTAAAGCCAACCGCTAAATCGGCATCTAGCGATAACTCATCTAAAATAGTTTGTTGAATAGCAAGCACGCCGTTTATGTGTTCTTGGCGCTCACTTGGGGTAATACTTGATTTACACAGTGCAACTAAATGGTTAGTTACGCCAGCACTGGCGCTCACGGCAACAATACGTACGCTTTTATCTGCAACAATAATTTCGCTACAGCGACTCATCGCTTCGAAGTTTGCAACACTGGTTCCGCCAAATTTGGCAACGATGTAATCTGATTTTGCGCTTAACTCTGTTTGAGGCACTGTTTGTGGCGCTGATACGGTAGTCATTTAGTCTCCTTTCGCGGTATCCAAACCGCAATAAAACAAGAAGAACTTGGCAAAGGAATGCTTGAAGATAAGTCCACTGCCAGAAGCTCTCCACCTATATTGGTGACAGTTTTGAGGATTCAGCCCCATAAACCGAAAAACAATGACGACGTACCATTATTTTCCTCGGCGAGTACTTCCCTCCTTAATGATCATTGGCTTTCGTCGCCTAACATTAAGTACCTAAGTATCGCACCTCTTCTGAATGCTTTATTAACCAGTGGCTAATAAAACAAAACCCCACTAAGTAGCGGGGCTTTGAAAGTTATCGTTTAGACGTCTAGCTGTCAAGCATTTAATAATTTATGAGTTAAATAAAACTGCCCATGTAATACGAGCCCGCATATCCAACCGTGTAACAAATTAATAAATGCAGCGATAAACGCAAGTAGCTCATAAAGGTAAGCGCTTTAACTTTACTCATGGCAATAATGCCCGCAGCCGAACCAATAATAAGCATTGAACCGCCCACGCCCGTTGCATACGTAAACGACAACCAGTGTTGTTGGCTCATTACTATATTGGCTTTTAATAATGCAGCGGTAAGCGGTACGTTATCGACCCCTGCTGATAATATGCCCATTAAGTAGTTTGCGTATTCTGGTGCCATTACCGTGTATAGGTCGGTAAATTTACTCAACATACCAATTTCTTTAAGTGCGCCTACAAGTAAAAGTACACCTACAAAAAACAATAATGTGTCGTATTCTATATCGCGAACAAAATCGATTATGTCTTTGTTTATGTCTTTTTTGCGCATTAAAAATTGCGCCACTAAAAACATCACTGATAAGCCAAACAAAAAGGTTAATAAAGGCGGTACGCTGTAAATTACACTCAACATAAGTGTGCTCACTACGGTAGATAAAAATATAACAGCAATGGTTATGTCGGTTTTTTCAATGCGGGTTTTACCTGCACTAGCAAACTCAACACGCCCTTTCATACCTATAGACAGTAACGCAGCAAGCAGCATAACGCTTGCAAGTGCTGGCGCTATAAGTAGTAATAAATGAGCAATGGTTACTTTGCCATCTAAAAATATCATTAGTGTGGTTACGTCACCTGTTATTAGCGATACCCCACCTGAGTTCACTCCAAACACAATAAGCGTGGCGTATTTAACGAGCTTTTTAGGTTCAAGCTTTAACGACATAACAACCGCAAGCGATATAAGCGTCGCTGTTACGTTATCTGAAATCGACGAAAACAAAAACGCAAAACCACCCACCAAAAACATGAGCTTTTTTTCGCTAATACTTTTTGGCATAACACGGTGCACAATGTTTTCTATAAACCCCTTTGAATTTAAATACGCTACAAAGGTCATTGCAGCCATTAAAAATAGCCATAATGAGGCAATTTCTAAAATATTTTCGTTTAAAAGATGCTGAATCGTATCGGGGCTTTGCCCGTGTAGGGGGTATATAAAAAGAAGAATCCAGCAAAGCGTACCAAAAAACAGCGTGGTTTTAGCTTTATTTACATGGATTATATCTTCTATAACGATCAGTAAAAATGCAATCGCTATCAGGGTTAGAATAATCGAGGAAACCATGGTAGTTAAACAACCTTTGATATAGTTTTAAAGAACACACAAATAACATTCCATTTCATGTGCCTATTTTCGGCGCGAATTTTAGCACTGCCTCTATGCAAAAACTATTATTAAATGGTCTTAAAAACGAATACTATATACAGACAAGGTTAATTAAAAATACGTAATAATGAGTCTTCTAAAAGAACTCAATAATAAAATACTAGGATGTTGTAACCCCTTATGATCCCAGCTAAAAAGCTGCTAAACACCATAACCGAACATTGGGGTGTATTAGAGCTATTATTTAAACGTTTTAAAATGGCTGACTTTAGCCTAAAAGACGTACAAAACGCGATTAAGCAAAAGCAGCCTACGTGGTCAAACGAACGCATTTATAAAGAAACAAATCGTTTGTTAAACCAAGATATTTTAATTCCACTGGCTAAATCCTCTCAACTTGAAATAAATCGTGCCATTGCCGATTTTGCTACTTTTTTACTGCAAGAAGAGCATTTAGGTTTAGCACAAGAAATTAGCGTATTAGTAGAGGACCTGGCTCGTTTAGGTAACCGCCTAGATAACGCTGGCGAAATAGAAGACTTTGACGACTTACGCCGCTACAGCCGCATTATGGATGATCGGGTGCGTAAAATAATGAAGCTTTATACGCACAACGAAAACGCTATTTTAAACATTGTTGAACAAGCCAAATCAAATAATGCAGTGCAATCGCTGCAAAAGCGTTATAAAGCGGTAATAGAAGCCTTTGACGAATACATAGAGCCAATGCTTGAAATGGTTGATATTCGTGGTGAATTTCATGCGTGTTTTATCCTCATTGAAGAGCAAATAAGTAAGCAAATACTGCACATTGAGCGCTCAGGTAAAGCGTATAACGACAAACGTATGCTGGAGCAATTACGTACCCGTATACTCGAAATGCATTTAATGGGCCGAGAAAGCTTACGTAAAAGTGCCGATATGCTTATGCCGCTACGCGAAGAGTTACGTCGTAATAACTTAATTACTCGCCAAGCAGCCAAAGTACTTGGGCTTGTACGTAAAAATGGCGTAGACAATATGCTAAGTGCTGTGCAGCCAAATTTTGTAAGCGACGCGCAGCGATATTCGCTTGGTCAGCAACGCCATATTGTGGCTTACATGGCAAGCTTGGTTGAATTTGAACACGAAGAATACCAATTGCCTGACCAGCAAGACGTGCCTGCATTTGTTACGCCTAATATTCCTGACTACAACGATGTTAAAACCAACTTTGCTAAGCGCTTTAATAAAAAACGCAAAAAGCCGCAGCCCTTGCTGCAATTTTTAGACGAAAGCTATCCAGATCTCGATGCCGACGAAATGCTATTTTTGTATCAAAAATTAGTCAGCGACAGCGATATTAAAATAATTCAAAGCGATGAAAAAGCCCGCGTAAAAATTGCCGGTCAGCACTTTTCTTTATATCCATTTAATTCAGAGCCTCAGCCAGATTCAAAGGCAGGTAAATAAACCATGACACACATAAACTTAGACGAGCTAACCCATCTACAAGCCATTAATAAAAAATTAGTAGCGGGTTATCACATTTGCGAGCAAGACAACGTAATGTGGCAAGAGCTTGACCAACACATAGAAGACTACACCGCCCTATTTACCGCCCTAGGTAACGATTTAAAACACGACAGCCGTGGCTTTTATTATTTTGGTAGCGACGAAAGTACGCCAAATATGGGCAAAATATCTCGCGCTATCGCGCTCACCATTTACATTTTAATTGAGCACTACGCCAATACGGGTAAAGACCCAATGCGCGCATTGTTTGACGACGTAAACGATTTAGAGCTTATGCAAACGCTGGTGCAAATTAACAAACATTTGTTTGATCAGCTTGAGATATTTTCGGGATCGGATTTGCGTAAAGACGTTTACCTGCGCATGGTGCGCTTAGGTTTAGCCCGTGAAGTAGAAGGCGGCTTTATGCTACAAGCACCAATTCACCGCTACATAGATGCACTCATGGAAGTAAACGAAGAAACCTACATTACAGAGGACGAGGAATGAAAAATCTATACGGACTAAGCAAACTCGCCCTACTTAACACCGCAGGCTATGCAAAATGTGTGATCCCGCTTGATAAAAGCAGCTCTATTTGCGCGCCCAATAACACCGGTAAAAGCTCGGTTATTAACGCCCTGCAGTTTCCGCTTATTAACGATTTACGCTTAACAGAATGGGACGGACACGATTTAGATGAAACCCGTAAGTTTTATTTTTCATCCGATCAGTCATACATTTTACTAGAAGCTAACTTGCCTCATGGCTCGGTAGTAATAGGCGTGGCAGGCCTTGGTAAAATTGCCGGTTACGCGCATCAGTACTTTTGTTATCAAGGAAAGCTTGATTTAGAGCAGTACACGCAAGGTAAAACTATTATTAAATTTACCAAGCTGTTCAACCATTTAAAATCGCTTAACTACAACCCTATTGAGCTTAAAGCACAAGAGCTCAACGCGCTATTGACTGGCGGCGCAACGCCTTTTGACGGCGACATTAACTTAAAAATGATCCCGCTTAATAATGTGCAAGACTCCTCTATTTATAAAGAAATATTTAGACGTATTCTTAACTTACACAAATTAGGCGCAAGCGACGTAAAACGCTTTATGCTACGCGTGTTTGAACGCCATATGTCGAACTCTAAAGTCGACTTTTATGAAGTATGGCGTCGCTCGTTTGATAAAGTAAATCGCTCAAAACGCGAATTAAAAGCCCTTGAGTCAATGCAAGAGCCAATAGCCGCGCTTGAATCAATGCTTGAAAACCAAACCGTGCTTAAAGGTAAATTAGCGGCATACGCGCCTAAAATTGACCAAGCACTGATTGATTTTGATACCTATCAAGAGTCGCAACTCTCTGAGCTTGCCATAGCCCTTGAAGATATAGAGCACGAAAAACACGAGTTTGAGCAAAAGCAAAGCCTATACGTACAGCAATCGCGTGATATAGAGCGCAGACAAACTCAAATTGAGCAGTGGTTTTTAGATTACGATGCGCTTAAAAGCGAGTTTGAACTGGTAAATAAAGCCACCCTTAAAACCAGCCTGACTCAGTTAAAGCAAGATTACGAGTCGCTTTCGCACTCTATAACCAGCGCACAAGGGCAAAGCCTACACACGCTTGACTACCGCATCAGCGAAACACAAAAACAAATTAAGAGCTTAAAGCTGCAACTTAAAAATCTTGAATTTAATTTGTTTACCCGCATGCGCGAAGACCTCTCGTTAAAAGAAGTAGAAGAAATATCGCGCATTTTAAACCCAGATATTCTCTCGTTTGCAACCACCACTAATGGCGATATAACCATTGATGACGAAGACGCGTTTGGGGAATTTTTATCGCTATTAAGTGAAAAAGTTAAAGGCGGCGTATTAACGCTACCAGGTGCGAGCATTAAGCTTAAAAAGCTCTCGCCTGTGCAAATGCAAAGCGGCGAAAACAAAGAGCAATTAACCGCTCAGTTAAATGCACTTGAGCATTCACTTAAAGAGTTTAAGCAACAGCGCGATGTTGCTGCAAACGTTGCCGACAAGCAAAAAGAAAAAGACGCGTTATACGATGAGCTTATGAGCCTCGAGGGCGCCCTAAAACGCTTAGAGCAGTTTGATGTAATGCAGCAATCGGTTGAAGCGCAAGCCATGCTAAAAGAGCAGTTATTAGCTGAGCGCGAACAAGTTGACGACTACCTGCAAGATATTCAAAAAAATAGTGGCTCAATTGCCGATCGCCGCTCGTTAATTAAATCGAAACAAGAGCAAATTAATCGCCAAACTGAGCGCTTACGCCAAGTTAAGAGCGAGCGAATTGACCACACGCTTGATTTATACAGCGGTAAAGTAACCCCGTATATGATTGATATTACAGTCGACTTTGATAACTTAAGCGACCTTGTTCATCACTTTAATAAAGACTGCCAAGAGCTGCGTAATTTTGACATAAACGTACGTAATACCTATTTGCATGTATATAACGCGGGTATTACTAAATTCGACAACGAAAACGACGAATATACTAAATACCAAAAGCTAATAAGCGCCTTTCATAATATTGATAACGAACGCGATGCTGTTGAACGCCAAGCACGCGTTGCGCTTACCGAAGTGGCTGCAACTATTAAAGGCTTGCGAGAAGATTTAGACCGCCTTCGCCGCGAAATGAACAGCTTTAATAAAGGCATAAGCCAGCACCGTATTTCAAATCTGCAAGCGTTTAAAATTAACGTAATACCGCGCAAAATGCTGGTTGATAGTATAGATACCATTATCAGCACGTCGCATCAGTTTGAACAAGGCGACACGCTTGATTTACTGAGCCAAGAACCGTACAGCGAAAGTGCAGTAAACGAAGCGAAAGATCACTTAATTAAACTTGCCTCAGATAAAGCGGGTTTAACACTTACCGATTTATTTGATATTCGATTTGAAGTGGTTAACCGCGCAGGTGAAACAGAGCACTTTGAAAAAATAGATTCGGCGGGTTCAAACGGCACACGTATTACGATTAAGTTATTGTGTGGCATGTTGTTTATTCGTTACTTATTAAGCGATCAAGAACAAAACCTATACCGTATACCTATTTACATAGATGAAGCGGCCGACATTGACCCACAAAATCAAAAAGCAATTATAGAAACCGCACTAAGCTTTGGTTTTGTGCCTATATTTGCCTCAGTTAAGCCGCAAATAAGTTGTGACTACATTGTGCCTATTCGCTCGGTAAAAGACGGTGCACAAAACTGGGTAGATGAAAAAGATTGGATTGAAGTTGAACATTAAACTTTTACTGATGACTAATTAACAGAGGTTAATTAGTCGTTCAGCCTTAGGGCGTGTTGACCTTTGTGGATTGAAATTTGTTCAATTTAGGGGCAATTTAATCGCGGCGTGAGGTTTGTAACCTAGTGGGCTAAGTAAAAACCGAGCAACAAAGAGTTAATTGCCCCTAGGCAGAACCCTTCGGGCTGAGGGATCCCCACTTTATCCAGCGGCCTCTTTTTCGTAATTCAAAATAAAGTTTTTTAAACTTTTTTCTATATAGCTTTGTGTAATACGTCTCTTACATAGCTTTATGACTTGCTTGGCTAAGGTTAAAAATGAAAGAACTCGGCGATTCTTAACGCTATTTGCTTGAAATTTTATATGCCACTTTCTTTTTTCTGCTTCACACCCTATAAACCATAACGCAGTGCTCGCTATTGTGGCTATCAAGCATAATATTCCTATTCTATTTATGCCGGTGCTTTTACTAAAACGCCACGAAAAACCATATCTCAAACTTTTGTCATCGCGGAAATTTTGCTCTATTTGCATTCTTTTACTATATAAACCAACTACTCGCTTACTCGTCATTGTATTGTCTGATGTCGCGAGTAACCATGGCTCTTTAGCTAAGTTTTGATACATTTTTGTATCTTTCGTAAATCTGCTTTTTCCTTTTCTTCCTTTATTTTTTCCATGATATACGTGTAAAAATGCATCGCATGCTGTCGGGCTGGACTGAGTTAGTCGTGCTTGACCTAACGCCTTAGGTATATCGCTGGCACCAGCCCTAAGTTGTTTTAATGTATGCCATTGTGATTGCATGGCTAGTTTACACTTCATTGAGCCTCTTAATCGACCTATCATATGCCAACCAAGTTCGCGTACTTTACTATACCAAGGCGTAAGAAAGCCGCCGTCTGTTACAATATAGACACTAGGATGTCGTCCAAGCACTTCATAAAGTTCATCTAAAAACAGGCTGTTGGTTGCTGGGCTATCAAAATCCTTCTGCTCAACAATCATGTTATAAATCACGATAGAGCGCCCATCCACAAGTAAGCTTGCTCGCAGTAAGTGATAGTCGTGACCACAGGCACCGCTCCAGTCAACGGCAATTGCAAGCATGGGTAAAGAGTCAATAATAGGATGAGCTAATGTTTCATAGATAGCGACCCTTTCATTGTAGAGGTGAGTATTTTTTAAGAAGCGATCAACGCGTTTTATTTTATGTTTTACATCCACAGCGCCAGACAAATTTCTGCCGATTTCAGTTAAGGTAAGTTTATTGCCCGAAATTAATGCATTACTGCAGCTTAGTAATGTTTTTACTCTGGCATTATTGAATGGCGCTAATGCATGTTTAAAGTACTTATGGCAAACTGATGTCTCAGGCATAGCAGTTGTGACTTATGTGGGTTGTGGTGATTTACATAAGATCATAAATTGCTGTGCCTGTCACGTTTTGGGGATTCGTCAGCCCATCGGGGATATCTTCTATCCTCTCGTCTAGCTGGAAGCTTAAATAAGACCAGTGTATTGAGTAAGTGCTGCCAGTGTATTGGAATGTTTCCTGGACTCATTATAGATACTGACGAGAAATACTGAATGACAGCCATCGAACTGCTAGAGAAACTAAGCTGGTTAGGCCATATCCCTGTAACTGTCGCCGCCATCGTCATTATTCTTCGTATTAAATTATAGGCGAGTAACACGGCCCATAGCTCCTGACGCACCATGTCTGGGCGCTTACTTCTTAAATGGTATGCGCTATCAAGCATGGTTTGTTTGATTTCTCTAAACCCAAGTTCTATCTCCCAACGATGACAATATAATTCAACAATTTCATTACCTGGATAACGCAATCTATCCGTCATCGAGGTTAATATACGGTAGCTTTTGCCCTTTATTGTTTTACTGATTAATCTCGCTTTAATCGTTTCAGGAACATCGGGAAAGTTTTTTTGTGCATGCTTTGTTGTTTTCAATTCAATGATATGGTCATTTTTACCCGCGCTGGAGATGATTTCATACTGTAAGTCGGGCCTTGCTGGTATCAGCCAGTGCCTCATCTTCCCAGTTTGGTGCCAACGGTTTAACAGGCCTAAAGAATAATATCCTTTATCAAACATAGTCAGTGAATTATCTGGTGTACGTTCAATTAAACGCTCAGCTAATTTCATCTCGTTGGTTTTATAGTTATCAAACTCGCTACTGAGCAGTTGATGGCTGGTCAATTCCATATGACAGACCATGCGTATTTGAGGAAAGGCTGTATCACCGTATTGGTTGCTACCTGAAGAGAAGGCTTTACGATTATCAGGCGTGTCGGCTGTTCGCCACACAACACCGTCAACAGCTAATAGGTTCAAACCATTCCATGTTTCGAATGACTGTTGCTTATACATTGATTGAGCAGATTTATTGAAAACGTGTTTAACGGAATCATCACCTAACCTTTGTCTCGCCTGTACCATCGCACTTGGAGCAACGAGTGGGTTCTTGCCAGGTAACATGATATCTAGCTTATTAGCGATATTTCAAACTGGTTCTTTTCGAAACAATGCCATGCCAATAACTGACCACAAAACGGCTTCAAGCGGTAATCTTCGCTTACGAACGGTTGCAATCCCTGCTTGTTGAAAACCTTGTTCAATGATTTCAGGGTCAAGAATTTCTGATAATTTTTCAAAGGTATGGTATCGGCTGCTTTCTTCAAGTGTTGCTTGCAGTGCTTGTTCTATATTCACAAAAAAATCCGTAGTTAGTTTCCTAACTACGGATTTTGCATGATCGTTTGGATCGGTCAACCGGTCATTTTCTTAACTGATCGGCATTAGCCTTACGGCCCTTTGAGTTAAATAACAAAAGGGAGAGTTGCTTAACCTAAATTCTGGCTAATAAATCTATCTCTAACAGCTATTTTCAGCGTTAACTGCGTTGAATTTAATTGCAATAGGCCAGCTATTGACGCATAAATTCGCCTTGTTTTCACTGAAAACCTCTGGCAAGAGAAATCAAAGTTTAAATATCTTAACCAGAGTTTAGGTTAGTAATTAAAAACGATATTCTGCACCTACGTAGTAGTAAGCACCGTTAAATCCAAACGGAGCCGAACGACGTGAGTAGTCAAACACACCTGAGCTACTTATTACTGTGTTGCCACTAGCATCCACAATAGTACCTGAGCGAGAGTTACCTATTTCATTTTTATCTGGGTAAACATCGAACAAGTTATTTGCACCAATATTTACTGATAAGTCTTCAGTAACGAAGTAGTTAACTTTAACGTCAGTTAAAATTTCTGCACCATACGTTTGACGACCGCCATCTTCTACTGTGTATTCACCAAAACGATTAAGTGAGAGGTTAACAGTCCAATCATCACGTTGATAAAGCGCACTTAAGTTAATACGGTCCTCTGGTTGCCACTCTTCTATAATAGAGATATCTTCAGCTGAGAATATATCTTCTACTTTTACTGTCTCAAGGCTTGAGCCAGCAGGAGAGAACAACGATACAACATCTGTTTTGGTAAAGTTAGCTGCAAGTGTAAAATCAAGCGTGCCGCCTAAACCTTCGGTGTTCCACGTTGCTACAAAATCAACACCACGAGTTTCTGTATCAGCACCATTTAAGAAAAACTGCCCTACGCCAGCATCAGCACTGTTTAGTGCTGCATCAAGGCTTGTAGATAACCCTTTACCTAAGCGATCACTAATTACAATACGGTCGTCAATATCAATCGAGTAGTAATCAACGGTTACATCAATATTATCGGTAACGTTATACACAATACCTAAACTACGGTTTTGTGATTTTTCTTCTTTAAGTTTAGGAATTCCTAAACTTTGCGCAAGTGTTGAATCATTTCTAAATGTACCAACTTCTTCTGCAACTAAATTACCATTAGTACCAACAACAAATTGCGTACTTACGTTATTAAAGTAAAGCTGCTGCATTGAAGGCGCTCTAAATCCTGAGCTTAATGCACCACGTAATGAAATATCGTCGGTTACAGACCAGTTACCAGCAAGCTTAAAGTTTACTGTATCACCAAAGCCTTTGTAGTTATCGTAGCGAAGTGCACCAGATAAAATTACATCTTCAATCACATAAGCTTCTGCATCTATGTAAAATGAAATTACATCACGCGATTCATCAACTGATGACGCAGGAGCTGAACCACCAAAACCTTGTGAACCACCTGATGCATCTTCAGAACCAACACCACCACTTAAGCCGTTGTAAATACTTACACCGTTGGTTGTATCGTAATCGCGGTATGCGTACTTATTACCTTCTAAAATGCGATATTCGTCAGTACGGATTTCTGCACCCATTGCTAAAGAATAATCATCAAAGTTTTGCGTAAAATCAATATTGATTGTTTGCAGTGATAATTCCATGCCGTAAGCGTACGCTTCACGTGGGATAGTTGTACGAATATCAGCAGCACTTAAACCTTGGTCATAACGTAAAAAGTTAGCGTATGAGGCATTGATAGTGTCACTTGTCGTGTAATCAATGCTGTTTTCACCATAGGTGTAAGATAAATCAAGGCTTGTATCGTTATCAAACTCAGTTTTATAACCAAAGTTGTACGAGATATCGTCGATAGTTGTATTAATTTTTGGTAAGAAACCTAGCGGAATCGTTGCATCATTATCTTGTAGTACTGGGTTACCACCTGCATTTGCATTATGACGGAAAAATGCAGCCGACTCATTTTCACGTGTTGAGTAAGTAATAAAGCCGTAAAGCTCGCCATCACCTAACTCGTAACCGGTATTAATTGTTAAACCAAACTGCTGAGAATCAGCATCACCAATTCTGAATGTATCACGATCGGCTGTCAGCTCACGCGGATCGCCAGCAAGTAAAGTGCCGTCACTTAGTTCTGTACAACCATAAAACTGACAAGAGCCATGTAAACCGGCACGGTTAGTCGGTGCACGGTCACGGTAATTGATAGTTGTATTTAAATAACCGTCATCACCTAGCGCAAAGCCTTTATTAAAATCAAGGTTAATGGTTTCGCCATCGCCTTCAGAATATTGACCGTAGTTAATAGCCGCTTTGCCACCTTCGCTACCATCTTTAAGTACAATATTAATAACACCAGCAATTGCATCAGAACCATACTGAGCAGCAGCGCCATCACGTAATACTTCAATGCGTTTAATTGCAGAAGCTGGAATTGCATTCATGTCAGTACCTGCGGTACCACGCCCAACAGAGCCATTAATATGAATGATACTTGCTTGGTGACGACGTTTGCCGTTAATTAACACCAATGTTTGATCGGGGCCCAAACCGCGAAGTGTCGCAGGTCTTAAAGCATCAGTACCATCACTAATTGCAGAGCTTGAAAAGTTAAATGAAGGGGCGATAGACTGTAGCATACGACCAACTTCTGTTTGGCCCGTATTTTCAAGCGCTTCTGCACTTAGGATATCTACTGGAACGGGTAAATCTTCAACTGAACGTCCTGCTACACGGCTACCGACAATAGCGATTTTTTCAATTTTTTCTTGAGCGACTTCTTCTGCTGCGTTTACACCTTGCGAATTTACTGCAAGTAAAGCTGGTAATACTGCTGCACTGACCGCTGAAAGCTTCATCATGTTGTTATCATTCCTGTTGATTTGTTTGAGTTTTATACTCAGTAAACCATTTTGATCAACAACCGCATCGAGCTCAGTCCCACCTAATAATGCCTCTAGAGCATCTAGCTGAGTGTAAAATCCATAAACTGAATTTGCGTCATACTGCTTTGCCAACTCATAAGAAAACACCACGGTTTGCTCTGTTTGTTTAGCATATTCAATTAAGGCTTTGTCTGCTCGCTGCGCTTTTATATCAAATTGCACCATTTGCCCAGTGGTTTGAGTTGCTGCTTGTACACTTAAACTAAAAATAGCCGGTGCAAGCACACTAAATCCACTCAATAAATGCGTTTGGTTACTGCGCAACTTATATAAACAGCTGACAAACAAAAATCCTCTATGGTTTTGTTTCTTTTTTTTAATGTTTTTTTTACGTTCAATCTTTATTGATGCAACTTTACCTAACATTAGTTTGATTTGCATAACGCCTACTTATGATTCTGTATGGTGTTTTAGCGTTACTACATGCTCACCTAAACGCTCATGATCAATCGAAAAGTTAGTTTGTAAACTTTCTAGTAAACCTTCAACGTCACCGGCTTTAAATACTCCAGCCACTTTAATACTGGCAAGCTCAGCTGATGAAAGCTCAAAACGTGTGGCTGTATAGCGGCTTACTTCATTTAAAGCATCGCTTAGCTCTTCTCCATTAAAAATAAGCATCCCGTTTTGCCATGCCAAATCGCGTTGTACGTCGTTCATTGAAAGCTGCGTAATTGGTTTTGTAACACTTTGCTCAATAACTGCTTTTTCGCCTGAGGTAACAATATTGGCATTAATTTGACGAATTTTTTTCGTGCTATTATCTGCAAGTTGATAATCTTTAAAGTCATTTGCATCAACCGCTATACTTGGATCGGTGATCATCACTTTGCCCTCAGTAACCACCAGTTCTAAATCTGATGATGTATTGCGTTGTACATTAAATACCGTGCCTAACGCGGTAAAACTTTTATCACCAGCCATAACACTAAACGGACGCGTGGCATCTTTTGCTACATTAAAGCGCCCTTCCCCACGACTAAGTAATAACTGTCTGCGACCTTTGCTATAAGCAACTTCTAGTAAGCTATTAGTATTAAGCTGCATTATGGTGCCGTCTGGCAGCACATACGTTGCTTGCTCGCCTACTTTTGTTTTGTAAATTTTAGTGTAATTAACTTTAGCAAGCTCTTGGTTGTAGCCATTTTCTAAGTTAATTAATAAGTAGCTGCATACCATTAACGCTGCAAACAAACTCGCTGCAATTGAGTAAGAAAACATCCACTTGTTTTTTGATGTTTTAGTATTGTTGCGCTGAGGAAATAAATGACTTAATTCGTTTAATACTGAAAGCTCATCCCAAAGCTGAGCAAGCTCGTATATAGAGTCTTGATGTGCAGTGCTTTGCATCATCCATAATTTAAATTGCTCTTTTTCATCATCAGTTAAACCACGATCAATCGCGCTTATCCAATCACATGACTTTTCTAAGATTAAATCTTTTGAATTAAATTGATGAACATTACTCATTCTGCGACCCTCTTAACTGATATAGGATGTGCCTGAGCTTTAGGGTTCGTTTGAGGGCTTTGCTCATGTTCACGCATATACAACATGGTTTGTAACAATCCTTTGGCAATGTGTTTTTCAACAGTGCTTTGGCTTAACTGCATTTGGTCTGCTATCTCTTTTTGGCTCATACCGTAAACTTTTTTTAATATAAAGCATTTACGAATCGATGAGCTTAGTTGCTCAGTAGCTCTACAAAAAAGTAAAAAACGCTCTTTAGATGTGTATTCGTCTTCGAGCTTCATTGATTTGAGTAATACGGGTAATTCGTTATCATTTTCTAACGAATCATTAAATTTGTTGTCCCATTTAGCTATATGGTTGAGTGCTAGATGTTTTGCTGTTTTTAGCATATAACTGCGGGTAAACTGGATGTCTTGTTTTAAATCAGCTTCATAGCTTTTTACAAAAGTTTCTTGCACAATATCTTCTACATCGTCGGGTTGAACAATGCGCGATACAAAACGTTTGAGCTGTTTAGAAATATCAACAAATGTTGACGTGAACTTTACTTTTTTCGTCATCCTTAACATCCACCTGTTGTTATTTTTATTATTAGGGCGTGTTGGCCTTTCGTGGTTGAATTTACAGCAGTACGTTTGGTATTTAGGCAAGGCAGAGCCTATGTAGTGTGGTTATTCCCCATAAATAGGTGCATAACGCAGTATAAATGCCAAACATGCGCTGCCCTTTGAGCTCGATCTAGGGACGATTAACTCTTTGTTGCTCGGTTTTGACTTAGCCCGCTAGGTTACAAACCTCGCGCCGCGATTAAATCGTACCTAGATTGAATAAATTTCAATCCACAAAGGTTAACACGCCCCAATAGATTACGAGTTTTTGACATAAAAACAAGCTCAAATGTTAATTCTGGGTTATTTAAATGCATAGGAAGATAAATGAGTAAACTTTTAGATTATATACGACTTAGTTTCTTTGCATTCGGTTTACTACTTGGAGTGCAAATACCTGCATTTGTAAGCGATTTTGGCCAAGCATTATCAGCCCAATTAATTGAAGCTAATAATGCCGTTGCGCCTTTTAAAAGCGATGCAGCTAAGTATTTCAATAATGATTTAAATAAGCTAATAAAACACTATCAAAATATTGATGATGAAATTGTGAACAAAGGGGCAAGTAATATCAGTACTCTTTACGAGCGACAGCAAGATTTACAGATAGCCGTAAATAGGTTTGAGAAATCTCCGTATATATTTACTCTGATCAGTGGCATGAGCGATATAAAACAACAAGTATGGCAACGCTTTGAAGGTCAAATCATTTTGAAAAAAGACTCTATTATAGCCGCCATTGTTGCAGCCATAATTGTTGCCTTGCTTGCAGAGCTTACTGGTTATTTGTTTTTAACTGGAGTAAAACGCTCATTTAAACACTTATTCGCAGCTCAAAAATAGTGATTTCATAAAATCATAAAATACATCGGTTTTGCGGGTTGTTAAACTATTTTGCGGACGTAAAAACCAAACCGGTGCATCATCTTGTGCCATTACCCCTGGCATAACTTCAACCAAAATACCGTTTTTAAGATCTTCATTAATCGCTATTTTTGACTTAATAGCAATACCATGACCTGCAATAGCAGCTTGTGTCATATTATCGGAGTTTGAAATAGTAAAACGAGTTTTAGCATTAAAGGTATGTATTTTTTTGTGTTCGTCAAAAAGCTTTAACTGGCGTTGCCACGGCAGGCAAACCCAATAATGCTCACTCAATTGCGTTAAATTTTCAGGCATGCCGTACTTTTCTATGTAGCTAGGGGCTGCACACAGTATGCGACTATTGTTTACGATTTTACGAGAAAGTAATCCTGAGTCATTTAATTTTCCCACCCTAATTGCAACATCTTGGGCGTCATCAACCACATTTACAAAATGATCCGTTATTAAAAAATTAAGCTTTAGTTCAGGGTAAGCTTGCTCAAACTCATTGAGTTTAGGCATTACGTATTTTGAAAAAACCCAAGGCGGCATGGTCACGCGTAGTAAACCACTCACCGATGAGCTACGCGCGCCAATACTATGTTCAGCATCGTGTAGAGCTTCTATTATAGCCCCCACACGCGTATAAAATATTTCACCTGCGGGAGATAACCGTACTCGCCTGCTATCTCTAAAAACCAGTACTGTAGCAAGCTCACGCTCTAGTTTACTTAAGCGATGGCTCACCGTTGCAGGCGATAAACGTTGCTCGCGGGCAGCAGCAAGTACGCCCTTATTTTCAACTACAGCTATAAATGTTTCTAGGTCGCTTAAATTATACATAAAGATGCCATTGTGCACTTTTCAATGTTTAATATTTTCGAATGAAGCTTTCAGTATTGCAATGTTTATTTAAATATCTAAAACACTATAATTGCAAATAGTCTAATTATTGAGGTTCAATCATGAGTTTAAAAGCGCAAATAGATGCCTATAACGTACAAAAAGATGCCAAATTACCGGCTGACGTTTTGGCACTAATGAACACTACAAACGAAGAGCTAATTGCACAGCATATTAAAGACAATGCATTGCAAATTGGTCAAAAAGTAGAAAACTTTAGCTTAGCCAACCATAACGGCGAAAACATTGAGCTTGCAGATTTATTAAAAAAAGGCCCGGTAATCATTAGCTTTTACCGTGGTGGCTGGTGCCCATATTGTAATTTAGAACTAAAAGCACTTAACGACTACTTACCACAATTTAAAACTCAAAGTGCTCAGTTAATCGCAATATCACCACAACTACCTGATGAAACTCTCTCAACTGCACAAAAAAACGACCTTGAATTTGACGTGCTTTGCGATGTGAGCAATAAAGTAGCTGAGCAATTTGGTTTGTTGTTTACACTTGATGAGCGTATTCAAGCGTTATATACACAATTTGGTATTGATTTTGAGCACTACTACGGCGATAAAAGCTTTAAATTACCGCTACCGGCCACCTATGTGATAAACCAAGAAGGTGTTATTACATACGCATTTTTAAGCGAAGATTACACCCTACGCGCAGAACCTATTGATGTTATGACAGCACTTGAATCGGAGAATAATTAATGTCTATTTTAAAATCGTTAAAAACACTTACTATTTCACTACTTGTGGGCACAAGCCTTGTATCTGGTTATGCAGTCGCTGATGAACCAAAAGAACAAGCAAAACCTAAAGTGCTTATTTTTGATGTAAACGAAACCCTACTTGATTTAACGTCAATGCGTACCTCTATTGGTAAAGCGCTAGGCGGACGTGAAGATTTATTACCACTGTGGTTTTCAACTATGCTGCATCATTCATTAGTAGATACTGTAAGCGGTAGTTATCACGACTTTGGGCAAATCGGTGTGGCGTCACTTCTTATGGTTGCTCAAAATAACAACATTGATATTACAAGTGAACAAGCTAAAACAGCTATTGTTACGCCTCTTTTAACGCTTCCTCCACACAGCGATGTTAAAGAAGGACTGGCAAAACTCAAAGCACAGGGCTATAAGTTAGTAAGCCTTACAAATTCTTCAAACAAAGGTGTAAAGGCACAGTTTGAAAGCGCTGATTTAATGTCTTACTTTGATGCGCGTTACAGCATTGAAGATATTAAAATTTACAAACCAGACTTACGTGCGTATGAGTGGGTACTTAAAAAGCTAAACGTAGCACCAAATGAAGCAATGATGGTTGCAGCCCATGGCTGGGATGTTGCTGGTGCAAAAGAAGCTGGCTTACAAACCACTTTTATAGCACGCCCAGGTAAAGCACTTTACCCATTAGCTAAAAAACCAGATCACGTTGTGAAAGATTTACATGAATTAGCCGCTCTACTTAAATAAGTACACGCTGATGAATCAATACCCAAGCGGCCAATGTTAGGATGACATTGGCCGCTTTTTTATAACTAACCCTAAATATGTCTTAGTGTATTTATTTTCATAATCTGTATGTTAAAAATTGAATGTAAACAAAGCATTTAGCCCGCTATGCGTTATTTTATCTGCTAGCAATTTAGTACTCACAACGCTACTATTAAATAAATACGTGGTGGAGAACATAATGAATAGTGAAAGATTAGGTGAGTTTGAGCAGTACTTTCAAATTAATGAAAGTATAAGAGTAAATTTATTCCCCGTATCAACCGGACAAGTTCCTAAATCGCAGCTTGAGCTTGAAGACGACATTCCCCCACTATTTAGATTAGCAAATGAAGTAAGTGAGCTTGAGCAAAGCTCATTACGCCCACTGCGTAACTTAGGCGATATAGCACAAGAGCTAGCTACTTTTTTACAAGCGCAGTCACGTAAAATAGATTTAATAATGAGCCATATTTTGGCCTCAGAACAAGCCCAAGATAACGCAATACAATGTGATAGCTACGGCGGTGGCGGTATTCGTTTTACATCACCTGAAGTACACTCAATTGGCCAAGCATTTAGAACCAAACTGTTTTTGCACCACGAGGCCTCTGCGGTTTATTGTTACACCGAAGTTGTAGCAGTAGAAAAACAAGATAGCGAACACTACCAATACACTATGCTCTTTACCGCAATTAGAACTACTGACCAAGAACTTATTGTTAGAGCGAGTTTACATGCTCAAACCCGCCAACTTAAAAAACGTCAAGAACTTGATCAAAACCGAGGCGACCTAAACAGTGATAATTAGCTGACATCTTTATGTAAAATGCTAAACTAGCGTCATCTTAATTAGTATATAAAATTCATGAACTTTAGACTTTTACCAGAATGGGCCGAGCAAGACGCCGTTATGCTTACGTGGCCTCATAAAGACACCGATTGGGCCGACAACTTAGCACGTGTAGAACCTGTATATATTGAACTTGCTAAACACATAACAACGCAGCAACAGCTTGTTATTGTGGCGCATAACAGTGCCTTAAAAGTGCATATTACAGCTTTACTAAATAGTGCTAACGTCTCTCTTAATCGTGTTGATTTTGTAGTAACGCCTACTAACGATACATGGGCGCGCGATCATGGTCCGCTTACTTGCGCCGCTATTGATTCACCAGAGCAATTAAAAGTATATGATTTTACTTTCAATGGTTGGGGCAATAAATTTGAAAGCGCATTGGACAATCAAATTAATCGTACTTTGGTAAAAGAGCTAAGTAGCACAAACAACCAATATCAAGCGCTCGATATGGTACTTGAAGGTGGCGGTATTGAAATAAATGAGCACGGTGTGTTGCTAACAACCAGTGAGTGTTTGCTTAATAAAAACCGTAACCCTGATTTAAACCCAAATGATATTGAAGCACTTTTAAAAGAGCACTTAGGCGCGACCAGTTTTTTGTGGGTTGAACATGGCTATTTAGCGGGCGATGACACCGACAGCCACATTGATACCTTAGTGCGTTTTGCACCAAATAATACCCTTGTATATGTGCAGTGTGACGATAAAACTGATGAGCACTTTAGCGCACTTGATGCGATGGAAAAACAACTAAAAACCTTTAAAACTGCCGATAACACCCCATATAACTTAATTGAGTTACCGTGGCCAAAAGCCGCTTATGACGATGAGCAAACACGCTTACCGGCTACCTACGCTAACTACTTAATTATTAATAATGCTGTGCTTGTGCCAACGTATAATGATGCCAATGATGAGCGTGCTCTTGCGCAAGTTCAAAAAGCATACCCACAACACACTATTATTGGCGTAAATTGCCAACCAATTATTGAACAATTTGGCAGCCTGCACTGTATTACAATGCAATTACCTCGTGGATTTTTAGCTGGAGCAGCACAATGACAAGCCCTGCAAAATTAACCGTTGCGTTAGTGCAACAAAGCAATACCGATAACGCTCAGGACAATATGGCAAAATCAATAAGTGCCATTCGTGAAGCCGCTCAAAAAGGTGCAAAACTGGTTGTACTCCAAGAGCTACACCGAAGCCTCTATTTTTGCCAAACCGAAAATGTTGACGTATTTGATTTAGCCGAAACCATTCCAGGCCCTAGCAGTAATGCCTTAGGTGAGCTTGCTAAAGAGCTAAGCATTGTTATTGTCGCGTCTTTATTTGAAAAGCGCGCTACGGGCCTTTATCACAATACTGCAGTTGTATTAGAGCAAGACGGCAGTATTGCAGGTAAATACCGCAAAATGCATATTCCTGATGATCCAGGTTTTTACGAAAAATTTTACTTTACCCCAGGTGATATCGGTTTTGAGCCTATTCAAACCTCGGTGGGTAAATTAGGCGTGCTAGTATGTTGGGATCAATGGTTTCCGGAAGCTGCACGTTTAATGGCAATGGCTGGCGCTGAGGTATTAATTTACCCAACCGCTATCGGTTGGGATCCTAACGACGACATTGCTGAGCAAACTCGTCAAAAAGATGCGTGGGTTATTAGCCAGCGTGCCCATGCTGTTGCCAATGGCGTGCCGGTAATTAGCTGTAACCGCGTTGGCCATGAAAGTGACCCAAGCGGACAAAGTGATGGTATTTCGTTTTGGGGCAATTCGTTTATTGCAGGCCCACAAGGTGAACTATTAGCAGAGGCTAATAATACTGATGAGCAAATTTTAGTAGTAGAAATTGATCAAAAACGCTCAGAAAACGTAAGACGTATTTGGCCTTTCTTACGTGACCGAAGAATTGATCACTATAAAGACCTAACAAAAATATACCGAGACTAAGTAACCTTAACTCAAGATGGCTCTTACTTGCTAAGAGCCAACTATAAATGGAGTAATAAATGGCGTTTGAGCAATGGGCAGCATTGCCTTGGGTAAAATCTCATAAAGATAAAATTCAATGGGGCCAGCTAAGCGGAAGTGGTTTAAGTATTGCTATTGCTGAAGGCGTTAAACAACAAGATAACTTAGTCTTAATTGTTACGCCTGATACACCAAGTGCACTGCGCCTTGAAACAGAGTTAGAATATTTATTACCCAATAACCCAGTCATGGTATTTCCTGATTGGGAAACTCTGCCATACGATCATTTTTCTCCCCATCAAGATATTATTTCAGCCCGTTTGGCCACTTTAAACACCTTAAAAAAAGAACAACAAAGTGTGTTAATTGTGCCTGTATCTACTTTAATGTTGCGCACAGCCCCGGCCTCATTTATTTACGGTTCAACAATAAACTTTAAAGTAGGCGACAAACTAGACACACATAACTTTCGTGACAATTTAGAGCAAGCTGGTTATTTAAATGTTCAACAAGTAATGGAGCACGGCGAATACGCTATACGCGGCTCTATCGTTGACTTATACCCAATGGGTAGCCCACACCCATTTAGACTCGACTTTTTTGATGACGAACTCGATAGCATTCGCTTATTTGATGTAGAAACACAGCGCTCTGATGAAAAAGTAGATAAAATTGAGCTACTTCCAGCGCATGAATTTCCTACTAACGACGCTGATATTGAACGCTTTAGAATAAGCTACCGTGAAAAGTTTGGCGCAAGCTCGCAGCAAGATTCAGTATACATGCAAGTAAGCAAAGGTAACTGGCCTGCTGGTATTGAATACTACATGCCATTATTTTTTGAAAAGCTCGCGACTATTTTTGACTACCTGCCAGATACAACAACCGTTATGCAGCTGGGTGATTTAGAGCATGCGGCAGATAACTTTTGGCACGATGTAAATGTACGCTATGAAAACCGCAGAGTTGACCCACTTCGTCCATTACTTGAACCTAATGCGCTTTATCAGCCAATTGAAGAGCTGTTTTCTAATTTAGGCAATTTTGCACGTATTAGATTATCCCTTGCAAAGCTTGGCACTAAAGCGGGTAATAAAAACTTAAGCGTTAGCGAGCTGCCAGCCATTCGTATTGAGCATAAACAGCATGAACCTTATGGCGCGTTTATAAATTATGTAGCAGAGCAAAAAAAGAAAAAAGGCCGCATATTACTCAGTGTTGAATCGGACGGTCGTCGCGAATCATTGCTGAGCATTTTAAAACCAAGCGGTTTAAAATTTAAAGAATTTGAAACACTCGAACAATTTATAAAAAGTGCAAGTGATGTAGGCTTAGTAGTAAGCCCGCTCGAGCAAAGTGTAGTACTTGGCACTAAACCAAGCCTTTCTATTATTACCGAGCAAGAACTACTTGGCATAAAAGTATCTCAGCGCAGACGCCGCAAGCACAAGTACGAAGCCAGCCAAGATGCGCTAATCCGTAATTTAGCCGAGCTTAAAGAAGGTCAACCTGTTGTGCATCTTGATCATGGTGTTGGCCGTTATCAGGGTTTGCAAACAATTGATGCTGCAGGTGTAGTTACTGAATTTGTAACAATTACTTACGCAAGTGAAGCTAAATTGTACGTGCCAGTATCTGCATTGCATATGCTGAGTCGATACTCTGGCAGTGAAGAAGCCAGCGCCCCGCTGCATAAGCTTGGCTCAGATGCATGGGAAAAAGCAAAAAAACGTGCGGCTGAAAAAGTTCGCGATGTCGCCGCTGAATTACTCGACATTTATGCTCAGCGCCAAGCAAAACCTGGTAATAAATTTACTCTAGATGCCCCCGCATATCGTCAATTTAGCGATAGCTTTCCGTTTGAAGAAACAGACGATCAGCGTAACGCCATAGAAGCCGTATTAGGTGATATGCAATCAAAACAAGCGATGGATCGTTTAGTGTGTGGTGACGTAGGCTTTGGTAAAACAGAAGTGGCCATGCGCGCTGCTTTTGTAGCGGTTAACGATGATAAACAGGTAGCCATTTTAGTACCAACTACCCTACTGGCTCAACAACACTATGAAAACTTTAAAGACCGTTTTGCTGATTTTCCTATTGAAGTAGGTGTGCTTTCGCGCTTTAACTCCACTAAAGAGCAAAAAGACACACTTGAAAAAATGGCCAACGGTAAGCTCGATATAGTTATTGGCACGCATAAACTTATTCAACAAGACATTAAATTTAACGATTTAGGCTTGTTAATTGTTGATGAAGAACATCGCTTTGGTGTTCGCCAAAAAGAGAAAATTAAAGCACTGCGCGCCGATGTAGACATACTCACACTGACTGCAACGCCAATACCTCGTACACTCAACATGGCCATGAGCGGCATGCGCGATTTATCGATAATCGCAACGCCACCGGCGAAACGTTTAGCGGTAAAAACCTTTGTACGCCAACGCGATGTAGAACTTATACGCGAAGCAGTACTGCGAGAAATTAAACGCGGTGGCCAAGTTTACTTTTTACATAACAACGTAGAAACTATTGAGCGTGTTGCACAAGAAATTAGTGAATGGGTACCTGAAGCAAGTGTGACCACAGCTCATGGCCAAATGCGCGAGCAAGAGCTTGAGCAGATAATGACTGACTTTTATCATCAAAAATACAACGTGCTGGTATGTACCACGATTATCGAAACCGGTATTGATGTGCCTACGGCTAATACCATTATCATGGACAGAGCAGATAAACTCGGCCTTGCCCAGTTACACCAATTACGTGGACGAGTTGGGCGAAGCCACCATCAAGCGTATGCCTACTTACTAACAGGTGATCCTAAAGCGCTTTCTAAAGATGCGAGTAAACGCTTACAAGCAATTGAATCATTAGAGGATTTAGGTGCAGGCTTTGCCCTCGCTACACACGATTTAGAAATTCGTGGTGCGGGTGAGCTACTTGGCGATGATCAATCAGGCCAAATGCAAACCATCGGCTTTAGTTTGTATATGGAAATGCTCGAACAAGCAGTAAATGCGCTGCGCGAAGGTAAAGAACCAACGCTTGAAAACCTACTTCAAAAACAAACCGAAGTAGATTTAAAGCTGGCTGCATTATTACCTGATGACTACATACACGATGTTAATGCACGCTTGGGTATGTATAAGCGCATTGCAAGTTGTGCTAACCTTGATGATATGGATGAACTTCAGGTAGAACTAATAGACCGCTTTGGTTTACTACCTGATGCTGCTAAAAACCTATTTAGCCTACAATTATTAAAAATGAAAGCTAGTAGTTTAGGTATAACTAAAATTGAGGCAAACCCAAAAGGTGGTTACTTTGAGTTTAGCCAAGATACCAAGGTTAACCCTAGCTTCATCATTGGCTTGATACAAAGTGCACCGAAGGTGTACAAAATGGATGGCGCAAATAAACTGCGCTTTGCAATTAGTGAGGCAAATGCCCGCGAACGCTTAAAAATGGTCACTGCAATGATTGCAGATTTCGAAAAAAAGGTTAGCCATTAATGTTGCTAAAAAAATCGCTTATTGTTTTATGCTGCTTATTTAGCAGCACTGCATTTGCAGAACGCTGGTTTGAGGTTGAGGTGCTTGTATTTAAACAGCGCCCTGCCCCGTATTTACAAGAAGACTTTAGCCTTAAGCACAAAGCTATTGAAGATAAAAATACGCTAGACTTACTGACCCCTCTTTACACTGAACAAGCAATGCAGGCCTGCATAGATGGCGATGAGCGTTTTCAAAAACGCACTTTTACTGATTCATTAGTTAATTCAAACCCGCAATCGGGTGTATGTGACAACAGTATTGACTACCTACAAAGCTACGATGAGCTACCTGTAACGCCTTTAGCACCCGCTAAAGATGATATGCAGCAAATTTATTTATTAGCGCCGCAACAGCTGCAATTTAAAGCGCAATATAGGCAACTAGACCGCAAAGGCTTAACACCTATTCTACATACTGGCTGGCGCTTTGAAGGCGCAAGCAAGTCACGCGCCCCAAGCATGCATTTAATAGCGGGTAAGCATCTTAAAAATGAACCCAATGTAACACCTAGCTATTCAAACCCTGATTTTGTAAGTTTATTGAATTCACAACCGGCGCTATTTAACGACCCAGAACAACCAAAAGCAGAGTGGGAACTAGACGGTTTATTTAAAATACATTTACGACATTATTTATACATTACAGCTAATTTTGATATTAGCCAAAAGCTAGAAAACGGCGATATAGAGTCTGCCCGTTTCTCTCAGTTTAGACGTGTAATTAGTGGTGAAGTACATTACTTTGACCATCCACGAATGGGCATGATTGTCCAGATCAGAAAATTCAAACATTAATATTAAGTAGGATATAACAATGAAAAAACTCCTTATCATCGCAGCTACATTAAGCCTTGCGGCTTGTTCTAAGGTAAGTCTTGAAAATTATGAAAAAATTAAAGTAGGCATGGATAAGACTGAAGTTGAAACTATTTTAGGCAGTGCTGATAACTGTGTTGAAAAAACACTGCATACTAACTGTATATGGGGCGATGAAGCAAAAAATATCGAGATCACACTAGTATCAGACAAAGTAACTTTATATAGCAAACATGGCTTAGCTAATAAATAAAGTGACCAAATATTAGGGGCTGATTGTATCAGCCCCTTTTAAAATTAATTAAACTCATTTTTTGGAGTAGATAAGCTCAATATTAACGATTTTACTGCGATTTAACGTTATTTTATAGCGTTGATAAAGTGTTTTATCTTCCTCAGTTAGCACAAGTACCATGTTTAATTGATAACGCCTTTCTACAGCCTGCTTAGAAATTTTATTACTGTCTAAATGATATAGCTTCCCTTCACCACGTTTTAAATAACGTGCAAATGGTGCAAGATTAAATTGTAGCGTGTGCTGTAGTGTATCGTAGCCGGGCAAAAATTCTTTCGCACTAACACGTGTCTCACTTGCAAAGTGTAACCACTGCGCAGCTTGTTTATTTTGTTGACGACGTTTTGAAAAAATAGATTTCACTTCTTTAGGTATTTTTTTAAAGCGCATGTATTCAAGCCAAATTAACTGACTCGCTACTTTGTCTTTGGTAATACTATTTTTAAAACTAAATCGCCACTTAGGTCGCCCTTGTACAATGGCTCGCCAAATCATACGTGTAATATCCTCTTTAAATATTTCACGTAGCCCGTAAATAACCCCTAAAATTAAAATAAGCGTCGCGGTGACTTCCGTAAACGTTGAGCGAGCATTGAGTATTACAACCATCACAAATGCCATAATAACGGCTGTAACAGTGCCTTTAACTAATCGCTTAAGGTAGCTGTTAAGAAACCGCGTTTGACGCTGTAATATTACGCCGTGCTCAATTAAGCGTTGTAACAAGCGCATTTTATTTGTTATTCGATTTGCGTCTTGCATGGTTGTTTCAGAGTTGTAGCTTTTTTCTGCTCGATACGTATTTTCGCTTTTACAAAACTGCAGTAAATCGTTACGCTCTTTTGCATAATCGCTACTACGTGGGCCTTCATCTAAAAGCTTTAAAAAAGATTGCTCAACATGCCAACTTAAATAGTTATCGGCATTGGTAAAAAATGGCAGTAGTTTTTCGTCATCTGGTGTGTAGCGACGTAGCTTTTTTAAAAGCCCTTCGCTTTGCTCATATACCTCGTTAGCACGTTTATAAAAGTCATCGGCTTCATCAATTTTTAACGCGTCTTTAATGTCGGCATCAAGGGCTAAACGTACTTGATAACAAAATAAATTAAGGTTTTGCCGGTAATCTTGTTGCTCACCTTTGTTTTTACTAACAAAACGGCTTCGCACTAAAGGCAAGTGTATATTGTTAGCGTTATACGCTAAGTGTGATTTAAAGTGGTTATTAAAGTAAGATTCTTCGGTAAGTGTTTGCGGGTTGATCCCCATTTCATTAGGGATAGAAAAATACAGATCTATGCGCTGTTCAGAACGAGGAGTTAGTTCTGGTTCAATGACAAAAGATAAGTTCTCATCTTGTTTTAACAATCAGTTCTCCTTCTAAAATATCGTTTTAGTCTACTTGTCTCCTTTATTTTGTTCAATAAAAAAGGCCCAGTAAATACTGAGCCTTAATACGATTAATGTGCTAGTTAAAACTTGTAGTTTACACTTGCAAAAATACGTGAACCAATTACATCGTAAACCTCAGGAACTGTACCCATATCGTTACCACCTAATACTTTCTCAGGCTCTTTATCGAAGATGTTGTTCATACCACCAGTAAATCTCAATGCATCATTCAAGTTATAGCTCATTGAAACATCGTGGTAAATAATGTTGTCAGTACTAAAATTTTCGCCGTAGTATTCACCATCCATTCCACGAATGAATCGTGCGTTATAGAGGATGTTTAATGAATCAGTAAGATCGTAATTAACTGAAAGGTTAGACTTTATTTTAGAATAGCCACCAAAGTTGCCATCGATAGTACCTGTATAATTAATGTCATCTTCTTCAAACTTAATTAGATAAGTTGTATCAAGATTGATCTTGTATCTATCACCAGTGTAACTAATATTCCAATCAACCCCAGATGTTTTTTTAGAGCCAACATTAGTTAGTACAGAGGTTAAGTCAGATAAATCACCAGCTTGAGTCACTTTAATTGATGAACATGAATCTGTATCGCCTGCAAAACAAGAATTCAATTCATTCTGAACATCCAAGCGAGTAATTGCATTAGTAATATCAAACTTCCAGTAATCTAAAGTACTTGATAAGCCATCAGTAACTTCCCAAACCATACCAAAAGTGAATGAACGGCTTTCTTCAGCTTGTAGGTCATCATCACTTGCACGGTTTACAAGTATTTGAGCATCTGTAGCATTTTCCCATGGATCGGATAAGTAATCATAAGAACCTGAATTTCCGCCAAATAATTCAGCAACGTTTGGTGCTCTAAAGCCAGTAGCTAATACAGAGCGCACCATAAATTCATCAGTTACATTCCAAGTGGCACCTAGTTTCCAGGTAATTTCACCACCAAAGGTAGAATAATTATCGTAACGAGCCGCACCTTCTAATGATACAGACTCCAAGACTGGCATTGATGTCTCAAAATAGACCGACTGTACAGAATAGTCGCCATCTGTAGAATCCTGCTGTGCTGAAGAACTTTCGCCTAATTGAGTAATTAAATCAGGGGTATAAAAACCACTTTCAAAACGGTTTTCAATACCTATAGCATAACCAATATCACTTTCTGTTACATTGCTGTATCCAGCAGAAAGAACGAACTGCTCATTGCCCCCTTCATTATTCTCCATAAATATTGAATTATTAGCTGTTAAGAAGTCGCGTTCTAGAGGCTCGCCACTAAACCAAATATCCTGATTAGCATAAATACTTTCTTCTACTCTTACAGCGTTAATTGAATTTTTTACGCTATCCTTTGAGTCGTTTCGCCCATAAGTAGCACTTATATCCCAGCTAGCATCATTATCTAAAAGTCCCTGTAAAGACACTGAGGCTCTGTAGGTGTCAGTTTCTTGTTCATAGAGACGAGGACCAACATCAGCCATCCTTCTTTTATATTCTAATGTATCAGCTAGCGTACCATTTTTAGAAAATGAATTAGTATATTTAGCATTTAGTCTATCGGTTTTTAAATCGATAGTTATCGGTTGCGGTGCTAATTGTTGTGATGATTCACGACGCGTATACATTAAATCGATATTTAAAGTTGTATCTGAATCCAGTTCAGTATCATAGCTTGTAAAAATACTATACAAATCATTGGGTGTTTGTGCATAGCTAGATGTAGTGAAATCATAAGAAGTCGTTCTATCTTTAAAATCACCATTACCAACGGAGGTTTTACCGCCTAATGTACCTTGTGGTATCCAAGATGATTGCCCTGCATCCACAAAGCGTCGATCAGATTGAATTATTTCTCCGCGACCAGAGTACTGAGCGCCAACGACAAAATTACCATCCGCTACCTGCATACCGTGGAGTATACTAAAACCGTAATTATTCCCGTCATTCTTTGTTGTTCTACTTCCGTCAATATTAAGTTCCGTGCCTTCAAAATCTTTCTTAGTGATTATATTTACAACACCAGCTATGGCATCAGAACCATATACTGCAGACGCACCATCTTTTAATATTTCAATAGACTTAATCATTGCAACTGGAATAGTATTTAAATCGACAGAAGAATCAGCGCCAGTACCAGATGACACCATTCTGCGGCCATTCAATAGAACCAAGGTACGTTGAGAGCTCATGCCACGTAAGTTTACTGTTGCAGAACCACCTGAACCGTTATTACTAGTACCACCTAAGCTTGTACCTGCAACTGAAGGTTGATTTGAAAGTACATCAGCAACTGATGTATAACCACTTTTGGTAATAAAATCATCGCCAATGACGGTAATAGGGCTTGACGTCTCCATATCAGTGCGATTAATACGAGAACCCGTCACTTGAATTTTTTCGATTGATTTTGCAGCTTCGTCTGCCGCTAAAACTTGCACACTTGAGAACATTGGGATCGCTGCAATTACAGCTAAACCAAGAGTTGATTTTTTCATGAAAGAACCCTACTTGTTGGAAATTTACCTTTATTGGTAATGCTCACTTTTTATTAGAATAGTGAGTCAGGTGGGCAACTTAGGCGTCTTTAACTGAACGAAAACTTAATGGCAGCTCAATTTATATCATGCAATAAAATGGAATAACTACTTTAGGTACATAGGTTACATTATGTTTCAGTATTAATTAATAAATACAATTTAAAAACAGTAACCTAACAAAAAACCGAAACATTCGAAACACACCTGAAACCAAAGTGATTCACTTTGTAATCAAATGTAATTAACTGAGCTGCGTACCAAAAATAGATAAATTAACAACTTAATCACAGCACATTATTAAAACCGTAAAACTAAATGTTAATTGATAACCATATTTATGCATGCTTGGTGCTTAAACAGTCTTATTTAGCCATTTGGGAAGATTTTTTGATTAGATTTTTTATTCAGTTGTAATTAAAGTTGAACTTTTTGAGGGCACTCATTCACTCTAGAAGTTTTATCTTTTTCAAAACCTAAAAAGGCAATTTTATTGATCTTGTCACTCAAATAATCGTATGTATAAGAAAACGAACTCACATCAAAAATGTAAGCTGTATACAAGAGTTTGTAGTCGCAACTTTAATACGTTACGTAAAAAGAGTAATTGTGTGTTTGTATTACAGAGGTGGCATTATCTTTAACGGTTAATTCTAAATTCCAAAGCATATTTTGCTCAGAACAAATACCTACCATAGTATTACTTTGCCACAAATCATTATGTTTTTTAAACTGCTGAGGAATGTAACCCATGTACATAGTAATACCTTTTAGCTTGGCATCTTCAATTGTAATGTTTGTTGGTAAATCACTAAAAATAGTAAATGGGGTTTCGGGGGAAAGGATTTTCTCGCTTAACCATACTTTAACACCATTTGAAAAAGTGCAAGGTAAATTAGCTACACATGTAGTGCTTTTAAGAAATTTTTCATCTGTATTTTTAGAGAAATCACACGCTGTTAATAAAAAAAACACCGCCGTAAATAAACTTAATCTATATATAAACATAACAATTTCGCACTAAAGAAAAGCAAATACTAATAATCGTGACTGTAAATAACAAGTGCGAGTGTTACTATTAGGCCAAATTAGGCACAAACTGTATCAAAAAATAAACAACAAGCTCACAAAGTTTGATTGATGTCATAATTTTATGTAATTGACCTATCTTTTTTAGGCCAAAAAATTTATCATTTCACCCGCAAAAAAATAAGGGTTTCTCAAGTTTTTTTTCTGAAGTTTTCATGTATTGAAAGTTTTAGATAACACGCTTGGGGAAAATAGTAGGCCCCACTTTTAAAGGTGGGTAATTCATTTCTAAACGCATTTATTGCAGCGGAAGCCAGAAAATGAGCCAAACAGTAGCATCACAAACTGAGTATAACTATAAGGTTGTACGCCAATTCGCTATTATGACAGTGATTTGGGGCATCGTTGGCATGAGTATTGGGGTTCTGATTGCTGCCCAATTAGCTTGGCCAGCACTTAACTTTGATACACCATGGTTAACTTACTCTCGACTACGTCCGTTACACACGAACGCAGTAATTTTCGCATTTGGTACTAGTGCACTGTTTGCGACGTCTTATTACGTCGTACAACGTACTTGTCAAACGCGTCTTTTCTCAGACAAACTCGCCGCCTTTTCATTTTGGGGCTGGCAGCTAGTTATTGTATTAGCAGTAATTACATTACCACTTGGTATTACTAGCTCAAAAGAATACGCAGAACTTGAATGGCCAATCGATATTTTAATCGCTGTGGTTTGGATTGTTTACGCTATTGTATTCTTTGGTACTTTAATCAAGCGTAAAGTGTCGCACATTTATGTTGCTAACTGGTTCTATGCTGGCTTTATTATTACTGTTGCAGTACTACACATTGTAAACAGCATGGCAGTGCCTGTGTCGTTAACTAAATCATACTCAATCTACGCAGGTGCGGTAGATGCTATGGTTCAGTGGTGGTACGGTCATAACGCTGTAGGTTTTCTATTAACTGCTGGTTTCTTAGGTATGATGTATTACTTTGTACCAAAACAAGCAGGTCGCCCAGTTTACTCATACCGTTTATCGGTAGTTCACTTTTGGGCATTAATTTCATTATACATCTGGGCAGGTCCTCACCACCTTCACTACACTGCGCTTCCTGATTGGACGCAAAGTTTAGGTATGGTTATGTCTATTATCCTATTCGTACCGTCTTGGGGTGGTATGATTAACGGTATTATGACCCTATCAGGCGCATGGCATAAACTGCGTACTGATCCAGTACTACGCTTCTTAGTTGTTTCATTGTCTTTCTACGGTATGTCTACGTTCGAAGGCCCTATGATGGCAATTAAATCTGTAAATGCGTTATCTCACTACACAGATTGGACAATCGGCCACGTACACTCAGGTGCACTAGGTTGGGTTGCTATGATCTCAATTGGTGCTATTTACCACTTAATTCCTGCGTTATTTGCACAAGGTCGTATGTACAGCGTTAAATTGGTTAACACCCATTTTTGGTTACACACTGTTGGCGTTGTTTTATACATTGTTGCAATGTGGATCTCTGGTGTAATGCAAGGTCTAATGTGGCGTGCAGTAAATGCCGACGGTACATTAATGTACAGCTTTGTGCAGTCTTTAGAAGCGTCGCATCCTTTCTACATCATGCGTTTTGTAGGCGGTGTATTCATCGTAGCAGGCATGTTAGTTATGGCTTATAACGTTTTCCGTACAATTTCAGCTGAGAAAGAATCGCTGAAGTTAGACGCGCAAGCACAATTAGCATAACGGAGTGAGATGATGAGCAATAAAAATTCACAAAATAAACATGAGATAGTAGAAAAGAACGTTGGCCTTATGGCTATTCTGACTGTTTTCGCTATCAGCTTTGGTGCATTAGTTGAGATTACTCCGCTAATGTTCCAAGACGACACAACTAAACCAGTAGAAGGCTTACGCCCTCTTAATGCTTTAGAAATGGAAGGCCGCGACCTTTACGTGCGTGAAGGCTGTTCTAACTGTCATTCACAAATGGTCCGCCCTTTCCGTGATGAAGTTGAGCGTTACGGTCATTACTCTGTAGCGGGTGAGTCGGTATGGGATCACCCATTTTTATGGGGTTCTAAACGTACTGGTCCTGATTTAGCCCGTGTTGGTAAGCGCTACTCTGACGATTGGCACTATGCGCACTTAGTAGATCCACGTGCAGTAGTTCCTGAATCAAACATGCCAGGCTTTCCTTGGTTAGCAGAGAATACGGTTGATACCAGCCTTACTCTGAAAAAACTACAAATTTTCCGTGATACTTTTGCTATCAACCCAGAAAACCCAAAACACCCGGGCCTAGGTTATGGCAGCGACGAAGAACTTAAAGCTGATGTTGAAAAAGTTAACGCTATGAATAACGGCGAAGGCGCAACAGAGATGCAAGCTCTAATCGCGTATTTACAGCAACTTGGTACCCACTTGAAGTAACTATTATGGATTACGGAACATACAGAGGCATTTTAACTCTGGTAATTTTAGTATTGTTTATTGTGATTGTTGTATGGGCATATAGCAAACGTAGCAAAAATCGTTTTGACAGCGCTGCTAATGCCATTTTTGAAGATGAAAAAAAACATAACAACACACTCTCTAACGAGGAAAAGGAGTCTGAGAAATGACTAGCTTTTGGAGTATTTGGGTTATTGTATTAACCCTATCATGTTTGTTCATTTTGTTTGGTTTACTCGTGTGGAATTTAAAAAACTACGCTGGTGTACCTGAAGGTGAAAGCTGCGGACATGAATATGATGGCATTGAAGAGCTAAATAATCCACTACCAAAGTGGTGGACTTACATGTTTTTCGCAACTTTTATTTGGTCAGTATATTACCTTGCAGCTTACCCAGGTTTAGGTAACTGGGAAGGTTTAGGTAAATGGACTAGTTCTAATCAAGGCATTACTACTTTAGCAGAATCTAAAGAAGCGATAATTAAAGCAAAAGAAGAAGGTCGCTTTGTAAAACTTGATAAAGAGTACGAAGCTGCACAAGAACGCTTTGGTCCTATTTTTAATCGACTTGCACAAGTGCCGGTTTTAGATTTAGTTAATTCTAAGTTTGAAGGTGACGCAGCGCAGCAATTTGCTCTTGAAAATGGTGACAAACATGAACAAACAGATGGTCAATTAGCCATCGAAATTGGTCAGCGTTTATTCTCACAAAACTGTACGCAATGTCACGGCTCTGATGCACGTGGTGGAACAGGCTTCCCTAACCTAACTGATAAAGATTGGTTATATGGCGGTACACCAGACAAAATTAGAGAAACTCTGCTTAATGGTCGTATAGCAGCTATGCCACCTTGGGGCGCAGCATTAGGTGAACAAGGCGTTAAAGAAATGACAGCACACGTGCTAAGCCTTTCTGGTCGTACTGTTAATCAAAAAGATGCAGCTGCAGGTAAAGCTAAGTTTGCTATGTGCGCCGCATGTCATGGTGCTGACGGTAAAGGGTCAGTTGCACATAACCTACCATTTGGCGCGCCTAACCTGACTGATAACATTTGGTTATACGGTGGCTCTCAACGTGCTGTTGAAGAAACACTTAACCACGGTCGTGCCGGTGTAATGCCTGCTTGGAAAGACATTTTAGGTGAAGATAAAATTCACTTATTAACAGCTTATGTTTACAGTTTATCGCAAGATAAATAAGCACGCGGTTAATAAAATGTTTATAAATTAATTTATTTAATTCAATAGATTAATCCAGATCAAAAAAGCCTCCAGTGTGAGGCTTTTTTTTAGTCTTTTACGTATAATTCCTATAAAATAACGCTTCCTAAACTAATTTTAGAGACACTATGCAACCTACTCCGTGGTATAAAAATTTTTGGCCTTGGTTTTTAATCTTTTTTCCGTTAGTTGCCATTATTGGCTGTATTAGCTTATTTATTACGGCAATAGGTAACGGCCCAGATATGGTTGTTGACGACTACTACAAAAAAGGCAAAGCAATAAACTTAGAACTGACTAAGTTTGAAAAAGCAAAAGCACTTTACTTACATGGCGAATTAAATGTAACCAACGAGCGTGTAAGCTTTAAGTTTACAAAAGGTGACAGTAGCAACGTGCATGTTTTAAAACTATCGTTTTACCACCGTACTATTAAAGCGCATGACTTTGAGGCCACACTTACACCTAATGCCAATCAAGAATTTACTGCATTACTTGATAAGTATACGCCAGGTGCATATTCTGTATTTATTGAGCCAATTGATGGCAGCTGGAAACTAAAAGAAAACATTGTTCTACCGACGGCTGAAACCGTTTTAGTTACTCCTAACTATAAGTAATCATTACTATGTCTCACTCTTGCTTTCATTGCCTTGAAAGTGTGCCAAACGGATTTAGCGCAAACGTTATAATTGACGATATAGCCCAGCCAATGTGTTGCATTGGCTGCCAAGCAGTTGCGCAAAATATTGTTGATCAAGGTATGACTGATTATTATAAATACCGAACTGTTCGCGCAGGCAAAGTTGAGCAACTGGTACCTGAGCAACTCGCATTTATAAAAAGTTATGACAACGAAGACATTCAAGACGAATTTATAGCTACTAACGATAATATCTCAGAGGTATTGTTGAGTGTTGAAAGTATAACCTGCGCAGCGTGTGCGTGGCTTATCGAAAAACAACTCTTAAACTTAAAGACTGTAAAACGGGTTGATGTAAATACTTCCACCAACCGCGCGATGATCCAATGGGATAAAACCAGCACCCCATTGAGTGAAATTATTACTTCCTTAGCCAAAATTGGTTATAAAGCCTACCCATTTCAATCAGATATTGAAGCTCAACAAAAGCAACAAACTGCCAAAGCCTATATTCGCCGCTTAGGTGTTGCAGGCTTAATGACCATGCAAGTTATGATGTTTGCGTTTGCCATGTACTTTGGCATGTTTTCAGGTATGGACAGCAATTTTGAGCAGTATTTTAGATGGATCAGCTTAGTACTTGCCTCTCCGGTTATTTTATATAGCGCACTGCCCTTTTTAACCAACGCCATAAATGGCTTAAAAGCAAAACAGCTCAATATGGATTTACCCGTATCGCTGGCTATTTTTGGTGCGTTTGGCGCAAGTTGTTACGCCACATTTATGCAAGTCGGCGAAGTATATTTTGAATCTGTATGCATGTTTACCTTTTTACTTTTATTAGGTAAGTATCTTGAATTTAGAGCGCGTTTAAAAGCGAGCGAATTTACTGCTAACTTACAAAAATTATTGCCATTAACAGCCCGCACCATTAACGACAGTGGTGAAGAACTTATAATTGCAGCCAAAAAACTAAAACTTAATGACGTAGTACTCATTAAAGCGGGTGAAACAATCCCTGCCGACGGCGAGCTTATAAAGGGTAAAACTACGGTTGATGAATCAATGATGACGGGCGAACACCAACCCGTTACAAAATTTATCGGCCACAATGTCTACGCCGGTTGCGTTAACCACGACGGCGTTATTGAAATAAAAATTAATAAAATTGGCCAAAATACCCTTTTAAATCAAATTATCCGCTTGCAACACAACGCATTAACTAAACGCCCTAAACTGGTTGAAATTACAGATAAAGTTGCGCAATGGTTTATAGCGTGCCTGCTTATATTTGCTTCACTTACAGCTATTGGCTGGTACCAAATTGACCCTGAACACGCATTTTGGATCACCATTTCGGTTTTAGTTGCTACCTGCCCATGTGCCCTGAGTTTAGCCATACCAACCGCACTTACATGCGCGGTTGCAACATTGACCCGTAAAGGCGTATTAATAAAACAAGCGCATGTGCTCGAAACACTCTCACAAATTACGTTATTTGCCTTTGATAAAACAGGCACACTCACCCAAGGTAAATTTAGCCTTGATGAAGTAGATATACTCGATAAGCAATATACAAAAGCGCAAGTGCTAGATATGGCAGCTATGTTAGAGCGTTATTCTGAGCACCCTATCGCCAGCGCATTTGATGAAATTACTCCCGCTCACCACAATCTTAATAACGTTGAAGTGCATCCAGGTCTGGGAATTAGCGCACAAGATGCAAACAATCATTATGCGATTGGTAAAAGTGGTTGGTTTGATAGCAAAAAATCAAATGCACAAGCAAGCTTGTATATAAATAAGCAGGTTGTTGCACGTTTTTACTTTATTGATAAAGTAAAAAACGATGCTAAAAAGCTTATAGACTCACTTCAATCGCAAAATTTAACGTGTCATATGTTAACTGGTGACGCATCAGATGCAGGGCAAAAAGTAGCTAAACAGCTCAACCTTGGAAGTGTGCAATCTGGATGTTCGCCACAAGATAAACAAACAGCCGTTGAACAATGGGCGTCACAAAACGAAGTAGTTGCAATGGTGGGCGATGGCGTAAATGACAGTCCTGTATTTGCCAGTGCACATTTATCTATTGCTATGGAAACCGGTGCTGACATATCAAAAAATAGCGCCGATGTAGTGCTCCTTAATAGCGATTTAGCTTCAATTGATCATTTACTCAATGTGGCAAAACAAACCAGACGAATTATTAAGCAAAACCTTGCGCTGTCTTTATTGTATAATGCGTCCATATTACCATTGGCAGCGCTGGGCTTAGTCGCTCCGTGGATGGCTGTTATTGGCATGTCTGCCAGCTCAATTATTGTGATTAGTAATTCACTAAGGCTATTAAAGTTATGAGCATAATTTACATTTTGATCCCCATTGCCATTTTGTTTGTCATTATTGCTATAGGCGTTTTCTTTTGGGCCGTAAAAAGTGAGCAGTTTTCTGATTTAAATAAGCAAGGTCATAGTATTTTGTTTGAAGACGACAAAGAGCAACATAACAAAAGTAATGATTGACCCTCTTTATACCAGCGCATTTTTAATGGGGCTAATAGGTAGCGGTCATTGCATTGCCATGTGCGGCGGTATTGCAAGCTCATTACAACTGGCAAGTGATAAACGCAAAACATTTACCTATTCATTTGCCTATAATACCGGGCGTGCACTGAGCTACATGGCAGCAGGTGCACTTGTTGCTGGTATTAGCAGCCAATTTGCTAGGCAAAACACATCTTTTTCTTTAGCACTTTCATTCATTGCAGCTATTTTTATGCTCCTAGTCGGCGTGTATATAATGCGCCTGGGTCCTACGTTGCAATGGTTAGAAAAAATTGGTAAAACCTTAGTGTGGCAACACATTGTTAAGCTAAATAAATACTTAATGCCTATTAACTCCCCTTTTAAAGCTCTAGGTTACGGTGCTTTGTGGGGATGGCTTCCATGTGGACTTGTTTACTCAGCACTTACATGGGCGATGACTAGCCCAAGTGCCCTAGACGGTGCTTTAGTGATGCTTTGTTTTGCTTTGGGTACTTTCCCCGCAATGATCACGTTAGGCGTTACCGCACAAAAACTAAATAGTATTATTAACCACCCTTGGACCCGAATTGTATTGGGCAGTGTTATAATCTGGTATGGTATCTACTTATTGATAATTGCAACTGACAAGCTGATACAGTAACCTATTCGCAGTATTAACCTTTTATGGTTATTTTGCAGTCGTGTGTATAAAAATTTAAACGGATTAAATTATGGATTTCTCTCAAAGTCGCGCTAAAGGTAATTGTGCTATTAGCTGTAATAACTGCAGTATTAGTCAATTGTGCTTGCCATTTTCTCTCAATGGCCAAGAAATGGATAAGCTAGACGAAATTATTGAGCGAAAAAAACCACTCCATAAAGGCGACTACTTATTTGAATCAGGCGCCCCTTTACAAGCTATTTATGCAGTACGTTCAGGTTCATTTAAATCGTACACATTATCAGAGCAAGGTGATGAGCAAATAACCGGGTTTCATTTAGCGGGTGACTTAGTAGGCTTTGACGCGATAAGCAAAATGGCGCACCAGAGTTTTTCGCAAGCACTCGAAACGTCAATGGTGTGCGAAATACCATTCGATACCCTTGACGAACTTGCTGGTAAATTACCAAAACTTCGTCAACAAATAATGCGCTTGATGAGCAGCGAAATTACATACGATCAAGAAATGCTGTTATTACTTAATAAAAAATCAGCAGAAGAACGCTTAGCTAGTTTTATTTATAACTTATCTGAGCGTTTTGGCGAGCGTGGTTTTTCACGTAAAGAATTTAGATTTACTATGACGCGTGGTGAAATAGGTAACTACTTAGGCCTAACTGTGGAAACGATTAGTCGTTTATTAAGTCGTTTTCAAAAAGCCGACTTAATTAAAGTTGAAGGTAAATTTATTACAATCTTAGATAATGATGCCTTAGCTAAAACGGCAGCAATCGTTAGGCCTCGCTAAATTAAATAGTTTGATTTAGAACAACAATTTATATGCTACCCCTTTAACTGTTTTATATTTGCGTTACACTAATTGTACACCCGTTAGGCAAATGGAGTAGCATATGAACACTATTAAACGCATAATTGCGGTTATTGACCCTACCAAAGACGATCAACACGGTTTATCACGTTCAATAGACCTAGCCAAAAAATCTGGCGCAAGTATTACCGCCTTTATGACGGTTTACGACTTCTCTTATGAAATGACAACGATGCTATCTGGCGATGAACGCGAAGCAATGCGTGATGCCGTACTAAAAGATCGCCAGCTATGGCTTAACGATTTGGTTTCACCTTACAAAGATATAAATATTGACACCCAAGTGGTTTGGCATAACCGTCCTTATGAAGCCATAATCGATACTGTAATTGATCAAAAGTACGATTTAGTAATTAAAGGCACACATCAACATGGTGCACTTAAATCCGTTATTTTCACCCCTACCGACTGGCATTTAGTACGAAAATGCCCTGCCCCGGTGTTGTTTGTTAAAGAAATGGCATGGCCAGAAAACGGTAATATTTTAGCTGCTGTGAATGCGGTTAGTGAAAACGAAGAACATGTAGCACTTAATAAACGGGTAATTAAAGACGCACAATTTTTATGTGAACTTGCCAACGCAAAACTTAATTTAGTTAATGCTTATCCTGCAACGCCCATAAATATAGCAATCGAAATTCCTGAGTTTAACCCTGGACTTTATAACGAATCAGTTAAAAAACACCACATTGAATCAACCAATGCACTTGCTGCTGAGTTTAATTTAAGCCAAGAGCAATGTTTTATTGAAGAAGGCCTACCAGAGGATGTAATCCCTGATGTAGCTAAGCGGTTAAATAGCGAATTAGTTGTTATTGGTACCGTTGGTCGTAGAGGCTTAAGTGCCGCTTTAGTAGGTAATACAGCAGAGCATGTAATTGATAGCCTTGACTGCGATGTACTAGCACTTAAGCCCGATGGTTACGTAAGCCCGATGGCAAAGAAACTAGATTAATTAAAAATTTAGCTAGTAACAAACTGGATATTACTTGCTAAAAATACCGTGTTTAATTACATCCTAAACTCGCATATTCAGGTGGTTTGGGTATAATACGCCCCTTTATTTTTAGCAAATAACTTTGCTGTATTGTTTTACTAGGGGGCGTAATTGTCACACTCAGATCAAGCTAAAGCTCAATTTAACTTAAATAAGCTACAAAAGCGTTTACGTCGCCAAACTGGTCAAGCCGTTATGGACTTCAATATGATTGAAGAAGGTGACCGTATAATGGTGTGTTTATCAGGTGGCAAAGACAGCTACACAATGCTTGAAATGCTTCAACATTTAAAACGTGTAGCACCTATAAAGTTTGATCTCGTTGTTGTAAACCTAGATCAAAAACAACCAGGATTTCCTGAGCACGTTTTACCCCAGTATCTTGATAAATTAAATGTAGAATACAAAATTGTAGAAGAAGATACCTACAGCATTGTTACTGACATTATTCCTGAAGGTAAAACAACCTGTTCACTTTGCTCACGACTGCGTCGTGGTATTTTATACCGCACAGCAAATGAGTTAGGCGCAACTAAAATAGCCCTTGGCCACCATCGTGACGACATGATTGAAACGTTGTTTTTAAATATGTTTTACGGTGGAAAACTAAAAAGTATGCCGGCTAAATTAATGAGTGATAACGGCGAGCACATGGTTATTCGCCCACTTGCATACTGTAAAGAAAGCGATATAAGCCAATACGCATTTGCACAAGGTTATCCAATTATTCCGTGTAACCTATGTGGTTCGCAAGAAAACCTACAGCGTAAACATACAAAAGCAATGCTCGCTAAATGGGATGCTGAGCATCCAGGTCGTATTGAGAGTATTTTTACAGCAATGCAAAACGTCGTGCCTTCACACTTAGCTGATGCTGATTTGTTTGATTTTAAAAACTTACAAACCGGTGAAGTCATTGATGGTGGCGATATAGCTCTTGATAAGCCAGACATTCCTAAAGTGCCTGTTACTAATGAGCTTGATGAACAAGAAGCGCCAAGTGTAGTTACTATAAATCTAAGCTAACATATCTAGGCTAACAAATTTAAGGGGGTTGTATTTATGTACAACCCCCTTAAATTTACCAATTCAGCCTTGCGTTCTATTTTTAACTCTCAGCTAGGCCTTGTAAAAACTCTAAACTTAACTTTTCTTGTGCATTAGTCTGATACGGCAACTGCTGTAAACTGTCGTACGAGAAATCGTTTATATCAAAATGGCTTATTTCACTATTCCCAAAGCTGTTACGCTCACCTGGGCTTGGCGACATTCTTTCTATTATAAAGTCACTTAAGCGCATATCGGTAACGCCCTTAGGTAGTACTGACCAATGAGCTTTTAAGTCTACGGTTTGGCTCCCTTGTGTTAAGCGTTCCTTAGATACTAAATGAGCAAGTGGTGTATCGCCACTATATAAATTCGCCCTAACACGATACAAACCACTTTTTATCACCGTTAAATTAGCCGGCATAACCATGTTTTCATTTTGAGCATAAGCAGTTTCAAAACCTGTTAAAGTAGCACTTGGCGGCATATATTGAATTTGCGCAACTACGGGTACTTTTTTACCGTCAACATCGCCCTGCACATACACTTGCAAACTACGAGGGTAATCTTCTTCTTCTTTAAATGTAATAATTGCCTCACCTTCACGCGCATTGCCCGTATGGGTATTTAATACCTCCTTTGTATCAGTATTTGCAAGTTCAACGACCACTTTACCAAGCCCTTGAGCGCTTACCTTTATTGTTATTTCTTCTGGGTATACAAAACGATATTGTTTGAGGTTTACCGTTAAAGCATCGCCGCTTTCACCTATGGGGCTCGACACAGGATAAAATTGATTTGGCTTTAATCGATCTTCATCTAAAGTACTTAAAGGTTGGGAATAAGGAGGAAACTTAAGTGCACTTTCGTATTGCATCACCACTTGCTGCGCTGCTTTTGTAAGGTCTTCATTAAACGCAATTTGCTTTTTTGATTGTGGTTTTTTAGCTTTAGGCACATCTATAGGGATCACTTTTACAGGCGATAAGTCAGGTGCGTTCGCGCTGTGTTTAATCTGTGGTTTTATTGGCTCAGCAACTTTATGAGCATCATTTTTACCAGTCAACCATAGCGAGAATAAAATAGTGCTAATAATTAAAGCAACGACATAAAATTTTTTCATTTTTATATTTCAATCTTTTATAAGGCGTATAGTTTTTAATACCAACCTGCTTTATTTAACGTTAAGAAAATTACGCTAGAACTAGGCAAAAATTTTTGTATCTAGTTGTTCTCGGCAATTGCTCCCTGCATTGCTCTACCTCCTGCATCCATGCAGTCGTAAATAAAAAATTTTTAACGACGTTATAGTGGAATTTAATTCGTTAAATTGATCAAAGATTTATGCAGATTGGTATAACTACACGCCTTCTATGTTATGGAATCACATTATAAATAAGTGCTGATGCACTTAAATTATTTGAATCCTTAATATAACGATATTGTTTTTTCCAAAACCAACTACCTGTAGTTTTATCAAACGTATTAAACCCTACGTTATTACCTTCAACATTTACGTTATTCATGGCTATTGTGACATTACCTTTACGCTGCGCGTTATGTATTTCGTTATGGCTATAACTGTCACTCATCATCATTGGATAATGATTTGGCATAAAGCTACTAACAGCATCACCTTGCGATTTTAAATGGCCATCTGTATCAATACTGCTGCTACAACTTCCAAACGAGCCAGCCGAACTTGCACCACATGAAGAGTGCGATGCTACAACCGAATCATCATTACCTTTTAAAAATCCACCTGTTAAACCTAAATACGCATTACCATCTGCCACAAAGCGTAAACGAGGTGTACGTGCATCAGGAAATGGCGATATTTTACGGGCATTATTCACTTTTAAATCGTGTAATACACCAAAAGCTTCGGTTACATCGCTCCCTAGCCACCATTTGAGTGCTGCATCGACCGCAAAGTTCCATGATGCACCAGTTAAAGCACTAACTGCTACATCTGCAAGCTCACTTCCACCACCCGCGCCTGCTAAATCAAACGTCGCAACAATATTAAGCGGCTGTAAGCCTGCGTTTTCTAACCAGTTTTCTTGGTTATCAATAATATGGCGTGCAACTAAGTCGCCTGTTGAATGTGTTACAAATACACAGCCATCACTGCATAAATTAGAGCGTGAAATTTGCTTTAACTTTGGCCACACCCAATCGGTAGCAATTTTATCTTCAATTCGCTCATAAGCAGGCCAATCAATTCGCTCATCTGCACGATTATTCCAGTACGATTGCCAATATGTTTCACCGTCATTAATTACATCACTACCCGACTTATTGGTTATTTGCGAAGTTTGTAACCCGTGAATTAATATAATTTTGTAGTCTTTACTCGCAGCAGAAAAGCTCATTAGCATAGCAAGCCCAGCACCAATTAGGTGACTTGGTTTAATTAATGTGTGTGTGCGCTTAGTGTTGTTCATACAATTCCTTAATGTTGTGTGCGTAATATTTTATTATCATTTAAGGTATTCATACTAGGGCTTGTCAGCCTTGGCGTTCATCAGTATTAGGAACAAAGAACAAAAATGCAACAATTTATTATCATTTATAGGAATGAAGAAACTTATTACTTGTTATTTAATGGGTTAATAAAGAATAGTTGTTAAATTTAAAATTATCAGGGGTGTTTCGAGAGTAATATTGAGGGGGGTTAGGTTGAGCGGGTACCGGTAAAGGTGCCCGCTTTAGAATAAGGAGAGGACGTAACTAATCTAGCCGTTAGCTTTGAGTTCACTGGTAAATTGCCCAATCGCATTTACAACTTCTTGTGCGCCTTGCTGAATTTCCTGCATCACATCACCCGACTCTTTAGATAGTGCTAAACCTTGCTCTGCTTTTTCTTTACCTTTTTCTATTACAGCCACCGTATTTTGGGTTTGTGATTGGTTACGCTGTACTACTTCCACTATTTCTTCTGTTGCTTTTGATGTGCGCGATGCAAGTAATCGAACCTCGTCTGCAACCACAGCAAAGCCTCGGCCTTGCTCGCCAGCTCTAGCCGCTTCAATTGCGGCATTTAGTGCTAATAAATTGGTTTGCTCTGCAATACTACTAATACTTTGTACAATACTCGATATTTGTTGCGACTGCTGATCAAGCGCTGAAATTTCACTTGCAGCTTGCTCCATGTTAATAGCAAGCTCGGTCATTACTGTAACCGTATCTTGTATAACGCTCGCGCCTTGCTCTGCTTTTTTATCAGTTTGGGTTGAGGTGCTATAAGCAATTTCGGCAGCCTGAGATATCGCAATTTCTTGATTTACTTGCTCTGTAATAACTGTTGCAAACTTCATTACTTTATAAAGCTCATTCATGTCATTTGAGATTGGGTTATATGACGCTTCTAACCATACAACATTGCCGTATTTATCAACACGCTTAAAGCGCTCCGCTATAAACTGTCCTTCTCTTAATTTAGCCCAAAACTGTTGATACTCTTGGGAATTATACTCTGAAGCTTCACAAAATGTGCGATGGTGTTTTCCTATTAATTCACTTTCTTGATAACCCATTACTGATAAAAACTGCTCATTTGCTTTTAAAACATGGCCTTCTAAATCAAATTCAATTACTGCCATAGAGCGATATATCGCTTTGATAGTGTCGCTTTGCTCGCGGGAAGCCGTAATTGTTTTTGTAAGCACACTCCCGAATATAGAAAAATAGAGCAACTGATCTTGCTCCCCTTTTACAGGATGTACTATTAAACGTAACCATTCAGCTTTACCATCACCGCGCGCAATTTGTAATGCACCGCCCCAATGTCCTTCTTTTTTTATAGCTTGCTGTAGGCTTTTAAATTCTGAAGATTGACGAGATGACTCAGTAATAAAATCATCAAAAGAGTTATTAGTAAGATCGTCTTCGTTGTAGCCTAAGTTTTCTAAAAACCTATCATTGGCGTGCGAAATTCTGCCATCATAGAGAATGTTCAGTACTAACATCTCTCGGTAAAGTCCTTCCCACACTTGTTGTAACGGATAGAGTTCAGCTTTTAAAGAGGCTATTTCATTTTGCTTATTTTTAGAAAAAAACATTAATATCCTTACTAGGGCGTGTTGACCTTTGTGGATTGAAATTTGTTCAATCTAGGGGCGATTAAATCACGGCGCGAGGTTTGTAACCTAGTGGGCTAAGTAAAAACCGAGCAAAGCTTCCGCGTCCTGCTCACGCCCCTTACCTACATCCATGTAGGCAACAAAGAGTTAATCGTCCCTAGAAAGAACCCAAAGGGCAGCGTATGTTTGGTATTTATACTACGTTATCGCCTATTTATGGGGAATACCACACTACATAGGCTCTGCCTTGCCTAAAAACCAAACACACTACTGCAAATTCAGCCACCAAAAATCAACACGCCCAAATACATTCAATATAAAATTAACTTTAGTATAGAAGACATTTATAATAACGCGATAAATAACAAGCAGTTTGAAGCTAAATTATTAATAAAAAATTCAAACTAAGCTTAAAATTGTAACCTTTCATACAAACCAGATGCTCTTGATACGCTTTTATTCATTGCTAGTTGCAGTACTTTTTTGTCTGCCACCAGCTCAAAGGTATTTTTAGCACGGGTTATTCCCGTATACACTAATTGCCTGTTAATACCCATGCGCGCTTGTTTTAGCGGTGGCAGTACCATAGCGGTGTAACTAAACTCTGAACCTTGTGATTTATGAATAGTCATTACGTATACTTTATCGTGTGCAGGGAGTCGTGCAGGTGAAAATGCTCGTTGATTACCTTGCTCATCAATAAATATTGCTTTGAGCTGATTACTTTCATCGGGCATTAAAATACCAATATCGCCGTTAAATAACTTAAGCTGGTAATCGTTTTGGCTCACCATAATGGGCATGCCTGTATAATGATGAGTATTAGGGCTAACTGTTATTAAACCTTGCTGTTGCAATACGCGCTCTATTCGCTGATTTAAGCTATGCACGCCGTAATCGCCCTCTCGTACCGCAGCTAAAAGCTGATAACTAGCAAAAGCAGCATGCACCTGTACAACATCTGCACCTTGGGCAATTAAGTTAAGATACTTTGCATAATGACTTGCTGCACTTTTAACAAGCTTTTCAATCGGTTTTGCTACAAAGTCGTAATCTAAAATCACATCGTTAAAACGCCCTTCAGTACTTTCTTGCTCAACATAATTTAAAATACCGGTGTTGTTGGTGTTTACCGCAAGTGCGAGTTGACCAATGCCGCTTTGTGCATCAAATCGATAACTGTGCTGTAAAAAGGCAACGCAATCTGCGAGTTTAAATTCACTCACGCTTTGCGCTACGAGCTTAGGCTCATTATTAAAACATAAGCTATTTAGCTCATCACAACGTGCTTGCGAGTAGCTTGGCGTTTGCCCAAGTATTAAACCTTGGCATAAATCGCTCATTACGCTGCCGGTATCAACCGAGGCAAGCTGATCTTTATCTCCTAGGAGTATTAATCTCGCGTGCGCAGGGAGTGCTTCTATTAATTTAGCCATCAGCGATAAATCGACCATACTGGCTTCGTCAATAATTAGTACATCTAAATGCAGCGGATTGCTTTTGTTATGTCTGAATTTATTAGTAAACGGTTTTACGCCCAATAAGCGATGAATAGTTTGGGCGCTTTGCGGGAGCAGCGTTTTTATATCATCAGGAATCGTTGTGAGCTTATTTTTAGCGCCCAAAATAGACTCACTTAAACGTGCAGCGGCTTTACCAGTCGGTGCCACCAGCTTAATGCTAAGCGGCGCGGTTTTATAAAGTGACTGTAAAATAGCCAGTAACTTAGTCACTGTGGTAGTTTTACCTGTCCCAGGACCACCCGTGATCACGCTAAAGCCTTTGGTGGCGGCAATCGCACATGCCACTTTTTGCCAATCAGTTTCAATTGCAGAATCTGCAGGAAAATAGGTATTTAAAAGTTCAGCCAATATTTCGTTGTTAATATTGAGCTTTCGCTCGCTCATACTTAGTAATCTATCTGCAAGTGTTTGCTCATAATCGGCAAGGCGCGCAAAATAAAGTCGCTCGTTAAACAGTTGTAGTGGTTTATTTTCGCCTACGCTTTCATGGCTTTGTAAATAACTAAGCGCTGAGTGTACATTAAAATCATCACTAAACGGGCTTAGCGTACTGGGCACATTGCCATCGAGTTTATTAAAGTCACTATTGCGCAAGTTAAAAGGATTACTCCAATCAACCTCATTTAAAGTTAGGCAGCTATGCTGACTTTGCTGCGATAAGCACAGTAATAAAATAATATAAAACAGCTCATTATGTGTTTGCTCTTTGTTATTAGCACACAGTAATTCTGCGAGTTTAACATCAACTACACGTAGTCGATTTTGCGCTAATAAATACTCAAGTAACGGGACTTCGATAATCGTATTATTTAACACAATGTCCTCTAATGGGGCATCTTGTGCTACATTTTTTGAAGTAAGAGGCTCTGCTGCTTCATTATTAAGTGACTCGTCTATATCGTCAAACAAGCCAGGTTGTTCATTTAAATCGCTCATAGCATAGCTCCTTGGCTAAATAAGCCATCTAAAATAATCACTTGTTCTACAGTTAGCTTTTTAAAGTACACGCCTTGCCCTGCCGGCATCCCACGTAAAAAAGTATAATACACACCGCCTAAATGGGTTTCTATTGAGTAATCAACTATGCGTTGCTTTAATAAACGATGCAGTGCTACGGTATAGATTAAATACTGTAAATGATACTGATGACTGCTCATCGCTTGCTCAAGCATGTCGCTCTCGTAATCAGCTGGCGTGCTACCTAAATAATTAGACTTATAATCTAAAATATAATATTTACCTTGGTAGCAAAATATTAAATCGACAAAGCCTTTTAACAGGCCTTTTACTTGTGAAAATTCAAGCTTACTTTGCGTAAAGCCAAAATGTTTAACCAGCATTTCGTTTAGCTTAGGTGCACTTAAACTATCAAGAGGTAAATTAAATTCCATTTCGACTAGGCAATCATTGGGTGTGAGCACACCTAATGAAAGAAGGCTGTTTTCTAAAGAGCTGTTATCTAGGGGACACGCAAGAACATCAAGTACCCACTTTTCAGCCACTTCTCGCCATTGCTCACCTATGTGGTATTTTTCAAGGCTGCGCTTAACTACTTCAGATAAGTTTTGCTCAGTATTAGTTGGATGAACTATTGGGCTAGTAAAATCTATTTGTTCAAATATTTCGTGTAAACAGCTACCAGGCTTTGCCCCTTTAGGAAAACTATAAGGTGATGGTATTTCGTCCTCTTGCACTGCAAACTCGTCTTTTTCGTGATCTTCATCACTTCGCCCTGGTGCTAATTGGTCGCTGTGCTTTTTAAAGCTCAACGCACTAAAGCTGGTTGCTCGCCAGTTACGCTCAATATTTGCCGTTACTTTATTAACACTTAACGTTTGCTGCGCACTTTCACTGTTATTAAAACAAAGTGTTCCCTGCTCTAATAATGTTTGTGAGGTAAATTGCTGATAGCTCATCGCGCTGTTAGCGTCGCAAAACTCACTTAAATGCGAGCGCCATGTTTGGCTACTGGCAAGTTCAAGCCCTGCAAATAAAACATGCCCAAGTGCACTACTTTGCATAGCCAAGCGGCTACTTTGTCCTTGCCCAATGTTATAAACACCAAGCGCACAAAAATGTACGGCGCGAGTAAGTGCTACATAAAGCAGGCGTAAATCTTCAGCTAGGCGTTCTTGTTCTGCTTTTTGAAGGGCATCTTCGTCTTTACTTAAATCGTAAACTAGCTTGCCATTATTATGATAAAGCGCTTCTTTTGTTTCGCGATAGCCACTGGCAAACGGCATAAATACCAGTGGGTATTCAAGCCCCTTTGAGGCATGCATAGTGACAATTTTAACCAAATTGGCGTCACTTTCTAGGCGTACTTGTACTGTTTCACCGTCTTGTTGGCTTACCTTTTGTGCAAACCATCGCAGTAAACGCAGCGTGCCTTCAAGCTCTATTTGTTTTTGCTGAAGTATTTCGCCCAAGTGCCTAAAGTCCGTCAGCCAACGCTCAACGTTATATCCTAACCCTTGCCATTTAGCGCTAAGCTGGTTATGGCTCATTAAGCGCTCAAGCATTGCCATAGCGCCTTGCTTGTTCCAAATGTGGCTAAGTTGTGCAAAAAAGTTTAAATGCTCTTGCCATTTATTTTCATCATCAGCGAGTGCATGTATTTCGTTATAACTTAAACAAAATAACGGGCCAGCTAAAACACCGCGCAGCAATGACTCGTCATATTGACCATGCAGCGCTGTTAAAAAGTTAAGTAGGTGATGGCTAAGCTCTTGGCTAAAAACGCTCTCGCGCGATAAATACACACTGGCTATTTTGGCATCACCTAGTGCTTTTTTCATTATTTGTGCTTCAACACGGTCGCGCACTAATATACAAATATCGGCAGCGCTAACAGGGTTACTGCCAATACACGCATCCCCTTGTTTTGCTTTTTCAAGCAGGGTCACTATTTTATTAGCAAAGTGAGTGGCTAAATGTGCTTGCCCTACACCTTTGTTGGTTGGTTTGTTTTTTTCATCGGCGGCTTCATCTACAAATACATTAAATTCGAATGCGGTCGCGGGTTTGCCATCAATTAAAAAAGAGTCATCCGCTTTTTTACCTTTAGCAGCTACTGCGTTAAAGGGTATAGCGTCGTTATAAATAAAGCTGTTAGCGTGTTTGCCAAATAAACTATTAACGCTATTTACTATATCGGTGCTTGAGCGAAAGTTAGTCCCCAGCGTAAATTGCTGATCAGCCTGTACAGCTTCTTTTGCGCCAATATATGTAAAAATATCCGCGCCCCTAAAGCCATAAATAGCCTGCTTGGGGTCGCCTATCATGGCAAGCGTGGTATTTTGTTGCCCATAAATTTTACTAAAAATACCGTACTGAATCGGATCGGTATCTTGGAATTCATCAATCATGGCAACCGGAAACAACTGCGCAATTTTTTGCGCTAGTACGTCGCCTTGCTCGTTATTAAGCGCACTGTGTAAATTAGTCAATAAGTCATCTGGGGTGATAACGCTTTGCTCTTGCTTGCGCTTAACTATTGCGGCTTTTACCCAGCGTGCTGCATGTTGTACAACTGCTATTTTGAGCCCTTGGTTTATGGTGTTATTAAGTGCGGCAAGCTCGTCAAACTGACTCAGTAATGGATGCACAAATAATGGCTGATTTTTTTTATAATTGCTCACATCGCTTAAGCTTTCTGTACTCCACACTTCAAACGAATACTTGTTAGTGCCAAATTCAAAAAACAAATCGCCGCCTAAACAAAATGCCTCAAGCGCACCAAGGCTGCCTTTTCGTGCTGGCGTTTTAGACCCGCTTAAACCCGAGCTTTTAATAGCACCGATAAACTCTTGCTCTAACACCGCTTTTTTAAATGCAGGCACACGGGTTATGTACTCGTCACGGGCTTTCCATACATCATCTAAATTTATTTGTGGCGTAATGTGCGCATTAGCTTTGTTTAAAATGCTCGCCACTTGAGCGAATAAAGACTCTGGTGCGGCAAATACATCTAAAATAGCATCGGTGCGTTCTTTATTAAGTGGGTATACAAACGCACGCCAAAAATCTTTAATGGTTTCGAGCAGTATGTCGCGCTCATCTAAAATAAATTCGAGATTAAACGCCACTCCCGACTCAAACGCATGTTGTTTTAGCATCCGCTGACAAAAGCCATGAATAGTAAAAATAGCGGCTTCGTCCATTGATTTAGCAGCTGCATCGAGCAAATCAAACGCGCGGTGCTTATCATCAATTTTGGCAATTACGCCTTCAATGAGTTCGTCGTTTGGGTCTTGCCCAAGCAATGCGTCGCGCGCAGCAATAATTCGGCTGCGTACGCGGTCTTTAATTTCTTGGGTGGCGGCGTCGGTAAAGGTTACAACCAAAATTTGCTCAACACTGAGCGGCGTACTTAACTCACCTTCTATTTGCATACCTAGTAAGTAACGTAAATACAGCCCCGTAATGGTATAAGTTTTACCAGTACCCGCACTGGCTTCTATTAAACTTTGACCAATGAGCGGCATAGTAAGAGGATTAAGCGCTTGCATGGTCACTTTCCTTTGCGTGTTCAAATAAAGGCGTGAGCAATTTATCACTCCATTTTATAAATTCTTCTTGGCAGTCGTTTAGCGATTGCACCGTTAATCGAATATACGGATTTTCGCCCTCGCCTCGCCCTATGTATTGCGGGCTAAATTTGCTCATTGCTTTTGTTATATCGCCGCCGCTTTTAACGTATTCATAACCACTTACCGGAAAGAACGGCACAGGCTCTGCGCGCAGCGCTTTGTATAACTCAAACCAATCGGCTAATATTGCATCGGCATCAGCTTTATTAATTGGCGCAAAGGTAATTTGCTTATCGAGCCCAAGTAACAATGTTTCTACTTGTTGATCCATACTTTGCGCTGCGAGGTGATAAATAAAGCCTTTAATTAAATCTTTCGCTTTAATACTTGCACTGCGGTAAAACACTTGTTTTTGCAAATACACATGATTGAGCCAGCCCTCTATTTTGGTGCCTTCAATGGTAAGCACAACTTCTATTGGCTCACTTTTTCCGCCTTTAATCTGCTCTTTTACTTGCCCTGCAAGCGCATCAACTCGGTGCTCCATACTCTCAAATATGAGGCTGCCTACATTGGCTTGAGGTAACTCACCTCGTTGCAGTATTTGCTCGGTACTCAGTGGTCGCTCGTTTATATTGGCTTTAAGTATTTCATCAAGGTAAAAATAACGGCGCAGCGCATCTAGGCTAAAGGGTTCTTCGTCTTTTGCTACTTCGTTAAATTGTGGCAGGCGTAAGCCTAATGTTTGTTGATAAAAGCTCTCTTGTGCACTGCACACACTTCTAATAAACACATCAAGATCTAGCTGCTCTGGCACAGTCACATCAAGTGCAATAACTGGCTCTGGTTTAATTGACTCACTTGGCAGCCAAATTGGATTGTAACTGTGGTTGCTCAGCACAGTATTGGCTTGCTCATCGGCTAAGTAATAATGGCTATTAAAGGGCTGTAAATGCTGCTGATTGATTAAACATGCTGGCAGTGTTTTTTCACTCTTTTCGTTTAATACAAAACTACGCCCAATATACTCTAAAAGCTCACTTACAAGCGTTGATGGCATGCGCGGTTGGTTATCAAAACACGAGCGACCAATGTAACTCATGTATAAGTTGTCGCGGGCACTCAGTAGTGCTTCTAAAAATAAGTAGCGGTCATCTAATTTACGTGATCGGTCACCTTTTTGCTTTTTAGAATAAGGCACTAAGTCAAAACCAATGGGCTGTACGTTACGCGGGTAGTCAGCATCGTTTAAACCCAGCATACATACCACTTTAAATGGCACGGCGCGCATGGGCATTAGCGTACAAAAATTTACTTGCCCGACCAAAAACCGCTGCCCTACGCCTTTTTCTTGAATGCCTTGTTTAACTAAGTAACTAACAATACGCTGCGAAACCGCTTTGCTGTAATCGCCGTTGTCGTGGTGCTTTTGTAACTCTTCGAGCACGTTTTGAAGTACTAATAAATCCCAGCTGTCGTCACTTTCACTTTCGTATATGGCGTTTAATAGCTCGCTTAAAATATGCGCTTTATTAGTGAGCGTGTCATCCGGCGTTAGCTGCTCTTTAAAGCTTTGCAGTACATCAATAAAGTGTACGAGCTTATTGAGTGTATCAAGCGCCATGCCTTCTACTTCATCAGCGCTGTAAATACCGTTAAACGGGCATTGTTCGTCGCGCATGGCAATGCCAAGCAGTAAACGGTTGAGCCCGTGTTGCCAGGTATTTAAATCGATAGCAGGTAAATCAAAACTGCTTTTATGCGCTGCGTTTATACCCCATTTAACACCTACACGTTCAAGCCAGTATTGAATTTGCTCGTATTCGTGTGCTTCAAGCCCAAATTTTTCGGCTATTTGCGTCACTTGTAATAAATCGAGAATATCCGACACACCAAAGCGCGAAAACGGTAAGTTAGCTAAACTCGCAAATGAACTAAGGACAGGCTTTTCTTGCTCTATGGCTAAATCGGCCAATGCGTAAGGAATAAAGCGGCTGCCTTGTGCCCCGCCAAATACGGCTTCAATGTAAGGGCTGTAAGTGCCTACATCGGGCATCATGACAATTATATCTTTGGGGGTAAGCGTTGGGTTTTGATTAAATAAGTTAAGTAAGTAGTCGTGCAAGCGCTCAACTTCTCTGAGCGGTGTATGGCAATCGCTTAGCGTAATACTGGTGTCGGTTGCACTGATTGGTAACTTACCTTCGTCGTTTATAAACCACTCTTTGTTATCGCTCAGCGATTCGCCTTTAAACGCAAGCTGATAAATCTCGCTTTGTACTTGCCCTAGTAAGGTGTCGTCAAACACATCAATAAAACCGTCAATCCAACGGGCATCTAACTGTACGAGTTGCTCAAAATAGTCGCGACCTAATTTACCCCACGACGATAACAACGGATTACCAATAAAGTAGTATTCTTCATCTGGATTGGTTTGTTTTTTTTGTTGTGCTTCCACCAGCGGCATTTTGGCGTATTTAGCGCTTATTTTAGCTGCTGTTTTTTCATCTATAATATCGCCCCAGTAATGCTCACTCGGGTTAAAAAAGAATAATATAACCTCGGTTTTTTTACTCAGCGCTTCAAACACCTCTAGCTGGGAGCTGGCAATCGCCGATATACCAAATAAGCTAATGCGTTGTGGCAGTATGCTATTGTCCATAGTCTCAAGTGCTGCTAGTAACTGCCCTTGCATATTAGCGCGATGAAATTGGCTTTGCCCAAGGTCTTGGCTTAGCTTTACAATGCGTCGCCATAAGTCAGGCTGCCATGGGGCAATGGTTACATCTACATCATCAAGTTCATCTTTGCCGCTATCCCATGTGGCTATCCAGTGCGGTCGGTACATTAAATATTGGTCGTACACATCGGCTATTTTTTCGCACAGCGCAAAGGTTTTTTGCCCGTCGATATCGCCCTCTAAATAAGTTTTTAGCGGCAAATATAATGGCTCGTCAATACAGGTTGGTAAAATTGCGAACAGCTTCCAAGCAAGGTTGGGCTTATTAAATGCCGACTCTTTAGGGACATTTGGCAGTAATTGCTGATACAACTGCCAAATAAAGCTCGACGGCAGCGGAAAATCTACCTGCGCCGCAACCCCTAAGTTTTCGCTCAAACCTATTTTTAACCACTGCGACATACCCGGCGATTGCACTAGCACCACTTCTTTGTCGAACGGGCTTTGCAACGGGTTTATTTTTAACAGCTTGTGGAACTGCGCTTGCAGGGCTTCCATCCGGTTTGATTGAATAATATTTAGCATATAACACTGACCTTGCTTGAGATAAAACCAGTGTAAGATATTTTCAATATTAGGGGTAGCGCAAACGGGTAATTGGCTTTAATAAATCAGAGAGTTAAGAACTAATTTACAGATTTTTATACGCACAGCATCTATTTTATATACTGTGCGTAGTAGTGAGTTTATTTATAAGGGCTAATACTTGATAAACTAAAGTCACTTTGCATTATTACTTCGCCATCAATGCCTTTTAATTTAAGTGAAATAGTGGGATCAATTTGCTGCCAGTCTATGCTTAAATCACCGTAATTTACGTTATGAGTAAAATCCCCTACTCGGTGTTTATTAGGGCTTACGTCTTTCCATTTTTCAGTTAAGCCAGAGCTGGTCATCTCAATTAATGGGCAATCAAGGTTTTGCTGATACTTTGATATTTCACCCCAGTGCGTATCGCCGCTGATGATCACTACCCCATTTACTTTATGCTTTTTAATCAATGCAAATAAACGGTTTCTATCTTCAGGAAAGTTTGCCCATGACTCCCAACCTGTAAAATCGGGTAAAAGCTGTAAGCTTGAGGCAATCAATTTTATTGCAGCAGGCTTTTTAAGCTCTTGTTCAAGCCATTGCCACTGGGACTATACGGGCCTTGGTTATTTAACTTACGTTTAGTGTAGTATTCAAGCTCACCTACATGGTTTAGCGCATCACGATTCCAACGTAAATCAGGCATTATTACTTGTATGGTTTGCTCATTTTCACCATACATGTACGAGGTATAAATTCCATCAGGGCGAGTGCGACGCGCTGAGTTCGCAGGTTCATCCCAAAAACTAAGCATAATTTGACGTGATAGCTCTTTATGCGGATACTCTTTACCTGCATCGTTTTGGCCATAATCGTGGTCATCCCACATAGCAATAATAGGCGTTTGCGCTTTTAACGTTTTAAAACCAGGCTTTGCCCCTAAGCGTTGGTACTTATCGGCAAGTACATCCATAGCGTTGGTATCGCCGTAGATATTGTCACCCAAAAATATAAACAAATCCCCCTGCTCTTTGTTAATTGCATTAAATATGGGTATGTTTTTATCTTGATGCCCACACGAACCAAACAGAATTTTAGATGGCGCGGCAGTAATACTTGCGCTAATAACCAAACTCAACGCCAAGGCAGTTAGGGTTAATGTTTTTAATAGGTTCTTCATTTTAAAATCTCGCTAATAGCAGGCGCCATATTTGAATTTATTTCATTTGGATTCTGCCCAAGCGCCTTTAAAACGGTCGCCGCTATTTGCGCTTGTTTAAGCTCATTTTTAGTTTTAATTAAGCCACTACCTTTTATTGCGGGGCCAATGGCTGCAAGCCAAATATGTTCAGAGCCGACAATTCCTTCTAGGTAGGTATTTTCACCTAACTCTAGCTCAGCAAGTGCACGTTTAGAGCTGTGATGTTGCCAATCGTTGGCATTATTGCCACGGCCGTGATCAGTAGTAATAATTAGTGTGGTGTTATTTTTATAACCTGCTGTAGTTTGAATGGTTGCCCATAAGTCTTTTATAAACGCGTCACTTTGCCTTGCCGATTTAAGGTATTGATCGTAATGTCCATCATGCGCAAAGTCATCGGTTTCGCCTAAACTTATCACTAACAACTTAGGCTTTTTAGCCAACATATACGCTTTAGCAAAGCGATATGTAAAACTGTCTAGTCGTACGTTATGCCAAGGACTGGGGATTTCATTTTGTAACGCATTTAACAGCGGCGCATCGGTGAATAAATTCTCTTCAATTGACATAAAACCTGCATTTACATACACGTTACTGCGCTTAGTATTTACAATGTATGGGAATACATCCCAACTGCCAAATAAGGCAGTGCTATCTTTAAACTCCGGTAACTTATCTAAACGCTCTAAAATAGTTTTATTTGGGTTGAGCACTTTGTTATTACTATTTATATTTTCGTCAACTTCACCGGTGAGTATTTCGTTATAACCAGGGTATGAAAAATACCACGGGTTACTTACCGACATAGTAGAGCCGTTAGCTCTATCGCCAATAATTACGCCTTGTTTAGCCACTACTTGCGTTAAAAAAGGCATAAGTAATTGCTGGCGCTCATTTGCTGTTTTTGCCCAAAATTGTCTCTTTAATTGCTCTGGCTTTTTAACAAAGTCAGTATTATTAATTAAGCTATTATCAGCCCCATTAAATACTTCTTGCCAGCGTACTCCATCAAGCGTTATCAGCACTACATTTTGCGCCGCATTAACCGCATTGCTTAATAATACAGTTAAGCTAAATACCACTACTTTTATTATTGAGTTCATAATATGTGTGTACCTTTTAAAAAAAGCCCATCAGTGATGGGCTTTAAAATATTTACTATTTAACCTGAACTCTGGTTAAGAGTTTACTAACATAATTGAATAATAAGTTGCGTACTTTGAGTATTAAAAAGTAGCACTTAAAGTCACTGCCGCTGTACGCGGAGCACCTATAAAGTAAGTGGTACCATTGCCTGTACCGCCAGCTAGATAGCTTTTATCTGTCACGTTATAAACTACAAATGCAATATCTAGTGCTTTAAATGGGCCTGCATTTACTTCTGCTGAGTAACCTGCATTTAAATCCAGTACAGTGTAGCCGTCAACCTCACCACGTTCGCCGGTGTATTTAGCCGACAACCCAAAACGAAAATCCCCACTGTAGTAGTCTGTCGATAGCACGAATAAGTCATCGACTGAGTCAATTACTTTGTCACCTGCTTCAAAGCCTGGCGCGTCGCCCTTGTACTCTGAGTCGTTATTTGTATACGAGCTATATATATTCCACTCTGAATTAAGCATATAACTTGCAGAAAGCTCTAAACCTTTAGACTCAATACCACCTACATTTAAGTAAGAGCCATTAGTGCCTATTGTGTAATCAATACCGCCTGTATCGCTACCAGGTGCAATAAAGGTAATACGGTTATCAAACTCTATTGAATACGCTGTTGCTGTTAGTTTTAACGCATTATTTTGATAGCGCACACCAAGGTCAATATTCTCAGCGGTTTCAGGCTCGATGGCTGATAAATCCGAGCTATCACGTTCTAGTACACCGTCTTTAATAGCCGCAAAATTTTCGCTGTAACTGGTAAATAACTCTGTAGAGTCATTTAACTGATACAAAATACCGCCACTGAACAATATGTCTGAATCACTATTTATTTTTGCTGTGGTTGCATTTTGATAATGATCATACTTTTCAATATCAACAAGGTACTTTTTAACACCTAAGTTAAGTGTAAAATCACCAAGCGCCATTGAATCTTGCGCATACCATTTTAGAGTGTCAGTTTCAAAAGTGTTTTTGTATTGTGTCCAGTATGGAGTGCTATCAAAGTGATGATAAATACGCGCATCAATTACCTTGTGCCAATCACGAGATTCTTCACGGTCACTTTGTTCATACCATAAACCTGCTTCTATATCATGCATACCAAAAGTGGCTTGGTAGTTTGCCGTTAAACCAAGGCGGTCTTTTTTGTAATGCGTATGGCGATACGACATAACAGGTGTTGCTGTATCGTCGTAACACGCAGGATTTAAACCAGGACCCGACTCCCATGGCCAGCTCAAACTTTGCGTACAATCGGCATTGGGTGCAAGCGGGTTGCCTTCACTATCAGCAAAACCATAAGAGCCTGCATTAGTGCCACCCTCGGTTGTTGGGTTGCCATTTTCATCAACCGGCGTTGTTAAATAAGGTGGGATCCAATCTCCGCGACCTGAATTTTTATGATAATAAGGGCTAACAGTTAATAATGAAGTTGGCGAAATAGCGTATTCAAACTTTAAATAACCTAAGGTATTTTCACGTAGCGTCCCCCAACCTTCGGCAAACATTTGGTCAAAATGCGGAACTCCTGTCCAATTCCATGTTAGCTGATCCCAATCGGGTGTTTGTTCAAACTGCTCAAGGCTTACGCTGTTATAGTTTGTCTCGCTTACATCATCGTAAGATAAACGACCAGTAAGTGTTAAATCGTCAAAATTAGATACAAACTTAAGCTCTGCGTGTTGGTTGTCTTTGCCCCCATTACTGCCTGAACCAATCCAGCGGCTTGTATCGGTTTGCGAGTAACTTACGTACGCTTGTGTGTTATTAAAAACAGTGCCTGTTTCGTGTTTAATATAATAACGCGTGGCATCGTGACTGCCTGATGTATAAGCAAAGGTAGTGCCTTTTTCAAGGCTTGGGTCTTTACTTACAAAGTTAAATGTCCCGCCTAGTGCTTCAAGTGAAGCCGACTTAATATCAGACGTACCTTGACCTACTTCTACCGTTGCTAAATTTTCACTCTCCAAGTAACGGTTAGCTTTAGCACCACCGCCGTAATTAGAGCCACCATTGGGAATGCCATCAACGGTCATACCTAATTGTTGTTGGTTTCCATCAATACTAAAACCACGCATAGTGATTGTAGTAGACCAATCGTCGCCACCAAATGCATCACCTTCGTTTATGCTAATCCCTGGTAAGTTATCAATAACCGATAATATGCTCGATACCGAACTTTGCTGCTCAAGCATTGCAGGCTCAATAACATTGTTAGCGTAGCTCGTTGGTTTAGCTACAACGGTTACTTCTTCTATGGTGTTGTCGTTAGCATAAGTAGATGTTGATACCGCCATGGCAATAGCCATGCTCAATAGCGATTTGTTTTTTAAAGCGTACATTGTTGTCCCGTTTAGTTTTAATTATGAAATATGAAAACGAGCACAGTATGAATTTTAAATATGACAACGAGGATGAACTTTATTTACATAAAGGTTAAACAAATATGGAAGATTTATGGCGGGAATATGTACAAAAAAAGACACTCAAAGGTTTAACTTTGGGTGCCTTAATAACTAAATATAATATTTAGCTGTTACTTCAATTCAGCTAGCATTTCATCGCTGTAAGGTACTAACTCTTCACCGTTTGCAATTTTGCTAATGTAATCTGGGTTTGCGATAAGTGGGCGACCGATAGCGATTAAATCAAACTTAGCATCGTTAATTGCCTCTTTTGCTGACTCAAAAATATAGCTGCCTACGCCTACTAATGTACCTTTGTAGCCTGCACGTAAAAATTCAGACGTCGTTTTACCTTCAAGCGAATCAAACGTTGTACTGTCGTCAAAAATACCGCCGTGTAAATATGCTAAATCTCTCTTCTCAAGCTCTGGTAATAAGTAATCAAATACCGCTTTATCACGGTTATCTTCGCTCATATTAAAATAAGCACCCGGTGTAACACGTAAAGCAGTACGCTCATTACCTACAGCAGCGATAACTGCATCGGTTACTTCTAGTGCAAAACGCGACATATTTTCAGGCGTTTGACCGTATTCGTCGCTGCGTGTATTTGCAGCGTAATGTAAAAACTGGTCAATCAAATACCCGTTAGCACCGTGAATTTCTACCCCGTCAAAACCCGCTTCAATCGCATTTTCTGCCGCTTTTGCGTAATCAGCTACTAGGCCCTTAATGTCATCTATAGTCGCTGCTTTTGGTGTGATATATGTAAGCTCACGCATACGAGGTACAGAGCCTTCAACGCCAATTTCTGATGGTGCCAGTACATCGCCATCAAAAAAGTGAGGATGTGCAACACGGCCAACATGCCAAAGCTGTGCAAACATTTTGCCGCCATTAGCGTGCACTGCGTCTGTTACTTTTTTCCAACCTTGAATTTGCTCACTGGTAAATAAACCTGGTGTATTTGGGTAACCTTGCGCGTCTGGACGAATAATAGTTCCTTCGCTAATAATTAAACCGGTTTCGGCACGGCGAGCATAATATTCAACCATATCTTGTGTTGGCACTAAGTTATCGTCAGCCATACAACGCGTTAATGGCGCCATAAGTACGCGGTTTTTAAGCTCAATCGTATTATTTAGTTTAAACGGAGCAAGTAAATCCGTAGTCATTTTTCAATCCTTCATTAAGTATATGCTTACTACAATGTGGCCTTTTTACAAACATTCAAGCTTATTTTGAATGTTCGCTCAAATTAGTTGTGACCTATACTGCTCAATATACAAATTAGATCTGCATTGCTGAAATTAAATAGCAACTTTTCAACACTCTGTCATATAACTCGATATACTTGTGTGCATATAATTTAGATATAGTAATTAAGAGTGAGCTAATTATGACAACGCCAAATTTAAGCGAAGAACAAGCAGTAATTTTAGGGCTTGGGGCAAAAAAACGCCTAGCCTATATGTTCGAAACCGTACAACAATTTAAACAAGTATGGATTTTAAACGATGATGATGGCTGCGTTATGCTTGCCAACGAAGATGACGACTGTGTGCCAGTTTGGCCAACTCGCGAATTTGCAGAAGCATGGGCAACTGGCGAATGGGCTGGCTGCAGCGCTAAAGCAATTCCACTTGCTGACTGGTTTAGTCGCTGGACACCAGGCCTTGAAGAAGATGACCTACTTATTGCAGCCTTCCCTACAGAGGAAGACGACGGCACGATATTGTTTTCAGATGAGTTTGAAAAACAATTAAAAGCACCAAAGAAAAAATATTAAGGTTCAAAGCCTAAATACTCAGAGTTATTAATTTATAAACGCGGCACTTAATTTAGTGCCGCGTTTTTATTGGCAATTTCTAAAATCCAAATAAGCCTGCGTAATAGCATCTGGATTTTCTACTTGCGGATAATGCCCAAGCTCTACAAGCTCTTGTACGCGCGCATTCGGAATAAGCTTTTTATAATGTTCAATCATGTGCTTACCAGAGATGGGATCTTCTGCGCCTGCTATAAACGTAAGTGGTATATTGCTATTTATGATGGCACCAACCCAACGTTCTCGGTTTTGCTGCCTCTGCTTTATATAACTAATGAGTTTAGGCATAACGGCTAAACCATCTTTATAAATTAGCAACTCCCAAAGTGTGTCTACCACTTGTTTTGAAGGCGGTGTACTTTTACTAAAAATAGTCACTAAATTATTGGCAAATTTTTGTTTATTCATTAATTTTGGCACTATCCAACCTAGCTTTGAAAGTAAAAGCTTTTGTATAAATAATGGTTTATACACCTCAGGAAATAACCCACCATTTAAAAAACACACGCTGTTTATTTTAAAGTCACTTTGGCTAACCACTTGCCTTGCTAATAACTCTTGAGCCACAGTATCGCCATAGTCATGAGCTAAAATATGTACATCATTAATATTTAACGTTTTTAAAAATTGGGTATATAAGTCGGCTTGTTCGGTAATTTTATAAGTAGCGTTTATTGGTTTATCTGACAAACCAAAACCTAGCATATCGAGCGTAATTACAAAATAATGTTCACTAAGCGTTTGCCACATACCTTCCCAATCCCAGCTAGCACTTGGAAAGCCATGTATTAAAAGCAGCGCAGGCTTAGTTATATCACCAGCTATTTTTGTAAATATTTGATGGCCAGAAATATGAGTGAATTGGCCCTGCGATTGCCACTGTTGAAGAGAAAACATATATTAGCTTTATTTTTATTATCTATTTGTTAGTTTTATCATAGTGGTAATTAATAAAGGAAATAAAACCAATGTATAAATTTGCATTGGCTTATTAAACGTTATTTTAAAATTTAATAGTGTAATCTACATAAACTCGGTGGTCGGCTCTGCCGCCTTTAACACCATCAACGCTGCCTGATTTTTCGGTTGTATAATCTACAAATAACCAGCGCAAACTTAAGCCTTTTATTTTCTCAACTTTATAGCGCGTATCTACAGCCCAATATTTTTCGTCAGCTGTGCCAGCTAACTTACCCAACGCAGAGTTTTCAGCATCGCTACCGCTTGTGTAGTAAAACTTTGTTGTTAAACCTGGCGATACTGCTTTTAAATCAATGCCAAAACGTGCCTGCCACGTTGCCTCGTTTTGATTTGTTAAATCGGCACCAATCAATGAGCGAGTTGGAAATGGGTTTGTACCATGATCGCCACTAAAGTTATCTTCAATCCAAGCATCACTTACCTTAGTAAATGCCGCACCTACACTCCAAATATCTTTTTTCCAATCAGCATCTAAGTAATAGGCAAATCCATCGTTTTTACTTTTAGTTAAACCTGTTAATGCACCAGGTGCATCTTCATCATCTAAATCGCCGCCCTCTGCGCCTGTTACAAATAAATCACCATCATCTTGTTAGGTAAATATGCCAGTTGAAAGGGTTAACTTACTTTGCTCAAATTTAATGTCGTAACTGATTTTTAATCCCATTTTACTTAGATAATTGTGGGAATTTAAATATTCAGCCTCTAATGTTATGTCGTCTTTTTTATGCGTAGCACCTACGCCCCAAATTACGCTAATGGCGCCAGGTGCCGATTGGTCGATAGAAAAATCTTCCCATCTATCATCATGTCGACGGCTCCATTTATCGTATACGTAACCATATAATTTAGTGTTGCCAATTTTGTAATCGCCAAAAACGCCTCTAAAAGTATTAGGAATAGCACGGCTGCCTGAGCTTTTTAAAAGCATACTTTTGGTTTTTTGCCCACCTACTTTAACGTGACCGTTGTTGCCCAATTTAAAATCTAAAAAATATTGACCAAATTTAGAAAAGCTATCGTCTACTCCGCCACTCTCATTACCTGCTGGTAAAATATTACCTGCGGCTGAACCTGTAGAGTTAATATTCATTACGGTGTAAGTCGATACACCCACACTCAATAAATCATTTATATAACCCGATGTGTAATTGAGCTCTATACCTTGAGCAAAAGTTGAATCGTCACTTGCGTCGTTATCGTAGTCACGGTCAAAATAAATTGATCTAAGTTTTATATTAAATTCATCTTGTTCTGTCAGCCCATTAACAGCAGCATACGAAGGAATAGAAATACATGTTAATACTGCGCCTGTTGCCGCAAGTAATTTAGATACTCGGTGAGCCATAGTTATCTCCGTTACCTTGTTTTTTTAAGTTTTTACTGTGCAGCACATAGGAATATGTATGCTTTTGACCTACACGGCAAACATGTCATAAGGTGATTACATTTCAAGTAATTACATTTTTTTCATGCTAGTAAATATAGAACAATATAAATTTATAATGTTTTAATTTTTATATTATAAAATATTAAGAGTTTGTTTTATTACGGATGAATTGTAAAAACTGGTAAAGATTACCTCTTACTCACTCGTATCTAAGTCGCTAATTTTATTTAAAAAACATCATAATATTAATTTAATTTTACTTGATTTAAACTTACCTAAGTAAAGTTATGAGCAGCTGATTTCTTCTAAAAATCAATAAGCACAAAAACCAGCACCTTTTGCTACTACTTTTGTTGGTATCTATAAAGTGATGCAAAATTTATAAATTATTATATTTATATGCACTTTAATTTTATCTTGAGGCTTAAAATCAACTTTTTAGACTCCCCCTACTCTAAACCTCTATAAAATATATACATTCCAATTAATAACAAAGTTGTGTCTTGAATAATAGGTGCTATATTTATCACGTTATTAAAATAGAAACACACTTACTGCGGCTCATGAAAAAGGATTAATTAATGATTCAAGCACGACCGGTTAATAAAGGGTTATTAATCTCACTGCTTCCTCACGTCATTTTATTAGTTGCGGGCATTATACTTACCTACTTTGCTCATATTAAACACCAAGAAGCCATAAAAAATAAAATAAACAATGCGCTTGATAACCGCCTATCCTCGCTTTCTACAGGTATTAACAGTAGGCTCGATTTGTATCAATATGGGCTATTTGGTTTAAAGGGCTTTGTACATGGGATAGGTGCAAATAACTTAAACTATCAAGCCATAACTAACTACTCTGGGAGCCGTAACTACGCTAAAGAATCTCCTGGAGCTAATGGTATTGGCTATATAAAAAAAGTTGGCGTTGAGCAATTAAATAAATTTTTGAATGATGCAAAAAACGATAGACCCGATCAGACATTTAATTTGAATACACTCGTAGCGACTAGTGATGAGCATTTTATAATTCAATATATTTTTCCTGAGCAAAAAAACTTACAAGCAATTGGATTAGATATTGGATCTGAGAGCATGCGCAAACAGGCAGCACTGAATGCTGCCATAAATAATACAACCCAATTAACGGCGCCACTGACTTTAGTACAAGCGAATAAACTCTCGCAACAAGGCTTTTTAATATTAGTGCCAATATATAAAACCATTACTATTTCTGATAATAAAAAACAGCGCCTTAATGAGCTTTTAGGTTGGGCATATTCGCCGTTGTTAATTGATAAAATTTTAGACTCACTTTCACACCTTGACGAAAATCAACTAACGATAAGTGATATCAATAACAATACTGAGACTGATTTTTTTAGTTATGGCATAAAAAGCAAAACTAACGATTATCAATTAACTAAAATTATAAAATTAATGGGTAGAACGTGGAAAATTACCATTGATGCCTCAGACGCCTTTATTTATAACCTTCATCTTCCTAGTCGGTATCAAGCCATTGTTAATGGCTCTTTCGCCACTATTGGCTGTATGTTTGTAGTTTTTTTAATGCAATTGTTTATTTTTAGAAGAAACCAAAGAATTAAGAGAAAAACACTTCAGGCTAAAAAAAATAAACTCGCATTGCAGCAAGCAAATTTAAAACTAGAAAGCGAAGTTAAACAACGTACTCAAGAAATAGCCGATATGAACATGCTCCAACAAAGTATTTTAAACAGTGCTAGTTATTCAATTATTGCGACCGACACAAACGGCTTAATCACTCTATTTAATCCCGCCTCTGAAAAGTTATTAGGCTACAAAGCGCAAGATGTTATTGGCATTAAAAACCCTGGCATATTTCATTTAAAAGAAGAAATTATAAAAAAAGCTAAACTACTTAGTGCTGAATTAAATAAACCTGTACCCCCTGGATTTGAAGTATTTATCCTAAAAGCAACAGCAACAGAGCCAGATATTAATCAATGGACATACATTTCTTCTACAGGCGAGAAAATACAAGTTAATTTAAGTGTCACTTCGTTGTTAAATAACGAAGGAGACACCGTTGGCTACTTAGGTATTGCTTACGATTTAACAGAACAAATTGACCACGAGCAAGCCCTTGGTCACTCAAAAGAACTTGCTGAGCAAGCATCGCAGGCTAAGTCTGAGTTTTTAGCAAATATGAGCCACGAAATACGAACCCCGATGAACGGTATACTTGGCACATTACAACTATTACAAGAACAACCGCTTAATGAAAAATCAAAAGAGTATTTAAAAAAATCACTGTATTCAACTCGAGCTCTCACCACCATTATTAACGATATTCTTGATTTTTCTAAAATAGAGGCCGGCAAGCTTTCATTAGAGCATAAGCCTTTTGATTTTTTTGAACTTATTCATCACTTAGAGTCAGACTTAGGTGTGCAAGCAACAGATAAAAACATTTACCTTAAATTTGTGATTGATATTGAGTACAAGCATTGGGTGGGCGACCCAGTTAGACTCAGACAGGTATTTTTAAACTTAATATCTAACGCGATTAAGTTTACATCTCAAGGTGGCGTTACAGTAACGTTTAGGCTAACCGACGAAAAAAAAATATGTTGTTGTATATCAGACACCGGAATTGGAATTTCTGAGCAAGCAATTGATCGATTGTTTGAACGCTTTGAACAAGCTGAGCAATCAACCACGCGTGAATATGGTGGTACGGGCCTTGGCTTACCCATCACTAAATCATTAATAAGCCTTATGAATGGCGAAATTAAAGTAACAAGCCAGTTAGGTTCAGGGAGTCAGTTTTATGTGTACCTACCATTAAAACAAGCACAGGTGGATGACAGTACATTAACAACCAAAAATATTGAGTTTCCTGACCTATCTGGAGAAATTATTTTATTAGCTGAAGATAATAAAATAAATCAGCTTGTTGCAGCTGCGATGCTTGAACCAACTAAAGCCACCATTATTATTGCCAACAATGGTTTAGAAGCGATTTCATTATACGAGTTACACAAACCAGACATTATTTTTATGGACATTCAAATGCCAAAAATGGATGGTCTTCAGGCATGTAAAAAAATTAAAGCGCTTAATAGCGAACAAATTGTTATTGCATTAACTGCTAATGTTTTTACAGAACAAAAAGAAATATACAGGCAGTTATTTGATGGTTACGTTTCAAAACCAATCGAAAAACATGAACTTGTCGGCATGTTATCGACACTTTGCTTAGTAAATAATTAGTCATTCTGAGGGCATTAAAAAACCCAGTTATTGTTACCTTTCGATATTAATAACTGGGCTCTAAGAATAATGGTGGAGGGAGAGGGATTCGAACCCTCGTTAGGGATAAACCTAAACACACTTTCCAGGCGTGCGCCTTCAGCCACTCAGCCATCCCTCCACGGTGCTGCAATTGTGTAATGCAACAGCGCGCTATAGTATGAAATAGACCCTTAAGGTGCAAGGCATTTTTAAATTTGGGCCTTTAAATGCTTACTAATCAAGCAACACTTACCTATAGGCACAAAAAAACGGCTAAATCTAAGACTTAACCGTTTTTAATTTATACTTTAAAAGTTACTTAGCCATGCTCGCAGTAAACTCAAGCATGCGATTTAAGGATTTAAGAGCGCCTTCGCGTAAATCCATATCAACGAATACTTCTTTGCCTTTAGGACTTATGAGGGCTTCTTCAATCGCTTTTAAGCCATTCATTGCCATCCAAGGGCAATGTGCGCAACTTTTACATGAAGCGCCCTCACCTGCCGTAGGAGCCGCAAAAAACTCTTTATCTGGACATAGTTGCTGCATTTTATAAAAGATGCCGCGATCAGTTGCTACAATAAACTTTTTATTGTCCATTGTTTGCGCTGCTTTGATTAATTGGCTCGTAGATCCAACCGAATCGGCAAGAGCAACTATTTCTGCTGGTGACTCAGGATGAACTAAAACGCCTGCATCTGGGTGTAGCGCTTTCATGTCTTTAAGTGCTTTTGTTTTAAACTCGTCATGTACAATACATGCGCCATTCCACATAAGCATATCAGCACCGGTATTTTTTTGAATATAACTACCAAGGTGCTTATCTGGGCCCCAAATGATTTTTTCGCCTTGCTCATCGAGGTGCTCTACTATTTCAAGTGCACAGGATGAAGTTACAATCCAATCTGCACGTGCTTTAACAGCCGTAGAGGTGTTTGCATATACAACTACTTTACGATCAGGGTGCTGATCGCAAAACGCAGAGAACTCGTCTATCGGGCAACCAATGTCTAACGAACATGTTGCTTCAAGCGTTGGCATAACAACCGTTTTATTTGGCGTTAAAATTTTGGCTGTTTCGCCCATAAATTTTACGCCCGCAACAATAATCATATCTGCATCGTGACGTGCGCCAAAACGCGCCATTTCTAGCGAGTCGGCAACGCAGCCGCCGGTTTCTTCAGCAAGTGCTTGAATTTCAGGATCGGTATAATAATGGGCAACAAGTACTGCATTTTTATCTTTTAGTAATTGTTTTATACGCGCTTTATATTCGCCTTGCTCGTCTTGTGTTAACGGTGCTGGCTTAGGGGGAAAAATATAACCTTCAGGCATAATAGTTTGAGCTAGACTCATGTTCTCGACCACTTATCTACAGTGCATTAATTAGGGCGAATTATACGAGAATATGAAAGCAAATAACAGCAAACTAGTAAGGCTGTTTATAAAAAATAAAGTGGGAAATTAAAAAAGAATATAAAGGAAAGTATTAGAGAGTGGTGGGTCATGATGGATTTGAACCATCGACCAATTGATTAAAAGTCAACTGCTCTACCAACTGAGCTAATGACCCGCTCTAATATAAATCTGCTTTGTAAAAAGCTTGCGTAAATCCGCCGATTAAACTGTCATAGAATGGTGGGTTATGATGGATTTGAACCATCGACCAATTGATTAAAAGTCAACTGCTCTACCAACTGAGCTAATAACCCAATCTATGCGCTTATTCAATTAAGAGTGAAGCTTACGTATATCCGCCGATTGATACCAAACACTATTCACAAGGAATAAAAGAATGGTGGGTCATGATGGATTTGAACCATCGACCAATTGATTAAAAGTCAACTGCTCTACCAACTGAGCTAATGACCCGCTCTTATATAACTTTTCATAGAATGGTGGGTTATGATGGATTTGAACCATCGACCAATTGATTAAAAGTCAACTGCTCTACCAACTGAGCTAATAACCCGCTCTATGCACTTATTCAATTATGAATGAAGCTTACGTAAATCCGCCGATTGATTCCAAACCGTATTCACAAGGAATAAAGAATGGTGGGTCATGATGGATTTGAACCATCGACCAATTGATTAAAAGTCAACTGCTCTACCAACTGAGCTAATGACCCGCTCTATTGTTGCGTTTAAATGCAACTTACTACTTTGCGTAAATCCGCCGATTTGAACCAGTCATTATTCACAAGGAATAAAGAATGGTGGGTTATGATGGATTTGAACCATCGACCAATTGATTAAAAGTCAACTGCTCTACCAACTGAGCTAATAACCCATTCCAGTTGCTAACTTATTACTAAGTTAAAGCTTACGTAAATCCGCCGATTGATGCCAAACCGTATTCACAAGGAATAAAGAATGGTGGGTCATGATGGATTTGAACCATCGACCAATTGATTAAAAGTCAACTGCTCTACCAACTGAGCTAATGACCCGCTCTGACGTTGCGTTTTATAACAACTTAGTATTGTACGTATATCCGCCGATAAAAGACCATTCAAATAATGGTGGGTTATGATGGATTTGAACCATCGACCAATTGATTAAAAGTCAACTGCTCTACCAACTGAGCTAATAACCCGCTCTTTTTGTCGCATTTCGAGTGGGGTAACCATTCGTTTGCTGCGGGCGCTTATAATACTTATTTATAAAATGAGTGCAACCGAAATTGTCTCTTTTTTTAAGTTTTTATGTCTAGATGCACAAAATTAAACCGTTTGTGCTCAAACTACATGCAAATCCAAGATTCTTCGAGAGTTTCCATGTAGTTTGCTCGCCTTAACTAGAAATTTAATCGCTGGTGAACTTTAGTTTCCCAAACGATCAGTTGCTAGTTTTGCAGCGGTAGTACTTGGGTATTGATTGATAAGATCGCTCAATATTTTTTGTGCTTGCGCCGCTGAACCTTGATCTTGTAAAAGTGTGCCTAACTTTAGCATTGCATCTGGACGTTTATTAGAATTTGGAAATTCGTTAACAACCACTTTAAAATGCTCTACCGCTTTTACGCCATCATTTTTAATAGTAAGCAACTGCCCTAACCAATAATGCGCGTTAGACGCATATACAGAGTTTGGATAGGTAGTTAAAAACGTTTGAAATTCAGGAATCGCTTGATCATAACGTTTATCTTTCATTATTAACGCAACAGCACGCTCGTACGCTTCATTTTCAGATAAGTCACTGCTGTAGCTCTGTGCATCGCTTGGCTGCGCCTGATCGACTACTGGAGCTGCTGTTGGCTGTGTATAAGCCTGGCTCACGCGGTTTTCAATCTCTTGATACAACTCACGCTGACGCTGCAGTACTTTTTCAAGTTTGTAGCTTTGCTCTTCAGTTACACCGCGAATTTGACTTACTTCGTCTTGTAACAAGTTAAGTTGTTGCTGTAACTCTACTTGTAAAAAGTTACGCGACTGCATCATATTCTCAAGCGACGCTAATCGCTTCTCAATACTTGATTGTGAATTTGCAGCTTCTGAAACAGGAGCGGGAGCAGCCATTAACTGGGTGCTCCCGCTCAATATCATGGCTGCCAAAATAATTTTCGGCTTCATAATATCTCTTATCTTAGTAAACTAGTACCGCACGGCGGTTTTTAGCGAAAGCTGATTCAGTGCGAGATTTAACCATTGGCTTCTCTTCACCGTAGCTTACCACTGACATTTGGCTAGCTGAAACACCTAAGCTTAATAGGTATTTTTCAACTGCTTGGCCACGGTGCTCACCTAGTGCAATGTTGTACTCTGGAGTACCGCGCTCATCTGCGTGGCCTTCAATTAGTACTTTAACTGATGGGTTTTGAACTAAAAACTCAGCATGTGCACGAAGTAAATCTGCGTACTTACCTTCAACAGTTGCTTTATCAAAGTCAAAGTAAATTACTTGCTCTTGACGAAGCGCTTCGTACTTTTGACGAAGTTGCTCTTCTGCTTGTTGCTCAGGAGAGATTGTAGCTACTTCAACTGTATCAGTGTTAGTTGATTGCTCAACAACGCCTTGATTTGATTGGTTTGCAGCACCTTCATCAATATCAGAAGATGAGCTACAAGCTGCTAATGTCATTACTGGCACAGCGATTAGCAGGCCTTTAAGTATTTTGTTAAGTTGCATTGAGTAGATTCCTATTTTGAGTAAACCAGTAATATTACTGTAAGTATGGCGACCAAGCTGGCGCCTTTACTTGTCCGTCTAGCACAGGTAACCGTGCTTTAAAGCGGCCGTCCATCGATACTAGCGCAAGTACCTGTTTATTATTATGGAGCGTGCTGTATATAATCATCGAACCATTTGGCGCTATGCTCGGTGATTCATCTAGGCGTGTTCTCGTTAATACTTGAAACGCGCCTGTAGCCAGCTCTTTCTTAGCAAGATGGTACTGCCCGTTGGTACGGTTAACCATCACTAATTCTTTTCCATCTGGTGTTATAGAACCAGCAAGGTTCATATCACCATCAAAGGTGAGTCGTTGTGACCTACCTGTTTTTAAATTTAACTTATAAATCTGAGCATTACCACCCCTTTCAGATGTAAACACAATATCTTGGCCATTAGGGTGCCAAGATGGCTCAGTATCTATGCTACGATGATTTGTTAAGCGTGTTTCTTTACGTGTAGCAAGGTCAAGCATGTAAACTTCTGTCGCACCCGTCTTATCCTTAGAAAGCACTAATAATAGCTTTTTACCATCTGGCGAAAACTGCGGTGCACCATTAATACCACGGTAGCTTGCTATTATTTCACGCTTACCTGTGTATATATCTTGAATGTAAATTTGGCTTTGACGGTTTTCAAACGTTACATACGCTAATTTAGTACCATTTGGTGACCATGCTGGCGACATTAATGGTTCTTTTGAACGAAGTAACACCTGTTCGTTAAAACCATCGTAATCGGCAACAACTAACTGATAAGGTTTAGGATCGTTATCACGTACTATTACATATGCAATTTTAGTTAAAAACGCGCCCTTTTCACCCGTTAGCTTTTCATAAATTACATCACTAATGCGGTGTGAATAACGACGAAAACCACTCTCGCCAATAACACTTTCACGCGCTTCTAAAATATGATCTTGGCTTTTAACTAACTTACCGTTACTCATCATTTGCGTATTGCCACCAGTAATTTGGCCACGAATCACATCAACTAATTCATAACGGACTAAATAACGCCCATCAGTTTGTTGTTCAACCTCACCAACAAGAACAGCTTCAACACCTTTATTAACCCAAGACGCATAATCAATTTCGCCATCTTTACTTGGCTGTTGCGGCATTTGCGCCACATCAACAGGTTTAAACTTACCACTGCGCATTAAATCGGCAGCAATAACACCACTTAGCTTTTCAGGGATTGGACCAACACCTTGGTATTTAAAAGGTACAATGGCTATAGGCCTTGCACCGTCTACACCTTCTGTTATTACAATTTCAAGCGCTGCATTGGCAACACCCGTAAACCCAAACAGTAAAACTAAACAGGCTATTTTTATTTTGTTGAACATATCATTCCTTTAAAATTCTGGCTTGATTGTTAAATTAATATTCTTAAGTTTTTCGAATACGTCTTTATCTTTAGATACCGGTAATGTGTCAGCCATGCGCACTGCTCTTAATGCAGCTTCACATACTAACTTGTCGCCACCTAATGATTTAACTTGCGTTACTAAACCATTAAAGCCCAAACGAATATTAACTCGGCACTGTTGGTTTTTCATTTTTTCATCAATCAGTAAGTTTTGCTGAATACGCGCCATAATTAATGCACGGTACTTATCAACTTCGCTCACCACTTGTTGCTGACGTATTTTACTACGGGCAGCCTGCTCTTTGGCAAGTTGCTCTTGTAACATTTGCTCTTGCACTGCTTGCTGGCGTTTACGTTCGGCCTCAGCAGCACGCTCTTTTGCTTCCTCTTCACGCTTTTTGCGCTCAGCCTCAGCTTTTTTAAGCGCTTCTTCTTCAGCTTTGCGTTTGTCAGCTGCTGCTTTTGCTGCGTTTTCAGCTTCTTGCTTTTGCTTTTCGGCTTGCTTAGCTTTCGCACGCTCTTTTTGCTCAATGGCACGTGCTTTTTTAGCTTCTGCCTCGGCTTGCGCTTTTTCTTTCTCTTTCGCCTTTCGCTGTTGCTCTAACTTTTTAATATTACGTGCTTCTGATTCGCGTTGTTTGCGTGCATTGGCCGCTCTGCGTTCTAAATCACGGATGCGTTTATCTTCAGCACTTTTTTTATCTTTTTCTTTCTTTTGAAGTTCAGCAATTTTTTGCTCAACTTGTTTTTGATCAACTGTAACGGCTGATACCGCTTTATCTGGCGTAGGTATAGCCGAATTAAGCGTTACTTCCATTACTTTAGGTGTTGGCGGATGAATATTTGCAGAAGCATACAAAAACCCACCAATCCCTAAATGAAGTACTATTGATTTTACTACTGAACTATTCATACAGCTACTTCCCCTCAAAGGATTCAGTCATTAATCCTACTGATGGTACGCCTGCATTTTTCAAAAAATCCATTAGTAATAATACTTCTTGATACGACACCTTACCCGAGCCTTTAATCATTACCGGCACGTCAGGGTTTTTCATTAGCTGTAATTTTATAACCGCAGCTACATCAAGTGCTTCCATAGGCTCTTCTGGATCTGTACCTACACTCACGTAATATTTACCTTGTGCATCTATTGAGGCAATAATAGGCGGAGTATCTTTAGTATCAACTAAATCAGACTCTTCCATTTTAGGTAAATCAACTTTTACACCATGCGTTATAAGCGGTGCTGTAGCCATAAATATTATAAGTAGTACCAACATTACATCAATGTAAGGTACTACATTAATCTCTGCGACCGGACGGCGCTTTTTACGCTGATACATTCGCTTGTGCCTCTATTTGTGTAGCTGCTTGACGGTGTAAAATATTAGCAAACTCTTCCATAAAGTTAATATAGTGAGACTCAAGCTTTTCAACACTGTTTGAAAAACGGTTATAAGCAATAACAGCAGGGATCGCCGCAAATAAACCCATAGCAGTGGCAATAAGTGCCTCTGCAATACCAGGTGCTACCATTTGTAATGTAGCTTGCTTAACTTCACCTAGTGCAATAAAGGCATTCATTATACCCCACACTGTACCAAACAAACCGATGTACGGACTTATAGAACCTACTGTTGCTAAAAACGATAGACTCGATTCCATTTTTTCAATTTCACGAGAAAGCGCAACACGCATAGAGCGGTGCGTTCCTTCCATAACAATACTCGCACTTTGAAATGTATTCTTTTTATGACGAGCAAACTCTTTAAAGCCCGAAGTAAACAAAGCTTCAATGCCTTGAGACTGACCGCTGCGTGACGATATCTCGTTATATAATTTGCTTAAATCAATACCCGACCAAAACTTTTGCTCAAATTTCTTAGCATTTATTAGCGCATCCGATATTGCTTTTTTACGTTGAAATATAATTGTCCACGACATTACAGACATGGCAACTAGCCCTAACATTACTAATTGAACAAGCAAACTTGCTTCTAAAATTAGATCTAAAAAATTAAGCCCTGATCCCACGTTAAACTCCTAAATAATTTCAAAATACGGCAAATTGGTTAATTTGTGTAAATATGACCGCTTACACGGCCAAAAGTTGCATCTAGTGTATCTAGTCCATTTCAAGCTGACAACGGTATTGCTATGAATAGGCAACAAAAAACGTTAAAAAACAGCTTTAGTTGGCATTTCCCTTTGCCTCAGTATTTTATTTAAACTTTTAAACAAACTCGCTAACTGTAAATATGCGTAAATATATACATGAAACGTCATAAAATGCGCAGTTTATTCAAAATAAGAGCATAAACACTCAAAACCTATAAGCCTCACCTGTACGTAATAGTAAAACTAATACCGAGCTATAACGAAATAAATTACTTAAGTTATAAATTTCATAAACTTATAAATTTAACGATTAATTAACGCACAAGATTCAAACAACAATAAAATTCACTAAATTAGTTTTTCTAATCTGAAAATACAAATTTTCTAGTTTGAACAAAAAAGTAAACTTACGTATTATTCTCCCATACCGAGCTAGCGCACTGAATGAGATTGTTTCATTAAGCCAAGTTCTTAGTAATAGGATATTTTATCGTATTACATTGTTTTACTCTTTCTGGATAAAACCAAATTTAGTAAAACGTAGTTCCCCTGGATTACTTCCTTCAACTTGTTGTTTGCCCGCATTTTTTGCGGGCTTTTTTTTGCCTGCAATTTAGTGCGCTACATATTTTATTTATAAACTAATAATTGCCCTACCTAATTTACAATAAGTAATTCGCTTACTAGTTTGAATGGTACGCAGGATAGCTTCGCGAGTCTTAACGCCCTGTGAATTAACAGTTAACTATAAAGCGCATTTGTATTTTGAAATAACATTTGCAACAGAGTGTTGAGGTTTTGGGTATAATAATTTGAAACAAAGGGATACTGAGGAAATTACCTGCTGCGCAATAAACCACAGCAAGTAAAGTATATAGGCTAGTCTTTTTTAGGAAGTAAACCAAAGTGATGGTATGCACTGTCAGACACTATGCGCCCACGTGGTGTACGCTGAATAAATCCTTGCTGGATTAAAAATGGCTCTATTACATCTTCTATTGTTTCGCGCTCTTCACCAATAGCAGCCGCTACATTGTCGAGCCCTACTGGTCCGCCCATAAATTTTTCGATTATGGCGAGTAAATATTTGCGGTCCATATAATCAAAACCACTTTTATCTACGTCAATCATATCAAGGGCTTGCTTAGCTACATCGGCGTTTACTGTGCCGTCAGATTTTACTTGAGTGTAATCGCGTACACGGCGCAATAAGCGGTTTGCAATACGTGGTGTGCCGCGCGAGCGCTGCGCGATTTCGGTAGCGCCATCGTCACACATTTCTAAACCAAGATAATGTGCTGAACGCCCTACTATGTGCGATAAATCTTCTACAGAATAAAACTCTAATCGCTGCACAATTCCAAAACGGTCACGCAGTGGCGATGTAAGCGAGCCTGCTCGTGTGGTCGCACCAATGAGTGTAAATGCAGGTAAGTCTAATTTAATAGAACGCGCAGCTGGGCCTTCACCAATCATTATATCAAGCTGGTAGTCTTCCATTGCGGGATACAGTATTTCTTCAACTTGCGGGCTTAGCCTGTGTATTTCATCGATAAAAAGTACGTCGCCCTCTTCTAAATTAGTAAGTAGAGCAGCTAAATCGCCTGCTTTTTCAAGTACAGGGCCTGATGTTGTTTTAATACTTACGTGTAATTCATTGGCTACAATATTTGCAAGCGTGGTTTTACCAAGCCCAGGTGGGCCAAATATTAATAAATGATCGAGCGCTTCACCACGGGTTCGGGCAGCTTCAATAAAAATTTCCATTTGCTGCTTAACATGAGGCTGGCCTCTGTAGTCGGCTAAAAGTTTTGGTCTGATTGCACGATCTATAGAGTCTTCATTTGTTTTTTCAGTCGCATCAATTAAGCGATCCGCTTCAATCATGGGTTACTCACAACATAGATTTTAAAGATTCTCTAATAAGAACCTCAGTAGACATATCGGGTTTACTTATCGATTTTACTGCTTTTTGAGCTTGTGGCAATTTATAACCTAATGCAAGCAGTGCCGATACGGCATCATCCGCTGCATTATTAGCAATTGTCGCATCGCTCATTGGCTCTATTACTGCGCTGTCGCTAAATGGCGTAAATAAATCATTACCCCAATCTTTTAGCCTGTCTTTCATTTCGAGTACTAAACGCTCGGCTGTTTTTTTACCTACACCGGGTAATTTAACAAGCGATGTTGAGTCTTCGTTATTTACACAACTTACAAATTGTTTTGCCGACATGCCCGATAAAATAGCTAAGCCAAGTTTTGGCCCTACGCCATTTGCTTTTAATAGCTCTCTAAACAAGGCACGTTCAACTTTATTGTTAAAACCAAACAATAGTTGAGCATCTTCACGCACTACAAAGTGAGTGTAAACAATCGCATTTTCACCAATTTTTGGTAAATCGTAAAAACAGGTCATCGGCATTTGTACTTCGTAACCTACACCACTTACTTCGAGTAATATTTCTGGTGGCTGTTTTTCGACTAAAATACCATTTAAGCGGCCTATCATAATTATTTCCTTAAACGTCCTCTAACGGTTTTGCTTGCGCTGCCCGCTAGTTTAATTAAATTTTGTTCTGAGTGGGCGTGGCAAATCGCAATAGCGAGTGCATCCGCTGCATCGGCCTGTGGCGTACCGGGTAGTTTTAAAATATTTTTTACCATGTGCTGCACTTGTGTTTTATCTGCGCCACCGTTACCTACTACTGCTTGCTTAATTTGCCTAGCTGAGTATTCAAATACGGGTAAGTCGGCCATCGCAGCGCCAACAATCGCAGCGCCTCTAGCTTGACCTAGTTTTAAAGCTGAATCGGGGTTGTGCGCCATAAATACTTTTTCAATGGCAAAAGTTTCTGGCGAAAACTGCTCAATAAGCTGTGTAATGCCTTGGTAGATCATTTTAAGCCTAATCGGAAAAGGATGATCGGCTAGCTTAATACAGCCACTGCCTAAGTATGTAAATTTAGAACCTTGATGGGCAACAACACCATATCCGGTCAAACGTGAACCAGGATCGATCCCTAAAATGATGGCCAAACAGCGCTCCATTGTTATTATTTTTAAATTACGCCAATAATGCCAGAGCACTGTATAAATTACCAGTACAAAGAAAAACAAAAATGCCCACGTACTAGGTGGGCATTTACAGGAGCATGTTAGTTTAAGCTTACCCTAGGGCACGCACTAATCCTTGGGTGTTTTGTTTAAGTTTTCGGGCAATCATTAAATAACCTAAACCTGCCACAAATACGCCGCCAGCTACCGGCCCAATAATCCATATATGTGGGTGTAACTTACCTGCTAAATCAAACATTTGTTGCTGCACAATTAAAAGCGCTATATCACTAAAAAATGCGGCAACTAAGCCAGCTAAACCGCCTAGTAATAAAAACTCATACAGGGTCGCGTTTTTAATTAATCGGCTTTTAGCGCCAAGCGTTCTAAGTATTACAATTTCTTGCATACGCTCACCTAAACTAGCTTGCACTTGCGATATAAGTACAAGCGCGCCACACAGCACAACAATTGCAAGTACAAAGCCAATGGCGAGCGATACTTGCGAAATAGTTGTTTGTATTTGCTTAACAAAGTTATCAATATCAATCGCTGTAATAGTAGGGTAAGTACGTAATAACTGGCTAAAGTCACGTTTTTGATCTGGATTTATACGTACCGACGAAATATACGTTGCGGGAAAATCTGCAAGTACATCAGGACTTAAAATAATAAAAAAGTTAGGTTTAAGCGTGGCCCAATTTACTTTGCGCACACTGGTGATTTTAGCGTCGAACGACTGCGAACCAATTAAAAATGTAAGCGTATCGCCTATCTCAACATCTAAACGCTCAAGCATCGACTCCTCTACTGAGGCTTCAGCCATCGCATTTTCACCAAACCACGTGCCTTGTGTTACTTCATTTTGGTCAGGCACATCTTTAAGCCATGTAAGATTTAGCTCGCGGCCAATACCTGCACGTGCTTCTTCGTCTTTTTTCTCGTTGTCTTGCAGCGATACTGAACGTGCTACCAACTCGCCATTCACCGCATTTACGCGCCCACGAATAGTGGGATAAAACTCTGATACTTGAATATCTTTTTGAGCTAAATATTCATTAATTGGCTCAAGCTCATTTTGCGTAATATTAACTAAAAACGCATTAGGCGCATCGGCAGGAAGTTGCGACTGCCAATCAGATATCATGTCGTTTTTAAGTACCACTAAAAACAGCAGTAATTTAATCGCTAACGAAAAACTAATTAACTGTACCGCGTTCACATTTGCACGCTTTTGAATAGATGCAATTGCAAGCGACCAACTGTTACCTGGCTTAAGCCCTAATTTTCGACCGCCACCAAATATTAATTTAGATATCAAAAACAACACACCAATTAGCGCAAGCGTTGAGGCAAACAAAATAAGCGTTATTTTTATGTTGTTACTAAATAACCACATTAATAAAAAAACAGTTAGCGCACTCATGCCTAAATGCACACGACTTACTGCCAACTTGTCACCTAAGTTACGGCGCAGCACTCTAAGCGGTGGAATATCAAATAAATCAAATAACGGTTTAATAGAAAACATAACAGCACAAATTACGCCAGTGCTTATAGCCACCAGCCAAGGTTTAAAACCACCTAAAGGTAGCTCTGTGCCCATACTTTTCGATAAGTAACTTGTTGCTATTTCTTGCAAGCCATAACCAATTAACAGCCCAATACTTACCGCCATTGCACATACAAGCAATAAATGGAGCATGTATATTTTGCGGATCATTGAACGGCTACCGCCTAGCGTTTTCATCATCGCTACTGGGTCGTATTGTCGTTCACAATAACGTTTTGCTGAAACGGCTATAGCCACTGCGGCTAAAATAATACCTAATAGGCCGGCAAGTAATAAAAAGCTCTCTGCACGGTTTAAACTATTTGAAATAGGTGATTGACGGTCTTTAACGCCGTACCATTGTTGGTTTTCTTTCATTTGTGGTTTAAGCCACTCGTAAAAGCTATTTATGTCAGCCTCACTACCTGCATAAAGTTGGCGATAATAAACACGACTACCTGGCTGCACAACTTCGGTTTTTGCCACATCGTCAATATTAATAAGCACGCGACGGCTGCTCGAAAATACATTAAATGGCGCATCGGGCTCTTCTACAATAACTTTTGAAACATTAAATAATGCAGCGCCAAGCTCTACTTGCGCGCCTATATCAATATTTAAACTGTAAAATACTGATTCACTTAGCCACACATTACCAGGCGTTGGTCCGCTATTAGCAACCTTAGTTTCACCTGTTAAGGTATCCTTAACTTTTAACTGCCCTTTTAACGGGTACGCATTAGATGCCGCTTTTACTGAGCTAAACTGCATTTCATCATCGGCAAACAACATAGTGTCGAAGTACACCATTTGCGCCGTTTTTAAATTTTGGCTCTGTGCTTTAGTAATAAAAGCAGTGTCGAGAACATGATCGCTTGCAAGTACACGGTCTGCTGCAATAAAAGCACTGCTTTTTTGCGCAATACTTTGCCCTATTCGCTCAGTAACCATAGACAGTGTAAGCACGGTTAAAACAGCAAGGGCGATAGCTGCGCTTATAACTGTTAGCTCACCACGGCGAAATTCTCGCGAAAATAACTTAAGCGCTAACTTAACCCACATTAGCAACGTCCTCTACTTGGCTTTTTACCAGTAAGCCCGCTTCTATTTGAATAATGTGCTCACATTTTTGTGCAAGCCCTTCATCGTGAGTAACCAAAATAAGCGTAGTGCCGTGTTGCGTGTTTAAATCAAATAATAACGACTCAATCATTTTACCGTTTTTGCTGTCTAAATTAGCCGAAGGCTCATCAGCAAACAATATTTTAGGCGTACCAATAAATGCTCGCGCAATAGCAACACGCTGTTGTTCACCGCCAGAGAGTTGCGACGGGTAATGGTCAATTCGATGGCTCAAGCCTACTTTTTCAAGTAATGCAATTGCTTGCTCTTTTGCGTCACTTTCACCAGCAAGCTCTGCTGGCAGCATAACGTTTTCTAGTGCAGTTAAGCTTTGTACTAACATGAACGATTGAAACACAAATCCAATTTTAGCCGCGCGCAGTGCAGCACGCTCTTCTTCATCTAAATTGTGTAATGGCTCGCCATCTAAAAATATTTCGCCGCTGCTTGCGGTATCCAGCCCTGCTAATAAACTGAGTAACGTTGATTTACCAGAGCCCGACGTGCCAACTATAGCAACAGACTCGCCATGCTTGACATTAAAGCTGATGTCGCTGAGGATGGGCAGCTCACCTTCAAAGGTAGAGACTACTTTAGACAAACCATTAACCTGAATTATATTTAATTGAGAAAGCGCTGACATATGACTCATTCAATCCTTCGTTTAGTATTCATTTTATTTTTAGTTATCAAACCGCTGAGCGCAGCAGCCGACAACACGATTTTAATACTCGGTGACAGTTTAAGCGCAGCCTACGGACTTCAACAAGAAGAAGGCTGGGTAAAATTGTTACAAGATAAATACGATGACGAACAAGCCGACATTGAACTTATCAACGCCAGTATTAGTGGCGAAACATCTGGTGGAGCCCTACGCCGTTTAGATGCATTGCTTGAGCAATACGAACCCACTCATGTACTTATTGAGCTAGGTGCTAATGACGGTTTACGTGGTTTTCCAGTCAAAAAAATGCAAACTAACTTAACGTCTCTTATTCAAAAAAGCCAAGCAGCTAATGCGATGACCGCCTTAATGGAGATTTACATTCCCCCTAATTACGGCCCGCGTTACAGTAAAATGTTTACTGACACTTTTTCGCGCGTTAGCGAAGAAACAAATGCGCATTTAATGAACTTTTTTATGCTCGATATTGCCAGCCAACCTGAGCTAATGCAAAACGATAGTTTACACCCTAACAAAAAAGCTCAGCCATTAATACGAGATGAGATGTATGACTCGATCAAAAAGTGGTTAAATAAAGACTAGCTAATTAATACACCGCAAGGGCGCCTTTTTAGGCCTCTTGCGTAATAAATACCCAAACAAACAATCGCTTATTGATTTTTAAAAAAATACACGTACTATTGCACTCAACGTCGGTATGTAGCGCAGCCTGGTAGCGCACTGTCATGGGGTGGCAGGGGTCGAGAGTTCGAATCTCTCCATACCGACCAATTAACTAAACCTATATCAATAAGTTAAACTTCTCTTCAAAATATAGCCAAAATTCATCTGTTTTGATTCTACAATTTATCCGTAGCACTATCTTATTTATCTAAGCGCACTTAATAAAACTGAGTTTAGCTGGCTAGTTTTGTGGTTTTTGAGGGGGGTTGTATTTAATTGTTATTAACTTGAAGTGGCCTTTGTGGAATCTATATGAAGGCATTTTATTTCAATTTATTGAAATTAAAATAAAAAAGCGCTCTAAGCGCTTTTTTATTAAAGTACTAGTGCTTGCGCCCTACACCATTACGTACCATATCTTGCCCGGTTTGGAATACATCTTCTGTAATACCGCGCGCTAAAAGTAATTTTTGATTATCGTCAAACACGGCTACAAAACGACTACCATCACTATTGTTTGTTGCCATACCAACGCCCGAAACACCCTTAAGGCCAAGACCGCCGTTTTCTACATTTAATAAAAAGCTTTCTAATTCGGCTAGACTAGAAATTACATCATTATCTTTATTCATTTTAACACTCTTTTAGTAAGGCTTTTAAATCATTATGGTGGCTATTTTATAGAGAAGAGCCAAAAACTTAAACCCTTGGCTCAGGTTAGTCACTAAATCGACTTTATAGCTAACTCTAAATTGCTTAGCGCACAACCAAACTCTTTTGCATTGATGCGATGATACTGTGTGTCACTCGTTGCTGTAAGGCTAATTATAAACTCGTCTTGTTGGGCTACCGCACTTTGCTCTTGGCTTAAACACATAGCTTGAGTAAGTGAACGCAGTTTTGAATTTGTTAAAATTGAGCCAAAACGCTGCACTGGCAATGGAGGTATTTTTATAGCGGGTAACGCTTCATCTATTGTGCGTGCGCTTAAGGTAAACGTATTATTGGTAATTTCAATTACACTGCTTGTAGGCCAGTACGAATAGCTATAGCCCTTACTCCCAGGTTGGGCTTTACCTTGGTTAGCCAAATGCACTACACCACTTTTGCCTATTACGGTTATTAAACTACCTTCTGGCGATTTAATAACAACTAAGGCTGTATTTTCATCAATACCAAATCCATGTTGAATCTCTGTTTTAGTATTTTTCACTTCGTTTTTATTTAGCGCTGCTGCAAGCCTAAATGTACGATTTTGTTCGCTAAATTGAGTATCTAGTACACCAGAGTTAAAACTGCCCAGCCCACCAGCATTAGTGTTATTTTCACTTTTACGAAGTGCCTCAAGGCTTGTCGTATTTGTAAGCATGCCCGTCACTTTACTTTGGATTGCAGCACCGGCTCCTTCACCTACAATTACTGGGCGAGTTTGCAATGCTTGCGTCCACGGGTATGGGTTATTGTTTTGATCAAATAATACCTTGTGAGTTAATGCTGTATTACCGCTATTAAACATCACACCGGTACTATTTTTAATAAGTGATACAAGTGCATTAGTGCCATTTTTACATAAAGCGTATTCGGCCTTTGTGTACTCTGGATAAATCACTTCACGGTTATACACATTCATTAATGTATTTCTAAGCGCAGGTAATTCATCGCACGAGTTACTTGTAATCGCTTTAGCAAGCGCTGGCGTTAGTGCTAACCATTGAGTGTTTATATTTGATTGTGCCAAAAGACTTTGCGCTACATCTGCCGACTCATAAGGGTCGCGGCTCGAAGCCGTAATAGCAAGCATGGTTGGTTTTGCGTTATTAACTTTTAAACTGCCCGACACAAATTGTAAAATATTATTAGTCGCAACCTCATTATTAAAATCGGTATTTACTTGCTCTTTTAAACGCTCACCGTTTTTATTAAGTAGCGGTACTTCTAGCATATCAAATACAAAGTTGTACTCTTGCTGAGTTAGACTTTCTAATTGCTGATTATTTATATCGCGCCACTGCCAGAGTAAATCTGTTTTTGATAAGCTATTTGACGATTTACTTTGTATGGTTTTAAGTGTTTTTAATACAGCCGTTTTTGCCTCAACATTATTATTAGGCCAATGCTGCGCGATGTTTTTTATTTGAGAGCTGCTAAGTGTATATAAATTATGTGACTTACCATCAATAACAGCCTCTTTTTGGCAATTATTAAGCTTGGCGCTAGTACAGGTAGTAAGCTCTGACCCCACTAAAATTAAAGTTTGGCTTTGCTCTTGAGCCACTGCATTTATTGAAAATCCTGCACCGACCAATGCCACTACCATACCCAGTAACTTCGGCTCTTGATCACGTAAAAATGCACATATCATAATGTAAACTCTAATATAAATAATAAAACTAATGTGCTGTAGTTTAACAGCTAGCCACTTGCGCCTAAATATATTTTTATAAATGTTAAATAATTCAAGTCTCTGAAAAACGTTCGGGTTGAGCACTGCATTTAAATACATTGTTTAGTTTACCCCTCTGTCTTTGTAAATATTATCTAAACAAATTCAAACGGAGCATTTATTGACCAATTTCATTGTTTAAATTACGGTGGTGAATCATTTTATGTAACTGGGGTGAAATATGGACTTTTCTAATGAAGAGATAAATTTTTTTGCTGAGTTATTTAAGCCTAATAAAAAGTCACATGCTCACAACAGTCACGTTTTAACGTTACAAAGTTCAGTACCAGCCAATATTGCTCACTTACTTAGTAGCGCTAATTTAACCCTGCTCGCAGAAGTTGCACACTATCAGTTATGGTTTCCGTTGGACTTAAAAATTGATAGCGCCGGTATAATCAAACCTATTTTAAACGCCCCCGAAGTAATAGACACACAAGGCACACTGCGCAGTTGGCGCTGGAGTGAGCTAAATATTAAAAGCCAAGGGTTTAAAATTGAATCAATATCAAACACGGGGATGTTTTTAAAACCCCTCAGAAAAGGTAACCATTTAAATAAATCGCAGCACATGGAATTTATTTTGCCTAACAAACAAAGTATTTCGATGGAAATAGAACCCGTAAGGCAAAGCACGCAAGGTATAGCCGCTAAAATAACGCAAATTCATAGCGGTCAAGAGCAACTAAGAGCTTACCTATTTGAAGAGCATAAACGTCAACATGCTAAATTATACGAGAATGGCCAATTAGTTGAGCAGCTAATTTAATAGGTGTTTACCCCGCTATACTTGCATTTAGTTGGCTTTATTTAACCCCCTCTCAATGTTAATCTGTACCCTTATTAATAAATCATAAGGATATGACAATGCCAGGTGCTTTTGCGCACATCACTGCTGTTAATATTGCAACGCAAACAAAGTCACTCGCTAAAATGGATATGCCTAAAAAAGCAAAGCTTATTTTAAGCCAACGCCAAGCATACCTTGAACTAGGCTGTGTAGCCCCCGATTATCCTTACTTAGCTGTAGCGCAGCCTAGCCAAAATGCGTGGGCCGACCTAATGCACTATGAGCACACAGGCGATTTACTTAAAGCCATGATTAAATACTGTAAAACACTTGAAGGTGAAGCATTTGAAAAGTGTTTTGCCTGGTTATGCGGTTATATGGCCCATGTTGCTGCAGATATAACAGTGCATCCGGTTGTTGAATTAAAAGTAGGCCCTTACGCGCAAAACCAAACGGCGCACCGTACCTGCGAAATGAATCAAGACGCGTTTATTTGGCAACGTTTAAACTTAGGTGAGTTAGGTTATGCTGACCGCGTGCAACAAAATATTGGATCTTGTACTAACAAAGACGATAATTTTGATACCGATATTGCAAAAATTTGGCGACATGCTTTATTAACGGTTCACCCAAGCTACGCAGCACAACACGCTCCTAACTTTAATTCATGGCATAACGGTTTTCAGCTTGTAGTAAATAATGTTGAAGAAAGCTATCGATTATTTGCCTGTGCACGCCATGTTGCTGCTGATTTAGGCTTGTTTTATCCTCGCCCAAACGAAGTAGCCCCCACTTTTATTGAACAACTAAAAACGCCGCACGAGCCTATGCATTACAACGATATTTTTGACTTTGCTGTTAGCAATATTCAGCACTACATAACCATTATTGCCAATGCCGTATTTTTAGATACTGATTACAGTGCAATTAAAAATTGGAACCTAGATACAGGCTACGATGAACACAACACGATGACGGTATGGAGCAAATAAAATGAAACACTTACTTTATATAAGCCTCATAGTATTACTTAGCGGTTGCTACACTCCTAAAAAAAACAATCCAGAAGTGATGGCCGACTTAGCCTCACAATTAAAAGATATTGCTACAGCCGTTGATGGCACACTAAAATTTAGTGAAACATCCTATTCAACAACTGATGAGTTATTAAAAGCCGCTGTTAATAACGATTTAAGCAAACTTGCACCTTTTGGGGAATACACGCTTATTGTAAACGTACAAGATGATAACGCAGTGCTACTTTTATGTGATGCCAATACAGCTTTAATTGAAGATGCAGGCTGTACTGCTCAATCAGATATACAGCATTGGGGAGCAGGAGTTATTCATCAGTGCGAAATAACTATAAACGCCCAACAGCTCTGTAACTAGGTAATAAAATACCTGCTATACATTTAAAGTTGAGCCGTCATCTCTTTGGGGTTAAACACTAAGCCATGGCGGCTAACATGCTCTGCAAAATTTTCGGCTGACATTGGTTTCGCAAAGTAAAAGCCCTGAAATTCTTTACACCCCATTTGCGCCATTATTGCTACTTGCTCTTGGGTTTCTACTCCTTCAGCTACACACTTAATATCAAGCTCTTCACACATAACGTGCACCGCTTTAACTAAACTTTTTTGACGCGTAGAACTTGTTACTTGGCTGATTAATGAGCGATCTAACTTAAGTTTGTTAATAGGGTAATCGGCAAGGCGTGCAATATTAGAATACCCCACTCCAAAATCATCAACCGAAATAGTAAAACCCCACGATTGCAGTGTTTGCATAAGCTTTAGCGAATGCGCTTGGTTTGCCTCAAGAGAGGTTTCAGTCAGTTCTAACTCTATTTGAGGTGGCTTTACGTTGAAGTCGGCAAGGTATTTAACCAGTTTTGACATAAAATCGTTTTGGCTAAAATCAATTAGAGATATATTTATTGCCACCGGCACACTCGGTAAACCCGCCTTAGTCCAATTGGCAATTTGAGCGCAGACTTTTTGAATAATCAGATCGGTTAACCTACTGACCATTCTGTATTCTTCAGCAATAGGAATAAATACCACTGGCGACACATTACCTAGTATAGGACTGTTCCAACGCGCTAAAGCTTCAAGCCCTATACATTTACCCGTTGCATCTACTTTAGGTTGATAGTGTACCGACAAATCGCCCTGCTGAAGCGCTTCGTCTAATAACATCGAAATTTCGTATTTTTCGATAAAAGCTTGTGATTGCTTTTCGTTATAACCACTTAGAGGCATATTACAGTTTGCAACTTTAAGTGCTTCGCACGCATTACTAAGTACTGTTGTGCTGTTTTTTCCGTGATCAGGATACTTTGCAAAACCAAATAAAAATGATTGCTGACACTTAGTGCCAAACACATTATAAGTTTTATCTAATGTATTTTTTATTTGCATTAATAGCTTATCTTCAAGCTCGTTTTGCGAGTTTGCGCCAATTATAAAAGCAAGCTTTCCTTCTCCTATATGGGCACACAACAACGGCCCATCTGCCATCGCCTTTAAACGCTTATACGCGTTAATAAGTAATGCTTGAGAGTCGGCTTTAGTGAGCTTTAAATTTAAGTATTCACTATTTGCACTTTGGGTAACAACGATAAAAAAACCTTTTTGGTATTTGCTTGTTAATCTGTTGCATTGCAGCTCAAACCATTCTCTATTGGGGAGTTTTGTTTGCGAGTCTCTAAAGCGTAAACGTTTATTTTCTTGTTCCATCATCGATAAGTTTTGTTTAATGAGCTGCTCTTGCGTGCAATCGTAAAAGTCGTATACACGGTAGTTTGTACTCATTGTTATTTGCTGGTAGCAGGCTTTAAAATAGCTTTTTTTGTACTTCACAATTTTATTTTGAGCATTAGGGGCGTCAAAAACTAAAGTAGGAAATAAATGAGAAAGGTTAACGCATTCTTCTTTTAATTCTTTTTTTATACCAAACATATCAATAGCGTGTTGATTAAAATCAGTAATGACAAGGTTTTCGTCAACAATAATTTTGGCTTTATTTGATTCGGTGAACAAGCTTCGATAAAGCTCATTTTTATCTTTAAGGTGTGTATTAGCGCTTATCATTGTTTTGTTTAAACGCTTAGCAGCCACAATTGTGCGTGCCACAGCAAGGGGAATACAAATGTTAAAAAATAAGAATATAAGCCCTGTAATGTATAAGCTGGCATCGGGAAGTTGTTGAGCAATGCCAGTTAAGCCCGATACATCAACGTTATTGATAATCATATAAAACGGTACAATATTTAATACGCCATAAGCAAGGGCTGTTCTATAACCAAGGAGCATAAGTGCGATTATTGGGCAGGAATACATATACATAGAGCCCACTTTAGCAAGCTCTAGGTCTGTTAAAAATAAGTTCATTGACACGCTAGCAGCTACAATGGCTATTAAAAGTACATGAGCGCTGAAGTGATAAAAAAGCTTACTTGCTATAAGCAAACCGCATACAGTCGCAAAAAAACTGCTTGTTAATACAACAATATAAATTAAGTTAAACTCAATAGCGCTTGCGTACGTGTGGCACACCACAGCAAAACATAACACCATTACTAATGATAGAATAATGCGCAGTGCACTTACTCGCCAATTAGCAACCTGATCAGGGGCTGAATAGTGATCGTTTAATAAAAAGAACCTATTGAAAAAATGCATAATAAACAACAGTTAAAGCTCATTCTTCTATTAGACATTGATAACTTGTTAAAATCAATCAAATGAATATAATTTCTATTTACATTGTTCTATAAAATAGACAGGTGTAAACCTGCTCGTTAGCCGTTAAATATTCATTTTTCGAGTGTTTTTACAGTTATCCTCTTTAAGCGCGAAACCACTGCATCCTAAAAATTCACCGTGCTTAGATTTTCGTTTACGCATTTCGCGACCACACTTTTCACAAATTGGATGCTGCGTTTTACACTCTGTATTCACACATTGTGAATACGTGCTTTTATCAACCGATGGGCTACTACAGCTTTTACACACTCGTAGTTTAGTTTCGCAAATCTGCGTATTAGTACAGCTATAATAATCACCATACTGACCCGTTTTTGGCACAATTAATCCGTCGCTGCACGTATTACACTCTCTTTGCTTTAGTTGCGACTTGTTAAACAACGTGGAGCCGATTTGAATAGGATAATCGTCATTTACTAGTTCTTTTACAAACGCTGAGCATGCATAAGGGTCTGCAATTAAATACGCTTTATGTTTTGCGCGCGTAATACCTACATAAAGCAAACGCCTTTCTTCTGAGTGAGTGAATTTATCTTGCTCTGGTAATAACGACTCCACCAGCACGTTATTTTGATTATCGCTAGGAAACCCTAATTTACCTTGTTCAAAACCAATAATAATACAGTAATCGGCTTCAAGCCCCTTAGCGCTATGCAATGTCCAAAAATAAAGAGGGTTTGTATGCTTTTTATCTTTTAAATGCTGCTGCACGCTATTTAACATGTATCGGTATCGACTAAGTATGGCAATACTCGCTGATGCATCGTTTTTTTGAATAGTGCTTATGCTCTGCTGTACTTTTATTTCTATCGATTTAGTGCCTTGGTATAAATCGTCTAACAAAATAACTTGTGGTGTGGTTACTTGCGTATGTGTGCTGATCTGCTTTTTATATTGCTCAGGGTTTTGCATTACAAAGCGCCCCGCTACATCACTAATACTATTGTTATATCTAAATGTTTTTTGCAACATAGTAAGTGAGTGGCTGCCCACTAATTCATTAAAGCGTGTAGTAAGCGCTAAATTACCACCCGAGAACCGATAAATTGCTTGCCAGTCATCACCTACCGCAGTAAAGCGTATTCCGTTACCATATTTTAATATCGCATTTAAAAAGCCCATACGCGCACTTGATATATCTTGAAACTCATCAACTAAAATGTGGCTCCACGGAGTATTAAAGTCTCCGCTTACTATCGCCTTTGTCGCTTGAATAATCATGTCGTCAAAATCAATGGCATTTTGCGTGCTTAGTTCATTTATATAGGCGTCATGAATTTGCACTAACAAGTTTGCATATTGTTGATAGTTTTTAATACCACTTTGCTTGATGCGCTGCGCTATTTGCTTATTACTTAGTTGCTCCACTCGAATAGCTTGTAAGCATTTTATGTACTTATCAATGCCTTGCTGTAACTGCCCTGAGTTATTTAAAGTATGAAATATTTCGTCGTTACTCATAGGTGTTAATTCAACATTATGCTGCTTTAATTGCTTTGCGAGAGTTTGCTCTAGCTTTCCTTCAACCCAGTTGTAATGAAAGGTTTCGAGTAAAGTGGTGCCATTTTTTTTATGTAACTTACGCTTAAATGCAATTTGCTCGTTATAGTGTTTTTTATCTATATCGGCACGAGTATTCCCTTGCCTATCAATGCCAAAGTGCTCTAAGTAAATATCGTATTGAGGTATATAAAAGTCTGGTTGGTATTGCCCACTTAGCTCTGCGCCTTGATTAAAGTGATAATTCACCTCATAACTGTGCGCCACGCAATTCAAATGTAGCCAGTTTGAAATAAGCACTTCCTGATAACTTTTTACTTTATGACCCGCAAGGCTACGGTATTCGTTATCGCGTACGTATCGCTCGTACTGTGCATTATCTTTAAAGCTAAATATATCAATCGGCTCATGGAGTAAATCTACAAATGCTTTTAAAAACTGTGGCTCGGTTTGTATTTTTTTACTTACCCACCCAGTTAACCAACTATTTAATTGAACTGGGTCGGTTGCAAATTTTGACAACTCGATTGGCTTTTTAGCACTTTGTAATAATTTAAGCCCAAGCGCATGAAACGTTAAAATAGTGGGTACTTTGGTATGCAAGTTTGCATGCGTGGCGCGTTTAATAAAGCGCTCTTTAAGCTCCTTTGCTGCTGTTTTATTATAGGCCAGCACCAAAATTTGCTCAGGCTTGGCAATATTGCATGCTATTAAATCTAAAGACTTTGCTACCATCACAGATGTTTTACCTGTGCCTGCTGCCGCTAATACTAAATTTTTATCGTTATCGCGTATTACCGCTAAGCGCTGCTCTGTTGTTAATGGATTTGACTCTACTTGATTAAAAAAGTCATTTTTAAGAGTTAGTTGTTTTTTTTCATATTTATGGCGCAACTGTGCAATTGCATCGTGAGTATTGGGTGTAGTGCTCAGTATATTTAAAAATTTAATACTACTTGGCGATAAGTGCTGTTGCCACACACTTGTACTTTTAGCGTACTGCTTGGTAAGCAAAAATACATCATTATTAAGTGTTTTTATGGAACTATCACGTAAAAACTCATCTAAAGCATAGCGCTTGAGCGAAATCTTTGCGTTATTTACCTTTTGCTCAAGCAGGGCTGAAAATTGCGTATTAAGGGCGGTATTTAAAGACTTAGCTTGTGATTTGTTTAAAAAGCTAATTGATGTATTACTACTGTCGCACAAATTAATTTTGGCGCTAAATAAACGGTTTTTAAATATTGAGTAATTATAAAAGTCTTTAATTAAAAATGTCCATGCGGGAGCACCTCTAAAATGCACAACAAGGCGCTCTTGTTCAATAGCTACGTGTTTAATACGGGTAAAAAAACGGCCTAGCCAACTTGGAGTAGCAATATACTGCGCCATAATACTCAATATGAAGATATGCTTTACCTTAATTGTAACATACTCTTTTGTAATACATTTAGCGCTAAATCGATGCTTACTTAGTAAACAATTTCATTGGTAAGTTAGTTTTTAAACCTGGTGGTTAATACTTTATTTACAACCATTAACAAATTTAAACATTTATAGATAGCTTGTTGTGTAACAATGCACATATACAAACTTACACTTCATATAATTGTTAGGTATATCCCCAATTAAACAATTATTTACAGCCTAATTAAGTGGTTTAAAGGAGCTAACATGCTTAAAAAATGCATTACCACAACGGCTTTAATTTTAGCATTATGCGCTTGCACGTCAGAAACAGAGTCGGATTTAGTAAAAACACAAGGTATTTGGGCAGGTTTTGAACTAGTTTCTGACGGTAACCGCACGCGTGTTAACGCAGAACTAAATGCAGGCGATGCTAATGGCTCTAACATTGTTTTAAGCGATAGCGACTCATTACAAGCTGTTGTTAATAGCACTGCTATTGTACTTACAAAAGATACCGACTTTTTAGACGTTGATTACCAAGCGTATATAAATGCCACTGACGATAACCAACAGTTTGATATAAAATTTAAACGGGATGATGGCATAAATGCTAATTCGAGCGTGGAGTTGCCTTTAAATTTTATTATTTTAACCCCGAGTAACAATCAAAATTTTGATATTAATAGTCCCCTTACAGTTCAGCTAGATGGCACTGATCCTAATAGTACTAGCCAAGTAGAACTTAGCAGTAGCTGCACTAACAATAATAATGAAACACTTTTACAATCAATGCTTTTTGCGCTTGGCACTTCGCGCCTTGAAATAGATTTGCAAAGCTTAGATATGTTTAGCAGCTCGCAAGTAGATCAAAGTAAAACGTGTAGTTTAACCGTTAGTGTAAAGCGTGAACGACTAGGTAGTATTTCGGGTGAGTTCGCAAACCAAAGTTATATTAAAGCCCAGCAATCACGCGCTATTAAAAATATGACTTTAACGTTTTAATTTGCACGTTAATTTACTCAGTGTTAAGCTACGCCTTTATTAAGTAATTTTACCAATTGTAATTGCCCTCCTTATTTATAGGAGAACAAATAACAGTTGATATAAAGGTTTATTATGACTAACAGCACATACCCTATTGGCACACCAGGCAAAAAATGGAATAACAATGATAAAGCCCAGTGGTTAGCACGCCAAAACATTAAACGCAGTTACCAAAACGAAGTCGTAACGCTAATTAATGACCTTAAAAGCACCTTAGATATAGAGCAATACGGCGAGCTTAATTACGCCGCTGGTACTTACCCATTATATATATTAAAAACGCCTAACTTTAATGCCAATAAACCAACTGTTTTAATCACCGGTGGTGTACATGGCTACGAAACCAGTGGCGTACATGGCGCACTTAGATTTGCTAAAACATCTGCTATGCAACACTCTGAGCAGTTTAATATTGTTGTTGCGCCCTGCATTAGCCCTTGGGGATATGAAACAATAAATCGCTGGAACCCTGATGCTATTGATCCTAACCGCTCATTTTACGAAGGCAGCCCAGCACAAGAGTCAGCAGCTATTATGGCGTTTGTAAAATCACTCGATGTAGACTTAGTTGCTCATATTGATTTACACGAAACAACCGACAGCGATAACAGTGAATTTAGACCCGCACTTGCTGCCCGTGAAGGCACAACAAACACTAATTGGAACATACCTGATGGGTTTTATTTAGTGGCCGATACCAATAAGCCTGAGCCTGAATTTCAAAAAGTAATTATCGAAGATGTGGCAAAGGTCACGCACATTGCCCCGAGCGATGAAAATAACCAGCTAATAGGCGTACCTCAAGAGCAATTTGGCGTGATTAACTATGCAGCACGCGATTTAGGTTTATGTATGGGCTTTACTGATGCACCCTATGTAACTACTACAGAAGTGTACCCAGATAGCCCAACAGCCACCGATGAAGAATGTATTTTGGCACAAGTAGCCGTTATAACGAGCGCGCTAAATTACATTACAACCTCTACAAAAGATTAACCACTGTTCAAGAGCGGGTACTCATTAAATTAAGTACCCGCCAAAAAAAAGAAACAACCTGATAACAAAAGACAACCCAAAAGAACTGGTTTTGTTGGATTTAAAGGTATAAGGTTAGCCTTCCCTCAAATTCAAGGAGTATACATTGGGGTTTAAAAACAAATATGGACAGGTAAGCCTCTATACTGAAAATAACGTTGTTATCGCTCACTTTTCGGGATACATCACCTCAGGGCTTCTTCGTGCGTTTAAAATTGAACTATGCGAAAAAATAAAGTCACTCAAAAATCAGCCTTGGGCCTATATTATTGATTCTTTTGATGTTTTGGCTGCAACGCCTGAGGCAGAAAAAGAAATGATAGATATTAGCCATTTAATGAAAGCAAACAACTGCCTAAGTAGCGCGTTTGTACTCACATCAGCTATCGCTATAAATCAAATGAAGCGCATTTTAGAGTGTGCAAAAAGAAACGTTAATTTTAGTGAGTGCATATTTACCGATTTAGATAGCGCTAAACAGTTTGTTTCTCACAACTTAAAAAGTAAGCAAGGCCAACTGATATAAAATAATTGACCTTGCTTTATCAATCTTAGTTTTTGTAAAACTGACTATCTTTGGTTATCGTAATGCTGCCGTTTTCTTGCGCTGTTACAATAAATTGTAACTTACTCACTTTACGCTCAATATTGTAACCATCGGCTGTTACAGTAACGGGGACTCTTTTCATCGCACCCGGTTGTACAAGCGTAGATCTCGGACTTGAGAGCGTTGCTCCTGGTAAACCCTCTATGGCAATACTGTAATGCAGTGCTTGCTGCGTTTTATTAATAATAGTAAGTGTATAAGGGTTTTCTACAAGGCCCTCGTAGTTAACTCTATAAAGCGCATTCCTATCGCGTAGTACTGAGGCTTCTATTGGTGTACGTTGCAGCATCCATGCAAACATCGAAATGATTAACAAAGCCGTTAATGCGCCGTACCCTACTAGCTTTAACCTAAATGGATTGGTTTTTTTACCTTCCATTTGTTTTTCGCTAGCGTATTTAATTAAGCCTTTTTCGTAACCAAATTTTTCCATGGTATCGTCGCAGGCATCAATACATAAGCCACAGTTTATACATTCATATTGCAACCCATTTCGAATGTCTATTCCTGCAGGGCATACCTCTACACACAAGTTACAGTCTACACAGTCACCTAAGTTAAGCTCTTTGGGGTCAGCTTTGCGTTTACGTGGTCCTCGGCTTTCACCTCGCTCGTTATCATATGTAACAAGCAACGTATCTTTATCAAACATAACAGCTTGAAAACGAGAATAAGGGCAAGCAATTGTGCACATTTTTTCGCGTAAAAACCCTGCATTGCCATAAGTACAAAAAGCGAATAAAAACACCCAAAAGCTCGTAATACCTGACCATTCAAACGTAAGCATTTCCATATACAAACTTTTAGCCGGAATAAAATACGCCATAAACGAGGTGGCAGTTAAAATAGAAATAACAATCCACGCACTGTGCTTAGTTATTTTTTTTCGCCAAGTGCTTAGCGTCCACTGTGATTTATCTAATTTAATTCGCTGATTTCGAGTGCCTTCTATGCGTTGCTCTACCCACGAAAACATGAGCATCCATATTGTTTGCGGGCACGTATATCCACACCAAACCCGACCAAGCCAGTTAGTTATAAAAAATAATGCAAAAGCCCCCACCATAAATAGCAGCGCTAAAATCATAAAATCTTGAGGAAGGAGTGTTAAACCAAAAATAGTAAAGGTTTGCGTTGCCACATCAAGCAGCACAGCTTGTTGACCGTTATATTGAATCCACGGTATTGCAATAAAAGTTAGCATTAACAGCCAACCTAAATTACGGCGTATGCGCTGAAAAAATCCTTTTTGCTCGCGGATATAAATTGGCCCTTCGGTGTTATAGGGCTTAATGATCATGTCTTCTTCTTTTATATCAAACTTCATAGTACTTGCTTCATAATGACGGGTATTAAGCAAGTACTTGCAACTTTCAGACCAAGCTGAAACTTTAATTACTTCATTGATATTAAAGAAATTATTTTAAAAAACAAAAACCGAGCTCGCGATATAAAGCGCATATCGCGATATATCACGATTTTTTAGTGATTCCCAGCTTTCGCATTTTTGAGCGTAGTGTACTCTCAGGTAAGCCCAACTTAACTGCCGCCCCTTTATCGCCCGATATTTGCCAGTGCGATAACGCAAGAACAGAGGTTATATGCTGTTTTTGCGCTTCATCAAGCGTAAGTGAAGGATTAATAACGACTTCGCCACCCGCTTGCAAAGGCTGGCTTAGCTGAAGCACAGCCTGATTAGATAAAATAGCTTCGCGTTCCAGTACATTTTGCAGCTCTCTAATGTTGCCTGGCCAATCATAGGCTTGCAGTTGTGTAATTGCTTTTTTACTTAGCCCTTTTAAATGTTTACCCAGTCGTTTATTTAGCTGCGCAATTAAATTAGCGCATAAATAAGGAATATCCTCTTTTCGATCTTTAAGGGCGGGTACTTTTATAGGAAATACATTGAGCCGATAATACAAATCAATTCTAAACGTGCCTTTTTGTACCATTTCCCACAGGTCGCGATTAGTCGCTGCAATTACTCTAATATTTACTTTTAGCGTATTGCTGCCACCTACACGTTCAAACTCTTGTTCTTGGAGGACTCTAAGCAGTTTACTTTGCGCCTCAAGTGGAAGCTCTGCTATTTCATCTAAAAACAAGGTGCCTTTATCAGCAAGTTCAAAACGCCCTTTACGGGGTTCATTTGCACCTGTAAATGCGCCTTTTTCATGGCCAAAAAGTTCCGATTCTAGCAAACTTGGGGTAAATGCGGCGCAATTTACTTTTATAAAGGCTTGTTCGCTACGCTTGCTTAGTCGATACAAATTACGGGCTACTAATTCTTTACCCGTGCCATTTTCGCCAAGTATAAGCACTGTGCTGTCGGTTTCACTTACCAGTTTTATTTGATCTAACATGGTTTGAAATATATGACTTTGTCCAACTAGCCCTGAGTCTTGCCAATCTTCGTTAAGTTCTGCAATTAAGTAGTTGTTTTCATCTTTTAGCTGCTCACTTAAATGCTTTACTTGCTCAAGTGCCTCTTGCAGTGCATTTTGTGTTTGCTGTTGCAGTGATATATCGCGAAATACCGCTACAGCACCAATTAACTCATCATTTTGATAAACCGGTGTTGAGGTGTATTCCACTGCAAATGAGCTACCGTCTTTACGCCAAAAAACTTCATTTTTAACTTCACGACGTTTGCCGTCAAACATGGTGCAGTAAATTTGGCATTCATCTGCGGGATAAGGTGTGCCATCAGCATGAGTATGGTGATGATATTGGTGTATTTTTTTACCTAATAGCTCCTCAGCCCGCCAGCCGGTCATGCGCTCAGCGGCAGGATTAACAAACACCGCATTACCCGATAGGTCAAAACCGTATATGCCCTCACCTACTGCGTTTAGCAATAATTTAGGATCATTTAAAAATTGTTTTATCATAAATACACCTCGCGAAATATCGCGAGCATTATGGCAATTTTACACACTAAGTGCACTCATTACTTAAAATGCACTCACGTGCCCATTAAAACGCTATAAATAGTGCTGAAATAGCGTTTTCACATCTATTTTTGCACCTAGCCTTGCGGCTATTAAATAAAGCCCTGCAAGTTTTCGGTGAATAAATAGGGCATCAACGGGCGGTGTGTGCCATTGCTGAGATTGTGCACTAAGAGCAAGCCCTGCATTTTTAATTTTGAGCGCGAGTTCGCTGTTTTTAAAATCAAATTTTCCTTCTGCTCTTAGTGGCTCGCACGCCATTAAGAATAAATCAATGACGTTGTTTTTATACTCATCAACTAAGTCATTTTTAAAATAACCAATATGTGAAGCCGCTTTAAGTACACCTTCTCTGTTGTTTTCACTACCCGCTTTAAATAAAGCTAAATACGCTAAACTAAGCTCTGTTGATATTTCTCGGGTTGCACCAAAATCAAATAAAACAATTTTTTGTGTATCAAGCTGATAATGAAAATTGGCAAAGTTAGGGTCGGTTTGAATTAATTTAAATTCAAACATTTCTTTAAAAAACAAATCAATAAGTTGCTCTGCAACAAAGCTTTTTTGACTATCAGGTAGCTGTGTAATGCTCTCAATGGGCTCTGCTTTTATATATTCCATAGTAAGTACTTGTTGTGTGCTGTGCTCTGGATATACGTTAGGCACTTTAAAGTGGGGATTAGTTGCTAGTGCATTTTTATAACGTATTAAGTACTGAGCCTCCCGCTTATAATCAGCCTCGGCTAATAACTGCGCTTTAGCCTCACTAATAAGTGGTTTAATATTAAGATCTTTTGGCAATAATCGAGAAATCGTTAATAAAGAAATAACGTTATCGACATCACTTACTACACTTTTTGCAATACCAGGGTATTGAATTTTAACAGCCAGTTGCTCACCATTCTCCTTGTAAGCTAAATGAACTTGCCCTATAGAAGCCGCTGCAAAAGGTCTTAATTCAATATGAGAAAAACGCGCTAGCCACTCATCCCCCCATTGCTCTTTTAACACTTCAACAAGCTGCTTATGAGGCATTGGATTCGCGTCTGAGCGCAGTAAAGCAAGTAACTGAGACAATTCAGGACTAAGTAAATCACCGGCATCCATTGAAAGCAATTGCCCGAGCTTCATTGCGGCGCCACGTAAATGAGATAGCTGTATAGCTAGTTTTTCAATGTTTTTAGGTTGTAGCAGTAAGCTTTTATTGTCCCAACCTTTACCTGTTAGCGCGCTCTTAGCGCCATCAACTAACATGTTGGTAGCAACACCTGTGGCAAGTGAGCCTAATTTTGCAAAGCGAGAAAGCCTAGAAGTGGGAACAGTACGAGGAGCCGCCATAATATTAAAACCTAATTAGCCTGAAAGTCAGGCTAATTAATACGTATATTATAAGTAGGTAGATCTACTTATAGACGAGGTACTAGCTTAATTGCACCTTCAACCACTTTCATATCAAGTGGAAGCTTACTAAGTAGCATCATTTTAGGGTCATCCATATTTAGAGTATAAACAGGGTTAACCGCTAAAAAAGCATTAATCACATCCATTGCTTGGCTATCAAGTGCACCTAAATTACCTTTGAAACCACCGGCATCAACACTCGAATCAAGTAATTTAATATTACGTAAAAACACCGCTTTTTTCTCACTGTCGTAAAATGGGCTACCTTCAATTTGTAGCTTTAAACGCACTGGGTATTTAAGTGCGAATGCATTAATTTCAGCGCTTGAATCAGCACCAAGAACAACAACGTCGCGGTTATCAGGCCCAATATTTACGCTCAAATCATTTACATCAAACTGAACTGGCAAACCCATTAAGCTTACTTTTTCACTTAACTTTGGTAATTGCTTACCCAGTACAGACTCAACCTCAGAGTTAGTAAATGAATATACTGATATGCCTTGCGTGGTATTACAGGCAGTTAAAAATAACGCTGCAATAATAACTAAAATTCTCATGAGAACCCTTTTGTTTATAAATTAGTGGTACATAAAAAAGCCGCTATTAAAGCGGCTTATTAAAATAGTAACCAGCATATATTACGCTGGTTCTAGGGCGTGTTGACCTTTGTGGATTGAAATTTGTTCAATCTAGGGTCGATTTAATCGCGGCGTGAGGTTTGTAACCTAGCGGGCTAAGTCAAAACCGAGCAACAAAGAGTTAATCGTCCCTAGAAAGAACCCAAAGGGCAGCGCATGTTTGGCATTTATGCTGCGTTATCGCCTATTTATGGGAAATAACCACACTACATAGACTCTGCCTTGCCTAAATACCAAACAGTCTGCTGCAAATTCAACCACGAAAGGTCAACACGCCCTAGTGTATTAAGCTGCAAGTGTCGCTTTAAGTCGCGTTAGTGTGTCAGGTTCAACTGAACCGCTACTGAGCGCTAATAACTGTTTTAAATAATAGTTTAAATCAGCATGTTCGCCACGATGTTTGTCATCTAACATGGCTACTTGTTCTGCCATTCTAAGTGACTTATCAGTTGAACTTACGTTCGCTAATATTTCCATGCGCGTAATAAGTTGATCTGTATTTAATGCTGTTTTAAGTGGTGCTTGATACTGACTTGGTAACGCTTCATTGTTTTCAAGTGCTGTAATTAACGCATCTAGATTAGCTTGCTCTGATTTGCTTGTAAGCAATGCAAGTTTATCGTCAATAGCTGCTAGTAGCTTAGTAACTTTTGGCGCTAACGATCTAAATTGCGTGTACCCTTTCACTTTTGTTTCTAGGTCGTGCAACTGTGCTCTTTGATTTACATCGCTAAGTGCTGCTTCAAGCTCAGCAAGTTCTGCAACTGCTTGTTTATCTGACTCATTTTGATCAAGTTTTTGCTGCTCAAATTCACTACTACGTTTAGTAAATGTTTCATCGTTATACTGACGAAACTTTTGCCATAACGCATTTTCAGCTTTTAAACCTGCAAAACCAATTGTTTGCCATTGCTGCTGCATTTGCTTCAACTCTTGGCACGCAGCGGCTAAATCATCACTTTGTGATAATTGCTGCGCTTTTTCTACTAATTCATTTTTAAGTACGGCATTACTTTTATGAAATGCGTTTAATAAAGCCAGTACTTGTTGTTGCTCGCTTTTATAACGATCGTTTAGTGTACGGTATGTTTTAGGATCAACTTTACCTACACTGCGCCACGCTTTGTTTAAACGATTGTATTGGCTTTCATATTGCTTCCAATCAAAGTCATCCTCAGCCGTAGGCTGTAAATGAAGCGCGTGCATGTCGCTAATAATACTTTCGCGTTGTGCTTTTGAGGCCTCGCGTTGTACTTCTTGCTCTGCAAAGTAACTACGACAAGGTGCAAATAACAGCTCGATTTTTTCATCAAACTGTACGCCTTGTTGCTTTTCTTCATCTGTATCTAAGCGACCTAACTCATTCCAACGTTTGCGTAGCACTTTTACTTGCTCTGCACGTTGTTGTGGGTCAGTACACTCTTCACTTACTAATGCGCTTACTTCTTCTAATAAAGCTTCACGCTTTGGTGCTGCAGCGTATTTTTGCCAATCTTTAGCATCTGCAAGTTGCGCTTCAAGTTCCGCTTTTATGTTTGCAAGCGGCTGTTGATATTGCTCAGTAAGTGTATTAAATAACTCTTCAAACCCTTTAAACACGCCAAAGGCAACATTAAATCGACCTTCTTCAATTAGGCGTTTAACATCACGAGCTTTGCGTTTTGCTTGGCTTTGGTTTTTTTCAAGTGGCTTAACTAGCTCATTCATTGGTGCTAAAAATTGCTTTTTATACGTATTTAACTGTGTTTTAAAGGTACTTTGCAGTGCGCTATCTAAAATATTCAAATGACTACGCGCTGCTTTAAAACCATTATTAAATTCAGTTAGAATTGCATCGTATTGTGCTAAATCTTCTGCTGGCTTAATTTCGCATAATGCTGCAAAAGCGAGTTTGTACTCTTTAATAGCCGTTGTTAGCTCAGGTAACTTAGCAACTTGAGTAAATAGTTTTTCTAACTTGCTTACAGCCAGTTTAGATTGCGCATTATTAGCAAGTTCTGTTTCGCTAATAGCTTGCTTAGCTTGCGCTACTTTTGTATCAAGCCAATCTTGCTGAATTTGCTCTGGTGTTTCAAGGCCTAGCTGTAAGGCGTTTTCTATTTCTTCACTTAACGCTTCAACAGTTGCAAGCGCTAGCAATTGGCGCTGTTGTAGCGCTAATTTTTGCTGCTCTTTGTCGTGTACCGCTTTTAGCTGTTCAATGTGTGCATCTAACTTAGTGGTAATCGAAATATATTTTTCGTCAAGAAGCTTAACACGCTCATCACTTAGCCATTTAAGCTCAAGTGCTTGCCACTGGGCCATTAATTCGCCGGCTTGTGGATTTACAACACCAAAATCTGTTTTTTCACGTAAGGCATTTAACTTAGCTAAAATAACACGTGTTGCACTTTCAACCTGTAGTGGCATTTCAATTGCTAAACGCTCATTTTCAATATGCGTTTCAAGTGCTGCTTTTGCACCACCCTTTGCATGCTTTACTAATGGCTTAATTAATTGATGAGTAATAACAAGTTCAACTAATTGAGCTTGTAGCTCTTCGCTACCTTCTTTAAATGCTTTTTCTACTAGTTTTGGATTTGCTAAACGTTTTAATAATTTAACGCGTACTTGCAGTTCTTTTTCTGCAAACGCTAACTTTTCGAGTGTTTTAACGGGTGCAAAACGCTCTATGTATTCGTTTTTAATTTGCGGTGTTAGTGCACTCTCGCTATTTAAAACAGCATTAGATATTTGAAGCTCTGCGATATCTTTTAATGCTTGATCTTGTTTATATGCTTTCCACCAAAGTGGTAACTCGTTTACTTTTTGTAGTGCTTTGCGGCGTATTTCAGCTGAACTATCTTCAAGTGCTAACGTGTTTAATATGGTTGCATCACGTTCAATGTTTAATTTTTCGATAGCATCAAGACGTACTTGTTGCTTAGGGTGTTTCCATTTCGGTGTAAAAAGGTGCTTAAAGATCATGTTCACTAAACCTAGCTATTTCGTTGTCTGATTTAAATTCTTTTTGTAGTTGAGCTTTTGTCTTTTGGATCATTTCACCATTAGCACCAATCGTAAATTGCTCATTTGATTGAGCCACTTTTGCTTGATACAACATAACCAACTGCACTGTTTGTTGCTTTTGCTCGTCTGATAAAACAGTTCCGTCTGGCCATTTTCCAGTAGACGCACCGTATTGCAAGCGTTCGAATAATTCGGGAGTAATATTTTGTACAAGATTGTCGATATTCATGTCATTTTTTCTTTTTTAGAGTCACTAAAACAATACGGTTAATAAGATACCAAATACACCCTACGCCAATAGCCGCAGTATAAGCATACCACTGAAGCGTTTTTTCTTGCGGTTGTAAAAAGTACAAACAGAAAAAACCACCTAAAAATAAGATAAGCGCTAAAAAGGAGTGATTTATAAACATCTGCTTTTTTTTAATTCGCTGTTCGCGCTGAAGTTGTAAAACTTGCTCGTCGTTTAGCTCTGCAATATTGCTTTCGCAATGCGGACATTGCTTATGTTTATCTGAAATTGATTTTGCACATTTTGGGCAACGAATGATCGCCATACTTCTCTCCATACTACGCATAAAAAAAGCGCCTTTCGGCGCCTTTATTGTACTTGTTTTATTTCTCGTTGTCTTTTTTGAATTCAAACCAATAACTGATTTAGAGACGATAATCTAACAAGTTACTCATTAAGTTTAGTTACTCAGTGTCTTTTGACTGTTTCCCTAAACGTTTTTCCCAGAAAGTGGCATTTTTAATACCTAGTTTGACAGGGTCAAATGTGATTTTTCCACCTTTTTTCTTCTGATCTTCGTAATCGCTCAAACATAGTAAAGCAGGCTTAGCTACAAAGAAAATAGCTAAGATACCCAATATGTTAATCCAGGCCATTAAACCAACGCCAATATCTCCAATAGTCCAGATATAACCTGAATTATTAACCATACCGTATGCAACCATAAACATAATCACGAACTTCACGAGGACAAGTGGGATATTGCCTTTAAAATAACGATTTAAGTAAGCAATATTAGTTTCTGCAATAAAGTAATAAGCGAGTATTGTTGTAAAGGCAAAGAAGAATAATGCAATACCGACAAATGCTTGTCCAAAGCTGCCAAATACACTAAATAAAGCCATTTGAGTAAAGGCTGCTGAACCGACCTCAGTCGCTGCATCAACATTTTGTACAATGAACTGCCCTGCTGGTAACTCACCCACAACATTGTATTGCTGCGTTATTAAAATCATGAGTGCTGTTGCAGTACATACAAAAATGGTATCAACATAAACAGAGAAAGCTTGCACTAAACCCTGTTGAGCAGGGTGATCAACCTCTGCTGCTGCGGCTGCATGAGGCCCACTACCTTGCCCTGCTTCATTAGAATATATACCACGCTTAACGCCCCAACCAATAGCGGCACCAAAACCGGCCTGCGCAGTAAATGCATCACTAATAATTAAATAGAATATATCGCCTACTTTATCTAAATTTAAAAATACCACGATTAATGCCAGTACTATGTAACCAAGCGCCATAAATGGCACTACTATTTGCGTAAAGTTCGCAATACGTTTTATACCGCCAAAAATAATAAACGCTAAAACAATAAGGATTATTGCCAAAGCGACTAACTTAAAGCTACCTACATCACCAAAACTAGTCGAGACCATATTGCCATCGCCAAATACTTGGGTAAACGCATTACCTACCGCATTCGCTTGTACACCAGGCAGAAAAACACCACATGCAATAATTGCCGAAACAGCAAATAAGACAGCCAACCATTTTTGTCCTAAACAACGGTCAAAATAATAGGCTGGGCCACCACGATATTGCCCGTCTTCTTCTGTTTTATAAATTTGGCCTAAAGTTGATTCTGCGTAAGCAGTACTTGCACCTAGAAAAGCAACAACCCACATCCAAAAAATAGCACCTGGCCCACCAAAACCGATAGCTGCTGCCACACCTGCGATATTACCAACGCCTACGCGTCCAGACAACGATACTGCAAGGGCTTGAAAAGATGAAATACCTTTATCAGACGTGTTAGGACTAAATAATAACTTACACATTTCTTTAAAATGTCTAACTTGAGCAAATCTAGTTAGTACTGAATAAAACAAGCCTGCGCCTAGGCATAAATAGATGAGTGCATTACTCCAAACAACATCATTAACAGCGCTTACAAAAGCTTCCATGGATATCCTCTATAGTTATATTTATTATTTTTTAATTACGAGACTCTGTTTTAGCTACTACGCTACATAAGCTTTACGAAATAAGATTTCACCTCTTCCGCCCCGACTCATGATTTAATTAATATTAACTTAAGTACCCCAAGGTTGTTAACACTTAATTTTCAAAATATATAATTACACACTTGGCAAAAGGCACTACATCTGTAGTATTTAAATGAAAGTAGATTGATTTGTACCGATACGGTGATGATACGCAGCGAAGAAGCGTTGAAAACGTTTTAAGAATAAAGCTGCTATATGATTATTATTTTTTATACAAAGGGTTTTATTAAAAGCAAAAAGGGTATCAAAACTATTGATACCCTTTTAGATAAGCGTTTTATCTTAAATCATCAACAACATTAACAATAGCCGCTAATGTATCTTGACCAAATTGATAAGAACGACGGTCTGACCAGCCATAGTCTGGATCAGGTAAATCGTTGTTGTCTTTAAATGGCATTTCAATTGTGTACGTTAATGCTTTGAATTCTTCAGCAGTAGCTGATGAACCTACCGTAAGGTTAGCTTGACCTGGCTCATCTTTTGGATAGCCATGCTCATCTTGAAACTCTGGAGTAATAGTCAAAAGCGCAGCTTTAAAGCTATCTTCAAGGCCTTTAAGACGAGCATCGTAACTTGGAATACCTTCACTGCCTGCCACAAAGTTATAAGGTATAGCTTCATCACCGTGTATGTCTAAGTGCATATCTAAGCCAGCTTCGCGCATTTTATTAAGCACTAAGTAAACCTCAGGGCTATTTTCCATACTTGGTGTTTGCCATTCACGGTTTAAGTTAACGCCTTTAGCATTAGTACGAAGATGTCCGCGTGCGCTGCCATCTGGATTCATATTTGGCACAACGTAAAACACTGCTTTTGATAGAAGCGCAGCTGCATGTGGATCCTCGTCATCAAGAAGTTTGTGCAGTAGACCTTCAACATACCACTCTGCCATTGTTTCACCTGGATGTTGACGTGCTGTGATCCAGATGTTTTTCTTATCTTCACTTGGCTCACCAATTTTAAGCACACTCATATCGCGGCCATCGAGTGTTTCACCAAGCGTTATTAATTGGCAAGCACCTTGGCTTTGTGCCCAAGACAATAAATCTAAATGGCGGTCGTAACTGTATGGTGCAAAGTAAGCAAAATAAACACTGCCGCACTCTGGTTCAATTTCAAAGCTTAATGTGCCATTTTCATAGCTTGATGGTACGCGAAACCATGTTTGACGGTCATATGATGCAACAGCTTGATACCCTTCCCAACCATCTGGGTAAGCTGATTTATCAAGCTCATTAATATTTAACTTATGCAATTGGTAAGGTGTTGTTTCAAGACGAAAGTGAAACCACTGATAAAATTCAGACTGGTGATCTTTATTAATTTCTAATTGAATATTTAAAGGATCGGTGGCTTCAATAACTTTGATATTACCACTGTCGAAATTGCTGCTGATTTTCATGGAAAAACCTTTAGGTTGAATAAGTTTATCTGTTTATTAATTCACAGAACTGACATTATTTTGTAAATAGTAAAACGAATGTGCATTTTCTTAATTAAAGCCTATCACAAGGCATACACTTTAAAAATAATACACGACCAAAAAAGCCAGCAACATGCTGGCTTTTAAGTCACTGCAAATAAATTAGCGAGGTAAGCTTGGGAATGACACTTCGGCCATATCGCGCATACAACGAACTACTTGGCAGCTGTAACCAAACTCATTGTCGTACCATACATACAAAACGATACGGTTATCTTCAACAATCGTTGCTTGTGAATCAACAACACCTGCGTAACGGCTACCTACTAAATCGGTAGATACAATTTCCGTTGATGCGGTGTAATCAATTTGGTCACGTAAGTCTGAATGAAGTGCAGTATCGCGTAAAAATGCGTTTAGCTCTTCAACTGATGTGCTTGTTGCTAAGTTAAGATTTAAAATAGCTAGCGACACATTAGGTGTAGGTACGCGGATTGCGTTACCTGTTAATTTGCCTTCAAGCTCTGGTAATGCTTTTGAAACCGCTTTTGCAGCCCCTGTTTCAGTAATTACCATGTTAAGTGCTGCGGCACGGCCACGGCGCTCTGCTTTGTGGTAGTTATCAATAAGGTTTTGATCGTTCGTGTACGAGTGTACAGTTTCAACATGACCATTATTAATACCAAACTTATCGTTTAGTGCTTTAAGCGTTGGTGTAATTGCATTAGTTGTACAGCTTGCTGCACAAACGATTTTATCTTCAGGTAAAATATCTTTGTTATTAACACCATATACGATGTTTTTGATATTACCTTTTGCAGGAGCTGTTAATAATACTTTTGCAGCGCCCTTACACTCTAGATGCTGGCCAAGGCCCGCTTCGTCTTTCCAAATACCGGTGTTATCAACAATTAATGCATCGTCGATACCGTATTGAGTGTAATCAATTTCGCTAGGAGAGTTAGCGTAAATAACTTGAATGTAGCTACCGTTAGCTTTAATTGCATTACGCTCTTTATCAATAGTGATTGAACCATTGAAAGGACCGTGAATTGAATCACGACGCAGTAAGCTTGCGCGCTTTTCAAGATCCCCATCTTTACCGCCACGCACAACAATAGCGCGCAAACGTAAATCTGCATATGGACCTGATTTTTCAATTAATAAACGCGCTAGTAAACGACCAATACGACCAAAACCATACAATACAACATCGCGTGGTTCTTTCGCTGGTAAGTCAGCTATTTCTGCAAGTTCATCTTTTACAAATTCTTCTACTGAGCGGCCTTTAGCTGCTTCTGTGAACAAATAGCTATATGCAAGTTTACCAATATCAATACGCGCAGAGTTTAATTCCATTTTGCTGATAGCTTCTAAAAATGGAAAGCTTTCGCGCAAACGTAATTTAGTGCCTTCAAACTGAGCAACGGTTTTGTGAGATTTGATAATATCAATAGTACTGGCATTTACGAGAGGACGGCCATATACAGCGATTTCGATACCACGATTACGGTAAAGTTTACCAATGATTGGTTGCATGCTTTCTGCGTAATCTTGGCGCTCTTGCCAACTATTTGTGTATTCTAACTCGTGAGATGAGGTCATTTTATTTACCTAAGTTTATCATTTTGAACGGATAGCCTTTAAAAATGCACTATATTTTGAGAGTAATGCACTTCAGGCAGGGCTATTCTAATTTAATCTGAAGTTATTCTCTACTGTTAGGCGTTAAATGATTGCGTTAGAATAGCAAGGTAGATATTCATTTGGGGTTAAGGGATGCTTAAAAAAGCAAGTGTACTATTGGGTTTGCTAACGTTGACAGGGTGTGAAGAACCGTTGACACTCGCACAAGTGTGCAAAGAAACACCTGGCTTTTGTAGCGACTTAAACAAAGACAGCCACTGCAAGGATGAGCGTTCTGATGTGATTATCAAACGTTACATAGAATACAAAGACCCTACTGATGAAAATAAATACCAATTACTCAAGGACTTTGAATCCTATAACCAATGTATAACTGTGGCCGCTAAAATTGAACATATTAAGTTAAAAGCTAAAAAAACGTCACGTATTGACGGTCAATTAACGAGCATTAAAGAAATGACTCGCTTATATCAAGATACCCAAAATACAAACCATCCAGGTTTGCTCTACTACCAATGGTCACGAAATAATAACCAAAGTGCACTGACTAAATTATTAGCGATAGAAAATGACAAAAGTGTAACGCAAAGTGCCGAAATGCAATTTTTTCTAGCATCATACTATATTAAATTTGATGATGAAAAAACCATCGATTTGCTTTATAAGACTTTAGAACTCAATAAAAAAGACAACGTACCGAATCCTGAAGTGTATACATCACTTATTAGTCTTTTTTATAAACATGATAAATTTAAGCATGCATATATATTTTCTAAAGTAGCGCAAATGTCGGGGATTGAAAATATTGACGTGTTTGAAATTGAGCAGCAATTAATAACGAATGGTAAAAGCTTAGACAGCCTAGATGTACTTGCAGAGCAAACATTTCAGCAAATAATGGCAGGTGATTTTGTATCTCCTCGAGAGTTTTAAAAAAGTTTTCTAACGGTACAACTAAATAACTCCGCTAGAGCGGAGTTATTTTAGACAATAAAAAAGGCAGCTTACGCTGCCTTTTTTTATTTTGCTTTGCTTGTGCCCACCTCTACGCGGGTTTTAAGCTTTTGACCTGGTCGAAAAGTCACCACGCGACGTGCCGAAATAGGAATATCTTCGCCTGTTTTCGGATTGCGGCCTGGTCTTTCTTTTTTGTCTCGAAGATCAAAGTTACCAAATCCAGAGAGCTTAACCTGCTCGCCTTTTTCTAGCGCTGAGCGGATTTCTTCAAAAAACGCTTCAACTAAATCTTTGGCATCTTTTTTATTGATCCCGAGCTTTTCAAATAGGTGTTCAGCTATGTCGGCTTTAGTAAGCGCCATATCTAGTCCCTCAACGATGCATTAAACTGTTCGGCCAATTCGGCCACCACGTTATCAACTACTAGATTGATATCTTTCTCTTCGAGTGTTCTATCAACCGCTTGCAGTGTTAGAGCAATCGCCAAACTCTTATAATTTGGCTCAATACCTTTGCCCTTATACACATCGAATAAGTTTAGGTCAACCAATTGATTTCCGCCAACTTTTTCGATCACGCTTAAAATGTCGCCAGATTTAACGCTGTCTGCCACTAAAATCGCGATGTCGCGGCGATTTGAAGGGAATTTAGACACCCCTTCGGCTTGCGGTAAATTTCTTTTTTCTATTGCTGACATTTCAATTTCAAAAACAAAAGTTGCGTTGTTGATATCTAACGACTTTTGAGCTTGAGGATGTAAAGCACCAAAAAAACCAACCTTTTTACCATCAACATATATTACTGCTGATTGACCAGGGTGAAGTCCATCTGACTGCTCGGCTTTAATTTCAAAGCGAGTAATGTCATTGGTAATTGCAAGTAAGGCTTCAACATCACCTTTTAAATCGTAAAAATCAACATTGCGTTTTTCTTCAACCCAATGTTCACCATTTACAAGACCCGTAATAACACCGCCAATAACCGGTACTTGGTAAACACCATTTTCTGCACTTTCGTCGCTTATAAATTTAAGACCATGTTCGAATAAACGAATACGAGGCTGTTGGCGATTTTGGTTATACGCTACAGACGCTAATAAACCCGGCATTAAACTTACACGCATTGCTGACATTTCAATTGAAATAGGATGCGGTAATACCATTGCTTTACACTCTGGGTGTAAAATAGCTTGTACTTTAGGGTCTACAAAGCTGTACGTAATTGCTTCTTGGTAACCACGAGTCACTAACGTATTGCGGAACTTGCTAAGCGCAATAGTTGCTTCGTTATGTGTCGTCATTTTAAGTTTTGCAGTTGGTGCAACATTTGGAATGCTGTTGTAACCGTAAACACGTGCTACTTCTTCAATTAAATCTTCTTCGATGCGAATATCAAAACGGTAGCTTGGTACGTCCGCACTCCAGCTTTCATTTTCTACTTTAACATCAAGACCTAAACGCGTAAGAATATCTGTTACTTTAGCATCTTCAATATGATGACCAATAACACGGTTTAAACGTGCACGACGAAGACGTACTTCAGTCACTTTTGGTAGTTTATCAGCCGCAACAGCTTCAACTACTGGACCTGCTTGACCACCCACAATTTCAAGAAGAAGTGCTGTTGCACGTTCCATTGCATCGTGTTGTAGAGCAAAATCAACACCGCGTTCATAACGGTGTGAAGCATCAGTGTGTAAACCGTAGCTACGTGCTTGTCCTGCAATTGCTACAGGATTAAAAAATGCGCTTTCAAGTAATATATCAGATGTTTTATCTGTAACACCTGATTGCTCCCCACCAAAAATACCCGCAATTGCAAGTGCTTTATTATGATCGGCTATCACAAGTGTTGTGTCGTTTAATTTAGCGGTGTTACCATCTAATAAAACAAGTTCTTCGCCTGCGTTTGCACTACGAACTTTAATACCACCTTCAATCGCATTTAAATCAAACGCGTGCATTGGGTGACCAAGTTCAAGTAATACATAGTTAGTAACATCAACTACAGGATCGATAGAACGTACGCCACTACGACGTAATTTTTCAACCATCCAAAGTGGTGTTTCAGCATCAAGGTTAATGTCCTTTATCACACGGCCAAGGTAACGAGGACATGCATCTTCGTTAACTAGCTCAATTGATACTTTGTCATCAATTGTTGGCGTAACCGCTGGGATATCTAATACATTTACGTCAATGCTATTTAAAACACCTACTTCGCGTGCTAGACCTTTTATACCTAAGCAGTCACCACGGTTTGGTGTTAAATCAACATCAATAATATTATCATCAAGACCTAGGTAGTCACGTAAATCAGTGCCTACTGGTGCATCGCTTGGCAATTCCATAATGCCGTCGCCTTCTTCGCTAATACCTAGCTCAACAAAAGCACATAGCATTCCGTTTGAAGGTTGGCCGCGTAGTTTGGCTTTTTTAATTTTAAAGTCACCAGGAAGTACAGCGCCCACAGTTGCAACAGCAACTTTAATACCTAAACGACAATTTGGTGCACCACACACGATATCAAGTAGCTCATCGCCACCTACGTTAATTTTGGTAACACGAAGTTTATCTGCATCAGGGTGTTGACCACATTCAACAACTTCACCAACAACTACGCCATTAAATTTGGCAGCAGCAGGCTCAACACCATCAACTTCTAAACCAGCCATTGAAAGCTGTTCCGAAAGAGCTTGCGTATCAATAGCAGGATTAACCCACTCTCTTAACCACTTTTCACTAAATTTCATTTTATTGTTTCACTCTTAACGGAACTGGTTCAGGAATTTTAAGTCATTTTCGAAAAATGCACGCAAATCGTTTACGCCATAGCGCAACATAGTTAAACGCTCTACACCCATGCCAAAGGCAAAGCCGGTGTATTTTTCTGGGTCAATGCCCACAGACTTAAGTACATTAGGATGTACCATGCCGCAGCCTAGTACTTCTAACCACTTACCGTCTTTACCCATAACATCTACTTCAGCTGAAGGTTCTGTAAACGGGAAGAATGAAGGACGGAAACGAATTTCCATATCTTCTTCAAAGAAGTTACGTAAAAAATCATGCAAAATACCTTTCAACTCAGTAAAGCTAACATCGGTATCAACCATTAAACCTTCAACCTGGTGGAACATTGGTGTATGTGTTTGGTCGTAATCATTACGGTATACACGTCCAGGTGAAATAATGCGCAGTGGTGGCTGCTCAGTTTCCATAGTACGAATTTGCACGCCACTGGTTTGTGTGCGTAGTACTAATTTAGGATTGAAATAAAAGGTATCGTGATCAGCACGTGCTGGATGATGCTCAGGGATATTTAGCGCATCAAAGTTATGAAAATCGTCTTCGATTTCTGGACCAGATTTAACTTCAAAACCTAACTCACCAAAAAAGCTTTCTATACGCTCAATAGTGCGCGTAACTGGGTGTAAACCGCCGGTAGGCATAACACGCCCTGGTAGAGTTACATCTATAGTTTCAGCAGCTAGCTTTTCTTCAAGTGCTTTACTTGCAAGCAATTCACGCTTTTCGTTAATAGCAACTTGCACATCTTGTTTAGCTTGGTTTATAACTTGGCCTGCTTCTTTACGTTCTTCAGGTGCTATTTTACCTAACGTTTTAAGTAAGCTAGTGATTTCGCCTTTTTTACCAAGGTAATTAACCCTGATATCTTCTAACTGCGCTATTTCACTGGCACTGGCTACCGCCTCAAGTGCTTGCGCTAATATGTTTTCTAAGTTCATTCGATACCTGATCTTTCACAGAAGGTGATTGCTTAAGAGCGTGTTGGCCTTTCAAGATTGCTTTTCAACTGTGTGGTTGGCTATTAAATAAGGTTAAGCATTGGGCTGTAGTTTCCTACATAAGTCATGCAATAACCCTAAATAAAGACCAAACGCATGTTGTTCGAAGTGTTTATCTTGTGGCTACTCTCTTTGTTGTTCGGGTATTGCATATAAAAACTATGCTAATGTCCTCACGACGCGATTAAAGCACCCTTAAGTTAAACAAATTCCAATCAGGAAAGGTAAACACGCTCTGATAATAGCTTATGATAACTGAAAGCAGGGTCTAGATTCTAGACCTACTACAGCTTTAACGTTGATTTTATAAAAGGAATAGTTAATTTTCGCTGTGCAGCCATAGATGCATGATCTAATTTGTCGAGTACATCTAATAAAGCTCGCATATCACGGCTTAAACGGGTTAATAAAAAGCGTGCACACTCATCACTTAATTCAAGGCCGCGCATGTGAGCGCGCTTAACAAGTGCTTGTGCTTTATCGTCATCACTCATAGAACGAATTTGAAAGGTTGTTCCCCACGTTAAACGAGACTCTAAATCAGGCAGAGATATATTGAGCATGCTAGGAAGTAAATCAGCAGTTACTACTAACATTTTACCGGGTTCGTTAAATCGGTTAAAAAAGTTAAATAGTGCTTTTTCCCACGCATCATTCCCAGCAACTAAATGCACGTCATCAATACATAGAACATCAAGCGCTTCTAAACCGTCTAATACCATAGGTCCAAAGTCAATTACTTCGCGCATAGACAGCAGCATATTAGATAAGCCACGCTCTTGTGCTTTTATGCAGGTTGCATATAAAAGGTGAGACTTGCCCGAATCACCTAAACCACATAGGTATGTATACTGAAACGTTTTTGCTAATTTGGAAAAGCTATCTTTTAGGTGATTAACCTCCAAAGAGTCTTCTCCCCCAAAATACGATGCAAATGTTTCGTCATCCGGTAAAGTAACCGGTAGTGCCATTTGCATCGGCTCAGACATTAGCATTATGGTGTTACCCATTGATACTCTAAGCTATTTTTATCAACAACATGATAAAATGCGCGTGGATCCTCATAATCTTTAAATGAAGAGTCTAGCCCTAACCCTTTTTTAAGATCACTCAAGTTACCAGTATGGTTTAGTTTAAATTCAACAAATTCCGGTGTTTTACGAACAATTTTGACTTGTGTAACAACACTCAGGCTCAATAATCTTCGTTTCGCTAATTCTACGTCAACAAAACTTTGTGTACCCTTTAGCGTGAGCGTAGCAGTTGCTTGTTCATAATAAGCATTTGGATCAATTGCATACTCGCTTGCAAGGCCTCGCGCTAAGGTGTCAATCATCTGGCTCACTATTTGCTGTTTATCACCAGTTAATCGATTTGAATCAAATTGATCATCATTAGTAAAACGCCAATCTAAAATCCAATTTTCGCTATCTGCTTCTTTATACATTCTAGCTGTAATACTTCGCTCAGCGCTGTAGCGTCTAGAGGCCTCTTCTACTGGTTCTGAAAAGTTACCCCACACCTCAGGAATACCTACTAGACGTCGATCTTGTAAATCAAGTAATGGAACAACGACAGGTAAACCACGACGCCCTGCTTTGTCATAAATTAACTGCTCTAACTGCGGGTAACTTTCTTGTGTTACCAATTCTCTGCGCCAATTGTCTTCAATACCTAACCATATTGCGACTAATGGACGTTGTACTCCCCATAAAGGTAAGTTTAACTCTTTGATTAGCGCGTTGATCTTTCGAGCTTCAAATTTAACAACGAGTTTCAATTGTCCATTTGCTCTCTCGTCATATTCAAACTTAAGCATATAATCAGAAATATCTTTAGTACGTTGCTGTGCTAATTTATTTTGATCCGCAGTTTCATCACCGCTTACTTTCACTAAAACATTAAGCAAAGCTTTACGACTCGCAGCTAGTCGAGTATCTCGTGTTTTGTCATCCACTTTTAAAATATCTTGATATAGATCAGTTACTTCAACTGCCGACGCAGAAAAACAAAATAAAATGGATATGGCGCTAATTAATAATCTATACACAGGCTGTTAGTTCTTGGTTTTAAACTGATTTGATCCTAAATCAAAGACAGTAACAAAGCAAAATTAAATTTGTTATCTAAGGAAATGAGAGTAATTAGCTTTTATAGAAAGTAAAAAAGATTAAATTAACGTCCGGAGTCACTGCGCTCGCCCGACCTACGAGATGGGCATTGCTGTAGGTATACATTAATTGCGCATATTTCATTTTTCTACAGACGTAAAAAAAGCCCGACTATTTTTACTCGGGCTCTCTACAATTTGTAGCCTGCGCGCTACGCAGTAGAATGTCGTAATGCCCACAACTGTGGAGAGCCACAGTGAAATGCTACACTATCTTTGTGTCGGGAGCCGCTACGCTCGTCGACCTACGTGATGGGGGTTGATGTGAGTGTGTGTTAATTGCGCGCATTTCACTTTTCTGCAGACGTAAAAAAGCCCGACTATTTCGTGAGCGTCCGAGCAACGACACCTAGCAGAGTGGATTTAATTAATTGAAAATACCGTCAGTTTCTACTGGAGGTATTATGCAAAAAAGAACCCTTAATGACTGGCAAAAATTGATTGAGCAGCAACAAACCAGCGGCTTATCTATTGTCGCATTTTGTAAAGAAAACATGTTACCCACTTCAAACTTTTATAAATATCGGTCTAAGTTACAAGACGCTGCAAAAGCACCTAAATTGGTGAAAGTGCAAAACAAAGCCATTTCCCATAAAGTGAATGCCTCAATCACGTTATCTCATGGTGAAACTCATTTAACTATACCAACCTCATCTGAGCCTACATGGGTGGCTAATTTAATAAAGGCGCTGCAAGCATGAACATGTTTATTGATGTGCCCGACGTGTACCTTTGCAATCAGTTTGTCGACTTCAGAAAATCCATTAATGGCTTAGCGGCCATTGTTGAAAGTGAACTCGAACTGTCAGTGCTATCCGGTGCCGTGTTTGTTTTTTGTAATAAAAGCCGAGATAAGCTGAAGATATTGTATTGGGATAACACAGGCTTTGCCCTGTGGTATAAACGCCTCGATAAGCACAAATTTAAATGGCCGAAAAACCTCAGCGCCGACACCCTAAACTTAACCGAGCAACAATTACACTGGTTATTATCTGGGTATGATGTCATAGGGCATCAACAAATCAACATCGAAAACGCTAGCATTATTTAGATCGTCGCGGGATCAATATTAACCATCGCATTAAGCTAGTTTACGGTAAAAAGCATTATAAAATAGAAGGATGAATATTGATGTTAACTGCCTTCCAGACGATCCGGCGTTGCTTAAAAAGCTGCTGGCAGAGCACGCTGAAAAATTAGCGCAAGCGACTGCAAGAAACCGGTATCTAGAGGAACAATTCCGCCTAGCGCAACAAAAACAATTTGGTAAAAGTGCCGAAGTCTTTGACGCTACAGGTGATATTAATATAATACCGTTTGTGGCTAACTACGTTGACATTACATTCGAATAAAACAATAAAAAAAGCAAGCCAGTTGGCTTGCTTCTTATTTATTTTATTAATACGAACAACTAAACTTTTAAGTAATCCATAATACCTTCTGCAGCATTACGTCCTTCAAAAATAGCGGTTACCACTAAATCTGAACCACGCACAATATCGCCACCAGCAAATATTTTAGGGTTCGTTGTTTGATGTGTAAATTCCCCCTGTTCTGGTGCATTAATGCCGCCCCAGTGGTTTATTTCTACATCGTATTTTTCTAACCAATCCATTTTGTGAGGCTGGAAACCAAATGCCATAATAACTTGGTCAGCTTCTATCACATGCTCTGAACCAGGTACTTCTTCAGCACGACTTCTGCCATTTGCGTCAGGTTCGCCTAATTTAGTTTTAACCATTCTAACGCCAGTTACTTTACCTTTATCGTTCAATACAATGCCTTTAGGCTGAACGTTATAGGTAAATATAACGCCTTCTTCTTTGGCGTTTTTAACTTCACGTTTAGAACCAGGCATATTTTCTTTATCACGACGATAAGCACACGTTACTTTTGCAGCATTTTGACGAATAGACGTACGCACACAGTCCATCGCTGTATCACCACCACCAAGTACAACGACTTTTTGGTTAGCCATATCAATACACGGCTGCTTAGTCTCGTCATAGCCCATTACACGGTTAGTGTTACCAATCAAAAACGGGAGTGCATCGTGAACACCTGGTGCATCTTCATTTTCAAGACCTGCACGCATACTTTGATACGTACCAACTCCTAAAAATACGGCGTCGTAATCAGCTAAAATTTGATCAAGCGTAATATCAACACCTACTTCAACATTTAACTTAAACTCCACGCCCATTTCAGTGAAAATTTCACGGCGCTTTTGCATCACTTCTTTTTCAAGTTTAAAAGAAGGAATACCAAACGTGAGTAGTCCGCCAATTTCTGGGTGACGATCAAACACTACTGGTTTTACGCCGTTACGAACTAAAATATCAGCACACCCTAAACCAGCTGGGCCCGCACCAATAATAGCCACTTTTTTGTCGGTCCATGTTACATAAGACATATCAGGCTTCCAGCCCATTTTAAATGCCTCATCGGTAATATACTTCTCAATATTACCAATTGTTACAGCACCAAACTCTTCATCTAATGTACACGAGCCTTCACACAAGCGATCTTGTGGGCAAACGCGACCACACACTTCTGGTAAACTGTTTGTACGATGAGAAAGCTCAGCTGCCTCTATAATACGACCTGTGCGTATTAACTTTAACCATTGTGGAATGTAGTTATGTACTGGGCACTTCCACTCACAATACGGGTTACCACAATCTAAACAACGATCAGCTTGTGAGTTAACCTGATTCTCTGAAAAGGGTTCGTAAATTTCTACGAAAGATTTTTTACGTGACGAGATTGGTTTTTTGCGTGGGTCTACACGCTGCACGTCTATAAATTGATATACATTTTCGCTCATACTGCCCCCTTATTGCGCCTGAACACGTAGTTCGGCACTACTACGAGCGCGATGCCCGAGTAAACTTTTTACGTCGCTTGATTTTGGTTTTACTAATTTGAACATCGGTAAGTACAGTTCAAAGTTAGCTAAAATGCTTTCTGCTCTGCACGAACCCGTAAGCTCTAAATGCTCAGCAATTAAGCCGCGTAAATGTTCTTGATGCGACGTTAATTCGTCTAGTGTTACTATTTCGACAAGCTCTGGATTAATGCGTTTTTCAAAATCATTTCGCTCATCTAAAATATAAGCAAAACCACCAGTCATACCCGCGCCAAAGTTAACACCTACATTACCAAGTACACACACAACGCCACCGGTCATGTATTCACAACCGTTGTCACCTACACCTTCAACAACCGCTTGCACACCTGAGTTACGAACTGCAAAGCGCTCACCGGCACAACCCGCTGCAAAAAGTTTTCCGCCTGTAGCGCCGTACAAACATGTGTTTCCGGCAATGGTTGCTTTATGGCTTTCAAAAGATGAGCCAAGTGGTGGACGAATAACTAACTTACCGCCTGCCATGCCTTTACCTACGTAATCGTTAGCATCGCCAACCAATGTCATTTCAAGACCACCGGCATTCCAAACACCAAACGATTGACCCGCCGTACCGTGTAATTCAATTGCTACTGGGTCTGCCGCCATACCTTGATTACCGTGTTTATCAGCAATATAACCCGAAAGCATTGCACCTACAGAGCGGTCAGTATTACAAATACGACTCACAAGCGAGATACCGCTTGACGTATCAATTGCCTCTTGCGCTTTAGCTAATAAACTTTCGTTTAACTTACCTAGGTAATGCGAACTGTTAGGCGCACTACAATACAGCGTTTCGCCAGTTGGGTTGTTCGGCTGAGCAATAACAGACGATAAATCAATTTTCTTCTGCTTTGCAGTTTTGCCTTCAATTTCTTCTAATAAATCTAAACGGCCAATTAAATCAGTTAAATTTGCAACGCCTAGGCTAGCCATAATTTCACGCGCTTCTTGCGCTATAAACTTAAAGTAGTTCATCGCCATTTCTGGTAAACCGTGATAATGCTTTTGACGAAGTGTTTCGTCTTGTGTTGCAACACCGGTCGCACAGTTATTTAAGTGACAAATACGTAAGTATTTACACCCAAGGGCAACCATTGGACCAGTACCAAAGCCAAAGCTTTCAGCACCTAAAATTGCCGCTTTAATAATATCTAAACCTGTTTTTAAGCCACCATCTGTTTGCAGGCGAATGCGATGACGAAGGCCATTTTCAACTAGTGCTTGCTGTGTTTCAGCAAGTCCAAGCTCCCATGGGCTACCCGCATATTTAACAGAAGTAAGTGGGCTTGCGCCTGTACCGCCGTCGTAGCCAGAAATAGTAATTAAATCGGCATAGGCTTTAGCAACACCTGTTGCAATGGTTCCCACACCTGGCTCTGAAACAAGTTTTACAGAAATAAGTGCTTTAGGGTTTACTTGTTTTAAATCGAAAATTAGCTGTGCTAAATCTTCAATTGAGTAAATATCGTGATGCGGTGGTGGCGAAATTAACGTAACACCTGGTACCGAATAACGAAGTTTAGCAATATACGGCGTTACTTTTTCACCTGGTAATTGTCCACCTTCGCCTGGTTTTGCACCTTGTGCTACTTTAATTTGAATAACGTCAGCACTGCGTAAGTAATGAGGCGTTACACCAAATCGACCTGAAGCGACTTGCTTAATACGCGAGTTTTTCTCTGTACCATAACGCAGTTTATCTTCACCGCCTTCACCAGAGTTTGAACAACCACCTAAGCGGTTCATTGCAATTGCTAGCGCTTCATGCGCTTCTGGTGATAACGCACCAATACTCATTGCTGCTGAGTCAAAACGCTTGTATAGGTTTTCTGCAGACTCTACTTCATCGATGCTTATACCTTGCTCAGGTAATTTAAGCGCTAACATATCGCGCAAAGTCGCTATTGGACGATTATTAACTAAATCAGCGTACGCACTGTAGTCTTTATAATCACCTGATCGAACCGCTTTTTGCAGAGTTTGAATAACATCTGGATTATAAGCATGATACTCACCACCGTGAACGTACTTAAATAAACCACCGTGGCTTAATAATTTACGCTTACTTAAAGCAAGTTTGTGCAAACTTTGCTGATCGTCATCAAAGTCGGTAAAGCATGCACCTTGTATACGACTTGCAACGCCTTTAAAGCACATTTCAATAATCGCATCAGATAATCCCACCGCTTCAAACAACATTGAACAACGATAAGACGCAACCGTACTTATGCCCATTTTAGACATAATTTTGTATAAGCCTTTATTAATGGCTTTACGATAAGCAAGGGTCACTTCGCAATACGACTTATCAATAATTTTGCTGTCGCTCATCGCAACTAGCGATTCATACGCAAGGTATGGATAAATTGCCGTAGCACCAAAACCTAATAGCACAGCAAATTGGTGCGCATCTCGCACGCTGCCAGTTTCAATGATAATATTTGATTCACAGCGCAAGTTGTTATCAACTAAGCGTTTTTGTACCGCACCTACAGCCATAGCTGCTGGAATTGGTAAATTTATTTCATCAAAGTTACGGTCAGTTAAAATAAGCATGATACAGCCCGCAGCTGCTTTTTCTTGTGCTTGGTCACAAATACGCGTAACCGCGTTTTCTAAACCCTCTTCAACTGTGTAGGTAATATCAATTTTACAGTAGCTGTAGTGCGCTTCATCAGCATTTAATAGCTGCTGCATATCTGCGTACATTAAAATTGGTGTATCAAACTGTAGGCGCTTAGCGTGGCCCGTTGTTTCGTTAAATACGTTTTGCTCACTACCAATACAGGTTGCAAGCGACATTACATGGTTTTCACGTAGTGGATCGATAGGTGGATTTGTTACTTGCGCAAATTTTTGGCGGAAGTAATCATAAAGTGAACGATGCCCTTCACTAAGCACAGCAAATGGCGTGTCATCACCCATTGAGCCTGTCGCTTCTTGGCCGTTTTCACCCATTACACGAATAACGCTATCAAGCTCTTCGTTGGTATAACCAAACATTTTTTGATATTTAGCTAGCGTTTCGTCATCAAATGAGCGATTACCAGCGTCTTGCTCAGTAAGTTCTTCAAATGGAACTAAACGTTTAACGTTTTCTTCAAGCCATGACTTGTAAGGATGGCGAGATTTTAAATCTTGATCGATTTCATCCGAGTGCCAGATTTTGCCAAGTTTAGTATCAATAACTAATAATTCACCTGGACCAACACGGCCTTTTTCAACCACTTCATCGGCAGTGTAATCCCAAATACCCACTTCTGATGCAAGCGTAATAAAACCATCTTGTGTAATTACATAACGTGCTGGGCGAAGTCCATTACGGTCAAGGTTACACGCCGCAAAACGACCATCCGACATAACAATACCTGCCGGGCCATCCCATGGTTCCATATGCATAGAGTTAAAGTCGTAAAATGCACGTAAATCGTCGTCCATTGCACGGTTTTTCTGCCATGCAGGCGGCACGAGCATACGCATAGCGCGGAATAAATCCATGCCGCCAGCTAAAAATAGCTCAAGCATATTATCTAGGCTTGATGAATCAGAACCGGTTTCGTTTACAAACGGCGCTGCGCTTTGTAAATCAGGAATAAGCGGTGACGCAAATTTATAAGAACGTGCGCGTGCCCACTGGCGGTTACCTTCAATAGTATTAATTTCACCATTGTGTGCTAAATAGCGGAAAGGTTGAGCTAAAGGCCAACGCGGCTGAGTATTAGTAGAAAAGCGCTGATGGAAAACACAAATCGCACTCGTCATACGAATATCAGCTAAATCTAGGTAAAAATTAGGTAAATCCGCAGGCATCATTAAGCCTTTATAGATAGTTACCAAACCAGATAAACTTGCGATATAGAAAGCTTCATCATCAACAATGCGCTTTTCAGCGCGGCGGCGTGCTACATATAAGCGACGCTCTAAGTCTTTAGAACGCCAACCTTCTGGCGCGCTAACAAAAATTTGTTCAAAACCAGGTAATTGCTGTACAGCAATAGGACCCAACATAGATGGGTCGGTCGGTACAACACGCCAACCTAAAATATTTAGCGTTTCTTTTTCTAATTCTTCGCTAAGTATTTGTTTTGCAGCTTGTGCTAAAACAGGGTCTGAATTTAAAAATATCATACCCACTGCATAGTTTTTGCCTAAGTGCCAATTATGTTCACTGGCAATTGCACGGAAAAAGCTATCTGGTTTTTGTAATAATAAACCACAGCCATCACCTGTTTTACCATCGGCAGATATACCGCCACGGTGCTGCATGCGATCAAGCCCCGTAATAGCAGTACGAATAAGCCTATGACTAGCTTGACCATTAACTTGGGCTATTAAGCCAAAGCCACAATTTTCTTTTTCTAACTTTGAGTCGTATAACATAGACCCCTCCCCTTGCTGCACTGTCAGCGTGGATGAACTGCTCGACGATTTGCTAACAGACGGACAAAACTAGCCTCTATCTTAAATAGAGTCAATAGCACTTTGAATACATATTCACATTCTTGAATATTTCTCACTTCATAGCAAGATTTCTTTTTATCATTATTTTTAACATTTAGCGTTATTTTAACCACTATTTTTTCATGACACTGGTGTCAAGTTTAACATATTGTAAAAAACACAAGCGTTAAAAGTCGCAGCTTACGTAAACGTAAAGACGAGTTAAAGTGAATAAGTATTCAACGCGTGAAGGGCTATTCAGTTAACATTTAGATAGTTTTATGCTATTTCATTACTTTAATGGCTTAACATCCCCGATTATTGCTGCTCATTAGTATAGTTATGAAAGTTCATGTCCTTTTTTGTACATTAATAGTGAATTTTTATTTAAAGCGGTGTCCGATGCGGACATAAAAACTGTCCGCGGACATCATTTTTAAGAACAAAAAATAAAAAGCACTTTAATATCAATGCGATAATAGTTGGCATATTAATCGTATAGCTTTACGTATAATCGCTAATTGGAATTACCATGTTTACTCTAAGCTTATTTTTGCTTTCTCCTATTGCCGCCATTTGCACAGCAGCTTTATTACTGCTGTGCGAAAAATACATAAAAGCAATGTAGGGTGGAATTAAATGATTAAAGATACCAGCGCACAAGACGTACAAGTAAAGGCACCTATAAACTATAAAAAATACGCGATAATCACTGCGATTGTTTTCATTGTGGTCTCTACAGTTGCTTATATTTTTTTAACGAGTCATAGCGCTAAAAGCTCTATTAGCCGCTCAAAAGTACAGGTTGCAAAAGTACATGTTAAAGCGCTCATTCGAGATATTGCCGCCAGTGGTAAAATTGTTGCTGCGTTACTGGCCTATAGCCATAATGATGAATTAGGTCATTTGTGCCAGCTTTATAACCAAACTGCAAAGCAATTAAGACAAGAAAAACAATGGGTTTACCAACGAGAGTTGATGCTTGATAAGGTATTACAAAATTCCCCTCAAGCTGTATTATTGGTGAATGATAATGATTTTATTGTTTATAGTAATCATAGTGCGAGGGATTTTTTTAATGCAAGTACAGCCCTTGAAGGCGAAAAAATCTCATTATTATTATCTAAAGCTCCACAGCAAATAATTAATGCCGTTAATAAAGGCGTAGATGGTTTATTTATTCTCGATAAAGCAGAACAAGAACCGCAAACATGGCATCTTTCAATGGGTCGCTTATTGCTTAACAACCAGCACCACAGGTTGTTTGTATTTAAACAATTGACCCGCGAATTGAGCCGCCAAGAAGTTGAAGTTTGGAAAAAGGTTATTCGGATCATTAGCCATGAACTCAATAACTCACTAGGTCCTATGCCATCCATGTTACATAGTGCACAGCTGTTAACGCAGAAAGTGGATGAACCTCGTTTACAACGCGTTTTCACTACCATTGAAGAGCGGATAAAGCATTTAAACGAGTTCGTTCAAGGCTATGGTAAGTTTGCTAAACTACCACCACCTAAAATAACAACGGTTGATTGGCATTCATTACTCGATCAATTACAAAGCCAATGGCAATTTAATTGCGACCTTCAAAAAGAAATCACCACACGAGCCGATCAAACCCAAATAGAGCAATTACTCATTAATCTGTTGAAAAACGCACATGAATCAGAGTCGTTAGCAGAGCATATTAGTTTAAAAATAACACAAGATAGCCTCGGCACTCATATTAATGTGAGCGATCAAGGAAAAGGTATGAGTGAAACGGTTATGGCCAGTGCGCTTATCCCTTTTTATTCTACCAAGGTGGCAGGAAGTGGATTAGGGTTGGCACTGTGTCGAGAAATTGTTGAAGCTCATCATGGGCAAATTAGTCTACACAATCGGGACGTCGGCGGGATCAGTGCTTTTGTAAGTTTACCTTGAGAGTTGTTTAACTTTAAGGCTGAAAGCCTATCCAATTTAGGGGCGATTCAATCGCGCTCTGAAGTTTGTGGCCTTGAAAGCTAAGTAAAAGCCTAGTAAAGCTGCCTTATCACTCCTTACTTTTAGCGTATAAGCAACAACCGTAAATTATTTATAGACATAAAAAAGCTGCAAATTGCAGCTTTTTTTAGCCTAAACACTTATTCAGCGTCTGCAGGTTTATGCTTTGCAGCTGTTTCTGCAATCAGTGGTTGTAATTCACCGCGTTGAAACATTTCGATAATAATGTCACAACCACCAACTAATTCGCCATCTACCCAAAGTTGTGGGAATGTTGGCCAATTTGCGTATGCTGGAAGCTCAGCACGAATGTCTGGATTAAGTAAAATATCAACGTATGCAAATGGTTCACCACATGACATTAACGCTTGCGATGCTTGTGAAGAAAAACCACAATTTGGTAATTTTGGTGACCCTTTCATGAAAAGGATTATTGGATTTTCTGAAATTTGCTGTTTAATTTTATCAATGGTTTCCATCTACAACCTCAAAGTAACGATAGCTAAATATATTTAGGTCTTGAAAATAACTCATCGTGACCACAAATATATAACTTAAAATGGGCAAATAAAGCCGCAATTGAAATAGTCTTTCGCAATAGCATTGCTGTTTGCTTAAACTTGAGTAAAATACTCAACAATTATAGTAACACTATATTACCGCTTGGTATAGGTAACTGCTCTGTTTCAACAGGCATTACGTATTACCAAATGGACTATCAACCAAAGAAGATGGAGATAAAAAAATGGCATTTGAACTACCGTCACTACCATATGCAATCGACGCACTTGAGCCACATATTTCAAAAGAAACGCTAGAGTTTCACCATGGCAAACACCACAACACTTACGTGGTTAAGCTTAATGGTTTAATCCCTGGTACTGAGTTTGAAAACAAATCTCTAGAAGAGATCGTATGTTCATCAGAAGGCGGCGTATTTAACAACGCAGCACAAATCTGGAACCATACTTTTTACTGGAACAGCTTATCTCCAAACGGCGGCGGCGAGCCTACTGGCGCAGTTGCTGATGCAATCAACGCTAAATGGGGTTCTTTTGATGCGTTTAAAGATGCATTAAATGACAAAGCAGTAAATAACTTTGGTTCAAGCTGGACGTGGTTAGTTAAGCTTGCTGATGGTTCACTAGACATCGTTAATACATCTAACGCTGCTACACCATTAACTGATGATGGCGTTACTCCAATCCTTACAGTGGATTTATGGGAACACGCTTACTACATCGATTACCGTAACGTTCGTCCAGATTACCTTAAAGGTTTTTGGTCGCTTGTTAACTGGGAATTCGCGAACGCTAACTTCGCTTAATTAGCCTTTAAACGCTAATGTAAAAAAGACGCTTAGGCTAATGCCAGTCAGTTAAGCTGACTGGCATCTTTCTTTTTATGGGGATACTTAGATGGTTTTGGCTTAACCCATCGGGGATATCTTCTATCCTCTCGTCTAGCTGGAAGCTTAAATAAGACCAGTGTATTGAGTAAGTGCTGCCAGTGTATTGGAATGTTTCCTGGACTCATTATAGATACTGACGAGAAATACTGAATGACAGCCATCGAACTGCTAGAGAAACTAAGCTGGTTAGGCCATATCCCTGTGACTGTCGCCGCCATCGTCATTATTCTTCGTATTAAATTATAGGCGAGTAACACGGCCCATAGCTCCTGACGCACCATGTCTGGACGCTTACTTCTTAAATGGTATGCGCTATCAAGCATAGTTTGTTTGATTTCTCTAAACCCAAGTTCTATCTCCCAACGATGACAATATAATTCAACAATTTCATTACCTGGATAACGCAATCTATCCGTCATCGAGGTTAATATACGGTAGCTTTTGCCCTTTATTGTTTTACTGATTAATCTCGCTTTAATCGTTTCAGGAACATCGGGAAAGTTTTTTTGTGCATGCTTTGTTGTTTTCAATTCAATGATATGGTCATTTTTACCCGCGCTGGAGATGATTTCATACTGTAAGTCGGGCCTTGCTGGTATCAGCCAGTGCCTCATCTTCCCAGTTTGGTGCCAACGATTTAACAGGCCTAAAGAATAATATCCTTTATCAAACATAGTCAGTGAATTATCTGGTGTACGTTCAATTAAACGCTCAGCTAATTTCATCTCGTTGGTTTTATAGTTATCAAACTCGCTACTGAGCAGTTGATGGCTGGTCAATTCCATATGACAGACCATGCGTATTTGAGGAAAGGCTGTATCACCGTATTGGTTGCTACCAGAAGAGAAGGCTTTACGGTTATCAGGCGTGTCGGCTGTTCGCCACACAACACCGTCAACAGCTAATAGGTTCAAACCATTCCATGTTTCGAATGACTGTTGCTTATACATTGATTGAGCAGATTTATTGAAAACGTGTTTAACGGAATCATCACCTAACCTTTGTCTCGCCTGTACCATCGCACTTGGAGCAACGAGTGGGTTCTTGCCAGGTAACATGATATCTAGCTTATTAGCGATATTCCAAACCGATTCTTTTCGAAACAATGCCATGCCAATAACTGACCACAAAACGGCCTCAAGCGGTAACCTTCGCTTACGAACGGTTGCAATCCCAGCTTGTTGAAAACCTTGTTCAATGATTTCAGGGTCAAGAATTTCTGATAATTTTTCAAAGGTATGGTATCGGCTGCTTTCTTCAAGTGTTGCTTGCAGTGCTTGTTCTATATTCACAAAAAAATCCGTAGTTAGTTTCCTAACTACGGATTTTGCATGATCGTTTGGATCGGTCAACCGGTCATTTTCTTAACTGATCGGCATTAGACGCTTAGGCGTCTTTTTTTGTTTGTTGTTTATCACACCTAAGCGCCTCATCATTTGATAAAGCGCTTTTAGTAACATGATCTTTTTTCACTTAAATTTTTAATTTTATTGCACAAAAATACACATTCGTGACTAGACTTTAAAAGGTAAGCACCTTTTTACAGCGGGTTTCGGAGGTTATTATGACGATTTTTGAGCATTACCAAGCACGATACGAAGCGGCACAGGAAGAAGAATACAGTATCGCTGAATTTCTTGAGATTTGTAAAACCGATAAGTCTGCCTACGCCAGCGCACCAGAACGCCTACTCATGGCAATTGGCGAACCACACATGGTAGATACCGCAACGGATGCACGACTAAGTCGATTATTTTCAAATAGAGTAGTTGCGCGCTACCCTGCATTTGCTGATTTTTATGGTATGGAAGACGCCATTGAGCAAATAGTCTCTTATTTAAAACATGCGGCTCAGGGGCTAGAAGAATGCAAACAAGTGCTTTATTTACTTGGACCTGTTGGTGGGGGTAAATCATCCATTGCTGAAAAACTAAAGTATTTAATGCAACAAGTGCCTATTTATTCAATTAAAGGGTCTCCTGTAAACGACCACCCCCTCTCTTTGTTTGATCCTATCGAAGATGCAGACGTACTCAGCAAAGAATGCGGTATTAAACCGCGCTACTTAAAAACCATTATGTCGCCTTGGGCTGGCAAACGCTTAAAAGAGTTCAATGGTGATATAAGCCAGTTTAGAGTGGTTAAACGCTACCCTTCTATTTTAAACCAAATAGGCATTGCCAAAACCGAACCAGGAGATGAAAACAACCAAGATATTTCAGCACTGGTTGGTAAGGTCGATATTCGCCAGCTTGAGCACTTTGCCCAAAACGATCCTGATGCATACGCCTACTCTGGCTCTTTATGTTTAGCTAACCAAGGGCTGATGGAATTTGTAGAAATGTTTAAAGCGCCTATTAAAGTGCTGCATCCTTTACTTACCGCCACCCAAGAAGGTAACTATAACGGCACAGAAGGCATTAGTGCCCTGCCCTTTAATGGCATGATCCTCGCTCACTCTAATGAGTCTGAGTGGCAAACCTTTAAAAACAATAAAAACAACGAAGCATTTTTAGACCGTGTTTATATTGTAAAAGTCCCTTATTGCTTACGTGTAACTGAAGAAATTAAAATTTACGACAAATTACTTGAGCACAGCGAGCTATACAACGCGCCATGTGCACCGGGTACACTTAAAACATTGGCGCAATTTACGACGCTATCACGTTTAAAAGAGCCAGAAAATTCAAGTATCTATTCTAAAATGCGGGTATACGATGGCGAGACCCTAAAAGATACCGACCCTAAAGCAAAATCGTATCAAGAGTATCGTGATTACGCAGGGGTTGATGAAGGTATGACGGGGCTCTCTACGCGCTTTGCGTTTAAAATTTTGTCCCGAGTGTTTAACTTTGATACCACTGAGGTTGCTGCAAATCCGGTGCATTTGTTCTATGTGCTTGAGCAACAGATAGAGCGCGAGCAATTTTCAAGTGAAATAGAAGAGCGTTATTTAAGCTTTTTAAAAGGCTATTTAATTCCACAATATGTCGAGTTTATAGGTAAAGAACTGCAAACCGCTTATTTAGAATCGTATTCGGAATATGGACAAAATATTTTTGACCGTTATGTTATTTATGCAGATTTTTGGATACAAGACCAAGAATATAGAGACCCCGATACAGGACAACTATTTGACCGCGCAGCGCTAAACGCTGAACTTGAAAAAATAGAAAAGCCAGCGGGTATTTCTAATCCTAAAGATTTTCGTAATGAAATAGTGAACTTTGTACTGCGTGCCCGCGCACACAACAACGGTAAAAACCCACTATGGACAAGCTACGAAAAACTACGCACGGTGATTGAGAAAAAAATGTTCTCTAATACCGAAGATTTACTCCCTGTTATTTCGTTTAATACTAAAACGTCTGCAGAGGATCAGCAAAAGCACGAAGACTTTGTGAACCGTATGGTCGAAAAAGGCTATACACAAAAACAAGTTCGCTTGCTTTCTGAGTGGTATTTACGGGTTAGAAAATCGCAATAACCTTCATAGTCGTAGTATATAGGAGGTCAATATGGCGCATTTTATAGATAGGCGTTTAAACGGAAAAAATAAAAGTACGCTTAATCGCCAGCGCTTTATTAGGCGCTATAAAAAACAAATTAAAGAAGCGGTTTCAGATGCGATTAACAAACGCAGCGTTACCGATTCAAGCTCTGGTGAGAGTATTTCTATTCCACAACGCGATATCAGCGAACCTACATTTCATCAAGGGCAAGGCGGGAATAGAGAACAAATTCACCCTGGTAACGATCAGTTTTCTACAGGTGATAAAATTGAGCGCCCTAAAGGCGGACAAGGCGGTGGTGCCGGTGAAGGTGACGCCAGCGATTCGGGCGAGGGACAAGATGAGTTTGTATTTTCAATATCAAAAGATGAATACCTTGATTTACTGTTTGAAGATCTAGAACTTCCTAACTTACAAGAGAACCAGCTTGATAAGTTAGTGCAAATGAAAACCCATCGCGCAGGTTTTTGTAGCGACGGCATGCCAAGTAATATTGACATTGTCCGCTCTCTTCAAGGCTCGCTTGCACGCCGTGTGGCAATGAGTGCAGGTAAAAAACGTCGTTTAAAAGAGCTCGAAGAACAACTTGCTCTGCTGCTTGCTGGTCCACATAACGATAAAGCGGCAATTGCTTTATTACAAAAAGAAATTGCAGCATTAAAAGTGCAAATTAAGTCGGTTCCGTTTATTGATAACTACGATTTACGTTTTCGTAATTACGAAAAGCGCCCTCACCCCACCAGCAAAGCGGTGATGTTTTGTATTATGGATGTGTCAGGCTCAATGGATCAGCCAACAAAAGACATGGCAAAGCGTTTTTATATTTTGCTCTATCAATTTTTAACACGCAGCTATAAAGACATAGAAGTTGTTTATATTCGCCACCACACACAGGCTAAAGAAGTTGACGAACAAGAGTTTTTTTACTCCCAAGAAACTGGCGGCACTATTGTTTCGAGCGCTCTTAAATTAATGAACGAAATAATAAAAGAGCGTTATCACGCAAATGAGTGGAATGTATACGCCGCACAAGCCTCTGATGGCGATAACTGGGCGGACGACACCCCGCAGTGTGGTGAAATATTACGTAATAAGCTCTTAAGCGCTGTACGTTATTTTGCTTATATTGAAATAACCACTCGTGCTCATCAAAGCCTATGGCGCGAATATGAATCTATAACACACAGCCATAATAATTTCGCCATACAGCATATTCAAAGCGTTGAAGATATTTACCCAATTTTTAGGGAGCTATTTAAAAAAGGTCGTCAACAGCAAAACTCTGCATAGCCAAAAGCGAGGTAACATTATGAATGATAAACGATTGAGTGATGGCCCAGATTGGACCTTTGATTTATTAGATGAGTACCAAGGTGAAATTGCTCGTGTTGCAGCTCACTATAGGTTAGACACCTACCCTAATCAAATTGAAGTGATAACCGCAGAGCAAATGATGGATGCTTACTCAAGTGTTGGTATGCCTATTGGCTACAGTCATTGGTCGTACGGTAAAAAGTTCATTCAAACAGAGCAAAATTATAAGCGCGGACAAATGGGTCTCGCTTACGAAATAGTGATAAATTCAGACCCTTGTATTGCGTACTTAATGGAAGAAAACACCCTACCTATGCAAGCGCTTGTAATGGCACATGCGTGTTACGGACATAACTCATTTTTTAAAGGTAATTACTTATTTAAAACCTGGACCGATGCAGGTTCAATTATTGATTACTTGGTATTTGCTAAAAACTACATAAGCCGCTGTGAAGAAAAGCACGGTATTACACAAGTAGAAGCCCTGCTCGACTCATGTCATGCATTAATGAACTACGGGGTCGATCGCTACAAACGTCCACAACAAATATCGCTATTTGAAGAGCAAAAACGCCAACAAGAGCGCGAAGACTACCTTCAATCGCAAGTAAACGAATTATGGCGAACTATTCCTGAGCAACAGCAAGAAACCAAAAAGAAAGTCCGCCATTTCCCTTCTGAACCTCAAGAAAATATTTTGTATTTTATTGAAAAAAATGCCCCATTACTCGATTCTTGGCAACGTGAAGTGATACGTATTGTACGTAAAATTTCGCAATACTTTTACCCACAAAAACAAACTCAAGTAATGAACGAAGGCTGGGCAACTTTTTGGCATTACACCATCCTTAATCACTTATATGATGAGGGAAAGCTCACCGACTCTTTCATGTTAGAGTTTCTACAAAGCCACACCAACGTAGTTTATCAGCCACCTTATAACAGTAAATATTATTCAGGCATTAACCCATATGCTTTAGGCTTTAATATGATGGTTGATATTCGCAGAATATGTGAACACCCAACTGAAGAAGATAAACGCTGGTTTCCTGAATATGCAGGTAGTAACTGGCTAGATACACTGCATTTTGCAATGGAAAACTTTAAGGATGAGAGTTTTATTAGCCAGTTTTTATCGCCTAAGTTAATTCGTGATTTTAAATTATTTACTATTATTGACCATGCTAATAATCCCCATTTAGAGATTGGCGCAATACATAACGACAACGGCTATAAGGCAGTGAGAGAAGCAATCTCAGCGCAGTACAATTTAAGTAATCATGAGCCTAACATTCAAGTGTATGATGTTGATATTAGAGGTGACCGTTCATTAACCCTACGCTATGTACCTCATAACAATATTCCTTTAGCAAACTCGCACGAGGAAGTGCTTAAGCATCTTTACAGATTATGGGGCTTTAAAGTAAAACTAGAGCAAGAGTCAAATTCTGGTGAGGTTTCAATGATTGGTCAATGCCCAATAGATGACTCTCGACACACAACACAATAATAAAGGGCAATACAATTTTCATACTGATTGGGTTTGCTCAGCAAATTGTAAAAACACGGTATTATTTAACCCTAAATTCTGGATATAAAAAATGACGCTTAAGTGTCATTTTTTATATCTGTATAGGCTGTCACCTTGTTTCGGCCTGTATTTTTTGAGTGATATAACGCTTTATCGGCAGCTTCTATCCAACGCTCATGATTTTTAAAATCATTACTATTGCCAGCAAAGCCGATGCTCACCGTCATTTTTATTTCAAAATGTTTATACTTAACTGGATTTGACTCTATATGTACTCTTAAACGTTCAGCAAATATAGTCGCCCCCTCTTGATCAGTATCAAGTAAAGTTACTACAAACTCTTCACCACCGTAACGGCCAGCTATATCTGTTTCGCGTAGCGTTGTACGTAATAAGTTTGATAGATGACGGAGCGCTTCATCGCCGCAACTATGCCCATATTCATCATTTATTTTTTTAAAGTGATCAATATCAAACATTAATAATGTACTACAGCTACCACTTCGCTTAACCCTCAAAAACTCTTGGCGTAGCGTACCTTCCCAATGCCCACGATTTGCAAGCTGCGTTAAACTATCTGTTTGACTAACTTGTTCTAATTTTTTATTTAACTCTTCAAGCTCTTTTTTATTTACCGCAACATCGGTCACATCGTACAAAATAATACAAATGTGGCTCACTTCGCCCATCGTATTGGTAAGAGGGATGAATGTCGCATTTTGATACATGTAATCAGCTTTACCAGTAATAGGCCGATAATTTTTAAACCTAAAAATGTATGGCTGCTGCTCCCAAATCGTAAAAGAGCGGTTTTTTAAAACAAAAACCGACTCAGATTTACTTCTAAACCATTTTTCGTCTATTGCAGGAAATAAATCAAATAGATCTTTATCTTTTACTGCGCTTGGTAGAAGCCCTGAATGGTTTTCCATAAAACCATTCCATACACACACCTTATAATCCCTATCGAGTACCACAAGGCCTACATCTACGGTATTAAACATATCCATTAACCAATGGATCTCATTCATTTCTAAATCAGCGGCCATAACTTAATCTTCTAATAGGTAAGCAACTTTGTATTTCAAAGTTTTAAGTGAATCTTCAGTAAATAACAGCATGAGGTCGCAATTTATATCATGGTTTTCAATACCGTAACTAATCTCTATTGCAAGGGTGCGTTGCCAACGTGACTTGTTTGATTTAACCAACTCAGATACATCTCTGTGTTGGCCAAGTACAATCGGGTGCCCTTGACTAAATGACATATCGAGCTGTTTTGAAAGACCCGTTAAAATAGCGCCTATCAAAATATTACTAATATCCATAAGCAGCTCAAGTTCAACTTTATCGTTTAACTCGCCGTCATAGTTCATCAAAGAAGCTATTTCTTTAAAGCTTGAATCATTTAAAAGTAATAGCGCCTCGCCCGAAATACCACCGCCAATAAAGCCCTGGCACACACCCGATGTAGCTGCGTTATTATCAATAGAGCGCAGCGCCATATCGAGTTCGTTAACTTCTAAAATATTTACATTCGGAATTGGAAGCTTTACAAACACATTAAGCAGACGTGCAAGTAAATCCCCTGCTTGGCCCATAGCAACGTTAGTGAGCTCTTGGTATATATCCCGAACATCAGGGTCAACTTGCTCTCCTAATGAATGAGAGAGACGTTCACGCATGGCTTTGTCTTTAATTCCATGGTGTTCAATTATGCTGGCTAGTTTTTCGGGGGAACATGGTTTTTGAATAAAGTCGATAGCACCAAGCTCAAGCACTCTTTGGTGTGCACTTGGTTGTATATCACCAGAGACAACAACAGTGAGAATATTAAGCCCCTGTTCTTTCATAGCGATTAATACTTCATAACCGTCCATTTCTGGCATGTTTAAATCGAGAAAAAGTATCTCTGGTTCAATTAACTTTATTTGCTTTATACAATCAACGCCGTCAAGTGCAAATTCAACTTTAATGTCCCAATCTTCAGGTAATGAACGAGCTAACTGACGCCTAGCTAATTTTGAGTCATCACATATTAATACTGATGTTGACATATTATCTCTCTGTTTCTAAACCCGTCATGAGCATTAAAATCATTGTATAAAGGTTTTTATTTTTATTATTAAAGATATCTTTTGTAACTCCATGTTAATCAAAGTTTAGCCCAGTTACAATTTTTATATCGCAGAGCTTATACCTACTCTATTAAGCAGGTTTAATCACTTGGTTACTATAGCGCAGTATAATACACTGACGCCCATTGCGTTAATTTAAAAGGAAATACCTTATGTTACGTTCACTTGCCTTTGCTTTGAGTGCATTTTGCTCTGTGGCTATTGCAGCCGACTATCCAGAAAACACGCTTGATGCAGGAAAAGTATCCGCACAAGGCAAACCTGTCACTTTATTAGGTCAAGGTATCTCAGTGGGAGATAGTGCACCAAATTTTAAAGTTGTTGATGACAACTTTATTCCAGTGACACTTGAGGATTATAAAGGCCAAGCTGTATTAATAAGTGTAGTACCCAGCCTAGATACCGGCATTTGTAGCCTGCAAACTAAGCACTTTAATGAAAAAGTAGCCTCACAATTCCCAAGTGTAGTTATGCTAACAATTAGTGCTGATTTACCATTTGCTCAAAAGCGTTTTTGCAAAGCTGAAAATATCGATAAAATTACTACGTTATCAGATTCTGTTTGGCGTGATTTTGGCCAAAAATACGGATTGATTATTAAAGATATGGGCTTACTAACGCGAACGGTATTTATTTTAGATGAAAGCCATAACGTCATTTATAAACAGTTAGTTAGCAGCCTTTCAACTGAACCAGAATACAACAGCGTAATTGAGAAACTTAAAACACTGTAAAGTCTATTAAGTAGCACTAATTAAGCAATGCTAAATAGCCTTAAAACAAAAACCGCCAATTGGCGGTTTTTTAGTGTGCTTTTATAATTAACCTAAAAGTTCACCAAGTTGTTGGCTAACAGTTTCAACAGCTTGTGTACCATCTAGTTTATGGTATTGAGTATTACCAGCAGCCGCTTCTGCTTGGTAGTAATCAACTAATGGCATAGTTTGCTCGTGATAAATACCTAAGCGTTTACGTACTGTCTCTTCAGTATCATCAGCGCGAACAATTAAGTCTTCGCCGGTTTCGTTGTCTTTACCTTCCACTTTTGGTGGATTATAAACAACGTGGTAAACACGGCCAGAACCAGGATGAACGCGACGTCCGCCCATGCGCTCAACAATGACTTCATCAGCCACGTCAAATTCAATAACGTGATCAACCACCACGCCATTTTCTTTCATTGCATCCGCTTGCGGGATTGTACGCGGGAAGCCATCAAGTAAAAAACCTTTCTCACAATCCGCTTTAGTAATACGCTCTTTAACTAAACCAATAATAATATCGTCAGAAATTAGTTGACCAGCATCCATTACTTTTTTTGCTTCTAGACCCAGTGGCGTGCCTTCTTTAATTGCCGCACGTAACATATCGCCAGTAGAAATTTGTGGAATACCGTATTTGTCCATTAAAAACTGAGCTTGAGTACCTTTACCTGCACCCGGCGCGCCCAAAAGAATAATGCGCATATTATTGTCCCCTAGTATGGATATTTATTTTAAAGCCTGAATTCTTCCACAAGCGCCGCCGATACTCAAGCAACTTATACTAATTGATGAGCCGTTGGGCTGTTTACAGCGCATTAAAAAAGGGAACTGACGTTCCCTTTTATTTAAAGTACATAATTTATACTTTATTAACTGAGTAAATAGCTACTTGCTTATTTACTTAGTTCAAGCATCAATTTATTTAAGCGAGTAACAAATCCTGTTGGGTCTTTAAGTGTACCGCGCTCTGCAAGTAGTGCTTGATCTAGTAAAACGTGTGACCACTGCGCAAACTTATCTTCATCTTGTTCATCATTTAAGTGCTTAACAAGTTGGTGCTCTGGGTTTAGCTCAAACACAGGTTTAGCTTCTGGCGCTGCTTGACCAACAGACTCCATTAGCTTTTGCATTTGTGAGCTCATGTCGTTGTCGTCGCTTACAACACATGCTGGAGAATCTGTTAAGCGGTGCGTAAAGCGCACTTCTTTAACGTCATCACCTAGTGCTGTTTTAATACGTTCAACAAGCCCAGCCATTTCTTTTTCAGACTCTTCTTGCGCTTTTTTAGTTTCTTCGTCGTCAAGCTTACCTAAATCTAAGTCACCACGTGTGATTGACTGTAGTTGCTTATCAGCAAATTCAGTTAGGTGGCTCATCATCCACTCGTCAACACGGTCACTTAATAGTAATACTTCAATGCCTTTTTTGCGGAAAATCTCTAAATGCGGTGAGTTTTTCGCAGCGGTGAATGTATCAGCTACTACGTAGTAAATTTTGTCTTGGCCTTCGTTCATGCGTTCAACATATTGCTCAAGCGACACATCTTGTGTTTCTGAGTCAGTGTGTGTCGAAGAAAAACGAAGTAGCTTACAAATAGCTTCTTTATTTGCAGCATCTTCAGCTGGGCCTTCTTTCATTACTTGACCAAACTCATTCCAAAATACTTGGTAATCGTCAGCTTTGTTTTTAGCCATACGCTCAAGCATTTTAATAATACGCGATGTACACCCTTTACGAATAGCTTGCGTTACTTTGTTATCTTGTAGGATTTCACGAGATACGTTCAGTGGTAAATCGTTTGAATCTAATAAACCTTTTACAAAGCGAAGGTAGCTTGGCATAAACTGCTCAGCATCATCCATTACAAATACACGTTGTACGTAAAGTTTTAAACCACTTTGACGTTCACGGTTCCATAAGTCGAAAGGTGCTTTTTTAGGAATATATAAAAGGCTCGTGTATTCAGTTTTACCTTCAACCTTATTATGTGCCCAGCTAAGTGGCTCTTCCCAATCATGGCTTACATGCTTGTAAAACTCTTTGTATTCTTCATCAGAAAGCTCTGATTTATCGCGAGTCCACAATGCAGTTGCACGGTTAATGCTTTCCCATTCACCTGGTACTGCTGGAATTTTTTCGCCGTCTTCGCCTTCAGATTCTGGTACTTCTGCCTTAAACATTTGTACTGGCGTTGAAATATGGTCTGAGTATTTTGTAACAATGCTACGCAGGCGGTAATCGTCAGCAAATCCTTTTTCTTCATCACGAAGATGTAAAATAATGTCGGTACCACGGCCTTCTTTTTCAATTTCTTGAAGCGTGTATTCGCCTTCACCTTGAGATTCCCACTCGTAAGCTGTTGTTTCACCCGCTTTACGTGTACGAACAGTGACTAAATCAGCAACAATAAATGCTGAGTAAAAACCAACACCAAATTGACCAATTAACTGTGAATCTTTACTTTGATCACCCGTTAAGTTTTTGAAAAACTCAGCAGTACCCGACTTTGCAATAGTACCTAATGAGCTAATGATTTCATCGCGCGTCATACCAATACCATTATCTGAAATGGTAATTGTATTTGCTTCTTTATCTGCACTAATACGAACACGTAAATCGGCATCACCTTGGTAAAGGTCACCTTGAGATAATGCTAAAAAGCGTAACTTGTCTGCTGCGTCTGATGCATTTGACACAAGCTCACGTAAAAATATTTCTTTATTAGAATAAAGAGAATGAATCATTAAGTTTAATAATTGTTTTACTTCTGTTTGAAAGCCTAATGTTTCTTTTTGTGCTGCAGTCATTTATATATCTCCAATTTGCAAAGTGTCTGCGTTATGCACTTAATATGGGGTGAGGTGTTAGAACTTCAAGGGAAAAATTTAAAAAAGGTGAAACGAAAACAAAGAACCATTAATTTGTTTAAAACGAATGCGGGCTGTTAATATGGATTCTCTCGCCGCTGCTGGGGTGCTCAAAATATAAATCGCTGGCATGTAATTGTAACCGCCCTGCCATATGTTCACTTTGCGCACTTTTATATAAATCACAGCCTAAAATTGGATGCCCTATAAACTGGCTGTGTATCCTTAATTGGTGAGTACGCCCAGTAATAGGTGTAAATTGCACTAAGGTTCTGCACGGCTGCCTGAGCCGCTCAAGTACTTTATATTCACTCACCGCTGTTTTACCTGTCGATTGGCAAATTTTAACACGCGGAAAAAGCAGTTTATCTTTTGCAATTGGCGCAGTAATTTGCCCTTCATCAACAGCCAAGCATCCCTCTAACATGGCAACATAACGCTTTTGAATAGTGCGTGCCTGAAATTGCTTATTAAGGTGCTTTGACGCAATCGCGTTTAATCCAACAATCATAATGCCCGATGTGCCCAAATCTAGCCGATGCGGTAACTTAGCCTCTACGAATGCAGCTGTTAAGCCCTTTTGACCATTTACTAAGCGGTAATGCACTGAGTCCCAATTAAGCGGATTTTTACCTGATAAGCTTAATAGTCCACTGGGTTTATTGATCAGTAAAATATCGTCATCTTGATATAATATTTCAATAAACCCGTCGCACTTAGGGGCTAAAAAATCATCAACTATAAGGGGTTGTTCTGAAGGTGTTTGCGATGTTGAGTTAGCCATTAAGTTAATCATTAAATTAGTCACTATCTTTTGAATGAAGCGCTTTTAAAGCCAATACTTTTTCACGTAAATCATCTGCTACTACTTTATCAGCAGCAATCGGGGCACCAACTGCAACCGACACCAAAGACCATTTTAATCGAGGTAATTGCCATTTAGCTTTACGGCTAAACATGCTGCCCCATAAACCACCTAAGTGCACAGGAATAACGAGCACAGGTGAGCGCTCAATAATGCGCTCGATTCCACGGCGAAAAATATCCACTGAGCCGTCACTGGTTAGTTTTCCTTCAGGGAAAATACCAACAAGTTCGCCTTTATTAAGCGCAGCAGCCACTTCATCAAAGGCTTTTTTAAACGCTTCTGGGTTGGTTTTTTCACTGTTAATGGGAATAGCCTTAGCCATTTTAAATAACCAATGTAGGGCCGGTGAATAATAAATAGGGGCAAATACCATAAACCGGATAGGCCTTGGTGATGCGGCTAAAATAAACATCCAATCAACAAAGCTGACATGATTACACACGACAACCGCAGCGCCTGCATCAGGTATATTACTTTCACCTTTTGTACGCACTCTGTACATACAAATAGCTAAAATATATATAATAAATCGTAAAAAGAACTCTGGTACCTTGGTATAAATATAAACAGAGATAAGTAAGTTTAGCCCAGCAAGTAACAGTAGCAACTCTGAAATACTCCACTGAAAAACAGACAGCGTTACAATACTTAAAACAGCACTGCCCACCATAAACAGTGCATTTAATACATTGTTAGCCGCTATAACTCGTGAGCGACTCGACTCTTCAGTACGCTGTTGAATAAGCGCATACAGCGGTACAGTGTAAAAACCAGAACCAACACCAATGCCTGCCATCCATACAAAGTGCCACACCATATCGCCTGTTTTTAATAGCTCCTGAAGCGTCATTAACTCAGGGTGTTGAGGTAAATAAGAGCTAATGGCTGGCTCTTGGCTCAGTAAGTATAAAAACAAGGTAATTAAGATAGCGCCAAAAGGCACAATTCCTAATTCTATTCGAGAGCGAGAAAGCTTTTCACACAGTAACGAACCAATCGCAATACTTAGTGAAAACACAACCAGTGCGCTAGTTACAACCACTTCATCACCGCCCATGGTGTGTTTTACATAATTTGGTAAGGACGTTAAAACGATGGCGCCAATTAACCAAAACCAACTGATCCCAAGTACTGATTTACCAACCGATTCTGTTTGCGAATTAAGCGCTGAAAATACGTTTTTTGTGGATGAAAATATATTAAAGGTAAATTTTAAGTTAGGCTCGTTTGCTTCACTAGTGGGTATAAAGCGACTGCTCACATAACCCATCACGGCCAATACTAATACTGCAATACTTATAAGCGTAGGCCCTACTGATTGAGTAATATAATAAGTGCCAAAAATTGTACCCATTAGTATGGCCACAAACGTGCCTGATTCAACCAAACCATTCGCTTTTGTTAATTCATTAGGTGCTACGTGCTGCGGTAAAATAGAATATTTTAGTGGACCAAAAAACGTACTTTGCACACCCATTAAAAATACGGTCGCTAACATTAGCCACACATACTGAGTTAAAATAGAAACGGCCCCTACAACCATGATAGGAATTTCACATAGTTTTACGATTCTAATCAATTTTGATTTTTCTGTTTTTTCTGCGAGCTGCCCCGCCATCCCTGAAAATAAAAAGAACGGAAGAATAAATAACCCAGCAGCAACATTTGAATAAAGTGCCCCATCGGCGAGCGTTGCAGCCTGAAATATCAATAAAATAAGCACTGATTGCTTATACACGTTATCGTTTATTGCTGAGAAAAACTGCGTAATAAAAAGCGGTAAAAAACGCTTACTACCGAGTAATGCACTTTGATAGGGTTGGTTATCTTTCATTGTATTCCTTACTAATTAGAGACATAGCCCAAAAATATATTAGATTGTTTTTAAGCTTACCTTAAAAACGAAAAAGCCTACATGATTTAATCATGTAGGCTTTGGTAATTTGTTTTCAAATAGTGACTTAGAGCTAGTCTTGAGTAACTAGGCGCCTGCCGCTAAAGGCATGCATAAGTGTTCTACCATCTACTAAATCAAGCTCACCTCCCACAGGAATACCATGGGCAATACGTGAAGCGCCTACTTTGTATTTATGACAAAGCTGAGCAATATAATGTGCGGTAGTATCGCCTTCAACCGTAGGGTTAGTCGCTAAAATAACCTCATCAATATCGCCTTGAGCAAGCTTTTGCTCTAAAACATCTAAGCCAATCTCTTTAGGACCAATACCGTCTATTGGCGATAAGTGACCCATTAATACAAAGTATAAACCTAAATACTGCCCTGTTTGCTCGATGGCAAGTACGTCAGTCGGCGATTCAACAACACATAATATACCGCTGTTTTGGCGTTTTGTACTTAAACAAATATCGCACTGAGCTTGTTCGCAAAAAGTACGACAAGACTGACAGTGCCCTATGGCGGTCATTGCTTTAGTGAGTGCATTGCCCAGCTGAGTGCCTCCCTTTCGGTCGCGCTCAAGCAGGTGAAAAGCAATACGTTGCGCTGACTTTGGACCAATGCCCGGTTGACAGCGCAGTGCTTCTATAAGCTGATTTAAACTATCTGAAAGTTGCATTATTTACTTAAAACGGCATTTTCATACCTGGTGGTAATTGCATACCGCCAGTTACTTTACCCATACGCTCTTGTGTTTCTTCTGCAACACGGCGAACAGCATCGTTACATGCTGCTGCAAGTAAGTCTTCAATCATGTCTTTGTCGTCTTCCATCAAGCTTTCATCAAGCTGAACACGACGTACATTGTGGTTACCAAGCATAGTTACTTTAACTAAACCTGCACCGGCTTCACCAACAACTTCAAGAGTTGCTATTTCGTCTTGGGCTTTTTGCATGCGATCTTGCATTTGCTGCGCTTGCTTCATCATGTTGCCCATTCCACCTTTAAACATAACTTTCTCTCTTTCTTTTAATACATTAATTAACATGAACATAAGGGCGATTGTAAGTAATTACAATGCCTGAATACTGTTTTCGTCAATTTCGGCGCTAAATACTTGCTGAAATTGTACTATGTTTTCATCCGATGTGATCACATCGATTGCTTGTTGATGGCGTCCTGCATCTATTTTTTGCTGAATAAGATAAGGAGAATCAATAACTCCCTTAGCAAAATTAATACTTAACGACACGTTATGCTCATAAATACTCGACAATGCGGCATCTAATCTTTGGCGAAGCATCGGTGTATCTAAATGCTTTTGTGATTCATCAACGTCTATATGTAAACTGTTGCCTTGCTTGGTAAATATTGAATGCAACGCAAATTGGCGCATACGACCACCCAGACCCATACGTTTAATTAAATAAGCCCATTCATCTTGTTGGTGTGCAAACCTAATTTCACTAATTGGACTTTGAAAATCATCAGGCACGGGAATGCTAATTTCCTCGGGCGCTGCTTCAGGTACTTTTTGAGGATTTATTTGCTCAAGTAGCTCTGGCGCTAAATTTTCGGTAATTGTTTGATGTTTTTCTTTAAAATCAACTTTTCGTGCTGGTTTTGTATTAGCGTGACCATGTGCCTGGCTTTCGCTCCCTATTGGTGGGAGCTCATGCTTTTTTTCACTTGCACCTGCACTATCATTTACCCAAGGTGGGGGATCGCTAGGTGCTACGTTTGTAACGCTGTTGAGCTCGTTTGTATTTTCAGCGGTGCTATCTTGGTTAACACTTTGAGCTTTAGGCATTCTTGGCTGGTGTTCAGGCTTTTTAGCGGGCGCTTGGTTTGGCTGCGCTGCTACATTATTTGCAGAGGTGCTTGTACTCTTGCTTGATAACCTACCCGCACCGGATATGTTTCTGTCACGTAAAATACGAGCAATGGCAGATTGCGCCTGCGCTTCTTGTTCAGCTATTGGCGTACTTGCATTGTGATTTGTTAAGGGCTCTGGTGAAAACTCTGAGTTTGCAGTAGGTGCAGGGTTAAAACCCTGATCTACAGCGCTACTCATTATATCGTCAAATTGCGAGGCCAGCGTTTGTTCAGCATCACTATGGAGCATATAAGCTTCATCTTCACTTTGTCGCTGGGCTTGAGCATCTGAAACAACATTGGTTTGTGGTTGCTCTTTAGCTAAAGCCTGTTGCTTTGAAGCGTTTTCACTTTGTTGAACTGGTTGCTCTACTGCAACTTGGACAGGCTCATTATTACTTTGCACGACTTCATTATTTGATGACTGAGCGGCAGGGTTAGCTGAAGGCTCTATCTCAACGGTTTTAGGCTGCTCTGCATTGCTAACTGGCTTAATATTATTTACTGGAGCACTGCTTTGGCCAGCTACGGTGTTTTGCGATGTTTTATTTTTATTTAATATATCTCGCAGTGCATTTGCGCGGCCTTGTTTATTTGGGGCCGGCACTTCGTTTGCTGTGTGTACAGTTTGTTGCACATCTGAAGGCTTAAATGCTAATAATCTTAGCATTATCATTTCAAAACCTAAGCGAGGCTCTGGTGCCCATTGTAAATCTTTTTTACCATTTAACAGTAACTGATAATAAATTTGAATTTGTTGTGGGCTCGTATGTTGTGCAACATGAGCAATATAATCTACATTTTTTTCATCTAGCCCTGCCGCTTCAGGTACTAACTGGGTTAGTTGTGTCAAATGCGTAAGTGCAATTAAATCATCAAGCAATGCCACATAATTAGGATTACGACTTGCCACCTGCGCAATCTCATCCATTAACGCAGCGCCATCTTGTGCAAGTAATGCTGCAAGCAAGCTTTGGCTATAATGAGTATCCATTAAACCAAGCATTGTTTGTACTGCTTGATTATTAATATCACCATTTGTTTGCGCAATAGCTTGGTCGGTTAAGCTAAGTGCATCACGCATACTGCCATCAGCGGCTTTTGAAATAATGCTAAGTGCATCGGTATCAAAGCTAAGCTGCTCTTGAGTAAGTACGTGTTCAAGCTGTGTTTTAATTTCACTTTGCGACAAGGCATTTAAGTTAAATTGTAGACAGCGAGATAATATAGTAACTGGTAATTTTTGAGGATCGGTGGTCGCCAGTAAAAATTTCACATGCTCTGGTGGCTCTTCAAGCGTTTTTAAAAGCGCGTTAAAGCTGTGCTTAGAAAGCATGTGAACTTCATCGATTAGGTATACTTTATAACGTCCACGCGTTGGTGCATATTGAACATTATCAAGTATTTCGCGAGTGTCTTCTACTTTTGTACGAGAAGCCGCATCTATTTCGAGTAGGTCAATGTAGCGCCCTGCTTCTATATCCAAACAGCTGCTACATTGTCCACACGGATTTGCAGATATACCTTCATCGCAATTTAAGCTTTTAGCAAAAATACGTGCAATGGTGGTTTTACCTACACCGCGGGTTCCAGTGAATAAATAAGCGTGATGCAGTCTATTTTGCGTAAGCGCATTTACAAGCGCTTGCTTAACATGAGACTGCCCAACCAATTCATGAAAGGTTTGAGGACGCCATTTTCTCGCTAGAACCTGATAACTCATCGATTACTCGCCTTCGAATTCAACCAATTTTAGGATTTTAATACCCATTTTTTTGATGCGCTGCTCGCCACCAAGTTCTGGTAGTGATACAACAAATGCTGCATCTGTGGCTTCGCCACCTAGTTTATTAACTAACTTAGCAGTGGCTTCAATTGTGCCGCCAGTTGCTAATAAGTCATCAACTAATAGTACTTTGTCGCCAGGTACAATTGCATCTACATGCAGTTCTAGCGTGTCTTCACCGTACTCAAGTAAGTAGTCTTGACGAATAACTTCGCGTGGTAACTTACCTGGTTTACGTACTGGAATAAACGGAATGCCTAACGCGTAAGACAATGGCGCACCAAAAATAAAACCACGTGATTCTGTGCCTATGATTTTAGTAAAGCCCTGATCTTTATATTCTGCGATAAACGCGTCAATAGTTGCTTTAAAGGCTTCTGGATTTGCCATTAAAGTGGTTACATCGCGAAACATGATGCCCGCTTTTGGATAATCAGCAATTGTAGTTATGCTGTTTTTGATAATTGCTGGTGTTACTTGAGTCATAATTTTAACTGCTCAATTGTTTATATTACAAAGCAGGTGATTATAACCTTAACTAACCTTTAATTGCGAGTTTGGCGTTATTATAAAAGAAGTATTAAATATGAACGGGGTAATTAAAATAAAGTGGTTCAAGGCTGAAGTTAGCAACAGCCTTAATAAACGCTATACATTTTACGTTAAGCTAGTGATCCAGCCCAATATTGCATTTAAACAACCAATCCCTGCAAATACAGCTAAAAAAGCAAGAAAGTAAGTAGCGTTGAACGGATCTTTAAAGTCTTTATCATCTGACATTGGTACAACCTTTTATTAAGCACGGCAAATAAGGCTGCCATAATAGACGATGTAAAATCATCAATAAAGACCTTAGTCTTGATTTTTTGTCACAATAACACCGCGTTCAACCATAGCATTAAGAGTAACCAGTGCACCTTGAGCAATTTGCTCTGCATTAAATTGTGGCGCATGAGCTAATACCTGTTGGCAGACGTTGTCAAATGTCGCGCCTTCGCTTGCCTCTATGATTGACAATAGCAAAGCTGTCATCGCATTCGTAGCTAAAAATTGAACGTCATCATCTTCATCTCTATATACAACAAAATAATTAGGCTGAGGCGATGGCTCTTTTGGTTTAAAGCGATTGCTAATATTTTGAACCGGAAATTGATAACTTAAATTTCTTGCCGTTTTCGATAAATATAAAGCTGAACTAGTAAGCGCTGTTGTTTGTAACTTTTTCTCTTGCTCATCTTCGTGTGCAATGGATACATCTAGCTCTACCCATTCATAATGGGCAAGCTCTAGCATAAACACGGGATCGTATTTTTTCATTTTATAATCACTTGATAAGTAATTAATAAACTCCCCTGCTATGTCTAAAAAGTACGGCGAATGACAATCATATTCGCTAAAAAATTGGCGTACAAGGGCTTGCCATTGCTTCTGGGTATATAACGTTTTTAATACCGGAAAACCTGATGATATAAAACCTTCAATGTTATTAAAAAATAGGTCGCGATAAATAGCCATACGCCTGTCTTCGATACCACTGGGCTTTTTATTTTTTTGAGGCTCGCGAATATGCGCCATAAATTCGTTTTGTATTTCAATAAAGCTCATAACTAGGCACTCTTTTAATGTTGATAAAGGCTTATATTAAGCTCGTTGTTTTGAAACAGTTGAATCAAAGTGTTTAGCCTGTAGATCATGAATTATATCTAACTCTTTGGTTAAAACATTCATGGTAGGAATATTAAAATCGCGCTCAAGCAAGGTTGGAAATACGCCATGCACTTCGTATGCTTTATCGAGTAGCTCCCAAACAGGATCAATCACATCAGCGCCATGTGTATCAACAATTAAGTCATCAGCCTCATTATAATGGCCAGCAACATGCCCATAGGCTATACGATTAGAAGGTAACCCAGTTAAAAATGCTTGCGCGTTGTAGCCATGATTTATCGAATTAACATAAATGTTATTCACATCAAGTAAAAGTTTGCAGTCAGCTTGCTCTAAAATAATATTCGTAAATTCAAGTTCTGATAATTGCTGTCCAGGCGCGCCATAATAGGAAACATTTTCTATCGCAATTTGCTGCTCTAGTATGTCTTGAACTTGTTTAATACGAGGAACAACATGTGCTATAGCATCTTGTGTAAATGGAATGGGCATTAAGTCATACATATGCCCTGTACCGGAGCAGTAACTTAAGTGCTCACTAAAAATTTTTATATTGTGCTCTTCAAAAAACACTTTTAAAGACTTAACAAATTCAACATCAAGAGGTTCGGGAGAACCGATAGACAGTGATAATCCATGACACACAAAATTATTAGCATCGGTTAATGTTTTAAATTGCTTTTTAAAGCGTCCACCCAGTTTTAACCAGTTCTCTGGCGCAACTTCTAAAAAGTCTACTTGATTAGGTACATGCTCAAGCAGCTCATCAAGCATTTCTCGTCGTAGGCCAAGGCCCACCATCCCAAAATCTTTACTTTGAGTTTGTATCATAACTACCTCTAACTTAACAAAAAAGGGCCTTAGGGCCCTTTTAGCATAACTTATTTAGAATAAGATATTAACGGCCACCACATTTACCTTCGCCGCACTTACCTTCTTTTTTACCTTTTGCATCGCCGCCACATTTGCCTTCGCCGCATTTGCCTTCTTTTTTATCTTTTGCGTCGCCACCACATTTGCCTTCGCCGCATTTACCTTCTTTTTTATCTTTTGCGTCACCGCCACATTTGCCTTCACCGCACTTACCTTCTGCAGCATCTAATTGGTAACCTGTTACTAGTTGTTGAAACTCAAATGGGTTAGCTTGTACATCTGCAGATACAAAACTTGCAGAGCCAACTACTACTGCACCTAAAGTTAACGCGATTGTATTTTTTTTAACTGTATTCATTTTATGACTCTCTTTAATCAAGGATTGTAAATCTCAGCAATAAAAATGTATTTTTAAATTGCTTGTATGCTTAAGTAGACCCGTACAAAAATAAAAACTTTCATTTATTTTCATAATATTTACTTTTGCAATTTATACATCAAATATGGGCGGTAATTACAGATTTATCAATGTGTGATTTACAGGTAAACTATGCCTCCAGTTTTTTTATCAAAATTAATCTCTTTATGAAACTTGTTTTAGCGCCTATGGAAGGTGTCGTTGATTTTAAAATGCGCCAATTACTCACAGACATTGGTGGGTTCGATTTGTGCGTCACAGAGTTTGTAAGAGTGGTTGAAACATGCTTACCTGACAAAGTTTTTCATCGATTTTGCCCTGAACTACATAATAATGGATTTACACGAGCAGGTACTCCTGTGCGTGTTCAATTACTCGGTCAAGAAGCAAATCCGTTAGCCGAAAATGCAATAAGAGCAATCGCATTAGGGTCCCATGGGGTCGACCTAAATTTTGGTTGCCCAGCAAAAACAGTTAATCGTAGCCGAGGGGGGGCTGTACTGCTTAAAGACCCTGACCATATGTATACGATTATTAAAGCAGTCCGAGATGCTGTAGATGATGAACATGAAGTAAGTGCAAAAATTCGCTTAGGCTTTGATGATGACAGTAACAGCCAAGAAATTGTTGATGCTGTGGTAAGTGCAGGTGCAAATAGTGTAGCTATTCACGCCAGAACCAAACGAGATGGTTATAACCCGCCAGCTTATTGGGAAAAAATTCCACCAATAATAAAAGGTAAGAATATTGCCGTTGTTGCCAATGGTGAAATTTGGCAAGTAGAGGACGCAATGCTTTGTCAAAAACGAAGTGGGTGCACTGATTTAATGCTTGGTCGTGGCGCCCTTTCGCACCCTGATTTAGCAAAAAAAATTAAAGCTCATGTAAATAATGAGCAATATGATAGCCTTGAGTGGGAGCATATTATTTATCACTTAATTCACTCAGCTATTCATCAAGACCCCGCGAAGGATGAAAAATACTTTGCTTCACGTACTAAACAATGGCTTGGTTATCTAAAACGCCAGTACCCGCAAGCTATCGATTTATTTGACGAAATCAGACGTTTAAAAAGTAAAGAAGATGTGGCTAGCGTATTAAATAAATATGCCAAAGCACCTCAACTTGATTCAAATCATAACGACTAACTTAAAGACTCTAGATAATATCAGTATAACGTAAAGCCCATTTAATAAGGTTGTACTGATAATGCATCATCAAAAAAGACTTAACGATGAAATAGCACAAGTTAAATTAAATATATTAACCATGCTTTCTAAATCAGCTTACCCTGCACATCACCATTTAATACAAATTTTAGCTGATACAGCAAATAATGAATGGTTAGACTGCGCAGCAGAGAAGTTAGGCCCTGAGTATGCACTTTTAATCAGTCGCATGACCAAACTAGAAGCCGCACTAAGTCAAATAGAAATTGGCCAGTATGGCTACTGCTGTGATTGTGAAGAAAAAATATCAGCTAAGTCACTTGAACTAGACCCCGCAACTCAACGGTGTACAAAGTGCGCACAATAAGCGCACTTTCAAATCATTATATAATGTGTTGTATAAAGCTAAATGATTGCCCTGGGTAGAGAATTATATCTTCAACCAAGTACTGGGCCTCTTCTGGACTCATTTGTAGGCGCTTTATAAGGTTTACCTTTGCTTGAGGCAAAGTCCACGCATGGTAGTGAATACCTATATCTGATTCCATCATCGCAAGCATCAATGTTTTATCTTTATTAGACATATCCATAGCGCTCGCCATTGCAGGTAAGTCTTGATAGTTAGCCTGCCAATCTAAGCCTTCTATTAATTTTTCATCAGATAAATACTGAACTAAAAACGATTTTTGGTGAGAAGTTGGCAGCTTACTGTCGAATGCAACACGATCTAATACTTTTATTTTTTCGTTTAAAAGAGTAACCCATTCTAACGGTGAATGTACTTCGCCACTAAAGTAATTAAGTTTGCTCTGATACCACTGAGTGCCATTTGGCAGACCTCTTAGACCCACACTTCCTCTTGGCTTATAACTAGCTAAATAATCGCTAAAAGCTCTTATATGGCTTTTAAGCGCTGGTTGAACATGGTTACTTGCTATCGCACTTAATACATAGCTTTGTAACAATGTAAGTTCAACCTTGTTCAGCTTTAAATTGCTTTGTTGAGCACTGTCTAGGGTATCTTGGGTTAACTTGAGCCAAGTAATAACATTATCCGGTGTGTTTTTTGAGCCTTCAAAAGCGAGCATGTTTTCTAAAACATTTACTTGGGCTGGCCAATTAAAGTAGCGTTCAGGGAAACGCTCTGCAATTACCAAATAGTTTACTTGCGCAATTTGATTTAGATTAAGCTCCATACCCATTAGGCTCTGATAAATAGTATGGCGTTTTGTTAAGTAAGCATCAGAGAAAACCAATTGATCTTTTTCAATGTTATTGCCTTTAGTAGCACCTGTTTGTACAAGCGCCATGTTTAAAGCTTTTAAAGCGACTTGTGCGTCCTCAAACGACTCATAAGGTTGAGGCTGCTTTGAACATGCAGCTAAAAATAGGCACAGTAGTGATGATAAAAAGAGCTTTTTATACATAGTAGTTCCAATAAAAAAAGCCCCAGAGGGGCTTTTTATAAGTTGCTTAAGCTAATTAAAATTAAATTTTAACACCGTTGCGAGCGGCTTTATCTTTAATATATGTAGACCAACCTTTTGCAAACTTACGTGTGCGAGGGTCATCCATAGCTTTAGTAATTGCAGCATATGCTTGCTTATACTTACCTTGGTAGTAATACGCTTCAGCTAAATCTGAATAAATTGTGCCTTTTTTGTCAGAGCCAAGCTCTAATGCTTTGTTCAAGCGAACAATAGCAGCACTGAATTTTTCAGATTGTAAAAGTAATGAACCAGCTTTGCGGTAAAGCTCAGCGTCGTCATCAAATTTAGCAGCATCTTCGTAGTACTTAGCAGCTTTTTCTAAATCTTTAGAACGATGGTAATTACTCGCAATCGCGCTAACATTCTGCTTTGTACGTTTTACTTTTTCACTCTTAATGGCCTTTTCTAGCGTTACAGCTGCTTTATAAGGGATCTCATTTAGAGAGTAAAAGTTAGATAAGACTTTATACTCAACTTCATTTTCAAAGTAACCATTCTTGTATGCAACTTCCATAGTTGCTAAACCTTTAGAATAATCTTCAGTTTGTAGGTAATACTTACCTAAGCTAACCCAAGCTTTTTTATCATCAGGCCATACACGAACAATTTCTTCGCCAATTTTAACCATGTTTGCATAATCTTTAAGCTCAAAGTATGCGCCAAGTTTTAATTGGTAAGGGCCTTTGTTAGGCTCTTTTTGAAGTTTTATTGCCTTATCTGCTGGTTCAAAAACATCACGGTATTGCTCTAACTGATAGTTAGCTTGAGCAATACGTGTATAAACCGTAGGGTCCTCTTCACCGGTAAAGTCCATCCAAGCTACATATGCTTTTTTAGCTTCTTGGAACTTTTCTGTACCAGCGTATAAGTCACCTAACAACTTAAGAGTTTGTTCTTGATCAGCAAAGTTTAAAACATCAGGTGCAACGGCTTGCTTAGAGTACTTGATCGCTTCGTCATACTTTTCTTTTTGAGCGTACATGCTACCTAAGTAACGATTTACGGTCGCTTTATCAAAGTCATTCGAAGGCTCGATTTCTCTAAGCAAAACAATTGCTTCATCAACTTTTTCTTCGTTGTACAAATCAAATGCTTTAATTACTTTTTTACCAGTACGCTCGCCCATGATTTTAGTTTTTGCTTTTTTACGCTCTTCAATCTTTGCGTAATCCGGCGCTGCTAAAACAGATGCACTTAAAGTAGCACCCGACACAGACATAAGAATTGCAAGAGCAGTTACTTTAGAAAAATTTCTCATTACTCGCCTCCTTAATTGCCTTGGTTAAGTTTAAAGTCTAATTGAACTTGTAAACCTGGTTGTTTCTGTGGTTTTCCGTCAATGATCTTAGGACGGTACTTCCACTTACGCAGTGCACGTTTAGCTTCACGGTCAAAGATACGTTTCGGATCTGCGTCAATTACTTCAACGTCAGTTACTCCACCTAGCTCATCAATTGTGAATGAAAGTTGAACCCAACCTTCTTTACCATCACGTGCTGCTTGCGTTGGATATTTTGGTTCTATACGAACGATAGGTGTCGCATCACCATCTCGTCCAAATGCACCAGGACCACTTAGTCCACCTGCCGAACTACCAACATCAATGCTTCCCATATTAAATGACATAGCACCAGGATTTGGATTATTATTTTCCGGCTGTGGCGGCTGCGGTTTAGGCGGCTGCTTTGGCGGTGGCGGAGGAGGAGGCGGTACACGCTTCCTCTCCTGCACCTTAGATTCAGGCGGATTCGTCATTATTTCGACTATGATCTGCTCTTTTTGTTCCGTATTACGGTCAGCCCCACCAGAGATGAGGAATGCCATGAAGTAGAACAAGCCGAAAGTAACTGCCCCACCTGCAATCAGTGAAAACAGAAAACGAATCATTACTGATCTCCAGCTATTGAAATTCTCAGGTTATCACCCGTCGCTTTAATCTGGTCCATAACTTTAACCACTACGCCGTGTTTTGCTTCTTTGTCAGCTTGCAAAATTACAACTTCAGTAGGTTGTTCTGCTAATAAACTTTCGATTTTTGCTGAAATACGTTCAACATCAACCTGCTGTTTATCAATCCAGATCTCGCCGTTACTACGAATAGCAATAAAAATGTTAGCATTTTTTTGCTTAGTAGCTTGAGCCGCTTTAGGTTTATTGACCTCGATACCAGCCTCTTTAACGAACGATGTAGTTACGATAAAGAAAATAAGCATGATAAATACGATGTCAAGCATTGGCGTCATATCAACCGCTGCTTCTTCTTCTTCACGAAAACGTTGTTTACGTGCCATATTTAATTCTCTCTCTAGTGATGAGGCATACTATCAATAAGTTTGGCTTTCACCATTTTAGCTTTTGTCTCAAGACGTGAGCTAAAAAATACTCCAGATAATGCCGCAACCATTCCAGCCATTGTTGGGATTGTTGCCATTGAAATACCTGATGCCATTAAACGTGCGTTACCCGTACCCTGGTTGGCCATGGTTTCAAAAACCGAGATCATACCAGTAACAGTACCAAGTAAGCCTATTAAAGGACAAACAGCTACTAATGTCTTAATCAACAACATACGCTGATCTAATTTTTCAGACGCTTCAGAAATCCATGCTTCACGGATTCTGTGTGCGTACCAAGACGTAGTGTCTTGGCGGGCATCCCACTTTGCTACAATTTCTTTCGCTGTGCGAGGAAATTCTGCAAGTAGGAACCAATAGCGCTCAATCATTAAAACCCACATAAGAAAGAGTGCTATCGCGACCACGTATAAAACCTGGCCGCCTGTGCCAACAAAATCCCTGATAGATTCCCATATCTCCATCAGGACTAGCATTAGGCTTTCTCCTTCTCCGCGTGAGTAGCAACGATACCCGCGCTTTGCTCATCAAGGATGTGTAATACCGACTTACTACGACCAGCTACAAGAGCATGAAGTAGAATTAGTGGTAATGCAGCAATTAGACCTAGCGCTGTAGTTACAAGTGCTAGAGAGATGTTACCTGCCATGATCTTCGGATCACCCGTACCGAACAATGTGATTGTTTGGAACGTTAAGATCATACCGATTACTGTACCTAGTAGACCTAGTAACGGTGCGATTGCAGCAAGAATCTTAATTATATTGATACCAGCTTCAATGCGTGGCGTTTCACGTAGAATCGCTTCATCAAGTTTAAGCTCAAGGTTTTCAACATCTTGGTTCTTGTTGTCATGGTACACTTTAAGAATACGACCCAGTGGGTTATTTGTATTCGGTGTAGCAACATTTTTAAGCTGGCTCTTAATCTTACTAGTAGTAAGTGTAAGGTCAACAAAGCGGATTAGAGTAATTAGCATACCTAGGCCAAGTAAAGCCGTGATGATATAACCAACTACGCCACCTTGATGGAAGTATTCCATAAGGGTCGCTTTTTGAGTGTTGATACGTAAGATAGCACCACGAGTCGGATCTATGTAAACACCAGCGTAGTTATCTGGTGATGTATTTTCTAGAGCCGTGATACCGTCTAAGATATAACCGTCTGGTTGCTTACCTAGAGGCTGGATAGACTTAGTCTCTGGTGAATAAATTAAGTAACCATCGTCTGTAACTAAGTTAAAGTTACCGATACGTGTTACTTTTTTCATTGACGGGTTACCGTCAAGACCAGCAACTTCAGTTTCAAAAGTTGAAACTTTAGCTGATTCTGTCATTTCAGTTTGAAGTGAAATCCAAAGTTCTTCAAGTTCGCGAACTGTAGGAAGTTCTTTAGCAGCGGCTAACGAACGTAAGATTTCAGCACGACCTGGTTTTTCAGCACTAACTAGTGACGCTTCGATAGAACCGATAGCATCTTGAGCTGCACGACGTACAACACCAAACATCTCACCTAAAGTACCTTGGGCACTTTGAAGAGCTGCTTCTTTTTCAGCTAGCGTATTTTCGTTTTGTGCATATTGCTTAGCTAAGCTTTCACCACGAGACTTCTCAGAAGCAAGTTGGCTTTTAGCTTTGTTAAGTAATGCTTGCTTGTCAGCACGTTCTGATAAGAACTCTTGCTCACGTTGCTTATTGATTTTACCTTCAGAGATACGCTCTTGCTTTACTTGCTCAAGAATTTTATCTAGAGCTCCAGTATTTGCATGTGCATTAAGCGCGGTACCTGCAGAAACAGTTAGTACTGCTGCAACAGCAAAACCTTTAAATAGTTTCTTCATTATTGATTACTCCGCGCCAAAGATAGGTAGTTTAACAAGTTCTAATGTCGCTTGCTTACGCGCCATACGAATAACTTCTTTAACAGGTTTTAGGTATTCTTCGCCTAATTCTTTCCACTGTTTAGTGTTGTTATCCCACACCCAAGCATGTTTCAAGTCAAAAGACTGAGCAACGTAAGTGATACGACCTAACTGGCCGATATCAACGTTAATGCTTTTACCATCAACTTCTAGAGTACCTTGTGAAGCAGATACAAGTGAGCTGTATGCTGTTTCAATAGTGTAAGCTTCAAGTACTTGACGGAATTTTTCAGACGTCGTTACAGACGCAGAAACCATGATCTCACGTAGTCTTTCAACACGTCCTAAACGCGTTTCAAGATTAAATGGAACGTCCGCTTTGATGAATTGCTCAAGCGTATCGATCATGCGATACATCAAAGGCACAACGTTTTGTTTAGTGTTATCAATAGTCGCGATTTGACGATCAAACGATTCAATTGAAGCGTTTTGGCTATCAACCAAGCGCGACACGTGATCGTTATACACTTTCATAAGTTCAGTCTCATCAACAACGCTACGGTACTCAGCGATTAGCTCCTGAGTTTGACCATATACATTGTCAATTTTAGTTTGAGACTTAACCGCAGCCTTTTGAATTTGTTGACCTGCTTTTTGCACGTCATTCAAAGGATCTGCAATCACATTGCTGCTTGCAAATGCAAATGCGCCAACCAACGCAGTTGCTACAAGACTCTTTCTGATTTTAACAGACATAGTTCCCAACCAATTAAGTAATGTTGCTTTTATAATTTAATTATCCTCCGAGGAGAACAACCCTGATATCTTTTAATAGATATCAACCTTCCAATAATGCTAAATGCAATTAGCGCTGTCAACTTGATGTTTACTAATCTCAGTAAATAAATAGCTAAGTTAATGCTTAAACGAAAGTACCAGCCCACAACAGTTAACATTATTGCAACGAAGCTTTTTCTTAATATTTCTATTAAAGCCTTTTAAGGGGTGTATTTATTCGCATTGTACTGACATAAAACAACATTATTGCAACATTTAGCTAAGGCTGAATTCGCACTGAAAAAAAACTAAAAAAAATATAAATTGATATAACAAAAGTTATTTTTTACACGATTTTATCGTGTTTTATCGCCTCAGTTACACTTCATCTGAAAAAACAAACCATTTGTCGCACAAAAAAACAACACTGGATAATATTTAATATCGGATACTCACGCTTTATATACGTTACTTTTAAAACTATTTTAAAACGTGTTTTTTCATAAATAGTAATAATAAACTCAACAATGCATTTCTTTTAGCAGCATAAAAGCTTTTGATAATTAAACAGGTTGTATTTACCGCTTTAAAGTATTCTTTAATACTATTTTAACGTTAAGGTTAATTCAGTAATTAAGTTAATCATGAAGAGTTACCCTACTTTATTAGTAATACATTATAAATGAAGCTTTACGTTCACATAATAAAGTAATAGAAGCACCTAGAAGCCCTTATCAATGAGTAGCCTTCGTCACACAGAGTAAGCTTGAAACAGAATTTGCATGGATTGATATTGAGCATCGATTTTATTTAAGCTGGTATCAGGCCCATTGAATAAATTCTTATGAATGGTTTTTAAAAGTATTAGAGGATTGTTTTGTCCGTTAGATTATTAGTTGTTTAGCTTTGCAAAGATAGAATGTTTGAGTAGTTTTTTAAGTTTAAAAAAAGGAGAATTTGAGGTATGAAATAAATAGATTTAAGGAATGGGAATTATGGTGAAACAGAAACCTGCTTCACCAAGATGAACTAGAGTTCACATAATAAATTATGCTGCTTCTACGTTCTCAGCTTCAGGGCCTTTTTGACCTTGTTTGATGCTGAATGTCACTGCTTGACCTTCGCTAAGAGTGCGAAAACCAGAACCAGTGATTGCGCTGAAATGTACAAACACGTCAGGACCATTTTCTTGTTCAATGAAACCAAAGCCTTTAGCTTCGTTGAAAAACTTTACTTTACCAGTAACCGACATACTAAATTTTCCTGTAAGTCAATAATTAAAATTCAGCCATATTATTATGGCAATATCCTCCCTGAGTCAATGCTCAAAAATATGGAGGTACAGTACAGGAACAAGTAATAACCTAACCGGTAACCTTAAACGCAGCACAATATCCGTAAATTCAATACATAAAAACTCAAAGCAAGGTAAGATTAACACATTATATTTTTTTTCGCTCTGTTAATTAGGAATTATTTCTTAAAAATATAAATTTGTTTTAAATCGCCTTTAACTGACTAATTTACAAGCAAAAACTATAAGTATTATTGTAATATTTATTGCTGTAAGCGAGATCAAAAGCCACCTACAACCACCCTGTCATCGAATTACGCCTCAATAATATCAAAGCACAAACAAAAAAGCCGCATTAAAAATTAAGCGGCTTTAGATTTAAATATATTATTGGTTATTCGACAGACCAATCCATTGTATTTTCAGCTTTTATAGGCACAACTTCAGAGTCGCCCAATGTATAACTTGCAGGTACTTTCCACGGCTTTCTTTGTAATGTAATTGTATCTGTATTACGCGGCAATTCGTAAAAATCAGGGCCAAAGTGGCTTGCAAACCCTTCAAGCATGTCCAAAGCTCCTGCATCCTCAAATGCTTCAGCATATAATTCAATAGCGGCATGAGCAGTGTATGCACCAGCACACCCACAAGCAGCTTCTTTTTTATCTTTATAATGTGGTGCAGAGTCAGTTCCTAAAAAGAATTTTTTATTTCCACTTATTGCTGCAGCCATTAATGCTTGCTGGTGAATGTTACGCTTGAGAATTGGTAAACAGTAATAATGTGGGCGAATTCCACCCGCTAACATATGATTGCGGTTATAAAGCAAATGATGCGCTGTAATTGTTGCCGCTACATTGCTAGGTGCATTAACAACAAACTCTACTGCATCTTTAGTCGTAATATGCTCGAGTACAATTTTAAGCTCAGGAAAGTCATTTACTACATCTCCTAAAATTGTATCCAGAAATACTTTTTCACGGTCAAAAATATCAATCGACGAATCTGTCACTTCCCCATGCACTAACAGCAACATGCCTACTTCTTGCATTGCTTTTAAAACTGGATAAATATTTTTTACTGATGTAACACCCGAGTCAGAATTAGTGGTAGCGCCAGCAGGGTAAAGCTTAGCTGCTACTATTTTACCTGTCGCTTTAGCTTTTATTATTTCATCTGGTGTAGTTTTATCCGTGAGATACAAAACCATTAATGGCTCAAAGTTGCCTTGTGGATTTGCAGACATAATGCGTTCTCTGTACGACAATGCCGTATCTGTGCACGTTGCTGGCGGAACAAGGTTTGGCATAACAATAGCGCGGCCCATGTATCTGCTAATATCGCGTACAGTGTCTTTTAACTGGTAACCATCACGTAAATGTACATGCCAGTCATCAGGGCGAGTGATAGTAAGGGTTGTTACAGAGTTTGTATTATTACTTGTCATTACTTTGTTCCACGGCTGAATTTATCCGATCATAGGCATATGATGTTTTCGAGTAAAGATTTTATTAAAAATAAAGTTTTTATATGGATAAAATTACTGAGGTACTATTTAAAGCACAATGAGCAAATTCAATGTTATTAGCTTATTGTAATGATTTATGATTAATTAAAACTCGCTATATTAAAACTTTACAGTGTATGAAACCACTCATCGCTTTAATTTGTACAAAAACCCAAAATTAGGTTAACTTAACTGCGAATTTAAAAATAAAAAGAACAATATAAATTGCTTATGTCTTATAAAACTGATGCTACTAGAGCGCTTGAGATAAAAACTGATCAACTAAGTATCATTAATCAATTTTCATCTAGCCTATTGCAACTAGACACACTAGACGAGCTATTTGAGTATGTTACAACGCACGTTGTTAACCGTTTAGGATTTGTTGATTGCGTTATTTACCTTGCCGATAACAATGCTTATACATTAAATCAAGTTGCATCGATGGGTATTGCTCACGCCCGTGATAAATATCAAGCCGAACGTAAAGTAATACGTTTTAGTGAAGGAATTACTGGGGCTGTAGCCACAACTGGTAAAGCCGTAGTTATCGATGATGTAACAAAAGATAGCCGTTATATCGCAGATGAGCGCCCTGCCCAATCAGAACTATGCGTCCCTCTTATATATAAAGAACAAGTTTTAGGTGTTATTGATTGTGAGCACCCTATTAAAGGCTACTTTACAAACGCACACCTTGAAATTCTTACAACAGTTGCCCACTTACTCAGTGCTAAAATTAACCAGGTAAATACGGTAAATAACTTACAAAAAACAGTTGAGCAACTTAACAACGCACAAAAATTAGAAAATAGCTTATTACAAATAGCCAACCTAACCTACAAAGCTAACGACTTAGATACCTTCTTTGAAGCCTTGCATTCAATTATCAATAACTTACTTCGTGCTGATAACTTTTTTATCGCTTTATATGACAAAAAAGTAGATATACTTGACCTTGTTTATATAGTCGAAGAAGGCATAAACACCAAAACACATCAAAAAATATCTAAAGAACAGCTAAAAGACACTGCTTCATATTACCTACTGCAAACAGAGCAAACCTTATTACTCAATAAAGATGCCTTTCAAAGTCATATAGATAACGGTGATTTTAAAATGGTAGGCAGACAATCAGAGTCTTGGTTGGGTGTTCCATTTAAAACAAGTGATCGTATAAGCGGTGTTATTGTTGTACAAAGCTACGATAAAACACTGCAATACAACGAACACGACAGCGCTCTTCTAACTTACGTAAGTCGCCAAATAAGTATGGCAATTGATAGACAACTAGCCCGACAAGAGCTCGAGCATAAAGCATTGCATGACGAGCTTACCGGCCTTGCTAACCGCTCATTACTCATTGAGAGAATAAAGCATGCTATTTTACGTTTAACGCGTGCTAAAAAGAGTACTAGCCATGCCCTGTTGTATCTAGACTTTGACCGTTTTAAAAGTATTAATGATTCGCTCGGGCATGAAGTTGGGGACCACTTCCTTATAAAAATATGCGACTTGATTAAAGGTACAGTACGAAGCACGGATACATTTGCACGTTTAGGCGGCGATGAATTTGCAATTTTTATGGAAAACATCACGCATAAAAACCAAGTTAATGAAGCTTTAAACCGCATTAAAAACGCATTATCAAAACCTTTAAATATAGATAACCACTTACTCCAAGCATCAACGAGTATTGGGGTTGCCTATACAGATAACGTAAACGACAAAGCTTATATATTACTGCAACAAGCTGATGCTGCTATGTATGAAGCAAAATCCACCGGACGTGGTCAGGTAAAGTTTTTTAATAACACGATGCGTAAAAAACTTAAAACCCATGCCGATATAGAAAACGACTTACAACACGGTATTGAACACAACGAGTTTGAACTCTATTTTCAGCCAATTTTTACAATTAATACCAGTGAAGTTATCGGCTTTGAAGCACTTGTTCGTTGGCACCACCCTACAAAAGGGTTTGTACCCCCTAATGACTTTATACCGATAGCTGAAACTACAGGGCAAATTATAAATCTTGATTTACATTTACTTGATTTGGCGGCCCAGCATATTTCAAATTGGCACCAACAAGGCCATCGCTTTTTAAAAGTCACCGTTAACGTATCGTCACGACACTTTGCAAGCCTCGATTTTGTAGCGCAAATACATTCCATTTATAATAAGTACCAATTACCTCTAGGTTCTTTATGCTTAGAAATTACCGAATCTGGCTTAATAGAAAATCTAGAACTCGCCACTCAAATAATTGAAGGTCTTTCACCTTTAAAAGTAAAATTATGCCTTGATGATTTTGGAACAGGTTATTCAGCACTAGGCTACTTGCACCAACTGCCTATTCATATTTTAAAAATAGATAAAAGCTTTATTGACCATCTACAGGATTCTACTAACCCACTTGTTGAAGCCATTTTATCACTTGCGCAATCATTAAAACTTGAAGTTGTAGCTGAAGGAATAGAAACAGTTGAGCAATTAACTATTTTGCAATCCACCGCGTGCGACTATGGCCAAGGCTTTTTAAAATCAAAACCTGTTACTGCCAAAGAAGCCATATTACTAATTAATAAACCCTTATAAAAAGAGCCAGCGAGTAGGTCGCTGGCTTTGGTACTACGCATATACTCACCCATTGAGCTAAACTTAAGCTATAAGGCAAAACGACTCTAGCTTTTAAACCACAATCTAAATTATGCATTCAACAAATCTCACCTCATACCGTTATCAACATGGTTAAAACTCACGCTGAGCTAAAATACACAGCAATCGTTATATTTAAAATACAACATGAAGCAAACTCATCTAAAACTCATCAAACCAGTTTTAAAATGACTTTTATCATTACCAGCTCTAATATTTTCGAGATTCATAGCGATAAATTGCAATAAAACGCATTATTTTAGCCATCTAGACGTTGAAACGTTTTTTATATAGGCGTAGTATGTAATTAATCTGAGCTGAACTCACTTTTCCCATGAGAATTTTTAAAGATGATTGGTATTAAACATTTAAAAACCATAGCAACCCTAAAAGAAACAGGATCTTTGGTTAATACAGCACGAGAGTTATTTTTGACACAATCTGCTTTATCTCATCAAATCAAAGATTTAGAGAATAAATTGGATTGCCAATTATTTGAGCGTAAAACTCAACCAGTCCGCTTTACCCCTCAAGGAATGCTATTACTTGAATTAGCTCACGAAATATTGCCAAAAATGGAAGCGACTAAATGTCGTTTAAAAGAAAGCTTAAACCAGCCTATTTCTCAACTGCGTTTAAGTGTGGAATGCCATGCATGTTTTCATTGGTTATTACCTACTATTAAAGAATTTAATAACTTTTGGCCTGATATAAAAATTGATTATGAACGTGGCTTTAGTTACGACGCTATTCCTGACTTACTAAGCGATGAGCTCGATTTAGTTTTAACGTCTGACATACGCGAACCCGACATATTAGAATACGCGCACTTATTTGATTTTAAATTGAAGCTTATTGTGGCGCCGGATCATGAACTTGCTAAAAAAGCGTATGTAACAGCGCTTGATTTAAAAAACGAAACTATTATTTCATACCCTATTCCGCGTGAACGCCAAGATATATTTAAGCATTTCATTCAGAATGCTCGTTTTGACGGTACATTAAAAACGGTTGACCAAGGACTACTTATTTTTCAACTAGTAAGTGCTGGAATGGGCGTTGCCGCTTTACCTGATTGGCTAGTTACACCTTATGAAAGCCAAGGCTTAATTAAATCAATTCCTTTGGGCGCTCTTGGTCTTACTCGCCCTATGTATTTAGCGATGAAAAAAGACATGAAAGATAACCCTGTTTATCGTCACTTTTTAAATACCTGTAAGCTAAATAACGGTCGATAATCATCAATATAATAAGTAATATCGCTGTAATTAACTCTACAGCGTTTAACTCTTATGTTTGTTATTAAAAAAATGATTGGTGGCTTACTTATGCCACTGCCTCTATTTGGTTTATTTGCATGCCTGATGCTCCTACTGGCACTTAAAGGCCGCAAATCAGCTCTCTTCTTGTCTACTTTAAGCTTAATTGTATTACTTGCATTGAGCACACCCTTTATCGCCAATTTAATTATCCAAAATAATGAACCTGCGTCGCTTGCGTTTAATACTCTAAAGCATCCAAAAATAGACAAAATAGTTGTACTAGGTTGCGATATAAACCCAAATCCTGCACTCAGTGCTAATAATCAATTAGGTAATTGTGCGCTAACGCGCTTGGTAGAAGGTGTAAAACTGGCAAAGCACTACCCTAACGCAGAGCTTATAGTTTCAGGCGGGGGTTATAAAAATACCACTAATAGCGGGCTTATGTATCAAACGGCAATTAGTTTAGGCGTTAATAAGAGCCGTATTTTCCAAAATCCAAAAGCAATGGACACAGGTGAAGAAGCTAAATTACTGGCATCAAAATTAGTCGACTTTAAAGTTGCACTAGTAACATCTGTACTGCACATGCCCCGTGCCAAAGACTTATTTAATGCTCAAGGTATTGAAGTCATAACCGCAGCCACTGATTATCATAATTTTGCTGCACTTCCATGGAGCAAGCAGTTTATTCCCAATGCTCATGCCTTACTTGTGGTTACGCAATACAGTCACGAAGTAGTAGGAAATATATGGATAAGTTTGCGCCGCTGGATAGATCCAGAGGCGCTGTAACTTATATAGCCTAATTAAACTGGGTTATCTATGTCTATAAATGTCACATCAAAACCATGCTCTTGAGCAAGTAACTCACCTAGTGCTTTTACACCATAGCGCTCTGTTGCATGATGCCCGGCTGCAAAAAAATCAATGTTTTGCTCACGAGAACTATGAATTGTCTGCTCCGATGCTTCACCCGTTAAATAAGCATCAATGCCTTGCTCTGCTGCTAAGTCAATATATCCTTGCCCACCACCAGTACACAGTGCAATGGTTTCTATTTTAGCTGAGCGTACTAAGCTTGTGAGCGGGGTTCGATTAAGCACTTTTGCAATTTTATCTGCAAAATCTTCACCACTTAATGGTATTTTTAAACGCCCTTTCATTGCTACGCTATTTGAAGTTGGCTCTAGCCCTGTTTCAATTTCAATATCTAATAACTTTGCAAGTTGTGCGTTATTGCCAACTGCTGGATGAATATCGAGTGGTAAGTGATAGCCAAATAAATTAATATCGTGTGCTAATAACGCACCTATGCGACGCTTTTTCATACCCGTTATTGGTTGAGATTCCCCTTTCCAAAAAAAACCATGATGAACCAAAATAGCATCTGCTTGTTGCTCAATGGCAGCTTCTATTAAAGCTTGACTTGCGGTTACACCCGTCACAATTTTTTTAATTTCGTTTTTACCTTCGACCTGTAAGCCATTTGGGCAAAAATCTTTTATTAAATGAGGTTTCAAAATGTCATTTAGGAGTTGGTTAAATTCTCTACGTTGCATACAACTTACCTTACTTAGCACTGAATTTTGTGCAAATTTTGGCGTTTATAGGCCTAAAATGGAAGGAAAATCGCAAAAAATTGAAAAACTGTTTTAAAATAGGTATAAATACCTCTTCTTTATCTGTGTTCACAACGTATAGGGTCTCTGATGAGCAAACTAGACAAAACAGAAGTGTTATCTGCCTTTGCAGCAGCGTACGAAACTGCCAATGGTAAAAAACCTGAAATCACAACCAAACCTGGTTGGTACAGCATTGATGGCGGTAAAAATTTACGCCTAGCTGACGTAGCAGAGCTTACTAAAAAATTAAACTCTGGTAAAACAACTAAAACGAAAAAACCAAAAGCAGCTGCTCCTGTTAAAGCACAGAAAAAAGCGCCATTCACTGTTGTTACCGAAAATGAAGAAGGTTACACAGCGGAAGAACTTTGGATTGTAATTTTAGCTCGTAAAGATCATGACTGTCGCTTACCGCGCGGTGTTGTTTAATCAACATTTATGATTTTTAAAAGAAACCGCGTTAAGCGGTTTTTTTATATCCGTTATTTGCCAAAAATATAAAGCTTTATAAATTGGGTAAGGCTAAAAAAAGCGGTTATGTAGCCGCTTTAAAAAGTTTAAAATAAATTACAGTTCTTCAAAATAAAGTGGTTCGCGTTCTTTTTTACCCACTTCATTCATTGTCTCTGCATTGAATAGTCGACCATTGATCATGGTGTAATCTACTTTATCCGAATCTCGAATATTTTTAAGCGGATCGCCATCTATAATCATTAAATCAGCCAGTTTGCCCACTTCAAGCGAGCCTACGTTTTTATCAAGTCCTAAATACTTAGCCGGATCGAGTGTTGATGCACGTATTGCCTCAAGCGGTGTCATTCCGCCCTGTGCAAACATCCACATCTCCCAGTGTGCACCTAAGCCTTCACGCTGACCGTGAGCACCTAAGTTAACTAATACACCTAGGTCTTGCAGCTCAGCAGCAACGCGTGCGTTATTAAAGTGATTATAGTGATGATCGGGCGCTTTAATGCGGCGCATAGAGCGTGGTAATAATTGATTTTTAGGCACAAATTTACTTAAACGTGGATGATTCCACACATCAGTTTTATCATACCAGTAATTTTCACCCCAAATGCCACCATAAGCCACTACAAGTGTTGGTGTGTAACCTACATCACTTTGCGACCATAACTGCTTTATATCGTCATATATGTGCTCTACAGGGATTGAATGCTCAATACCTGTGTGTCCATCCACAATCATACTTAAGTTATGTTGTAATAATGAGCCGCCTTCAGGGACAACCATCATTTCAAGCATCCGGCCTGCTTCAATAACTTGTTGGCGCTGCTCACGGCGTGGCTGGTTATAAGATTTAACACTAAACGCCCCTACTTTTTTAAGGCGCTCTAAATGAAATTTAGCATCGTCTAACGAGTCAATATGCGACGTATAACCTGGCATATTTGCGCCATATAAAATAGTACCCGTTGAGAAAATACGCGGGCCAACAATCATGCCTGCCTTTTGCATTTCGCTTGCGGTAAATATTTCAGAGGTATCGTTTGATGGATCGTGAATTGTAGTTACACCCAGCGCTAAACCTGCAAAGTTTTTCCAGTTTTGCTCAGGTATAATTTCACCGCTTGCTTGCGAGCCATGTGCATGAGCATCAACAATACCAGGCATAATAGTTTTACCTGTTACATCAATAACCTCAGCACCTTTAGGGATGCTTATATCGCTTGCTGTACCAATTGCTTTAATATGCTTGCCATCAGTGATGATTACACCATTTTCAATAACCTTTTCGCCGTCCATAGTTATAATTTTTGCACCAGTGAGCGCAATCATGCCTTTAGGCTCTGCCATTTTTTTACTGAAACCGATATTATCGCCACTTTTCACTTTAAAGTCGGCATCTTCGGCTTTGTTAATAGCAAACATCCCCTCAAGGCTTGCATGATAAAGCTCAGGCCCTAATGTCCAATAAAGTTTGTTGCTCTTAGCACTCCAACTAATGTTTTCACCAGCACGCACCGATAACTGCTCTATTGGGAATTGACTGTCTTTAGGCCCAATATTAATTATTTTACCACTTTGTACAAACGGCGTTACAAATACTTTAAATCGCTCAGCAAAAGCGAGGTATTGCCCATCTGGTGATACTCTAAATTCTGTCGCATGCTCTGATTCGTACAGTTTACGAAATTTTTTACTTTCAAGCTCTACTACGCTAAGCGTTGGTTTTGGCCAAGGACTCATTATAAAAACGCGATCGTTTGCATCTCCAAATTGTGGTTGATAACCACTTTTTGAAATAAGCTCACTTTTACCGCCTTTTGCGCTTACGCTATAAACCCCCGGATTAAGTGACCACTTAGGGTTTAAAATACTGCCGCCCGTGGCTTTTCGATAAACAACCGTCTTTCCATCTGGGCTAAAAGTTGGCTCTACATACTTGCCTGGCTGCGTTGTAATGGTATCGCCACGGCCACTGCGCGCAGACACAACCCTTACAGACCCTTGTTTGTTATCATCCCATGTGGTGTAAACTATTTTTTTACCATCGCGAGAGTACTGTGGAAATAATTCGTAATGATCAGTTTGCTTTGTTAAACGCTTAATTTTACCCGACTCTAAATCACGTTTATAAATATGCCCAAGCGCTTCAAAAATTGCCGTTTCGCCATCTGGGCTTACTTGCACATTACGTAGCATTTTTACATCAAACTCATCAGTATCTAAGTTTTGTGTAAAGCGCACCGCTTTTTGAATTTTTTTACTTGTTTGCACTTTAAAAGGAATGGTTTTTACAGATTTGTCTGCAACATCTAGCTTGTGAATTGTACCACCAGCCCAAAACACCAGTTCTTCGTTATCTGGTGTCCATGCAATGGTTGGGTATACACCATGAATAGCCCATGTTTCTTGCATATCTCGCTCAAGCTTATCGTAAAGCTTAGTGTGCTCACCGCTAGTTAAGTCATATAAATAAAGACTAGTTTGAAAATCATCACGCTTTATATAAGCAAGCTTTTTACCATCAGGTGACGGTGTAGGCCTAATGGCACCGCCCATCGTATCGATTATGGTTTCAATTTCACCCGTTTCACGGTCGTAGCGCTTAATTTTATAAATACCCGCTACAGAATCCTTTGAATAATGAAAGGTTTTACCGGGTGTTGCATCATGCGAAAAGTATACATAACGACCATCAGGTGAAAACATTGGCTCACCTAAATCTTTTTGATCGTTCTTGCGTTTTGTAAGCTGCACGCCCTTGCCACCCGCTTTATGATACAACCACACTTCACCTGCTCCCAATGAGCGGCTAGCTGTAAAGTGTTTACGCGCAACTAAGTAGTCGCCATCAGGACTCCATGCAGGACTATTTAGTAATCTAAATGTTTCATCGGTAACAGCGTGTTGGTTTTCGCCATTTAAGTCCATCATCCAAATGTTATCGCCACCACCTTGGTCGGAGGTAAACGCAATACTTTTGCCGTTAGGACTAAAGCGTGGTTGCATTTGCCATGCAATATCAGAGGTGAGCTTTGTGGCTGTACCACCACTCATTGGCATAGTGTAAATATCGCCAAGTAAGTCAAACACCACAGTTTTACCATCTGGGCTAATATCTATATTCATCCATGTGCCTTGCTCAACGCTAATTGCAGCGTCAACAAATTGCCCTGTTGGTGTATCTACTTGCCATTTTTGCTCGTCTTTTTCGGCGGCATTCACTTGCCCTATCGCTAATGACACCGACAGCGCCAATACTGTATGAAGCATTTTTTTCATGCGTTTCTCGCTTGTTATTGTTGCAGTAAAAACTATTTCACATGATTGCAACAAAAACAAACGCAACTTGCCAGCGTTATATGATAAAGCGCGGTTTATGTAGGTTTAATGCCAAACAATAGGGTCAAATTGGTAGTAATTAACTAGCATGCTATAAATTTCAGGATCGTATCGGCGAAGCTCTGCGGGTTTTTCGAGAAAAGTTTCGGTGAGTACAGCAAAAAACTCAGCTTCGTTAGTCGCACCATAGCTGTGAATAACATGCGGCATGCTATAAGCAACATGGCTTTTTAACTGAGTGAAAGCACGGCTAAATACTCGGCCCCACTCTTTGTAATCTGCTGAGCTTTTTAAAATGGGCGTACCCGTTGTTTTACCTGTTTCTTGATCGAGTTGATGCGCAAACTCATGAAAAACTAAATTATGTCCATCACTTGGCAAGCGGTTACCTTCAAGCACGTCATGCCAACTGAGTACAAGTGTGCCGCCAGGCCATGACTCGCCCAGTCTTACCGTATTGTGGTAACTCACAAGTCCTGCACTATCGCGAGTTGATTGCGGAGCATAATAAGCACTTGGGTATAATAAAATTTCTTTTACATTTCTATATAACGGCCACGGTTTATTGAGTGCTAATACACACGCATCGGCGGCAACAATTAACTTCATTGCAGACGTTAGCCTTAAGCCATCACAACCGACAAATCGTTTTTCGTTTAAAAACCACGTAATATGTCGCTCTAACTTTTCTCTGTCGGCATCGGTCATTTTTTTATAGATGGGCATGCAACGCAGTAAAATATCTTTTTGCTGTGAATTTAAAGCAAAATCTTTATATTTACTGCGCCATAATCGGTTTTGAATTGATGGCCAACGCCAGAAAATCACCACAAAAAGAATTAAAACAACAATTAACAGTCCATTTATCATGGGGATTTCCTGAGCTAAGGTATGGTATATAAATATGTCCAGCACACGTGCTTTTCAAGCATACAAGGTTATGTATTTGAATAAAAAGTAATTCACATCGCATTGCTTATAGATTACTTAACCTGAACTTTGGTTAAGAGATTTACTAATGTATTCGATCATGGTGATATTTAAATTTATTTTCTCTAGCCAGAGATTTTCAGTGAAAACAAGGCGAATTTACGCGTCAATAGCGGGCCTATTGCAAGTAAATTCAACGCAGTTAGCGCTAAAAATAGCTGCTTGAGATAGATTTATTATCCAGAGTTCAGGTTAATTACTGCTTTGCACTGCCGTTACTGATGTGTTTAAAGTTAACCTTTGCAAAAGGAGTCAAATGTACCCTGCAATGCGTTTATAAATTTCGCTACGTGCAAACCATCCATTAATGAATGGTGTACATCGATAGCTAAAGGCATTGTGCCTGTGTGTTTATCAAACTGACCAAATACAAATTTAGGAATGCCTAAACTCTGCCCTTCACTAAATGCATGCGAAAACGCACTAAAATTCAGCCACGGCAAAACAGATATATGAATTAAGTCGGCCTGCCCTTCTGTTTGGGCAAATACATCAGAAAATAACGGCTGTTGTTTCGCTTTTTTGCTTACGTCACTTGCATGATTTGCAAACTCTTTAAAATCGCTTGCGCTATTAAAATAACTAAAAACAAATGTATCGTTTTCAGACAGCTCAACCACACTTGCGCGAACACTGTTAAGTAACCATGGTTGATTATCTATTATACGTAGCATTATTGAATCGTACTCATGGCACGCTTTTAAGGTGCAATATACATACGCTTGAAAAAAAGAAAATTGATTGGTTTTGCAATAGTCGTAAAGTGCTTGAGCATCTAAACGCACACACACATTAAAATAAGGCTGAGAAAAGTGTTTAAATAATTCAAAGTGTTGCTTTCTAGGCCAATTATCTAAATCGATAGGCTGCATGAGAGAAGTTGAGGGAGTCATAATTTGCCGCACAAAATTAAAAATAAAGTGTACCGCTGTTCAGTAACAATTGCATTAGGGTCTATTAATCTTTCAAGGTTAAATCCGCAAAGATCAACACCCCTTAACTTACAGATAAACAAAAGGTGTGCAATTGCACACCTTTATGTAAATTAGAACTTAAATTACAGACCGTTTTTAATGATCTCTTGCGCTAATTCGTCAGCAATTAAATGCGTTGATTTTTGCTCTTTTTCGCTGCGAGCAAAAATTTCAGTTAACGTATTAAAAATACCTTCAACATGTTTATTAGACGCTGCTGCACTGTAACCTTCTGGCGCTGTTTCGTAATAAACATTAATAATACCACCGGCGTTAATTACGTAATCTGGTGCATATAAAATGCCTTTTTCACGAATAACTTCACCGTGGCGAGATTCTGCCAGCTGATTATTAGCACAGCCTGCAATAATAGTCGCTTTTAAACGCGGTATCGTTAAATCGTTAATAGTTGCGCCTAGTGCACAAGGTGCATAAACATCAACATCTAAGTCGTAAATTTCATCAATGCCAACAGCAGTTGCACCAAAATCACTTACTACACGATCAATGGCAGCTTGGTTAATGTCAGTTACAAACAACTCAGCACCCGCATCATGTAAATGTTTACACAAACCATAAGCAACAGCACCTAGACCTTGAACAGCCACTTTCACACCTGCAAAATTTTGATGGCCACGTTGATGCTGTAGCGCTGCTTTAATTCCTAAAAAAGTACCGTATGCTGTAAATGGCGATGGGTTACCGCTTTTACCTTCAAGACCCAGTACGTAATTAGTTTCTTTATTCATGATAGCCACATCAGCACATGTGATGTTTACATCTTCTGCTGAGTAATAGCTGCCATTTAATCGCTCTAACTGACGGCCAAATGCACGGAATAATTGCTCAGATTTAATTTCTTTCGCATTACCTATAATTACAGATTTACCGCCACCAAAGGGTAAGCGCGCAACTGCATTTTTATAAGTCATGCCCTTTGATAAACGTAGCACGTCGTAAACAGCATCTTCGTCGTTTGCATAATCCCACATTCTACATCCACCAACTGCAGGACCTAGGTTGGTATTATGTACAGCAATAATTGCTTTTAAACCCGACTCTTCATCAGAACAAAAAACCACTTGTTCATGGTTATCAAATTCAACTCGATTAAACACAGCCACTTAAAATACTCCGAAATAGTTAACCCTTGAGAGGGTATGCGCGCTGGAAATTGCCGAGACTTTATCACTTCATATACGTGTTCGCTATACTCACAGATGATAAAACCAATGAAAACATTAAGCTTAAATTAAATAACCCAATTAAAAGCATTATATAGATAAAAAATTCACAAAAGCGTCATTTGTAAGTTTTAAAAACTATAAATAGAACAACCACACCTACTTACGTTTACGTGAACGTAATACAGTTATTGCGTGTAAAGTTTAATATACAAGTGCTGCTTGCCCGTCACGTACTGCTGCCTATAGGTTTCCAGTAAAAAGTGAGCTTTTTCGCAAACTGGTCAGAGCTGTAAACTTGGTAATGACTCTATTTAAAAAACAAAAAAGCGAGCACTAGGCTCGCTTTTTAAAAATACAAAACGTACGTTATTTTAGCTTGCTATCAAGCTCTTCAATTTTAGCTTTCCAGATTGCAGGGCCTTGTGTATGCGCATTGGCGCCTTCACTGTCTACTGCAACAGTCACTGGCATATCTTCTACTTCAAATTCGTAAATAGCTTCCATACCTAAATCTTCAAAAGCAACTACGCGTGCTTTTTTAATCGCTTTAGATACTAAGTAAGCTGCGCCGCCTACAGCCATTAAATAAACAGATTTATGCTCTTTAATAGACTCAACCGTTGCAGGGCCACGTTCAGCTTTACCTATCATGCCTACAATGCCTGTTTTTTCTAGCATCATATCGGTAAATTTATCCATGCGAGTGGCTGTTGTAGGGCCAGCAGGACCTACTGCTTCATCGCGTACCGCATCCACAGGGCCTACGTAATAAATAAATTTATTATCAAAGTCTACGCCCTCAGGTAAACCTTCACCTGAGTTGATCATATCTTGCAAACGTTTATGCGCTGCATCACGACCTGTTAAAATAGTGCCCGAAAGTAAAACGGTTTCACCCATTTTCCATTCTTGAACATCTTTTTTAGTCAGTGTATTTAAATCAACACGACGTGTGCCTTCGCCCACTTCAAATGTTACTTGTGGCCAATCTTCTAGTTTAGGTGCTTTTAAATTAGCAGGGCCAGAACCGTCAAGCGTAAAATGTACATGGCGAGTTGCCGCACAATTTGGGATCATTACTACAGGTTTTGAAGCTGCATGCGTTGGTGCTGTTTTAATTTTAACATCAACAACCGTTGTTAAACCGCCTAAGCCTTGTGCGCCAATACCTAATTTATTAGCACGGTCAAAAATTTCTAAACGCAGTTTTTCTTCAGTTGTTTCTGCGCCGCGTTCCATTAGTTCATGGATGTCAACCGGGTCCATTAACGACTCTTTAGCCATTACTGCCGCTTTTTCAGCCGTACCACCAATACCTATACCTAGCATGCCTGGCGGACACCAACCAGCACCCATTGTTGGTAGTGTTTTTTCTACCCATGCAGCAACATCATCTGACGGGTTTAACATAACCATTTTACTTTTGTTTTCAGAGCCGCCGCCTTTAGCCGCAACCATTACTTCTACTTTTCCACCCGCTACTAAATCAATATGCACAACCGAAGGCGTATTATCTTTAGTATTTTTACGCGTACCAGCAGGGTCTGCAACAATAGATGCACGTAAAGGGTTATCTGGATTCAAATATGCACGACGAGTACCTTCATCAACCATTTGTTGAACGGTTAAATCTGTTTTATCCCACTTAACATCCATACCTACTTTAACAAAACAGGTAATAATACCGGTGTCTTGGCAAAGTGGACGCTTGCCTTCAGCCGACATGCGTGAGTTAATTAAAATTTGTGCAATGGCGTCTTTAGCCGCTTTACTTTGTTCTTTGTTGTACGCTTTTTCGAGAGCTTGAACAAAATCAAGTGGGTGATAGAACGAAATATATTGCAATGCATCTTCAATGCTATCAATAAAGTCTTGCTGACAAATTGTACTCATAGTGGTTCCTTAAGTTACCGTTACGCGTTGTCGCGTAATCTAAATCAAACCGGTGACGGTGGTTTGCACTGTTTTTTACAGCTTAGTGCTGCCAAAAAATTTGACTTATGATACCCTCCCAGCCCGTTTCGAGCCAGTTCTTAAAGGGGCAGTAAATGCTAAACAATAAAAAAAATTGTATTAAATTAGGCATAACACAAAACTGCATTGACGTTTTTGCGCATTTTTCACATTTGCCTTATGCAATTCTATTAGATTCTGCAAATAGTAATCATATAAACAGCCGTTTTGATATTATTGCCATTGAGCCGCAAAGTACCCTTGAAGTAAAAAATAATAAAAGCTTTTTAAATAATATAGAAAGTAGTGATAACTGCTTTGAAATTATGAATAATGAGCTTTCGCATCTTGATAAAACAAAAGCCGATTACGATTTACCCTTTAACGGCGGCTGGCTTGGCTACTTTGGCTACGACTTAGGGCGTACAATTGAAAACATCCCCACTTGTGCTATTGAAGATATTAATCTCCCCCAAATGGCTATTGGCCTTTACTTAGATGCCCTTATTTACGACAAGCAGCAACAAAGCTGGTTTTATGTATCGCAGCCAAACACCGATCGATTAGCGCTTTATGAGCAATACTTAAATACACACGCTAACTCCCAAGTTAATACGCAGTCCTTTGCCCTAAACAGCGACTGGCAATCAAATATGAGTAAAAAAGAATACGCTACAAAATTTGCCCAAATTGAGGAGTATTTAAAAAGTGGTGATTGCTACCAAATTAATTTAGCGCAGCGCTTTAACGCTCAGTTTGAAGGCTCCCCTTGGGCAGCTTATATTAAACTGCGTGAGGCAAATAAAGCGCCATTTTCGAGCTTTATAAATCACCCTCAAGGGGCAATTTTATCAATTTCCCCTGAGCGCTTTATATCTGTAAATAATAACGTTGTAGAAACCAAACCTATTAAAGGCACTCTGCCGCGAAAAGCGGATGCGCTGGAGGATCAACGCCAAGCCCAAATACTCGCAGCATCAGCTAAAGATCGCGCTGAAAACGTCATGATTGTTGATTTACTGCGTAACGACTTAGGCAAAGCGGCAAAACCTGGCAGCGTTCACGTCCCTTCCCTTTTTGCTATTGAAAGCTTTCCGGCAGTGCATCATTTAGTAAGCACGGTAACCTCAGAACTTGATGAAGGCAAAACAGCGGTCGATCAGTTAAAAGCGGCTTTTCCGGGTGGCTCAATCACCGGTGCGCCCAAAATTAGAGCGATGGAAATAATTGAAGAACTAGAACCACATCGCCGCAGCATTTATTGTGGTTCAATTGGTTATTTAAGTGCATGTGGAAATATGGATACGAGTATCACTATTCGTACCTTGGTGTGCCACAAAGCGCAAATTTACTGCTGGGCAGGCGGCGGAATAGTAGCTGATTCTAAAGTCGAATTGGAATATCAAGAAACTTACGATAAAGTAAATAAAATCCTCCCTTTATTAAAACAGTAGGTCGCTTTGAATAGTGAACACATTATGGCGCGGTTTCTGTTAAGCCCTACAGCTGCGCCAAACCAGTTAAAAGACACGCGTAAAAAACGTGCTAGCGCTGTTATGCTGCCAATTATTGATATAGATAATCATGCACATATCTTACTGTGTAAACGCCCTACTTATTTACACCATCACCCTGGGGAGATTTGTTTGCCCGGAGGTAAGTTTGAAGTAAGCGACATTACCCTTCGCGCCACAGCCCTACGCGAACTAAAAGAAGAGCTAAATATTGCCCAAAACAACGTTAATGTATTAGGTCACTTACCTGAGTATTCAACCTTAACGGGTTTTAGTATTAGCCCCTATGTAGGTTTACTCAAAAAAGACACCACCTGGGAAAATGACTATAATGAAGTACAAGCGAGCTTTTTGCTCTCGGTCACTGAATTAAATAACGAAGCTAACTGGCAACCCTTACCTTTTCAACGATTTGGGAAAACGGTTATTTTGCAAGGTTTTAAAACGCCGCATGGTTTACTTTGGGGTGCGACGGCAAACATTATAAAAAACTTTACAAAACAACTCGCCTTACCAGTTTAAATCTTCGTTATTAGTAGTTACACAATCACAATTCCACGTTATCATGCTCGACCGTTCAAAGAGCAGCTTCGTGCTGATAAAACAAAGTAGAGACACACACATTATGATCAGTGCATTTGATATGTTTAGCATTGGTATTGGCCCTTCGTCATCACACACCGTTGGCCCAATGCGCGCATCACGCTTATTTGTTAATGACCTACAAAAACAACAATTATTAGCAAATGTGACCGATATTAAAGTAGAGCTTTATGGCTCTTTAGGTCAAACAGGTGTTGGCCATGGCTCGGGTAAAGCCGTAATTCTTGGTTTAGCCGGTTATGACCCTGAAACTATAGATGCCGATTTAGTCGACGACATTTTAGCCACTATCGAACAAGATCAGGTTATTTATTTAAACAAAACACACAAAGCTAAGTTTCCAAAACAAGGCGCTATTGTTTTTCATCGTCGCAAAACGCTGCCTAAGCACTCTAATGCAATGGAAATTATTGCCTCAAACAACGGCGAAAAAGTTTACAGCAAAGTATATTACTCTATTGGCGGTGGCTTTATTGTTACTGATGAAGAGTTTGAAAACGAAAAACAAGCAGCCATTGATATTAGAGAAGAAAACCCAGCTCCTTTCCCTTTCAGTAGCGCAAAAGAGCTACTAGAGATGTGTAAAGAGTCAGGGCTTAGTGTTTCAAGCTTGATGATGAAGAACGAAAAAACACTGCGCACTGAAGATGAAATAAAAGACACGCTGTTTCATATTTGGAAAGTAATGATGGCCTGTATTGAGCGTGGTATGCGTACCGAAGGTATCCTGCCTGGCGGCTTAAAAGTAAAACGCCGTGCGCCAAGCCTATACTTAAAACTAAATATAGAAGTCAGTAACGACCCACTTCGTGCAATGGACTGGGTTGATTTATTTGCCCTTGCCGTAAACGAAGAAAATGCGGCAGGTGGTCGTGTAGTTACCGCACCAACTAATGGTGCTGCGGGTATTTTACCGGCTGTGCTTATGTACTATCACACATTTGTGAAAGAAGTAGACCGCGATATAGCCACGCGTTATTTATTAACCGCTGCTGCTATTGGTATTTTATATAAAAAGAATGCCTCTATATCGGGTGCTGAAGTAGGTTGCCAAGGTGAAGTCGGCGTTGCGTGCTCTATGGCTGCAGGCGCATTAACAGAAATTGTTGGTGGCAATGTTGTGCAAGTAGAAAACGCAGCAGAAATTGGTATGGAACATAATTTAGGCCTGACGTGCGACCCTGTTGGTGGCTTAGTACAAGTACCGTGTATTGAACGTAATGCAATGGGCGCTATTAAAGCAATTAACGCTTCACGTTTAGCTATACGTGGCAGTGGCGAGCAAAAGGTATCACTTGATAAAGTGATTAAGACCATGCTTGAAACTGGTAACGATATGAAAACTAAATATAAAGAAACCGCTCGCGGTGGATTGGCTGTTAATATTATCGAATGTTAATCAGCTCGCTATAAAAAGAAAAAGCCGCCTATTTTTAAAATAGGCGGCTTTTTTATTATTCGTTTAATGTAGTGACATTATTTAACGGGTAACTCTATATCTGCAAATAACTTATCTACGTCATCTTGGTTACGTAATAAGCTTGCTCGCTCCACGCGCTCTTTAGTTAAATGCGGTGCAAAACGTTCGATAAAATCATACATATAAGTACGTAAAAAGCTGCCCTTTCTAAAACCAATTTTGGTCGTGCTAGCTTCAAATAAGTGGCTTGCATCAATACACACTAAATCGGTATCGCTCACTTGATCTATCGCCATTGAAGCAACAACACCAACTCCTAAACCCAGTCGTACGTATGTTTTTATAACATCAGCATCGGTTGCAGTAAATACAATGTGTGGTTCAAGTCCGTGTGCGCTAAATGCTTTATCCAACTCTGAGCGGCCCGTAAAACCAAATACATATGTAATGAGTGGATATTGAGCAATATCAGCAACAGTTAAACTATTTGCCTTTTTAGCGAGCGGATGGTCTTTAGCAACAACAATACTGCGATTCCAATGATAACAAGGCAACATAACTAAATCTGAATACAAATGCAGCGCTTCTGTTGCAATAGCAAAGTCGGCATCACCGCGTGCTGCAGCATCCGATATTTGCTGTGGAGTACCTTGGTGCATATGAAGCGATACCGCAGGGTATTTTTTCATAAACCCTTGAATAACGTTAGGCAAAGCATAACGAGCTTGGGTATGTGTTGTAGCAATATTTAACTTACCTTGATCAGGTAGCGTATGCTCATTAGCAACGGCTTTAATACCTTCTACTTTGGAGAGTATTTCACGAGAAATATTAATTATATCTTCGCCAGCACCGGTTACATGCGTTAAATGTTTACCACTGCGACCAAAAATTTGTACACCCAACTCATCTTCTAACATGCGTACTTGTTTAGAAATTCCTGGCTGCGAGGTAAATAAACTCTCAGCAGTCGCTGAAACATTTAATTTATGATTTTGTACTTCTACGATGTATCTGAGTTGTTGTAATTTCATGGCTGCAAATTTTAACGTTATTATTCATATTATTTATAAAGGCAATACCGCTTAAAACCAAGTGTTATTTACGTAAAATATCACTTTAGGTCTTTAGGTGTGCAATTATCTGATTAGGGCTCAAGGCTAGCATAATAAATATGCTTGAGGTAGCGATGTTTATTCAGCTTTAGTTTATAAGCCCTTAGGGTGACTACGGTTTATAAAGAGCTCAACCTATCAGTTTTTTGGTATATTTTTTAAGTTAATCGGCGCAAAGCTACCCTGTTAACGTATATTTAATGTAAGATTAAATAATTAGGTTATATATCCGAGAATTACACCATGATCGTTTCTATTATAATAGTGCTTATAGTTGCATTGATTGTGATTGCACTTTGGGTAAGTGCTGTACAACAACACAAAGAAAAACAAGAGGCAGAACGCCGCAAAGAGCTTACAAAACAAAAAGCTATAATAGAAGAAACAGAAGAAGCGCTAATGAATAGTGCTAACATACCCCTGTCTGAGAATCTAATTCGTACGTTACAACGCCGTATTTACGAAGCTTTGAATACAATGGTTAATAACTCGCAAACATCTAAAGCACTTAAAAGCCGCTTAAGTGAAGCGAAAACGCACTTATCTAATCCAGTTAAAGATAATAGCAGTGAAGCTTTAACGCTACCGAGTAATGACAAGCAACTAGTAGGCCTAATTCAGGGCATTAAAAAATTACGCTCAATTTTACGCTCTGAACACAGTAAAGGTCGTATTGACAGCCAAGTTTTTGTTTTAGAAGATAAACGTCTTGAAAAATTACAACTACGTATTAATATCGAAAGCCAAATAAAGCGTGGCTTATCTGCCCGCTCAGCAAGTATGGTTGGCTCTGCAAGGCAGTATTTTGAAAAAGCACAGGCAACGCTCAATGCAGTTACATACACCGATGAATATGTAACAACAAAACGCCAAGAAGTTGAAGGTTACTTAGAGGCAATTAGTGTTGAACTTAGAGCTTCTAATGCAAGCGCACTTAAAAAGAAAACAGAAGAAGAGCAAGACGACTTAGATATATTGTTTGCTCCTAAAAAGAAATGGTAGCGTTTTTATACTAAAAATAAGTATTAAAAAAGCCTGCACAAATTAAATTTATGCAGGCTTTTTTGTATTTTTTGTTAGCTATTAAGACAAAAATGCAAACTTGAAAACAAACAAGGCTGTTAATATACAAACACTAATACTGATTTGATCTTGCTTACCACACAATACTTTTACCGCTGTATAAGATATAAAGCCAAGTGCAATACCGTGCGCAATAGAAAACGTTAATGGTGTCATTAGTAATACCACAGTAACAGGAATTGCATCGGTCATATCATCCCAATTTACAAACTTTAAATTTTGCAGCATCAGCACAGCGACATATAAAATAGCGCCTGCCGTAGCATAAGCCGGTACCATTTGTGCAAGCGGTGCAAAAAACATCATTAGTAAAAAGCAAATACCTACAACGACAGCCGTTAAACCAGTACGTCCGCCAACAGAAACACCAGCAACCGATTCTATATACGATGTAGTCGTAGACGTGCCTAGCATCGCACCTGCAATTGTTGCTGAGCTGTCAGCACTTAGTGCGCGTCCTAAACGAGGCATGTTACCTTTTTCATCAGCTAAACCAGCTTTTTGAGTGACCGCAACTAATGTACCCGAAGTATCAAAAAGATCGACAAACAAGAATGCAAAAATAACACTCATCATTGATATATCAAAAGCGGCGGCAAAATCTAGTTGCATAAAAGTAGGCATTATTGATGGTGGCATAGCCATAACACCGTGATATTCAACTAGCCCTAAACTTAGTGCAATGCCTGTCACTAATAAAATACTAATAAGTACACCGCTTTTAAAATCGCGGTATAAAAGCGCTGCAATTACAAAAAAGCTTAATATAGCTAATAATGGGCCTGGGGAAGTAATGTCGCCCAATTGCACTAGTGTTGCTGGGCTTGAGACAATAATGCCTGCATTTTTAAGGGCAATTAAGGCTAAAAAAGCACCAATACCTGTTGCGATAGCTCGCTTGAGCACCAGAGGTATGGCATTAATAATCCATTCTCTGACTTTAAATAAACTTAAAAATAAAAATATACAACCCGACATAAAAACAGCCCCTAATGCGGCTTGCCAGGTATAACCCATTCCTAATACGACGCCATACGTAAAAAAAGCATTTAGTCCCATGCCAGGCGCTAATGCTAATGGATAATTAGCCCATAAACCCATTATAAAACAGCCTATCGCAGCTGCTATACAGGTAGCTACAAATGCAGCCCCTTGGTCCATCCCTGCCTCAGCAAGCATAGCCGGGTTTACAAATACAATGTATACCATAGTGATAAAGGTCGTTAGGCCAGCAACGCATTCGCGTTTAACTGTTGAGTTATTTTCGCTGAGTTTAAATAAGGCTTCAAACATAATAAACTTGTGATAGTAAAAAGTGGCGAGATTTTAACATAAAAATTATCTTTTACAGGACATTTTACCTTGCTATATACTAAACTGTTAAAGTAGTTAAAATAATAAATGAACCAATATGCTTAAAACAACACCTTGTGAGCAAGACTTAGAGCAACAGCTAGACAACATTTTAGGTTTTGTTACTCAACCAGAAAGCAGCCCCGCGCCCATTGATAATAAAAAAGATGAGCAAAGTACTATTAATAAAGCCCTATATTATTTAAAAAATAATCAAGCTCCATTGGCTGCAAAATGGATGCGCCTTGCTGCAATGGCAGGAAACCATAGAGCACAGTTTTATTTAGGTTTATTTTTTGTAAAAGGTGAAGGCGTGCCACAAAGTGTATTTCATGCTGTAGCGTGGTTGAGCTTAGCGAGTAGCCAAGGGTACGCACCTGCCACTGCAGCGGTTACAGATATACGCAAACATATCGAAACTAAGCGATTTAAAGATGCTCAATGTTATGCAGCAAGTTTGTACGAACAAATCCACCAACTCCAGTTTTCTCATATGATCCCTCGCACCAGTGAAAACACATAAACTAACTAAGTTATAAGTACTGTATACAGTTTTGAAAAATACTGTATATAGTTACAAAGATACTCCTACACAGTATAAAACCCACAAATGAAAACATGACTCAAAAATTTATTTTAAAAATACCCCCTCAAAAACAAGCCTATAACAAGTTGATTAATAAAGAATTATAGATTTAAAAACAAAAAACAATGATCAAAAGCTGAATAACTGTACAAATAAATAGCATAAAATGCTTGCACGAAAGCACTGTATAAACTACTGTATATAAATACTGTATAAAAACCCAGTGAGTGAAATTATGTTACAGCCTATTACCGTAAGAACAGTTAAAAGTTACCAACAAGACGAGCAAAGCGATTGCGTAAATTTGATCCAAATTGAAGATGAAATTTCAGCGACCTTTGAGCTTTTAAAAGTATTACACCAATATAATAGCTCTAATGCATGGACGTTATTAATTGCACCAGATCATGTACCTAGCAAAGCTTTACTTGACTCATGCTCTATTGATACAAGTAAATTACTTGTAATTAGACAGAAGCACCTAGTAAATCTAGAGTATGTATTAAATTCTGCGTTACATAATGGAAACTTTGCAGCGGTAATTACCTGGACCGATATAGTTAATAACCAACTACTTACAAATCTATCGTTCGATTTGAGTAAAACGAATACAAAACTATATTGTTTTACTAAAAACGCTCAAACAACAGAGATACCACTCGCTCAATAAGCTTGTTAAACTAATGTTTTAGACTTTGTATTATTATTATGACTTCACTCAATACCACATTATGTTTTTGCAGCAGTGGGCACAATTATGCCGATTGCTGCGAGCCGCTTCACTTATCTGTTAAGCAAGCTGACACTCCTGAACAACTTATGCGCTCACGATTCAGCGCTTATGTTATTAAAAATGCAAAATATGTTTATCAAACCTACGCAAAAGAAAAACAAGCTGAGAATCCGGTTAAAGAAATCAATGATTTTGCTAACAGCTGTCGATTTATAAATCTTGATTTAATTGACTCAAGCCATGATGGCGATACTGGAACGGTAGAATTTAAAGCCCAATATTTTTATCAAAACTTATTTTGTGAGCTTCACGAAAAGTCGCAGTTTATTAAAGAAAGCACCCAATGGCGTTATTTAGATGGCACTATATATCCTGTTGAAGATATTAAAGTAGGCAGAAATGATGACTGCCCATGCGGTAGCAATAAAAAGTACAAAAAATGTCATAGCATGTAATCAATAATCTTATTTAATATTTATTACCTAAAAGGTGTTTTTAAGTGGCAGAGTGATTTATTAGCTAACTAAACTTAAAAACACACTTTGTTACGCCCTTGCATTTTAGACTCATACATTTTTTCATCTGCGATCTGCAACGTGTTTTTGTTATTTACGTATGGTTGTAGGGTTGCACCGCCAATACTAATAGTCACAAAATCATATTCTGAATATTTGTGTAATATTCCTAAATCCGCCACATTCTGTTTAATTTTATCAGCAACACAAATTGCACCTTCAGTGCTTGTATGCGGTAGAACAACTACAAACTCTTCGCCGCCATAACGCGCAACAAAATCGGTTGGCCTTTGCAAACTATTAGTAATAGTTTGTGCTACTAGGTTTAACACCGTATCCCCCTGCACATGACCATAGATATCATTGTATTGCTTAAAGTAATCTATATCGATGAGTAATAATGCATAGTCAACTTTTTCTCGTAAGGCGCTTCGTTCCATTTTAGAAAAATGTGCATCAAAATAACGGCGATTGAATACTTTAGTTAAATCATCTAAAAATACTTTTTGATTGAGTAAGTCGTGTTGTAATTTTAACGTTATATGGGCACGAACCCTTCTAAATAGTGTTTCTTTTATAATCGGCTTTTTAATAAAATCAACAGCTCCGGCTTCCCAACACTCTTCTTCTTCGTTTTCAAAGGATGTAACAAAAATAACTGGGATATCCTGTGTTTCAGTATTATTTTTTAATTTTAAACATGTATCAATACCACTCATTCCACCCATACTAATATCGAGTAGGACTATATCGGGTACATTTACATTACAAATTTCAATTGCTTCTTCACCACTTCCAGCTGTTGTCACATTAAAATGCTCAGATAATATTTTTTTCAATACGATTAAGCTTAATAACTGATCGTCAACTATAAGTACTTTAGAATTCTTTAAACTTAGTTTTAATTGATGGTCAGAGTAATTTATTGGCATAGTAAAAATGTTTTGTTTTTTTAATTAAAAACAGCCTATAGCATCACATTTTGTTATGCAAATGTTAATTAAGAGGGGTTCTACTTATTGGTTACTAATAAAAATACTTTTTAGTAAATCTTTACTGCATAAAAACAAAAAATGAGCCACTTGGACTCATTTTATAACTTTGAATACTTAATTTAGTTAAGTATTATTCGTCATCATCTAAATCTAATTGCTGACGTTGAGCAGGTCGAGCTAAAATCTCTACGTAGAAAGAGGTCAAACCTTGCTTTTCAATTTCGCCAATTTGGTTACTTAATTCAGCAACGTGCACAACTTGCGCATCTTCAGCTGTGTTACCAAACTTACAGTCAAATGCCCAATAGTCAGCATCTTCAGGTAGCGTTTTATTACGCTCTCTTTTCAAATATTTTTTCACTTCGTGCTTTGCAGCATCAACCATACGAGGGTATTTGATTTTCTCGTGATTTAGCGTGAATGTTTTCTTCATTACGTTCCTAATTACCTTGGTTTAATGATAATGGCATTTCATGTCATACCATTTGACGCCATTATAGCAATTGCATTTAATTTTTGGATGCTTTTTTTTCATTAAATCAATTATTAGCAAATATATAAAGCAGACCCGTTATAAAGCATATATTAACTGATGATTATTACAATCATATATCACACCGCAATAAGCTGAAGTGGTTGATGTATTGCATCATTATTAAGGCTGTCGTAAAAAGCAGCTGCATCTATAGGAGGATTAGCAAGTTGTGTTTGTTCGCTTTTAATTCTTCTTCTGACAGCAAGCTCACAGTTATCTATTATATTAAGTGGAATATGCTTATCATCATTTCTAATCGCAAGTGGTTCAGGGCTTAAGCATTGCCTTAACTTAATACTTGTCATACCACAGCGCTCCCCTTCTTGAGATATTAATGAGGCATTAAACTGTCCAACCAACATATTGTATTCATCAGGGGCTAAAAGTTGCTTTGGACCTGCGCCAAATTGCTTTCTTAATGCCTCTTCTTCTATAACTAAATTATCTATTTCAGTTTTTGGTAAATGAAATTGGCTAAAGTCGAGTGCGTCATGTGACAGCATCGCTAATAATAGAGAAAATTCGCCACGGCGATTTTCATGCACACTATTATTGAGCCTACTGTTTAACTGACTCTCTGTGATTAACAAATCATCTATTTGCATAGTCTTTAGTCGATTGTGGTAACTGATAGATATTTATCGGCTTTATTTCAATTTTCTTTAGCTTTTTTCTTTACTTAAATACGCAATTTGCTATTATCAGCGCCGTTGCATTGGAGGGGTTCCCGAGCGGCCAAAGGGATCAGACTGTAAATCTGACGGCTCAGCCTTCGCTGGTTCGAATCCAGCTCCCTCCACCACTTTTCTTACCGCTAAGTTAAGTGGGGCCAAATGCAATAAAATTAGTGTGGAGGGGTTCCCGAGCGGCCAAAGGGATCAGACTGTAAATCTGACGGCTCAGCCTTCACTGGTTCGAATCCAGCTCCCTCCACCACTTCTCTACTATTCCTATATTCCTATATTCCTATATTCCTATATTCCTATATTCAGGTAACTTCAAAATACCCATTGTAAACTCATACTGTTTTTCTTTAGCCATGTTGATGATGCTTTATAATTAGGAAAAAAATGCTCAACGTGTTGCCAAAAAGCTTTGCTGTGGTTTAAGTGACGTAAATGCGCTAACTCGTGAACAATCACATAATCAATAGCATGATAAGGGGCTCCGATTAAATGCAAATTAAATGTTAGCTCTCGCTTACTATTACAACTTCCCCACTTTCGCTTATAAATAGCTACTTTTAGACTCGTAGGTAATTCTTCACCCATTTGTGCGCAGAAGTACGCTAAACGCATTTCTATATATGCAGTTAGTTGCTCTTTTAAATATTCTTCAAGAAGTTGCTGATATTTTTGCGAAGTATTTTTAACGCGCGAAGAGTGTGTAATAAGCAAGCTGTCGTTACAGTTTAGTACTTCGGACTTAGTACCTTGCTTAAATTCTATGTTTACAATGCTATCAAAGATTAAAATTTGTTTGTCTTTGAGCGGGTTCTGTCTGCTATCAGCAATATTGTGCTGTTTAGTTAATTGAGCATTTACCCACACCTGCTTATCAAAAAGCCATTCTTGGATGTGTTTATTACTAACAAATTGAGGGGCATATACAGTCACCTTCTTGTTATGTACTTTAATGGCAACCGTTTTACGTTTTATACTTTTCTTTAACTGATATTCAAACACTTTCATACTCATTAATGATATTGCTACGAGAAAATTCACCAGCAACTAATAAAACCAAATAAGGTGTAATTTGCGCTTAGTTAAGCCAATTCATTAGTTTTCTTAAGGTTGCTCGATAGAAACTTAAATATGATCATATAAATCTAACTTAGCCCCGTTAAAGGCAATACATTAGAATAAAAAACACCAACTAAAAAACTAATCCCTGATAAATAAAAGAAAACGAAAAGTAATAAATTCGTTACTTTATTCACTTCATTGAATTAACGGTTTATTTATTAATTAATTAGATTAAACTTGATAAATAAAGATTATATTTTGAGCCATTATGTTATCAGCTTTTTTTATCACAGACCAAGATCCTAGCTTAATCATTAATGGCGTTTACGATCCTCTATTAGTTTCAATGTCATTGCTAATTGCTATTTTTGCAGCCTTTTTCACCATTCGGCTTATAGAGCTCGCAAAAGAAACTCAATTTCCCAGCTACCAACGTTTAGCAAATGTGACCGCTGCTACTGTTTTTTCGGCTGGTATTTGGAGTATGCACTTTATTGGTATGCTTGCCTTTTCACTGTGTACTAATATTGATTATGATCCAACAATCACTCTCCTTTCTTTTATACCAGCATTTATAGCATGTCAGTACGCTGTATCAATGCTAGTAAATAGTAAAGGGAATCTAAAAGTATTGTCGATTTGCTCCGTGTTACTAGGAGCTGGCATTGGCACTATGCATTATAGCGGCATGGCTGCAATGGATCTTGCTCCATTACTTAGATATGATCCATTGATTTTTGCGTTATCAATCATTGTTGCTGTAGCCCTCTCCTTTATAGCCCTTTACAGTCGCTTTAATCTTGAGCGTTTTTTACCCTCTTTATCACCTCTTCAAAATAACTCAATTAGCGCTGTTATTTTAGGGTGTGCTGTTGCTGGTATGCACTATATGGGTATGGCCGCTACACGTTTTGTAGCTACATCGCCACTAATCTATGATAATGCTAACGCAACCGCAGGACTAACTTTTATCGCCATTGCAGTCGCCACAGCAACTATCGCGATTACAAGCGTGGTTGGTGTAATAAATGGTATGGTTCGCTATCGCATGCTACTTGAGGATAAGTCGGCAAAAGAATCCCGTCTAAATGCTATTTTAGGCACCGCTATAGATGGCATTGTTACCATTGACCATACTGGTATTATTTTAAGTTTTAATGAAGCCGCAAGTAAAATTTTTGGCTGGCAAGAAAACCAAGTTCAAGGCAAAAACGTAAAAATGCTAATGGACGATAACATTGCCAAGCACCACGACGAATACCTCTTAAATGCTCACAATGTTGATCTAGGTAAAATAATAGGCATAAACCGTGATGTATATGCAAAACACATGAACGGACATGTTTTTCCTATTCGCTTAGGTATAGGCGAAGTAAATCAGCCGGGCCATAACCCTTTATATGTTGGCTTTATCACCGACTTGACCGAACAACGCGCTTTGCAGCAAAGTTTAGAAGAGAAAGAACAAAAATACCGCTCTCTTATCGATAACATGCCCGGAGTCGCGTTTAGATGCAAGTTTGATGACAACTGGACTATGTTATTTATTAGTCCAAATATAATTGAGCTTACAGGGTATAACCCAAATGAGTTTACAGAGCATTGTATCGAGTTTAATGACTTGGTCTTGAAATCAGACCAAAAACAAATAGTTGATGAAGTCACTAAAGCTGTTGATGTAAAGTCTCAATATTCTATTGAATACCGAATTAGACATAGAAATGGTAAAATTTTGTGGTTGTTAGATAAAGGGAGTATCAACTTTGATGCTCAAGGCAACCCAAAGTGGATTGATGGTGTTTTAGTCGATATTACTGAACGCAAAGAATATGAAGAAAAACTAGAGCAAGCTAAATTTAAAGCTGAAGAAGCTGCTCATGCAAAGCAATCTTTTATGGCTAATATGAGCCATGAAATACGCACCCCAATGAATTCTATAATAGGTTTTAGCGATCTATTAATGGACACCCCACTTGATCAAGAACAACAAAAGCACTTGGTTACCGTAAATAATGCAGCGCGTTCATTGCTAAGATTGTTAAATGAAATTCTTGACTCTGCAAAACTAGAACGCGGTAAGCTCACCATTGAGCCAGTCCACTTTAGCTTAAAACCAGTGATAGACAGTATTATTTCTACTTTTTGGCTAGAAGCTAAAAAGAAAGATTTAGAACTTAAACTCCATATTAAAGAATCAGTAAGTTCGACGTACTACGGCGACCCAGATCGACTCAGACAAGTACTCACTAATCTAATTGGTAACGCGATTAAGTTTACCGAAGAAGGCTCTGTTACGGTCACCGTTGGCATGACACAAAATCAGCATCTGTTTTTTGAAGTGCAAGATACCGGAATTGGTATTGCAAAAGATCGTATTCAAGCTGTATTTCAACCTTTTGAACAAGCCGATGGCACTACTACCCGCCGCTTTGGTGGTACAGGCCTTGGTACAACCATAAGTAAACAACTTGTAGAGCTTATGGGCGGAACAATAAACTTAGTAAGTGAGCTAGGTAAAGGCACCTGTTTTTACTTTTCATTGCCGCTTACTTTAGGTGACGAATCTAAAATAGATTATTTTGATGGTCTACACACCCAACTGCCTGCACTTAGAGTGCTAGTAGTTGATGATATAGAGCAAAATACAGAACTACTGTCTTTGCTTCTGTCACGCGATCAGCATTCAGTTACCAAAGCGTCAAACGGACTTGAAGCGATTAAAGTATTTGAAGAGCAAGACTTTGATGTCATATTAATGGATATACATATGCCATTGTGTGATGGCATACAAGCAGCACAAAAAATAAGAGCAATAGAAAACCAAAGGCAGCTTAAATACACGCCAATTATCGCACTCACAGCAAGCGTATTACAGCAAGATAAGCTTACGGCTAAAAAAGCAGGCATGAATGGCTTTGCCAATAAACCCGTCGATATAAATCAGCTTAACCAAGAAATAGCGCAAGTGCTGGGGCTTGGTATTGCAAAAGAAATGGTTATATCGCAAAGCGATCCTAAAGCGCAGCATATAGATTTTGAAAAAGGATTAGCACTTTGGGGTTCTAAGTGTAAGCAACTTACAGAGATTACTAAGTTTGTTAGTGATAGTGATAAGCGGTTTGAGAGATTATTTAATGATAAATTATCAAACATAAAAGATGTCGATAGCCTCATTCACACACTCAAAGGTGTTGCTGGTAACTTAGGGCTAACAACGTTAATGAAGTTATTAACCGATTTAGAGCACAAGCAAAGTGATGCTAAAGTTATTAGTCTTTTAGACGATATCAAAAACGAACTACTTATTATAACGCAACTGCTGTCATCAAATACTTGCGATGAGCCAAATAGCAAGCCTGAAGATAATAGCTCAGACACTCTATCAATAGATGAGATTAAGCAATTGTGTGAAACACTTCATCAAGATGCGCAAAACGCAGAATTAAATGATGAACTACTCGCAAAGTTGCAACGCGGCGCACCTTCTACCTTTCAAAATGAAGTTGATGATATAGCCGAAGCCTTTGATGAATTTGATTTTGATAAAGCACACGTAATACTAGAAACCTTACTTGAAAAACTAACAAACAATGAGTATTAATTAATGGATTTTACGACAGATAGGCCACGGGTATTAATTGTTGACGATGAGCCTGCAAATCTAAAAGTAATGCGCGAAGTGTTAGGTAATCAATATCGTATGTCGTTTGCTAAATCGGGTGATGCCGCGCTAGCACTACTTGAAAAAGAACTACCAAAGCTAATTTTGCTCGACATAATGATGCCAGATATGAATGGCTTTGAAGTGTGCCAAATTGTTAAGAGAAATCCTAAAACATCACATATCCCAATTATTTTTGTAACTGCGCTTGGCGATGAAAGCGATGAATACAAAGGTTTTGAGTTAGGTGCAGTAGATTATATTACTAAACCAATAAGCCCTGCCATTGTAAGAGCAAGGGTTAATACTCACTTGTCGCTAGTACAAGCAGAGCAATTAAAGCAAGCTCATGTAGATTTAGTGGAACGTCTAGGCCGTGCAGCGGAATATAAAGACACCGACACGGGTGAACATATTGTGCGCATGAGCCAATACAGTAAAGTATTAGCGTTAGCACTCGGTATGGATGAGCAACGAGCAGAACTTTTACGTCAAGCTGCCCCAATGCACGATGTAGGAAAAATAGGTATTCCTGACGCTATCCTACTCAAACCTGGAAAGTTAACCTCTGAAGAGTTTGATCATATGAAAGAACACGCCACCATTGGCGCGCAAATTTTAGCAAACTCATCATCTCCTTTACTACAACTTGCACATACGCTTGCAATTGAACACCACGAAAAATGGGATGGCTCAGGCTATCCTAACGGGATCAAAGGCGAAGAAATATCAGTTGAAGGTAGAATTGTTGCTATAGCTGACGTATTTGATGCACTTACCTCAAAACGCCCTTACAAAGAGGCTTGGAGTGTAGAGAAAACAGTTTTGCATATGCAAGAGCAAGCAGGAACTCATTTCGATCCCGCTCTAATCGAACTATTAGTAAAAAACTTAGACGATATTATTGCTATAAAAAATTCAAATCAAGAAAGCTAATTCTTTTTAGCACTGTGAGAGCCAAGCTCAATATTTGGGTAACAAGATTTTATATAACGATAGTCATGTGACGTAATTTCATGGCTATTGCCACTTTCGTCTTTAAAGTACATAGAAAACGTTACACCATGATCTGCTAAAACTACTTTTATATTTAAACTCTCAAGATGAATACGCCATTGAATAAATTGATCCCCTGAGGCCAAAAATGCAATCCCTTTACTGCGCCCCTCTCCTTCAAACAATGCTAAACAAGTGGTGAAACAAGCATCCTCAAGCGTTAAAGGGCCTCGCCCATGCTCATTCCAAAAGGCAAGCTCTGGCACTACGCTAAAACCTAAAACCCGCTCATACCACTTAACGGCATTAGCTAAGTTATCAACATTTAAATGGCAATGATCAATGCCAGATAATTTCGGTATGCTTGTATTATTCACGTTACTCACCAATTTCTGACTTTAATTGCTCTAAAAACTCATGCATATACCTTGTTCGTCTATTCGCCTCTGCTTTAGCTGATGGGGTATTCATACTATCGGCAATATGTAATAACTTTATGAAAAAATGATCAAGCGTGTATGTTTTATCATCAGCCTCGCGTTCAACACAAAAAGGGTCATTTGGGTTATATAATAACCGAGAAATTGAGCCACCAACCTTCATGCATCGGCTAACGCCAATAGCGCCCAATGCATCCATTCTGTCGGCATCTTGTACTATTTGCGCTTCAACTGTTTTAATTTTTATATTTGCGCTGAAGCTATGTGCTGCAATTGCATGATGAATCTCATCAAAAAGTGACTCGTCATAATTAATCGATTTTAAAAATTCCAATGCCTTATCAGCTGCCATAGTAGAGGCTTTTGCACGATCAGGGTGGTTTTTAGCCACCGCCACACAGTCGTGCATCCACGCTGCAGGTAATACTACTGACATGTTTGCCTGCTCCGCATTACATAACTGTATTGCAACGCGCACCACTCGCTCTATATGAGTAATGTCATGAGCAACATCGGCATGCACTAAAGAGGCGATAAACCCTCTACATTGTGAGTTAAGTATTTCTAAATCAGGGCTTAAAGCGACGTCAGACAAAGTTAGGTTCCAAAAAGCTAATTAATCAATGAATTATCCGTACTTTACCGTGCTTTATGCCCCCCTTGCAAAACATTCATTGTATGTTGCTCCTTGCTTGACTAAAATACAGCGCTTATTTATTACTACTGAGAAGCCTTATGTCATCTGCCGTTTACCTACAAGCTGGTCGCGATAAATCATTAAAAAGAAAACACCCTTGGTTATTTTCAAAAGCCATCAAAAAAATTAAAGGTAAACCTGGATTAGGCGACACAGTAACGATTCACGACAGCGAAGGTAAGTTTTTAGCAACTGCTGCGTATAGCCCTCACTCACAAATTCGTGCACGTGTTTGGAGCTTTGACGAAAAAGAAGTCATCGATCAACACTTTTTTGAACGCCGTTTACGTCGCTCATTAGAAGCCCGTAGTCAAGTTATTGAAGAAGGCGGATTAACAGGGTTCCGCTTATGTGCTGCTGAGTCTGATTACTTACCAGGCGTTACAATAGATAAATTTGACAACGTATTAGTGTGCCAGCTATTAAGCGCCGGTGCCGAGCGCCATAAAGGCGAGATTGTAGGCGCATTGATGTCTATTTTCCCCGGCTCTAGCATATATGAGCGTTCTGACGTAGATGTACGTACTAAAGAAGGCTTAGAACCAATTAAAGGCGCACTTTGGGGGAATGAACCAAAAGAGCCTGTGCTTATTGAAGAAAACGGCTTAAAAATCGAAGTTGATATAATTGAAGGTCACAAAACAGGATTTTACTTAGATCAGCGTGACAGCCGTGCTGCACTTGAGCGCTTCTCAAAAGGTAAAACGGTCCTTAACTGCTTTAGTTACACAGGTACATTCTCGTTGTATGCCCTGCGTGGTGGATGTGAGCATGTAACTAACGTAGATGTATCGCAACCCGCTTTAGATACAGCAAAACGTAATGTTGAGCATAATAACTTAGATTTAAACAAAGTGAGCTTTGTTAAGCAGGATGTATTTAAATTATTACGCCAATACCGCGACGAAGGTAGACAGTTTGATACCATCGTAATGGACCCACCAAAATTTGCTGATAATAAAGCGCAGCTAACGGGCGCGTGTCGTGGCTATAAAGATATCAACATGATTGCCATGCAAATACTAAAACCAGGCGGAACACTATTAACATTCTCATGCTCTGGTTTAATGGAACAAAACCTGTTTCAAAAAGTAGTAGCCGATGCAGCACTTGATGCAGGTAAAGACCTACTGATAATGGAGCGATTAAACCAGGCAGCCGATCACCCAATTGCTGGCAGCTACCCTGAAGGCTTTTACTTAAAAGGCTTAATCTGTAAGGTTTTTTAATATCTACTATTGAGTTTAACTGAATTCGATTTAGTTAAACTGAATGATTTCAAGACCTGCTGTTACCGTGCCATCATCTTCTTTGCTGGCACGTATTACTTTTGCTGTTGCATTTAAAGGCGCAATACTTGGATGAGTCGAATCAATGTTCACCGTCAGTAAGGTATTAGGTTCAAGCAATTCATCTAAATGAATTGATAAACCTGTTGCACTTAAATCCACGCACTCTGCGGCAAAACTTAAACCCGCTATTGGTTCTATCGTTGTTAAATTTGCAGGAGTGTTAATCTGCATGCGTCTAAAATTTCGCTTATCATCAGTAAACATATGTTACCTCTAAACAACCGTGTTAATTTCTTCCAACAAAGCACCCACTGAAAATGGCTTTACAACATACGCGTTACAACCAGCATCAAACCCTGCTTGTTTTTCAGATGGGGACTCTAGGCCCGATACCATAACAACAGGAATATTTTTTGTTTCAGGTGTGTGCTTTAGCATTCGGCATGTATCATAACCATCAAGACCAGGCATACAAACATCAAGCAAAATTATATCTGGCGGACTCGCAATTGCTGACGCAAGGCAGCTTTGCCCTGAATCTGCGTAACTAACATCAAATTTCGACGCTAGTGCGGCTTTGAGCATTTCAAAATTAAAATACTCGTCATCTACCACTAAAAGTCGCTTTGTTTTATGTTCAATCGATGAGGACATAACTATGTCGCTTCCTTTTCAAAACAAAAATAAATCCTTCTATTAAGGTACTAAGCTTAATAGAAAATGCAAGTTTTATTCTATCTCTTTTATCGCATTAAGTACCCGCTTGGCTGAAATTGGGTAAGGCGTTCCTAGTGTTTGAGCAAATAACGACACTCTAAGCTCCTGTTGCATCCAAAAAATAGCGGTTACCTCTTGTGGTATAGGCAACCCTTTAGGCGTTTTATTAACTACTTTTTTATACTCTTGCGCAACTTTATCTAGCTCTAGTACGCATAACCTATCACGATTTGGATCCACAGGCAGCTTTTCTAAACGTTTTTGAATCGCTTTTAAATAACGAATTAAATCCGCTATTTTATCTGCGCCATGCGCGCTCACAAAACCTTTAAATATAAGTGACTCAAGCTGTGACTTAATATCGCCGTGCGCGGTTATCATGGTTAAATCAACGCGCCCTTTCATTTTTTTATGCAGGGCATGAGCAATACTTAATACTTGCTCAACTTGCGTTGCAATCGATACAACGGCATCGCCCAGCTCACCACGTATTTGCTCTTTTACTGTTTCAAATGCTTTTTCGTCGCGTATATCACTGTGTTTTACTAATAAGCTATCAACACCTGCGGCAATACAGTCATCAATTAAATCAGCTATTTTACCAAATGGGTTAAAGTACAAACCTAGCTTTGCCTTATTCGGTAAGTTTTGTTGTAAGTACTTAATTGGCGATGGCACATTTAATAGTACTAAACGGCGCAAACCTTGTTGATGTGCTTGCTGCGCTTTTGCTTCGCTATCAAAAAGCTCCACTGCAGCGGCTGATTTTTTATCCACCAGCGCAGGGTATGCTTTTATCTCATATTGACCTTGCTTTTTAACGTATGAAGCGGGTAACTCACCAAAATCCCATTGTGTTAGGTCTGATTTTTCAATGCCTTTATCGGCTACTTTAGACAGTGTTTCGGTTACTTCACCTTGCAGCTCTGCTTTGAGCTTGGCTAAATCAAGTCCTCGTGCAAGTAACTTATCGCTCTCATCACGTACTTCAAACTGTAATCGTAAATGCGGTGCAAGCGCGGTTAAATCCCATGCCTCTGGATCAACTCTCACACCTGTCATTCTTAATAAACGCGTGGCTAAAGCATCAATTAAGCTACCTTGCATTGGCTCAATAGCTGCCAGCACTGCATCAGCATAATTTGGTGCTGGCACAAAATTACGACGAAGCGATTTAGGCAATGACTTTATAAGCCCACTTATTAGCTCATGCCTAAATGCTGGTATGTGCCAGTCAAAACCACTTTCTTGTACTTGATTTAAAAGCGCTACTGGTATTTGTACCGCAACGCCATCAACTGCTTGGCCTGGGTCGAAATGATAAGCAAGCGGCAATATAATATTGTCTTGCTGCCATGTGTCAGGGTAGTCAAACTCAGTGATATTAATTGCACCATGCTGCATTAACTCTTCACGAGTCATGTGTAGGTAATGCTTATTTTGTTGTTTTTGTGTTTTATACCATTTTAAAAATGCAGCGCGGTTATTAATTTCTTTGGGTATTTTTTTATCGTAAAACTCAAATAACGTTTGCTCATCAACTAAAATATCACGACGACGTGACTTATTTTCCAGAACTTGAATATCTTCTATTAGCTCACGGTTAAACGCTAAAAAGCCCTCGTTTAAGCCCAGTTCTTGCTCAACTAATGCAGTGCGCACAAAAAGCTCTCGACTCACTTTAGGGTCTATGTTGCTATAAACACAGCGGCGTTTATTTACAACAAGTAAGCCGTATAAAGTTTGCTGTTCAAACGCGATTACCGCACCAGGCTTTTTCTCCCAATGAGGTTCTGTGTAACTGCGTTTAACTAAGTGCTGTGCTAATGGTTCTACCCAGTTAATGTCTATTTTTGCATTTGTGCGGGCATATAACTTACTTGTCTCTACCAGCTCCGCTGACATGATCCATTTAGGGCTCTTTTTAAATAAACCTGAACCTGGAAAAATATGAAACTGACTATTACGTGCGCCTTTGTATATTTGTTTTTCATCTTTAAAGCCAATATGGCTTAGCATCCCGCTTAACAACGCTTTGTGAACAAGTTCGCCATCAGCCGCTTGGCTGGTTGCTTTCATGCCCATTTCGTTACACACAGTACTTATTTGATAAACAATATCTTGCCATTCACGCAGGCGCATATAGGCTAAGAAGTCTTTTTGACACAGCTTTCTAAATTGGCTATTAGTCAGCTCGCTTTGCTGCTCTTCTAGGTAATTCCATAAGTTTAAAAAAGCGATAAAATCAGAATCTGGATCATCAAAACGACCGTGCTTTTCATTGGCAGCCGCACGTTTTTCCTGTGGGCGTTCACGTGGGTCTTGAATGGACAACGCCGCCACAATAATAATCACTTCACGCAATGCGCCAAGTTTATGGGCTGTTAGCACCATTTTTGCTAAACGTGGATCAACGGGTAATCGACTAAGCTCTCTGCCCGATTGCGTTAGGCTGGTTTTACTATCGCGTTTAGCTGGTTTGACCGCTTGTAGCTCTTCAAGCAATGTTAGGCCATCATTAATATTGCGGCTATCTGGTGCTTGTACAAACGGAAATTGCGCCATATCACCAAGCCCTAGCGCCAACATTTGTAAAATAACAGACGCAAGGTTAGTACGCAGTATTTCAGGGTCGGTAAACTCTGGGCGCGATAAAAAATCATCTTCAGAGTACAACCTAATACAAATACCCGCTTCAACACGTCCACAACGACCCATACGCTGATTAGCGCTTGCTTGCGATATTGGCTCTATTGGTAAGCGCTGTACTTTTGTACGATAGCTGTAACGACTTATACGCGCAGTACCTGGGTCTATTACATAACGAATACCCGGCACGGTGAGTGACGTTTCGGCTACGTTAGTCGATAAAATAATATGACGACGAGAATGCGGCGCAAATATACGGTTTTGCTCTGCGTTAGATAAACGCGAGTAAAGTGGCAATACATCGGTGTGTTTTAAATTACGCTTGCTAAGTGCATCTGCGGTATCGCGTATTTCACGCTCACCATTTAAAAATATGAGAATATCGCCAGGGCCTTCAGCGCACAGCTCATCAACGGCATCAAAAATACCTTGTAGCTGATCGCCCTCCGCTTCCATATCATCTTTATTAATATCAGTAATAGGGTTGTAGCGCACATCAACAGGGAAAGTACGACCCGATACTTCTATAATGGGCGCATCATCAAAGTGCTTTGAAAAACGCTCAGGATCGATAGTCGCTGAGGTAATTATTATTTTTAAATCAGGGCGTTTTGGAAGCAGGTTTTTTAAGTAACCTAAAATAAAATCAATATTTAAACTACGCTCATGCGCTTCATCAATAATAATCGTGTCGTATTGATTTAAAAAACGGTCTTGCTGAATTTCAGCCAGCAAAATACCGTCGGTCATTAATTTAATATACGTATTATTAGATACCTGATCGCTAAAACGAATTTTAAAGCCAACTTGCTGACCAAGTTCACACTTCATTTCTTCAGCAATACGATTAGCCACAGTACGCGCTGCTAATCGACGTGGTTGCGTATGACCAATTAAACCATCAACACCGCGACCAAGCTCTAAACACATTTTAGGTATTTGCGTTGTTTTACCTGAGCCCGTCTCACCGGCAATAATAACCACTTGGTTATTTGCAATGGCGTCTTTAATTAATTCCTTTTTTTGACTTACCGGCAATTGCTCAGGGTAAGTCACTTTAGGGAGGCCAGCTAAGCGTTTATCGCGTAATTCTTGGCTACGGGTTATATCAGCCGCTATTTTTTCAAGCGCGTTGGCATGCTTGTTTTCATCCGTTATTTTTTTTACGCCATGTAAGCGTTTCTTGAAAATGAATTGATCTTTTTTTAAGCACGTTTTTAGCTCGCCAAACAACTGACCTAGGTTTACCACCCGCATACCTTATGAAATTAGTTAAAGAGCCGTAATTGTATCAAATTAAACGGCTGGGGTTAATCCTACAAAATGCATAACGCGGGGTTGTTTGTTATATAAACGCTGCTATTGAACTAAACTGTAAATAATAAATTTATTTTAAACAATTATTTTCAGGGCTAACTACATTGAATAAATTAAATGACGTTGGCTTATTCGTCACTAAAAATGCCTACGTAGGTCGCTTGAGTATTCGATTTACTTGCCCGATACATGCCAGAGGTATTAAACGGTAAGCTAATATTACCTTTTGTATCAATAATAATTACGCCGCCTGTGCCACCAATAGGCTTAAGCACACCGTTTATAACTTCATCCCCTGCCTCAGCAATGGTTTTACCTTGGTACTTAACTCGCGCACATATATCGCTTGCTACGTTATAGCGAATAAAGTATTCACCATGCCCTGTTGCCGATACCGCGCACGATTCATTTTCAGCAAATGTTCCGGCCCCAATTACCGGTGCATCCCCCACACGACCATAACGTTTTGCGGTCATACCACCTGTTGATGTACCTGCCGCTAAATTACCATTTTTATCAAGCGCCACTGCGCCAACCGTGCCCATTTTGTAAGAGTTAGGTAATGCTTTGTGCGCGGCTTGGTACTCTTTACTGGTTGCTTTGGCTTTATCTAATTTTTGTTTTGCTTTTAAAAGCGCTTTGTAACGAGGCTCGGTATCAAATAAGTTATTTTCGACAAGCTCAACACCTTGCTCTTTAGCAAACTCTTCAGCGCCTTGCCCACTAAGCATTACATGTACAGAGTTATCCATTACCAAACGTGCTAAGTTAATTGGGTTCTCAATATGCTTTACACCCGCAACTGCGCCTGCTTCACGGTTTCGACCATCCATTATGGATGCATCAAGCTCATGCCCGCCATCGTAGGTGTATACCGCTCCACGCCCTGCATTAAAATAAGGGGATTGCTCTAATACTGCAATTGCTGCAATTACCGCATCTAAGCTTTCGCCGCCTTGGTGTAATACTTTATAACCTGTCTCTACTGCTTGCGTTAATTTTGCACGATACTCTTTTTCTTGAGCGGGTGTAAATCGTGCTTTTTCAATTGTCCCTGCCCCACCATGAATCGCAATGGCAAAAGGAGTCTCTGCAGCTACTGCGCTATTACTTAAAGCAACAAAGCTGCTCGCAAAAATCGCTAATAATGGTGTTTTCATAATGAGTTCTTTTATGGGGAAGTTATAAACTAATGTGAATGGTTACGGACTTAATTTCAACTAAAGTGAGTTTAATGGCATAAAAAAAGCGCCTTAAGGCGCTTTTTAAAATTTTACGTGTTTGTAATTAAGCTTGTTTAGCTTTTAAACGCGCTAAACGTGCTACTTGGTGAGTAGACGTTAAGAACGAGTAAATTGGTGCTAAGTAACCACGTTTACGAAGCTCTAAGAAATCAGCATCGCTTAACTCATTTAGTTTTTTCTCATCGATAAGGTAAATACCGTTGATGTCTTTTTTCTCGCCTTTAATGTCTACTGTTAGCGTTTGCGCAATTAGTAGCTCTTTATCAGCAAGGAATTTAGTGAACGCTTCAGTTACTTGAGAAAACTCAATAAATGATACTAGCGCTTCTTTACGACGTTTTAGGTAATCTGTTTCTTCGCCGTTTTCAAATAATGCATTACCTTCGTCTTCACCAACAAGCGTACTTGCTTCGTCAATTACGATACCGTATTGATCTTGATCTGGGTGTTTAACTAAACCCAGTGGGTAACGAGTAGATGCCATAGGTGCAAATGCTGCAGTCCATTTACCATCTTCTACAAAAAGGTTTTCGCCTGGCTCTAAGCCAAACATAGCAACTGCTTGAAAAGTGCCTGTTTCGTTATTTTTAACGAATGACATTGGAAACTCGTTTGCTACACGTGCAAACTCATGTGCAACTACTGGCACTAAGTGTTGAGTTTTCATGAATTCTACATTGATGCCGTTTTGAATTTTAGTGTTGGCATGTTTTTCGTTGTGTAAAGGCTGTACTTGTTGCTCCGCCATGTTACTGCTCCGTTTATTTTAATTTATATGTTTCATTGTTAATGCCTTTAGGCTAATGCTTTTGAGCTAAAAAAGGAAGGGAAACTTTTATGACAACAACCATGAAAAAATAAAATTTAACTAAATCTGAACGTTGCTAAAAAACATACAGCTCAAACTCATAAATTTTGTTCAAAAACAACACACTTCGTGGTTAATTTTAATACAAATCAAAGTTATTCATTAACATTGGTTAACAGTTCAAAGCTATTTTTTTGCAGTGTTTGGGCTTAAATTTAAGCAAATAAAAAAGGCCGCTTATATAAGCGGCCTTTAAAAGTTAAACTGGCATCTAAATTAAGGCGCCCAATATACTTCAATATTTATACTTGGGTGATTAAGCACAGCGCGAAGTGGCATGTCATTAACATCGCCGCCCGCTTTTGCTTGCTTATAAACAGCGAGTTTTTCTTCACCGCTAATTAAAAGCTTAACCACTTTAGATTGCGCAATGGCATTTAACGTAAGCGTCATTCGCTCAGTAATACTACCCGTCACATCACTTTGTATCGCATTAATTGCACATACTGTTTGCTCAGTTGTTAAACCATGCTCTAAACCGTCTGCATTTGGGAATAACGACGCTGTATGGCCATCTGGGCCCATACCTAAAATAGTTACATCATATGGGCTTTTTAACTCGCTATAAGCCGCTTCACACTCTTGTGCGCCCTGTTGAGCCGTTGCTGCAGCGTTCTTCATAGTAATAAAGTTTGCAGCACTACCATGATTTTGTAATAAAGTACTTTTAATAAATGCTTCATTACTTTTTTCATGGCTTGGGTCTACCCAACGCTCATCAACCATAGCAACATCAACATGTTGCCAATCTAAATCAAGTGTTGATAAATGCTTATAAGCGGGCGCAGGAGACGAGCCGCCCGACACCATTAATACAGCACGGCCATCGTTTTTAATGCCATCACGTAATGATTGCTCAAGCGTTGCAGAAAGCTCAGCTGTTAACGCGTCTTTATCATCAAAAAACTTTTCAACTAGTGTTGCCATGCTTATACCTTATCGCCTGTGTTAAACCATACATGATTGTTTTCTGCCAATAATTCATCAGCATCATCAGGTCCCCAGCTACCAGCACGGTAAAGCGCAGGCTTACCTTTGTCTTGCCAACGGTCGATGATTGGATCAATCCACTTCCACGCTTGACGAACTTCATCACGGTGAATAAATAACGACGGGTTATCAGCAGCGGCATCAAGCATTAAACGTTTGTACGCATCTGAGTGGAAACCATTGCTGTAAGCTTGTGAAAGCTCAATATTCATTGTTACTGGCTCAAGTTGCATTTGAAGATTATCAAGGCGCTTAGACATAAGCGTTAGTTGAATTGTTTCCTCTGGCTGCAAACGAATAACAAGACGATTTGGCTCGATATTACCCACGTTATCTTCGTAGATATTGTGAGATACTTTTTTGTATTCAACCACAATTTCTGCACAGCGCTTAGCCATACGTTTACCCGTACGAAGGTAAAATGGAACACCTGCCCAGCGCCAGTTATCGATATGCGCGCGAATAGCTACAAACGTTTCTGTTTTACTAGAACCTTCATTTAGCTCTTCTAAGTAACCCGGTACAATTTTACCGTTTAAGTCACCTGGTACGTATTGACCACGAACAATATTTTCATCAACATCACCATCTACAAGCGGGCGAAGTGCTTCTAATACTTTTAGTTTTTCGTTACGAATGCTGTTAGCGTTAAGCTTATTAGGCGACTCCATTGCAACTAAGCAAAGTAGTTGTAATAAGTGGTTTTGAACCATGTCACGAAGTGCACCGGCTTTATCATAAAAACCAGCGCGGCTTTCAAGGCCAACCGTTTCTGATAAGCTAATTTGAATATTATCAATAGATTTAGCATCCCACATATTTTCAAACAATGAGTTTGAAAAACGCAGCGCCATTAAGTTTTGTACTGTTTCTTTACCTAAGTAATGGTCAATACGGAAAATTTGTTCTTCATTAAAAAACTCTGCAATTTTTCCATTAATTGCTTCAGCAGAATCACCGCAATAACCAATTGGCTTTTCAACAACAACGCGTGATGTAGGTGTAATTAAACCTTTAGTCGATAATATTTCACAACACGTGCCGTAAACAGCAGGCGGAAGTGATAAGTAAAACACGCGAGACTTAGTGCTTTCGTGCTCATCTAAAATGCCTTTTAGCACATCCCAGTTGTCGTCTGCTTCTGTAACATTACTTACCACTGGCACTAAAAAAGTAGAAAACGCTTTCCAATCTTTAGCGTTAAACTCACCTTTGCTTAAAAATTCTTGTAATGCTTTATGCGCTGTTTCTATGTATTCAGCACGTTTCGATTCTTCGCGCACTGTTGGTAGGATACGTGAGCCTTCAGGTAAGTTACCTTCTTGATATGCTCTGTACATTGCAGGTAGCAATTTGCGTAACGCAAGATCACCACCGCCCCCAAAAATTATAATATCAAAAGGATTAAGCATAGTTACTCTCTACGTTGTGATACCCAGTACATTTTGTAAATGCGCGGGTATGCCTATTTATTGCTAGATTAGATGGCTTTTATAGCTGTATTTAAATAAAAGCCTGCTGAATTGTTCTGTATCGATGATTTATTATTATTGTTTATCATTGCGCTTATTAAATGAGCCTTAGGGGCCCTGTATCTCCTCTCACAAAAATACAGACCCTAAGCACTCCAGCGCTACCCGTTCAAAGGTACTCGGTTTACTTACTTGCGTAAGCGAATTTTTTACTGCGTACGGTTTTGTTTATAGTACGCCATTAAGCCGTTTGTAGAACTATCATGAGCGTGTTTCACGCTATCATCAGTGAGTTCACTCTCAATTTTAGATGCTAAACCTTTACCCAGCTCTACACCCCATTGGTCAAACGAACATATTTCTAAAATAATGCCTTGGCAAAATATCTTATGCTCATACAGTGCAATTAAACGGCCCACTGTTTTAGCATCTACTGTATCTAATAGCATAGACGTTGTAGGACGATTGCCTTGATGAATTTTATGATTTAATAACTCATCAATCTCTGCTTGCGATTTACCCTTAGCGGTTAAATCAGCTGTAACTTGCGCTGCATCTACACCACTCATCATCGCTTCTGTTTGTGCAAAAAAGTTCGATAATAAAATATCGTGATGCTTATCAACATTCACTTGTGGCTTAACTGATGCAATAAAATCTGCAGGTACAATTACATTACCTTGGTGTAAACACTGATAAAAGGCATGCTGGCCATTAATACCCGTCATGCCCCAAATAATTGGAACCGTAGTATAAGGTACCGTTTCGCCTGCAAAGTTAACGTGTTTACCGTTACTTTCCATTTCGCCTTGCTGTAAATACGCAGGCAACATATGCAGTGCTTGATCGTACGGTAATATAGCTTGCGCTGTATAACCTAAAAAGCTCGTATTCCATACACTAAGCAATGCCATAATTAATGGTATATTTTGCTCAAACGGCGCAGATTTAAAGTGCTCGTCTATTTCAAACGCACCTTCTAAAATTGCTTCAAAGGCGTCGTAGCCTAAATATAAAGCAATTGGTAAGCCTATCGCACTCCAAAGTGAAAAGCGACCACCAACCCAATCCCACATAGTGAATACGTTTTCGTCGCTGATACCAAAGGCTGCCGTTTTTTCTAAATTTGTACTTACTGCAACAAAATGCTTTGCAATTGTACTTTCATCTTTTGTTGTTTGTAAAAACCAGTCAACCGCCGTCTTTGCGTTTGTCATGGTTTCTGACGTCGTAAATGTTTTTGAAGAAATAACAAATAATGTTGTTTCAGGGTCAATGGCTTTTAATATAGACGAAATTTGTACACCGTCAGCATTAGATACGTAGTGAACATTTAACGTATCATCAGCAAGTGCTTTTAATGCCTCAGTTGCCATTTGTGGACCAAGGTTAGAGCCACCAACACCAATACTTACAACATCTTTTACCGCTTTGCCGGTATAGCCTAACCATTTACCGCTACGAACTTTTTCTACAAACACTTTAATTTTAGCTAACTCGTTGTCTACGGCTTGTGTCACGTTTTCGCCATCAACAATTAATGGAGTGTGAGCACGATTACGAAGTGCCGTATGCAAAACTGAGCGATCCTCAGTGATATTTATTTTTTCACCGCTAAACATTTTATCGCGCCACGATGCAATATCGCATTCTTTAGCAAGCGACATTAAGTTAGCAAAAACATCGTTATCAATAAGTTGCTTAGAATAGTCGAATAATACGCCTGGCACTTGAGTAGAAAACTGAGAAAAGCGCATGTCATCTTGTGCAAATAACGTTTTTAGATGTGTTTGTTTCATCTTAGCTGCACTTTGTTCTAGTGCTTGCCAACTTGCTAGTTGCGTTCGGTTAGACATGGAAATATCCTCTATTTTTTTCAATCAATTGATTTAAAAATGTTTTTATAAAAGCAAAACTCTTAATACTACTTATTCACACTAAATTAAAGCGCAAATAGTATAACTAAAAATGCAAAAAAGTGCTGTTTTTATAATTTTATGTGCAGATGATAACGCAATTTTTAGCTTTTGACACCGGTATCATAAAAATTTTATAAATTAATTTACCTGTAATTTTAAAGGCAACGGCATAGCTTAATCAATCAAAATGAAATATTAATGAATTTTTATAAGCGCTGCTAATTACTTTTCATAGTTATTCACTAATTACTGTAATTGTTTGCCTTGCAAACAATTAAACCTTAAAAACAAAAAATCGGCTCTAAAGCCGATTTTGTATAAATTAAAATCTTTGCTTAATTACTAAGCGCTAGCCCACCACTTAGGTTATAAACCGTTTTGTATCCTAGCTGCATTAAATTGCTCGCAGCAATCTTTGAGCGGTTACCACTGCGGCATAATAAAATATATTTGTTATTTTTACTTAACTGCCCTTCAAATACCGCATTTGCCATTCTGCTAAGCGGTATATTTAATGTTTTTTCATCTAGCGTATTAAATAACTGAGCAACATTATTTGCTCCATGTTCATACGGCTCCCGAGTATCTATTAAATATGCATCGCCGGTGTTTAACATTGCTTTAGCGTCATCAAAATTTAATTGCTGTGTATCAATCTCAGGCAATGCATTTACATAACCACACAATTGCGTGTTATTTACTTGCTTTGAAGCGTCGTGCTGCTGCTTTTGTATAGTAAATTCATCAACTGAAATACTGCCGCTTACTAACGCATTGAGTAATGGCGTTTGGTTTTGTTGTACAGCCCAGTTCATGGCAAAACATTGTTGGTAGTCGTGCCCTGAGCAAATAATGCTGGTGCCATTAAGTTGCTCGCTTATTGCTAAAATAGAGCGTGCCATTGCTTTTGCATCCCCACCTATAAGCGATGTATTGCCAAGCCCTGCAGGCAAAATTAAATCACCACAAAAACAATAACGCGTTTCGCCATTACTATTTTTTAATAAATAACTTACGCTATCTTTGCTGTGCCCAGGTGTCGCTACTTTTTCAAGTACGTCATTTGCTAAGCTAATACTTTCTGCATTTAGTGGCCAACCTAAAGCATCAACCTCACCTTTTACAACTCTTGATGCAAGAACACTGGTTAATAAATTAGTCGCTGACTCTCGCTCTTGATGCAGATGTGTATTAAGCACCGCTGATATAGTTAAGTTTTGTGTATTAGCTATTTTTTCAAAGCGCGGAATAAGCTCAATAATCGGGTCTATTATAACTGCGTATTTATCATCGCTTACATAAAGCCAACTACATGCTCCTTGGTGCCTAAACTGAGTAAGGCCAAGTGCGCACACTTCTTGTTGTGGTGTGGTGCTATCAGATACAATTAAACAGTTAGCCTGTAGTATTGCTTTAAGAGCTCGAATACGCACACAAGCATCATCAATATCGTGTTGTGTTGCCGCAGGTCCAAATGATAGCCTAATCGCGTTTTCGCTTTGCCACTTACTTGCACCCATTGCATCTAAAACAAAACTTGTTGATGCGCCCGTACTACAAGCCGAGCCACCACTTACGCGAATGCCCGCAGCATCAAATAAATCAATCACTTCTTTGCTCGTTAAGTCGTTTACCGCAAAGTTAAGTGTGGTAGGCACGCTATAAGCAAAATCATGATTGAATGTAATATCACCAAAGGTGTCTTTTATCGCGCTTTGTAACTGGCTTCGATAAGAGTTAAGTATGCTAATTGGTTTAAATGTATCGTCTGATTTATCAAGCAACATACTAAATAGTTTATTTAACCCTGCAATACCGGGTAGATTTTCGGTGCCTGAACGCATTCCACTTTCTTGACCGCCACCCGCTATAAAAGGTGTATACGCACTGCCACTACGAATATATAAAAAGCCAATACCTTTAGGTGCGTAAAGCTTATGCCCCGAAAAAGGAGCGTAATCAATAGTTGTATTACTCAGTGCGAGCGCTTGTTTACCGAGTGCTTGTACGCAATCCACCATCCACGATACATTTTTGTTACGGCTACGAATTACCTGCTCTATAGCGGGTAAATCTTGATATACACCGGTTTCGTTATTAACGGCCATGGTGCAAATCATCAAAGCGTTATTAATATGCTCTGCGATAAAATCTAAATCTAAAATACCGTTGCTATCAACCGGAATAGCAAGCACCTCAGCATTAACGTCAAGTACGCTATTCCAGTGCTTGAGTGTATTTGGCACCGCTTTATGCTCAGTAGCGCCATATAATAATACAGGGTTTTTAATAGACTGCTTTTTAGCATTAATTAATGTAGAAACCACCGCAGTTTGAATACCCTCCGTTGCACCAGAGGTAAATAGGATATCGCCATTAGTTGCGCCAATAACCGTGCGTGCCTTTTGACGTGTTTGTTCTAATAAATGCTTGGCTTGAATACCTGTGATGTGCGGGCTTGAAGGATTACCAAAACATATTTGCATGGTATGAGAAACAACATCAGCAATACAAGGCAACACAGGGGTCGTTGCATTTGCATCAAGGTAAACTTGTTTTACTGGCTCATCGTGCAATAAAAACTCAGACATTAAAAAACGCACCTTATTACTAAAAAATATATCTTATTACCAATAGTACATAAATTTACAGGTAATGAGTAATAATCAATTAGCACTAGAGGTGCGTTTACTATGCTTTTTTAAACTAAAAGTCTGTTTGCTTAACTATTCACTGAGCTCTTTGCTGATCTCTTCGTGCGTTGACGACCAAGCTGTTATTAGCGCTTTTACTAATGAGGCCAACGGGATGGCAAAAAATACGCCCCAAAACCCCCATAAGCCACCAAAAAATAATACCGCGACAATTATAAATACCGGATTTAAATCAACTGCCTCAGAAAACAACAGCGGTACAAGTACATTGCCATCAAGCGCCTGAATAATTCCATAAATAATTAAAATGGTCCAAAACTGCGTTTCTAATCCAAACTGAAACAGTGCAACTGCCGCTACCGGAATAGTGACGAGTGCCGCGCCAATAAATGGAATTAATACCGAAAAGCCAACAAGCACACCAAGTAAAGCTGCATAGCGCAAATCTAAAACAGTAAATGCGATGAAAGACACACCACCAACAATTAAAATTTCGAATACTTTACCGCGAATGTAATTCATAATTTGTTGGTTCATTTCGTTCCACACTTGTAAAATCAAGCGTCGTTGCTGCGGGATCAGTTTAGCTATACTGCCTGTCAGCTCCAGCTTATCTTTAAGCATAAAAAACACCAGTAACGGCACAAGTACCAAATATATAAGCCAAGCAACAACATCTTTTAAAGACGTAAGTGAAAACGATAATACCGCTTGACCAAACTCAATAATTTTAGCTTCTACGGTTGCAACAATTGCTTGTACTTGTTCTATATTAATTAAACTTGGGTATTGTTCAGGTAAAGCCATTAAATAAGACTTCCCCTGCTCTAGCATATGCGGTGTTTCTTGCACTAAGTTACTGGTTTGCTTCCAAAGCACTGGGCCAATAACTAAAATAAGGGTGAGCATAATGCTAATAAATATCAACATTACAATAATTGTTGCTGTAAAACGTTTTAAGCCAACACGCTCTAAATGAACAACCGGCCAATCTAGTAAATAAGCGATAACCAGTGCAACAAGCACAGGAACAATTAACGCGCCAAAAAAGTAAAGTAAGGCAACTGATACCAATAATAAAAATAATAAGGTAGACGAATGAGGATCCGAGAACTTCCTTTCGTACCATGTTTTTACGTATTCAAACATGTAATGGCTCCACTAATAACAACCCTCGTTGTTTATCAAAATTGTAACTATAAGCATTTTTTTGCAAAAAACGTTCAATGTCGTTCGCACTTTCACCTCTATTAAGACTAAAAGTGATGCGTTGTTTTGATGACTGTGCACTTCGAAGCGCAAGCTTAAACTGCACAAATTGCTGAGGACACTTAAACTCTTTTAAATCGCGCTCTACCATAACTACTTTATCCGTATAGTAAATGAATAATAAGTCGCATATTTACGGTCTACGTATTTATATACTCAAACCGTTGTAACTTTTTGTTAAAACAATTCCTGCAATAGTTTATCCTTATAACATAACTAGCAGTAAGGATAAGTTAATGCCTGGCACGCATAATAAAGCGCAACTACCAAGTAATCCAACACTCAAAGAGATTAATTGGTTTAAAAAGCAGATTAATTGGGGCGAACTACCTCCTTTTTATCACCTTGTTGCCTCATCAATAAGCGAATCAGAAGGAATTTTAGATCATGGGTTCGACAATGCAGTTAAACAACTTTTAGATAAACGCAATTGGAACTTAGATTTACTAGAAGGCTATGAAGATAACCTAGGTGAAATACATACCAAACATAAGCCACGTATTGCGCTGCACCAAGTATTTACAGACAGAGGCTTTGAACTATGGGCACAGCCTTATGCTAAAGATGTTATTGTTGATCAATACATAAAAAACAATCGCTTTATGGAATTTAGAGTGTGGGACCCACATTCAATGAAAAACTTGATCAGAATAAGTCAGTTACATAAGTTTATTGGCTTTTATTTCGAACGAGGCGACAAAGCAGATAAAGCCATTATTTTACATGCTCACAAGGTAGTACATAAAATTATTACTTTCTTGCAGCGAGAATTGAACGTTGTAAAGCTTGATGGAGTCACAATAAAAGAACTATACCAATTGTGCGAAAAAGACAGCCGTGCAAGCAGTGACGAAATAGACATAGCCAAAATTGCAATTGGCGAACAAATTAACAAGGAATAAAATGCAGCTAAAATCAGCATTTATCACTTTATGCAGTGCTGCGCTTACGTTTAGCTTATTAATAAGCGAACCTTTAAAAGCGCAAACCAACTTTACGCTTCCTGATTTAGGAACTTCTGCATTACAAGCACTGCCACTCGAAAAAGAACAAGCCATTGGCGAAGTAATGATGATGCAAATACGAGGCTCATCACCAGTAATAAATGACCCAGTGCTAGATGAATACCTCACGACTATTGGCCGTAAACTTGTTGCTAATGCTAACGATGTACGCTTTCCGTTTTCGTTTTTTTGGATAAACAACTCAGAAATAAATGCCTTCGCCTTTTATGGCGGACACGTTGGTGTGCACACAGGGTTAATAGCTCAAGCCGATAACGAGAGTCAGTTTGCCTCAGTGCTTGGTCACGAAATTGCTCACGTAACACAGCGCCACTTAGCCCGAAGAATACAGCAACAACAAGATAACAGCGCGCTGACTATTGCCGGTATGATAGCCGGAATATTAGCAACCGTTGTTGCACCAGATGCGGGTATTGCCATTATATCTGCCAGCCAAACACAATCTGCTTTTAGTCAGTTAACGCATAGTCGCTCAGCCGAGCAAGAAGCTGACCGCATAGGCATGCAAACGCTTAACAATGCAGGCTTTGATGCACGTGCATCGAGCGAATTTTTAACTAAACTTGCCGCGCAAATTCGTTATAAATATAAACCACCTGCGTTTTTACTTACTCACCCATTACCAGAGAGCCGAGTATCTGATGTACGTTTGCGTGCAGAGCAATTTCCTGTGCGTCATATGAGTGCCAGTCTTGAGTTTAATTTAGCTAAAAGCCGCGTGCTTGCGCGCTACGACAACAAACCAGAAAACGCCGAAGACCTATTTAGAAAACGACTTCGCGAAAATAGCTACGATAACACCGCTTTAAAGTACGGTTTAGCTATTAGCTTACTTGATCAAAAAAAGCTTGATGAAGCAGCCCCAATACTAGATGAGCTTTTAAAAAACGATCCTAAAAACCTATTTTATATAGATACCCATACCGATTTACTCATCGCGCAAAAAAAGGCACATGAAGCCGTAAAATTTTTAGCCGATTTAAATCAGTATCGCCCTAATAATCAGGTAATTACGCTTAACTATGCCAACGCAGCACTTGAAGCTGAGCAATATGAACTAGCCGAAAATATTTTGAAGAGTTTTTTACTCGAAAAGCCAGATCATAACCTAGGCAAGCAACTTCTTGCTGATGCGTATAAAAAACAAGATAAATTAGCCTCATATCACGAAGCGAACGCCGATGTATTGGCTCAATACGGTGCTTATTTAAAAGCCGCAGACGAAGTACAAAAAGCACTTAACTTCGTAGAGCCAACCGAACTTGTAAAGCAACAACGTTTAAAAGCACTACTTACCCAGTATCGACTTTTACAAAAAGAGCTTGCAAGACTTTAAGTCTGCAAGCGCTTACCCTAAAATAGACGCAATTCACACTTTGGAATCATTTTATGTCTGTTACTATTTACCACAACCCACGTTGTTCTAAATCACGCGAAACGCTAGCGCTACTGCAAAGTAAAGCGATAGAGCCAAGTGTTGTAGAGTATTTAAAAACCCCTCTTACTCACGAGCAAATTTCAACGCTTGTAATCCAACTTGGTTTTTCATCCGTACGTGAAATGATGCGCACCAAAGAAGATGACTACAAAGCGCTTAATTTGAAAGATGAAACAAATGAGGACGCACTTATTAACGCTATGGTTAAATACCCAAAATTGATTGAACGCCCTATCGTAGTTAATAACAATAAAGCAGCGATTGGTCGTCCACCAGAAAACGTACTAAGCGTTTTATAATGAGTGCAACCATAGTGGTGCTTTATCACTCAAGCCACGGCTCAGTTGAAGCAATGGCTCATGAGATAGCAGAGTCGATAGAGCAACAAGGTGCAACCGCCCTGCTGCGTACTTTTGTGGCTAAAAATGCGCACGATATTGTGATCACCAAAGATGATTTAATAAATTGCGATGGTTTAGCATTTGGTACACCAACCCGATTTGGCATGATGGCCTCTCAAGCAAAAAGCTTTTGGGAAACCACCAGCGACTTGTGGCTAAAAGGCCAATTAATCGATAAGCCAGCGTGTGTATTTTCGTCATCAAGTAGTATGCATGGTGGAAATGAAGCAACCTTACTTAACTTATCTTTGCCACTATTACACCACGGCATGGTGCTTATGGGCGTGCCGTACGATGTACCCGAACTATTTGCAACACAAACCGGTGGAACACCATACGGTGCAACACACGTCGCTGGCAGCGCTAACAGTGCACAGCTAAGCAAAGACGAAATTAAAATATGCCAAAGCGTTGGTAAACGCCTTACTCACATTGCGAGAAAACTTAAATGACTACAGCTGACAGTCCAGCTAAAAAGCCGATTACGGTAAAATTTCAACGTGCAGCACTATTTGGCTATGTTGGTTTACTTATTCTGATCCCTTTGTGGATGTATTTTGTACCCCCTCTAGACGGTAATACTAGTTGGGTGTCATTGTTTTTTCCTATCATTCCTTTACTGCTGCCGCTAAGAGGCATAATTCAAGACAACACATACACCTATGCGTGGGCTAACTTTATTGTAATGCTTTATTTTATCCACGGGCTTACTATGCTGTGGGCCGCTCCTGATGAATTAATTTGGGTGTTGTTAGAGCTGGTATTTGCATCATCTATGTTTATTGGCTGTACTTACTACGCAAGACATCGCGGACAAGAACAAGGTTTAAAAATCCGTAAGCTTAAAGAAGAATTAGCTGAAGAAAAAGCAGCAAATGAGCACGGTAAATAAAGCTTAACCATAAACGCTATATACAAAAAAACGCGCTTAAATTACTTTAAGCGCGTTTTTTATTAACTGTTTAAAACTAGCTAAACTAAATCGCTCAAGGCAGCTAGCACCACAATACTCGCCAACCCTATTTGAGCAATTAAGCTAATAAACGAAAAGCCTCTAAGCACAAATAAACCCCAAGGGTGTTTAATATGTGGATATAGCGCACAGCGCTTTAATGTAGTCGCAAAGAAAAAACAAATCACTGCAGTCATAGTTAAACCCAGCGTCAGCTCACTTTTAATTGAGAGGGTTTCATCAAAAAAGAAAAACAACTGTAAAGGCAGCAATATAGTCACAATAGCATGTAGCACATGCACTTTTTTAATGCGATCGAACTGCCCTTCTGGCGAAAGCTCTTTAATACCAAAATCACGCTCTAAACATTTAACTAAGTTATTAGCTTTAATACTCACCGCCAAACGATAACAGCTTAAACCTTCTTTATTACGTGCTCTAAAATCGTATCCGGCTTTAATAAGCAGCACCATTAACGACTCATTTTTAGCAAACACAGCATAATGAAGTGCAGTGTTACCTAAATTATCAACCGCTTTTTTGTCTTGCTTTGCCAGTAGCGTTTCAACCACATTTACAAAGCCTTTTTCGGCGGCCCACATAAAGGCTGTTTTATTGTTTTCATCAGCAAGTACACCAGTAGCGCCTTGCTCAATAAAACGCATAGCCATTGTTTGCTTAGCTGTTTTTTTACGTAAATGAGTAAGCAAAGCTTTTTCTAAAAGAACAACAGAGTCAACATCAGGAGAAACCTGCGTCAGCAGCGTAAAATAGTCTTTACCCGCAGCTACTTTTTCGCTGGCAAGTTCAGAAAGAGTATCTAAATCAGCAATAGACTCTGGAATAAACGCACTTAGGCGCTCTCTAAAATCAACTTCTTTCCATAGAGCTAATGTGTCCTTTGCCGAGAGTTTACTTTTATTATTTAACGCATGCTCAATTAAGGTGAAGTAGCGTTTACTAAAAAATAAATCAACTAAAGACAGTGGCGTATCTATGGTATTTTGTGCAGCCACGCTTGCGTATTTTTCAAGGCGCTGGCACAGCATAAGCACTAAGCTTTCAGGGGTGTATTCATTATCGTAGTAATGGCTTTTAACCGCACTAATATACGCTTGTGCGTCTTCGTCATATTCAGAGATATGTTGAAAGTAACATTCTTCAAATGGCTCCAGCGGGGTTAGCCATGCCAAATAATAAATAGGTGGCAGCACGGTGGTGCATACACCATCGTCTTCATTTGAAGAACGACAAGCAGGCCAAGCTTCCAAAGCATCTAAAATAAAGGCACCGTTTTGTTCTACCAGTCCTTTAATAAGTAATGGGTATTCCTTTGGCCAAATCAGTACATTTTCCATTAAAACAACACAACTCCAGTGTGGCTTGGGGGTGGTAAGTTATATCAGTTTTAAGCTGACACCACGCTTAATCAAAGTGCCGATATTCTAGCACACCTTTGTTTTGCTGCTAGCGCAAAATTACGCAATAACAACAATCCTTTAGGATTATACCAATTCGCTTAATTAAGTGATTTATTTTGAGGTAGAAAACCGTGTGATAGCAAGGCAAAAATTTCGTTATTTAGTTGTTCTAAATGATTAAGTATTACTGTGGATTGGTATTGTCCTTAGCAAAAATATAAAAACGGCCAAGTACATAAGTAATTGGCCGTTTTTGAGGTTGGAGTTGGGCTTAATCAGAGCCAGACAAATAGTCTATTTACTTTTTAACTCGCTAATAACTTGCTCTAAACCCACATCAGAAATGCGTTGAATAATCTCTTTTTGTTTAGCACTTAATAGTGAAATGCCTTCAGCAACTATATCGTATACTTTCCACTCATTATTTTTACCTAAACGAAGCTTAAAGCTTAAGTCGATAGTAGGCGCATTTGGTTCAATAATTTGCGTATTAACTGTTGCGTACTCAGAGTCACTTTTTGCGTTATTACGCTCAAATACTACTTTTTGACCCGTGTACTTCATTAGTGCACCAGCGTATGTGCCTGTTAAGTAGTGCTCTACTGCATCTATAAACTGCACTGCTTGTTCGCGCTCTATGCCTTTAATGTGTTTACCTAATAATTTAAACGACACAAACTTAACATCAATATGTGGCATTAAACGTTTTTCAACAATGGCAGCCATTGCTTCTTTGCTGGCTGTCCCTTTTGAGTTTACTTGACCAATATCCGCAAATAACTTGTCAGCTACCGATTCAAGTAACTGATCTGGTGATTGCTGAGCTTGTGCAAATAACGAACTGCTAAAAAAAGCAGTGGCTAAAACGAATAGTTTAAAGAGTTTCATAATTGTATATGTCTGTGTGATTAAGATGGCTGTAATTTACGCGAACCATACGCAATAAAAAAGGAATAAATAAGCAACTTATTAATGCCCAAACAGCACCAATAGAATAACTAAAATAAATTCAACCAGTTAGAAACCTCCATTAACAGCTCATATACAACCGGCATTTTGTCCTCATTGTAATTGTTAATAGGTCGCCCTTATCATTTAGTTATCAACTTAAATCAAACAAGCATTTGGCACCTATGAAAACGTCACTGAAAACACTTATTATCTCTTTTGTATTAGTAGTTTCACTTTTTGGCAAACTTGCTTTTGCTCAATCGAACCACGGTTATGCCGTTGACCTTCTTAAAGGCGAAGGTAACGTAAACGGCGTTAAGCTTGCGTATCAGTATCATGCACCTAGCATGCAAAATATAATTGGTAATGCACGCTTTTACTTTGAAACCAGCGTAAATATGTGGGAATACCGCCACGGCGATGAAACACAATCAAACCTAGTACTTGCTATGTCACCTGTGCTGCAATTTCCTGCCTTTAGTTTTAACAACACCCCATTTTATGTAGAAGCAGGTATTGGTATATCACTGATTGATGAAACGCAGTTTGCCGGTAAAAACATAAGTACTCACTACCAGTTTGAAGACCGCATAGGGCTTGTAGCCGATTTTGGCCACACCAATGTTGCTCTTCGCGTTATTCACTATTCAAACGCTGGCTTTAAAGAGCCAAACCCTGGGCTGAACTTTTTAACGCTTTCGGTAGCGAGACGTTTTTAACGTTATTGATTGTGTTTAAAGTTATTGATTGTATTTTGAGTAATTTAATTGCTGTTATAGCGCAAAGCGGTCACACTTAAACGTACTAAAGATTAGGTGATACTGCGATGCAAACTTGGCATATTGTAATTATTGTCGCTGTTGTTTTTGCCATTATCATTGGTAATATTGCGCTGATTAGACTCTCTGCAAAACAGGAGTTTATAAAACCCAACGCCAATATAAAAAATACAACAGACACGAAAAAGCCCTGATTAATCAGGGCTTTTTTAATAATACCAATCCGCTTAATTATATTTTCGTTAATTTAGCCTACGAGCCAATGCGCCATTAGCGCAATAACAGGTAAAGTAATTAGCGTTCGCAAAATAAATATAATAAATAGCTCTAAAATATTTACCGGTATTTTACTGCCAAGTAAAAGTGCACCTACCTCAGACATATAAATAAGCTGAGTTACACTCATTGCGGCAATAATAAAGCGCGTTACATCACTTTCGATAGTCCCTGCAGCTAATATTGATGGAATAAACATATCAGCAAAGCCTACCATAATAGTTTGCGACGCAGCGGCTGCTTCGGGTACTTGCAATAGCTCTAAAAATGGCACAAACGGCATACCTAAATACTGAAATATAGGCGTATGCTCAGCAATGATCAGTGCAAATGTGCCTACCGCCATTACTACAGGTAACACACCAAACACCATATCAAGCGCATTATGTACGCCCTCTTTTATAGTGCCTTTAACACCCGTTGAGTTATCAGCTTTTGCTAATGCAACATCTAACGAATGCCCAAATAGAGTTTTATGACCCGGAATTGTTTCAGCGTCTCTATCTGGCTCAGTACCATCAATGAGTAAGTCTTTTTTAAAGCGCAGTGGCGGTAATCGCGGCACAATAATAGCGGCAACAATACCGGCTAAACATACCGTTGCGTAAAACGGTGCAAATAGGTATTCAAGTTTAACTTGCCCAAGCACCACTAAACTAAATGTAATTGAAACCGCTGAAAACGTAGTACCAATAATAGCCGCTTCGCGTTGTGTATAGTGCTTTTGATCGTACTGCCTTGCAGTCATCAAAATACCCACACTGCCATCACCTAACCACGATGCAGTACAGTCAACCGCGCTTCTACCTGGTACACCAAATACAGGGCGCATTACTTTGGTCATTAACGTACCAGCAAGCTCTAATAGACCAAAGTTAATTAATAGCGGCAGTAATAAGCCCGCTAAAATAAATACCGAAAACAACACAGGCAATAAGTCATTTAATACCAGCGCGCCAGTATTAGCCGAGGTAATCATCTCGCTGCCTAGGCTTAAGTACGTCATTAAACCAAACGCCATACCAAATAAGCGTACCACCAGCCATGTCCAGCTCACATCAAATAAATGCTTTAACAAAGGTGAGTTACATATAGCGGCGGGTTTAAACACTTTAGTAATTACAGAAATAACCCCTGTAATACAAATAATGAGGGTAATAATTGCTTGAGCAGAGCCAAGCATCATTGCTTGAACCGCTTTTGCCATAACGGCAATAGGAATGGTCATCCCTTGCGAAGTACTAATGGGTGTCATAAATAAAAACACACCAATTAACGAAGGAACCAAAAAAGTAAACCAAGTGCGCCACGTATAGTGTGAACGTTCAGGTAGCTGAGACATATTGTTTAACCTATAAAAACCACAAAAAGAGCATAGCGCTCTTTTTGTGGTAAAACTTATTATTATTTAAATTTTAATGCCGCGCTGAATGAGTGCTGCTTCTAATGCTTGTTGTAAACCATTCATAGTACCTGGCTCAAGCGTTTCGCCTTTATCATCCATCCACGTTAAGCTAGTACCGCCTTCTTTAGTTTTGCTTACTAAAATTTGGTATTGGCCTTCATCAATAGGTAATTGAGCTACGTCATCACCCCAAATTGAATCCCAAACGCTTGTTTCTGGTTTAGTATAATCTGCAGTAATTAAGCCCGTATCTGGGTTAATTTCAACAATAGAGAACGACAAGCGCTCTAAGAATCCAGAGAAACGGTCAAACACAGCGTCGTAAGATTGCTCAGTTACAAGTGCTGCATTACCTTTATTATCAAAGCCCATTTCAAGAGAAATAATACCTTGGCGTTTACGCATATCAACTTCAAGTTGACGGTAACGGTAATCAAACTCGCTCACTACTTGGTTAAGCGCACGTACTTCTAACTGCTGCTTGAGTAAGTCTGTTAGCGTTTTATCACCTTTAAAATCAATCAGCTCTACACGTAAAGACGCAGTGCGTTGATGTGATTTTTCTTCAATAGTGAATCTAAACTTTTCTAAATCATCGTTAACTTCATCGCCCCACCACCAAAAACCTTCTTCGGTTTTAATGATTGAGTACCAATCAGTTTCAATAATACCAAGTAGCTTATCTTCTTTAGTAGTTCCTGCATTATTATCAGCTAGGACAGATTTAATCGTATCCCAAAGAAATTCATCTAAATCAGCAATGCCATCGTTTTTATCAAAATAAATACGCGCCTGTTTATCTGTCTCTTCTACCCAACTGCCTTTCGCAATTGTTAATACTTGTGCCGGTGGGCGGTAATTTGTAGCTTCAGGATTATTGTCGTATTGACCTACATCCATTTTATAAACTGGGTCTTGAGCTGGTTGAGATAACGACGCTGGTGCTTTTACAGGCTCATGCGTACGATAGTTACGCTCGTCATGTGCCTTATTAATAAATACACTACACCCTGATAAACTTACCAATACACTTACTGCAAGTGCTTTTGGGATCCAATACTGCACAGATATTTCTCCTTAGCATACCCTTTAATTGTTTTAACAAATATATGAGTGGGTAATACCGATTTGGTTCAGTGTAAAATCAATATTAACTTTACATTTATTATTTGGCTGCCTAAATGCAATAAAGTTCAGCACTTCAACTTAGTAAGCAACTAAGCGCAAATAAGCAAATTTTAGCTATGGTACTTTCCCGTGCCAGTAAAAACAAGAAACACCGCACTTTAAAAGCGCTTAATTAGCGTGTGCTGTAGTTTAGAGCCCTTTTTGTGTTAAACTTCGCCGCCGTGCAACTTCTCGTGTGTATTTTTGGTGTTGCCAACTCGGTTGATATAATCCAAGTAACAAGGTATTTGAACTCATGACTGCATTTTCAAATCATCAAATTGTTTTAACAGCGATTGGCGAAGACAGACCCGGTATAGTAAGTGAACTAACCCAACTGGTTAGCGATTGCCACTGCAACATTATTGACAGCCGTATTGCTATTTTAGGCTGCGAATTTACCTTTATAATGCTACTTAGCGGGGACATGGCGGCAATAAGCCGCATAGAACACGTACTGCCCACTAAAGCCATGGAACTTGGCCTGCTAACCATGATGAAGCGTACAGCAAGTCATACTCCTAGCGAGTTTTGTGCAGGTTACACCCTAGAATACACAGGCATAGACACCCCTGGTACATTGAGCAAAGTAACGCGCTTTTTTGCCGACAATAATATTAGTATTTGCTCACTTAAGTCAGACACTTATTCCCAAGAAGACAACATAAAGATGCGTTGTGAACTTGAATTCAACATACCTGTTGATGTAGATATAGATCAATTTAAAATTAGTTTTGAGAGCCTTTCTCACACACTAAACGTAGATTATATTTTTAAACGAATTCGTTAAGGATGCTAAACATGAACACAATTAGTCCATTACAGGCTGGCGATACAGCACCCGCTTTTAGCCTACAAAACCAAAACGACGAAACAGTAACATTAAGCAAGCTGTTAAAAGAACAACAAGTACTTGTATACTTTTACCCTAAAGCCTCTACACCGGGTTGTACGGTTCAAGCCGAGAACCTTCGCGATGAGCAAGCAGAGCTTGCTAAATTTAATACCCGCGTTGTAGGTATTAGCCCAGATCCAATTAAGCGCCTTAAAAACTTTGAAACTAAAAAAGAGCTTAATTTTGATTTATTAGCCGATGAAGACCACGCCATTGCTGAAGCATTTGGTGTATGGGGCTACAAAAAGTTTATGGGTAAAGAGTACGATGGTATTCACCGCCTAACGTTTTTAGTAGGCCAAGACGGCAAAATTAAACGCCTGTTCGATAAGTTTAAAACTAAAGATCACCATCAAGTAGTGTTAGATTATTTAGCGGCAGAGTAAGTTTGCAGCAGAATAAGCTAGCGGCTGAGTAAGTTAGCTACCAGCTATTAGACAAATACAGAAAAGCGTTGCTCAAGGGCAACGCTTTTTTTATGCTAGTTATTAAATATTTGATTAATAAGAGCATGAACGAGGGATAAATAGGCAGTCAATAATTTTGATGTATGAAGTCTTTGGTCCTTTCTAATAGGTGTTCCAAGTACTTCTCTAATAGACTTTGTTTCTTGACTTTGCTGTTTAAAATAAAGATTATCCCAAAAAACTAGGTCTTTGTCTTCGTTCTAGAGTAAATTAAACCAGTGGGTTTGTTGATCTTGCAGCTATCTCATAACGTGTTTTAACCAGTAGTGGCGACCTATTAGTTATGCTGGTAATGGTATATATGGATCGTTTTAGGAGTTATTAAATGGAATTAACGTTTAAAATAATTAAGCACAAAAGCTACCCGCCGCAAATCGGAAGATTAATTGCCTATTTGTGTGAAGATAACTGGGATGACTACGATTTTAAGACAGCATTTTCACTAATCGTGTTCGATGAAAATGGCAAACAACATAATCTTGGAAATGTAAAAATAGGTATAGTTGGTTTCGAGAAAGGCTGGGTTTCTGAGCGTATAGGTGATAACTCTTTTACTCACTTTACTGATCAAGTCTTTAGTCTAGGTCAAGACCAGGAATATTATAAAAATATTAGAAGCCTACTCAGTAACACACTGGGTAATCAAATATTCGAAAAACTCAATGATGTAGCATATTCACGCAAAAGTTTCGATATAGCTTTTAATGAGTCTATTTTTAAAACATCACTATTGCGCTCAGTGAGCACCTCAGTTATTCACGGACAGTTTTCTAAAATAATTAAAGGCGAAGCAACATTATCTGAATTCGATTTCTCATATAAAAAAATGCAAACAGATAAAAGCGCTCAAATAGATATAAATTTTCAGGTAACTCCTGGCTCCTTGCCTTCTAGCAATATACACGTTCTGATCGGTCGGAATGGCGTTGGTAAGACAACTTTACTCAACAACATAGTGAAAACAGTTATTGATGATTCAGCCACTAAAGAAGAAGTTGGCGTGATGCTATGTAAACAAAGCTCTTGGCAAGAAATAAGACTTCCTAAAGATTATTTCAGTAGTATATCTTCTGTTTCTTTCAGCGCATTTGACCCTTTTATTCCACCAAAAAACAGACCAGATAGAAGCTTAGGAACTTGCTATTTTTACATTGGTTTAAAGAAAAATGATGATACAAGCTCAAAAGAACTGAAAGGTGATGAAGCGATAAGAAATGATTTCGTTGATAGCTTATTGGTTTGTTTCTCTTTACAGACTAAGAAAAAACGATGGCTACAAGCTATTAATACTCTAGAATCTGATATTAACTTTGCAGAAATGAACCTCACCCGTTTAGGTGGTTTGGAAAATATCAATGAAGTTAAGATGTCAGCATTAAATTTAGTAAGCAGAATGAGTTCAGGGCATACTATCGTTTTGCTTACCTTAACAAAGCTTATTGAAACAATAGAAGAAAAAACTCTAGTATTGATTGATGAACCCGAGAGTCACCTACATCCTCCATTACTTTCAGCATTTACAAGAGCTCTATCTGATTTGCTGGTAGACCGGAATGCGGTTGCAATTATTGCTACTCACTCTCCTGTAATATTACAAGAAGTACCTAAAAGCTGTGTCTGGAAGTTAGAAAGAACTCGGAATATAGGTGTTTCTTTCCGCCCTGAAAATGAAACTTTTGGTGAAAATGTCGGTGTTTTAACTCGTGAGGTATTTGGTTTAGAAGTCACTAAATCAGGTTTCCATGCATTATTAATGGAGTCAGTTGAAGCAGGCAAAAGCTTTGACGAAGTCGTAGACCTATACAAAGGACAAATAGGGTTTGAAGGTCAGGCAATTCTCAGAGCATTAATTGCCAATAAAGGGGCCGATTAATATGCGAGCTATTCCGCCTCCCCAACTTACTTTTACTGATGTATTAAATATCTGTGTTGGTAGTATTAGCTGTCAAACACTCACACACAAAATCAATGCTATCAACCCTCAACTAAATAATGCAGTTCAAGATTTTGATACAAAATCTGCTACAGCTGACTTATTCCAAATACAGCCTTTTGTTGGTGCAGATAAAACGGTAGTAATAGGTCAGGTAACTAAGGAAGAACTTAAAGGACTTTATACATTTCAAATGGTCCCTGCTAAAAAGCCTGCTAGACAGTATTATGATCAAATAATGATGCAAGCACCTCTACGAATCTGCCCCTTTTGCGGTTTTGGGCAGGTTACAACTCTGGATCATTATTTACCTAAAGCTAAGTTCCCATTGTTATCAATATTTCCAAAAAACTTAGTTCCTAGTTGTGCCGATTGCAATAAAGGCAAAAGCGCAGGAATAGCAAAGTCAAAAAGTGAGCAATGCTTACATCCTTATTTTGATCAAGGGCACTTTATTAATGAGCAATGGCTGTTTGCAGAGGTAATCCAAACAATTCCAGCAACAATCAAGTATTTCGTGCAAGCACCAAACAATTGGATTTCTACTGATAAAGCTAGAGTAAAAAGTCACTTTGATGACTTTAAGCTAGCTAAACGCTTCTGTATTCAAGCTGGAGATGAAATATCGAACTTAAGAGGTGAGCTAGATATAGACTTTAAAATAAACCAGCAAACAGGTGTAGAGCATGCCTTACTGAAAAAACATGCAGGTGCATCACTCCAACATACAAACAGTTGGAAGACAGCAATGTATCAAGCGCTAGCTGCTAGCGCTTGGTATTGCCGTGGTGGATTTAAATAATTTAACCAACAGGAAACCAAAGGGGTCAAATCTTGACTTCATACATCATGATAGGAAACCAAAGGGGTCAAATCTTGACTTCATACATCATGATTAATTAGCTGTTTATATTCGCCGAAACTTAAATAAGTTACTGTGTCGGATGGTGCTTCCCTTATCCGACCTACGTTTTCAAATATATAATGCGGGGTTATTGGGCCGTGGGTATTAGAGGTTCGTTGGAGCTCGTTGGGTTTCGCTGCGCTCTACCCAACCTACGAGTTTATCTTAAATTTTTACGCAGACGAAAATGGCGTTACCTGAGCGCTCTGCCCATGGGGTTATTTTGTCGTAGTCATGTTCAAATATGTGGATTTCGAAGTACGGTTTTAAGGCTTCTTTAAGCTCGGTATAACTAAAAGCAACCATTGGGTGCTCGTCGTGCCATACGAGTGTTTTATCTGCGGTGGTTTTTTCGATGCTGAGTTTTAATAACTGTTTACTTCCGCTGCCACTATAGTGCCAGCCAGAGCGAAATGTGAAGAAGCTATTTTCGCTTGTTGCTGTGTGCTCTACAAATGAATCGCTGTCGATTTTGTTTTTATCAACCGTGTTAAAACAAAATATTCCACCTACATTTAATGCATTGTGTACGCTAGCAAGGCACTCTTTTAACTTATTAATACCGTCGCAGTAGTGGATTGAATACAAAAAGCAGGTAATCAAATCCACGGGCTCAGTTACCTTAAATTCACTCATGTTTTGCAACGAAAATTGCGCTTCTGGGCAACGAACTTTTGCTTTATCGAGCATTGGCTGGTTTAAATCAAGCCCACTACTTTTATAGCCGTAATCAATAAAGTGGCGTACATGCGGGCCGGTGCCACATGCTAAATCGAGATGGGTATTTGCGCCATTACCAAAAATTTGGTGCAGCCTGTGAATAGAATTGCTTTGGGCTTGATAATCTATATCTGCGCACATTAAGTCGTAGTAATCAGAAAGGTCGGTGTAGAGTGCATTTGCGGACATATAAGCCTAGTGGTAAGTAGTAGAAAATTTTTAAGTCGCGCATAGTAAACTAGTTATGGCTATTAGCGAAGAAGATATGAGCTTTAAAGTCGATGTAATTAAGAATTGTCGTATGGCGCTTCGGTTATCCGAGCTAAGAAACCAAAGGGGTCAAATCTTGACTTCATACATCATGATTAATTAGCTGTTTATATTCGCCGAAACTTAAATAAGTTACTGTGTCGGATGGTGCTTCCCTTATCCGACCTACGTTTTCAAATATATAATGCGGGGTTATTGGGCCGTGGGTATTAGAGGTTCGTTGGAGCTCGTTGGGTTTCGCTGCGCTCTACCCAACCTACGAGTTTATCTTAAATTTTTACGCAGACGAAAATGGCGTTACCTGAGCGCTCTGCCCATGGGGTTATTTTGTCGTAGTCATGTTCAAATATGTGGATTTCGAAGTACGGTTTTAAGGCTTCTTTAAGCTCGGTATAACTAAAAGCAACCATTGGGTGCTCGTCGTGCCATACGAGTGTTTTATCTGCGGTGGTTTTTTCGATGCTGAGTTTTAATAACTGTTTACTTCCGCTGCCACTATAGTGCCAGCCAGAGCGAAATGTGAAGAAGCTATTTTCGCTTGTTGCTGTGTGCTCTACAAATGAATCGCTGTCGATTTTGTTTTTATCAACCGTGTTAAAACAAAATATTCCACCTACATTTAATGCATTGTGTACGCTAGCAAGGCACTCTTTTAACTTATTAATACCGTCGCAGTAGTGGATTGAATACAAAAAGCAGGTAATCAAATCCACGGGCTCAGTTACCTTAAATTCACTCATGTTTTGCAACGAAAATTGCGCTTCTGGGCAACGAACTTTTGCTTTATCGAGCATTGGCTGGTTTAAATCAAGCCCACTACTTTTATAGCCGTAATCAATAAAGTGGCGTACATGCGGGCCGGTGCCACATGCTAAATCGAGATGGGTATTTGCGCCATTACCAAAAATTTGGTGCAGCCTGTGAATAGAATTGCTTTGGGCTTGATAATCTATATCTGCGCACATTAAGTCGTAGTAATCAGAAAGGTCGGTGTAGAGTGCATTTGCGGACATATAAGCCTAGTGGTAAGTAGTAGAAAATTTTTAAGTCGCGCATAGTAAACTAGTTATGGCTATTAGCGAAGAAGATATGAGCTTTAAAGTCGATGTAATTAAGAATTGTCGTATGGCGCTTCGGTTATCCGAGCTAAGTACACGACCTACGTATTTAAATACTATAAACGTTATTAGAAAATGGTGTGGAAGTGGAGGTTTGTTGGGTTTAGCTTCGCTCTACCCAACATACGTAATATAACTTTAAGCTGGCTTTAACTAATTCCTAAATACTTATGTACTTGTATTGATAGGCGCCAGTTTTTGGCAATACAGGTGTCGATTGCTAATTTTGTTGCTGATACTTTTTGGCTAATTGGCTGCAAATAAACAAGCTTAGGATTAACGCCTGTTTTAGCAAATAATTCTTCTAACTCTTCTACATGCTTTTGCATGGCAACGGGGTGTTTAATTTCGTTGGCACGCTTCATGGTGCTGGTAAGTACTTCATAACCACCGCGCATATTAATTTTTGGCGATACCGTTACCCATGTTTGCTCTGGGGCGAGTATTTCAAACGTGCCGCTGGTTTCTATTTGTGTGCTAAAACCGTGTTCATGTAATAAGTTACATACTGGATTTAAATCAAACATGCATGGCTCGCCGCCAGTAATTACAACATGCTTTGCGGTGTAACCACGTGATTGAAACAGCGCTAAAATTTGCTCTGCACTGGCGTTAGCCCAATGATCTGAGTCGGCTTTTTTTTCTACGGTTTCATCCAGCGATACTTTATATACATTATCAACATCCCACGTTTGCTTAGTGTCGCACCAAGAGCAACCTACTGGGCAGCCTTGCAGACGTAAAAATATTGAGGGTGTGCCAGTAAAGCTAGCTTCACCTTGAATGGTTTCAAACACTTCATTAATTTTGTACAAAAGAGATCTCACTTACTACCTAGCAGCCAAATTGCTACTATTAAAAAACCAAAAAGCGCTGTGCAAAAATTGTTATTTAAGCTGCGGCCGTGTAGTATATCGCGCCCTGATATAAACCTCTATTAAAACTAAGAGCAAAACAGATATGACGCAAAAAGTAGTTGTTATTTATTCCGGCGGTATGGACTCATTTACCGTATTAAATAAAGCCCTGCAACAAGGCCATGATGTATATGCCCTATCATTTGACTATGGTCAGCGTCATGTAAAAGAGCTTAAAGTAGCGGCAAGTGTGTGTGAAAAATTAAACGTTCCACATAAAATTGTTGATATTTCGGCGATTAACCAACTTATTGGTGGCTCATCACTTACTGATGATATTGATGTACCTGAAGGCCATTACGAAGAAGAAAGCATGAAAAGTACGATTGTACCTAATCGTAATATGATTTTGCTCTCGCTTGCTGTTGGCTACGCGGTATCACTTAAAGCTAGCCAAGTTTATTACGGCGCTCACTCTGGGGATCATGCTATTTACCCTGATTGCCGTCCTGAATTTGTGCAAAAAATGGATGATGTGTGTCGTATTGCTAACTACGACGCGGTAGAAATTTTTAGCCCGTATTTAAATAATACTAAAATTGGTATTTTGACCGACGGTATTGAAATGGGTTTAGATTACAGCCAAACGTGGACCTGTTATAACGGCCGTGAAAAGGCCTGTGGTAAATGTGGCGCGTGCCAAGAACGCCTTGAAGCATTTGCACTAAATAACATTACAGACCCGTTAGAATACGAATAAGCCGCAATTAATTAGTAATACAATTGCTGCAAACAAAAAAAGGCTATCATCGATAGCCTTTTTTGTTTGTCAGGTTTTAAGGCAATGGTATTGATTAAAGCCAGCGTTTTACGCGCGCTTTATAGGCGGTAAACTCTTCACCAAATAATTTAGTGAGCGCACGCTCCTCGGGTATTATTTGAAAAAACGTTAAATACGCAATAAACCCGATAATACATAAAAGCGCCCACAAGGAACTTAACCAAACACCCCACCCTGCTAAAATAAATGCAAAACCTACGTACATTGGGTTACGCGAAATTTTATAAATGCTGCTCGTAATAAGTTTTGATGCTTGCTCAGGTTTATTAGGATTTACTGTGGTGTTTGCTATTTTAAAGCTCGCTACCCCTGCAATACAAAAAACACACCCAATAATGACCAAACTTGCTGCTAGGTAGGTAATAAATGCGGTGAAATCAATAACACTGTAATGCGCAATAAGCGCCATTATGCCTGCAAAAAACAGCACAACGATAACCGGTGGAATTTTATTATTTAACATGGCAACTCACTGTATTGGCTAAATTATGTTTATTATAGTAGCCATTAAACAATATCTAAAGTGTATAAATGATGAACACGCTCAAAGCTGAACTTAAATAAAATATACAAATTAAGTTACAATTGTCAGCTTTATCAAAAGCACTTAAAGGTTATACTTTAGCCATAAACGAATAATAAAATGATAAGGAATGAGGTTATGTCTGGAACTACGATGATTGTACTTATTGTGCTAATTTCGGTTGGCTCAGGAGTAGTTTACGATATGTATAAAAAGCACCTTGAGTTTAAGCATAAAATGCAAAACAACAACAGCGATGCCCATAAACAATTAGCTGAAACAAACGCACAAGTGCTTGCATTAAAAGAGCGTGTACAAACACTTGAGGCTATTGTTACTGATTCAAGCTTTAACGTTAAAGATGAAATTAATAAACTTTAAGTTGTTATAAGTAATTTGGATATAAATGCGCATTTTCTGGCTGCTCAATGCCGTGAGCAGCTAAAAACCCACCAATAGCTTGCCCGCAGCCCTGTGGTGCTCGCCCACTGTCTATCTCAAAATTTAACTGATTAGCATGTTGCTTACCCATAGAGCAAAGCCCTACTGTACTTGGCGAGCGCATAGCGATACTTAGGTTACCTATTTGTTCAACCACTACGTGCTTGCTAAAACGGGCAAAACCTTTGTATTTAAACTGCTCGTTTACGTAGTCATTACTTGTGGCCACCAATGCCGCAATTAAGCTATGTAAAAAACTATTAGCGGATGAGTCTGCTGTTAGAAACGCAATTGTTTTTTTATTAAACTCGCTAAGCTGGCAATCCTCACACAACAGCTCAACAGTATATAAATGTTGCTCGGCTACTTGCTGCTGACTTTTAAGCTCAATGCTTTTTCCTGCAAATACAATGCGTTTAAGCACTTCATCAACGTTACTTGTAACCGCTTCGCTTTTAACAAGTTCAGGGTTTTGCGCCATTACCGGTAAGTCGTGATGGTTATTAAATGGCGTGCTTGTTGCGCCGCTTTGCATTAACTGAAAAAGCTCTCTTACTTCATGTTCACGCGCAACTTTTAACGCTAAAAATGCGGTTTGAATAAGCTCTGAAGTAGGTAAGTTTTCCTCTACTATCCAGCGTCTGCCAAATAATAGTTTTTTAGCTTTGACTTCATTAGTAGATGCGCTTTTTTGGTAGTTATCAGGGCTCAGCACTGCTACTTGCAGGTAAATTTCTTCACCTTTTTGTGCAGCGAGCACTCTAAAGTGAGCCGAAAACTCAATACTCTCAAGTACTTCGTTTACGCTTTGAAGCGTGTGCTTGTAACGTAAAAAATGCTGTGGCACCACCCAATTACTATTAGCCAATTGCACAAGGGGTGCATAAGAAATAGGTTGCTCGTAACTGTGTTGCCATTTTTGCTCATTGCTAAGCAAATGATTAATGTGACTCTTGTTATCTGACATAAATAAACCAAATAAACTCGCGTAGTGCGATATAAACTATGAACACATTACGTCGTCAATGTCGTAATTAGATCACATATACGCCCTACTTTTGGGCTTTTTTAACTATCGGTGAGTTCTTGATAGTCTGTTATAACTTTTTGATAGTATGGCTTATCTTTATTGAGTATTTTATTATAATGATTTATGAGTTGTCGTTGGTACATAGCGTGCTCTGTACTAGCAAAGTCCCACATTTTGTTGCCGGTATGGCTAATCTCATTATTGGTACTAAAGCTCACTTCAATCACTTCATAAAAACGTTTGTTGTCGTAAACTATTTGTTCACTTATAAGCCCTAAACCAAGTTGTTTTAAACCCACTCGCAACTTATAAGTGTGATGCACTGGGCATAAAATAAACCGAACATTATTTAAATGCTCCACTGCGTTATTAGCAATAATTTGTTGTACTAAACTTAACAACAGCTCACCGCCAACACCTGCTATTACAACTACTTGGCTTTTACTTTGAGCAATTTCTATTTTGCCTACATCCTGACATAAGACCTGCCACTGCGGATTTTTATCACAGGTTTTTTGTAATTTATTAATAGATGATAATTGCGCTTCTAAGCCGTTCATTAAAGTGGCGACTATATCTACAAAAATAACGTGGTTTGCAGCTGCGCGTTTTAATAGCGCCATGCCTAAATAACCATGGTCGCAGCAACAATCCCAAATAATATCGTGATGCTGCGAAATTAATTTATCAATGGCAGTTAGGCGTTTACTGAGCTTCATTTAAGCAGGTATTTGTGACGTTTTATAGACAAGCGCTTTTAAACTTTTGTCGCTGTCTACTTCAATAAAACGCTCGGTGGGGGCTAGGCGCTCAACAAATTCAATTGCGCCTTGGGTGTTCTCGTTTATTAATGCTTTAAATGCATCTTCGCTAAGCTCTGGACTATTCGCACACAATAATAATTGTGTGCTATCGCAAAGTAGCTCTGGCAACCTGCGCAGCACTTTTTGATAGTCTTTAGTTAATATAAAGCTGCCTTTTTGAAAGCTTGGCGGATCAACTATTATTAAATCAAACGGGGCTGCTTTTTTTAGTTTTCCAAAAGATTTTAAAATATCGTGGGGTAAAAAACTTACGCCGCGCTCAAAACCATTTAGTTGATGGTTTTGCTTGCCGACTTTAAGCACGCCTTTGCTCATATCCATGTTCATCACATGATCTGCCCCACCTTGCATGGCGGCAAGCGAAAACCCACATGTATACGAAAACAAATTAAGCACTTTGCCATGCTTGCTGTTAGCCATTACAAATTCACGGCCGCTGCGCATATCGGGAAATATTCCGGTATTTTGGCGGCTCTGTAAATCAACCAAAAAGCGAATGCCGTTTTCGGTTACAACATGTGGGTTAGGTAATTGCCCATAAACCACGGTATTTTGGCTTTGCACGCCAGCGCGTTGCTGATACACAAGTGAAGTAATAAGCTCAGGCTGATTTTGTTGCGCCCATTGCCACACAACATTAGTGAGCTCGCTTAGTGTTTGCTCGTCAATTTCGTCGTACGAAACCAAAAATAAACTTGGCGGGTAAAAGTCTAAATTAATATGACTTAATGCTTCGACGCTGTGGCCTCGGCCATGAAAAACACGACACAGTTCATTTTTTAAAATTGGCGCGTTTTCAAGCGCAGTAATAAGAGGTGTAAAGTTTGCTGTCATTTTTAATTAATCAACTGTTGTTGTAGTTCATGTATTTCATCGCGAACAGAGCCCGCTTTTTCAAATTCTAGGTCGCTTGCGTATGCATGCATTTTGGTTTCAAGCTGCTTAATTTGCACGGCAATTTCTTTCGCACTAAGAACCTTTTTAGACTCTTTACGAATAAGTTTAAGGTTGTCTTTAGGAGCCGCTTCCTCGCCTACATCCATTACATCAAGTATTTTTTTAGCCAGAGCATGAGGCTCTATGCCGTGCTCAACGTTGTATGCATGCTGAATTTCGCGCCTGCGTGCTGTTTCGTCCATGGCTTTTGCCATTGATTTTGTAATTCTGTCGCCATATAAAATAGCGCGGCCATCTAGGTGACGCGCAGCACGGCCAATGGTTTGTATCAGCGAGCGAGCTGAGCGTAAAAAGCCCTCTTTGTCAGCATCAAGTATGGCAACAAGTGCCACTTCTGGCATATCAAGGCCTTCTCGCAGTAAGTTAATGCCCACTAACACGTCAAACACACCTGCTCGTAAGTCACGAATTATTTCTACGCGCTCAACGGTATCAATGTCTGAATGTAAGTAACGTACTTTAACATTATGCTCGCTTAGGTAGTCAGTTAAATCCTCAGACATACGTTTAGTAAGTGTAGTTACCAGTACGCGTTCGCCCTTCTCCACACTTTTGTATATTTCTGAGAGTAAATCATCAACCTGATCGCCCACAGGACGTACTTCTATAAGTGGGTCGAGCAACCCTGTTGGGCGAATTACTTGCTCTGCAATTTCGCCCGCGCAACGCTCTAACTCAAAGTCGCCAGGCGTTGCCGATACATAAATAGTTTGTGGTGCTATGGCTTCAAATTCTTCAAAGCGCAGTGGCCTATTATCCATTGCGGAGGGCATTCTAAAACCATACTCAACAAGGTTTTCTTTACGGCTTCTGTCGCCTTTATACATTGCGCCAATTTGCGATACGGTTACATGCGATTCATCAATAATCATTAATGCGTCATCAGGTAGGTAATCAAGCAATGTTGGCGGTGGGTCGCCTGGCGTACGCCCAGATAAATAGCGGCTGTAGTTTTCTATACCCGAGCAATAACCAAGCTCGGTCATCATTTCTATATCGTATTGCGTTCGCTGTGCTACACGTTGCTCTTCTACTAACTTGTTTGCACTGAGTAACTGGGCGCGTCGCTCTTTTAGTTCTTCTTTTATTTTTTCGATAGCGCCAAGTATTTTTTCACGCGGGGTAACATAGTGCGTTTTAGGATAAATAGTAGCGCGCACTATGTGCTTTTCAATTGCACCGGTAAGCGGGTCAAAAATACTTAAGCGTTCTATTTCATCATCAAACATTTCTACACGTACAGCAAAAGTGTCTGATTCTGCTGGGAATATGTCAACTACTTCGCCACGTACACGGTATGTACCTCGGCTAAAATCTATATCATTGCGGGTATATTGTATTTCAGCAAGGCGGCGTAGCATGTCGCGTTGATCTACTTTTTCGCCCACTTTTAAAAGTAGCATCATTTTCATGTACGATTTAGGGTCACCCAAACCATAAATAGCCGATACCGATGCCACAATAATGGTGTCGCGACGCTCAAGCAATGCTTTGGTCGCACTTAAACGCATTTGCTCTATGTGCTCATTTATCGAAGCATCTTTTTCAATAAATGTGTCGCTAGATACAACATAGGCTTCTGGCTGGTAGTAATCATAATACGATACAAAGTATTCAACCGCGTTTTTAGGAAAAAACTCTTTCATCTCGCCGTATAGCTGCGCAGCCAATGTTTTATTGTGCGCCATTATTATTGTTGGACGGTTTAAATCGCTAATAATATTGGCCATGGTAAAGGTTTTACCGGTACCGGTGGCACCTAATAACGTTTGGTGTGCAAGCCCCGCTTCTAAACCTTCGCATAGCTGTTTAATGGCGGTAGGCTGATCGCCTGCTGGTTTGAAATGTGATTTTAACTGAAAATGGTCGCTCAATTATTGCACTCCTGTAACGATTCGCCGCTCAGCGCTTCTAGTTTTTTCATAAACCATTTATATGCCACTATTGCTGTAAATAAATTACCTATGGCAGCGCCTATAAATAACCCTAATAATCCGGCTATTTCGTTGCCGATATAAGCAAATGGTACATAAAATATGAATAAACGAATAACGCTTAGTACCAATGCGTTCATTGGTTTGTGTAAAGCATTAAACGATGAGTTTGATAATATGATCACCCCTTGTAAGCCATAGCTTAGTGGGATGGTATAAATAAAGAGCTTAATTACATCTATTACGGCTTGTTCTTTACCAAATAATTGGCTTATAACACCTGAAAATGCAATTAGTAATACGTAAATGGCAAATTGCCATACCATCACAAATTTTAGTGTGCCGGTATACGCTTCTTTAACACGGCATAATTTGCCAGCCCCAAAGTTTTGACTCACAAATGGCGGTAATGTCATCGATAGCGCAAGCACTAAAATACTTGCAATAGATTCTATCCGGCTTCCTACTCCAAATGCGGCCACGGCTTCTGGCCCATGATGCGCTACTAAGGCGGTCATTACAGCCATTGCAACGGGTGTAAGCATGTTTGCACCTGCAGCAGGTAAACCAATTTTTAATATTTTACGAATAGCGCCAGTTACAGTTTGCTTGCCCGCTTTGAGACTCAACAAACGTTTTTTAACCGCTAATATATATAAAATAATAACCACAGCGACCGACCATGCAACAACACTTGCTATGGCAGCGCCTTGAATTCCTAACGCGGGTACCGGCCCAAAGCCAAATATAAGTATTGGGTCAAGTACGGCGTTTATCAGCCCGGCTCCGCCCATTACTATACTTGGCGTTTTGGTATCACCGCTGGCACGCAGTACCGAATTACCAATCATTGGGGTTATTAAAAATACGCTACCGATAAACCATACATTCATGTATTCGTGTATTAACGGCAATACTTGCGCGCCCGCTCCTAGCAAAGTAAATATGGGGTCAATTAGTAAATATCCAACAGATGACAACACAATAACCAGAACCACACCAACCATTAAAGAAATACTGGCATCAAAACGTGCTTCATCAATTTTATTACTGCCGAGCGCTTTCGCTATTACTGCTGATGTACCGATCCCCAGCCCTATTGCTAAGCTGATAACGGTAAAAGTAACCGGAAATGTAAAGCTCACGGCAGCTAGTGGTTCGGTGCCAAGTAAGCTTATAAAAAAGGTGTCTACAATATTGAACATCATTAGTGTGATCATGCCGAATATCATCGGTATGGTCATCGTCTTTAATGTAGGCAAGATAGGATCGTTTAGTAAATCTGGGCGAGTCTGAGATTTTGAAATTGCGCGCATGAAATAAATAGGCCTCTTTTTACTGAACGAATCATTTTAAAGCATCAAGGCAGTTCAAGCCACGGATTTATCACTACAATTGATGTAATTACGGAAGTAAATATTCTAAAAAATAGTAAAACTTGATTTTTACATCTTTTTGTTAAAATAGAGCCTAAACACGCCAAAAAACAATTAAAACACATTTTTATAACTTTTATTACAAACACCCTGTGTTATCTGATGCTTTTTTACACAAAGCAACTACTTGGTTTATCGTTACGAAAAAATTCATTCATGGAGTTACATCTATTAGCCACCAAAACATAACCTACTGTTTTACAATGAATAAAAAATAGTGATTTAAAAGCTTGAAATCGTTGTAGCACCCTAAAACATTGGTGCCGATGATGTTCTTAAAGTTTCATAAACAGAGTTATCCACAGAAACCGTGGATAACTCATTCAAAGCCGCATTTATAAAGGCCTTGAGAGACTCGCAATTTTCGCTGAGGTCCAATCAATTGTTGATTTGCTAATTGTGGCATTTTTATAAACTCACACTGAAAACGCAAGCTTGCCGATTTTTCTTCTTAACATAGTTATACGTTAGTAAATAAAAAACGTTTAATACAAAGTTAAGTTATTGATTGTTCTATTTTTGAGCGAAGATAATAAATGCTCAATTTATAGATCAAAATTGGATCACTATTAAGGGGAAAAATACTTTAATGACTATTCGTGCAGGTATATTTTTAGAAAATTAAAATAAAAAAGTAAATAAATACGAAGAATACCCCAAAGTAAAAAATGAAATTTTATGTTTTTGAGTTGTTTTTTAATTACAAGTGGCTTTAATGGCGTGTTTAATTTAACCAATTTAAAGACTCAACAATAATAAAACTCGCATTAGTATTCTTAAATTCTCAAAAAAATAGCTTTAATAGAGCTATAAATCACGCAGATCGAACACAAAAACAACGAATAAACCTCTTTTTTCAATTTATGACTTTTATATGTTGACACTTTGCGGCTCCATCATTAATATTTCGCCCCGTTGAAAGGCAAGACGCTTCCCCCTTAGCTCAGTTGGTTAGAGCGACGGACTGTTAATCCGCAGGTCCCCCGTTCGAGTCGGGGAGGGGGAGCCAAGTTTTTCAACCATAAACGATTCCCCCTTAGCTCAGTTGGTTAGAGCGACGGACTGTTAATCCGCAGGTCCCCCGTTCGAGTCGGGGAGGGGGAGCCAAGTTTATGTTTATGATATAGTTCCCCCTTAGCTCAGTTGGTTAGAGCGACGGACTGTTAATCCGCAGGTCCCCCGTTCGAGTCGGGGAGGGGGAGCCAAATCATCATAATATCAGTACTTTAGTTCCCCCTTAGCTCAGTTGGTTAGAGCGACGGACTGTTAATCCGCAGGTCCCCCGTTCGAGTCGGGGAGGGGGAGCCAATTCTAAGAATTTCATAGACATTTCAAGCTATTTCCACTACTCTTCCTTATATAACTAAAGCATTAGTTTAATTCTTTAATGCGCTGTACTTAGTTTATTAATCAAGGACTTGATTCCTTCCCTTTTGATTATTAAAAGACTGAAAACATGGCTGGATTTAAAAAACTTATTTTTATACAAATTATCTCTTGGTTATTGTGTGTTGCAGCAGGAAGCTACTTCATATCTATAAGCTTTGATACTGCGGTAAGTGATGCACAAAAAAATGCACAAACAACTGTTACTAAGTATATTAATGACCTTTCTTTAGACGATATTTCTGCTCAAAATTTAAAACAATCAATTGCAGATGGTAATACGTTTTCAAGCTTTACTCTAAGAGATTACCAAGGTGCTGAAGTATTTAGCATTAACCCCCCTACTCAATTACCAATGTTTGCTGATTTTGTACTCTCTAACTTTAACTCTGTACGCCCACAGTTTGCTGTAAACGATGCCGCAGATATAAAAGTTGAATTTGTACTTAACATTGAGCATTTAGCGTCGCAGCTACAAACGTCCCTTTTTATTGTTATTTTGATTTCTGCTATTTTAGTTATTATTCCAATAATTCTAATGAAATCTATTTTTTACCATTTAAATAAAAATATAAGTACAACAGTTGCTGACATTATCGATATTTATATCAATCAAAACCAACTTGATAATGATTTAGAAGCAGCATTAGATGGCACTCGATTGAAAAAAATGGGAAAAGATTTAGTACCTAGTTTTAATCGGTTATCACATTTTTTAAAAAACAAAAACGAAGACATTCAAAGCGCTGCTATGACTATCAAGCATGAAGCGTACAAAGATGTAATTACCTCGCTTGGTAATCGTAATATGTTTGTTGAGTATTACGAAAAAAATATTGAAAACACTGAGCAAAGTACATTTGGCTCTTTAGCTATGGTTCGTTGTAGCGAACTACAAGCTATAAACCAAAGCCGTGGTTATCAAAAAGGTGACGAGTACGTTAAAGGCGTTGCTGATATTATTAAGCACATAAGCGGCACTTACACGGGTAGCCAAGTATTTAGATTAAACAGCTCTGATTTTGCGGTAGTACTCCCCCACATTCCTTTAAAAGAAGCTGAGCGCTTTGGTGAAAACCTGCAATCGCGTTTCACGCAGTACCAACAAAACCAAGAGTTAAGCTCGGTAGCTAATACAGGTATTGTAGGTTACGAAAAAGGTAAGCCGTTAGGCGAACTGCTTTCTGTTGTTGATAACGCGATGAGTATGGCGCAATCAAAACAGGTAAACGCATGGCACGTACAACGTGAAACTGATTTAGTTAATAATGTGAGTGCAGGTTTTGGTAATCAAAACTGGCGTAAGGTTATTAAGGAAGTTATTGAATCTAAGCGTGTGCATTTAGTGATGCAAAACATTATGCCGCTTGGTAAAAGCATAAAAGCCTACGCTGAAGTACAAGTTCGATTTAAAACAGAAGACAATCAGGTACTGCCTACCGCCTCTTTTTTAGCAATGGCCGAAAAGCTTGATATGGCAATAGAAATTGATCGCTTAATCATCGACTCTTCTCTTGAAAAAGTTAAAAGCCGTAATTTATCTGAAAAGTTTTTTGGTTTAAACGTAACAGCCTCTAGTGCACACAACGATCAGTTTGTAATTTGGCTAGAACGCCGATTATTAAAAGATACGCACATTGCATCTAAACTAGTATTTGAAGTTAGCGAGTTTGGTTTACAACAAAACATCAAAGCTAGTAAACGCTTTATCGACATGGTTCACCGCGTTGGTGCACGCGTAACTGTTGAACGTTTTGGTGTTGGCTTAACATCATTTAAATTTTTCCGCGATTTAAAACCTGACTTTATTAAAATGGATGCAAGTTACACTCGCGGCCTTGAAGACGATAAAAACAATCAGTACTTTATGCGCTTAATGGTTGATTTAGCCCACCGTATTGGTGTTAGCGTATTTGCTGAAGGCGTTGAGAGCCAAGAAGAAAAGCACATTATAGAAACTTTGTGTTTAGATGGTGTGCAAGGTTATTACATAGAAAAACCTAAAGACATCTAATCAGGTTTTCAATTAATACAAAAAAGAGCATTCGTTGCTCTTTTTTTGTTTCTACTATTTTATCCTTACATCAAGATCACATTAATTTTACAGCCTTGTGATCAATATGTTTGTCCTGACGTTTATTTAACTGATAACAGCTCGCAAATGTTGTTTATCGAGGCAGAAAAAAGGATAATACGCAGGACTTTAATAGCGTGAGGCACACATGACAGAATATGTCTTGTTATTGATTGGAACCGTTCTGGTCAATAACTTTGTATTAGTACAATTTTTAGGCTTATGTCCGTTTATGGGCGTATCAGGTAAGCTTGATACAGCGATTGGTATGTCTTTGGCAACCACGTTTGTGCTTACGCTTGCCTCTGTAACTAGCTATTTAGTTAATCAATATATTTTAATCCCTCTGGATATCGAATTTTTGCGTACCATGAGCTTTATTTTAGTGATTGCTGTTGTAGTGCAATTTACCGAAATGGTTGTGCGAAAAACCAGCCCTACCCTATATCGCTTACTTGGCATATTTTTACCGCTGATCACCACTAACTGTGCGGTATTAGGTGTGGCTTTATTAAATATCAAAGAAGATCATTCGTTTTTACAATCTGCAGTATATGGTTTTGGTGCTGCTGTTGGTTTTTCTTTAGTGCTTGTATTGTTTGCAGCACTACGCGAACGCTTAGCTGCTGCTGACGTTCCTACGCCTTTTAAAGGCGCCTCCATTGCAATGATCACCGCAGGCTTAATGTCGATGGCGTTTATGGGTTTTACTGGATTAGTGAAGTTTTAATATGACCTTGTTTTATGCCTTGATAGCGATTGGTTCGCTAGCACTCGTTTTTGGACTTATTTTAGGGTTTGCAGCAATACGCTTTCGTGTTGAAGGCAACCCTATTGTTGAACAAATTGATACTATTTTGCCACAAACTCAATGCGGACAATGTGGCTACCCGGGTTGTCGCCCTTACGCTGAAGCCATAGCTAATGGCGATGAAATAAATAAATGCCCACCGGGCGGTGAATCAACCATGAAAAAGCTTGCCGGCTTAATGGGGGTTGATGAAAAACCACTTGCCGGTGGTGAGCAAGCAGAACCTATAAAAACAGTGGCTTATATTCGCGAAGACGAATGTATTGGTTGTACCAAATGTATTCAAGCCTGCCCAGTTGACGCTATTTTAGGCGCAACTCGTCAAATGCATACTGTATTAATTGATGAATGTACTGGCTGTGATTTATGTGTTGAGCCTTGCCCTGTAGATTGCATTGATATGCTACCTGTAGCCGAAACTAAACAAAACTGGAAATGGCAGCTAGACGCTATTCCTGTTACACAAATAGATTAGAGGTTTGAGTGGACAAGTTACTTGAACAAATAAAAAAAGGCACCGTGTGGGCATTTCCTGGCGGCATACACCCACCACAACAAAAGTCACTCTCCAATAGTGCGAGTATCACTCGCCTACCTTTGCCCGACAAACTCATTGTTGCGCTTAAGCAGCACATAGGTGCAAACGGTAAGTTACTTGTAGAAAAAGGCCAACACGTATTAAAAGGCCAACCATTAACAGCGCCTGCTGCTAACTGGTCGGTACCTGTGCATGCGCCAAGCTCTGGTGTGGTTACTGATATTGCACCTATGCCATCAGCACACCCATCGGCCCTGCCTGAACTAAGTGTTATTATTGAACCAGACGGCAAAGACGAATGGGTAGCTCTAAATAAAAATAAAAATCCTGCTGAGCTTAGTCATGACGAGCTGATAAATATTATTCATCAAGCCGGTATTAGCGGTATGGGTGGTGCTGGTTTTCCTACTTATGTAAAAGCAGATACCAAGCAACCTATCGAATTTTTAATTGTAAATGCTGTTGAGTGCGAACCTTATATTACTGCCGATGACGTTTTAATGCGCGAACACGCTAAAGAAGTTATCCAAGGCATTGAAATAATGCAGCAACTTTTAAACCCAACACTGTGCATTGTGGGTATAGAAGATAACAAGCCTGAAGCTATTGCAGCAATGAAGCAAGCAGCTGAGCATAACTCAAAAATTATTATTCAAACGGTGCCAACTATTTATCCATCTGGCGGTGAAAAGCAATTAATTAAATTACTTACTAACCGTGAAGTTCCTAGCATTGGTATTCCAGCCGATATTGGTATTTTAGTGCATAACACGGGTACTTTGTTTGCCGTACAACAAGCCGTTTATGAAGGTAAACCGCTAATTGAACGTATAGTTACAGTAACAGGCAACACTATTCATAAACCTGGAAATGTATGGGCACTACTTGGTACTGAAATAAAGCACTTACTTGATTGCCAAGGGTTCTCGCCTGTACCTCAACAAAGTGTTGTGATGGGCGGCCCAATGATGGGCTTTACGCTACCCACAGTACGTATCGGCATAGTTAAAACAACCAACTGTATTTTAGCGCCTGATCATAAAGAGCTAGCGGAACCCGGCCCTGAAAAAGCCTGTATACGTTGTAGCGCCTGTGCCGATGCCTGCCCTGCTTCTTTATTACCACAACAATTGCAGTGGTTTGCTAAATCAAAAGAGTACGACAAACTACAAGAGCACAATTTATTTGATTGTATTGAATGTGGTGCTTGTGCATACGTGTGCCCAAGCGAAATCCCTCTTGTACAGTACTACCGTATAGCCAAAGTTGAAATTAAAGAACAACAAGCTGACAAAATTAAAGCTGACAGAGCAAAAGAGCGTTTTGACGCCCGAAAAGAACGTTTAGAGCGTGAGCAAGAAGAACGCCAAAACCGCCATAAACGCAAACCTGCTGCTAAGTCTGCTGACGAAAAACAAAAAGTAGCTGAGGCACTAGCCCGTGTTAAAAATAAATCAGATAACGGCGATGAAAAATCAGCTGTTGCTGCCGCTATTGCACGCGCTAAAGCTAAAAAGCAACAAGGCGAAGAACTAGAGCCAGATAACAGCGAAGTAGCAAAAGAACGCGCACTACGTAAAGAACAAGCGCGTAAATATAAAGAGCAAAAATCTCAAACAGATGAATCGGCCGAGACTGCACCCGTTGATGATAAAAAATCAGCAGTTGCTGCAGCCATTGCTCGCGCTAAAGCCAAAAAGGCAGCACAAGCAAATGAAGAGCCACAAAACGATGCCCCTGCTGATGATAAAAAGTCAGCGGTAGCTGCTGCCATTGCTCGTGCTAAAGCCAAAAAGGCAGCACAAGCATTAGATAACGCTGAACAATCAACAAATGAAGCACCACAAAGCGATGCCCCTGTTGATGATAAAAAAGCAGCGGTAGCGGCGGCCATAGCTCGCGCTAAAGCTAAAAAAGCGGCTAAAGCACTAGAAGATCCTGAGCAACCCGTGAGTGAAGCGCCACAAAGCGATGTCCCTGTTGATGATAAAAAAGCAGCGGTAGCGGCGGCCATTGCGCGCGCTAAAGCAAAAAAAGCGGCTAAAGCATTAGATGGCGCTGAGCAAACCGTGAGTGAAGAGCCACAAAGTGATGCCCCTGTTGATGATAAAAAAGCAGCGGTAGCGGCGGCCATAGCTCGTGCTAAAGCTAAAAAAGCAGCTAAAGCATTAGAAGAAGCCGAGCAAACCACAAGTGAAGAACCACAAACTGATGCCCCTGTTGATGACAAAAAAGCAGCGGTAGCGGCGGCTATTGCCCGCGCTAAAGCTAAAAAAGCAGCTAAAGCACTAGAAGATACCGAGCAAACTCAGCTACAAGTTGATAGCGCAGCACCTAAGAGTGCAGAAAGTAACACCGATGACTCATCAGATCTTATTAACGCAGATAAACCTAAATCAGCCGACGATAAGAAAAAAGCCGCCGTGGCTGCTGCAATTGCGAGAGCAAAAGCTAAAAAGTTACAAAAAGAAGGAAATAATCAGTCATGAAACTAACCATGGCCAGTTCACCGCATAATCACAGCCACAAATCGTTAACGCGATTAATGCTTAGCGTTATTGCTGCGTGTATTCCTGGGCTAATTGCTCAAGTTTTCTTTTTTGGTACAGGTGTGCTTATTCAACTAGTACTAGCGCTTGTTGCTGTAAGCATATTTGAAGCTGCAATAATGCTAATACGAAAGCGCCCTGTTTGGCCTGCATTAAGTGATGGCAGTGCGTGGCTTACTGCCGTGTTATTGGCATTGAGTATTCCACCACTTGCCCCTTGGTGGATAATCGTGATTGGCTGTTTATTTTCTATTGTTATAGTTAAACAGCTTTATGGCGGCCTCGGGTTTAACTTATTCAATCCAGCAATGGCGGCTTATGTACTGCTGTTAGTTTCGTTTCCGGTGCAAATGACCGCATGGTTGCCTGTTAGCGATTTAATAAATACGCCAATAGGCTTTGCTGATCAGCTAAGGCTAATATTTACCGATTTTACGGCCTCTGGGTTTAGTCTAGATCAAGTACGTGCAGGGGTTGATGGCCTAACAATGGCAACACCGCTGGATACTGTTAAGACAGACATAGCACACGGTTTAACCGTTACCGAAAGCATGCAAAAGCCAATATTTAACGAATGGGCTGGCCTTGGTTGGGCCTGGGTTAACTTAGGCTTTTTAGCCGGTGGTTTATACTTATTAAAAGCAAAAATAATTAACTGGCATATTCCTGTCAGTTTTATCGCAACTTTAGCTGTATGTAGTGCTATTGGTTATATCGCATCACCAGGTACAGAGCCGGGCACCCTATTTCACTTATTAAGTGGTGCCACTATGATGGGAGCCTTTTTTATAGCAACCGATCCGGTATCTGCAGCAACAACTAACAAAGGGCGCTTAATTTATGGCGCACTAATTGGCTTACTAATTTATTTAATTCGTACCTTTGGTGGTTTTCCTGATGCCATCGCATTTAGCGTATTACTGATTAATATTGCAGTGCCACTAATAGACTACTACACACAGCCACGTACTTATGGCCATGGAGCAGTAAAATGATCATTTCGTCAATGGCTAAAAATGGTGCTATTTTAACTGCGTTTGCATTAGCAACAACTGGCTTAGTTGCCTCTATCAACGCGCTTACTGCCGATAAGATTGCAGAGCAAGAACAACTGCAACTTACTGCGCAGCTACAAGAAGTGCTCGACCCAAAATCGTACGACAATCAATTATCACAAGATTGCGTAGTTATTACTGACGAAAAACTAGGCCCATACGCAAATCAAGTAATTTACCGTGCTCGTAAAAACAATAAACCAGTCGCTGTTGTTATTAGGCATGTTACGCCAAACGGCTACAGTGGCGATATTAACTTATTAACAGCGGTATTAAGCGATGGCACTATTGCTGGCGTCCGTACGACTAAACACGAAGAAACCCCTGGTTTAGGTGACAAAGTAGAAGTTAAAAAATCACTTTGGATCACAACATTTAAAAGCTTAACGGTTGAAGGCGAAGAAGACGCTCGCTGGGCTGTTAAAAAAGATGGCGGCCAGTTTGATCAATTTACAGGCGCGACCATAACGCCACGTGCTGTTGTGGGCTCTGTTAAAAATGCCGTATTATTCGCACAAACTAATTTTGATGATATTTTTGCAGCACCTAATGCCGAATGTATGGAGGTAGCTAAATGAGTGAGTTAAAAACATTATACAAAGAAGGTGTATGGGTAAATAACCCTGCCCTTGTACAGCTTTTAGGTTTATGTCCACTGCTTGCCGTTACCTCAACGGTAACAAATGCCTTAGGTTTAGGTTTAGCAACTTTACTCGTACTAATAGGCTCAAATGTTACCGTATCGATTGTGCGTAACTGGGTGCCAAAAGATATTCGTATACCTGTATTTGTAATGATCATCGCGGGCTTTGTAACAATAGTTCAATTACTTATGAACGCTTATACCTTTGGTTTATATCAATCATTGGGAATTTTTATCCCGTTGATTGTAACTAACTGCGCCATTATTGGCCGCGCCGAAGCATACGCCTCTAAAAATCCTGTTCATTTATCAGCATTTGACGGCTTAATGATGGGCTTAGGCTTTATGGCTGTATTGTTAGTGTTAGGAGCTATGCGTGAACTCATTGGCCAAGGTACGCTGTTTGACGGAGCCGATTTATTACTTGGCCCATGGGCACAGAGCATGCGCATAGAAGTATTTAACTTTGATAACCAATTTTTACTGGCAATTTTACCACCGGGTGCCTTTTTAGGGCTTGGGCTACTTATTGCTGCAAAAAACGTAATTGACGCACAAATAAAATCAAAACAAGTTGCACCGCCAGAGGCTGAAAAAGGTCCTCGAGCACGTGTTACTAGCTTAACTTAAGGGGAAAACGTATTAGAGCAACAATTAGCACTAATACGTTTTAAGTTGCATGAATAAAGAAAAACGTCACCAAATACTGTCGCGCCTGCGCGACGATAACCCGCACCCAGTTACAGAGCTTGAATATTCAAGCCCATTTGAGTTACTAGTAGCAGTAACTCTTTCAGCACAAGCAACTGATGTAGGCGTTAATAAAGCCACTCGAAAGTTGTTCCCTGTTGCTAATACACCACAAGCCATTTTAGATTTAGGTCACGATACACTGCGTGATTATATAAAAACCATAGGCTTATTTAACTCTAAAGCTGCCAACGTGTACAAAATGTGCCAAATATTGGTAGATGAACATAACAGCATCGTGCCAGAAAATCGTGAAGCCCTAGAAGCCCTACCAGGCGTTGGCCGTAAAACCGCTAATGTTGTACTCAACACAGCCTTTGGCTGGCCTGTAATAGCCGTAGATACACATATATTTCGTGTATCTAATCGTACAAAGCTTGCCATGGGTAAAGATGTTGTCGCTGTAGAACAAAGCTTGAAAAGGTTGTACCAAAAGAATTTAAAGTAGACGTACATCACTGGTTGATTCTTCACGGACGTTACACCTGCGTAGCACGTAAACCTAAATGTGGCAGCTGTATTATTGAAGACTTGTGTGAGTTTAAAGATAAGACTGAATAAAAATGAACTAATTGACATATTTTGCAACTAATATATAGTTGCACCCTCAGGAATGGACATCTATATTATGGGTAAACAAGAAAAGTTAATCGCAAAATTATTAACCAAGCCTAAAACATTTATTTGGAAAGATTTGTGCTCAATTATGGAAGGTTTAGGCTTTGAAATTCTTGAAGGGAGTGGTTCTAGGAGAAAATTTATTAATAAAGAAATGAGCCTTTATGCCAGCTGGCATGAGCCTCATCCTGGAAATGAAGTGAAACAGTATGTCATTAAAGAAGCAATTCAGTTAATAAAGGATTATCGTAATGAGCAATAAATCCATATCATATAAAGGCTATTTAGCTTCAATTGATTTTTCAATTGAAGATGAGTGTCTTGTAGGACGTATCGAGCATATCAGGGATAGTATTGTTTTTGGTGCAGATACTTTACCTGAATTAATCAATGAGTTTCATAACTCTGTTGATGATTACCTAGACACTTGTAAAATCCTAGGAAAAGAACCTGATAAACCTTTTAAAGGGTCATTCAATATTCGAGTTACGCCCCTGCTTCATAAAGAAGCAGCATATGCCGCAACAGCATGCGGAGAAACATTAAACCAATACGTATCAAAGTCTATTGAAAATAGGTTATCTAATACTACCAATATTAATTTAACAATTAATTCAGCTGCTGAAGTAAAAGAGTTAACTAGATTACCTATTCATGCAGATATGGATTGGCTTAGGTCTACTCACACAACGTTGAAAGGTGAAAATAATGTTAGAAGCCATTAATCTTGCAGGAAAAAAAATATCCTCTTTTGTTTTCAAAGAATCTGAGCAAATCGAAAGTTTAAACGTAGCTAACAGTGATGGCTTTGTAACTATCGAGCTTTCTATACCAAAAATTACTGCGGTCAAAGATGAAATATATGAAGTATCTTATTTTATTACTGTAAAAGGTTATATTAATAACGATGGTAGTGACACAATAGATGAGTGTGATGACAAAACCGAATTATTTAACTTCAGTTCAGAATTTTCTTTAGCGTACCATTCTAAGTATGATTTAGGGCAATTCCAAAAGCTTCATGATGGTAATGAGTGGTACTTTGAAAAAGATGCTCATTTTTATATGAATGAATACATAAATAAATTTTTAATGGATACACGGTTTAGAAGTATTAAAATCCCTCTTCAACCATAAAGTACCTCTTGGCCGCTTTATGTGGCCACTACAAGTTTCAAACCCCACACCGCAATTAAATATCATCTAGATTGAACTAATTTTAATCCTAAAATTTCAACAGCCGTATCAATGAAATAGAATAATTATTAGAACATTATCAAAGTATTAATTTCACAAGTTACACTCCTTTGGTTATGCTAGTGAGCATTATAAAATTATATTGCGAAACCCTCTATGCTACCTCTACTTCGTATCTTGATAATTGAACAAGACCCAACCACCTTACAAGGGCTTTCAACGAATCTGTCAAAGACTATTCCTAACTTTGAGCGAGACGATATTCATATCGATATTATTGAATGCCTCGAGCTTAAACACGCGCTGGAATGTGTAGAGGAAGATGGTGATATTCAAGCCGTAGTTCTTAGCTGGGATATGCACAACAAAGTGGGTGAGCGAATGTATAGTCGCTTTATCGAGGATTTAAAGGCAATTCGTCTTGAGTTACCGGTTTATGTTATTGGCGACGACACCAAAGGGCTGGAGATCGTAAACGAATCAGAAGAAATCGAATCATTCTTTTTTAAAGATGAAGTGATTTCTGACCCAGAAGCTATTTTAGGTTATATGATTAACGATTTTGACGACCGCTCTGAAACGCCATTTTGGACGGCGTATCGTCGTTACGTTGGTGAAGCAAACGACTCTTGGCATACACCGGGTCATAGTGGGGGTTCTAGCTTTAGAAACTCACCTTACATCAAAGATTTTTATCAGTTTTACGGCCGCAATGTATTTGTTGGCGACCTGTCGGTTTCGGTAGACTCGCTAGGTTCATTATCAGACAGCACCAATACCATTGGTCGCGCTCAAGAATCAGCCGCGGCGACGTTTGAAGTTAAACACACCTACTTTGTTACAAATGGTTCGTCTACCTCAAATAAAATCATCTTGCAGACACTCCTGCGCAAGGGCGATAAAGTAATTGTCGACCGTAATTGCCATAAGTCAGTACACTATGGCATCTTGCAATCAGCCAGTTACCCTATTTATTTGGCGAGTATCTTAAATCCAAAATATGGCATTTTCGCGCCACCGTCGTTGGCCGACATCAAGTTAGCAATTGAAAACAATACTGATGCTAAATTACTAGTGCTTACCGGTTGTACTTACGATGGCTTACTTAGCGACCTAAAACAAGTCGTCGATTATGCTCATCAATATGGTATTAAAGTATTTATAGATGAAGCCTGGTTTGCATACTCTTTGTTTCATCCTAGCTTTCGTCATTATTCTGCGATACATGCAGGGGCTGACTACATTACGCATTCGGCGCATAAAGTTGTATCGGCGTTTTCTCAAGCGTCTTATATTCATATTAACGACCCCGATTTTGATGCCGATTTCTTTCGAGAGATTTATAGTATCTACGCTAGTACATCGCCTAAATATCAGCTTATTGCATCGCTTGACGTGTGCCAAAAGCAATTAGAGATGGAAGGCTATAAGCTGCTCAATGCGCTGCTAAATCATGTTGAGGAGTTTAAACAACAGATGGCCTCGCTTAAGCAAATTAAAGTATTAGCTAAGCAAGACTTTATGGAAATATTCCCGCATTTTAGTGGTGATAATATGGGTCACGATCCATTAAAAATCCTTATTGATATTAGTGAGCTACCTTACTCATTAAAAGATATTCATAAATACTTACTGGATGAAATTGGGCTAGAGATAGAAAAATACACACACAGCACCATTTTAGTTTTACTCACGCTTGGCGGCACGCGCTCAAAAATAATTCGTTTGTACAATGCGTTGAAAAAGCTAGACAGCGGTAAGGTAAAACTATCGAAATCGACGCGCAGAGCTCGCTTGCCTGAAAATTTACCAGCCATCGACTTGGCGTGTATTCCAAGCGATGCTTTTTATGGCGACCGCGAATCTGTGCCTATTAGCAAAAGTAACAATCGCATTTGTGCCGGTTTAGTTACTCCATATCCACCGGGCATTCCGCTTTTAGTACCGGGCCAGCATATTACTAATGATCATATCGAATATTTGCAAGAGTTGGCAAGCCAAGGGCTAACAATTCAAGGCAGTTTCGATGGTGAAATTTATGTTCTTAAGGGAAAAGTTAAAAAATAAAGGTATTGGTTTAATACTATCGCGAGCATTATTACTGGCGGTAGTATCGTAAGATATTGCCGCTGTATTGCTGCTTCATTAAATCGACTAATCAAGTAATCCCCAATTAAATATTCACTTTCATTTTAATGTCCCTAATTGCCTTGTGTGGTGGTCAACTAAATTTGGTCATGTATAAATGTATAGAGGTCGTTGAGCAAAAGCTTGATACCAAAAGCATTTAATAAATATCCATCATTAGCTAATACTACATTGGCCTATATCTGAGTGACACGTAAACCGAAGTCTGGAAATTGTATAATCGAAGATTTAGTAAGCTTAAAGATAGAACTGATTAAGCGTTATTAGAAAACTCGATAATATGCTACTTCACATAAGTGTGTTTTAAATAAAAATAGAGATGGAGTGAAAAATTGTTTGGAGTCAGTGGTTTTATATGCTCAAAGAAGACTGGCTCTTAAAATAAAAACGCCTAATAAATTATTTCAGACGTTTTTATTCAATTATTTTCCCCTATACTCAGGCAGGATAATAAAAATTAAGCAGGTAGTTTTTCTAGCCATACTTTTAACCAAGGCTCGGTTACTGGCCATGGTTCAAAATCTTCACATGCATCTATTTCTAGGCGGTTGCCCACAGGCTTTGCTTGTAAATCACGAAGTAGCTCGTCAAAGCTTCGCCCTGCGCCACAAAATGTATCGCCGTAACATCTGTCCCCCATTGCAATTACACCAAATGGTTTATCGGTAAGCATTGGGAAAGTGCTATTCATTGCAAAGTACAATCCGGCCAAATTACTCGGTACATCACCTTGGCCTGTTGTGGAGGTAACAATTAAAATATGCGATGCATTTTTTATATCATCAAGTGATGCTTCAGTAATTACTTTAGCAGTATGACCCGCTTGCTCTATTGTGGCTGCAACTTCATCGCTTAAACGCTCTGCACCGCCATTAACGCTGCCTACAAAAATACTAATATGTGCCATTAATAATCCTTTTCTTGCTCTGGCCAACCTAGCTGCTTACATATTTCAAGCATGTCTTCACCTAGTGGCGCTTTAATTGTTATTGATTCATTACTATAAGGGTGCACAAAACTAAGCTCTGTTGCAAATAACATTAAGCGTCTTAGCTCAAAATGATCCCTAAAAAATTGATTATGCTGGTTATCACCGTGATTTACATCCCCAATGATAGGCAGTGATAAGTGCTTTAAGTGTCTACGAATTTGATGCTTGCGCCCGGTTTTTGGAAAACACTCAACTAACGAGTAACGCACTGTTGGATACTTACCTATAGGAATAGGCAATGCAGCTTGGTGCAAGCAATTAAACTGGGTTTGCGCTTCTTGCGGTGCTTTACCTTGATCTGCAAACTTATCGGCTATTTTATCAAGTTCTTCTTTAAGTGGTTTATCTAAAAATACTGACTCTGGCGCAAAGCCGCGCACTAAGGCCAAATAGCGCTTAGCAATAGTACCTTCAATAAATAGCTGGTTTATATCGCGAGCAGCTTCCGAGCTCAATGCAAACAGTAATACGCCCGACGTAGGTCTATCGAGCCTATGTACTGGAAATACATGTTGACCTAGCTGGTCGCGCAACATTTGCATAGCAAACTGGGTTTCGTGTTTATCTAAAAACGAGCGATGCACTAATAAACCTGAAGGCTTATTTATTGCCACATAGTTTTCATCTTGATACAAAATAGTCAGCTCGCCATATTCAATAGGCGCTAGACGCTCACTCATTCGGTTCTCCTAAAAAGGTATCAAGGGCTGTTAGTAATTCAATAATTTCATCGCTTCCGGCTTTATTCACAAGTGTCATTTGCGCCATAGGGGCAATAGCAAAGTTACGCGGCAGTGGTTGCCTATGTGTTATTAATTGCTGTATTTTTTCAATAAATACAAATTGTAACCACTGCTCAAATGCCATTGTATCGTGACAAAAAGGGGTCTTTGAAAGCAGTGCCTCAGCGTCTATTGGCTCACTTTGCCAAAGCGCGTGTTTTTGTAAAAGTGCCGTTAGCTGCACTAAATAAGTTTGGGTTTGCTGGTACATAACCACCCTCTTTTATATATGTAATGCAATTATACCCTGTTCCCTCACAAGCGGCTATGACGTATAATTAATGTAATTTTGCAGTAAAAACAGTTGAGAAAACAATGAGTGATCAAATAGCTACATTAGGTCAGCTTTTAGATGGTGCGGGTACTCAGTGGCGTGCTTTTGATATTGGCAGGCACATTACTAAGCTTGATAAAAACCAATTTTTAGCTATTGAACAAGCTCAAGTGCCTTACCCTTATCCACTTGCTGGTCATGCATGGCTCGCTATTCAATTTTGGGATACTAAAGCCAGTAAAGAACCGTATGTATGGTTTTTAAAATTCCCCCTTGATGAGCAAAGTATGCTGGTAAGTGCTAGTCGAGATCACTTTGCTGATATGGTTATTCAAGCGCTAGGCACTAAAATTACAGGCGAACAAGCCGATGGAAAGCTTGATAATAACCCTTATGTTTTTACACCAAACGCAAATAAATTAGCGGCATTTAACGCTCAAGTAAAAGTACTATTAAAACAGCCTGCATCGCAGTATTACGAGCATGCACAACTGTACTTTAGCGGTAAAATTGGTTTTGATAATTGGCAAAGTGTTGCACTACAGGGTATTGCCGATTTTGCACTACGCTTAGACAGCGATACAAACTTAAGTAATCTGCAAAAAGCATGGGCGCATTTACCTATTGAAGTACTACAACCACTCAGTGCCATGCTTGAACACGTTGAAATACCAACATCAATGAGTGAGTTACTTGTTGATTACACGCAGGGTGCTATTAGTAACAACGACACAGTGGCTATAACCGCAGCACTAAGATCAGCTTCAAAAGGTCAAGCTCAAGGGTTATGCGCTCAATTAGTCGATACTGTACTAAGCTCACCAGTGAGGCACGACTCTGACGTGTTACTAACAATAGCTGGGCGGTGTTTTAAGCAATTAGAAAACCCTGAACGCTTACATGTATTTATGGATAATTGCGCGCATCATCAAAAAATTGAAGAATTGTTTCCAAGTATTTTTGCTGACTTAGTTGCAATACCGACTATTCGCCCGCATTTATTAGGCTTATTACGTAAAGAAAATCGTAGCGAAACCCTCGCGCGTGCAATTGGAAGGTTATTCTCTTAAATGGCAAGTTTATGGACGTTCATACTTATTGGTAGTGTAATTTACTTATTTTGGCTTAACCGAAAGGTTGCTGAAGCGGCGAACGTTCATGCTAAACGTCAAAGTGAGCAACTGCAGGTGCAGTTGATGAGTGTTGCATGCACAAAACGCCGCTTTGGTTTTTTAAAGAGCGGCAAGCCAGGCATCAAAAGCGAATTTATATTTGAGTTTTCAAGCGATGGTGAAAATGCTTATCAAGGTGTGTTAATTATGGAAAATGAGTTTTTGAAAAGTGTGGTCGTTCCGCCGCATAAAATATAAAGCTTATACCTTAAGGGAGTTTGTTTTGATTTAGTAAAAATTAATTCAATACAAAAAACTAAGGCGTAACTAAAGTTACGCCCCAATTGGACTGCATCCTGCTAGATATCCATTATCTTAAATCCGTATTATCATCCCCTGAACGAGTAAACAACCTTGTTTACCCTCACATTGCATCCTGCAATATCCATGGCCACCTTGGCAAACCCACGAAATCTATCGTTTGGCTACATCCGTAGCATCATCCTTGGTAATCCTTTTAAGTAGCTCCTGCCACTTTTTGCATCCTGCAATATCCATAGCCATCTTGGCAAACCCACGAAATCTATCGTTTGGCTACGTCCCGTAGCATCATCCCTGTTAATCCTTTAAAGTAGCTCCTGCCACTTTTGCATCCTGCAATGTCCACTTGCCATCTTGGCTGTCCTGCGTAAACTAACGCTCCCGCTACTTCCTGTAGCGTCATCCGTGATTATCCTAAAGTAACTCCTAGCTACTAAGTGCTTCATGCACTTCCTTATTCTTCCTTGTATCCGTTTTAGCTTGTCCTTTATGCTTCCTGCTAGCGTCCGCTATGTTGCCTATTCCGTATCCTTGGCAGTAACTCAATCATTGAGCTGTGTCGTCTTGACAAAGAGAAGTTTAAAGCAATCAGGGGGGAGAAATAGGACTTAACACTAAATAAATAAACGTCACAAAAATGAAAAATAAAAATAAACTTTAAATAACAATAGCTTGAATGAAAAAAGGCCACTTATTAATAGCCTTTAACTGACAATACTCACGATAATGTGAGATATATCTCACAGCCTTATGTCCGTTTGGGCGCATTGGCTTACATTATAATTTTAAATAGTTGGCTCAATTATTGATTTAAATAGTAACTCGCCCTCTACTTGGTTAAAAGTAAGGTGTTTAAATGCTTCAAACTTTTCGGTTTTAAAAAATTCAGTGTGTTCTTTACGCGTTACAAATACAGCCATCCCCGTTGACTCAGCGTTACATTTAACTAAATCATCAAGCCCTCGTAGTAAGTAACGACCAAACCCTTGCCCATGAAAATGTGGATCTACGGCAATAAAAGCTAAAAAGTAGTAATTGCCTTTCTCTTTAAGGGCATCTCTAATTGTTTGTTCTTTATCTATTAATTGATTTGTTTGTAAGTAGCCCGCACTCAGCATCAATTTTAAACGCCAGTGCCAATAACGCTGCGCTTGTAATTGGCTATTAGATTCAAATACACACGCTACTGCTTTTAATTTATCGTTGCGGTATAAACCAATTAATGGCTGCTTTTCTTGCCAAAAACTACTGAGCTCTTCACGAATTAATGATCGTAATTTTTTTTCGTAAACTGATTTATTTTCGTCATTGTAGCTAAGCATTTTTTGTAATACAGGATCATCGTGATATGCCTGATAAATTAGGCTCGCTGCAGTACTAATATCTTCTGCGGCTAAATACTGTACGCTGAACGTATCAGCAGGCGTAGTTACACTCATTGTATTTCCTTGATTATTTTGGCTATAGACTGCGTTAACTATATACCTAAAATTATTAACCGTAAATTCAGCGAGAGTTTAGCTAGCTAGGAGTAGAGTTAGTCCTTAAAATAAGTTTTCATTTAGTTAATACCAATTGCATTAAATGAGTGTTCTATTATAGCGCTAAGAAAATAGCACAATGACAAGGCGAAAATTATGACATATGGTTGTTCTATATGAATAATTTTTAACGCAGGAAGTGAAGCTATTTTATACGCTAGAATGGTCATGTTTTTAATAAAGCTGGTATAAGGAGCAATATCATGGATACGACTAAACACGACATCAATACACTATTTGCACAACTTGGATTACCTAATTCTGATGAACAAATAGATGCATTCATTGCCTCACATGAATTAGAAGACACAACACTACTCCAAGAAGCCCCTTTTTGGGATGAAGCGCAACAGCACTTTTTAGCTGAATCGCTTGCTGAGGATGGTGATTGGAGTGAAGTAATTGACGAATTAGATGTACGCCTTCGTCAAAGTAAGTAACTTTATTTAATGTACCCTCCCTTATTTATTGCTAACATAGCATCTGCGCAGCATTCATATGCTGCGTATTTATTTTATTAAAGAGTTATATATCTAATGAATTCAGTTGTATTTGATGCAATTAAAGTCCTTCTTGATGAAGGCAAAACCCCTACTGTAGCACTAACTAAAAGCCGTTTGGCACAACCGGTTCCTATGCCGATGATTATTGCAGCAGTAAGCCAATATAAAAATAATCCTGATTCAATTAATAACTTCATGAGAAACCCACAGCAGTCAGATAATACTGAGCTTAAAACGAGTCAATTAGATAGAATTGAGCAAAAGCTCGATAAACTTCTTGCACTGCTAGAACAAAAATAATTTGAGACTATAAATGTTCGTTGTTGATTTAACTTTTGATTGCTACCAAGACACCACCTTAGAACAAGCCGAACAGGCAATAAACCGCTTAGTAAATGCACTGCGTTTTAATGGTCAAATAATGGGTGAAGAATTTCCAACCGTTTTAAAAGACGGCTTTTTTATTACCCGTGTTATGTGCCCGACCGAAGATGCAATGCACCCGCTAAATAACAGCCCGTTTGTTAAGCACAGTATCGAAAAGTTACATAGTGCTGGATTACTTGCGCCAAAAGTAAAAGTGATTGGACAAGATATACATTCCAACGGAGCTGATTGCTGTACAGAACCATCAAGTTATATTTTATACACAACCTATGTGCATACGTGTAGCCCGCTTTATTGTGGAGATGACTTTTTGCCTGTGCCGTTATTTCGTATTCCGGCAATTGCTAATGGTGACTACAAAACACTGATTAAATGGCAAGAAGATTGGCAAGCCTGCGATCAAATTCAAATTAACGGCGCAACCCGTTGTGAGTTTCCGGCACTTGAAGAAATATCGAGTATTAAAAGCGATTTATACAGACGCGGAAAAGACATAACAAAGCGAATTAGTTTTTTAACCAAAAAACCAACTTACTATTATTTATATCGTGTGGGCGGCGTAGATAAAGCGTCTGAGCTTGAACGAAAATGCCCTAGCTGCAATGGCGATTGGAAATTATCTGAATCGTGGTTTGGATTATTCGACTTTAGATGTGAGCCATGTGGCTTAGTGTCTAATATATCGTGGGATTTTCAGTAACCATTAGGGCGTGTTGACCTTTGTGGATTGAAATTTGTTCAATCTAGGGACGATTTAATCGCGGCGCGAGGTTTGTAACCTAGTGGGCTAAGTAAAAACCGAGCAACAAAGAGTAAATCGTCCCTAGAAAGAACCCAAAGGGCAGCGCATGTTTGGCATGTATGCTTCGTTATCGCCTATTTATGGGGAATAACCACACTACATAGGCTCTGCCTGCCTAAAAACCAAACATACAGCTGCAAAATCAATCACGAAAGGTCAACACGCCCCAGTAATGGCGCTTAAAATCAGCTTAGTGATAACGCTAAGCTGATTTATTAAATACGTTTTAAACCTCTAATGCCTTTAAAAAAGCATTAATGTTGGGAGCAAGTACATGGTGTGTGTTTTTGCCTACATGCTCTAAACATACTTCTCCAGAGTGCAACAATACACTTACTAGTAAATCATCTTGATCTGTTAACCCAATAAATACCGTTTCTGGCTGCTTGAGTTTGCGTTTCATTAAAACGTGACCCGTTATATTTTGTTGCAGCATGTCAAAGTCGTCACTATTCCACGCCTGTAGTAATTCAACTTGATGCCCATCAATCACAGCTAAAATACTTCCACCGTACATATGCCCATATAACTCGCTAAGCTCTTTTGGAAACTCAAGCTCTAGTGCATTAGCTAAATCACTCAGTGAACCTGCTGGTTGCTGGTGCGCCCCCTGCCATTGAATGTTTCCTTGCTCGTCAACCTCGCCAACTTCTGATGGGCTTGGCCATTGCTCATCGTGCGCTATAAGTGGGTACTTTGCGGTATTTTTAAGGGTCTTTTCGCTAAATTTTTGATGAAGTTGTTCTATAAGCAATGCAACAGACATACTGTGAAACTCATTTAAATTAGATATAATGTCCCTATTGTAACTATTTAAGAGCAAACATGACAGATTACAGCAATTCTCCAGACCTTAAAGGTAGCGTATTAGGCCAATCTACTGAGTATGTAGATGTGTACACGCCAAGCTTGCTTTTCCCTATTGCGCGCAAACTAAATCGTGATGCTTTAAATATTGACGAAGCAGAGCTGCCATTTAAAGGCCAAGACATTTGGACTGGTTATGAACTATCGTGGTTAAACGCTAAAGGCAAACCGCAAGTTGCCGTGGCCTTATTTACCTTTGAATGCCAAAGCAGTCATATTATTGAGTCAAAGTCGTTTAAACTTTATTTAAATAGCTTTAACCAAACCCGATTTGAAAGCATTGATGTAGTAAAACAGCATTTAATTGATGATTTATCAAACGCGGTTAACAGCCCTGTCAAAGTGACTTTATATAATCCTGATGATTACAATTGCTTACCATGTACAGCGCTGCCAGGTGAATGTATTGATGAGCTAGATATTGAGATTAGTAATTACGATATTGATGCTAATTCACTTAAAGCAAAAAGCGATGAAGTAGTGACTGAAACGCTCTACAGCCATTTACTTAAATCGAACTGTTTAATTACCTCTCAGCCTGACTGGGCAAGTGTAATTATACGGTACACTGGCGAGCAAATATGTCGCGAGTCGTTACTGCGTTATTTAATTTCGTTCAGAACGCATAACGAATTCCACGAGCAGTGTGTTGAGCGTATTTATAGCGATTTAACAACACAACTTAATATCAAAGAGTTAGAGGTTTACGCGCGTTATACACGTCGTGGTGGGCTTGATATAAACCCGTATCGCTCTACGCATTATAACGATACGCCATTTGCAGTTAAAATTAATCGTCAGTAGGTTATTTTAAACTGGAATATAAGTATTGAAAAAGGAGCCTAGGCTCCTTTTTAATATTGGTTTGCGCTAATCGATACGCTTTGTCGGTATAGGCATCGCGCATACATCCACATAATTGTAAGACTGCACAAACCAAGGTTCGTTACGGTTTTTACGAGCACTGATTAAGTTTTTAAACACAGGTGAGTTTGTTTTCATCACTTTAAATATACTTTTATCGCTTTGTATATCGCCAAGCACTTGTATATTTGTAATTGGGTTAAATGCTTTACCTTCAGTTGGTGTACGCGCTAAACGGTTAAAATGCTCTATACCTTCTAGCACTCGACCAAACACCGTAATGTTTTTATCAAGGTAGCGCGGGCCTTGCCCTATCGTTACAAAAAACTCCGTACTCGCACTATTTATATCGTTATCGCGCGCCATGGCAAACACGCCACTACAATGCACTTGCCATGTTTGCGTATGGGCTGAGTTTTGAGCAACTGCAAAGCCGTTTAAAAAGCCAGTAACTGGTGCATATCCGTCGCCATTTAGCTCAGTAATTAAAAGTGGTTTGTTTGTTGTTAAATAAAACTCAGCAGGGACTGTTTTATCTGCCGTTTTAATTAACTTTTTACCCGAGCTGTCCCCGCCTTGCGCTACAAAACCTTCAACAAACCGATAAACGCTAGTATTTTTATAAAACCCTTCTCGCGCTAACTTTTTAATATTTTGAACGTGCTTTGGGGCAAGCTGTTCATTAAGTTCAATATACGCATCGCCCGTTGGCAGCGTTATCTTTAAAATATTTTGAGCGTTCACGACTCGCCAATCATTATCTGTTGCACTAGCAATTACCTCACTCGCGCTCAATACAGGTAGCTCTTGATTAGCAACACCATTACCTAGTTGTTGAGCACAACCACTCAATAAAACACTAAGCAAAGCCGGCAATATAATTTTTTTCATCGCTTATATCCTTATAATTATTATAGTTTTGGTTATTCCCAATCAAACTTATATAGCACATCAACATTTTGATATAGGCCGCTCGTTATTTCTATGTATAACTGTGAAAGTAACTGATAACGCACAGCCACCTCACTGAGCGAATCAAATACACCCACGCTATATTTAACTTGCAAACTGGGTGCTACGTAACCTGATATTTCTACTTTGGTGCTATCACCACTACCTGATGAGCTTAAACTTACATCTGACAACCCAAAGGTTTCACCGACCTTAGAAACAACCCCTTCGCTGCGGCTAACACCTTGAGAGAGTAATAACTGTGTAAGCATAGCATCGCTTGACGAACTTTCTCCATCACCTAAAGGCTGGCCATTAAGTAAATATGCAAGTGCTTGTGCTTGATCCATCGCAGGCTCAGAAAATATTTTAAGCGTTGGTTGTTCAACATTACCCGTAAGCGTAACCCCTGCAATGACACCATTTGCAGTCGTATCGGGGTTACGTATTGCTTTAATATTTAAAAATGGTTGTTCAATTGAACCGCTAAAACCTACTTGCCCGGTGCTGATTATTAAATCTTGCCCAAAGGCTAAGTAAGTACCTTCAATTAAGTTAAGCTCACCTGTGGCTATAATTGGTGCACCTTGACTCATTTTTATCGCTAAATCACCCGCAACTTTTGATTCCAAGCCAAACGATTCTACTTTTACATCGTTTTTAACAATCACTTTTAAATCTATGTCGTAATCAAACGGAACTGTTTCGGTGGCCTCGGTTTTTTGATCAACAATAATTTCATCATCGCTAACTTGCACTGCGCCCTCTGGGAGCTCTTCAATCATTATACGACCGTAAGGCACAACTACCTCACCAGCAAGCTTGAGTGCATTATTAGCCAAGCCTATTTTTAAATCCGGCGATACTTTAAAAGTAACCCCTTGCTGCGCGCGTACATAAAACTGCTCGCCAACTACCGCCACATTTACAGCAGGTTGCGCACCTTGCCAATCAACGTCACCGGTGAGATTTATTTTACCGCCCTGGTTGTCGTTTAAGTTGCCTTTTATTGTGGCCGTTGTTTTATCAAACAATACGTTTATATTTGATTTTTGCAGCGCTATAGGTAGTTGCTCGCCCTCTAAACTAATATCGCTAACATTAAGCTCGCCATTTAATAAAGGATCTTTTAACGTACCAGCTAACGCGACCTTTCCGCTAATATCACCTTTTAACTGCTCGAGCGTTTCAAGAAAAGGTTGTAAGTCTGAAAGGAGTATTTTATCGATATTAATGGTGCCATTAAGCGCTTGCGTATCTTGTATATCATCGATATTAATTTGTGTATTAATTTTGCCTAATACACTTGATTCTAAATTAGCTTCAAGCTTGCCACTTTGAGAGTCCGAAAACGCACTAATAGTTAAAGTTTCGATTGGTAATTTAAAACGATCTTCTTCCGAGGTAAGCACCGCTTCTAAGTCGCTAGAATCGATATTTGCGCGTAATGTTTTAAGCGCACCGCTTTGCCAATTAAGTGCTACATCGCCAGCTATATTACCGCGAGTACGAATGCTATTAGGTAAAAAATACTTAAGTTCCTCAAGTGCTAAGTTGCTTAGCTTCGCATTTAATTGACCAAGTTTTTTTGATTGCGCTAGCGTGTCTATACATAATTCACTTTGCTCAGATGCCCAACAATGCGCGCTTACATCAAAGTCGCCACTTTGCGTATTAACCATAATGGCAATATTTTTAGTATTACTAAAACTAAGCTTTTTATCGCTAAGCGTTACATTACTAAGCTCGCCATTCCAAGTGGTATTATTAATTTTGCCATTAACTTCAAGCTCTATACTGCCTTGCTCGGCATCTACAGATGCCGTAAGTTGGTGATCTGTTTTATCCCCGCTGGCATCAATTTTAACACTATTAATTTGTTGGTCGGCCACCAGCGCCGAACCAACACTTACCGATACATCGGTTTGCCAATCGGCAGCGGTATCTAACTGCCCTTTTACTGATAATTTATTAATGTTTATTTCATCAAAAATAAAGCGATCGAGTATTAGTGCTAAATCAACAGACGGCGTTAACCTCTCCCCTCTCACTTTTAAATTTGCGTTGCCGTCAGCAGTAAATGGGATATTAGCTTTTTCATCACTTTTTAGTGTTACTTTGCCATCAACCTGCCAAGTGTCATCAACTTGCCCACTTAGTGCTAATTTATTGGTGCCGCTACTTAAATAAAAGCTATCAATATTAGCTTTTAACGTGTTGTCGAGCTTAAAGTTTGAGGCAAATTCTAGTGGCACGTCGTTAAGTAACCCGTTTAACTTTGTATTATTCATTTGTAGCTGCCACTTGTCGTCAGCTGCATTAAACGAGCCTTTAAACTGTCCTGAAATATCACTGGTAGCGGCATCAGTTAAATACTGCGCTTTTAAGTTAGCAAGCGTGCCATTAAAGTTAACCAGTATGCCTTTTTGCCAATCAACATTGGCTTTTATAGTTGCACTGCTTTCGTTTGCTTTAATGCTTAGCGCTTGTAAAGTTGCTTTGGTAAGACTGCCTTTTAATTGGGTATTTAAGTCAACAGCTGGGTACGCACCTAATTGGCTATTCCCCTGCAAGCTAAGCTGATAGTCGTCAGCATTACCTTGTGCATTGAGACTTACATTTCGCACTTTAAGCTCATTACTTTGTGCATCAATAAGCCACTGCTTAATTTTTCCATTTAACTCAAACGGATAGTTTTTCTGCTTTAAATTTGCCGTTGCCGTTAAACTAAGCGGGTATTGTCCCTGCGTTTCTAAATTTAGGTTTAGGTTTGACAAGTCGCCATTCAACTGCAAATTGGCTTGATGCTCGTCACTTTGTAAAACAATATCCCCTTTTACGGGCAAATTCCCTGCAAGCTCAGCATTAAGGTGCGTATTAAGCTGCCACTGTTCATACTTTGTTGAGAATGACTCTAAATTAATAACCGCATCTTCCACACTTAATTGCAGCGAGATGTTTTCAATAACATGTTGGGCTTCGTTTTGCTCAATCGTAATGTTAGCTATTTCAAAGTCTTCAACAACTAAATCAAGTGGCGAAGTAAATTCTATATTAGGCAATGCGGGTAGGTGCGTTAAAGGCGCTTGAGTATTTTGCGCCGTTTGTGTTTTCGCATCTTGTTCTTGCTCTTTTAAGGCAACAAGTATGGTGGGAATATTCAGGCTTTTAACCGTCAGCTTTGAACCCTCTGCTTTTGCTGAGAGTTTAAAGTGATTAACGCTTACGTTTGCACTTGGGTGCTCTAGAGTAAATTTGTTTATCGCAATGTTTTTTACAGCAATATTAAAAGGTAAGCTGATTTTTTCAAGCGGCTCTGCAGCGGCTTCTTCTTGTGACTCTGCAGTTTTTGGTAATGTTAAATTTATAGATTGAGCACTTAAGTTATCTATACAAATTCCATCGCACTGCCACCAAAACAAATCAATTTTCAATTGTTGTGCATTAAAATCCAATCCGTTGCTAGTAAAGCGAACATTAAAGGCATCATTATAAATAAAACGGCCATCTTTAATTTCAATATGTAGTCCATCTACCACTTTGTTTGCACTATAAGCAATAAATTGATTACCGGGTGCGGTAAATAACAAACAAAATAGTGCAACAACTAACGTGACAAAAATAGCACTTACGGCGGCTGTTATCTTTTTTAATACTGACATTAAATTTCTGGCCCTATGGTAATACTTAAACGTGTGCTTTTACTTTCTTTTGTTAATCCCCAAGCGTGGTCTATACGCACTGGGCCAACGGGTGTTAAATAGCGAAAACCAAAACCAGCGCCTACTTCAAAATCATCAGAAAAATCATTCGTCGCAGTACCACCGTCAACAAATAAAGCTGCGCGCCAGTTTTGAGCAAACTGATAGTTGTACTCTATTGTACTGGTTAGTAAGTATTTACCACCGATGAGGTCGCCATCATCATTTTCTGGCGATATTGATTGATACGCAAAACCACGAACACTTTGATCGCCACCTGCATAAAAGCGCAGTGAGTAAGGTACGTTTTCAATATCATCAACAAACATTGCACCAACATTTGCTTTTAAAAACACTAAATGCTTATCTAAGTAAGTACGTAACCACGCATGTTGCATTTGTACCCTAATCAGATTAGTACTCGAAAGCACATCATCTAAGCCAAACTCAGCAGATATAAGCCACTGCTCTCCCCAGTATGGAGTCGTGCCGCCTTTTGATTTTTTGCGGGCGTAGCTAATGCCCGGCATTAACATTTCTGTGCTTTCTTCCTCTTCATCACCGATGCGGTAGGTTTCTTGGTCGCGGCGTAAAAATGCAGTACGCACCCACTTATTTTCGGTTAACCATTGGCGCTGAATTTGCCCCGTGAGTATTTCACTGTAGGTATCGTTTGTTAGTTCATCCTCTAATTTATATCCGACAGAAAAACGCCATAAATCATCATTCGGATCATCAACTGGAATGGTATAAGCCATGGAAATATCTTGCTGCTTTTGCGCCACATTTAAATTAGTTTCGAGATAATGGCCGTCTTCTGTTATCCACGGTTTACTCCATTTAAAACGCACTTTGGGCCCTAAGTCAGTACTAAAACCGCCGCCAATTTCATAGCTATTTGCAGGCTTGTGCAACACATCTACCTTAATAGGTACTTGGCTGTTTTTACGCGCAGCAATATCGGCGTAAACGCGCACACTTGCAAAATAAGGGGTGCTTGATAAATCCAAATTATAGTCAGCAATATGTGTTGATTTATAAGGTTGACCCTGAGTAAAAGGCGCAAGCGAGCGTATGTATTTTTCAGCAGGCGTATTACTAGCTATTTTTATATCACCAAACTGATATCTAACCCCAGTATCAATTACAAAAGTAATAACAGCACTATTTTTCTTAAGTGACACTTCTAATTTGCGCGCTGGCCACTTTGCATCAAAATAGCCAAGCTCCAATAGCATAGATTCTATTTTTTTATGAGCAGAATCGTATCTACCATGATTTAAAACATCACCTTGCTTTAAGTGATTGCTTTTAATCAATGCCTGTAATTGAGTATCGCTTTGACCCTCTCCATTTAGCGTAATATTAATTGCTTCTATGCGAGTTGCAGGCCCCCGTTCAACTTTAACAATTAGCTCGCTGTCGTCTTTATCATAAATAACCTCGACGGTCGGGCTATAATAGCCAAGTGCTTTGATGCTATTTTGTACTTGTTTTTGAGCATAACGGCGAAGTGTACGAGTGGGTTTTTCACCAATTAATTGCTTAAGGTAAAGTGCGACGTTATTTTCTAAATCGCCACTTAACCCTTCAATTTCGTAATCTTCTATGACTTTTTCTGCCGCATAGCTATTTGTCGCAATTAAAGCGCTCACAACACATATGCAACGTAAAAACTTAATAAACAAGTAAATATCCTTACTTTTAATATCTTACATAAAACTGGCTGATTACGCGCATATTAGCATAGCCACAATGAGCAACACATTAACTTAATGACAATCTAACGCGTAATTTAACTTTGAATAAGTATCAGCATAATTAAAATTAGTACGCGTTAAGACAATATTTTAGTTACAATAGGGCCTACGAATAAAAAATTAATTTTAAATGAGTTTTTAATGCAATTCCCTGATGATGATAACGGCCAACTTTTAGCCGAAATAGCCGCTGCTGGCATTGATTTAAATAAAATGCACCAAGTCGATTTTTTTATTTTATTTGAACAAGAAGCCGATGCTGAAAAATTTGCTAAAGAAATAGTCTCTGATGCATTAGTTCAAAAGGCTGAACTTGAAAAATGTAAAGACACTGGCGTTTGGGAAGTAATCACTCAAGTACAAATGGTGCCAGAGCACACCCTTCTAGGCCAAGCAGAGCAATACATTGAAAGCATTGCTAATAGCTTTAATGGCTACGGCGACGGCTGGGGATTAATGGACGGTGAAGAAGCTTAATTACCTTTCGTTTAAAATATCCTGTCAGTTAAGCTTAGCGGCTTAACTGATTTGCCTTTCTAAAGTTACCTTTATAGTCAAATAGCTTATCAGCCACTTTCCAACCATACTTTTTGCTTTTTCGTGCAATAACAAAATCTGGTGGTACTAATTCAAATTGTGCGCTTACTACTTGCGCTGCAGTTTTAAAATTAATAGGTGTTTGTCCAAGCCCTACTCGTAGACCAAATTGCTTATTAAATATAAATTGCCCGCCTTTATTTGCGAGATTATATACCTCATCGCAACTTGCGCCATCTTCATCAAAATACGTTACTTTAATAAGTTCATCTTTAATTTGAGTAACCGATAACCCACTACATCGAAGCACAAGTGCGTCTTTTAAGTTTAATGCATTACGTAACTTATCATCAGGGTCGGCCATTACCGCGCCGCAATCATGGCATTTACGTGCCGCAATGTCATTTTGGGCGCCGCACTGCTCACATTCTTTAAACCTAAAACGATAATCGCACTGCTCTTTTCTACCTTCATCATCTTCTAACAGGCCTTGGCAACGCCTGCCAAAGTGCTCTATTACTTTTCCAGTGGAGTCTGTTTTACCCCAAAATATATTCGCAAACCCACAACCTGGGCAAAGTACCTGCACAGGTTCATTATCACTATCGCCTTTTTTATCTCCAACCTCTGGGTAGAATAAGTCAAAGCCATTACCCGCATAGTCAATCACTAAACAATCGTTTTTACCTTCTGCCAACCTCAAGCCTCGACCGACAATTTGCTGGTATAAACTTACTGACTCCGTTGGGCGTAAAATAGCTATAAAATCAACATGGGGAGCATCAAAGCCCGTCGTCAATACTGATATATTTACTAAATATTTTAACTGTTTAGCTTTGAACTGCTTTATTATTTTATCGCGTTCGCTATTCGGGGTATCCCCCGTGATCAGCGCACTGTGATCCTCTGGTAGATAAGTCATTATCTCTTGTGCATGCATAACCGTAGCTGCAAAAATCATCACGCCGTAACGATTTTCACTGTATTGTATAACCTGTTGTAAAATTGTTTGAGTTGCTCGGGTCGATTTTTTTAACAGCGCATTCATATCCTCATTGCTATATTGTCCAAATGCATTGCTAGTTAAAGATGAAAAGTCATAATGGCTAATCGCAGCATCAACCTCTTTAGGGGGCGTTAAATAGTTATGTTTGATCATATAGCGCAGCGGTAATTCAAAAATACAGCTTTTAAATGGACTCTCTTTATTGCCACGCACAAAGCCATGGTAATGATGCTGATAAATCCAGCCTAGCCCTAATCGGTAAGGCGTCGCGGTTAAACCTAATACTTTTAATTCAGGGTTGTGAGATTTAAGTGCATTAATAACTTTTCCGTATTGGCTTTTCTTTTCGCCATTTACTCTGTGACACTCATCAATAATAAGTAATGAGTAGTGCTCATTAAGTTTATTTAGATTACGCGATAACGACTGCACACTGGCAAAAGTAACTTGGTGGATTAACGACTTCTCTTTGAGTCCTGCGGAAAATATACTCGCCTCAAGCCCAAAGCTTTTATACTTTTGTGAGTTTTGCTCTACTAACTCTTTAACATGCGCCAGTACTAATATTTTTTGTTTAGCTATACGCGCAAGCTCAGCAATTACCAAACTTTTACCCGCACCAGTAGGTAATACTATCACTGCGGGATCATTGGTTTTTCTAAAGTGTAAAACGGTACGTTCTACGGCTTCTTGCTGGTAAGGTCTTAGGGTGTAGGTCATGAGGAAGTTATTGAATTTGAAGTGAGAGGAAGTTTAACAAATAACAAGTTTAACTGGGCCACTTAATTTTTATAATTGAGATATGATACTTTTGGAGGTAAATGAATATGTACATCAAAAGTAAAGTAGCTAAATATAAAAATCGGTCCTAATAAATACTAGGACCGATTATTAAATTTAAAAAATAGTACCTTTAAAACTTAAATGTTGCTTTAATATAGTATTCACGCCCAGTTAAACGGTGCACACGAATAAGCGCACCATTATCCCCATTACTTACGTATGGTGGCTCTTTGTCCGAGATATTATTAATCCCTAAGCTCAATATTAAATTTTCGAAGCTATAAAAACCATTAATATCATTATAAGCAACTGAACCTACGTGACTTGATAATACCCCAGCTGGTTTTGCATAGTCATCAACATCACTTTGATATTGAATAGTATGAGTAATACCCCAATCATCTTTAGAATAAGTAGTTCTGAAGTTTGCTCGAATATCATTGAATGCACCTCGACCGCCATTCGCAACGTCCGCTCCATAACCACCAACTAATTCAGTAGTTGCAAGTCCTTCGGCTTCATTATGGTCAAGATCAATTACATAAGTACCATTCAGATTGAATTTAAGCTCTCCACCAAATGCATCTAGTCCATATTTAAAATCAAAATCAATTCCTTTAGAATTAAATATACCTAAATTTTGTGTTGCTAAATCGACACCACTTAAGCTATCAGATGAGTCACGTCTTTCCCCACCAACTGTACCATAAGCTGCAGGCCCTTTAATTTGCTCACACAATGGCGATGAAAAATTTGCACTGTTGTAACATTCACTACCAATTGTTCCAATAGATAACTCACCAATAATGTCTTTAATTTCAATATCATAGAAATCTAATGCAACACTAAAATTTTCTATATATTCAGGTGCCCATACAATGCCTATATTTTTACTTGTTGACTTCTCTGGACCTATATCAGGATTACCACCAACCCATGAACCTGACTGTTGATTTGATTGAGTCCAATCAGCAGGTAAACCATCTGCAGCACAGTTGGCTTTTAATTCAGCACTTGCATTTGGGTTAGATCCATACTTAACACATGGATCTGTATAGCTAACTGCAGAGTTTGCACGAGGAGCAAATAATGTACTCACACCTGGAGTTCTAAAACCTTCAGATAAGTTCGCACGCACTAAAAGTTCTGAATTTGGACGCCACTCAATAGCATATTTTGTTGTAACTTCTGCATCATTAATTAGGCTTACATCTGTTCTGCGTGCAGCGGCTGTGAAATCTAATCGTTCTGCAAAGGGCATATCTGCTAATATTGGAATATTTACTTCTGCATAATAGGCTGACGTAGTATAGCCGCCATCAGTGCCTTCAGCAGCAACTCCGTAGATAGCACCTAGCCCAGCAGCACCGTCTGGTACAGATGTATAATGAGTTGTTAAATGTTCATAACCCGTAGCCCACGCTATAGTTCCTGCAGGTAGTTCAAAGCTAGTCTCTCCTGCTAAGTTAAACTGCAACTGTGTGTCTTCAGCTCTGCTTGTTGAACTCATTGGGACTATTATCCAGTCTCTCATTTCTTTTGTTAATGTACCATCTTGGAACGGGTCCCAAACACCTGGACAACTACTGTTTGCAGAACACAAAGCTGGGTCGACTAATGTGTTAGCTCTTTCTTGGTGAATTCTACCACCAATTTCTTCTGTTCTACGACGGCTGTTGTATGTATAGCTAGTATCCCAATACCATCCATTACTAAACTCGCCTTTAAATCCTGTAGTTATTAAGTATTCAGTAATTGAAAAATCTGAAGTTCGTCCTTCGGATTCAGTTAAACGGCGTTGTGCATTTACATCAGTCCCAAAAGTATTCCCTGGATTACTTACTGGAACAGGCATACTCCAGAATGTTCCTACCGGGGCTAATCTTGTTTTGTTTAAACGATGTGTAAACGATGCCTCTGAAAAGAACTCTACTGTAGAAAAGCCACTATCAACTAATTCATAATTTGCAGCACCAAAAAGATTATACTTTTCTAATGGTTGATAAATAATACTCGTACTTGCATAATTATATCTATCGCTATCTTCAATTGCTCGAGGTTTTCCATCATCACCTTTAACAAATGTCCCCCTAACTCCTGGAATTGAAAATGATCCTGGAGAAGTTGTTGCTGAGCCACCGCCACATATTACTTCCCCCTCTACACTGCCATCTGCATTCGTATTAGTGATATTTTCACCTCGGACACATTTTGAGAAATTACGATCTTCACCATAAATAGCATCGCGCTGTTCATAACCACCAGAGAAAACTATATTACCTTTATCTGATTCAATGCCTGTAATAAAAGAAATGTTAGATGTTTTACCGTCATTTTCGCTTGTTTGTTGATGACGAAATTCAATTTCTGCTCCGGTGAAATTATTATTCGTAATAAAATTTACAACACCTGCGATTGCATCTGACCCATAAATTGTGGATGCTCCATCACGTAAAACATCAACCCTTGAGATTGCAGCCATTGGAATAACAGAGATATCACCACTGAAACGGCGGCCATTAAGTAGCACTAAAGTGCGAGTAGCACCTAAACCCCGTAGGTTCATAGACACACTACCATTACCGCCATTATTAACGTTACTACCGTACGAACCGCCACTGATTATTGGCAACTGTTGAACAAACTGCTCCAATGTTGGTGCTCCAGTTGCTTTTATCTCATCTAGAGAGTAGGTGGTTACTGGCACAGCAGTTTCCATATCTGTACGGCTTATACGCGAACCTGTTACTTGAATACGTTCTACTTTTTCTACACCTTCTTCAGCAGCAATTGTGCTTGCTGAAAATGCAGCTGTTGATGCTGCACCAAAAGCAATCGCTAAGCGAACAGCTTTTGAAACTTGATTATTTAACATTTGATTCTCCCAAGAATACTATTTTATTTTTTCGTTGTTTTAATAAAAAATAGGACAGCAGTAAATGCTATGTAACCTATTTTGAATAGAATAATAGTATCAATCGAACCATAAGGTCAACAGTTGTTTAACTTTAAAAGCCCTTTTGTTCACATTCACTTACAACGGTGTTACTAAATTCCACCTAAAAAAACACCAATTAAATACATCTACATAAAAAAAGCCCATAGTATAACTATGGGCTTTTTAATAATTAATTTTATTTTATGTTAGAACTTCAAGTTAAAGCTTACATGAACAAATCGACCTAATGTGTCATAAAAGCCAGCTACAGTATTTGCATTCGATGCAACTGTATTACCTACCATTGGAGGTTCTTTATCAAAAATATTGTTTATACCACCAGTGAAAGTAAGGTACTCAGTAAATGAGTAGCTACCTGATACATCAATAAAACTATATGAACCAATACCATCATTATCAATTAATGAAACATCTGCGGCGCCTTCATAATCAACCGCTCCGTAATAACGCCATTTCATACCAACACGCCAATCATCACGAAGATAATTTATGTTAGACGTATGACGCCACTTAGGTGATGCAAAACAATCTGTACTAATAACACCAGAGCAATCATAAGCTAAGTCAGTGTCACCTAAAAGAGGCTCAACTTCTTTTTTAATACTGTAATAACCATTAATATCCCTAGATTCAAATTGTAAGTGCATAACTTGTTTTGGCTAGATAAAGTGGTCAGTTGCTCATAAGCTAACTGCTTTTTCTCCGGCAAGAGATTTTACAATGAGACATTACAAACAACTGACCTATGCGCAAAGATGCCAGATCGCCGTTCTAAAGAAAAGTGGTTTTACGCAACAAAGTATTGCTGAGCTAACTAATTTATCGCAATCTACGATTTCAAGAGAGCTTTCTAGAAATACAGGTAAGCGAGGTTACAGACACAAACAAGCTCATGAGCGGGCTTTGTTTCGTCGAAGAAGTGTAAGAAAACCGCTTAAGATGACACCTGAAATGATAGCTTTAATTACCCAGAAGCTTAATGAGAAGTGGAGTCCTGAACAAATAACGGGATGGTTACGCAAAGAAAGTGAACGGTCTGTCAGCCATGAATGCATTTATCTGTATATCTGGGAAGATAAAAAAGCAGGTGGTGAGTTATACCTACATCTGCGCCGACACGGTAAGAAATATCACAAGCGCAGTCATGGTAAAACAAACCGAGGGCAAATAAAAAATCGCGTTAGCATTGAAGAGCGCCCACAAATAGTTGATGAGAAAGGCCGAATCGGAGATTGGGAAATAGATACCGTCATAGGCAAAGGTCATCGAGGCGCCCTTGTTACCATTGTAGAGCGGGTTACCCAATTCACTGTATCAACTCAGGTGGCAGGAAAAACAGCACAAGCCGTCACTACGGCGACGATAGAACTATTAAGGCCATATAGGTCAGCACTTCATACCATCACGGCTGACAATGGAAAAGAGTTCGCTTATCACGAGCAAATCACAGAGGCTTTAAGTGTTCCTGTTTATTTTGCTCACCCTTATCACTCATGGGAGCGCGGATTGAATGAAAACACGAATGGATTACTACGTCAGTATTGGCCGAAGAGCACAGATTTTAAGGCGGTAACACCAGCGCAAGTTATACCAGTACTTGAGCAACTTAATAATCGTCCGAGGAAGACACTTGGATTTGAAACGCCTGCAAAATTGATGCAGGATCACTTGGCGGCTAAAGCCGCCTAAACGTTATGCACTTCAGATTTGAATCCGCGAGATAAAATAACCTGTTGTTTTGAAAGTAATTTACTTTGATGTTATTTTTAGCTGTAGTTTAATTAAAATCATACTTGTTAACTTTCGGCATGTGAATGTTTGTAAACAGCTTCTTTAATCAGCTTTACACTTTAATTTTTTACTGATTATTAAGCTTAAAATAAAGTACTTTGGGTTGAGTTTGGCTGTACGCCAAGTGCGCTTAGAATCATATCGGCAACTGGTTCTAGCTGACGCTGTATATAAAGAGGGTAATTGAGGGTGTTGTTTCCATTGTAAATTTCAGCGCCATTAATAGCATAAACATATTCTATTATTTGGCCGCGCTTTACATCAAAGTAGGGGTTATTCGCTTTATATTTTTTTACTGCTTGCACATGCGGGGGAATATTTTTTACATAGTCACTTAAATTTTGGCCTAAACGTTTACGGTATATAAGTTTTTTATCAAACTCCCCTGCGTATAGTTTTTTAGTGTAGCTTTTTATAATGTCGTTTAATTGCTCTATTTCAAATTGTTGATCAAATAATGTTTTAAAAAGTTCGGTTTGAAACTCTTGTGCAAACTGGGTCCAATCGCTGCGCACGGTTTCCATTCCTTTAAAAATGAGCTGCTTGGCGTTGTTTTTATCAATTTGGCCAACGTAACGTTTTTTTGAGCCTATTTTTTTTCCTCTTATGGTTGGCATAAAAAATGGACTGTAATGGGTTTCAAACTCTATTTCTAAATAACTGGTCAACGAAAAGCGAGTTTTAATGCTATCAGACCAGCGTTTGTTAATAACTTGCATCACATCATTACCTATTTCATTACACTGTGTGGCATTTAAGCGCTCATTTACTTTTACAAATATTGAATCTGTGTCGCCATAAATAACCTCATAACCTAGCTCTTCAATCCATTTTCGGGTGGTTTGCATGATCTCGTGCCCCCTAAGTGTAATTGAACTTGAGAGCCTGGGATCGTAAAATCGGCAACCTTTAGAGCCTAAAACACCATATAGGCTATTCATTATTATTTTAATTGCTTGAGAAAGCATTTGATCTTGATTGTCTTTGGCGAGCTGCCTTTGGGACGCTAAGCTTTTAACAAGTAAAGGTAAGTGATGCTTGTCTCGCGAGAATAGGGCTTCATTAAAACCCTGCACACTTTGGTTTGGATTTTTTAAACCTTCTATCAGTCCAAGTGGATCAATGTAGAAAGTTTGCATAATACTGGGGTACAAGCTTTTAAAATCTAAAACAATGACATTTTTATAAAGCCCAGGAATAGACTCCATTACATAACCGCCTGGGCTTTCAAATGTAAGTCCATGATCGCCCATATTAGGGGCAACATAACCGCTGCGATGCAGTAATGGTAAATACATATTAATAAAAGCAGCGACAGAGCCGCCCTTTTTTTCAAGCTCTAATCCTGTGAGCTTTGTTCTTATAATAGAAAAATCGAGTAGCTTTAATTTATCAAAAATTTTATTTACCAAAATACAATCTTGTCGATTATATTTTGCTAAAGAAAGCTTATCTTCATTAAATTGCCTAATAATTTCCTGCAGACTATTAGCCGTGTCGATTAATTTGGACTCACCCAACACTTGATTTGAAACGTTAGCTAAAGAAAAACTCTCAAAGCTATATGTACCATTTTTTAAAGTGTCTATTCCATCAACCACACATCGCCCAGGGATCGATACTCGAGTAAAGTGTCCTTTGCGAACATATAAAGGTTGATCTCCCCTACCCAGTAATAACTTAATGCCTAGTGCTTCAGCTCTTTCATGAATAACCGAAAAATCGAACTCAATTACATTCCACCCAATTATGACATCAGGATCGCTAAGCTTAATAAAATGCTCTACCCCCCTTAACAGCTCAGCCTCATCTACACACCAAATAATATCAAACTCTAGGTTTTCAGCTTCTCTATCTGGCTCGCCAATCATTAAAACACAGTCTAAATTACAGCCCACAAGTCCAACAGAAAACAAAACGCCACTTTCGTTACATTCAATGTCTAACGACAGCTTATTAAGAGTTGGGGAGTACTCATCATTTGCTTTTAATTTTGCCTCTGTTACTAATGTATAACCATTTTGATAAAAAACATTACCCGTTATCCAAGCACCTCCTTTTATAAAACGCTCCATTAGGTAGCGCTCTATTGGTCGAATATCTTCTTCAAATAATACAACTCCACGTTGCTTTAAAGCTTTAGCAGCAGAATAAAAATGCTTTAGTGATTTGAAGTAACAGGCCGACATATCTTCTTGCTGAAAGTTTTTTAACCCAAGACTTTTAATATTAAAGATAAGTGACTCAGCTGCTAATATTTCATGCGCTATTTCAGCATCTTTACTTTTGATAAAAAACAGCGCATTTTCGTTAACTGATATAGTTTTTATAGGCCCTTTATCACTACAAAACCACGCTTCGTAGCAGATGCCGCTAGCAGTATCATAAGCATGTGAAGAAACAATAAAACCGGCTGTTAAGTACATTATTACTAAACCTTATTCATATGTATGTAAGTTTTTACTTAATTCAAAATGCTTTAAAGCCATACATTCAACCTAAATAAACACTCAGATACTTTATTTGCTAAATTAATCTCATCACTTCTTGTAGTTACACTCTTATAACTCTAAAATCCATAGCACTGTAATTATATACATACTTTAGGTAAATCATCCCATGCTTTCTGACTCACTAAAAAAAACAATTAGGCAAGTACACCAGCATGTGGCTAGCAACCTAAACGATTATCGCCCTCGTAGCAGTCAAAACTACCTTGTAGCCGAAATAGCAAAAACGCTTGCTGGCGAATACCATAAAAAGCAGCGCATTTGCGTAATTGAAGCAGGCACCGGTACCGGTAAGTCTCTTGCCTATTGTTTAGGCGCATTACCGCTTGCCTTAGCGCAAAAAAAGAAGCTCGTTATTTCTACCGCAACCGTTGCACTGCAAGAACAATTAATAGCAAAAGAACTCCCATTTTTTAAAAAGCATTCAGGCCTCGACTTTAAATTTGATTTGGTAAAAGGTCGCCATCGTTATATTTGTGCCCACAAATTACATAATGCTGTAAACGGCGATAGCCAAACACAAATGGACTTTATGCCAACGCTTACTTCACCATTGAGCGCAATGGAAACCAAATGTTTAAATGAGTTATATAACGCTTACGTAAATAAAAAATGGCAAGGCGATAGAGACAGCTGGGCCGATACTGTACCCGATAGAGTGTGGAACTTAATAGCGTGCGATAAACATTCATGCCAACGCCAAATGAAGGCCCATCAAACGTGTCCGTTTCAGCTTGCTCGTAATCAATTAATGCAAATGGATGTACTGGTAATTAATCACTCTTTATTACTTGCCGATTTAGACTTAGGCGGTGGTAAAATTTTACCAGAGCCCGACAACACCATTTACGTTATTGATGAAGCGCACCATTTAGCACATATAACACGCGATTTTTCATCGGCCGCAGCAACAATCAAAGGCACGATAGAATGGCTTGATAAGCTCACCAAGTTTAGCGGGAAAATGGCGAAGGTTTTAGTGGGGCAAAGAGCTATTGGGCAAAACTTTAAACTTTGCGACAGCATTAATGACGCGAATAAAGATTTAAAAGTAGTTCGCGATATTCTTGATAATGCCGACTTTGAATACTCAAAAGACGATACTTATCGCTTTGAACACGGTGAAATTCCACAATCGCTGCACAGTAAAGCAAAAGATATAAGCGAAGCCACGCAAGATGCGCTGCGCTGTTTAAACAAAATGCACGACACCCTTACCCAAGATGTAAGTGATGGCGACATAAAACCTTACGTTGCCGACCCAATACTAGGCGAAAGCGGGCAATATATAAACCGCTTAGAGCAACTAAACAAACTATGGTTTAGTTACGCAAAAAAAGGCGAAGGTGCTCCTCATGCACGGTGGATAAAACGCCTTGAATACAAAAGCCATCACGATCACTTATTAAGCGACTGCCCTATCGAAGTCGGTTACTACCTAAAAGATAAATTGTGGCGAGAATGCGCGGGCGCTGTTTTGTGCTCTGCTACATTAAGTGCACTGGGCTCGTTCGATCACTTTGCTTACGAAACAGGACTTGCTAAAGAAGAGGGCGTTAAGTTTATTAAAGTACCTTCTCCTTTTGATTACCCCAAACAAGCCACTTTACGTATTCCGGTATCTAAAGTAGAACCAACCGATAAAGACTTTAGTGATCACCTAGCTAAAACATTACCAGAGTACCTAAATGATAAAAAAGCGAACCTTGTACTATTCGCTTCTTATTGGCAAATGGACCACGTAACAAAGTTTCTTAGAACAAAAGGTTTTAACTTATTAGTACAAGGTGAGATGTCGCGAGAAGCGTTGCTTAAATTACACACCAAAAATGTAGATGAAGGCAAAGGCAGTATTTTATTTGGAACACAAAGCCTTTCAGAAGGCCTTGATTTACCTGGGAAATATTTAGAGAACTTAATAATTACTAAAATTCCGTTTGCGGTACCTACTTCGCCAATAGAAGAAGCGCAAGCAGAGTTTGTACAAAGCAAAGGTGGCAACCCGTTTTTAACGATTACCGTACCAGACGCCGCAAAGAAATTGGTGCAAAGCTGTGGTAGACTGCTGCGAAAAGAGAGTGATGAAGGCTGTATTACTATTCTCGATAGACGCTTAGTTACTAAGCGATACGGTAAAGCCATGCTCGACACCCTACCACCTTTTAAAAGACAAATAGATTATTAATGTTTGAACTCGCACTCGATCCAACAACCTGGGCTGTTTTATGTGCTGTTGCACTTGCCGCAGGTTTTATAGACGCTATCGCCGGTGGCGGTGGCATGTTAACTGTGCCCGCTTTATTAACTGCAGGCTTACCTCCACATTTAACATTAGGCACCAATAAACTCGCGGCTAGTTTTGGCTCCTTAACAGCTAGTTATACGTACTATAAAAAGAATTTATTTAGCCCGAAATTTTGGGCGGTCTCCATCATAGCTACTGCAATAGGTGCATTGATAGGTACTGTTATTGTTGATCATTTAAGTATCGATTTTTTAAACAAACTACTACCCATTATTATTATTTTAGTTGCCGCCTATAGCTTATTTGGTAATTTAAGTACCACAGAAGGCGATGAACTGCCTAAACTCAACAAAGCGATGAAAATAAAACAATGGCTACAGGGTTTAGCATTAGGCTTTTTTGATGGTTTAGCAGGCCCAGGTACGGGTACTTTTTGGACTGCTTCTAATGGCATGCTTTATAAAATGAATCTGCTACTCAATTGTGGTTTAGCGCGTTCAATGAACTTTGTTTCAAACTTTATATCGCTCATTACCTTTGTAGCACTCGGACATGTAAACTTTTTACTTGGCATTACTATGGGCTTTTTTATTATGCTTGGTGCATGGATTGGAGCGCATTCAGCAATACGGTTTGGTAGCAAATTTATTCGCCCTGTATTTAATACTATGGTTATACTTTTAGCATTAAAGCTAATTTATGAGGCTTACTTTTAATATGCACCCTACAGCTTTAGATAAACTACGCCAACAAGTTGCAACGCTAAAACAACAAGCTGAGCAATTTGATAAAGCTAAACTTTTTTCTAAAAATCGTTACATGCAAGCACAACCTAGCTTGTTTGACCGCGCCGTTTTTAGTACAAAAAGCATGAACCTAGTCGATTACGTAATAGAAATAGAAGACGAAGTGTCACGATTACCGCCAAGCGAGCATCGCCATGCTTATACCTACGCGCTTGAACGTATAGGAGCTCAGGTACAAGCTGTATTCAATGTTATTAAATCAACGCCTATTTGGATTAAAGAAAACAAAAGCCATTATAAACCTCGCCCTAAGCAAACTGTTTATAAGCACGCTGTACAAAAAATAATGCAATCATCGCATGAGCTTTACGATGAATTAAAACAAAACCATGAGTTTGAACGCCGTTTAGTACTCATGATTGAAGAACGTAAGATGCAAATGGATAAAGCCTCGCCAGCTAAAGCACAAAAACTTAACCTTGAAATATTAAGCACACACGCTCGATTAGGTCGCTGCAGAAAAGCAATTTCTGCCACCGAGGACAAAATACAACAAGTAGAAAAACAGCAGCTGCGTTAAGGCGCACTTTACTATGCAGCTTTATTATCATCCATTGTATTCCGACCTTATACTCCCAGAACGTCATCGATTCCCTATTCAAAAGTATCAGTTACTTAAAACCGAAATAGAAAATCTAGGTGTTTCGGCTATTCACTTTCAAGAGCCTAAAAAAGCAACCAAATCTCAACTTTCGCTATGTCATAGCCAACGTTATATAGATGACTTTTTAAATGGGACTCTTAGCAATAAAGCCATAAAAAAAATGGGCTTTCCTTATTCAAATGAATTGGTAGAGCGCACATTACTATCAGTTGGGGCAAGCATCCAAAGTAGTGAACACGCGCTAAAACATGGTTTTTCGGCTAATTTAAGTGGTGGCTATCATCATGCATACAGTGATTACGGTAGCGGTTTTTGTATTTTTAACGATCTAGCTATTGCAGCAGTACATTTAATAAATACAGAGCAAGCCGACACTGTTTTAATTTTTGATTGCGACGTACACCAAGGCGATGGCACAGCACAAATCACTCAAAATCATGACCAAATTATTACCTGCTCAATTCATTGTGAGCAAAATTTCCCTCGTAATAAACAGCAATCCACTTACGATTTTGCATTGCCCGCTAAAACAGCCGACGATGAGTACCTTGCTACATTAAAGCAAGCGCTCGATTTTTGCGTGCGCATACATAACCCTGATATTATTTTGTATAATGCAGGCGCTGATATTTACACTAAAGACGAGTTAGGCTTGTTTAATATATCGCTCAATGGCGTATATGAGCGCGACTTGTTTGTTCTCAACTTCTGTAAGCAACATCAAATCCCACTAATGTGCGCTTTAGGCGGCGGTTATCAGCGTAATTTGAGTTCACTAATTAATGTTCATAAACAACTATTTAAAGCCGCTATCGATTTATAGTAAGCCTTAGTATAGACTCAGTTAAACGGATTATTTTAAAGCGGTGGGAATATGCGATTACACGAAGACATACACAACTATTACGAAAAGATTGTAGTTGAAGAAATCATCAAACTTAAACTTGATGAAAAATATGGTGAAGATGTAATGGCTGACTTTTGTTGTACGGTACTAAATCAGCTCCCGCCACGATATATTCGCTACGATGTAGATATGGCGTTTTATTTACCGCAATCAGAACGTATACATATGGAGCAACGTGTGCAAACAGCAATAAATGTCGCCATTAGCCAAATATCAAAAAAGAAAGAGTTAAATGACAAGCCCGCTTGATCAAGCCCCTACACATATTAAACTTGCAGTAGATTTAATTATGATACTAGAGCAACACGATGTTGCTCCAAAGGAAGTACTCAAAGCACTTGAAATAGTTAAAAGCGACTTTGAAAAAAAGCAAACTGAAAGTTAGTTTTACTCAACCAACTCAATTGAGTAAGTTGTTACAACGACTTCGTATTTCTCACAATCAACTTTCACTTCGTTAAAGCGATGTTTAGTGCCTACTGATTTTTGACAACTTATATTTTGTACTTTTAAACCATATTGCTGTTTGTATAGAGCAACTATTTCATCGAATTATTGCTGTTGCTCTGATAGAGGAAAATTGTAGAGTCTGTATGACACTAACTTATAAGTTGTTTTAAAATTAATTAAATATATTAACTCCACCCAATACTAACAGTTACCTTTTTAATCACACTATTTATAACTATAGATATGGTATTTTTTCTATTTTTATACTACAAAAAAACGCTGGAGCCCTATTATTAAACTACTATTCCATGTTCGATGCTAGATCGTTGATTACACCTTGCGCATCATAGCTAGTCACTTTTGTTTTAATCCCTTTACCCATCTTAATAGCTATTAGCGTGTATATTTCATTACTTGATTTTATGGATAAATCTTCAGTTTTTGACCTAGCAATTAAACCACATTCATCTAATTTAGGATTTACAAAAACTTCTTTTTTAGTCACCTCAAACCAATCATAGCCCTGTATTTGGGTAAGTTTGGCTGCTTTTAATAAAGCAAAATTACTAGCATCACGCGACTCACTCGCCTTATTCCTAAACCTTACTCGATAATTACTATTATCAATTTTATCCTCTGTGTAACCATACAAAAGCTTATTTTCAGAGCATTCATCAGTATAAGTACACCCAGTTAACAAAATAGTAATCACTACTAATAATGCTATTTTCATAAATTCCCTTATTTATTTTTGAAAAAGCGACTACTCGCACCATCAATGTGTATTATTTAACTTACTCATAGACCGCTCAGGGTTTGTTTATGAGTAATTATTTAATCATACACAATTGAACACCAAAAATGAATGTGCCATGAATATCTTGCGTCTTTAAATTATTAAGCTGTACTTTTTCTCAAACTCTTTAATTAAATTGGGATTGCTGAATAAGTAACAATAACTCAGCAGTAGCCGTTGCATCAGCAAGTGCGCGGTGATGGCTGGTTAAATTTAAATTAAAATGCGATGAGAGATTACCAAGCGAATACGACTTTAAGCCTTTAAACGCTTTGCGCGATTCAACCACGGTGCACATTTTTGGCATTTTAAAAAAGTGCCCTGCCATCTCGCATTCTTTTTTAATAAAGCCGTAGTCAAAATTAACGTTATGGGCTACAAAAATACTGCCTGCGAGTTTATCTAATAGCGGCTTGGCTATATCGGCAAATACTGGCGCGTTGCGTACCATGCTATCGCTAATACCGGTTAATGACGTAATAAAGCCAGGTATATGGCGCTCGGGGTTAACTAAGCTTGTCCAAGTATCAATGACTTTACCGTGCTGTACTTTAACTATGCCAATTTCGGTAATTCGGTTACCGCCTTTTAAGCCGCCGGTGGTTTCTATATCAACTACGCTGTAAACACGGTTTGGATCTACAAACCATTTAACCGCAGCAATATGTACTGTAAAGCCCACATTTTTTAAATTATCTATGGTGGTAAGTTGGTTGCGCCTAAGCTTATCGCCAGGGGCTTTTACCTCTTCAAAATGTACTTGGCCATTATTAATGACCATTAAGTCGGGGTAGCCGTCTTTTAGCTGTAAATAATGTTTACTCATAGCTGTTAAGTGCGCAATTAGCGCCTTAATAGGGCTATTTAAAATAAGCTCCTCTAGTGGCTCTAATAAATTGCTGCGCCATCTAAACAAACCGTTAGGTTGCTCAAAGTATTGCGCTGCATGTTTGCATACTAAATTAAGTAATGCTTGCGACGTTTGGCACTGAGCTAAGCGCTCATTAATCTGTGTTTGCTGCGCTTCATAAAAATTACCAAGCCTTAATACTTGCGGATAAATATCAAACTCATTGCATGGCGGATAAGGTGACTCCACAAATAACTCATGCCAAAATACTAAACCAAACAAACTTTGCCAAAGCGTGTTTTCGGTATTAAAGACCTGCATACCTTGGCGAGTATAATAATCGTTTACGCCCTGCTCTACTTCACCTCGGTACAGTTCATCTATTTCTAGAACGCACTGAGTATCGGCAAGCATGGCACTTAAACGCGAACGTGTTTTTTTATTAAACTTACGCATTAAAAAATCGTCAGCAAAATAAAGTAAATCATCAGTAAGTGGGTTTTCGATAATGGCTTCTAATCGAGCTTTTACCCACTCTTTATTGCCAAGCCTGTATTGCTCTCTTATTTGAATTTCTTGTGCTTCGCTATCATCCACGCACCCTTCAAGCAAACTAAAAGCAAGTTCGCTATCAACTGTTTTTAGCTGCCTATAAAGCCTAACTAATAGTTTGTTTTTTAATACAACGGCAATTGCACCATGTGCAGCTTGCACTAAAACCTGCGACGCTAAAGCAACATAGTCGCTCTCATCTGTAATATTTTTAAATGCTAACCAGTAACGGTTTAATAAATAGTTTGATTGCGCTTCGTCAAGTGTTTCAAAGCGCGACAAGCTCTCGCTGTGTCCTTCGCGCGTAGCGGTTAAGCCTAAGTCTCGCATTACAAAACGGTTTTGATGATTCACATCACCACTGCTTAGTTTGCCTGCAAATAAAAACTCAAAATACTCGTAGTAATCACTGCGGTTGTTAATTACATACTGGCTATAAAGTGGCGCAAGCTCTTGTGGGCATGCTTTAAAAAACTCACGCGCAATATCCACCAGCGCGCCTTTAGCGGCGCTCTTTTTAAAGCTTATTTGCTCACTGTAATTACTTAGCAACTCAACCAAAGAAGGCTTAGTTAAGTGCGCTAAAAGCTGCGAATAATGCTGCTCGTTTGGCTCAAATAAAATACCCGCTTTTTTTAGCGTATAAATAGCCTGATGCGGCGAGGTTATTTCTTCATAATTAAGCGATTGCGCCTGCACCAAATAAGGCTTTCGCGAGTACACACGCGCCAACATGCATTGGCTTTGCTCATCTAGCTGATTAATTTTACTAATAAATTCGCGGTGCTTGGGCTCAAGTAAATGCATACATTTACTAGTTACAAACTCAATAAGCTCTCTAAAATGCGCTAAATAGTATTTTGCTGGTAATTCTTTTTTCATAATATCGCCATAACTGTATATAAAAACAGTATCCAGCATTTATGCTTATTATTCAATCTTAAACTTGTAACTAAAACACGCTATAGTGAGCTTATAAAGCAAATTCATTAAAAATAAAGGACTTACCATGAGCGCGCACCCGTACGATATTTTATCACTCAATAACGGCGCAAATATTATTTTTACGCCTTGCTCAGGGCCTGCTGACCTTTCAGGATTAAATTTGTTCAATCTAGGGGGGATTTAATCGCGGCGCGAGGCTTGTAACCTAGTGGGCTAAGTAAAAGCAGAGCAACAAAGAGTCAATCCCCCCTAGGCAGAACCCTTCGGGCTGAGGGATCCCCACTTTATCCAGCGGCCTCTTTTTCGTAATTCAAAATAAAGTTTTTTAAACTTTTTTCTATATAGCTTTGTGTAATACGTCTCTTACATAGCTTTATGACTTTTGGCTAAGGTTAAAAATGAAAGAACTCGGCGATTCTTAACGCTATTTGCTTGAAATTTTATATGCCACTTTCTTTTTTCTGCTTCACACCCTATAAACCATAACGCAGTGCTCGCTATTGTGGCTATCAAGCATAATATTCCTATTCTATTTATGCCGGTGCTTTTACTAAAACGCCACGAAAAACCATATCTCAAACTTTTGTCATCGCGGAAATTTTGCTCTATTTGCATTCTTTTACTATATAAACCAACTACTCGCTTACTCGTCATTGTATTGTCTGATGTCGCGAGTAACCATGGCTCTTTAGCTAAGTTTTGATACATTTTTGTATCTTTCGTAAATCTGCTTTTTCCTTTTCTTCCTTTATTTTTTCCATGATATACGTGTAAAAATGCATCGCATGCTGTCGGGCTGGACTGAGTTAGTCGTGCTTGACCTAACGCCTTAGGTATATCGCTGGCACCAGCCCTAAGTTGTTTTAATGTATGCCATTGTGATTGCATGGCTAGTTTACACTTCATTGAGCCTCTTAATCGACCTATCATATGCCAACCAAGTTCGCGTACTTTACTATACCAAGGCGTAAGAAAGCCGCCGTCTGTTACAATATAGACACTAGGATGTCGTCCAAGCACTTCATAAAGTTCATCTAAAAACAGGCTGTTGGTTGCTGGGCTATCAAAATCCTTCTGCTCAACAATCATGTTATAAATCACGATAGAGCGCCCATCCACAAGTAAGCTTGCTCGCAGTAAGTGATAGTCGTGACCACAGGCACCGCTCCAGTCAACGGCAATTGCAAGCATGGGTAAAGAGTCAATAATAGGATGAGCTAATGCTTCATAGATAGCGACCCTTTCATTGTAGAGGTGAGTATTTTTTAAGAAGCGATCAACGCGTTTTATTTTATGTTTTACATCCACAGCGCCAGACAAATTTCTGCCGATTTCAGTTAAGGTAAGTTTATTGCCCGAAATTAATGCATTACTGCAGCTTAGTAATGTTTTTACTCTGGCATTATTGAATGGCGCTAATGCATGTTTAAAGTACTTATGGCAAACTGATGTCTCAGGCATAGCAGTTGTGACTTAATGTGGGTTGTGGTGATTTACATAAGATCATAAATTGCTGTGCCTGTCACGTTTTGGGGATTCGTCAGCCCTTCGGGCAGCGCATGTTTGGCATTTATACTGCGTTATCGCCTATTTATGGGAAACCACCACACTGCATAAGCTCTGCCTTGCCTAAAAACCAAACATGCTGCTGCAAAGTTAACCTCGAAAGATAAGCAGGCCCTAGTACAAAAACACAAAACCTAGCGGATTCAATCGCCACATTAAAAGCGGCTGGCGCTAACTTGCTGCTTTCACTTATGCCTCAAAAGGAGCTTGAAAAAAACAACGTACAAACAATTAATAGTGAGTGCAATAAGCACGATATAACCTGGTTTCATTTACCTATAAATGACGACGAAGCACCCAAACAGCCTTTTACATCAAGCTGGAACACCCATAAAATCGACATATTACAGGCCATACATCACAAACAAACCATTGCCATACATTGCAAAGGCGGTACAGGCCGCACAGGGTTAGTCGCTGCGCTTATTTTAAATTCGGCAGGTTACACAAAAGAAGAAGTATACAGCCTAGTACAAGGCATTCGCCCTAAAGCGCTTACTATAGAATTGCAAAAAGAGTACTTTGAGAGTTTTAGTCGGTAATAAAAAAGCTAGCGTAAAACAGCAAAGCTACTGATAGTTAAACGCCCATTAACTGGGTCACAGGCATAACCATTAGACGCGTTTATATTACCGGAATGCAATAAGTTACTTGGGTATATAACTGCGCGATTTAGCTTTGCCTCTACACTGTAAACTTGCTCAAACAAAGTTGTACTTCCATTTATATATTGTGGATTTTTATGAAGCTTTTGCGCCATGGCTTGTTGCTTAATAGCTTGCCTATAAAGCATAAGCCGCTCTTTTGTTATACGTTCGTACCCTAGGGCTCTATGCTTATAAAATGAAGTGCCACCATGAGTTTCATCACATAAAAAGTGCACTATAGCAAGTTGATTTATATTAGGTGTATCAAAATGAGGGAGCATTTGTATTGGCCTGAGCTTATCAGGCTCAGTGCATGCAATTGAAAAAGCAGAAAGAATTACATCGAACTCGCTTTTATCCGCCATATCAAAGTGTGAATTAATAATTGGCGCAAGCGCTTTTAACCGCTCGATATAACTAAGCGGTGCTGCTTTTCTTACTCCTGGGTAAAAATCACTTTCTTGTGCGCAAAACGCTTCTCTAGCACTTTGAGAAAACACAGCAAAATTAATAAGCGCATCTACATTATTTACAAAATCATCAATAACAATAATAGGGGTTTTCTCTTCCCCTACAGTATGTATGTGTAACGCCATATTTTCGTTTAGTTTAAAATCAATCATCAGCTAAATTAAGCACTGCATTTTTACGCTCTATCAATGGGTATATTTGGCCAAGTGAGGTTATAACAGTATAAATAGCGGGTAATAAAGCGCTTTGATGTAAAAGTGTAATTTGATCACTATTAAGTTGTGCGAGTCTTTCTTGGTTAATAGTGTATAGGCCGTTTAACTTTGTTTTTTGACTGTTCTGAAACGTTACCTCAAGCGATAATGGCTGCAGTAGATCATGCTGTAACAAGGTATCAATTAACTTTTTATTGTCTATTTCGCCCTGTAGTAAATGCCCTAAACACTGCTTTATTTGTTTGAAATAGCTACTTTCTTCTGCGCTTTGGGTATAAATTGGTTCTAAATTATTCTGGCTTTGCGATCGATTATTAACGACTGCTGGGCTATTTAAATTAATACACACAGGGTATTGAGTTTGCTGCGCATGAGTATCACCAACAAAAAATGGCTGACGCTGTAATTGAAGCGGTAAATACACACCCTGCCACTGCGAGTTCTGATAAAACAAGTTCTCATGTTGCTCAAAGCCTAATAAAGCATTGAGTGTAAACTCCCCTGTTTCTGAGTTTTTTGCAAAAACTATAGGCTGCTGAACAGCAATTTGGTTTAGTTCCGCCATAACAACAGGAACCATATTAATGTTTTCTGCGTGTGATTGTGCCTTTTGTGTGTCTATTTTTATGTGCTGATGAGCACTTTGTTCTAATGCGACTAAATTTTCCATGTGTGTCTCTTTATTGTTTTTATGTGTAAATTTTTAAGCTAAATAGTGCTAAAACCATGATTCTTAACTTTATTTAATAATTCTCGGTTACTAGGTAAGTTAGTTACAGCTTGGTTTATCATGCTCTTATTTTTATCAAACTGACTTTTAGCAAAAACAGTGTCTTCAAGCATATAGGCAGTTGTGCTGTAGTCACTTTTAAAGCCCATACCATATAAAACATATTGATAACTCGCAGCTGGAAACACCTCATTGTTACTTGTAAAGTCGTGATCAGCAGGGGCGCGGTATTGCCATAGTTTCATTAGATCTTGTAAGCTTTGAGGAATCGTTTTAGGGTCTCTGTTATCGCTCCAAAATGCGTTATCGTCACGGGTTGATAATATATAATGTAACTTTAAAAAGTCGATTATTTTTTCCCACCTATAGGTAAACGTCTCATTAAAGCGTTTGGCGGTAATATCCATAATATCCCGGGTATGGGGAAGTTGTTCGCTGATCATTTGTGCTGACATTTCTACTAATACCAATGCAGAAGCTTCTAGTGGCTCTAAAAAACCAGCCGAAAGCCCAACCGCAACACAGTTGCTTTGCCAAAAATGTGAGCGGTGGCCACTTTTAATAGGGATTTTTCTAATTGTTAACGACTCTATTTTATCGCCTACATACTCTCTAAGCTTTTCCCTTGCTTGCGACTCGGTACTGTACTTACTGGAGTACACATAGCCCACCCCACGGCGATGCTGTAATCCTATATCCCATATCCAGCCCGCTTCTTGCGCTGTTGAAATTGTGTGAGATGCAATACTGTCATTTTCATCTTCATAAGGGACTTGCACTGCTAAGGCGGTATCAATAAACAGCACATCATCGCAGGGCTGAAAAGGAACCTTATAATGCTCGCCTAATAACAATGATGAAAAACCAGTGCAATCGATAAATAAATCACCGCTAATTTCACCTTGTTGCTTTGAAGTAACGCTTGCAATATCGCCATTTTTAGCACTATTGACCTGCGTTACATCAGCTAAAATATGTTTAACGCCTAGCTGCTGCGTACAATGTTTTTGTAAAAAAACGGCAAATTTTGCAGAGTCTAAATGGTAGGCATAATTGGCTATAGCAGCATATTCTGGTGTACGAATTGTTTTAGGGGCAAGCCCTTGCTCACAAATAGCTTCTTGGTAACACACTGCGTTTGAAAAAGACGTTGACTCTGCTGTGTTATTTAACCAATGCCCTGCCATATCGGTTTTTGAAAAGCCCTGCGGCAGAACTAATGGGTGATAGTAAAAATCATCATCGCTGCCATCCACCCATTTGGCGAATTTTGCTCCTTGCTTAAAGCTTGCTTCACACTCGCGTATAAAATCGGTTTCGCTAATACCAAGTGCTATTAATGTACTACGCATGGTAGGCCAAGTGCCTTCACCAACACCTATAATTGGTACATTTGGAGATTCAACTAGCACAACATTAAGACCATCGGGGGTATTACTTTTATGGTGCGCCGCTAATCGACCAGCTGTTAGCCAGCCTGCTATACCACCACCAACGACAACCACTGTTTTTATTTCTTTATTTTGCTGGTTCATGCTTGTTACCTATAAAGGCGTATTTAAAAAGTGGCTATTACTAAATGTAAAAGCCACTTTTATTATTTAAGTTAGAAACTTCCACGAACACCTAACGCAAAACGTCGCCCGCTATCTTCAACCATTAGTAATTGATTAGAGAAGCGACCACGTTTGTGTACGTATTCTTCGGTTAAGTTTATACCCTCAAAGAACACCGATACATTTTCGGTAATATCATAGCTGCCACTGGCATCGAATTGTGCATAGTCTTCAACTATCGTCACACCATCACCATTTAACTGTGTTAGTGACTGTACAAAGCTATCGCGCCAGTTATAGGCTAAACGCGCCTGAAATGGGCCATTCTCATAAAAGCCAACCACATTATAAGAGTCGCTTAAGCCTGTTAATGCAAATACTTGAGTTATATCTGCAGGGTCTAGCTCTGCATCACTATCAACAAATGTTGCATTAACCATAAAACCAAAGCCACTATCAAAACTATGCTGTAAGGCTATTTCCCAGCCATCAACAATCGCCGATTCGCTATTATTTGGTAATGTGTTTGTAAATACAGCCGTCGAGTCAGCAGCGTCAGGGTTATCTACATCGTTACCTGTTGAGGGGTCAGTCAACAATTCGCCGTCAGACAATTCAAAGGTTAAATCTTCAGTGGTATTGATAATGAAGTTAGCAACATTCTTTCTAAAGTAACCAGCGGATAAATAACTGGCATCAGCGTAATACCACTCTAATGATAAATCTAAGTTATCAGAGGTAAATGGCTCAAGCGCAGGGTTACCAGAGCTTGATGTTAAATTGCCCCCTTGGCGCGTTGTTTCAATTACTGTTACAGGCGACATACTATCGAGTGTTGGTCGCGTAATTGTTTGTGATACAGCAGCACGTGCTATTAGCTCATCGCTTATTTCAAGCTTTACGCTAAAGTTAGGTAAAATCGCTTCGTAATCTGAACTTGCTGAAATATTTTCTACGGCGCCGAAATTAGCAAGCATTTCTGTTTTATCTAATATAGTTAACGCGCTAACCGGCTCATCTGTGCCCTTTACTTTTACATCGGTGCTTTCATATCTAAAACCCGCTGTGGCGTATAAAGGCATGCCTGCAAGTTCAGCTTCAAAATCAAATTCTGTATAAAACGAGAAAGTATCTTCAGTTATCTCAAACGACTTATTACGTTTAACTGCATCAAAACTAATAGGCTGACCATTCGCCGCAGCTATTTGCTCAAGGTACGCAAAGTTTGCCTCTCCATCATGTGCAAGCCATGACGTTGGCATACGACCGCTGCCGCTCACATCACCTAAAAAGTCATCTCCTGCGTCAAATACAAATTGCGCTAAGCCATCCATACTTGGGTCATCTGGGTAACCACAAAAGGTACAGTGAATACCTACGCCTTCGTTGTCCCAACGATCAAGGTTTTTAGTTTCAGTTGAATACATAGTACCAAATTTAACCGAAACTAGGCCTGAGCTGCCATCGTTATGCCAAATGCTATCCCAACGAAACTGATCCACAGTATCTTCTACAGCCCAACCACGGCGAAGCATTACGTGTGCACGGCTGTTGGCTGTATCTAAATGATTTGATACGCCATCAGGTGCAACTGCAGGGTTATAAGCAACACCGTCCAGCTCTTGCTGGCCGCTATAAATGTTAGGGTTAGCAGAGGCAAACTCACTCGCGTAAGGTAAGATACCGCCATCCACTTCAAATCGAACTCGGTTAGCATAGCCAATCAACGATAGCTGATCGCCACCGCCATTATTAGCCTCACGCTTGGCTTTTGAGTGGCTCAAATCAAACTTCATATTTAAGTTATCGTTTACATGCCAATCAAAGTTTAAACCTAATGCGCTAGAGTTGGTTAAACGATCAAACTTTTTAGCGTGCATATCGGTGGCAAGGCCTACCTCTTGATATAAATCAACCACAGTGCCATTTTCATCAACGGTTGGGCCTGCAGCATCACCAAAGCCTTCTAAGTTTGGAGCTGTAAACCAGTGCCCGTAAGACGTTGTGTCTGCTTCTACATCAAAATCTGAATAGAGCGCATCAGCAGTGATAACTAAATCATCTGAAGGTGCATACTGTATAACTAAATTTGCATTAGTGCGTGTACGTGTCTCTGTAGTAACTTTATGATCGTAATTACGTGGCGAGAAAATATTACCGGTGTATGCTTGCCCGCTTTGAGTTTGAGGATTTGGGACGCCCACGTTTTCTAACCAGCCGTCTACCTGTGCCTGATTTAAGCGTGTTTCGCGTTCTTGACGAGAAACGGCAAACAACAAACCCAGTGTGTCATCATTAAATGTATTACTAATTAACCCTGAAATTTCTGGTGTGGTTTCTTCGCTATTTTCATCGTAAATACCTTTAACACTACCCGCTATTTTAAAGCCACTAATCGCAAATGGACGTGCCGTATTAACGTTTACTGTTGAGCCAATACCACCAGATTGCATAGTGGCCGTTGAGGTTTTAAATACATCTAGGCTTTTAACCAATTCTGATGCAATGGTATCAAAGCTAAATGCACGGCTTTGATTCTCTGATGCCATTTGGCGTCCGTTTACTAGTACAGTATTAAACTGCGGGCCAAAACCACGCACCGTAATAAGCTGCCCTTCGCCGCCTGAACGGTCTATTGAAACCCCAGTAATACGTTGCAAAGACTCGGCTAGATTTGTGTCAGGAAATTTACCAATATCTTCTGCTGAAATGGAGTCAACCACGCCACCGGCTTCTCTTTTTGCATCCATGGCTCGACCAAGCGAGCCTCTAATTCCGCGTACTTCAATTATTTCTGGTTCTTGTGCTGCTGTTTCTGCTAATGCAGGGAGCGTTGCCATTGTGCTTAGTACAGCAAGCACTGCACTGGACACGCCATTTTTTTTATAGTTAGCCATGTTGTCAGTTCTCTCGAAGCTAGGGTCTATTAAAATAGAAATTTGCCCATCTTCGCTAACTTGCATTTGCAAGCCGGTACTATCGAGTAAAGTCTGTAATGCATTTATTATTGAATACTCGCCAGTAATAGTATTTGTTTGTAACTGTTGAATTTTATCCAACGGAAAAAGCAAAGTAATATCGGCTTGCTCGGCAAAATTTATTAGCGATAAATCGGCCCTTTGTCGAGGAATGTTAAACATTGCTTTTTCGTCTACCGAGCTCGCTTTCACCTCTGTGGTGACTAAGCTAAAAACAAGCACATATAGCGGTAAACAAAGTGGCAAATGTATACATTCCATGCGTATAGTTTTTGGCCATACACAGTATGAAGACGAGTGACTTTTTATTTTCCTCCATAAATATTTTTTATTTTTTTCAAATAATTTATTTTTTTGACTAGCCATACTTATTATTACTAAACCTTTATTATTTTTTGGTGTGCAAAAAAATTATGTTGTGGGGTTTCAACTAAAAAAGTTAAATATATTTCTATATTAATTAATTGGTTATATGAACACGTATAATTATAGAGCTAGCCTATACGTGTTAATAATTTGAAAAACTGTAGTACACTTGGTATTCAAATTACAAGCTTTTAACAACAAGGATTGATAGTGCCTGCAATTTTACAAATAGAAAAACAATTTATTTTAAAATTGAGTAGCGGATTTTTTATTACCAATCGTCTTAAGCTGTAATGGCAAAACAATAACAACAATTGCCAAAACCACACACACACGAGACACACACTCAATGACAAAAGACACACTATTTTATAAGGCTTATCTGGCCTCGCGCAAAGGTCTCTCAAATGTAGTGGCACGCATAGTGCCTCCACATGAAATTGAAGACATTGTGCAAGAAACTTACGTGCGAATTTGTCAAATAAAAAACACTGAAAACATTTGCTCACCAAAATCTTTTATTTACAAAACGGCGCGTAACCTAGCGCTCGATTATCAAAAGCAAGCCAATATACGACTAGTCGATAGTATCGACAACATGGAAGCATTAGAGCAACTCTTAACGGAACATCAGAAAGACGAAATGTACGAAAATGCGCTTACCGATTGCGAATTTTCAAATTTTTGTGAAGCTGTCAGGCTTTTGCCTGTTCAATGCCGTAAAGTGTTTGTATTAAAAAAAGTGTATGGTTATTCGCAGCGAGAAATTGCTGCTCAATTAAACCTTAGTGAAAGTACCGTGGAAAAACATATAGCAACCGGCGTAAAACGTTGTACGCAGTTTATGCGACAATCTGAAAAAAGTGTGTATGGCAAACCTAACTCTTCTTCACAAAAAAGTGCAGGGGGTAGTCATGAGTAATGTCCACCATATAGACGAACGAAATAATAAGGCAGTCGAAGACGCACGCCTTGATTGTGCAAGTGAATGGCTTGCTAAGCTCGATAGAGGTTTAACTAAACCCGAAAAAGACGCATTGCAGCTATGGTTAGCTCAGTCATATAAAAACGTCGAAGTATTACTTGAAGTTGCACACCTATGGGACAAGATGGGTGAACTCAGCCGCTTATCTGATCTATTCCCGCAATCACAATCTAGACAAAAACGCCTCCCTGTGTGGTTAGGTGCAACGGCCGCTTCTGTTTTATTGGCTGTTGCACTTAGCTTTTTTCAAGAAGCATTTAATTTTTCATTTTTTTATCCCGTTAATCAGTCAGCTGTTGTCGCTAAGCAACTTAACTTTCAAACGGGTGTAGGTGAAAGCAAAGACATAATTTTGCCAGATAAAAGTGAAATTACATTAAACACTAATAGTTTTGTACAAATAAGATATACCCGAGACTCTCGAGTAATTAACTTACTGCGGGGGGAGATACATATAAATGTGGCGCATGATAAGGCACGGCCTTTAAGTGTTATTGCTGGTGATAAAGTTATTCAGGCAGTAGGCACTGCGTTTAATGTTGAAGTGGGTGAAAAACAAATAGAATTAATAGTCACTGATGGAAAAGTGCTTGTTGCCGAACAAAGTAGTTCGCAACCATCAAGCCTCCAAAAAAATGGAACAAATAAGCTTGGTAAATTTTTATCAAATAACTCTACAGCAGTTTCTAAAGGTGAAAAGCTCGATTTAAGTTTCAAAGGTAAAATAGCTAAGCACGTTGAAAAAGTAGACCCTATAGACGTAGCTGCTAGTCTTTCTTGGCGTAAAGGAAGCCTTATTTTTAGAGGCGAATCTCTTGCCGATGCCATGGCCGAGATTAGTCGATATACGAATATAGACTTTGAGCTTTCTGATGATGAGCGTTTAACAAGGGTACAAGTCGCTGGTATGTTTAAAACAGGCGATGTTAAGGGCTTATTAGAAGTATTAAATAATAATTTTAATATTAGTTATGAAAGAATTAGCCCAGATAAAATTCGTTTAAATTACGCAGATCCAAGCGCTTCAATATAGTACAGTACACAATAATAAAAATCAGGACACACAATCATGACATCATCTTTATCGCCGAGGAATAATAGCTCGGCGCACACATCAAACACGTGCTCACTTTTTTACGTAATATTTATATCGGTCGTTGCTGCTATTGGTGGCTTTTTATTTGGTTTTGACTCAGGCGTTATTAACGGCACAGTGTCGGCACTCGGTAATGCATTTAATTCAAGCAGTGTAGCTACGGGCTTTAATGTAGCGTCTGTGTTACTTGGCTGTGCCTTGGGTGCACTTGCTGCGGGGCCGCTGGCTGATAAATTTGGTCGCCGTGCAATTATGATCATCACCGCGATTATTTTTGCCATTAGTGCCTTTGGGTCGGGCATTAGCGAAAGCTCTGCGGAGTTTATTTTTTACCGTTTATTTGGTGGTTTAGGTATTGGTGCGGCATCGGTATTAGCGCCAGCTTACATTGCTGAAGTTGCGCCACCAGCACTTCGTGGTCGTTTAGCTACACTACAACAACTCGCTATTGTACTGGGTTTATTTGCTGCTTTTTTAAGTAACTACTTAATTGCTGATGCAGCTGGCAGTGCACAAAATATTTTAATGCTTGATATAGCCGCTTGGCGCTGGATGTTTTGGGCTGAGCTTGTGCCTGCTGTGTTGTTTTTAGTCGGTGTTTTGTTTATTCCCGAGTCGCCTCGTTATTTAGTGGCGCAAGGTAAAGTGGATGATGCAAAAGCGGTATTTAGTAAAATATCGAACGACAATGTTGATGCGCAAATAAGCGATGTTAAACGCTCATTGCATAGCGATACAAAGCCAAGCATTCGTGATTTATTTATTGATAACAGTAAAAAAGTACACCCAATTGTTTGGGTAGGTGTTGCGCTTAGTGTATTTCAGCAATTTGTAGGTATTAGCGTGGTGTTTTATTACGGCTCTGAGCTTTGGCAAGCCGCTGGGTTTGATGAGTCGCAATCGCTATTTATAAATGTACTCGCAGGTACTACTAATATTGTATCGACCTTTATTGCCATTGCCCTAGTTGACAAAATTGGCCGTAAACCACTGCTATTAGTAGGCAGTATTGGTATGTTTATTAGCTTAAGCGCGCTTACTTATATATTTGGCAGTGCAGGCCTTGATGAAGCAGGCAAACTTGCACTTAGCGATAACATGGGTACGTTTGCGCTTATTATGGCTAACTTATTTGTGGTGTTTTTTGGCTTAAGTTGGGGCCCAATTGTATGGGTATTATTGGGCGAAATGTTTAATAACCGTATTCGTGGTGCTGCCCTTGCCGTTGCTGCCAGTGCGCAGTGGATTGCTAACTTTGCAATTACCATGACCTTCCCTATTATGCTGGCTAACATTGGCCTTGCCGGTGCTTATGGCTTTTATGCGTTATCGGCACTTATAAGCATATTTTTTGTTGTTAAATATATTAAAGAAACAAGCGGTAAAACGCTCGAATCTATGTAATTTTTAAAAGCGGTGATATTAATCGCCGCTTTGCTTTTACATACAATGGCGTTATTTAAGAGTGATTGTTTGGATGAGCTAAACGTTAATTAATAAATATATTTTAAACTGCTGTTAATACGTAAACGCTCCTTTTACCAGCACACTTTTAATACCAAAGCGTATAGCTACCGATTGCATACTTAAATATCACTACAGCTCAATACGTTAGCGAACCTTTTAACTTAAGCTAAGGTTGAATGGCAATCTACGCTCATTTATTTTAACTTTATAACCATTGCCGTATTACCTTTTATTATAACTAATCTATTTAAATTCCTTTTTAGAATATCAAAAATTAGCTATTGTCCGCCCATTCCAACTTTATGTATTTACTAAAATGAAAAAACAGTTAATTTCAGGCTTAGCTTTAACGTGCGCGTTAGGTTCGTTCAGTGCATTTGCTACTAATGGTTATTTTACTCACGGCTATGGCATGACCCACAAAGGCATGGCTGGTGCAGGTGTAGCGCTGTCAGAAGAGTTAATGTCTGGCGCTAATAATCCAGCAACTTTTTTACCTAAAGGAACAGAGCTATCACTGGGCTTAGAGCTTTTTTCACCTGAACGAAAATATACTGCATCAAAAGTAGATACTTTTTACCCTGGCGCATTTTATCTTGAAGCAAAAACACAAAAAAGCGACAACACCGTATTTGCAATTCCAGAGTTTGCTATTGGCCATCAATTAAATGAAAAAGTAAATATTGGTTTATTAGTGTATGGCAACGGCGGTATGAATACCGAGTACGGCGCAGAATCCTCTCCTGAGGGGACCTTTTACGCTGGTACAACAGGCGTTGATTTAAAACAACTCTTTATTAGCCCAACAGTAAGCTATAAGTTGAATGAACAAACACGCCTTGGTGTATCCCCTATTTACGTGGTGCAACAGTTTGAAGCACAAGGGCTTGGGAACTTTGCTCCTTTTTCGCAATCACCAGAGGCGCTCACTGATAATGGTACCGATACAAGCACAGGCCTAGGCATTCAACTGGGTATTAGCCAAGATATAAATTCGTCATTAAGCTGGGGGGCAAGTTACCGCTCATCAGTGTCTATGCAAGAGTTTGATAGCTATAAAGGTTTGTTTGCAGAGCAAGGCGGATTTGATCTACCAAGTTCGTTTCAACTTGGCGCAGCCTACAAGCTTACCCCAAGTAATCAGGTTGTATTTGATTGGCAAAAAATAAATTACAGCGAAGTAAAAAGTATTGCAAATCCAGTCAATAATTTAATGTCAGCGCCTTTAGGAGCTAACGCCGGCGCTGGGTTTGGCTGGAACGATATGACTATTTATAAGCTTGGTTATCAATGGCAGCGTACATCGCAACAAAAGATTCGTTTTGGGGTGTCTTACACCGAGCAGCCTATTCCTTCTTCTCAAGTTATATTAAATACTTTAGCGCCGGGTGTTCAAGAGTGGCATTTTACTACTGGCTTTAGCCATTCTTTTACCAACAAGGTACAATTAAATGCTATGGCTTTTTATTCGCCAGCAAAAAAAGTAACGGGTGCTAACTACTTAGCACCTAATCAACAATTATCAATCGAAATGAAACAAACCGGTTTAGGCGTTTCTGTTGTTTGGGAAATTTAAAAATGATAACAGAATTCACCCCAGTATCGGCTGCAATAGGCGGGGCATTAATAGGTATAGCGTGTACGTTATTACTGGTTTTATACGGAAAAATTGCGGGCATATCAGGCATTGTTAAGTCTGTATTCGCTAAAGCAAATTCAGGCTCTCGTTGGCAGTTATACTTTATTTTAGGGTTGTTGTTGGCAGGAGTGGCCGTAAGGATATTTGCGCCATCTTTATTAGAAGGCGAATTGCAATTACCGCCTTGGCTTATTGTTGTTGCAGGGCTTTTAGTTGGCGCTGGTACAACGTTAGCTAATGGGTGCACAAGTGGCCATGGTGTGTGCGGCATGTCGCGCTTTTCTACTCGCTCTTGGGTTGCAACATGCACATTTATGCTTGTCGCCTTCATTACAGCAAACCTTGTAGGATAAATAATGAAAGCAATTATGATGGTTGTTATAGGCTTTATATTTGGCTTAGGACTTATTATTAGCGGGATGACAAACCCTGCTAAAGTGATTAACTTTCTTACCTATGGAAACCAATGGGACGCAAGCTTAATTATAGTGATGGCTGTTGCCATGCTAATAATGATGCTGACATGGTTATGGGTTGCAAAAAAAGAGAAGCCACTTCTTTCAGGAACGTTTAATTTAAGTGATTTAAAAAAAATTGATGCACGCTTAATTATCGGCTCGGTACTTTTTGGTTTAGGCTGGGGTTTAAGTGGTATATGCCCAGGCCCGGGTTTGGTTCAATTGGTATCTCTTAAAATGGAGTTTTTATTGTTTTTTGCAGCCGTCCTAGGCGGTATGTGGTTAGCCAAAAAAGTATAATATTTGCTGCCGACTAAACTCGGCAGCTACTTTACCCAAACAAAGGTACATAACTTGCTGCAATATATAAAACTATATTGAACAGGTTTAAGTTATGCTAAATAAAGCGCTGGAATTTTCTAACAACACACCTTGGTTAGGCGCAGCGTCCTCTCTTTTACTTATAGCTATACTACTGTTTTTAATTCGTTTTTTTGTAATGTACTGGCTAAAAAAATGGACTTCAAAAACCAAATTTATATTCGATACTTTACTAATAGAGTCAATATCTAAGCCGCTAACACTGTGCACAATTATTGTGCAACTCACCATTTTAGAGCACGACACCTTCATTATTAGTACTTCTATTTCTCAACAGATCCCTTTTAATAGCATTAATATTGTATTAGCTCTGCTTGCACTTATTATGTTTTTAGACCGCTTTATTATTGGCACTATTAATTACTATGGTAAACAATCTGCCGTGGTTTTTAATTCAAAAAGCATAATTAAAGGCGTGATACGCGTTACATTATCGTCAGTGGGATTACTGGTATTAATGGGCACGTTAGGTATTTCTATTACGCCAATTATTGCCTCGTTAGGTATTACATCACTGGCTGTTGCCCTTGCTTTGCAACCTACCCTCGAAAACTTTTTTTCTGGCGTGCAGCTAGTAATAGATAAACCTATAAGGGTGGGTGATTTTATTGAGCTTGAATCTAAGGAGCAAGGCTTTGTTGATCATATAGGCTGGCGTTCTACATGGGTTAAAATGCTACCTAACAATATGATTATTATACCTAATAGCCAATTATCTAAGTCGCGTATTATTAATTACTTTTACCCTGAAAAAGAGCTAAGCGTACCTGTTGATATAAGTGTACATTACGATTCAGATTTAGAATTTGTTGAACAAGTAACACTTGAAGTAGCTCGTGAAATACTTATTTCACACGAATGGGGCGTTGATGATTACAATACCTTTGTGGTTTTTCATACCTTTGATAGATCAAGCATTAACTTTACGGTAATGCTTAGAGCTAAAGAATACTTTAATCGCTTTTGGGTTAAATCTGCTTTTATAAAAGCCTTGCATAAACGCTATAAAAAAGAAGGTATTGTAATTCCCTTCCCTATTACGGCTATTAACACGACTCAAGAGGCCGCTAAATTTAATAGTGATAAAAAGGTGCAAGGCGACACTTAAAAAAAAGCGCGAGTAACTCTCGCGCTAATAAGTATTAAAACTTGTAGGTTATTTGCCCAATAATTTCGCGAGGGCTGCCGGGAAAGTGGCCATTACGCTCAGTAAAGCCACTAACCGCGTATTCTTTATCAAACAGGTTATTAATATTTACACTCAGCAATACGTTGTCAAAGCGACTCGTCCAGCTCATATCAAATACGGTAAATGGTTTTACTTTTTGACCACCGGTACTCAGTTGCTCACTTACGTAATTTGCACCAAAGGCAATTGATGAGTCAATTGAATCAATAGCGTAGCGAGTCCATAAACCTGCCTGGTGGCGTGGCGCATTAGCAAAGCGCGAACCATCTCCAAATGTATTTGAAAGCGTATCACCCGTTACGCCGTCTACCACTTGCGTATCGTTGTATGCGTAGTTAGCCGTTACGGTCCAGTGCGCTGATAAATCGCCGACTAAAGTTGTTTCAAACCCTCGGCTTTCTACTTCACCTATATTTAAAAGTGCAGCAATGCCATCTCCAGCTCCCGTATCGTCAGGGTTGCTCATTACCACGTTTTCTTTATTAATTTGATAAATTGCAAAGGTGCTCATTATTTTGCCGTCGAGCCATTGGTTTTTCATACCCAGCTCTGTTTGCTTGCCGGTTTCTGGTTCTAAATTACCTTCGCCTTCTACATCTTCTTGGTCGGCTGACGATGTAGGGTTAAAGCTCTCTGAGTAGTTAATATATACCGATGTGTTTTCTACTGGCTGATAAGTAACAGCAACGCGCGGCGTTATATCGTTATCTGAGTAACTAAAACCAGTTTCTTGATTAAACTCTTTAAAATGGTCATAGCGTAAACCTGCAATTATTGTCCACTGCTCGCCTATGCTAATTACGTCTTGTGCATATACACCAAATCGGTCAGTATCAACGCCATCGCGGTTCATGTCGGTGAGGTTATAAGTGCTTGGGTCGGTTTCACCGTAGTTTAAATTAAAAATATTTAAATTAGCGACGCCATCGGCCTCATATCGGGCACGAAAGTAGTCATATTCGGTATCAACGGTGTGGTAATCACCACCAAATAAAAACTGATGGGTTAATTGTCCTTTTCCAAAGTTATAAACAAAGTCGGTGGTTATACTTGCTTCTTTATTGGCACGAAATTGCTTACGGTATTCTCGTTTGATGGTTTCGTCATCAATGTTTGCTTCGCCATCACCATTTACATCTACCCAACTTTGCGACTCATGGTAGCCTTGATCGCGTTCGTTATCCATGTAACGCAGTGTGCTACTTACAGAAAAATCATCACTAAAGTAATGACTTATCTCGGCTTGAAGCACCAACGCTTCCATATCTTGATAATCAACCGCTTCATTAGCGTTATAACTTGGGTCAACTAAAAAGTTGCCGTTGTCATCTACCGGTACGCCCCGTAAGCGGTTACCGCCTAGGTCTTGTTTAATGTAGTCAACACTTGTGGTTAGGGTTGTTGAATCTGTTAAATCAAATAACAATCCACCTGTTAGCTCGGTGTTTTTTGAGTCTGCATTGTTACGAAAGCTGTCTTGCTCTTCATAAAAACCACCCAACCTATAAGCCATTGTATCGCTTAAACCACCTGTCATATCGAGTGATGCGCCACGCGTATTGTAGTTACCCAAGGTGAGCTTTAATTCGCGCTTTTCTAAGTAGCTTGGTTTTTTGGTTACGTAATTAATCATCCCACCAGGTTCGCCACCGCCATACAAAGCAGAGGCTGGCCCCTTTAATACTTCAACACGTTCTACATTAAATAACTGCGGTACACCAAAGCCCGAATATGGGTCGCCACGCACACCATCGTAAAATACATTTGCGTCATCTCTAAAACCACGAAAAGTTACGCCTGAGTAGCTATATTCGCTCACTCCCGCAATAGATCGGTACAAATCGGTAATGTCACGCGCTGCTTGGTCAATAATAAGTTGCTCGGTTAATACCTGAGCCGATTGCGGAAGCTTAATAAGATCTAAATTAGTTTTAGTACCAATTTTACTTTCGGTCTCTAAGTAAAATTGCTGGGCACGGCCAGTTACTTCAATAGTTTCAATGTCGTCGTTTTGTTGTGAAAAAGCTATATTAGAAAAAACAGATAAAGACGCAGCAATACTTAATGCCAAATAATTAGGGTTAAACATGATAATTCCTGGGAGAAGTGTAGATAGCTAACAACCTAAATGATAACTTTTATCATTTTCATAATCAACACAGGAGCGGATTTAATACATCTAAATATTAGAACTAATATTAGTTAAAACAGAGCGCTAGCCCTTTTATTGCAGTTAAAATAAAACCCCTACTGTATTAAATACAGTAGGGGTTATTAAGTAATTCTTAAATTAGTTTTAGCGTGTAATTTACCCAGCAATATTGCTAATTTGAATTACTGGAGACACGTTAGTAAAATTAACTAAATCAGCCGCTATTACTTCTTGATGAGGTGCAAAGGCTTGCTGAAAAGATTCTACCGATTCAAACACTAAATGCCCCATAGCAATATAAGTTGGCGCTTCGCCCGGTGCGCCACCAGCTAAACCTGCATCTGCACTACTTGATATAAGCGCTTTACCAACTAACTCTGCAACTAGGGGTAAATGTGTTTTACAGTAGTAGTCCATATCGAAAGTAGCACTTTCATTATTAGGGTATAGTACGCTTACTTTAATCATTACATTCTCTCTTTTATTTACTAAAAAATTTAAAGCGTCTTTTGAAACAGTATGAATCATACATAAGTAAAAAACACATAAGTGAGCAGTCGCTCAATTATGCGGTATTCATACTCATAGCGCCAGTAATTTGATTGCAGTGCTTATTTTAATTAAGGTGATACTTCGCTAATTTACTTAAGTGCGGGTCGTTTTTTAAAAGGTTTGGGCGGCAAAGACTCTACAAAGTTAACGCACGTATTTACCCAATATGCTAAATCAGACCCAAAACCTTCAGGTAAAATATAAACCAAGCACTTAAATGGTTTTACTGTAAGGTTACTCTTCTAGTCCTCTATAAAATGCCATTTAGTACCTGTATTTTTAATAAGCACATCACACACCTAATAATGGTAGTAGCACTTAAACCTAAGTAAATAAAATAACAGTAATGAAGGTGATTAAGAAAGGTATGCAAAGAGTAGGTATAAAATTATTTTGGACTTACAGTTTATACCAAACCGCACTAATCAAAGCTGATTGAGCTGTCACTAGTGCGGTTCAAAAGTAAGTATAAAGCTAATTAATTTAATTTTAATAAACCAAAATGCTTATGCAGAAAGTTGCACTGGAGCATCTGCTGCAAATACTTTTTTCATGCTGCCTTGTTGTTCAAGGCGAATATGCCAACTAAATGCTTCTTCAAGTAAATGAGGGGTATGCCCACCACGCTCACAAGCGCGATTGTAGTAATCTAACATGTCGTCGCTGTAATCTGGGTGCACGCAGTGCTTAATAACTTGTACAGCACGCTCACGCGGCGCTAAACCGCGTAAATCAGCTAAGCCTTGCTCGGTTACTAAAATATCAACATCGTGTTCGTTATGATCAACATGACTCGCCATAGGCACTACGCTTGAAATAGCGCCATTTTTAGCAATCGATTTAGTCACAAATATTGCTAAATGAGCATTACGAGCAAAATCACCAGAGCCACCAATACCATTCATCATTCGTGTGCCACACACATGTGTTGAATTTACGTTGCCATACATATCAAACTCAAGCGCGGTGTTTATTGCAATAATCCCTAAACGGCGCACTATTTCAGGATGGTTCGAAATTTCTTGAGGGCGTAACACTAGCTTGTCTTTGTATTGCTCTAAGTTATTAAATACTTGCGCATTACAACGCTCAGACAACACAATTGAGCTGCCCGATGCAAAGCTCAGCTTACCTGCGTCAATTAGGTCAAACGTCGAATCTTGTAGTACTTCAGAGTACATTGTTAGGTCTTTAAAGTCAGAGTCGAGTAGTCCCATCATTACAGCATTAGCAATGTTACCAATGCCTGCTTGTAGCGGACCTAAATTAGCTGGCAATTTATTTTGAGCCACTTCGTCTTTAAAAAAGTTAACTAAATGGCGCGCAATAGATGCGGTGTCTTCATCTGGGTCGGTAACGGTAGAAAACGAGTCGCTTTGGTTAGTAAAAACAATACCAACAATTTTTGCAGGATCGATAGGAATTGCAGTACTACCAATTCGGTCATCCACTTTAACTAACGGCATTGGTTGGCGAGTAGGACGATACGAAGGAATGTATATGTCATGCAAACCTTCAAGATTCGGGTTATGCAGCATATTAATTTCAACGATGACTTGTTTGGCAAAAATAGCAAAACTGGCTGAGTTACCAACCGATGTAGTAGGCACAATATGCCCTTCTTCGGTAATAGCGACGGCTTCAATAACAGCTACATCAGGCATGGTTAATTGATGATTTCGTAGATGCTCAACCGTTTCAGATAAATGCTGATCAATAAACATAACTTCGCCGTTATTAATCGCTTTACGCAAAGTACTATCTACTTGAAAAGGCATACGACGCGCTAAAATACCCGCTTCTGTTAATAGCTTGTCGAGATCATTACCTAATGACGCACCCGTCATTAAATTTATTTTGATTGGATTTTTTTTGACTTGCTCAATTAATGCTCTGGGTACTGCTTTAGCTTCTCCGGCGCGAGTGAAACCACTCATCCCTACAGTCATTCCATCTTTAATAAATTGGCTTGCTTGTTCTGCCGGCATCACCTTGTCGTGCAGGTTACTATTGCGAATACGTTCCAAGTGCATACTGAGCTCCTCTCTAAATTTGACATTATTCTAATCCTAACTTCGTACGACACAATCTAGACTTAAGTCGTATTTACGAATCGAGGATGAGCAACATGTTTAAAAGGGAGGTTAATTTACTTTTAATTAATACTATCATGTAGTTATTAGTAATATTTTTAACAAAAATAACATAATAATCTATAAAGTAATTTATAAAGTAATCTATAAATAAATAGTATTATTTAATTAGAGGAATTATTTTTGAGGAATTAAGTTTATTAGTTCAAACACCCAAATGAGGAATTTGGGTGGCAGTCTTACCAGCCACATCTCGGCACACACGTCACAAACTGTGGCTGCTCCCTTCCGGGCCTGACCAGGTTCGCCTGCTAGTGTTGCGAGAGGACCAATAAGACTACCATTGAGGGCCTTGGTTGGCGCGGGAGGGATTATCTCTACTTTTGCTCTGTTATTCAAGGGATAATCTAAAAAGAAAGTGCGATTGCATACTTCATATACAATCGCGGTGTATTTAGCTGTTTTAGTGCGTATTAATTGTTCTCTAACTGCGCTTTTATATTACGAAGTGCTGCTTTTACTTTTTTCATGTTTTCTGGACCCATACGTAAAAGCTGTTTTTGCGCAGCAGGTAATTGCTCCCACTCCGAAAACGCATACTGATACGTCACTGAATCGCGAAGTAACGGCAAGTCACCTTCAGGCTCTGGCGTATCAAGTAATAAATCGATTGCATCGGTTAGCGTTTGATTAAACTCATCATCTCCATAACCAATTTCACTGTATGCATTATTTATAAGTGGCTTGTACTCTTCGTACATGCGAACGGCTTGCGCTGCACTCATACTGGTAAATATTTTCACATACGGGGTATAACGCTCGTAGCTGTTAGGGTTAATTGTGAGAATATCCCCTTCATTAACGCTAAATTTCTCTTCTGGCTGTACAACAGGCGTGTGCTTTTTAGCTACCTTACCTTTAGCTAGGTTATCTACAAATACAACACCACGGCGAATTACATCGTCGGTCACCATTAGGCTCATTACTGAGTCGCTTAGGTACTCATCCATTTTAGCAACCACAACTGCATCACTTTCGTTAAGTGTTGGTAGTGGCTCTACTTCAGGCTCCGGCTCACTCGGGCTTTGTACTGGTACTTCAAGCTCGGCTGGTTTTTCTGGCATTACAGATGGCGCGTCTACCACTGGGTCGTTCTCGGGTTTAAGCTCCATCATAGGTTGCTCTTTAACTACGGGCTCTACCTCAGTGCGTGTTTCTTGCTCGTCACTTGGTGTGAGCAATACGAAGGCGGCCGCACATGCTACGACTATTAAAATAATAACGGCGAAAAGAATATTGTTATTAGGTGGACGTTTTTGAACATCTGATGCTTCTGGTTTATCTGACATACGAACTCCATAAAAATTAAAATGCGATATCACTTAGAGTACGCTAAGTGGATTAAATTCATTCTTACACAAATACTATGACATTTTATAATACGGCAATTATAGCAAAGTAAGTTACCTACTAAATTGGGTGATTAAATAATGTAATAAGCATTAGGGCAGTTATCCTTTGATTCTTCTAGCTTAAAGACTTACAGTTAATAAATAAAGTAAAGACGTAGAACAGTTTAACCACCAATATGAAAATCAAGCAAGTTGATCCACAAAAACCTAAAATTGCCTTATTACTTACAGGTGGTGGCGCACGAGCAGCTTATCAAGTCGGTGTGCTAAAAGCGCTAGCTCATAGTATGCCTCGTACTGCTCCATTGCCATTTAGAGTAATAAATGGCACCTCCGCTGGCGCTATTAACTCAGCTGCATTGGCATGTTACGCTTCTTGTGCGCATTTGGCTGTACGAAAGCTCGAATCAGTTTGGAAAAACTTTTCAACCTCTATGGTCTATAAAAGTGACTTTTTAAGCGTGTTTGGTCATATTGCTCGCAATATCTTAACGAGCTTTCAGTCAGAGCATATTAACCACCCGCCAGCGAGTCTGCTAAATAACCGCCCTCTGCGTAGTTTATTAAACGAGATTTTAGATTTACACCGCATTGAGCGCAATTTACACCGTAATTATTTAGATGCGCTGTCTATTACAGCCTCAAGTTATACAACGGGTGACTCGGTTGCATTTTTTCAATCTAATACACAAACATCTTGGCAACGTGCTAAACGCGAAGGCCGCGCAACTCGTATTAATGTTGAGCACTTAATGGCATCAAGTGCCATTCCTATGGTGTTTCCAAGTGTAAATATTTATAACCATTACTTTGGTGATGGCTCTATACATCAACTTTCTCCGCTGAGTCCGTCGATTCATTTAGGCGCTGAAAAAATATTTATTATTGGGGTAGACCAACCTAAAGAATTACACCCGCCGGGTTATTCGCCACATTATCCTGGACTCTCTGCTGTTGCGGGGCATTTACTAGACAGTGTATTTACCGACACTATGCAATCGGATTTAGAGCGTTTGGCTCGTGTTAACCGAACATTAGGGCTATTACCCGCTCGTGATAAACATCAAGAACTTAAACAAATAGATACCTTTGTAATTAACCCATCGCAAAACTTTAACGCAATTGCAGCGCAGTATTACGACGATATGCCATGGGCTATTAAAGTATTGCTACGTACCATAGGTGTTAAAAAACATTCGCAATCGAGCTTAACCAGTTATCTATTGTTTGAAAAACGCTACACCCAGCATTTAATGCAAATTGGCTATGAAGACGGTATGAAAAAATTACCGGAGATACGCAAGTTTTTAGAACTAGATTAAGCCCAAACAGAAACGTTATTCTATTCCGTCGAGCAGGTAGTGCTCTACCCGCTCAACACGCCTTGGTTTACCTTGTAACACTAAAACGTCATTAGCCAATAAGGTTGTTTGTGCTGATGGCGTGTCTATTTCGGCCCCTTCTCTGCGCAGTGCTTTTACCAGTACTCGCCGCTTTTCTAAATTTAGATCTTCAATTGTTTTATTCACGGCATAAGCTTGCTTAGGCAATACTACAACGTGTAAATATTCTAATCGGTCGGTTGAGGCATCTTCGCTATCTTTAAAATACCCCGCGTAAAAACTTTGCATTAATGGATAACGATTACGTCGCTCTTTACTTACTCGGCGAACAATACGCATCATCGGTACGCCCGACATAGACAACACATGCGACACGAGCATTAAGCTTGCCTCTAACGACTCAGGTACTACTTCGGTTACACCTAGCGCTTTTAAATAATCTAGCTGGCTATCGTCACGGGTACGAATGAGTATTTTAACATTGGGTGCTATTTGCTTTATGGCATCAATCACAATTTGTGCGTGGTCAAGCTCTGTAAAAGTAATAATAACCAAGCGAGCTCGCTCTACTCCTGCGCATTTTAAAATATCTTTTTGTTTAACATAGCCAAATATGACAGGCTCACCGGCGGCTTTACCTTCTTGAACCAAAATAGGGTTACTTTCAATCGCAACATAGTCTATTGCTTCGGGCTTTAAAAACCGCGCTATAGTTTGTCCAACACGCGAAAAACCACAAATAACAACATGGTCGCTATAAAGCGTGCTGCTTTGTGGCTCACTCTCGAGCGCTAAACTTGGGCGATCGAGTATGCCTAAACGCTTTAAAATTACTGGCGTTTTATCAATCAAAAATGGAGTAAATGCCATTGAAAGCACACCAAGGGCAATTAAAAATGAAGCTTGCTCTGAATTTAATAACTGATGCTGACCAGCAAGTGCAATAAGTACAAAGCCAAACTCCCCCATTTGCCACAGCATAATGCCACAGGCGAGTGAGTCTTGGTTTCGCTCATGCATTAGCCGCGCACTAAAGGCTACTACTGTAATTTTTAATACCAGTAAACCCAGCAAGGCGCCAATAATTACTACGATATGCCCCAGTACAAATAAAATATCTAGCTGCATACCAACGGTTACAAAAAACAACCCCATTAAAATATCGCGAAATGGACGTATATCGGCCTCTAACTGATGCCTGTAATGACTCTCACCTAACATCATTCCGGCTAAAAAAGCACCTAGCGCCATAGACAAGCCAAACATATACGTTAAAAAGCCTGCAAATAAAGCGACTAATATGGTGGTAAGCACAAATAACTCATCGGTTCGTACTTGCGCTATTTCTTTAAATACAATGGGCAATACCCATTTACCAATTGCCCAAAGAAGCACACATACAAATGCGCCTTTACTTAGGGCAAATGCTAAAGCCCAGCCAATACTTTGAGAGTCACTTGATGCAAATAAAGGAAGTATTATTAATAGAGGAACGACAGCAATATCTTGAAAAAGTAGAACACCAACAGCCAATTGCCCACGGCGCTGATTAAGCTCACCCGTTTCTTTTAATAGCTTAACAACCACAGCAGTTGAAGAAAGCGCCATAATTGTGCCAATGGTAAAGCTGGTGAGTAATGAAAAGTTTAAGCAATATAGAATAATAATGAAGAGTAAACTGGTTATACCTACTTGTAATGAGCCCAAACCAAATACTAGATTTCGCATTGCCATTAGCCGAGAAATAGAAAATTCTAGCCCTAAACTAAATAACAAAAATACAATGCCCAATTCAGCCACAAACTCTATTTCGTGAGATTGTGTAAGCCAACCAATACCATGACTACCAGCTAAAACCCCAGTTGCTAGGTACGCTAAAATAGGCGGCAAGCCAATGCGCTTAAAAAACCACACAAAAAGAACTGCCGCGACTAATAAGCCAAAAATTTGAGCATTAATACTTTGCAAATGCAGCCTCGCGTTTAAATTAAACTAGTCGCTTGTAAGTAAATATAACAACCATATGTTTTTCATGCAATTTTAAAATATGGCACAAAAATAGCTTAGTTATTGCAAAGTAACACCCTCGGGGGAGAATTTAATGGAAAACGTCCATATTTTGACGCAGCGTGTGTCTGGTCGCGGTGATTTTTTGCCGTTTTCGGCTGAACACTCACCTACAAATGAAATAACAGAAACGCACGAACTCGTTGCAGAGCTACAAACAAGCTTAGTAATCGAGGATGTGCTTGCTATTTATGCTAAATTTGCAAAACAATTGCTCAATTTTTCTGGATTGCAATTTCAGTCTACCTTAGGTACTGCTCAAACATCACAGAGTGATACAAATAGTACACCCTATATTTTTGATTTGACGATCGGCAAAGAACACCTAGGACAGCTAATTTACTTTAGTAGATTCCCGCTTGGTCACGCAATTGAGAAAAAGTTACATACATTACATACTGCGCTGGTTTATCCACTTCGTAATGCGATGATGTATAGCCGCGTACTAAAGCTTGCTACAAAGGATGCGTTAACCGGTTTAAATAATCGTAGTCAATTTAATGACTTTTTGCTTCAAAAGCTCGAAAACTGTCGCCGTTACCAACGTCCATTTAGTTTAATGTTGCTTGATTTAGATAACTTTAAACAAGTTAACGACAATTTCGGTCATAAAATTGGTGACGATACACTTAAAGAGTTTTCAAAAGTACTGTGTAGCAGCATACGCGGCACTGATTCGGTATTTAGATTTGGTGGTGATGAGTTTGCTTTACTTATTGAAGACCCAGAGTTTACTACTAATAAAGTAATTGCTGAGCGAATAATGTGCCTAGTAAGAAAATCGCCATTAATGTCTAAATATAAAGTAACAACCAGTATTGGTTTTACTTTAGCTAACAGCCAAGATTGCGAAACTGAGATATTTGCTCGAGCCGATAAAGGTTTATACAAAGCAAAGGCATCAGGTAGAAACTGCGCAAAAGCATATTAGCCTTTAGTTAACTGCATTAAATAAAAAAGCCTAGCTTCCCCCGCTAGGCTTTGCACTTACCAATTTATAAATAAACAACGCAGCACAGAATCCAAAAAAGAATCCGCTAATTAAATTAAGTAATGCAGTAATAGTAGCAAGCGGTGTAAATAATACTAAAAGCAGTGGCAGGCTCACGCCTGAAATAAAAAATAATCCACCTTTACCTAACCAATAAGCTAATAAAAGTACTGCAGATGCAATCCCACCAGCGACCGCATAACCTAACGTGACTATATTTAACTCAAGTAAAACATTAGCGATAACAGCAATAAGCGCTGTTATTAGCATACCCATTGGTGCTTTTGTTACTAACGATAAGCCAACATGCGGCTGTTTACTCATTTATTTACACTCCCAAAAAATACCATTTTCATCAACATGCTTAGCGCTTATAAAACAACCAACCACTTGAACTAATTCATCATTATAAAAAATAAGTGGCACACTGGCGCGTAGCCACGGCGCTATTTTTGCATCTTTAAACCAATGCTTAACTGTATTACTACCAGGCTTTTTAAATGGTTTAATACGTGCGCTATTGCAATTAAAGCGCACTATTACTTGCTCATTTGAGTGTGGAGGTCTTACTCCAAAACCGGTGCTTTTAATTAATAAGCGCCCGTCAGCAAGTTTTAGCTGTGAATGATTCAGCTCACTATCTGTTAATACTTCACTTGGTATTACAAAATACAAATAACCTTGATGGCGACGTATTTGCCCATCGAGCAAATCAATACGCATTTGTGTATCGTTTTTTGCGTGCATTGCTTGATTAATAATTTGCTCAAGCTGCTTTAGCGATGGCATGAGTTGTGTAAATAATGCAAGCCACGCACGTACTATATTTGCAATACGCGCTGCACTGTATTCGCTTATTTGGCTAATGCACAGTGCTTGGTGCTCGTTAATACACTTATTTAAATCAAGCTGTGTATATTCATCGAGCAATGTTTGCTGTTGTTGTAGCAGCTCAATACTTCGTGCTGTACATTGTTCAAACCCAGCAAATCGCTCGGCTAACACAGGTACTATTTTTGAGCGTAAAAAGTTACGGTCAAAACTTTCATCTGTATTTGAGTCATCAGTTATGTGGTTAATACTAAAGCGCGCCGCAAACGCTTCTATATCGCTTCGCTTGACGTTTAACAATGGCCTAAAACATACACGGCCACTTTGCAGCAAACGCACTTGTTGCATGGCGCCAAGCCCTTTTAAACCCGAACCTCGCTTTAAGCGCAGTAAAAACGTTTCTACTTGGTCGTTTAAATGTTGGCCCAGTAAAATAATGCTGCCTTGTGGGCTTAGCTCATCAAGTGCTTTATAACGTGCATCGCGAGCTTGGGCTTCAAGGCTCGTACGCGACTGCTGCTCAATTACAACTTTTGCGGCTTTAAAAGGCACATCAAGATCAATACACACATTTTTACAAAAGCGTTGCCAGTCATCGCCATACTGGCTCAAGCCATGGTGAACATAAATAGCCGATACATCAATTGCAGGGTTATCAGCTCTTAAAGTACGCATTAAATGCAGCAACACCACAGAATCAACGCCACCAGAAAGCGCCACTGTAAAAACAGTGTTACCTTGCTCAATATAGCTATTTAGTGATTTTTTTAACTGCTGATAAATTACTGATGTATGCATATGGACGCACTTTTATATAAAAACTCTGAACATTTTAAAGCAAAAAAGCCGCATAAGCGGCTTTTTTTAACAATTAATGTGTTTAGCAATAACCAAACGACATTAAACGTTTGTAACGTTGATCAAGCATTTCTTCAAGCGTAAGCGCTTGTAAGTCTGCTAGGTCACGCTTAAGGCGTACTTTTAAGTTACGTGCCATAGCATCGTAATTACGATGTGCACCACCTAGTGGCTCATCAACTAAGTTGTTGATTAAGTCTAGCTCTTTAACGCGCTCTGCAGTTACACCCATTGCTTCTGCTGCAAGCGGTGCTTTGTCAGCGCTTTTCCAAAGAATAGACGCACAACCTTCAGGCGAAATTACAGAATAAGTGCTGTACTGCAACATGTTAACTCTGTCGCCAACACCAATCGCTAATGCACCACCTGAACCGCCTTCACCAATAACCGTACATATTGTCGGCACTTTAAGTGACGCCATTACTTTTAAGTTACGTGCGATTGCTTCAGATTGACCACGTTCTTCAGCGCCAACACCTGGGTATGCACCTGGTGTGTCAATAAAGGTCATGATTGGCATTTTAAAACGCTCAGCCATTTCCATTAAGCGTAATGCTTTACGGTAACCTTCTGGCTTTGGCATACCAAAGTTACGTTTAATTTTTTCAGCAGTATCACGACCTTTTTGTTGGCCAATAACCATTACTGGCTCGCCATCTAAACGCGCAATGCCACCTAAAATAGCTGGATCGTTAGCAAAAGTACGATCGCCAGCAAACTCGTCAAATTCCGTGAAAATGCGCTCGATATAATCTCGAGTGTAAGGACGCAACGGATGACGTGCTAACTGTGATACTTGCCAAGCGCCTAAATTAGAAAAAATCTCCTGTTTTTGTTTGGCACTTTTTTCTTTTAATTTGCTGACTTCCTCTTCTAACTCAAGGTCTAATTCGCCAGCGCGGCTGATACTTTGTAATTCTTCAATTTTTGCTTCTAATTCTGCAATTGGAAGCTCAAAATCAAGATAATTGAGGCTCATGCTCTAAACTACCTAATTAGTTAAATTCTAGTTCTACATCTTGCGCAGCCATTAGTGATAACTTATGGATTAAGTCGTCACTTGGCGTAACACACCATTCGATTCCAAGAGTTAATTGCGCCAACGCATCTGGACGTTGGTAATAAACCTTGATCGGACACGTTCCCATTTTATAGGGTTCGAGTACTTTTTGTAATTTATCGAAGAAACCTGCCTCGATTTGCACCATGTTCAGCGTCATTTTAATCGCTTTAATACGCTTTTCACGCGCTTGAGCAATGGTGTTTATTTCTCTGGCGGTCATTGTAATACCACCGGAGAAGTTATCAAAGCTGACCTGTCCAGATATTACCAAGATATTGTTAACTTGGAGCATATCTTGGTACTTTTCAAACTCGTCTGAATACAAGCGTACATCAATCCGTGCACTCTTGTCATCTAAAGTTACTAAGGCCCAACGATTTCCTTTTTTATTAATTAATACTCTAGAAGCAATAACTAAACCAGCGGCCGTTGCAAACACATCACGATTAGTTGGCTGTAAATCAACTATTTTTCCGCTAGTGTAATGCCTAAGCTCACGGCGGTACTGATTTATTGGATGCCCAGTTAAATAAAGGCCTAGCGTCTCTTTTTCGCCATCTAACCACTCGTTATCAGTAAGCCCTGTGGCTTTAATAAAAGCTTGTTCAACTTCATCAGGCTCAGTGGCTAATAAACCAAATAAGTCACTTTGTCCTAATTGCTCAGCTTTGTTGTGTTGATCGGCCGCACGCATAGCATCTTTTAAACTGGCTAGTAATGTAGCACGCCCAGATTGGGTTTTTTCTGGTCCTAATTGATCCAAAGCACCTGCGTAAATTAATTTTTCAGTAACACGTTTATTTAAGCGTTTTAAATCAACACGGGCACAAAAATCAAATAAATCTTTAAATGGGCCGCCTTTTGCACGCGCTTCTAAAATTGCTTCAACCGGAGCCTCACCTACGCCTTTTATCGCGCCAATGCCGTAAACAATTTCACCTTCAAGGTTTACTGTAAACTTAAACTCACCTGCATTTACGTCTGGTGGTAATAAGGTGAGCTTCATGTTTTCACATTCATCCACCAAAATAACTATTTTGTCGGTGTTATCCATATCGGCCGACATTACAGCAGCCATAAACTCTGCAGGATGATGCGTTTTCATCCACAATGTTTGATACGATACGAGTGCGTAAGCTGCTGAGTGAGATTTGTTAAAACCGTAACCTGCGAACTTTTCTACCAAGTCGAAGATTTTTATCGCAAGCTCGCCGTCAATGCCGTTATTTCTTGCGCCATCTTCAAATGTTGAACGCTGCTTTGCCATTTCTTCGGGTTTTTTCTTACCCATTGCACGACGCAGCATGTCGGCGCCACCTAGCGTGTAACCTGCTAGTACTTGCGCAATTTGCATTACTTGTTCTTGATACAAAATAATGCCGTACGTAGGATCAAGTATTGGTTTTAAGCTTTCGTGCTGATACTGCGCATCTGGGTATGAGATTTCTTCGCGGCCCAGTTTTCGGTCGATAAAGTTATCTACCATGCCTGATTGCAGTGGACCTGGTCGGAACAAAGCCACAAGTGCAATCATATCTTCAAAGCAGTCGGGCTTAAGGCGGCGTACTAAGTCTTTCATACCACGCGACTCTAGCTGGAATACAGCGGTCGTTTCGGCTCTAAGTAGCAACTCAATACTTTTTTTATCATCCAGTGGAATGGTGTTTATATCAACGGGGTCTTTACCTTGGCGCTTCATGCGCACATTGGTCATATCGACCGCCCACTGCAATATAGTCAGTGTACGTAAACCCAAGAAATCGAACTTAACTAAGCCGGCTGTTTCTACATCGTTTTTATCAAACTGTGTTACTGGAAACTTACCTTCGTCATCGCAATAAAGCGCAGCGAAGTCGGTAATAGTGGTTGGCGATATTACTACGCCACCCGCATGTTTACCGGCATTACGTGTACACCCTTCAAGGATGCGACACATGTCGATTAAGTCTTTTACCTCATTGTCGCCATCGTAGGCTTCTTGCAAGCGTGGTTCTACATCAAACGCTTTGGCAAGTGTCATACCGGGGTCACCCGGAATCAATTTTGAAATTCGATCAACAAACCCGTAAGGATGCCCAAGCACTCGCCCTACATCGCGTATTACCGCCTTTGCAGCCATGGTACCAAAGGTAATAATTTGCGAAACCGCATCCCGACCATACAAAGCCGACACGTGATCAATTACTTCGTCTCGTCTATCCATACAAAAATCGACGTCGAAATCGGGCATTGATACACGTTCAGGGTTTAAGAATCGCTCAAAGAGTAAGTCAAACTCAAGTGGATCAAGGTCGGTAATTTTAAGCGCGTACGCAACTAACGAACCCGCACCTGAACCACGACCAGGTCCAACTGGAATATTATTATCTTTACTCCACTGAATAAACTCCATTACGATTAAGAAGTAACCTGGGAATCCCATTTGGTTGATTACACCGAGCTCAATTGCAAGACGCTCATCGTATTCAACACGTTTTACTTTTCTATCTTCTTCGTCGGGGAATAAAAACTGTAGTCGCTCTTCTAGGCCGTCTTGTGACACTTTAACTAAAAAGTCTTCAATTTTAAGCGAGCCGGTTGGGTAATCAGGTAAAAAGTAAGTACCTAATTGCACAGTTACATTACAACGCTTAGCGATTTCTACGGTATTTTGTAGGGCTTCTGGAATATCGCTAAACAACTCAGCCATTTGCTCAGGTGTTTTTAGATATTGTTCTTCAGAGAACCGTTTAGGGCGGCGCTTATCATCGAGCGTGTAACCGTCAAAAATAGCAACACGAATTTCGTGCGCTTCAAAGTTTTCGGGCTTTAAAAACACCACTTCGTTGGTGGCTACAACCGGTAGCTGCTCTTTAGCAGCAAGCTCTACCGCCATGTGTAAGTAATCTTCTTCAAGCGGTCGGTTGGTGCGAACAAGCTCTAGGTAGTAGTTATCGCTAAAATGCTGCTTATAAAAACTAACAACCGATTCAATTACAGTCGGATTATTTTTTAATAACGCTTTACCTAAGTCACCGTCTTTAGCGCCTGAGAGAATAATTAAGCCTGCTTTTAGCTCAACTAACCATTCGCGGTCAATCACAGGGCGATGAAATACATGCCCACGCTGATACGCTTTAGATATCAGCAAGGTAATATTTTTATAGCCGTCGTTGTCTTTGGCTAATATGGTTAAGCGGCTTGGCTCATCAGGAAACCCTGGGCTACGAACCCAAAAGTCAGCACCCACTATAGGTTTAATACCTGCGTTATGCGTGGCGCCATAAAAACGCACTAAACCACAAAAGTTCATTTGATCAGTAATTGCAATGGCTGGCATTTGCAGCTCTTGCGCTTTTGCGACTATTGGCTTTGTTTTAGCAAGGCCATCAACCATCGAAAAGTCTGAATGAACTCTTAAATGAACAAAATCAGGAGCAGCCATGCTTAGCCCCCACCATTGGCTTGCGCCAAAACGCGCTGCACAGGTTTAAAGCTTTTACGATGCTCGTCAATTGCACCGTACTGTTCAAGCGCTGCAAAGTGCGCTTTAGTGGGATACCCTTTGTGCCCTGCAAAACCATATTCTGGGTGGCGTTTATCAAGCTCAAGCATTTCGTCATCGCGCGCTACTTTAGCTAAAATAGACGCTGCTGAAATTTCGGCCACTAAGCTATCACCTTTAACAACAGCTTGTGCTGGCATAGTGAGTTTTGGCAATCGATTACCATCTATAAATACAAATTCAGGTTGTGTGCTTAATGCCTCCACTGCGCGACTCATGGCAAGCATCGTTGCGTGCAAAATATTTAACTCATCAATTTCTGTTGGACTGCAGCGTCCATACGCGTAGCACAATGCTTTTTCTTTTATTTCAATTGCAAGTGCTTGGCGTTTTTTATCCGTTAGTTTTTTAGAATCTGCTAAGCCTGCAATTGGTTTAGTGGGATCTAAAATGACGGCGGCAGTGACTACATCACCAACAAGCGGGCCGCGCCCTACTTCATCTACACCAGCAATTAAGGATACATTGGGTCTATCAATTTGCATTTATTAACTCCGCCACAGCATTGGCTGCTTGTTCACTGGCATTTAATCTAATTTTTTCGTGAATAGCTAAAAAGCGTGCTTTTAGCTCTTTGTTATCTGTGTTGAGCATAGGGGTAAGTGCGTTTGTTAAGTTAGTCACATTACACTCGGTTTGTAAAAACTCAGGCACAAGCTCTTCGTCGGCTAATAAATTAGGCAGCGAAAAGTACTTAATATTAAACGTAAATAAAGTTTTAAAAATCCAATAGCTCAAAGGCTTTATTTTATAGCCCACAACCATTGGCTTTTTATAAAGCATGCCTTCGAGTGTTGCAGTGCCCGAGGCTAATAAAATAGCATCAGCAGCTTGCATCGCTAATTTAGATTGCCCATCAAGCAGGTTAACATTAAGTTTCGGTGCGGTAGCGTTTAATATATCACTAAACTGCGCTTTGCGTTTTTCGTTAACCAACGGCACCACAATTTTAAGATTGGGGTTTTTAGCTTGCAGCTCTGCGGCTGTTTTAATGTAAGTCTCGCTTAGCAAACCAACTTCAGAGCCTCGACTACCGGGTAGTAGCGCCAGGACTTTGTCATCAAGGCTTAAGCCGAGTTCTTCACGTGCTTTAGTATCGTCGTGCTCAAGTGCAATGTCGTCAGCCAAGGTATGCCCCACAAATGTACATGGCACTTGGTGCTTATCGTAAAATTCTTTTTCAAATGGTAATAATGCTAACACTAAGTTAGTGGCTGCACTTATTGTATGAATGCGCTTTTCGCGCCACGCCCAAACAGACGGACTTACATACTGTACTGTTTTAATGCCCGCATCTTTAAGTGGCTTTTCAACACGTAAGTTAAAATCGGGTGCATCTATACCAATAAATACATCAGGTGGGTTATCTACAAAATGCTGCACGAGTTGTTTACGTATTTTAAGCAAACGCGGCAAACGCCCTAGCACCTCAACAAGCCCCATTACCGAAAGCTCATCCATGTCGTAAAGTGTTTTACAGCCCTGCGCTTGCATTTTAGGTCCTGCTATTCCTTCAAAAATGGCGTCCGGAAAATGTTTTTTAAGGGCTTTAATTAAACCTTCACCTAAAATATCGCCCGACAGTTCACCTGCCACAATACCAATTCGTAGTTGTTTTTTATCTTTATTCATTTGATTTTATTTCACAAGTAAACCAGGCGTTCATGCTTGTTAGTTTACCGTGTTTTACTGTTTGGTTAAACGCTTTAAATAACTGGTTTTTTATCACGTAAGTTAAGGCTTTATGTTGTTTGTTTTTAATACTGATGTAGCATAGGAAATATATATTAAGTTTTACTAATATGTATGTTGACAAAAATTGCACAAAAGTAAATACTATTACAAACTTTCAGTAATTACTGAAAGTTCATTAAGCCTTAACTTTGCCAATTAAATGTTGCCCTGTTAATCCGTCACTCTCAAGGAGCCAATAATGATAGATGAAACCTTTGTGGATCTATCGCGATTACAGTTTGCTGTTACCGCTCTCTTTCATTTCTTATTCGTACCGTTAACGATAGGTATGACCTGGATTTTAGTTATTATGGAATCGGTTTATGTTATGACCGGTCGCGAAATTTATCGTGATATGACTAAGTTTTGGGGAAAATTGTTTGGTATTAACTTTGCAATTGGTGTGGCGACAGGCCTTACCATGGAATTTGAGTTTGGTACTAACTGGTCTTATTACTCCCATTACGTAGGTGATGTTTTTGGGGCTCCCCTGGCAATTGAAGGTTTAATGGCATTCTTTTTAGAATCGACCTTTGTAGGTATGTTCTTTTTAGGCTGGGACAGACTCTCTAAACGCCAACATTTAGGTGCAACCTTTTTAATGGCCATTGGTACTAACATGTCGGCGCTGTGGATTTTGATTGCCAACGGTTGGATGCAAAACCCAGTAGGTGCTGAATTTAACTATCAAACCATGCGCATGGAAATGACCAGCTTTGCTGAGCTTGTGTTTAATCCTGTAGCACAAGTTAAGTTTATTCATACCGTATCGGCAGGTTATGTAGCTGCCTCTATGTTTGTGCTTGGTATTAGTAGTTGGTACATATTAAAAGGTCGTGATTTAGCGTTTGCTAAACGTTCTTTTTCGGTCGCATCGGGCTTTGGTTTAGCATCAATTTTATGTGTAATTTTACTCGGTGACGAATCAGGCTACGAAGTAGGCGAAGTCCAAAAAGTAAAACTTGCCACGATTGAAGCTGAATGGCATACAGAAGAGGCTCCGGCTGCGTTTACCGCATTTGGTTTTCCTGATTCAGAAGAGCAAGTAACACATGCTGCGGTTAAAATACCTTACGCACTTGGGTTAATTGCTACGCGTTCACTTGATGAGCAAGTAACGGGTATTAACGACCTAGAAAAACAACACGAAGTACGTATTCGCAACGGTATGATTGCTTATGAATACCTTACAAAACTCAGAAACGGTGAAGATACGCCAGAAAATGTTGCTAAGTTTAATACCCTAAAAGATGATTTAGGTTATGGCTTGCTACTTAAGCGCTACACACCTGATGTTGTAGATGCTACCGAAGAGCACATTCAAAAAGCGGTTAAAGACTCTTTCCCTAAAGTAGGCCCTATGTTTTGGTCATTTAGGATTATGGTTGCCTGTGGTGTAGCCATGTTGGGTGTATTTATATTGGCATTTTACTACAACGCACATCGCGTTATTGAGCAAAAACGCTGGTTGTTATGGGCTGCCGTATTGAGCATTCCACTACCTTGGATAGCTATTGAATTTGGCTGGATAGTTGCTGAGTATGGACGTCAACCTTGGGCTATATCTGAAATACTGCCGACTTTTTTAGCCACGTCGTCACTAACAGTAAACGATATTTTAATTAGCTTAACTGGATTTATTGTTTTCTATACTGGTTTAGCCATTGTTGAAGGTTGGTTGATGATCCGCTTTGTTAAGCAAGGACCAAGCTCGCTACATACTGGTAAATATCATTTTGAATTGCCAAATAAAACGGATCAAACTGAAGGAGAGCAATCATGATTTTTGATTATGAAACATTAAAAATGCTTTGGTGGTTGATCATTGGTGTGCTGCTTATTGGCTTTGCTATTACCGATGGCATGGATATGGGCGTTGCTATGTTGCTTCGCCTAGTTGGTAAAACAGATTCAGAGCGCCGTACGGTAATTAATACCATTGGTCCACACTGGGATGGTAACCAAGTATGGTTTATTACCGCAGGTGGCGCGTTATTTGCAGCGTGGCCTATGGTTTATGCAGCTGCATTTTCGGGCTTTTACTTTGCCATGATGCTAGTACTATTTGCTCTATTTTTTAGACCACTAGGGTTTGATTACCGCAGTAAAGTAGACTCAAAACGCTGGCGTAATAACTGGGATTGGGGTCTGCTTGCAGGCAGCGCAATTCCAGCATTAGTTTTTGGTGTAGCTTTTGGTAACTTATTTTTAGGCGTACCATTTAATATTGATAACTTAATGCGTGTTAGCTACCAAGGTTCATTTTTTGGTTTACTTAACCCGTTTGGTTTGCTTGCTGGTTTAGTGAGTATCACTATGCTAATTGCTCATGCTGGTATGTGGTTACAGCTTCGTACAGCTGATGCAGTAGCAGAACGCTCAGGGCAATATGGTCGTTATTCACTGATTGTGTTTATTATACTGTTTGCAGGCGCTGGTTTTTGGGTTGCTAATTTAACGGGTTACCAAATTGTATCTATGCCTGATACACAAAGTCATGCAGATCCATTAGCTAAAGTAGTAACAACAGCCCAAGGCGCGTGGCTTAGCAATTACAGTGAACGCCCATGGACTATGACCTTTCCTATTTTAGCGTTTGTAATGGCACTAAGTGCGCTATTGTTTTCTAAATCGAACAAACCAGCACTTGGACTTATTTCAACAAGCTTAATGTTAATTGGCGTGATTATGACGGCCGGTGTTTCACTGTTCCCATTTATTATGCCATCAAGCAACAATCCAAATATTAGCTTAACAATTTGGGATGCGGTATCGAGCCATAAAACGCTCAATGTAATGTTTGTTGCAGTGTGTATTTTTGTTCCACTTATTTTAACTTACACCACCTGGTGTTATGTAAAAATGTGGCGCAGAGTAACGGTTGAAGAAATTGAAAACAACACTCACGGTAGCTACTAAGGAGACTAAACTATGTGGTATTTCGCTTGGATTTTAGGTGTACTTTTGGCCTGTACCTTAGGTGTAATAAATGTAATGTGGTACGAATTTCATCAAAATAAAAACAGCATTGCTGATGATGAACAAGCCATGCACGATTTATTAAACGATGCTAACAACACAAAAGATGACGACTAACCCCCGACCAGATCGCGCGCAGCAGCAGCAATCACTGCGCGCTTTTTTAAAGCTTCAAAGCAAACCCGCTGCAGTGTGGTTAAAGTTAAGCATTGCACTGGGTACTTTTAACGCATTACTGATGATTGCAGGTGCTTATTTACTGGCTCAAGCTATTCATAATGTAATGTTTGAAGGTAATAACTTAGCCCAAGTCACTCATTTATTATGGCCCTTAGCAGGCATTATTTTATTGCGCGCGGTGTTTTTAGCGTTAAGTGAGCGCTTAAGTGCATTTGCTGCGCTTAAAATAAAATCGGCTATGCGCCAAACACTTCTCCATAAGCTCAGCTTACTTGGGCCTAGTTATATAGAACAACACGGCCAAGGCGCTACATTAAACACCCTGCATAATGGCGTTGAAGCACTTCACGACTATTATGCTAAATACTTGCCAGGTGTTGCTTACAGCGCGCTTATTCCGCTGGCAATATTGGTAGTTATTTTTCCGACAGATTATAAAGCAGGGCTGATATTTTTATTAACCGCCCCACTTATTCCTTTTTTCATGATTTTAGTAGGCTCTAAAGCCGAAGCTTTAAACCAAAAACGCTGGAAGCAACTTGCTGTACTAGGCAATTACTTTTTTGACCGCGTGCAAGGTTTAACTCAGCTAAAACTATTTAATGCAACACGTACCGAGCTTAAACAAATAGCTAAAATTTCAGATGATTTTAGACACGCGACACTCGATGTTTTAAAAATCGCGTTTTTATCATCATTTGCACTTGAGTTTTTAGCCACCATTAGCGTGGCATTAGTCGCAGTAATTATTGGTTTTAGACTGTTTTTTGGCACTCTTGATTTTGCTACTGGCTTTGTGGTGCTACTTTTAGCGCCTGAATTTTATTTACCACTGCGCCAGCTAGGTAGCCATTACCATGCACGTTTACAAGGTATTAGTGCGGCGGCCGATATGGTTGCGATTTTAAATGCCCCACTGCCAAGTGACGAAAATGCGTCAGTAACTACAAGCGCACCTGAAAACAATTTAACTTTAAATACAATTAATTCAATAAGTATTACCGACCTTAATTTTATATACCCTGGTAGTAACGAAGGGATTAAAAATATAAATTTAACATTGCCAAATAAAGGCTTAATTGCAGTTGTGGGCAGTAGTGGCTCAGGTAAAAGTACGTTGTTTGATTGTCTATTAGGGTTTCACCCTGAGGTGATTAACAACCTATCTATTAATGATCAGAGTTTAAGTACAACCGATATTACTTACTTGCAAAATAATATTGCATGGATACCACAACAAGCGACGCTATTTTACGACACCATTGCTGTCAACATTAAATTGGCCAAACCCACTGCCACACAGCAAGAGCTTGAACACGCGGCAAAACAAGCTGGTGTGCTTGAATTTATAAATACCCTACCCGATGGTTTTAACACACTGATAGGTGAGCAAGGCGAAGGGCTTTCTGGCGGACAAAAGCAACGCATCGCACTCGCACGTGCATTCATAAAACAAGCACCAGTTTTAGTGCTTGATGAGCCTACAGCGCACCTTGATAGCCAAACAGAGCAGCTTATTCAAGATGCTATTAATGAATATGCTAAAAATAACTTAGTATTAGTCATTGCTCATCGATTAAATACCGTTAAACATGCCAGCAATATCATTGTTATGCACGATGGAAAAATAGCTGAGCAAGGTCACTTTGAAACACTTGCAGCGCAAAATGGTGCATTTGCTAACTTACTAAAAACGGCTAAACAAGGGGTTGCGCATGCATAATTTTATTCGCTTATTAAAGCTTTGTGCTCCTCATTATAAAGCTATGCTATTGGGTACATTTTTAGCAACGATTACGGTATTAGCTAATGTGGGCTTGTTGGCTATTTCTGGCTGGTTTTTAGCGTCAATGGCGGCTGCAGGTCTTGCGGGCGTGCAAATGAACTACTTTACTCCAGCAGGAACGATTCGGTTTTTAGCAATTGTACGAACTGCATCGCGCTATGGCGAACGCCTAGTTACTCATAACGCCACGTTTTTATTACTAAGTGAAATACGTACCAATGTATTTGCAACGTTAAGTAAGCTTAACAATGTTGATTTAGCAATGAGCCGCAGCGCTGATCTAGTTAACCGATTACAAAACGATGTAGACGCACTCGATAAATTTTATTTAAACGTTTTACTTCCTATGCTGGTCGCTCTTTTAAGTGTGCCAATCATCATGCTGTTTATGTCGGCCTATAATGGCAACGTCGCCCTTATTTGCTTTACTGGCATTATACTTATTGGTGTGGTTATACCTGCCCTACTCAGCGCAAAGCTCACTAAAAACAGCCATAAAGAAACACAACTGAGTGCACAACTTCGCTCTGAGCTTTCAGATACACTTACAGGCCTTAGAGAGCTTAGTATTTATCAAGCCCGTTCGCAGCAACTTAATAAGTGCGACGAATTAAGCGAGCAGTACAATCAGCAATTATTTATTCGCCACAAAGCACTGGCAAACTCAGATGGATTAAGCTTGTTGGTTGTTCAATTAGCCATGCTTGCTAGCATAGTAACCATTGTCCCACTGGTTTACGCAAGCAGTATGGTAAATGTAGAACTTGCTATGTTAAGTTTGTTTGTACTGGCAAGCTTTGAAAGCGTATTACTACTACCCAACGCGTTTATAGAGCTTCCAAGTGTTTTAAAAGCAGCAGAGCGATTGTTTACACTTGAAGATAAAGCAGCTAGTTCGCAAATTGAAAGTAAACATGTAGACATTGATGAAAACTTTAGCGCGCAAAATCACACGTTAGTACTTAACAATATTAGCTACCAATATGGTGAACAAACAGCGCTAACTAATATCAGTTTTGAACTAATGCCTCAGCAAAAGGTAGCAATTGTAGGTAGAAGCGGCAGCGGTAAAACGACGCTTGTAAATTTACTTACTGGTTTATGGCCTTTGCAACAAGGCAGCATAACGCTAAACAATCAAAATAGCGTTGTTGACTTACATTCGTTAAATAATGATATACGCGCAAATGTTATAAATATACTCGCCCAGCAGCACCATATTTTTGATGGCACATTAAGTGAAAACTTACGTTATGCCGCGCCAAATGCAACCAAAGAGCAAATGATTGAAGCGCTCGCATTAGCTCAATTGAGCCCATGGTTTAATGAGCTAAAAGAAGGTTTAAAAACACGATTAGGCACTGGCGGGCGTAACGTGTCGCAAGGTCAATCTAGGCGTATAGCCATTGCCCAAGCATTACTTAAAAACCCTGCTATTTTAGTTCTTGATGAACCAACAGAAGGTCTTGATAACCAATCTAAGCAAGGGGTAATGCAAGCAATAATGCATGTTATGAATAACGCCAGCGTGCTGACAATTACGCACGATCCCGCTCTACTTGCTCAAATGGATAATGTTGTATGGTTAGAAGGCGGTAAAGTAGTCGCACAAGGCTCTCATAAAGAGCTCAGTAGCACTTATCCCGACTATATTGCGCTAACTACCCGGTTTTAAAACCGTTACTGATACATCAATAACGCCGACTTTAGGGTCGGCTATCTTTTTAAACATACTCTTTGATAAATCAATAATACGACCTCGCACATACGGGCCTCTATCGTTAATTCTTACCGTGACTGATTTATTATTAGCGAGGTTGGTAACAACGACCTTAGTGCCAAAGTCGAACTCTAAATGGGCTGCTGTGGCGGCTTGTTGGCTAAAGCGCTCTCCGTTGGCAGTTGTTCTCCCGTGATATTTGTCAGCATAAAAAGATGCTATACCAACTTGAGTAACCTCTCCAGTAGATGATTTAACAATAGGTTGGCTACTACAAGCGGCTAACGCTGAAGTAATAAAAAGAGTGACAACTAACTTAGGTAAACGCATAGGATGACTTTTATTATACAAATTAGATGCATACTAACTTGAGCTCGCTGAGTATTAACTGAATTAGGTCTAAACCGTGGGCAATAAAAACCACCTTCGATTTATCATCTAGGGTGGTTTTTTATGCTTAGAGCAAAACGCGCGAATTATCTTACAATGCCGCGCTCTGAGCTTTTAACAAAGTCGACCATCAATTTCACAGCAGGGTACTTTTCGGCATCTTCACTAAGCGATTCAATCGCTTCGTCTGCACCTAAGCTTTTACGGTAAAACGCTTTGTATGCACGGCGTACAGCCATAATTTCATCACTTTCGAAACCACGACGTTTCATGCCTTCTTTATTGATAGCGGCAGGACCTGCTGGCATACCAATGGTAGTAACAAAAGGTGGTACATCTTTGTTAACACCTGAATACATACCAATAAAGGCATGTGCACCAATTTTACAAAACTGATGAACTCCCGAATTACCACCTAAGATAACCCAGTCGCCTACATGTACATGGCCGGCCACACTTGCATTGTTAGCAAAAATTACGTTATCGCCAATTACTGCATCATGTGCAACGTGTGTATAAGCCATAAATAAGTTATTACTACCAATTTTAGTAACGCCTTGGTCTTGAATTGTACCACGGTGAATAGTGGCACATTCACGGATAACATTGTTATCACCCATGATTAATGTGGTTGGCTCGTTGTTGTATTTTTTGTCTTGGCAGGCTTCGCCCACAGACGCAAACTGAAAAATATGATTGCCAGAGCCAATAGTTGATGGCCCTTTAACAACAACATGAGACTCAATAATACAGTTATCACCGATAACAACATCATTGCCAATATAACTATACGGACCAACTGAGACATTGTTGCCTAGTTTAGCGCCAGGTTCGATTATTGCTGTAGAATGGATCACTATTAAAACTCTCTTCTCGCACACATAATTTCGGCACTACATACAACTTTGCCGTCGACTCTAGCTTCTGCAGCAAACTTCCAAATGTTGCGACGTTCTTTTAAAAACTCAACATGAAGATGCATTGTATCACCTGGGATCACTGGCTGTTTAAAACGTGCGTTATCAACAGCAGCAAATAAATATAGTTCGTTTTCACTACGATTTTCTACTGTTTTAAAACCTAATAAACCCGTGGCTTGCGCCATTGATTCTAATATTAGCACACCAGGAAAAATTGGCTGATTTGGGAAATGGCCAGTAAATATAGGTTCGTTTATAGAAACATTTTTAATAGCATGTAAAGATTTGCCAGGTGTAAAATCAATAACACGATCAATTAATAGCATCGGGTAACGGTGCGGTAATAAACTTAAAATTTCTTGAATATCAAGGCTATTTAATTCGTTTGCCAAAATAGCATCCTTATTAGTGTTCAACGTTATGACTTAGCCAATGCTTCCAGCGCTTTAAGACGTGATTTCATGTCTGAAAGGTTACGCAAGTGAGCTATTGATTTACGCCATTCTTTGTTTGTTGTATGGGGCATACCAGATGAGTAAATACCTGGTTCGGTGATTGATTTTGTCACCATACTCATGCCGGTAATTATAGCACCATCACATACAGACATGTGACCATTAATTGCAACCATGCCACCAATTTGACAGTTTTTGCCAATGGTAACGCTTCCTGCAAGTACGGTGCAGCCCGCGATTGCGGTGCCTGAATTAACTTCAACGTTGTGTGCTATTTGACACTGATTATCGATAATAACATTGCTATGAATAATGGTATTGTCCAGTGCGCCACGATCAATTGTGGTACTTGCACCTATTTCAACTTTATTACCTATGATCACAGAGCCAAGCTGAGGTATTTTTACCCACTGCCCGCGCTCGTTCGCATAACCAAACCCATCACTACCTACAACACTATTTGCTTGAAACAAACAATCTGAACCAATTTCAACATCGTGATAAATAGTCACACTAGGCCAAAGCTTAGTGCCAGAACCTATTTTAACATATTCGCCGATAAAACTGTTCGGACCAATTTGCGCGTTGTCACCAATCACTGCATTAGCTTCAATGACTGCGTTAGCACCAATAGCGGCGCTGTCACTAACAATAGCTGTTGGATGCACCGTAGCGCTTGGATGAATACCTGTAGATGCTGATCGTGGCGTCGTATCCATAAATTGCGCTAATTTTGCGTAACTTACATACGGATTAGCAACAATAACTTTGCTACCACTAAAGTACCGAGCATCGGCTTGGCTTACTATTACAGCGCTAGCTTGAGTGGTCTCAAGTTGCGTGCGATATTTTGAGTTCGCTAAAAATGCAATATGCCCAGAATGGGCATTTGCAAGTGTCGCTATTTTTTTTATTTCTAAAGCGCCATCACCCTGAAGTTCGGCGCCTAGAAGTTCCGCAATTTGCGAAAGCGTATAATTTTGCATAGAGTGATTATTTCTTACTAACAGCGGCTACAACTTTAGATGAAAGATCAGTCACTTCTTTAGGGTTAAAGTAAATTGTTGTGTCTTTTACTTTAACTTCGTCGAAGTCACCATCTTTAGCAATCTCTTCAATCGTCTTGATGATTACACCTTGAACTTTAGCAAGCTCTTGGTTTTGACGTGCTTTAATTTCTTGCTCTAAAGGACGGCCTTGTTCAGCAAGATTTTTTTGCATGCCCTGAATTTTTTCACGTAATGTATCTTTTTGAGCTTGGCTCATAGTGGTACTTTCACGTTTAAATTTTTCAGCTTCAAAACGAATATCGCCTTGTAGCTTTTCAAGCTCTTGACGGCGCTCAGCAAACTCAGTTTGTAAAGACTGTTCAATTTTAGCCATTTGAGGAATTTGCTTGTAGATTTCTTGCATGTCAACAATACCTACTTTATGTGCAAGTGCACTCGCAGAAGTACCCATCATTAAAGTTGCTAAAACTGCTACAGCTGTTGATTTAAATAATTTAGTCATAAAAAACTCCTTTAAAAAGTGTTACTAATGTTAAAGCTGATGGTTTTCGTATCGTCATCTTCTTCTTTTTGCAATGGATACGCAAAACTGATCAGCATTGGACCCATTGGAGAGATCCATTGTAATGAAAGACCGGTTGACACCCTAAAGCGCATAGGGTCTGAATAGTCATCTAATTTAGCACGCTCATCTGGTGCTAGGTTTTGGAAACGGTCTACATTAAACTCTGTATCCCATACGTTAGCAGCATCAACAAAGAAGCTCGTACGTACAGAGCTGGTATTTTCTTCATCTAAGAATGGCGTAGGAACAATTAGCTCCATACCTGCCACTGCTTTAGCATTACCACCAATACGGCCTTGTGGCACTAGAATATCAAATTCTGATGCGCCACCAATGCTACCGGTTGTAGTACCGTCTGCACCTGGCGTACCTGGAATAGACTGCGGTATACGCGATACAGCACGTGGTAATATTGTATTACGGTCAAAGCCACGTAGTTCCATTTCCGTTATACGGAAGTACTCTTGGAATGGAAGTGTTTGCTCATACCCGTTTGTAGAACCATAACCATTACCATAACCAAGTGCTGCACGCGTCGAGAATACCCAACGGTGGTCATTTGATATAGGCCAGTAAAAACGCGAATCGTAATTCAGTTTAAAGTACTGAAGATCTGAGTTAGGCGTTGTTGCTGTTAAGTTTAGAGTTTGACGCGAACCCGCTGTTGGGAATAAACCACGGTTAACGGTGATACGCGACCAACCAACACTCAGCTCATACTTAGTAAAGTCAAAGCCTGCATCTGGGTTATCTGGATCTAAGAATGTTTCACGAAGTACACGCGTTTGCTCGTACTCTGCAATATCCGAAAGCTCTTCTTTAATCCAACGGGCGCCAAAGTTAACACGATTTACAGCATCAATTGGAAAACCAATATTTGTGCCTAAACCATAACTTTTCGATTTATATTCAACAAGGCTAAATTTACTTGCATCGTAGTTTCTGTAAAAGATGCTACTGCCTTGCGATACACCATCTGGCGTAAAGTATGGGTCTGTGTACGATAAGCTTAAGCTTTCAGAACCTGTAGAGGTATTAAGGTTTAAACCAATTTGGTTACCTGTGCCTAAAAAGTTAGATTCTGTTACACCAATATTAAACTGCAGACCTAAGTAAGAACCATAAGCAAGGCCAGCATTAAAGCTACCCGCTGATTGCTCTTTTACAGTAAAGTCTACATCTACTTGGTCATCCACACCTGGTACAGGCACTACGTTAAAATCAACAGTTTCCATATAAGGCAAACGTTGAATTTGTAGTTTTGAACGCTCAAGGTTTTGATTAGATAACCAGGCGCCTTCAAGTTGTGTCATTTCACGGCGAAGTACTTCATCAGCTGTATTTTGGTTACCACCAACAATAATACGACGAACGTATACACGCTTACCTGGATTAACCGATAGTGTTAGTTGTACTTCTTGCTTTTCGTCGTCAATTTCTGGAATTGTACGCACTTCAGCATTAGCGTAACCAAAACGTGCTAAGTAGCTTTTAATAAATTCTTCTGACGAAGTAACGACTGAGCCATTGTAAAGCTCACCTGCTCTAAGTGGGATAACACTTTTAATTAAGTCTTCACGGCCAAGCAAGTCACCAATAAAGTCAAAGCCTTTAACGGTGTATTTTACGCCTTCAGTTAAGTTAGCTGTAACGTAAACTGATTCACGCTCAGGGCTCACTGATACTTGCGTTGAATCGATATTAAAACGTAGGTAACCACGGTCTAAATAATAACTACGAATTTTTTCTAAATCGCCTTCAATGGTTTGCTTTTGGTAGCGATCGCTACCCATAAACTGCCACCAAGGTAAATCTTGCTGCGATTCAGCAAGTTTAAGAAGCTCTTCATTAGAAAAAAGTTCATTACCCACTAAGTTAATTTGTCGGATAGAAGCTGCATCACCTTCATCAAACTCTAATTTAAGTTTAACGCGGTTACGAGGCAACTTAGTAATACTGATATCTACTTTAGCGTTGTATTTACCAATACTGTGGAAAAACTCAACTAAGCCCTTTTCGATACTATCGATAACGGTTTTATCAAGTGGTTCACCTTGGCGAATATCTTGCTGATCAAGAGACTCATTAAGCTGCTCGTCTTTAATGTCTTTATTGCCTTCAAACTCAATGAAGCTGATGGTAGGACGTTCCGTTACTTTAAAAATAACGTTGTTGCCATCACGAAGGGCTTTTATGTTATCAAAGTGCCCAGAACGATAAAGTGACTTTATTGTTTTTGAAATCGTATAGTCATCAACATTATCGCCTACGTTAATAGGAATATGTGTTAGCGCTGCACCAAGTGCTACACGCTGTAAACCTTCAACTTTCAGGTCTTCAACAATAAAGGAGTTTTGGCCTAGGGCTGCAAAACTTGCACCCAATAAACTTGTTACTGCCAAATGTTTTTTTATAGCCATTTTATTATCTTTATCCTTTACAACTGTATTACCGCATAACACCCTACTAAAGTGGTGCTTTACAATCGTGTTCTAATTAGTAATTTGCCACGCTGTAAAACTACAAACGCGATACATCATTGAACAAAGCGAAACATGTTAGAAAAATGAGCAACAAGGCGCCCACTTTAAAACCAAACTCTTGTGTCTTTTCAGAGACCGGCTTTTTACGAAAAAGTTCAATTATGTAATACATTAAGTGTCCACCATCAAGCACTGGTAAGGGTAATAAATTAAATACACCCAAGTTAACGCTTATTAAGGCTAAAAAGCTTAAAAAGGCCACTAACCCATAGCTTACGCTAGTTCCAGCGCCTACTGCAATGCCCACGGGGCCACTTAAATTCTTAACCGAAACCTGGCCTGTAATTAAATTACCAATCATATCAAAACTGAGTGTAATTAAGCGCCACGTTTCTTTTGTGCCTCGCACGATACTATCGAGCGGGCCGTAATGTCTAGTCTCTACATAACCATCAGGCCATTGCTGTACAACAGGAGCAACGCCTAAAAAGCCTTGCTCAATACCGTTATTATCAATGCGCCCTTTAGGGGTTACTGTAATGGCTTTTATAGTATCTTGTCTTTTTACACTAAATTGTAAAGATTTGTTAGCTGATTGCGTAATAAGATTAACTAATTGCTGCCAATTGCTTATTGTTTCACCGTTTACAGCCAAAATTTTGTCATTAACTTGTAAATTAGCGTGTTCTGCAGCTGAATCTTTAGTCACCGCGGCAATTGTTAAAGTGGCTTGAGGTCTAAACGGTACAATACCTAACGAGCTTAGTGGTGGCACGTCTTGCTGATCTAGTTTCCACCCCTCTAAATTAAGCGTTTTAACACGTGGTTGAAGGTTTTTATCGCGCACTATCACTTCAACGCTTTCTTCACCTAAATTAGACATAAGTGCAAACGTGGCATCTTGCCATGTCGTTATATCATCATCACCAATTTTTATAATATGTTGAGAAGGCATAATGCCCGCTTGCTCTGCCCGGCTACCCTCGGTAATGCTACCTACCACAGGCTTTACCGACTGCACACCCACCATATACATTACAGCAAGAGCAAAAATGGCAAACAAAAAGTTGGCCATTGGACCCGCTGCAACTATGGCAATACGTGCATGTACAGATTTAGCGTTAAACGACAAGTGACGTTGGTTTGCCGGCACGTCATCAACACGCTCATCAAGCATTTTTACATAACCGCCTAATGGAATAGCCGCAATCACATATTCGGTATTATATTTATCGTGCCATTTTAACAATGGCTTACCAAAGCCAATTGAAAAACGCAGCACTTTAACGCCCATTTTTCGTGCAACCCAAAAATGGCCATATTCATGTATGGCCACTAAAATACCAAGCGCTAAAATAAATGAGCCAAGATTCCAAAAAAAATCAAACATATTAATGCGCCACTTTTGTTATAAATTCTGAAGCGCTAATACGCGCTAATTTATCGCACTCTAAAATTTCATCTAAGCTTTGTACATTGGTATACGTTGCAGCTTCAAGCGTTTGTGCATTTATTTTGTATATATCAGTAAAACCAATTTTACCGTTTAAGAATGCACTTACTGCTATCTCATTTGCAGCATTAACCGTTGTAGTCGCGCCCTGCCCTGCACTACACGCATCAATCGCTAATTGTAAATTTGGATAGCGAGAAAAGTCAGGCTTGGTGAATGAGAAATCACATATATCAGAGAAGTTTAACGGTTTAACGCCTGCATTAATTCGCTCCGGGTATGCAAGTGCATGGGCAATTGGCGTGCGCATATCAGGGTTACCCATTTGCGCTAAAATAGAACCGTCATGATATTGCACCATTGAGTGAATAATACTTTGTGGATGAATCACTACGTCTATATCACTGGTGTCGCAATTGAATAACCACTTAGCTTCAATAAACTCTAAGCCTTTATTCATCATAGTGGCCGAGTCTACTGATATTTTTTGACCCATCGACCAGTTAGGATGCGCCACGGCTTCACTTACAGTTACATCTTTTAGTGTGTTTATATCGCGCGTTAAAAACGGGCCACCAGAACCGGTTAGCAAAATTTTACTTACGCCATGTTGCTGTAAATTTTGATCGCCTTTGGCATTTTGTAACGAAGAAGGTAGACATTGAAAAATAGCATTATGTTCGCTATCAATTGGCAGCAAGGTCGCTTTATGTTGTTTAACTTTATCAATAAACAACTGACCTGACATAACTAACGATTCTTTATTAGCAAGGAGTACTTTTTTACCTGCTTCTACTGCACTTAATGTTGGCAGTAAACCAGCTGCACCTACAATTGCCGACATCACGACATCAACATCTGGGTGAGCACATAAGTCGCACATTGCTTGCTCGCCGTGCATAACAAGCGTTTGGCATTGTGTATTAGCTAAATAAGCAGATAGCTGCTCAGCGGCTTGCTGGGTAGCCATAATCGCATAAAGTGGTTCGTGTTCAATACACAGCTCAGCCATTTTTTTTGCGTTTTGCCCTGCAGCTAAAACAAAAACATCAAATAACTCTTTATTGCGCGATACAACATCTAGTGTACTTAAACCAATTGAACCTGTTGCGCCTAAAATAACCAGCAATTGCTTTTGGCTCATAAACTAAGAGTCCACGCATAGCACATTACAAACATTGGAGCTGCAGCCGTTAAGCTGTCAATGCGATCTAAAATACCGCCGTGCCCAGGTAAACAACGGCCGCTATCTTTTAAACCGGCTTCACGTTTAAACATGCTTTCCAGTAAATCACCTACCGCAGAGAACAATGCAATAAATGCAGTCATTATCGCGTAGATAGGCCAAACACCTAAATCAACATCGGTAAAGTGACAAAATGCTAAAACAAAAATGATAGAAGCGACTACACCGCCTGCTAACCCTTCAATTGTTTTATTAGGGCTCACTTTTGGCATAAGTTTATGCTTACCAAAGCTCTTACCTGAAAAATAAGCACCAACGTCTGCACTCCACACAATACCCAATACGACTAAAATCAGTACCGAGCCAAAATGTGTTGATTCAGCATATTGCGCACTGCGCAGCGTATTTAGTGCAAGCCATAACGGCACAAGTGTTAATAAACCTGCAATGCCGCGCATTACTAAACCTTCATTCCACGCTTTAGCCATTTCTGGATAGCGCCAAATTAAATAACTAGCAACAATCCACCAAGCAAACGAAAGCGTAAATACGTAATTTGCATCACCTACTAGCTTGCCATTTTCCCATAGTGATTCAATAGGCCAATGTAAATTAAGCAGGCCAAGTAAGGCTGCAATCAATACAACAAAAGCACCACGTTTGAGCTTATCGCATAAACCCATAAACGCAGACCATTCCCATGCGCCTAATAATACTATTGCACCGGCAAAGTAACTAAATAACGTAAGCGGTGTATAAAAAACCAAAGCTAATGCCGATGGTGCAAGCACAAGTGAGGTTAAAATTCGTTGTTTTAACAAAATGTGACCCTTATTCTATTTAGGTTTGAGCGAGTAATTGTTTTATTTGTTCGCCCGTACAACCAAAACGTCGCTCTCTGGCAACGTAACACGCTATAGCCTCAGCAAATGCTGCTTCATTAAAATCAGGCCAAAGTGTCTCGGTAAAGTAAAGTTCTGCATAAGCAACTTGCCATAGTAAAAAATTACTAATACGAACATCGCCACCAGTGCGAATAAGTAAATCAGGTTCAGCCTGATCTGCCATGCTCATATGGTGTGCTAAGCGCTCTTCTGTAATATCTTCTGCGTTGAGTGTGCCTTGCGCAACTTGCAAAGCAAGTTGTTTAGCCGCGTTAGCCATATCCCAACGACCACCGTAATTAGCTGCAACATTTAAGCGCAATCCGGTATTATTTTCAGTCAGCTTATGCGCAGCGTCTACCTTGCTACGTAATCCTTCAGAAAATCGTGATAAATCTCCAATAATGGTCAGTTTTACATTGTTTTTATGAAGCTTTTTAACTTCCTTTGTTAAAACAAATAAGAAAAGCTCCATTAAAGTGTTTACTTCGTCTTCAGGGCGGCGCCAGTTTTCACTACTAAAAGCAAATAAGGTTAACGATTGTATCCCTAATTTAGTACAAAACTGAACAGATTGACGAACTGCGTCTACGCCTTTTTTATGCCCATACACACGAGGTCTATTTCTAGCTTGTGCCCAACGTCCGTTCCCATCCATGATGATAGCAACATGTTTAGGTAAACATTGCTGTGAAATTGTGTCAGCATCTAGAACCATAAATATCGAGTATTCCATAAAAAAACGCCGCCTAGTATACCCTAGACGGCGTTTCAAAACTAATAATTTTAATAGGTCCTGTCGACCTTTCAGGATTGTAATTTATTCAATCTAGGCAGAACCCTTTGGGCAGCGCGTTTTTAGATTTTATGCATTGCTATCGCCTAATAATGGGGAATAACCTCACTACGTAGGCTCTGCCTTGCCTTAAAACCAAACACACTACTGCAAACTCTACCTTAAAAGATAAACAGGCCCTACTTAGATTTCCATTAACTCTGCTTCTTTAGCAGCTAATAGAGTATCCATTTCTTTGATAAACTTATCTGTAAGTTTTTGAATCGCATCATCTGATTGACGCGCTTCATCTTCAGATATTTCTTTATCTTTTAATAAACCTTTTACATCGCCATTAGCATCACGACGAATGTTACGAATAGCAACGCGACCGCCTTCAACTTCGCCACGTACAATTTTGATTAGGTCTTTACGACGCTCTTCTGTAAGTGGAGGAAGTGGTACACGAATAACAGTACCTGCCGACATAGGGTTTAAACCTAAGTCAGACGCCATAATTGCTTTTTCAACAGCTTGCGCTAAAGACTTATCAAATACACCAATAGCAAGTGTACGAGAATCTTCAATTGTTACGTTAGCAACTTGGTTTAAAGGCGTTGGTGCACCATAGTACGACACCATAATGCCATCTAGGATTGCAGGATGTGCACGGCCAGTACGAATTTTAGATAATTGGCTACCTAGTGCAGTTACACTTTTTTGCATGCGCGCTTGCGCGTCTTTTTGAATATCGTTAATCACGGTTTAATCCTAATTATTTGATTATTTCATCTGAGGCTTGTGAAGAAATAAGTGTTCCTTCTTCTTCACCCATAATTACGCGTTTTAGCGCGCCTGATTTATTCATATTAAATACGCTCAATGGCATATTGTGATCGCGGGCTAGAGTAAATGCCGCTAAATCCATAACTTTTAATTCTTTTTCAATGATTTCATTGTAGCTTAAGTGGCTGTAAAGCGTCGCTTCTGGGTTTTTAACAGGATCATCACTGTACACGCCATCCACTTTAGTCGCTTTAATTACTGTATCCGCTTCAATTTCAATACCGCGTAAACACGCTGCAGAATCGGTAGTAAAAAATGGGTTACCGGTGCCCGCTGCAAAAATAACAACGCGGCCAGTTTTCAATAAACTAATTGCTTCAGCCCAGTTATAAGCGTCACATACACCATTTAGCGGAATAGCCGACATTAAACGACAGTTTACAAATGCACGGTGTAGCGCATCACGCATTGCAAGGCCATTCATAACCGTTGCAAGCATACCCATGTGGTCGCCTACTACGCGGTTCATACCTGCTTCTGCAAGTGAACCACCGCGTAAAAAGTTACCTCCACCAATAACTAAACCCACTTCTACGTCAAGCTCTACTAGCTCTTTAATTTCTTGTGCCATACGGTCTAAAACTTTAGGGTCGATGCCGAAGCCTTCGTCTCCCATTAAAGCTTCACCACTTAATTTGAGAAGAACACGTCTAAAAATAGGTTTGCGATTGATAGTCATAGTATAGGGGCCAACTTTTATTGAATTATGGATAAAAAATAACCGCGCTTATGTTAAACATAAAAGCGCGGTTATTTTAAAGAATTTCTAGCTGTGAAGCAAAACCAAATAGTACTTTAATTGCATCTAATTTCCTTTTGCATCACAAATAGTTAATCTTACTGACCTTTAGCAGCTGCAATTTGAGCAGCAACTTCAGCAGCAAAATCTTCTTCTTTCTTCTCGATACCTTCACCAACTTCTACACGTACAAAGCCAGTAACTGTTGCGTTTTTCTCTTTAAGAATATCGCCAACAGATTTTTTAGGTTCCATGATGAAAGCTTGACCAGTAAGAGAAACCTCACCAGTGAATTTTTTCATGCGACCAACAACCATCTTCTCAGCGATTTCAGCAGGCTTGCCTTCATTCATCGCGATTTCGATTTGTACTTGCTTTTCTTTTTCTACAACGTCAGCTGGTACGTCTGAAGGAGTTAAGTACTCTGGACGTGAAGCAGCAACGTGCATTGCAACGTGCTTAAGTGTTTCTTCATCAGCAACACCTGCAACAACAACACCGATACGGTCGCCATGACGGTACTCAACTAGGTTTTCACCAGCGATGTACTGCAGACGACGTACGTTGATGTTTTCGCCAATTTTAGTTACTAGCTCAACACGGTCTTCTTCAAACTTAGCTTGTAAGTCTTCGATAGTAAGAGTGTCAGCAATTGCAGCTTCAGCAACTTTATCTGCAAATGCTAAAAAGCTTACGTCTTTTGCAACGAAGTCTGTTTGACAGTTAACTTCTACTAGTACTGCAACACCAGCGTTTTGCTTGATGATGATAGTACCTTCAGCAGCAATGTTACCTGCTTTTTTAGCAGCTTTAGCAGCGCCACTTTTACGCATGTTTTCAATCGCTAACTCGATGTCGCCATCAGTCTCAGTTAACGCTTTTTTACAATCCATCATGCCAGCGCCTGTGCGCTCGCGTAATTCTTTAACTAGGGCAGTAGTTACAGCCATTAGTAAATCCTCAAATCTGAAATCTGGTTTAGATAAGCGGGTTACCCGCTCTACAAGAATAACAAGTCTTCACCTTAAAAAGATGAAGACTTGATGATAGCTAATTACTCAGCTTCAACGAAATCGTCTTTCTCAGCTTGAGCAACGATGTTATTCTCGCGACCTTCAGTGATAGCAGCTGCAACAGCGCTAGTGTAAAGGCTTACAGCACGGATAGCATCATCGTTCCCAGGAACGATGTAATCAACGCCGTCTGGGTTAGAGTTAGTATCAACGATTGCAACAACAGGGATACCTAGGTTGTTTGCTTCACGGATAGCAATGTGCTCGTGGTCAGCATCGATAACGAAAAGCGCGTCTGGAAGACCGCCCATGTTTTTGATACCACCAAGGCTCTTTTCAAGCTTTTCCATTTCGCGGTTAAGCATTAACGTTTCTTTCTTAGTTAATTTCTCGAAAGTACCGTCTTGGCTTTGTGCTTCAAGGTCTTTAAGACGCTTGATTGATTGACGTACAGTTTTCCAGTTAGTCAACATACCACCTAACCAACGGTGATTTACGAAGAACTGATCGCTTTCTAAAGCAGCTGCTTTAACTGCGTCGCTTGCTGCGCGCTTAGTACCAACGAAAAGAACTTTACCTTTGTTTGCTGCAGCACTTGATAAAAACTTAAGTGCGTCGTTGAACATTGGTACAGTTTGCTCAAGGTTGATGATATGTACACGGTTACGTGTGCCGAAGATGAAAGGCTTCATCTTAGGGTTCCAGTAACGTGCTTGGTGACCAAAGTGAACACCAGCTTGAAGCATATCGCGCATTGAAACGTTTGCCATTTTATAGATCCTCTATAGTTGTTTAGGGTTAGGCCTCCACATATCCCATAGCACCAACACCGAAGTAATTAAACTTCAAATGCACCCAAGTGTATGTGACGATACGTGTGTGTGTTAAAATAAAATTGTGTTTGCCTTAAATACAAAAAATCATTTAAGAATTTATTTGTAAAAAGACGGCGCGCTTTATACCATATTAAAATTAAATACTCAACGTCGCGTGCAAAATTTGTTCGGCGATAAATGTTAGAAACTCAACTTTGGAGCCTCAATGAGCGCTATTATCAAGACCCCTGAAGAAATAGAGAAAATGCGCGTAGCTGGGCGCTTAGCGGCCGATGTACTTGAAATGATCGGACCTCATGTAGTGCCGGGTGTTACCACCGATGAGCTAAATACACTTTGTCATGATTATATTGTTAATGTGCAACAAGCAATCCCTGCTCCGTTAAATTATCATGGCTTTCCAAAATCAGTTTGTACGTCAGTTAATCATGTTATTTGTCACGGAATTCCAAATGACAAAGCATTAAAAGAAGGCGACAGCGTAAATATTGACGTAACAGTCATTAAAGATGGCTACCACGGCGATACTTCTAAAATGTTCCAGGTTGGAACACCAAACATCCAAGCTAAGCGTCTTTCAGAAGTAACACAAGAAAGCTTATACCTTGCTATTAAAATGGTAAAACCAGGTGTGCGCTTAGGTGATATTGGCTCTGCTATTCAAAAATATGCCGAAAGTTTTAATTACTCTATTGTTCGTGAATATTGCGGCCACGGTATTGGCGCAGGATTTCACGAAGAACCACAAGTAATGCACTACGGTAAAGCGGGTACTGGCGAAACTCTAAAAGCGGGCATGTGCTTAACAATTGAACCAATGGTTAATGCGGGTAAACGCCAATGTAAGCTACTTAAAGATGATTGGACTGTAGTAACTCGCGACCGCAGCTTGTCTGCACAGTGGGAACATACTTTATTAGTGACTGAAAATGGTGTTGAAATTTTAACGCTACGATCAGATGATACTATCGACAGGATCATAGAACACTAATAATAAATAAGAAATTAGGAGCCAGCCCACGTGGCATTACCCAACAAAGTAAAAAAGTTGCTCAGCGATGCTGAGCAACTTAGTGATTATCGCGATTGTTCTAGCTATTTTTATAAATGGTTACATAACGAATTTTCTAAACAACCGGTTGGGAATTTAATTAATGCCCGGGCTGAGTTTATTGACCGCCTACTAATTAAGCTTTTTCATGTTTACGACTTAGCGTGCGAACCTGATTTAGCATTAATAGCAGTAGGCGGATACGGACGAGGGGAGCTACATCCCTACTCCGACATCGACTTTTTATTGCTTGTAACTAAACCGCCAAGCGAAGAAATATGCGAAAAAATAGGCCAGTTTGTCACCATGCTATGGGATCTCAACTTAGAGATTGGTCACAGCGTGCGCACTATAGAACAAGCCATTGATCAAAAACGTGAAGACGTTACTTTTGCCACCAGCTTACTTGAAAGCCGCCTTATTTTTGGTAATCATATTGAGTTTGAAAAACTCAAAACGCATATTCTAGAAACACCCGTATGGCGCTCCGGTGAGTTTTTTACTGCCAAAGTTCAAGAACAAAACTTACGTCACAAAAAGTGCCACGGCACCGCGTATAATCTTGAGCCAAACATTAAAGAAAACCCCGGTGGCCTGCGCGACTTGCAAACCATTATTTGGGTTGCAAAAAAGCACTTTAGAACCGAAACTCTGCAAGAGTTAATAAGTCACGGCTACTTAACCCATGAAGAGTTTCAAGAGCTTTCAGAGTGCCTTGAGAACCTATGGAATATTCGCTTTGCACTGCATCTAGCCGCAGGTCGGGCTGAAAACCGCTTATTGTTTGATCATCAACCACAAGCCGCCGAAATTTTAGGTTTTGGTAGCGACGGTAAAGCCTCTGTTGAGCGTATGATGAAGCGCTTATTTAGAATAATGAGCCGCGTTCGTGAACTTAACCAAATGCTACTTTCATACTTTGAGCAAAGTATCATGCCCGAAAGTAGTGAAAAAACGGTGATAGTACTCGACAGAAACTTTGAGCAAGTGGGTCATCAAATACGCGTAAAAGATCCATCTGTATTTTTTAGACGTGACCAACTTTTTGTATTGTTTGAGCACATAGCAGACAACCCTGCAATAACGCATATTTACCCAAGCACTATTCGTACTATTCGCCAAGTACGCCGTCGTTTATTAGGGGATTTACAAGATTATGCAGCCTGTCGTGAAGCCTTTTTACGCTTAGTTAAACATCCTAATGGTATGGGCCGCGCATTTACGCTTATGCACAAGCACGGCATGCTTGCCGCCTACTTACCGCAGTGGCGTAATATCTTTGGGCAAATGCAGTTCGATTTATTTCACGCCTACACCGTAGATGAGCATACTCACAAATTAATCAAAAATATTTACGAATACTTTGATAAAACAGGCATTAGCGAGTTTCCTATTTGTAGTGAAATAGTCACTCGAATGGACAAACCAGAGTTACTTTATTTAGCCGGTATATTTCACGACATTGCTAAAGGCCGAGGGGGAGATCACTCAGAACTTGGCGCTGTTGATGCTATAGCCTTTGCTAAATTACATGGTTTTTCATCCTCTGATGCGAAATTAGTAGCATGGCTTGTAAGTAACCATTTACTTATGTCGGTTACCGCGCAGCGTAAAGATATTAACGACCCTGCTGTAATAAAAGACTTTGCAACACGTATTAAAACAGAGCGCCAACTCGATTACCTATATTGTTTAACCGTTGCCGACATACGTGCAACCAACGACAACTTATGGAACGATTGGAAAAACACCCTACTGCGTGAATTGTACTTGCACACGCAGCGCGCATTACGCCTAGGGCTTGAAAACCCAATGGATCAGCGCGACCAAATTCGCGATAAAAAGCACCAAGCTAAACAACGTCTACTCAACTTAGGTTACCCTGAGAATAAAATTGATTTAATTTGGAGTCGCTTTAAAGCCAACTACTTTACCGCCTTTAGCGAACAACAAATATCGTGGCAAAGTGAGCATTTATTAAGCAGCACCGATTTAAGCCAACCCAGTGTAATTGTATCTAACAAAGCAATGCATGGTGGTACACAAGTATTTGTATACAGCCCCTACTCTGGAGCACTATTTGCGAGATTAGTGAGTGTAATTGGCTCTAAAAAAGCACAAATACAGCACGCGCAAGTACTGACCACAAAAGACGGTTACGTCCTGTTTAGCTTTGTAATACTTGAAGTAAGTGGCGACCCTATAGCGAGCGGTCGAGCGCAATCAATTAAACGCGGGCTTGAGCAAGCACTTAGCGATCCACGTAAAAAAATTCGCTTTAAAAAGAGCCGCTCTCAACGCTTTAAAGATTTTAATATTAAACCTAAAATTGTGTTGCGCCCACATGCACGCAAAGACCGTAGCTTAATAGAAATTCAAGCCGTCGATATACAAGGTTTACTAACCAAAATAGCCGAAGTTTTCCAAGCGCATTTACTACACATTCACGCTGCCCGTATTACAACGGTAGGTGAACGTGCCGAGGATTTCTTTGTTGTATCTAATAACGAATACCAAGCGCTGACTGATGAAGAGCAAGCAAAAATTCATCAGGCATTACGTAAAAAATTCAACGCCGAAACAGAATAGAGGACACACATGTCAGATTTAAAAACGATGATCGAAAACGCATGGGACAACCGCGATAGCATTAGCCCAAGCACAGTATCTAGCGACGTAAAGCAAGCCATTATTGACGCACTTGATTTACTTGATAGCGGTGCAGCACGCGTTGCTGAAAAAATATCGGGTGAATGGGTTGTACACCAGTGGCTTAAAAAAGCCGTTTTACTGTCGTTTCGTATTCGCGACAACCAACCAATGAACGACGGCGTAAACCAGTTTTACGACAAAGTACCACTTAAATTTAGCGACTACACGCCAGAGCAATTTCAACAAGGTGGTATGCGCGTAGTACCAAACGCAGTAGCCCGTAAAGGCAGCTTTGTAGGTAAAAACGTCGTACTTATGCCATCGTACGTAAATATTGGCGCATACGTTGACGACGGCACTATGGTTGATACATGGGCAACTGTAGGCTCATGTGCACAAATTGGTAAGAACGTACATTTATCAGGTGGCGTAGGCATAGGCGGCGTTTTAGAGCCTCTACAAGCTAATCCAACTATCATTGAAGACAACTGTTTTATTGGCGCACGTTCTGAAATTGTTGAAGGCGTAATTGTTGAAGAAGGCGCAGTAATTTCAATGGGCGTTTATATCAGCCAAAGCACCCGTATTTATGACCGCGAAACCGGCGAAATTCACTACGGCCGCGTACCAGCAGGCGCAGTAGTTGTTCCAGGCGCACTACCGTCAAAAGATGGCACCCACAGCCTTTATGCTGCAATTATCGTGAAAAAGGTAGATCAACAAACACGTGAAAAAGTAGGCATAAACGCCCTACTACGCTCAATTGATGAGTAACACGTAGGTTAGTTGAGTGAAACGAAACCCAACGATACGTTGAATTAAAGTGTTTTTGCTAAACTTTAATTGTACATAGAAAAGCTCTAAGCCCTTTGGGTTTAGAGCTTTTTTGTTTATGGCAATAAACTCTCAATCAAGCAGCATTATTTTTGCCTTAATGAATAACGTATTAACTGGATCTTCTATCTTAAAGTCATATATGTAGTCTGTTTCTTCATTAAATCTTTTTAGGTAATAATTAGCTAAAGGATCATAGAGACTCTCATGCAGCCAACTGTAAAACTTCCCTAACTCATAACTTAGCTTTCGACTTAAATCTGATTTAGGCTCAAGAAGTCCGTCATTATCTAAATCTATAATATTCATCAATTGGAGGTTTATTTTTAGTTCATCGATTAATAACTCTAACGACCTTCTGTAATTAGCAGCCTTAATTTCAAGATCTGGCTCTAAAGGCTCGGCTTCGTAAACCATAATTAAATTATCAATAACATCATTATAATAATCATTGTTTAATCTTATCTCAGACTCATTTTTTAAAATATATAACTGCTCTAAATAGGATGCTTTAGTTTCTATAGGTTGCCTAGTTAAATTCAGCTTAAAATCGTTAAATAATTTTGTTATTGCTTGAGATAAAACATCTAGATAGTCATACCTCTTAAGAAGAAAGCAAAACAGCTCGTTAGAGTTAAGAACCATAACTAAATCACTCTCACCCACTTTATTGCTATATAAGTTAACAGTAAGCTCATCATTATCCATGTGGTCATCATAAGGCCAACTAGCAAACCTTTTACAGTCTGAATGATTCAAATTTACAGGGTGAGCACCAAATGACGCTCTTATTGATTTGAAGTAGCTGTTGTCGTCCTCATCAAATAAACGATTTGTAAAACACTCCTTTTCGCCGAAGAAAGGCAGAGTCCTCGGGTTTATAAACACTCGGTGTAGTTGGGTTATTGCTTCTGAAACGAGATCTATTGCAGAAATTAAAGAAAACATCTGCATTACACGCACATCAATATTTTCCTCAAACCCTGGGGTATGTTGTAAATACCTAATAGATACAGTGATCCAATCCATACAAGAACAAATTAGATTCCATTGGTTTTTGCCATTTTTATTATGATAAGTGTTATAAACAAAACTTGAATTGGAATTTACTAGATCTCTAAAGTCAGAAATCTTGTCATCCTTGATCGCCTTTTCCATTAACTTTTACTCTGAAGCTAGTTATTAGCTCTAAAATATCACTAAAAATACAAACGTATAAAGAAAAAAGGAATTTTTTAATCTAGGTCGAAAGAAAGTATTGGTGGTAAAAAAAGCACCGAGGTAAATAAGTTCATTAAGGATTCGTTGGGTTTCGTTTCACTCTACCCAACCTACGCTAATAACCTCCCAAAACCAAAAAAGCACTTATAAAATAAGTGCTTTTTTGGTTTGCTCAATTAGTATGGTTTACAGCGCGTTAAATACGTCGTCTGTTTTAGCTGCGCAAATAAAGTCGTTTTTGTGTAGGCCTTTAATTGAATGGCTCCACCATGTGACGGTTACTTTGCCCCACTCGGTTAGTAGACCTGGGTGATGGCCTTCGTCTTCTGCCATGTCGCCTACTTTGTTAGTAAACGCGATAGCCTGTTTGAAGTTTTTAAATTTATAAACACGCTCAAGCTGCATAATGCCGTCACGCACTTCTGGTACCCAGTCTGGGATTTTAGTAATTAATTGTGCTAACTCTTCGTCAGATACTTTTGGCGCATCTACATGACAGGCTTCGCATTTTTGTGCACTTAATGAAGACATTCTAAATCCTTACTTTTAGCTTTTTTAGCATTAATATTTAACTGGCTAATTTTTCTTTTGGTGGAAATTTTGGGTCGTGCAAACCAAGCTCTTTAGCTCGCTCAACCAAAGTCATAATATCCATTTGCGATATATCAAACAGATCATGAATCGAATTTATGGTGTAGTACTGTGGTTGCATAATATCAATACGGTACGGCGTACGCAGTACATCTAGAACATTCATTGGGCTGATTTCTGGCGTATTTGAGTATACGTACTGAGTCTCCCCTGGGCTTGATAAAATACCACCGCCGTAAATACGCAGGCCATCTTCGGTTTGCATTAAACCAAATTCGACTGTGAACCAGTATATACGCGCAAGGTATACACGGTCCTTTTTCTGCGCTGCGTAACCTAATTGCCCGTACTTATGCGTAAACTCGGCAAAGTCAGGGTTAGTTAGCATGGCGCAATGGCCAAATATTTCATGAAAAATATCTGGCTCTTGTAGGTAGTCAAATTCTTCGCGGCTACGAATAAATGTAGCTACCGGAAACTGCTTGTTTGCCAGTAATCTAAAAAACTCATCAAAGTCGATAAGCGCAGGTACTGGTGCAACTTGCCAACCGGTAGTGGCCAGCAACACTTCGTTTAGCTCGCTTAACTGCGGAATACGGTCGTGCGGCAGGTTAATCTTTTTTAACCCTTGCATGTACTCGTTGCAGGCTTTGCCTTCAATGCATGCAAGTTGGCGCGCTACAAGCTCAGACCAAATTTTATTTTCTTCATCACTCCAGTGTATAACACCATTTTCGTCTGGTGTTTTGGATATGTATTTACTTGCTTTAGCCATAAGTACCTTCTTGGGTGTGAGCCCTAAATCGGTGTCAGAGTGATACTCAAACCTAATGAATATCGAATGACCCCATACTATGCAAAAGTGAAGAAAAGTTTAATAGATAGGCTAATATCAGTATTTAGCGCGACCACTTGCATCGTAAAGTTAAAATTACACTTGTGGCATATTAAAAATACAGACCTTTAAATAAAGGTCTGCAGGCTATTTTTATATGTACACAATTAAATACACCTAACCAATTTTAGTAAAAGCTTGGTCTAAATCACTAATAATGTCGTTAACATCTTCAAGCCCAACCGAGAGTCTGATCAGCCCATCACTTATTCCAGCGGCGGCTCGCTCCTCTGGCGTATAAGGCGAGTGAGTCATAGATGCAGGATGCTGAATTAGTGTTTCAGCGTCGCCGAGGCTTACTGCAAGTGTACAAAGTTTCATACTATCAATAAATTGAGCGCCATCTTGTAACGTGCCTTTTATTTCAAACGCAATAACACCACCAGCGGCTTTCATTTGGTTACCAATAAACTTATAACCTGGGTGCGATTTAAGCCCCGGGTAATATACGGTGCTTACTTGTGGGTGAGCTTCTAGATATTGCGCTATTGTTTGTGCGCTTTGACAATGGCGCTCTATTCTAATAGCGAGTGTTTTTAGGCCTCGATTAATTAGCCATGCATCGTGCGGGCTTATAGTTGCACCAATGTCTTTTAGTACGGTCATTTTAATGTGTGTTATGTGCTCAAGCGATCCACATACAATACCGGCAACTACGTCTCCGTGGCCGTTTAAGTACTTGGTCGCACTGTGCATTATAATGTCGATACCGTATTTTTTAGGCGATTGCAGTAGCGGTGTTAAAAAGGTGTTGTCGACCACACTAATTAAGTTCTGCTCTTTAGCAACTGCGCCAATGAGTGCCAAATCAATAACCGCCATAGTGGGGTTGATTGGCGTTTCTACAAATATCATTTTTGAATTAGGTTTGATGGCAGCGCGTAGTTCGTCCTCGTTGGTCATATCAACAAAAGTGACTTCGATTCCCCAGCGCGGCAACATATGCGAGAAAAACGCAAAGGTACAACCATATAAAGCACTTGAGGCAACAAGGTGATCTCCTTGCGATAAAAAGCTCAGTACTGAGGCCGATACAGCCCCCATACCTGTTGCGGTTGCAGCTGCTGCTTCACAGCTCTCTAGTTGAGCAACTTTTTGCTCAAGCTCTGTAGTTGTGGGGTTTCCTAAACGCGTATAAATATAACCAGGTTCGTCGCCTGCAAAACGCGCAGCACCTTGTGCGGCATTTTCAAAATGAAAGGTAGAGGTTTGATACAAAGGAGAAGTGAGTGCGCCGTGCGGGTCGTTTGCTTTTTGTGGTCCGTGAATACACTGGGTGTTTATATGATGCTTGCTCATTGTAGGCTCATTTTTTTGATTATTATGTTTTTGCGATTCAACAATCAAAACGTATGCGCTTACAAACAGCAAGCATGCCGGATGCTCAGATGGCTATTTGTGTAAAAACCATGCAGCGCACGTTTGTACACAAATATTGCCACTACCTTTACTACGTTGAATCAGCCTTTTTACGGCTCATAATTTTACCTGCGATGCTTTGCACAGTGCCTTTTAGTAAGCTGCGTTTGTTTTCAAGCCGTGGTAATGGGCGACTAAGCTCCATTGCTTTGTAACCAATACGCGCTGTAAAAATACCGGCGCTAACCCCTTGCGCAGCTCGTCCCGAAAGCTTACCTAAAAGCTCAGCACTTAGTGCAGTTGCAGCAAGGTCAGATACAAGCTCTGCACTGCCAACAAACATTACTTGTTTTATCAACATGCGGTATAACTTTATACGGCTCGCGTAGCCAAAACCAATGCCGTAAATTTTACCAATTTGTTCTATTAACTTAGTACCACGCCAAAGCACAGCCATCATATCCACCAGCGCAAGTGGGCTTAGGGCAACTAGCAGTGCGGATTCAGTCGCAAACCGATTTATAAGCTTTTTAGCTTTGGTGTCTTGGGTTATTAATAAACTGTTGGCGTACAGCGTCATTATTTCTTTGTCGCTGTGATGCATCGCTACTTGGTTTTTAAAGGTTTCAAAGTTATCAAGCTCCTGGTGTTTATTGAGCTTTTCGAGCCAAGGTAATGCACCGCCTACTTGCTCGCTGTTTAAAAGCCTGTCGGCTTCAACTCGGTGCAGTTGGTTACGCTTTAAACTGCGCAGCATTCGGTACTCTCGCCACAATAAGCGCCCTATTAGCAACACGCCACTTACAACCGCAGTTAAATAAACACTGCCTAAAATAATTGACTGCTCGAAAGCAAATACTAACGAGTACGCAAACTCTAAAAGCACCAGCACTATAAAACTAATAGCAAAAACACCTTTAAGTGTTTGCCACTTCGACTTTTTATAAACAGGTTCCAGATCTATTTCTGGCTCTAGTGCTTCATCTTCAAGTTCTTCGTAATCACTTTGCCCGTGCTGAATAATTTTTGCAGGTGCTAAAACGGGTTCGTTTTGCTCAATGCTTTGCGTATCTATACGACGCCCAGCTTGAAATGGTTGGTTTGACTCACTCATGTTAATTTGTCTCCTAGCAGGTACTGCATGACATGATCTAATCGAATATGTTTTAGTTGTTTATCGGGGCTCGGCATTGGAGAGAACGATAAAAACTCAAATCCCTGTGCTGGCCACTCATTTTTATTAAGCATCCGCGAGGGAGGCTGCGGCGGTAAATACGTAAGCCAATCTGGCTCGTTTAGCGGTTTACCATAAATACAGTCAAGCGTTTGGCCTTTGTCGGTAATTTGGCGCGGTTGCGTTGCTGTAATTGACGACATAGCCATGGTTTCTATTTTTACACCATCAAACTTTAAATGATTACTTTGCTCATGCACGAGCGAATCAAGTAGTAGTGCTAAATCTTTATGGTGTTTTGCACTTATGTGATCTGATTTATTAGCTGCAAATAATATTTTGTCTATGTTGGGCTTAAATAAACGTTTAAAAAAGCCCGACTCGCCATAGTTAAAGTGTGCGAGTAATTGGTTTATTACACTGCTTTGCTCTTGGAGTGTTTCGTGCCCTTCGTTTAATGCACTAAGTACATCTACAAGTACAATTTGGCGATCGAAGTGCCTAAAATGCTCATTATAAAATGGTTTTACAACTTCTTTTATATAGGCGTTAAAACGCTTAATTAAATGCGCTAAATTAGAACCCGCAACGACATCGTCACTGTTTATTTCACCCGATACCGGAAAAAACAATAACAATGGCGCGCCTTGTAAATCACCTGGCATAAGCATGCGCCCAGGTTGCAACATGGCAAGTTTGGTGTCTTTTTTAAGCCCGACTAACATGCTTTGATAAAGCTGAGCAATATGGGCAAGTGCGTTTTCATCAACGGGGGCATTTAAGTCAAGTTGCTCAACGGCCGCTAAAAAGTCACTTGATGTGTTTACGCGCGAAGGCTGAGTTAATAACGGATATTGCTGCTCGCACCATTGAGCATAACTTTGCTCAAGCATAGGTAAATCAAGGAGCCATTCACCCGGATAGTCAATAATATCTAAATAAAGCGTTGATTGCGGTGAAAAGTGGCCGCGCAGCCCTGCATTACTTTGATACTTTATTGCCAAGCGCAGCGTATTAATACGCTCGGTAGATGCAGGCCATGTAGGCACCCCATCGCTGGGTAATAAAGCATTGAGTGCTCGAGGGTAATTAAACGTAGGGACTTTTAACGCCTCTTGCGGCACAACTTTAGTGGCCACATGGCGGTGCTCGCGCATTACATCAAAAAAAGGTAAGTTTTTATCGTCCGCTTGGGTTGTTAAGTGTTTAACAAGCGCGGTAATAAAGGCTGTTTTACCACTACCACTTAGGCCAGTTACGGCAAGCTTTACGTGTTGGTCTAAACTGCGATGAAGGGCTTTTTGTGCTTTGCCTTTAATGCTTTTAAAGGTCTTTTTTGCAAATGATTGGCTCATAAAGTGTCTTGCACCTAATTTGCCGTAATTTATCACGCTGCAAATAAGGTGCTATTAAATCCTTTAAAGTTTGTTAATTTCACGGCTCACCGTAAACTCGCTTGAAGTAACATGGCGCTCCATATCTTGAAGGCGAGTATCTACACGCGTTAAACGCTCTTTTAAGTCTTGCAATGCGCGGCGCGGCGGCTCGCCTTTTTGCCATACTTTAAATTTCACTTCTAGCGGATCGTCATGTTTAGTTGAGCTTTTAGTTTGCGCTGTTGCGGGCTCTTTTTTATCTAAAATGAACCAGGCTGCAATATACGCTACCACAAATAATGGGCCACCCGTTAGCAGTACCGCACTAACAAATATAATGCGAACTAACCATAACTCCATATTAAAGTAGTCACTTAATCCCGCACATACACCGGCTATTTTACCGCGTTGTGGGTCTCTTAATAATTCGCGTTTGGCACTCATACTTTGCGTCTCCATTGTGGTGACTCTTGATCAAGCAATGCTTCAAGTGTTTCTAGTCGGTCCGCCATTTTTTCAGCTTTGTGTGCAAGCTCAAGTAATTGGCGATGTTCGTGCTCACTTAAACCTTGGCTTACTTGTTTCTTGCTACGGTAGTGCAAAATTAGCCACAGCGGAGCAACAAAAATCATAAACAAGATAAATGGTGCAACTAATATCTCTGGATCAAACATAATCCTCTCCTGATAATCCGTTTTGATGTTTTTAAGCTGGGGCACATGGGCCCCATATATTTTTATATGTAATTATTTATCAGCTAACTTCTTTTTAAGTTCGGCTAGCTCATCATCTATCTTTTCATTTTTTTGTAGATTAGCAATTTCATCCGCTAACGTCTTTTTACCTAAATCGTACGACTCAATTTGAGATTCTAGTCCATCAATTTTGGTTTCGTAACGTTCAAAGCGGTTAAGTGCTTCTTCTACTTTTGAGCTATCAAGTGTCTTTTTCACTTCAAGGCGCGACTCAGCCGAACGTTGGCGAAGTATAATTGCTTTTTGACGAGATTTAGCATCTGCTAGCTTTTCTTGTAGCGTCGTTACTTCTTGCTGTAATTTCTCAATATGAGACTCTACATGTTCAAGCTCACTCGCTACTGAAGCAACTGCATCTGCCGACTTTTGCTTTTCAAGTAAGGCTGAACGCGCTAAATCGTCGCGGTCTTTACTTAAAGCCAGTTCGGCTTTATCTTGCCAATCACTTACCTGCGCTTTAAGTGTATCTAAGCGGCGTACAATTTCTTTTTTCTCAGCCAATGTTTTAGCTGATGTAGAACGTACTTCAACAAGCGTATCTTCCATTTCTTGAATAATCAGACGAACCATTTTTTCTGGATCTTCTGCTTTATCTAAAATGGCGTTGATATTAGAATTAACAATATCTGCAAAACGTGAAAAAATTCCCATAACATTTACCTCTGTAATTAAAACTTAGTTAGTCTGCTATAACTAGTATCAATATGCTTGCCAACTTTTTAAAAGTTAAAATACACTTTATTTTCATTACGTTAAACTAAATATACAAATTTCTTTAGTTATCCCTAATTATGAAATACACTAACTGTTAGTAAAAATGACCAAGAGTTAGGAAATATGAGCCAATATCGCCAACAGGATAATTTACTCGGCCAATCTGATAGCTTTCTGTCTGTATTAGATCAGGTATCGCAACTGGCTAATTTAGATAAACCGGTACTTATTATTGGTGAACGCGGCACAGGTAAAGAGCTAATAGCAGCACGCTTACACTTTTTATCAAAACGCTGGGATCAAAACTACGTAAAGCTTAACTGTGCAGCGCTTAACGAAAACCTACTCGAAAGTGAGTTATTTGGCCACGAAAGCGGTGCTTTTACGGGGGCAAGTAAACGTCACGAAGGTCGTTTTGAACGCGCTAACAGCGGCACACTGTTTTTAGACGAATTAGCTAATACCTCAGCTATGGTACAAGAAAAACTGCTGCGCGTTATAGAATACGGTGAGTTTGAACGTGTTGGAGGCAAACAAACTGTAAAAGTAGATACCCGCTTAGTGTGTGCGACAAACGAAGATCTTCCTTATTTGGCCGAGCAAGGTGAATTTAGAAGTGATTTACTCGATCGCCTTGCCTTTGATGTAATTACCCTACCACCACTGCGCGAACGCCAAGACGATATTATGCTTCTTGCTGAGCAGTTTGCGATGAACATGGCGCGCGATTTAGAGTGGGAACTGTTTAGCGGTTTTACCCGAAGCGCAACAGAAACACTGCTTAGTTATGATTGGCCTGGTAATATTCGTGAACTTAAAAATGTGGTTGAACGCAGTTTGTATCGCCACGGTAGTGAACATATTCCCGTTCACCAGATTATTTTAGACCCATTCGATAGCCCATTTAGACCAAAAGCGCGTATTAAAGCACCTGTAGCGGCTCAAACGGTTAATGCAGAGCCTATTGTTGTTGCGCCGCCGATTACTCAAACAAGCAATGATTCAGCCGTTGATATTCAATTTCCGTGCAGCTTAAAAGAGCGTTCAAACGACTTTGAAATAAACATGATTAATAAAGCACTCGAACATAGCCAATTTAATCAAAAGAAAACTGCAGAAGTACTTGGTTTAACGTATCATCAATTACGTGGTTATCTTAAAAAATATAACTTGTTGGATCAACAATAGTCAGAGGTTATGCGGGTGCATAAATTATTACTTGTTTTGCTTACCACCACTTTAGTTGGTTGCCTTGATAGCAAAGAAGAAATCATAGAAGAAAAAAACCAAGGCTTAGTTTATTGCGCTGAAGCTAACCCTGTGTCGTTTAATCCGCAAGTCACGACCACCGGTTCAACTATTGATATAATTGCTAACCAATTATACGACCGCTTAATTAGCATTGACCCTGTTACGGCAGAGTTTCAAAGTGAGCTGGCGACCGATTGGAAAATAAGCAAAGATGGTAAATCGGTTACCTTTACCTTGCGTAAAGATGTAAAGTTTCATACAACTTCTTATTTTACCCCATCGCGGGATTTTAACGCCGACGACGTTATATTCACCTTTAGCCGATTATTTGATGTCTATAATCCATATCACTTTGTGGGCGATGCCGATTACCCGTATTTTCAAAGTGTAGGAATTGATCAACTTATTCGCAAAATTGTGCGCGTGTCTGACTACCAAGTCCGTTTTGAATTGTTTAATCCTGAAAGCAGTTTTTTAGCTAATATGGCTACCGACTTTGCCGTGGTGCTTTCAGAAGAATACGCCATGAAACTTAAGAAAAATAATCAAAAAAACTTATTTGATCAGTACCCTATTGGCACCGGCCCGTATATTTATAAAGAATACCGCCGAGATCACCTTGTACGCTTTTACCGTAACCCACTTTATTGGAAGCATGACGTTGCACTTGAGCAATTGGTTTACGATATAACCCCTAACGGCACTACGCGCATAGCAAAAATGCTGACTAAAGAGTGCGATGTAACAGCTCATCCAAGTAGTGCACAATTGAGCATTTTAGCGCAACGTGATGATATAAACGTCGAAAAAGAAACGAACTTAAACATAGGTTATTGGGCATTTAATACAGAGCGTGCCCCGTTTGACGACTTACGCGTACGCCAAGCGCTTGCGCACGCAATAGATGTAGATAAAATAATGCAGGCGGTTTATTACGGTAACGGTACCCGCGCACAATCTATTTTGCCGCCTACCTCTTGGGCATTTGAGCCACAAGAAGATATACCTACGTTTGATCCAGAACTTGCTAAAAAGTTACTTATTGAAGCAGGGTTGCCTAATGGCTTTGATATGACGATATGGGCTATGCCTGTGAGTCGTATTTATAACCCTAATGCACGTAAAATGGCTGAGCTTATGCAAAGTGATTTACGCAAAGTAGGCGTTAACGTCAGTATTGTAGAATATGAGTGGAATACGTTTATTCAACGTATTGGCGAGCATAGGCACGACAGTGTATTACTTGGTTGGGCCGCAGATACACCCGACCCTGATAACTTTTTTAGCCCGCTGCTGAGTTGCACCGCTACTTTTAGTGGCAAAAACCCAGCAAACTGGTGTAATCCCCAATTTGATTTATTGCTTACTAAAGCACTAGACACCACTGATTTAAACAAACGTAAAAAATACTACGAAGACGCACAAAGCTTAATTATTAAAGAGTTGCCGTTATTACCTATTGCTCATGGCTTGCGCTTTCAAGCAAGTAGCGCTGATGTGGAAGGCATAACACTTGGCCCGTTTGGTGCTATTTCGCTTGCTAATGCGAGGAAGAAATAATGATCTTAGATTATATTTTACGTCGCCTTGGCTTGTTCTTTTTTATGATACTAATGCTCAGCGTATTTACGTTTTCACTGGCGTATTTATTTCCCGGTGATCCGCTAAGTAATTTAAGTGGCATACCAAGTGGTAACTTTGCACAGCATAGTGAGCTTGAAGATAAATATTTATACAACAGCAATTACTTTATGCAATACATTGCCTTTTTAGGGAGAATATTTCAAGGCGATTGGGGGCTTTCATTTGCCTCTGGTAACAGCGTGTTTAGCCATATTATTGACTTACTACCGGCTACTTTAGAGCTAAGCGTATATGCATTAATTGTATCGGTTGTTATTGGTGTACCTACTGGAATTTTAGGCTCTGGCTATCATAAACGCTGGCCCGATAAACTTATAAACTCTGTCACTATGGTAGGTTATTCAATGCCTGTGTTTTGGCTCGCATTGTTGTTAATAATGGTTTTTTCATTAAAGCTTGGCTGGTTTCCTATGTCGGGCAGAATGGGCCTCCTTTACGAAATACCCGCCAGTACAGGGTTTATATTAATTGATATTGCTCTCGCTGGATTTCCATATAAAGGGATGGCCTTTGTTGATGCGCTGCGCCATTTAACACTCCCTACTATTGTACTGGCCATGTATCCAACCACGGTATTAGTGCGCTTTACTCGCGAGTCTATGCTTAAGGTAATGGATCAAAACTTTATTAAAACAGCTAGGGCAAAAGGCCTTAACCGCCGTCAACTTATCATGCACCATGCACTGCGTAATGCACTACTACCGGTAATTAAGCAAATTGGTTTGCAATTTAGCACCTTGATAACACTTGCGATGATTACTGAAGTTATTTTTTCTTGGCCGGGTATTGGCCGATGGTTAATCGATAGTATTTATCAGCGTGACTTTCCTGCAATTCAAGGTGGATTAATGGCGGTGTCTTTATTTGTTATTTTAGCCTCTATTACAGCTGAGCTTACTTACACTTTATTCGATCCACTCTCGCGGAATCAGGCCCATGGCAAAGTTTAATTTATTTTCTGAAGAGTCGAATAAATCGCCACTTGCGCGATTTTGGCGCAAATTTAAAAACAATCACCCAGCTTTGGTTGGTTTATGGATATTTATGGCGTTTGCATTATTGGCCGCCACCGCTCCTTTTTTAGCGCCCTATGGCGTAAACCAACAGCATAGTGATGCACTACTCATACCGCCCTCATGGCGAGAAATGGGCGATGTACGCTTTATTTTAGGCACCGATGATTTAGGCCGTGATGTACTCTCGCGCTTAATGAATGGTGCAACATATACGTTTGGACTTTCTGTTGTAGCTGCCCTAATCACGACCCTGTTTGGTGTATTAGTGGGGACTTTTGCAGGGATTAGTAAAGGGTTGCGTTCAAGCTTTTTAAATCATTTGCTTGATATAACACTTTCTATTCCTTCTTTGTTATTAGCCATAATAATAATCGCCATACTCGGTCCTGGTTTAATGAATACCGTATGGGCAATTATTTTAGCGTTACTACCACAGTTTATTCACTCGGTGCGCAACCTAATTGTTGATGAATTAAGTAAAGATTACATTACTGCGTTTAGACTCGATGGCGCATCTAATTGGCATATAATATCGCGCGGTATTTTCCCTAATATTTATGAGCATATTGTGGTTATATTCACGATGGCGCTTTCTACCGCGATATTAGATATTTCAGCACTGGGATTTTTAAAATTAGGGGCTCAACCACCAACGACCGAATGGGGCGCAATATTAGCCGAAAATCTGGGCCTTATTTATTTAGCGCCGTGGACTGTAGCACTACCTGGTGTACTGTTATTTTTAGCCGTGTTATCTACTAATTTAGTAGGCGATGGCCTGCGACAAGTGCTAAAAGCACGTAAGGCTGATTAAATGCAATTACTCGATGTTCGTAACTTAACAATTGAACTACGTACCTCTGAAACTGTAATTAGAGCCGTAGACAGAGTGAGCTTTAGCTTAAAAGAAGGCGAAGTACATGCGCTTGTAGGCGAGTCTGGCTCTGGTAAAAGCCTAATAGCAAAAGCGATTATTGGTGTCTTAAACGAGCGCTGGGACATTACTGCCGACCGTATTCATTGGCGCGGCGTAGACTTAATGCGTTTAAGCCCAGAGAAACGCCGTAAAATAGTAAGCCAAGATATAGCGATGATCTATCAAGATCCAAGTCGCTGCCTTGACCCAACCGCTAAAATATTTGACCAAATTGCCGAAACACTCCCAGAGGTCGCAACTAAAGGTTTCTTTTTAAAGCGCAACCGCGAGAGAAAAGACAGAGTAAAAGCGCTTATTCATAAAGTGGGCATTAAAAACCACGAAGCAGTACTAAGTAGTTACCCTCATGAGCTCTCAGAAGGCGTATGTCAAAAAGTAATGATTGCAATGGCCATTGCCCGCACTCCAAAGCTATTGATAGCAGATGAGCCAACTACAGCCCTTGAGAGCACAACTCGCGCACAAGTATTTAGATTACTAAAAAGCTTAAACCAACTTAAAAATATGTCTATTTTAATGATCTCTCATGAACTTGAAGAGATTGCACATTGGTCGCATGGCATTCATGTTTTATATTGCGGGCAAATGGTTGAAGCAGGCCCAACCCATGAAATATTCAAACAGCCTCGCCATCCATACACGCAAGCATTACTAAAAAGCTTGCCAGACTACGAGCAAGGCTTAGCACATAAAGAACCTTTTTATGCGCTCAAAGGGACTATCCCTACTTTGCAACATTTGCCTATTGGCTGTCGCCTTGGGCCGCGTTGCCCACAAGCACAAAAAGCCTGTGTTGTTACGCCAGCCCTGACTAAGCATCATGGGCATAGTTATGCGTGTCACTTTCCGTTAATTAAGGACATGAAGTAATGCAGCCACTGTTAAAAGTACAAGCGCTTTGTAAAACCTTTAATGTACGAGCTGGGCTTTTTTCACGTAAAAAGTTTGAAGTCCTTAAAAACATTTCATTTTGCGTAGGTAAAGGTGAAAGCATTGCCATAATTGGCGAAACAGGCGCAGGTAAAAGTACGTTGGCAAAACTACTTTCAGGAGCTGATAGCGCTGATAGCGGGCAAATTTTGCTCGAGAATAATATTATCGAAGATAATGGCGTACGCGATAATCAATGTCGCCATATTCGTATGATTTTTCAAGATTCAGCTGCATCGCTCAACCCGGGCTTAACCATTGGCGAAATGCTTGATGATTGCTTGCAATATAATACTGAGCTTGATGCTAGTGAACGCACTGAAAAGATTGATGCAACGCTTTCTAAGGTGGGTTTGTTAATCGATCATAAACACTACTACCCGCATATGTTTAGCGTGGGGCAGTTACAGCGTGTAGCGTTTTCTCGTGCATTAATTTTAGATCCTAAGGTGATTGTACTTGATGAAGCTGTTTCGTCTTTAGATCCCTCTATACGGGCGCAAATAGTAAACTTGTTACTTAAGCTGCAGCGCGATACAGGCCTTACGTATGTGATGATCACTCATCATTTAAGTTTAGTACGTCACATTAGTGATTTTGTAGTTGTACTTGATAAAGGCGAAGTGGTTGAATACGGTCCTACTGAAGATGTTTTTCAAAACCCTCAATCAAAAGTAACGCAGCGTTTATTAAGCTGCTAAAGCAGATTATAAATACCTAACTTTTTTGTAAGGTAACCGTATTTAACTAGGTCTTCTTGTTAATTGTATTTAATTAACAAGAGATCTCATGCTTAAACAAAAGTTACTACTTAGCCTTTCCCCATTACTCCTTCTATCAGCCTCAGCTATTGCTGATAAAAATTGGGTTGGTGGCGTTGATCATTTAGGTTTAACCGTATCAGACTTAGATGCATCCAAAGCATTTTTTACTGATGTACTTGGCTTTAAAACGCTAGGAAATGACCCAGCCTATCCTTCTTATTTTTTATCAAACAATAAAATAACCATTACATTATGGCGCGTGAAAAACGATGCAAAACGTGTGGAGTTTAATCGAGCAGAAAATGTGGGCTTACACCATTTAGCACTTAGTGTTGAAAGTATCAAAAAGTTAAGCGAGCTACATGAACACTTAAAAATGCAAAATAATATTATTATAGAGTTTGCACCCGAAAACTTAGGTAGCGGCCCAACCCAACATATGATGATAAGAGAGCCTAGCGGCAATCGGATTGAGTTTATTGCCAGAGGTAATTAAAAGACAATAAAAAAGGCGCTTTAAAAGCTGTCTCTTATACACAAATCCCTGCTAAGAAATTAGCGGGGATTTTTTTGAACTAAATCTCAATGTCATGATCAGATCTTCAAATCTTGTTTGAGGGCACATTATGATTAACGAACATACTCATTGGGCAAAACAACAATTCGGTAAATCGGACTTAGGTGATCCAAGAAGAACAGCGCGTCTGGTAAAGTTAGCATCAACGCTTGCAAATGAACCAGGAAAACCACTTGTGAACATCACTCAATCCCCCGCCGATATGGAAGGTGCCTACCGCTTTATTCGCAACGAGAATATTGACGCAACGGCTATAGCAGAGTCAGGCTTTAAAGCCACGGTTGAACAAGCAAAAAGTCATAACTTATTGCTCGCATTAGAAGACACGACCACACTAATTTATAAGCATTCCTCCATTCGAGATGATTTGGGTCATGTCGGACGAGGAGCAAAACAACGAGGCTTGTTAGCTCATAGCGTATTACTGTTTGCGCCAGACACAAAGCAAGTTGTGGGATTAATTGAACAGTCTCGCTGGAGTCGTGATATCAACACGATTGGAAAAAGAGAAAAACACGCGACGACTTCTTACGAAGAAAAAGAAAGTTACAAGTGGGAGTCAGCGTCACGAGCGATGGCAGAGCGGCTGCAAGGACAAATGGCGAACGTGATATCGGTGTGTGACCGCGAAGCGGACATCTACGAATACTTGCAGTATAAACTGACCGAGCAGCAACGATTCGTCGTACGCTCGATGCAAAGTCGTCATATTGAAGAAGGTGAGGATAAGCTCTATGCGTTTGCAAGCGAGCTGATGAGTGCAGGCACCAAACACATCCACATTGCACAAAAAGGAGGAAGAAAAGCCCGAAGCGCAACACTGGATATCACCTATGCGCCAGTGACACTCAAAGCGCCTTACAATAAGAAAGGACACTCCCTCCCAGTTTACTATGTCGGCTGTACAGAGCGAGGAAACGCTAAGAATGGCTTAAGCTGGCACCTATTAACCAGTGAACCAGTCACCAGCAAAGAAGACGCCTTAGCTATCATCACCTACTATGAGCACCGTTGGCTTGTAGAGGAATACCATAAAGTCTGGAAAAGTGATGGTACGGATATCGAAAGTTTACGCCTTCAAAGCCAAGATAACATGGAAAGATTGGTGACGATTAATGGCTTTATTGCGACGCGAATATTGCAACTAAAGTTCACCAATGAGCAGCCTGATTCTCCAAGTTGTGAACAACTGTTATCTCCCAAAGCATGGAAGTTATTGTGGTTAAAGAGAATAAAAACACCATTGCCTGAAACTGCTCCAAATATGTCATGGGCGTATCAGGAACTGGCAAAGTTAGGAGGCTGGAAAGATACCAAGCGCACAGGGCGTGCATCTGTGAAAGTGTTATGGAAAGGATGGCTTAAGTTACAAGCCATCCTGGAAGGCTACGATTTAGCAAAATCTCTTGAGTCAGACTTGTGATCAAGAGACAGCTTTAAAAGCGCCTTTCTTTATGAGCTAAAATTAATTACTCAACAGTTTGTGTAGCCGTTGGTAAGTTAAGCTCAGCATTGGCTTTAAGCGCTTCAATAAATACCATGTAGTTTTTATTAGCTTGCGCCATAGTAATGCTTTGTTTTGCTTGAGGGTCAATATTAGCTGCAACTTGTGCATCCGTTACCGACTTAAGCGCAACAATTGCTGCATCACCATTATTTAAATTAACGAGATCGACTACCGCAGAATCCGCTGGGTGAGCCATTTTAAAAGCTTGAGTCACAATAGCAGGTGAAACAGTGTAGCTTTGACGTGTTAACTGCGCTTCTTGGCGAAGTGTTAAGCTTTGCTCGTTAGCAACATCGTTTAAGCTCTTACCTGCTTGTACTTCTGCAAATAAGCTACGTGCCTTTTCTTTAGCAAGCTCAGATGATTTTTCATTCACTAAACGCGCTTTAATTTCCTCGCTTACTTCGTCTAACGGCTTAGTAGCAGCAGCTTTGTGCTCGTTAATACGAACAATGATTGCATGCTCATCGCCAAGCTCAATAACTTCAGAATTTACTTTATCTTCAAGTAAATCAACTGATGTTAATGCTTTAACAACTGCAGGGCTGTTTAACGGCTCTGGTAGAGCATTAAGTGCTAAAAGAGGTGTAGATTTAACTTCCACCTCAGCAACTTCTGCAGCATCATCTAAGCGGTCTGAAATTTCAAATGCAAGTGCACCCATTTCAGTTTGCTTTTCGTAAAATGCATCTATTTTTTCAGCTTGTTCTAATTCAGCACGTAAGTCAGCTTTAACATCGTCATACGCTTTAACTTGTTGTGGTTGAATGTCAGTAAGTTTAATTATGTGATAACCAAACTCAGAAGTAACAACGTCAGAAATATCACCTTTATTTTCAAGCGCGAAAGCCGCGTCTTCAAATGCAGGGTCCATTACATCACGCTCAATCCACTCAAGATCGCCGCCCATTTCGCCACTAACGATATCGTCAGACGATGATTGTGCTAACTCAGCAAAGTCTGCACCTTGCTCTAGCTGTGCATGAAGAGCATTGGCTTTTTCTTTTGCTGCATCATCGTCTTCACTGTTATCAATTAAGATATGTGATACGCGACGCTTTTCTGGCTCAACGTATTGTGCTTTGTTTTGCTCATAATACGCTTTAACGTCATCCTCGGTTACCGATTCAACATTGATATCTGCTGCTTTAAGCTCAATGTAACTTACTGAGATAAGCTCTGGAGATAAAAATTGAGATGCGTTTAGGTCGTAGTAATCAGATACTTCTTGATCTGATACTTCAACATTCGCAGCAAGTGCCTCTTTGTTTACAACTACGTAATCAATACTACGAGTTTGCTGCTGAAGAGCAATTGCGCTTTTCAGCTCGCTCTCTAGGGCAAAGTCTGTACCTGCAACAGCAGATACTACCTGGCTGCGTGTCATATCTTTACGTAAATATTCACGAAAAGCATCTGGTTGAAAATTCATTTGACGAATTACTTGTAGGTAACGGTCGTTATTAAATTTTTCACCAATTTGAAAGTATGGTAATTCTAAAATTGTTTTACGTACATTTTCGTCGCTTACGCGAAGGCCTAAATCAGCCGCTAGCTGTGATTGCAATTCTTGTTGTACTAAGCGGTCAACTACACCTTGACGAATTTGTGCCATGTAATTTGGATCAGCTGCAATTTGTGTAAAGTATTCACCAAATTGTTGCTCTAAACGGCTACGTTCATTTTGGTAAGCACGGTTAAAATCGGTTTGACTAATTTTAATTCCATTTACTTCAGCAACGGGTTGTTCTGTGGTTTGACCTAAGTAACTACCGATCCCTGCTAAGGCAAAAGATAAAATCACCGCGCCTAAAATTATTTTGGCTACAGGTCCTTGCGAACCTTCTCTGATTTTCTCAAGCATTTGTTTATCTCTTTTTGATCAAGGTATTTTACCTTGTCACATGTAAAAAAAGCGTATCTTACCAGATACGCTTTTTCACTTGAAGTAACTGGCGGAAAAGTTACTTAACTCATCTGTTGAAGTGAATCAGTAACTTTACACTCGCCATAACTAATGTGTTTAAAACAGTGATTAGTTTACTGCGTCTTTAAGCGCTTTACCGGCTTTGAAAGCTGGAATAGTTGCAGCAGCAATTTGGATAGTTTCACCAGTTTGCGGGTTACGGCCTGAACGTGCAGCACGTTCACGTACTGAGAAAGTACCAAAACCTACAAGTGCAACTGAGTCGCCATCTTTTAGCGCGCCAGATACAGATTCGATGAATGAATCTAGTGCACGACCTGCAGCCGCTTTAGAAATGTCAGCATCAGCTGCGATTTGATCGATTAATTGAGATTTATTCACAATATCATCCTCTTTCATTGTTATTATCAAGAGCGATGGTTTTTTAAACTAACATCACTTTTTTGAAAATTTTAGAGCAAACTTTTAATGCCCACATGATTATATTTTTCTTAAGCCTAGGCCCCGTAAGGGCTAGGCTTGAAAACCAGTGCTTAACTTATCATACCGTTTAGATTTGAAAAGCCCTAAAAAGCACTTTTTTTATGTTTTTTCTTGGTTTTTAGGTGTTTCGACCGAAAAACTCTCAACAGGATGCACTAAAGCAAGCTTTAACACCTCGTCAATCCAAGTAACTGGGTGAATATCAAGACCTGCCAGCACGTTGTCTGGTATCTCTTTTAAGTCACGTTCGTTAATTTTTGGAATGATCACTGTTTTAATTCCACCACGATGCGCCGCTAATAACTTCTCTTTTAAGCCACCAATCGGAAGCACTTCACCGCGTAGCGTAATTTCACCAGTCATAGCAACATCTGCTCGTACAGGATTACCCGTTAAGCTAGATACAAGACCCGTTACCATTGCTGCGCCCGCACTAGGACCATCTTTTGGTGTTGCGCCTTCAGGTACGTGTACGTGAATATCACGTTTTTCGTAAAAGTCGCTGTTAATACGGAAAGTATCTGCTCGATTACGCACAACCGTCATTGCCGCTTGAATCGACTCTTGCATTACATCGCCAAGAGAACCGGTGTAACTTAACTTGCCTTTACCTGGCACTGCCGCACATTCAATTGTTAGCAAATCGCCGCCAACTTCTGTCCACGCTAAACCTGTAACTTGACCAATACGGTCGCCATCTTCAGCTTTACCATAATCAAAGCGCTGCACACCTAAAAAGTCCTCTAGGTTATCTTGATTGATGGTCACTATTTTAGTGTCTTTTTCAAGTAAGATATTTTTAACGGCTTTACGACATAGTTTCGAAATTTCGCGCTCTAAGTTACGTACACCCGCTTCACGTGTGTAATAACGAATAATGCCAATAATTGCGCTGTCTTCGATAACTATTTCAGACTCTTTTAAACCGTTACGTTTAACTTGTTTAGTAATTAAGTGCTCTTTTGCAATGTTTAGCTTTTCATCTTCGGTGTAACCCGACAAGCGAATAACTTCCATACGGTCCAATAATGGGCCAGGAATGTTAAAGCTGTTTGATGTTGCTACAAACATAACGTCAGATAAATCGTAATCGACTTCAAGATAGTGATCGGCAAAATGACTGTTTTGCTCCGGATCAAGCACCTCTAACAATGCTGATGCTGGGTCGCCGCGCATGTCCGATGACATTTTATCGATTTCATCTAATAAGAATAATGGGTTTTTAACGCCCACTTTTGTCATGTTTTGAATTAGCTTACCTGGCATTGAACCTATGTATGTACGACGATGACCGCGAATCTCAGCTTCATCACGTACGCCGCCAAGCGCCATACGAACATACTTACGACCAGTAGAACGTGCAATAGATTGCCCAAGTGATGTTTTACCAACACCTGGTGGTCCAACTAAACATAAAATTGGCCCTTTGAGCTTATTAGTACGCTGTTGTACTGCGAGGTACTCAATAATGCGTTCTTTTACTTTATCTAAGCCATGGTGATCGCTATCAAGAATTTTTTGCGCGCCTGCTAAGTCTTTTTTCACTTTAGAGCGTTTTTTCCAAGGTACGTTAATTAACGTATCAATGTATGAACGCACTACAGTGGCCTCTGCAGACATTGGCGACATCATCTTAAGCTTATTAAGCTCTGTCGTCGCTTTGTCTTGTGCTTCTGTTGGCATACCCGATTCTTCAATGCGCTTTTTAAGTGCTTCAAATTCATCAGGTACATCATCAAGCTCACCCAATTCTTTTTGAATGGCTTTCATTTGCTCATTGAGGTAATACTCGCGCTGTGACTTTTCCATCTGCTTTTTAACGCGGGTACGAATTTTTTTCTCAACTTGCAGTAAGTCTATTTCACCTTCCATTAATGCCATTAAATATTCAAGACGTTCTGTCACGTTTGAAATTTCTAGCACTTTTTGTTTTTCAGGTACTTTTAATGGCATATGGGCTGCCATTGTATCAGCAAGGCGCGCTGGCTCATCAATACCTGAAACTGAAGTTAGTACTTCAGGAGGAATTTTTTTATTTAGCTTTACATAGCCTTCAAACTGGCTAATTGCGCTACGAATAAAAATTTCTTGTTCTTTCTCGTCTACCGAATCAGATTCAATAAATTGAGCATTAGCTACAAAAAAGTCTTCGTTATCTACAAATTCTTCGATTTGTGCGCGCTGTGTACCTTCTACTAAAACTTTAACTGTACCGTCCGGTAATTTTAATAACTGAAGTACAGTGGCAATAGTGCCGATACGATAAATATCTTCTTGCTCAGGTTCATCTACAGTTGCATCTTTTTGTGCAACCAAGAAAATTTGTTTGTCTTTGTCCATTGCCGCTTCTAGGCATTTTATTGATTTTTCACGGCCTACAAAAAGCGGGATCACCATGTGCGGATATACCACAACATCGCGCAGTGCAAGGACTGGGATTTCGACTCGGTCGGTTCTCTCAAGCGTCATTATAGTTTCTCTTCGCACTTAATTTATTTTAAAGATTACTCAAGTATATGGGGATAACCTAATTAAAGTTCAACAATTTTCCCTTACTCGATTAAATTAATTATAAAAAAAGGAGCCTAAGGCTCCTTTTTTCACTCAAATAGCTTAAAAACTATTCTGATGCAGCTTTATCTTGTTTATTATTTTCATAAATCAAGATTGGGTCTGACTCACCTTTAATAACGGTTTCATCAATAACCACTTTGCTTACGTCATCCATTGAAGGAAGTTCGTACATAGTATCAAGCAACACACCTTCAACGATTGAACGAAGACCACGTGCACCTGTTTTACGCTCCATTGCTTTGTGAGCAATTGCAGCTAAGGCATCATCACGGAACTCAAGTTCAACGTCTTCCATACCAAACAATACTGAAAACTGTTTAGTAATCGCGTTTTTAGGTTCACTTAATATTTGCACAAGAGCAGCTTCGTCAAGTTCTGTTAACGTAGCAACTACTGGCAAACGACCTATAAACTCAGGAATTAAGCCGTATTTAACTAAATCTTCTGGTTCTACGTCTTTAAATGTTTCACTTAAAGAACGACTCGCCGCAGACTCTTTTACGCTAACGCCAAAACCAATACCGGTATTTTTGTGGCTACGTTGCTCAATTACTTTATCTAAACCTGAAAATGCGCCACCACAAATAAACAAGATTTTAGAAGTATCTACTTGTAAAAACTCTTGTTGTGGATGTTTACGACCACCTTGCGGTGGAACAGAAGCAACGGTGCCTTCAATCAGTTTAAGTAGCGCCTGTTGAACGCCCTCGCCCGATACATCACGCGTAATTGACGGGTTATCTGATTTACGAGAAATTTTGTCAATTTCATCAATGTAAACAATGCCACGTTGCGCTTTTTCAACATCGTAATCGCACTTTTGTAAAAGCTTTTGAATGATGTTTTCAACATCTTCACCTACATAACCTGCTTCGGTTAATGTAGTGGCATCGGCCATAGTAAACGGCACATCGAGTAGACGCGCTAACGTTTCTGCAAGTAATGTTTTACCACTACCTGTTGGACCAATAAGCAAAATATTACTTTTACTTAATTCAATGTCTTGCTTAGTCGATTGGTTACGCAGGCGTTTATAATGGTTATAAACGGCAACAGACAATACTTTTTTAGCATGATCTTGACCAATAACATAATCGTCTAAGTGTTTACGAATTTCTTTTGGTACAGGTAGTTTGTCAGACGTATCATGCTTAGGAGCAATGTCTTTGATCTCTTCCCTGATAATATCGTTACACAACTCTACACATTCATCACAAACGTATACTGAAGGGCCTGCAATTAATTTACGCACTTCATGTTGGCTTTTGCCACAAAAAGAGCAGTATAACAATTTATTACTTTTGTCGCCGTCTGTAGGAGTGTCAGACATTCAGCTACCTCATTTTATTACGTTGGCCACCAAAACTGTTGGCGGCTATTTCAATACGCTTTAACTATACCAAAATTTATTAGTTTTCGCATAGTAACTCAAAGTGGCAAACAGGCAATCCTGCTCACCAAGCGCTTACTTTTTATCGCGATTTGTAAAAACTGAGTCTACCAAGCCGTAATCTACAGCTTGCGTGGCACTCATAAAGTTATCACGATCTGTGTCTTTAGAGATAATATCCAATGGTTGGCCTGTATGCTCAGCCATTAAGCGATTAAGCTTAGCTTTAATAGACAGAATTTCTTTAGCGTGTATTTCAAAGTCAGATGCTTGACCTTGGAAACCACCTAATGGTTGGTGAATCATCACACGAGAGTTTGGTAAACAAAAACGTTTACCTTTAGCGCCAGCAGTAAGTAAAAAAGCACCCATGCTTGCAGCTTGACCTACACATATTGTACTTACATCTGGTTTGATGAAGTTCATTGTGTCGTAAATAGCCATACCCGCAGTTACTGAACCACCTGGTGAGTTAATGTATAAAAAGATATCTTTATCAGGATTTTCTGATTCTAAAAATAGCATTTGCGCTAAAATCAGATTTGCCATGTTGTCTTCAACTTGACCTGTTAAAAAGATAATACGCTCTTTTAATAATCTCGAATAAATATCATACGAGCGCTCGCCTTTTGGTGTTTGTTCAACAACCATTGGGACCAATGCATTTAGGGGATCTGTAATACCAGTATTCATACTTATTTAATTCCTTATGCGCTTATACTTATCCTTATTATAAGGAAGCATAGTTATCGTTTTTCGCAAATTTAGAGCCAAAAACTAAAATGGCCCGGGCACGCTGTATAAACAGAGTAGCACGAGCCATTTAATCGTTAGCGAGAGCTTAAGTCAATGACTTATTAAGCACCTTGCTGTGGATTCATGATGTCATCAAATGCTTTTTCAACATCAGTAACAACTGCTTTAGCTAAAATAGCTTCAACAGCTTGCTCTTCCATTGCTACATTACGCATTTGCTGCATAAGTTGATCATTACCTTTGTAGTATTCTACTACTTCAGTTGGATCTTCGTATGCAGAAGCTACCGTTGCAATTAATGCTTCAACTTTAGCGTCATCAACTTTAATCTCGTTAGCTTTAATCACTTCACCTAATAAAAGGCCAGTTTTAACACGTGTTACAGCTTGCTCGTGGAACAATTCAGCAGGAAGCTCTGGCATGTTTTGAGCGTCGCCGCCAAAACGTTGAGCTGCTTGCTGACGTAGAGCATCAACTTCTTGATCAACTAGTGCTTTAGGCACTTCGATTTCGTTGTTAGCTAAAAGACCTTTGATTGCTTGGTCTTTAACGCTTGCTTTAACCGCTTGGTCTAGCTCACGTGTCATGTTCTTTTTAACTTCTTCTTTAAGCGCGTCTACGCCGCCTTCGGTAACACCGAATTTAGTTGCAAACTCTTCGCTTAATTCTGGTAATTCTTGCGCTTCAACTTTTTTCACTGTGATAGTGAATTGAGCCGCTTTACCTTTTAAGTTTTCAGCGTGGTAATCATCAGGGAAAGTTACATCAGCAACTACTTCTTCGCCTGCTTTTTTACCTACGATGTTATCTTCAAAACCTGGGATCATACGACCTTGGCCAAGTTCTAATGGGAAGTCTTCAGCTTTGCCGCCTTCAAATACTTCACCGTCGATAGTACCTACGAAATCAACTGTTACACGGTCGTTTTCGCCAGCAGCTGTATCAACATCAGCCCACTCAGCGTGTTGCTTACGAAGTGTTTCTAGCATGTTAGCTAAATCTTCGTCAGTTACTGTTACCGCTGGTTTCTCAACAGTAATTTTATCTAAACCTTGAACTTCAACTTCAGGGTAAACTTCAAACGTTGCTGAGAACTCTAAATCTTTACCTGCTTCAAGTGATTTAGGTGCGAATGTAGGCGCGCCAGCTGGATTGATTTTTTCAGAAACGATTGCTTCGTAAAAATTACGTTGCATTACTTCGCCAGCAACTTCTTGACGAACTGCAGGGCCAAAACGCTTGTTAATTACAGATACTGGAACTTTACCAGCACGGAAACCATCTATACGCTGTGTTTTTGACAGTTGTTGTAGGCGTTTTTTTACTTCGGTCTCAACGTTCTCTGAAGGAACGGTGATAGTTATACGGCGCTCAAGGCCTTGGGTCGTCTCAACAGAAACTTGCATGATTTACCTCAATATTCAATTTTGGCGACTGTTCGCCTTCCTTTACAAACAAAGTGATCTGCATGAGTCTTGATAAAGTTTAAGCGGTTTTTCACACTTAAAAGCATCCGTCGCTACCATGAGATACCATTGCTGCTTTGCCCTTCGGGCACTATGTTAAACAATAGACGCGGCATTATAACCTAATATTTATGATAGTCGAGTATAGGGGGCAATTATTTGGACTAGATAAGGGACTATAAAGACTAACTGAATAAAAAACAGGCTAACTACGGACTAAATAGAATAAAATACAAATTATTTAATAGAATTAAAGGCTAACGAATTTAGATTTATAACTTAGAGGAGTTTATTTATTATTCTTACTAGATAAGAAAATGGTCGGCGATGCAGGATTTGAACCTGCGACCCCTTGGACCCAAACCAAGTGCGCTACCAAACTGCGCTAATCGCCGACATTGAAGAGTTAACTTCTTTTTTCATACTGAACACTTAAACTGAGAGTTTAAGACCATTTTAAGAAAATGGTCGGCGATGCAGGATTTGAACCTGCGACCCCTTGGACCCAAACCAAGTGCGCTACCAAACTGCGCTAATCGCCGATATTCGTTGTAAATGGGGTGACTGATGGGGCTCGAACCCACGACAACCGGAATCACAATCCGGGGCTCTACCAACTGAGCTACAATCACCGCTATATTTACATGTTTTCAAATGGTGCACCCAGAAGGATTCGAACCTTCGACCCACGCCTTAGAAGGGCGTTGCTCTATCCAGCTGAGCTATGGGCGCATCGAAAACTTCATAGTTTACCAATAAGCTATTCGATTATAATAAATTATAAAAATGGTCGGCGATGCAGGATTTGAACCTGCGACCCCTTGGACCCAAACCAAGTGCGCTACCAAACTGCGCTAATCGCCGAAACTTATTATTGTTAGCGAGTGACCTCGTTGACAACGGGGTGCATAATAGTGATTTGACGGGGTTAGGTCAAACGTTTTTTTAATAAAACCAATCAAGTGCTCATTTTTAGTGCACAATGGTTAAATATTACAATAGTAGGCTGAAATTTAAACTATTTAACAACTCAAATGTTATATACATTAAAAGCAACTTGGCGCTGCTATGCTTTTCTGCGAAAATAGTAGGCACATTATAAAACGAGTTATATAAAGAGTATGTTTTCTTTATTAGCATTTTTACCCCTATTTTATTATGCACTCGTTTTTAGAGTATCGGTATCTAGTTAATTAACCCCAATTAAAGGTCACCCATGACGGCAAACATCATTGATGGTAAGGCAATCGCAAAACAAGTACGTAGCGCTGTAGCAGAACGTGTAAGTGAACGTGTAGCAAATGGTTTACGTGCACCAGGACTTGCAGTAGTGCTCGTTGGACTTGATCCAGCAAGCCAAGTTTATGTTGGTTCAAAACGTAAAGCCTGTGAAGAAGTTGGCTTTATCTCTAAATCATTTGATTTACCAGCAGACACACAAGAGCAAACTCTTTTAGATTTAATTGACGAGCTAAATAATGATGCCGAAGTTGATGGGATTTTAGTGCAGTTACCACTGCCAAAAGGCCTTGATGCTGAAAAGATTTTAGAACGCATTACCCCACATAAAGATGTTGATGGATTTCATCCATATAACATTGGTCGATTAGCACAGCGTATGCCTGCTCTTCGCCCATGCACGCCTAAAGGTATTATTACATTACTTGATTCAACGGGTGTACGTTATAAAGGGATGCATGCCGTGGTAGTTGGCGCGTCAAATATTGTTGGTCGTCCAATGTCGTTAGAGCTTTTATTAGCCGGTTGTACAACCACAGTGTGCCATAAGTTTACTCAAGACTTAGAAACGCATGTTCGCCGCGCTGACTTATTAGTTGTGGCTGTAGGTAAACCTGAATTTATACCTGGAGATTGGATAAAAGAAGGCGCTATCGTTATCGATGTAGGCATTAACCGTTTAGATACTGGTAAATTAGTCGGTGATGTTCAATACAGTGTAGCTGAACAAAAAGCGCATTTCATTACACCTGTACCGGGTGGCGTTGGCCCGATGACGGTCGCTAGCTTAATTGAAAACACACTTGAAGCATGTGAGAAATATCACAGCTAAGCAGTTAAAAAATCAAAAAAGGGTTGCCATTTGGCAACCCTTTTTTAGTTAAACGTGAATTACTTTGAACGTTTACGCTTTACGCCACGTTGTTTTACCGGCTGAATCTTCAAGTATTACGCCTAATGCATTAAGCGCATCACGTGCTTCATCAGCAGCAGCCCAGTTTTTACTCGCACGTGCTTCATTACGTTTCACAATTAATGCTTCAATTGTCGCAACTTCGTCGTCATCTTGCCCGCCTTGTAAAAAAGCTTCCGGTGCTTGTTGAGCAACCCCTAGCACTTCACCAAGGCTGCGCAATATAAAGGCTAATTTGCCAGCTTGGCCTGCATCAGTGTCTTTCACGCGGTTTAGCTCTTTAGCAAGTTCGAACAACACTGGTAGTGCTTCTGGTGTATTAAAGTCGTCATTCATTGCTTTTCTAAATTTAGCAACAAACTCATTGCCTTCTAAATCGCACTCTACCGGTTCTACATCACGAAGCGCTGTATAAATACGTTCAAGTGATGAACGCGCTTGATCTAAATTTTCTTGTGAGTAATTTAGTTGGCTGCGGTAATGGCCTGAAATTAAAAAGTAACGAACAGATTCAGCATCGTATGCTTTTAAAACTTCTCGCACAGTAAAAAAGTTATCTAACGACTTAGACATTTTTTCTTTGTTTACCTGAACCATGCCAGTATGAATCCATGTATTCACATACTTGCCGTTATTTGCACAGCACGACTGCGCAATTTCGTTTTCATGATGTGGAAACTGTAAATCAGAACCCCCACCGTGAATATCAAAATGCTCGCCTAGGTGTTTTGAACTCATTGCCGAACATTCGATATGCCAACCCGGTCGCCCTTCACCCCACGGTGATGACCATGATGGCTCACCTGCTTTAGCTTTTTTCCATAACACAAAATCAAGTGGATCGTCTTTATCTTGAGCCACTTCAACGCGAGAACCTGACTGCAACATCGTTAAATCTTGCTGAGAAAGTGCACCGTATTGCTCAAACGTTGATACATCAAACAAAACATCGCCGTCAGCTGCAACATAGGCATGGCCTTTTTCAATCAAGCGCTTAACCATAACGATAATTTCATCCATATGGCTTGTAACTGTCGGTTCAATATCTGGGCGTAGCATATTTAAACTATCAAAATCTTCATGCATTGCTTTAGTCATGCGCACAGTTAAGTCATTTATTGACTCACCATTTTCATTCGCCCGTTTAATTATTTTATCGTCGATATCTGTAATGTTTCGCACATATTTTAAATCGTAACCAATATGACGTAAGTAGCGCACAATAACGTCAAAACCTACAAAAGTACGAGCGTGTCCAATATGGCAGTAATCATAAATGGTGATACCACACACATACATGTCGATTTTTCCTTCGACCATAGGTTTAAATTGCTCTTTTTGTCGCGTGAGTGTGTTGTATATATTTACCATTTACTTTGAGTCCTTGACTATTTACTTGAACAGTTATGTTACCACTTGAAAAGCCCCTGCTCTAGCGCTTTATAACAAACCAAACATCTACTTTGTTAATCTTAGCCAACTACGATAAAATAGCGCCAATATTTAAACCGGATATAGGAAAACACATGGTTGTTCTACACACTAATTTTGGTGACATCACCATTAAAATGTTTGAGAAAGAAGCTCCAAACACAGTTAAAAACTTTTTAGAGTACGCAAATGCTGATTTTTTCAACGGCACTATCTTTCATCGCGTAATCGATGGTTTTATGGTTCAAGGCGGTGGTTTTGTTCCAGGTATGGAACAAAAAGAAGTAAACGACCCAATTCAAAATGAAGCTAATAATGGCCTGTCTAATAAAGTAGGCACTTTAGCTATGGCACGTACACCTGATCCTCATTCAGCTACAGCACAGTTTTTCATTAACGTGAACAACAACGACTTTTTAAACCATAGCAGCGAAACATCGCAAGGTTGGGGTTATTGTGTTTTTGCTGAAGTAGTAGAAGGCATGGACGTAGTAAATAAAATTAAAGCAGTTGCAACAGGTAGTACTGGTTTTCACCAAGACGTACCTCTTGAAGATGTGATCATCGAAAGTGTTACTGTTAGCTAATAGCGTTTGCTTACACTATTGTGAGCACTTAAGCGGGCATCTGCCCGCTTTTATTTAATAAAAAATAGACTAACCTATGACTCGCCAAACTTACTTTATTGCAGATTTACACCTAAGCGAAAACCGCCCCGACATCAGCGCTGCATTTTTTGACTTTTTAAATACACATATACTAAATAAAGATGTAGATGCACTTTATATTTTGGGTGATTTTTTTGAAGTATGGGTTGGAGATGACTACATTACTGCTCTGAGTGCCGATGTAGCAAAACATTTAAGCGCCATTAATGATGGTGGCACACCTGTTTACTTTATCCATGGCAATCGTGATTTCATTATACGCAAGCAGTATGCCGACATGGCCGCAATGACATTACTCGATGAACAAACAGTCATTGATTTATATGGTACGCCTACCGTAATTTTACATGGCGACGAAATGTGTACTCAAGATACTGAGTATCAAAAATTTCGTAAAAAGAGCCGTGGTTGGTGGTGGCCAAAATTGATGCTTGCAATGCCGCTTTGGTATCGTAAAAAAATAGCGCGTAATGCCCGCGAAAAAAGTAAATTAAGCCAGGCTGATAAACCTATCGAAATTTTAGACGTTGTCGATGAAGCTGTACTTGCAACCTTTGCCAAACATAACGTTACGAATATGATTCATGGCCATACTCACAGCCCTAATGTTCATACGTATAAAGTTAATGAACAAACACTTACTCGCACAGTGCTAGGTGACTGGTACACCCAAGGCTCTTATTTAGTCGTTACCCCTCAATCACAAGAATTAATTAGCACGCCTTTCGCATAATTTAAAATTCTGACTATTATTTATCTATACATTTGAATAATAGTGAGAGGTTTAATGATTAAGCTGTTAATTTTCATCGTAGTAATTGCCATTCCAACAAAAGTATTTAGCGAACAAACATGGCAAATTGTTACTGAAAACTACCCTCCCTATTTTAGCGAAAACTTACCCAATAATGGTTGGTTATATGAAATAGCCCAATCAGCACTTAAAACACAAGGTATTAATAGCGAAGTAGAGTTTACGACATGGAATCGCGCTTTAAAGCTATTAGAAAAAAACAGAAAAACAGCTATTTTAGGTGCTTTTTATTCATTAAAAAGAAATGAAGTTTTTTACTACTCCCGTCCACTTGCAGTTGCTCACTCAGGAGTTTTTAAGCGAAAAGAAAGTATTATTAATTTCGATGGTACAGTTCAATCATTAACTCCTTATAGTATTGGTATAGAAGACAATGCCGTTGTAAGCCAAGAGTTTGCTAGAAATACGGATCTGGCAATAACGTCCACTAAAAGTCTTCCTACAAGCTTATATTTACTACAACAAGGGCGTATTGATTTAGTCGCGGGTACTAAAGAGGTTGGAAAATATTGGCTTGAAAACACTAAAACCGAAGATTCGGATGATAATAATATTGAGTATTTATCGCCAGATCTTGCTTCTCATAAACTATATTTAGTTGTCTCTAAATCAAATTATAGGGCCAAAGAATACTTACAAAAATTTAATAGAGGAATTGATATAATAATTAACAATGGTCGCATTGCTAAAATTATGAAAAAAAATAATTTCAGCAATCAGAAAATAGCAGAGTATATTAATTTTTTAAAAGAAAATGAGGGTATTTAAACAGTAGGAATACCGCTATGAAATTTAAAATCAGTATCGGTTGTAGAAATTAACTCTTTTTCTTTTTCACCAAAAAAGTTTACGCGTTCGGTAATATCAAAATCAGCAATTTCTTGCGCTAAAGTTAAATAATCTTGGTAATGACGCGCTTCTGAACGTAACAACGAAATATAAAAATCACCTAAGCGTTTATCAACATGCGGTGCAAGCTTTGCAAAACGCTCACACGAACGCGCCTCAATATAAGCGCCTACTATTAGCTTATCGACTAATGCATCAGGCTCGAACGTTTTAACATGACGAAGCATACCTTTTGCGTAACGACATGGTGTAATACTACGATATTCAACACCGTACTCGTCCATAATTTCGAGAACTTGATAAAAATGATGTAGCTCTTCTTTTATCAGCAAAACCATTTTATCGATTAGCCCTTGCCCATATGGAGAACTCGATTTAGGAATTATGGATTTAGTTAGCTTATTTTTAGCTGCCAGATCGCGCCAATTACCTTCTCGTTTATAAATAAGCGTTTCAAATGGCTTTAGCCACTCGAGTAATGCATCACTACCCTCTTTATCTACCGCGTATTTACGTATTAAAAACATCGCACTTTGAGCTGCTTTTAATTCACAAATTAAGTGATCTATTAAAATGACTGATAAGTTTTCTTTTTTAATTGCTTGCTGCACCCACTGCTCTGGGGTGGTACACAATAAAAAGTTATTAATCGGCTCTAAAAGTTGGCTATGTGGCACGTTGACTGCTCATTACTAAATAAATTTGATAGACCGTTATTTTAACACGAAATTTTGCTTGGGATAAATCAAAGCACTTACCGACTTGATAATGTTAATAGCTAGTTAACTTGACTTTGCAAAATAAGTGAACCATAACTGTACAAAGACTGTATAAAAATAAACCAACCAAAACAGTAATACGTTCCTTTTATGGAGTAAGCACTATGATATTGAATCACCTCTGGGGCATTTATGCTCATCCACTTGAAGAATGGCAAACAATAGATAATCGCCATGAAAGTTTAACCTATAGTTTGTCACATATTTTATTGATTGCTTTATTCCCTTCAATAATGGGCTACTACTCATCTGTTTATTTAGGGTGGAGTATAGGTGCCGGCGATCCCGTATTTTTAACACACGATAGTGCTCTGCTAATTGCAGGTGCAATGTATTTTGCTCTAATAGCAGGCGTATTCGCATTGGCTTATTTAGCCCATTGGATGGCCGTTACATTTGGTTCTAAACCTACATTTACACAAACACTTGAACTTGCAGCATATACTGCAACGCCAGTGTTTATGTCAGCACTCGCCGCTTTTTGGCCTGTACTTTGGTTTGTAGTTTGCGCTGGAATTATTGCACTAGCTTACTCGGTCTATTTACTCTATACCGGCGTACCTATACTTATGCATATCCCCGAAGAGCGTGGCTTTATTTACGCCAGCTCGGTAGTAACGTGTGGATTAATATTACTGGTTATTATTTTAGCTGTAACAGCGATGCTTTGGACAAATGGGATTGTTAGCCCTATGTTTACTTAATAAAGAGTCGTGCTTGATAGAAATATCCCCTTTCTTTCCTTCGCAAAAAAGGAGCTAATTAGCTCCTTTTTTTATATTTAATAGTTTTTATCAATAACCATTAATCAGCTTCGTTTTCGTCTTGGTTGTGTATTTCTAAACTTGAAGACATCGCACTTTCGCGGGTGCTTTTTGCTGAATCGTTACGTAGCTTATCAATTCGATTTAAATAGTTTTGATCAATATCGCCAGTAATATATTGGCCATCAAATACTGAAGTTTCAAACTTAGTAATTTCAGGATTTTCTTGGCTAACTGCTGCAATTAAATCTTTTAACGATTGAAAGATTAAACCGTCAGACCCTATGCTTGCATTAATATCTTCTACTTCACGTCCGTGAGCAATAAGCTCAGCTGCTGAAGGCATATCAATACCGTACACATTAGGGAAGCGTATTTCAGGTGCCGCTGATGCAAAGTAAACGTTTTTAGCACCAGACTCTCGGGCCATTTCAACAATTTGTGCTGATGTTGTACCACGAACAATTGAGTCATCAACCAATAATACATTTTTACCTTTAAATTCGCGATCAATTGCGTTTAGCTTTTGACGCACTGACTTTTTACGCATTTCCTGACCAGGCATGATAAATGTACGACCAATATAACGGTTTTTAACAAAACCTTGGCGATACGGTAAATCAAGTACACGTGCAATTTCCAGCGCTACATCACATGAAGTTTCTGGAATTGGGATAACTACATCAATATCTTTGTCTGCCCATTCGCGTGCAATTTTTTCGCCTAGTTTAGTCCCCATATTTACACGTGTTGCATACACAGACATACGGTCTATTGTTGAGTCAGGTCGAGCAAAATAAACAAATTCAAAAATACACGGCGAGTAAGATGCTTTATCTGCACAACTAAGTGAATGAAATTCACCTTCTTCTGTAACATATATAGCTTCACCAGGGGCAACATCACGTACAAACTCAAAGCCGTCCGGTTTTAACGCAACGCTTTCAGAGGCGAACATGTACTCAGTGCCTTTTGCAGTCTCACGTTTACCAAATACAAGTGGGCGGATACCATTAGGGTCGCGAAAAGCAACAATGCCATGGCCGATAATCATAGCAATCGTTGCATAGCCACCGCTTACTTTATTGTTTACTTCGGTTACCGCAGTAAAAATATCTTCAGGGTCTAAATGCAACTTATCAGACTTACTTAATTCATGTGCCATGATATTAAGTAAAATTTCAGAGTCTGACGTTGTATTAACGTGACGACGTGCTTCTGAGAATAACTGCTCTTTTAAAGCTTCTGCATTAGTAAGGTTGCCATTATGGGCAAGCGCTATACCAAACGGTGAGTTAACATAAAAAGGTTGTGCTTCAGATGAGCTTGAAGATCCTGCTGTAGGATAACGCACATGGCCAAGGCCAATTGTACCTTGGAGTCGTTTCATATGACGGGTGTGAAAGGCATCTTTCACAAGGCCATTTGCTTTGCGTAAGCTAAACGTATTATTCTCAATGGTAATGATACCCGCGGCATCTTGACCACGGTGCTGCAAAACAGTTAAGCCATCATAAATCGCCTGATTCACAGGGGATGTTCCGACTATTCCAACGATACCACACATGTAATTTATCCTCGCCGATTAACGGTTTACTGAATTTAAAAAGCTCGAGTTGTTTTCTAGGTACGAAAAGAACCATTCAACTACAAAGCCAAATTCTGGAATCAAAATAGAATTGCCCCACCAGTGCGTATTGGGTGCACCAGTAAAAGCATCAAGAAAGAAGAGTAACGCGCTCACGACCAACACGCCTCGTAGAGCACCAAACACTATGCCAAAAACACGGTCGGTACCCGATAAACCAGTACGATGTACAAGCTCACCTAAAATATAGTTTAGTAAACCGCCTAACAGTAGCGTCGCAAAGAATAATATGGCTATGGCCGCAGCATTTCTTAAAAGGGGTTCAGAAATGGTTGTTAGGAAGGAAGCTAAATATTGGTAAAATAAGCTAGAGATGATAAAGGCGCCAGCCCATACCGCTAATGACATTGCTTCTTTTACAAAGCCGCGTATTAAACCGATGATGGTAGACAATACAATGATGCCAATAATGGCGTAATCAACCCAGATCATAAGAACCAATTAGTCGCTAATTTGGGGCGCATTCTATACCCAAACATCGTTAGTATGCAAGTTTAAACGGGAGATTACTGGGTTGTAGTTAATACAAAAAATTAACATTCTAGTCTAGGTATTGTGAGATAAAGATAATGATAAAAAAAATATAAATAAATAAATAAAGGCTTGTTATACAAGCCTTTATTTATTTTGTTACTTCGTACTGCGTAACTTTACCATTTAATTTAGTAAGCTCTTTGAGCTGGGGGAGCTGCTTTTGTAATTCACTTTTATCAAGCGAAGGACCAACAAATACTTTGGTTAATGTCCCATTTGGGGTTTTAATCGGTTTAGTAAACGTTTTAAACCCTTCAGCCTTTAATTTAGCCTGTAATGCTTTAACGTTTGCAACATGTGAAAAACTACCTAATTGAATAACATAGGCCATACTCGTTAGGTTTTCATCACTTTTACGTGGTGCAATTGGCTCTGGCTTAGCTTGAGCAGGCGCTTTTGTAATTGGTGTAGCTTTGGGTTCTATAGTTGCTTCAACAACTTTATCTTCCACAGCGTAATCACTCTCATCCATTGCGCTTTGCTGCTCAAAAGCTTCATCGTCAGCTTGAATGTCTTCAATTTCATCTTGCTTTAGTGGCTCAGCATTAGCCATATTTTCATCAATTGACTCTTGAAGATCGATTGTTTTGAACTCAGGGCGGTCTGGGATCGCTTTAAAGCCTTCTTTATAATGCACTTTTTCGCCATCGAGTATATTAGGGATAAACACAATTGCTGCGATCACCACTATACTTGTTCCGACTAAGCGATTAATAAAACTTGAGTTCACCGACATCCTCTCTATTTTTTAAAGTAATTAATAGCGCCAGCAACTGTAAAAAATGAACCAAATATAATCAACATAGTATCACTTTGTTGTTCTGGTAAAATTACATTCAGTGCCTGTGCCACACTATCATAGCTATTAATAGTATTATGATGAGACAATTCCTGCAGTGCATTTTGTAAATTACTTGCAGTGTCGCCTCGCGGGCCACTTAAGCTCGCTAATGACCACTCATCGACCAAGTGACTTACTTCTTTAAGTACACCCGTTTTATCTTTATCAGCAAGCATAGCGGCTAATGCATGAATTTTAAAGCCTTTATCTTTATAGCTTGATGACTTATTGGCTAAATAACGCGCCGACTCAGGGTTGTGTGCTACATCGGTAAAGACTAAAGGCTCAATACTTAACTGTTGAAATCGCCCTTCGACAACTAAATTAGCTAAACAACTTCGTATAACTTGCTCACTTGGTAATAAGTTTAAAACACTGAGCGTGGTTAATGCGGTTGCTGCATTTTGACACGGTATTGCTGGCTTATCTATTTCAAGATTATGTTCTTTATATTGCCAATTAAAGCTCTCAGCATTTTCTTTAAAAATAAAGTCACTGCCCGACAACGTCATATTGGCATTAATTTCTTTGCCGTAATCAGTCATTGTGTGAGGAATATTTAAATCCCCTATAATAGCGGGAGTATTTTCACGAAAAATACCGGCTTTATCATAAGCCACTAACTCACGGGTATCACCTAAGTACTCTTTATGGTCTAAGTCTATAGTCGTGATCACGCTTGCAAAGGGAGTGACTATATTTGTGGCGTCAAAGCGCCCACCTAAACCAACCTCGAGTAATACATAATCGACGTTACAGCGTTTAAAAATTGCCAACGCACCCAAAGTACCATATTCAAAATAAGTCAGAGGAGTGTCTTTACGGCCTTGCTCAAGCTGGTGAAAAGCATCTATATGAAATTGGTCTGCCAATTCTTCCCCATTAACTCGTACACGCTCGTTATAACGAATTAAATGTGGAGATGCGTAAGTACCCACATTGAAACCTTGCGCTAGCAATAGCGACTCTAAGCAGCGTGCTGTGGTGCCCTTACCGTTTGTACCGGCAATAAGAATAATTTTACTTGGAGTGTTTAACAGGCCAATATTGTTAGCAACATTAGCAACTCGTTCTAAGCCCATAGCAATGTTAGCTGGGTGAACACTTTCTAAATAAAAAAGCCAATCATCAAGGCTTGATGATTGGCTAGGAGTTTTTTTTGTCATAGCGTGTAATCAGTAAAGCTGAAATTTACGCTACTCTATGCTCTTGTTCCGTAGAAGGCAAGTTCATAAATTTAGCTAAAATGCGTGCAAGGGTATCGCGCATTTCACGGCGGTCAATAATCATGTCAATTGCACCGTGTTCAAGCAAAAATTCACTACGCTGAAAGCCTTCAGGTAATGTTTCGCGAACAGTTTGCTCAATAACACGAGGACCCGCAAAACCAATTAATGCTTTAGGTTCCGCAACGTTAATATCGCCCAGCATAGCAAGTGATGCAGATACACCACCCATAGTTGGGTCAGTCATGACTGAAATAAACGGAAGACCTTTTTCAGTCATTTTTGCAAGTGCAGCACTTGTTTTAGCCATTTGCATAAGCGACATAAGCGCTTCTTGCATGCGTGCACCGCCTGATGCAGAAAAACAAATAAGCGGCATGTTATGCTCTAAACATTGATCAACAGCATCAACAAAGCGAGCGCCAACAACAGAAGCCATTGAACCACCCATAAACGAGAACTCAAATGCTACTGCTGCAACTGGAATACCTTTTAATCGGCCTTTCATAGCTACAAGTGCATCTTTTTCACCACTTGCTTTTTGGGCTGCACTGATACGATCAGAGTATTTTTTAGAATCTTTAAACTTAAGAATGTCTTTAGGCTCATGTTGTGTGCCAAGCTCTTGACGGTCACCTTCATCTAAAAAGTGCTCCAGGCGCTTACGGCCACTAACACGCATATGATGGTTACACTTAGGACATACGTTTAATGACTTTTCTAATTCAGCTTTATATAAAATTGAATCACACGATGTGCACTTAGCCCAAATACCTTCTGGGATTTCTTTACGACCTGATGATTTTGTCGTTTTAGGTAAGATTTTTTCTAGCCAACTCATTTGCAACTCTCTTAATGCTGTTCTGTGTCGCGAGCCTGCCAATAGCAATTAGCAGACAAATTTTTTCAATTAAAACATGAATTACACTAACGCGGTATAAAAAACTGGTCTTAGTAGTTAAAAGTGTTCATAAAAAGCACTAACGACAACCATAACTAAATTTCAGCGTCAGGTAAAAACAATGGACCTAAAGGCATTTTAGGAATATTAAACTCTTCAGGATAATCGACATCAACCAAGTATAAACCTGCAGCTTTAGCTGTAGCACTTGCTTTAGCACGCTCTTTACAATCAAGTAATTCTTTCAACCAAATAGGCTGTTGCTTATGTATGCCAATATCCATCAAGCTCCCCGTTATATTACGTACCATGTGATGTAAGAACGCATTCGCCTTAATATCAATAATAACGTAACACCCTTGGCGCTGTACCGATAAATGATGAATAGTACGAGTCGGTGTATTCGCTTGACAATGGATCGCTCGAAAAGATGTAAAATCGTGTGTCCCGATCAAATACTGACAGGCTTCCTGCATTTTAACTTCATCTAATGGGTGATGAAAATGCGTAACCCCTTCGCTTAACACTGCTCCTCGAAAAGGAGAGTTATAAATAATATAGCGGTATCGGCGAGCGGTTGCACTAAAACGAGCATGAAAATCGACAGCAACTGGTTGTGCAAAGCGAATAGCAATATCTTTAGGCAATAAGGTATTCATACCCATTGTAAATGCGACCATGTCACGCGAAGCTTCAGTTTCAAAATGTATTATTTGACCTGTACCGTGCACACCCGCATCAGTTCGCCCCGCACATACTACTTCAACTGGGTGATTACAAATACGCGACAATGCCTTTTCTACTTCTTGTTGTACGCTATTTACATGTGATTGACGTTGCCACCCACTATAGCGTACGCCGTTGTATTCAACTCCAAGTGCTACTCGCATAATTACTGCTTTACCTACTGTGCTAATGAACACGGCATTTTATGCTATCTCTCGACGCAATAAAAGGAGGTGTGCAGTAATACCCTTTTTATTAAAAACATGATCATTTTAATGAATCAAATAACTTAATAATCACGATGTGAATTATTCTTTTATAACAATTACATACTATAAAATTCGCTTCATTAATGCGTTGCTTTTCCTTGTTATAATTAAACTAACTTCCATAAAAAAACCCTTAATTAGAATGATCAATTAAGGGTTTTTTAAAACAATTTGTTATTTTAGTTTCGCTTTTAAACTAAGTGCCTCTTCTTGAACTTCTTCAGGGCCTTTGTTGATGACATCCTCAATGACCTTGAGCGCAGAATCAAAATCATCAATTTCAATATAAGCACGCGCTAAATCTAGTTTAGCTGAATAGCCACCACTTTCAGCATCAACATCGGTTGGGTTATCACCAGCAAGTAATGCATCAAACTCACTCAAACCGACATCCATATTAACGTCGGTGTAAGGTTCGTGTTCAAGTTCAGCCTCTTCACTTTCTTCTAATAATGAATCTATATCTACAAATTCATCATTATCAAGTTGCTCAATATCACTACTTTCAACAAGTGGCTCTTTTGTAGTTAATGAGTCATCTTCCTCTAAGTCTTCTTTTAGCAAGCTGTCAAAGTCGACATCAAATTCACTGCTATCCTCAGCACTTAATCCTTTAGGCTCCGCTAACTCACTAAGTAATGAATCAAAATCAGTTTGCGTCAAATTTGACATAAACTCTTCATCAAGTTCATCGTCAGAGCTAATATCAGTGCTACCTGCTTCATCTGAGTTTGTTAACTGTGCTTCGCGCTCTGCATTTGTTTGCTCTTGCTGCTCGTCTGATAACTCATCAGGTAGCGCTTGCTCTAAAGTATCTTCGTCAAACTCAACATCTAAGTCAGAAAAATCGTCTTCAATTAAAATTTCATCATCAAAATCGTCTTCTAAACTATCTAAATCATTATTTTCAGAAAGCGCATTTGATAAGTCCTGCTCAGCTTGGCTGGAAGCGACTCCCTGCGCCTCACCGTCTAAATCATCACCTTGTAATTCTTCGGGGGTAAATGGCAACTCACTTTCTAGTGTTTCTTGAACTTCATCAAGGTTAAGAGGTTTGGTATCCTCTTCTATACTAACTGGTTCAACAGAATCAATTCCGTCATTAATTTCTTGCAGTAAATCATCATCAAACGACTCGTCTTCAACCTTAGCTTCTGATTCAGAGAAGTCATTATCAATTAATAGTTCATCATCAAAATCATCTTCTAAGCTATCTAAGTTAGCATTTTCAGAAAGCGCATTTGCGAGATCTTTCTCTGTTTGACTAAGTGCTACTGCATTTTCTTCACGCGGTGCATTTTCTTTAGGTTCTTGCGGCTCAAACGAAGGTTCATTCTCCAATAATGAATGATCATCGTCTAATTCAAGTTCAGGATATTCATCTAACTCTTCACTTGGCGTTATAAGATCGCTACCAAGCTGCTCTTCAATTTTGGTAAGATCTGAGTCATCGTCGCCCGCTAACGGATCGTCACCAAGATCTACTTCTATTTCTTCAAGATCGTCGTCAAGCTCATCTAAAGACCAATCTGGTGTTTCTATATAGTCATCATCCGTCGCTTGTTGTAGCTCATTTAAAAGCTCATCAACGCTCTTTAAAGTATCATCTGTATATTCTTCAAGCGCATCTTCAGGATCAAGAAGCGACTCTGATGTATCTGAAAAATCATCAACCGTTACATCTATAAGTTCAGGTTCTTCTGCAAGTTCAGGCTCATCGTCAAGCTCGGGCTCTTCTTCAAACTCAGGTTCCTCTGCAAGTTCAGGCTCATTGTAAAGCTCAGGCTCATCGTCAAGCTCAGGCTCTTCTTCAAGCTCAGGCTCTTCTTCAAGCTCAGGTTCTTCTATAAGCTCAGGCTCATCGTCAAGCTCGGGCTCTTCTTCAAGCTCAGGCTCTTCTGCGAGTTCAGGCTCATCGTAAAGCGCAGGCTCTTCTACAAGCTCAGGTTCTTCTTCAAGTTCAGGTTCTTCTATAAGCTCAGGCTCTTCTTCAAGCTCAGGTTCTTCTGCGAGTTCAGGCTCATCGTCAAGCTCGGGCTCTTCATTTAATGATGAAGCAAGCGACTCAATATCATCAACATTTAATTCTTCTTGAGCATCTGCTAAATCCTCAACTGAGTCTGCCAATGCATTATCAATTTCTGAATCTCTTACATCTGAATTTTTTACTTCATCATCAATTAGGTTATCTATATCGTCTAAATCAAAGCCATCACTTTGTTCAACTAATGAATCATTTGCAGCATCAACTGCTGCCTCATCAATTAGGTTATCAATGTCGTCTAAATCAAAGTCGTCACTTTCCTCAACTAATGAATCATTTGCAGTATCAACTGCTGCCTCATCAATTAAGCTATCTATGTCGTCTAAATCAAAGTCGTCACTTTCCTCAACTAAAGAGTCATTTGCAGTATCAACCGCAGTCTCATCAATTAAGCTATCTATGTCGTCTAAATCAAAGTCGTCACTTTCCTCAACTAATGAATCATTTGCAGTATCAACTGCTGCTTCATCAATTAAGCTATCTATATCGTCTAAATCAAAGTCGTCACTTTCCTCAACTAATGAGTCATCTGCAGTATCAACTGCAGCCTCATCAATTAAGCTATCTATGTCGTCTAAATCAAAGTCGTCGCTTTCTTCTAGAAGTTCATCTTCGTCGAGTAACTCTGCATCAAGTGAGTCATCTACCACATCACTTTTTGGGTCATTCGCCTCATCAATTAAGCTATCTATATCGTCTAAATCAAAGTCGTCGCTTGTATCAAGTTCAGCTGAAGTGTTATTTGAGGTATCTAATTCTGTTGATGTTTGATCTAATAATTCATCTATATCAAAATTATCTTCATCTGCAAGCTCTTCACTTAAAGCCGCCATTTCATCATGAGATTCTAAGCTGTCATCCTCTAAAGCTTCGCTTGTTTGCGGTGGATCAAACTCAGGTAGACTATCGTCTTCATCAAACAAGCTATCTAAATCGTCATTAGTTAGGATTTCATCATTGTTAATTGAGTCATCAGATAAGTCTAAATCTATATCTTCAGCGTTTTCATCTGAAGGTTGATCAAACCCTTGCTGCATAAAAATATCGAGCTCATCATCGTCATCGTCATCGTCATCGTCATCGTCATCGTCATCGGTATTTTCATCATCAAAAACAATGTCATCGCTTAGCAAGCTTTCGAGCTCATCCTGATCAAGTAAATTTTCGTCGCCAGAAAAATCATCTAAGCCGTCGTCTAAATCATCATTAGGCAACATATCACTTTCGAGACTATCATCTAATTGAACACTCAAGTCATCTAAAGGGTCAGGTACAATTGGATCGTCATTTAAGCTTGGGCCTAAATCATCATCGCCAGTATAAGTTGGGGTTTGTGGTAAAAAGTCATCATCGTTTTGCGGCTCTTCTTGATTACTTGCTCGTTTGCGTAAAAACATAACGATTGCTAAAATAATCAGTAACCCAGGAATAAACATTAACAAGCCCAGTACTATGGGGTTTGAAAATAATGAGCCAAAATCAAATGACTCTTTTGGTATTACTTCTTGTTTTTTTTGTTGGGCAATAATCTCGTTTTGTTTAACGATGAGTTCTTTTAACTGATTTTGAATTTCGCTGTCTTGTCCTAATTGCAAACGTAAGTTTTCGAGCTCTTTAGATATTCCTGATAACTGTTTTTTAAGATTATTATTTTCAACTAAAATCTCTTCTACATTACTAACTGAGCTTTTAAACTGTTGTTGTAACTCAACAAGCTTAGTACCTTGCTCTGTTTTTATTTCATTTAATTCTTTCTGTATCTCTTTTTTAGCATCGTCTACATCAATTTTACGCGCTTGAGTTACTTTTGTTTGTGCTGAGTTAATTTCGCTCTGTGTAAGCGTGCCATTTTTTTTCTTTTCCCATAATGCATCATCTTGCTCAGAGCGTTGCTTTGCGAGCTGCGTATTTACAGCTTTTATTTCGGCTAAGGTAGGGATTTTTAAATAGGCACCATTTTGAATGTGGTTAAGATTTTGTTCTAAAAATGAATCGGGATTTTTGTTATACAAAGCCTGCATAACTTGATAAATACTGACAGAATTGTCTGGGCGCACTTTAGCTGCTATACGCCAAAGCGTATCAGTTGGTTTAATTGGCCCAATTGATCGCCCTTGCGCACCATAGTCAACGCCTTTAGGCCCCTTTAATTGGGTACTGTCCTGAGAGTAAACTGGCGTTACTATCAATGCAGACGCTAATATAATAAGTGTAGCTAAACCGCGCATGCTGATCCTTTAATATTTAAATATTAATAAAACACCTAAAACTTAAGTGCATAAATATTGTTTATTATTGCTATTATCAGCCAAATGACTGACTCGCATTTATTATTACAATCTATTTTTATTGCAAGCTCTATTCCAATTACAAACTATAAACCAGTTAGAGCGTAATATCCATCGCAACACCTTGAAAATAAATGCCTTAAAACATCTTCATAAATATTAATTTATTGAGTGTTATCAATCAGTTTTTGTATTTTTAAAATTAAACGGCAAAAATTTGACAAGCCATATAAACAAAAAGCGGCAAACAACTACTGTTTACCGCTTCAAAAGCATGTTTAGCGCAATTAACTATTACATGTAATTGGCAATAAGCTCTTCTGCAATTTGAATGCTATTAGTTGCAGCACCTTTACGAGTGTTGTCACTTACAACCCACATGTTTAGTCCATGAGGATGAGAAATATCAGCACGTAATCGACCTATATACACAGTATCGTTACCACTAGCGTCAGACACTGCTGTTGGGTAGTCACCTTCATCATCAATTAGCTCGACACCAGGCGCGTCTTTTAAAAGTTGTTTAACGTGTTCAAAGTCATAAGGCATGCGCGTTTCAATATTAATTGATTCTGAGTGCCCAAAAAATACGGGAACACGTACACACGTTGGGTTCACTGCAATAGTGGTATCACCCAAAATTTTATGAGTCTCGTTTACCATTTTCATTTCTTCGCGCGTATAGCCATTATCTTCAAAGCTATCAATTTGAGGAATAACGTTAAATGCAATTTGCTTTGGAAATACTTTATTATCCATAGGGCGTGCATTCATCAAATTAGCTGTTTGCTTTGCAAGTTCATCAACCGCGTCTTTACCTGCACCCGATACAGCTTGGTAAGTAGATACATTAATACGGTCTATTCCGTAAGCATCATAAATTGGTTTAAGTGCTAACATCATCTGAATAGTTGAACAGTTAGGGTTAGCAATAATATTACGATTTCTAAAATCAGCTAGGCTTGAAGCATTAACTTCTGGCACCACGAGTGGTATTTCAAAATCATTTCTAAAGTGCGATGTATTATCGATTACAATACAGCCGGCTTCAGCAGCAATAGGAGCATATTTTTCAGATACACTGCCACCAGCAGAAAACAAACCTATATGCGCTTGGCTAAAGTCAAAGCCTTCAACGTCAAGTACTTCAATGGTCTCACCACGAAACTTTATATCTTCACCTGCGCTGCGGCTGCTAGCAAGTAAAAAAAGCTGATCAACAGGAAACTTACGATCTGCTAGCGTTTCAATGATTTGACGGCCTACTAAACCAGTAGCGCCAAGTACGGCAACGTTATATTTTTGCGACATATTTCTTCCTCTATAAACGACATTAAAACAACATCGTTAGTTAAATAATTATTCAGCTATGCTAAAGCCAAGCTGGCCAAGTGCTGCTAGTTGTGGGCTATCACCTTGTAGAAATAAAGTGCTAAATTCTCGCCTTATAGGATAGTTTTTACGTAAACTATCAAAGCCGTCGCTCTCTAGACGACGAAGTAATATTCCGTCATCGCGGCGAACGTCATAAATTAAATGCACTAAACGGGCAATATCTTGCTCATTAAGGCTTTGCGTAACAGTTGCATTTGTAATGGCTGGTGTTGGTAAAAAATCATCCAACGATTTAATCGCCTCAACACCTTTGAGCTGACACAGTTTTTGATACAACATTTGTGTACCACGAGCTTTCCCCTCAAGTGTATGCCCTGCAATGTGCACACTAGCGTAACGAACATGCTCTAGTAATTCAGTTAAAATATTGGGTTCTTTCTCCCATACATCAAGTACTAAATCTAAATCAGCCCCAGCTTCCATTACCTCAAGTAATGCTTGGTTATCAATTACATCGCCACGGCTTGCATTAATTAGCGTGGTTCCTGGCTTAAGTGCCTTTAAACGCTCTTTACCCATCATGTGCAGTGTTTTATGCTCGCCACTTTTAACAAGGGGAACGTGAAAAGTAACAACATCTGACTGCGCTAATAACTCATCAAGCGCTACATGCTCTTGTAATAAGTCTTGTTCGTGCTTAATCGGATCGCACAGCAGTACAACTACGTTTAATGCTTTTAATTTTTGCGCCAAACATGTACCAATGTTGCCCATCCCTACAATACCAATTGTTTGACCACACAATGGACGCGCATTTTCTTGGCTTAATGCAAATAAGCTACTAATTACATATTCAGCTACAGCAACAGCATTACAACCAGGTGCACTTGTAAAAGCAATATTTCTATCATGCAGTAATTGCGTATCAATATGGTCAATGCCGATTGTGGCAGTACCTACAAAGCTCAACTTGTTAGCTTGTACCAAAAGTTCATGATTAACATTTGTCACCGAACGAGTAAGAAGAACATCTACATCTATTAATTGTTCAGGCGTTAATTTACGACCATCAAAACGCTCAACCTCACCAAAGTCTGCAAAGTACTGCTCAACTAAAGGCATATTTTGATCGGCAAGAATTTTCATTACAGAGTCCGTTTGGCAATTAAGAGGCGCCATTGTAGCGAACAACCTAGCCTTTACACAAACTAAAAAGGCGTATTTTAGTTAATACAAACACTCAAAAATGGGGATGTGGATTGTTTTAAATCAGCAATTAAAATTAGGAATTTAAACGATGCAAATAATAACCTTACTATTGAATACACAAAGGCCGAATCACAGCATGATTCGGCCTTTATTATGCAAAATAAACTTCAATTACATTATATTTTATTTACTTGATTTTAGTTTATAGCTCAAAGTCTTTTTTGAATTTCAAACCAAATTCACTTCGATCATTACTACGCATTACGCCAACAAAACCTGATTGTTGTAGACGACCAACATCGTAAACTTCGTTTAGAACGTTTTCACCCTAAGGGATCCCCAAAAATAATTATTAAATTTCAATCACATCACTCACATCCATATTTTTCCAATCGAGTTGCACTACCACCTGTACGAAATAGGCTAGCCCTTCCAAGTAATCTCGCCGCCGCAGCTTAATGGACTGTTTTTTGAAGTATCGCAACCCAACAAATGCCCATGACACTACTCGCCTGTTTTTGCTTGAGTTAGCTTGAAAAGCCCCTGTCTTTCCTGCTTTGTCTATCACAGCACCCAGCATCATTGAGAACCAATGAGCCAATGTTGCGAGCAGTAAAAGTATGTCTAATCGATAGAGTTTGTTCGTTCTGTGCAGATCTGAGCCTAAGCCGAACCTAACACTTTTTTGGTCTCGAAACCCTGCCTCTATCTGCATTCTCATTCCATATAGCTTGAGCACCTTTTCGAGAAAGTGGTGTCTTTTTGGAAGAGAAGAAACGAGTAGCCAAGGCTCCTTATAACCTGTCTCTTATACACAAATCCCTGCTAAGAAATTAGCGGGGATTTTTTTGAACTAAATCTCAATGTCATGATCAGATCTTCAAATCTTGTTTGAGGGCACATTATGATTAACGAACATACTCATTGGGCAAAACAACAATTCGGTAAATCGGACTTAGGTGATCCAAGAAGAACAGCGCGTCTGGTAAAGTTAGCATCAACGCTTGCAAATGAACCAGGAAAACCACTTGTGAACATCACTCAATCCCCCGCCGATATGGAAGGTGCCTACCGCTTTATTCGCAACGAGAATATTGACGCAACGGCTATAGCAGAGTCAGGCTTTAAAGCCACGGTTGAACAAGCAAAAAGTCATAACTTATTGCTCGCATTAGAAGACACGACCACACTAATTTATAAGCATTCCTCCATTCGAGATGATTTGGGTCATGTCGGACGAGGAGCAAAACAACGAGGCTTGTTAGCTCATAGCGTATTACTGTTTGCGCCAGACACAAAGCAAGTTGTGGGATTAATTGAACAGTCTCGCTGGAGTCGTGATATCAACACGATTGGAAAAAGAGAAAAACACGCGACGACTTCTTACGAAGAAAAAGAAAGTTACAAGTGGGAGTCAGCGTCACGAGCGATGGCAGAGCGGCTGCAAGGACAAATGGCGAACGTGATATCGGTGTGTGACCGCGAAGCGGACATCTACGAATACTTGCAGTATAAACTGACCGAGCAGCAACGATTCGTCGTACGCTCGATGCAAAGTCGTCATATTGAAGAAGGTGAGGATAAGCTCTATGCGTTTGCAAGCGAGCTGATGAGTGCAGGCACCAAACACATCACATTGCACAAAAAGGAGGAAGAAAAGCCCGAAGCGCAACACTGGATATCACCTATGCGCCAGTGACACTCAAAGCGCCTTACAATAAGAAAGGACACTCCCTCCCAGTTTACTATGTCGGCTGTACAGAGCGAGGAAACGCTAAGAATGGCTTAAGCTGGCACCTATTAACCAGTGAACCAGTCACCAGCAAAGAAGACGCCTTAGCTATCATCACCTACTATGAGCACCGTTGGCTTGTAGAGGAATACCATAAAGTCTGGAAAAGTGATGGTACGGATATCGAAAGTTTACGCCTTCAAAGCCAAGATAACATGGAAAGATTGGTGACGATTAATGGCTTTATTGCGACGCGAATATTGCAACTAAAGTTCACCAATGAGCAGCCTGATTCTCCAAGTTGTGAACAACTGTTATCTCCCAAAGCATGGAAGTTATTGTGGTTAAAGAGAATAAAAACACCATTGCCTGAAACTGCTCCAAATATGTCATGGGCGTATCAGGAACTGGCAAAGTTAGGAGGCTGGAAAGATACCAAGCGCACAGGGCGTGCATCTGTGAAAGTGTTATGGAAAGGATGGCTTAAGTTACAAGCCATCCTGGAAGGCTACGATTTAGCAAAATCTCTTGAGTCAGACTTGTGATCAAGAGACAGCCTTATAACCGCGTTTTTTATCTCTTTTTAATAACTTATGTCCCTTGCCAACCAACACTGCATGAGTTTGATATTTTGCACTTTTGGTCAGCTCGGTCGCGCCAAGATACTGGCTCTTACGCTGATTGTTCTTGAATAGTGACTGGCATGGAATAAACTCATCGCTGTCCTGCGTTTTCAAATGTGCCGTACCACGAACCCGACTAATATAATGCCAGCCATTGTTCCGCACGGCTTTGAGCCAGGGGACTTTAAAGCCCGCATCCGTCACAATCACGGGGCGGCAATCACTCGGCAAGATCAGTTTGAGCATCTTTAAAAACCGTTTTTGCACTTTTGGGCAATGATATTGAAAGCTGAATGCACTTTCCTGATACAGGGTTAAAGAGCGACCTTCACTGACAATGCTGGCACGCAGAATACAGTATTTGGTTTGTGTATCAGCATGGCTCCAATCGACCAAAATGACGGGATGCTTTTCAGTGACCACAAAGCGGCTTAAGCGAACATAAACCGATATCGATTCACGCAAAAGCTCATTGTTACTGAGTAGTCGGTCAATACGTTTAATATCATGTTTTTCAGTTGTTTTTGAATCCAAATTGCGGCCGATAGACGTCAAGGTGCATTGCTGACAGTGCAAAAGAGATTTAACGGCAGCGACTAGAGTATTAAATCTGGCTTTATGAATAGAGTTAGGGGTGACAGCGCGGAGCATATTGTGCAAAATAGTAGACGCATTCATGGTGTTTAGTTCTGTTGTTTTTAAGCGATTCATAAGATCACAAAACACCATGAATGTTCCCTCACTACCCACATTTTTTAATACTGTTAGTTCATTGATATGTAAAGGCTAATTCTGGGGATACTTTAGGTTTTCACCATACAGTGTAACTTCCATATCGCCATATGGATTAGTGTAGGAAATATTAAAACCAACTAGTTCACGTGAATCTATTGTCTCACTTTGGTTATAAACTGATTGCCCTTGCATGTCGCTTCGGTACGAATAGTTAGCATTAAATGCAAGTGTTGCGCCGCTCTCTAAATCCATAAAGTAAGAAGGTGCAACCATGACAGTCCAGCGTGGTGTAAGTGCTGGTGAATCGCCTTTACCTATACCTTGTACACCCTCAGCCACTTCTGTTATTTCAGAATCTAAATAACCAACTGCACTGCGAATAGTAAAGTCATCAGTAATAGCGACGGTTGTTTCAAGCTCAATACCTTGTGCTTTAGACTAACCCGCATTTTCTACAATTGTTACGAAACCGCCACCTGCTGTTGGGTCTGAAAACGGTAATGCTAAATCAGTGTAATCAGTCACAAATACCGCAAGCATCATAGATACATTTTCGTGTACTTGGCCTTTTAGACCCATTTCATAGTTAACCGCTTTCGTTTCGTCAAATGATACAAACTGGTCTGGCCCACCAAATGGGCGCGGTGGAAAACCACCTGTTTGGTAGCCTTTTTGAATTTGGCCATACACATTCATATTATTACTAAGCTGATAAGATGCATTTACATCCCAGGTAACTGCATCAAAATCTGCACTTACATACTTACGAGTAGGAAATGATGGGAATATAGCATTTGCATCTTTTTCATCTTTTGAATAACGAAGACCACCACCAACGGTTAAATCGTCAGTTAAATCATAGCTTGCATTAAAGTAGGCTGCGTAAGAATTAGTTTCTTGGTTAATTTCAAAATCGCCGTAACCACCAAATGATTCTGTTACTCCGTCATTCAATAAGGCATTGGGTGTATTAAATGGGCTGAATACAAATGGGCCTGAACGTGTAAAGCCATCTTCATTAAAAAAGTAAAGGCCTGACACAAAGTCCATATTATCAAATGTTGCATTTAGTTGAATTTCAAACGAGTGCTGATCAGCTCCGCCCTCTTCTGGAAACTCAGATAAGTTTAAAGGTGATGCATCGTCATCTAGGCCACCTTCATACTCAGATGTACGGTAGCTTGAGATAAACTTAGTAGTATAAGTATCGTTAATTGCCCAATCAGCCGAGAACGATGTGCCCCACCCTGAGTAAGAAGTTGATTCAATACCTGCAACGGTTGTACCTAAATCATCAGGGTGTAGTGGTCAATAAAATTTGGCCACAGTTTTAGAATCTTGATATCTAACCTCAGATTCATTTGGCGCTAAACCGGCATTATAATGATGCGGCCTAACGCTGTTGTAATATCCGTTGATATAATCACTAACGCTATATTTAGCATCTATAAAATTTCCATATCCAACCTTTGGCATCCATTCCGTTTTAAAGCTTCTAAAAAATCGCTCCATTGGTGCATTATCCCAACAGTTTCCACGCCTACTCATACTTTGTTTGATTTTATAGCGCCATAAACGTTGACGATATTTTAAACTGGTATAGTGACTACCCTGGTCTGAATGAAACATCAGTCCTGTCGGTTTTCCTCTGCTTTCATACGCGAGTTCAAGCGCTTTTAGCGTTAAATTAGTATCTGGCGACAACGACATGGCCCAGCCAACTACTTTACGTGCAAATAAATCAATAATAACGGCTAAACAAGCCCAGCGATTACCTACCCAAAGTAGAGTAAGAGGCAGAACGTAGTCGAACTATTTTTCTGCCTCTCCTCTCCGAACCGTACGTGCACCTTTCAGCGCATACAGCTCTCCGCTTAATTGTGGCTTACAGCCATTACAACATCGCTGTAGCGAGATGTGACAGTATTTCTCATTTCATCTCTAAGATAAGGGTTTGATTCAGGTAATCGCCAACGGAAGGGCAACTTAGGACTGCTCACCAGTCGATATAGTGAAGCGCTACATAAATTACCTCGATTGCTTTTACCAAATAATACCCAAGTCTTGGCCTGATTTGGCGTCGGTCGTTTTATCCACTTCATCATTAATGACTTAACGGAGCAACGATATTTCCGCGCTAGCCATTTTGCTAATTTCCAGAAAACTATACGATCAATTTTACTGTAAACTTTAGCGGTATAATCAGTATGACGATAAAATTGCGCCCAGCCTTTAAGCTTGCGGCTGAGTTGTTCAACTTTGTCTATCTTGCTACAACTGTGATCACTGGATAAAGCTTGGCTCAAGGAATGAGAAAATGCTTTAGCCTTACCATGTGGAATACCAGACACCACACGCATATTCCCTTTAGGACCACGTTTCCTTATGATCCTATGACCAAGGAAGATAAATCCATCATTCACATGCGTAATATGGGTTTTCTCCATGTTAAGTGTGAGTTTAAGTTTACCTTCAAGAAAATTTCGACACTGATCACGAATGGCTTCTGCTTGTTGTTTGTTACCTTTGACAATCACAAGAAAGTCATCGGCATAACGACAATAAGCAACCCCAGGTTTCCATTGTCTATTTTCCTCTAGTGCAATGGTACGCTTATCTTGGATTGTACGATTCCAGTACCAGCGATCTTTACGTGCTTTCTTGCTCAAGTAGCATTTATCCAAATACTGATCAAATTCGTTGAGCATGATATTTGACAATAATGGAGAAATGACACCACCTTGTGGTACGCCTTCGCTTGTTGCACAGAATAGATTACGTTCAATATGTCCTGCTTTGATGAACCGCCAGAGCAATTCATTAAATCGTCGACAATTGATACGCTTACGCACACATGTCATCAGTAATTGATGGTGGACTGTATCAAAATAACTTGATAAATCCCCTTCAATTACCCAGCGCCCACGTGGTTCACTTGAGCCTGTCATTTGTAACTTAACAGTTCTAATGGCGTGATGGACACTGCGTTCAGGTCTAAAACCATAGGATAGTGAATGAAAATCATTTTCCCATATCGGCTCCATTGCCATGAGCATGGCACGTTGCACTATTCTGTCTCTTAAGGTGGGTATGCCTAAAGGGCGTTGCTTTCCATTCGCTTTAGGAATATAAATTCGTCTGGCAGGCATTGGTTGATAATTACCCGAGAGTAAATCATTTCTGATCCCATCTAAGTAATCAGTCAGCTTATCCTGTAAGTGAATTTTAGTTATTCCATCAACGCCAGGTGTTTTGGCACCTTTTGAAGAAAGCGTTACTTCAGCCGCTTGGCAAAGCCATTGTGGGTGACTGATAAGGCGCAGTAATCGATTAACGCGACGCGCTTTATCTGTTGCTGTCCATGTTGCTAATTTACGTTGCAGTTCGCTGATTATCACAGGTCTTCACCTCATTAAGGTCAGGTAATTTGCTTGCGCAAATCAATTAAACTGCGCCCCTTCGCCATGTAATGGGCTTTCCCCATCTCAGACTACTACGAACGCTCCGCCAGCTTGTTTGTCATCGGGGTCGTGCTCCCTTAGCATTCAAACAAACCTTCCCCGGTTTACCTATCTGAACTCGAACATATTGGGGTGGATGCCGATCGCAGTCTTTAACCTTATCGTGCTGTAAGGTGATAATACTTAAACGCTGAATTGTGATTTAGCGTTTATCCATTGATAAATACCTACGTGTGATTTATCAAGTCGGCAATAATACTCATACATTTAGTATTATTGCAGCATCATATTGCCTGTTAATTCGTGTAGGCAATGGCGACGTTTCAGCCCATAGATGCGGGTTAATCGGTTCATGTACTTCATCCGTCCAATACTTAGTCTAGAAGAGCATCTTGGCGTAACGAATTCGCCTCACTCCCCGTTGTCAGCGAGTTCCATCACCTTATCAGCATACGATAAGTCACTGCCGCTCAGACTCAACTATCTGCACAACCAGATAGTGCCATAAACAATTTGGCTCCTACCGTATTGCTCATGTATTTCAGATAGACTCGTGGTTCATTAAAGCATTCCTTGCTAGTGCTGAACTCCGGGCACACTATACGTCACATCACCGCACCACACGGTATCTGGCTCAACAACATCAAATTGTCTATCAAGCAGATTTGGAATTTCAAGGTGCTCATTACCGCCGCGTTTATATGAATGTTGAGGTACTTGGCAGCTTTCAAGCTTTAATTTAACCATTAGCTTAGCAGCACGATAACGACTCAATTCAAAATCATTGTTCGTTGCTATTGCCGCGATTGTCCGCGCCCCAGCTGAGCCGCCGCTCATTGCATGTATTGCTCTAACTTCAGCCTCTAGCCTTATTTGTTCTGGTGTCGGCGTTGTATCCCTTATAGCCCAATATTTATAACTGCTACGATGCACATTGAATACGTTACACAGCACGCTAATTGGGTAACGCTTTCGTTGATTTAGTTTCTCAATTAACGAGAATTGTTCAGGGAGTCGGACATCAAGAGAGCGGTAGCCTTTTTTAATATATCCTTTTCTAATTCGATGCGTTGGATTTGCTTTTTAAGTTCGCGGATTTCAATTTGTTCGGGCGTCATTGGCGAAGCCGATGGTGGCTGGCCATTACGCTCTTGCTTTAATTGAGTAACCCACTTACTAACGGTTGATTTACCCACACCCATCGCTTTGGCTGCTTCTTCTTGAGTATAACTTTGGTCAACTACAAGCTGAGCTGTTTCTAATTTGATTGCTGCAGAATACGTTGCACGTTTTAATTTCGTCATTTTTTCACCCAAATTTGTATGCTTATCAGCATAACATTTCTTTCTTAATGGGTGGCCAAAATTACTTTACCACTACAATTTGTACTTGAGTTCTACTTTGCTCAACTTCTTTCTCAGCCGTTTGCGCTGCATGAGAAGCACTTGCAGCTGATTGAGAGATATCTCCTACACTCTGTTTCATCTCTTCCATTGATTGCTTTACAATCTCAGCATCAGTGGTTTGTTTAGTCGTTGCACGCTCCGCTTGTTCCATCCCCTGCACTAAGCGAGTAGAGTTTTCCATTAACGGTTCGCAAACCGCGATAATTTCTAACACCGTTTTTTTCAATATGCCAATAAAAGAGTTGAAGTTTATAGATACTTGACCTATTTAATCTTCAGAGTTAACTGTCAATTTAGTGCTTAGCGAGCCTTTACCGCTTGCTAATAAGCTTAAATTATTTGCCGCATCACTTGCCGAAGAAGCAATTCGCTTAGCTATCCAAATAGCCATAAAGAGCAATAAAATAAGCGATACAATAGAAACAACTAACATTAACGTAAGGGCGTAATCAGAGCGGTCCTTTGTGCTTGCAACAAGTTCAAAAAAAACGATCGTCAGCTTTGACTTGTGCTGCCTTAAACTTTTCTAGGACATCGTTATAAAGCGCTGTTTTCCTCTGTGCTTGTTGTTGAATTTTACTAAAATCTGCTGTTCCATTTACCATGCCATTTGCGATAGTCGCTGATATTTTTTCGTAATTTGCGAGCTGCTCTTTAGTGTCACTGTGAATGTAAGAGGCATTTATTTTTTCTATCGCAATAATATTCAATTCAAGTTGCTTGTATGTGTCAGATGCTTTCTCGACTAAATCTTGCTCACCAAATGTACGGCTTGGGTGTAAAGTTCGTCCAGCTTCTCTAAAATACCAACATTAGCTGATGTTAACTTAACAACTTTGTAGGATGATTTTTCCATTTCATCAAGTGCAATTCTATTATCATTCATAGCAAAATAGTTGATCAGAACAATCACTAAAAATGCAACGACAGCAATACTCGTAATCGCATGTATTTTTTTACTTATGCTGAGATTTTGAAAAGAGAAGCCTGAAGCCATTGTGAATAGCTTATTTTATTGTCTAAATCTATTATCGGCTTATTACTCATAAGTGTTAACTAAATTTGTAATATTTCTAGTTTTTTTTACAAATAATTCAAAATTCTACATAACTAATTGCCCTTTAAAAAAGAAAGTACAAATAACATTCAATTTAAATTGCAGGCACAAAAAAACCAGTAACATTTCTGTTACTGGTTTCTAAATTTGGTGCGGATGGGGGGACTTGAACCCCCATGCCCGAAAGCACCACCCCCTCAAGGTGGCGTGTCTACCAATTCCACCACATCCGCATTTTTAAGCTCTCGCTTATTTGTTAAACATATGATTTATTTGAGGAGTATAAATCGTTTAACGATAACATTACGCTAAATTAGTTCGGTACGTCAGAGCTTTGCTCTTTAGTAGATGTTACCGGAACATCTTCTTCAACAGGAACTACAGTTTCCACTGCAGGAGCTGCTTCTAGGTTTTCCCATTCGTCAGTCTTTTTAATTTGACCTGCAGTTAGGTTACCTAACACAATGCTTAATACAAAAAATACCGTTGCTAAGCTTGTGGTTGTTTTTGTCATAAAGTTACCTGCACCTGACGAACCAAAAACTGTGCCTGATGCACCAGCGCCAAATGAAGAACCCATATCTGCGCCTTTACCTTGTTGAATTAAAACCATTCCAACTAGAGCCAAAGCCACAACTAAATAAACTACTAATAAAATTTCGTACATCTTATACAGTCCCTTTTGCACTGTTACAGATTGCAGTAAAAGATTCTGCTTTTAGACTTGCGCCGCCAATTAAGCCGCCATCTATATCTGTTTGTGCAAATAATAATTCGCTATTTTTTTCATTAACGCTACCACCATATAAGATGGAAAGCCCTTGTGCTAAATTGCTATCAAGTGATGCAATTTTGTCACGGATAAATTTATGAACAGTTTGTGCCTGCTCTGGCGATGCAGTCTTACCTGTGCCTATGGCCCAAACGGGCTCGTATGCTATCACAGAATCTTTCAGTGCTGCTACACCTAATTTCTCTATTACTGCATCAATTTGTGCAGCAACTACTTGTTCGGTTTGACCGTTTTCTTGCTCACTTTCGCTCTCGCCTACACATAATATTGGTGTTAACCCAACTTGCTGTGCTCTAGCAAACTTTTCAGCGACTGTTGCATTACTTTCGTTATAAATACTGCGGCGTTCAGAGTGACCAACGAGTACGTAAGTTGCACCTAAGTCTTTTAGAAGCTGTCCGTCTACTTCACCGGTAAACGCACCAGGTGTATTTTCAGAAACAGTTTGAGCACCTGTAGAAACACCACTAGCTATCATCGCAGGTACAAGTGGGAATGGAGGAAATAAAACAATGTCCATCTCTTGTGATTTTACATCGTTAATAGCATCAGACATTTGTTTAACTAGCTCTAACGAACCATTCATTTTCCAGTTGCCTGCGACCATCGCCTTGCGTATTGCCATTTTCCACTCCACATTAGAAAGCGGGCGAGATATTAACTTTTCTCGCCCAAAGTTACAAGAGGTTATTGTTATTAATCAGTCTGTTTGCTCATAGATTCTACAACAGCTGCAATTTTTTGAGCGCTGTCTATTACAATTTTTTCTTGCTCGGCTTCAACCATAACACGAACAACAGGTTCTGTGCCTGATTTGCGCAGTAAAACTCGGCCTTTGTCGCCTAAAGCAAGCTCAACTTCTGCTACAGCTGAAAGTACCTCTGGCGCTTTTGTCGGATCTGTTCCAGCGGTATAGCGCACGTTAATCATTTTCATTGGATATTTAGTAAAACCAGCACCCAAATCTTGTAGTGTACGGTTTTGTGCAACCATAGCTGCAAGTACTTGCAAACTTGATATAATGCCATCACCCGTGCTAATTAAATCTAAATTTAATACATGGCCTGAGCTTTCACCGCCAATTTTCCAGCCTTTTTGCTGTAGTAATTCCATTACATAGCGGTCACCCACTTTACTGCGAGCAAACTCGATACCTTTTGCTTTTAAAGCATTTTCAAGACCCATGTTAGACATTACAGTGCCAACTACACCTCCACCCAACATATCATCTTCGGCAGCTTGGCAAGCAATAATATAAACTAAATCGTCACCATCAAATACACGACCATTATGATCAACCATCATTACACGATCGCCATCCCCATCGTATGCAATACCTACGTCAGCTTTAAATTCAAGCACTTTGCGTTTAAGGGTATCTACATGAGTAGCGCCACATTCATGATTTATATTAACGCCATTAGGCTCGCATGCATGTGTTATAACTTCAGCGCCAAGTTCGCGCATGACAGAAGGAGCTATATGGTATGTAGCGCCATTTGCGCAATCGACAACAATTTTAAGCCCTTCTAAAGATAACCCTTGGGGGAACTGGCTCTTACAAAACTCTATATAACGGCCGTCTGCACTAACTAAACGCGAAGCTTTGCCTAATTTATCTGAAGCAACACATGTCATTTGCTCATCAAGCATCGCTTCAATTTGAAGCTCTACTGCATCATCAAGCTTTAAGCCTTGACCATTGAAAAACTTAATACCGTTATCGTAATACGGATTATGTGAGGCACTAATTACAATACCTGCCTCAGCACGAAATGTTTGCGCTAAATACGCAACTGCAGGTGTCGGCATTGGACCCAGTAATACAACATCAATACCAGCGGCAATTAAACCAGCCTCAAGTGCGGTTTCAAGCATATAGCCCGAAATACGCGTATCTTTACCTATAATGACTTTTTTAGTACCACTTTGAGATAATACGCGCCCTGCAGCCCAACCCAACTTCATTGCAAACTCAGGGTTAATAGGTGGCGTTCCTACTAGACCACGTACGCCATCAGTACCAAAATATTTTCTTTCTTTCATTATGCAATTCCTTTCTCGCAGGCTTGATATACACCAAGTACGTCTGCGGTTTCTTTAACGTCATGTACACGAATAATTTTTGCGCCATTTTGCACCGCGATTAACGCACCCGCTAAGCTGCCCGCTAATCGCTCATTTGTTTCTCTATTTAATAGATTACCTATCATCGACTTACGAGATAATCCGGCCAATAATGGCAAACCTAACTTGTTAAAATCATCAAACTTAGCCAATATTTGATAGTTATGGCTAAGTGTTTTTCCAAATCCAAAACCAGGGTCTAGAATAAGTCGCTCAAACTTAATCCCTGCTGTTTCACATGCTTTAATACGTTCACTAAAAAACATATTTATATCTGCAAACAGATTGTCGTAATGAGGTGCGCACTGCATGCTGCGGGGTTGCCCTTGCATATGCATTAAACAAATTGCTACATCTTCATACTGCGCAAGCGTTTCTAAGGCGTTTATTTCTTGTAGAGCTCTTACATCATTGACTATATCTGCCCCAGCGAGTATTGCTTGCTCCATAACTTGCGCTTTACTAGTATCAATTGAAATAACGCAATCACTGTACTCACGTATCGCTTTAATAGCAGGAATTACTCGGGCAAGTTCATCTTTTAAACTCACATCTGGCGCGCCGGGGCGGGTAGATTCTCCCCCTATATCTAAAATTTGCGCACCGTCATCTAATAATTGCATTGCGCGCTTTAGCGCTATTTTGGGGTCTATAAACTGCCCGCCGTCAGAAAATGAGTCTGGCGTTACATTCAATATTCCCATAATAACAGGCTTTTCAATATTGAGCGTACGTCCTCTGGGAAGCTTTAATATATTAGTCATTGCCAACCTTTATTCTTTTTCTAAATAGCTGATACAAAAAAGCCCCGAAATTCGGGGCTTTCATTACTATTTTAACGATTATTCAGCTTTATCATCAAGGTTTGTTTCATCTTTTTTCGATGAATCATCCGCTTTTTGACTTTCATCAAGCACTGGCTCTTGCTCTTTTACCGGCTTAGCTTCATGGCGGTCATGAGCATCGCGCGGCTCACGCACTGGTTGGCGTGCCATTAAATCATCAATTTGCTTAGCGTCGATTGTTTCGTATTTCATTAACGCGTCTTTCATTGAGTGAAGAATATCAATATTTTCTTTTAATATTTCTTCTGCTCTTTGGTAGTTACGATCTGAAAACAAGCGTACTTCAGCATCAATTACTTTAGCAGTATCATCCGACATACTAGATGCACGGCTTCCGCCACCACCCATATACATCTCGTTTTGATCTTCAGCGTAAAGCAATGGACCTAGCTTTTCACTTAAACCCCAATGTGTAACCATTTTACGTGCAATATCAGTTGCGCGCTCAATATCGTTACTTGCACCCGTTGTTACTTTGTCAGCACCATAAATAAGCGCTTCAGCAATACGGCCACCATAAAGGCTTGAAATCATTGATTCTAAAAGTTCTTTTGAATGACTAACACGGTCTTGTTCAGGCAAGTACATTGTTACACCTAGCGCACGGCCACGTGGAATAATAGATACTTTGTAAACTGGATCATGTTCAGGAACCATACGGCCCACAATTGCGTGGCCTGCTTCGTGATATGCTGTCATTTCTTTTTCTTGCTCGCTCATCACCATGGTTTTGCGCTCTGCGCCCATCATGATTTTATCTTTAGCAGCGTCAAATTCAGCCATACTTACAACACGTTTATTACCACGTGCAGCATAAAGTGCAGCTTCGTTTACTAAGTTCGCTAAATCAGCGCCAGAAAAACCTGGTGTTCCACGTGCTATAAGAGCCGCTTCTACGTTATCGCCTAATGGCACTTTACGCATGTGTACTTTAAGTATTTGCTCACGACCACGTATATCAGGTAAACCTACTTCTACTTGACGGTCAAAACGACCTGGACGAAGTAATGCAGGGTCTAGAACATCTGGTCGGTTAGTTGCCGCAATAACGATAATACCTTCGTTACCACCAAAACCATCCATTTCTACTAGCATTTGGTTGAGTGTTTGCTCACGTTCATCGTTACCGCCGCCCATACCTGCGCCACGTTTACGACCAACCGCATCAATCTCATCTATAAAGATAATACAAGGTGCCGCTTTTTTAGCTTGTTCAAACATATCACGTACACGTGACGCACCAACACCGACAAACATTTCAACAAAATCTGAACCAGAAATTGTAAAAAACGGTACTTTCGCTTCACCCGCAACAGCCTTTGCAAGTAACGTTTTACCAGTACCAGGAGGACCAACCATTAGTACGCCTTTAGGAATACTACCGCCAAGCTTTTGAAACTTAGAAGGGTCACGTAAAAAGTCTACCAATTCGGTAACATCTTCTTTCGCTTCATCACAACCAGCAACATCTGCAAACGTTGTTTTAATTTGATCTTCGCTCATTAAACGGGCTTTACTCTTACCAAATGACATAGCGCCTTTACCGCCGCCGCCTTGCATTTGACGCATGAAGAATATCCATACACCTATAAGCAGTATCATCGGGAACCAAGAAATAAATATACTTGCTAAGAATGATTGTTCTTCAGGTTGTACCCCCTTCACATTTACATCATTTTTAAGTAAATCATTTATTAAGTCTTCATCGTACATTGGCATCGTTGTTTGAAAACGCTCACCACTGCTCTTAGTACCAGTAATATTTCCTGTACCGCGGTCGATAATAACTTCTTGTAAAGAGCCACTGCGGACATCTTTAACAAATTGAGTGTAACTTGTTTGACGATCAACTTGCTCGCCACCATTAAAGCTCTGAAAGACTGACATCAGCACAACTGCAATCACCAGCCATAGTATTAAATTTTTCGCCATATCGCTCAAGGGGTTAACCTCTTGTATCCAATTAATTTAAATTCAACTAAACGCCAAGCAACTGTACTACAGTTTGTATCCAGTCGCTACTATATATACTTCCCGAGAACGGGCACGTGAGGCATCAGGTTTGCGTATTTTCACTGCTTTAAAACTATTACGTACATCTTGCAAGTATTGATCAAAGCCTTCACCTTGGAAAACCTTAACAATAAATGCGCCATTTTTCTTTAGTACTTGACTACACATATCCAGCGCAAGTTCTACCAAATACATACTACCCGCTTGATCTACTGAGTTATTACCACTCATATTTGGTGCCATGTCAGAGAGTACCACATCAACATTTTTACCATCAATACGTTTTAGCAACGCATTTAACACAGCTTCTTCACGAAAGTCACCTTGTAAAAAGTCAACACCCGCAAGTGAGTCCATAGGTAATATGTCACAGGCAATTACTTGACCTTTGTCACCTACTTTTTCTGCCAAATACTGTGACCAGCTTCCTGGAGCTGCTCCTAAATCAACAACGGTCATACCAGGGCGAAGTAACTTATCTCTATTTTGTACTTCATCTAATTTAAAAACCGCTCGTGAACGCCAGCCTTTTTTTTGCGCTTCTTGAACATATTTATCATCAAAATGTTCTTTCAGCCATCGCTGTGAACTGGCTGACTGTTTTTTATTTGTCATAAATTAACACGCAACTAATTAGTAATATTCTCTAGATGGCGTTAGAATACCCTTAATTCAAGCCATATTCAGCAAAATTTGTATAAACATGACATTATCAAACAAACAAAAGCAGTTTTTAAAAGGTCAGGCACATAGCCTCAAGCCTGTAGTTTTACTAGGTTCTAACGGTTTAACCGAAGGCGTAGTAGTCGAAATTCAAAGTGCATTAGAAATTCACGAATTAATCAAAGTTAAAGTTCCAACTGATGATCGTGAAACAAAAGCACTTATTTTTGAAGCAATCGTACGTGAAACTGGTGCGACTAAGCTACAAACGATAGGTCACACTATTGTGCTTTATCGTCAAAGCGTTGAGAAAAAAATACATTTACCGCGTAACTAATTATTCCTGTTAAAGGATTTAATGCGTTTAAATTGAAAAAACCAGTTTAATGCTGGTTTTTTATTATTTAACGTTTTAAATCAAAAACTCATTTTATGATGGGTTACATCATATTCACTACCATTACTACTGGGCTTCTTATTCAATATAAAGTACTGAGTAAATTGTGTTTCACTCATTGCTGGCACTTTTTCATTCGAAAGTAGCTCGGCTAGTTGCGGTGTTGTATTGCTGTGCCCAATAACAACAACTACACCTTTTAGTTTTAGTAACTCATTTTTTAAATCACTTAGCTCACCTGCGTTATACACATTTACGTCGGTATTAAAATATGCCTGCAAAGGGGCCGCTGTTTGTAACGTGCGTTTATAGTTGCTGCTAAAAAGATGTATATTTTGATGTTCTTTAAACAAAGTAACTAAATTATTTGCACGTGCCTTCCCCTCTTCTGAGAGCGCTGGGTTTTTCCCCGTTAACTTTTCGCTATGACGAAACAAATATATCTCATCAGGTGCTGCAAACACTAAACTACAATTGAATGACATGACTAAAAAAGTGATTGCTAATATTATTTTATTATTCATATTTTTTTACCTCGTTTGTATTCTAATAGCCTGTCGATAAATTCAGTCGTTAGCTCATTGATTACGCCGGTTTCAGCATTAACTATTAAGCTAAAACCAACATTTAAGTGGGGAAACACAACCACATCGCTTCTATATCCTTGCACCCAGCCACTATGATAGTAAAGCGTTTCATCAGCGTAATTATAAACCCGCCAACCTAGTCCGTAATAAGCCTCATTAAGGTGTTTTTTCCACACCCTGCGATGCATTTCTTTTTTTGTATGTGTATAAGGACGCGTTTGCTTTGCTAGAGTATCCAATGACAAAACATCTGGGTATTGCCCTAGCTGGGCTTTTAACCAAATGGCCATGTCATTTGCACTTGCGTTTACACCCGCTGCAGGTCCCACTTTATAATAATTTTTTTTAAGCTTAGCGCTATACCAACGTTTTGTACCGCGCACGTGTGGTAATGCGTAATTTTCATCCTGAACCATAGATTCAAAACCTAAGCTGGCATCACTCATTTTTAAAGGCGCAAAAATAGTTTCTCGTAACCACTGCGCGTAACTTTTACCACTGCTTTGTAATATCACATTACCTATAAGGCTAAACATAACATTTTGATAACCGTAACATTCGCCTGGTTTGCAAATAGGTTTAACACTAAGTAATTTTTCAACAATACTGGGGTAATCCATACGAGACTCTATCAAATTATCGTACGCATTAGGCACTAACCCACTTGCATGACTTAGAAGGTGAAATACCTTTAAATCATCTTGATAAACAGTCCCTTTGAACTCAGTTATGTAATCGCTAACAGCTTTATCTAATTTAAGTAAACCCTCATTGGCTAATTTAGCTGATAACGAGCCTGCAAATGTTTTAGAAACAGACGCGAGCCTAAACCGGGTATGCTTATTTACTTTTTGTCCATTTCGGGTTTTAGTTACACCCATGGTGTGGATGTAGTCTGAGTTGTTTGTACTTACAATCGAAAGTGCAGCGCCTGGTATACCTTTATTTTTCAGTTTTTTTTGCGCATAACGGCCGTACTTTTTTACAAATGCATCCCAATCAGGATCTGCTTTTGCTGCAAAACTCACAGAGCTAAACAACAAACACAAAGCAGGTAGGCTATACAATAAAGATTTGAGATACTTCATTTTTATAAATTTTATCTTTTTAACTACATCTATGTAGATAATATCATGAAGTTTTGTTTGGACTAACGTACAATACGACGATTATTTGGTTTTAAGCGAGTGTTTAGTACTTATGCGTTTTTTTGTTGTGTCACTTTTTGTTATATTATCAACTGGTTGTACTCTTACAAAGCAGCCGGCCGAGCCACTGGCTATGCCATTAAAGCCAACATTAAAAAGTCAGACCTACCAGCTTGAGTACACCACAGAACACTCATCCCCAAAAGTTAAATCCGTTCAACTTCCTGCACATAAGGTAGTTAGAAACCAAACAGTAAAAATTATTACCGATAAGGCAAGTGTAACCGATAAACTTTTATCGCAAATTAGCCAAGCACTTAACGATAAACAGCTAAAAGTAACCACTAAAAATAACAGCGACTACACACTAACTATTCAGCAACTTGATTTAACTTTCACTGACGATGTTAAGTACGCAATAAAGCAACCTGAGAACCCTTTTACATTATATTCAGATATTGCTCAGCAATACCCAACTCAGGAATGCGCTGCAATATTTGCACAAGTAAGTATGCGCCTCACACACAAAGCATCGGGTGATGTTGTTTGGTTTGCTAAATCTTCTATTGATAGTGCAAGTTTTCATCGTGAGCCGCTAGTTTATAGTTTCACCGAAGAGCAAAAAATAACTAATGAGCTTGAGGTTGTCGCTTTTGTCCATCAGCAAAACACTGATGAAGCCCGCATGGAAAGACTTGGAAAAGACATTCAAATTCCTCAGTACAAAACGTTGTCAAAGTTATCTAGCCTTGCCAAGCTTAGTGGTCCATGTAACAGAACAGAAGTAAGCGCATTAACGCCTATGATGCAGTTTTACTTAAGCAGTATATTAATCGATAAAATTAAAGTTCAGTAGGTTTTAGCCAGCTTGCGCTTACACTTACTACATTTTTTTACAGATTAAAGGAACGAATTAACAATATACTACGGTTAATAACAAATAATAATTAGGCCCCATAGGGATGAGAAACACTTTGCTTAACCATACTTTAGTTAGCATAACATTGCTTTTTTGCTTTATTTTTAGCACCACAAGTATGGCAAGTAATCGCTATTATGCAGACAATACGTTAGAGCCAACCCAAGGCTTTGCCTGGGATTGGAGTGCAGGTGCGGGCTTTTATATTGAAGATTCTTACCTAATCGGTATCGAATCTTACGATAAGGGCGTTGAGCTTGATTTAAGTCTTGCTGTTTCTTACGATAAATTTTATCTTGATTTTGATCACAATCAACTCAGCGGTGGTCTTGTAATTGGTTACAGCCTTATAGATAAATTTGATTGGGGCTTAGATATACTTGGCACAAATACTCAAGCTGGATTTGACGAAAAAGGCCTAGGATTTTATAACCATGGTGTTATAAAAGAACTCCAAGGTATTAAAAAACGTAATTACGATTTTGATGTTGGTCTTAGGCTCTCGCGCCGATTTGAAAACTCACAATTCTCCTTTGAATACCTTCATGACGTATCTGGTGCCCATAATGGCTGGGTTATAAATAGCTTTTTTAGCCACATTTTGCCATGGCGAAACTGGGAGTTTAGGTCTGGTGTTGGTTTAAGCGCCTACTCTGCTGACTTTACCAATTATTACTTTGGCATTGATAGCGATGAAGCCACCAGCCTTCGCCCGGTTTATAGCAGCAATGCCAGTACTAGTATTATCTTTGAGTTCCATGCTGAATATCCAATAAGCCAAGATTGGGTGTTTTTATCCGGTTGGCTTACTACATGGTTTTCAAAAGAAATTGACGACAGTCCAATTATTTCCCAAGGATATCAACATAAAGCCAAGGTAGGCCTACGTTATGTATTTTAGATGGATCTGTGTATTACTGATCTTCCCCAGTACCTTTACTGTTAAAGCTCAGGAACCTCCTGAAGCACTCATAGCACTACCCGACACGTGCGTTGCACTTCGCGAAGGGCGAAATTGCTATGCTGACGTTACGCTAACGTGGGAGCAACCTATCATTGGTAATTACTGCCTACGTGACGCCACCTCAAAGTACATAATGCAATGTTGGCTCAAGCAACAGAGCGGTACTTTTAATTATGCATTTGATTCACAGCAAAGTATTTCATTTGAACTATTTGACAGCAATACATCTAAAATAATTAGTGTTGCCGAAGTAAAGCTTCAATGGGTATATCAAAACAGGCAAAAAAAGCGCCGCTGGCGACTATTTTAATACCAATCGCATTAAGGATATTTTCATGGATAACTACGGCACTATTTTACTCGTTGAAGACGATGTATCTCTTGCTCAATGGGTTGCTGAATATTTAACAGAGCAAGGCTACACAACGCATGTTTGTCACAGAGGTGACGAAGTAATTAGCCAAGTCAAAACATTAAATCCAAATATCGTGCTCCTAGATATTATGCTCCCGGGGCAAGATGGTATAAGCGTATGTAGAGAGCTTCGTAGTTTTTATAATTCGCCTATTATAATGCTCACCGCACGCGATGAAGAGATGGATGAAGTTATTGGTTTAGAAGTTGGCGCAAGCGACTACATAATGAAGCCGGTGCGTCCGCGTGCATTGCTAGCGCGAATAAAAGCAGCATTGCGTCAAAACAATGAGCCAAATAAGCCACAGGTTAGCCAAAGCGTTATTCAAGTAGGTATGCTTAGTATTAATACCGAATCTAGAAATGTGACCCTTAACGAGCAAGATATAAATATATCAAGCGCCGAATATCTATTATTACACTACCTTGCAAGTAATGCAGGTCAAGTTGTCTCACGCGATGCCGTATTTAAAGCGACGAAAGGTAGAGAGTACGACGGGCTTGATAGAAGTGTTGATGTACTTATTTCTGCACTTCGTAAAAAATTTAATGATGATCCACAAAACCCCGAAAAAATTAAAACTATTTGGGGCCGTGGATATTTACTTGTTTCTACCGCGTGGTAATAGAGCGATGAATAAATAAATGAAAAAGTTTTATATATCGCTTCTAGGCAGTGCACTTTTATCTATTGTGGTATTGGGCTGGCTTATTGATGCTTTTAGTCAACAAGCGCATACCCCACAAGATGAATTTAGTCAGCAAAGTAAAATGATCATGGGTTTTAATAAGCAGTTAGCTAACATACCTACATCTGAGCGCAGCGATTATGTAAAACAACTAGCCCGAGAGTTTGATGTTTTAATTGACTACAAGCCAAATGAGTCACTCGCCTTACCACCTTCTTTATTATTACAAATGCACACGCCAGGTGGGCTGATTTTAGAGGATCAGCAAGGCTTTTATATGCTTTATAGTAGCGACGTTTTAAATCCTTTTCACTTATCAATGCGCTTAGATAAAATTTTTGATAGCGAGCAGCATAACGACATTATATTAACTCTACTATTTTACGCAGGCCTATGTGTATTTATGGGGTTTATTATCGCGCCCTTAGCTAAACGGCTAACTGTCTTAAATGAAGCCGCTAAAAAGTTTGCCTCTGGTAATGTTCAAGCCCGAATAAAGGTATCGCACTTTACCTATATAAAAGATGTAGAGCTTACTTTTAACCGCATGGCTAGCCAAATAGAGAAACTTGTCGCCGAAAACAAACTAATGGCCTCGAGCTTGTCTCACGACATCCGCACCCCTATCGCGTGCCTGCGATTTGGTTTAGATGCGGCATTAGATAGCCATGATGAGCAAAAAGTAAAACAGTATTTAACCCGTATGGAAAACGATTTAGATCATATGGAGTCGATGCTTAGTAGCTATTTAGCATTTGCTACTTTAGAGCAAAACGCGAATAAACTAACCTATTCATCAACCAATATTAAATCCTACCTTGAAGATATTTTAGTTCAACTTGCACCAAAACTTGAAATGCAAATGCTCAACGTACAGCTCAATAGTACAGATAAAATAATAAATGCAGATCTTCACTGGCTGGCTCGTGCAATTACTAACTTATTAACTAATGCATGTGATTTTGCAAACCAACATATTTACCTCAGTGCAAAGTTACACGAGCAACAGCTTATAATAACGGTAGAAGATGACGGCCCTGGTATCGCACAAGAGAACTTTAGTAATGTATTTAGCCCATTTTTTAGAGAGGAAGATCACCGTAACAGAGCAGATAAGAGTTATGGCCTTGGCCTAGCCATTGTTACCAAGGTAGCTGATTGGCATCATGGCAGCGTTAAAGTAAGTAAAAGCACCCAGTTAGGGGGGGCGTGCTTTACTCTCACTATTGCACAGCACCATAATCCGTAAAGCAATAGTTACAGACTGTAATTAACAATTATTAAACAAAATCAACTCGTTATTTTAAACGACTTAATAACAACAATTAAAATCGATGGTTATAACATACACTTTACTTATTAATTTGTGCTAGATCAGCAAATAAGCACTTTTTATTTTTTTACATTTCCAGTAGATTGTCACCGCCGTCACACAATAGAGAAGTACAATAATATGAGCGCAGTTAGAGGCGAATTTAGCTCTCGCTTTGGTTTTATTATGGCCGCCGCGGGTTCTGCCGTTGGTTTGGGCAATATTTGGGGATTCCCTACACAAACAGCAAGTAATGGCGGTGCTGCATTTTTAGTCGCATATTTAGTGCTTGCGTTCTTTTTAGCCTACCCCGCTTTAATGGCTGAACTTATGATTGGACGTCATGGCCAAGCAAACGCAGTGTCATCACTTCAAAAAATATCTAATAAGTCATGGCAAAAACACTTTGCTTTTGCTGTTGGTTTTAGCGGTATTTTATGCGCTGGCTTTATACTAAGCTTTTACGCCATTGTTGCCGGTTGGATGCTCAGCGCCACAGCTGAACCCATAGCCACTTTAGTTGGTGCCAACACAGCATCTACATGGTTAAGCGAGCAATCACTTACTCGAAATATTATATTCACTATGATCTTTATCGTACTAACTGTCGCTATTATAAGTAGAGGCGTTGAAAACGGTATTGAAAAGTGGTCTAAGCGTTTAATGCCTGCACTTTTAGGCATTTTATTTGCACTTATTGCTTATGTGATGACGCAAGATGGTGCTATGGAAGGCTTAAAAGCCTACTTAGTTCCTGACTTTTCATCTATTTTTGACGCAAAACTATTAGTAAGTGCACTAGGGCAAGCTTTCTTCTCTTTATCGCTTGGCACTAGCGTAATGATTATTTACGGCTCGTACATTAGTAAAAAAGAAAATCTCGTTTCTTTAGGTGCCTATGTGACCCTTATTGATGTATTTATAGCCTTTGTTGCAGGTTTACTGATTATTCCGGCTATGTACGTAGCACAAGCTCAAGGCGTTGAAATATTCTCGGCCACAACGGGTAAGCTACTCTCTGAAGATACATTAGTGTTTCAGGTACTCCCCGCTTTATTTGATGGAATGGGCGAAGTTGGCTTATTTGTGGGTTTTTCATTTTTTGCGTTAATGAGTATTGCCGCTTTAACATCATCTATTTCAATGTTAGAGGCGCCAGTATCATACACCGTAGAGCGCTTTGGGATGAAACGCGTTCAAGCAACGTGGTTAATTGGGGCGCTAATCGCTATCGTCAGTATTACAATTGTGTGTAACCTTAGCAGCTTATTTGGCTTAGTAATCACTCTCACTACAAAAGTAGCTCAGCCTTTACTTGGTCTTATGTGTTGTATATTTGTAGGCTGGATTTGGTATAGAGGCTCATTACTAAAAGCAATTCAAGAGGGTAACCCTGAAGTTCACAATACATTGTTTTGGAAAATATGGCCTTGGTATACTAAGTTTGTATGTCCACTTGCTATTGGCATGGTGTTTTTACATTCACTATTGAGCTAAATGATACCTTAGCCTTAAAATAGTTTTAAATAAAATAGCCCACATTAGTGGTAATGCCGTTCACTTAAGGTGAGCGGCTTTTTTATTTCTAGCGTACCGCTGTGGTCTTGGCTTGACTGCACGAGGAAAACCTCGATCCCTTCGAGGCTCTAGAATTAGGCTTTCTGCCATCGCATAAAAGTATTTTAATTGACGTGGTATGGCTCCAGGTGTTGAATAAGGTAATCCAACAAGCAACCTCATTATTTGAGCTAAACTACCATTGAAACTCAGTTGGTACGGTAAATAATCACCTTTTAATGTGTGGCACATTTTTACCATCTGATATCGCACCATATTATAAGTAAGCAACACTCCCCACAGCTCTTGCTTTACAAGCGCTGGTAAGCGACTTCTTAATGTTAATCGATTGCCCAGCATATATTGCTTTTGTTCCCGATAACCAAGCTCTATCTCCCAGCGGTGACTGTACAAATCACCTATATCGGCTGATAGATATCGCATCGGATCTGTCATAGATGTCATCACACTATATGATTTCCCCTTTATTTTTCGAGTCACTAACCTCGCGATTAAGGTGTTAGGCAGCGTTGGCCACATCTTTCTTGCTCTTGGGTTGCTGCTAAGTTGGACTAATTTATCATTACGCCCTAATGTTTGAATAACTTCATATTGCACATTTTTTTTCAGGGGGATTAGCCAATGGCGTTCACTGCCAGTTGTTTGCCATTTATGTAAAAGCCCTAAAGAATAGAAACCTTTGTCGAATAAAGTGAGACTGTTATCGGGTGTGGTTTCTATAAGCTTTTCAGCCAGCACCATTTCATTGACCTTGTAATCATCAAAAGCACTCCCCGTGATTAGGTGGCTGCTTAGCTCCATTTGACACACCATTCTGACCTGTGGGTATTGTGTATTAGTCGGTTTTGTAAAGGCTTCATTGTTTTGGGGTGAGTCATCCGTACGCCAAACGACACCATCGACACCAAGCAAGGTAAGCCCATTCCAATGAGGATGATTAGCGTCATTATTCCAATGCCTTTGGGTGCATTCAAATAAGGCTTTCATGGCGGCTTCACCTAGGTTTTTACGACGCTGAGTTAAAGCACTTGGCGCAACAAATGGCTTACCATCGCGATCAACAATGTCGAGCATATTAACGACATCGGCCATCGATTTGTCATTATAAATAACCATCCCGATCAACAACCAAGCCATCGATTCTAGGGTTAGTTTTCTTTTTCGTAGTGTAACGGTTTCGGTCAGTGCATAGGCTTCTTCGATAAGAGATAAAGGGAGTAAGTCTGCGAGTGTTTCAACGTCATTAGGTTTGATGTTGTTAATAATACCGAGAGCATTAGAAAGTTGCATAAAAAAATCCGAATTCTACAAAAGAATTCGGATTCTTACATACCTAGAAGATCGTTCAAGTGCTATTAACTAATTCTTAAATGATCGGCATTACCCACATTAGTGGGCTTTTTTATAGCTACTTAAATTGGATTTATTGAGTGAGTTTTAAAATCATATCTTGATGAGGTATACCGTCTTCTAGATATTCACTTTTGTAATCTTCAAAGCCAAAGGAGCGGTAAAAATCAAGTAAATAGGTTTGTGCGCCAATATAAATATCTCGTTCAGGCCACCGCTCTTTACAGCACTCTATAGCTTTACTTACAAGTAAAGTGGCGTAGCCTTTGCCACGCGCACTTTTACTTACCAGCACGCGCCCTATTGCGCTGTATTGCTCATTTTTTTCGTAGCATCGCGCATAAGTGTGTAGCCGCCCATTGTCTAATGTATATAAATGCTGAGTATTTAAATCAATATCTACATCATCAAGTTCAGGGTAAGGACACGCCTGCTCTACAACAAATACGTCTACACGTCCTCGCATAATAGTAAAAAGAGTATGCGCATCTAAAGCATTAAACTGCTCACATTTAAATTGCATTTTAAATCCTATAAACAATAAACCCAGCCTAGGCCGGGTTTAATAAAATTATTCACTTGTTAGTTTATATTAAGCAAATAAGCGCTCTAGTTGGTCGCACAACTGCGATAAATTCACGTGGTCATGCTCTATGGTTAAATCTACATAACCATCACCTCTAAAGGCCCTGTCTAGCTCTATAAGCACATGTGTTTTATGTGCCTCTGGTACAAATGACAACTCGATCTCTTGAATGCCAAATAAACTACGGCTATTTGGCTTATATTCAAGTTCCTGATAACAACCCGATAACGATTGAAATGTTGAAGCGCGCAAATGGCCTTTTTCTACATCAGCCTTCATTAAGCTAAAACCTAGCTTTTCCATCGCCTGCATGCACGTTTTAACAGCTTCATTAGGGTAAATATGTAAATGGTCTTTATCGCTCGGATCAAGTGCTAAATCAATATCTAAACCTGTTTCAAGCCACACATGAGATTGATTGTAACCTGCATTAATTTCTGTAATAGGTGTTTCAGAATGAAGGCGTGCTTCAAAAGGAATACTTTTAATTTCGCCCGGCTCAATTGTACCTATATCTGTAATTCGCCATTGGTCAATCACATGATTGGTAAAATAATCGCCATCATCACCTGTCACTTTAACACGGGTCATAAGTAATAAATCTAAGCCTGCAATATCTTGGCTAACATCACCTGCGGTAATGACTATTTGTGCGTTAAAAAGCTGACCAGGTTGTAGGTGTTCAGTCTCTAAAACAGTATCTACTTTTGCAGCACCAATACCTACCGACGCTAAAATCTTTTTAAACATATATTTCTCCTTAAGCTGAGCGGTTCTATTATTTGCTCTCGCTTAAACTTCTTCGTTATCGCATCTTAACCATATTTAAAAGCCAATGTCAGTGAAAAAATGTTATTTACATACTATTTACGATTAAATATATGTTTGATGCGCATTTTTTATACACAGCTAGGCAAGTATTTGATTAGACGCGTTCATTTTTAGGTCTATTTTTATTTTCAATGGTATAAATTTTTCGTTACACTGCAACCCCAAATGAAGTGATATTAAGAATTATGGAACTAATCTATTTTGCCGCCGCGTTTGTGTGTGGCTTTGCTGTTTATCAGTTAAAGCTGCCTCCTCTTATTGGATTTTTATTAGCAGGTTTTGCTTTAAATTTATCAGGTTATAAAAGTACAGAGTTGCTCGATACAATAGCAGCACTTGGCGTAACCCTTCTTCTTTTTAGTATTGGTTTAAAGCTAAAGGTAAACAGTTTAATTAAACCCCAAGTGTGGGCGCCTGCAACATTGCATATTATTTTTAGCAGTGCGCTTTTTAGTGGCTTTATGTTATTGCTTGGTATTTTCGCCATTCCACTGTTTATTGATTTAAGTTGGCAAAGTGCTTTACTGGTTGGGTTTGCGCTTAGTTTTTCAAGTACTGTATTTGCAGTAAAAGTGCTTGAAGAACGCGGAGAAATGGCAAGCCTTCACGGTAAAATAGCCATTGGTATACTAGTCATGCAAGATATCTTTGCAGTTATCTTTTTAGCGATTAGTACAGGTAAAATTCCAAATGTATGGGCAATTGCATTAATAATTGCTCTGCCTTTATTACGACCTGTCATGTATGGCGTATTAAATCGCTCTAAACATGGTGAACTATTACCATTATTTGGTTTTTTCTTTGCTTTAGTTGCTGGTTATCATGCATTTGAATTTGCAGGCCTAAAAGGCGATTTAGGTGCACTCATAATTGGGATGATGTTTGCACCACATAAAAAAGCAGGAGAACTATCAAAATCTCTGCTTAATTTAAAAGACATATTATTAGTCGGTTTTTTCTTAAGTATTGGCTTGAGCGCAGAGCTAACCACTAGCTCATTAATCGTTGCCATTATACTTGTTTTAGTTTTACCGATTAAAATAGCGCTTTATTATGTGTTCACGAATATATTCAAACTACGCGCGCGTACATCATTACTTACCGCCTTTAGTTTATCTAACTACAGTGAATTTGGGTTAATTGTATGTGCAGTAGCAGCTAGCACAGGCATGATCACTTCGGAGTGGCTCGCTGTAATGGCAATTGCTGTTTCCATTACCTTTGTAATTGCCTCGCCGTTAAATAAGCGCTCAAACGAGCTATACGTAAAAATAGAGCACTGGCTATTAAAGTTTGAAAGCAAAACTCGTTTAGCTGAAGAGCTACCTGTTAACCTAAACGATACTAAAATAGTCATTTTTGGTATGGGACGTATTGGTACTGGTGCTTATGAAACAATCAACGCGACTCACCCAAATGTTGTTGCAGGCATAGATATAAAACCTGAAGTGGTAGATAAGCACGTTAACAGAGGCCGCAACGTATTAATTGCTGATGCAACAGATCCTGATTTTTGGCAACGAGTAAATCATTCGCAAGTAGAAATGGTCATGCTTGCAATGCCAAAGCATATGCAAAATATTTTTGCGCTAGAGCAACTACAAGCCTCAGGTTATAAAGGCCAAGTAACAGCTATTGCAAACTACCCTGATCAACAAAAAGAGCTAGAAGAAATGGGTGTTCATTCTACTTATAACTTTTACTTAGAAGCAGGTAGTGGTTTTGCAGAGCACGTTAAACAAGAGCTATTTAACGAATAATCACTTTTTATAACGTCTATAAATAACAAAGCCTTAAAATCATTAAGGCTTTGTTATTAGTTTTTAAATGAAAAGCAATTCTATTTACATTCCTTTACAAGCCATTTCACCACGACCATAAAAAACAGGTAGACTATCCATGTTGGTTAAATAAAACCCCATGTTCTAATAATAACTTAATTAGATCCCAGCTAATTAAAGTTCAACTAGGTTTATATTAATCAACAAAAAATTATTAAATCAGAGGGCCTACTCCCTCGCAAAATAGGCTGTTTCTTGCCCGTCACAGCCTATTTTATATTTCTAAAATCCCTTACACTTACGCAGACTTTAAAACCTAGGTAACTCTTATGGATCCAAAACAATTAAAAATAGCTGTAAATACAACGATGCCTTTTGGGAAATATGCTGGGCGCCCTTTATTATTACTACCAGAACCTTATTTGGTGTGGTTCAAACAGCAGGGATTTCCTAACTCGAAACTTGGTAGCCAACTAGCGATGATGTATGAGGTTAAACTAAATGGCCTTGAGCAAATGTTAATGCCATTACTTGAAAAAAATAAAAAATAATTGAGAACTTTTTTAAATACTTGCGGTCTATTATATTGCTACTTGTTGATTTTGGTTTTTAACCGCAAAAAAAGCGCCTTAGGCGCTTTTTTTATGTCGCGGATTCAAATCTGAAGTGCATAACGTTTAGGCGGCTTTAGCCGCCAAGTGATCCTGCATCAATTTTGCAGGCGTTTCAAATCCAAGTGTCTTCCTCGGACGATTATTAAGTTGCTCAAGTACTGGTATAACTTGCGCTGGTGTTACCGCCTTAAAATCTGTGCTCTTCGGCCAATACTGACGTAGTAATCCATTCGTGTTTTCATTCAATCCGCGCTCCCATGAGTGATAAGGGTGAGCAAAATAAACAGGAACACTTAAAGCCTCTGTGATTTGCTCGTGATAAGCGAACTCTTTTCCATTGTCAGCCGTGATGCTATGAAGCGCTGACCTATATGGCCTTAATAGTTCTATTGTCGCCGCAGTGACGGCTTGTGCTGTTTTTCCTGCCACCTGAGTTGATACAGTGAATTGGGTAACCCGCTCTACAATGGTAACAAGGGCGCCTCGATGACCTTTGCCTATGACGGTATCTATTTCCCAATCTCCGATACGGCCTTTCTCATCAACTATTTGTGGGCGCTCTTCAATGCTAACGCGATTTTTTATTTGCCCTCGGTTTGTTTTACCATGACTGCGCTTGTGATATTTCTTACCGTGTCGGCGCAGATGTAGGTATAACTCACCACCTGCTTTTTTATCTTCCCAGATATACAGATAAATGCATTCATGGCTGACAGACAGTTCACTTTCTTTGCGTAACCATCCCGTTATTTGTTCAGGACTCCACTTCTCATTAAGCTTCTGGGTAATTAAAGCTATCATTTCAGGTGTCATCTTAAGCGGTTTTCTTACACTTCTTCGGCGAAACAAAGCCCGCTCATGAGCCTGTTTGTGTCTGTAACCTCGCTTACCTGTATTTCTAGAAAGCTCTCTTGAAATCGTAGATTGCGATAAATTAGTTAGCTCAGCAATACTTTGTTGCGTAAAACCGCTTTTCTTTAGAACGGCGATCTGGCATCTTTGCGCATAGGTCAGTTGTAAGCGTCTAGCGAACCACACCTAGCATCGATGCTCTGATTATCTAAAAATACCTGCTCAATGATAAATTCGGAGCAGGTGATGAAAACTTACAGAACAAGCGCACAGTGGCAGCAGCTTTTGCTGAAACGCAGTACGTTTAGTGGTACTAATATTGAATTCTGCCAACACCATAATGTCGCTATTACGACTTATTATAAACAACGTGCTTTACTGGCAAAAGACCAGCCTAATTCCACCTTGCCAGTGCACACGCAGTGCCTTACATCATCACGTTTTGTCCAGGTAAAACAAACTACTGAAGTCTGCGCGCAAACTCGTCAAAATACGCTGCAGTTTGATACGCTAACCGGCCAACTCACGTTTCCTATCGATTTAGCGACGGCCGATATCGTTGCCATTATTAAAGGGCTAACGGTATGAGGATGTTCGTTGATGTACCCACCGTCTATTTATGTGCCGATGCCGTTGATTTTCGAAAATCAATTAATGGTCTGGCGGCGTTGGTGGAAGCAGAGCTTGAACTACCCGTGCTCAGTGGTGCGCTATTTGTGTTTTGTAATAAAGGCCGTGACAAACTCAAACTGCTTTACTGGGATAACACCGGTTTTGCACTGTGGTATAAGCGATTAGATAAGCATAAGTTCAAATGGCCCAAACTCATGTCACCCACCATGACCTTAAGCGAGCAGCAATTACACTGGTTATTATCGGGTTATGATGTGATTGGACACAGTAAAATTGATGTCGCAGGTAAGAAAATGCTTTAATATTTGCGATCGATTGATGATCATCAAAGTGAGTTCAGTTAGCACTGCAAAGCCTTTGATGATGCCTTAAAATAGGCGTCATGAAAAATGAACTCGCCCTTAAACAGCGCATTGCTGAACTTGAAAAACTGTTAGCGCAGAAGGATGCCCAGATTGCGGCATTGGAAGAGCGCTGGAGCTTGGCCCAACAAAAACAATTCGGCAAAAGTGCTGAAGGCTTTGCCGGGCAAGGCGAGTTATTCAATGAAGTGGAAGAAATTGTTGAGGAAGTTGAGGCAGAGCAACAATCCATTAGCTATACCCGTAAAAAGCCGGTGCGTAAGCCACTGCCAAAAGACTTACCTCGTGAGCAGGTTATTCACGACATCATCGACAAAACATGTGATTGCTGTGGCGGTGAGCTACATAAAATGGGTGAAGATAAGTCAGAAAAGCTTGAGTTCATACCCGCTAAAATCAAAGTGATTGAGCATATTAGGCCTAAATACGCCTGCCGTCACTGTGATAAATCCTCAACTCAGACACAGATTAAACAAGCCTCAATGCCTGCCATGCCCATCAACAAAGGCATTGCAACCAGCAGTTTGCTCAGTCAGCTTATCACCAGTAAATACCAATACGGGTTACCGCTGTATCGCCAGGAAGCGATGTTTAAGCAATACGGTATTGAACTCAGTCGACAGACCATGAGCAGCTGGATAGACAAATCAGCCACACTCTTCGCGCCATTAGTTGAACGGCTTAAAGCCGAGCTGTTAAGGCAACCCACGCTGTTTGCCGATGAAACGCCATTAAAGGTGGTGAAATCGGACAAAGTAAACAGTTACATGTGGGTGTATTGCTCGGGTCGAGATTCACCAGACCCGAATAATCCCATCCCTAATATCGTACTTTACGACTTCCACAATAGTCGCGCGGCCGCCTGCGTGGTCAATTATCTTGATGGATATCAAGGGTACTTGCACGTGGATGGCTATCAAGCCTATGCCAGAACAGAGGCAACCTTAATTGGCTGCTGGGCGCATGCTCGTCGTAAATTTATCGACGCGAAAAAGCTACAAGGTAAAAACAAAACCGGCAAAGCGGATGTGGTATTGAGCCTTATCCAAAAACTGTACGGCGTTGAGTCACGCATCAAAGATAAAAGTGTGGATGACAAATATACGGCAAGACAAGAGGTTAGCCTGCCTATTCTTAGCAAGCTAAAAATATGGCTTGAGCAGGATCAGCCAAATTTAGTGGGGAACAGCAAACTGATAGAGGCAGCTAATTACCTGGCAAATCAATGGCACAAGCTCATACGCTATGTTGATGATGGCCGACTTAGTATCGATAATAATAGAGCAGAACGCGCGGTAAAACCGTTTGTGATAGGCCGAAAGAATTGGTTATTTAGCCAAACGGCTAACGGTGCCCATGCTAGTGCCACCCTTTACAGCATTGTGGAAACCGCCAAGATAAATGGTCTAATCCCATTTAATTACATCTGTGCTTGCCTTGATGAACTGTGCCAGCCTGAGCCCGATATCGACAGCTTGTTACCCTGGAATTTTAAAACATAGGTGTAGTTCGCTAGACGCTCACGGTCAGTTGTTTGTAATGTCTCATTGTAAAATCTCTTGCCGGAGAAAAAGTAGTTAGCTTATGAGCAACTGACCACTTAATCTAGCCAAAACAAGTTATGCACTTACAATTTGAATCTAGGTGTCTTAAATTTGAGAGGTAAATATACAATAAATTTAGCACCACCTAAGCTTGAGCTTTCTGCTTTACACTCTCCTTGGTGCCACGACACAATTTTAGCAACTATAGCAAGCCCTAAACCAAAGCCACCAGTGTCCTTGCCTCTACTTTTATCTAATCGAGTAAAGGGCTTAAATACGTTTTCTCGCTCAACGGGGTCAATCCCTTCACCATCATCTTCAACAATCAATACGATGTGAGTTGCCTCTTGTAGCAATGAAATTTTGACTTGTTGATGAGTGTATTTGAGCGCATTGCCAATTAAATTTTGAAATACTCGCGCCATAAAGTGGCTATCACAGTAGTAATTTAAATGCTCAGGGAGGTTTATAGAGAGCGTCGTTCTAGCTTCAAAATTTAGCTTTTCAACAGTGGTTTTTACCAGCCCAGCTAAATCGCAGTTTATTGGCTGTAAACTTGGTTGTTGAGAGTCTAATCGCGCGTATTCAAGCATTTCAGAGACTAGTGACTCAAGCTCACTAATGTCTGTTTGCATGTTTGTTAGGTATTTTTCGCCTTTTTCATCAAGCATTTGCTCTTGTAACATTACAATTGCAAACTTTAAACGTGCTAATGGCGTTCTAAATTCATGTGATACCGATGAGGTAAGCTCTTGCTGCGCACTAAGTAAAAACTCAATACGTTGCTGCATTACCTTTAATGTATCTGTTATAGGTAAAAAGAAAGATTTAGAAGAGTCATTTAGTTGAAAGTCTTGCAAACCCTCTACCGCTTCACACGCTTTACGTAGCTTTGCAAAGTCACGCCAGAGTAAAAAGCTCCATAGCCCAACTGGTATACCTACAATAATAAGTAGTAATAAATACGGCCAAACTGAAGATGATTCTTGCGTTAATACACCTACCGGCCCTACTTGAAGTAATGAGTCATTACCGAGATCTACATACCAAACAATTCGTTGTTGCTTATCATACAAATATAAGTAGTGGTTTTGATTTAGCTGCGATTGTTGTTTTTGAGGGAGTATTAAATCACGTCGTTCAATCACTTTACTTTCAAAGTTATGCTTTAGCTTTTTAAGACCATTTGGGGTTTGCGAAAGCAACCACAGTGATTGCCCAAACTCATCGTCTAAGAAGACCTGCTGCTGCGACTCTTCATAGGGCCACAGCTGCTCAATAACACCACTTACAACAAATAATGAAACAATGATATATAAGTATAAGCTGGTAAACAGTTTTCCCATTACAGCCGATTAACCTTAAATAGTTCTAAAGATCCCATGCATCAGAAACAAATAAATAGCCTTGTCCCCATACGGTTTTTATACGATACGGCTTATCACTATTATCGCCTAATTTTTTACGAATTCGTGATACGCGTACATCCACAGTTCTATCAAGTCCGTCGTATTGACGGCCAATCATATGTTGGTGCACATGCTCTCTGCTTAGTACTTCACCCGCATTTGACGCTAATAGCCATAGTAGTTCAAACTCGTGCGAAGTTAATACAATCTCTGAATCACTTAGTTTTACAATACGGCTTGTTTTATCGATGACTAAATCACCAAACTGCAGTTCTTCACTAGATTTTACTATTGGTTGCCCACGTCGAAGTAATGCATTGATCCGCGCTAGTAATACACGTGGCTCTGCTGGTTTTATTACATAATCATCAGCACCAAGTTCTAAACCAAGTACTTGGTCGAAGTCTTCACCTTTAGCAGTCAACATTAAAATTGGTAGAGTAAATTTATCTCTTACTTGGCGGCAAACGCTAAAGCCATCTTTACCTGGCAGCATAACGTCTAGAATCATTAAATCGGGTGTATTGTTTTCTAGGTAATTAAACACTTCGTCACCGCGGTCTAACACTTCGACTTCAAGGCCATTATGTTCAAGGTAATCTTTTGTTAACTGTTGTAAACCGAGATCATCTTCAACAAGTAAAATTTTTGGCATTAGTTGCTCCTAAATTAAAAAAAGCTCCACGGAGAGCGAAGCCTACGCCTATTTTTTTTAGCATGGGCGCTTTGTACTTCAACCTGTGTTTTTGCTATTAACACACCCGTATGAGGATTGATTAAGGAGTATATGGTCTCCACCTGAACACGCGCTTTATAATTAAATTGCCCAGAACGCTGCTGCTGCCAGCATTGAAGTAGTTGTTCTTGTTGATACAAACAGACATCACTATAGGTGTTTAATAGCCATTTAAACTGTAAATTAAGATCGCAAAAATCCTGCTGTTCGGAAACCACGCAGACTTTTGGAGAAACACTAAAAACAGGGGTTTGTGCCACACTAAAACCACTAAAAAAAGTGGTAATAAACACAACTAATATTGAATACTTCATATTAAAAAGTACGATCGAATCCTATAAATGCAGTCATTGAATAAGTACGTTCAAAGAGCGGACTGCCATCCATAGCCGAATAGTCGTAATATGCTACATGAAAACGAAGAGAGTCAGCCTTACTCAGTGGCCAACGGGCGTCGATTTTAGCATAAGGTTGCCAACTACTACCAACGTCTATTTTGCCAAATTGAGTTTCACCCTCATTAAGTCCATAAAAATAGCTATTTAGTTCCGCAGATTTATAGTTTATTCCAAGTGTTGGCTTTATTTTAAGCTTTCCTAGCACAGTATGATATTGCCACTGCAATGCACCGCGTACACCTCGATAAACATCGGTTATATCATGCAGAGCCTGAACTGAAAAAACATGGTCTTCATTTACATAGTGATATGCAATACCCGCATCCAAGGCAATTTGCCGTTTATGCAAATTATCAATATCAGCGTAGCGAGAGGACGAGGCTTCATTTTGCATTACAAACTGATTATTAAGTGCACTACTTTGCAATGCAAATACATTTTTAGGGTGCCAGTCTATAAAAAAGCGAGATTCAGAGTTGAGCTCACTAACTAGATTAAAGTGATGCTTTGGGGATTGTGAAAATGAATAGCCAAGGCGGCCATTATCAAAAAACCATTGCTCTGCATAAAACGCAATTTGTGGAATAAGCACAAGCGGAATATTATCTCCACCATGCAAAGGGTTGGTTATAACTCCAGCCCCAACGCTTAAACTCAAATGCAGACGATCGGTTGTTATATCTTGCTCTGTATAATCGTCAGCATGCTTGCTTGCCTGTGTTGCTTGCACCGAAAGGCAAGCAAACAAAGTGCTAAAACATAGAGCAGTTAATAAGGAGAAGGAATACCGCATCAGCGTACATCAAAGTATTAAATTAAGTAAGTTCCCCATACTAGCAAGGTCTTTTTAAACTAGCTCTAGCTGGTTACAATTATTCACAATTTGTATACGCAAATGTTAACTTTTGTGTTTTTGAAGTGACAAACCCTTCAAATTAGTTATGTGCGTTGGCTAAGCTGGCACTGCTTTGAGAAACTTTGGAAATGAGGGATAACCTCGCAAATGCTTTAATTCAAATAAAATCTGCAGGAAGCCAACTCTAACTACTTTTTTTTATTAACCTTACAAGCTACTAGGTTACCAAAGTTAATAGCGGCTTTAGCCGTAATAAATCAAGCTTCTGATGCTTATTAAATATCAGGGGCTATTTCTATTCGGTTTCGGCCATGTGTTTTTGCGATATATAAGGCTCTATCTGCACGCTCAACTAAAACTGAGCTATTAGTAAATGGACGTAAAATAGCTAAACCAAAACTTGCAGAAATAGCACGTTTAGCTGTTATATCATGCTTTTTACGAATCGCTAATTTCGCAATAGCTAAACGTATACAATCGGCAAACGCTATTATATCGTTAATATTGTCAAAATAAGCTGTTATACAAAACTCTTCGCCACCGTATCTATATATTTGCTGTTTCAGTTGTATTTTCTCTCACTTTTTTGGCAACTAACCTCAACACTTCGTCACCCTTTTGATGACCAAAGTCATCGTTAAAACGTTTAAAGTGATCAATATCAAACATAATTAGTACGGCAAGAGAATCTTCCTGTGCTTTCTCTGAGTATTCAAAACAAAATTTTACGATATCTGAATCAAACTTACCTCGGTTATAAAACCCCGTAAGCGTGTCGGTATCAGCTGCTTCTTTTGAAATATTAAGTGCTTCTTTTAAATCTTTTATTTCGTTGTAAGCAACAGCTAACTTAGTTTGAAATTCTCTAGCATAATCCTGCATAGCAATAGAATCGTCGGTTAAGCGCTCTACACAACCTAATATTTCATTATAAGAATTTACATCAGCAAGCATATTTAATTCATTTTGTGAATCAACTAAACTTGTTGTAAAGCTTTTGGAATGCTCAAGCGTGGTGCTTATATCTTGCTGGACTTGCTCCATAGTTGTATGGAACTTTTCAGTCATTTCTTGAAAGAAAGCCAGATCGTCTTGCGTTAAATGCTTATCAAAAATTTCTTTTGCTTTGTCTTGTGAGCATGTTTGTTGCTCAGCAATAACATGGTCTAATTCAGCATTTAATGAAGGGTTACTCCCTTGAATGTAACAGTACCAAATTGCATAGTTGATAGGCGTAACCGGCATGCGGTATTTTACCATCAAAGGAATCGCCTTTTTAAGGCATTGAGCAGAATGAGCAAGTGATACGGCGTGGTTCATAAATAAACTCTCAAGCGTCATTGTTTTTATTATTAGCACTCAATGTTAAGTAATAGTAAACTCATACGCAACCTATATTAATACTATTTAACTAATTTGCTTGCTCTGTGTGCATATTAAATTGCTTTTGCTTCTAAAGTTTGCGCAATATTCCACAACGCACTGATTGCAGGGTCATTTAACTCTTTTCTTAATACCGCCAAACCGATATCAAACCCTTCAGGTGCTTGCATTTTTGGTGTTAGTATTTGTACCTTATCCTGCAGCGGGCTATTATCTAGCACTATTTTAGGGACCATTGCGACGCCTAGCCCTAAGCTCACCATAGATACCATTGCTTCATGTCCTGCAACTTGGGCGTAGATTTTTCCGTGAATATTATTTTTGCGCCACCAGTGCTCTAACCTTTGGCGAGAAAAACCTTGTTCTGGGACAATAAACTCTAAATCAGACCAATTAATGTCATCACTATTTTGTGTAAGCTTTTGTGTGATCGGACATTGAATTTTTGGGCCAATTAATAAAAGTGGTGAGTGCCCAATATCAACAAAGGCAATTTGCGACGGTAATTTATTAGGCTTAGCTGCAATTGCCATTAATTCGTGGCCATCAAGTACACGATTTATAGCAAGTGCTGGGTCGCCTGTATTTAATGTTATCTCTATGTACTGATGCTGCGCACGAAGTTGTTCTAATATTTGATGTAAAAAACTATAAGATGCAGTTACAGAACAATAAATACTTACTTTGCCGTAAATATGCTGTTGTGGGTCTTTTACATTCGTTTTAAAACGTTGCCAATTAGCAAGCGTTGCCGTTGCGTAATCAATAAAGGACTCCCCCTCACGCGTTAATTTAACGCTTCGGTTATCGCGGATAAACAATGCTACTCCAACTTCTTCTTCCAAATGTTTTATATTTCGGCTCAAAGTGGGTGCGCTTATGTGGCAAAGCTCACTTGCGCGCCCAAAGTGAAGTGTTTTAGCCAACGCTAAAAAGTAGTTTAAGTGCTTATGTTCCATCCAACCCCCTGCATTTCATATTATGAAATACTTTAATTCAAATATATCATTTTACGCAAGCAACGATTTTACATATGGTGTTTGTAAGCGCAGTAAACATTGCGCATCTAACAAACATGACTTTATAGGACACTAACAATGGCGAATTATTTCAATACCTTACCTTTACGCGAGCAATTAGCGCAATTAGCGCAATGTGAATTTATGGACGCAGGCGAATTTGCCGAAGGCGTTGATGCACTTAAAGGTAAAAAACTAGTTATTGTAGGCTGTGGCGCACAAGGTTTAAACCAAGGCTTAAACTTACGTGACTCTGGTTTAGATGTTTCTTACACATTACGCGCATCAGCTATTTCTGAGCGTCGCCAATCATTTTTGAACGCATCTGAAAACGGCTTTACTGTTGGCACTTACGAAGAACTAATCCCCACAGCTGATGTAGTACTTAATTTAACACCAGATAAGCAACATACTGCTGTAGTAAGTGCAATTATGCCGCTTATGAAAAAAGGCTCTACACTTGCCTACTCTCATGGCTTTAATATTGTTGAAGAAGGCATGCAAGTACGTGAAGACATTACTGTAATCATGGTTGCGCCTAAGTGTCCTGGTTCTGAAGTACGTGAAGAATACAAACGCGGTTTTGGTGTACCAACTCTAATTGCTGTTCACCCAGAAAATGACCCTCAAGGTCATGGTTTAGCACAAGCTAAAGCGTATGCAGCAGGGACTGGCGGACACCGTGCAGGTGTACTTAAATCATCATTTATTGCTGAAGTTAAGTCAGACCTAATGGGCGAGCAAACCATTTTATGTGGCATGTTACAAACTGGCTCTATTTTATGTTTTGATAAAATGATAGAAAAAGGCGTTGATGCGGGTTATGCATCAAAACTAATTCAATACGGCTGGGAAGTAATTACCGAAGCACTTAAGTACGGAGGCGTTACAAACATGCTTGACCGCCTTTCAAACCCTGCAAAAGTAAAAGCGTTCGAACTAAGCGAAGAGCTAAAACTAATTATGCGCCCGCTTTATAATAAGCATCAAGATGACATCATCGACGGCACCTTCTCACGCACTATGATGGAAGACTGGAATAACGATGACGTAAACTTACTTAAATGGCGCGCTGAAACAGCAGAGACTAACTTTGAAAAGACCCCTGCTGGCGATGTAGAAATCTCAGAACAGGAATTTTTTGATAACGGTATTTTAATGGTAGCAATGGTAAAAGCAGGTGTTGAACTTGCTTTTGAAACCATGACAGCAGCCGGTATTATTGAAGAGTCAGCTTACTACGAGTCTTTACATGAAACGCCATTAATTGCTAATACTATTGCACGCAAAAAGCTTTTTGAAATGAACCGTACAATTTCTGACACTGCAGAGTATGGATGTTACCTATATAACCATGCATGTTTACCATTACTTGCAGATTTTATGAAAAAAATTGATACAGATGTTATTGGTAAAGGCCTTGGCGAGCACAGTAACCAAGTTGATAACCAAACATTAATTCAAATTAACGCCGCCCTTCGTGAACACCCAGTTGAAAAAGTAGGTGCTAAATTACGTGGCTACATGTCAGCAATGAAAAAGATTGTTTAACCCTAAACGATAAATGTTTCGCTTGTTAGAAACCAAGCCCATATGCTTTGCTTATGGGCTTTTTTATGCATATTCATAAAATTTTAACCATAACACGCTACCTTCTATTTATTTCACAGTAGGCAATATCTAGCTCTAAATAAATAATGTGCTAGTATAGTCCTCTACTCAGTTGTAAAATTAATTAATATCATGACGATACAAAACCTTTCTATTACTCAAAAAATCACAGCTTTAGGCAGTGTTATTGCTATATGCGTAGCGGCACTGATTGGCTTGACCTCTTTATACAGCTCTAAAGACATAATTGAGCAACGTATGATCGAGTCAGAGCTGCCTAGTAAACTGCAAACAATCAGTAATCATATAGGCGGTGAAATTAACGAGTTACTTGGTGCTGCTCAGCAACTATCATCAAACGAATTTGTTTTACAATGGGCTCAGTCTAGTAATCAAGACGACACTTTATTATTAAAAGAATTAAATCGTGTTGCCCAGCAATACGATTTAGCAACAGCATCTTGGGCAAATAGAGACACTGCACAGTACTGGAACCAGAATGGGTTTTTGCGTGTGTTAAAAAATGATGCAGCTGATGGCTGGTTCTTTGCTTTTAAGCAATCAAAACAACCTTATTCTATCAGTATTTATCAAGAGTCAGCCAATGATGTGAAAATGTTTGTAAATCATCAGCAAGCTAATGGTACTGGTTTAGCAGGTCTTGCAAAAAGCATCACTGATATGCAAAAGCTATTACAGCAATTTAAAATTGAGCAAACAGGTTTTGTATTTATTGCAGATAAAAATGGATTAATTCAACTTCATAAAGATGCCAATAAAGTAGCAAAAGCAAATATTGACGATTTATATACTGCAAATATTCACAGCCAACTATTTAATAGTAATGGCTTTGCACTAGAAGAAATTAACTTAAATGGCGAACCAACTCTTATAGCTGCAACCCCAATTAAAAACACTGACTTATATGTTGTAGCTCAAGTACCAAAAAGTGAAGTATTCGCAAGTGTAAACACCCTACAATGGCAAATATTTACTTTTACAGTAATCACCGCGTTAGTTGCTAGCTTGATTAGTTACTTACTTGCTCGCTCTCTTTCATCTCCACTTTCTAAAATGGCTGAGTTATTTTCACGCTTAGGCTCTGGCGATGCAAACTTAGCGTACCGCTTACCAGAATCAAGCCAACCAGAGCTCAACAATTTAAGTAATGGCTTTAACCAGTTTATAAATAAAATAGAAACAGCGATTACTCAAGTTGCCAGTGAAAGCCACGATATTCGCCAAAGTTCTGATCATGTATTTGAACAGGCAAAACGAAACTCGCAAGCAATTGATAATCAAAAAGAGCAAACAATATCTGTCGCAGCAGCTATCAACGAAATGGGCGCTACAGTGCAAGAAATAGCACAAAGCGCAGCGAATACAGCTAAGTTAACCGATAACAGCCGTGAGAACACCATTCAAAGCCACAAACAAGTATTACAAAGCCAGGCAACTATCTCAGCCCTAGCTAGCGATATTGATGGCATAACAGAGCAAGTTACTTTGCTTTCTAAAAAAACGGTTGATATAGCAAGTATTGTGGATTCAATTAGAGGGATATCGGATCAGACTAATCTACTTGCTTTAAACGCGGCAATTGAATCTGCTCGCGCAGGTGAGCACGGCCGAGGCTTTGCTGTTGTTGCTGATGAAGTACGCGCTCTGGCAAACCGTACATCGCAATCAACCACCGAAATTCAATCTATGATTGAAGAGCTTACAAGAATATCTGATGATGTAGTTAATGATATTAGCCAATCAAAAGATAAAGCGCAGCAAAGCGTTGGTGCAATGCAAAGCTCAGTAGAATTACTCGATGCGATAGCCGAAACAGCTAATCAAATAAACGATATGGCTACGCTTATTGCAACTGCAACTGAGCAGCAAAGTAATGTGGTTGCTGATGTAGGTCGTAACATAGAGCAAATAAGTGAAATTAGCGATAAAGCAATGAGCGAGCAAATCAATACAGAGCAAGCTATTCGTGACTTGGCAAACAGCGCTCAAACACTCGATGCACTTGTCGCTACCTTTGAAAAACATCGCTAAGCAGCTATAACTGCTATATTTCCTTTGTGAGCAAAAGCTATATTAAAAGCTAGCTTTTGCCCACAGCGAATACGGTTTAATCTAAATAAATTAACTAAATGATTTTAGTGTCGCCGGTATTAAATGCTAAAACGTATGCTTCTTTTTTTGGCCCTAGGAAGCTTTTTTAATTGATACTCAAGTTTACTTGCTTCACTTTTATTACCAACTTGTTGTTGATGGATAAGTAAAAGCGGCCCTTTCCCTCTAAGGTTTTTGGCCCCTTTACCGGCTTGATGAGTTGCAAAGCGTTTTTCAACATTAGTCGTGATCCCTGTGTACCAATGACCAAATCGTGTCTCAACTATATATAAAAACCAAGTAGACTCCGTTTTTAAAATATTCGTTTCGATGTGCTGTAAACTTTTTTCATTATTAATTGTCAAAACATTACCTTAACGCCCTTAACATAAAACAATTGCTTAAAAGGGTTTTACCTTCAGTGACTAATCGGTATCATGCAGATTATAAAAAATAAGGATCACAACTAACAATGCAGTCGTTAAAAACTTTTTCTCTTTGGCTTATCTTTGCTTTAACACTTAGCTCAGCAGCAGGTTGCTCTAGCTGGGTATACCGAATTAACATCCCCCAAGGCAACTTTTTAGAGCAATCGGATGTTGAAAAACTTCGTGTAAATATGACTCGAGAGCAAGTTGTTTACGTATTAGGCAGACCTATTGCTGAGGACGCCTTTGATAACAATACTTGGCGTTATATTTACAGCTTTAATAAGGGCCGTAAAAACGAGCAAAATAAAGAGTTAGTAATTAACTTTGAAAATGAAAAGTTAGTTTCAATCTCAGGTGATTATGACCAACCTGAAAACTTTACTACACCGCTCGAGCAATAAATTTCTCAAGTGGTAAAAAAAGGTGAGCATGGCTCACCTTTTTTATTGGTTTATTTAAAAGCTTTTACCATCCTAGATTCAAATTGTAAGTGCATAACTTGTTTTGGCTAGATTAAGGGGTCAGTTGCTCATAAGCTAACTACTTTTTCTCCGGCAAGAGATTTTACAATGAGACATTACAAACAACTGACCTATGCGCAAAGATGCCAGATCGCCGTTCTAAAGAAAAGTGGTTTTACGCAACAAAGTATTGCTGAGCTAACTAATTTATCGCAATCTACGATTTCAAGAGAGCTTTCTAGAAATACAGGTAAGCGAGGTTACAGACACAAACAAGCTCATGAGCGGGCTTTGTTTCGCCGAAGAAGTGTAAGAAAACCGCTTAAGATGACACCTGAAATGATAGCTTTAATTACCCAGAAGCTTAATGAGAAGTGGAGTCCTGAACAAATAACGGGATGGTTACGCAAAGAAAGTGAACTGTCTGTCAGCCATGAATGCATTTATCTGTATATCTGGGAAGATAAAAAAGCAGGTGGTGAGTTATACCTACATCTGCGCCGACACGGTAAGAAATATCACAAGCGCAGTCATGGTAAAACAAACCGAGGGCAAATAAAAAATCGCGTTAGCATTGAAGAGCGCCCACAAATAGTTGATGAGAAAGGCCGAATCGGAGATTGGGAAATAGATACCGTCATAGGCAAAGGTCATCGAGGCGCCCTTGTTACCATTGTAGAGCGGGTTACCCAATTCACTGTATCAACTCAGGTGGCAGGAAAAACAGCACAAGCCGTCACTGCGGCGACGATAGAACTATTAAGGCCATATAGGTCAGCGCTTCATACCATCACGGCTGACAATGGAAAAGAGTTCGCTTATCACGAGCAAATCACAGAGGCTTTAAGTGTTCCTGTTTATTTTGCTCACCCTTATCACTCATGGGAGCGCGGATTGAATGAAAACACGAATGGATTACTACGTCAGTATTGGCCGAAGAGCACAGATTTTAAGGCGGTAACACCAGCGCAAGTTATACCAGTACTTGAGCAACTTAATAATCGTCCGAGGAAGACACTTGGATTTGAAACGCCTGCAAAATTGATGCAGGATCACTTGGCGGCTAAAGCCGCCTAAACGTTATGCACTTCAGGTTTGAATCCGCGCATTTTAAACAACGTTAGCGTGTGATTTAATCCGTTAAATTTTCCACGTTTATACCGATCTTCGTTACTTTTCGAGTGGGCGGCCACCCGTTACTTTATTTGCACGCCCCTCTTCTTTAGCTTTTTCTGCACGCTTTCTACGCGCATCTTTAGGGTCTGCAATTAATGGACGATATATTTCTATACGGTCACCGTCTTTTAACTCATAGTTAGCTTTTACAGTTCGATTCCACACACCTAACGTTAGCGATGTAGCATCTATCTCAGGGCACTTTTGTATAATACCTGACTGAATAACAGCCTGTTCTACTGTAGTCCCTTGTGGCACTTCAATTGATAAACACGTTGCCGTGGTTGGTAACGCAAATACCACCTCAACATTAATCATGCTCTCGCTCCATAAACCTGTTTTGCACGTTGAGTAAATGCACTCACCATATTTTTTGCAACATCGTTAAAAATCTTACCAAAGGCAAGCTCTATTAACTTACTTGAAAATTCAAATTCTAGTTGCAAGTGAACTTTACATGCTTTGGCGTCAAGCTCTTGAAAGTGCCAGCGCCCTTTTAACGTCTTAAATGGTCCATCAACAAGGCTTAGCAACACGGTTTGCTCATCAACAAAGGTGTTTTCGGTGGTAAACCACTTTTTTATACCCGCCTTGGATATTTCTAAACTCGCGGTCATGTTATTATCATGCTGTGAAACAATTTTTGAGTCTGAGCAATTTGGTAAAAACTGCGAATAAGTTTCTACATCATTAACTAGATCAAACATCTCTTTAGTGCTGTACATAACCAGCGCACTTTTTTCTATTTGTGGCATACTCACTCCCAACTGTGTGGGCGAATTTTAGCAAGCTTTGCGCGTTTCCCCAAATTTTCATGCTGCTTAAATTAAAGCTTAATTTTTAAAAGCATTATTAAAAAATCGATGTAAAACATCTCACATTACGTATATTATAGGGCACTATGGCTAAGAAAAATTCATCAAAATCGACAAGTAATACCATCGCGCTAAACAAAAAAGCGCGACATGAGTATTTTTTACACGATAAGTTTGAAGCAGGTGTTGAACTACAAGGCTGGGAAGTAAAAAGTATCCGAGCAGGTAAGGTAAACATCACCGAAACTTATATTCATCTTAAAAATGGCGAAGCATTTTTGCTTGGCGCGCAAATCCAGCCACTTAATAGTGCATCAACCCATGTAATTTGCGATCCGTTGCGTTATCGTAAGTTACTATTAAGCAGACGCGAACTTGACCGTCTACTCGGTGCAACAGAGCGAGATGGCTATTCATTAATAGCTACAGCTATGTACTGGAAAAAATGTTGGGTGAAACTTGAATTTCATCTAGCAAAAGGTAAAAAGTTGCACGATAAACGTGACGACGGGAAAAATAAAGATTGGTCTCGCGAAAAAGAACGTTTAATGAAACACAAAGTATAAGCACAACGCCTAACTAACAAGTTAGGCGTTTTTTTTATTAAAAAAAACCAACTATTATTTGTTTTATTAATATACAACACGATTACTATTCATTCAGAATATACATGTAAATAATTTATTACAATTTTATTGTGAATTAATTAATTTAATTATTACTCGCATTTAGGCTGTATTTGTTATTTCCAAAATAAAGCATATGCGCCTATTTCAACCTTATTCAGCGCATAACATCTGTTTTAAAATCATCCAAAAACACACAAAAAACCATACTAAAATCACATTTCAGTCTAATTGCTAACACTTAAGTTACATGATATTAATGTCGTCGCTTGTTATATCAATCCGCTTAAATATGGGATTTATTTAACAGTTTAAAAAGGATTGGTATAGAGCAACTAAATTTATAACATATCAACAAGGACTTAAGGATGAAGTAATCAACTGCATTTACACCCAGCTTAATTGCAGGTGCTACAATCGCACTTTCAGAAGGTTTTACAACAACTTACGCTACTGAAGAAGCTAACAAAGTAGAGCGCATTGAAGTAACTAGCTCACGAATCAAACGTTCAGATATCGAAGGACCTTCTCCGGTTCAATCAATCGCAAGAGCTGATATTGAGAACATGGGTTATGACAACCTACAACAACTCCTCGAAAGAATGCCTGTCGCGGGTAGCGGTACTTTCTCAACACGTGGTAACAACCAAGACTCAACTGCAAATGGGTCTGCTGCTGTTAGTTTACGTGGCTTAGGTGCTGATGCTACGCTCGTACTAATCAATGGCCGTCGTGTCTCTATTAGTGCATTTGCCGAAGGTATCACAAACTCATTTGTAGATATTAACAGTATCCCAGTTTCTGCCATTGAGCGAATCGATATACTAAAAGATGGTGCTTCAGCTATCTACGGCTCAGACGCAGTAGCGGGTGTTGTAAACGTTATCTTGAAAAAAGACATTGACGGTGTTGAAGTTAATCTGGGCTACGGCGGTACTGATGGTCCAAATTATGAAGAAACCACAGCAAGTTTAGTGTGGGGTACTACTAGCGAGAAAAGCAGTGCGTCAGTGATTATCGATTACTTTAAAAATACATCTCTTTCCTCTGATGAAATGGGCAGCTTAGGTACAGCAAATCAATCACCTTATGGTGGTGAAGATTTTCGCTCATCTCGTGGCTTCCCTGGATATTTTTATGTAGACGGTGTTAAAACAATTGATCCGGCGTGTCCTGCTGAAAATGCAACTTCAAGCGGCAGTTGTTTATTTGATTACGGCCCTTACGGTTATATTGCACCAGAGTCTGAGCGCGTGGGTGCTATTTCTCAATTTGAATATAACTTTGATAATGGCATTACGGGCTTTTTAGAAATGGCAGTACAGCACAATACGTCTGTTGCGGCCGGAGCCCCTACTCCAATTGATGAAGATGCAGGCTTAACTGTCCCAGCTAACCACCCTAACAATCCATTTGGTGAAGACATTCAAATTGGTCGCTACCGTACAGTTGATGCTGGCGCACGCCAATGGGATATTGAATCAGATACTCTTCGCTTTGTTGCAGGGCTTAGAGGTGAGTTTAATGACTGGAGCTGGGAAACCGCTGTACAAAAAGGCCGTAGTAAATCTCTTCAAACAGGTGATAGAACACAAGGTTGGGTTCGTACTGATTTCTTACAACAAGAAATTGATGCAGGAAACTACAATCCATTTGGTGGCACGTACAACGACCCAGCTGTAATTGACCGTATTACAACAAGCTTAGTGCGTCGTGGTGAGTCTCACATGACTTCCTTTGATGCAAACATTACAGGTGAAGCATTTAGTTTTGGCGACGATGTAGTAATGATGGCTGCAGGTATTGAATACCGTGAAGAAGATGTGAATGACATTCCTGATGATCAATTTCAACGTGGCTTAATATTTGGTACAGAATCTGTATCGGCATCTGCAGATCGTGAACAATACGCAGCCTATGTTGAGTTTTCTATTCCTCTTGCTGAAAATTTAGAGCTACAACTTGCTGGCCGTTACGATGACTACAGTGACTTCGGTACAACAACAAACCCTAAAGTAGCTCTTCGCTGGGCGCCTACTGATGAAATCACAGTGCGTGGCTCTTGGGCACAAGGCTTTAGAGCGCCTTCTTTGGCACAAGTTGGTTTAGGTCCATCTCAAGAAAGCCAATTCTTTGTAGATACATACCGATGTGAAGCAACGGGCCTTGATTGTGATGCACTTGATTACAACATTGAATTTGCTGGTAACCCTGACCTTGAAGCTGAAGAATCAGAATCATGGAATATCGGCTTTATTTGGGCGCCTTCTGCAGAGTTTGGTTTAAGTGTCGATGTGTGGAGCATCACTCAAGATAACAAAATTGATGAGCAAGAGTTTGGTCCAATTTATAACTCTGAGTGTAATAACCAAGATAGTACTGTATGTGTACGCTTAACACCTACAGGTGGCGATAGCTTAGGAACAATTCAAAAAATTTACAGCACATTTGAAAACGTTTCCTCGCAAGAAGTATCTGGGGTTGATGTTTCAGCTAACTACAATCACTCACTTGATGACTTAGGTTTATTGAAATTTAATTTAGAATGGGCATACCAAGATAAATTTGAAAAAGATGGCCGCGATTACACCGGTGAGTATGGCTATCCAGAGCACCGCTGGATTTTCTCTACAAACTGGGAAATTGGCGAGTTTAATACAAACGTAAACATCAGTTATGTAGGTGAGTTTGAAGATACCCCAGATATTGATTTTGACGGTAATTTAGACTTTGATAGCAATACATCACGTATGGTTGATTCGCAAACATTGGTAGATTTACAAACATCTTATCGTGTTACTGACTCAACTAAAGTATCGTTAGGTGTAAATAACTTATTTGATGAAGAGCCACCATTTGCAATTGGTGATGGCGACGCTGATCTATACGGTTATGCTTCAGGTGTACACAACCCTAGAGGCCGATACTTCTACACTAAAGTTAGCTTCTCGTTTTAACTTTGCGAGCTTATTTTAAAGTGAGCTAACGCTACAAATAAAAAAACCGCCAATTGGCGGTTTTTTTATTTAAAACTAAGGGCTAAATTATAGCTTTATAGCTCGCCTTCGTTTTCAGATAAGAACTTAGCAACGCCTTCAGGGCTTGCGTCCATACCTTTTTTACCTTCAGTCCAACCAGCAGGACATACTTCACCGTGCTCAGTATGGAACGCTAGCGCGTCAACCATGCGAAGCATTTCGTCTATGTTACGACCTAGTGGTAAATCGTTCACTACTTGGTGACGTACGTTACCTTCTTCATCAATTAAGAAAGAACCACGGAACGCAACACCCGCTTCTGGATGCTCAACGTCGTATGCTTTACAAATTTCGTGTTTAACGTCTGCAACTAGTGCGTATTGAACTTTACCAATACCGCCGTCTGCTACAGCAGTGTTACGCCATGCGTTATGTGAGAATTGTGAATCGATAGAAACACCAATTACTTCTACGCCACGCTTTTGAAACTCTTCAAAACGCTTATCAAATGCAATAAGTTCAGAAGGACATACAAACGTGAAATCTAGTGGGTAAAAGAAGATAACTGCTTTTTTACCTTTAATTGTTTCATGAAGGTTATAGCTATCTACAATTTCACCGTTACCAAGAACAGCTGCAGCGGTAAAGTCTGGTGCCTGGCGGCCTACTAATACACCCATTTTATTCTCCAAATATTTTGAGTTTATTTTCAATTGCTTTCGCAATGCTGGTACTTATATGGGCGCTAAAAATTAAAAACCAATAGCGCATACATATAATTAATTGGCATTCTAAAGTTATTCACTACAAAAGAACAATCGCATTTAACGATGTGAGCAATCGAAAATAACGAACACTTGCAACTTGCGCTAATATGCTTAAATAATAGGTCTAATTTAAAGTGTAAGTTGCGTTGTAACTAAGTAGAAATTTTAAAAATATCGAAGTGGTTTATGCATTAAACTTTTTAGAATTTCATATACGGTGGCGCTAAATTTTACAGATATAAAAAAACCTGCAAATGCAGGTTTCTCGCTTAGACTTAGTCCATTATATCTGAGGGCATATCACCACGGATTTTTTGCCAAATCTCACCCGTTTGATGACCATATTTACGCATCATAGAAATAGCACCATCATGCTCTTTCCTTTCTGCCAAAATGGTTAAATCTTTATAAAACTGACGAGCAAGTTCACGAGTTCCAGCATCAGAGAAGTAATGACAACCAATCTTTGAATAAAAGCCTCTAAAGCCGTTAAGTATTAATACATAAATACGGTTATTACCCGCAACGGCTAATTCGTGATGCACTTTATAATCATAGTCAGCAAATGCTTGAGCGGTGTCTTCTAGCTCATGGCTTTGTGATAAAATTTCAATCACGCGTTCAGGATTTAACTTAATTGCAGCACGTGTATAAATAGCACTAATATTAGTACGTGCAGATAAAAGCTGATCTGTCAGCTCTGGCATCTTGTCTTCATCTAAGCGCGCTAATGTTTCAAGAATGTTTAAGCCAGACGTTTCCCAAAAGTTATTTACTTTTGTTGGTTTACCATGCTGAATTGTTAACCAACCATCACGTGCTAAACGCTGTAATACTTCTCTCAAGGTCGTTCTTGTTACACCAATTAACTCTGAAAGTTCTCGCTCGGCAGGTAGAATTGAACCTGGAGGGAAATCGCCGTTCCAAATAGATTCAACTATATATTCTTCAGCAAATCCTGCTGGGCTTTTCGCTTTAAAAATTCTCATCCAGTTCCCACTCGAATTAATCAACACTCATCGTTTTACACGAATAACTGACTGATTGTACCAGAGGAAGCATAACTAACAAGTAAAGTCAGGTATATTAATAAGCAAATGAGTAGAAATTAAAGATTAATAAATAATAAAATTTAGGTTTTTCTAATATAGCTACAATGTATAAATATACAGAGCAATATTCATTGTAGGTACATTGTAATTATTGGTGTTTTTTATTTACACCATACCTAGCTGAATCAACTTAAAACACATAAGTACATTAAAAAGGAACACCTATGCAACAGAGCGTTCTAACCGCAACTTTAAAGAATTGATTAGGCAATGTACCAATGTTGTATAAGTAAGCGATATAACTAAGCTTATGTATCAATGGGAACTAAGTCGAGCGTCATGTAGCCTCTGCTGAGGCTGCATTGAGTGGTCAAAAATTTCATCTTATAAAAAGCGACTTCGGTAGCTTTTTTTTCCTTTTTGTTGCCGCATACTTTATCCTAGGTCATAATCTAACGTCTTATTTAAACGCGGAATTTTTATGAACTGGCTTGCGCAATTACCCACCCAACGTACCCCGTGGCTTTTATTTACAGCTATCGTTTTTTTACTTGAAGTGACCGCCCTTTTCTTTCAATACCAAATGGGATTGGCGCCTTGCATAATGTGCATATATCAACGTACAGCCGTACTGGGTCTATTAGGCGCAGGAATTGTAGGTTCGACTAAACCACAGAGCAAAGCAGTTCGTATATTAGCGTATGTAATTTGGGGTGTATCGAGTGTTTGGGGATATTTAATTGCTCGCGAGCATATTGATATGCAAACCACCACGGACCCTTTTGCATTTAGCTGTGAGTTTGAACCAAACTTCCCATCGTTTATGCCGTTACATGAATGGATACCTAGCTTTTTTCAGGCGACCGGGGATTGTGGAAATATAGATTGGCAATTTGTTGGTTTGAGCATGCCTGCTTGGATGGAAATTATATTTGGGATTTTCTCACTAACACTATTTATTATAGTTATTGGCCGTTTATTAATTAAAAAGTCGATTTGATATGTTCACATTTTTTTCAAGCCAATTAGATGAGCTTAAGCACCTAAAGGTACGCAAGCGTCAGGACGTAATAGCACTTTCTTTAAGTATGTTATCGCCAACTGATAAAGTGTTACTACGTATTATTAAATTAATATTACTAAGTCCACTATTTTTAATATTCACAGTATTTAAAGGTTGGATATTAATCCCGTTTTTGATACTCGGCGGATTGTGCTACCCACTTTTAACAACACCTATTGAAATCAACTTTGCTAAAAAACACTTAAGCGATGCATTAAAACAATTTAATCAGGGCGCATAGCGCCCTGATTGTTATCTACTGCTATTAAAGTGAAATTTTCCCCTCTAATTTGGCTAATAGTTTTTTACCAATTCCTTTAACTTGCGATAAATCACTGACGCTTTTAAATTCGCCGTTTTCTTCACGGAAGTCCACTATTGCCTGCGCTTTTTTCTTACCTATACCAGGTAACTTAGCAAGCTTCTCTGCATCGGCATTATTTATACTAATTGTCTCAACTTGAGGCATTTGCTTAGTTACTTCTGATAATTGTGCATACGCGGTAGTCGCGGGTAGTAAGCATAATAAGCTTATTATGAATAAATTTTTTAACGTTTTCATCAAACTTGTCCCTATTCTTCTTTTCTTAATTTTGAATATTGCTCAGGAAAACCAAAAAGTAAGGAACTGAAAAGCTCATCATTTAAAGTGTACCTAAACGCATTATCACTATGATCCGAAATCCTGAAAATGCAGCTGGTACAACAAGTGATTGCTTAACTAAAGTAAAGTTACCGTTTTTTGTCAAATTTAAGACACCTAAAAATTAATACTTCGCGCTTGCAAATTTACGCCCAAACCATTACTGTACATAAAAACAGTAATCTAATGGTTTTTACAAACCACGGTGCCAAGCAATTTTGCAGGAGAAATCATGGCTGTTGTTGTTAAATATGTTGTAGAACGAAACGGAGTCGAGCGTATGACGTTTACTACCAAAAAAGAAGCTGATGCTTATGATAAGATGCTCGATATAGCAGAATCACTTGAGCTAATGCTAGAAAAGGTAGACGTACCGCTTAGTGAGCAACAAATTGAATCACTTGCTTTAGAAATAGCGAAAAGCAAAGATGACTTTATGACCATATTAAAGGGCGGCAAAGATCCAGTTGTTACCAAAGCGCCAGCAAAAAGTAAAAAGTCAGATAACGTTGCATCAATTGAAGATAACAACGATAAAAAAGTAAGTTAATTCATAGAATGTTCCCTCCTCGAACGGGACAAACTAAATAAAAAAGGGAGCAACTAAGTTGCTCCCTTTTTTATTATACCAATTCGCTTAATTAAGTGATCTCTTTGAGGGTGGAAAAACGTGTTGATAGCTAGGCAAAAATTCGATATTTAGTTGTACTAAATGAGAATTTTTTAACGCCGGTAGCAACACGTTTAGCCCCGCAAAATGATTAAGTATTATTGCGGATTGGTATTAATTACTACTCACTTTAAAATAAGTAGTAATTGCTAATTAAAGCTCTTTTTCTACTTCATCAAATAAAGCAGTGATGTTTTGCTCTGGCTCTTTTGTTACTAAGCTAACAACAACAATTGCAATACTCGCTAAAATAAAGCCAGGTACTATTTCGTACATAAAGCTACTTAAGCTTTCACCATTGATAGTAAATGGTCCATATATCCAAATTAGCACAGTAAATGCGCCTACTAACATACCAGCTAACGCACCAGCAAAGTTCATGCGTTTCCAATAAAGGCTAAACAATACAAGTGGTCCAAACGCAGCACCAAAGCCAGCCCACGCATTACTTACTAGGTCTAAAATAGAGCTATCTCTATCGTAAGCCAAATAAATAGCGAACATAGCAACTACGGCAACACTAATACGGCCAACAGCAACTAGCTCTTTATCACTGGCATCTTTACGTAAGAATGTTTTATAGAAATCTTCTGTTAATGAACTTGAACTAACCAATAATTGAGATGAGATAGTACTCATAATCGCAGCCAAAATTGCAGCAAGTAAAAAGCCAGCAATAAGTGGGTGGAACAGCAACTCAGAAAGAATTAAGAAAATTGTTTCAGGATCTTCAACTACAATGTTGTTCTCATAAGTATAAGCTGCACCAAATATACCAGTACCAACAGCACCAATGGCAGCAACAATCATCCATGTCATACCAATACGGCGTGCTTTAGGCATATCTTTAACACTACGCACCGACATAAAACGAACAATGATATGTGGTTGGCCAAAATAACCTAAACCCCAAGCCATTGCAGAAATAATACCTAATGCAGAACCTGCACCAATCCAGTTAAGCATATCTGGATTTACGCTATGTAAAGTTGATTCTAAAGGTTGTTCAAGCAAAGAGTATGCAACCGTTGGTACTAGAATAAGTGCAATGAACATAATACAACCTTGCACAAAGTCAGTTAAGCTGACAGCTAAAAAACCACCAAACAAGGTATATAAAACAACTACGCCCGTTGTAATGTATAAACCCATCTCATAAGTTAAACCAAATGAGCTTTCAAACAATTTACCACCAGCGACAACACCAGATGAAGTATAAAGAGTAAAGAAAACAATAATTACCACAGCTGATACAACACGTAATAGGTTGGATTTATCATTGAAGCGATTTGAAAAGTAATCTGGGATGGTTATAGAGTCATTTGCTTTTTCAGTGTAAACACGTAATCTCGGTGCAACTAACAAATAGTTTAACCAAGCACCAATCACCAAGCCAATTGCTATCCATGTACTACTAAAACCAGTAACAAACATCGCACCAGGTAGGCCCATTAAAATCCAGCCACTCATATCAGATGCACCTGCAGACAGTGCGGCTACACTTGGAGATAGATTTCGTCCACCTAACATGTAACCAGATACATCGTCAGTAGATTGCTTATATGCATATAGTCCGATACCTAACATTACAATAAAATATAATGCTAGTGAAATAATCATTCCTGTTTCCAAATTAGCCTCCGCATAATTATTAATAATAGGCTTTAATCCAAATAATGACTCTTAAAATTTTATAGTTAAGACACTATTGGGGTAAAAACCATCCTCGCTGACTATATCATGCTTGATAATAAAATCTCCAACTTGCTGCCCTCACCTGATACAAAAATACTCATGTTGAATAATTTTAAAGCGAATTGGTGAAATATAATAAATTAAATACTAGAAAGACCTTAAGTTTTAATGATAATTTATTAATCTAGCAAATATACGTAATGCTATTTTGAGTCTTTTGCCATATATTATTACAATAACTAATTAGATTACTCTTACGGAACTGTTTATGTATTTTTACGCTGCACGCCAACCTATTTTAGACAGAGATAAAAAGCTCATCGGGTATGAACTTTTATTTCGCGATGGCGTTGATAACGTATTTCCCGATATAGACGGTGACGAGGCAACTACACGACTAATTGAAGGTAGTCAGTTTAATTTCGGCTTAGAAGATTTAACCGACAATAAACCCGCCTATATAAATTTCACCCTAGAGACGCTATCAAAGGGCTACCCAACACTATTGGGCAAAGATACTGTAGTTGTAGAAATCCTTGAAACTGTGCAACCTGGGAAGCGATTATTAGCCATAGTGAAAGATCTAAAAGATAAAGGTTACACTATTGCTCTTGATGACTATATTCATCAGCCTGTTTGGCGCCACTTTTATCCATTTATTGATATTATTAAAATAGACTTTTTAGCATCTGATATAGATACAATAAAAACGGTTCTTAATGATTTAAAACTGCACTCGCATATTAAGTTACTTGCCGAAAAAGTAGAAACCTATGAAATTTACCAACAAGCTCTAGAGCTTGGTTTTGATTATTTCCAAGGATTTTTCTTCTCAAAACCTGAAATGGTACAAAGTAAGGCTCTACCGCCTTCAGAAATGGCATTAGCTGAATTACTTTACGAAACATCAAGCGTTGATATGGATCTTAAAAAAATCACTGATGTGTTTGAGCGTGATGTAAACCTATCTTACAAATTACTTAGGTATTCAAACTCTGCTGCCTTTGCAAGGCGTGCTGAAATAAGTACCATTAAGCAAGCCCTTATAGTGCTTGGTGCTAACGAAATTAAAAAACTATTATCATTATTATTTGCAGCGCAAGTATCAGCAGATAAACCTGTAGAGCTAATTAGGCTATCGCTTACGCGCGCTCGTTTTGGTGAGTTACTCGCTATATCCCATGGACAATTTAAAGATACCGGCATGGCATTTTTAACCGGTATGATGTCTCTTATGGATGCTATTTTAGATGAGAGTATGGAAAGCGTTATGAAAAAGCTTCCACTTTCGAATGACATAAAAGCAGCGTTATTAAACGATGAAGGCTTGCTGGCAAAATATTTAAACTTAGTTAAGTATTATGAACAAGCTAACTGGTCAGCCGCAAACGAATTAACGAAAGAGCTAAACCTAGGTGAAAAAGTTCCTGATGCCTATCATGAAGCACTCACTTGGGTTAATGAGCAAATGCAGTTAATAGTTAACGAAAAATAAGTAACCCGAACTCTGGTTAAGGTATTTACTAATATATTGAATCATAATGATACTTAAGTTTATTTTTCTCTAGCCAAAGTTCAGATTATATATAAACAGTCAATAAAAACGCCAGCATTTAGCTGGCGTTTTTATCAGTGGCTTCAATTATAAACTTTCTAAAAAGTCTTCATCAAAATCAGCTGGCTCTTCTTTTATAGGTGGGTTGCCATCGTACAGCTCATAAATTTGACGCTGGAAGTAAATATCTTTTACAAATAAGTACGGATCAAGTGAATCATTTAATAGCCCTTCTTGTGGGATTAATGATGCACGCGCCTCAACTGCTTTTAAAACAAATACTAAAATAGTTTGTGGAGTCGTTAGCGCAACTTCAGGTAATACAAAGTTATCGACTACATCACCGGTCAGGTTACGTGCTGTTGTTGGCCCCATACCTGGTAGCATTAAATAGGCGCCATCACCTACGCCCCATACACCCAACGTTTGTCCAAAGTCTTCATCGACTATTTCAAGACCTAGTGAGCTTGCAACATCAAAGATACCAAACAGACCGACAGTAGAGTTAACTAAAAAGCGTGCTAAGCTCACACTTGCATTACCCGGTTTACCTTGCAAACCCGCATTGATCATATCTACAGGTGCGGTGATATTACCTGTAAAATTAACAATACCGTTTCTTACCGGTACAGGCGTTACTTCAACATAACCTACAGCAACTGGGCGCAACAAATAAGCATCCAGTACATCCATATTAAAGTCATATAATGGACGATTAATACTTTGCAGCGGATCTCTGTCATCTACTTTGCTTTGAGGTACTTGAGCACAGCCGGCTAGTATCAATAAACATAAAAAAGTAAAACTGTGTTTTAACATCTAACGTCCTTAAGGTATTAATGTATCAATTTGAAGTTGGTAGTCACTTACACTTTCACGCTTTAACGCCTGTGAATGACCTTCTAGCTCACCAGAGCTTGGCATAACAGAGTCATCGATAGAAATACGCGCCGAAATAATAATATTTTCTGCACTAGATAAGTTAAGCCCTGCAACCATTGCACTACTATCACTCAACTCAACTGTAATTGGAAATGAATATTTAGTCAGCTTAACAGCAGCCAATGGCATAGGTGAGCCAGTTGCAGCTTTTGCAAATATAAACAAAATACCGTCTTTTGGCTGTTTATCAATAAGCTCTTTTGCAATGTCGACTGTAACTGCAATAGCACCCGTTGTAGTAGTAACTGGCATAACTGAGCCTTCACTTTGCATTTGCTGCTCAATATCAGCAATACGTTCTGAGATCATGTTATAACGTGAATCATTTTTTTCCATGCTCGCCAATAAAACTTCAAATGCAGTTTTAGCTTGAGGCCAATCTTTACGCTCATACGCTATCAGCGCTAGTAACGAAATAGCATCTAAATTTGTAGGCTCAACGTTTAGCACTTTTGAAAGCATACCTGCCGCGCGAGTCATATTAGCTTCGCTACCTTCAAGCAATAAAACCTGACTGTAACTAATAAGAACCTGCATATTATCAGGGTTCATACGTAGTGCTTTATCAAATGACTGCTGCGCCATGTCAAATTCATTAAGCGACATAGCCACTCGACCAAGTAGCATCCAAGCAACTTCATCATCGCCAGAGCGGCTAAGTTTAGTACGAAGCGCCAATGCAAAAGCCTGCAGCTCATTTTGACTAAGCGGCTCACCTTTTTGCATTACAGCACGCTCGCCATAATCAGCTAAATTATCCATTGCATCATGCCAAGCCGAAATTTGCTGCTGACTGCCTGTAAAACTATAAAAAATCCCTGTAAGTGCAAGAACAAATGCACCGCCTGTTAAAGCAAAAATACGGTTATTACCTTTGCTGTTAAGTGATTTCTCTGGTGATAGCTCGTTCAATAAGCGACGTTTTAATTCAACAATTGATTCTGCGTGATTTACGCTATCAATGCGTTGATTATCTAAATCAGTTTGCAAATCGACTAAACGCTGCTCATAAATACTAATTAATTCAGCATTGGCGTTATGAGTAATCGTTTGAACACGCTCTTTTTTTAAAAAAGGTATCATAACAAAGCTAAGAGCAATCAGTGTGAGTAAGGCAAAACACGCCCACATTAAAATCATTTAGCTTTGCTCCTGACGTTTATTTTGTTCAATTAGCTTCGCTAGCAGCATTTCATCGTCGCTGCTCCATGTTTGTTTTACTGATGCTTTTCGTTGGCGAATAACAATAAAACCAAAGCCAACAATTACAATTAACACCGGTAGTACCCACAGCACTAAAGTCGCTGGTGTAACAGGTGGGTCGTAATGAACAAAATAGCCAAAGCGGTCAATCATATAATCAATCACTTCGTCTTTGCTTTTACCTTCTTTAACCAATACGAGCACTTTATCGCGCAAGTCTTTAGCAACAACAGCGTCGGAGTCCGCAATGTTTTGATTTTGACACTTAGGGCAACGTAGCTCTGTGGTTAACTCTTCAAACAATATTGCTTGTTTGTTGTTATCAAATTGATAGCGATCTTGCTGTGCAAACGCACCCATGCTTACAAAAAGGCTAAGCGTAAGTAGTAACCACTTCATCATTTAAGCTCCTGCATAATTGGCGCAAATTTAGCTCGCCATACTCGCGGATTTATATCACCGGTGTGATGTAACAAAATAGTGCCGTTTTTATCGACTAAAAAAGTTTCTGGCGCACCCGACACGCCTAAATCCAACGACAAAGTACGGTGTAAATCTAAAATATTAAATTGGTAAGGGTCACCTGCACGTTGCAGCATATCAGTGACTTCGCTGCGAAGTGATTGCATATCAAACGGGCCATCAAAATCAGCGTCGTAACCTTGTACGTAATATAGTCCAATAATTTTAACGCCTTGCTCACGTAACTTAGTTAAATAACCAAGTTCGACTAAACATGTTGGGCACCACGTACCCCATACATTTAATAAGTAAACTTCACCTTTTAACGACTCGTTAGTCCACTGCTTATTGTCTTGCATTAAATCAGGTAAATTAAACGCTGGCATTTCTTGACCTAACCGCCCTGTTTGAATTTCACGAGGGTTGGCAAAAAGACCTTGGTATAAAAATACACACACAAAAGCAAACACCAAAAGCGGCGCAATAGCTAAAATTTTACGGTTCATAAAACACTCTCCGGTGCATTTTTACGGGCTGTTTTAGCTGATGTACGGTAACGTTTATCAAATAAAATCATGAAACCTGCAAATGACATAAGCACACCACCAATCCATATCCAGCGTACAAATGGTTTATGATAAATGCGAAGTGACCATGCATCACCACTTAATTGCTCACCTAATGCTAAATATAAATCACGTTTAAAACCGGCATCTATTGCCGCCTCAGTCATAAACTGCATACCAATGTCATATTTACGTTTTTCGGCGTGTAAACGTGTTACTAGCTCATTATTTTTAAGCACAGATACAACGCCCGCATGACCGCTGTAGTTTGGCCCACGAATAGTTTTAACGCCATCAAAGCGATATTCATACTCATTAAGCTGTGCTATTTCACCCGGTTTCATAGATACATCACGCTCTACTGAATAAGCCGAGGTAAGTGTTACGCCCGCAATAATAAATGCAATACCAATATGCCCAAGTACCATAGCCCAGTAACTTACAGTAAAGCGTTTTAAGCCTTCTTTTAAGCTCCCGTGCACAGCTGCTTTGGTGTAAATATCAATCCCTGTTGATATTGCAATCCAAACCGCCAGTGTTGTCGCTAATAACGTAAGTGGTTTTACTAAATCGTAACTTGAGAATAACCAAGCGCAGGTAATCACAACACTTGCTAATACGCCCATTAATATTTTGTTTTGCAAAAAAGCCCACTTGTTTTGCTTCCAACGTATAAGTGGTCCGATCCCCATCAAAATAGCAAACGGTACTAAAATTATTGCAAACATCTTATTAAAAAACGGTTCGCCAATAGAAATGCTACCTAAGCCCATTTCTTTATGAACCATTGGCAACAATGTACCTAACATAACAATTAATGTAGCAACAACTAAAAATATATTATTGAGCCATAAGGCCACTTCGCGCGATACCAGCTTGTATCGTCCTTCACTGTGAACTTGTGACACACGCATTGCATATAACGCCAAGCCACCACCGACAACGATGCCTAAAAAGGCGAGTATAAATAAGCCTCTATCGGGGTCTGTAGCAAACGCATGTACCGATACAATAATACCCGAGCGTACAATAAACGTACCTAGCAAACTTAAAGAGAATGCTGCAATTGCGAGTAATACGGTCCATGATTTAAATATACCGCGCTTTTCTGTCACACTTAATGAATGCAGTAATGCGGTTGCAACAAGCCAAGGCATAAGCGCTGCGTTTTCTACTGGATCCCAAAACCACCAGCCGCCCCAGCCTAGTTCTGAATACGCCCACCAGCTACCAATAGTAAGACCTAAACCTAAGAACCCCCATGCTGTCATCGTCCACGGGCGTGACCATTTAGCCCATGTGTTATCAAGTTTACCTGTTAACAATGCCGCTATAGCAAAAGAGAAAGCAACCGACAGCCCCACATAACCCATGTACAGTAATGGTGGATGAATAATCATACCGGGATCTTGAAGCAGCGGATTCAAGTCACGCCCTTCTACCGGAAAATAAGGAAGTAGGCGCTCAAACGGGCTTGAAAGCAGTAAGGTGTACATCATAAAACCTACACCTAAAAAGCCAAGTACACCCAGTACGCGAGCACGTAATACCCAAGGTAATGATTTAGAACGCGCTGCTACAGCAGCAGTCCAACCCGCTTGCATTACTAACCATAATAAAATAGCACCTTCATGACCGCCCCACGTAGAGGTGATTTTATAGTACCAAGGCAGCGTACTACTTGAATGATACGCTACGTAAGATACGGTAAAGTCGTCTGTTAAACTTGCATAAATAAGTGCAGCAAAAGAGATTAGTACAAAAGCAAACTGGCCTATTGCTAAAGATGGAGCCGCACGCATTAATCGAAGATTACCAGTATGCGCGCCCCAAAGAGGAAAAATACACAGTAAAACGCTTAGCACCATGGCAAGCGTTAAAGAAAAATAACCAATTTCTGGGATCATAGCTAATTACCACTATCTAAGTTGTATTTTGGTTTTTCGTGCTTAATACCTTTAACTGCCTCTGCAACTTCTGCTGGCATATATTCTTCGTCATGCTTTGCTAGTACTTCAAATGCTTCAATAACATTAGGCTCGACTAATACGCCCTGCGCTACAATGCCTTGCCCCTCACGAAACAAGTCTGGCAATATGCCTTGATAACGCACAGTCACTAATGGACCTGTATCTATTAGCTTAAAGCTTACTTGTAAGCTTTGTTCATTACGCTCAACCGTGCCTGGCACAACCATGCCGCCAATACGTAACTTTTGACCTATATGTGGTTTTTCTTTGTTAGGGCCTTTGCCATCAATTAATTCGCTTGGCGTATAAAAAAGATTAATATTTTCTTGCAGTGCATAAAGCACTAAACCAATTGACCCACCAATACCAAACAGTACGGCAATGATTACCAATAGGCGCTTTTTACGTCTTGGATTCATGAGATTTGTTCCTGCTTAGCTTTTTTAATTCGCGCTTCACGTATTATTTGTTGCTCCACTGAAGCCATAATACGCTTGGTGTCTCTCAAAGAGTTCACTAAAATACCGAGTAAAATAAGTGCGCATGTACCAAAAGAAAGCCAGACATAAAATCCATAACCTCCCATTGCAATAAAATCAGAAAAAGAGTCAAACTGCATAATTACCCCTTATTTAACAACGAGCGCACCCACGGTCGGTGCTTTTCACGTTGCAAAATTTCATTTTTAAGACGAATTAAAGTCACTGTTCCAACAAAAGCAGCAAAGGCTAAAATATTAACCATAAGAGGCCAGAACATACTTGGATCTATTGCTTTTGTGTCTAGCTTTGTAATGCTTGCACCTTGATGTAACGTATTCCACCACTCAACAGAGTAATGAATAATAGGTAAATTAATTACGCCAACAATTGCTAAAATAGAAGCCGCACGCCCTGCTGACTTCTTATCTTCAAATGCATGGTAAAGCGAAAGCACACCAAGATATAAAAATAATAAAATAAGCTCAGACGTTAAACGTGCATCCCATACCCACCAAGCACCCCACATAGGCTTACCCCATGCAGCGCCAGTAATTAGCGCTATAGCAGTAATACATGCACCAACAGGCGCAATAGCAATAACAGCAAGCTCGGCATTTCGTAGTTGCCATACAAGTGCAACAATGGCGGCAATTGCCATTGAGGAGTAGGCGCCCATGGATAAAATGGCAGAAGGCACATGAATAAAGATGATACGGTAGCTGTCTTTTTGTTGGTAATCGGCAGGTGCAAAACCAAGCCCCCATACCCATCCAACAATCATACTAACTACGGTAACTACGGCAAAATAAGGCAGTAACGTATTGCATAACTGGTATGCACGCTCTGCTTTAGCATAGGGATGTAACCACTTCCACATTAACTTACACTCACTTTTAAAGCTGACGATATGGCAATTGGTGCGCTAATAATAGCAATAAGTAACATTGCACCAAGGATGGCAAGCTGCCCACTATAATCCAGTGACATTGTACTGGTATCGATAGCCGACGTTGCAAAAATCAAAACAGGAATATACAAAGGCAGTACGAGTAAACTCATCAAAATACCTCCTTTTTGTAGCCCCACAGTAAGCCCAGCGCCTATTGCGCCAATAAAGCTCAATAATGGTGTGCCTAATAATAATGTTAAAACGGTTGCTGTTAATGCCGTACTTTCTAGGTTTAACAACAACGCAAACAACGGGGTCATTAATACAAGTGGTAAACCTGTTACCACCCAATGAGCAGCCACTTTAGCGAGTACGGTTAGCGATAATGGATAAGAGGATGCAATTAACTGCTCCAACGAGCCATCGTTAAAATCATCCCTAAACAACTTATCTAGGCCCAACATGGTAGAGAGTAATGCGGCAACCCAAATAATACCTGGCGCCATTCTCGCAAGTAGACCGGGCTCAGGCCCTATTGCTAACGGAAATAATGAAATTACAATTAAGAAGAATAAAATAGGATTTACAATTTCGGCGCGCTGGCGAAACGCAAGTTTTACATCTTTGGTAAATACCGCACTAAATAGCAACCAATAAGAGTGTTGACGAGTCATTAGTGGCGATACTCCAGTGTAACCGTTTGTAAGTTACTAAAGTGGGTCGTTAAGTCTTGGTGGGTCGTTAATAAAATGGCACCACCGCTTTGTAAGTGTTCAGTAAATCGCTGCTGTAAAAAGGCGACACCGCTTTTATCAAGCGCGGTAAATGGCTCATCAAGTACCCATAATTTAGCATCACTTAACCAAAGCCTAACTAGCGCTACACGTCGTTGTTGTCCAGCAGATAGCATTCTAACGGGTACATCTTCAAGTCCAACAAGGCCAAGTTGCGCTAAAATAGGATATAAATCAGGCTCATTTATGTAGCCATTGATTTGTAACCAGTGGCGAACATTTTCAACTGCACTAAGCTGAGTACTTACACCTGTTTTATGCCCTATAAAAAGCAGCTCTCTGGCATACTCTTCATAGTACTTAGATATAGGTTGATCTTGGAACAGAACAGACCCTTCATCAGGCACAGAAAAGCCAGCAATAATACGCAATAGCGATGTTTTACCAGCCCCATTAGGACCCGCTAATTGCATGATTTGACCGCTATTAAGGCTAAAATTAAGATCCGCAAACAAACAACGATCTTGCTTGATGCAGGTGACGGACTTAATGTGTAACAAGATGACGATTCTCTCTGCCAAAAATTAGGCGTTAGTCTACCATAATGATAGGGTAATACGAATATTGCTTTATAATCGATTAACAAAAACTTGATTTAAAATAATGAATACACCAACGCAAATAACATTATCTAACTCATTGGTTATCAATCAATCTGCTCACAGCCAGACCAATGAGTTACCACAGTTACCTAGTGAGGTACTTGCGGCTAAAAACATCCAATTTTCGAAAGACTCGATTACGCTTGATGTATTTATTGATAAACATTGGCAAACATTAAGGCTTGGCACTTCAAGCGCACCACAAAACCTGCAAAAAATAGTCAGTGCTAACATACAAATCAGCCCTGATGGTAAGCAGCTCAACATCTCGCCAAACAGTACAACCCTTACTTTAAATCAGCCAGTACAATTACAGCGCTTGTTAAATTATGTAAGCACGGGCACTGAGGTACAAAGCCAACCAATGGATGTACAGGTTGCTGTATCCCCGTCTCCCAAGTTAGTTATTGATAAACTCAACGCAAATATTGCCATAAATAAAGACGTAGCCCAGTTACTTACAACTGAACAGCCTTTAAAAGTAGTTGTTAGTACGACTAATAAAGGCGCACAGATTAATGTTATTAACCGCTTTGCTGATACAGTTCACTCGCAACCACTTAGCCAAACTAAACTTACTAATTTACTCGCGGCCTTATTACCCAGTGCGCAGCTTCAAGTAACACCAAAACTGGCTATTTTAACTCATCCTCAAAAGTCAGGTTCATTTACAACACCTATTACTAATCAACAACTTGCCGAGCTACCTAATACACCGATTAAAGTAAATTTAGTAAACCAGGCAGATAAATTATTTATTAAAACTGATACAAACAATATAAAAGTAACGCTTAACAACTCATTCTCAAAACCATTTAACGAGTTACTTTTAGCGCAAAAAAGCAATGCACCTGAAGTAGCCGTTTCTGCGAGTAATATTAAAGTAAATCCATTATTGACCCTAAATAGTCCAATAAAATCGTGGTTACAAAATAGTTTTAGTGATTTAAAAACGCGAATTAATGATGCGGTTAAATATTTTGAAAATAAGCCTTTTGCTACAATAAGTAAATCTGAGTTAACGCAGCTATCAACTTCGCCTACGCAACAAAAAACGTCTTTAGCTATACAACTGAGTGAATCACCGCTAAATAGAGTTAACATTACTCAAAGTGTAAGTACTGCGTTAAATAACAATACGAGTAATATTTTGCCAGAGCATTTTTCAAGGCTCCCGCCTATTGTACAATTAACGCAACTAGTAAAAGGAAGTGTTAGTGTTTGGCAAACACCTGCTAACACAGCAACAACCTACACGCCAATAACAAATAATACTACCCCAGGTGAAGTGGCGAGCGCTAAGCCAAGTGATTTAAAAGCAAGCCAATTAAAACCCCTTATTACTAGTGAAAACAGTAAATCGAACACCTTGCTTAACCCTACCAATGAAGTAGTCACTAAAGGACTTACCACCTCCTCAGCACAGCTTGCAATAAACGATAACAATCAAAACAACACAAGCACAGTGAACACTAAAAGCATTACCTTGTTAACTGAGCCGTTATCTAATGCGCCCTCTCGTAGTCAAATGCTACAACCAATAGAAGCAAAACTATTAAGTACATTATTAAAGCTTCCTGATGCCACAACCCCTACAGATAGGCTGGCTTACAATAAACAACTTTTAAGCAGTCAAATTACTGATATTACAAATAAGGCAATAAAAGACACCCCTGATTTAACTCGCTTAATTAATCAAGCATTTAACCGTATGGTTTCAAGTAATAACATAAACCCTGCAACCATACAGCGTGAGATACTTGCTACTTTACAGCCCACTCAACTAGCGGGTGATATGCTGCAAAGTAGTTTCACTAAAGGGCTTGAGCAGGTGGCTGTGAGTATTTTAGCTGCGCCTATGATTAGCCAATCCGTAACGCCTATCAGTTTTAATAATCAAACTGGCTTAGATGCTCTCTTACAAGTACTTATACCTACTTTTAAAATGGGTAACACGGGAGCAAAAATGCTTGAACAGCTTCAACAAGCTCAAGTACAAGCTTTGGCCAGCGAAATCGTACACGTTAAAAACACACTTACCCAAGTAAGTGTCTCAACACCAAATCAACAGTCAGACACAAACCCGCTTGCACAATTTTTATTACCGATGAGATTACCTCCAGAAGCAGCCCAAACAGAAATAACACTTGGACAGTATAAAAAGCCAAGCGCCGGTAAATTAGAAGATAAAAATGTATGGTTTGTCAGATTAAACTTTGATTATGCCCAACTTGGGCAGCTACAAATTACTGCAGAGTTAATGGATAAAGCAATCGATTGCCAGCTATTAGCCTCGAGCCAAGAAGTAAGTGCAATTGCTCACCCTCACTTAGATAATTTAAGATCAAAACTAGCTAAACATGGCTTACAAGTTGGCGAGCTCAATTTAAGGCGAGGCGATGCCAACAATCAGGCATTCTATAAATCTCACGCAATTATTAATATTAAGGTTTAGCTATGAGTGAAACACCGATTAATAAATCGGCCATTGGGCTTTTGTACGAAGCTGGTAACACACCCACTGTAAGTGTTAAGGGGTTTGGTGAATTAGCTGATGAAATAATAGCTGCGGCTAAACTAAAAGGAATTATGATCCACGAAGATGCAGCACTTGCTAAAACGTTGTCGCATTTAAGCTTAGGGGAAGAAATTCCTAAAGAGCTTTATTATGTTATTGCAGAGCTTATTGCGTTTTCGTATGTATTAAGAGGTCAATTTCCACCAGGTTGGCAGGACTTTCAAGGTAAGTTAAATATTAAGGCTTGAGCCAATTTATTCGCACATAAAAAAAGGCGCTAAGCACCTTTTTGTTTATGTAATGAAAATAGTAATTCGGCTTCTGCTCGTGGTAGTTCGCACTCGCGTATTACTTCATCAAGGTCTGCACCTAACTCAACCATTTTTACAGCACGAGAGTAAATTTTAGCATCAGGGTCATCGTATTTTTGCGCCGCTTGCTGTTGCATTAAATCTTGGTTTTGTTGTTCAACTTCAAGCACTCGCTTACCAATACTTAAGAGCCCGGTTCTAATCTCCGAAATTTCACTGCGCAAAATATGAGTCTGCTCAGAGCTATCTTTAAGCTGCTGCGATACAGCATTAATTTCATTCGCGTGTTTATTTTTTAATGCAATAATTAACGCCAGCGATATAAGTCCTACCGCTAACGCTGATATAGCTATACTAAGTAACACCATAATTTATTTGGTAAAGCTTATATATCGCTTAACTCATCCCATTCGTCATCACTGAGTAACTTATTTAAATCAACCAAAATCAGTAATTCATTATCGCGGTTACAAACACCTTGAATAAACTTAGCGCTTTCTTCAGTACCAACATTTGGCGCACTGTCGATTTCAGAGCTGCGCAAGTAAACCACTTCCGATACGCTGTCGGCTAAAATACCAATAACTTGCTCTTCTGCTTCAATAATTAAGATGCGAGAGTTGTCAGTTGCATCAGCAGCTAGCAAACCAAAACGTGCGCGAGTATCAATAACGGTAACAACGTTGCCGCGTAAGTTAATAATACCAATCACATATGAAGGTGCACCTGGTACAGGAGCTATCTCTGTATAACGAAGTATTTCTTGTACTTGCATTACATTTACGCCGTAGGTTTCTTCCTCTAGCTTAAACGTAACCCACTGTAAAATTTCATCGTTATTATCTGCGTTTTTATTTGCTGACAGTAATTTATCTTGATTCATGCTATTACCCCGTAATGGTCATTACTACTGACGGCTATCTAAGCCTTTCTCTAATAATATATTTAAATTATCTACGTCTATCAAAGCACACATTTTTTCTTTTATAACGCCAGCAAGCCATGGGCGCTTGCTTTTATTTGTACGCCATTTTACATCTTCTTTACTCAATGTAATGTTATTTATCAACTTTTCAGCTAATAAACCCCACTGGCTATCACCTAGTGTAATCAAATATTGATAATCTAAAGATGCCTCTAATTTATCATCATATTTTTCTGGCATAACCCAACGCGCAGTATCAACAACATTAAGCTTTTCTTCTCTGTTGAGCATCACGCCTTTAAACCATTTCGGCTTACCAAACAAATGATTTACTTCACCTAATTGATGTATTCCACCAAGTGCTTTTAATGGCACAGCCAAGGTCAAGCCAGCAACTTCAAAAAACAATGCCTGAAATTCACCATCAAAATAGTCTGATTGGCTAGTAGTTACAATCTCCAGCTCTGGCTTTTCTATAGTAGTAATTGCAGGTGCTATTACTTCCTCGTCAACCACTTCATTAACTTTTTCAGTTTCAAACGCTGGCTCAGCTATTGGCTCAATTTCAACATTGAGCAAGTCATTATCAAATGTACTCTCTGCTGCTTTTAATTGTTCTTTAGGTTTTGAATGAATATGCTGTTGTGAATCATCTGGGATTTGCTCAAGTAATTTTGCAACTGGCTCAAGGTTATCTACAGGCTCATCTTCACATAACAAAGCCCCGAGGTATTGTTTCATTACTTTTTCATTAGCAAACAATTGCTTACTCATTCATTAACCTTGTTCAATTAAATATTCTAGCAGTGCTTTATATGCGTATACACCGCGCGAGCGAGGACAATACTCTACAGGTACTTTTTGTGCAAAGCTTGCATCTCTAAATTTGGTATCCACCGGTATCACACCTGGCCAAACTTTATCACCATATGTACTTTGCAATGTTTTGTATGCTTCTAACGATGCTTTGGTACGTTTGTCGTACATGGTAGGAATTATAGTATATTGATAATCTTTTGCTTGAGAGGATTGCATCAAATCCATAGTTCGCATCATTCTATCAAGCCCTTTGAGTGCTAAAAACTCCGTTTGCACTGGCACTAAAATTCGCTCACTTGCTGCAAGCGCATTGACCATTAACCCCCCTAAAACTGGAGGGCAATCTAAAATGGCATAATCGTAATGTTCGCTAATTTTTGCAAGCGCTTTTTTTAGTATTAACCCCATCCCTGTTTTATTACCCATACTTCGATCAAGTGTAGCTATTGCCATAGTCGCAGGTAAAATATCCAGGTTTTGAAGTGTTGATGGACACAAAGCTTGGAGTATCTCTTCACTTTGCATACTTGTACCACGGGCAAAAATATCGTACACACTGACTTCTAAATCCTCTGAGTCAATGCCAAAGTAATAAGTGAGTGACGCATGAGGGTCTGTATCTATAAGCAACACACGTTTACCTTGTAATGCCAAAATACCGGCAAGGCTCACTGCGGTTGTTGTTTTACCAACCCCTCCTTTTTGATTAGCGACAGTCCAAATCTTCACATTACATCCTAATTACTGTTCATTGCGCGTTGTTATGCGAATACCACCATGAGGCAAACGAATTATTTTTATTGTATCGTCATCTGAAGGAAGTTCAATTTCAGGTTCAATCACTGCAGGCTCATCAGCTTGCCCGTCACTTTTAACCTCTTGTTTTGGCGGTAATCCATACTTAGAAAGTGCGATAACAACTTTACGATTTTCTGCGCGCCCTTGTTCTGTATCGTTACTTGCAAAAGGTGAATATTGGCCATAACCTTCTATCGCCATTCTAGCTGAATTAATGCCTAATGCTTCCAGCTCTACTAAAATTGACGTGGCTCTAGCTACCGACAGTTCCCAATTTGAGCGAAATATTTCATTGCGAATACTTTCATCATCAGTATAACCTCGTACTCTTACATAGTTATCTACTGGTGCAATAATATCTTTAACAATCTTGACGACCTGTTTTGCTCGAGAGTGTGCAACTGAACTACCACTTGAAAATAACATACCTGAGCTTAGCTCTATAATCAGCCAATCTTGGTTAAGCTCTAAACTGGCTTCTCCATCACGGATTTCATCAATAAGCGCTGACTGTAATTTAATTAATAAACTATCAAGAGGTTTGCCTAAATACTTTTGCTGGATGTTACTTGTATCACTTTGGCCGTCGAGTAGCTCAGGACCTTGCTCTTCTTTTAATATACTTTCGCCATAAAGAACTTCTTGTTCAGGTGTCACTCTATCTGTCAATATTCCATTACCGTTGACACCTTCACCTTGCTGGGAGTATTGGCGAGCTGACTTATCAAAAACCTGTTCAAGGGAATCTGACAATATTTGGAATTGTTCTTCTTTATTAATCGCTATCGCATACAGAACCACAAAAAAAGCAAACATAATAGTCATATAATCGGCATACGATACAAGCCAACGTTCGGTATGTTGACTTTTAGCAGCAGAGTGACGAAGTCGTCGGCGTAACATGTTATTCGTCCACTAAATTAGGGCGCTCTACACGATAGGCTTCAAGCTTTAATTCTATATTTACTGGGCTTTCACCTATGCTTATTGCAATAACGCCTTCAGCAAGCATTTCATGGTAAAGCATTTTTTGCTCTACACGCTGTTTTAACTTATTTGCCATAGGTAAAAACAATAAATTAGCTAAACCAACACCATAAATGGTCGCAATAAATGCCGTTGCAACGCCGGCGCCAAGCATTTGTGGATCGGTAATAAACGACATTGCCTGTATTAAGCCAAGCACCGCACCTAAAATACCAATGGTAGGGCTGTAACCCCCCATTGCTTCATAAACACGCGCGGCTTCAAGCAAACGATCACGCTCTAGCAGTAAATCAATTTCAAGCGTGTCACGTAGTTTTTGCTCTGAGCAGCCATCGACAAGTAAGCTTAAACCTTTTGCTGCATACGCATCTGGGTGAGCTAAGGCTTCATTCTCAAGCGCTAAGTAACCTTCTTGACGTGCTTTATGAGACCATCGTTTAACTTGCTCTATTGCGTCTTCAATATCGTATTGTGGTGCAACAAAAACCCACGAGCTCATATTTAGCATCTTTTTGAATGTGCTAGCAGAGGTTTGCAACATAACAGCGCCAAGCGTGCCACCTAGTACAATAATAAGCGCAGGGCCATTAAATAAAGCTGAAACAACACCGCCTTCTAAAGAATAACCTAGACCTATTGCACTAAGTGCTACCAATAGTCCAAATATTGAGAGTTTATCCACAACCTACCTCTCTCATTATACGCGCTGCAACATCGCTCAATGCTAAGCTTTCACTTGAAAGCCCCGCATTAGCAATTGCTTGGGGCATTCCATAAACGACACAGCTTTTCTCATCCTGTGCCCAAATAGTTGCCCCCGTTTGTTTTAACATTCTTGCACCATCACGACCATCAGCGCCCATACCTGTTAAAATAATAGCAAGTACATCGCCTTGATACGTTTTAGCTGCACTAGCAAACGTTACATCTACGCTTGGTTTATAACTTATTCTCTCGCTATGATCTTCAAATACGCGCAGCGTTCTATTTGCTCCACGCCCCTCTACCATCATCTGCTGTCCGCCAGGCGCTAAATAAGCAGTTCCTGGTTGTAAACGATCGCCTTGTTGTGCTTCTTTCACTTTTATTTGGCACAAACCGTTTAAGCGCGCTGCAAACGCGGGTGTAAATGCAGCGGGCATGTGCTGAATAAGTAAAATAGGGTGAGGAAAATTAGCAGGCAATTGAGTCAATATAGTTTGCAGAGCAACAGGACCACCTGTAGAAGTACCAATAGCTAAAAGTTGATATTGTTTTCCACTTGCTCGCATTGAGGCAACATTTGAACTTGTCGATGCAACAGGCGCAGCTCTTTGAAAGCTTCTATCAGGCTGCTTGATTTGAGTTGTTGATGTGCTTGTTCTTTGCGAAAGTGAACTTGTTGGTTTCGTTGAAATGACTGGTTTAGCTGGTGTTGCCGCTCTAAATGTTCGCGGTAAACGTCTTCGCCCTATATCTTTTACTTTACTTTGCAAAAGCTTAATTGCATCTTCATTATTGCGCGCAATATCTTCAAATTTTTTCGGTAAAAAATCCATTGCGCCAGCATCTAACGCATCAAACGTTGCTGTTGCACCATCACGTGTAAGTGATGAAAACATTAAGATAGGAGTTGGGTTACTCGCCATTATCTCTTTAACTGCGCTAATACCATCAAGCACAGGCATTTCGACATCCATGGTGATCATGTCAGGACGCAATTGAGCTGCTTTCTCAACAGCCTCTCTGCCATTAACAGCAAAGCCTATAACTTGTATATCGCTATCTTGCTCAAGGATTTCGCTTACTCTACGGCGAAAAAAGCTTGAATCATCAACAACTAAAACTTTAACAGCCATTTAGCTCTCTTATTAAATTTATGCGTAGGTATATATTAAATATATACCTACTTTATTATTAGCCTGCGTAATGTTTTAACATGTTTGGAACGTCTAAAATCAGTGCAATGCCACCATCCGAAGTTATTGTAGCCCCTGCCATACCTGGCGTTCCTTGAAGTAACGCATCAAGCGGCTTAATCACTACTTCTTCTTGGCCAATTAATGAATCAACAACAAAACCAATTTGTTGCGTACCAATTTGTACAATAACGACGTGACCTTTAGATTTTCGCTGAGAACGATCTGAGCCTTTTACTAACCAATGCTCAAGGTAAAATAACGGTATCGCCTTTTTACGCACAATAATTGTTAATTGCCCATCAACTACATTCGTCTTCGTTAAATCTAAATTGAATATCTCACTAACACCAGCCAGTGGTAACGCAAATGTTTGTGCGCCAACAACGACCATTAATGTCGGTAATATAGCCAAGGTAAGTGGTACTTTTATTTCTAAAATAGTACCGACACCAAGTTCAGACTGAATGCTTACTGAGCCATTAAGTTGCGTGATCTTAGTTTTAACTACGTCCATCCCTACACCACGGCCTGAAATATCAGATATTTCTTCTTTTGTAGAAAAGCCAGGTGCAAAAATCAGGTTATATGCTTCGGTGTCAGAAAGTCGACTCGCCTGGTCATGATCGAGTACGCCTTTACTAATTGCAATTTTTTTCAGTTTTTCAGCATCCATACCTGCACCATCATCTTTGATGGTTAGCAAAATATGGTCGCCCTCTTGAGACGCTGATAAAGTAACATTACCTGTTCTAGACTTACCTGCAGCTTCACGGACAGCGGGCATTTCAATACCATGGTCAACTGAGTTTCTAACTAAATGCACAAGCGGATCGGCAAGTGCTTCAACTAAGTTTTTATCTAGATCGGTTTCTTCACCAATAAGCTTTAAATCAATATCTTTATTTAAGCTACGTGCTAAGTCGCGTACAACGCGAGGGAAGCGACCAAATACTTTCTTAATTGGTTGCATTCGCGTTTGCATAACCGCACCTTGAATATCCGCAGTCACTACATCTAAGTTAGAGATTGCTTTACCCATCGCTTCACTGTCTGAGTTAGTCGCTAAACTAACCAAACGATTTCGTACAAGAACTAACTCACCAACCATATTCATAATTTGATCGAGTCGTTTTGTATCTACGCGAACGGTGGTTTCTGCAGCTGGTGGCGCTGATTTTTTTGGAGCTGCTGCTGGTGGTGCTTTAGCTGCTGGCTTCTCTGGCGCTTTTTCAACTGGTTTTGGAGTAGGAGCTTTAGCTGGCGCAGCTTTTTTTACTGGTTCACTCACTTGTTTAGCTGGCGGTGAAACAGGTTCAGGTTGTTTTGCAGCTGGCGCACTTTCTATCGATTTAGGAGCAGTGCCTTTACCATGAAGTTCATCAAGAAGCGCTTCAAATTCGTCATCACTAATTTCATCATCTGATGAATTAACTGTATTTGCCGCTGGTGTAGCTGGTTCTACAGGTGTTTTATTGGCATCATTTTGTTCAGGTTTGATCGTAACTTCACCAAAACTGCCAACACCATGTAACTCGTCTAATAAGCTGTCAAATTCATCATCAGTAATATCACCACTAAAATCACTACTACTTGCTACTGGTTTTTCAACTGCAGGACCTTGTCCTTTACCGTGTAGCTCATCAAGTAAGCTTTCAAATTCGTCTTCAGTGATTTCATCTATTTCAGCATCGCTAACCGAAGGCGCTCCGCTAAATAGTTCATCAAATGCAAACGGATCTTCATCATCAGCTACCGGTGTATCCACCACTTCATTATGAGGTTGTTCAACCTCTGTTTGTGAAGAGGCTTCAGTGGCTTCGGCTTCTGTTGGAGGTAGACCTAAGATATGAAGAGTATGAAGTAATTCAGGATCTGCAGGTTCAGGCTTGTCTCTGTTTTGGATAGTCGCAAACATCTCATTAATGGTGTCTAGTGCTTGTAAAATAACATCCATTAACTCTGAGTTGACTGTTCGCACGCCTTGACGTAGTAAATCAAATACGTTTTCAGCACCGTGACAAGCATCAACAAGTTCTGTCATAGCTAAAAAGCCTGCACCACCTTTTACAGTGTGAAAACCTCTAAATATAGCGTTTAGTAACTCGGTATCTTCTGGATTATTTTCCAGCTCAACTAACTGTTCAGATAAAAGCTCTAGGATTTCTCCAGCCTCTACAAGAAAGTCTTGTAAAATATCTTCATCGACTTCAAACATGCAGTTACTCTCCTCTTAGAAGCCCAAACTTGATAAAAGATCATCAACTTCATCTTGATCAGATACAACATCATTACGCGATTCTTTATCAATGATAGGGCCTTCAGGACCTGCTAAAGTTTGTGTGGCAACTGGTTCTTTTATTTTTTGTTGTTCTACTTTATTCGCGGTGCTGTTAGTGTCGTCTTGTTCAGCAAACGCAGTTAAAAGATGCAGTAAACTTTCTTCTACTTCCCTAACAAGTTCAATAACACGGCGAATAACTTGACCTGTTAAGTCTTGATAGTCTTGAGCCATTAGTACATTTGTCATTAAGCTTTGAAGCTCATCAGTCTTATGATGAGAGTTGTTCATAAACTTATCGATGCTATGGCAAAGTTGCTTAAACTCACCAAGCTCAATCTCGCGGCTCATTAAACGATCCCATGTCGGTTTGATATGAGATATTTCGTCCGCTAACTGTTGGGCTATAGGAAGACTCGCTTCCACTGCATCCATTGTTTTATTAGCCGCATTTTCTGTCATTTCTATAACATAATTAAGCCGCTTTTTAGCATCTGGAATCGCATCTGTCGTTATATCAGTTAAGCGAGTATCAAGCTCAAAACTTTTAAGGGCTTCGTGCAGTTGACGAGTCAACTTTCCAACTTCAGCAAATAATTCAGATTGCTCTTTAGAAGCAGCCTCTAAAATCAACTGATTTGCTTTGTCTTGCTCATCATTTTCTAAAAAAACAACGAGCTGACGAGCTTGTTCTAACGTTATTTGAGGCGCAGCTGGTGCTGGCATAAGCCTCTCCCCCATCATTAGCCTAAGCGTTCAAATACTTTTTCTAATTTAGTTTTTAATGTTCCAGCCGTAAATGGCTTAACAATATAACCATTCACGCCAGCTTGCGCCGCAGCTATTATTTGTTCTTTTTTAGCTTCTGCCGTTACCATTAATACAGGGATATGTTTTAACTTCTCGTCTGCACGTATTGCTCTTAAAAGATCAATACCCTGCATTCCAGGCATATTCCAATCCGTAACTACAAAATCAAACACTTGATTTTGCAACATAGGCAAAGCTGTAGACCCATCATCAGCTTCTTGAACGTTAGTGAAACCTAAGTCACGTAACAGGTTTTTTATAATGCGTCTCATCGTTGAAAAATCATCGACTACAAGAATTTTCATGTTTTTATCCAAAACATCCCCCAGTGAGGTATTAACCTTTGTTTGCTTACTACTAATTTATCCAGTCATTGATTTTAGCTTTAAGCTTAATCATCGCCTGACCATGTATCTGACTTACACGCGATTCACTTACATCGAGTATATGTCCTATTTCTTTTAAATTCATTTCATCGTTATAGTATAAAGAAAGTACCATTGCATCACGCTCTGGTAATGACTTAATTGCACTTAGCAAAGACTCATTAAACCGATCATTTTTAACATTATTAAAAGGTTTATCTTGCGCTAAATCTTGGCCTACGGGAGTTATAACATCCTCATCAACACCAAGGTCTTCAATACCTAGTATTTTACTCGCATTCACATCATTTAAAATATGATGGTACTCATTGAGTGAAATTTCAAGTTTTTCAGCAACTTCTGTATCTGTTGGTTCGCGATTAAGACTACTTTCGAGTCCTGTAATTGCTTCTGCAACTTGCCGGCTTTTGCGATGTACTGAACGAGGAGCCCAATCACCACGGCGCATTTCATCAAGCATGGCACCGCGAATACGAATACCTGCAAAGGTTTCAAAGCTTGCGCCCTTAGTTGCATCGAAGTTTTTTGAAGCTTCTATTAAACCTATCATTCCTGATTGAATTAAATCATCAAGCTGAACGCTAGGTGGTAATCGAGCAATTAGATGACATGCCACTTTTTTGACAAGTGATGCATGTTTCTCAACAATCACATTTAAGTTTTGTGTTGATTGATATCCCATAGCTCTATTCACCAATATTGTCATAATTAACCGTTTACTAGTTTCTCAATGAAAAACTCTAAATGCCCAGATGGTTGGTTTGGTATTGGCCATTTAACTGCTTTGGTTGCCAGCGCTTTAAACGCGAGAGCGGCTGGCGAATTAGGAAAGAGCTCTACTATTACTTTTTGACGACGCGTTGCTTTGCGCATATTTTCGTCATAAGGAACCGTTGCTACTAGCTCCATTGACACATCTAAAAAGCGATCGGTAACTTTAGATAGTTTTGCAAACAATTCAGTACCTTCACGCATACTGCGGACCATATTTGCAACAATTTTGAACTTATAAACACCATGCTCGCGGCTTAATACTTTAATAAGTGCGTAAGCATCGGTTATTGATGTTGGTTCATCGCACACTACAACCATTACATCTTGTGCTGCTCGTGAGAAGCTTAGCACCATGTCTGAAATACCAGCGGCTGTATCTACAATTAAAATATCGAATTCGGTATTCAATTCGCTAAACGCACGAATTAGTCCAGCATGCTCCGATGGTGATAACTCAACCATACTTTGCGAACCCGATGTAGCGGGTACAATTTTAATACCAGCAGGACCTTCAACTAAAATTTCGTCAAGCTCACATTCACCAGACAAAACGTGTGACAAATTACGCTCTACACGTAAACCAAGCATCACATCACAATTTGCCAAACCTAAGTCAGCATCCAGTACTAGTACTCTATTACCTTGCTGCCCTAGTGCTATAGCAGTATTTAGAGAAACATTTGTTTTCCCCACCCCACCTTTACCACCGGTTACAGCGATAACTTTAACGCCGTTGTTATTGTTTTGACTCATTTTGCGCAGGCCGCTTGCTTGATCTAATACTGTGTTAATCATACATCCCTACTGTACTTGGCGCCACTGCTTGATGCCTTGAATGTTGTGCTTTTGTTCTTTTTAAATATAATTGCTCAGCCTTTTTCACTAGTTTTTCAGCATTTGCAACACGAATATCTTCTGGTACTCGTTGTCCATTAGTAAGATACCCTATTGGAAGGCGATTTTGAATCGCAATACTAATAATCTCACCCAAACTTAATGATTCATCCAACTTGGTAAAAATACAACCACTTAACTGTACTTTTTTAAAGTGGCGTACAGTTTCTTGTAGTACATTAATTTGCGCTGTGGCACTGAGTACTAGGTAGTTTCGAATATCCACACGCTGGTTGCGCATTAACGTATTTAACTGCTCAGTTAAGCGTAAATCTCGCTGGCTCATACCTGCCGTATCAATTAACACTAGACGTTTATTTCGTAAATGATATAAAACTTCAGCTAACTCATTAGCATCTTTAACTTGTTTTACACCACAACCAATAATACGACCGTAAGTTGCAAGCTGCTCATAAGCACCAATTCTGTACGTATCAGTGGTTATTAAGGCAACTTTATCGGCGCCATACTTTTGTGCACCTAGAGCTGCAAGCTTAGCAACTGTCGTGGTTTTGCCCACACCTGTTGGACCCACTAACGCATATACACCACCTTGGCGAAGTATTTCGTTATTGGTTGTTTGCATTTGATCTTCAACCATTGTTAGCAATGCTTTCCAGCCTTGTTGACGAGACACATCATCAGGTACAAAACATGCCATTTGCTGTGCTACTTCTTTATCGATACCCATACCGACTAAACGATCAACCATACAAGCGCGTGTTGGATCGCGACGCGCCATATCTTGCTGCATCAAGCCTGATACTTGGTGCTCAAGTAATTGACGAATTGCGTTCATTTCTTCACGCATTGTTGTCATTTCTTCGCTTTCATTATTTTTATTTTGTTGGCGAGTGGTTACTGGGCTATCTAAATCATCAAAGTCGCGGTCTAAATCATCAAAACCTAAGCTATCCGCTTGAGTTTGTGGACGAACTGGCGCAGAAGCTTCAGGAGCAAACATATTTTTAGTACGCTGCCCCATATTAGGTTCTTGATAGTTATCAGTAGTATCAATACCCGATTGTGAAAACATAGAAGCAAGTTCAGGGGAGCGAGGACGCGGTGATTGTCGCTCTAGTAATGCTTGTAAGCTGTCAGCAACCTTTGCTTGTGGCTCAGGCTTAGCACGCTGTGGCTCTGGTCTTACAAAGTTATGCATGCTTTGCTGTGGCGCTTGAGCACGAGGCTCAGCATTACGTTGTGGTTGCGCTGCTACTTTAGGGGCTGCTTTGTCATAATCAACTGCCGCTACAATTTCTACACCGTTAGCCAGCTTCTTATTTGACATAATAACCGCATCAACACCTAATTCATCTTTAACTTCTTTAAGTGCTGTGCGCATATCTTTAGCAAAAAAACGTTTAATTTTCATGATTCAACCCCTGTTAAAATCTTATTGTTGCCCTACAGAGCTAACAATCTTTATCTGTCTTTCATCTGGTACCTCTTGATAAGACATCACTCTCAATCCTGGAATGGTGTACTTAACAAAACGAGATAACACAGTGCGTAACATTCCTGACGTTAGCAATATAGAAGGTTCACCGGCCATTTCTTGATTTTGATGCGCTTGTGTTAATGACACTTGAAGTCGCTCTGCAAGTCCTGGCTCAATACCGGCACCTTCATCACCTGCATTTTGTAATGACTGATGCAACATCTGTTCCAACTCAGGCGCCAAGGTTATGACAGGAATTTCTGATGACATTCCCACCGCATCTTGAACAATTAATCTACGCAGGGAAATACGCACTGCAGCCGTTAATACATCAGGGTCTTGACTACGTGGGCCATACTCAACAAGGGTTTGAACAATTGAGCGCATATCGCGAATAGCCACGCCTTCATTTAATAAATTTTGTAGTACTTTTACAATAACAGTTAATGGCAATACATCAGGTACTAGTCCTTCCACTAAGCGAGGATGGCTTTTAGCAAGCATATCAAGTAGGTTTTGAACTTCTTCATGCCCTAGTAATAACGCTGCACTGTTAGTTAATAACTGGCTAATATGAGTGGCAACTACCGTGGCTGAATCTACAACGGTATAACCTAGTGATTGTGCTTCATCTTTTTGATCTGGTTTTATCCATACTGCATCAAGGCCAAACGCAGGATCTTTTGTTTCAACCCCTTTAATTGGACCAAATACTTGTCCTGGGTTAATCGCTAGCTCGTCGCCATGCTTAAGCTCGCTTTCACCGGTTGAAACCCCCATTAGTGTTATTCTGTAAGCGTTAGGGTCAAGCTCTAAGTTGTCGCGTATATGTACCGGCGGCACTAAAAAACCAAGCTCTTGAGAAAGCTTTTTACGCACCCCCTTAATACGATTAAGTAGCTCACCACCTTGTGATTGGTCCACTAACGGAATTAATCTATAACCGACTTCTAAGCCAATTACATCAACCTGCTGAACGTCATCCCAGCCTAGTTCTTTTTGTTCTTGTTTATTAGCAACACCCGTTGCAACGCTTCCGCCATTAGCGGCCTCTTCAGCTTCTGCCGCAGCAGCTTTTAATTTACTTTGCTGTGTGTAGTAAGCTAAGTAACCCAGTAACGCACCTAAACTTAAAAAAGCAATATGCGGCATACCAGGCACTAAGCCCATGATGATCAAAATACCAGATGCAATAAAGAGTGACTTTTCGTTGCCTAGTTGTTTCTTAAATTGGTCCCCCATATTGAGCGACTCATTTTGGCGTGTTACAACAATCGCGGTACCAATTGAAAGCAGTAAAGAAGGGAGTTGAGCAACTAAGCCATCGCCAATGGTAAGTAATGTATATACTTCCATTGCATTGCCAAAACTCAAATTGTGCTGGATCATACCGACAAATAAACCACCAACAATATTGATGATTAGTATAACAATACCTGCAATCGCATCACCTTTTACAAATTTACTCGCACCATCCATTGAGCCGTAAAAATCAGCTTCGCGAGTTACTTCCTCGCGGCGGTCACGCGCTTGTTCTGCGCTGATAAAGCCTGCGTTCAAATCGGCGTCAATTGCCATTTGTTTACCCGGCATTGCATCAAGGGTGAAACGCGCAGATACCTCAGAAATACGACCAGCACCTTTAGTAATTACTACAAAGTTAATAATGATCAGGATTAAAAACACAACCAAACCAACAGCGTAGTTACCACCAATAACAACTGAGCCAAACGCTTCAATTACTTTACCGGCAGAGTCACCACCATTATGGCCTTCAAGTAACACAACTCGAGTACTGGCAACGTTAAGTGCTAAGCGCATAATTGTAGCGATTAGTATTACAGATGGGAAAATACCAAATTCAACTGGCTTCATCGTGTAAACTGTCACAAGTAAAACCACTAATGCGAGAGCAATATTAAACGAGAAAAGGATATCGAGTAAAAATGGCGGTAGTGGTAAAATCACCATCCCCAAGGCAGCAAGCACCAACAAAGGAGTACCTATCCCTTTGCCATATTCTTTTTTGTCTCTGTTAAGCTGTTGTAATACTGCTTTAAAATTCATAATTCTACAATTTCAAAAAATTGACACTACGTAGAATTAGCAATAACTATTCCAAGTTATTCAGTTAACGGTTTAATACTTGTAGGCATCGGGGATTGGCAGCTTTTCATTGAGCTTAGTTGGACGTTTTCCGCGCCCTTTATTAAAGCGTTTAAGCTGAAATACATACGCTAAAACTTGCGCTACTGCGGTAAATAGCTGATCGGGTATTTGCTCTCCTACTTCAGCCGTATGATAAAGCGCTCGGGTCAACATGGGGGATTCTAAAATAGGTACTTCATTCCCTATTGCTACTTTACGAATTTGCATCGCCATTTCATCAATACCTTTAGCAAGCACTATAGGCGCACCTGCGCGCTCTGTATCGTATTTTAATGCTACAGAGTAGTGAGTTGGATTGGTAACAATAACATCAGCGTCAGGAACATCTTGCATCATGCGTCTTTGTGACATTTGCCTTTGTGTTTGTCTAATACGCGCTTTTATTTGTGGATCACCTTCAGAGTTTTTATACTCATCTTTAACCTCTTGCATTGTCATTTTAAGTTGCTTATGGTGAGTATAACTTTGATAAGGCGCATCTATTGCAGCAATAATAACCAACGTACAAGAGAGAGCTAGAAACATCCATGCTAATATTTCTAACGCATGAATAATGTTATTTGGTGCAGGCTCTATACTTAAATGTAAAATCTCATCAAAGAAAGTGTTAATTAGAAATACAGCAAAGCCAGCAACTACAGAAAATTTTAAAATGGCTTTGGTTAACTCTACCGCTGCTTGGGGGCCAAACATACGCTTAAAGCCTTTAAACGGTGACATTTTACTTGCTTTGGGTGCTGCTGCTTGCCAACTAAAATTAAATCCCCCCAATAGCGTATTTCCTATAATACCTGCAAATAAAATAATAAATACAAACATTGCCATAGGAAAAATAAGCACATCAGACACACTAGCCCAAACAGCAAACATTTTAGTGGTATCGTAGGCTTCATTTCGGTTAAGACTCAGCATTCGCCCCATAATGTTATATAGGCCTTTACCAATCTCAGGACCATATAAGAGCAAAGATATAGCGGAAAAAATAAGTACAAACATGGTGCCAAGCTCTTTAGAACGCGCTACCTGCCCTTTCTTTTTCGATTCGTCTACTTTTTTCCCCGTGGGTTCTTCTGTTTTTTCTTGTCCTGAATCTTCAGCCATTAGGCTCTCCTACGGTGAACAACCAACTAAAGTGCACATTAGCTCAACCATTTTTAACCACTGAAACTCAAATTGAAGAGTAAAGTTACCTAACGTTGCCCAAATAATCGTAAGCCCTGCAACAAGTGTGAACGGAAAGCCAATTGCAAAGATATTTAATTGCGGTGCCGCACGGGTCATAATACCAAAAGAAATATTGATAACGAGCATTGCGGTAAGCGGTGCAAGTGAGAGTACCAGTGCTGTAGTAAACATCCAGCCGCCCCAAGTCACTATGTCCCAGTAATGATCTACAGACCACCATGTGCCATCAATGGGTAGCACTTGAAAGCTATGCACCACCATTTGAATCATCATTAAATGGCCGTTAAAAGCAAAAAATAACAAGGTGGCCAAAATAAGGAAAAACTGACCAACCGCTGGGACGCTTGCGCCATTAGAGGGGTCAATAACCGAAGCAAAACCTAAACCGGTTTGCATCGCAAGTATTTGCCCTGCTAACACAAAAGTATTTAATAAAAGTATAGATGCAAAACCAATAGCAACACCAATCAGCATTTGTTGAATAACGACTAAAATCATCTCAAACGAAAATAAATTAGTGAATGTAGCTGGGGGAAGAACTGGAACTACAACAAGAAAAGTTACAACAACTGATAACCCCATTTTTATACGCGTAGGGACATTTTTAGCACCTAAACCAGCCATAATCATAATCATTGAGCTAATGCGTACCAGGGGCAGCAAAAAATCGCTCAACCATTGAATAACGACAGCAAAGGGGTATTCCACGTTTAACCTGCAATTTCAGGAATAAGTAATACTAGGCGAGTAAAAAAGTCCATTAGCTCTTGAGTAAGCCAATGCCCACCCACAATAAGCGCACTAATGGTAATTAATAAACGAGGTAAAAAGCTCAATGTTTGTTCATTGATAGACGTCGCGGCCTGAAACACAGCTACAACTAAACCAATAATTAAGCCTGGGACTACAATTGCAGACACCAGCTTAATAACTAAAAAAAGAGCGTCACTTAGGATATCAACAAAAATTTCCGGTTCCATGTTGTACTCCTATTGTTGGGTCATGTTAATGCTTTGCATACTAAGTCCCTAAACCAAAGCTTTTGGCTAGAGTCCCCATCACTAAGCTCCAGCCGTCTACAAGTACAAATAACATAATTTTAAACGGTAAAGACACAATCATGGGTGAAAGCATCATCATACCCATCGCCATTAATACCGAGGCGACCACTAAATCAACAATTAAAAATGGGATAAAAAACATAAACCCTATTATAAATGCGGTTTGCAATTCGCTGGTTACAAAGGCGGGTATAAGCACTATTAACGGTGTATCTTGTGGCGAATCTAGCTGATCGTAACCGGCAATTTTAGCAAACGTTTCTAAATCTTTTAAACGCACTTGCGAAAGCATAAATGCTTTCATTGGCTCTTTAGCCAGCTCTAAAGCTTGTACTGAAGTAACCTGCTCATTTAAGTAAGGCTCTATAGCTCGCTCGTTTACCTGCTGATAAATAGGCGACATTATAAAAATACTTAGAAAAAGCGACATCCCTAATAACACTTGGTTCGACGGTGTTTGCTGCAAACCAATTGCTTGGCGCAAAATGGCGAGTACAACAATTATTCGTGTAAAGGAGGTCATCATAATTATGGCAGCCGGTATAAAACTCAGCGCCGTCATAATTGCTAAAACTTGTAACGTTACTGAGTAATCCTGTGTGCCATCAGCGTTTGTTGTAATAGTAAGCGCATCAATTCCTTCTGCGCTTACACTTGGTACAAACACCATGGCAAAAATAATAAGCAGCCACTTTGTCATAGGTTTAATTCTTTTTATTTTGGTTTGATTGCGGGTTTAAAAGTTTACCAAATCGTTTAGCGAGTTCAGGTAGTTCTTTTTCACTTAATGGGGTTTCTAACTTGTGTAAGTAATTAATACTATGGGGGGTTACACCAAGTAAATGCTGAGCATTATCTATCTCAACAACCATTAAACGCTCACGAGAACCCAAAGGTAGACTTCTGACTACTTTAAATTCATCGCTGTTTGCTAAATTTGGATTAAGCTTTTTAACAAAAAATGCCAGCACAATAATTAGTACTAGCACCATTACAAGCGACAGCACCATAGAGAGTATATCTCCAGTAGGTGTTGCCACATCTGCTTTTGAAAAAACGGAACTCGTTAAAGCAACTAATAAGCTCATCGTAGTTTTTTGATCCGCTCTACTTGGCTTATCACGTCAGTTAAGCGAATACCAAACTTGTCGTTTACTACAACTACTTCACCATGGGCTATCAAAGTACCATTAACTAGCACGTCTAGCGGCTCGCCCGCAACACGGTCAAGCTCAACAACAGAGCCTTGGTTAAGTTGCAATAAGTTACGAATATTAATTTTAGAGCGTCCTACTTCCATTGAAATAGTAACGGGGATATCTAAAATAGTGTCGAGTTTTCGTTTTTCATCGCCACTCATTTCGTGTTTTGAATCACTTAACTCATCAAGCTCTGCAACATGTGCTTCGCTACTATCATCTGGAGCTTCGGCTTCTGCTAATGCTGCTGCCCATTCATCCATTGTGTCTTGATCATCGCTCATACTTTTAACCTTTTAATCAATTACCAGTCTAAGTCTACACCGTCAGAGAGGTATAAATCATCTTCTAGTTCTGCTAATTCTGCATCTGAGTCAATTTTCTTGCCGCCTTTGGTAAATACATGCAGCTCAGATTTAACTGAATCAGGTCGTTTAATTTTTTCACTAATTTGAAGCGCAACATTATCGCGAGAGCGACCCATTTTGGCTCTAAATGTAGGTAGTTCTTCAACAAACACGGTTATATGCTCAGGCATTTCAACCGGAATAATATCACCGGCTTTGAGTTCCATGATTTGTTTTAAGGTTAAATCAACTTCAAGCAACTGAGTTGATATTTCAACCTCTACATCCATTATTTCATCGCGAAGCGCTTTGCTCCAACGCAAATCAGTATCTTCAGTATCAGACTGAACACCCGCATCTAACAGCTCTCGAATTGGCTCAAGCATTGAATACGGAAGTGCAATATGAAAATCGCCACCGCCGCCATCGAGCTCAATATGGAAAGAACTAATAACCACAACCTCAGTTGGGCTTACAATATTAGCCATAGCTGGGTTTACTTCAGAATCGAGATATTCAAACGATACATCCATAACCGGTGCCCAAGCTTCTTTATAATCTTCAAAGATTATTTTAAGGAGCATTTGTACAATTCGGCGCTCTGTTGGAGTAAATTCTCGGCCTTCTATTTTTGCATGATAACGCCCGTCACCACCAAAAAAGTTATCTACCAAAATAAACACAAGTCGTGCTTCCATGGTAATCAGGCCAGTGCCTTTAAGCGGTCTAAAACGCACCATATTTAAGCTGGTTGGAACAAATAGAGTATGGATATACTCACCAAATTTAATCATTTGCACGCCGTTAATAGACACCTCTGCGGTGCGGCGCATCATGTTAAATAGGCTAATTCGCATATGACGAGCAAAGCGTTCATTAACAATTTCCAGTGTCGGCATACGACCACGTACGATCCGATCTTGCGAAGAAAAGTCGTACTGAAGCGTACTTCCCCCGCCATCTTCACCTTCGTGTATATCTTCCTCTTCAACGTCATCAACGCCATGTAATAGCGCATCAATTTCGTCTTGGGATAATAAATCGCTCACGCTAACCCCTTATTGCATCACAAAGCCGGTAAACAATACCCGCTCAATTACTTTACTGCCTTCAACATCCATTAAGGCTTTTTGTACCTTTTCAAGTGCAGAAAAACGAAGTGTTTCTTTACCAGAGCTCGTACTTAATTCATCAGCTGTTGTAGTAGAAAACACGCTTAATAGCGTTCCTTCTATTAGTGGAATATGTTTTTTGGCTGTTTCTTCATTTACTTCACCACGTACTAATAATTGTACTTTAATTTGTACAATTCTGTCGCGGCTTGAGCCCGGTACGTTAAACACAAATGGGCGTGGCATAGCAACATATAAAGCACTGCCCATTTCTGCTGAATCACCCGCTGCAGCAGAAGGAGCATCAGTAGACATTGCAGTCTCTTCATCTAAGGTTTCAACTGGCGTATCCGAACCCGACATAAAAAAGTAACCCGCAGCACCACCTGCAATAAGTAGTACAGCTACTATAATTATTATTAGTTTCTTTTTACTTTTACCGGTTTCTTCGATTTCTAAACTTGCTTCTTCAGCCATCATGATTCCTTTAATCGCAAAGGTACTTGCTTGTTTTAACTATTATAATAGCAGTACTTAGGCATAGTAATCTATTGATGATGAAGTTTGTTGTCGAGAACTTTGTGCAGTGTTATTTGCTTGCTCGTCGTTTTCTTCATTAACTGACTTATTATTAGCCAAATTACCTTGGGCTCCACTCTCACTTTGCTCAGCTGTTTCACCACCTGATTGCCCATAAGAAATAGTGCTTTCACCAAGCTCTAGCCCTTGTTGCGCTAACATTTCACGTAAGCGCGGCATTGATTGCTCAAGCGCTTCTTTGGCTTGCTGGTTTTGTACAACAAAGTTTATATGTGCTTGTTCTGCATCGCTACGAATACGTATTTGCATGCTACCCATTTCTGGAGGATCGAGGCGAATTTCTGCTTCTTTATTATTAATGTTCAGCATTGAGCTAACTCGCTCTTGTAGTAATTTAGCTGCATCACTTTTAACAATATTAATTGCCTGCATTACACCTGGATCAATACTTACTTGCTTAACTTGTGATGTACTTTGTAATTGTTGAGTTTGTATTATTTGGGTATCAAGTACGCTCTGCTCGTAACTTAATGAGTCGTATTGGCTTAATGTGCTCGTTTGCTGAGTATTTAAAGCGGCTGTAATTTGCGTAAATACTTGTGCTACGCGTGCAGGCGTTTGTTCTGCCGATGTTTTTCTAAGCCCATCTTTTTGTAACTCTTCAAGTGATTTTAATAAATCATCACGCTTAGCTGAGGTTGCTACAGCTTTGTTAATATCCGAATCTTCGCTTGTCGACGTCTTTAAACTTAACTTTTGTGGATTATATACTGTATTAGGAGTCTCTGACGCCACAAACGTTTTTGAGTCTGATTTAGCGGTATCAGCAAGCCCTATTTCAATAGAAGCTTTTAACTCATTAACTGTTTGCTTAAGCACTGACAACTGCTCGCCTTTAGGCTGCTCTGTTTTAATATATGCGTTTAATTGCGTTAATAAACTTTGTTTTTCAGTTGTATTAAGTGAATTTATTTCTGCGCTAAAAGAGTGTTTTGCTACCGTGCTTTGCGCTTTTTCGTTATCAGTAATAAATTGTGCAAGCATTTGCTTTAAAGCTGTTATATTATTAATATTACTAGGCTTATCCAAAGCTTGAATTTGTAAATTTAGCTGTAACATTTGCTCTGGTGTTAAACTATCAAGTATTTTATCTGCTTTAATTAGATCTGTATCTTGAGTCATTGATGTATCTACAGCAGTACTTTTATCTCTCTCAGTTATTTGCGTAATCTCAGCTGCCGATACTGTAACTGATGAGTTAATACTAGGGATATTTTTGCTCTCAGAAACAACTTTACTTATGGACTTTTCAATAGCAATATAATCTATAGAACTATCTATAGTCGATCTCTTCTTAAAATCAACTTCGTCAGTTGCTCCATCAACCTTTTCTGCTGGTTTTGAAACAGAGGTATTAATGGCCTGTGCCGAGTTTATTTGAGCCAGCATACTATCACCGTATACGATTATGACTTCATGTGTTGGGCTTCCATTCGAGGTATTAGATGTCTCTGTCTCCACACTTGATTCTTCATTTTTGAGACTGGCAATCGAGTTTTCGGCATCGGGATTTTTATTGCCCTTAAGCAAAGGCCCCATAGAGTTATGCGCTTCGTTTAGCTGGCTTAAAAATTCCTCGCCTAAATTTCCTTCGCCATTAGCTAAGCTATTGTCTTTAAAAGCTAACAGTGAATCTTTTTCAGAAGAAACTAAAAACGAAATGTTATTCATCGCCATAAATCACCTAATACCATTACGGCAATATGCCACCGCATACCGCCAAAAGTTAAATACCACTAAGTAACAAAGCAATTAACGTGCCTGAATTACAAAGCTTTCCGACGTTGAAAAAACTGATTAGCTGAAAACTCATCTAACATTTTTTGCTCGTTTTTAGCCATTAACGCATTTGCTTTGAGTTTTTGATTCTCGATTAACTTGGCAACTGCTTTAGCTTTAATTTGCTGCTTAAGCCATAGCGTTTTACGTTGAGTAACAACTTGCTTAGCGGTATTTACTGTACTTGCTTGTTGGCGAATTGCCTCTTCAATTTTAGCTATAAAAGCATGGTACTGACCAAACCCTGCACTAGATAAACCCGACTTACCTTTTAGGTGTAACTGTTGAGAATATTCAAGTCTAAAGTTATTTAAACCTTGCAGCTTTTGTTGATTTGCTTGCAAATTTTGATTGGCTTGTAAGTAACTCATGCGCAAACTTTCTTCTTTATCATTTTCAATTTTGAGCAATAAATCGAGTTTATTTTTAGCCATTATGCTTGTCCTAGTAACTGAGCAAGACCTTGCAGACCATCATCATAACTAATGACATCTCGCATACCTTGTTGTAAAAATGCATTTACTCTTGGCATCATATTTATAGCTTGGTCGAGCATTTGATCGGTCCCTTTTTGATAAGCGCCTAACGTAATCATGTCTTTGTTTTGTTGATACATTGAATACACTTGTTTAAGCACTCGGGCTTGTTGCATATGCGGCTCAGAAACAACTTGAGGCATAACACGCGAAATCGACTTTTCAATATCTATAGCGGGATAGTGCCCACTGTCAGCTAAATCACGCGATAGTACAATGTGTCCATCTAATATAGCTCGCGCTGCATCAGCAATAGGGTCTTGCATATCATCGCCTTCACTCAACACCGTAAAAAAGCCAGTAATTGAACCTTGCCCTTCACCGCCATTACCAGCACGCTCCACCAGCGCAGGTAATTTAGCAAACACCGAAGGCGGATAACCCTTTGTAGCGGGCGGCTCGCCAACAGCAAGTGCAATTTCACGTTGCGCCATTGCATAACGCGTTACCGAATCGAGTAACAATAATACGTTTAAACCCTGATCTCTAAAATACTCTGCAATAGTTACGGCGCTCTCACAGCCTTTTAAACGCATAAGTGGTGATGAATCAGCAGGCGCTGCGACAACAACTGAACGTTTGCGCCCCTCTACACCGAGTATTTCTTCAATAAATTCTTTTACTTCGCGACCACGCTCCCCCACTAAGCCAACAACAATTACATCGGCTTCGCTACCTCGGGTCATCATACCGAGAAGTACTGATTTACCCACACCAGAGCCTGCAAACAAGCCCATGCGCTGGCCTTGCCCTACTGTAATAACCGAGTTAATAGCACGCACACCTACATCCATAGGCTTAGTGATTGGTCTTCTTGAAAGCGGGTTTATAGTATTTTGTGCAAACTTTAAATGATGCTCAGCATTAATTTTACCAAGGCCATCTAGCGGTCGCCCTAAGCCATCAACCACGCGCCCTAGTAAACTCATCCCTACAGGTAAACCTAAGTTATTAACTTGAGGAATTACACGCGCACCAGGAAGTACACCAGAGATATGATCATTAGGCATTAAGTACAAAGTTTGATCGTTAAAACCGACTATTTCGGCGTCTACAAAGCCGTTCATAGTTTCTATTTTACATTGGCTACCAACGGGAGCACGTAAACCTCTAGCCTCAAGGGTAAGGCCAACAACACGCGTTAAAATACCTGCCACAGCAGGCGCTGGGGTTTTAATATGTTGTTGATATTGAGATAAGCGTTCGCTTAAAGGTGCACGTTGAGTTGACATAACACGCCAATAAAATAGTTAGATACCACTATTATGCAAAAAACTATCCAACGTTTCTTTGACACGTGTTTTAAGGGTCATATCGAGTGATGATTGCGCTGTTTTAACTTCACAGCCACCGCGCTCAAGAGTGGGCTCTGCCATTAATTGCCAGTTATTATCAATAATAGTTTGTTCGCCGTAACTCTCTTTTATGAGCTCTAAATCTTCGGGGTTTAAATGAATTCGTACTTTTTCTTGCTCGGCATTAAGTGAGTCAATACTTTGCTTTAACGTATGTAAAATAACATCAGGCGATGTTTTTACTTCTTGATAAATAACAGCCTCGGCTAACATGCTAGCAAGTTGTACTAATTGCTTCTCGGCTTGTTCGTCCACTTTATCTAGCGGTGCAGTTAACCCTTCTAAAATAGCTTTTAAACTCGTTAACTGCTCTTCAATTAATGGTTTTACGTCATCAAGGCCCTGTGTTTTACCTTGCTCTAAGCCTTCTTTGTAGCCAGCCTCTTTGCCTTCGCCAACGCCTTTTTCAAAACCGTCTATGTAGCCTTGCTCATGACCTTGCTTGAGGCCTTCTTCGTAGGCGTCTTGCCTAATGCGTTCAAGCTCAACCATAGTAAGCGCAGGCAATTCTGGTTCTTGTGGCTCATCAATTGGCATTTCTTCAGCTAATTCTTTTTTATACAGATCACTAAGCGGTGTGCCGTAAGCTGTAGAGCGATTGCCAAAGATGCTCTCATCTGGTGCTACATCTGGAATAGCCCAGTTTTTTAATAATTCATCTGCTTCATCAGCCCGAAGTGTGCGCCCTTTGAGTTTGCTCATGGTTTACAAGAACTCCTCGCCACCGCCGCCGCCCAGCTGAATTTCACCTGAGTCAGATAAACGACGCGCTGTTGATAAAATCTCTTTTTGCGCCGCTTCTACTTCACTTATACGAACAGGTGCCATAGCCTCTAAATCATCAGCAAGCATTTCGGCTGCACGCTTAGACATATTGCCCAGTATTTTATCTTTAAGGGCATCGTCGGTGCCTTTAATTGCTTTCATTAATACGTCTTGTTGTACTTCTCGTAGGATTGCTTGAATACCACGGTCTTCAACATCCATTAAGTTTTCAAACACAAACATTAAGTCTTGAATTTGCTGCGACATCTCTTCGTCATGCTCACGAATAGAGTCCATCAACTGCCCTTCTACATTGGTATCTAGGTAGTTCATTATATCTGCAGCTGCTTTTAAGCCACCCATTTTAGCGGCTTGTGCACCTGCTTGGCCGGCAAATTGTTTTTCCATAATTTCGTTTAGCTCTTGCAGTGCTGCTGGCTGAACTTCTTCAAGGTTTGCAATACGCATTGTTAAATCTAAACGCACTTTTTCAGGGAACTGAGCAATAATCTCAGCTGACTGTTCTGGCTCTAAATACGATAATACAATAGTTTGAATTTGCGGATGCTCATTACGAATAATGTTTGCTACCTGCTTAGAGTCCATCCATTTTAATGAATCCAAGCCTTTAGCGCCTGAGCCCATAACAATTTGGTCAATAAGGCTAGCGGCTTTGTCTTCACCAAGGGCTGCTGTAAGCGCTTTTTTAATAAAGTCTTCTGACTGAAAACCAATGGTACTAAAGCTTTGAATTTGTTCTATAAACAAGTTGTGTACAGCGCTAATTTTAGCTTGAGATAAATCCTGTAGCCCAGCCATCGCCATACCCACTTTTTGCACCTGTTTAGGTTCTAAGTGTTTAAGGATTTGCGCGGCATCTTCTTCTGATAAACTCAAAAGTAATATAGCAGCTTTATCTACCCCATCTAGCTTATCAACATCAAAGGCTGGCGGGAGTTGTTTTTTTTCTTGATCAGTCATCTTCTGTTAACCACGCTTTCACTACTTGTGATGATAGTTCTGGTTCGTTAGCTACAAGGGCACGAATTGCTTTGAGTAAATCTTCGTCGCCATGTAAATCCGGTAACTGCAGTGTACCATCACTTGAGAAACCAACCGAAGCAGAATCAAAGTCTTTATTTAGCATATCAAGTGTATTGTCGCCAATATCTACGCCTGAACTTAATGCATCTTCGTCGTATTCTTCTAATGTATCGTCTGGATAAATTAAGCGTTTAAGCATTGGTTTAACTACTGCCATTATCAGTACAATAATAACTAAGGCTCCCAATACAAGGCGGGCTATTTTCATAAACCAGTCTTGTTCCCACAGTGGCACTTCTATGGCTAAATCTGTTGCTTCACGTACAAACGGCACTGTTACTACTTCAAGTGCATCACCACGTTGCATATCAAAACCTACACCACCTTGTAATAAGCGACGAATATTTGACAATGCCTCTACCGAGCGCGGGGTCATAGTTGTTTCGCCGTTTTCTCCCACTTTAGGGACGTAGTCAACAGCAACTGACACACTTATTCTGCGTATTACACCACTTTGCTGGCGCTTGTGAGAAATAGTTGTATCGAGTTCATAATTACGTGTTGCTTCTTTGTGGCTACGTGTTGGTGGCGTAGCAGTGCCTGCGCCGCCTTGTCCTGCAACTTCAGGGATGTTTGAGTTTAGCGGTGGTTGATTTGTAAGCGCGCCAGGAATACCAACAGCTAACCCACCAATGTTATTTTCTTCAAATGTGGTTTCGCTTCTAACCGCTGGTAGGTCTGGGTTATAACGCTTTTGAGTTTCCTCAACTGAGCTAAAGTCCATGCTCAAATCAACTTGAGCTGTATAGTTTGCAAGCCCAACAACCGGTATTAAAATACTGTCTATTTTTTCAAGATACTCTTGTTCTCGCTTACGTTCTAAATCGTATTCTTTACGAGAGCGTGCTGCTAATGAGCTTTGCGAACCTGAATTTAATAATCGACCATTTTGGTCAGTAACCGTAACACGTGCAGGCTCTAAGCCTTGTACTGCTGAAGCAATCATATCAACAACAGAGTCTACTTCTTCACGGTCAAGTGAGCGGCCACGCTTAAGTGTTAATACTACAGTAGCAGATGGTTTTTTCTCTCTGCGGGCAAATACGTTTTCTTTAGGGATGGCTAACAATACTTTGGCGCGAGTAATGTTATTTAGCTCTTCAATGGTGCGTGCTAATTGCTGTTCACGACCATGCTTTAAGCGTTCACGCTCCAAGCGCTGGCTTACACCAAAGCCCATATCTTGCATAATTATGTCAGAGCCTGATGCAGGGCCTTGCTCTAACCCTTCGCGGGTCATTAGCAATTTAATGTTTTGGTATTCGCTTTCATCAACCGATACAACATTGCCATCTAGTTGGTATTCAATTTTTTGCGCATCTAAAAAGTCTAATGTTTGAATAAGCTCTTCTGTTTGCATTTTGCCTAACGGGCGCATATCTGGCTGACGAGCCCAAATAATAATAAAAATCGCGATAGCTAAACAAATAGCCAATGCTATAACCAATGTTACTTGGCGCAATACATCAACACCATTTAAAGCACTTAAGTAGCCTGACTTTTGTTCTTGTTGATCATCACCACCACTTTGGTCAATACCGCCACCAGCAAGTGCTAGGTCTGTAGATTGGTTAGATTGCGCCACAATAATTCTCCACTACCTAATTAAACAGGCATGTTCATGATTTCTTTATAAGCTTCAACAAGTTTATTACGAACCTGTACTGTAGCCTCAAAAGCAACTGACGATTTTTGAGAAGCAATCATCGCCTCAGCAAGAGATACACTTCGATCCCCCATCTCAACTGCTGTTACTTTTTGCGCGGCATCTTGTTGTAATCCGTGCACTGAATTTATTGCATCACTTAGCATGTCGCCAAATTGTGCTGTAGAAGTAGACTGCACCTGAGTTGGCAGTTTATTAGTTTGATTATTACGGCCGGCTTCTAAAGCCATTGATTGCATTTCTTGAAATACAGCACTGTTTTGAATTTTCATAATTTATCTCTGACACGCAGTGAACTCTTATAAGTAATAAAGCACAAAGCATGCCAAATAATTAATCATTAAAATACAATAGGTTAACTTTAATCTGTGTGAGTCAGAGTTTTGACGACCCTAAGCTTGCACTGCAAGCTTAGGGTTTATAGGAGGTTATGCAGGAAGTGAAATACCTAGATCGCGCATTTGCGCTAGTTTATAACGTAAAGTTCGTGGGCTTATGCCCAACGTTTCGGCAACGTCTTTACGCTTACCTTGGCAACGTGCAAGGGTTTCTAAAATAATGCGATGCTCTTTGTCTTTAAGCTCATCTTTATAGCTACCGGTATCTGCCGCTAGCAAACCTTGTTTAGGCTCATCCTCAGCATGCGATTTTTCATCATAATATGCAGAGCTTAACGTGCTTTTCTCAATACCTTGAGCTTCTTGAGTTACCTCGGCTGCCGACACTGTTTGCACCGCAGCCAATGAAGGCTCCATAACAAAGTTATTAGATGCTAAGTTTTCGATAAAAATAGCATGCTCGTTTATTGTGTTGCCCGTACGCAGTATAAGTGCACGTTGTATAACGTTATCAAGCTCGCGCACGTTACCAGGCCATGTATGAGCCAATAGCTTTTGCTCAGCCGCTTTATCTAAATACGCCATGGGCTCTTTGCTTTTACTAATATGGCGCTCAATTAAATGCTTAGCCAATACAATAATATCACCGGGGCGTTGGCACAATGGTCGCCACATCAATGGAAAAACATTAAGCCTGTAATATAAATCTTCTCTAAACTGGTTTTTAGCAACCGCTTCTTTTAAGTCACGATTACTGGTAGCCAAAATACGCACATCAAGTTGAATTGTTTTACGGCCACCTAAACGCTCTACTTCACGCTCTTGCAGTACGCGCAAAAGCTTAGCTTGCAACCCTAAGTCCATCTCAGTAATTTCATCAAGTAAAATAGTACCGCCCTGCGCTTGCTCAAACTTACCCGGGCATGCTTGAATCGCGCCCGTAAAAGCCCCTTTTTCGTAACCAAATAAAGTGGCTTCGAGCATGTTTTCAGGAATAGCCGCGCAGTTAATCGCCACAAATGGCTCATTACATCGGCTCGACTTATCATGAATATAACGCGCAAGTACTTCCTTACCTGAACCACTTGGGCCAAGTACCATTACACTTGCATCAGAGCGTGCTACTTTACTTGCAAGCTCCAATAATTGAATACTAGTTGGGTCAGCAACAACGGGGCCGTCGGTTTCTTTTGCTTTTTCAGGCAAATAACGGCTCACCATATTTAACAGCACTTCAGGTGCAAATGGTTTTGCCATGTAGTCAATTGCACCTAGGCGCATGGCCTCTACCGCATCGTCAATTGTGGCATACGCCGTCATCATCAATACAGGTAAATCAGGGTGGTTTAATTTAATACTGCGTAGTAAATCAAGTCCACTCATTGCGCCCATTTGCACGTCGCTTACAACAAGCGAAAATTGATCTTTTTTAAGCAGTAACATTGCTTGCTCAGCACTGCTCGCTGCAACACATTCAATACCCGACATTTCAAGGGTATCTATTAAGGCTTCACGAAGCCCTGCGTCATCTTCGACAACTAAAATAGTGTTACTCATAATGACCCCTCTAATTTAGATGTTGCCTTAATAGGCAGTAACAAGCTAAAGCAGGCACCACCCTGCGTATTATTAGTCACATCAACACGTCCTTGGTGCGCACTAGCCACCGAACTCACTACAGCAAGCCCTAAACCTGTGCCCTGACTTTTTGTAGTAAAAAATGGTTCAAAAATTTTATCGCTTTGGCTTAAATCTACACCTGGGCCATTGTCGCTCACACTAATACGAACCATATCTAAATCTTTTAAATCTCTTTGTGCGTTAATTTTTACTTTTGCGCCGCCGCCAATAACTTGAATACTATTGTGCACTAGATTTTGAATAGCACTGGCCAATGCCGTTTTATTACCAACTATTTGTATATCGGGTTCAGGTAAGCTTACATCCAGTTCACTTTCATTAAGTGCGACCATCGCATCAGCACCTGCTTTAACTTCGGTTAAAAGCTGCTGCATTGAAACTTGCTCAACAACTTGCTGATCGCCACTTTTAGCAAATAACAGCATGTCGTTTACTTGAGTTTCTAAATCTTTTAAACGCGACATTAACTTTGTTTGAAAATTATCGCGAGATGCTTCGGGTAAGCGCTTAGACCCTAAATTAGCAGCGTACAGCATAGCGGCTGAGAGCGGCGTACGGACTTGATGCGCTAATGATGCAACCATTTTACCCAGCGCGCTTAATCGCTGCATATGTGCAACACGTTTTTGTAAGCGGCGAGTTTCGGTTAAATCCGTCATTAAAATAAGTTGCCCAGGCTCTGGTGCTAAAGCAGTAATATCAAGCTTTATTAGGCGTCCGTCTTTTAAAGACACTTCATGGCCATCATCTTGATGTGGCCTAAAAGAGCGCTGAATAACATTAAACCAGCGCTCACCTTCAAGTGGCTCGCCAAGCATATCAATCGCTATTTGATTCGCTTTTGCAATCAACCCTTTGCCATCAAGTACAACCACACCTGCTGGCATGGTATCAACCAAATGCGAAAGCCAACTTGCTTGCTTGCGCAGATCGCTTAATTCACCAATGTACTCCTCTTGAAGTAAACATGGGTTATACTGATTTGCAGAAAAAAACTGTGGTTTTAGCACGCTAGCAAGGGCCATAATCAAATCTCGAATTGATGTAGATACATGTATAAATGCACGATTTATACCAAAATTTATTTACATACTTATCATTAAGTTACATCAATAATTTGAGCGACATAAAAATGACGCACACAAAAAGGAATAATAATGAGTGAGCAAATAAAGTGCCGTTGCCCGTGGCTCGACACCACTAAACCCGACTACGTTATTTACCATGATGAAGAATGGGGCGTCCCTCTTTGTGATGATACAAAGCTGTTTGAATTTATCACTCTTGAATCAGCGCAAGCCGGCTTAAGCTGGTACACAATTTTAAAAAAGCGCAGCGGTTATAAAAAAGCATTTGCTAATTTTGATGTAGATAAAGTGGCACAATTCACACAAGATGACATTGAGAGATTAATGCTTGATGAGGGTATTGTGCGCAATCGCTTAAAAATTGCGGCAACTGTTAACAACGCAAAGTGCTTTATAGAAATACAAAAAGAATTTGGAAGTTTTAGTAACTACCAATGGCAGTTTGTCGATAATAAACCGATTATAAGTAATTTAAATAACGCTGAGGACTACCCAGCAATTACAGAGGCATCAACTGCATTTGCTAAAGATTTAAAAAAACGGGGTTTTAAGTTTTTAGGCCCAACAACGGTATATGCGCATATGCAGGCCTGCGGTATGGTTAACGATCACAGTAATGATTGTTTTAGAAAAGAAGAAATTATTAAGGCTTTTAGTGAGTAAGTGATTAGTTCACAAAGAGGTTAAGAGACGCTGCGCTTTAGAGAAGTAAAGCGTAAGTGGACTATGGTTTCTCATTTAGCTACGCTTTTCACGCGAGCAAAATCTACGTCTACCGCCAAGGTTTAAGTTTGGGTTATCTTGTAGACGCCATGCTTGCGTGACGGGCAAAGCCCGTAAAGTGATTGATCACAAATGAATAATAAATAGCGAAAAGTCTTTCACCATTTATATACTGCTAATCTCTTGAAAGATTATACTTTTTCATTTTCTCAACGAGTGTTGTTCTGCGTACACCTAATATTTCTGCAGCGCGAGCTACAACGTAATCATAGCGCTCTAACGCTTGGGTTATTAAGCTAATTTCGAGCTCGGCTAAATAATCTTTAAGTTCAATACCATCATCAGGTAATAGCCCACTACCCGTTTGGCTAAACTCAGCGTCTGGCTCACTTTCGTAATCACTAAAGCCTGTACTAAATATGTCATTAAAGGCGTCTTTTTCCATTAACTCTTCAGGGTATTCTGGCTCGTAGGCTTCAACTTCAATGTGACGATATTTGTTAGGTAAATCAGGAATATCAACCACTTTGTCAGGGAACATAATAACCATACGCTCCACCAAATTAGCAAGCTCACGAATATTACCAGGCCAAGCATGTTCTTTTAAGCTCTCAACTGCGCGCTCTGTAAACTTAGCGGTAGAACCAGTCTGGTCGTTAACACGGCGCATTAACTCTTTTAAAAGCAGCGGAATATCATCAGCTCGTTCACTCAGCGATGGGTTTTCGATAGGGAATACATTTAAGCGGTAATATAAATCTTCCCTAAAACTACCCTCTTCAATCATTGTTTCAAGATTACGATGCGTGGCAGCAATAACGCGTACATCAGCTTGGATGGCCTTTGTACCACCAACACGCTCGTAGCTGCGTTCTTGCAATACTCGCAGCAACTTAACTTGCATTTGCAGTGGCATATCGCCTATTTCATCTAAAAATAGCGTTCCGCCTTGAGCTAGTTCAAAGCGCCCTTTACGAGCCGATATAGCACCAGTAAACGCGCCTTTTTCGTGGCCAAATAGTTCACTTTCGAGCAGCTCTGCCGGAATAGCACCACAGTTAACTGGTACAAACGGTCCATTAATACGCTTTGAAAGCAGGTGTACATTACGGGCAACCACTTCTTTACCTGTGCCTGATTCGCCTAAAATTAAAACATTGGCGTCGGTTTTTGCCACTTGTTCAATTAAAAAGCGAACATCTTTTACGGCCTCTGTTTCACCAACAAGTCCGTCAAAAGTTTTATGTGGTTTAGAATGCTTATGCTCATTTGGCAACATGCGCTGATACTGCTGGCAATCGTGAAGTAACTGCGTTGTCACTTCGTGATTAAATGGCTCGCAAATAAGCCCCACCACATTAGCTATACTTAATAGTGGTTTTAGCGTTTCGCCAATTAATAAAAACGGTAATGTTGGATAGCGTTTAATTAAGCTTTCGTGGTCAAGTGATTGCAACGCTCCTAAAATAATCATGCATTCTTGCTGCTGATATTTTTTGCATTCTTGTTCAAAGCAGTCTTCGCTTAATAGTTGAGCAGCCTCACCAATAAAGCCAAGTGAAGCATTTAATCCTATTGCGCGGTTGTTATTATTATCTAAAATCAAGATCATATTTAGCGAGCCGTACTTTCACTAATTTGTATAATTACTTAAATTGTAAGCGAGTTTGACAGGGATGCAAGCACAAAGCGGCAGTTTTTTGACATAGATGCCAAAAAACAGACACTGAGCTAATTGTAAGTAATACTTAATAATTACTGCTGTATCATTAATATTAAAGTAAGCCTAAGATGGATTCAGCCGATTGATTAGCTTGGCCACGAAGTGCTATAGAAGCTTGTGCTAAAATATCATTTGATGCCTGCTGAGATATTGCCTGAGCATAATCGGTATCTTGAATACGACTTTGACTCGCGACAATATTTGTTTGCTGCGTACCCAGCCCTTTAATAGTACTAGCCAAAGTATTTTGAAAAGCACCAAGTTCAGCACGCTGGGCGTTTATTTCCTCCGCCGCTTGGTCACTAATATCAATGGCAGCTTGAGCACCTGCTTGGGTAGAAATATCAATTGTTGATATTACTGATGCAAAACTGCCGTCCGAAGGCGTGGTTGTTTGCGTTGTATTGGCATCAGGCCCTACTTGAAACGAAACCGATTGACCATCAAACAATGGTTTACCGCCAAAAGAAGCATGCATTTTCAAACGTCTCAGTGATTTGACTTTGTAACTGCCCCACTTCTTCTTGTAATGCAGCACGGTCACTATCGTTAAGGGCCCCGTTACCTGCTTGAATTGACAGTTCGCGAATGCGTGACACTGCATCATTAACCCCAGATAAACTTGACTCCGTCACTTGCGAATAAGAGATACCGTCGTAAGCATTGCGAACAGCTTGCCCATAACCATCTTGTTGCGATGTTAATCGATCGATGATTTGCAAAGCTGCGGCATCATCCGCCGCTGAGTTTACTTTTTTACCCGTAGCAAGTTGCTCTGCAAGCTTATTTGAAGTTTGCTGAGTTTGGTTTAAAAAGTTAGTTGCTGGTGATTGAATTTTCATAACAGGCTCCGACACGCTGAATGGTTAAATTATAGCTTAATTTGCCAAATTTTGTACTTTGTACCATGTTTAAACTAAATTAACTTGGCACCGAGCTTGCTAGTCACCTTGTTAATAGTTAAATTACTGAGAAATGTGTCAAAATTCTCACTATGCGTATTTAAACGCCAATGATAAATAACTTGGGTAACACTATGTTCGATAATAAAACAATTCTAATTACCGGTGGTACCGGATCATTCGGTAAAAAATACGTAAAAACGTTACTTGAACGATACAATCCTAAAAAAATCATTATATTTTCTCGCGATGAACTAAAACAATTTGAAATGCAGCAAGACTTTGATCAACCATGTATGCGTTACTTCATCGGTGATGTACGTGATAAAGACCGCTTACGCCGTGCAATGCGTGGAGTCAATTATGTAATTCATGCTGCAGCTCTTAAGCAAGTCCCTGCGGCTGAATATAACCCGATGGAATGTATCAAGACCAATATAAACGGTGCTGAAAACGTGATTGATGCAGCACTGGACAACAATGTTGAGAAAGTAATTGCACTATCAACTGACAAAGCGGCAAACCCTATTAATTTGTATGGTGCTACTAAGCTGGCCTCTGACAAGCTATTTGTTGCGGCTAACAATATTGCAGGTGGTCACAAAACAACGTTTTCGGTTGTGCGTTACGGCAATGTAGTCTGTTCTCGAGGTTCTGTAGTGCCTATTTTTCAAAAATTTATTGACCAAGGTCGCGACCATATCCCCATTACCCATGACGAGATGACGCGTTTTTGGATCAGTCTTCAGCAAGGCGTTGATTTTGTATTAACTAACTTTGAACGTATGCTAGGCGGCGAAATTTTCGTACCTAAAATCCCATCAATACGTATTACTGATTTAGCCAAAGCAATGGCACCCGACTTACCGGTTAAAATAATCGGTATTCGTCCAGGTGAAAAGCTTCATGAAGTAATGTGCCCTGCAGACTTATGTTTTGAAACTTATGAATACCAAGACCATTTTGTAATTGCCCCTGGGATCAAATTTAGCAGCCGCAGCAATGACTTTACCGTTAATGCTTTAGGTGAAAAAGGGAAAGAGGTTGCCCAAGGTTTCGAGTATAACTCGCTTAGCAATCCACATTTTATGTCGATTGAAGAAATTAAAAACTTTAATGTACAAGCACTTTTATGACAGATTCTTTAATACCTTACGGAAAGCAAGATATTTCGCAAGCTGATATTGATGCTGTAATTGATGTTTTAAAATCTGATTGGTTAACACAAGGTCCTAAAGTACCCGCATTTGAAGACACAATTTCCGCGTATTGTGGTGCCAACTATGCTACAGCCACAAGCAGTGCCACCTCAGCTTTACACATAGCATGTTTATCTTTAGGTGTAAGCGAAGGCGATATAGTATGGACTTCACCAATATCATTTGTAGCTTCAGCAAACTGCGCATTATACTGTGGCGCAAAAGTTGATTTTGTTGATGTAGATATCGACACTGGAAATTTATCTCCTGATGCTTTAGAGCAAAAATTAATTTCAGCAGAAAAAACCAACACTCTCCCAAAACTAGTCATCCCTGTACATCTAGCTGGGCAGTCATGTGATATGCAAGCCATTGCAAAGCTTGCTGAGAAATACAGTTTTAAAATCATTGAAGATGCATCTCATGCTATTGGCGCTAAATATTTAGGTAAGCCGGTTGGTTGTTGTGAGCACTCTGACATTACTGTATTTAGCTTTCACCCTGTGAAAATTATTACTTCAGCAGAAGGCGGTATGGCAGTTACTAACTGCAAAAAAATCGATAATACGATGAAGTTGTTACGAAGCCATGGTATTACATCAAATCCAACTGAAATGACAGAGCCCAGTCATGGACCGTGGTATTATCAGCAAGTAGAACTTGGTTTTAATTACAGAATGACTGAGTTGCAAGCCGCTTTAGGGTTAAGTCAACTCACAAGGCTTAATGAATTTGTAGCTAAAAGAAATGAATTAGCAAGTATTTATACTAACGAGTTTAAGCATTTGCCTCTTACCCATTTGCATCAATCAACACAAAGCTACTCTAGTTATCATTTGTATATTATTCGGTTAACTGGCGATGCCGTTAAAAAGCATAAAGAGCTCATTTGCTCTTTAAGAGAGCACAAAATTACGAGTCACTTACACTACATTCCGATTCATATACAGCCATATTACAAAGGATTGGGCTTCCGAGAAGGTGACTTTCCAAATGCAATTGAATACTACAATACTGCACTTACAATTCCTCTGCACCCAAAATTAAAAACGTCGGAGCAGGCTTACATAGTCAAAAAAATTACAGATATAATATGAAAATTGCGTTAGGAACAGTTCAATTTGGCTTAAACTACGGAGTAACGAACACTCAAGGTAAGGTGCATCAAAGTGAAATTAATTCGATACTTAATCGCGCCAAAAAAGCCAACATAAATGTTATTGATACTGCAAATGCTTACGGTGAGAGTGAAGCTGCTCTGGGTGAATACGGGAGTTTAGCTGAGTTTAAGTTAGTCACTAAAATCCCTACAATGGTTCAAGAATCACGCTCTATTGCACAAATAGCCCAACACAGTATCAGTAACCTTAACCACAAACCACTACATGCAATATTATTACATGATGCTAATGACTTACTATCCCCAAATGCCGATAAGTATTTTGATCAGATGCTAAAACTGAAAGCAGATGGGTTATGTCATAAAGTAGGTGTGTCGTTATATAACCCTGAACAAATGTTTACTATAACTGCACGCTATCCAATCGAGTTGATCCAGATTCCTTTCAATTGCTTTGATCAGCGGTTTGCAACGAGTGAATGCCGTAATATATATTCAAGAAACAACATAGAAGTGCATGCTCGTTCATTATTTTTGCAAGGCACATTATTGAGTAACAGGCATAATTTGCCCAGTTATTTCAATGAATTTAGCTCTGCGTATGATGATTTTTATAATCTTTGCGATATGCTGAACTGCGATCCAATGACATTAGCATTAGCTGTGCCTCAACAATTCGATTTTATAGATCAAGCCGTTTTAGGTGTATGTTCTAAATTACAGTTAGAGCAAATATTGCTGCATTATTCGAACTCACAGCAATTAACAAGGCTCACAAGAAACCAGTTAAAAACATTGCAATATGAAGATTCGAGGCTCATTAATCCGGCAAACTGGTCGATAAACTAATATCTGATCTATCAGTTGAGAACATATGAAAACAAATGTATTTATCCAAGCTAGAATGTCATCTAGCCGCTTGCCAGGAAAAGTGTTAGAAAACATCGTCGGCAAACCTATGTTACTTCACATTGTTGAACGTCTAAAGCATGCGTCTATGGCAAATAAAATAGTTGTATTAACAAGTGAAGAACGGTCTGATGATCCAATCAAAGAACTGTGTGAAAATCATTCTATCGATTGCTTTAGAGGTTCCTTAAATAATGTTCTAGAGCGATTTTATTTAGCTGGAATACAATTTCCTGCTGAGCACATAGTCCGTATTACCGCAGACTGCCCGCTTGTTGATAGTCAACTAGTCGATAGTATTGTCTCTAAGCACATCACTAATAATGCAGATTTTACCAGTAACTGTCACCCCGCGATGTACCCAGATGGTCTTGATGTAGAAGTAATTAAGTTTAAAGCCCTTGAACAAGCATATATTAACGCCTCAACCTCACACCAGCAAGAACATGTTACTCCTTATCTTTTTACACACCAATCGCAGTTTGAATGCATCAACTATGATGCACCAAAGCCTATTCCTTTATATCGATTGACTGTAGACCATCCTGAAGATTTATCACTTATTAGAAAAATTTACGCGTCTCTCTATGCAAACGACAATAACTTTAGCCTAGATAATACGCTTAACTTGTTAGCGCAAAACCCTGCTTGGTTAAAGAGCAATGCACACTTTGCCCGAAATGAAGCATTAGAAGAAAACTCACCCAGAGAACAAAAAACCATGACCCGTTATCAACAATCTGAGCATTATTTACAACGTGCACAACAATATATCCCACTTGGAGCTCAAACATTTAGTAAAAGCCAAATGACATTCCCAAAGGGCGCTTCACCCTTGTTTTTAAAGAAAGGTAAAGGCTGCCAAGTAACGGATGTAGATGGTAATGAGTATATTGACTTCGTAAATGGCCTACTAGCAATTTCTTTAGGTTATTGTGACCCTGATATTGATAACGCCGTTATGACCCAAATGCAATCAGGAGTGTCATTCTCACTTTCTCACCCTATAGAAATAGATGTAGCAAAAAAAATCTGCGAATTAATTCCGTGTGCTGAACAAGTTAGATTTGCTAAGAATGGCTCTGACGCAACGTCCGCAGCGATTCGTTTAGCACGAGCCTACACAAAAAAAGAACATATAGCTGTGTGCGGCTATCATGGCTGGCAAGATTGGTACATTGGCAGCACCTCGCGAAACTTGGGAGTACCTAAATCAACACAAGCGCTTACACACACATTCCAATATAATAACTTAAGCTCATTAGAAGCCTTATTACAAGCAGGAAATATAGCCGCTGTTATAATGGAACCAATGAACGTGTCATACCCTGATGAAGGTTTCTTGCAAGGAGTTAAACAACTATGCGAACAATATGCCGCTATACTTATATTTGATGAAACAATAACAGGCTTTAGGTTTCATTTAGGCGGTGGACAGTCACTATTTAATGTTACTCCTGACCTCGCTACGTTTGGTAAAGGTATCGCTAATGGCTTCCCTATCTCAGTTATCTGCGGTAAAGCTGAGATTATGGAACTCATGAACGACATTTTCTTTTCAGGTACTTTTGCAGGGGAAACTCTCTCTCTTGCAGCAACTCTTGCAACTATAAAAAAAATTGAAGAGCAAAATATTATCTCGCATATTTCATCTATGGGTAATAGGCTAATTGAAGAACTGAATAGTTTAATTAAAAAATATGATGCAGAGTCTTGGATTTCGACATCAGGTCATCCTAGCTGGTCATTTATTCATATATCTGAACAAGGTAATTACAGTGCATTACAACTGCGCTCACTGTTCATACAAGAAATGGCAAAGCGAGGGGTTTTAATTAACAGTAGCCACAACTTAAGCTTTGCGCATAAAGATACACACATAGATGCCCTATTGCTCGCTTATGATGAGGTACTGCCTATAATTATTAGTTGTGTTGCAAAAAAAAGCCTCGACGTTGACTTTTTAGGCACCCCGCTGCAAAGTGTATTCAAGGTACGATAATGCTTCATATCGCTGTTAGAGCTGATGCAAGCAATACAATTGGGGCTGGTCACTTCATGCGCTGTCTTGCCTTAATTAAATGTATAAAAAAAGCGTTTGGGGCTGAAAACAAAACTTTAAAAGTCACATTTATTTGTGCCGACATTAATAGCTATTGCACCACTAAAATTTTGGAAGGTGAGTTTTCATTAATAAAAGTCACTAATAACTATTTAAACGCTCCAGCTTGGCTTAAGCTAGACTCACAACAAACTGAACAGGCACTTTCAAGCTTAGATAAGGTTCATGTACTTATTGTTGACAGCTACCGAATACAAGAACCTTGGTATAGCGATAATATTAAATCCTTATGTTCAAAGGTTTTGGTTATTGATGATTTAGCCAATAGAAAGCATTATTGCCATTATTTACTTGACCAAACACTTGATGTTAAAAATGAGCGATATAGGAAGCTAGTTCCAAACACGTGCCAAATAATGGTAGGAAAATCCTATATGTTGCTCCGTGAAGAGTTCTTACAGTGGCGTAACAAAGCACTCCTTAAACGTAATAAAACTAAAAGCATCAAAAATATATTAGTATCATTAGGTGGCTCCGATCCCACAGCAATAAACCTCACAATCATCAATGCAATCACCATAATAAACAAACATTTAGGTGCACCACTTAGCGTTAATTTGGTTGTGCCAAAAAACAGTCAATCTGCAGATACATATAAAACACTTGAGAAAGAAAACTCTTGGCTGACTGTGCAATTTGATACGAATGATATGGCGCGCTTAATGTACTATGCTGATATTGCGATTGGTGCAAGCGGAAGCTCAGCTTGGGAAAGGTGCTGTTTAGGCCTTCCTACTTTAGCTATAGAATTAGCTGATAATCAGGCATTGGTCCTCGATAGGCTTTCTTCTCATGGGGCTATTATTAACTTAGGTAAATCAGCGACTTTAACCCCGCAAAAAATCCAACAAACTTTAGTAGCACTATTAAATTCGAACACGCAATATCTTAGCCTTAGTAAAAAAGCGGCCTGTTGCTGTGACGGTAAAGGGTCGTTAAGAGTGTTAGAAAAACTAAATTTATCAAAAGTTTATTTAAGGCCTGCAACACTTGAAGATAGAGACTTACTTTTTAACTGGCAATCACAAGCGTCTGTCAGAAAGTATTCAAGAACAAATCATAATATTAGCTTTGATGAGCATTCTCATTGGTATGAAAATACATTGAGAAATACCAACCGGAATTTATTTATCATCACTGAGCAATGGCTGGGCGGCACTGAATCACCTGTTGGTATGTTGCGCCTTGACTTACAAGGCGAACAATATGAAGTATCTATTCTTATTTGCCCTTCGCAACAAGGCAGAGGTCTAGCTAAAAAAGCGTTGGATGCTATTTCGATAGACTTTAAAAGGTTGCCAATCCTAGCAACCGTTCATCCTGAAAACATCCCTTCTCAAATATTATTTTCAAAGGCTGGGTTTAAAAAAATCTCAAAAGACTTATTTATTCTAAAGTAATCAACTAACTCACTTTGTATTGTTCAGAGCACGTTCAAAATAGTTAAAAACACTGATATCTGGATCATTAACTATTTTTTCAAAGCATACCGATGCAAACGGGTAAGAGCGACCAGCATAATTGAGCACTATAAAAGGCGCTTTAGGGTCAGTTTCATCCATAAACCATTGGCCACCGGCTTGAGCTTTGAAAAGTTCACCAATAAAAGCACCAAACATTGTACTAACAGTAAATAACACTTTATCATCAAGTGGAGTAGATTGGTGTTCTTGTGACAGTTTTACAAGTACACGTTCTAATTCTTGTAGGCCCGATACGTTAAGCTCCACATCTTCATTATTGACGTATTTTATATATGATATGGCATCTTTAACAGAATCTGACATTAATTCATTCAGTTGCTGTAATTCTTTCATAATTTTCATCTTATTTAATAGCAAACCAAAGTAGGCTTAATTATAAAAAACATCAATAAACTAGCAAAATATAATGCAAAAATCAGTACGAATATAGCTAGAACATGATGGATTACGTATTCAGCATATAGCGTTTTATTGATACAGGCAATATTCTGCGCAAGTCTTATACCTTAATAGGTTAATAATTTTCAATATAAAGTAAAAACTATCAAAAAATGAATCTATTCAAAAAGTAAGATACAATCTAATCAACCAACATCTGACACCTTGAGTTATATGCCTAAGAACATCATTTTAGATAATACCTGCATAGGTAAAGATCATGAACCCTATATTATTGCAGAGTTATCAGGTAATCATAACGGCGATATAAACCGTGCAAAAGAGCTTATCAAAGTAGCTAAACAATCAGGTGCGCATGCCGTTAAAATGCAAACCTACACAGCTGATACCATGACAATAGATTGTGATAAAGATGATTTCTGTATCAAAGGAGGATTATGGCATGGTAAAAAACTATATCAATTATATGAATGGGCCCACACGCCATGGAGCTGGCATGAAGAACTATTTGCATTTGCAAAAGCATTAGACATTACTTTATTTAGCTCTCCTTTTGATGAAACAGCTGTAGACTTTTTAGAATCATTGAATGCGCCAGCATACAAAATTGCTTCTTTTGAGCTCGTAGATCATCCTTTAATAGCTAAAGTGGCGCAAACTAAAAAGCCAATGATTATGTCTACGGGAATGGCAAGTTATGAAGATATAAGTAGTGCCATTGACGTTGCCAAAAAGCATGGTAACGAAGAATTAATCATCCTTCACTGCATAAGTGGTTACCCTACCCCAATAGCTGATTCAAACCTTAAAACAATAGAAAAATTAAAACAAGACTTTAACATTCAAGTTGGCCTCTCAGACCATACTTTAGGCACAACTGCTGCTATTGCGGCTACTGCTCTAGGTGCTACAGTAATTGAGAAGCACTTTACTTTAAAACGGTCAGACGGCGGCCCTGATGCAGCATTTTCTCTAGAACCATATGAGTTAAAGCAGCTTTGCGACACAACCAAGTCTGCTTGGCAATCTCTTGGTTATGCAAATTACGAACTAAAAGATTCAGAAGCAACGAACGTGCAATTCAGACGTTCAATTTACGTCGTTAAAGATATGAAAAAAGGCGATACATTTAACGAGAGTAACATTCGCAGAATTCGCCCCGGTTTTGGCTTAGCGCCAAAATTTTATATAGAATTGTTAGGTTCAACTGCCACACAAAACATCAGCAAAGGCACTCCCATGATATGGGAATTGAGCTCCATAAATAAACAAAAGGGAGGTTAGTCACATCATGATAGGTAATGAAATTCATCAACTGGCAAAAGAATTATGGCCAATCTGTCGCAGCATCACAGGTAATGGCGTGCGCGAAACACTTAGTATCATAAAGCAGCATTTACCTGATCTAAAAACTTTTGAAGTACCAACAGGGACACAATGCTTTGATTGGACCGTCCCAAAAGAGTGGAATATTAGAGATGCGTTTGTTATTGACCCTGATGGCAATAAAATTATCGATTTTAAGATAAGTAATCTACACGTTGTTGGCTATTCAATCCCTGTGAATAAGAGACTCTCATTAGAGGAGCTTAAAGAGCATCTCTACACATTGCCAGAACAACCTGATGCTATTCCATATATTACATCATACTACTCTCCTCATTGGGGCTTTTGCTTAACACAAACTCAGTTTGAACAGCTAAAGGAGGGGGAGTACCACGTCGTGATCGACTCCGATCTCAAAGATGGCCATTTAACCTATGCTGAGATATTGATTCCTGGTGAATCTGATCAAGAAATCTTTTTATCAACCTATGTATGTCACCCATCACTTGCTAACAATGAGCTATCAGGTCCAACTGTCACAACTTTTTTAGCTAAATGGCTAATAGAGCAAGCACAACTGAAGTACAGCTATCGAATCATTTTCATCCCTGAAACAATCGGTTCTTTAACTTACCTTAGTCGCCATGCTGATGAGCTGAAAAAGAATGTCGTAGCAGGCTTTAACATAACCTGTATCGGAGATGATAGAGATTACTCCTATATCCCATCACGAGACGAAAATACCCTTTCAGATAAAGTAGCCAAGCATGTATTACAGCATGTAGCACCAAGTTATAAAAAATACCCATTCATTGAAAGTGGCAGTGATGAGCGACGTTATTGTGCGCCGGGTATAGACTTACCTATAGCCTGTCTCATGCGGACAAAATACAACCACTACCCTGAATATCATACTTCTTTAGATGATTTATCCTTAGTAACCCCAAAAGGTCTCCAGGGAGGGTATGAAGTACTAAGGAGGTGCTTAGAAGTATTAGAGAAAAATGAAGTACTCAAACTTAACGTTATCTGTGAGCCCCAACTAGGAAAGCGTGGTTTATATCCTAATTTAAGTACAAAACAAAGCAATCAAATGGTTAGTAACATGATGAACTTTATCAGCTACTGTGATGGTATTTTATCCAACATTGAGATCGCACAAAAAATAAATGTTCCTCTATGGGATTTGTACGAAATAATTCAAAATTTAAAAGATGCGAATTTATTAGCGCTGGTAGATAAAAACCCTAAATAGCTATAAATTTACTGAATAAATCTAGGGGCTCATTTAATTTTTTTGAGCCCCTAAAATACCTAATACTTATATACAAAAAAATTATACATAGAATGAAAGAAGTCAGGATGTGAGGCTTCAAATTTATCCCAGAGCTCAATAGACTCTGATTTCTCTAATAGGTTAAAGCGATTAGAGACGCTATTATAATAAGAGCGTTGAAGGTTATTCATCGCCATTGATTTGAACTCAACACCGGCGACTTCAAGCATCTTTTGTATCTCAGGGAGATCATAATAACTTTCTTGCGGGTGAAAAATAGCATCCATCAAACCATGGGTATTGAAAAAATCGTTACTACTAAACCAATGGTTCTTTTTTTGTTCATCACTCCAGCTCGCTCGCCATTTTGCTAGCGATTCTTTAGATATCTTTTTTATGTTATCTGTATTGTAGTATGAGAGTAGCTCTTGCCTTATCTTTGCTAACTGCCTCCGACCTAATTTACTATAAAAACCAAGAATCATTAAACTATGAGGTTTTAAGGTTTGACTCAATTTCTTCAAACCTTGTTGCGGGGAAGCCATATGGTGCAAAACACCCGTCGAAATTATATAGTCAAACTGTTGGCCAAGTGATTCTACATTTAAGATATCTAAAATCTTAAATTCAATATTGTTTAATTCGTATTTTGCAGCCATCTGCTTGGCATAATGTATGCTCGTTGGACTTAAATCTATAGCAGTGATATGGCCATCTTGATTTGCAAACGCAAGTTCGATAGCTTGTAATCCCGTTCCACAACCAGCTACTAAAATTTGCGGCTTTTTACCACCATTTAAACCTAACCAAGACATACATTGTGAAACACTCATTGCGGTTAATTTCACGACTTTATATTTTGGATAAGGGTTTTCTTTATAAAATACCTGAACTTCGAGTGAGGTTTTATCTGTAATACCTTCACTGCTTAAGTTTACCCCTCCCAATATAGCATTATAAAAAGTAAGATCATCAGCGATTATTTTTAAACTTGGGCTTTTGAACAACTCTTGGTTATTGCCCCAAAGTTCCATAGCTTGTTTAAAATCTGCATAACAAACTTTTAAAACAAGAGCTGAATGCGCAAAGTAAGGATCACTATTATCAAGCGCTGCAATTAAAGCTAGCTCCTCTTGAGTGGCATGATAGACTCCATCATTTAGCAAGTTCTGGCATGCAATTGCATTCATTGTTGGCAAATATTTAGTGGCATCTAAGTTATTTGCAATACAATAAAGCAACTCTTTTCGACCTAAAATAATTATTTTTTCTAATTGATGGTGAGGAGTGATAGTTCGTTCAATTACAGAATAAAAAATAGGGTCTGCAAGCATTAGTTCAATATCGTCATTAAGTTCAACGATATCCGAAGCAAGAATTACACTATATTTTGCAAATAGCTGAACTTTCAACAACTCAACAGCTTGCCCCTCTAAATATTTATTTTTTAGAGCTTTCATTAAAATTACTTCAAGTGCTTTTAAGTAACCTGTGTATTCAACACTCTCTAAAGTACTAAACAAAAATTGAATACATTCTTCTTCATACCCACTATATTGAACAGCATCAACTGCTGCAGCAACTGCTTCTAAAGCGCTTCCCAAATTGGTATAGCAAATGGATAAATATGATAAAATTTCAATGTTTTTATGGTCTTTGCTTAGCAGCGTCTCTAAAAAATCAGTAGCTTGACTATAGTTTTTAACAACCATAAGTGATTTAGCATGCTTTAAACTGACAACTTCCATAGATTTACATTCCTGTATACATTGGGACTCATATAACTTAAGTTTTTGTTAGGGGTCTTGTCCAGCTTACATGAAAAAAGAGCTGCGCTTTAGCACCTATACTATGCTTGAAGTAACTTCTACTTGGCGAGTTTGCACCATTGAAATCTATATACTTGAACCCTTTTTTCGCAGCATATTCCATCATTTGAAAGTACAGCATCGTACCACCATATTTTGTAGCTTTAGTCCCAACTACAGGTAAGTGCACTACTCCACTAAAATCATAAAATAACAAACCTGCTGCTTGAGCTTCACCAAACGCATTACGCACAACAGCAATTTTACCAAAATCATGCTTTACCAAGTATTCTGCAAATTGTGCTGTTATATTTGATTCAAGCGAAGGTATATTAACTGATTGCCTAGAAAAGGTTTCTTGGTAAAGCATTGATAACTCTTCAACCGTTCCATCGAGATGAAATGTTAAACCTTCTCTTGTTTGTGCATAACCAGCTTCTCTTCGACGTGAGCCTCTAGCCTCTGTTCTAATATCACCCAGAGGAACTAAGTCAGAAATAGCCGTATATTGCGGACTTATTTTTGCTCTTCCCCTGTCTGGAGTATGGTAGTTAAACCAATCAAACCCACGCACATCGGAAATACTATGATGTAAACTTAACTCAAATTTTTCGTATTTTTCAGAGAGAGTATCCATGACAAATTCACTAATTGCGATTTCACACTCTGTCTTGCGGTTAGCTTTGCAGTTATACACATCGTTATGGTACAGAAGTCCGATATAATAAGTGTGCATTGGTAGGCTTGATGCAGCTTTATTTTGAGTCACAATTGGTATACCAGCCACAATTTTCTGTTTACTCATTACAAACCAGCAGTCCACTTTACAGCTTAATGAGTTAATTACTTCTTTAAGCGCATAACGAGTGCCTTGAGGAGAACATGCTAAAAACTCAGCCCATTCCTTATCACTAGTGCATAAAACTAAATTAAGGTCATTTATCAATCGACTAACACCCCTGCATTAGATAAATCACTCATGATTGACGCCCTAGTAAGTAAATGTGGCGTTAAAACCGTGATACCTGCCCCATATCTTAGAGACACTTTACTAAGTAAATCTTCATAAGCACTTTCGTAACCTTTTAAAATCAAACGGTATGTACTGGGAATTTTGAAAGCCTTAAAGTCAGTAATATTCAGCACCCCCATCCCTTGAAGCTCTTGCTTAACTTGCATAAAGTGAGTGTCTGGATCTTGCCAAATTGATGATGTATTGTCAGCCGGTACCTCAATACAGATTATAGGTTTACCATTTTCACTATCAGCAGCGTAATCGCTAAAATAAGTTACTCGAGTAATAGAGTCGCTACTGTAGTTCATTAAATAAAAAGGTAAATCTTGATACTTACTCATCTCAGCGTAGTAAAATACCTGCGATACAGGTTTAACCAATGGCGCCAAGTTATTAGTACCTAAAAGGATTTTTTCTGTTGACTCAACTGTCCCTGTAAAGAAAATGTTTTTTGCTTTTATCTCAAACGCGCCTAAATCATCCTCTATAGTCGCTGCCATACATTCTTTATCTTTAATAACATTTACAAGCTTACTATTTACTAAAGAGGTTACTTTTAACTCGTTAAGCTTGGCTACAAAAGCTTGTCTAAAATACCCTAAGTTTTTGCCCTTCGGGTATAAATTATAAGTTTGGTGATTGACACTCTTTTTTTCTGCTGCCAATACATTATCAAGCAAAGGGAGCTTTTTTAGCTCAATGCTTAATGAGTTATCTAGCAACAACTTCCTGCCAAAAAAGGTGACAAAGTTTTTATTTATTACAGATAACTTTTCGGCATCTGTGCCCAAAAACTTATGGCACCAACTCTGAATATACTGGGAGCTTTTTAGGTTCTGTTGTGTAAAATCATCAGAAATTACAGCCCCCTTAGATGATGCATCAAATTGTTGATGAAGTGTCTCAAATAATATTTGAGACCTTTCGGCAAGTGGGAGAGTTCTATAATCAGGAATTGCAAAACCTTGCGTGGTAACATTGTTCCAATAGCTTGAATAAGAAAAACATAGTGGTGTAAGCGGCTCATGCTCAGACATAATATCATCGAGAATACCTTTCTGTTTTTCGCTAATACCGTCTAAATACTGTGGCCCTTTGTCTAATTCAGCCCCTTTCCATTGAAGTGGGGACATAAAGCCACCGAGTTCAGAAGCAGACTCAACAATGACAACGGATTGCCCTTGTTTAACCAAACCATAGGCAGCCATCATTCCTTTAAAGCCGCCACCTACAATCAACGCATCAAACTGTGTTACTTTTGTGCGATTATTTTCCATACTTCCATACACCCTTTGTCTGCTAATAACTCTTTATCGGACTCTAACTTCAAACTCTTTAATTTATAATCACAAAATATTTTTTCTATCGCAGCGTGGTCGTAAAAATTAGCGGCAAGTAACCCTTCAAAAATACCCCCACTGAACCCTAACCAAATATCTTGCTCTGAGTCGTAAAAGCCATAGTCTTTGTGAGAATGACCAGTTGAAAACATACAACTAAGAATAACCGCTCCCTCATTAAGGTTAGAATAAAGTTTACGATATAACTCAATTGCACATTTACCTGATGTATGAGTAACACTTAGCCTATCGATCACAAGATCAACTTTAATATCTGGTAAACTAAAGCTTTCAAAGTCGACTTGTAGCGTCGTAATTAAATGATCAAGCCCCTTCTCTTTAGCCCGTTTATTAACAGCATCTAATGCAGCAGTTGAATAATCAGCGGCAATGACTTTTGCACCATTTTCAGCACAAAAAAGACTATGGTTACCACCGCCACACCCTAAATCGAGTACGGTAATTTCGTGCTTAAAAAAAGAAGCCTTTGTATGAAAAAAATTAGAAACTATAAAATCATAAGGGTAAAAGTTTAGCTGTTCACCTTTAGTGTATATTTTTTGCCAATTTTGCTTACTCATAATTGAATTGCTTTTTCATGCTGTCATAAACTTCTTGAAGTATCCCATAAACAAAAAACTCTGTTCGACTTGATTTGCCTACTAAGGTTATATTACTTAATAAGCTGTTTAAAAAATCTATTTGTCGACATTTCTCATCTATAAATAAATTCGTAAACTTTGGAAAGCCCATCGGAACATTTTGATAATCTGACTTAACTAAATTTGCTTTATTATGAACATAGCCCAATTGTTTTAACTCACTCGCAATTTGGTTGCTTAATGCTAGACCTTCGTAACCTGAAAAAAGCACTTCTACCGTACAATGATAAAATTTACCCTGATAGTCATCCTGTAAATTTGGATAAAAGGTGACCCTAAAACCATCACACTCTGGCTCATTAATATTAGAATAGTAGTTTTTATCTAAAAAAGGCTGGTCAAATACCAAGTGATGAAGGCTCATTGGGCAAAACTCAGGTTTATTAGTAGAGGTAAACTTCGCACCGGTTGCATTAATTGCAAAAATAGGCGGAATTGTCCATATGACATGATCACAACTTAAGGTATCATCATTGGAAAGTCGTATAGACTTAACAACCCCCTTGGAGTAAACTAACCCTTTTACCTGACTATTTAACTTAAAGGTAACACCTTTTTGTTGGGCTTGTTCACATAAATACTCTATCCATAGTTCTATGCCCTTATTACTTTTAGGATAAAACTTTTTCGCACCACTGAGTCCATCGTAATAACTAGAAAAAGCGAGTTTTTGATCGAATTTATCTATTGTTTTTAAATCTTGACTTAGCTTTTTATCTCCTAAAATAAAACGATTAAAAGCAAAAATAAAATGGATATAAGGGTGAAGGTCTTCAAGCTCTGCTCGCTGCATTTTACGAAATAACGGTCGTAATACTTTTTCTGTAATGCAAGAGCCATAATTACGCAACGAATACTCATATAGGTTATTAGTACTGTCAATAGATAGCCCCGGCGCCATTAATAGTTCAGCTAACGCTAATTTATAATCTTCATCAGTTAAATGATGTAACGCAATAAACTGTGCTTGGTCATACAACTTCCCAGCAAAACTATTAGACACTTTTGTAACATCATAACTATTCCACAAATCAGGGTTTTCATATATTCCCTTGAACAAAACTGCATTTATTTCATCGTTTGATGTTTCGGATAATATATGAGTGCCAAAGTCAAAATTCAAGCCAAGGTCATTTTTCCATGATTTAAGAAGTCCGCCACACTGACTGCTCGCCTCGACTAACGTGACTGAATCGTAGTGTTCTGCAGCTAATATTGAAGAATAAAGCCCAGCGACACCACCACCAACTACAACACAATTACTCATAATGAATCTTGCCTATCTAATATTAATGTTTATTATTAACAAAATTAGCGTTAAGTTTATTGATCTATCTCGGGTTGTATATTAAAACTTACCTTAAAACGTGAATGAGTCATAAACCCCTCTTTAAAGTAACCTATTTGTGTTTCTTTATCAGATGGCATCATCCACTCACTTTGATGGCAACGTGAGCCCAAATGATATTCCTTTAAACCCAAATACTTCATATGCTCAATGGCGGTGAAATGAACAACATGGCTTACGGGGTCATCAAACAGTGTCCGATCGTATACACCCATAGAATAGACTGCGACTTTACTTGTATAGCTGAATATTGCCGCACCAACTAGTTTATCTCCATCATATGCTGTGACTGCAAATGCCTGCTTGAGATTAATCGCATTACGTAATTGCTGCCAAGTAATGTCCGACCGCGTTGCAAAACCAACAACTTCTAGATGCAGATTTTGTATTTCAGAAAACTTCTCAACTGTAACTTGCTCAACAATTTGCACATCCCAAAGCTTCAACCCTGATTTAATGTGTTTCTTATATTTATCTCTTATTGCCTGTCGGTATTGTTCAGTACTTAAACTCAAATCACAATAAAGCTCTTGAGAAAATTGTGGCTTACCAACATTCTGCAAAATAGAAAACCATCCCTCAGACTCCCCTGAAACAAATGTTGTTTGAAACTGTAATTCTCTAATATTGAAAAATTTAGCTATACCAAGATAGAAATCAAAACATTTTTGAGCTATTTTCCGTTTCTGTTTCCTTGACAATGAATCAAATAAATAAGGTGGTAAAATACCACTTGCATTTGATAATAAACTGAATTCACCGCTATCTAACTTTACAAGAGTGATATTAATCAAAGCACATGGTTGGTGTCCATTTAATACTGAAATAGTAAAATTCTCGGCGACATTCGTATTAGAGTTAAGGTATTCGGTATGGTATGCAATCATCCAAGGCGAATACTCTATGTAAGGGCAACCTGAGGTAGTGAACGTGCGTTGATTCAACTCTGGGTCATTTATAATGCCATTTAGCCCATGCAGTTTTAACAATGATGATATGGTATCTAAATTATTTTTTACCATTATTTGTGCCTGATACAACTAAAAACTCGAAGTACTCTTTGCCATTATGATAAGTTCGACCGACCTTTTCACAATATTCAGGTTTTATACCCACACTTTCTAAGAGTTGAAAGTATCGCTTTTCTGAACAAAAACGAAATGGATAATTCTGTCCAATAAAAGGCGACCCTTCTCTACACACGCAATCTAAAGTCCATGGGTCAAGCAGTTCAGCCTTCCCATAATTTTTAAAAGCATCACTGTTTACAGAGGGCGTATAAGAAAAGAATAACCCATTTGGCTTTAAGCAACGTTTCACTTCACTCAAGCAATGTTCAAACTGACTTTCTACTAAACAGTTAGTAGAAAAAACGTCAACAATCACATCAAAATAATCATCAGCAAATGGCATATCGTCAAAACTTCCGCGCTCTAATATAGCATCTGTTTCCCAATGGTTAAGCATCTGTTGAGCTAAATGAATAGCCGATTCAGAAATATCAATACCATATGTGTCAAACCCTTCTTTAGAGATCATCCACAAGTTAGCACCAGACCCACATCCTAATTCTAATACACGAATCTGCTTTCTGTTTTCTCTATCAGTACTGTTGAAAAAATGACGTCCAAAAAAACGAAGCAGCTCCTCATTAGGGTATAACCTTTGCGCTTTAAAGCCCTCTTGTGTATAGGATTCGTCATACCACTTTTGTGTTTTGGTTAATAGGTCATTAGCTTTTATTGTCATTGTCTAACATCCCCATTAGATAGCTTCTTTGTTCATCTTGAGCATCAAGCACGCTCGTATATAAAACCTTTGCCTCAAGCATATACTCAATAAATACTTTAAAAGTCTTATTTAGCATTTTGACCGTTTTTTCTTCGTCTTCAAACTGATATAGCATCATTCTGAAAATTGAATGAACATAAGTCAAAGTGCCATCTAATAAGAAGAAAATATGCCTGTATCGAGTATAGCCATAAGAGTAGAGAAATCTCACTTGGAGTTTTAAAGCCGTTGCAATGTCAGCCCGAGAAGTAAACTCTCGGTCAACGAACTTTATCAAGCCGTCACAAATATTGGCAAACTCGTCAATTGCAAGCCACTCTTCGTATTCTTTGGGATCAAAATCTCGTTGAATAAAAACATCATTCTTAATGTAATCAATAAACTCTTCTTTATTGGGCAAATTATTTGCCAGTAGCAAATCTTCAATCTGTAAAGGAATTGTATTTTTGAGCTTAACCCCATCGGAACAATTATACACATTTACATTTTTGAACCTTTTAAACAGATATCCTAACTGAGAGTTTCCAACATTGAAAAAAGCGGTAGTAAAAACCTCATCACAAAAATTTCCAGGAACACGCAATTCACCGGCTCGAACAAGTTTTGCGATCTCTTTTTTCTCACTGCCATCATCATTAAAGTAAGTACTGCTTTTAGAGTGATGGTACTGTGGGTCTTTATACCCACCATCGACTCCCATTAGATAAATCTCTTCGAAGCCCATATTACAAGCAAAAGATGCCGCAGTATTTGCAACAACAGGATTACAATGAAGTAATTGTTGGTAAGTTTTACCCCTATCAATAAACTCACTTGATATTGTCGTTCCAGGCTCTGCGGCTTTGAAACCTATACCGGTCCAGCCAAATAACTTACTACAATCAGGGTGCATTACGTTGACAGTTAAAAAGCCTATTTGCTCTAATATTTCTTTATCAATAAATTCATTATAGTAATCAAAAGTGAACTTTGTACGTTCTAGCGCAATATGAAAATCAGGAATAATATTATGCTTTAAGAGCGGCATTATTGCTGAGCCACAACTAAAGATAATAACCTCATCTCGATGTGCTTTAATTTCTTCTATTGCTAAATCAAGTGATGGACCGTTTGCGATAATAAAAACTGGCATATGACGCCATTTAGGTGGTAATTTCGCGTCTTTTTTTAATGTGGGTAATTTAGCTTTCGCATTATGATAGTCATGAGCAATACTGATCACCCCATCATCTACAAAACCCCAGCCAATGGCCAAAATGTGAAAGTTTTTATTAAGCTCTTGTATTATTTCATTTATCTCTTTCGATGGGTAATGTTGGTATAAAAGAGTAGATACTGAGTTAAACGAGCCTCTGTGCTTCATTTCATTGATGAAGTCAGCTGTAAATGTTTCAAAGCTAACGCCCACATTGAGCATTATAACACCATCGCGTTTGTCAACTTGTTCCAGAACTTTTTCCCAATCGCACGTAAACAAACTGGCAAAAAACATATCCCTATTAGGCTCACACAAATATATATGATCAATTGTGGTCTTATTAAATAATGGTTCAAGGTGATAACCAAGTCCAATGCCACATATAACCGCCGAACCTAAATGCTCTGGCATCGTTTTTAATGGTTCTAGCGTCTTCTTTGCTTCGAGGTAGATATTATGCATAATCCTTAAATACTTTGTATGTATAAAAGTATCCAGTGATTTTTCAGGGATATTATAATCTAGCGTACTAAACTTCGGCTTTTTTGATAAACGTTCAACCTGCTCTCTACATTGCTGTAGAGGGTCTTGTCCATACAAAGCCTTACCTGTTAAAGGGTCTATAATATTCAGGTGGCCAGAATCAGTGCAGAATAATTCTAAGTTTTGAGGCTTATAATGGCGAAATTCTTCAGCTATTTTTGGAAGGTACTTAGAAAATGCTTGGATGTTTTTTTCAAATCGAACTGGCATCAAGCTTTTTAGCTGAGACTCTAGATTTTGTTTTTCGGAGAGTTTGTCTATTTCATCTTGCGCGCGTCGCAAGAGTGATTCGAAGTCGTTTGTCATTTCAATCTCTAATTACTTAGGCTTATGAATATTGTATGTATTTATTCTTGTAGTATTCTTTTTGAATTTCAAAAGCTCCCCATGTATGTCACTTTTTTCTTTTGAAAAAAGTTCAATGAGTATTTTATCTTGTTGAGCAACTGCTTCTAATATTGCTTGGTGTTGCATAGCTTCGTAGTCAGTATAGTCCGTACCCATTTTGGTGAGAGCTAATAGAGCACTCACTTTCTTGTTTCGAATTTCAGTGGTTAACATTACATCTTGGAAAAGTTCACCTCGATTCGAGCTATCAGTTTCTTTAACTTGCACCAAAAGTGTTCTAATTAATGTGTTAAATTGCTCGATTTCACTGATCAGCTCAATATAAGGTTTAGCTTGCAAATCTATCCTCTCTCTAGTTGTAATGTCATTGCCTTATCAACGTCTTCTCGTGGAATTGACTCCCATGCGCCTTTTATTTCATTCAGCAAACTCATAACTTCGATAAGGGGTTCAACTGACTTTTCAATGCTTGCATCTGTAATACGTGAATTCATATATTCATATAAACTACTTAGGTTTTGTGTTACTTCACCACCAACAGAATGATCTAATGACTCCATCAAGGCAAGAATAATGGTTGAAGCCTTTGAAAGATGCTCTGCTTTACCTGCAAGATCATTCCTTTCTATGCAACCTTTACCACGAGCAATACGCTCTAACGCTCCCTGCATAAGCATGGTGATTATTGTATAAGAGTCTGCAACCGCTAACTGTGATTTAACACTGTCTTTTTGATACGCTCTTGTATATGAGTTTGCCATATAAAAACCTTATTTTTTCTGTACAAAACCAGGTAAATTACTTAAAGACGAGGCTATTGCATCACCTTGACTGCGTAAACCTGCAACCAGTACATCTAAAGATGCATATTTTTCTCTAAGCCGTGCTTCATAGCGCTCCATCCTATATGCATGCTTTTCTCTATCATCAGCAACAGAACGCTTGTCTGACTCTAATGCATTCTTTTTATCAGAAATCAGGCCCCCTGCTTTTAAATAGGCATCAACAGTCCCACTTAAAATATCGGCTATACCACCATCACCTGCAAAAAGCTTGCCAACATCATCATATGATTCTTTCAATACATCATCTAAAAAGTTAACACCTGAGGTTTTGATCTCTAACTTCCTATTTTTCTCAAGCCCAATACCTGCATCATAAATCGTTGTTAAGTTGCCAGCACCAGTTACCACTGAACTCAATTGGTTAACTATCGTATCCCTAAGCCCTCTGGCTGTTGCATCAACGGTTTTAGCCGCAACCATAGTGTCCAGTGTTGCTAATAGTTTATTATAACTCTCTACAAATTTAGTCAGTGTTTCTTTTACAAACTCTTTGTCTGTATCAATACTGAGGTTAGCACTCTGAAGCTTAGTCGCGTCGTTTGGATCCACTGGACTTTCTTTTAAAACAGTTATTGTTGAATCTTGAATAGCGTTTTCAAACGTATTGGTACTACTGCTTACCTCTATACCATCAATTTCAATTATTGCATCTTTAGCAGCCCCTGTTGCGGGGTCTATAACTATTCCTCCAGCACCGCCCCCATTTGCAACTGTTGAAACCCTATCTAACTCTGCAGTGCTATTAGCTATAACCAAATCATTACCAAGACCAGTTTCAGACGATGTAAATACTAGTTTAGAACTGGTACCTGTGTTTATTATATTGGCTGATACTCCAAAGTTATCATCTTTCTCATTAATTGCAGCTCTAAGATCGGCCAACGTTGCGCCAGCATCGAGTGTTACATCGAACGTTTTACCGCCTGCGCTAAATGATAATGTACCACCTGAAACAGTCACGACGTCGGTCGTTGCTGTATAAGAATCTGCATCAGACTGAACCGCACGACTACCTTGTGCCAATTGTTTGACAGCTATATTGAAAGACCCTTCAGTCGCAGTGCTTTGAGACGTTACAGAAATAACATCACCACCATCTGGTTGGGTAACCGTGGTGCTTCTCTTATTAAAGTTTGATATGTCTTTTAAAATATCTAGGGATGACTCGAACGAACTTAAATCAGATTTGATTTGGCCCAAGGCTGTTAATTGAACTTTAAGGGTTGAATCTTTTTTATCAAACCTTGCAACTTTAGGCGCACTCTCAGCATCCAGCGTTGCACTTATAATTGCCTCTAAATCAAGACCTGAACCGACACCCGCTGATGTGATAGATGGCATAATACCTCCTAAAGTATTGCAATTACAACCATTAAACTTGTTTATCTAATAGGATACCACGCATCTTCTGCATTTCATCAGATAAAGTATCAATTCGCTGAGCGACCTTGATAAACTCTTCCGATGGTATCTGACGAATAACGTCTTTACTCTCTTTATCTATTACTTTTACAACTGTTTGACCTTTATACTCAGCAACTGAAAACTCCAAAGATCGCGACTGAAGGATAGAGCCACTTCGGCTGTTACCAAAGACCTTACTGAAGCTTTCAGCCAAAGAGAGCTTATTTGCCTCTTCATTATTGCCTTTTTCATCATCTTCTGAGCTGCTTGATAAATTGTTATCGGCAGGTTCATTCATTACTTTACCAATTACACCTTTATCAGTTTGTGCCTCTTTACTGATTTTGGATTCTATACTGCTGTTAAATTGTTTGAAAAGACTACTTTCCGATGAGCCAATACTAGAAGACATAACACCCTCCTGCTTGAATTCTTGACTTGGATAAATTAGAGATAACGATACAAAACTGACGAATATCGTTACCCCTATTTGATAATAGCATGTCTAACTAAACTTACCCAAGTAACGACAATGCTGACTGCGGACGCTGGTTAGCCTGACTCAAGATTGATGAGCTAGCCTGCTGTAAAATTTGCGCTTTAGTCAACTTAGCTGTTTCAGTTGCAAAGTCTGCATCTTGAATACGAGAGCGTGCAGCCGAAACGTTTTCAATGATATTTGTTTGATTACGGATTGTTGATGAAAAACGATTTTGCACAGCACCTAGCTGTGCTCGTTTTGCATCTACAGCACCTATCATTGCATCTACTGCAGCTAAAACATCCTGCGCTTCACCAACTGAAGTAAATGAGATACCACTAGCTGAGGCAAAAGCATTTGTTGCACCAGATCCCGTCCCCGTTACTGCACTTGCCGCCGCAGCTAATCCACTCACAGTAAAGCTATTTACTGATACTGTTCCACCCGACGCTGCTGCTATTGAAGTCATTGTCATACTAATGACTTGATTAGCGTCTGCACCCACTTGGAATTCAGCAGAATAACTTCCGTCTAACAAGTTTGTGCCACCAAATGTTGTATCCGCTGCAATTCGGTTCATTTCTTCACCTAGTTGTCTAGCTTCAAGCTGCAGCGCTGCTCTATCTGAATCTGTATTAGATCCATTAGCTGCTTGTCCCGCTAGAGTACGAATACGCTGAAACATACTTGTCATTTCATCAAGTGCCCCCTCAGCTGTCTGTGCCAATGAAATCCCATCATTTGCGTTTCGATTACCTTGGGTAAGACCATTAATTTGGCCTGTCAAACGGTTAGAGATTTGCATACCAGCCGCATCATCTTTTGCACCATTTATACGAAGACCTGATGATAAACGCTGAAACGATTCGTCCAGTGCATTGCCGGATTTCATTAGTTGTCTTTGAGCATTTAAGCTCGAAACATTTGTATTCACATACATAGCCATAATAGCCTCCTGTCGTTTAATTTATAATAAATGACAAACTTTTAGCACCTAGTAAACGCCCGAATGAATACATGTGATGCCTAGTCAATTATTACATTTCTGATAGCAAATAGATTGCTTCAATATGTTTATCGGCTTGCTGATTACTTTCTTTAATAAAAAAATAAAAAATTAGCCATTAACTAAGAATTAAGATATATATCTTTTTAAATTCATATAGTTAAACTTTAATTTTTATTGATTTAAGTACAATGAGGTGTATTCTAAAATATATACGTTATCTAAGCTTGAACTTGGTGATTACTAGCAGGAGGTTTTAATGAAGTGTAGCTGTGGGAATTTACGTATGACGCTGGCAGCAGTACCTAGTACTAGCTGCCAGCGCTAAATAAAAGTTAACCTAAAAGCGACAATGCCGCTTGTGGACGCTGATTCGCCTGTGACAATATTGTACTGCTCGCCTGTTGTAAAATCTGTGCTTTGGTCAACGTTGCCGTTTCTGTTGCAAAATCAGCATCTTTAATACGTGAACGTGCCGCTGATACATTCTCAATGATGTTCGTTTGATTACGGATTGTTGATGAAAAACGATTTTGTACCGCACCTAGCTGGGCTCGTTTTGCATCAATTGCGCCTATCATCGCATCTACCGCGGCTAAAACATCCTGCGCTTCCCCTACAGATGTGAATGACATACCACTGGCATTTGCAAAAGCATTTGTCGCTCCCGAACCCGTACCTGTCACTGCACTTGCTGCTGCTGCTAAACCACTCACTGTAAAGCTATTTACTGAAACTGTTCCACCCGACGCTGCCGCTATCGAGGTCATTGTCATGCTGATAGTTTGATTCGCATCAGCACCTACTTGGAACTCTGCTGAGTAGCTCCCATCCAGTAAGTTTGTACCACCAAATGTTGTATCGCCTGCAATACGATTAACCTCTTCACCTAACTGTCGCATTTCTAATTGCAGGGCCGCTCTATCTGAACCTGTATTTGAACCATTCGCTGCCTGCCCTGCTAATGTACGAATACGTTGGAACATACTTGTCATTTCATCCAACGCACCTTCCGCTGTTTGCGCCAGTGAAATACCGTCATTTGCATTTCGGTTACCTTGCGTTAAGCCATTTATTTGACTCGTTAAACGGTCAGAGATTTGCAAGCCTGCCGCGTCATCTTTTGCACTATTAATACGTAGACCTGAAGATAAGCGTTGAAACGCTGTATCAAGCGTATTACCTGAGTTCATTAACTGTCTTTGAGCATTCAAACTTGATACATTTGTATTTACATAAAGTGCCATGATGGTTCTCCTGAGGTAAACGCTGTGTTTACACTTAACTTAATCTTTTAAGCCTTTGAATCGATTTATTCATCAGCTGCCTTATTTAAGTTATCGGGCACTTCTTATGTTTCTTTAGGCCCTTTTAATGTTTTTTATAAAAATCACTACGCAATGGATGCAACCACCTGTTTTAAATTGTTTTATTTTTTATGTTTATTTCTCATCTAAATCACAACCCCCCAACATTGGCTTATTATTTAGTGAGCACCAAAACAAAAAAACCCTCTTTTTTACAAAAGAGGGCTTTTCCTATAAATAAAATATTAACCTTGAAGGAGGGACAATGCCGCTTGCGGCCGCTGATTCGCCTGCCCTAAAATAGTACTGCTTGCCTGCTGTAAGATTTGTGCTTTGGTTAATGTCGCCGTTTCTGTTGCAAAGTCAGCGTCTTTAATTCTCGAACGTGCCGCTGATACATTTTCCATCACATTGGTTTGATTTCTTATTGTTGATGAAAAGCGATTTTGAACCGCACCTAACTCTGCGCGTTTAGCGTCAATCGCACCAATCATAGCATCAACTGCCGCCAATATATCCTGCGCCTCTGCGGCTGAAGTAAATGACAAACCACTTGCTGACGCAAATGCATTTACAGCACCGCCACCAGTTCCTGTTACCTGGCTTGCTGCCACCGCTAAGTCACTCAACGCAAAACTATTAACAGCAACGTCACCGCCTGTCGCTGCTTGAATCGCCGTCATGGTCATACTGATAGTTTGATTGGCATCCGCCCCCACCTGAAACTCCGCACTAAACGAACCATCAAGTAAGTTCCGGCCACCAAATGTCGTATCTGCTGCAATTCTATTAATCTCTGTACCTAGCTGCCTTAACTCTAACTGCAACGCAGAACGATCACTTGCTGTATTTGACCCATTTGCAGCTTGTCCCGCTAATGTGCGAATACGCTGAAACATGCTCGTCATTTCATCCATCGCGCCTTCTGCGGTTTGCGCTAATGAAATACCATCATTTGCATTCCGGTTACCTTGCATCAAACCATTTATTTGACTCGTTAGTCGATCTGAAATCTGCAAACCAGCCGCATCATCTTTAGCACTGTTAATTCTTAAACCTGATGATAAACGTTGAAAAGCCGTATCAAGTTCGCTTCCAGATTTCATGAGTTGTCTCTGTGCATTTAAGCTCGAAACATTTGTATTTACATATAAGGCCATTTGATACCCCAATTTTATTTATCGGTTTAAACTCGTTAAAACTAATAAAGCAATTGGCGTGCCAAACCTATTAGAAAGTTAATATCAACTCAATAAAGTGTATTCAAAACATACAACTTTAAATCATAAAAACTAAGCAGCTGATTTTAAATTAGAAAGAAGATCATGAAGAGAAGAAACTAAAAGGAAAGCAACCAACAGTTTTAATCGGAGCATGAATTAAAGCATTAAAGACGCTGACACTTTTTTGACTTTAACTGTTGGCACATTACTTGCTTTTGAATATTCACTGAATTTACATTTTAGAATTGCCCGAACTTTTCTAAGCTAATTTATAGTAATAGCCTCCTGTCAGAGAAACTTTACTTATAATTATGTGTTTCAGTATTGCGTTTATATGCGGGCTAACACCTTGTTAGCCCGCGTATTACGTTAACCTAGTAGTGACAATGCCGCTTGTGGACGCTGATTCGCCTGTGACAATATTGTACTGCTCGCCTGTTGTAAAATCTGTGCTTTGGTCAACGTTGCCGTTTCTGTTGCAAAATCAGCATCTTTAATACGTGAACGTGCCGCTGATACATTCTCAATGATGTTCGTTTGATTACGGATTGTTGATGAAAAACGATTTTGTACCGCACCTAGCTGGGCTCGTTTTGCATCAATTGCGCCTATCATCGCATCTACCGCGGCTAAAACATCCTGCGCTTCCCCTACAGATGTGAATGACATACCACTGGCATTTGCAAAAGCATTTGTCGCTCCCGAACCCGTACCTGTCACTGCACTTGCTGCTGCTGCTAAACCACTCACTGTAAAGCTATTTACTGAAACTGTTCCACCCGACGCTGCCGCTATCGAGGTCATTGTCATGCTGATAGTTTGATTCGCATCAGCACCTACTTGGAACTCTGCTGAGTAGCTCCCATCCAGTAAGTTTGTACCACCAAATGTTGTATCGCCTGCAATACGATTAACCTCTTCACCTAACTGTCGCATTTCTAATTGCAGGGCCGCTCTATCTGAACCTGTATTTGAACCATTCGCTGCCTGCCCTGCTAATGTACGAATACGTTGGAACATACTTGTCATTTCATCCAACGCACCTTCCGCTGTTTGCGCCAGTGAAATACCGTCATTTGCATTTCGGTTACCTTGCGTTAAGCCATTTATTTGACTCGTTAAACGGTCAGAGATTTGCAAGCCTGCCGCGTCATCTTTTGCACTATTAATACGTAGACCTGAAGATAAGCGTTGAAACGCTGTATCAAGCGTATTACCTGAGTTCATTAACTGTCTTTGAGCATTCAAACTTGATACATTTGTATTTACATAAAGTGCCATGATGGTTCTCCTGAGGTAAACGCTGTGTTTACACTTAACTTAATCTTTTAAGCCTTTGAATCGATTTATTCATCAGCTGCCTTATTTAAGTTATCGGGCACGTTTTAAAATACTTTAGATTTTTATTACTCAAAAAACAAAATAAAGAAATGCACTTTAGTATTAACCATAAAAAACATACACTTAAAAAATCATCAGGATTATTTAGATTAACTAGGAGGAGATATAAAGTTGCACATGAGGATAAGGCAAACTTTTGCCTTATCCTCCATTTAATTTATAGATAATCGAATAGGGAAAGGTTTGCTAACCGACCAAACGTTGCTTGAGATGCTTGCAGTGATGATTCTTGCTTAGTTAAATCGGAGATAGCCTCAGCCATGTCAACTTCAATAAGTTTTGCTTTCGCTTGTTTATTATTAATATCCGAAGTTAAATTAGATGAAGCTATTCTATCCGCAGTATTGAATCGAGCACCAAGACTCGCCTGCGTTTGCGAGATAAGGTTTTTTGAATTTGTAAGTCCTACGAGAGTATTAGACAGTACTTCTTTAAAATCCGCATTACTTAAAGAGTTATCAGATAGTGCAACTGATAACTTATTCAGAGAATTTAGTAAATTTTCTTTTTTAGGCTCTTCTAATTCAAAGCTAATACTTCCTGGAACTGTGTTGGGAACATCAATATCTAAGCCTGAAATGGACAAGTTACTACCACTGTACGTCCCACTCTGAATTGTAACGCCACCTTGTAACAAATCGTAATCTGTTGCAGAAGTAAAATTAACGGTGATTAAATTCGCATTCGCAGCCGCGTTCGGATCAGCGTTATAATTGTCCTGATGGAATCGATCAAATATAGGTTGCTCACCAACATACACATCTGCTCCTGCAGGAGTGACTGAACTTCTTTCTATATTTAAGCGTTTTTGTGCTTTTTCAAATACTTCATAACCATTATCACTCGACTTGATTTCAACCCCATCAGCGACCTTAATACGGTGCTGACCCTGATCGCCGTTATATTCGTATGTATTTGTATTCGAGTTAAATGAATAAGTCTGCGCATTATCCTGATAGCCTGAAAAAATATAACGGCCATTTTCTGACTTTGCATTCATCCAACTAAAAACCGCTTCTTTAATTGATTCAATCTCACCGGCCATGCTTTTTCGATCGATGTCTGACATTGCCCCATTACCTGCTTTAATGGTTAGAATGTTTGCCCTATCTACCGACTCTTTGATACTTTCGAGTACACCTTCCTGTGTTTCAAGGCGACTTTTCAACATTTCAGAATTTTTAACATGTTGCTCATTTATTTGAATTTTATCGTTAAACAACATTGCCTGAGATATTATCGCGGGAGCCTCTGATGAAGAGAGATACTTTTTCCCTGTATTAACACGCTCTTGTGCATCAGCAACGCGTTGCTGATTTTCAAGTATTTTATCAGTGCCATTTTGGTACATTAAATTATTAGATAAACGCATAATTACCTCGCCGCATTTAATAAGGTGTCAAAAATTTCTTGAGCTGCTGCTAAAACTTGTGCTGATGCTGAGTATGATTGTTGAAAACGCAGTAAATTTGCGGCCTCTTCATCAAGGTTTACTCCAGATAGTGATTCATACCATGCCTCAGATTGTTGTGCTAGAGCGTCAAATGCAGCCCCACTTGTGATTGCTTGGCCAGTTATAACACCTATATCACTCACTAATCCTGAATAAGCTTGGTTGAACGTTTTATGATTATCGGCTGTTGCTGTTGTTTCTACATTTAAACGTACTAACTCACCATTTTGTAAATCAGCTAATTTTAAACCATTACGGTTATCATCAAAGCCGCCTTCGTTAAACTCAAGTGTAAAGGTGTCGCCTGTTGCTGGTGTACCTTCTATATCAAAGTCAAAACCATAATCGCTGTATGGCGTTCCTGCTTGAGATAAAACATTATTACCTGGCGGTGGAATAATAATTGTTGTTGCCGTATTATTTTCATCAGAAATTTGATATTCGTTTGCAGTGCCTGTTTTAACTAGGGTAATAACGCCATTGGTCAAACCGGGAGCTGTGCTAAAACCACCCGATGTTACACTTGTAACTTCTCCTGCTGAAATAGTAGCGGTACCGGTATTATCTATACTGTTAGCTGTACGAATAGGGGATGCGAGTGCTAGGTCTTCTGCGCGACCTGTTGCAAGTGTGATACTTGAAGCGGAATCTGAATTAAGCTTTATTTGAAATTGATCACCCACGTTACCTGTTTTGCTTGTATCTATATTTAATTGGAGTCCGAAGGAGTCTTTTACTGTTGCAAGCACTTCTGGTGTTGTAGGTGTTGCCGCTTGATAAGGGACTGCATTTCGAATATCGTCTGCATTTATGATCCCATCGGCTGGGATATCTGCAACTGATGGATCACCTAGCGGCTCGCCTTTATTATCTACTGGTTGAATAGAAACCGATGTCGCACTGGTATAAGTAATAATAAAATCACTGGCAGGTAATTCACTGCCTTTACCTGGCTCTACCGTTGCAGTCATACCGGCAGTACCGGTGTTAGCTTGATACGCATAAGCGCCAACGGTAGGTATATTAAAAATATTCCCCCCTAGCTGGCCTGTTGCATCCATACCCAATTTGTTTTGCTCATTAAATGCGTCAGCTATCGCTAAGCCCATTTGACCAATTTGGTTTTGCGCAGGGACTAATATGTCATCTCTAAAAGAAAGTAAGCCGCCAATTTTGCCTTTGAGTTTACTTGCATCAACTTCAAGCGGCACTGCTTTGCCACCATTAACGTCAAGCTTAAATTCTTTAAAATTAGGATCGGGGTCGCCCGTCATCGAAAATAAGTTAAATGCGCCATTTTGCATAACAACTGCTTCGCCTGTGCCCATAAAAACGAGCTTTTCGCCATTTGGACCATCAAGCGTTTCTATGTCTATTAGCTCTGATAAGTCGCGTATCGCTTTATCACGTTCGTTATAGGTAGAGCTCGCATCTGCGGCGTTATTAGTGCCATTAACTGCTGCAATATTTTGATTTAGCGTGCTAATACTTTGAATGAGTGAGTTTGCTTCATCTGAAAATATTTCGAGCTGCTCGTTTACTATACTTTTTTGATCAAGCACGATGCCCGAAAGCCTATCCATTTGATCAATTAAGCTTTGCGCGTCGGTCATTACTAATGAGCGAGCAACGGTAGATGACGGCTGATTAAGCGCTTCTTGCACGTTATTAAATAAAGAGTTAATGCCAGTCGAAAGGTTGTTCGACTCTTCAGAAAAAATAGTATCAACTCGATTAGCCTCAGTAATAAACTGATCGAAAAACGATTTATTAGAGGTGTCACGATTTAGCTGTGACTGAGCAAACTCGTTTAGTAATCGGTATGTTTCGCCTCGCCCCACTTGGTTGTCAACCATAGTGGTAAATTCAGTACGCTCACGTACGTAACCTACGGTATTTACATTGGCGATATTTTTACTTGTCGTTTGCAGTAGCTCCGAGCTTGCTCTAACCCCAGAACTGGCAATGTTTAATAAATTAAACGACATGTTACTCTACTCCTTGGCGGATCACGTTTGCCGCAATGTCTTTTAGCTGGCTGCTATTGAGCACATTTTTTATTTTACTGGCGTAATTTGGATCGGTTGCATAACCTGCTTTTTGCAATGAATCTAAAAAGTCATTTGGTTTTGCTGTATTTTGTAATGCTTCTTGGTAGCGTGGGTTTTGCGTTAAAAAATCAACGAAGTCGTTCACACTATCTTTAATTGAAGCGTAGGCTCTAAAGCTGGCTTGTTTTTTAACGGGTGTGCCTTGCTCAAACTCAAGCGTTACTTTGCTTGCTTTGTCGCCTTCCCAGCTTTTATCTGACTTAATATTAAATAAGTTATTTGAGCTGCCACCGTCACTTTTATTAATAATGTGCTTACCCCAACCGGTTTCAAGTGCTGCTTGTGCAACCATTACCGCTGGGTTTAAACCAATTTTTTGCGCTGCAGTTTTAGCGTGTTCCCACACTGAACTTACAAACTCTTCTGCATTTTTAAATGTTGGGCTATCGGCTTTAGACTCTGCAGTATTAACTTTAGGCTCAGCAATATCGGCTTTAGTGCTCTTAACGATAAGATCGGGTTGATTATTTTTTTGCTCATGAGGAAGCGCTGATCCGACTTGCGTATCGCTAAAAATATCGTTGGTTGTTCTAAGTACAGAGCCTGGCATAAAGTTTTTAGACTCAGGCGATAACTGCTGAACAATTAAATCGGCAAGGCCTAAAGAGCCATTTGATGAAAGCTCTGTTGAAAGCTGCTGGTCGTGCATTTCTTCAAAAAACTTTACGCCACTTGAATTAAATGGACTGTCTTTGTCTTCAAATGCTTCGTTGGCTTTGCGCATTCCTTTGAGCAGCATTTGCGTAAAAATAGCTTCAAATTGTGCGGCCGCTTTTTTGAGCGCAGCTTTAGAGGCATCAGTTGATGCATCGCCACTGGTTAAGGCTTCTTTACGAAGTGAATCTAAGTTGCCTAAATCAAAAAAGTTTTGCTTATCGAGGTGGTTAGTTTCCATCGGCTTTTTGACACAAAATGAATAATGCAGTTAAAAATGCAAAAATTGAGCCACTACCGATAAAAAGAGGAAGATAAAAATAATAAACTTAAGTTGCTGTAAATAAAAAGCCCTATATCTTGTTTCAAAAATATAGGGCTTAAGTAATACGTTATTTATTGGCTTGGGTTATTTATATAACAACTAACTGTCCGTTAATTGCGCCAGCTTCTTTTAGTGCTTCTAAAATAGCCATTAAGTCACCAGGCGCTGCGCCTACTTCGTTAATTGCGCGAACTAAATCGTCAAGGCTTACACCTGGATTAAATACAAAGGCGCGCGAGTCATCTTGATTTACATCAATAATACTTTGCTGTGTAACAACAGTATCACCGTTTGCTAGCGGGTTTGGTTGTGACACATTTTGTTGTTCTGCAATTGTTACTGTTAAGCCACCGTGAGTTATAGCGGCAGGCTGAAGCTTAACGTTTTTACCAATGACAATTGTACCTGTGCGCGAGTTAACTATAATTTTAGCGGCCATATCAGCTGGCTTAAATTCTAAGTTTTCGAGTGTTGATAAGTACGATACACGCTGGGATGCATCGCGTGGTGCTATAACACGAATAGAAACAGAATCAATTGCTTGTGCGCTATTTGGGCCGACTAAATCATTAATTGTTTTTTCTAGGCGTTTTGCCGTTGTAAAGTCTGGGCGGTTTAGGTTGAAGGTAATGTAATCGCCTTGCATAAATGGACTTTCTACTGTGCGTTCAACTGTTGCGCCATTTGGTATACGACCAACGGTAGGGGTGTTAATTACAACCTTACTGCCATCAAGACCTTGTGCGCCTAAGCCACCTACAATTAAGCTACCTTGTGCAATTGCGTATACGTTGCCATCTACACCCTTTAAAAAAGTTTGTAGTAAAGTACCGCCACGCAAGCTGCCTGCACTACCAATAGACGAAACCGTAATATCGATTGTTTGCCCGGGCTTTCTAAATGCGGGTAATTCTGCATGAACAGCAACAGCGGCAACATTTTTAATTTTAGGACTTTGAGTTGAAGGTAGCGTAATACCAAAGCTGTTCAACATGCCTCTAAAACTTTGTTGTGTATATGAGTTTTGCTCGCCAGTGCCCGGTAAACCAACCACTAAGCCATAACCAACTAATTGGTTAGAGCGCACGCCCTCAACCATAGACACATCTTTTATGCGCTCAGCACTGGCAGTAAACTGCCAACCTAATAATACAACTAAACATAAAGCTTTAAGGCTATTCATGTTGTTACCCTCTAAAATGGAAACAGCGAACTGCTAAAGAAACGTGTAAGCCAACCAGGACTTTGCGCCTCTTGCGTTTGCCCTTTACCTGAGTATTGAATACGTGCATTAGCAATGCGGTTTGATTCAACCGTATTATCGGCGCTTACGTCTTGAGGGCGTACTAGCCCTTCTAAACGAATAAACTCTTCGCCGGTATTAAGCGTTAGCCATTTTTCGCCGCGTATAACTAAATTACCGTTAGGTAAAACACGCATAACATTTACCGAAATATCGCCTACTAAGCTGTTTGACTGGTTTGATTTTGAATCGCCCGTAAACGACGAATCACTACCAATACCAAACTGAATACTATCGCCACCTATATTTACAGGTAGACCACCTAATCCAATCACTGGGTCTAAACTTGCGTCGGTTTCTTTGTCTGTTTCTGTTTTAGCAGCTTTTGTTGCTTGAGTAGACTCTTGTAACTTAACCGTAATTATATCGCCAGTACGTAGCGCTTTTTTATCAGAATATAAGTCGTTTGATGTATGAGTATTAAACAATGAACCCGTTGCTACCATCGGCTCTAAAATAGGCTCGGGGTACATAGGTGCATAGTAAGGGTCGTCCTGTACTACTTCGCTATTTTGCGTAGACATACAGCCACTTAAAAATAATGTGCCCGCTGCAAATAAAATAATATTACGCATAATTCCCCCTACTCTATTAAAGCTGTTGATTGATATAACTCATCATTTCGTCAACGGCCGAAATTACTTTTGAGTTCATTTCGTAAATACGCTGAGTTTCTATTAGATTTACCAGCTCTTCAGTCACATTTACGTTAGATGTTTCGAGTGAGCCTTGAATAATACTACCTAACCCTTCAACACCCGGGTTACCTTGTACCGGTGCACCACTTACAGCAGTTTCGGTATAAAGGTTTTGACCAATTGGCTCAAGACCCGATGGATTAATAAAGTCACTAATTGTTAGCTGACCAATTACTACGTTATCCGCTTGGCCTGCAACACGTACAGATACTTCGCCATCTTGCGACACCGTAATTGATTGCGCGTCGTCTGGTACATTCATTTCTGGCTGAATCACATAACCTGCGCCCGATGTTACAATTCGTCCATCGCCATCGGTAGTAAACTGGCCGTTGCGCGAGTAAGCAATATTGCCATCTGGTTGCAGTACTTCAAAAAAACCTTCGCCAGAAATCATCCAATCTAGTGAGTTTTCGGTGGTCAACATGTTGCCTTGCGTAAACTCTTTTTGATTAGCTACAACTTTAGCACCCGCACCTAACATTAAGCCTGATGGCATTTCGGTATCTTGCGATGAACGACCACCTGGTTGATTAATATTTTGATAAAGTAAATCTTCAAATATAGCGCGGCTTTTTTTGTAACCTACAGTACTCGCATTCGCTAAGTTATTTGAAATAACCGATATATCGGTTTGTTGAGCGTCTAGCCCCGTTTTACTGATCCACAATGCTGGATTCATAATCGTGTCCTCACTTTAAAGTTAAACTATGCGTAATAACTGATCTTGACGCTCGTCAATTTCTTCAGCTGTTTTCATTAATTTCACTTGTAATTCAAATTGGCGCTGGTGGCTTATCATGTCGACCATTTCGTGAACCGGATTCACATTCGACATTTCAAGCGAACCACTTAAAACTTTTACATTGGCAGAGGTATCTACTGTTACATTTGCTTTTGGTCTAAATAAACCGTCGTTACCTTTTTCGAGCTGTGAGCTATTTGCTTCTACCACTCTAAGCGTGTCGATTTCTTCTAAAAAATTAGCGGGAGCGCCTTGCGGGCGAACTTGAATAGCGCCATCTTGGCTAAACCCTATTTTTTCGACTGGGACGGGTAAAATAACAGGGCCGCCTTCGCCAATTACTTGACGACCACCGCTCGTTACTAACATGCCTTGCGCAGTAATATTGAGCGTACCTACTTTGGTATAAGCTTCGTTACCAGAGGCATCTTGCACGGCAAGCCACGCGTTATCGCTCATTGCAATATCTAAATCGCGCCCGGTTTGAACAATGCCACCCGATACCATGTTAGAACCCGGACGCTCTTGCATTGCAAATACTCGTGTAGGCAAACCTTCGCCAAACGCTTGCATAGAACGCGCCTGTGCAAAGTCAGCTTTAAAGCCTGTTGTATTTGCATTCGCCAAATTATTGGCTTTAAGCGCAAGTCCCTGTAGGCTTTGCTTAGCGCCAGAGGCCGCAATGTAGACCATTTTGTCCATAGTATCGACTCACATAAAAAATCTCTGAAATTATAAATGCAAAATAGATGCCAAATTAAATTTGACGCAACATTGAGGGTATTAAGAAGAGCTCATAAAAAAGGCTGCAAAAATGCAGCCTAATATATTCAATTGAGTGTAGCTTATCGAATCTGCAAAATACTCTGCTGAATTGTTGAGTTAACTTCAAGCGCACGTGAGTTTGCTTGGTAATTACGCTGTGCAGTAATTAAGTCTACTAGTTCAGTAGTTAAATTGGTGTTTGATTGCTCAAGTGCAGATGAATTTATTGATCCTAAAGTACCCGATCCTGGCTCACCTGCAATAGGCTCACCCGATGTTAAGCTTTTTTTCCACGCAGTATCGCCGACTTGCTGTAAACCTTGCGAGTTTGAAAAGCGAACCATAGCTACCTGGCCTAAAAATGATGTATCACCATTACTGTATGACGCTACAATTTTACCATCTGTACCAATGTCAATTCCGGCTAAACGACCAACAGTAGCACCATCTTGCTCAAGCGCTTTTACTTCAAAATTACTAGCGTATTGGGTAGGCACCTTATTTGCGGTACCAGTTTCATCACGCCAATTAACTTCGATATCTGCAGGAAAGCTTGCACCATTCGTTAATAAATCAGAAAGGCCTGCTGTACCGGAGGCTGCATCACCTCCAATTATCGAAATAGGATTAAAAGTATTCGCTACATTATCTACAGCTGGATCACCTGTTGTTGACGGTACGCCGCTTGAGTCAAATCCTAGGGTTGTTAAAGGTGCATAAGGCGTAGTCCCATCTTGAAGCACGCCATCCTCTCCAAAACTGTCACCATCAAGGGTAGTATAAACATCCCATTTATTTGCGTCAGTCGCAGTTGCGGCGTCATCACGTTTCACAAAAAACAACTGTAAAACATGTGGCTCACCTAATGAGTCATAAACTGTAGTTGATGTTGATGAATTATAAGTAGCACTTTCATCTGGATTAAATGGAAGCGTTGGTGACTCAACTCGCGAATCTAAATTGAATGAGCTATATACACTTGTTGTTGCACGCGGAGAGCCTGATGAATCAGGAATTTGCAAAGCTGATGAAGTGCTTAGGCTTACTGATGTTGTATTACCTGTTGCTTCGTCAACAGGGAAACCTTGTAAAAAATTACCTTTAGCATCAACTATGAAATTATCTTGGTTTAATTTAAATGCACCTGCTCGTGTGTATGTTAAGTCTTGCGAAGATAAATCGTCTGTCATCGCAAAATAACCTTCACCAGTGATTGCTAAATCAAGTGAGTTATTTGTAAATTGTAGTGAGCCTTGATGAAACTGTTGTGCAACCATTGTCGCTTGTACACCATCACCATTTTTAGTCTTACCAGAGCTAAATACTGATGAAGCGTAAACATCGGCAAACTCAGCGCGCGACTCTTTAAAACCTGTTGTATTTACGTTTGCAATATTATTTGCCGTTACGTCTAAATCTTTTTGTGCGGCAGCTAGGCCGGTTAATGCAATATTGAAGCTCATAATTTACCTCTAACCTGTTAATCTGTGGCCTGCTGGCAGGCAAGAAATATTAAATTTGTTACGCGATCTCTGCAATGTCGGTTAACCTAACCGCACCTTCTTTAGTGTTAACAATGATGCCGCTTGAACCGTTGATATTTACACTTTCAATATTTTTGAAAGTTGCAATAGGTAAGCTAGAAAACTGACCATTGGTACTACCTTGTGCCGATAACGTGTATTCCCCTTCAGGTAAACGCTCACCGCTTTCATTATTACCATCCCAAGCGAAGCGAACAGCGCCCGCAGGCTGAGAACCCATATCAATTGTTCTCACTAGCTGTCCTGAAGCATCAGTTACACTAAGTGTTAAACTTTCAACTGCACTTTCAGCAACGATAGACCCTTTAGCATCACCTGATTCATTTAAATCTAAAGTATTAGATTCTAATAAAGCCTGCTTGCCAACAAGCGTTGAAGCTTGCAGGGCTGAGTTTGATGTCATCGAAGTAGCTAACGTATCAAAATTTGAATTCAAATCGCTAATACCCTGCGCCATCGTAAAGCTAGTCATTTGAGCAATCATTTGATCATTATCCGCAGGATTACTGGGATCTTGATACGATAATTGCTGAGTTAACAAAGAAAAAAAGTCTTCTTGCGTTAACGCATCGCTTTCACCATCGCTGGTCGCTACTTGCGATTCTTGCCAACGCAAAGAGTCTAAATAGGATGAAGATGTACTAATATCGTTACTCATAACCTACCCTCGGTTACCGCTGCCCTAGCAACAGTGTTTTACTTAGCATTTGCTTTGCTGCATCAGCAACTTGCACGTTTGTCTGGTAAGAACGAGAGGCAGAAATCATATTTGCCATCTCCTCTACAACATTAACGTTGGGTTTATAGATATAGCCATTTTCATCCGCACTTGGATGATTTGGGTTATATTCAATTTGTAATGGTGCATCGCTTTCAACAATACCCAAAACTTTAACACCAACTGCGGAGCCCTGTTGATTACTTGCTGATGCTGAAGCCTTTGTTAGCTCAGCCGCAAATACAGGTTGGCGCGCTCGGTACGTTTTGTCTTGAGATGAACTAATGGTATTAGCATTAGAAATATTACTAGCTGTAGTATTTAAGCGAACGTTTTGTGCGCTCATACCCGAACCTGCAATATCGAAAACATTATATAAACTCATAATTTTTATCCTTGACTACCGAGAGCTTTATTCAGACCTTTGAATCTGCCGCTTAAAAATTGCAAGCTGGCCTGATACTCCATAGCATTCTGTGTATACAAGTTTCGTTCCACTTGTATATCAACCGAGTTACCATCTCCTGTATCTGATTGATTTGGTAAGCGAAATGATTCAGAATTGCCCATACTATGAGTACCTCCACTAATGTGTTTATCGTTAGTTCTTACCATGGTATTGCCGCTTTGCTGGGTTGACCTTGCCGCTTTTAATGCCGAGGCAAAGTCTATATCTTTTGCTTTATAGCCAGGCGTATCAGCGTTAGCTATATTAGTTGCAATTAATTCTGCTCGCTGTGAACGGATCAACATGGCTTGCGGATGCACACCTAATGCTTTATCAAAACTGATAGCCATAACCTTCTCCAAAAAATTGACTTACCCATGAATAAAGCAAAAAATAAGCCATTTATAATAAGGAAAGTTATATTTTTATAAGGCCATGTATCTAAATAGAAAAACGACGCTGAGTGCGTCGTTTTAGGGAAAGGAATTAGCTTAATTATTTCTTTTGGTAAATAATACCGGGGTTGCATCTAACCATATCGAACTCAGTACTTAAGCCAGTCAAGGACTCTGATGCACCTAAAAACAAGTACCCTTTTGGATTTAACGCTTGTGCAAACTGATTAATAATTTTAGCTTTTATTTCAGGAGCAAAGTAAATAAGTACATTACGGCAAAAAATAATATCAAACTTGCCCATTAACGCGTACGAATCAAGCAAATTTAAATGCCTAAAACTAACTTGTTTTTTTATTGTATCGTTTACTTGTGCCATACCGTTGCCGCTATCTTTAAAAAACTTTTTACGACGTTCTGCCGATAAGCCTCTGGCAAGTGCAAGCGCGTCGTATTCTGCATTTTTACACATATCAAGCATGGTATTAGATATATCTGTACCAATAATTTGCGCTCCCATACGTAGCACGCCAGGTTGCTTAGCTTGAAACTCGGCAACCGACATGGCAATCGAGTAGGGTTCTTGCCCTGATGAGCTGGCAGCAGACCAAATTTTTAATGGTCTTCTTAACTCTTTAAACTCAGGGAATAATTTATTTTGAAGTAATTCAAATGGGTATTGATCTCTAAACCATAACGTTTCGTTTGTGGTCATTGCATCAACAACAGCGGCTCTTAATTGCCGCTCATGAAGGCCAAGTGTTTTACTTACTAATTGTGATAAAGATTCCACATTAAATCGAGCCATGAGTGGAGCAAGTCGACTTTTAACTAAGTATTGCTTGTTTTCACCTAAAACAATACCGCATTGCTGCTCTAAAAACGAACGAAACTGGTCGTATTCACTTTGCTGCAAATCTTTATTATTCAAATCAATAACACCTATTTTTATTGGTCACTATGGACCCATTTTTTAACCGCAGTTGCTAACTCATCAGGGTTAAATTTGGCGATAAAGTCGTCAGCACCTACTTTTTCTATCATTGCTTGGTTAAACACACCACTCAATGATGTATGTAAAATAACATGTAATGGTGCAAGCTTAGGATCTGCTTTTATTTCAGCTGTTAATGTATAACCGTCCATTTCTGGCATTTCAACATCAGAAATAAGTAATGCAACTCGCTCAGTAATGTCATTTTTACAATCAAGTTCTGCTATTTCTTTAAGCCTAATTAAAGCTTCTTTACCATTTTTAGCAAGCTCCGTTTGCACGCCTAGCGGTTCTAGGGCACGTTTAACTTGATTACGCGCAACAGCTGAGTCGTCTGCAATAAATACGATACGCTCGCCTAAGTCTTTTTGAATGTCGCCACTTTGTGCAACTTCAGCACTTACTTCTGTATTTACTGGGCAAATTTCATTAAGTATTTTTTCTACGTCTAAAATTTCTACTAATTCATTTTCGATTTCGGTCACGGCTGTTAAATATGAATAACGCCCGGCACCTGATGGTGGTGGCATTATTTTTTCCCAATTCATATTTACAATACGCCCAACCCCGCCCACTAAAAAGCCTTGAACCGAGCGGTTGTACTCAGCAATGATGATAAAACTGTCTTTAATATTTTCTATTGGGCGCCCGCCTACAGCCATCGACAGGTCGATTACTGAGATAGTTTGACCACGAATATGAGCAACACCACGAATATAAGCATTCGATTTTGGCATGCTTGTAAGTGGAGGACATTGCAATACTTCCCTCACTTTAAATACATTAATGCCAAAACGCTGACGCCCTCTGAGCTTAAATAAAAGTAATTCTAGGCGGTTCTGCCCAACCAACTGCGTGCGTTGGTTTACTGAGTCTAAAATGCCTGCCATTCAAATCTCCTAAAGAAAACAAATAATGCGGAACGATAATTGCTTCCTATTAATAAAGCTACATAACATCGCGGGAGCGTCTACTTTTTGACGCAAAATATTTATACCCTGTTTGAAACCATAAGCATAGTCGAAACATTATGAGTTTGTTAAAAAAAGTCAGAAGATACAGTGTTTTTTATTTTGTTGCTAGCCTCTGCTTTGCATTCCCTTTGCAGGCCAAAGTATTTAGCAAAGATTTATTACAAGAGATGGCTGTTGCTTATATAACTGAGCAGATTGGTATATTAAAAAATACTAATATGCAATTAAGTGCACTGCCTTTAGATAGTCGCATTCCTGATCGTATTTGTAATTCTGACCTTGAATTATCAACTTCCGATGAACCACCATTTAACCGCCAAGTAACTTTACAAGCTAAATGTAATGATGCTCAAATATGGGCTCAATATGTCCATGTAAGAGTTGTTGAAATGGCGCCTGTTGTTGTAGCAATTGCTAACTTAGCTCGTGGTGAGGTAATAACTAAATCGCATTTAAGTATTGAAATGAAACCAACTCACTTTGTAAGAGTGCAATATTTAGATGATCCCACAATTTTAATAGGTAGCAGAAGTAAACGAAATATTAGAAGTGGTATGCCAGTATTACTAAACCAAATTTGTATGGTGTGTAAAGGTGACTCTGTTAATATTTACGCTAATCTCAGAGGCCTTAGAATTAAAACAACAGGTATTGCATTAGAAGACGGTACTTTGGGCGATCAAATACAAATTAAAAACAAAAAGTCAGGTAAAATTTTAAATGCGCGAGTAGATGGTGTAGAGTCTGTTCAAGTAAATATTTAATTTAGATTTATACTAAAGTATCCTACGTATATGCCGATAACTTGGCATAAGTTGGGTAATATACAGGTTTATTATTATGGTTAGTCAAGTTAATGGCAGTAATCAACAAGCTAATGCACTTACAAATGCAAAGCAACAACAAGTTGATTTAAAAAAAGATAATGCAAATACACAAGCTGCTCAAGCTCCTTCGCCTAAGGCTGCAAGTGATTCTGTAAGTTTAACGCCGCAAGCGCAGCAATTAAAAACGCTTCAAGATAAAGCACAGCAATCACCTGGCTTTGACAGCGATAAAGTTGCTGAGCTTAAAAAAGCAATAACTGAAGGTAAATACCAAGTGGATAGTGAAAAGCTTGCCAAAAATTTAGCTGATTTTGAGTTTAACGTATATGGCTGATCATAATAGTTTAATTAGCGTAAAACTAAACCAACAAGTAAGTTGTTTAGACTCTTTGCATACGCTATTAAACGACGAGCTTACTGCTATTGCCTCACGACGTGGTGCTGGTTTAAAAGAAATTGCCCAACAAAAAATGTCTTTTTTAACTAAGTTAAGCACCCTTGATAAAGAGCTAAGTAAGCTAATTGCTAGTAACGACTCACAAAATTCTGAAATATCTGAGCTAATAAGCCAAGTTAAAACCCAACTGGCACAATGCCAAAAACAAAATAACGTTAATGCTCATGCTGCCCGCCAAGCGCAACTAAGTGTTAAACAATTAAAAGAGATATTAATTGGCGCACCAACGTCAATGACCTACGATCAAGCCGGTAAATCTGTAAATACCGAGAGTAAACTGGTTCGTAACTTAAAAGCTTAAGCCCCAAATTTTACATTAAAAAAGCCTTATTGACTTATCAATAAGGCTTTTTTAATGTCCTTTATTCTTAAATTTAGTTATAAATAATACCAATTCACTTAATTATGTAAGCCCCCCCTTAATAAATAATTAGGGGGGCTTTATTGGTATTAAATATCCGTTTGATTATTACTACTTTCAATTAAGTGTTTAATCATTTCCTCCGATTGATTTTGTACATCAACTGCAGGTGCTGCTGTATCAATGCTTCCCCGCTTTGGGCTGGGGTATAAGCAATTGCAGAGCCTTCGTCTTCAACCAGTGTATTTAGCGCTATAAGCTGCTCTGCATCTTCGTTAATGATTACATCATCAATATTAAGCGGCTCCGCCGAACTCATTTGCACCGTTTGCTCAGGTGTTGATAGACCACTCAAGTTACCTAAATCTATCGTTTCAGTGCTTAATATGTTGTTGCTTGAAAGCAGATAAAACCTTTGTTATTGAACGATCTAAAATAAGTGGCAATAAAATACATCTGTTGAGCACTACGCAATCTGCTTAAAAATTAATCCTAACAACAGCATAGCACTCAATATAAGAGGATGAGATATTTTGAATAACTTTTTTAGTAGTACGTTACTTTTTTAACTTCGCGTGGTTTTACTTCACCTATGTATAAATCGTGCACACGCTTCATGTTGAGCTCAAGCTCGGTTACATAGGTATCATCAACAGCATACGTTTTTATAATTTGCGCACCTTTAATGAGCCCCTGCACTTTACTTTCTAAGTAATCGTCTTGAGCAATTGAACCTTCCACCGTTGTTCCTGCGGTAATTTTTTGCCCATATACTTGTTCAGTAAGCTCGCGGTAAGCCTCAAGCTTAGAAGCTTTAATTGCCATAAGTTGCTTTTGCGACGCGTTAGCGCCTTTTTGTAAGCTAATAGGTGCATACCCTATCGCTTTTAAAACTGGGTAATTATTTGGCTCTACATATTTATATTCAACATGCTTATCAAAAACGCTGCTACAACCACCTAAGGTTAAACACCCAAGTGTAATAAGTAATGAAATCGCTCGCATAGCATCTAGCCCTTGTATAGTAATTAGCAGTACATATGCACGTTTAATGCCATTTATAGTATTACCAAATAACATTGGTACAGTCCTTGCTCTACCTAGTTAATAGCTAACGTTTAATTGGAGTAAAAGTATGAAGTCGTTTTTATCATTGGCATTTGCAGGGTTAAGTGTAACGGCATTATTAACTTTCTCCCCTTTTACTAAAGCGCAGTGGTATGAATCAACAGGCCATGCGAACGTTCAAAATGGTGATACGAGCGCAGCTAAATCTGCCGCTATAAAAGATGCGATTACACAAGCGTTAGTGTTCTCTGGGGCACGGGTTAGCTCGGTGCAAACCTTGGTAGATGGCGTGTTAATGCAAGATCAGCTAAAAATTAGCAGCCACGGCGAAATTCAAAAAATTGAACTGATCAGCGAAAATAAATACGACAATAAATTTGCTGTTACATTACGACTCGATATTTTTTCTCAAACAGAGCAATGCCCACAAAATAGTTTTAATAAGTTTGTGGCCGTTACACAAAGCCAACTTGTTCATCGTGAACATGCCAAAATGGGTCAAATATTTGACGTAAGCAAAGCGATTAGCAAAAATATTTTTACCTCTCTACAAAAATCAAAAATGAGCGCAGTGCCTATTGCTTACTATAATAATGCAATAAGCGTTGATAAATACTTTTCGCAGCAGCACGACTATTCAAACGCTCAATTAGAAGAAATATCTTCGCGCAGTAACGCTCAATATGTTCTGCTTAGCCAAATAACCAGCCTTTCGACTAGCGACAAACTCAATAACGATTATGCATTTTGGCAGGACGAGGCGTATGAGCGCAGTTACAACATTGAGTTTGCACTATTTGATGGCACTACCTATGAGCAGCTTTGGCAAAATAGTTACCATACTCAAGCAATTTGGCCATTTGAAAAAACAACCATAGTGGATGTTAATAGTGATAGGTTTTGGCAATCACCTTATGGGCAAAGCATAACCGATATCAACCAATCAGTGAGTTATGATATTCAAGCAGCCATGGCATGCCTACCTACACAAGGTAAAATAATGCATATGGAAAATAGCAAAATCGTTATTAACTTGGGTAAGGCTCATGGGTTAAAAAAAGGCCAAATGCTAAGCATTGCGCACCATAACTATTTAACCGACGCGGCAGGTAATGTTATGCCGCACACCATCACCACGCTTAATAAAATTCGCGTAGAGCAGCTTTATCAGCAAACCGCAGTAGCAGTCAGTATTGATGACAAACCACTACCTGGCGTGCAAATTAACGATGTAGTAGAAATAATCAGCCAAGATCTTTAGAGTTTTTTACTCAATTTAGCTTTTAAATTAGGGTGAGCCGATAACCACTCGCCCAATTGTTCTACACCCGATAAATGTGGATAATGCTTTCTGCATGCAAACACCACGTTACGCTGCTGATTAGGGAATATAGGCAAGTAATCAATCCCTACACGGTCGGTACATGCTAACTTTGGTACAAATGTAATACCGTCATCCATAGCCACTAACGCTAATAATGTTTCTAAACTATTACCTTTATACTGGTTAGATACATCTACCCCTGCGGAAAAACAAAACTTTTGGGCTTGATCTTTAAAGCAATGACCATCACTTAACATTAATAGGCTGCATCCTTGAAGATCGCTCAGCGCGACTTTTTTATGCTTAGAAAGCGCGTTATCGTGTGATACCGCCACTAAAAAATCTTCTTTGTATAAAGCAACCGTATGGTAATTAATAAGCTCTGGCACATCAGCTAGAATAGCAAAGTCGAGTTCACCCTTGTTTAAAGCTTCTAAAATTGTTGCTGTTTGCATCTCAATAAACGAAAACTGGCTATCAATAAATGCCGCTTTCATTGATGTTAATAACGCAGGCAACAAGTAAGGCGCAATGGTAGGGATAATACCAATAGTTAATTTACCTTGTAGAGGCTCGTTAGAAGTAGCAGCAAGTTCTTTGAGTATTTGCGTTTGTTCTAAAATAATTTCTATTTGCGTCAACAAACGTTCACCTTTTGCTGTTAAGGTGACTTGCTTGGTTGAGCGATCAAACAAAGTAACGCCAAGCTCATTTTCGAGTTTTTTTACTTGACCACTTAATGTAGGCTGGCTAACAAAACATGCATCGGCAGCTTTGCGAAAATGCTTATATTGCGCTATTGCTTTTACATATTCAAAATCTTTTAAGTTCATATTCAGCTCTACGTGATAGTTTATAACTATCAGTTTAATACAAACAAACGATTGGAACTATATTTAATTATTCACCATAATGGCTATCAACAAATCAAGAGGAACAAAAACTATGTTAAACAATATCGAAGGTCAAACAATCCCAAGTGTTACATTTGCAACTCGTCAAAATAACGATTGGAAATCAGTAACAACAGATGACATTTTTAAAGGTAAAACCGTTGTAGTGTTTTCACTACCAGGTGCATTCACACCAACATGTTCATCAACTCACTTACCACGTTATAACGAACTAGCAGGCGTACTTAAGCAAAACGGCGTTGACGAAATTGTATGTTTATCAGTAAACGATACCTTTGTAATGAACGCATGGGCTGAGCATCAAGAAGCGCAAAACATTACTTTACTACCAGACGGTAACGGCGAATTTACTGACGGCATGGGCATGTTAGTAGACAAAAACGACCTAGGTTTTGGTAAGCGCAGCTGGAGATACTCTATGCTTGTAAAAGATGGCGTGATTGACAAAATGTTCATCGAACCAGATTTACCAGGTGACCCGTTTGAAGTATCTGACGCAGACACAATGCTTGATTACATCAACCCTAAGCAAGCTAAACCAGAGCCAATAACTGTATTTACTAAACCTGGTTGTCCGTTCTGTTCAAAAGCTAAAGCGCTTCTTACAGAAAAAGGCTTTGCATTTGAAGAAATTGTTATGGGCTCAGGCGCATCACTAACAAGCCTTAAAGCAGTATCTGGCCGTGAAACCGTTCCACAAGTATTTATTGGCGGTAAGCACATTGGTGGCTCAGACGATTTAGAAAAATACTTTGCTTAATTAATAATTTTGCTCAATTAGTAAATATAAATAGGGGCACTGGTTGCCCCTATTTTATAAGGAAAAAATAATGAAAGAATTGCAAACCGACGTTGTTGTTATTGGTGCGGGTACTGCGGGTTTAAGTGCTTATCGTAATGCTAAACAATTTACAAATAACGTACTTATGATCGAATCAGGCCCTTACGGCACTACCTGCGCACGAGTTGGCTGCATGCCGAGTAAATTATTAATTGCAGCTGCTGAAGCTGCGCACTCAATCACAATGGCACCTGCATTTGGTGTACACAGCTCTGCACCACGTATTAATGGTAAAGAAGTGATGGCACGCGTTAAAAGCGAACGCGACCGCTTTGCCGGATTTGTAGTAGAAGCTGTAGATGAATTACCAGATGGTGATAAAATTCGTGGTTACGCTAAATTTTTAGACACAAACCGCATACAAATAGACGACCACACAATTATTACAGCAAAACGCTTTGTAATTGCTACCGGTTCACGCCCTTCGTACCCTGGCGTATTTAATAACTTTGGCGACAAACTTATTATAAACGACGACGTATTTGATTGGGATGACCTACCAGAATCAGTCGCTGTATTTGGCCCTGGTGTAATAGGTCTTGAAATTGGCCAAGCACTTAGCCGACTAGGCGTAAATGTAAAACTATTTGGTGTAGGCGGCGCAATTGGCCCACTTACAGATCCAGTAGTAAAAGACTACGCAAACACTGTTTTTGCTGAAGAATTTTTTGTAGATACCGACTCAAACGTATCTGACATGATGCAAGTTGGCGACAAAGCACAGCTAACTTACACCGACAAACAAGGTGAAAAACACACCGAACAGTTTGACTACGTACTTGCAGCCACAGGCCGAGTACCTAACGTAGATAAACTAGGCCTTGAAAACACCGGCATTGAGCTTGATGAACGCGGCGTACCTCACGCAGACACGCACACAATGCAATGTGGTGAATCAAACATATTTATAGCAGGCGATGCAAGTAACATGCTACCACTGCTACACGAAGCATCTGACCAAGGTGCTATTGCAGGTCAAAATGCAGGGCGCTTCCCAGATGTACGTATAGGTCTGCGCAGAGCTAAAATTGCAGCTGTATTTAGCGACCCACAAATAGCAATGGTAGGCGAAAGCTACAAGCAAATTACTGACCGATTAGGCCCATGCGGTTGTTTTGAAGTAGGCGAAGTAAGCTTTGAAAACCAAGGCCGCAGCCGCGTAATGCTTAAAAACAAAGGCCACATGCGTGTTTACGCAGAGCAAGGCACTGGGTTATTTTTAGGGGCAGAGTTTATCGGCCCACAAGCCGAGCATTTAGCTCACCTACTAGCATGGGCGGTACAAAACAAAATGACCGTACCACAAATGTTAGAAATGCCTTATTACCACCCAGTGATCGAAGAAGGGCTACGCACAGCGCTGCGCGACCTAAACGCCAAACTTAAATTTGGCCCAGACATTATTAACCATTGTATGGAATGTGGCCCAGGGGCATAAGCTTAGGACTTAGGGCTTAGGGCTTAGGGCTAAATAAAAATAATCAGCGAGTAAATTTATTTATTCGCTTTTTTATGCTCAACTTAAAGTGAGTGACAGCCAATCGATAATGCAAAATAGTGATATTAATTGATAACATACTTTTTCGTTGGGTTTCGCTGCGCTCAAGCCAACCTACGTATAAGCCACTCCGCCTGCGCGACAAAAACTTGAATAAGGTTTTTTATATCACGACCTAGCTTTAACTTAGTGCTGTAATATTTATTCGACTGAAGTGATAAATTGAATTAGATGTTTAAAATACAGAAGTATTAATAATCTTTTTTGAAAATGAATGCCTGAGTTAGCACTGCTACATATGTGCTAGATGAAGTTTGAATTTCAAAGCACCAACCTCGTAACTAATTGATTTTATTGGTAGTCCATCCACCAGCCAAATTACATTGCTCAGATGATCTCCAAGCAATCCGCCAAACCCCTCACTATTACGCAAAGCGTCCAGCACCGTTTTAGCCTGAATTAAAAGCTGCTCAAATTTCAATTGCTCCCTAGGGATTTCACCAAAATACATATCAACGCTATCCGTCAATACTCCCCCTATGCGCTCACTAACAGTCCAGAGTAAGTTTGCTAATGTGGTCTCTGTCATAGACTTGTAGTTATCATTAGCAGTAATAAACACTGTTAAGCTATGTACCTGACTTACCGCCCTATCAAGATAATCAAAATTGTCTGCCGAAATGCTAGCATCATATTTCATATTGTTTGTAGTCATCGTCCTGTTCCTTATTAATTAATTTTTTAATAGCCAGTAATGGCAATACTTTAGTAATTACTTATGACAAACGATTAAAAGGCGCCAACAACTCCGCCTCTTGCTCCTTGCTTAATACTCCTGCTTTTCGCCTTGCCCGGCTCGCGTTAATCTCTTTCAAAATTGCCGCTGCTATTTCTGGTGATGAAAAGCTATATCTAAGATGAGTACCTATACCGTCTGGGTTCTCATCATTCACTCGCGTTAACTCAAAACCGTGCAAGCGCTCTAACTGCGTGAAGTAGTTCCTGCCACTGGATAGGCCAACGCTACGCAAAATATCGTTTTCTGTAGCGCCTGTGGGGTGCTGTAGAATATAAATAAATGCTCGCTCTTTCTTTGACTGCGCCTTCGGCTTTTTTGGGCTATTATCATTAACTGCTGAATTGGCTTGGGTGGCGGCTTTTTTGCCGTTGCCCCCTTTCATTAGGCTGCCTCCTCGTCATGCTCCACACAAGGTAGGCTCTCCATCCAAGCCTTAATTTCGCTTTCAAGCCAACCCACTGAACGAGCGCCTAAGTCGCGTCTAGCAGGAAATAATCCCATTTTTTCCTTACGCCAAATCGTAGGGCGGCTCATGCCAGTAATTTTTACTACTTCGCGTTGCTTTAAAATTCTATCAATCATAACGTTTCACCTTGTGATAATTTGAAATAAACAAACAGTTCAAGGGTAAGCGTCTAGCGAACCACACCTAGCATCGATGCTCTGATTATCTAAAAATACCTGCTCAATGATAAATTCGGAGCAGGTGATGAAAACTTACAGAACAAGCGCACAGTGGCAGCAGCTTTTGCTGAAACGCAGTACGTTTAGTGGTACTAATATTGAATTCTGCCAACACCATAATGTCGCTATTACGACTTATTATAAACAACGTGCTTTACTGGCAAAAGACCAGCCTAATTCCACCTTGCCAGTGCACACGCAGTGCCTTACATCATCACGTTTTGTCCAGGTAAAACAAACTACTGAAGTCTGCGCGCAAACTCGTCAAAATACGCTGCAGTTTGATACGCTAACCGGCCAACTCACGTTTCCTATCGATTTAGCGACGGCCGATATCGTTGCCATTATTAAAGGGCTAACGGTATGAGGATGTTCGTTGATGTACCCACCGTCTATTTATGTGCCGATGCCGTTGATTTTCGAAAATCAATTAATGGTCTGGCGGCGTTGGTGGAAGCAGAGCTTGAACTACCCGTGCTCAGTGGTGCGCTATTTGTGTTTTGTAATAAAGGCCGTGACAAACTCAAACTGCTTTACTGGGATAACACCGGTTTTGCACTGTGGTATAAGCGATTAGATAAGCATAAGTTCAAATGGCCCAAACTCATGTCACCCACCATGACCTTAAGCGAGCAGCAATTACACTGGTTATTATCGGGTTATGATGTGATTGGACACAGTAAAATTGATGTCGCAGGTAAGAAAATGCTTTAATATTTGCGATCGATTGATGATCATCAAAGTGAGTTCAGTTAGCACTGCAAAGCCTTTGATGATGCCTTAAAATAGGCGTCATGAAAAATGAACTCGCCCTTAAACAGCGCATTGCTGAACTTGAAAAACTGTTAGCGCAGAAGGATGCCCAGATTGCGGCATTGGAAGAGCGCTGGAGCTTGGCCCAACAAAAACAATTCGGCAAAAGTGCTGAAGGCTTTGCCGGGCAAGGCGAGTTATTCAATGAAGTGGAAGAAATTGTTGAGGAAGTTGAGGCAGAGCAACAATCCATTAGCTATACCCGTAAAAAGCCGGTGCGTAAGCCACTGCCAAAAGACTTACCTCGTGAGCAGGTTATTCACGACATCATCGACAAAACATGTGATTGCTGTGGCGGTGAGCTACATAAAATGGGTGAAGATAAGTCAGAAAAGCTTGAGTTCATACCCGCTAAAATCAAAGTGATTGAGCATATTAGGCCTAAATACGCCTGCCGTCACTGTGATAAATCCTCAACTCAGACACAGATTAAACAAGCCTCAATGCCTGCCATGCCCATCAACAAAGGCATTGCAACCAGCAGTTTGCTCAGTCAGCTTATCACCAGTAAATACCAATACGGGTTACCGCTGTATCGCCAGGAAGCGATGTTTAAGCAATACGGTATTGAACTCAGTCGACAGACCATGAGCAGCTGGATAGACAAATCAGCCACACTCTTCGCGCCATTAGTTGAACGGCTTAAAGCCGAGCTGTTAAGGCAACCCACGCTGTTTGCCGATGAAACGCCATTAAAGGTGGTGAAATCGGACAAAGTAAACAGTTACATGTGGGTGTATTGCTCGGGTCGAGATTCACCAGACCCGAATAATCCTATCCCTAATATCGTACTTTACGACTTCCACAATAGTCGCGCGGCCGCCTGCGTGGTCAATTATCTTGATGGATATCAAGGGTACTTGCACGTGGATGGCTATCAAGCCTATGCCAGAACAGAGGCAACCTTAATCGGCTGCTGGGCGCATGCTCGTCGTAAATTTATCGACGCGAAAAAGCTACAAGGTAAAAACAAAACCGGCAAAGCGGATGTGGTATTGAGCCTTATCCAAAAACTGTACGGCGTTGAGTCACGCATCAAAGATAAAAGTGTGGATGACAAATATACGGCAAGACAAGAGGTTAGCCTGCCTATTCTTAGCAAGCTAAAAATATGGCTTGAGCAGGATCAGCCAAATTTAGTGGGGAACAGCAAACTGATAGAGGCAGCTAATTACCTGGCAAATCAATGGCACAAGCTCATACGCTATGTTGATGATGGCCGACTTAGCATCGATAATAATAGAGCAGAACGCGCGGTAAAACCGTTTGTGATAGGCCGAAAGAATTGGTTATTTAGCCAAACGGCTAACGGTGCCCATGCTAGTGCCACCCTTTACAGCATTGTGGAAACCGCCAAGATAAATGGTCTAATCCCATTTAATTACATCTGTGCTTGCCTTGATGAACTGTGCCAGCCTGAGCCCGATATCGACAGCTTGTTACCCTGGAATTTTAAAACATAGGTGTAGTTCGCTAGACGCTCACGTTCAAGGCGAATATTAAGAGGTTGAAAATAAATTTCCTGTCAGCTAACGGTTAGCTAACTTAACGCTATGATATTAAATAATTAAATTTTAATTTTTCTTTCTAATTGCGTCTCGGACAAGCTTTTCCATTCTTTCGCTACTTAAAGGGACGCTTTTTACTCCACCTGTGTCTTTATCAATTCCGCAGCCCTCAGGCCAATGAGTTTTATGATTTGTAGTAAAAGCCTTTACTACTTTTGAAGCCATTACCACACCACTTTTCAGACACTCTTTGTAATTATTTGCCAACTCATAAAGAGCAGCCTCTAATATCTGATTTCGAACTCCCTGATTCCTTTCTTTCGCTCCCGGTCGTTCAACAATCCCTGAATTTACTTTATCAACAGATACAACCTGATCACGCTTTAACAAAAACATATTAATATCAGGAAATACTATATCTGAATGCGGCTCAGCACCTTTTAGATTAAGAGTGTTGGATTTATGCGTTTCATGGCTATATAGCGTCCATATTTGTCCGTCTAATGAGGCAACTCTATTAATCCCTCCCATCGGTATATCAATACCTCTCTCGCTCAACTCATCATCACATTCATCATAAAATAGGACTTTTTTAAAACGCTCTAAGTGGCAACTTCCTTCGTCCAAAGGAACTTTAAAAGTGCCCTCTAACTTATAAAGCTCATCTTCTGAGAAATATGAACATTCATAATCATATGAATGCTTTATTTGTTGCCTAGAAGCTCCCTCGGCACTACTTAAAAAAGACTTTTCAATAAGTTCATTTGGTACATACCTGACCTCTTTCCCGTCATCTACCCGAGTGTAGTAAACATCTTTAACAGCTGAAAAAGCTAGACTTTGTAACTCAGCGCTTGAATTACTATCCCAACCTTTTTTTGCTAAGTGATCGATGCTTTTAAGAGCATCCTCCCCCTTTCCATCTTCTAAAAGTCGAAGCAAATCATCTAGCGAGTTATACGTTTGCGGTAGTGGGCTATATGGAAAACTCCGTTTTCCACGCTTGCCGTTTAACTCGATATATAAATCAATATCACCATTCAAATAAAGGTCGATTAATTTAATCGCTTTTACATTTATATCTGCTTCTTTATTAGAAGAAATCAAAGCCAAAGCAGTCTTAAAAGTTATAAATTCATCCATTAGCTGATCCTTAAACTACTTTTAAATGCTGGCTGCCAGTGACCGAGTAATCACCCTTACTAGCCGCTTCAATATGATCAGACCACCAGCACATCATTTTACGTCTGCGTTCTAAATAGTCGGTTCGGTTGTAAGCTGCGCGTACTTGGTTTTTATCTACGTGCGCTAGTGCCGCCTCAATTAAATCAGAGTCAAAACCTTGTGCGTTTAAAGTGGTACTAGCTAGTGCGCGTAAGCCGTGGGCTGTCTGCTTGCCTTGTAAGCCCATACGCCTGAGCGCTGCGCCTAATGTCTCTCGGCTTAGGTGGGTACGTGGGTTGTTATCAGAAGGGAATATAAAATCACGGTGACCGCTAATAGGTTTTAAATACTCTAATAGGGCTAATACCTGCGGAGTTAAAGGGATTGCTTGCGGTTTGCGCTTTTTCATACGCTCAGCAGGTATATTCCACACTCGATTATCAAAATCAATTTCATTCCACATTGCCCCCGCTGCCTCTGACGGCCTAGCCATTGTATGTAACTGCCACTCAAATAAGCATTTAGTAATAAGCTTTAAACGAGCATCGTTAACGGTTGCTAAAAGCATTGGCAGCTGTTCAGGGGCTACCGTAGGCATAGTAGTATGCTTAACAGTATCAAACGCTTTAGCGATACTGTGAAGATGATTGATCGGCATACGCCCAGTATTAACCGCATAATCCATCACTTCATTAATACGCTGGCACAAGCGGCCTAGCATATCGAGCTTATTCGCTGCCTCTAAAGGGCGCAGCGTTTCAATGGTTAACTGTGCGGATAATTTACTTATCGGCACTTTACCAAGCGCGGGATAAACATGTATTTCAAATCCTCGTAAAATATTAAATGAGTGCCGCTCACTTACTTTTACTGTTTTTAGCTTTAACCATTCAGTTGCTACTGCTTCAAAGGTATTCTTTGCCTCAGTTGCTTTAGTGCTTTGAATTTCTTCCCTGTACTCTTTAGGATCAATATCATCAGCAAGTAACGCCCTTGCCTCATCACGTTTTTTTCTAGCCGCTGCTAATGGTACCGCAGGGTAAACACCAAAACTTATTTGCGCTCGCTTTTTGATGTGCGGACGGTAGTAATTAAACAGCCACGTTTTAGAGCCATTCTTTTTTATACGCAAACCTAACCCGCCACCATCCGACAACAGGTATTCACTTGCTTTTGGTTTCGCATTTTTTATCTGCGTATCATTCAAAGGGGTTGTTAATCTAGGCACGTTTTCACTCCACTATCGAACAGGTAGCCAACCCTCAAAATGGGATACTAAAATCACGATCCGCATTCTTCCTTTAATTTTCATCCGCTTAACTGAATTACAGCGGTTTTAGTTACATCAAAATCAATAAATCGATTCGGTGTAACTAGCAGTGTAACTAAAAATGTGAAATGTAGCGATACCAAATTTTACGACTTGAAACGTGGAGGGCTTGTTTACAGTGGGGTATATAACGATTTTAAATTTATTGCTGCGATATTTTTATGTATGAAACGTGTAATTGGTAGCCCCTGCAAGAATCGAACTTGCAACTGCCCCTTAGGAGGGGGCCGTTATATCCATTTAACTAAGAGGCCACAAATAAGCTGTGTGCTTAGAGGTGTGAATTATAACGGCATCTGGTTTTTTATATCAAGCGACAACTGAACTTAATTGCTTGATAAGTATATATCTTCTTTATTTAGTACATAAATTGGGATTAGTTTTCGACTACTTGCGACGATTTTTTTTGTATGCGCGTTAATTACACGTGTATTTACAACAACAGCATCATGGCGATAAATTAATGTACCCGCTAATACATGGCTCGCCATTTGCTCTTCACTAAGCTTTTCAATATCACGTGAAAAAGCAAAATCACCACGGCTATTTACATCTATTGTTTGGGTTGTTTTAAAATCAACCACGCCATAACCAAACTTTTGTAACTGATGAATTAACGTCTCAGATATTTGATTACCCAATTGATTGCTTTTAGTAAGCGATGAATCAAGATCGACCAAGGTAGTAACGGCAATATTAATATTGGTGTCGGTATCACTTTCAAATTCAAGCGTATCAACCAAATCAAGTGCCATTTGCTCTACATAGTTAGCAAGTGTTTTATGGTGCTTAAGTGGTGTGAACTGCTGAGATGGATCGTATTCAACTTGCAATTGTATTGCTTGATTACTATAAGCAATATTAAGCTGATCATTACCACCGTTTACTGTGTAATCTGTTCGTGTTGTGTTTTCGTTATGCTCATTATTATGCGTCATTGAGCAGCCTGTTAACCCAATTAAAGTAGTAAATCCAACGATAGTAATTAGTATATACGACATAGTTAGCCTCACTTGCTTGCTTGCTTAAGCATTATGCCATCAGTGCGGTAGTTACTATTAAGTGCATCAACAACTGACTGCGGAATAAAACCTTGCGCAGTGCCTACTACGGCTTTGCTTTGCAGCCCAATAATACGTGCATTTACAAGGACTCCTCCTTGACTACTCACTAATGTGCCAGCGAGTACGTATTTAAAGTTTTGATCTTGGTTAAGCTCTAAATAATCTCGACTAAATACAAAGTCTCCTTCAGGTGTAACACGCATGTAGTCGGTTGTTTTAAAGTCAATAACGGGTATGCCAAAATTATGTAGCTCGTGCATAAAGCTTTCTGATATTTGATTACCCAGTAAACTACTGTCATTAAAATCATCATCTAAAAATACAAAGCTTGAAACAGCTAATGGTGTTTTTCCATTAACATATTGCAGATTTTCAACCATGTCTTGCATTATCCCGCGTACATAATGGTTTATGTTCTTTCGCATTGGCGGAGTCGGCTTAGTATGACTATTTTTTTGAGCAAAGTCCGATTGAAATAAACGGTCATTGGATACTGGATCTGCAACATCACGCTGATTATTAACGAGTTGCGTTGTTTGGTTATTATTTTGAACCTGGGTCTCATCCGTACCTGTATTCATACCATTTAGTATATGCGAACAGCCAAAGCCCAAAGGTAAACAGAGGGTAATTAATAGATTTCTCATTTTGTGCTCCTGGTTAGTATTCGCTGCGGTATAAGTAGCCATCGCGTTGCTGTATTTTTTCATTGCCCCACATTACATTAATTGGGATCTCTGTACTGCCGGCAGACAAAACTTGTTTATTATTAATATTTATCAAACGTGCATTTACAATATAAGCGTGTTGCTGACGGGTCACTGTGCCGGTAATAATTAAGTCAATATTCTGACGAGCGCGTAATTTATTTAAATCACGACTGAGTATACTGTCGGCATGTTCTGATAAGTTTAAGTTGTTTCCCAATCTATACTCAACGGTGTTATATCCCAGTTGGGTCATTTGAGTTAAAAGACTTTCTTGGATCTGTTGGCTTAAACCAAAACCTTGCTCTGTCATTAGTTTTGAGTCGATCTTATCGGCAAGAAAAAAGCTACTTACACCAATACGTGCATTTCTACTTAGCGGCCCTTGAAGATTATTAAGTTGGGCTGTTAAGTTATTAACGTATTCGCTTACTGTGTAGGCTGCCATAGCTGCTTTGGGAGCATTAGTACTGACACTCGGCTCGGGTTGAGGCGTTAAACTACAAGCTGCTAGGTTTACAAATAATAAGGGCAATAACAGGCGCATAGTTGCCATCCTCTTTTAAATATATAAGAGTTAAAGCAATTATTATGCCTAAAGATCACTGTTTGTAAGGTTGTTGAACATAATAGCTAACAAAACATGCTACTTGTTGCTTTATAAGAGCTAAACAATCATTTTTCGCATCCGCTGAATTGCTATAAGCACCTAACTTCAATCGATAAAAAGTTGTGTTATTAACACTTACGGTTTCTACATTTATCTCAGTGGATAAGATGATATTTTGTGGTATTTTTTTTTGAAATTCGCTGAGCTTCTTTTGCAATGCATTTTTATTTTTAAAAGCGGCAATTTGCAAAGCAAACAATGCCGAATCGGTTTTTAATATACTTTCGTTATTAACTACATCATTTACACGAGTATTTAGAACATCAGACTCATTTAGTTGTTTTAGGTTAGTAGCAAGCTGCGTTAATTTATTTTCTAACTTGAGTAGCTGCTCTACTTTTGGTTGAGAGCTTTCCCATTGTGCCGCAGAGCTTTTGAGCAGCTCCAAATCAGACTTTTCAATAAGAATCGGTTGCGGGGTTGCTTGAGCCATTTTAACTTGTTGAGATGAGTTACATGCAGATAAAACAAGTACACCCATTAGCATCATGCATTCTAAGCTCCGTTTTAAAAGCATTTTCCTTCCCTGAAATGACGTTGTTTTATGGGGTCATATACCCCTAAACGCATTTAATTATGAAGGGTGTATTTTATGGATAAACAGATTTTAAGCAAGTTTCTATTTTAACTACAGCTTTACTGGCTTATCAGTGTAGTTACTTACTATGCAATCGAGTTTGTACAGTTTGAATACGTCACAGTCTGCTTTTGCATTTTTAAAGTTTTGGTAAGAGCCAAGTTTCAGCCTGTAAAACATTTTGTCGTTTATTTTGGCGGTTTCTACGTTAGTCAATATTTTGTCTCTAAACAACGGTGCTGCTTTAGTATTTAGCTCTTGCCATGCTTTAGCCACACCTTGCTCTGAGTCAACCGAAGCTACCTGTAAAGCAAATACATGTTTAGGTTTATTTAATTTTACAGTTTGTTTTTTATTACTGTAATTTTGTTTAACTTGTTGGCGTGATTTAACATTACGTGTGTTTCGTGGTGAGCGTACAGACTTGCTGCTATACCCTTGATTAGACTGCGCAATAGCTTTGCTGTTTATAATATCGATATGATTTACGAGGTAAGTTATTTCTTTTTCTAATCTTAAAATTCGCTCTATGCCTTCACGAGCTTGTTGCCACTGCATTGCGGCATCTTTTAGCTGTGCAAGTTCAAGGGCTGTAATTGATACGTAGTCAGGCGAGTTACTTTGAGGTTGTTCATCAATGGTTTTTATTTCAGGCGAGACGCTGCATGCTGTACCAAATAAAAGCATTAGCAAGCTAAGTAAAAGCCCAATGTTATTTTTTTTATATATAAACATGTATTAGTTGTCCTGAAAGCAGTGTTTTTACACTACATTTCAGTTAAACATTCTCACAAGAAAGCGTTTAACTTTATTTAAGCTGTGAGCTATAAAACTTAGCTCTTCGCATGCTTGTCAGTGTTTCGTAAAACACAACGTTGCATACTCCATCCCTTCCTTGAGAGCATTATTTAATACAAATTCAATGCCAATTAACACAAACTTTACAACATAAATAACAATATGTCTGTAATGACTTAAAAAATTTTATTTTAGAGCTATTCCTTTTCTTATTTGATTCTAGGGCCTGTTGACCTTTCAGGATTAAAATTTGTTCAATCTAGGGGCTATTTAATCGCGGCGCGAGGTTTGTAACCTAGTGGGCTCGATAACTGCTCCTGCATTATTCTAATGGCTTACATCCATGTAAGAATAAGTAAAAACCGAGTAACAAAGAGTAAATTGCCCCGGGGCAGAACCCTTCGGGCAGCGCATGTTTGGCATCTATGCTACGTTATCGCCTATTTATGGGGAATAACCACACTACATAGGCTCTGCCTTGCCTAAATACCAAACAGCCTGCTGCAAATTTAACCTCGAAAGATAAACAGGCCCTGATAAAACTCATAAAAAAGGCGCCGATATAGGCGCCTTTTATGATTTACATTAACTGTTAAATCAGTTTTTTAATAAATGACTTTAATTCATCAGCAAATTCATCGCGACGAAGTGCAAATTCAATAGTCGCTTTTAAATAACCAATTTTACTTCCACAATCGTGGCTACGGCCTTTTATAGCGTATGCATCTACTTTTTCGTGTTCCATTAACATCGCAATTGCGTCAGTTAATTGAATTTCATTGCCTGCTCCTTGCGGAGTTTTTGCAAGTAACGGCCATATGTTTTCGCTTAATACGTATCGACCCACTACAGCTAAGTTAGATGGCGCTTCGTCTACTGGCGGTTTTTCTACCATGTTAAAAATTGGCGAGCTTTCACCTTGTTTTAAGTCAACATCGCCTAAATCAACCACACCAAACTTATCTACTTCATCCAGTGGTACTGGCTCAACCATTATTTGGCTATGCTTGTTTTGCTCAAAATTAGCGATCATTTCTGCTAAGTTATCTTTTTTAAGATCGCTCTCTACATCATCAATAATTACATCAGGTAGAATAACTACAAACGGTTCGTTACCAATAATAGGCGCAGCACAACTAATAGCATGGCCTAAGCCTTTTGCTTCACCTTGGCGTACGTGAATAATGGTTACGTCTTTAGGGCAGATTGCTTGCACTTCGGCAAGTAGTTGCCGCTTTACACGCTTTTCTAAAGTAGCTTCTAGTTCAAAGCTCGTATCGAAGTGATTTTCGATTGAATTTTTACTTGAGTGCGTTACTAACACTATTTCTTTAATGCCTGCAGCAACGGCTTCGTTTACTACATATTGAATTAAAGGACGGTCTACCACTGGCAGCATTTCTTTAGGAATTGCTTTAGTGGCTGGTAACATACGAGTACCAAGGCCTGCTACTGGGATGACTGCTTTCATTTTATGTTTTCCTTAATCTTTTATTATACTGAAAATGGATATTGAATCGCTTCGTGGCATTGATAGCCTGTTACTTCAAAGTCGTCTCGTGTTACCCACGTTTCTATGTCTTCTAATGATTTAATTTTTGGATTAATTTTTAACTGAGGTGATGCAAATGGCTCACGCGTTAACTGCACATCACGCATCAGCTCAAGTTGGTTTTCGTAAATATGTGCATTAGCAATTTTATGATACGCCTTACCCGCTTTGTGGCCGGTAATTTGAGCCACTAACGCAAGCAACACAAAACACTGGATTTGATTGAAATTAAGGCCGAGCGGTACATCACAGCTTCGCTGGTATGACGTTAAATATAGCGTATCACCAAGAAGCGAAAAAGTATGTGTATGCATACACGGGCGCAGGCAACCAAGCTCAAACTCACCTGGATTATAAAACGTGATTATTTCACCACGGTCATCAATGCCATTTTTTAAGTTATTAATAACTTTGGAAAGCTGATCGAGTGTTGAGCCATCTGGTCGTTGCCAACCACGGCCTTGTACGCCATAAACACGCCCCATGTCGTCCTCACCTTTACGGTTAGGATTATTAAGCCATGCGTTGTTATCGTTCGCGTTGGCATCCCATGTTTTACAGCCAATTTCACGAAATTGCGCAGCGCTGTCGTACCCGCGTAAATAGCCTAGCAATTCAGCAATCGCGGCTTTGTAATAACTTTTGCGTGTAGTGATCATCGGAAACTGATTATTAGCCACATCGTATTCTAAATCAGCATTAATAACGGTTAAACAACGCGTACCTGTACGTTTGTTTTCGACCCACTGCCCTTTGTCAACAATACGCTGACATAATTCTAAATATTGTTTCATGCTTTTCTTATTATGCCTTAGCTGGTGTAACGTGTTGTGGTTTCTTATATGCCCAAATTAATAAGCCTAAACCACCCACTATCATAGGAAGTGAAAGTATTTGCCCCATTGAAATAAAGTCTGCAAATAAACCTAGTTGTGCATCAGGTTGGCGGAAATATTCAATACAGAATCTAAACACGCCGTAACCTAATAAAAACACTCCGGCTACACTGCCTGCTGGGCGCGGTTTTTTAATAAACCATTGCAGGATTAAAAACAGCACTAAGCCTTCAAAAAATGCTTCGTATAATTGCGATGGGTGACGCGCAAGCGGACCGCCCGTTGGAAATACCATTGCCCATGGCACGTCGGTAACTCGGCCCCATAATTCACCATTTATAAAGTTACCAATACGTCCAGCTAAAAGCCCTACTGGAACCAGTGGAGCAACAAAATCGCCCACTTGAAGCAGTGATTTTTTACGCGTCCACGAAAAAATTGCGACGGCGGTTATAACGCCAAGTGTTCCACCATGGAACGACATACCGCCCTGATCTATCCTAAATAAATACAGTGGGTTTTCTATAAAGTAACTAAACTGGTAAAACAATACGTAGCCAATACGCCCGCCTAGTATTACCCCTAACATGCCGTAAAACAGTAAATCGCTTACTTGCTCTTTAGTCCAACCCGAATTTGGCTTTGATGCTTGACGATTTGCAAACCACATCGCAAATGCAAAACCTATTAAATACATCAAGCCATACCAACGTACGCTTAGCGGTCCAACAGAAAAAATAATTGGATCAATTTGAGGAAACTCAAGTGCCATAAAAAATAAACCTTTAGCTAAAAACCATTTTAATTGCGATAACTACAAGCAGCACCGCGAAAACTTTCTTAATTGTATTAACAGGTAAATAGTGAGTTGCTTTGGCGCCAATAGGCGCAACAAACCACGAGGTAATAACAATTCCAAATAATGCAGGTAAATAAACAAACCCAGCAAAACCATGCTCTAAATCGGTAACATGCCAACCTGCGCTGATGTAACCAATAGAGCCAAATAATGCTATAAAAATTCCGCACGCGGCTGCGCAGCCAATTGCTTTTTTTATATCAACCGAGAAATAATTAAGCATAGGTACTATTAAAGCACCACCGCCAATACCAATTAAACCTGATAATCCGCCCATTATCGCAGAAAATCCACCTAAAATAGGACCTGCCGGTAACGGTTTATCTGACATCGGTTTATTACGCGCAGATAGCACCATTCTTGCTGCAATAAATACAACACTTATAGCAAACACTGTACGCAATATTTGTTCAGGGATTAAACTTGCTGCAAAGCCACTAATAAGTGCACCTAAAGCCACGCCCGACATAACCCATGGGGCAATATCCCAAGGCACGTTATCATTTTTATGATGAGCCAGCGCTGAAGACGTTGAAGTAAATAAAATAGAAGCGAGTGAGGTTGCAATAGCAATTACTAATACATGATCAGCTGACGTTACATTAAATGAGAGTAGCAGAGTGCTTAGAACTGGAACGATAATTAAACCGCCACCAATGCCTAGTAACCCAGCTAAAAACCCAACAATACAGCCTAGTAGTGCGCAGCTTGCGACTAACAAACCTAAGTCATACATAGTAATCTCAAATACCCTTTTAAGGTTTATATATTAAAGGATTATAAAACTAATAGCATCTGTGTATTGCAATTAATTAGGCGTATAAGCTTATTTAGGAGTGTAAAACAAATCACCTAATTTATGCTCTAGCATAAAGCTTCGCGTTAAACGTAGTACTTGTTTGGCTGTAGATTGCGCTAAGCATTCACTTAATAGTTGTTCCATGTCACTGACATTTAAACGTCTAAGTACCCATTTAACTTTATTAAGCGATGATAAATTCATACTAAGGCGCCTGTAACCCATGGCAATAAGCAAAATAGCCCCTTCAGGATCGCCGCCTAGTTCACCACACAAACTAAATGGCAGTTCATATTGCTCACATTCGCGCGCTACTTTATTTAGTACCCTGAGTACGCCCGGGTGATAAGGGTTAAAAAGTTCGGCAACTCGTGCATTAGCCCTGTCTACTGCTAATAAATACTGCGTTAAATCGTTACTACCTACTGAGCAAAAATCGACTTTTTTTGACCACTCTGGAAGCATAAATACACTTGAAGGTACCTCTAGCATTATCCCTATGTCGGGTCTTTCTATGGTTTGCTCTGGGTATTTTTCACTTAACTCAAAATAAGCCTGTTCAAATAACGCAAGTGACTCATCAACTTCTTCAGTGCCGCTGATCATAGGGAGCATTATTTTTAGATTGCCTAAACCAATATTGGCTTTAAGCATCGCTTTTAGTTGATCTAAAAATAACTCTGGGTGATCAAGGCTAATACGAATGCCACGCCAACCTAAAAATGGGTTTTCTTCGGTAATGTTAAAGTAATCGAGTACCTTATCGCCCCCAATATCCAATGTACGCATAACCACAGGATTAGGATGATAGCTAGTTAGTACTTCTCGGTACCAGTTTTCTTGCTCTGATTGCGAAGGAAACTGACCTTTTTGCATAAACCACGCTTCGGTTCGATAAAGCCCCACACCGTCACAAATATGCGCGCTACTTTGCTCGGTATTAAGCTCGAGGCCTGCGTTTAATAATAAGCTAACATGCTCACCGTCAAGCGTAATTGATTCAGAGTCTTGCTCTGCTAAAAAGCGGTTATTAAGTAGGTTATCTTGATGCTGTAACTCTGTGTATTCATCCATCAACATTTGCGAAGGCGATATATATAAACGCCCAGCAAATGCATCTAAAATCATCGGTTTGCCATTAAACTGCAGTAGAGGTAGATCCTCTATACCCCAAATAGCAGGGATCCCCATTGCACGCGTTAATATAGAAGCATGGCTATTTGCAGAGCCATTTACGCTTACAACGCCTTTTAAGTGGCCTTTTGGCACCTCAGCTAGCATGGCAGGTGTTAAGGTATTAGCAATTAAAATAGTGTTGGCCGGATAATTTTTAACAGCGTGCTCGGTATTTACAAGATGATGTAATACACGAAGGCCAATATCTTTAACATCAACAGCACGCTCTTTTATATAAGGGTCTTGCATGGCATTAAATTGAGATATTAAACGCTCTATTACAATTTTTAGGGCGCTTTTAGCACACCAGCCTTCTTGTAATTGCATTTCAACATTATGCCCTAAACTTTTAGCGTCAAGCAGTTGTTGATACACATCAAATACCGCAAGAGCTTCGTGCGGAATTGAATCGCTTAGCGTCATAGATAGAGTATTAAATTCTTTGCGCGTTGCAGCTACAGCTTGAGTAAATAAACGGCGCTGCTCAGTGACGTCACTGTCTTTTAAAAGCTCAATAGATTTAAAATCAAGTTTTGGTAATACAACAAATGCTTGTCCTATACCTATCCCTGGCGCGCTCGATACACCTTTTAAAACAGACGTTTGATGAGATGACTCATCTTGGCGTAGTATTTCTTTAATTTCAGCATGCGCTAACTGTGACGCAAGTTGGGCAGAAAGCGTTATTAAAAACGACTCTTCGTCTTGGCTAAATACACGTGCCATTTTTTGTTGAACAACAATAACACCCAGTACTTTTTTTTGATGAACAACGGGTACAGATAAAAAAGCGTTGTAGCCTTCTTCGTTTACTTCGGGGGAAAGCTTAAAACGAGGATGCGATTTAGCAAATGCAATATTAATAGGTTCTTCGCGTTGCGCTACTAGGCCCACTAAGCCTTCGGTAAACCCAATTCTAAACTTACCCACCGCATCAGGATTTAACCCTTCGGTAGCCATAAGTACAAAATTGTCTTGGCTGTAATCTGCAAAATAAATGGAGCAGCACTGGGTTTTCATGGCATCTTTAACCATTTGCACAAAGCACACTAATGCGCTGTCTAAATTCGCTTGTCGCGATACAGACTCCGCAATAGATCTCAGTGTAGCCAGCATACCCTGCTCCTTTATTGTATCGAGAAATTACTACCTTTTACTTCGCCAATGATCTTTATGTTGTTCTCTCTTATTAAAAGGCATGGCGAAAGGAGCAAACTCTTTCATTACTCGTCGATAGACATCCCGTTTAAACGATACAACCTGTCTTACAGGATACCAATAGCTTACCCAGCGCCAATCATCAAACTCTGGATGATGGGTTTTAAGTAAATTTACATCTTCGTCTTTACAGCGTAATTTTAGTAAAAACCATTTTTGTTTTTGCCCAATACACACCGGACTAGAGTCTCGGCGGATTAATCGTTTGGGTAATTTATAGCGTAACCAATGTTTTGAGCTTGCGACTATTTCTACATCTTCTGGTCGCAACCCTACTTCTTCGTGTAATTCACGGTACATGGTTTGTTCTGCAGTTTCGCCATCATCAACACCACCTTGGGGAAATTGCCAAGAGTGTTGACCATAACGTCTGGCCCAGAAAACCTGTCCCTGATTATTGCAAATCACAATTCCGACATTGGCACGAAAACCTTCGGCATCAATCACCTTAGTGCCTCATTTGTAAGTCGATTTTTAATGATTGTTCCACATTAGCCGCAATACGGCAAATACTATTATACCCAAGCCAATTAGTGAGCTAAGTTTGAGCTTTTAGTATGTTGATAAATTAATAAAGAATAGGTAAATATTTAGAAAATAACTCATCAAAGCTATTGCGGTTCTTGTTTTCCTCTAGTTACTCACAGTTTGTGCATAACTTTTGTAAAACACGCTCATTTTGCAAACAAATCCACAATATTAGATCTTAAAACTTAGCTTCTCCACAGATTCTGTGGATAAACATGTTCATATAGTTGTATTTATCCTTACAACTTTTAAATGGCTTAATCAAAACTGAACGTGCACATTTAAAAAAACCTGCAGAGTCAGTAACTTAAAGTAAAGTAGCTTAATTTCAATATGTGCAAAATTAACACAAACAACAGGCGAGCAAAAAACGTACAACCCTAAAGATATCCACGGCTTAGCCTATTTGCTATCATGGCTATGGTATTTATACAACCGAAATTAAGAATATGCGACCTACAAAACCACACTCAATAAACGACTTAATGCAACGCGTTAACAGTATTGCCGGATTAACACTTGGGCAACTTGCAAACCAGTACCATTTTAAAACACCTGATGATTTACTACGTGAAAAAGGCTGGACTGGGCAACTCATTGAATACGTACTAGGCGCTACTGCAGGCTCAAAACCCCTCCCCGATTTTGAAGATTTAGGAATTGAGCTAAAAACACTGCCTATTTCTTATAAAGGTAGGCCACTGGAAACTACGTTTGTATCGGTTACACCTTTAATGAACGTGACAGGAATGACGTGGCATACCAGCTCTGTGCGTAAAAAACTAAATCATGTTTTATGGCTGCCAATTTTAAGCGAACGTGATATTGCGCCGTTTGACAGAACCATCGGCAGCGGCTTTTTGTGGCAGCCTTCACCTGAACAAGACGCTTTGCTACAACGCGACTGGGAAGAGCAAATGGAGCTAATTGCGCTAGGTAGAGTCGACGAAATATCAGGCCATTTAGGCGATGCTATGCAAATACGCCCTAAAGCTGCTCATAGTAAAATAGTCACTGATGCTATTGGCCCAAATGGGCAAATAATTAAAACCCTACCCCGTGGTTTTTATTTAAAAACCAGTTTTACAGGTGATATTTTAAAGCAGCAGTTTCAGCTTTGAGCTGTGCAGAAAATATTATGAGTTAAGCAAATCCTTTTTCGCACTTCGTGCACGTCAGCGTTCTTAACGCCTACAAGGTATTTCACCTTTTTAATAAAATAGTTTGAGGTTTAAATAAAGAGTTTTCGTTTTTGTTGTTCACCCTTTTCGCACTGCGTGCGCGCGTCAGCAAGCTAAACGCCTACAATAAATTTTCATCTCTTTGAGTAGAAATATTTGGCATAAAAAATCCCCGCCTGAGCGAGGATTTTATCATCTAAAATTAAAAGTTAGATTCTATATAAAATAGAATTACTGACCTTTAACTTCTTTAAGACCGTTGTACGGTGCTTTATCACCTAATTGCTCTTCAATACGTAGCAATTGGTTGTACTTTGCAACACGGTCAGAACGGCTCAGTGAACCTGTTTTGATTTGACCTGCAGCAGTACCCACTGCTAAATCAGCAATTGTTGAATCTTCAGTTTCACCAGAACGGTGGGAAATAACAACAGTAAAACCAGCATCTTTAGCCATTTTGATTGCAGCTAAAGTTTCTGTCAGTGAACCAATTTGGTTAAACTTAATCAAGATTGAGTTAGCAATACCGTTGTCGATACCACGCTTTAAAATCTTAGTATTTGTTACAAATAAATCATCACCTACTAATTGGATTTTATCACCCATTAGTTTAGTTTGATGTGCAAAGCCATCCCAATCAGACTCATCAAGACCATCTTCAATAGAAACGATTGGGTACTGATTAGTAAGATCTTGTAAGAAGAAGTTAAATTCTTCAGAAGTGAATTTTTTGCCTTCACCCTTAAGGTCGTAGATGTTTGCTTCTTTGTCGTAGAACTCAGATGCAGCACAATCCATCGCTAAAGTAATATCTTTACCTAGCTCGTAACCTGCGTTTGCAACAGCTACTTTAATTGCAGCAAGAGCCGCTTCGTTAGATGCAAGGTTAGGTGCAAAACCACCTTCATCGCCAACCGCTGTTGAATGACCATCAGCTTTAAGTACTTTAGCAAGGCTATGGAATACTTCAGCGCCCATACGTAGGCCTTCGCGGAAGTTTTTAGCGCCAACAGGTTGGATCATGAATTCTTGAATATCTACAGAGTTATCTGCATGTTCACCACCATTGATGATGTTCATCATTGGAAGTGGCATAGAGTAAACACCTGGCGTGCCGTTTAAGTCAGCGATATGTTCATAAAGCTCAACTTTTTTAGACTGTGCTGCTGCTTTCGCAGTTGCTAGTGATACAGCTAAGATTGCGTTTGCACCTAATTTTTCTTTATTTTCGGTACCGTCTAAATCTAGCATTACTTTATCTACAGCGCTTTGATCTAATGCACTTTGGCCTTTTAAAGCATCAGCAATTTCGTTATTGATATAACCAACTGCTTTTAATACACCTTTACCTAAGTAACGTGATTTATCACCGTCGCGTAACTCTAATGCTTCACGAGTACCAGTAGATGCGCCTGAAGGTGCTGCTGCACGACCCCAAGAACCATCTGCTAAATGTACGTCTGCTTCAACAGTTGGGTTACCACGCGAGTCCATAATTTCGCGACCGATTACTTTTACGATTTCTGACATCTTGATTCCTCTATATTCCCAAAATGGTGAGTTCAGCTAACTTTACTACGTTTTATATAGTTTATACCAATTGCATTTAATTAGTGAGCTATTATAGCGCTAAGAAAATAGCTCAATAACAAGGCTGAAATTATGACATATAGTTGTTCTATATGAATAATTTTTAACGCAGTGAGTGAGTTATTTAATGCGATACAATGCTCATGTTTTTAATAAAATTGGTATCAGTCAGCCCTTAAAACAAAAAAGCCGTGCAATATGCACGGCTTTTAAAATTACGAATTCGCTTTTTGGTGGATATGCGCGGCTGCTACAAACCCTTCAAATAACGGATGACCATCACGTGGAGTTGACGTGAATTCCGGGTGGAATTGCGCGGCAATAAACCATGGGTGATCTTTATTTTCGATAATTTCTACCAGTTTTTTATCTTCTGATAAACCAGTAAAGCTTAAGCCTGCTTTTTCAAGTATTTCTACAAAGTTATTATTTACTTCGTAGCGATGACGATGACGTTCAACAATTTCGTCGCTGCCATATACTTCATGAACTTTAGAGCCTGGCGTTAAATGACATTTTTGTGCGCCTAAACGCATAGTGCCACCTAAATCAGATTTTTCGCTACGTGTTTCAACATTACCTTCAGCATCTAGCCATTCAGTAATTAAACCAACTACTGGCGCTTCTGATTTTGCATTAAACTCTGTAGAGTTTGCATCCGTTAAACCTGCAACATTACGTGCGTATTCAATTAATGCTACTTGCATGCCTAAACAAATACCTAGATATGGTACTTTATTTTCACGTGCGTATTTAGCCGCTAAGATTTTACCCTCAACACCACGACCGCCAAATCCACCTGGTACTAAAATAGCATCTAAGTGTGAAAGTAATTCAACACCTTTGCTTTCTAAGTCTTGTGAATCTACATATTCAATATTAATTGTTAAACGGTTTTTAAGGCCCGCATGCTTTAATGCTTCGTTAACCGATTTGTACGCATCTGGTAATTCAATATACTTACCAACCATACCAATGGTCACTTCACCCGTTGGGTTAGACTCTTGATAAAGTACTTGTTCCCACTCAGCTAAATCAGCTTCTGGTGGATCTAAGTGAAAACGACGACATACAAAGTTATCTAATTCTTGTGTTTTTAATAACGCAGGAATTTTATAAATGCTGTCTACATCGGGTAGTGAAATAACCGCTTTTTCTTCTACGTTTGTGAATAATGAGATTTTTGCACGCTCATTATTAGGTAGTTTACGGTCTGAACGACAAATAAGAATATCTGGTTGAATACCTACTGAGCGCAACTCTTTAACAGAGTGCTGAGTTGGTTTCGTTTTCACTTCACCGGCAGGGCCTAAAAATGGCACTAGTGTTAAGTGAATAAATAGCGCGCGTTCGCGACCAATTTCAGTTCCCATCTGACGAATTGCTTCAATAAACGGTTGTGATTCAATATCACCTACAGTGCCGCCAATTTCTACAATAGCAATATCATAACCTTCAGCACCGTCGTATACACGTTGCTTAATATCGTTAGTGATATGTGGAATAACCTGAATAGTAGCACCTAGGTATTCACCACGGCGCTCACGACGTAATACGTCTTCATATACACGGCCTTGTGTGAAGTTATTACGACTAGTCATTTTGGTACGGATAAAACGCTCGTAGTGACCTAAATCAAGGTCCGTTTCTGCGCCGTCTTCTGTAACGTAAACTTCACCGTGTTGAATTGGGCTCATTGTGCCTGGGTCAACGTTAATGTAAGGATCCAGCTTTAAAATGGTAACATTTAAACCACGGGCTTCTAAAATAGCGGCCAGTGAAGCTGCGGCAATACCTTTACCCAACGAAGAAACAACTCCGCCAGTAACGAAGATAAATTTTGTACTCATGCGAACCCTAGAATATCAGGAATTAAAAGGAATATAACACCCGAGAAAGAGACTCTGGGTATATCATCAAGACGGGGCGAAATTGTACCAAAACACTGCTTATCAATCCAGCTAAAATTAGCTAATACGCGCACAAAAAATGTGCACTATTTAACATTAAGCCTATTTTACTTTTTTAATCGCATCCCACGCACTATCCATCTCTTCAAAGGTTGCTGTATCTAAGCTTTTACCTTGCGCATGCAAATAAGCGTTTACCTTTTCAAAACGCGCTGAAAACTTATCATTAGCGCTACGAAGCAGTTGTTCGGGATCTCGTTTAACATGGCGTACAACATTAACAGTGGCAAAAAGTAAGTCGCCGAGTTCTTCCGCTGTATGATCAGATAGCGGGTCTTGCTCAATCGCTTCTTTTACTTCAAGTACTTCTTCGCTCACTTTATCTAGTGCACCATGATAGGTTGGCCAATCAAAGCCAAGGGAAGCCACGCGTTGTTGAATTTTTTTGGCTTTACTTAAGCTTGGCATATTGCCAGGGATATCTTGCCAAAAAGAAGGGGATTCGGCTTGTGCTCTAGCACTTCGCTCCTGTGCTTTGATTGCTTGCCACTGCTGTGATAATTGCTTATCTGTTAGCTCTTTTTTTTCACCAAACACATGCGGGTGACGACGGGTAAGCTTATCGTTTAATTGTTCTACTAGATCATTAAAATCAAATAGATTTTGCTCTTTTGCAAGCTGCGCATAAAAAACTATTTGAAATAACAAATCACCCAATTCACCTTTAAGCTCATCTAAGTTGCCTGATTCAATACAGTCAGCAACTTCGTACGCTTCTTCTAGCGTATGCGGCACAATAGATTTAAAATCTTGCTTGAGATCCCACGGACAACCGCTCTTGGGATCTCGCAGTGTTTTCATTATGCTAAGAAGTTGTGTAAGCGCTGCATTATCATTCATGATTAATGACCACGCTTGGCATCATGTACACCTTCAATTTGGTGTAACTTAGAAAGAACACGGTTAGTACCCGATAAGTCATGTACTTCTATTTGCATTGTAAATATAGCTAACTGATTATCTTCAACCGTATTTACGTTCATGTTTAAAACATTTACTTTTTCGTTAGCAAGTACTGAGCTTATATCGCGTATTAGCCCTGAACGGTCGGTGGCTTCTATTTTAATACTTAGTGCGTACGAGCCGTTGATATCATCAGACCAACTTACCGAAATAACACGCTCAGGATGCTGGTTTTTTAAGTTATTAAACGAATCACAGTCTTCCTTATGAACACCTATTCCTCGACCTTGCGTTATAAAACCTATTATTTCATCGCCAGGTACTGGGCGACAGCACTTGGCTACATGGCTCATTAAGCTGCCAACGCCATCAACTACAATGCCGTTTTTGTCACCAGTTACTTTACTTGGTGCTTTAATGCGAATAACCGGCTCATCTTCAGTCCGATCACTTACAAAGTTAAGCATTTGATTGAGGCGAACATCGCCCGCACCAATCGCAACCATTAAGTCATCCAGCTCTTTAAAGTTAAAACGCTTAATGGCTGGCTCTAAATCTTTGTATGTTAAATTGAGCTTTTGCAATTCACTGTCGAGAATTTCTTTCCCCGCACTTAAGTTTTTGTCGCGGTCGAGCTGTTTAAACCAGTGATGAATTTTGGCTCTAGCACGGGATGATTTAATGTATCCTAATGACGGGTTTAACCAATCACGACTTGGATTTGGTTGTTTTTGGGTGAGTATTTCTACCTGATCCCCTGTTGTAAGTTGATGCGTAAACGGCACTATTTTGCCGAATATTTTTGCACCAATACAACGATGCCCCACATTTGAGTGGATGTAGTAAGCAAAATCAAGCGGTGTAGCGCCAAGTGGTAAATCGATAATATCGCCGCTTGGGGTAAATATGTATACGCGATCTTCTACTACTTGGTTTTTAAGCTCTTCTGCTAAATCGCCGCCATCGACTACTTCTTCTTGCCATTGCAGTAATTTACGCAACCAGCTGATTTTTTGCTCATAACCCGAGCCGCGCCCTGGTAATGCACCTTCTTTGTACATCCAGTGTGCCGCCACCCCTAACTCAGCATCTTGATGCATGTCGCTGGTACGAATTTGTATCTCTACCGTTTTACCTTCAGGTCCAAATACCACGGTATGAATTGACTGATAGCCGTTTTGTTTTGGGGTTGCTACATAGTCGTCAAACTCTTTATTAAGATGACGCCAATTGGTGTGCACAATGCCCAGCGCACCGTAGCAGTCTTGCAATCGTTCAACGACGATACGCATTGCCCGAATATCAAAAAGCTGATCAAACTCGTAGTTTTTTTGCTGCATTTTTTTATAAATGCTGTAAATGTGCTTAGGGCGACCATAAACTTGGGCTTCTATGCCCGCTTCACTTAAACGGCTTTTTACTTGCTCAACCATATCTTCCATGTAGGCTTCGCGTGTAAGGCGTTTGTCGTCAAGTTGTTTGGCTATGCTTTTATAGGTGCCTGGGTGCAAATATCTAAACGATAAATCTTCTAGTTCCCATTTTAATTGCCCTATTCCTAATCTGTTTGCCAATGGTGCAAAAATATCAGCCGTTTCTTTAGCGGCAATGACGCGGTCTTCTTCATCCGCATTTTTTACATTGCGTAAATGACATACCTGCTCTGCAAGCTTAATGACCACGGCGCGCACATCTTCAACCATGGTTAATAACATTTTTCGAATATTATCAACTTGCATAGTACCTTTACCTTGATGCGATAAAGTACTAATAGTGGCCATTTGTGCAACCCCAGTTAGCAGCATGGCAATGTTATTCCCAAGCTGCTCTTCGATGGTTTCAAGCGATATTAAGTCGTTTAAAAAATACGGGGTTAAATACGCAGTAGCTAACGATTCGGGGTCGAGATTTAGCTCAGCTAAAATTTCAACCATTTCGATTGCAGTAGTTTGCCTACTTTCACTATCACATTTTACGCAGAGCGCTTGGGCTTTAGTAAGTAGCTCTGTTTTTTCTTCAGACAAGGCAAGAAATGAAAGCCGAGTGCTAAAATCTGTTGTCTCATCTTGTTGATGTGATTGTCGTGTAGCTACCATAATGCGTTCTACCTCCGTTGAAATAACGCCATAGTTTCAATATGCCCTGTATGAGGAAACATATTCATTAGCCCAATTTTATTAAGATCAAAGCCAGCTTGTGAAATAATTGCGCTGTCACGGGCTAAAGTAACAGGGTCACAAGAGACATATAAAATAGTTTTAAACTGCTTTAAAGGTAATTGCTCTAATACAGCCATAGCACCAGTCCTGGAAGGATCGAGTACAAGCACATCTAAGTTTTTGCTAAACCATGGGGCGCTCTGTATGCTTTGGGTTAAATCAAAGCAATGAAACTGCGCATTGGTAATAGAGTTAGTTTGCGCATTTTGAGCAGCCATTGCAACCGCTGAAGTCACACCTTCTACACCAATTACAGATTTTGCTTGTTTTGCTTGTTTTGCTTGTTTTGCTTGTTTTGCTTGTTTTGCTAACACTAATGAGAAATTACCAATACCACAAAATAAATCCAATAAATTTTCATCACCTTTTAAATCAAGCCAATTTGCAGCTTGCTTTAACATAGCTTCGTTAACTTGTGCATTTACCTGAATAAAATTACCTAAACCAAATTCAAATTTTAGATCAAATTCTTTAAGATAATAAAATGGCATGGCTAAGTGTGAATGTTCTATTGCATCGCTCTCGCTTTGCCATACAATTTCAAATTGCTGGCTTTTTGTTATGTGCTCAACCAAAGCCTTTGTATCATCATTAATTGCTTTAGTGTGACGAATAACAACAAAGTTTTGTTTATCACTTTGGCATAACTGTAAATGGCTTATACTGTGCAGTGCTTTGTGTTGATTAATTAAATCATCAAAAAGTGTAAAAACATCTGTAAATACTTCATCAAGTACTGCACATTTATTAATACTCACAATATTTTTTGAGCCACTTGCTCTGTAACCCACGCGCATTTTTTTAGCTGCTTTATCAAACATAACGGCTATGCGAGCGCTGCGTCTGTAATGCACAGGTTTACTTAATAATGGGGTTTGCCAGTTTAAGCTGTTTAATTTAGCAAACTTACTAAATAACTGAGTAACTGCAGTTTGTTTTTCTACAACTTGTTGGCTTACTTCTAAATGCTGTAATTGGCAACCACCACACTGATTATAGTGCTCACAAAAAGCATCTACTCTTGATTCACTTGCTTGAATAACTTTAATTACTTTTGCACTGCTGTATTTAGCTTTATCTTCGACGAGTGTTGCTTTGACTGTTTCGTTTGGTAATGCACCGCTTACAAAACATACTTTATTGTTATGTTTAGCAATGCCACGCCCTTGATGATCCATTCCCGTTATAGTTAATTCTAGTGTTTGTTGCTTTAACGGTTTTTTTTTCGCTTTAAAAATTTGCGCCATTAGGCATTACCTTAACTTTATTTATGAAGCACCTATATTTAGATGCTTTAGAATGCGTGTTGAACCGTATATACTCAAGTCATACTAATAACGATAAAACGCTCTCATTATGACCAAATTAGGCTTACGCGATTCTGTTTTAACACTGACCCTGATCCCAACGGTGATCATAGGATTACTACTTGGTGGCTATTTTACAATAAATCGTTACATTGAGCTTGATGAAATTTTATATCAGCAAGGCACTACTATTTCTGAGCCCCTTGCTATTGCACTTGAGCAACCCATGCTCGAAAAAAACAAACAGCTATTGAATCGCCTTATAAGCTACACACATAACAAGCACTCCTCTACAATTAAGTCGATTGCAATTTTTGATAAAAATAATGCGCTATTAATGACCAGTAATTATCACCGCTCATTTGAAAAGTTAATTAGTCAAAAAACGCTCATAAATTTAAGAACCACCCATGTGCAAAAGTCAGATGAGCTTGTTACATTCTTCACGCCCATTATTAACCATACAAGTCACGACTCTAAATGGGATCCATCTGCTTTTCAGTCATCTCTGGGCACCGTTATTATACAGCTAAACAAAGACCAAGCGGTTATAGGGCAGCAACGTGCTTTATTAATTAGCGGTATTGTAATTATTTTATCATTGGTGTTTGCAGCAATTTTAGCTTTAAGGTTAAGCCGCATGTTTATGACGCCGCTTAATAAGTTAGTACTTGCAACCGACAAGTTAGTCGAAGGTAAAAGAAGTACAGGCCTTAACGACAACATGATAGGTGAATTTGAGTTACTTCGAGAAGGCTTAAATACCATTGCTCACACTATGGTGATGCAAAAAGATGAAATGCAAAAAAATATTGACCAAGCAACTAGCGACTACCGCGAAACACTAGAGCAATACGAAACGTCAAATATAGAGCTCTCATTTGCAAAAAAAGAAGCTCAAGATGCTAACCGTGTAAAATCAGACTTTTTAGCTAAAATGAGTCACGAACTTCGTACTCCGTTAAACGGTGTTATTGGGTTTACACGCCAGCTTTATAAAACACCGCTGAATAAACATCAAAAAGATTACCTCGACACTATTATGCTCTCAGCAAATAGTTTAATGACTATTATTAGCGACATTCTAGACTTCTCAAAACTAGAAGCAGGTGCAATGGAGCTTGAGTCGATACAGTTTCAACTTCGTGATGCTGTAAATGAAGTAATGACACTACTCGCTCCTAGCGCACACGATAAGCAATTAGAGCTATCCATTTACATTAACCAACAAGTACCGGATGACTTAACAGGCGATCCCACTCGCTTTAAACAAGTCTTAATAAACCTATTAAGTAATGCGATTAAATTTACCGAAAAAGGCTCTATTAAGGTCGACATAAGCCATCGGTTACTTGACGACGAACGCACTTCTTTACTTGTGTCAGTAACAGATACTGGCGTGGGTATACCTATGGATAAGCAAGACTCTTTATTCACTCCATTTGGGCAAGCAGACTCAAGCATTACACGTAAGTTTGGTGGTACAGGCCTTGGTCTTATTATTACCAAGCATATTGTTGAAGCAATGAGTGGTCGTATAACGTTAAATTCTGCGCCTGGTAACGGTACCTGCTTTACATTCAATAGTGTGTTTAGTTTGCCAAATCACGTATTTACAAATGACTTACCGACTAAATCGCTCATTGGTAAGCGTATCTTATATTTAGAGCCACATGAGCATACGCACCATGCCGTACTTTCGTTATTAACCCAGTGGGAATCAAACGTTACGGCATGCTTTAACGAAACTAGCTTTTTAGACGCTATAAAAAATACTGAACATAAATATGACGTTTGCTTAATTGGCCATATGGCATCAGTTGATGATATGCAGCAACTAAAAAGCTATGTAAAAGCCGTGCGTGAATCTACTGATTACTTATATTTAATGCTTAATACTGTATCGCACAATATGCGAGAAGCCTTTATAGGCAGCGGAGCTGATGCATGTTTAAGTAAACCACTTAATCACCGTAAGTTATGTGAAGTACTTGCAGCACCTTACAGACTTGACCACCCGACTCATAATATTGAACAAAACGATCAAGCTTTGCTGGCGTTAAAAGTATTGGTTGTTGATGATAACGATGCCAATTTAAAACTTCTCCATACTTTATTAAGTGAACAGATTGAAGTAATAGAAACGGCTCATAATGGTTCACAAGCATACAGCTTAAGTAAAAGTCATAAATACGACATAATTTTTATGGATATACAAATGCCAATTATGGACGGTATAACCGCATGTAAGCTTATACAAGAATCATCACTTAATGAAGATACACCCATTATCGCTGTAACGGCTCACGCCCTTCAAAGCGAAAAAGAGCAACTGTTAAAAGATGGCTTTAAAGGCTATTTAACTAAGCCTATTGATGAAGATATGCTTAAACAAATTATTAGCGATCATAGTCCACAGACCCCGGTTAATCGCGATAAAGCTAAAACAGATACACCACAAAGCCCGGCTCCATTTCAAAGTAGTCGAATTGATTGGGCACAAGCCCTGCAGCGTGCTGGAGGAAAGAGCGAGTTAGCGCTAGAGATGCTTAATATGCTACTTCTAAGCGTCCCTGAAACTCTTACATTGCTTGCTAAAGCGATAGAGAGTAATGATTGTCAGCAAGTCCTAAGTATTGTCCACAAGTTTCATGGCGCATGTTGTTACACTGGTGTACCAAAACTTAAATCGCTCGCAGAAACAATTGAAACATCGCTTAAAAATAAATGCTTGTTAGAGAATATTGAACCTGAATTATTTGAGTTACAGGACGAGCTTGAAAACCTACTTGCAGATGCAAGTGTGACCGAACTGCAAAGATAAGCTTAGAATTTTAGATACAAAAAAACGCGGTATTTAACGCGTTTTTTTTATTAAGCTTTTTAAATACTTATATTTGCTTATCTTACATTCTTGCTTCAATCATTAATCGTTTCATGTCACGTACGGCTTTATCGAGCCCATCTATCGCTGCACGAGCAATAATAGCGTGACCAATATTTAGCTCATAAATCTCAGGCATTGCGGCGATTGGTTTCACGTTATGATAATGAAGACCATGGCCAGCGTTAACAATCAAACCTAAGCTTGCTGCGTATTTAACACCTTCACGAATGTGCTCTAACTCTTTGTGTAAATCAGTATCATTTGTAGCATCAGCGTACGCGCCTGTGTGTATTTCTACATAAGGAGCACCACATTCTTTGGCTGCATCTAACTGTGCTTTATCTGCATCAATAAATAGCGATACTTTAATACCCGCTTCGGTAAGCGTTTTTGTTGCTGCTTTAATTTTATCTATATTACCGGCTACGTCTAAGCCACCTTCGGTTGTTAATTCTTCGCGCTTTTCAGGTACTAAACACACGTACTCAGGTTTTACTTCAAGCGCTATTTTTATCATTTCATCGGTAACAGCGGTTTCAAGATTCATACGAGTTTGAATGGTTTTAGCCATTACATAAACGTCGCGATCTTGAATATGGCGTCTGTCTTCACGCAAGTGAATCGTAATACCGTCTGCGCCTGCATGCTCTGCTACACTGGCTGCATGAGCGGGATCTGGATAGCTTGTTCCACGCGCTTGGCGAAGTGTTGCAATATGATCTACGTTTACACCCAAAAGAATATCTTTCATTTTCTTACCTGTAAAATTACGTTTATTGAGAGGCCATAAATAGCTCGCGGCTTTTTAATGGTTTACTACCTAATAAGGGTTTTAATAAATAGCGACTTAATTGCTTTGCCATATATAGCACATCATTTTGGCTAAAGTCATGATTTGCTATGGCGTTGAGTTGTTTGCCACTAAATCCAGAACGTGTATCTTCTTGTACTAAAAAACCAAGTTCGGGGAAATAACTATACGTCTGCTTTTCATCTATTGGTTCACCACTGGCGTCAAAACTAAAATCCACGCCATAACCGAGTAATTCCAATAGTTGAAACTCGTATGAGCGAAGCACTTCTTGTAAATTGGCCCCGCTGTTTAGGTTTGATAGATGAGTTTTATATAGCTCAAATACTTGTTCAATTGGCTCGTTAACAGGAACGATACGATTTGTAAGCTCATTTAAATAAAAACCACAATAAAGCTCATCACCTTTTAAAAAGTGCGAGTTCCCATGCAGTTCAAATTTATTGATATATTTTAAATCGTACTTGCCACTGTAATTAACAAGCAGTGCCTGAAACGGCTGAAGTTGTGCTTTATGTTTAGTGGCCTGGCGACCACTAATTCGGGCCAGCATTCTTAACTGACCAACGCCTTCTACAAGCATATCTAACATTACTTGGGAGTCACTATAAGGACGCCGATGTAATAAATACGCGGTGTAGAAGTCGCTATCCATTCACTTAGCTACTGCTTGGTCTAGTCTTCACTGTAACCTAAGCTTCTTAGTGCACGTTCATCGTCAGCCCAACCCGACTTAACTTTAACCCAAAGCTCTAAAAATACTTTGTTATCCAGCATTTCTTCTATGTCTTTACGGGCTTCACGGCCAATGGTTTTTAGCTTTTCGCCTTTATTACCAATAACCATGCGTTTTTGTGTTTCGCGCTCAACAAGAATCAACCCGTTGATATGCCAAATACCGTTGTCTTGCCATTTAAACTGCTCAATTTCAACAGTTACAGAATACGGCAATTCTTCGCCCATAAAACGCATTAGTTTTTCACGAATTACTTCAGCTGCCATAAAGCGCATTGAACGGTCAGTTACATAATCTTCCGGAAAGTAAAATTCGCAAGGAGGTAAGCGTTTAGTTACTTCTGCTTTGATTAAATCAACATTTTTACCTTGCGTTGCCGATACTGGCATAATTCCAACAAAATCAAACTTGTCACTTAACCACTTCATATGAGGCAACACAAGGTCACGGTCTTTAACTTGGTCTATTTTATTAATAACCAATAATACCGGCTTACCACTTTGCGATACTTTATTAAGTACCATGTCGTCATCGGCATTCCAATGAGTGCCCTCAACTACAAAAATAATAAGCTCAACATCACCAATAGAGCTAGACGCGGCACGGTTCATTAAACGGTTAATCGCACGTTTTTCTTCAACGTGTAGACCTGGTGTATCTATGTATACCGCTTGGTGTTTACCTTCGGTATGAATACCCATAATACGATGACGCGTGGTTTGTGGTTTACGTGAGGTAATACTCACTTTTTGCTCAATAATTTCATTAAGCAAAGTCGACTTACCTACGTTTGGGCGCCCTACAATAGCAACCATTCCACAAAACGTATCTACATCACCTTCATGAGGCTGTATTAGGGTATCAAGGTTCATTTTTAAGTATCTTCAATGCTTTTTCAGCAGCTTTTTGTTCGGCTTTACGGCGCGAGCTACCTACAGAAATTATGCTATCCATTCCATCAACAATACATTCGACCGTGAATGTTTGATTGTGTGCTTGGCCTTTGGTATCAACCACAGTGTAACCCGGTAAAGATAATTTACGGGCTTGCAAATACTCTTGCAGCAGGGTCTTCGGATCTTTTTGGTTAAGCCCTGGTGAAATAGCATCTAATCGTGATTCGTACCATGACAATATAAGATCGCCACAGCTATCAATACCTGAATCTAAAAATGCAGCGCCAATAATAGCTTCTACTGCATCAGCAAGCGTTGACTCGCGACGGAATCCGCCACTTTTAAGCTCGCCCGGCCCTAAGCGTAAATAATCGCCTAGGCCAAATTCAAGACCAAACTCGGCAAGTGTTTGACCACGCACAAGCGTTGAGCGCATGCGGCTTAAATCGCCTTCACGCGCTTTAGGAAATTTGGCATAAAGTGCATTGGCAATCACAAAGCTTAAAATAGAGTCGCCTAAAAATTCTAGTCGCTCATTATGCTGGCCTTTGTGGCTGCGGTGCGTCATTGCTTGCTCAAGTAAACCTTGATCGGCAAATTCATAGCCAATTTTTTTATATAATTCTGTTACATTTTTTTTCATCGTTACTGAATATTACCTAGGCGCTCAAAGCGAACACCAGTTGGAACCCATCCTGGTAAAATATCATCAGGGCCATTCTCAAATTCAAAACTCATCCATATAAAGACAGCTTTACCCACCAAGTTTTCTTTTGGTACAAAGCCCCAAAAGCGACCATCTTGGCTGTTGTCGCGGTTATCACCCATCATAAAATAATGATCAGCAGGAACAGTCCATTCATCAGAAGGCGTGCCCGGTTGCTGGTAGTAACGCCCTTTTCTCTCAGGCGCTTGTGGGTTGATTAATATATCATGCGTAACTGTTGTTAAATTTTCATTTACACGAGCTAGAGGCATTGGGCCTTGTTTAAATTCGTTATCATTAATTAGTTTAAAATCAATTTTATTGAATTCATTACATAAAAGCTCACCCTGCTGGGTTTCGCCTTCTTTACAATTTGGCTGAATATATAAACGTTTATCGCGATAAACAATTTTATCGCCAGGTAAACCAATTGTACGTTTAATATAGTCAACATTTTCATCTAAAGGGTATTTAAAAACAACAATATCACCACGCTCAGGCTGCCCAATATCAACTAATTGAGTACGCCAAACAGGGTCTTTTATTCCATATGAATACTTTTGCACTAAAATAAAATCACCTACTAATAGTGTAGGCATCATTGAACCGGATGGAATTTGAAACGGTTCAAAGATAAATGATCTAAAAATAGTAATTGCTGCAATCATCGGGAAAATCGACTTTGCTGTTTCTGTTAGCACTGGTTCTGGTGCAATTAATGCCGCAGTTTCTTCATCTAACGGTGCTCCAGCAGACGTTTGCGCTATCGCTAAGCGCTCCTGTCTTTTTGGGGCGTACATTAAGTGATCTATTAACCATATTAAACCTGAGCCTAAAGTTAATAACACCAATAAAACTGAAAAATAACCAGCCATTTATAATCCTTTGTTTTTATTTGCCAACTTTTAAAATAGCTAAAAACGCTTCTTGAGGCACTTCAACATTACCTACTTGCTTCATACGTTTTTTACCATCTTTTTGCTTTTTAAGTAGCTTTTTCTTACGGCTCACATCACCGCCGTAACACTTAGCAATTACGTTTTTACGTAATTGTTTTACCGTAGTACGGGCAATAACATGTTGTCCGATAGCAGCTTGAATCGCAATATCAAACATTTGACGTGGGATAAGCTCTTTTAACGCATCAGCTAACTGGCGGCCACGAGACTGCGCACCATCTCTGTGAACAATTATCGCAAGTGCGTCAACGCGCTCACCATTGATTAAAATATCAACACGCACCATATCTGATGTTTGAAAGTGTTTAAAGTTATAATCAAGAGACGCAAAACCACGGCTAGTAGATTTTAATTTATCAAAGAAATCCATCACCACTTCAGCCATAGGTAGCTCGTAAGTTACAGCTACTTGCTTTCCGTGATAAGTCATTTTTGTTTGGCTACCACGTTTTTCAATACACAAAGTAATAACGTTACCTAGGTATTCTTGTGGTACCAAAATATTAGCTTCAACAATCGGCTCACGAATCTCTACAATATCGTTTACTGCAGGCAAATCAGATGGATTATCAATCTGAAATGTACCTTCTTTAGTAACTATCTCATAGATTACCGTAGGTGCTGTTGTAATTAAATCAATATCGTATTCACGCTCTAAACGCTCTTGAATGATTTCCATGTGTAGCATACCTAAAAAGCCACAGCGGAAACCAAAGCCAAGTGCAGTTGAATTCTCTGGTTCAAAGAATAACGACGCATCGTTTAAGCTTAATTTATTAAGTGCATCACGGAACGATTCATACTCATCGGATGCAATTGGGAACATACCCGCATAAACCTGAGGCTTAATTTTTTGAAAGCCAGGTAAGCGAAGTGGAGCTGCATTTTTTTGATGAGTAATAGTGTCACCTACTGGCGCACCATGTATCTCTTTAATACCAGCAATAACAAACCCTACTTCACCTGTTCTTAAAATACCGGTGTTGGTTTGCTTAGGTGTGAACACACCTACTTGGTCAGCAGTATGTATATGCTCGTTCGACATTATTTTTATTTTGTCGCCAGTGCGTAATTCACCGTGCTTAATACGCACTAGTGATACAACGCCTTGGTATGGGTCAAACCAAGAATCGATAATAAGTGCTTGTAAAGGTGCATCTTTGTCGCCTACTGGCGGCGGTACATCTTTAACAATCATTTCAAGAACTTCGGCAATACCTACACCTGTTTTAGCGCTACACTGCACTGCATCAAGGGCATCAATACCAATAATCTCTTCAATTTCTTCTGCAACACGTAAAGGATCCGCTTGCGGTAAATCGATTTTATTAAGTACTGGAATTACTTCTAATTCCATTTCAATAGCGGTGTAACAGTTAGCTAGTGTTTGTGCTTCAACGCCTTGGCCTGCATCAACAACAAGCAACGCGCCTTCACAAGCAGCTAAAGATCGTGAAACTTCATACGTAAAATCAACGTGTCCTGGAGTATCAATGAAATTAAGTTGGTAGGTTTCGCCGTCGTTCGCTTTGTAATTCAACGTTACACTTTGCGCTTTAATGGTAATACCACGTTCGCGCTCAATATCCATTGAATCCAAAACTTGTTTTTGCATTTCACGGTCGGTTAAACCGCCACAAACTTGGATCAAACGATCTGAAAGGGTCGATTTACCATGGTCAATATGGGCGATGATCGAAAAATTACGGATATGCTTCATAAACTGGATTCTATACTTCTATTTTAATGGACTAAATATGAATACCTAAGTGACTTGAAAATACTTGCTTTAGGATGCCATAAGCTAAATTTGTATATAACAAACTGTACTTACGCTTTTTAAGATGGGTTATAACCATTTTATGTATTGAATAACAATAAGTTATATTTACTTAACTTAAATAATTCAGCCAGATAAAATAATTTAAAAAACCACGGTTCCCTGTATTTCCAAGTTACTTTGGTATAAAACGGCAATTTTACATTTAATTGGCGTCAATCACCATCTATTTGAGTTAAAGGGATACTAATTGGGTGAATTTTTATAACTTTTATATCGTGCTTTAGAGATTTCACGCGAGTTTTAGCTATAAAAAAGCCAGTAACGCCACCTAGAGTAGCAGCTAAAATCTGCCAGCCTTCGGAAGCTATAAACAATTGCGCCGCAACAAATGCAAAAACAAGACTCAAAAGGAGCGGTAGCATGTAAACCGCAAAAGCATGCTTAACGACATGACTATCATCTAGTGACAAAGTGACCTTTTGCCCTATTTCTACAGAGGATTCGAATTTATAAGGAAAGGTTTTTTTTGCAGTGCCAAATAATTTACTAAACACTTGTGAGCCGCAACGACCATTGCAGCCTTCACAAGCTTGTTTTTGCTGTGCTTCTAAATGAGCAATGTGGCCATCGAGGGCCACAACAGTGAGGGTTTGTTCAATCATAACAATCCTTACGGAATCGTCTATAGTGCGCGAGTAACTGACTCTGCAATCGCTTTTGCGGTCATACTCGGTACATTACCAACAACCGATACATCAAAATTACCGCCATTATGCACATATACTGTCGTTGCACCAGAAGTGAGTGCTCCACTTAAACGCTTACCTGGTAATGGGCGCTGAATAAATACAGAAACCTCAACAAAACCATCAGAGAACAAGTAATAATCAGTTAACTCGTTATTTAAATCGAGCTTATGTCTGTCTGATTTTAGCAACTCAAAGCCATCTGGTAACCAACTGATTTTCCAATTAGTGGCAGTACTATCTTCATTTATAAGTGCATTGTTTGGCAAAGGCGTTGGAAAGTTTCGATTGAGCACTTCAACTAGCATACCGGCTGGCTGCTCTGTCACACTAATATGTGTAAGCTGTAACTGCTCTAAGGCTTCTCCTTCATGGTTAACGTACGCTGCTTTTAGTAACAACGACGATTCCATATCCAACCAAATCCAGTAATTATATTTATACTCGTCTTTAGATTCAATGCGAACAAGTTGCGCTGCACGCCCTGCAATACGCCCTTTTCCGCCTAGTACAAAATCATAATGCGCACTTAAGCGATCTATATCTTTAAAAAGTACTTCAGGGATTGGACCTGCTATTGAATCTGTTTTTAGAGAATATGGTTCAGACTGAGGTTCAAAATAAGTAACTTGATTATCGATACGGACCATTTCAAGCCCAGCACCGTTAAGTAAACTTAAATGCTCAAGTTCGGTGTCACCTTGTAAAGCATGCACCCATCGGTAGGGTTCCATTGTTTTACCTTTGACAACCACAAACGAGGCGTCAAAATTACGGGTGTGAACGGCATTAGCCATTTTGAGTAATAAATCTTTGGCAGGATTTGTGTCGTTGGCAAATGCATTAAAGCTTACTACCAACGACAGAACAAAAGTGATTACTTTCATTTAATTAGTTTTTTTCCTCAGACGCTTTGGTATTAGTTTGCGCTGTTTCTAAAGAATTCGCAACTCGTGCTTGGCGTTGATGCTCAAGAACTAACGCACCAATACGCTGTTGCTGTAGTTCACGTAAACCTTGCTCAGCATTTTCAAGCGCAGGCTCAGACGAATAACTTACTGGCGAGGCCATACCTGCTAGCGGTGTGGTTTGCAGTAATGGAATTTCACTTTGCTGTTCATTGTTACTTTGAGGAAGCGTATTAACGCCCACAATAGCAAACATCGCTACACTTGCTGCAATAGCTAATTGGGCAACTGGTTTGCGCCAATTAAAAGCGACTACTTTATTACCTTGTACTGTTTCAGTGATTGCTTGAGGCTGTGTTTTTGACTGACTAAAGTCAGCATAAACAGGCTCGCTTTCTAGTGCTAATGCAACGCGATCGCTAATATCAATATGTATGTCGTTATTATTTTTTTGAGCACGCATCGCATCACCAATTAACGCATAACGGCCAAACGTAGTTACATCTTGCTCTGCAATTTTTGCATCAGTTAGATGTTGCTCGCCATCAAGTAATGCCGATAACGCTTCGTTATCTAACTTGTTAAGGTGTGCTTTTGTCATACTAAGACTCGCCTATTAATGGGTTTAATTTGTTATCTATTGCTTCACGGGCACGAAATATACGCGAACGCACAGTCCCGACTGGGCAATCCATTACCACGGCTATTTCTTCATAGCTCATCCCTTCTATTTCTCTAAGGGTGATTGCGGTTTTAAGATCTTCAGGCAAACTATCAATCGTATTAAAAATAACAGCGCGTACTTCTTCGCTTAAAAGTAGGTTTTCAGGAGATGCATTCGATCGCATTGAATCTGCACAATCATAAAACTCGGCATCTTCAGCGTCTATATCATTTGCTGGCGGCTTACGCCCCTGGGCTACTAAGTAATTTTTAGCACAATTAACGGCAATACGGTATAACCACGTGTAAAAGGCGCTGTCACCTCTAAAGTTAGGAAGTGCACGGTAAGCTTTAATAAAAGCTTCCTGTGCTACATCAGCAATATCGCCTTGGTTAGATACATAACGTGAGATCAAACCTGCAATTTTGTTTTGATACTTCTTTACTAATAGGTTGAAGGCGTTTTTATCTCCTTGCTGGACCCTTTTTACTAGCACTAAATCTAATTCCTGCTCGCTCATTCGAGCCGGTACTCCTATGTCTGATTTTTGCTTGTTATTCATATTGTCGTCATTGTTCACAAATACTCTGACCTCTTTATGAATAAAAAGTTCTGCTTAATATTATTTTTTTATAAAATAGATGATAATAACGGCGCTAAGCCTTTAAAATCACTACGTAGTAGTATGACAAATATGATACAACTACAGATATTAAAAACAAATATTGCTCTATATGAGCATTGTAACCGCAAAGTACCTCTGACATGAACCAAAATAAACATCACATTGCAGATGTCGCTATTATAGGTAGCGGCGCAGCAGGCTTATCACTTGCATTATCTCTAGCTAATTATTGTAACGTTACCGTGATCAGTAAAGGAGCGCTTACCGAAGGTTCTACTTTGTATGCCCAAGGCGGTATAGCTGCTGTATTTGATAAACAAAACGACAGCATAGAATCTCATGTTGAAGATACACTCGATGCAGGCGGCGGTTTATGCGATAGAGACGCTGTTCATTATACCGCCAGCAATGCTCACGATTGCCTACAGTGGTTAATTGACCAAGGCGTACCCTTTGATATGGAGTTTGATAGCAAAGGAAAAGAGCGTTTTCATTTAACACGTGAAGGTGGTCACAGCCATCGCCGTATATTGCATGCAGCCGATGCAACAGGCAAAGCGGTGCAAACCACGCTTATTAGCCAAGTTAAAATTCATAAGAATATAACGCTCTTAGAGCAATACAATGCTATTGATTTAATTACAGATAAAAGCGCCGGAAAAACAGGCTCACACATTGAAGGCATGTATGTGTGGAACAAAAAAGCTAAAAAGGTAGAAACCATTTCAGCTAAATTTGTTGCTCTTGCCACTGGTGGTGCAAGTAAAGTGTATTTATATACTTCTAATCCTGATGTATCAAGTGGTGATGGTATTGCAATGGCATGGCGCGCAGGCTGTAAAGTTGCCAATATGGAATTTAATCAATTTCATCCAACAAGCCTTTATCATCCAGAGCTACAAAACTTTTTAATTACAGAAGCTATGCGCGGTGAAGGGGCTTATTTAAAACGACCTGATGGCACTCGTTTTATGAAAGACTTTGACAGCCGTGAAGAACTCGCTCCACGCGATATAGTGGCACGCGCAATCGATTTTGAAATGAAGCGTTTAGGTGCTAATTGTGTTTATTTAGATATTAGCCACAAAGATAAAGACTTTATTATTGAGCACTTTCCTACTATTTACGCAAAATGCTTAAGTGTAGGCCTCGATATAACGAAAGAAGCAATCCCAGTTGTGCCTGCTGCGCATTACACCTGTGGTGGTGTAATGACTGACTTTAACGGCAAAACAGATCTCGATAACTTATATGCTGTAGGTGAAGTTGCTTACACAGGCTTACATGGTGCAAACCGTATGGCAAGTAATTCACTATTAGAGTGCATTGTATTTGCCCACGCTGCAGCTAAAGATATTTTAAGTAAAATTGAACATGCACCAGAGCCGATGGCGCTTCCTCATTGGGATGAGAGCCGTGTTAGTAACTCAGATGAAGAAATTGTTATTACCCATAACTGGCATGAACTACGTTTATTTATGTGGGATTATGTAGGTATTGTACGCTCTACTAAACGCTTAGAACGAGCACTGCATAGAGTTGAGTTGCTACAGCAAGAAATACACGATTACTATGCAAACTTTAGAGTAAGTAACAACTTGCTTGAGCTTCGTAATTTAGTGCAAGTATCAGAGCTAATTATTAGAAGTGCTATGGAGCGAAAAGAAAGCAGAGGCTTGCATTACACTATTGATTACCCTGAACAAAGTGAGAATCCAACGCCGACTATTTTGACTCCAAAACGCAATTAATTGCGCCGACAGTGGCACGTTTTAGACGCGCATAACTTTGCTCATTAACGCCATTGGCTGAAATTATAAGCCAATGGTTGTTACTAAAACCTTTAATATGAAGCCATATATTATTACCATAAAATCGGCTTTTGTTACTTATTTCACCCTGAATTTTTAAGCTCTCGCCCTCAAATCTAAATAACTTTGGTTCTAATATTATAATTCCCTCATGTGGGTGAATTGCTAATACTTTGCGCCACATTATCAAGCCAGCTAGTGCATTTATTATTAAACAAAAAAGCATAGCTAATAGTGAATCTAAAAATAAACATAATATAAAACTGAGCATACAAAAAAAGACCACAATTGGTTTGTGGTCAGCTTTATTATTTGTAACCGTAAACCTATACACGAACTCGGTCTAAGATCAGCGAAACCATACCGCTTAACTGCTCGTCTTTACATTCTTCATGACCCATAAACCATGCAAATAAGTCAGGGTCTTCTTCTGTTAGCAAACGCTGAAAGATAGCCTGTTGCTCTGCGCTCAAAGAGTCGTATGCTTCTTCTACAAACGGCATAAACAAAACATCTAGCTCTAACATGCCACGACGACAAGCCCAACGAATACGTGCTTTACTATGAATTTCAACCATTTTAAACCTCATACTTAATTGACTCGAGTTTAACAAACACAAGCCTATTTAGCAGCTATTAATCTCTCATTAAATAATAAACCCGCACCAATAAGCGCTTGTCTGTACCATACGTAACAACTGCGTTATTATGTCACTTCATTTATATTGCAAAGAAGGTTTTTATGTCGAGCGTTTATGCATGTCCGTTATCTCATCAACTTATTAGCCTCTGCGGTGCTGATAAATTATCTTATTTGCACGGACAAATCACTCAAGATCTAAATAAATTAACCAGCAGTAATTATTTGTGGGCTGGCCATTGCAGCGCCAAAGGTAAACTTTGGGGTGTATTTAAATTATTTTCTTACCAAGATAGCTACTACCTTGCGGGTAGCCAAGCTGAAGTTGAAAAATCATTAGCTGAACTTAAAAAATACGCTGTATTTGCAAAAGTTGATATTACTGAATGCTCAAAGCGTTTAATTGGTTTAATTGGTGATGATTTATCGGATGTACTGGCACAACTTGATATTAGCTTTGAAGGCGATGCAAGCGCGTGTGATTTTACGAATGGTAAAGCGCTAAAATTAGCTGATAACCGTGTTTTAATAATGGTTGATAACCAATTTAGCATGCCTGATAACGTATCCACACTTGATAACGAAGCCCCTTGGCAACAAGCAGCGATGCTTGCCGGTGAGCCTCAGCTAAGTGCAGATGCAATTGGCGAGTACGTTCCTCAAATGGTAAACCTACATGCTATTGGCGGTATAAGTTTCAAAAAAGGGTGTTATACAGGTCAAGAAACAGTAGCCCGTATGAAGTACCTTGGTAAAAATAAACGTGCAATGTATATCGTTTCGGGGCAAAGCGAAGGGATTCTCTCAGAGCCTGATTTAGAAATCCAATTAGGCGAAAATTGGCGCCGTGCAGGTAAACTTATTGCACAAAGCTTTGATGAGCAAACAAATAAATTAACAGGCCTCGTTGTGTTGCCAAACGATACTGATGTAACTCAGGTACTTCGTGCAAAACACACACCTCAGGTGGAGCTAAGCATTCTGCCTCTACCCTACTCTCTTGAAGATGAATAAATAGGAATGACTATGATCGTTGCGGCAAACAAAGTGGTAAAAATGCATTATTCAGTAATGGATAATGATGGCAATAGCATTGATAACTCGTTCGGTGGTGAGCCACTACACTTTATCATTGGCACAGGCTATTTAATTTCAGGCCTAGAAAATGCTTTGCTGGGCAAGCAACCAGGCGACACGCTTAGCGTAAAGGTTGAACCTGAAGAAGGTTACGGCGAGCGCCACGAAAACCTAATGCAAGCAGTACCTAAATCAATGTTTGAAGGTATGGAAATTGAAGTTGGCATGCAATTTCGTGCATCAACAGATGATGGTGACCAATCAGTAATGATCATCGATATCCAAGATGAAGAAGTGATTGTAGATGGTAATAACCCACTTGCAGGTATAACACTTAACTTTGATGTAGAAATACTAGAAGTACGTGATGCGACAGAAGATGAATTAACTCACGGCCACGTACATGGCGAAGGTGGGTGTGGCCACGACCACTAATGCACTGCTAAACAAATAAAAAAAGCGCCTAAGGCGCTTTTTTTATATCATATTGTTACGCTTAACCGTTTCAGCTTTTGGCTTACTAGGCAGCGCGATTGATACGTTTTTTTCTTTTAAAGCAGCTAGTAAACCTTTTTGATCGTTTGTACCAACTCTATACAAGGTGCCATCTTTGAGCGTTAACTGTATTGCACTAAAGCCAGATACTGTATACACCCAACCATCATGAGTAATTCGCATACCAATACCGTGCCTGTAAGAGTTTTGAACTGCTTTTGCTTCTGCGACTTCGCTAAGCTCAATACTTTGCCCAGCAACACCTGGACCAAACGCCCAGCTAATATTCTTATCATCTACTTTTACTGTTAGGCCATGGAACAAAAAGCCCACCAGCACTAAAATCCCAGTAAATATTATTAAAGGTCCATCAGCGCCTAACAAGTTCCACGCAAGCGCCACAAAACCGCCAATCCACGCTAATACAAAAAAGATAAACACCGCATACTGTTTATGCTGATACATAATATTCTCTAAATTAAATAAATACTTAAAAGCTGTATACCAATGTAGCACTCAGCTCTGAGTCAAACTTGAGTTTATTATCTTCGGGTTTTGAATTATAACGATACATGTAGGTAAATTTGAGTGATACCGCGCCAATCACTTGGCTTATCAGTGCGGTTTCCGATTTTAAGCGAGAATTAAGACCTGAAAGCGACTGCTCTATACTCACATCTTGATTAAAACGAGTACGCTTAGAAACTAAACGTTCCCACTGCATTGCAACACGTACTAAATAACCGGTTTTATCAATTTCATCTTCGCTCACATCCGAATCCTCATCGGCGACTGAACGGTATAAACCAGGTCCTATATCAATATCTACTTTGTTTTTAGAGCCTTGATATACACGCGCACCATAGCCTGTCGCCACCGTGCTTTTAAAATCAAGTCCACTAAACTCATCTTCTTCGTAATCACCGTAGATAAAAAATGAGGAGTTTTTAACACCTACTTTATAGTTACCTTGCGCTGATACAAAAATACGATTAGCTGTAACATCAGTGCCACCGCTTTCATCGTTCTCATCACGCTTATAAAGAGAGTCTATTTTGAATTGGTTACGCCACTTTTCAAAATCTTGGTATAAATTACCTTTGAGCTTAAAACTGGTCGAATTGGTGTTACCTTTACTTAGAATAAAACCAAATTCAGTATCACCGTAAAGCATATCACCTTTGTGTAACTCATGAATTTCTTCATCAGAGAGCTTGCCATATTCATGAAAATCTTCAAATGGATCAACAGCCCAACTTGGGCAGCTAATTATTAAAAAAATTAAAAATAAATACTTACGCACATCACTCTCTCTGCACACAATTATAAAAATAAGCGGTATTGCTTATTCACTCTCTTTCCATAAAATATGACAAAACGGAGCATCTTTATCACGACTAATCAAAATTTTAGCAAACAAAACATCATCATTTTCAAATTCTAAACCAACTAGCACCTGAATAAAGTGCTCTGGCTCTATCTCAAGGGCAACAAAATCTTGCCACTGATCGTCTGGCTCGTCTTCTTCAATAAAGCCTAGGTCTTCTCTAAACTCATTAAAGTCTTCAACATCTTTATCACTCAAGTTATTTGGCGCTAGCTCTAAAAAAATATCATAAGCTTGGTGAGTAGCTTCTTCTACCGTATATAAACGTGGACCCGACATATGTGCTTAACCTTAAGCTTTTAAGTTGCGCTATATTATCAAATCTCATCATCATTTTGATAAAAATAAACGTAAAACACTGACTTTTTTGTAACTGAGTCATGCTTTATTCAGCATACAGCTCAAACAATAAATAACAATTTAACTAACCCATTGAATATCAAGATTACTTTTTTAATTTAAGCTTAAAATAACAACGTAAAAAATTTTATTATCTCAAGTTCTAATTGTTTAGCTTTTTCTCATCTAAATCTAACCCTTTAAGACTACAGCTTTAGCAATAAATTCCATTTATTTAAAAAATACCGTCACTTTACTTAATTCTTATAACAACATAAGCTCAACTAACAGGTCAGAGGAGTGTGTAATGATAAAACTAGAAAAACAAAATGGCATTGCAACCGTCACGCTTAGCAGAGCAAAAAAACAAAACGCATTAAGCTTTGAAATGTTTGTAGAGCTAAACAAAGCCATTAAAAACATAAAAAGAGATCGCAGTATTCGTGCTGTAGTAATAAAAGGCGATGGCGAGCATTTTTGTGCAGGGCTTGATATATCAGCCGTAATGGCGGCACCATTGAATATTATAAAATTATTGCTTAAATGGTTACCTGGCAATCAAAATTTAGCGCAAAAAGTAGTATTAGGCTGGCAATCACTCAGCGTGCCCGTTATTGCACAAATTGATGGCAACTGCTTAGGGGGTGGATTACAAATAGCGCTGGGTGCCGATTACAGGATTGTCCATGTTGATGCCAAGCTTGCCATTATGGAAGCGCGTTGGGGGTTGTGCCCCGATATGGGCGCCAATGTAATGATGAGCGGTTTAGTTAAGCGTGACCAAGCCCTTTGGCTTGCAAGCCACGCAAAACCAATCTCAGCACAACAAGCAAATGAGCTAGGTTTAGTTACTCAGCTTACCGATGATACTCAACAAGCCACTCAAAACATGCTCAGTACATTACTTGAGCGCTCACCCGATACGCTTGCTGCTATTAAACGTGTTACACAACTTAGCTATAAACCAAACCAACGAAAAATACTCGCTAAAGAAACCTTCAGCCAAATTCGCTTACTGCTAAACCCAAACACTAAAAAAGCAATTGCTAAAGCAAAAGGAAAAGCGGATATAACCTACGCAAATACAAAGCAATGGTAGACTATTGCACAATGCATAAAAGAGTTTGATTTGTTAAAGTTAAGCTCTTATCTTTTCTGTGAGCCACTTTGATGAAATATCTGCTCAGTAGCGCTATTATTTTACTATGTTTAGCCTGCGCTAAACTCATTATGCACTTTATTGGTGGAAGCTTTCCTGCACCGTTACTCGCTATGGTTATTTTATTAGTTTTACTCTTATCGGGTATTGTAAAAGAGCAACATATAAAACCATGCGCCTCCCCTATTTTAAATATTATGCCTATCTTTTTCATTCCAGCGGGTGTGGGATTTATTGAGCATCTCAGCCTTATAAAATCGCACTGGGCATTTTTAGCATCAGTTGTGGTGCTTGTCCCTATAACTACTTTATTACTTGTTAGCAGTGTAATTGCGTACTTTAAGGGAAGAGAAAATAATGACTAATTTTACTTTTTCCGCTATTTCAGAGCTACAGCCTAATTTATGGTGGCTAAGTATTCCTTTTATTATTGTATTATTTTTAGCACTAAGGGCCGTAAACCAAAGTATAAAAAACAGCGTATTTAAATCGCTCACCAACCCCGTATTTTTAAGTATTAGTATTATTGCTTTATTACTCGTTAATCTAAACTTGCCTTATACGCAATTTGCCACGCACAGCAAATTACTAAGCTGGTTATTAGAGCCCGCAATTGTGGCTCTAGCGCTTCCTTTATATCAGCAGTTTACACACGTACGAAAAAATCTATTACTCATAGTCGCAACATGTAGCTTAGGCATTGTTAACGCAACCGTTGTGGCATTTTTGCTAAGCATATTATTTAACGCACCTGCACAGCTAAGTGCATCTGTTGCCGCACTCAGTGTGACGACCCCAATATCTTTAATTGTTACCGACTCGTTAGGAGGGATTAGCTCACTTGCTGCGGCTTTAGTTATTTTTATTGGTTTACTAGGCGCTTTATTTGGTTTTATGCTTTTTAAACTCATTAATATTTTTAATCACGAATCTCAAGGCGTTGCCATGGGCACAGCTTGCCATGCAATTGGGACCGCTGCTGCTATTGCTGAGCATCCAAAAGTAGGCGCTTACTCATCAGTTGCAATGGCACTAAGTGCTTTATTAACAGCGATTATAGTGCCGCTGTTATATCCATTTTTAGTCAACATTTTGCTATAGTTGGAAAAATACAACATAGCCCTAACATAGAGCGCTTTATGATCAGTTCTGAAATCGAACAGTTTGAAAAATATTACACCATGCTTACTGAGTATATGGTTACCTACAGTATGCAAATTATTGGCGCTATTTTTATCGTCCTCATTGGTTTGTGGATAGCACAAAAGCTTGCCAAATTTGTAGCCGCGTTAATGACCCGTCATAACGTTGATATTACGCTCACAAACTTTGTCAGTAGCGTGGTAAAAGTACTGCTCATTGTAATGGTTATAATTATTGCACTTGGCAAAATAGGTATCAGCGTTACGCCATTTGTAGCAGCCATTGGTGCTGCGTCTTTAGGTGCAGGTTTAGCACTACAAGGAATGCTTTCTAATTATGGTGCAGGCCTTGCAATTATAGCCACGCGACCTTTTGTTGTTGGTGATACTATTGAAGTTAAAAATGTAAGCGGCCAAGTTAAAACAATTGAGCTTGGCTACACTATTTTAATCAATGAAGAAAAAGTAGAAATCACCATTCCAAATAAGCACATAGTGGGTGAAATACTTCATAACTCATTTAGTTACTCATTGGTCAAAGGTGAAATAGATATAGCTTATAGTGCATGCTCTGATAACGCGATTAGCCTCATTGAAGACGTACTTAAAGCACATGAATTAGTCGCACAAAATCCGTTATCACAAGTGGGTATTGAACGCTTCGCCGATAGCGGTGTTACAATAAGCTACCGATATTGGGTGCCTACTACTAAAATTATCGAAACCAAACTGGCTATTAACGGTGGTGTTTATAAAGCAATTAATAACGCTGATATTGAAATTCCATTCCCTCAACGCGTCATTACAATTAACAAAGCAGACCTAGAAAGCTAATTTATTTTTATTTTGAGCTTGCATATCTGCAAGCTCATCCTTTACTACCCCCCTCTGCTCAGAATAAACTCAAATAGTTGTGTTATAGATTTATTTGCCATATAAATAGTGTTAATAAATATCAATACGCACTTAATTTTTAATAATAAAAAAACAATAATGAGTAATGATGATGCGCAACCCCTTCTACCTAGGCGATTGGCAAGTAACACCTTAAACTAACTCAATTCAACTCACTGGTAAAGCCAAACAGTTAGAGCCCAAAGCGATGGAAGTTTTATTGCATTTGTGTCAACAAAATGGCGACATTGTAAGCAGCGATGAATTGCTCAATAAATGCTGGAAAAATACTGATATTGGCGATAATCCATTACATAAAACTATCACTCAGCTAAGAAAAGCGCTCGGTGATAAAGCCAATGAACCACATTATATTGAAACTATCCGTAAACGTGGCTACCGCATTATTGCAAAATTATCTTTTCCGTTAGCAGATCCTATCCCAAGCACTAAAAGTACATGGCAGGGTGGATCCCCTTTCTTAGGCCTGCGTGCATATAACCCAAATGATACCCACGTTTTTTTTGGCCGTACCCAATCTATAGCTACCCTGCTGGAAAGGATATCTAGCCAGGTAAATTACGGTCGTGCTTTTTGCTTAATACTTGGCCCTAGTGGTACAGGTAAATCCTCGCTTGTTAATGCTGGAATTTTACCAAAACTGCTAGATGAGCGAGGCTATAATAGCATCGGGGTTATTTCCTACACCCAGATCGACTTTGCAGATGTGCATAAAAATAGACTTTTTCTAGACTTAGCTTCTGCATTACTTGATTGGGATATAAACGCCCAGCCTGTGTTTGAAGGATTAAGCGCGCAAACACTTGCAGAGCAACTAGAATTGGCAATAGATGGCGTAATTAACGCCATACAAGCTGCACTTAGTAAAGCCTCTACACAACTTAAAACACCCCAGTTATTTTTATTTATTGACCGCTTAGAAGTACTGCTTTCTTCTCCTATATTTAGTAGCGAAACACGCAGCCATTTTTTATCGGTTATTGAACGCTTAGCAATCTCTAAAGCTGTGATTGTATTTAGTGCGTGTCGTAACGACTTTTACCCTTTAGTGGTTGAACAACCAAGTTTAATGGCAGGCAAAGCTCATGGCGCGCACTACGATTTAACACCGCCAAACCGCCAAGAACTCCAACAAATTATTCGCCTGCCAGCGTTAACCGCTAATTTAACGTTCTCCAATGACCCACAAACTCAAACACCACTGGATGAAATATTGTGCGCCGATACCGCCAATAACCCCGATGCATTGCCCATGCTGCAATACACATTGCAAGAGCTGTACTTACAGCGCAGTGATAATAACGAGCTACTGCACAGTGTTTACAAAAAACTCGGGGGTATTGAGGGCGCCATAGGCAAAAAAGCAGAAGATATATTTATTGACCTTAGTAATGAGCAACAGCAGCAACTAAAAAGCGTATTATCACAACTGATCACTTTAAACCCAGATGGCAAAACCATTACGAGCCGCGCTGCCCGCTGGCAAACATTAACAAACACAAGCCAAAAAGAGCTTGTGCAAGCCATGGTCGATAGCCGTTTATTTGTATCGCATTTACAAAACCAAGAAGCCTGTTTTAGCCTTGCTCACGAGGCATTATTGCGTCAATGGCCGCGCGCAAAACAATGGATTAATGACCATAAAGATGCCTTAGCAATAAAAAGTCGTTTACAACATCAAGCACAAAATTGGGTAGATGAAGGTAAAAGTAGTGCTTACCTCCTAGCGCCAGGTAAACCGCTACAAGAAGCGCAGCTATTACTTAACGACAAACTGTTTAAATTAGATGATAACGAGCATGCTCTTATCAAAAGCTCTGTAAAAAAAACAAAAACAAAAATAAGAGCAAAACGAGTGACCGTTACTTTATTGTGCTTACTTACATTTACCGCGTTATTAATGAGCTTCACTAGTTTTAAAGCCCAACAACATGCGCAAAAAAAACAGCTTGAGGCCGAAAGCTTACTGGGGTTTATGATCGGCGACTTTGCCGATAAATTACGTAGCGTTGAACGTATGGACTTACTTGATGGTATTAGTAATAAAGCACTTGAGTATTTTACTGATCAAACTGACGATTCAAGTTCACTTTTTAGCTTTAGCGATAATAAAGCACAATTTAACAACCGTTTTCAGTACGCACAAACCCTCGAAGCAATGGGGGAAGTAGCTTATTCGCGCGGTAAAACCGATGAAGCCTTTACCGCCTTTGAAAACGCCCGCACCCGCCTTGAGGCATTATTAAAAATACAGCCTAACAACTTAGAGCTACTAACGCTTGCAGGCGCCAATGCCTTTTGGCTAGGTCAATTAGCTTATGATCAAAATGATCATCAAGCTACTGAGCAAATGTTTAAAAAATACCACGCTTACAGTAAAAAAATGTATGCGCTGGCAGCTAATGATTTTAACTCCATTATGGAATTATCGTATTCATCTAATTCTTTAGATTCTTTATACATAGAAAAATCCAACTACAGCGCTGCAAAAAAGAACTTTGCAGAGTCACTTTTACTTAAAAATAAAGCGCTTAAACTGAAACCTAATAACAAAGATTTACTTCGAGATAAATCCGATACGATTAGTTGGCTTGCAAAAACAGAAGAGAAGCTAAGTAACTTTAATGAAGCAGTTAATATATTGGAAGGTGCAGTTGGCGTAATCACAAAATTGATTGCTGACTACCCTAGTGATGCAAGCCTTTTTTACACGTCAGCAAACCTATATATGCAACAAAGTTATTTACTGAGCTATTTGAGTGATAAACGGATGGCTCATAAAAAAGCCAGCTTGGCTAATCAAGTTATCAATGAAGCTTTAGTACAAGATCCAAAAAACAATAAATTTCAGCTTATGTATTATCGTTCTTTAGCACATTCACTAATGCTATCTACTGATGAAGCTACTGACTCAACAATTGAAAAAATAATTAATTTTTTAAAATCTCAAAATTTTAAAAATAACAGCACTATTAATACACAAATTACACTGATTCAATATTTTATAAATAGACAATTACCACTCAAAGCGCAGGAGTTGTTAACTGAGCTTGAGAATAATGAAAACTACACACATCAATTAGCCAACCTAACTAGAACTGGTGATTACTTAGTACATACGCGAATAAACTTAATCAAAGCAAACTTAGCTACAACTAATAAACAGCGAGAGCAATTTTGCTTAAGTGCTATCAAAGCAATTTCTGAAGCTGCAAAAATAAGTCAGAGCGTAAAAATAACATACCCACTAGTACAAGCTTATACCTGTTTAAACAGGGAAGACGAAATATCAGATATAAAAACAAGCCTAGTTAAATTAGGCATTACGAACTTCCAACTATAATTACTCATAAAGGAAATGATATGAATAACACCCTAGAAAATGTCGACTTTCAAGTCAATATTAAACTTAACAACGGTGAAGCTATTTTTAGCTATACAAAAAATGGCGAATCCGCTACTGGCGGTGGTGTTGTAAGAACTGAAACCGCTGGCAACTACAATTTAGACGACGCCACAATTCAAAATGGTTTCGTATTTACTGGCGCTACTATCACCGATAACGACACACAAAAACCATGCGCCCAAGACTTCAGCTATAAAGTAAGTGACAACGGCCACACAATTATCATTACCGACACAGATGAAAATAATGGCTCTGTATGCTTAATCTTTAACGTTGAGTGTAATGGCAATAAATATGAAAGCGCTGATCCTCAAGTTAAGAATGAAAAAGAACTCTAATTAGTAATGCTTATTTTTAAATTGCACAGGCATATTAATTGCGGTGTAATTTATTTAAAAACGACCTTTAAATAAACTTAAATAACAACAACTTAAATCAGAAGGTTACCGAAAGGTTTAAAAACGATAAATTGAATAAACTGCTAGACATAAAGTTTCATTAACAATAAAAATGAGCAACACCATGTCTAACAATAATGAAAATAGCAAAGCAAACAACACCGACAGCGCTGTATCTGCATTAATCAGCAGCATTTCTAATACCGTTAACAATGAAAAAATAAGCGCAATTATTAATGTCACTAATGTCATGGCCGATGCTATTTTTATTGTTAATGCAGATGGGGTGTTTGAATCAGTAAATCCCGTAGCAGCACGTTTTTTCAATGTAACGTCTGATTCATTAATAGGTAAAAAATGGCAAGATTGTTTACAAGAACAGTATCGCGATGACTATAAATACATGTTTGAAAGTTGGAAAAAAAACTATCAAACACCACTCAATCATGGTCCGAAAGAAGTTAAAATAAGAAAAAACAATGGTAACTGTTTAGATGTTGAGTTATCTGTATCATGTTTACCCGAATCGGTAGTCTCAAGTACCCCACTTTTTATTTGTATAATGCATGATATTTCAAAGCACGTTAAAAAGTATAAAGTACTGGAAAACGTAGCCAGACTTGATCACCTCACTGGTATTGCTAATCGTTGTACTTTAGAAAAAACCATCATAAAAAATTGGCAAGAGTGCATAGTTAACAAGCAGCCTCTTAGCTTTATACTTATTGATATTGATTACTTTAAATTATTTAACGATAACTTTGGCCATGTAAAAGGTGATAAGTGCCTTCAAAAAGTCGCTCGTACAATTGAAGAGTGCTTACCATCTAAAGACAGTTTAGTAGCACGCTATGGTGGTGAGGAGTTTGCTGTTGTGCTGCCTCGTTCGCACATTTCAAATGCACAAATGATTGCTAAACGTATTCAAGAAAAAATACTCAACATTAATTTTAGAGATCTCGGTTTACCAGCGAATGTAAAAATAAGTGTAAGTCAGGGTTTAGCGTGTGAATACAACAATCAATACAGAACATCTGAGGCATTAATATGCGCGGCGGATACTGCCTTATACAGAGCGAAGTCGGAAGGTCGTAATAAATTATGTATAAGGTGATGTACTAACTATTTGGTATAGCATTTATCTACTAAAATAAAAAAACCGCAATTGCGGTTTTTTTATTACGCGGATTCAAACCTGAAGTGCATAACGTTTAGGCGGCTTTAGCCGCCAAGTGATCCTGCATCAATTTTGCAGGCGTTTCAAATCCAAGTGTCTTCCTCGGACGATTATTAAGTTGCTCAAGTACTGGTATAACTTGCGCTGGTGTTACCGCCTTAAAATCTGTGCTCTTCGGCCAATACTGACGTAGTAATCCATTCGTGTTTTCATTCAATCCGCGCTCCCATGAGTGATAAGGGTGAGCAAAATAAACAGGTACACTTAAAGCCTCTGTGATTTGCTCGTGATAAGCGAACTCTTTTCCATTGTCAGCCGTGATGGTATGAAGCGCTGACCTATATGGCCTTAATAGTTCTATCGTCGCCGCAGTGACGGCTTGTGCTGTTTTTCCTGCCACCTGAGTTGATACAGTGAATTGGGTAACCCGCTCTACAATGGTAACAAGGGCGCCTCGATGACCTTTGCCTATGACGGTATCTATTTCCCAATCTCCGATACGGCCTTTCTCATCAACTATTTGTGGGCGCTCTTCAATGCTAACGCGATTTTTTATTTGCCCTCGGTTTGTTTTACCATGACTGCGCTTGTGATATTTCTTACCGTGTCGGCGCAGATGTAGGTATAAATCACCACCTGCTTTTTTATCTTCCCAGATATACAGATAAATGCATTCATGGCTGACAGACTGTTTACTTTCTTTGCGTAACCATCCCGTTATTTGTTCAGGACTCCACTTCTCATTAAGCTTCTGGGTAATTAAAGCTATCATTTCAGGTGTCATCTTAAGCGGTTTTCTTACACTTCTTCGGCGAAACAAAGCCCGCTCATGAGCTTGTTTGTGTCTGTAACCTCGCTTACCTGTATTTCTAGAAAGCTCTCTTGAAATCGTAGATTGCGATAAATTAGTTAGCTCAGCAATACTTTGTTGCGTAAAACCACTTTTCTTTAGAACGGCGATCTGGCATCTTTGCGCATAGGTCAGTTGTTTGTAATGTCTCATTGTAAAATCTCTTGCCGGAGAAAAAGTAGTTAGCTTATGAGCAACTGACCACTTAATCTAGCCAAAACAAGTTATGCACTTACAATTTGAATCTAGGTTACTTGAGAAAAGCTTAAATATCGATTAGCAATCCTTCGTCCTTTTTAATCTTTTCGATCACCATATAAGTATGATGAGTACCCACGCCGGGAATATCTACTAAGTCGCCAAGAACTTGTCTATATTCTTCCATATTAGAAACGCGAATTTTTAATAAGTAATCATAACCACCAGCAACCATGTCACATTCGACTACTTGTTCTATCCTTAATATGTGCTCTCTAAATACTTTAAATACAGCTGTATTTGAAGCAACAAGCGATACTTGAACATGCGCTACTAAGCTCTGATTAAGTTTAGCTTCGCTAAGCTTGGCATAATAGCCTTCAATATACCCTTCTTGCTCTAATCGTTTAACCCGATCTAGGCACGGGCTGGCACTCAAATTAACCTGTTTTGCGAGGTTAACATTAGAAATTCTGCCGTTCTTTTGAAGAACGTCTAGTATGGCTAAATCAATACGATCTAGCATGCGTAATCTATTTGGAATTGTCATAACAGAATTTTATGCGGATAAGTTAAATTTATACCCTGTAAATTATCGTAAATCGCGAAATTTAACCAGCATATTCTGCTGAATTTTAATTAGAATGCACTCACAATATCACTGGTAATTTATTGGTAATTAATTTTACTTTAATTCTTAACATCCTGAGGGTTGCTTATGTTATTCAACGGCGATTTAACTACTACTTGTCCTATCAGACAAAGAATCCGTGACTTTTACCGCATAGATGAAAATGCAGTTATTGATCATATTTTACCGCTTGCAGAAGTAGGCGTAAAAGCACGAAGTCGTGCCTGGGAAAGAGCCCGCCAGATTGTTTTGAACATTCGTAAAGAGCAAGATGGGCAAGGCGGTGTTGATGCGCTTTTAAATGAATTTTCACTCTCTAGTGAAGAAGGCGTTGTATTAATGTGTTTGGCCGAAGCACTGCTTCGCGTACCAGATAAAGCAACTCAAGATGTACTTATTCGTGACAAGTTAGCCAAAGGTGATTGGAGCTCTCATTTAGGAAGCAGCGATTCTTTATTTGTAAACGCATCTTCTTGGGGATTATTAGTTACCGGTAAAATGGTTAACTACACAGACAAAACTAAAGAACAACAGTTCGGCATGCTTAAAAAGACCATTGGTCGTTTAGGTGAGCCAGTTATTCGTAAGTCTGTAAACTTTGCTATGAAAATTATGGGCAAGCAATTCGTAATGGGTCGTACCATTGACGAGGCAATTGAACGTGCTGCCGAAACAGAGCAAAAAGGTTACGTATATTCTTACGATATGCTAGGCGAAGGCGCGCGCACAATGAAAGATGCGAAGCGTTACTTTGACAGCTACATGAATGCTATACACTCAATTGGTAAAGCGGCCAATGGTCGTGGTCCAATTAAGAGCCCGGGCATTTCAGTTAAGCTTTCTGCTATTCATCCACGCTATGAGTTCACTCATAAAGACCGTGTGATGGAAGAAATAGTCCCTAAGTTAAAAGAACTTGCTCTTGCCGCTAAAAAATACGATATCGGCTTTACCGTTGATGCAGAAGAAGCAGACCGTTTAGATATTTCATTAGATGTAATTGAAGCGGTATTCAGTGATGAAGATCTTGGTGATTGGCAAGGATTTGGCTTAGCGGTTCAAGCCTATCAAAAACGCGCTATTTTTGTAATTGAATGGCTAACTGACCTTGCAACCCGCGTTGGTCGCAAGATGATGGTACGTCTAGTAAAAGGCGCATACTGGGATACTGAAATCAAAACCACACAGCAAGATGGTTTAGATCACTACCCAGTATTTACCCGTAAAGCAACAACAGACGTTTCTTACAAAGCGTGTGCTATTAAAATGCTTGAAGCGCGCGATGTGCTTTATCCGCAATTTGCTACACATAACGCTTACACTGCCGCGACTATTTTAGAAGTAGCCAAAGGCGACAACACTGGTTTCGAATTTCAACGTTTACACGGTATGGGTGAGTCATTATTCGACCAAATCGTTAACGAAGAAAAAATTCAGTGCCGCGTGTATGCCCCAGTTGGTCAACACGAAGACCTCCTTGCGTACCTTGTTCGTCGTTTGTTAGAAAATGGTGCTAACTCATCATTTGTGAACGCCATTGTAGATACAACAAAACCTGTTGAATCATTACTTCCAGACCCTGTAGAAACATTGCAAGGCTTGCGTAACAAGTACAATACGCAAATCAAAATGCCAATTGATTTATACGGTGAAGAACGTGCTAACTCTAAAGGCATGGATTTAACCGACATTAACGTTATTACCCCTTTCAAAGAGAATCTTGAAACATGGTTTAACGAGCACTTAATTGAGCAAAGCCAAGTACCTGAAGGCTCACTTGCAGTTAAAAACCCAGCAAATCACAAAGAAATCATCGGCCACGTTAAATTGCAAACTGACGAAGAGATGAAAGTATTACTGGCTAACGCTGAAGCAGCACTTGAATCATGGTCACAAACACCAGTAAGAGAGCGAGCTAACTTACTGCGTCGCGTTGCTGACATATTAGAGCGTCATCACGACGAACTTGTTGCTATCTGTATTAAAGAAGCAGGTAAAGTAGCGCAAGATGGTATTGATGAAGTACGTGAAGCGGTTGATTTTTGCCGTTACTACGCGGCGCGCGCTGAGGAGTTATCGCAAGATGAGCGTTTTGAAGCCCGTGGCGTTATTTTATGTATCAGCCCGTGGAACTTCCCGCTTGCAATATTCTTAGGCCAAGTTGCTGCTGCGATTGTTACAGGTAACACTGTAATTGCAAAGCCTGCTGAGCAAACAAGTTTAATCGCCCTTCGTGCTATTGAACTAATGCTGTCTGTTGGTTTACCTGAGCATGTTGTTCAACCGGTTATTGCTCGTGGTTCTGAAGTAGGCAAAACAATTGTTCCTGATGAACGTATTCAAGCGGTTATGTTTACAGGTTCTACTGAAACAGGCACATTAATTTCTCAAACACTTGCTGCACGTAACGATATTCAAGTACCGTTAATTGCAGAAACAGGTGGCCAAAACTGTATGATTGTTGACTCAACGGCGCTTCCTGAGCAAGTAGTTGACGATGTGATCAGTTCTGGTTTTCAAAGTGCTGGGCAACGTTGTTCTGCTCTTCGTGTTTTATTCATTCAAGATGACGTAGCAGATGGCATTATTGAAATGCTTAAAGGTGCGCTAGCTGAGCTACACATTGGTGATCCATCGTTACTATCAACTGATGTTGGTCCGGTAATTGATGAAAAAGCACTTAAAAACTTAAACGAGCACGTTGAGTACTTAAAAGGTAATTCTATACTTCATTACGAGTGTAAAATCCCGGATAACACTCAAAATGGCGCATACTTTTTTGCACCTCGTTTATACGAAATCAAAGATTTATCAGTACTTAAGCGTGAAGTATTTGGCCCATGTGTTCATATTGTTCGCTTTAAATCGAGCGAACTTGATGATGTGATGGATCAAATTAACAACACAGGTTATGGCTTAACAATGGGTGTACATTCACGTATTGAAGAGCGCTGTGAGTACCTTGCTAAAATGTCACGTGCAGGTAATGTTTACATTAACCGAAACATGATTGGTGCTATTGTTGGTGTGCAACCATTTGGTGGCCGTGGTTTATCAGGTACTGGCCCTAAAGCCGGTGGCCCTAACTACCTTCAACGTTTAGTAAAAGAAAAGGCATCACCAGATAACGTGCAAATGACAAACCTGACGCCAGATGAGCTTGATTTACACCACTACAGCGGTGCAAATGAGCAAGTTAAAAAGCTAATGGCTAACTCAATGCGCGATGAAAAAATCTGGCGTGCAACACCACTAAACGACCGTGTTTCGGCTGTGCGTCAGTTGCTTGCTAAAATCGCGACGGTAGAAATTATCGACGATTTAGCAGACGATTTAGCATTAACATTATCAGAAGCTCGTGCACAGCTTAACCGCCTTGAAAAGCACATGCGTAAATTTACTACCCTGCCAGGGCCAACGGGTGAGTCTAATACACTTCATCTAGAAGCGCGTGGTTGTGTAGTGTGTTATGCAGATAAGAGCACATCATTTAACTTCTGGGCATTGTCTATCATTACCGCTATTGCCGCAGGTAATACGGTAATTACTGTAGCGTCTGAGCTGTTTTACGATGAAGCTGTTGCCTTTAAAGATAAATTTATCTCTACAGGTGTTGCTGAAGGTGTTTTCCAAGTAGCTAAACCTAATCAGTTACAAGCTATCTTAGCTCACCCTCATTTAGCTGGTGCGGTAGTTGCCGCTCGCTCGTCTCGTTTAGGCTACTTCAGCCAACAGCTTGCACAGCGTAAAGGCGCAATTTTACCGGTAATTAGCTCTGAGTATTACGATACATTAATCAAGCGCTTAATTACTGAAAAAACAATTAGTATTGATACAACAGCATCAGGCGGTAATACCTCGCTAATGACGCTTGTTGAAGATGATGAATAATTAAGCTAATGCTTTTTCACTAAAAAATAAAATAAGGCACTGTAAAGCTGTCTCTTGATCACAAGTCTGACTCAAGAGATTTTGCTAAATCGTAGCCTTCCAGGATGGCTTGTAACTTAAGCCATCCTTTCCATAACACTTTCACAGATGCACGCCCTGTGCGCTTGGTATCTTTCCAGCCTCCTAACTTTGCCAGTTCCTGATACGCCCATGACATATTTGGAGCAGTTTCAGGCAATGGTGTTTTTATTCTCTTTAACCACAATAACTTCCATGCTTTGGGAGATAACAGTTGTTCACAACTTGGAGAATCAGGCTGCTCATTGGTGAACTTTAGTTGCAATATTCGCGTCGCAATAAAGCCATTAATCGTCACCAATCTTTCCATGTTATCTTGGCTTTGAAGGCGTAAACTTTCGATATCCGTACCATCACTTTTCCAGACTTTATGGTATTCCTCTACAAGCCAACGGTGCTCATAGTAGGTGATGATAGCTAAGGCGTCTTCTTTGCTGGTGACTGGTTCACTGGTTAATAGGTGCCAGCTTAAGCCATTCTTAGCGTTTCCTCGCTCTGTACAGCCGACATAGTAAACTGGGAGGGAGTGTCCTTTCTTATTGTAAGGCGCTTTGAGTGTCACTGGCGCATAGGTGATATCCAGTGTTGCGCTTCGGGCTTTTCTTCCTCCTTTTTGTGCAATGTGGATGTGTTTGGTGCCTGCACTCATCAGCTCGCTTGCAAACGCATAGAGCTTATCCTCACCTTCTTCAATATGACGACTTTGCATCGAGCGTACGACGAATCGTTGCTGCTCGGTCAGTTTATACTGCAAGTATTCGTAGATGTCCGCTTCGCGGTCACACACCGATATCACGTTCGCCATTTGTCCTTGCAGCCGCTCTGCCATCGCTCGTGACGCTGACTCCCACTTGTAACTTTCTTTTTCTTCGTAAGAAGTCGTCGCGTGTTTTTCTCTTTTTCCAATCGTGTTGATATCACGACTCCAGCGAGACTGTTCAATTAATCCCACAACTTGCTTTGTGTCTGGCGCAAACAGTAATACGCTATGAGCTAACAAGCCTCGTTGTTTTGCTCCTCGTCCGACATGACCCAAATCATCTCGAATGGAGGAATGCTTATAAATTAGTGTGGTCGTGTCTTCTAATGCGAGCAATAAGTTATGACTTTTTGCTTGTTCAACCGTGGCTTTAAAGCCTGACTCTGCTATAGCCGTTGCGTCAATATTCTCGTTGCGAATAAAGCGGTAGGCACCTTCCATATCGGCGGGGGATTGAGTGATGTTCACAAGTGGTTTTCCTGGTTCATTTGCAAGCGTTGATGCTAACTTTACCAGACGCGCTGTTCTTCTTGGATCACCTAAGTCCGATTTACCGAATTGTTGTTTTGCCCAATGAGTATGTTCGTTAATCATAATGTGCCCTCAAACAAGATTTGAAGATCTGATCATGACATTGAGATTTAGTTCAAAAAAATCCCCGCTAATTTCTTAGCAGGGATTTGTGTATAAGAGACAGCTTTATTGCGGCTTTTTATTCTCTGTATTTTCATGCAGTTCGAGTTTTGGTGCACTCATACCTTTGAGCAACCGACCAAATATATCAGCGCCGGTAATAATGCGTTTTACATCGCTCCACACTAATACCACATCGTGATCAATGGCCCCATCAAACGATTTATCTAAAGAATGATTAGCTCGTATTTTTAAAATCACTTCACTCAAACGCATCGCTTCATCAGCAACAATTATAGGCCTGTGACAATAATGATAAGGGTCAAACGTATCTGGCTCAAATAACGCTGATCTTAAAAAACCGTCAGCATCTACCACTAATAAAGGCCAACCGTCTTCATTGGTAATGATCACCCAGTTATAACCTGACTTATGTAGTTTGCGTAAAAACTCATTATCAGTTGTTAATGTAAGGTCTGGGAAAATAGGCAAATCAAGCTTAGTAGGCAAAGCAATAATAGAGTCTGGATCAATTACCTCACCCTCTTTGGTTACGCTTATTTCATCTAAGCTAAAAAAGTTAAGCGCGCCTATTCCCTCAACGTGTTGAACATCAGCTTCTTCAGCCTCTATGTGTTTGCGAATAATACCCCTGAGCTCGCTTTCAGCAAAGTACGTAATCCCCTCTTTACCTAACCATGCATCGAGTATTAAAGCCGTTGGCTTAGCAACTATATAAAACAGAATCTGATAAAACTTAATTAACGGCGAAAGTAGGCTTGCCATTTTTAACGCATTACGCGAAAAATAAGCCTGCGGTGTTATTTCACCAATGATAGTAATTGCGATAGTTGAGAATAAAAACGAACTTGCGCCCATTAATACCGAATCAGAAAGTAGTGTAAGTAGTACGTTAATACCTACGTTGCCCCACAAAATAGTCGACAATAAAAAGTTAGAGTCGTTTCGAAGGGCCATGACTTTTATGGCCGCCTCGTTCCCTTTTGCACTTTCCATTTCAAGCTGAAGCCTGCTTAGTGAAAAAAACGCTAAGTTTAAGCCCGAAAATATTGCCGATTGTGAAATACACAAAGCAATTGCACACCAAATCATGACTTCAAAGGTCATTGTATTTTCCTGTTAGTAATACCAATTCACTTAATTAAGCGAATTGGTATAAGGCTTATAAAAGCAATAAACTGCCTAAACCTAAAAAGGTAACAAACCCAACAATATCGGTAACGGTAGTTAAAATTACCGAACCAGATAACGCAGGATCAATTTTCATTTTGTCTAAAATAGACGGAATAACAACACCTGCTAGTGACGCGGCCACTAAATTCAATAATATGGCTACCGTAATCGTAATACTAAGCATTAAGTCGTTAAACCATAAAAAGGTAAGTAGGCCGATTACAAACGCCCATACCAAGCCATTTACAGCGCCAACACGCAGCTCTTTTTTAAGCAACGCATTACGGTTTGAATCTGTAACCTGTCCAAGCGCTAAACCTCGCACAATAACGGTTAATGTTTGACTACCTGCAATTCCCCCCATAGAAGCGACCACTGGCATTAATACAGCTAATGCTACAACTTGTTCTATCGTTGCGCCAAATAAACCGATAAACCACGACGCTAAAAAGGCAGTTGCTAAATTAATGCCTAACCATATACCACGGTTTTTAGCACTTTTTCGCACACTTGCGAACAGGTCTTCGTCTTCACGTAAACCACCGGCTTTAGCGGCTGCTTCATCAGCAATTTCTTGTCGTAATTCATAAGCAGAGGCAATGGTTAATCGCCCAAGTAATTTGTTATCAGCATTAACCACTGGCAGTGCCATTTTTTCACTGTGGATCACCACTTCTGCCGCTTCATATAAATCATCATCAGCATGGAGCGATGAAAAGTCATGATTTGCCAATGTCATTAAATTATCGGTATCGCTGGCTTTTATTAAATCATTTACCGCAACCTCACCTATTAAACTACCCTTGCGGCTTACTAAATAAATAACTTCACTGTATTGCGGTAAACCTTTATGTAGCAATTTTTTAGCACCACCGGCTGTTAGCTTCTCCGATACTTTTAAAAAGTCAAAACCTAACCAGTGACCTAATTGCTCTGGCGGGTATTGCTGCGCTAAATCATATTGTTTGGTTTGCGCTTCATCGAGTTGCTTTTTTGCATACTCAACAAATCGCTCTGGTATAACTTCTTCAAGTTCCAGTAGCTCTTCTACATTAACTTCATCAAGAAGTTTAAAAGCCTCAGTGTCTTCTAGCGTTTGTAGCAACCACAAACAACTATCTTCACTTAAATTAACAAAAATTTCGTGTTGCGTGTCTTCATCAAGCAACTGCCAAATTTCAAGTCGTTGTTCTTTTGGTATCGCCTCAAAAAGTAATGACAGGTGCTCTGTTGAAAGCGTTAACTGCGCATCTGCTAATAATTTATTTTTGCGTTCTGTTGTATCGCATTGCAATAAATCATTTATGAGCTGTGGAAGTTGGTCTACCGGATACTCAATCATCTTAAAACCTTAAAATTTAAAAGCGCACATTATTTATAGTCTACTTGAACAATAAAAAATTGCAGAAAAAACGTGAACTTATTAAGCATGCGCAAGCTATTTTTGCGCATTGTATGGGCAAACTAAATGCAGTACTAATATTTATTTTAAAAAATTAAAAAAACAGTAAAAGGAATTATTTTTGAGGGATTAAACAACAAGTAAGCAAACTAAAGGGATTACTTATAATAAAAAAAAATCCCATATTAGCTAGGCTAATATGGGCAAAATCACACAATGAATTAGGTGTTTTTAAATTACGGTTTATGCTTTAAATTAAAGTCTATCAGTAATATTTCGTACTAAGTCAGAATCTACAAATTGAGTAATAAGTGCAGCGCCCCACGCATAGCCTCGCTGTATTGGGTAACCTTTAAAAATCCAGCGTTTACGCACGTGATTAAAGCGCTCTAAATAGTCTTGCTTTTTTTGTGGCAGAGGCTGCTCACCCAATTTATTCCATGCTTTATATACGCCTGACATGTCGGATCCTCGCATAAAGCGTTGCAACCAACGTGGAAAACGAGAAAAGCTAATAGTAGACTGAAAATCTATAAAATAAGGTTTACCGTCTGCGCCGCATAAAATGTTACCCATATTACGCAAGTCTAAATGCACGATGCCTTTGCGATGCATTTTTGCTACTTGACGCTCAAGCTCACTAAAAAAGTTAACAGGTAGTGTTTTGTCTTCATGAATTAAAGCGCGCAGTGGCGTGCCTTCGATATAGTTATAAGCAACCGCTATCGGCGACAATCTACAAAAGCGGTTAGCAACTGCATCAAGCTCAGCTAAACGGCTCAACCCTTTATACTCTTGATTTACCGACATTCGTGCAAATGTTTTGCGGATAAACCAGGGGCTTTGGCTAAAATCTTTAACAATTAAATCAAATTCATTATCTTTATATCGATACACAATCGCGTTAGCAAAACGTCCCTTATGGACAACACTTAAGTGTTGTTGCGTAAAAGTATGTTCTGGATATTGCTGCTGTAATTGTACTAACAAATTATTTTCAATCATAACAAACCTAACAAGATGATAACCTTAATTGCCTAGGCAACTATATTATCAAAGTTAGATTCTGCGCACAATCAGATCAACTAATTAGCACGCTAACTTTCTATTGAAACAGTATCGCTATTTTATTGATAATCTACTTTTGAGGCGAGTCTGGCAGTAAATCAAGATTATTTATAGCTTTGAATAGTAAGTCGATTATTTGGTTTTTTTCTGGCTCTGAAAAACCATTTAATGCTTGCGCATAGACTTCGTTAACTACAGGCATAATTTCAGGACAAAGAGCTTTACCTTTTTCACTTAAACACAAAATAGTTGAGCGCTTATCAAGCTCACATTGCGTTTTAATAATGAGCCCTTTTTCTTCAAGTCGGTTTAGCAAGCGGCTCATAGCGCCACGGTCATAAACCATATACTCGCAGAGTCCTGCAAGCGTATTAACCGACTCTCTCGCAAGTAGTACAACCACAATATATTGCGCTGAAGTTAGGTCCATAGGGAGTAACTTGGCATCAACATGAATGGCTAATCTCGAACGTAAAAAAGAGACTAAACGCCCCAAATCTTGCTCTGGCACTAACTCTTCTCGAGTACAACGTTTAATTGATGGCATGTTTTGCATGGTTATTTCACTGTATAGGTATATTTGCATGCTGATAGACCTTAACGCATACAAAAAATTCAATAATTTTTACAAAAAATCGCCCACAAAAATAAAGCCGCTATTAGCGGCTTTTAGTGTAGAGCTTCAAGCTTTGTTAAATTTTAAACTGACCAACTAAGTGTCCTAAGCTTTCACCACGCGCAGCCAAATGCTGACCGACCGAAGAGGTCGTTTTACTTGAAATAGTTAGCTCATTAACTATTTCTTGAATGGCAAACACATTACGGTTTATTTCTTCTGTAACGCTACTTTGCTCCAGCGCTGCTGTCGCGATTTGCGTACTCATGTCGTTAATTGATCTAACTGAGCTTGTTACCGCGCCTAAACTTTCTGAAATAGCACGAGAGGATTCAACAGAGCGATTACAACTACTTTGGCTTGCTTGCATTGCTGCAACTGCATCTGATACTAAGTTATGTAGCTCACTCAACATTTCACTAATCTCTAATGTGCTAACTTGAGTACGACTTGCTAGGCTTCTTACTTCATCAGCAACAACTGCAAACCCTCTGCCTTGCTCACCTGCTCGCGCAGCTTCTATTGCAGCGTTGAGTGCAAGTAAGTTTGTTTGCTCAGCAATTCCACCAATTACACTTAGTACGCTATTAATCTTTTTAGATTGATCACTGAGAGAATCAACCTGTTCAGCAGCTAGGTTAATTTCGCTCATTAAGTTTGAAACCTCACTGAGTGAAATATCAACACACTCTTGCGCTTTAGCAACTTCTTGCGTTGCCGCTTGAGTTGACTCTGCCACTTGGTTTGTATTTTGAGCCACCTCATGAGAAGTAGCCGACATTTCAGTAATAGCCGTCGCAACAAGGTCTGTTTCATGATTGTGATTAAGTAACTTGTCTTCAATTAATCGTGTTTGTGTATTTATGTCACCAGAAGCTGTTTTTACATCGTGTGTTACATCAACCACATTAGCAATAATGCCATGTAGCTTACTTACAAACATATTAAATGCTTCGCCAAGTTGACCTATTTCATCGTTAGTATCAATGTCTAGACGCTTAGTTAAATCGCCCTCACCTTTTGCAATATCGTCAAGGCTTTGCGCCATGCGCTGTATTGGTTTTACCATTGTGTTTGCGGCAACTAACGCACATATAATTGTTAAAACAACCCAAAACAAAGCAATTAATAATAAGGTCATTACCTTATCATTCATGTGCTCTTGCATTGTTGTTTGGTATTTAAGTAGCTCTGCATCTATATCATCCATATATGCGCCAGTACCAATCATCCAGTTTGTGCCTGGTATCATTGCTGCATAGCCCATCTTTTCAACTAAGCCTGTGGTATTTGGTTTTTGAAAATGATAGTTAAAAGCGCCGCCGCCTTTTCTAGCTTGATCTAATAAGCCCACTATTATTTTTTTACCGTTAGGGTCAGTCATCCCTATTTTATTTTGTCCTTCAATAGCATCACCTAGTAATGCATGAAAAACACTAATGCCATTGGTGTCGTATATAAAAAAGTAACCACCTTGGCCAAATGTTAAGTCTCTTAAAGCGTTTTTAGCATCTTGCTCAGAGCCATTTGCTAATTGATAGCGAACAATTTTGCTAGCAATTTCAATTTCGGTACTTAATAACGTTTGCTTGTCACTTATCAGCTTAGTTTGAAATGATTCAAAATTTTGTTGCTGATTTTTATTCTCTAAATAATAAGAGCTCAGCATTAAGCTGATTAAAAGTAGCATTAGCGGTAAAATAGCTAGTAACAGCAATTTGTTTTTCAAGCTTAAATTACTCATTTTTTCTCCGAGGTGTATAAATGCATATATAGCGACAATTGCCAAAGTTAAATTACGACTGTTTACTATGTTTTATTGGGTTTAAAACGTAGTAAATAAAAAATTTGGTGAGAGTATACTCATACCTTGCTCTGCGTGCTGATATTATAGTCACAAAGGAGGTATTTGAACACTAAAAACACTGCGACCTTTGTATTAATCAATATATTATTTACCACCCTATTTGTTATATTCAAAATTCTAACGACTGTATTGATCTAAAATTAATTTGATAGCGTACTGAGCCGCTCGATTGCTTCGTATGTAATGAGTTAACTCATTAGTCATGTTAGTATTGGTTTTAGGTTCATATAAATAATGAACATATGGATATTAAACTTCCATTAACATATGATAGTCCTATATTCCTAATATCAAACAACTAGATAAAAATTGGAACACAACACTTTGAGCCACAGTTATAATCTAATAAAAATGAATTATTAATGAAGTATATTTTATACCTTGCACTTTTAGTGTCGGCTCACGCATTCGCAACGCCTGTAAATAATAGTATCGCTTTTTACTACTCAGCGCCGATGCCATTAGCCGAAATGACCTTTTATTCTCGCGTTGTAGTTCAGCCTGACCTTGTGACTGAGCACGAACTCAATTGGTTTAAACAGCGTGACATAGCTGTTTATGCTTATTTAAGTGTTGGTGAGTCGTTTATTGAAAGTGAGTCTTCACTCGCAGTTAACCCTAATTGGAATAGCCACATTGCCGATTTAACATCTACGCATTGGCAACAACATGTGCAAAATAACGCAGCTGCTTTAAAAGCACGAGGCTTCAGTGGCTTGTTTTTAGATACTCTAGACAGCTATCAACTTTTAGATGATAAGCACAGTAAATCAGATCAACAAAATGGCTTAGTCGCAATTATAAAAAGTCTGTCTGGCACGTTTAATAAACACCTTATCCTCAACCGAGGCTTTGAGTTACTACCTAGACTTACCGGTTTAGCCAGCGATTTAGTGGCTGAAGGTTTATATAGCCATTACAACCCAATCAATAATAGCTACAAATTAACCACCGAGAACGATCAAGCTTGGCTAAGTGCACAATTAAAAACGGCACAAAAGCTTGGTTTTAAAGTACAAGTTATTGATTATGCACAGCCTGACAACCGTCTTACTATGGCGCAAAAAATTAAGCAGGCAGGTTTTACCCCTTGGGTAACTGATGGACACTTACAAACATGGGGTACATCAACTATATCACCAGTACCAAGACGCATCCTCATTCCGTACAACAGTAACGTAAAGCCACTCATTTACACTACCGTACATTTAAAACTAGCGACCATGATTGAGTATTTGGGATATATACCTGACTACATAGATATGGCAAAGCGCGACTTACCTTTAGTTGATCCTAGCTTGCATGCAGGTATTATCTCGTGGACCACAAGCGATACGTTTTACACACCAACACTAAACAATTGGCTTGAAGCTAATTTAGGTGTTGTACCAGAACTCATTTTAGGCGAGTTACCACAATCAACTAAATTATTATTAAGCTTAGGTATTGAGTCGTTAAACACACTACCTGAAGGTCCATATAAACAAGATAGCTTTGCACCTTGGCTCAAAGGGGAGTCAACAAAACCTCCCCCTATTGTTAAACCATACTTACTTAAATTAGCAACTGATGCGACTCCTCTAATAACAATAAAGTCTGCTAATAATATGAGTATTTTACAAGCGGCTAAAACTAAATATGGTGCAGTCGTGGCCGCTCCTTGGTTAATTGACACATTTCCGATGGAAGGCAGCAAATGGGTTATTGATCCGCGTACATTGCTTACTCAAGCAATGGGGTTACCACCTATATTAGTGCCAGATACAACCACCGAAAGCGGCAGGCGAATGCTTACTTTGCATATCGATGGAGATGGATTTACAAGTGTTGCCCACTACGCAGGTAAGCCTTATTCAGCAGAAGTAATTCGAGACGAAATAATTAAACACTACAAACTACCGTTAACGTCATCAGTGATCCAAGCTGATATTGAAGAAGGCGGTATTCATTCTAAACAAAGTGCCAAACTCGAAGGCATTGCGCGTAGTATTTTTAACTTGCCTTACGTAGAAGTTGCTTCACACACTTATAGTCACCCCTATTTTTGGACAGCCCTATCTGGGCGGAAAAAAATAGATGAAGACGACACAGATTACGGTTTTCATCTAGACGTGCCTGGCTACAACACAATTAGCCTTAAAAAAGAAATTACCGACTCGATAAAGTACATTAATGACAAGCTCGCACCTAAAAATAAAAAAACAGTAATGATGCTATGGTCTGGTGATGCAACACCTGGCCCAAAAGCACTTGAACTTGCTCGTGACGCTGGCGTGTTAAATGTCAACGGTGGTAATACTGATGTAAATGCTGATAACCCAAGCCTTTCTCACATCTCCCCTATCGGTCGCCCTGAAAGAGATTTGCTGTATCAAATTTACGCCCCCATATTAAATGAAAATGTTTACACAAACTTATGGCATGGCCCTTATTACGGCTTTAGACGCTTAACCGAAACATTCGAAATAACAGAAAAGCCATATAGGTTAAAACCTTACACTATTTATTATCACTTTTATTCAGGTGAAGTTCTTGCGGGCTTAGACGCCCTTAAACACAACATTGATTATGTTTTAGCAAGGCCAAATACACCGGTGCATTTAAGCCACTATGCAAAAGTAGCAAAAGATTTTTACTTTTCTGCACTTGCAAAAAACAGTAATAATGAATGGTTATTTAGCTCAAAGTACATTCGCACTCTGCGCAAACCTAGCGATTTTGATGTGCCAAACATAGCTCAAAGTGAAGGTGTATCTGGTGTAACTGAAAAAGGTGACTACATACATATTATAAATAACATAGCTCGCCTTAGCTTTGATCATAGCCAAAATAGTAAAAAACCTTATTTAGCGTCTGCAAATGTTGTTATTGATAACTGGCAAGTTAACGGACCGGTTAGTTTTAAAGCATGGGTGCCCGCTTCACTTGATTTAATTAATGCACGCTCATGCGAATTTGTATCTAATTTGGGTGAACACTTTAAAGGTGTAACACGCACTAATGTGACGCACTTTAATCTGCCAAAAGGTCAATTTTATGGTTACCTTAACTGCAACGGATCTGCTCTATAATGAATACTAAAAAGCGCCCTCAGTTAATTTCTATAAAAACAATATTAGCGATACTAGCTGTAAGTTGTTTTGCACTTTATGCGTTATTTCCCCATACCTTATTTTTTGAAGATGATGCACTTTCACAAGATTATACTTTTGAGAAATCTTACCTTAATGCAGCACTCAATGCAGAGCCCGACAACGAAAAGCTTCGCGCAAAATTGGTTGAGCTACATATAGGGCTTAGTGAGTATTCACAAGCCACTAACGAGCTTGAAAAGCTACCTAGAGGCGAGCGCAAAGCAACACTTGAAATAAAGCTGCTTTACTCATTATGGCTAGCAAGTGGTGCTAAAGTTGACGACCGCTTTGAAGAGCTATCTTTAAAAATAGGAGCTCATAAAAATTGGAACGAACAAATACTGACTATTGCAAAAGCCGTTGGGTTAAACGCAAAAGTTGCTCAGTATTATCAAAAAAATAAACAGCCACTCCTTGCAGCCGATTACTGGTTAAGCGCAGGGGAACCTGACAAAGCATTCGCTATTTATAAAACAAATATAAATGCTGACATTGCAGCTAAAGCGATTGAAACTGCACTTGGCGCAAATAATCCGATTCAAGCTTATGCATGGTGGAACACCTACGGTGACAAAGCCGATGTTAAACGCACCCTTTATTTAGCAAACTTGGCTGGCAACACAGAAGATGCAGCTCAAGCGATTGAAAGCTTATTAAAAGCTGACCCAAATAACAGCGAGTACTTAACACAAGCAATGCACCTGCGTTTAGCAAATGGAAATGCAAAAGGGGCAGAACAATTACTCGCACAGTTATTACTACAGAGCCCAGATGACAAAGAGCTACATTTATTAAATTGGAAGATAAAGCGCTGGCAAAACAAGCCTAAAGAAGCTCTTCGAGAATTTAAATGGCTAATGTCTAACAAAGCAGTAACTCCTGCGATGCTTACCGACAGTATTAACGATGCCACCGCTTTATATTTATACCAAGATGCTAATGATATATACGAATATAAAGCCCAAAACAGAAGTCTGAAAGGCAATGGTTTTGCTAATTGGATGCAAGCTAACGAATTTATTGGTAACACAAAGCAAGAGTTAAACAATATTGAACGCTTTGAGCAAATAAATGGTAAAAGTGTATTATCACAATACTGGAAAGCAAAAGTGCTTCACGATACTGGTAATTTAAAAGCCTTAAGGGGCTTGTGGCCTACATATAAAGGGCCTAAAAATGAAGAAGATTTACTTTGGATTGCCCGCGCATTTTGGCTAGAAGATGACTTTGCTACAGCTCTGCAAGTACTAAAAAGCAAGCAAGAAAGTTCTGACGATGAGTTTTGGAGCGCCAATGTAGACATGGCAATGCGAGTCCAAGACAAAGCTCATGAGCTATATGCATTAGAGCAGTTACAAAAAATAAGCCCTTTAAGCGTAGGCGACATGTTGCACTACCAACAATTACGCTTTGAAGGTCGGCCTCAGGAGCTTCTTGATTATTTATGGAAAAGTGCGTCGCAAACTGACCGTCAATTGATTCAAATTGCATTATTAAGCACACAAGTAAATGATGCTAAATCAGTTGCACGTATTCATGCTGAACTTGATAAGCAGCGCTACAATAAAGCCCTCTACCCTGCTTGGTTAATTCTTTCAAATTGGTATCAAAACCAAAGTGATTTAAATTCAGCTTATACAACTTTAAACCGCGCTGCTAAATTAAGCGAATATGACTCTGATGTTGTGCTTGCACAAGGTTGGTTAGCGCTGCAAATGCATGACACTGTAATGATTGGCCGCATTTTAACGCGCTATTCTCAAAGCGACACGTCCTATGCGTGGACGCAGCTCTTAGCTAGCCTATCTATTTATGAAAAATCATATAATAGTGCTTACTTTTATTTGCGTAAATTAGCCATTGCAGATCCAAGTGACTTAACAACACTGGTTAACTTAGCCGATGTAATGAAACAACTTGGCTATTATGCAAATGCTGCTGAACTTAATCACTATTTACTGCAACACTTGCCTAAAGATAAATATGCATACAGAGGCCTAATGTTCCGCTGGGCGGGCGCGATGGCTGTTCCTCATTTAATGCAATTAAACACAATGGAAGAACTTGCCCCCGACACTATTGGTGAGCCCCTAACAAACTGGTGGTTAGCGCGCAGGGCTGCACAAAAATTAGAGCCATGGCAAAAACTACAACTTTATATGACCAACGGCGAATTTAATAAAGCGAAACAGCTTATAGCTGAAGGTTCACTAAGCAAACTAGATGAGCTAAACGCCCTACTCTATTTAAAACAACCCTATGCCACCATGCAACGTTGGTACGAAGAACTCACTGGCGAGGCAAATGAATCGCAATTGAGTTTACTCAGAAATGCACGCGCATCCTATTTTAGAGCGCTTGAAATAAACCTATCGCCAGAGGCTGGTTTAAACAGTAGCCAGTACGATGTAAACGTTTATTTTCCTTATGCTAATGGGCAATGGAAATTAAGTTTAAGTAATCAGCAAAACCTTGATAACAACGGATTACTGTTTGCGATAGAAGATAAAATGACCTTTGGTCGTTGGTATTTTGATGCAAAAATAGATTCGCACCAAGGCAGCTTAGTTAGCCGCCAAGGTCTTAGCTTAGACTCTCGTTATCAATGGGATTCACGAACACAGGTAGGTTTAAAGCTTGAATATAATGTTGAAAACCGCCAATCAGAAGCACTACTTAGCTATGCTCAGCTAGATAAAGCCACGGCCTATGTTAACTACAACATTGATGGTAGACAAAACGTACAGCTATCAGCAGCAGCGATGTCTTTTTCTCGAAGAAGCGATGGCAGCTCACTAATAAACGGCCAAGAATATAATGCTCGTTACCAATACAGCATTTTAAAAGACCGCCCAATTTGGAACGCTTATTTTAGTGCGCAATGGCAAGACTTTGAACGTGTTAATGCATTAATAAATACAGATTCAAGCAGAAGACCGCTAAGAGTTGACCTTCAACCATTTAGACGTTTTGCACTAGGGACCTCATTTGCTTCAACTGGTTCATTAGAACCTCCTTATTTAGGCGCAAGCCCTTCGTGGTTATTTGATATAAGTACTGGCTATCAAACACTTAACGATACAGTAGATGTATCAGTTTCAAGTGGCGCAGGTTGGTCTGTACTGGGCGATGATTTATTTAAATTACAGCTGGGTTACCAAAGTAGTAATAAAGTGGGTAACTCAGATACACAATTACAATTAGGTTATTACGTACATTTTTAATGTTAGGAGAGAGTATGTTTCGTTTAATTATACCGTGTTTGGTATTACTATTATCAGCATGTACCACCAGCAGAGTTGCTGATGATATAGAGCTTAGCCCTTCAAAAACAGTGGCACTAATGCCGCTTGTTAATCATGCTCAAACACCGCTTGCCGGTGAGCGTGCTGAAGATATTTTAGCCAGTATTTGGCAACAAAATAAATTACCAACTCTAATACGTGCACCTCGCGTAAACAGCAAAGAGCTTCCACCACTGGATGATCAATACCGTTTAGACAATGCTATGCAATGGTTAAGCACTCAACAAGCTGACTATGTACTAACAGGCAGCATTGAAGAGTGGCGCTATAAAGCAGGCCTTGATGGCGAACCTGTTGTTGCACTTACATTATCACTCACTGTAAATGGACAAACCACACCAGTTTGGACAGGTACTATTGCTAAAAGTGGCTGGGGCCGCGATAGCATTGCAGCAACAGCACAAGATGTGATTGCCGATTTAATTTCTTATATAGAGGTTAGTGAGTGAAAACACATTTCCTTAGACCAAGAGACGTTCCTGAGCTACAAATATGGGCTGAGGTATTTATATTTACCGCGCTTGCTTTAGGGCTGCCTGTATTATTTAACGCACAGGACCCATTTTGGACTGAGGGAGGGTTTTCGTGGCCTGTACTTGGCCCACTTTTAGTTTCTTTACGCTATGGCTTTTCAAAAGGCTTTATTAGTATTTTATGTTTGCTTGTTGGCCAACTTTTTTTACTTCAAGCAAATATTTTATCACCGCAAAGCGACTTCAATATTAACGCTATGATTGGCTACATTATTGTAATTATGATCACAGGCGAATTTAGAGATGTGTGGGAGCGTACTAATCAACAGCAAAGTATTCAGCTTGAGTACGTAACTGATCGTCTTGAAACATTTACTCGTCAGTATCATTTAATTAATTCATCTCACGATAGAATTGAGCAAATGCTAGCTGGCCATACGTTAAGTTTACGTGAATCACTACAAGCAGTAAGAACCTCTATCGGGCTATTAAAAGAAAGAAGACTTGATAGCGCAGCGCAAAAAATAATCGACTTGTTTGTTGAGTACGGTTCGCTAGAAAGAGCGGGGTTATATAAAGTTGAAAACGACAGTGTTTTAGAGCCACCACTTGCCTCTATAGGTAAAATGAGTCAAATAGCTAAAAACGATCCTCTTATATTAGCAATGATCGAAGAAAAAGAATTAGTATCGGTAAAAGACGAAAAAGCATCATCGGGTATAAGTAAATACCATATGGCAATCCCACTTATCGACGTAAACAATACTATTTACGGCGCTATTTTGGTTGAAAGAATACAATTTTTTGCGCTTAAAAATACAACTCTAACATTACTTGCTGTAATGGCTGGGCATATAGGCGATTTACTTCGTCATGAAATAACAAACCCAGTAATGACGTATGAAGAGTCTCCATACTTTATTCGCCAAGTTAAGCGCGCAAATAAAGAAGCAAAACGATACAACATTCCATCGCAGCTACTAAAAATAAAAGCCAACAATATTACTGATAAATCGACTCAACTTATGAGTTATTTAAGTGAAGCCCGTCGTGGTTTAGACATTTATTTATATGATGATAAAAATCAGGTATTACTGCTATTAATGCCATTAGCTGATGAACTTGAAAAAGCAGGCTTTATTGCCCGAATGAACACTTGGTGTAAAGAGCGCACTGGTAGCACTTTAGCTGAGCTTGATATTGTTATTGAGCAACAACTTGCACTACCAATAAGCTCAGATGACATAAAGAGATTGGTTTCACTTTCATGATTATAATTATTGTAGCGGCTATTTTAGGGTGTATTTGTCAGTACTTTGCACTAATAGAAGTACTGGAAACACCTAATTGGTTTTTAGCTATACTATTGCATGCTATTGCTAGCATCCTTTTTGCTTTTGTTAGCTATTTCCTGATACCTAAAAAATACAAAACGACTCCCTATAGCTCTTTACTACTCATGTTTTTATTGTTGTTTACATTGCCTGTACTTGGAATTATAGGCCTTGTAGTAGCGCTTACGTTTGCTCTGTGTAAACCACTCAAAAACGATGACATAGAAATTGAAGAGCATAAAATACCTGAGCTTCCTTTTGAAGCCAGAGCAATATCAGCAAACCCGACCTATTCTATGGGCGGACTTAAAGCAATTTTGAAACACGCGAGTGAACCAAATAAACGTCTAAGTGCCGTAATGGCGGCTCGTCACATGAGTGACTCACAAGCTATTCCTATTTTAAAGCTAGCACTTAAAGATTTAGAAGATGATATTCGCTTACTCGCCTACTCAACCCTTGATGGTAAAGAAACCAAACTCAACGAAAAAATCAGTTTGTACCAGCAAGAAATAACCATTACGACTAAGCAGCCAAAGTTAAGTAATTTACAAAAACAACTAGCCGAACTTTATTGGGAACTTAGCTACTTAGGTTTAGCACAAGGTGCGCTTCGTAAATACGTTTTAGAAAAAGCCGAAGCACTTGCACAGCAAAGTATTGAGCACGTAAAAACACCTGCAACCTTTATATTTTTAGGGCGTATATCTTTAGCCTTAAACAAATACGAAATAGCCCATGAGTACTTACTCAAAGCAACTGAGTCGGGCATGGCAAGGCGTCATGTTCTCCCTTATAAAGCCGAAGTTGCCTTTTGTATGAACAAGTTTGACGACTGTAAACGCTACTTAAAAGAACTCCCAGAACAACCTAAGGACAGTGAATTACGTCATTTACAGGAGTATTGGCATGAGTAACAAAAATGCAGACATTTTACTGCTTTTAGAAGGTACTTACCCTTATGTGCGTGGTGGCGTATCTAGCTGGGTCCATCAAATAATTGAAGGGTTACCTCATTATAACTTTGAGCTTGTTTTTATAGGTGGAGCGCCAGAGCATTATGGCGAGATTCAATATACCTTGCCTGAAAACGTTACCAAGCTGCATATTCATTATTTAGTACAAAATGATACCTCTGAAATAAAAGCTAAGCACGGGGTTAGATATAAAAAAGAACTCTTTGATTTTTGGCTGCAACTACAAAATTATTTTAGGGATTGTAACGAGCCAATCCCGACTGAATTATTAAAGTTTGCATTTGAAACTTTAGCTAAAAAAGACGGTATTAACGAAGCCGACTTTTTATATAGTGAATCTTCATGGCAAGTACTCACTAATTATTATTCAACTTTTTGTGATGAATCTTCTTTTATTGACTTTTTTTGGTCATATCGCAATTTATATAAACCGCTATTTAAAATAGCCGAAATTGCACGAGGGCTTCCTAAAGTTAAACTTATTCACTCAATATCTACCGGGTATGCGGGTATTTTAGGATCCGGCGCCAGTGTAATAAGTAATACTCCCTTTTTGTTGACCGAGCATGGTATTTACACCAAAGAGAGAAAAATAGATCTTATTCAAGCCAGTTGGATCAAAGAGTCAGAACAAAGCCTAGGTAAAAACTTAAATACCGAGATGGGCTTTATTCGCCGTATGTGGATCAGCTTTTTTGAGCAAATTGGTCGAACAACATACCAAGAAGCAGATAAGATCATTTCGCTATACGACGGTAACAGGCAGCGCCAAATAAAAGATGGTGCAGCACCTGAAAAAGCATTTGTTGTACCTAATGGCATTAAAACAGTGCGCTTTATTGAAGCGCTTGATCAGCGTCCAAAACAGATACCACCGGTTGTTGGGTTAATTGGACGTGTAGTGCCTATAAAAGATATTAAAACCTTTATACGTGCGATTAAAGAAGCGCAATCGATATTACCAGAGGTCGAAGGCTGGATCATCGGCCCTTTCGAAGAAGATCCACAATACTACAAAGAGTGTGAGCTACTGGTAGGCAGCCTTGATTTACAAAACAGTGTTAAGTTTTTAGGTATGCAAGATATCACTAAAATTTTGCCTCAGCTCGGAATTGTAGCTTTAACCTCGATTTCTGAAGCGCAGCCTTTAGTGCTTTTAGAAGCAATGGCGGCTGGTGTGCCTGTACTTGCTAGTGATGTTGGTTCGTGCCGCGAAATAATCGAAGGCGGAACTGATGAAGATAAAGCGTTAGGGAAAGCCGGTGAAGTTGTCCCAATTGCTTCTCCGAGCGAAACAGCAAAGCAAATATCAAACATGCTAACAAATGAGCAAGCTTGGCTTGAGTATCAAAAAAGTGGTTTAGACCGCGTACAAAAATTTTATGACGAGAGCCACATGTTTGCCCGTTACGATAAACTTTATAAGGATACAATAGCATGGCTGGAATAGGTTTTGAGATACGAAAAATTCTCAAAAAAAATACCCTGCTCTCAGTTTTTGAAGCATACGGCTACGCAGGTTTAATAGGCTCAGGGCCTTGGCTGCTCTCTATTGTAGCGTTAATGCTTATTGGTATTTTAAGTTTAGGAATTGCATTACCTAAAGTACTTATTATTCAATTTTTAACGCTTGTTACCTACATGATGGCCGCCTCACTTATTTTAACGGGTGGCTTGCAGTTATTACTAACTCGGTTTATTGCCGATTTGTTTTTTCAAAAAGAAGAGGCAAAAGTACTCCCTAATTTACTTGGTGCACAGCTTGTAACAACAATAGCTGCGCTATTAGTCGGTTTAGCGGTTTGGCCTATGCTCCCTATACCCGTTGTCACTAAGATTATAATTTTAGGTGCCTTTGTAAGCTTATGTAATCAGTGGCTTGGCGCTATTTTTCTATCGGGTATGAAAGAGTACCGGTTAATTTTAATAACCATGCTAAGTGGTTACGCCTTTATGGTATTACTTGCATACTTATTAAGAGACTGGCAGTTAGATGGCTTATTTTTTGCGTTTTTTGCAGGCGAAGCTCTGCTCTTTTTTAGCTTTTTGTTTATGATTATTCGCCGTTATCCTGGTGAAAAACTTATTAGCTTTGACTTTTTAAGCAATAAAAAAGTGTATTACAGCCTATTCTTTTGTGGTCTGTTTTATAACATTGGTGTGTGGGCTGATAAGATCATTTTTTGGTATTCGCCAAGCACATCAATTCAAATTATTGGCACGTTAAGAGCTAGCCCAATTTACGACTTACCTATATTTTTAGCCTATTTGTCTATTATTCCCGGTATGGCTGTATTTTTAGTAAAAATGGAAACCGACTTTGTAGAAGAATACGATCGTTTTTACACAGCTATTCGAGAGGGATCATCGTTAGAAGAAATTTACTATTTAAAAGACAATATGATCCAAACTGCACGTGCCGGTTTATACGATATATTTAAAATTCAAGGTATTACCGTTGCCTGCTTATTATTATGGGGCGAGCAAATACTTACCTTTATTGGTATTGATCCAAACTATAAAACGCTTTTATTTATTGATGTAGTTGGTGTGGGTGTACAAGTTATATTTTTGTCTATTTTAAATATTTTGTTTTATTTAGATAAACGCTCGACCGTCCTATTTTTAGCGGGGCTATTTTTGGTAATAAACGTTGTTTTAACTTTGCTATCAATCGCTTTTGGGCCGCAGTTTTATGGTTACGGCTTTGCTCTCTCAACTATTGTTACCTCTGTTGTTGGGTTATTTTGGCTTTCTAAACAATTTGAAGATTTAGAATACGAAACTTTCATGCTGCAGTAATATATTATAGACTTAATAAGAGCGAGCATAGACTAAATCAGCACAAGCACTTATAGCTTAAACATAATATTGAAAAGGAAGTATTTAAATGAAAAAAGGAATTACAACACGTTTTAATATTTTAGCCACAATAGCCTTATGGGCTATAAGCTTTGTCTTTGCATTAACTAATTATGAAGTAGGAAGTACACACGAATCAAATGCCCTTATAGATATGTATATTGACTCTTTGATTGTAAAAACGACATTACTGTTAGCAACATGGATCGCTGGTGCGTTAGTTTTATCAAAGTTATTTAACGAAATTTGGAATCGTTTATTTTCAGATATTTTTAATGTTCGCCAAATTAACTTTAGCGAATCGTACGCATTTAGCATCTTAATGACATGGGCGTTGTTATCTTAATGCTATTAGCTTTTGATAAGCTTGTCTCAAAAAGTGTTGGTAATATGAGTTTTACCAGCACTTTTTAAATATGCGAGGTGGTAATTGCGCTAATATATTTATTAATATAACTATTTACTCACCCAACGCGCTTTAAAACCACGCGTATCAACATGTATAAATGCGCCTCTGTGCGACTTAGGCCCATAAATACCTAAACCACCTAGTAAACCTTTAAATGATTCACGCCTAGCTAACGACTCCACTATATCGGCCATCGCTTTAGCGTCACCAATTGAATGCTTACCGTCATTATTTATATCATCCATACGGTAGTTGCCATCGTTATCTATAAAAATATCGGCAGCATCACCAAATACATGTCGGCTAAGTTTTACATTGCCAATTGATTTGTTGTAGTACGGAGTTCTATAACCGCTCATAACCACCATATTACTAACCGGTATACCTTCTAAAATCAGTTCTTTGCGTATTTTTTCTAGTTTAAGTAACAACTTATTTTGTAAAAATAAATACTTTGGGTGCTTACTTCGCTGCTTACTAACAAATTCCTTTAGTGAAAAGTGAGGTGATATTTTTACGTTTTCATTTTCAGGCGTTACCTTAACAAAGCCATCTGGCACTATGTAGTGTGAAGCGTCTTTAATCTGTGAAGGTTTAGGATAGTGCCCAATGTGGTAATACTTGAGCTTTCCTCCTTCAACATTTTCTGCCGGTACTTTTACAAATACGTTGATTTTCATACGCTGTTTTTTATCGGGCGACTCAATAATTACCGTTGTTAAACCGGGCTCTTTGGGTGCTTGCCATTGCCAGCGGTTGGTGTTTGTAAGCTTAGATTTCCCTTGAGTGTTAATTAGCGTGTAAGCGTTTTTTGATTGCGCAAAAAGCACTTCAAACTCAACTTGCTCTTTGGGCATTACAAATACTGAAAACACCGAATATGGCATAACTATGTCGTTAATTTTTAGGCTAAATTCTGCATTTTCAAAGTTGGCTTTGTTTTTTATATCAACTACCTGATGTGCAGGCTTTGTAGGCGCTGCAGCAAATACACTATTGCTAAATATAATTGTGAATATGGCGATAGAAATATAATGAATAAATTGCATAAACCCTCTCATTATTTATTTTTTAACAAAGCGGCAATCACCGACTGTTCATCATTTTTTAATAGTGCTTTTTTATCGCGTTGATATATGTCATCTCTAAAGTTAACCAGCTTATTTTCGTCAACCCATGCAGTCCAATAGACTAAATGAATAGGAAGAGGCTCATCTAAATGAAACGTTTGAGTACTATTTTGGTCTCGTGCGCTATCAATATGACTGAGTGTTTGTGCCTCTCCTTCGTGCTTGATGATCTCACGCGCTAACGAAAAAGGTTTTTCTATCCTTATACAGCCATGCGATAAAGCACGATTTGATTGGCTAAAACGCTGCTTAGCTGGTGTATCGTGAACATAAATTGCTTCGGCATTGGGGAATAAATACTTAACTTCCCCTAGGGGGTTTTCTTCACCAGCACGTTTTACTAAAAAGTGATCAAATTGGTACGGCTTAATAGAATCCCAATCAATATTGCTTGGATTAACAGTTTGTGAGTCTAGGTAGCTGTTTTTTCTAATTTCAATATTATTTTTTACAAGATAGTCAGGATCCTCGGCTACCTTTGGAGCAATTTCTTTGGTGGCAATTGAGGTGGGTATACGCCACTCAGGATTAACTACAAACTTTTCTATTTCGTCACTAAATGCAGGTGTTTCCCAACTTGGTTTACCTACAATTACGTTATTTTTTAATTTTACATCGCCAGTTTTTACAAATCGTAAGCTGTATTCAGGAATATTTACATACACATATTGCTCATCACTTGCGCCTGCAAAATTAGTTATTCTATAAAAGTTAAGTTTTAATTTATCGAGTTTTTTCTGTGCAGGCACATTAAGCGATGCAAAAGTACGCTTGCCCACTCGGCCATCAACTTTTAAACCATGGCGGCTTTGAAATTGCTTAACAGCTTGCTCTATATCTTTATCAAACGTGCATATAGCTTCGTCGCATACATTACTTTTTAAGTCACGTTCTTGATATAAACGCTGTGCAAGTAAGCTCACCTCTTTATTATTACTACCCAGTTCAAGCAATTCATCGTTATATAAGTGTGTAAAACCACCGTTGTTAACTATTTCTTGATACCAATTAATCGCTTTTTCTGTACGCTCAATTAACTGCGCTGAATATTGGTCAAAGTAGTAGGTGTCATCAGCTTGCATGTACTTTTGTGAATTGTAAGTAGTTAGTGAAGAGTTAGCGAGTACCACACTCTCAAGCTCATTGGCAGCAAGAGTGGATGCTGAGCATAAGCCGCTCATGCCAATAAACAATGCAGTTTTTAATGTAAAACCCTTTGCTTTAGTAAGTGCTTGATTTGAAAATGACCCCTTCACTGTGTACCTCCTCGCTAAATATCGTTGATAAATGCTTTTGTACTTACCACTAAGTAGTACTCTGGAGGTGCAACGGTAATGCCAAATTAAAGTTTCAAAATAAACAATTGAAATTTAATGACTTTTTAAAAATCCTTATTCTAAACGTTAATAAATTAAATTAGAGAATATGTAATTAATATGCTCAAGTGTGTAAAGTTGCTATGGCAATTAATCTTTTAAAAAAGCTAAAAAACCACGTTCATAACGACTCAAGTACTTTGTTTTTCGTGGTAATGAAAGGGACTCTCTCCACGCAGTTTGAGTATCTTCATCTTCTTTACACAGCGTAATTAAATCGGGATGCACATAAGATTTGCGTGCTATAGCGGGAGTATTACCAAGTTGCTCAGATACGCTATCAAGCATGCTTTTTAAAGTAAGCGCCCCTTTAGCTTTAGCTAATTGTTTGAATGCAATAACGCTTGCTCGCCAAGTTCTAAAGTGTTTTGCACTAAACTCCTCGCCCATTATTTGCTGAATGTATTGATTTATTTCACTTGATGTTACATTTGTGCGCTCACCTTCATTTATATACTGAAATAAATGCTGCCCGGGTAAATCTTGTAAGTCTTTTATAACATGGCTAAGCACCCTGTCGGTTATATTTACTTCACGTTCCTTACCTGATTTGGCACGATATTTTAGCTGAATATTTTTGCCCGTGAGTTTTGCATGGCGTGTTCGTAATGTTGTAGCACCAAAACTTTTATTTTGCTTTACGTTACGCTCGTTACCTACCCTCAATGCACCTAAATCCATAAGTCTTACAACTGCCGCTAAAGTGCGCTCAATATTAAGCTCATCGCCTTGTAAGTCTGTTTCTAAACGCGCTCTTAACAAAGGGAGTTTATTACCAAATACTCCACATGCTTGGTATTTTTTTGCTTCTTGTTGCGCCCTAAATTCAGGATGGTAGCGGTATTGCTTTCGCCCCTTACTATCAAATCCTGTCGCTAAAATATGTCCGTTTTCTTCTGGGCAAAACCAAGCGTTTTTATAGGCAGGCGGAAATGCCAATCCATTCAAACGATCAATCACATTTTGCTCTTTTATTTGCTTACCGATTGGATCAAAGTAAAGCCAACTTTTCTGTTTAAGTTTACGAGTGATCCCTGGTAAATTATCGTCTACATAAATTAGCTTCATTAACCCTCCAGTTATATTTAAGCATGCGTCGAGCTTTAAAATGTATCACTTTAAAATAACCTTAAACTGAACAAGACTATTGATATATAATAAAAAACAAACAACAATTATAAATACTTAATATATATTAATAATTCTATTTAGGTTTTTGTAAAAGTAGGTAGAACTTACGTGCCAGCAGCGAGTCTATTACGATTAAACTTGATGCACTCGGCGCTAAAAGTAACTACTTTAGATAGATTTATTATCCTAAGTTCAGATTAATTACACTTTGTCCCCCGCAAGTGGGGTGCTGTTTAAATGGAGAATTCAATGGCTTTTGATTATGGATCGATTGATCTTGGACTAAAAAACCCCTTCAAACTGGAAGGTAAAGTAACAGCATTAAGAGGACTCATTGAGTCTATAGCAGGTATTAGTTTACTTGTTATTGCTGCGGGCTCTGTGAAAGAAGATACAACCGCAGGTTGGATTTTAATGGTGTTTGGCATGCTTATTTTAGCATTCGGCATTCGCTCACTATCGGCAGGTATTTATGCAACACTTAAATACTTTGTAGGTAGAAACCACCCAACTTCACTTGCTTATAACTACAGTAAATCGCAAGCATCAACCGCTCAAGAAGAACAAAAAGAAGTAGCCTACACAGCGCAATCACTTGAAGAAATGCTGGTTGGTCGTAAAAACAGTACATTTAAAGAGCCTAATGGTTTTTTATCACGCTTACTTCACAGCTTAATCCCTAAGTTATTATTCCTACCATATCCTATTCGAAATGTTGCCCAGCGATTATTTGGCTCATGGGTAAGCACCTTTGTCGCCCTTATTGCTTATGGCCTTGTTGCATTTGTATCTTTATCGGGCTTTACCGGTGAAGCTGGGGAATTAGCATTTCCGGTTTATAGTGCAATATTAATGTTTTACGTGCTTTTTTCTTGGCGCTCTACAGGTAAACCTATCTCTCGAAATGCAGAAAAGAATATTGAAGCACTTGGTACTGGTGCGCTTGCAAAAATTATTTCGTTATCTTTTATTTTACCCATCGTTATTGGTCTTTCTATGTCATGGTTGATGAAAGAGCAGCACATTAGTAAACAAGAAATAGATAGCTGGCTTGAGCAACTACCTAGTCTTCATGCTGGAATGTACTTAATTGCAATTATTATATTAGCGACTCTAAGCTGTGCGCTTGCTTTTATCATGATTAAAGCGCGTTTAAATTCAGTTACCCCTTCAGCTGAAGTATCTGAACTACGTGAAAACTGGCAAGAGTCTGTTCATCCAGACGAGATTTTCATAAACCTCGATAACCTAGTAATGGCTAATCGTCGTTATAAAGAAGTACCTAACAGAGTTTACAGAGAATTAGACCCTAAGCTTCAAGAACAAATAGAAGGTAAAGGCGGTTTTAAAGGTGAAATGATCCAAGAGATTCAGCCTAAACTACACTCAATGGACTTAGGTAAAAACTTTACACTCGCGAGATTACTTGCTTTGGTGAGCGGTAACTTACTTTATATTGTAGCGTTAGCATTTACTGTATTTTTAGCGTATTCGTTTATTAATATTTACCATTACATTGATGCGGCAAATATTAATAGTTTTAAACAGGCATTTAATAACCAACATGCTATTCAATTTAGTGAGCTATTAATGACAAGCTTTCACTTATTGCTAATAGGCATACTTATTAAAGCATTTGCGCAATTACTTGCGAACACAGCGCATCTATTTTTTGCAGAAATGCAATTTGAGTCACTGCTTGTGTACTTTAAATGTGAAGGCACTTTTACTGAGTCTAAAATATCAACAGGTACTGGTATTCACGATAGCACCCGCTCAGAAAATACTTTAGTACGCAGTAGCATAACGCCTTGGATTATTGTTTCTCGTGTTATTTCTACTACGTTTGCTGCAACAGGTATGAAAAACCTTGAGCACCCTCGCCATATTATGGAAATGCATAAAGACGAAGGGCAATTACAAGCAATCAAAAAAGACGTTATTGCGTTCTTAAAAGACCGCGAATCTATCGCCTCAATTACCAGTGAGCGTGATTTAGGTAATGCGTCACAAATACATCAACTAAACCAACAAACGCGCGCTATACCTACTCAGCAAGCGATAGCGAAAGACGATGAGGAAGCTGCCGGGTATTTAAGACAAGAAGAAAACTTATCTCCCGAGCCTAAGGGTTAATTAACCTAAAACTTAGATAGCTTGTATTAATGCCACCTTGTTAACTTAGGTGGCATTTTTTTAACCTCTATTCAATACTTTTTAACTTTATTACCTCTTTTGCATTCAACAACATGATTAATATTGGATTAGTTCACAAAGCCCTTGCTTTATGTGCCAAAACACAAATAATGAAAGGATTAATTACAGGGTAAGAATGAGGACAATGAGCTATATACTAACCACCCAATGTGCTGATGATGTAGGCTTAATAGCTAAAATTACAGGGCTTTGCCATAAAAATAATTTAAACATTACGCGTAACAACGAATTTGTAGATAAAGACGCGCAGCGATTTTTTATGCGTACAGAGCTTACAGGCGAGCCACAAAGTGACTTTTTAGATCAACTACGCGCATTGTTACCAGAAGGCGCTAAACTTGCGCTACATTGCGGCGCAAAAACTAAAGTAGTTTTATTGGCAACTAAAGAAGCTCATTGTTTAGGTGGTATGCTGTTAAAGCAATTTGAACAAACTCTTAATATTGAAGTATTAGCTGTAATTGCGAACTATGCTGATTTAGAGCCGCTAGCTAAAGGGTTTGGTGTGCCATTTCATGTTGTATCGCACGAAGGGTTAACCCGTAGTGAGCATGATGAAAAGGTAGGCGATTTAATTGCCAGTTACAACCCTGACATTATTGGCCTTGCCAAATACATGCGTATTTTAAGTCCTGAATTTGTGGGTCGATTTGAAGGTAAAATAATTAATATCCATCACTCATTTTTGCCAGCATTTATAGGTGCTAAACCTTATCATCAAGCATTTGAGCGCGGCGTAAAAATCATTGGTGCTACCGCTCACTTTGTTAATAATGAGCTTGATGAAGGTCCTATTATTTTGCAAGATGTAACCAGCGTTACACATGCGAATACCGCCGAAATGATGGCTAAAATGGGCAAAGATGTTGAAAAGACAGTGTTTTGTAAAGCACTTCAACTTGCCTCAGAGCATAAGCTATTTATTAATGGTAATAAAACCGTGGTGTTTTCTTAGCATTATTCCAACTGCTTAATTATTCTACATATAAAAAATGCCAGCATTGTTGCTGGCATTTTTTTTGCTCATAAATAAGCTAATAACTTTTTAAATGTAAATTATGCCTGCTCTATTGGTTCGAGCTTTAATTTAGCGGCAATTAAAACGGCTTGGGTACGATTGTACACACCGAGTTTTCTAAATATGGCTGTAATGTGTGCTTTTACTGTCGCTTCTGATATGTGTAGTTCATAAGCAATTTGCTTATTAAGTAAACCTTCGTGCAAATATTGCAGCACTCGGTATTGTTGGGGCGTTAATGAGGCAACTTGCGCTGCTATTTCTCTATCTTCACCTTCAATTTCAGCTACTTTGTTTTTTAGCTCTTTTGGTAGCCATGTATCGCCTTCAAGTATTTGGTTAATCGCACTGGCAATATCATCAGACGATGATGATTTAGGAATAAAACCCATAGCGCCATAACCCATTACTTTAGAAACGATATTCACGTCTTCACTACCTGAAACAACGGCAATAGGTAAGCTTGGGTATTCTTCTCTAATACGAATAAGACCGTATAAATCACCATTACCTGGCATGTGAAGGTCTAGCAGTAATATATCAAGATCCTCTTGCTCGCTTAACACTTGCAGTGTGCTGTCAAAATCGGATGATTCAAAAACCTCTAAACCCTCAAATTTTGCACTCAGTGCGCCCTTTAGTGCTTCACGAAATAACGGATGATCGTCCGCTATTAAAAACTGACTCATGGTTCACTCCTAATAAATTCGGCTGCCAGTCAGGTTTAAAACCTTTACTGACAGCCGATATACTACGTTTAGAATCAACTTGTAATCAAGTTTTTAACGCACATTTAACGATTTAATCTGTTCTCGATTAGTTCATCGACAACTGAAGGATCGGCAAGCGTTGACGTATCACCGAGTTGTTGGTGCTCATTTGCAGCGATTTTACGTAAAATACGACGCATAATCTTGCCTGAACGTGTTTTTGGCAAACCAGGTGACCATTGAATCATATCTGGAGATGCAATTGGGCTGAGCTCTTTACGAACCCAATTACGTACCTCTTTAGTTAATTCATCGCTGACTGTTATACCTTCGTTAGGCGTAATGTAAACATAAATACCTTGGCCTTTAATATCATGCGGGTAACCTACAACAGCAGCTTCTGCTACCGCTTCATGCGCAACTAACGCACTTTCAATTTCGGCAGTACCAAGGCGGTGCCCAGACACATTAAGTACATCGTCCACACGACCGGTGATCCAGTAATAACCATCTTCATCACGACGACAACCATCGCCTGTAAAGTAAACTCCTGGGTAGGCGCTAAAATAAGTTTGTTCAAAACGTTCATGGTCGCCATAAACAGTTCGAGCTTGCGATGGCCAACTATCTAAAATAACTAAATTACCATCTACGGCACCTTCGAGTGTATTACCTTCAGCATCAAATAATGCAGGCGCAATACCAAAAAATGGATGTGTTGCAGAACCTGGTTTTGTATCAGTAGCGCCCGGAAGTGGTGTGATCATAATGCCACCGGTTTCTGTTTGCCACCATGTATCAACAATCGGGCAATTAGATTTACCAATACTCTCGTAATACCATGTCCACGCTTCTGGATTTATTGGCTCACCTACTGAACCTAAAATACGTAAACTATCGCGATGTGACGAAGCTGTAGGCTCATCACCTTTAGCCATTAGTGCTCTAATTGCTGTAGGGGCGGTATATAAAATAGTAACACCGTGTTTATCAACTACTTCGCCCATACGCCCTGCAGTTGGATAAGTGGGTACACCTTCAAATAAAACCTGAGTACAACCGTTTACTAATGGCCCGTACACAATGTAACTGTGGCCTGTGATCCAACCTACATCGGCACTACACCAATACACATCATCTTCTTTTAAATCAAATACGTATTCATGTGTCATTGATGAGTAAACTAAGTAGCCACCTGTAGTATGTACAACACCTTTAGGCTGACCAGTAGAACCTGATGTATACAATATAAACAAAGGATCTTCAGCATTCATTGGCTCTGGCTCACACTGTGCTGGTAAGTCAGCAACTAGCTCGTGCCACCATATATCGTGCTCATTCCAATCAACTTCACCGCCTGTTAATTGGTGCACAATAACGTGTTCAATTGTGGTTACAGTTTCTTGCGCTACCGCTTCATCTACATTTGCTTTTAATGGAACACAATTTCCTGCTCTGCGTCCCTCATCAGAAGTAATAACAACCTTAGCGCCAGAATCTCTAATACGATCAGCAATAGCCGATGGTGAAAAACCACCAAATACAACAGAATGAATAGCACCAATACGTGCACAGGCTTGCATTGCATACACCGCTTGTGGGGTCATTGGCATATAAATAGCTACGCGGTCACCTTTTTGTACACCCAGCTTTTTTAAACCATTGGCAAATTTAGCCACTTCATCATGAAGTTTTTGATAAGTAATGTTCTCACTTTGAGAAGGATCATCACCTTCCCAAATAAGCGCAATTTTGTCTGCTTTCGTTTTTAAGTGGCGGTCAATACAGTTGTAAGACGCATTTAAATAGCCATCTTCATACCATTTAATACTGATGTGGCCTTTATCAAAAGAGGTGTTTTTAACTTTAGTGTAAGGAGTAGACCAATCGAGGCGTTTGCCATGCTCACGCCAAAAACTTTCAGGGTCATCAATAGATTGCTTATAAAGCGTATTATATTTATTTTTATCAATGAGAGTCGCATCTTTAATATGCGCAGGAACTGGATAGATACTTTGTGACATCTTCGTCTCCATTTAAATTACTTGCCTTAAGCTTTTATCAAGGATTACTCAGCAGTACTTTATTAAGTATTAGACCTTAGTTGTACTCTACTCCAATTTGCTCATTTGTAGTTTATAATCCACCTGCTTTCAATTTTTTTATATAAATAATACAACGCGTTAAATGTAAGTAAATGCAAACTAATCAACTCTAAAACCTTAGTCTTATAGACCAATAGGTAATTGAGTAAATATTGCACATATTCAAAAGTGTTTGTGCACTTTAATAAAGATATTTGCGGTATTACTTGCTAAAGCTTTATTTAACGAATGAAAACAATATGTGTATTGAGAAGCCAAACTAACACCCTTTTTTATTCGTAAGTAATACTAGTAGCAAGTAATACAACCTTACATGAAAAAAAAAGCAACAAACAACAAGTAGCCTATAAAGGACACCACAATGAAATTTACCCCATTAAAAACATTAGCAGCAAGCGCTGTGTTATGTGCACTATCAAGCACTGCTTATGCAGCGACTGCCGCAAAAATTGGTGATACGGAATTTACTTACGGTGGATACATTAAACTCGACTCTATGTGGAGTGATTATTCAGCGGGTGCGCCTGCAGGCTCAAACGTAGGTCGTGACTTTTACGTACCAAGTACGTTAACAGTTGGCGATGATAACAGCTCAGATGCTGTATTTGATATGCATGCTCGTGAGTCACGTTTTAACTTTGGCACAGCCACTGTTATGGATAACGGTAAAACCGTTAATACTAAAATTGAAATTGACTTTTTGGCCTCGGCTGCTGGCGGTAATGAGCGAGTTTCAAATTCTTACGCCCCGCGTATTCGCCATGCCTTTGTAACTTACGATGGTTGGTTATTTGGTCAAACATGGTCTAACTTCCAAAACGTGGGGGCGCTTGCTGAAACGCTTGATTTTGTAGGCCCTGCTGAGGGCACTGTGTTTGTGCGTCAATCGCAAATTAAATACACCACTGGCGCATGGTCGTTTTCATTAGAAAACCCAGAAAGTACAATTTCTACTACTAGCGGTATGGTAGTAACTGATGATGCATCATTGCCTGACTTTACAGCTCGTTACACACACAAAGCTGATTGGGGTAACATTGTGGTTGCAGCGCTTGCTCGCCAACTTACTTATAAAGTAGGCAGTGTTGATGCAGATGAAACTTCTTTTGGTATTAGTGCATCGGGTAAAATAAACCTTGGTGAAGACAACCTTAAATTTATGCTTACTCAAGGTAAAGGCTTAGGCCGTTACGTAGGCTTAAACGTTGCTCACGGTGCAGTACTTAATGGCGATGAACTAGATGCAATTGATTCGACTTCTGGTTTTGTTGCTTACCAGCACAAGTGGACAAGCCAATGGCGTTCAACGTTCTTATATTCATTCTTCAGTGCTGATAACAACACTGATTTATTAGCTATTTCTGGTGATCCGACTGAATCAAGCCAAAGCTATAGCGCTAACATTCTATACTCACCGGTTAAACGTCTAACTTTTGGTGCTGAGCTAAAGCATGCTGAGCGTGAAACTGAAAGCGGCGTTGATGGCGATTTAGACCGCTTACAGTTTTCTGTTAAGTACTCTTTTTAATAATTAAAAAGCTAACTACTTTAAAAAGCGGCCTAGGCCGCTTTTTTTATAAGCGAGATTGAGTTCTATATAATTCATCAATTCGTACCTAAAATCTTTATATGTGGCGCTAAAATCCAAAAAAATAGAATTATTATTGATAAAAACACTAAACACAATTGCAAATCGATATCATTTAGATTAAGTTACGTACTTCTTTTGAACTAACTGGAAAAACTTATGTTGTCCCCTCAAGTTTTGCGTTTATCTAAACTAAGCTTTGCTACTTCTTTAATTTTATCTGGTTATGCACTTGCTGATGAGGCAAATGTAAAATCTGAACCTCTCGAAAAAATTGCGGTATATGGTCAGCATCATAAAAACTACATTACTGAAGAAGCGCAATCGGCTACCAAACTAGGTTTAACAATTAAAGAAACACCACAATCAATCTCGGTAGTTTCACGCGCACTAATGGACGACTTTTCACTAGACGATATAAACTCAGTACTTGAAAGCACGCCAGGCGTAACAGTAGAGCAAATAGAAACAGATCGTACTTACTTTAAGGCCCGTGGTTTTGAAATTACGAACTTTCAAGTTGATGGCTTAGGGATCCCACAAAGCTCAGGCTCTATTCAAGGCAGTCTTGATACATCAATTTATGACCGTGTAGAGATAGTTCGCGGTGCTAATGGTTTAATGACCGGCGCTGGTAATCCTTCTGCAACTGTAAACATGGTTTTAAAAAAGCCAACTTATACAACACAGGCAAATGCATCAGCATCTTATGGCTCATGGAATAAAAAACGTTTAGATTTAGATGTATCTACGCCAATAAATGAAGACCACGCTGTACGCGCTGTATTTACAAAGCAAAAAGCTGACTCATATTTAGATCGCTACGAAACAGATAAAACCATTGTTTACTTAGCCTACGAAGGCAAATTAACAGACAACACATTATTAAGCGTTAACTACGTTAACCAACAAAAAGACGCAGATAGCCCGCTGTGGGGTGCACTACCTCTTTATTATACAGACGGAACAGCAACCGATTACGACGAATCAACCAGCACCGCTGCTGACTGGTCTTACTGGGATAACAGTGCTGAGCAAGTATATGTAACACTTGAACAAAACTTATCGGCAACATGGGTAGCTAGAGCACGTTATGCTCACATCGAAAACGAACAAGACTCAGAGTTGTTCTACGTATCCGGCACCCCTGATAAAGATACTGAACTTGGTTTAACAGGTTATGCTAGCCGTTATGATTACGAAGATAAGCATGACTTATTTGATTTATATGCCAGTGGTAAGTTTGATTTATTTGGCCAAGAGCACGACCTATCATTTGGTGTTAGCCAAGCTAAAATGGATTACAACGAGCAGTCTCTTTACGATTACACTACAGGCAATGGTTTTCCAGCAATGCCATCACTTAAAACGTGGGATGGTGTAGTACCAGAGGCAACACTTGCTGATGGCTTAAATGGTAGTGATATTACTAACGAGCAAAAATCAGCTTACATATCTACTCGCATTAAATTAAGTGAGCCTTTAAGTGTGCTCGCTGGTGTGCGTTATACCGATTGGAAAACAAAAGGGAACGCTTACGGTGTTGAACAAACAAGAAGCGACTCTGAAGTTATTCCTTATATTGGCACGGTGTACGACTTTAACGAGTCTCTATCAGCTTATGCAAGCTATACAGAAACATTTGTACCGCAAAAAGAGCTTGATATTAATGCCAACCAATTAGCTCCCGTAATAGGTAAAAGCAGTGAAGTTGGTATAAAAGCACAGTTACTTGATGACCAAATTTTCGTAACTTTTGCTTACTTCGATGCAAAGCAGGAAGGGCTTGCCATAGCTTTACCCGACTCACTACCTAGTGATACGCGTTATTATGCAGCAGATGGTATTAACAGCAACGGCTTCGAAGTTGAATTAAGTGGTCGCATAACTGATGATTTAAGCGCAAGTGTAAGTTTTAGTAACCTAACTATTGATGGTGATGATTTAGTTAAAGATTACACACCTGAAAATCAACTTAAAGTGGCCGCAACCTACCAAGTACCTTTAGTTGATGGTTTATCATTTGGTGCAAACTATCGCTGGCAGGATTCAACTAGCCGAGTTCAAGTTAAAGATGCTAATGGTATTGCAAGCGTCACTACTCACCAAGATGCATACGGGTTACTTGATTTAATGGCCACTTACAAAATTACAGATAACGTAGGAGTCACTTTCAACGTTAATAACACCACAGGTGAAAAATATTTGCACAGCCTATACTGGGAACAAGGTTATTACGGTGCACCGCGTAACTACGCTCTATCTGTAAATTGGCAGTTATAAATATATTTGATTAATTAAAGGCCGTAGATTTTTGCGGTTAAATTAAAAAACGACACATTTTTAATGTGTCGTTTTTATTTTATCTAACCTAAACTCTGGTTAAGAGATTTACTAACGTATTGAATCATAGTGGTATTTAAATTTATTTTATCTAGCCAGAGATTTTCAGTGGAAACAAGACGAATTTACGCGTCAATAGCTGGCCTATTGCAAGTAAATTCAACGCAGTTAGTGCTGAAAATAGCTGCTCGAGATAGATTTATTATCCAGAGCTCAGGTTATCTACTCTAAGTTTTTAACAACAAAAAAGCGCTAATCATTACTGATCAGCGCTTTTTAAAGCTCGGGTCAAATCAAGCTTAAAAACTCATTTGGGTGCAGTTTAAAGGTCTGGATCGTCGCCTAACTTATCTTCACCATCTTCTGGTTCAATAGTTGCTTTTAGTAAAAGCATTTCGCGTAACTTACCTTCAATCTCATCTGCAATTTCTGGGTTTTCTTTCAAAAACTTAATTGAGTTAGATTTACCTTGGCCAACCTTGTTGCCACAGTAGCTATACCAAGCACCTGCTTTTTCAACAATTTTATGCTTAACACCTAAGTCAATTAACTCGCCTTGCTTAGAAATACCTTCGCCATACATGATGATAAATTCAGCTTGTTTAAACGGCGGCGCAACTTTGTTTTTAACAATTTTAACGCGGGTTTCGTTACCAACAACTTCATCACCTTCTTTCACCGAACCAATACGACGAATATCAATACGTACCGATGCGTAAAACTTAAGTGCATTACCACCCGTTGTTGTTTCTGGGTTACCAAACATAACACCAATTTTCATACGGATTTGGTTAATGAAAATACATAACGTGTTAGAACGTTTAATATTACCAGTAAGCTTACGTAATGCTTGTGACATTAAACGTGCTTGCAAGCCCATGTGCGAGTCGCCCATGTCGCCTTCAATCTCAGCTTTTGGTGTAAGTGCAGCAACCGAGTCAATAATAACAACGTCTACTGCGCTTGAACGTACTAACATGTCACAAATTTCTAGTGCTTGCTCACCTGTATCAGGTTGAGATACAAAAAGGTCATCAATATTTACACCTAGTTTTTGTGCATATACAGGATCTAGAGCATGCTCAGCATCAATAAAGGCACATGTTTTACCTTCTTTTTGAGCTTCTGCGATAACTTGTAAAGTAAGCGTTGTTTTACCAGATGACTCAGGACCATACACTTCAACAATACGTCCCATAGGTAAGCCACCTATGCCTAAGGCAATATCAATACCTAGTGAACCTGTAGATACAGATTCAATGTTTAACGCTTTGTTGTCACCCAATTTCATAATTGAGCCTTTACCAAATTGACGTTCAATTTGTGATAGTGCTGCGTCTAACGCTTTTTGTTTGTTATCGTTCATTTTGTTCTCCAATCCAGCTAATGCGAACAAGTATACTGTATGAAATCACAGTATCAAGCTAATTTTTTCATTTTATCTCATCTATTACACTTTTTAATGCAAATACAATAGCTTGCAGCCTTACTTGAGCCCTATCACCAGTAAATATTTGTTTAAAGGTCAGTACTTTGTCATCAATTTGTATGCCAAACCATACAAGTCCAACAGGTTTACCTTCTGTCGCCCCGCCAGGCCCTGCAATGCCCGATACAGCTATAGATATATTAGCGTTTGTTGCTTTAATAGCACCTACTGCCATTTCATGGACTGTTTGCTCGCTCACAGCACCGTATTGATTTAATGTACTAGCACTAACATTGAGCAAATCTTGCTTTGCTTGGTTACTATAAGTGATAAATGCACGGTCGATATAAGCTGAACTTCCAGGTGTATCGGTAAGCGCATAACTCACTCCGCCACCAGTACATGACTCAGCAGTAGTGATCCATAAGCATTTATCCGTTAAAATAGCGCCTAATTGCGCAGCAAGTGTTTTAATCTCTTGATGTAATTCCATATTCAGCCTTTGGGTAAATACATGTCGTTTGATCTTTATGCACCACACACTATAAAACAACAAACCCCTATGATGCAGCAGTATCTAAAAATAAAATCAGAGCATCGCGATATTTTATTGTTTTATCGTATGGGCGATTTTTACGAACTTTTTTTTGATGACGCTAAACGCGCCGCTCAATTACTCGATATTTCGCAAACTCATCGTGGTAAAGCTGGCGGCGATCCTATCCCTATGGCGGGTGTACCTTACCATGCGGTAGAAAACTACTTAGCACGTCTAGTCCAAATGGGTGAATCAGTCGCTATCTGCGAACAAGTGGGAGACCCTGCAACCAGTAAAGGCCCTGTTGATCGTAAAGTAGTGCGTATAGTTACACCCGGTACAATTTCTGATGAAGCACTTTTACAAGAACGACAAGACAATCTCCTTACCAGCGTTTGGCAAAGTAAAAAAGGCTTATACGGTATTGCTTATTTAGACATTAACTCTGGTCGTTTTAATATTGTCGAAGTAAATACCGACGAAGCCTTTAGCTCAACTATTCAACGCCTATCACCAGCAGAACTTCTGTATAGCGAAAGCTTTGAGAACATTCATTTAATTGAACATATAAAAGGTGCCCGCCGTCGCCCAGAATGGGAGTTCGATTTAGATACGGCTCAGCACTTATTATGCGATCAATTTGGTACTAAGGATTTAGTGGGTTTTGGGGTAGATAAAGCCCACAGCGCGCTTGTTGCTGCAGGTTGCCTAATGCAATACGTAAAAGATACACAACGTATTGCACTGCCGCATATTCGTGCAATTACGCTTGAGCACAACGAACACGCTGTTATTTTAGATGCCGCTACCCGTAAAAATTTAGAATTAACTGTTAATTTATCGGGCGGGTTTGAAAATACACTTGCTCAAGTACTTGATAAAACAGCAACGCCAATGGGTTCTCGCTTACTTAAGCGCCGTATTCATACACCAATTCGTAATAAAGACGAGCTAAATTCACGTTTAAATGCAATTAGCGCTATTTTAGATGCGCAGCTTGGCGGTGAATTACACGAATCATTAAAAGAGATTGGTGATGTAGAGCGTGTTATTGCACGCCTTGCTTTATGTACTGCACGCCCGCGTGATTTAACTCGCCTGCGCAGTGCGCTACAAGCACTTGCACCACTGCATACTTTGTTAGCTGACGCTAACGATCCTCGTATAGCAGGTATCATCAAGCACTCGCCTGAACTCCCTGATTTACAAGCGTTATTAGAACGTGCAGTTATCGATAACCCACCGGTACTAATTCGTGACGGTGGTGTTATTGCCCCTGGTTACAACAGTGAGCTTGATGAGTGGCGTAACTTAAGCAAAGGTGCCACCGATGTACTTGAACAGCTTGAACAACGCGAGCGTGAACGTACAGGAATTAGTACATTAAAAATTGGCTATAACCGAGTACACGGCTTTTTTATAGAAGTAAGTAGAGCTAACGCGCACTTGGTTCCAGCCGACTACATTCGTCGCCAAACGCTTAAAAATAACGAACGTTACATTATTCCAGAGCTTAAGGAACACGAGGATAAAGTACTCGGTAGCCAATCAAAAGCTCTCGCGCTTGAAAAGCAATTATATGAAGAGCTATTTAGATTTATTGCTCCGCATATTGAGCAATTACAAATGATGGCTGCAGCACTGGCTGATCTGGACGTTTTAAACAATTTAGCTGAGCGTGCATTTGCACTCAATTATGCAAAACCACAATTGTGCGATAACGACAATATAAGCATTAAACAAGGTCGTCACCCTGTTGTTGAGCAAGTAATGAAAGAACCGTTTATTGCCAACCCTGTAGAGTTAAATTCTCAGCGTAAAATGCTAATTATTACCGGTCCAAACATGGGCGGTAAATCAACTTATATGCGCCAAACAGCACTTATTGTTCTAATGGCTCACATTGGCAGTTATGTGCCCGCTGACAGCGCTAAAATCGGTAATATCGACCGTATATTTACACGTATTGGTGCAAGCGATGATTTAGCATCAGGGCGTTCAACCTTCATGGTAGAAATGACCGAAACAGCAACGATTTTAAATAATGCGACTGCGCAGTCTTTAGTATTAATGGATGAAATTGGTCGTGGTACAAGTACCTACGATGGGCTTTCGCTTGCGTATGCAACGTGAGCGTCTAGCGAACTACACCTATGTTTTAAAATTCCAGGGTAACAAGCTGTCGATATCGGGCTCAGGCTGGCACAGTTCATCAAGGCAAGCACAGATGTAATTAAATGGGATTAGACCATTTATCTTGGCGGTTTCCACAATGCTGTAAAGGGTGGCACTAGCATGGGCACCGTTAGCCGTTTGGCTAAATAACCAATTCTTTCGGCCTATCACAAACGGTTTTACCGCGCGTTCTGCTCTATTATTATCGATGCTAAGTCGGCCATCATCAACATAGCGTATGAGCTTGTGCCATTGATTTGCCAGGTAATTAGCTGCCTCTATCAGTTTGCTGTTCCCCACTAAATTTGGCTGATCCTGCTCAAGCCATATTTTTAGCTTGCTAAGAATAGGCAGGCTAACCTCTTGTCTTGCCGTATATTTGTCATCCACACTTTTATCTTTGATGCGTGACTCAACGCCGTACAGTTTTTGGATAAGGCTCAATACCACATCCGCTTTGCCGGTTTTGTTTTTACCTTGTAGCTTTTTCGCGTCGATAAATTTACGACGAGCATGCGCCCAGCAGCCGATTAAGGTTGCCTCTGTTCTGGCATAGGCTTGATAGCCATCCACGTGCAAGTACCCTTGATATCCATCAAGATAATTGACCACGCAGGCGGCCGCGCGACTATTGTGGAAGTCGTAAAGTACGATATTAGGGATAGGATTATTCGGGTCTGGTGAATCTCGACCCGAGCAATACACCCACATGTAACTGTTTACTTTGTCCGATTTCACCACCTTTAATGGCGTTTCATCGGCAAACAGCGTGGGTTGCCTTAACAGCTCGGCTTTAAGCCGTTCAACTAATGGCGCGAAGAGTGTGGCTGATTTGTCTATCCAGCTGCTCATGGTCTGTCGACTGAGTTCAATACCGTATTGCTTAAACATCGCTTCCTGGCGATACAGCGGTAACCCGTATTGGTATTTACTGGTGATAAGCTGACTGAGCAAACTGCTGGTTGCAATGCCTTTGTTGATGGGCATGGCAGGCATTGAGGCTTGTTTAATCTGTGTCTGAGTTGAGGATTTATCACAGTGACGGCAGGCGTATTTAGGCCTAATATGCTCAATCACTTTGATTTTAGCGGGTATGAACTCAAGCTTTTCTGACTTATCTTCACCCATTTTATGTAGCTCACCGCCACAGCAATCACATGTTTTGTCGATGATGTCGTGAATAACCTGCTCACGAGGTAAGTCTTTTGGCAGTGGCTTACGCACCGGCTTTTTACGGGTATAGCTAATGGATTGTTGCTCTGCCTCAACTTCCTCAACAATTTCTTCCACTTCATTGAATAACTCGCCTTGCCCGGCAAAGCCTTCAGCACTTTTGCCGAATTGTTTTTGTTGGGCCAAGCTCCAGCGCTCTTCCAATGCCGCAATCTGGGCATCCTTCTGCGCTAACAGTTTTTCAAGTTCAGCAATGCGCTGTTTAAGGGCGAGTTCATTTTTCATGACGCCTATTTTAAGGCATCATCAAAGGCTTTGCAGTGCTAACTGAACTCACTTTGATGATCATCAATCGATCGCAAATATTAAAGCATTTTCTTACCTGCGACATCAATTTTACTGTGTCCAATCACATCATAACCCGATAATAACCAGTGTAATTGCTGCTCGCTTAAGGTCATGGTGGGTGACATGAGTTTGGGCCATTTGAACTTATGCTTATCTAATCGCTTATACCACAGTGCAAAACCGGTGTTATCCCAGTAAAGCAGTTTGAGTTTGTCACGGCCTTTATTACAAAACACAAATAGCGCACCACTGAGCACGGGTAGTTCAAGCTCTGCTTCCACCAACGCCGCCAGACCATTAATTGATTTTCGAAAATCAACGGCATCGGCACATAAATAGACGGTGGGTACATCAACGAACATCCTCATACCGTTAGCCCTTTAATAATGGCAACGATATCGGCCGTCGCTAAATCGATAGGAAACGTGAGTTGGCCGGTTAGCGTATCAAACTGCAGCGTATTTTGACGAGTTTGCGCGCAGACTTCAGTAGTTTGTTTTACCTGGACAAAACGTGATGATGTAAGGCACTGCGTGTGCACTGGCAAGGTGGAATTAGGCTGGTCTTTTGCCAGTAAAGCACGTTGTTTATAATAAGTCGTAATAGCGACATTATGGTGTTGGCAGAATTCAATATTAGTACCACTAAACGTACTGCGTTTCAGCAAAAGCTGCTGCCACTGTGCGCTTGTTCTGTAAGTTTTCATCACCTGCTCCGAATTTATCATTGAGCAGGTATTTTTAGATAATCAGAGCATCGATGCTAGGTGTGGTTCGCTAGACGCTTACTATGCAACAGCCGATCATTTAGCATCAAAAATATCTGCTAAAACATTGTTTGCTACGCACTACTTTGAATTAACAGAACTTGCTGAGCAAACCACGGGCCTTGTAAACGTGCATCTTGATGCAATAGAACATAACGACACGATTGCATTTATGCATACAGTTCTCGACGGTGCAGCAAGCAAAAGCTTTGGTTTACAAGTAGCCGCTCTTGCAGGTGTGCCAAAAGCTGTGATTGCACAAGCAAAGCAAAAACTTAAGTTGCTTGAAAATCATCAAAGCGTTACTGCACCAAATACAGAGCAGCAAGCCTTTACTTTTAATAACGAAATTGCACAAAGTACACCTTCTGAAGTTGAAGAGCAGTTAAGTGCAATTGACCCTGATAATTTATCGCCACGCCAAGCGCACGATTTGTTATATAAACTAAAAGCATTGTTGTAATTTATATCATCTGATTTACAAGCATAAAAAAAGCCGAAGAATAAATTATTCGGCTTTTTAACACACATAGTCTCTTATACTATTTAACTAGTTACGAAAACTGATTAAACAAGCTATCTGTACTTAAACCTTCTTGTTGCAAAATGTCTTTTAAACGACGTAATGCCTCTACCTGAATTTGTCTTACACGCTCACGTGTTAAGCCTATCTCACGACCTACATCTTCAAGTGTTGATGGCTCATAACCAAGCAATCCAAATCGACGTGCCAATACTTCACGTTGTTTAGGGTTTAATTCTCCTAACCAGTCTACAATATGTTTATTAATATCATTATTTTGTACTTCGCCTTCAGGGCCAGCACTTTTTTCATCTGGGATGATATCAAGTAGTACACTGTCGTTTTCGACACCAATAGGCATGTCTACTGATGCAATTCTTTCGTTTAAACGTAGCATTTTAGTAACGTCTTCAACGGGTCTATCTAGGCAAGCTGCAATTTCGTCAGCTGTTGGCTCATGGTCAAGCTTTTGAGTTAATTCACGTGCTGTACGCAGGTAAACATTAAGTTCTTTAACTACATGGATAGGTAAGCGAATGGTACGCGTTTGGTTCATAATGGCACGTTCAATTGTTTGACGTATCCACCATGTAGCGTAAGTAGAGAATCTAAATCCACGCTCAGGGTCAAATTTTTCAACTGCGCGAATTAAGCCTAAATTACCTTCTTCAATTAAATCAAGTAAAGCAAGGCCGCGATTATTGTAGCGACGTGCTATTTTAACAACCAAACGTAAGTTACTTTCAATCATACGTTTACGTGAGGCTTCACAGCCTCGAAGTGATTTGCGAGAAAAAAACACTTCTTCTTCAGCACTAAGCAAAGGAGAAAAACCAATTTCACCTAAATAAAGTTGAGTTGCGTCAAGATTTTTAGTTACTTCTTCTTTAGCAAATATTTCATCGTCGTCTACTTTATCTAGTAGAGCTGTACTTTCATCAACATCGATGTCATCGAATTTTTCGTCAGTCGTAGTATGTTTGTCAAGTTTTGCTGCGCTAGCCATAAGCCTTCTCCCGAGCAATTATCAATACCTAAAAATTAGGGTAGGTATTTAGCAGGATTGACAGCTTGCCCTCGGTAGCGAATTTCAAAGCGAAGCGCGGTGACCGGAGATTCTGAATTACCAATTTCTGCTATTTTTTGTCCTGCCTTAACCTTCTGCTTTTCTTTAACAAGTAATTTCGAGTTATGTGCATAAGCACTTAGGTAATCATCATTATGTTTCAATATGATTAAACTGCCATAACCTCGAAGGGCGTTACCCGCGTACACCACTGTTCCTTGTGCCGCAGCTAAGACTGAAGCCCCTTTGCGATTAGTAATCTGTAAACCTTTATAACCGTTTTCCTTATTAGAAAAGCGTTTGGTAATTTTGCCCTTTGCGGGCCAAAACCATTTAACTTTACTGCTCGACAAACGTTTAGTATTACTAACTTTGTTACTGGCTTGTTTCTGAACATACTCTCGTTGTTTTGGGGGATCAAGCTCTTTCTTTAATATTATGTTATTTTTTTGTGTTTTTTTTGTAGACTTTTTACTCGAATTCGTATATTTTTCATCCCTTTTTGTTTTTTCGGGCTTAGGGAGTAAGGAGATGTTTTGCCCAGGGAAAATTGTGTAAGGTGATGGAATTGAATTGTTTTTTGCAAGTAATCTAAAGTCTTGCCCAGCACTAAAGGCAATAGAGTAGAGCGTATCTCCTTTTTGTACTTTATAGCTAGTCCCATTAATATTAATAGTATGACCCAAATCATTAACATTATTATTTAAGCTACTAACAGGTGCAGGAACATGGCGAGAAGAGCAACCAAAGAGAAAAATACTAATAAATATAGTTACATACAGTAAACACTGTTTATTCATTGTATTTTTCCCCTAAATTAGAAAATTGATATTTTTAACGCTTAACGCAATAAAAAGTAAGCTAGCGCAATTAATACCACTAATCCCCAACCAAGTATTTCAATATACTGACGTAATTTTCGCTCCATTTGAGCTCCGCCCCACTTCATTAAGGCTGAAACTAAAAAGAATCGCGCACCGCGCCCAATGGCTGATGCTATTAAAAATGGCAAAAATGCCATTTGTAAAACACCTGCGCCAATCGTAAATACTTTATATGGTATAGGCGAAAAACCGGCTAAAAACACAACCCAAACACCGTAATCCTTAAACCAGTTTAGTGCTATATCAAACTTTTCTTGCCAGTGCATTTGCACAATCAATGGCTCAACAACGGGTTCAAATAGCCAAAACCCAAGCAAGTAACCAACTACTCCACCAACAACCGATGCTATTGTGGCAAAACTTGCAAAACGCCACGCTTTTTTGGGCTGTGCAAGCGACATAGGTGCAAGCATTACATCGGGCGGTATTGGAAAAAAAACTGACTCTGCAAAGCTCATAGCAGCTAAGTAACGTTCCGCATGACGGTGTTTTGCCCACACTAGGGCCATATCGTATAACTTGGTAAACAACTTCAAAATGAATTCCTATTCAATATCGCCAGGTACTAACGGCACAAATCTAACGGGAGCAATAACATGCTCTTTATAATTATCGCCTTTGCGGATAACCATTACTAATTTTTGATCGCTCTCACCAATTGGGGCTAATAACACGCCACCATCGGCCAACTGAGCAAGTAAATCTTGCGGAACTTTAGAGGCCGCAGCAGTCACTATAATACCATCAAACGGCGCTTGTGATTGCCAGCCTTGCCAACCATCGCCATGCTTCATGGTTACATTATATAAATCGAGTTGCTGCAAACGTCTTTTTGCCTGCCACTGAAGTGTTTTAATACGCTCTACCGAGTAAACCTTTGTAAACGTTTTGGCCAATATTGCAGTTTGATACCCAGATCCTGTACCTATTTCTAGCACTTTATTGCGCACACCAACTAAACGAAGTAGCTCTGTCATGCGCGCTACTATGTAAGGCTGAGAAATTGTTTGCCCGTGCCCAATAGGGAGCGCTGTATTTTCATAGGCTTTGTGTTTTAGCACATCATCTATAAAAATATGGCGCGGAATATCAGCTATAGCACTAAGTACTTGCGTATCTTCAACACCTTCACGCTTTAGTAAGTCAGAAAGCGCTTTTGCACTGCGGGTATAATTAGCGAGCACGATTAATCTCCAAATCGGCTAACCATTCTCCTACTGCCTTTAAGCTATCTTTAGCTGTCATATCAACACTCAGTGGCGTAACTGAGGCATAGCCATTATTGATTGCGTAAAAGTCGGTGCCTTCACCAGCATCGCTTTCGGTGCCAAGCGATCCATACCAATAAATATCACGGCCCCAAGGATCGGTTTGTTTCGTCATCGTTTCGGCTTTATGACGAGCACCTAAACGTGTTACTTGCACCCCTTTTAATTCACTTAATGGAATATCTGGCACATTAATATTTATTATTTGATCTTTTGGAAGCGGATGCGAAGCCAAGCCTTTAATAATATTGACGGTAACTGCAGCGGCTGTTTCAAAATGATCGCCATTATGTGAGCAAAGCGATACCGCAATTGCAGGCAGACCTAAATGGCGACCTTCAGTTGCAGCGGCAACAGTACCGGAATAAAGCGTGTCATCGCCTAAATTAGCACCATGGTTAATACCTGCAACAACTAGATCTGGCTTTTCATCAGCTAACTGATTTACACCTAAATGTACACAATCAGTGGGTGTGCCATTAACCGACATAAAACCATTTTCGAGTGTAGTTGCTCGTAGCGGGTTCATAAGTGTTAAAGAATTACTCGCGCCACTACAGTTGCGATCAGGTGCAACAAGGGTTACATCTGCAATTTGTATAAGCGCCTGATATAAAACCGCAATGCCTTTGGCATTTACGCCATCATCGTTACTTAACAGTATCTTCATTTATGCCATTATCCTTTTCTTTGCGCTCTCGAGGGCTAGCATCTGTGTAATCCACTAGCTCACGTAATAATGCGGTTGCAAAACACCCTTTTGGCAAACCAAAGCTTAGTTTTAGTGTGGTTTCATCAAGTGTTTCAACAGTTAAGTTTTGTGGAATTAAGCGCAGCATTCGGCGCTCATTTTTAAGGCCTAACTCACCTAAGCCATCACACCATGTTTGGAAAGGTTCGAGCCATATTTTTTCTTGTTCGATTAAGCCTTTTTCGCTTTTTCCCACCATAGGTGCCGACATCATAATATCGCCGGTGGCTAATCGCTCTATGTTTTCGTCATTAATTGCATCTTCAAAAAATGCATTGCTGCCGCTGAGCATAAATACTTCACGGTGCATTGTTTTAGCTAAACCATGCTCTTTTACACGTAGGCTCACTAACTGATTAAATACATGCGATCGTGCTGCTGAAATAATAATACCGCGCAACTTTTTATCGCGAATACGCTCACCGGCAAACATTTTTTCAGCCATAACTAAGTTATGACCGCCATGCCCAAAGCGCTGTTCGCCAAAGTAATTAGGCACACCTGCGCGTACTGCGTTAATACGACATAAAATATCAAGAGGGTTGGTTACGTTACGAAGCGTAATAGTAAATTTATTACCTTTGTGGCAGCCCGTACGTAACTTACGGTCGTGGCGCTGTTGCGACACAATAAAAATACTCTCACTATTTAAATCACTAAAATCGATAGGCTTTTTAATTGGTACTTTTACACTAAACCACTGCGAGCACACGCCGTGGCGATCTTTCATGCCTGCATAGCTTACGTCTCGCGGTGAAACACCCGCACGCTGTGCAATTAGCTTTGCAACGTATTGCGTGTTTTCGCCTTTTTTAACCACCTGCAAACACACGTGTTCGCCACTGCCGGTAAATTCTATACCTAAGTCTTCATCAACCATAAAGTCTTCAGCTGTGGTTTTAAAATCAGCTTTAGAAAGCGGTGCACCGTATAAATAATTTAAATCGCTCATGCGTTTTTTGTACTCGCAAGCTCTTTACTCATAATAACCACCGCATGGCTCGAAATACCTTCCTTGCGCCCTTCAAAGCCTAGCTTTTCGGTAGTAGTGGCTTTAACGTTAATTTGGCTAAGGTCGCAATTTAAATCGCTGGCTAAATTAGCGCGCATAGCTTGAATATGTGGCAACATTTTTGGTGCCTGAGCAACAATAGTCACATCGCCATTACCAAGTACATAACCTTGTTCTTTAGCTAAGCCCACCACATGGCGAAGTAAAATACGGCTATCGATATTTTCATACTCGCTAGCTGTATCTGGAAAGTGCTTACCAATATCACCCATTGCAAGTGAGCCTAAAATAGCATCGCATAATGCATGAATAGCAACATCACCATCTGAGTGCGCTAAAAAGCCCTGTGGGTAATCAATTTTTTCACCACAAATAGTTAACGGGCCTTCGCCGCCAAATTTATGTACGTCAAAACCATGGCCAATTCGTATCATAATCCACTCTCGTTTTGTTGTTTATGTAATAAAAACCCAGCCAGGTCTAAATCCTCTGGCGTGGTTATTTTAATATTATCGCTACGACCTGCTACAAGCTTAACCGGTTTACCCACCCACTCAATTGCACTGGCTTCATCGGTAATAGTAGCCCCGCTTGCTAATGCGTTTTGCAGTGCATTTTTAAGCTCGTCATATTTAAAAAACTGCGGGGTAAGTGCTTGCCATAAATCGTCTCGCGGCACCGTTTGTAGGGCATGAGTGTGGCCGCGTTTTATGGTGTCTTTTACTTTGCTAGCTAAAATACCGCCTTCATCAGCGCGTATACATTCATCAATTAAACGTTCTATATCACTAATATTAACTAACGGGCGTGCAGCATCATGTACAAGCACCCATGTAGGCGGGTTAGGCGCTAAAAAAAGTAAGCTATTAAGCACCGAGTCGGCTCGCTCTTTTCCGCCACTGGCTCGCACAATGCGATTATCAAGCAGTGGGAGTTCGTCAAAATAGGGGTCGCTGTCGCTAAGGGCAACAACAATAGTGCGTAATTGAGGTAATTGAGAAAGTTTAGCTAAGGTGTGTTCTAAAATGGTTTTACCGGCTAATTGTATATATTGCTTAGGCGCATTGTGCTGCATTCTACTGCCAACACCCGCCGCAGGTACAATTGCTGCAATAGTCTGTTTATTTGTCATATTGTTTGCCCGGTAAAACACGAATAAATGTTTCGTCCGGTTTAATCATTCCCAATTCGTTGCGTGCACGCTCTTCAATGCCTTCTTGGCCAAGCTTTAAGTCTTCAATATCTGCTTTAAGTACTTTATTACGTTTAATGAGTTTTTCGTTGGTTTGATGATGCGACGTTACAGCACCTTTTAGTCGTGTGTAGTCTTGTAAACCATTATGACCAAACCATAACCTGTATTGTACAAACAGTGCTAAGCACAGTAAGCCAACTTGAAAAATACGCATTTAACACTCCTTATTTTAAATTCCAAATACCTTAACTTTAATACGCTAAGGGGCGCTTTAAATTACGCCAATTAATACTACCCGCTAAAAGCATTTCGCGTAGTGATAAAACCCGTGGCATACAACGCTTCGAAAATTGCCACTGATGCCCGCAACATGCAGCGGTTAAACTCACCTTACTTGGCTTTATTAGCTGAGCATTTTGCTGCTCTAGCCCATTTCCTAAAAAATCAAACCAACCAAGCTCGTTACAATGCAGCTTATTTTCACCTAACTGATCGATACTGTCTATTCTAAGACGCACCTGATCGTAGCCATGCAATATAACGGGCACAATAAGCCCCACTTTGGCATACGTTTGATAAAAAAGTTCATTAGCTTGAACATTCACATCGGGTGGGGTCGGTTTTTGCTTTTCAAGCCACGTACCATTTTGTGCATCAAGCGTAAAAGGCGTGTCACCATTGGCAACTAACGTTGCAGCTCGCTCAATATAATAAGGTAGGCTTTTTAACTGGCGGCGCAGTTTATCGGCATTAGGCTCTGCAACTAATCGCTGAACCTCACGCTGATAAAACGCATTACACAATTGTGCATACAACACTTTTTGTGCATCAGTTTGCCAAATTTCAACTTGCTGCTGAGCACCAAGTGACTGATTTTTAGCGACCAAAAGCTGTACTCAAAAATATTCAGGTAAATGTTTTATAACACAGTATTGAATATTTTTTAAGCGCAGCGCACTATTTTAAGCGCTTGGCTTTTCACCTAATTTTGCTTTACCTGATTCTAAAAATTGCACAACCGTATTACGCTTTTTACCAATCAATAAACTGCCATCAGCTAAAAACATAAAGTTTTGCCAATTGCGTTTAAATACATCAAACGTCGTTTCGATAATATTATCGCGAGCCATACAAAAATAAACCGTGGTGTTAGCTTCCCAATCTAAAAACGTTAAGATTGCTTCTGGTGGTAGCGCATCACCATTTTCCCACGCATCTTGCCAATCTACTTCTTGGCTAAAGCTTTTTTCTTGGCCACACCAATCGGTGTCTTCAAAAAAATCGGGGTGATCAAACTCACGGCTCACCATGGTTGTCCAAAGTACGGCTGCGCGCTCGTCGCTCATAGGCTTTATTTTTGCTGCGTCTTCATCAGATACAGGTAAATCTTTGTGGCGAAAAACCCACGCCTTTTTGTAATCATCTAAAGAAATATAGTTCATAGTATTGGCAAATTAGTTAACATTAAAAGTGCAAAGCCAAATTATACAAGAGATCAAAACATGACTACAGCAATAAAACCACTTTCCCTAAAACCAGGCATATACCAACACTACAAAGGCCCGCAATATAAAGTTATTCATGTTGCCACCCATAGCGAAACCGAGGAACAGCTTGTGATTTACCAAGCACTTTATGGTGAATTTGGTATATGGGCGCGCCCACTTAGTATGTTTTTAGAAACTGTTGAAAAAGAAGGTGAGGTCATACAGCGTTTTGCTTATATTGGACCTGCTGCTTAACTATGGCATTATAACAAAATAACTTACTGCTCAGACCAGACAAGGGTACACCGTGCAATTTAATTCAACTGACAATTACATAGCGAGTAGCGCGCTTAAACAAGCTGTAAATGCTGCCATTATGCTCGAAAAACCACTTTTAATTAAAGGCGAACCTGGCACAGGTAAAACCATGCTGGCTGAGGAGTTGGCTAAAAGCTTAGATACCACGCTTATTCAGTGGCATATAAAATCGACTACTAAAGCGCAGCAAGGTTTATACGAGTACGACGCGGTTTCGCGCCTGCGCGACAGCCAATTAGGTGACGAGCGTGTACACAACATTAGTAACTACATCGTTAAAGGTAATCTTTGGCAGGCATTTACATATGCAGAGCTCAACGGTAAACGCCCAGTGCTTTTGATTGATGAAATAGACAAAGCCGACATAGAGTTCCCAAACGACTTACTACTTGAGCTTGATAAAATGGAGTTTCATGTTTATGAGACTAACGAGCGCATTGTCGCAAAAGAGCGCCCTATTGTAATCATCACATCAAATAACGAAAAAGAATTACCGGACGCATTTTTACGCCGCTGCTTTTTTCATTACATTGATTTTCCTAGCAGCAACGAAATGCAGCAAATTATTGACGTGCACTACCCTAACGTTAAACAGGATTTAGTACGCCAAGCACTTGAAGTGTTTTTTAACCTGCGCGAAGCAAACGGCCTTAAAAAGAAACCTTCCACCAGCGAATTACTCGACTGGTTAAAGCTTTTAATGGCTGAAGACATAGACGCTAAAACACTGCACGACAAAGCTAAAAAAGGCGGTTTAATGCCCATGTTTGGCGCATTACTCAAAAATGAGCAAGACATCAGCCTAATCGAAAAACTCGCGTTTATGAGCCGTCGCTAATATGCTGGTGCAGTTTTTTTTCACGCTACGTAAATACCGCCTACCGGTAAGCCTTCGCGAACTGCTCGATTTAATTAACGCCTTAAAAAAAGGTGTTATATTTGCCGACGTAGACGCCTTTTACTATTTAGCTCGCACCATAATGGTAAAAGACGAAACGCACTTTGATCGATTCGATAAAGCCTTTAGCGACTACTTTAGCGGTATTGCCGATCTTGATTTGCTCGAGAGCTTAAAGCAACAGCACAACTTACCTGAAGACTGGCTACGTAAAGAGTTTGAAAAAAACCTAAGCGATGAAGAAAAAGCCCAACTTAAAGCCATGGGCGGGCTCGACGAGCTTATGAAAACCTTAAAAGAGCGTTTAGAAGAGCAGCAAAAACGCCACGCAGGTGGCAATAAATGGGTAGGCACTGGCGGCACATCACCTTTTGGTGCATACGGCTATAACCCCGAAGGCGTGCGTATAGGACAAAACGGCAACCGTAACCGCCTAGCGGTAAAAGTGTGGGATAAACGAGAATACAAAAACCTCGACACCGACAGAGAAATTGGCTCGCGTACTATTAAACTCGCCCTTAAAAAATTACGTAAATTTGCTCGCACTGGCGCAAGCGACACGCTTGATTTAAACGAGACCATTCGCGCTACTGCAAAACAAGGCGGCATGCTTGATGTAAAAATGGCACCCGAACGCCACAACGCCGTAAAAGTACTCATGCTGTTTGATATTGGCGGCTCAATGGATGACTACATTCACACCTGCGAAGAGTTATTTAGCGCAGCCCACAGCGAATTTAAACACCTAGAGTTTTACTACTTTCATAACTGCTTATATGAGCACGTGTGGCAAGACAACCAACGCCGCCACTCAAACGTGATTGACACCATGACGCTAATTAATAAGTTTACCAGCGACTACAAAGTAATATTTGTAGGCGATGCCACTATGGGCCCTTACGAAATAGCTTATGCGGGCGGCTCCGTAGAACACTACAATGAAGAGCCCGGCAGTGCATGGTTGCAACGTATCACCAACCACTTTGATAAAGTAGCTTGGCTCAACCCACAACCCGTTGAACACTGGCCGTACTATCAATCAATTGGCTTTATAAAAGAGCTAATGAACAACCGCATGTATGCGCTGAGCTTAGATGGAATAAGTAGAGCGATAAAAGAGCTGAGCTAAAGGAATAACATGAAAAAAAGTATTTATTCAAATGAATGGCTTATTTGTACTCTTCTCATATTAATTGGATTCATCGTAGGTATTTCTACGAATTCAATTATGGATATACTACTAAGCAAATTTAAACAAGATAGCCTTGCTAACTGGATAACTTCTATCAGTACCTTTGTAATAATGGTAGCAACTATCGCTTTAGCCTGTATAGCTTGGAAAGTAAGAAACACTTGGGTTAATGAAAAAAAATACAACTTAAGCGCTATTTTGCTAAATGATATATCTTCTTTTTACTGTATCTCTTTTGAGCTTAGAGAATCTCAAGTTCAAATTTTCGATCTATATGAACATTTGAGACTTTCAGAATATGATGATGCTGAAGCTTTTAAAATTGCTGATGAAAGAAGTTTACCTGATGCATCTTTGCAAGCTGAGCTTTCTAGAATAAAAACAGCTAGGGAGGCGAGTATTCGGGATTATGAAGAGAAATATCGCGCTCATGGCACCTTAAAAAAAGAGCAAATAAAATATAAAAACGCAGCATTAGTCAACTCATCTTTAGTTAGCTGGGGCAACGAAGCTTTAGGGCTTATAAAAAGCATAGAGATAAATACCGCAGAGTTTTACGAAACTATTTCACCAAGGTATAAGCTTCTATCAAAAACAGTGGCTGAAAATGATCTAGATATTTTGGACTTACCTAAACTAAAAGAATCGAAACTTTTTAAAAAATACGAAGGAAAATATAAATTCAGCGATGTTTATTGTGACGACTAACTTTTTCGTATTCGAAATTCATTTTTTGCTCACTACATAAAATTAACTTCTTGCATGACCAGTTCATTTTTCAATAAATAATAAATATACGAGCAAGCATCCAGTCCGCACTACCTTATTAAAACCCTACAACTCAGCTATATGGTTCAATGTTTCAGGATGTCGCTGCACAAGCTTTAACAAGGTAATTGCTTGCCCATTTGGTGCGCTTCGCCCTTGTTCCCAGTTTTCAAGCGTTCTTGCTGAAGTATGAAGAATGTTAGCAAACACACCACGTGACATATTAAATGTTTGTCGAATATTTACTATTTCATCAGGTGAGATAGCAAGATCGTTAATATCATTTACTGTATGAGAACGTAACGTAAGCTTTCCTTGTGGATGCGCTTTAGCGTCCACAAGTGCTGTAGTTAATTCTGAAAATAAATCACGTTTGCTCATTGCGCCACACCTCTAAGAATTCTTTTAATTGCTTTTTCTGATCTGCTGTTAAATCGGTTACTTCGTTTTTACTGTAAATAGTGAGCGCATACAACTTAAAGCCCTTTACTCATAAACAAGCTGTACGGATCTAGCTCATAATCACTAAATGGTTCGCATTCTTTAAAACCAAATTGAGTATAAAGCTTGTGTGCGGGCAAAAATGCCTTTGCCGTGCCGGTCTCTAAACTTAACTTTTTGTAACCTCGTAAAGTTGCTTGCTCAATAATATGCGTGAGTAACTTAGCGGCTGTGCCTTGGCGTAAATAGTTGCTTGATGTGCGCATTGACTTAATTTCGCCATGCGTTGTATTTAGTGCTTTTAAAGCGCCAACACCCGCTAAATTATTATCAATCCATAAGCTATAAAAAGTTATATCGGGCTGAGTGAGTTTACTTACATCAAGTGCATGTACGCTCTCAACGGGCGAGTGTTTTAACATATCGTTATGATGCGCTTGTAGTAACTTTATAACGTGTGGGTTTGAAAGCTCACCTATTCTAATATCCATTTATACCTCGTTTAACCCTAGAATTTAATGCTTTAGGGCTTTAATTAAAACCCTAAAGTAAGTGGCTCTATTTAGGCTGCTAGTTTCCATACTACAAACGCAACTGCAAACCCAACTAAATACACTAGCCCTAACCACGTTAAACTACGTAATAGCACGCTGTGCTTTATAGCAGGCTCTGAGCGCACAAGGCTAAAGTTAAGCCATGCAAATACAGGCGTTGTAACAAATGAAAGTGTCATGGCAAACGTAAGCATGGGGCCAAGGACTGATTTAAAAAATAAAATAACCGCCATACCGGCAAGTGCTTGTAGTATTAACCAAATATTTAAGCTGTGTTTTGATTGCCCAAAGCCAAGTAATTTATGGGATTCGTTAAGTGTGCGGGCATAGCCGTCAAGTACAGTAAGTGTAGTGCCAAACATACATAAAAAAGCGATTGCTGATACAAGCGGCCTTGCCCACTCGCCTATTGTGAGTGCGTACATATCAATAAGCTGCTTAGCAAAGGCGACTCCACCGAGTTCTATACTGCTAGTTTGCCCGTATTGCACTAATACACCTAAGCTAAAAAACACCAGTGCTAAGCCTGCTGTAAGCCAGTAACCTACGTTAAAATCGAACAAGCCTTGGCTTTTAGAAACTGTTTGCTGCGCTTGTTTTTCTTTTAGCCATAAAGAGCTTAATGCAGATATTTCGATAGGGGCTGGCATCCAACCCATTAACGCAACCATGAAGCTCAGCATGGCCAGCTCGTAAGGTGATGGGCCAACATAATCAGCAGGCGCCATTGGGCCATTACTAAACGCGATAACTAACGCAATAACGGTAGCCAGCGTTAATAACCCCATTATGCCTTTGGCCACACTGTCGAGCGCTTTAAAGTGCCCTAACAATAATATGCCTAAGCACACTCCTAATAATATCCAACATAGCAGTGTTACTTCTATCACTACGGGCAACGCGTAATGCAGTAAGCTTGCAGTAAGTAGTAATACGCCAGCGGTATTAACTACGGCGGCTACAATGTTTAAACCGATAAAACTGTAAAAATAAAACGGGCCTTTACTTTTATAGCCCTCCACTAGGCTATTTTTAGTCGCGAGTGTGTATTCCATACCAAAGCGAAAAAACGGGTACTTTAAAACATTAACAACGAGGATTAGCCAAAATAGTTGCCAGCCAAATATTGCCCCAGCTTGCGTAGAGGCAACTAGGTGAGATCCGCCAATAGCGGCTGTTGCCATGAGTATTCCAGGTCCAAGCGCACCTAGTCGAGACTTCCATACTGCTTTTGTTGTGTGCATTAATTTCTCAAAATATGTGTGTTGTGTGTTCTTTTTATTAATTTTTTAATTAATAAACTGCAAGAACGCATAACTTACCTAAATTACAGGCAATAAAAAAGAGCCATACGGCTCTTTTTTACAATACTTTGGAACTAAATTTTATTTAAGATCCATCTCTTGGATGATCTCGTGTGCGATTTCAGGTGTAGTGCTAACAGGCTTTTCGTGTAAGTTTGCTTTTATCTGCCCTTTTCGATGTTTTAGTGCTGCATCGAGTTTTTTAGCTGCGCTTGCAATGGCAGGGTACATAACTTCGTTTTCCCCTTTTACCGATATGCGCGTGCCTTCGTAATTAGTGCTAATTTCAGCTTGGATTTTATGATGCTCTTTAGACAAAATAATATCGAGTGCAATAAGCGATGGAAAGTGGCTCTCGATTTTTGAAAATTTTTCGTTGATGTGCTCTCTAATAGAGTCAGTAACTTCAACATGGTGACCAGAAAGATTAATTTTCATAGGGTATCCTTTTATTTGTTACCTCATAAATAGTATTGGGGGCTATTTAGATTAACACAAGGAAAAAAGAGAGATATTTGAGGTTTATTTGCGGTTTTTGGTGATTTAAATCATGCGTTGTGCAAAGTTTATGCAAAGCCCATAGTACATGGGCTTTCAGACGTCTAGCTGTATTGATTAATCTGTGTACGAACAACAGTAGTCAGCAAAATCAGATACTTTTACTTTAAAGCTTACATTTGCATCAACATTAAACGATTCACCCGCGTTAAATGTTTTCCACTCACTTGCCCCTGGTAATAAAATATCCCATTGGCCAGCTAAAAGCTCCATGCACTCTTTTTGGTTTGTATCAAAAACAAACTCACCAGGTTGCATAAAGCCTAACGTTTTCGCTTCGCCATCACCTAAAATAACGGTACGGCTCGACACTTTTCCGTCAAAATATACATTGGCTTTTTTTACTACACTCACGTTATCGAACTTTGGCATTTTTAGCTCCTGCTATTAATTTAAGATTTTTATTTATAAATTTTATCGCACTACCTTGCCTGATAGCTTACTTTCTTGCAAGGAAAGCAGCATTGTTCAAGGTGAAGTTGCTTCATGTAAGGGCATAAAAAAACCCGCAGCATGTGCGGGTTTTTCAATTACTTACTTTATTTAATCAAAGCGATTAAAAAAGCTCGTTTGCTTTGCTTACAATGTTTGCCACTGTAAAACCAAAGTGCTCAAACAGCTCACCAGCAGGTGCTGACTCACCAAAGGTAGTCATACCTACTACTGCGCCATTTAGACCTACGTACTTGTACCAGTAGTCAGCAATACCTGCTTCTACTGCTACGCGGCGTGTAACAGATGCCGGTAATACGCTTTCTTTGTACTCTGCGCTTTGATCTTCGAAGGCATCAGTACATGGCATAGATACAACACGTACCTTTTTACCTTGGCTGCGTAGCTCAGTTGCTGAATCTTGTGCTAGTTGCACTTCAGAGCCCGTCGCAATTAAAATAATTTCAGGATTGCCGTCACAGCTAAGGATGTAACCACCCTTTTTAACATCGCTTAATTGCTGTGCGTCACGCGCTTGTTGCTCAAGACCTTGGCGAGTAAAGATTAACGATGTAGGACCGTCTTTACGCTCAATAGCTTGTTGCCATGCAATTGCCGACTCAACTTGGTCACATGGGCGCCAGTTGTATAAGTTAGGCGTTAAACGCATGCTTGCAATTTGCTCTACTGGTTGGTGAGTTGGACCATCTTCACCTAAACCGATTGAATCGTGCGTGTATACAAAAATGCTTGGTTGCTTCATTAATGCAGCCATACGTACGGCATTTTTTGCATATTCAACAAACATTAAGAACGTAGCACCGTAAGGAATAAAGCCTTTATGAAGGGCAATACCATTCATAATTGCCGACATACCAAACTCACGTACACCGTAGTAAATGTAGTTACCGCTTGCATCGTCGTGTGTTAAACCTTTAGAGCCATCCCAAATTGTTAAGTTTGAGCCTGCTAAATCGGCTGAGCCACCCATAAATTCTGGTAATAACGGACCAAATGCGTTTAATGCATTTTGTGATGCTTTACGAGACGCTGGGTTTGCTGGGTTTGCTTGTAATTGCTCAATGTACGCTTGAGATTTTTCAGCCCAATCGCCAGGCAGTTCGTTATTAATACGACGCTTATATTCAGCTGCAAGCTCTGGGTATGCTTTTGCGTATGCTGCAAATTTTTCGTCCCAGCTTGATTCAAGCTGCTGACCTTTTTCTTTGCTATCCCATTGTGCGTAAATATCATCAGGAATTTCGAACGCATCGCCAGTCCAACCTAAGAATTCGCGAGACGCTTTAATTTCGTCATCACCTAGTGGTGCACCGTGACAATCGTGGCTACCAGATTTATTAGGTGAGCCGTAACCAATAATTGTTTTACAACAAATTAGTGATGGTTTATCGGTAACACTTTTAGCTTCTGCAATTGCAGCACTTATAGCATCGCTGTCGTGACCATCAACACCACTAATTACATGCCAACCGTATGCTTTAAAGCGAGCTGGCGTGTCATCTGTAAACCAACCTTCTACTTCACCATCGATTGAAATGCCGTTGTCATCCCAAAATGCAACAAGTTTACCCAGACCTAATGTGCCTGCAAGTGAACCAGCTTCATGAGAAATACCTTCCATAAGGCAGCCATCGCCCATAAATGCATAGGTAAAGTGATCAACAATATCGTGACCTTCGCGGTTAAACTGTGCAGCTAGCGCTTTTTCAGCAATTGCCATACCTACGGCATTTGTGATCCCTTGACCTAATGGACCCGTAGTAGTTTCGATTCCTGGTGCATAGCCATATTCAGGGTGACCTGGTGTTTTAGAATGCATTTGACGGAAGTTTTTAATTTCGTCCAGTGGTAAGTCGTAACCACTTAGGTGCAATAGAGAATAGATAAGCATTGAACCGTGGCCGTTTGAAAGAATAAATCTGTCACGGTCAGCCCACTCTGGATTTGTTGGGTTGTGTTTTAGATAATCGCGCCATAATACTTCTGCGATATCAGCCATGCCCATAGGGGCTCCAGGGTGACCAGATTTGGCCTTTTGTACTGCGTCCATTGACAAGACGCGAATAGCATTTGCAAGTTCTTTGCGAGATGGCATGAATTCTCCTACCTTTATGTGTATTTGCGCGGGTATTTATGTGTTTGTTTATGCACCCAAGTAACTTGGGTTTGTTTATATAGACCATTCTTACTTATTGTGGGGGCTGTGTGCAATTAAAAACCCTATAAAAGTGAGGCATTATGAATATTTTTTAAGACCAAAAAGTTATTAGTAATTTTATTTAGACGTCTAGGCGTAAAAACACTATGCAAGGTGTTTTGTTTTCGATAAAATACGCCCCTTAATTTTTTAGCGCTAATACCGACGTTTGTGAAGCGCAATATTTGTGAGCAGAAATACAATGGCAAAACATTTATTTACTTCTGAATCAGTTTCTGAAGGTCATCCGGATAAAATCGCCGATCAAATCTCTGATGCGGTACTTGATGCTATCCTAGAGCAAGATTCTCATGCCCGTGTTGCGTGCGAAACTTACGTAAAAACAGGTATGGTTATGGTTGGTGGTGAAATCACTACTAGCGCATGGGTTGATATTGAAGAAATTACACGTAAAACAGTACGTGAAATTGGCTACACGCATTCAGACATGGGTTTCGATGCTGATTCATGTGCAATTTTAAACACTATTGGTAAACAGTCTCCTGACATTAACCAAGGTGTTGACCGTACTAGCCCAGAAGAACAAGGTGCTGGCGACCAAGGTCTTATGTTTGGTTACGCATGTAACGAAACAGAAGTGCTAATGCCTGCGCCAATTACTTACTCACACCGTTTAGTACAGCGCCAAGCGCAAGTACGTAAAAGCGGCGAGCTTAACTGGTTACGTCCAGATGCAAAATCTCAAGTTACTTTTGCATACGAAAATGGTAAGCCAGTAGGTATTGATGCAGTAGTACTATCTACTCAGCACAGCGAAGACATTTCACAAAAAGATTTAGTAGAAGCGGTGATGGAAACTATCATCAAGCCGGTACTTCCTGCAGAGCTTATTACAAGCGCGACTAAATTTTTCATTAACCCAACAGGTCGCTTTGTAATTGGCGGACCAATGGGCGATTGTGGTTTAACAGGTCGTAAAATCATCGTTGATACATACGGTGGTATGGCTCGTCACGGTGGTGGTGCTTTCTCTGGTAAAGATCCATCAAAAGTTGACCGCTCAGCTGCATACGCTGCACGTTACGTTGCTAAAAACGTAGTTGCGGCTGGCCTTGCTGATAAATGTGAATTACAAGTTTCTTACGCAATCGGTGTTGCAGAGCCTACATCTATCAGCGTTGAAACGTTTGGTACAAGCAAGTTAGAAGAAAGCCGTTTAATCGAGCTTATTCGTGAACACTTTGACCTGCGCCCTTACGGCTTAATTCAAATGCTTGATTTAGAGCGCCCTATCTACCTTCCTACAGCGGCTTACGGCCACTTTGGTCGCGACGAATTCCCTTGGGAACGTACAGATAAAGCTGATGCACTTCGTGCAGCTGCTGGCCTTTGATTGGCTAAGTAAATATAAAAAAAGCGCCAATTGGCGCTTTTTTTATATGTAAACTAATTGAGTAAAAGCAGCTTTAAAAGCTACTTTTAAATCTATTAATCCATTCCTTTAGTAAGTAACTGCCACGCTGTAGCCATATACTTATTATAAGCTTGCTCTGTTGCTACATCAATTGGTTCAAAAGGCTGCGGCTTAAGTGGTACTAAGTTAATCCGATCCTCTGGTTCAACTTTTTGATACTCATACATTGACGAAAAATCACCACGCCAAAGCTGTTCTGGTTTACGCACAGTTTGAAAACCAAATACAGTACGATCTTTAGGTTGATTTAATAGTGACTGGCCCATGCTATAAAATGTCGTATTTTGCGGTGCTATTAAGTTTAATAATGTAGGTGCAATATCCATATGGCTCGCTAATTGATCGCTAGATACCCAGTTTGGATTTACACCTTTACCATAAATAACAAGCGGTACATGTGTTAGTTCATATAGATCTGGGCGATGATGTAAATAACGGCGACTATAGTGATCACCTGTAATTACAAATAATGCATCTGGGTAGTGCTGCTCCATTTTACGAACAAATTGACCAAGCATTTTATCGGCATACCATAAATGCCCTAATACGTAAGGGTCTAATAAGTCATCATCTAAAGCTTGAATTTCCTTTGGATAGTCAGCAACTGATTTTAAAGGATACCCATACTTATCTAAATCTAAGTTAAATGGTCCGTGGTAACTCCCACTCATGATTAAGTTAAAACTTTTTTCATCTGTTTTAGTATCGACTAAATCAAATAACTGACCATCATCAATTCCCCACACACCAGCACTTCCTTTACCTCCAGTGTCTGCAGCCGAAAATACTTTATCAGCTCCTTGTGAAAGCACATATTCGCCTATATTTTGCCATGACAGCAAGCCGCCATAATAAAATCGACTTTGATAACCTAGTTGCTCAAGTTGATTAAATATTGATAACTTACTCGCTGGTTTTTGTGGTCCAATACGGCTCATATTAACGCCCGAAAACGCTATACCAGACATAAGGCTAGATAGCGAATTCATAGTACTGCTTGCTGCAGGTAACACATTATTTAAATATATACCTTTACTAGCTAAATTACGTAGTTCATTAGTTAAATTGAGCGATGTATATTTTTGCTGTAACGGCCAAGCATCATAACTTTCCATAACAATAAAAAACACTTGTGAAGGTGCCGCTAACATTGGCGCACTGGTTTTTTTCTCAAGCGTCGTTAAAGGGTTATCTATGTCAGGTGCATTTTTTTGTAAGTAAGGATTGTGACCATTTAAACCAAAACTTTGTAAATCATTATAATCTTTAATGGCATATATAAAGCTTCGAAACGGATTTATTACAAGATTATTTACAAAAGCATCTGTCGTTACTGCTGACCATTTTCGAGAAGCAGGACGAGTTTCAAATGATCCTCTTATTGCACAAACAAATAAAACAATAATCAATGCAACTAAAATCGTACGCTTTAATATATTAGTCGTGAAAAGATGGTTGATAGCACTATAGCTTTTCCTATCAACTAGTTTATTTATTTTAAATGCTATCGCTAATAAAATAACTAAACTAAGTAGGCTACCCCACGGTTTATATTGCTCGATTACAGTTAATGCAATTGCCTGTTGATCGTCATTTAGCCCTTCGAACATAAAAAAGTTAAACTGGCTTCCATATTCAGCAATGTAAGTAATACTCGTTATACATAGTATTGTTGACGTAATGAAAAATATTAGACTTGTATATATACGTGCTTTTCTAACCCATTGTCCTAAACGCAGAGGCTGTAAAATACAGTTTAAAATAAAAACAATACTAAAACAGACTCCCGTCGCGGCAGAATCAAATGCTAGACCCGCTTTTAATGTCGCGATTATTGAATCAATATCTAGTTCGGAAGTTATACGATCACTAAAGTGAATTAAAAAGAAAATCCGAAAGCCCATAAAAAGTAGTACACCAGCAAACCAAAGAGTGGCGATACGTCCGCTTTCTTTTACAAATTCTAGCCAGCGACTAGATGGAAGTGTGTGTGTGTTTAGCAAAATCCTGTACCTAATATATTATACCCCTAGGAAAACAATTTTACTTGTTTAAGCTATTTCAACAAGGAAATAGCTGTAATTACTTGTAATTAAAGAATAAATTTTACATATAAAATATTCTATTCACATTTAATTGCAAGTAATGGAATATTCTATTGAAATACTAATCAACTTTTTTTGTAAGTCATCTTTTGGGAAATAGATACGTTTAACAATTTTATTTTACATAGAGATACATTTATAAAGGGGTTCGGTTTATACTCGCTTCATTATAAAGCTTTAGGGATAGTTAAATGGCCGATAACTTTCGCGTTATATTTGCAGGACTTGCCGATAACGTTGACATAAAAACAGCGTGCGCAAACTTAGCTGCAAAATTAAAAACGTCAGATGAAAAAGTAGCTCTTTTTTTTAAAGGTAAGCCGCTATTTGCGCCAAGCGATAAAGACAAAGCGTTAAAACAGAGTAAGTTATTAGCAAGCTTAGGTATTAAAAGTAAGCTGCAAGCTGTTTCAAACACCATTCAAAATAGCTCCTCCGCAGCTGCAAATAACAACCAACGTGATGAACGTATTTTTGATGCTCTAGATTACATCACTAGCAGCTTAATACGTCTTGAAGAAAAGCTAGATGAGCTAGAGCAACGCCTTCCTGAAGCTCAATTAAAAACACCAGACGAAAGTGTAGACGAATGGCAAAATGACGACCTAATGCTAGATGAGGATTTAGCACCTCCTAAAAAACGCAGTAACTTACTTTTATATTCATTGATTGCAACTGCCACAATTTTGCTAGTCGTACTGGCTGTTTTTTTAATTTTTCCCGATTTATTCTCTTTTTAAGAATGGCTAATTAGTTTAATGAGCAATAAACGCGCACAAATAAGAGCTGAAATTCGTAACACCCGTAAAAACTTGTCAAATAATCAGCAAATAATTGCTGCGCAATCGCTAAAAATGAATTTTATTCAACACTTAAAAAGCGAAAAAACAACGAGTCCTAAGCATATTGCCATTTATTTAAGTAACGACGGAGAACTAGACACTTCATTGTTAATTAAAGAATTATGGAACTTAAACCATGTTGTTTATCTACCTATAATACACCCATTTAATGGCGCTAATTTACTATTTCAGCGCTATGAGAAAAACTCACCCATGAGGGCAAATCGCTATGGTATCTTGGAGCCTAAGCTGAACTGCTCTCAAATATGCCCATTACCAGCGCTTGATTACATCCTTATGCCGTTAGTTGCATTTGATAAACAAGGTAATCGCCTAGGAATGGGAGGTGGGTTTTACGACCGGACATTGGCGCGTTTACATGAAAAAAATTGGCAAAAACCGCAACTAATTGGCCTTGCACATGAATGCCAAAAAGTTGATGCTCTACCAATTGAGTCGTGGGACATACCACTTAAAACCATTATCACCCCAGATAAAACATACTGTTGGTAACATTTAATTTTGGTTACTAGCCGCATATTTCTGACATACATGAGCACAAAGTAATGACACAAGACGAATTAAAAAAAGCAGCTGCCTGGGCAGCACTCGAGTTTGTAAAAGAAAACACCATTGTAGGTGTCGGTACAGGCTCTACTGTTAATCACTTTATTGATGCCCTTGGCTCAGTAAAGGACACTATTGTAGGCGCTGTATCAAGCTCAGAAGCGTCAACTGCACGTTTGGAATCGTTAGGTATTGAAGTGTTTGAACTTAATAACGTTGATGCTTTAGATGTATACGTTGACGGCGCCGACGAAATAAACGCTCAAAACGAAATGATTAAAGGCGGCGGCGCAGCGCTAACACGTGAAAAAATAGTAGCAGCAGTTGCAAAACAGTTTGTGTGTATTGTTGATGACACAAAGCTGGTAGATACATTGGGCGACTTCCCGCTTCCGGTAGAAGTTATTCCAATGGCGCGCAGCTACGTTGCACGAGAATTATTAAAACTTGGTGGTGACCCTGTTTATCGCCAAGGCGTAGTTACCGATAATGGTAACGTTATATTAGATGTATTTAACTTAAAAATTACCAATGCCAAACAACTTGAAACACAAATAAATTCAATTGTTGGCGTAGTTACCAACGGCCTATTTGCGATGCGAGGTGCTGATAAAGTGATTATCGGTACCAAAAATGGGCCACAAATTAAATAGGATGAGGTTATGAGTAAGGTATCGTTAGCAAAAGACAAAATTAAAATTCTCTTGCTTGAAGGTGTTCACCAAAGCGCTGTTGAAACGCTAAAACGTAACGGTTACAGCAATATCGACTACGTTAAAACATCCTTACCTGAGGACGAGCTTAAAGAGCGCATTAAAGATGTTCACTTTGTAGGACTTCGTTCTCGTACTCATATTAACAAAGCCGTATTAGACTCAGCTGAAAAGCTAGTTGCTATTGGTTGTTTTTGTATTGGTACAAACCAAGTTGATTTAGATGCAGCACGCGAACGTGGTATTGCTGTATTTAACGCTCCATTTTCTAATACTCGTTCAGTTGCTGAACTTGTACTTGGCGAAATTCTACTTTTATTACGTGGTATTCCAGAGCGTAATGCAGCGGCTCATCGTGGTGGCTGGTTAAAAACAGCAAATGGTTCGTTTGAAGCACGTGGTAAAACATTAGGTATTATTGGCTACGGTCACATTGGTACTCAGCTAGGTATTATGGCTGAAAATATCGGTATGAACGTGGAGTTTTACGATATCGAAGATAAGTTATCACTGGGTAATGCAACACAAGTTCATAACCTTACTCAGCTGTTACAACGCTCTGATATTATTAGCTTACATGTACCAGAAACACCGCAAACTAAAAACCTTATTGGTACAGCAGAACTTGCAGTTATGAAGCAGGGGTCTATTTTGATCAATGCATCACGCGGAACTGTTGTTGATATTGATGCCCTTGCAGAAGCGCTTACAGAGAAAAAACTAAGTGGTGCAGCAATTGATGTGTTCCCTACTGAGCCAAAATCTAACGATGAAGAATTTGTATCGCCACTGCGCCAATTCGACAATGTTATTTTAACGCCGCACATTGGTGGTTCTACACAAGAAGCGCAAGAAAACATTGGTATTGAAGTAGCGGGTAAATTGGCTAAATATTCAGATAATGGCTCAACTATTACTGCGGTTAACTTCCCTGAAGTATCGCTACCTGAGCTTGCTAATCGTAGCCGTTTATTACACGTACACCACAACCGCCCAGGTGTACTAACGCAAATTAACCAAGCGTTTGCACAGCACGGTATTAATATTGCTGCGCAATACCTACAAACAGACGCATCTATTGGTTATGTAGTTATTGATGTTGATACAGATCAATCTGAAGTAGCACTTAAAGAACTAAGCGCTGTTGAGGGTACAATTAGAGCACGTATCTTACATTAACCATTCTTTGATATTAAAAAAGGGTCCTTATGGACTAATGCCGATCAGTTAAGAAAATGACCGGTTGACCGATCCAAACGATCATGCAAAATCCGTAGTTAGGAAACTAACTACGGATTTTTTTGTGAATATAGAACAAGCACTGCAAGCAACACTTGAAGAAAGCAGCCGATACCATACCTTTGAAAAATTATCAGAAATTCTTGACCCTGAAATCATTGAACAAGGTTTTCAACAAGCAGGGATTGCAACCGTTCGTAAGCGAAGATTACCGCTTGAAGCCGTTTTGTGGTCAGTTATTGGCATGGCATTGTTTCGAAAAGAATCAGTTTGGAATATCGCTAATAAGCTAGATATCATGTTACCTGGCAAGAACCCACTCGTTGCTCCAAGTGCGATGGTACAGGCGAGACAAAGGTTAGGTGATGATTCCGTTAAACACGTTTTCAATAAATATGCTCAATCAATGTATAAGCAACAGTCATTCGAAACATGGAATGGTTTGAACCTATTAGCTGTTGACGGTGTTGTGTGGCGAACAGCCGACACGCCTGATAATCGTAAAGCCTTCTCTTCAGGTAGCAACCAATACGGTGATACAGCCTTTCCTCAAATACGCAGGGTCTGTCATATGGAATTGACCAGCCATCAACTGCTCAGTAGCGAGTTTGATAACTATAAAACCAACGAGATGAAATTAGCTGAGCGTTTAATTGAACGTACACCAGATAATTCACTGACTATTTTTGATAAAGGATATTATTCTTTAGGCCTGTTAAACCGTTGGCATCAAACTGGGGAGATGAGGCACTGGCTGATACCAGCAAGGCCCGACTTACAGTATGAAATCATCTCCAGCGCGGGTAAAAATGACCATATCATTGAATTGAAAACCACAAAGCATGCACAAAAAAACTTTCCCGATGTTCCTGAAACGATTAAAGCGAGATTAATCAGTAAAACAATAAAGGGCAAAAGCTACCGTATATTAACCTCGATGACGGATAGATTGCGTTATCCAGGTAATGAAATTGTTGAATTATATTGTCATCGTTGGGAGATAGAACTTGGGTTTAGAGAAATCAAACAAACCATGCTTGATAGCGCATACCATTTAAGAAGCAAGCGTCCAGACATGGTGCGTCAGGAGCTATGGGGCGTGTTACTCGCCTATAATTTAATACGAAGAATAATGACGATGGCGGCGACAGTCACAGGGATATGGCCTAACCAGCTTAGTTTCTCTAGCAGTTCGATGGCTGTCATTCAGTATTTCTCGTCAGTATCTATAATGAGTCCAGGAAACATTCCAATACACTGGCAGCACTTACTCAATACACTGGTCTTATTTAAGCTTCCAGCTAGACGAGAGGATAGAAGATATCCCCGATGGGTTAAGCCAAAACCATCTAAGTATCCCCATAAAAAGAAAAATGCCAGTCAGCTTAACTGACTGGCATTATCCTTATGGACCCTTTTTGTATTTAGATTACATATACTTTCTCAAGTATTTTTTGAATACCGGATCTGTTGCAGCCAACTCTTTTTGCTCAGCTAATATCTCTTTTAAAATAGCGCCTGAGGTAAGCGGGTTAGCAAGGACCACTCTAAATACAACCGTTGGTTGATTGTCGTATTTAGAAGGCGTTAAGCGTGTACGTGATACAAATGAGCGACCAGACTCTCGCTGACGCTTTTGCATACTGGCAGTAAAACGGTTCAGTGAAGCAAAAATATCTAACCGAGTTGCAGCATCTGCGTCGGCTATTGCTTGTTTAATTTGCTTAGGTACATAACGATACGTTAATAAGCACAACTCAGGCTCCGAAATAAGCTCAAAGTCTTCATCAGCCTTAATTAAATCAGCAAAGTAATGTGCTTTTTTGATGCTTCGATCAATCAGCATTTCGTAACCTTTACGACCAATAACACGTAAGCAAGCATGTACTAACATTGCCATACCAGGTCGGCTGCCTTCAAGCGTGTGGCTACCTAAGTCTTTTGAACCTTTACGTAATATATACTCAGCGTGATGTTCTATTGCATCAGTTGCAGCGGGGTCTTTAAATAAAACCAAACCCGCTCCCATTGGTACATACATTTGTTTATGTGCATCGATGGTAATTGAATCTGCTCGCTCAATCCCTTTTAGTAAAGGACGGTGCGTACTCGATAAAAGGGTCGCTCCCCCCCATGCTGCATCTACATGAAAATGGCAGTTAATGTCTTGTGCTAAGTAGGCCATTTCATCAAGTGGGTCAATATTACCGGTTTCGGTTGTTCCCGCGACCCCAATAATCGCCATTACTTTAATGCCTTGCGCTTCAAGCTCACGTGCTTTTTCGCGCATCGCTCCTACATCAACTTTATTATTTTCACAGGTTTTAATACCAATTAAGTTATCGCGACCAATGCCGAGTAAATCAACCGATTTACCTAATGAGTAATGCCCGCGTTCTGATATTAATACTGCTAAACCTTTATAACCGTAATGCAGCATACCAGCAATTAAGCCTTGTGCACCAATGCCTCTAAAATCGCCATCAGGTTTTAATAAGCGGTTTCGCGCAATCCAAAGCGCAGTAATATTAGCAACCGTACCACCAGAGCAAAATGCACCTAATGAGGTTTTAGCACTGTGCATCCATTTAGAATAAAATGAGTCTTCTTGCCCATAAGCTAAATGATGCATCATCCCAAGCACTTGACGCTCAAGAGGCGTAAACGCTTTAGATGTTTCTATTTTTACTAGATTTTGATTTAGCCCTACCATCAATTTTGACAGCGGTAATAAAAAGTGCGGCAAGGCAGAGGTCATGTGACCAATAAAACTAGGCGCAGCTGTATGCACAGAATGTGCAACAAGTTGCTCCATTATGTCTTGGGCATAAGCAGAGACAAACGTTGGATCTTCTGGGATCACTGCCGATTGAAAATCTTTTTCTATTTCATGTAATGGTTTTTCAATTGCCGCTATATTTTCGTTTAGAAAACCTGCTAAATTACTCGAAATTTCAAGCTCGATTTTGCTTAAAGTTGAGTCTGGCGCTTCAGGTACAGTAAATATACGCTTAAGGCTTTCTTTAGAGGCGACGGCACAACGCTTTTGATCCATCTTAATACCTAGTGTGTGTGTAGCTAAAACACGCGCTTACCCATCAAAAACGCCTACTTATTAGGACATTTGGAGCAATCGTGTTTCTTTAAAAATTGCGCTAACTTTACTGCAATATAACTAAAATGTCTCGTTTAAACCTATAAAAGCAATCAAAGCGATGACAAAAAAATGATAATTTAATTAAAACTCTACCAAACCTAATTATTTATTGGGCATTTACTTATTTTGGGTATAATAAATTTGATAACAAAAAAGGGACACATATGCCAGAAGGAAGAGTCAAAGTTAGTTGGATAGTGGCAGGCTTTAGCTTGTTTTTAATAAGCTTGCTAACCTACGTTTACTACACTTACCAAACCACGCGTGCTGAAATAATGCAGTCGGTTGATAATCGCTTACTTAATGCCGCCACCAGCGTTAAACATATTTTAGGTGACGATTATTTAAGTGCGGTTAATCAAGGCGATAATATAAGTTTTTCTTACTATCAAGATAAAAGTAAACAACTCTCTGAGTTTGCTCAAGCACTTGATATTGCTTATGTCTATTCAATGATTTTAAAAGACGGTAAGGTGCTTTTTAGCTCATCAAGCTACACGCAAGACGATCAGAATAATGGCAAGGTAACTCAATTTTTAGATCTCTACCCTGAAGCTACCGATGCAAATATAAGTGCTTTTTATTCAACAGAGCCAGTATTTGAAATATCGAGCGATCAGTGGGGCCACTTTAAAACAATTTTTATTCCTTACGTTGACCCAATCAACGGCAATACCTATTTAACGGGTGCCGATATAACTATTTATGATTTAAACGAGAAACTTAAAGAAAGCGTATCAAAAGCAGCTGCAATGGCTAGCTTCTTCTTTTTTATCGCGATACTCGTTGCCGCCATATATATTTATTTACTAAAACGGTCTTTAGCAACTGACTCAAGTACTGGTTTTTCAAATCATATTGCACTTGAGTACTTTATTAAAAAAAGTAATGCACATCACATGCAATTAGCCGTTATTTGGGTTAATGAAATAGAAGATATAAACAGTTTTTACGGCACGGAAGTGGGTGACAAGGTAATGAAAAACTTACTTATTCACTTTAAACTTAGAAGCTCTACGCATTGCCATATATATAGACTAGCAACAAATAAAATAGTATTACTCGCGCCTAAAGAAATGAGTAATGACGAATTTACCGACCTCGTAAAAACATATAACTTTAATACACCGGTATTAACTGACCCTTTTATCTACATAACCCTATGTGCAGGTATTGCCAGTGGTAATAAATCGCTACTACTTGAAAACGCTCATATAGCAGCGCTGCAAGCTAAACAAGGCAGGCATAGTGTAGTTAACTACTCAAAAGCGCTACACGATGTAAAAACGCAATATCAATACAATGTAGAAATGGCAAAAGAAGTGCGAGAAGCGTTTGATAACAATCGTATAGTGCCTTACTTTCAACCCATTATTGACACAAATACCAATAAGGTCGTTCAATACGAATGTTTAGCTCGAATGGTAACAGCGCAAGGGGAAGTATTAAAACCTGATGCATTTTTAAATGTTGTTACCCGCTCAAGAATGGACGGAATACTTACCCGTACTATATTTTCACAATGCGTTAGTCGCTTTAGAAAAACCGATATTTGCTGGAGTTTAAATATAACAGCACAAGATATGCTCGACCCTAATTTAAGTGAGTTTATTGCGGACGAACTTAAGCGCTACCCGCATCCTGGTAATATCACATTAGAGCTTTTAGAAACCCAAGCTATTGCCAACTTCTCTGAAGTAAAAGCATTTATTGGAATGGTTAAAACGAAAGGCGTTAAGGTTATTATTGATGACTTTGGTAGTGGTTATTCAAATATATCAAACGTACTTAAGCTTGAAGTAGATGGTATTAAATTAGATGGCGCACTAATAAAGCAAATAGTGAATGACAAAGATATCTACTTGTTTATTGAGCATATAGCCAGCTTTGCTAATCAACTTGGTTTACAATTAATGGCAGAATCGGTAGAAAATACAACCATAGTAACCGCACTTAAAAAGGCGAATGTGACACTAATGCAAGGCAACTATTTTGCCCACCCAGTGCCACATGTTAATACGGTTACAGAAGAATTAGCACTTTAACTTACTTTAACCAGGGCGTGTTGATCTTTGTGGATTGAAATTTGTTCAATCTAGGGGCGATTAAATCGCGGCGCGAGGTTTGTAACCTAGTGGGCTAAGTAAAAACAGAGCAACAAAGAGTTAATCGTCCCTAGAAAGAACCCAAAGGGCAGCACATGTTTGGACTTTATGCTGCGTTATCGCCTATTTATGGGGAATAACCACACTACATAGGCTCCGCCTTGCCTAAAAACCAAACATGCTGCTGCAAAATCAATCACGAAAGGTCAACACGCCCTAGGTAAGTTTATAACGAGTCGGTGGCTTTGCTGGCCACTGGCCCAGTATTTACGCTCAAAAGGCGTAATTGCATCGTCTGACTCATAAAGTGTTACATCGCAAGGGTTGCCTGTTAATTCAAGCGCCCGAGCAAACTCCTTAACGTAAATATCCCAATTGCTGCGCACTTCTAATTTTCCACCTAACTTAACGATAAATGGAAAAATAGCTGCGCCATGCCAGCGCCTACGAATATGCTTAGATTTAGGCCACGGGTTTGGATACAACAAATAATGGTGCGTAGGTTGCCAATTGGCGGCTACCGCTAAACGCCAAAAGTCATTTAAATCTGCTTGCACTAAGATGTACTGACCACTGTCGGTTTGCTTATATTCAACATCATGCTTATCTAATCGGTGCGAAGATTTATCAATACCAACTATAAGTGCATCAGGGTGGCGTTTAGCTAGATTAGCTGAGCTTTCACCCACGCCACAACACGAGTCCAAAATAAGCGGGCCACTAAAGGCTTGTACTTTAGCATTAACCTCGTCAAATGCGGCTTGGGTATGCGCTGCTATTGGCTTTTTAAATTCAGCATCTAAGTGCTTATTTACTATTTCATCAAGCTTTTCGTGAATACCCGCTTGATTAGATACAATACTACGTGAATTTGCATCACTCATTAGTGTCTTAGCCCCACACCTTTTTTAATTAAAGTTAGCGCTAAAGTAAATAACACAGTAATAAACACCAAAATAACACCTAGCGCTACACTTAAATCAACATCCGACACACCTAAAAAGCCATAGCGAAATGCATTTACCATATAAATAATAGGGTTTATTTGCGATACGTTTTGCCAAAATTCTGGCAATAACGTTATTGAATAAAATACACCGCCTAAGTAAGTTAATGGCGTTAGTATAAAGGTGGGAATAATGCTTATATCGTCAAAGCTATTTGCGTAAATTGCATTAATTAAACCACCTAAAGCAAACACAGCTGAGGTTAAAATAACGGTCGCCATAATTACAAAAATATTATGAATTTGAATATCAACAAATAATAACGATACACAGGTAACTATAAAGCCCACCATAATACCACGCGTCATACCGCCGCCCATATAACCCAGTACAATGATGTAATTAGGCACAGGTGCAACTAAAAGCTCTTCAATACTTTTTTGAAATTTTGTTGAGTAAAAACTAGAGGCTACGTTGGAATAGGAATTAGTAATAACCGACATCATTATAAGGCCAGGTACAATAAACTCCATATAACTAAAGCCGCCCATATCACCAATACGTGAACCAATTAAGTTACCAAAAATAACAAAATATAAGCTCATCGTAATTGCTGGCGGCACTAAGGTTTGTACCCAGATACGTAAAAAACGAATACACTCTTTAATCCATAAACTCTTTAAGGCTACGCCATATTTAAACATTTATTCGCCCCGCCCTTGCTCTAATAATCCTACAAATAACTCTTCTAGTCTGTTTGCTTTATTTCGCATACTCAATACTGTATTACCTTGGGTTGTTAATGCGCTAAATACCGCATTTAAGCCCTGTGATTTAGCGACTTCTACTTCAACAGTATGATCGTCCGTCATCGTAAACTTATAACCTTCAAGCGTGACAGGGTTTGCTGGCATTTTTAAATCTAAAATAAAGGTTTCTTTATCAAGTTTTGCAAGCAGTGCTTTAATGGTGGTGTTTTCAACAATTCGACCAGAATCAATAATCGCTATGTTTTTACACAGTAACTCAGCTTCTTCAAGGTAGTGTGTGGTTAAAATAATAGTAACGCCTTGCTCATTTATTTGGCGTAAAAAATCCCACATTGAACGACGAAGTTCTATGTCTACACCCGCTGTTGGCTCATCAAGTATAAGTAATTTTGGCTCGTGCATAAGGGCGCGTGCAATCATTAATCGACGTTTCATTCCGCCTGAAAGCGTACGTGCTTGCTTGTCTTTTTTCTCTAACAAACCCAGCTGCGCTAAATATTTATCAGCACGTTTATGGGCTTCACCACGTGGCACACCATAATAACCGGCTTGGTTAACCAGTATTTGGCTAAGCGTTTCAAACTGACTAAAGTTAAACTCTTGCGGTACTAGGCCTAAATGCGCTTTTGCAGCTTCTAAATCAGTATCAATATCACAGCCAAATACTTCTACTTTGCCTTTTGTTTTATTAACAAGTGACGAAATAACACCAATAGTGGTTGATTTACCGGCTCCATTTGGACCAAGCAAAGCGAAAAAATCGCCCTCTTCAACTTGTAAATCAAAGCCTTTAATTGCCTCAACACCATTTTTATAAACCTTGGTAAGGCCTTCTATATTTAAAGCAATATTTTGCTTACTCATTACTTACCCTCACCATAACCCCAACGTTTTGTTAGGTTATGCTCAATGTTTAAATGATCTAAAATTCTCGCCACCATAAAATCAACTAAGTCTTCAATACTTTGTGGCTTATGATAAAAACCAGGTGCGGCTGGCATAATTGTTACCCCTAAACGAGATAACTTAAGCATGTTTTCTAAATGAATTTCGTTAAATGGTGTTTCGCGAGGCACTAAAATGAGCTGTCCGCGTTCTTTAATTACCACATCAGCGGCGCGCTCTAATAAATTATCAGACGCCCCCACTGCAATTGCAGAAACCGATCCGGCACTACATGGGCATACTACCATTTTTTTAGGAGCAGCAGAGCCCGAAGCCACAGGGCTAAACCAGTTATCTTTACCGTATACTTTTAGCTGTTCAGATTTGGCATTAAACAGCGTACTTAACTGCTCTGTGGCTTTATCTTCATTACCAGAGAGCTTAATATTTGATTCTGTATCAAGCACCACGCGTGCTGCACTTGAAATGAGAACGTAGACCTGAAATTGCTGCTCTAGTAATACTTCAAGTAACCTAAGCCCATAAGGCGCACCCGATGCACCACTAAATGCGAGCGTAATTCTATCTTTAAATTGCACACTATTCTCCGCTGTATTTATCAGCTAAGCCATCAACAAGGTGTTGATGAAGGCCATTAAAACCGCCATTGCTCATAATTAAAATATGTTGATTAGGCTCAATATTTTCAAGCACTGTATCAATAATTGTTTGTGTGCTGTTAAAGCACTGCATGCCTGCTTTATCTGCTTGCTCTTTTAGCGACCAATTTAGATTCTCTGGTTCAAAAAGGAGTACGTTGTCAGCATCACGTAATGAATCTAATAATGTATGTTGGTGTACGCCCATTTTCATGGTGTTTGAGCGCGGCTCTAAAATAGCGATAATTTTTTCATCGCCTACTTTTGCGCGCAATCCTGCAAGCGTAGTTTTAATTGCTGTTGGGTGATGCGCAAAGTCGTCATACACTTTAATATTATTTATATCCGCCTTTAGCTCCATACGCCTTTTAGGGCTAATAAACTCTCCTAAAGCATCAATACTATGATCAATGGCTATACCCACATGGCGCGCTGCTGCGATAGTCATAATCGCATTTTGAACGTTATGCTCGCCTATTGCTTGCCAACAGACAGTGCCCTGCTTTTCGCCATTAAGTAATACATTAAACTCACTTCCATCGGCTTTTATTAATTCATAGCTCCAATCATCGCCTAGCGTTTCGCTTTCGCTCCAAAGCCCTTGTGCTATTACGTCATTAAGCGCTACGTCTTGCTTTGGCCAAATTACCTTGCCGCTTTGAGGTAATGTACGCATTAAGTGATGAAATTGTTTTTTTATTGCGTTTAAATCTTCAAAAATATCAGCGTGATCAAATTCAAGATTATTTAAGATAAGTGTACGCGGGAGGTAGTGTACAAACTTACTGCGCTTATCAAAAAAAGCTGTGTCGTATTCATCGGCTTCAATAACAAAAAATGGCGTTTCACCCACTTTTGCCGATACACCAAAATTTTGCACTATGCCGCCAATTAAAAACCCTGGTTTTAAACCTGCGTACTCTAATACCCACGCAAGCATACTTGCTGTGGTTGTTTTACCATGCGTACCAGCAACCGCAAGCACCCAAGAATCTTGCAGTAAGTTATGCTTAAGCCACTCAGGGCCAGATGTATAAGGCAGACCTTTATCAAGCACATATTCAACACATGGGTTACCCCGGCTCATTGCATTACCAATAACGACCATATCTGGCTTTGGCTCTAACTGAGATACCGCGTAGCCTTGAGTTAGTTCAATGCCAAGCTCTTCAAGTTGCGTACTCATTGGTGGGTAAACGTTTTGATCGGAACCCGTTACTTTATGACCCAACGATTTAGCAATGGCTGCAATACCACCCATAAACGTGCCACAAATACCCAAAATATGTATATGCATATACTTTCCTTAAATCGTATGCTCACTTTACAGCTATGCAAAGTTTAATGGCGCTATAATGCCAAAATTCGTGCTTAGTTACCATTGCGAGTAAGCATTTCACTCGTGCCAAAATGACCACTTGATAATAAAAAAGCCTTCTTAATTAGAAGGCTTTTTTATTAGTCATTATTTGCTACATCATTAAAAATACTATTAAACCTACACCGAGCAATAAACGATATATCACAAATGGCAACATGCCCATTCGCTCTATTACTTTTAAAAACATAAATATACATGCATAAGCCGATAAGAACGATAGCACTACACCTAGTAATAATGTATTCCAATCAACCACATGGTCACCCAAAGCAAGCTCTGCAGTATAATAAAGCCCCATCATAGAAATAATTGGAATTGCCAGTAAGAACGAAAAACGCGCTGCGCTTTGCTTATTCATTCCAAGCATTAAACCAGCAGTCATCGTAATACCTGAGCGAGAAGTTCCCGGGATCATTGCAACAGCTTGTGCAAAACCAATAATAAGTGCTGTTTTCCAATTAAGCTGATAAATAGTTTTAATTTGCTTACCTTTTGCATCCGCGTACCAAAGCAATAAACCAAACACAATTGTGGTAGTAGCAATTACCCAAGCGCTTCGTAGGTACAACTCTATAAAGTCTTTTAAAAGTAAGCCTAAAATAGCGGCAGGCACAGTGCCTAAAATTATCCACCAACCTAGCTTACTATCATCAGTAGTACCCTGTGCTCCAAAGGATTTAAACCACGCACTGAGTATGTCGACGACCTCTTTGCGAAAATAAATAACAACGGCAATTAAAGTACCAACATGTACTGCCACGTCAAACGCAAGCCCTTGATCTTCCCAGCCTAAAATTTGCGATGGGAGAATTAAGTGCGCAGAACTAGATATTGGTAAAAACTCAGTAAATCCCTGTATGAGGGCTAAAATAATTATTTCGATGATACTCATGGGTTAGAAAACTCCACCTTCCATAGCTTTTGTTGAGGGTTATTATATTCATTCCATAACTGCGCAATCGTTTGTTTAGCTACAGGATGATAGAAATCTGGGGCAACCTCGCTAAGAGGTTGTAATACAAATGCGTTTTTAGTTATTTCATCTCGTGGTAATTGTGCTGGAGAAGCGCAAATTACATCATCATAAAATAGTAAATCTAAATCGAGCGTTCGTGGACTAAACTTTTTATCGTTCGCTGTGCGTCCATTATCACGCTCTATTTGTTTTAATAAAGCGCATACATCAACAAGCGACATATCAGTTGTAGCGCCAACGACTGAATTATAAAAATTATTGCCAGCAAACCCTACTGCTTCACTTTCAAAAACAGACGAGTGTACAATATGTTCAAAGTGCTGCTTAAGTGCAATTAATGCACATTGTATATAATGCGCTTTATTTATATTTGACCCTAGGCTGATATAAATTTGAGCCATTTAGTCAGTTGCCTTAACACGTGTAATTTCAACACCTACAGTTTGCGCTTGTGCTACTGCTGCTGGTTTACTTACTCTTATAGTAACTTGTGGAGTATTAAACTCGCTTAAAATAATATGCGCTAATTGTTCAACTAAAGTTTCTAGCAACTCTACAGGTTTTAAAGTGCAGTGCTCAATAACTCGCTCACTTACTTTTGAGTAATCGAGTGCTAAATTAATATCGTCATTTTCAGCTGCAGGCTTAATATCGCTTAGCATTTCAATATCAAAATAAAGGCTCTGTTTACTTTCTTTTTCAAAGTCGTACACTCCAATAATAGTGTCGACGTGCAATTGAGATATAAAAACCTTATCCATTGATACTCCAAATAACAACAAACTACTAAGCAACTATACTAAGCATCAATAAAATTAATACTGTATATGGTTTAGCCAGTGTTTAAATATGTAAAAATAACTTCTACAATAGCAAAATAACTAAACTAGCTATTAAATAGTCTGTTAATAATTTTTACGATAAATTTAGCTGCCAATAATAGCCTAAAAGCACTATCAATTGGTATAGCAATTAAAAAATAAGGAAGCGCGTGTTAGCCACTATAATGTTTGTTTTAGCTTATTTACTTGGGTCGATTTCGTCGGCTATTTTAGTGTCGCGGTTGTTCAAACTCCCAGACCCTCGTAATAGTGGTTCTAATAACCCAGGAGCTACAAATGTTTATAGATTAGGCGGAGCATTTCCGGCTTGCTTGGTTCTAGTGTTTGATATTTTAAAAGGCACTATTCCGGTATGGGGGGCTTATTTTTTAGAAGTTGAACCTTTAGAGCTTGGTTTAGTCGCAGTAGCTGCTTGTTTAGGCCATATGTATCCACTGTTTTTTAGCTTCAAAGGCGGTAAAGCCGTAGCAACGGCATTTGGCTCATTATTACCTATTGGCTTATCATTGGCAGGTTTACTTGTGTGTACTTGGTTAGTTATAGTGGCAATAACACGCTATTCATCACTGGCGGCGCTTGTAGCTGTATCTTTAGCGCCCTTGTATACATGGCTAATAAAGCCACTTTATACTCTTCCCGTTACTTTTATCACGCTGTTAATTATATTTCGTCACCGTACTAATATTATTCGATTATTTAGTGGGGAAGAACCAAAAGTGGGTGCTAAAAAAGCACCCACCGATGAAAACAAAAATATCTAAAATATGAGTCATTAAATCGGCTCAAGGCTATCTATAGGCCAACGAGGTTTTGTTTTCATATCAAGCGTGGCAAATTGCCCTGCTTTTAAACGTTGCATTCCGGCATAAGCAATCATTGCACCATTGTCGGTACAAAATTCAGTACGCGGATAAAACACTTCGCCTTTCATACCTTTCATTACGCGTTCGAGCTGCAGTCGAAGCTGTGTATTCGCACTTACGCCACCGGCGATAACCAAACGCTTAATACCTGTTTGTTTAAGCGCACGCTTGCACTTAATAACGAGGGTATCAATAACCGCAGTTTGAAATGCATGCGCTATATCAGCTTTGGTTTGATCATCGTCGTCCTTTTCACGAATCGTGATTGATGCCGCTGTTTTTAGACCACTAAAACTAAAATCAAGACCTGGCTTGTCGGTCATAGGGCGAGGAAATACAAAGCGCTTTGCTACGCCTTGTTCAGCCATTTTAGCTAAGCGTGGGCCACCGGGGTAATCAAGACCAAGTAACTTAGCCGTTTTATCAAAGGCCTCGCCTGCGGCATCATCAACTGACTCACCTAGTACTTCGTATTGTCCAATACCCGCTACTTTAACCATCATGGTATGACCGCCCGATACAAGCAATGCAATAAACGGAAACTCAGGGGTATTTTCCTCAAGCATCGGAGCAAGTAAATGCCCTTCCATGTGATGTACTGCTACCGCAGGTATATCCCAGCCGTATGCTAATGAGCGACCAATAGACGTACCTACCAATAATGCACCAACTAGACCTGGGCCTGCAGTATAAGCAATACCGTCTAAATCTTCAGGGCCACAACCTGCTTGTGCAAAAGCTGCATCTATAAGTGGTAATGTTTTACGAACATGATCGCGCGATGCAAGTTCCGGCACTACACCGCCGTAATCAGCGTGTACTTTTACTTGGCTGTATAATTGATGAGCTAACAAGCCTTTTTCGTCATCATATATTGCAATACCCGTTTCATCACATGACGATTCAATGCCTAAAATTCGCACTGTACTTCTCCTGCCTTTTAAATTCTACTTTGCTACTTTTATAACGTAAGACCAATATTTGTTTGGCCATCTTCAAGGGCAAACTTTTTTAGTGCCTTTACGCTATCAGAGGTAATACGCCCCATATTTTCTACAAAATCAATTAGCTCACCTAATACTTCAATTTCGTACTGCATTAATGGGTGCTCTCTCACTGCTGTGTTATCAGCAATCTCACCTTCAACCGTCATTTGATATTCAATAAAGCGAGCCACTGTTGCTTGAGATATTTTGCTCACACTAATGAACTCTTGCTCATCTTGCGCCACTAAACCGTGCATTAAGCTAAGTAAAGACGTTGCAGCATCAATAGCAGGATAAGTACCAAACATATCAAAATCAGCAAGTTCAGGAACATTTGGCTCTATTTTTTCAACTTGTTTTTCGAGATCTATTTTACTTTTAGGCAGTAATATTTTTTCCCAACAAACATTAAGCGAATTACGTAATAAGGTTTCATCACCAAACCCCGTTGCTTCGCTAAATAAACCGTAATTTGGCAGCATTCGCTCTATTAAAGCACTTGCTAAGACGGCCTTTTGTAAATAGTTAAGCTCTCTAATACGCTGAAAATTATTTGCTTTAGTCATTCTTTAACGTCTCACACGACCAACAAAAATCAAATGTTGATCCATTATGCTCATTACAATTAGGGCATACCCAATCTGGAGCGGATTGTTTTACTTGTTGATAGTTTATCAATATTTGCCGCGCATGGCGCTCTTTTATCGCATAAACCTGCACACTAACTTGCGCCTGATCAAATGGAATTTCTCCTAATGCGCCTTGGAGCATCTCGCCTTTTATTTTACATTCAATACCACCAGTTTGTATTAAACCTTTAATAATATTAGCTTCAAGGGTGTTTTCGGCTTTATAAATTGTGATCCACTGAAAAGAGCTATCTGTTGTGTTGTTATTATTAATATTTTGCAATACTCACCTCATTTATTTTGTGTTAACAATATCCTACGCTAAATTATTAGCATACTAACATGCTGCACTTTTAAGGAATCAACATGACACTAACAACTCCGGGCTTACTTTTTCCGGCCATATCGCTGCTATTACTTGCCTATACAAACCGATTTTTAGTTTTAGCGCAATTAATTAGGGAGCTAAATGCGCGTGAAGGTGAATCTATTCGGCCTGTTGTAGTGGCTCAAATCACTAACTTACGTAAACGTATTAAGCTAATTAGAACGATGCAAGTGTACGGGGTAGCCTCTTTTCTACTGTGTACACTATCAATGTTTGCATTATTTATTGAGTTTAATGCCACAGGAATTATTTTATTTGGCATTAGCTTAGCTTGCTTAAGTTTATCGTTATTAACGTCTTTATTTGAAATACATATTTCCTGTGATGCAATCGAGATAGAACTACAAAGCATTGAAAATAAACCACTAAGTAGCCGAATAAATAGAAATTTTGTAAAATAGTTTATTATAAATAAAACACTCTATTATTTGTCACAATCATGTTGTATGAATGCCCCTTTTTGGGGCGTACTTTTTTATTAATTAGAACAATTTAATCCAAATATACTAACTAACTTACTGACTACAAATAAGTTTACTTAGCTAGCCCATTGCAAAAACATAGATAAAATACAATAAACAACTAGTTATGAATTTAAAAAGCAATACTATTTGGTCGCTTTTCTCTTTAATTAATACTAAAAGGGGGGTATCCTGCTGGAAACACGTATGAACTTGCAACCGTATTTCAATATAGAATTTTACTAAACTTTAGAATAAAAATTAATATATTTGATGTCCGTGGTATCTGCGACTTACTTATAAAAAGGGACTATAAAGTGAGATTTGAACAATTAGAGCAATTTGTAGCACTTGGTATATTACGTCATTTTAGACAAGCTGCTGAACAAACCCAAATTAGTACTTCAGCGCTAACGCGCAGCATTCAAACACTTGAAGATGAAATGGGATATGAGTTAGTAAAACGCTCAACACGCTCTGTTAAATTAACGCCAGAAGGCGAGCTTTTTCTAGAATATGCTAAAACAACCCTATCGGAACTTGAGCTAACGAAAAAGCGGATTTTTCAATCAGTAAACGGTAATGCCAATGAAAAGCTCGTTATTGGGTATACCAATAAGGCAAGCAGCATAGTACCTATTTCTTGTGGACAGTTTTTAGCTCAATACCCTCATATAAAAATTGAGATGCAGCTACAAGATCAGCAAGAGCTAACACGCAAACTCCAACAGGGTGAAATAGATATAAGCGTATACTCTCAAGCTATTAACAGCATTGGTAGTGACATTCACTTACCAGATCAGCTTGTATTATTTGTTTCAAAAAACCACCCTCTTGCCCATAAAAACGATATAAGTAAACAAAACCTTGATAGCTACCCGATGTTTGGCTGTTTCTCTGAGTCTAAACAAGTACAAACTATGCTTAATGAAGCGATTGATTCTTTAAATAAATCATCAAGTATTAAAGTGGGCAGTATTGAGCAAGTGATGGCAGGTGTAGTTAAATCAGATCATTTTGCTATTGCAAGCATTGAACATGCTAATGCAATCGCAGAGAATTCTGAATTAGTACAACTTAAAACAAATAAAGGTTTAAACCACGAACAACTCGTTGTACAAACAAGCCAACAGACGTCGATTACTGAACATGTAGAGCATTTACTATCGCTTATAAAAAAAGCGGGTGCTGCATTTAGCTAATCTGATGTTTCAAAAAGTGCGGCACAATAAACAGTAGCTTTTAACAGCTTTTCGGCTACACTGTCGCACCTTTTTTAAACAGCTGATGTGAATGAACACACTTTTTGGTCCTGATGTCTATTTAGATGATATAGAACGCCAAGGATATACCGTAATTCATAACGCGCTTATTGCCGATTTAGTTAACGATTTAGTTGCAGACTGCCACCGTATAAACCCTCACTTTAGCCTTGCTGGTATTGGTCGATTAAATGACTTACAAATAGATAAAACCGTACGTACTGATAAAACCTATTGGTTTGACGGCAGCTCTCAAGCACAGCTTACCTATCAAGCAATAATGCAAAGTATAAAGACTACGTTAAATCGCAGTTTTTTTATGGGGTTATTTGATTACGAATGCCATTATGCAAAATATACACAGGGTGATTTTTACAAAAAGCACTTAGATGCATTTAAAGGTCGCTCTAATCGAGTATTTACAACGGTACTTTATTTAAATACGCCTAAGCAAGGTGGCGAACTTGTTATTTATAAACCTAAAAGTAAAGAGATAGAAATAACAATTAAACCAACTGCTGGCACATTAGTAATGTTTGAAAGCGAACGCTTTGCCCACGAAGTACTTCCCGCCGTTGACGATCGCTATTCTATTGCAGGCTGGTTTAGAAAAAACGCCTCTATTAGCGGCATTATTGATCCGCCCCGATAACTCCTAATAGAGCATTTTAACAGCCTTTATTGAGGTTTTTAAAATGCTATTGGGTATGAAAGTAATAACCCTATAAAGATAGCCAAACCCACGTAATGATTATTTAAAAACGCTTTAAAACAGGCATCTCTTTCACGTTTATGAATAAGCGTTTGTTGGTATGCCAATAGGCCCGCAGCAATACTTAAACCAACGCCAAACGCGACACTTAAATGATTGCTTATACCAATAAAAGCAACCAACGCTATAAATACAGCATTAAGTAAAAAGATAATATGGCGGTCGTATTTACCAAATAAAATAGCGGTTGATTTTACCCCTATTTTTAAATCGTCGTCCCTATCAACCATCGCATACATGGTGTCGTAAGCCACTGTCCAGCAAATATTGGCTATAAATAATAACCATGCCTGCTGTGGTAGTGCATTAATTGAAGCCATATACGCCATAGGAATAGCCCAACCAAATGCAGCCCCTAAAACAACTTGAGGTAACTGTGTATAGCGCTTCATAAAGGGGTAACAAAAGGCTAAAGCCAAAGCTCCAAAAGAAAGCAAAATAGTATTAACGCTAAGCATTAATACTAAAATGAACGCAATAACTATGAGTAGTAAAAATAGACTAAGTGCTTCACCACTACTCACCTGCCCTGAAGCTAGCGGCCGTTGAGCTGTGCGTTTTACCGAGCCGTCTATTTTTCTATCTGCAAAATCATTAATTACACACCCTGCGCTACGCATAACAACAACGCCCAGCGTGAATATAATAAGGTTGAGTAAGCTCGGCATCCCACTATTAGCAAGCCATAAAGCCCAGTATGTTGGCCAAAGTAATAACAAGGTACCAATGGGCTTATCTATACGCATTAACTGTATATAATAAGGAATATGTTTTGGCTTTAAAGCGGCTAATTTCATGAGTATAAATATGCTCCAGGTAAAAACACTTCACACACTAAAAACTTATATTCTTTGAGTGAGAATACACTTCGACGCCCTAGTAAGTTTTTCTCGGGTAAGTTCAATTTTGTAACTAATTGCTGAATAGGGTGCGTGTCATCAAAATAAGCAATTTCTATATCCGTTCTTTTTAATGCTGGGTCCTGAAAAATCACATCACCTAAAGGACGCTCGCCCATATTGTGCAAAGGATTAATAGAATCATTTTTCGGAAGCCAGCTTTGTGCGTACACCACTGGTTTGTTATCGCACAGTAAGAGAACTTCTCGATTCATAGCTGTTTTAGCTGTGCTATTTAGTAGTAAGTTTTGCTCTGGGCTTAAAGTAAATAACTGCTCACTTAATACCTTTACATTAAAAGTTTTTGAGTTGCTTTTTAATTTAGCCGTTAATGAATTCTGTTCAAAAAGCCACTCTTGCTCTAGAGGAGATAAGTCACTTATATAAGAAGTGGACTGCCAATTAGCAGATATAGACAGAGGATAAGTAATCATAATAGCTCAACAAAATAAAAAACAACGAGATGATACCATTGCCAAAGCTTTTGAAAAAGTGATGTTTTATAACCATAAATAATTGCTTGGCGCTGTTTATTACCTACTATTAAGTATAAACTATTTGTAACAAGTTTTAAGAAACGCTTTAAATATGAAAAAAATAGTATACGCAGGTCTTTTTACATTCTTTGTAAGCGTTATAAGCTTTACAGCTCGTGCTGAATCCACAGTTGGTTATTTTGGTTTTGAGCCAGATATAATCACCAACTACATTGGCGCATCAAGTAAAAAAATGGGCTATGTGCGTGTAACTATTGATTTAATGCTTACTGATACTTCTGATATTGCACTGGTTGAACACCACACGCCATTACTTCGTGATGCCCTAGTAGAGATTTTATCTAAAGAACCAGAAGAAAAAATAAAATCACTTACTGGCCGTGAAGAAATACGTGCAAAGTGCGCCGAAAAACTAAAAAGCCTGCTAAAAGAAGAAACAGGACAAGAGATCATCCGTGAAGTCTTGTTCACTAAATATTTATATCATTAGTATTTAACGTTTTGCGTTAAATATTTTGGCGGTATAGGCAAAAGCCATACCGCTAAGTAACCCACCTAAGTGCGCCCAATTAGCCATACCTACAAACAATACATCAGCAAACCCAAGCACTAACCAAATCAACATAAAGCCAACAATAGCCGTACTTACAAGCGCAGGCTTGTTAGGATTTAAAAAGCTATGAATCCAGCAAAAACCAAGTAGCCCATACACCACACCACTCAAGCCGCCAAAATTGGGGCCAACCATTAAGTATTGTGCCCAATTACTTATAAGTGCAGTTACTAAAAACAAACCTATTAGGGTGAGTTTTCCGCATTGTTTTTCGATATTGTCACCAAGCGACATCCACCAAATTAAATTAAACACTATATGCATCGCGCTAAAATGTACGAGGGCGGGCGTTAACCAACTTAAAGGCTGCGTAGGTTTAAACTGCATCATGGTGTAAATGGTCTCAAAACCACCTAGGAAAAAAGCAAAATAAATTATAACGCTTACAATACTTACGGTTTGATTTAACCAGCTAAGCGCTTTAAATCGCGTCATTAGATTAAGTGATTGCCCTTGGTATTTAAGCGGCGATTGTGTGCTACCTACATCCCATGAAGCTTGTTGATAGCGTTCATGGTTAGGGTTTTGTGTAAATTCGGCCCATAAAGGTTGTATTTGATGAAAATGCTCAGGCGCAACACTAATAATGACATTGCTACCATCTGAGGAGCTTAATTGTCCTTGTAAACCTTGGCTTTTTAAATAATCTATAAAGCCCTGTGCGGCGCGCGGGTTATTTAAACTGCCAAGCTCTATCATCGCTCTACTTTCTCGCTGTAAGCAGCTTCCCAAGCTGTAAAGCCGCCATCCATACTGTAAACGTCTTCAAAACCTTGCTCAACTAAGTAGCTAGCTGCGCCTTGTGAGCTCATACCGTGGTAGCAGACAATAATAATTGGCTGATCGAATTCTTTTTCCATCATAAATTGTGCGATATTACCGTTAGAAAGTGCTTCTGAGCCTGGAATGCGACCGGCTTGATACGAATTAGGATCGCGAATATCTGCAATTACCACGTCTTCTTTATCTAAAAGCTCTAACGTTTGCGCTATAGAAATATGTTTAAATGCCATTGAAATCTCTTTAATTAATAGTATAAAAAAGGCGGCTAAAGCCGCCCTTCTTGTAATTTAGTGAGGAACTAATCCCAGTTTAAAATTACTTTACCTGACTGACCTGAAATCATCATATCAAAGCCAGCTTGGAAGTCATCCACAGAATATTGATGTGTAATGATTGGGTTTAAATCTAGGCCAGATTGAATCAAACTTGCCATTTTGTACCACGTTTCGAACATTTCGCGACCGTAAATACCTTTAATCACTAAACCTTTAAAAATAACTTGGTTCCAGTCAACTGCCATATCAGATGGTGGAATACCCAGCATGGCAATTTTACCGCCGTGGTTCATATTATTAAGCATTGAATTAAACGCGCTTGGCACACCTGACATTTCAAGGCCAATATCAAAACCCTCTGTCATACCTAGCTCTTTCATTACATCTTCAAGCTTTTCATTGGCAACGTTTACAGCGCGTGAAGCCCCCATTTTACGTGCTAAATCTAGGCGGTATTCGTTTACGTCGGTAATTACAACGTGGCGAGCACCAACATGTTTTGCAACAGCTGCTGCCATAATACCAATTGGGCCTGCACCAGTGATAAGTACATCTTCGCCAACTAAGTCAAACGATAGTGCGGTATGAACTGCGTTACCAAATGGGTCGAAAATAGAAGCGAGTTCGTCAGAAATATTATCTGGAATTTTAAATGCGTTAAATGCAGGAATAACTAAATATTCGGCAAACGCACCTTCACGGTTTACACCTACACCCGTTGTATTACGGCATAAATGTACACGCCCTGCACGACAATTTCGACAATGCCCACACGTAATATGCCCTTCGCCAGATACGCGGTCGCCAACCTGAAAGCCACGAACTTCTTGGCCCATATCAACGACTTCACCAACATATTCATGGCCAACAACCATAGGCGTTGGAATGGTTTTACTTGCCCATTCGTCCCACTTGTAAATATGTACGTCGGTACCACAAATAGCTGTTTTGCGAATTTTAATCAGTAAGTCGTTATGACCTACTTCTGGCTTTGGTGCATCTGTCATCCAAATGCCCGGTTCTGCTTTTAATTTTGATAATGCTTTCATAATCCACACTCAATTAAAAAACCGAAGCGAGGCTTCGGTTTAAAATAAAATTAAATAACGCCCATTTCTTTACCAATACGGGTAAATGCATCGATAGCTGTATCGAGTTGCTCAATACTATGTGCCGCTGAAATTTGTGTACGAATACGCGCTTGCCCTTTTGGTACTACAGGGAATGAAAAACCGGTTACGTAAATGCCTTCAGCAAGTAATTTATCAGCCATTAACGAGGCTACTTTGGCATCTCCTAGCATTACGGGGATAATTGCATGATCTTTACCTGCACACGTAAAACCAACAGCTTCCATTTGCTCACGGAAATATTTAGCATTTGACCAAAGTTTAGCGCGAAGCTCGCCGCCATTTTCAAGCATTTCAAGTACTTTAATTGATGCAGTAACAATTGAAGGCGCTAATGAGTTTGAGAACAAGTATGGGCGTGAACGCTGACGTAACCATTCAACAATTTCTTTTTTACCTGATGTATAACCACCTGAAGCACCGCCCAGCGCCTTACCTAATGTACCGGTGATAATATCTACACGGTCTAATACATTACAGTACTCAGGTGTACCCTTACCGTTTTCGCCAACAAAGCCAACTGCGTGAGAGTCATCTACCATTACAAGCGCATCATATTTATCGGCTAAGTCGCACACAGCTTCTAAATTACAAATAACGCCGTCCATAGAAAACACGCCATCGGTAGCAATTAGTTTAGTTTTAGCACCGGCTTCGTCTGCTGCAATAAGTTGCTTCTCAAGATCAGCCATGTCGTTATTTGCATAACGAAAACGTTTAGCTTTACATAAACGTACACCGTCAATAATTGATGCATGATTTAATGAATCAGAAATAATAGCGTCTTCTGCGCCTAAAATAGTTTCGAACAAACCTGTATTTGCGTCAAAACATGAAGAATATAAAATAGTATCTTCTGTTTCTAAAAACGCACTGATTTTTTGCTCTAGTGTTTTATGGATATCTTGCGTGCCACAAATAAAACGAACAGACGCAACACCAAAACCATGATTATTTAAACCATTTTGCGCCGCTTCAATTAACTCTGGGCTATTAGCTAAACCTAAGTAGTTATTAGCACAAAAGTTGATTACTTTACCTGATGCAACTTCGATTTGAGCTTGCTGCTGGGACTTAATAATACGTTCGTTTTTATACAAACCTTCGGTTTTTACGTCTTCAATTTGCTGTTGTAGCTGGCTAAAAAAAGCAGATGCTCTCATCTAGGTTCTCCATATATTTGAACGGGTAAACAACCGCACTTTCGCGGCTGTTTATTATGCGGGGTATTGTAAAAGTTTAATGGGTAAAATGCACGGTTTGCAGTTCGTCGCAAACGCCCTCAGTTGGAAGGAATTCCTGCCAGTTTACAGGCTGTTTATTTATGTGTTTAAAAGTGCAGGTAAACTACTTATAGAATCGATAATTAAATCAGCTTCTTGCTTAGCGCTTTCGTCAAAGCTTTGCCCTGAACGCACTAAAACGCGTGTAGTGATGCCCGCTTTTTTCGCAGCCTTCATATCACTGAGTTTATCGCCCACCATAATACTGCAAGCAGGGTCGATATTATGCTCTTGTATGCCTTGTAATAACATACCTGGCGCAGGCTTTCTGCAACTGCACTCTTTCAAATATTCAGGGCGCGCTTTTTTAGGGTGATGCGGGCAAAAATACACATCGGTAACTGCAATGCTGTGGGCACTAAACTGGTCTTTCATCCAGTCGGTCAGTGCTAAAAAATCAGCTTCGGTGTAATAACCTCGACCAATTCCAGATTGATTAGTGACGATTATGATTTTATAGCCTACATCATAAAATGTTTTACAAGTGCTAAAAACACCGTCAATAAATTCAAATTTATCGCTTTGATACACATAACCATGATCAACATTTACCACGCCATCTCGGTCTAAAAAAAGCGCTTTATTTTTTTGTTGTGCATTCATTACAAAGACTCTTTTTGTACAACATGGTCAAACATCGCTTTTACATCATCAACTGTAATTTGGCTCATTAAATCATCGCCTTTTACGCGTGTACCCCACGAGACTTGCTCAGCCGTTTTACCTGTTTGCTTAAACAAGTTTTGATGATAAACCTCTACCACGTAGTCTTGATATAAATAAGGACCTGTGCGTGCTGGATTTGAATGTGCATATAAACCAATAACCGGCGTACCAACTGTTACTGCCATATGCGCAGGACCCGTGTCGGGGGCAAGCACTAAGCTGCCACGCTTTAACACGCACAACAACTCTTTGAGTTTTGTTTTACCTACTAAATTTAAAATAGGCGTGTTGCTGTGCTCAATAATGCTATTTGCTAGGTTAATTTCAAGCTCTGTTGGACCACCCGTCAATACCACCTTAAAGCCTTGCTCGCTTGCATAATCAGCCAATGTGGCATAACGATCAGCGAGCCAATTACGCTGCGCTTTACTAGCTGCGGGCGATATTACTAATAGTTTATTAGTTAGGTATTCTGGTGTTAGTAACTCATCTGCAACCGCTTGGTCTTGCTCGGTATATGGCATGTTCCAACTCGGTTTATAATCAGAAACACCAATGGCTTTTGCAAAACCTTTAAAGCCTTCAAGAACGTGCGCCTGAGCTTGTGGATCTATTCGTTTATTAATAAATAAGCTATGTAATTCTTTTGAACGAGCCCTATCGAACCCTATTTTTACTTTTGCAGGAATACAACGCGCTACAAACCCAGCCCTTAATGCAACTTGCATATTAAGAAGCACATCAAACTTTTGGTTGTTGAAGCGTTGCTTTAAGCTTTTAAGCGCTGCTTTGCCTTGCTTTTTATCAAATACCACCAGCTCAACACCCTGTAAGTCAGCAAGTAACATGGCTTCTATTTTGCCAATTACCCAGGTGATTTTCGCATTCGGGTGTGCTTTTTGAATGGCTTGTACAGCACTCACACCATGACATACGTCACCAATGGCAGAGAGTCTTAATATACAAATAGATGAATAATTAGGAGCTTGAGTCACACATTCCCTTAGGTATTTAATACAAAAGCCGATCTTAAATTATAATCACGCTATTGCAAGCACTTATCCTGCGCTTTAAAACGCGCTAATATAGGCCTATTATTTAGCAATTACACAGAGCTATGTTTAAACAACACGTGCAAGGCAATCACACTGTATTAAGCCACCCTAAATACACAAGCCAAATTACCCTCGATTGGTTTGATACAAATTATTGGCAACAACAAAATAAAATTGTGGGCGCTAAAAAAGGTCGAGCAACAGCATGGTTTTTTAAGCAAGACGAATTAACAGCCGTACTTAGGCATTATTGGCGCGGTGGCTTAGTGGGTAAATTGCTAAGCGATCAATATTTATACCCAGGACTTGAACAAACCCGCGTATTTAAAGAGTTTAGCTTAATGAGTAAGCTTATAGAGCTTGGTTTAAACGTACCAACCCCTGTTGCAGCTAAAGTAACCCACAGCGGATTAATTTACCGTGGTGATATTATTACCGAGGCTGTTAAAGGCGCTAAAAGTGTACTCGATATATTAATTGAACGCCCATTGACTGAAGATGAGTTGGAGCGCATTGCTAAAACAATCGCGCTATTTCATTCAAAAGGTGTGTATCACGCCGATTTAAACATTAATAACATATTGTTTGATGATACTGGTGATGTGTATATTATCGACTTTGACAGAGGTGAAATAAGAACGCCTAACCCACAGTGGCAACAAAGTAATATAACACGCCTTGAGCGCTCATTTTTAAAAGAACAAGGTCGAAATGATGTATTTAATTGGCAAGTGAATGACTGGCAAACTCTGCACAGCAACTACCTCAAAACACTCGCTAATATAAGTTAACTTAGTTAGCCAATGCTAAATACTGCAGAGCAACCTGCTCTGCCTGTACTTGTTTTAGAATATCTGCGTTTTCTACATTTGGCTTATCTACTAGCACCTGCTTAACGGCATTGGCTAATGCCTCACTTTGTCCAGCGGGTACTAAATATTTACTCAGCTCGCCTGTTAATATCTCGCTTGGTCCAAATGTACAATTAGTGCTAACTACCGGAGTACCCACCGCTAAAGCCTCAATTAATACCGTTGGCAGTCCTTCAAAATCAGAACTCAAAACTAAAGCTTTGGCATGCTTAATCCAGTTGTACGGGTTTTGTTGAAATCCAGGCACTACTAACTGTTTTTCTATGCCATATTGCTGTGCAAGCTTTAGCGCTTTAGCCGGTTTATTACATAAAAGGACTAACTTGTATTTTTTATCAAGCTTTGCAAATGCTGCAAATAATATATCGTGGCGTTTTTGTTTGGCGAGTCTTCCTACATGAATTAAGTAAGGCTCATTTGGGATATTGTTATTTTGCTCATTTGCTTGCTGTCTTATTTTTTCAAAATCGAACGGGTTATAAATAGTCGCGATTGCACTTGGGTTAATTAAATCCCCTTGTGTTATTTCTTTTTCAACACCCTTTGATACGCAAGTAAGTGATTTACCATTTAAGTTTTGCTTACTTTTTTTAAGGTATAAGTATGAAAATGGACCTAACTTTTTTTGACGGGCAAGTTCTGCATTGACGGAGTTATGAATAACAAAGTGAACATTTTTGATATTACTAAGCGCGAGCAAGTTATTACTTCTATCAAGGTTAGAAAGCACTAGGTCAATATTGCCAATCTCGCTTTGTTTTTTTTCAAACCACGCTTCTAATCGCAAAATACTATTTTTTCGCTGCCAGAATCTATCTACTTTAGATGCTCTATCAGGAAAAAGGCTATCAACTTTAACTATATCAGGAATGTCATACTCAGCGTTGCTCGCAAGAGATAATATAGTGACATTGTGCTGTAGTTTCGCCATTTTTTCAGCCAAGGTAAGCATTACTTTTTCAGCACCACCACCTACTAGTGAATCAATTACAATCACTATATTCATAAGCGATCTCCTACAAGCATATTTTTTATACCGGTAGTGATCACATCGAAGCTATGTGTGCTATCGAGTTGCTTATATTTACCAATAAATTCACTATAAAAAGGCTCGGTAATAACTTGAGCTATTTTCGTTGTAATTTCATCAATATCAAGATTTGCTTTTATTACAACACCTGCATTAACGCAATGATCCAAACGTGTATTTTGATCTTTTGAGATAGCACATGCCACAACAGGGGTTTGAACTGCAATTGCTTGCAATAAAGTATCTCCACCACTAAGTAATGCGACTTTAGCTTGGCTCATTAATGCCAAAAATTCGGTTCCTTGCAGGCTTGATAAACAAGTAACCTCATCACTTTTCGGAATTGCTTTATTATAATTCGCACCAAACACTACAACTGCTTTTAAACCAGTATTTTTAGTAATTTTAAGCGCGGCTTTAAAGTAAACCTCAGCACAATTAAGATTATTTAATATATGTCCGCCAGAACCCGCATTAACAATAAAATAGCCATCAGATACTAAATTATAGCGATTTAAAACATCACGTTTTTGCTCACAAGAAGCAAATGCAACAAAAGGGCCTACATTACGAGGGGGTGCCAAGGGAAACATGTCTAACTTCGCACTTTCAGCCCATGTAAGTGGCTCAATACAATAATCAGGCTGTACAACCCAATGTGTATCAATTAAATTAATCCTGTTTAGCTTCAATCCCTTAGCGCGTTTTTTTGCATGCTGAGAAATAAATACAACTTTAGCGCCTACTTTTTTAGCCGCTTTCATATGCCCTGCACGTCCTGCACAATCAAAAACAACGACGTCAGGTTTAAATTGCTCTATAAAGTCGCAAACAGAATCAAGCTCTTTAGTCGCTGAGTGTTCAAGCAATGTGGCTTCAAAAGGACACTTTTTTGCGTAGCTTGTATGCTTGTTTAGTATGAAGTGAATATCGAGAGAATCAGTAAGTTCTGCCTTTAAACTTTGAGCCAACAACAACGAGCGCATATATTCACCAATGCCTTCTGGTGATGATACGGGAATAAATAAAAGTCGTTTGTTGCTCATTACATTCTCAATTTCCTATTTGAACTCCAGTATACCAATCAGATACTTATTACGATAGCTAGGTTACATTTTAATATATTAAATTAGCTCTATAAATTTGATTATTTACTGCAATAACAAGCTTAGGTTGATAAACTTAGCCGCAATCTAAATCACAAGGATCTGAACTTTGCGAAACAGAATTTTTCTACTTTCTACTCTTTTTTGCGCTATGAGCGCGTCAGTTAATGCTGAACCATGGGTAAAACCCGATGATTACGGTCTTAGAGCTGATATTCAACAATTAGCTGATGCCGGTGTTATTTTAGCGCCTGTAACTACCTATCCGCTTATGTGGAAAAGTTTTATAAGTGATGTGCAAAGCATGCCGCTTGAGCAATTATCTCCAAGCTTGCAAGATGCTTTACTTCGCGTTAAGCATCGATATAAATCAGAAAATAGCAGCTCGCATAGTCTTCAATTATCTGCTTTTGCAGCCACAGATCCGATCATAGCAACAAGCTTTGGTGCAACAAATACACAAGAAACAGAGCTTTCAGCAGCTTACGCTTATTTAGGCGATAACTTTGCAGCTAAAGTAGCTATAAATTACAGAAGCGACGGTAAAAAATGTTTAGTTGATGGAAAAACGACTGACGATATAGTTACCGATGAGCAAGCTTTAACCGATTGTAACGATACCTCACTTGACGATAGTTACTTAGCTTACCGTTTAGGTAACTGGATTTTTAGAGCCGGTGCTGTTGAGCAATTTTGGGGACCTGGTGTTGATAACAGCTTAATTATGTCTGGTAATGCGAAACCTTTACCTGCACTAAGTGTAACCAGAGAAAAAAGTACTGCTTTTGAAACACCATGGTTAAGCTGGATTGGTCAATGGGGCTTTACCGCACAAATGGCTAAACTTGAGTCTACACGTGTAATTCCTGATGCTTTACTTTGGAGCAGTAGATTAAATATACGCCCAATACAACAATTAGAAATTGCTGTTAGCTGGTCTGCGCAATGGGCTGGCGAAGGTCAACCAAGCTCTGCGGGTGATTTTATTGATGTCATAACTGGGCAAACAGCATGTATTGATGGCAATGTTAGTTGCGATAGCCAATTAGAGTCAAAAATAGGTAATCAATTAGCTGGCATAGATATTCGCTGGTCAGATACACTTTTCAACCAACCTTATGCTGTTTATGCCAGTACGATTGGCGAAGATGCCAGTTCACAATTTAAACCCGCTGATAGAGCCTACTTATTTGGTGTACAGACAACACAACGTGTATATGATCAAAACTTATTAATAAATGTAGAGTACATAGACACAGGTGTTTCATGTCAAGCTGAATCAATAGTTGAAAATTGTTACTATGAGCATGATACTTATAAGTCTGGCTATCGCTACCACGGCCGTACAATTGGTTCAACTTATGATAATGATGCACAATCAGTTGTTCTAACTTTATTAGGCCAACTGTCAAATGGTAATGATTGGCAGGTAAAACTGCGCAGTGTTGATTATAATAGTGACAATCGCGATCGTTATCCTAACAATCCAGACTTAGGTAACACTATTACTAAAACAGGCTTTAATAGTAAGCAATTAGAACTTCGTTATAGAATGCTTTCTATGGGAGGGCGAGTCACTTTAGGTGCTTTTGCATCTAACAATGACGGTGCTGAAAACGATACATCAGCATTTGCCAAGTACGAATTAAATTTTTAGTAAGTTACTTTATTAAAAATAAAAAGGGATGAAAACACTGTTTTCATCCCTTTTTTGTATTTTTAGTAACTTAATATACCAATTGCATTAAATTAGTGTTCTATTATAGCGATAAGAAAATAGCTCAATAACAAGGCTAAAATTATGATACATAGTTGTTCTATATAAATAATTTTTAACGTAGTTAGTGAGCTATTTAATACGCTAGAATGATCATGTTTTTAATAAAATTGGTATTACTGTTTAATTTTACTAATTACTTTTGATGTTGAACACCCATCTAAAAATTCAAGCACTTCAACTTTTCCGCCATGGCGAAGTACATGCTCAGCACCCGCTATTTGATCTACAGTGTAGTCGCCACCTTTAACTAAAATATCAGGGCTTATTTGCTCAATTAATTTAGCGGGAGTATCGTTTTCATCTAAGCTACCAAACGGAATAACCCAATCAACTGATGAAAGTGCGCTAAGTACCATCGCACGCTCATCTAGTGGGTTAATAGGACGTTCTGCCCCTTTTAAACGCGTAATTGATTCATCATTATTTAATCCAACAACGAGTCTATCGCCTCGTGCTTTAGCTTGCGCTAAATAACGTACATGCCCGGCGTGTAAAATATCAAAACAGCCATTAGTGAATACAATGGTTTCGCCGTTTTGTTTTGCAAATTCAATATGCTGAAGTACATCATCAAATGGTGTTTGGTAATGCTCACCCGTAGTATGTAAATACTGACCAAGCTTGCGGCTTAGCTCTTCTGGCGAGACAGTTGCAGCCCCAAACTTACTCACAACGATACCTGCGGCTAAATTAGCAATTTCGACAGCATCTTTAGGTTCCATGCCCGCACCAAGCATAACCGCGAGTGTAGCTATAACCGTATCACCGGCCCCGGTTACATCGCTTACTTCAAGCTCTTGCGCTGCAAAATCAAATTTTTCATCTGCACTAATAAGCGACATACCTTGCTCAGAACGCGTAAGTAACATGGCTTTAATGCCATTTTTGCTAATTAAATCACGCGCACTTGCGGCTAAAGCCTCTTCTGAATCGGTTTGACCACCCGCTAACTTAAACTCATGTAAGTTAGGTGTAATGTAATCAGCACCTTCATATAAATGTAAATCTGGCGATTTAGGGTCGATTAAAACCGTTTTTCCGGCGCCCTTCGCAAGGCTTACCATTTCTTTAATTAAACTCAAAGATCCTTTGCTGTAATCAGAAAACACAATAAAGTCGTATTCATCAAGTACAAGCTCTAAGCGGTTTAATAAAAGCTGGCTGTGTTGCTCAGTAAACGTTTCTTCTAAATCAAGTCGAACCAATTGTTGGTGGCGGCTAATAACACGCATTTTTGAAATAGTCGGTAAATCACATACACTCACTAATTGTGAGCTTATTTTTTCACCTTTTAGGATGGTCTCTAAAATCTGCCCGCTTTCGTCCTCACCAATTAAACCCAATAAGCCAACTTTTGTATCTAACCGCGCTATATTTTTTGCAACGTTAGCTGCACCGCCCGCTTTGTCTTCAAATTTACTCACTTTAACAACCGGTACTGGTGCTTCTGGCGAAATGCGACCTGTATCACCATACCAATAACGGTCTAGCATTACATCGCCAACAACTAATATTCGTGCCGCTGATAAGTTTTTTAATAACGATAAATCCATTACTGCTGCTCCGCAACAACCATATCCATGGCTTCACATAACCAGTGACCTATAAACATGTGAGCTTCTTGAATACGTGCTGTTTCGTCATTTTTTATAATAATAGGTAACTTAGCAATATCTTTTACTTTACCGCCATCACGCCCAGTTAATGCCACTGTAAAAGCGCCTAGTTTATTTGCAGCCTCTAATGCTAAATTAATATTGTTACTAGTACCTGATGTAGTTAAACCAATTACTAAATCTTCTGGCTTACATAACGCTTGAACTTGGCGCTCAAACACCGTATCAAAGTGATAGTCGTTGCTGTGCGCTGTTAAAATTGAGGTGTCGGTGGTCAATGCAATTGAAGCAAGCGGACCACGTTCTAATTTATAACGCACTACAAATTCTGCTGCTAAATGCTGTGCATCTGCTGCACTACCACCGTTACCAAACCAAACAATCTTGCCACCAGCTTGTAATGCACTATGGCATGCTTCTAACAATTGCATAGATTCTTGATGATAAGCCTCCATCGTTTCAAATAATGCCTGATGACGGTTTAATGTTTCAACGTAGCTAGTTGCCACTGAATCGATAATTGACATGAAAAAATTCCTCTTGGAACTGAAATGGCAGGAAAAATTAAATTCATTATTCCATAATTTTATTTAATTGTGTGTATTTTATCGGGTTATAACTGAACCCAGACCATATTTTATAACGAGTCTGTTTAGAAAACGGCTATTTCACGGTAAACTAACGCCACTTCCCTTTAAGAAAGATCAGTATGGCACGCATTTTTTACTCATTCGCATTAATTATTATTAGCCCACTGATTGTATTTTATCTATATATTTTACGAGGTAAAAAAAACCAAGGCTATCGTGCACACTTTAAAGAGCGCTTTGGGTTTGTCAGTAAGTCTTTATTTACGGTTAAAACTAAACCTTTAGTTTTTCATTGTGCTTCTGTTGGCGAGGTACTTGCCGCAACGCCACTTATTAAAGCTTTGCAAAAAGTGCATCCAAATTTAAATATACTTATAACCTGTAATACTCCAACAGGCAGAGAGCAAATACTTAGCCAGTTTAAAAATACTGTAGCGTGTAGCTATTTACCAATCGATTTCCCGTTTGCAACGGCTCGATTTTTAAAGCGTATAAAGCCACAAGCATTATGTATTTTAGAAACCGAGCTATGGCCAAATTTAATGGCGATAAGCCACAAAAAAAACATACCAGTACTTGTCATCAATGCAAGACTCTCTGAAAAGTCGCAGCAAGGCTATCAAAAGGTCGCTAAATTAACCCATATTATTATGCGCTCAATTACGGTACTTGCGAGTCATAACAAGGCAGATGCTAAACGCTTTATTGAACTTGGTCTTGAAGCTTCAAAAAGCTATGTAACAGGTTCAATTAAATTTGATATAACACCAAGTGAAGAGCAATTAGCTGAAGTACTCAACCTTAAACAGCTTTATAACAGCAATGAAGACAATAACGATGAACGCTTTGTATGGGTAGCAGGCTCAACACATCCTGTTGAGCATGAGCTGGTACTTTTAGCCCATCAAGAATTACTAAAAAAGCAACCGAACGCATTACTTATAATTGCCCCGCGCCATCCAGAGCAATTCGACAAAGTGGCAGAGCTTTTAACGCAAAGCCCACTTAGCTTTAGCCGTCGTAGCCAAAATAACTATAATAATGAGCAAATACTCCTTGCTGATACGCTTGGTGAATTACAGTGTTTATATGGCGCTGCAAATGTGAGCTTTATTGGTGGCAGCTTAATTCGCAGAGGTGGGCATAATCCACTGGAATCAGCGGCGTTTTCGGTAGGTGTAATAACAGGTCCACACACATACAATTTTGATCATGTTTATCCCGAGCTAACAAAGCTCAAAGGTGCTGTAGTGGTTGATAGTAACGACGAACTCGCAAAGCAGCTTATAACGTTTAGCCAAAACACAAAAGCGTGCCTAACCTTAGGTATTAAAGCTGCGCAATGCGTAACTAAAAACCAAGGTGCTATACAAAAAACACTTAACATTATTAATCAATATTTAGAGCCAAAACCGTGACCAACATAGCTATAAGCCAAACCCGTGAATGGGTGTCATCTGTTATTGTTAAATATAACTTTTGCCCATTTGCTCGAAAAGAAGTAGAAAACAACTGTATCCATTACATAGTAAGCCCAGCAGCAACTATGGATGATACTGTAATGGATATGCTTGAGCAATGTGTTGAGCTTGACCGTGAACCAAAGCGCGAAACAACCCTTATCATGTTTGACAACGGCTTTAGTGACTTTGAAGACTTTTTAGACTTGGTCGATTTAGCTAATGCACTTTTAGTCGCGCAAGGCTTTGAAGGTAAGTATCAAATCGCTAATTTTCACCCAGATTATGTATTTGCCGACAGTGATGAAACCGATGCCGCAAACTACACAAATAGAGCGCCCTTTCCTACTTTGCATTTAATCCGCGAAGCAAGCATGAGCGAAGCACTTGATAGTTATAACGAGCCTGAATCTATTCCTGAGCATAATATAAACTTAGCAAGACGTAAGGGGATTGATTTTTGGCAGCAGTTGCTTGAAGGCTGTAAAAAACCGAGCGCTTAAATGCTCGGTTTTATCTTGGTTTGTACAAAAGTTTGTGCAAACCTTTTGCAAAACAAGTAATACTTAAGATTATTTTTTAACCCAGTTACCATTTACTTCAACGTAATTACCACTTTGGGTTTTTTCAATTGTTTTAGCAGCAGCAAGCGCTTCAACTTGTGAAAGCGACAAGTTATTCTTTTTAGCGAGCTTTAAGTACTGCGCTTTACGCTTTGCATTTATGTCATCAACAACGGCTTTTGCCTCTGCGTTTTGTACAACAAGTCCTAAATAACCAGAGCTATCTTCACCTACTAGACCTTGGTTTTTAGCGTCATCAAGGCTAATAGCCCACGCAGAGAACGACATACATACTGCACTAACTAACGTAATAATGTTTAATTTTTTCTTCGTATTCATGTTCTAGCTCCTTAAAATAACTCACTGTCGTCACTAAATAAATTGTCGAGTTCTTTATCTACTTTTACGCGAATTTCGTGATCGACCTTCACATTTAAATTAATAGTAATGGGCTCTTTAGCAGACACCTCAACACGATGCGTGCAAGCACTTAGTGCACTAATAGCACCCAGTGCGAGCAGTACTTTTATCAATAACGACTGTCTCATTATTAGTTTCCTTTTTGTGAGTATTGTTGCTCAACTTTTTGTGTAATTTCGTCACTTAAGCGCAGTGCGCGTAAAAGTGTAAATACGTTTTCTTCGTGGTTATAATTAAAGTTAACCTGCTGCTGCTCTGCTTTATTATAGCCTTGCAAATTAACCCCTAGTTTTAACCAACCATCATTTTTTAGTGCCACACTGCTATTAAGTTTTTGAATATCTAAATTAGTTAATAACCCTAACACAGGTTGTAACTCTTGCTGTTGCTGCATTACTGAATCAAAAGCGGCATTATTGGTAATTTTTAAATTACCTGTTCCTTGGCTAAATAAGCTTCCGTCAATTATCTCAATTTTTCCACTATCAAAGTGAACCGGTAAAGACCCCGCCAAGCGTCCCGTTAATACAATGCCCGACTTATCGTCGAGTGTAACAAGTTTGCTTGCATCAATATTTTCAAACTTAACATTAGCAACTTGGTTTGGCTTCCCTACTGTGTAGCTATCTAATGAAAACTCGCCACCAAACACACTTCCTTTTACATCATTTATAAGCGCGGTATTGTTATTAACTTGCCATTGACCTTTAATAGTTTTAACTACGGCACCGGCTCTAAATTCATTTAAATTAAAGGTAGTTGGTTTTACATTAAGCTTACCTGAATTATATTCCCCGCTAAATGTACTGCTTAAATCACTCGCAAGGTAATCGTTATACAATGCACTTGTATGACTAATCCCTATATTGAACAGTGCATTTTGTAAGTTTATATCGCCACTAATATAGCCATTAAGTTCGCCCTCTGTTAACTGTGCAAGTGGCTCAAATTGACTAATAAACGCATTTAACGACAGCGCACTTTGTTCAGGAATAACCACTTCAAATGGATGAGCTTGCGACGACATATGATGATTTATCACTAACTCAACATTATTTATAAATGCGTGATGCGTGGCTTTTAGTGCACGGCTTTGCAAGCCCGTAGACTCTACTTTTATATTATTAAGTTTTATGTCGGGGCTATTAACAGCCTTTATATTCGTTTTTGCTGTTAGATCAGCAAATAACTCACCTACGCCTAAATTAGCATTTGCTGTTAATGTGTTACTTATATCTGTGACTTTAAATTCTTTATATTCTGCGCTTTTTAATTGCTGCGTTAACGTTACTTCTGTGTTTAACTGTTTATCCATTTTTGCAGTTAAATCACCTTGGTATTGCACTGCACTTATATCAAACGCATCTACACTATTAAGCGTTAATTTAGCATTTATAAGCCCAATGGGTTTTAAGTCTATAAACTCACTTATATTAAAGTGACCACTAAGGCTAAGCCCATTCGCTGTTGCAGGTGCAAACTCAGGTAAATTTTCAAGCACAACGGCGTAATCGCCTATAATTGCAGCGCCAGATAACTGAGCATTAACGTTAATATTATTTATATCGGGTGTATTTATTTGAGCTGACAAAGTTGACTGTAAGTCTTCAAATGGAGATGTAATATTTAGTGTTGTATCTGTTATTAAAATATCAAATTGCTTATCGCCCACGCTTACCAAATTAATTGCAGGTACCCTCAACCCACTAGCCTCTAAGCTAATTGATTGAGGGAGTTTAAGTTGCCAATTTAAAGGAACTTGTTTGCTAATAAAGCCTGCATATTCACTTGGTGGAATTAACTCAGTACAGCTTGGTGTTAAATTAATTTTGTTATTAAGCAAATCGGTATTAAACATTAACGCTTGGCTATTTAAATTAAAACGCGTCGCCAATTTACCTGTGGTTAATACGTTAACTTTGCACTGCTCATACGTGTGAGCAAACTGGGAGCTAATATCGCCATTTAACTCAAGTTCTATACCATCAAAGCTAAATGCTTGCTGAGTATTAAAGTTAAAATCTGCTATTAATGTATTTTTAGTGTTTATAACGTGCTTTAAAAAAGTGTCATTAATTTCAAACTGACCCCTTACTTTATTAGCAGTCAAAATTGCACTTGCGTTTATATCACCTGAGACATTAAATTTATTTAGTTCGGGTTCTAATATGCTTATTTTAAGTGGCTTATTGAACTCATCACTTTTTACTACAAGCTGTTTAATATTGATTAATGGGCGATTTAAGGGAAGTGCTAAATCGAGATTTTTAGCAAGCTGATTAGCATTATCACTTTTAGGGAGTGGATTAACTGTTAGCACTGCATTTTCAATATCTACACGCTTTGTATTTGCAGTAATACCAGTAAGTTGTAATTGTTGATTTTGATAATTTACACACACTTTATCAGCATGAATATTTAGTTCAGACGTAATTGAAAAATCAAGGCAGTTTAATGTGACACCCGCTTTTTCGAGCTCAGGCGCTATAGCCCACTGTAATAAAGGCAAGCGAAATACATAACCAAGCAGCAAGGTACTTAGCAATACAGCCCCAACAATTAAACCAACTCGCTTAAACATACTATCCTTAAATGCTTTGTGCTTTTAGCTTTTAGCTAAAACTATACTAATCAAAAAAGGCTGCACAATGCAGCCTTTTTTATTTTACAGTAAGATTATGAATCTAACTTGTATAAACGTAAATATAATTAACCTACGTTTTTACGTGCATTACGGAACATACGCATCCACGGGCTATCCTCGAGCCACTCATCTGGGTGCCAAGAATTGGCAACGCTTCTGAATACACGTTCTGGATGCGGCATCATTACAGTGGCACGACCATCAGTTGACGTAATACCGGTAATACCTTCTGGAGAACCATTAGGATTCGCTGGGTACTGCGTTGTAGGGTTACCGTAGTTATCTACAAATTTAACCGCTACAGTGCCGCTATCAAGCGCCGCTTTAGTGGCTGCATCGTTTGCAAACTCAGCATGACCTTCACCATGAGAAACTGCAATTGGCATACGCGATCCAGCCATTCCGTTAAAGAACACAGACGGATTCTCTTGTATTTCTACTAAACTAAAGCGTGCTTCAAAACGCTCTGATTTATTAGTTACAAAGCGCGGCCAATGTTCAGTACCAGGGATCAACTCTTTTAACGTTGATAACATTTGGCAACCGTTACATACACCTAAGCTAAAGGTATCTTCACGGTGGAAAAAGTTTTGGAACTGATCGCGTGCCATGTCGTTAAACAAAATAGACTTAGCCCAACCTTCACCCGCACCAAGTACGTCACCGTATGAGAAACCACCACAGGCCACTAAACCTTTAAATTGCTCTAGTGTTAAACGACCTTCTAAAATGTCGCTCATGTGTACATCAACGGCTGCAAAACCTGCGCGATTAAACGCTGCCGCCATTTCTAAATGAGAGTTAACACCCTGCTCACGTAAAATAGCCATTTGCGGTTTAGCACCGGTTGCAATATATGGTGCAGCTATATCTTCGTTTAAATCAAAGTTAAGTTTTACGTTTAAGCCTGGATCTTTTGCATCAAACTTAGCATCAAACTCTTGCTTAGCACACTCAGGGTTATCACGGCGTGCTTGCATTTGATACGTTGTTTCAGCCCAAATAGTACGAAGCTCAGTACGCGTATGATTAAGTACCGTATTTTCGCCACGGTTAAATATAATCGTATCGTCACTGTTAAGCGTGCCAATGTTGTGACTAATGGCTGCTATACCATATTGTTCAAACACCGCATTTACTGCATCTAAATCAGCATTTGCAACTTGAATTACGGCACCTAGCTCTTCGTTATAAAGCGCTTCAATGTCTGAACCTGTTAAAGCTGCTAAATCAACCGTTACACCGGTATGACCCGTAAACGCCATTTCAGCTACTGTGGTAAATAAACCACCGTCTGAGCGGTCATGATAGGCAAGTAACTTACTATCAGCTACAAGTGCTTGCATTGCGTTATAGAAGCCTTTTAATAACTCAGGGCTATCAACATCAGGGGTTACATCACCTAATTGCTTATAAACTTGTGCAAGGCTTGATGCGCCCATGCGGTTTTTACCCGCACCTAAATCAACTAATATAAGCGATGTATCGCCTTTATCTGTGCGCAGTTGTGGCGTTACTGTTTTACGTACGTCGTCAACACGACCAAATGCAGTTATAACCAGTGAAAGCGGCGATGTTACTGACCTCTCTTGTGAGTCACCTTCATCTTTCCATGTCGTTTTCATCGACATAGAATCTTTACCTACAGGAATCGTTAAACCAAGCGCAGGACAAAGCTCTTCGCCTACGGCTTTAACAGCTTCATATAAACCAGCATCTTCACCTGGGTGACCCGCTGCTGCCATCCAGTTTGCCGATAACTTAATGTTTTCAAGGCTACCAATATTTGCACAGGCAATATTAGTTAACGACTCTGCCACAGCTAAACGAGCAGAAGCACCGTAATTAAGTAATGCAGCCGGAGTACGCTCACCGAGTGACATAGCTTCACCGTGGTAAGTGTCATACGTTGCCGCAGTTACAGCACAGTTAGCAACAGGTACTTGCCAAGGACCAACCATTTGGTCGCGCGCTACTAAACCCGTAACTGAGCGATCACCGATTGTTATTAAGAATGTTTTTTCTGCAATGGTTGGTAAACGCATTAAGCGCTGCGCTGCATCTGCTGCATTTATTGATGTGATATCAAGCGCTTTGCCAACAACTTGCTTTGACGTTACATCGCGGTGCATTTTAGGTGCTTTACCTAATAATACGTCCAGCGGCAAATCAACAGGGTTATTTTCAAAGTGGCTGTCTGACACTGTTAAGTGAGGTTCAGCTGTTGCTTCACCAATAACAGCGTACTGAGCACGTTCGCGCTTACAAATTGCTTCAAAGCGGTCAAAGTCCTCTACGCCAACAGCGAGTACATAACGCTCTTGTGATTCATTACACCAAATTTCGTGTGGTGCCATGCCTGGCTCATCGTTAGGGATGCTACGTAATTGGAACTTACCACCACGTCCGCCATCATTAACAAGCTCAGGAAACGCGTTAGATAAACCGCCGGCACCTACATCATGGATAAACGCGATTGGGTTTTCATCGCCTAGCTGCCAACATTTATCGATAACTTCTTGGCAACGACGTTCCATTTCTGGGTTTTCGCGCTGTACTGAAGCAAAGTCTAAATCTTCGTTTGACTGGCCTGAGGCCATACTTGATGCAGCACCACCGCCTAAACCAATGTTCATTGCAGGCCCGCCTAGCGCAATTAATTTAGCGCCTACAGGAATATCGCCTTTTTGAACATGATCAGAGCGAATATTACCTAAACCACCGGCAAGCATAATTGGTTTATGGTAACCACGTACTTCTTCACCGTTATGGCTTGTTACTTTTTCTTCGTAAGTACGGAAGTAGCCTAATAAGTTAGGACGACCAAACTCATTATTAAATGCAGCGCCACCTAGTGGACCTTCTGTCATTATATCAAGTGCGTTTACAATACGACCCGGCTTACCAAAATCGCTTTCCCACGGTTGCTCGTAACCTGGAATACGTAAATTTGATACAGTAAAGCCAACTAACCCTGCTTTTGGCTTAGAGCCACGACCAGTTGCGCCTTCATCGCGAATCTCACCACCAGAACCTGTAGCAGCACCTGAGAATGGCGCAATAGCTGTTGGGTGGTTATGAGTTTCAACTTTCATTAGTATTTCAATGTCTTCTTGATGATACGCATATTCACCTTGCGCATTTGGGAAGAAGCGACCCGCTTTTGAGCCTTTCATTACTGCCGCGTTATCTTTATACGCCGACAATACATTTTCAGGATTTAGCTCAAACGTATTTTTAATCATTTTAAACAGCGATTTTGGCTGCTCTTTACCATCGATTGTCCAGTCAGCATTAAATATTTTATGGCGACAATGCTCTGAGTTCGCTTGTGCAAACATAAACAATTCGATGTCGTTAGGGTTACGTCCTAACTTTGTAAAATTTTCTACTAAGTAGTCTATTTCGTCATCAGCAAGCGCAAAGCCTTGCTCAACATTGGCTGTTGCTAGTGCTTCGCGTCCACCACCTAAAATATCGACAGACGACATTTGGCGTGGGGCATCACTGCGAAACAGCTGAGCCGCATCTTCAAGTTCATTGTGTGTGGCTTCAGTCATGCGGTCGTGCAATAACGCAGTTACTTGTGCAAGTTGTTCTGCGTTTAAATCACCTTCAACATAATAAGCAATACCGCGTTCAACACGGTGAACCTGCTTTAAACCACAGTTGTGGGCGATGTCGGTAGCTTTAGATGCCCAAGGTGAAATGGTACCTGGGCGAGGTGTAACAAGTACAAGTTTGCCAGCTGGGGTATGCTCAGCAATAGTTGGACCGTAAGTTAATAGTTTTTCAAGCTTGGTTTGCTCAGAGCTACTCAACGGCGATGTTAAATCGGCAAAGTGAGCATACTCGGCGTATACGTTAGTGACTGGAAGTTGCGATTGTTGGCAACGCGCTAAAATTTTATTAACTCTGAACTCTGAAAGTGCTGGTGCACCACGAAGGATCAACATAGGTAATTTCATCCGGGGTTAGGGATTGAACGATATTTTAGGCACGCATTATAGTCCAATTAGCATTCAGATTTAACTCAAAATTACGCTTTTCATAAAATTAACTTTTTAGCTTTATTTATAGCCTCTTTTGGTTAATAAAATAAAAGGTAAAGTGACGCGATGGCTTAGTTTTGCTATAACGGTGGCTGGCGAGCTTAAGGGGCACTCAATGTTCAAAGAAAAACTAATAATAATCATTACTTTAGTTATGCTGTTATGTGCATGTGATATGCAAGAGCAGCCAACTCAACTCGCCCAAATAAAAGAACAAAACAAAATACGTGTGGGTACACTTGCAAGTGCTAGTAATTATTATCAAGCCGTTCAAGGTGAACAAGGCTTTGAATATGAGCTATCTCAAGCATTTGCTGAATATCTAGGTGTAGAGCTTGAAATAGTGCCATTTTTTAACTTATCCGATATGTTTGAACGCCTGGAAAGCGGCGATTTAGATTTAATTGCCTCAGGACTTACCTATAATAAAACCCGTGCAGAGCAATACCGTTATGGACCAACTTACAGAACAATCAGCCAAAAGTTAGTTTATAAGCAAGGACGTGTTCGCCCTCGAGAGTTTGCCGACTTAGATGGCAACTTTACTGTTATCGCTAAAAGTAGTCATTCGCTTACTCTGCAAAAAATGAAAAAAAACAATCCAGATCTTACTTGGATAGAAAGCGAAGAGTTTGATGAAGAAGAACTACTTCAAGCAGTTATTGATGGCGAAATAGATTACACACTCGCTGATACGCATACCCTATCGCTGTTTCGACGTTATCATCCAAATTTAAGTATCGGTTTTTCTGTTAGTCATAACGACCCGATTGCATGGATACTTAATAAATCAAAAGATGATTCTTTATACTCCTTATTAGTGCCATTTTTTGGCGATATAAAACAGAGTAATCAGCTCTACGTACTTGAAGAAAAATACTTTGGCCACGTACGCCAATTTAACTATGTAAATACCCTTGCTTATATCGAAGCTATCAAAGAAACCTTACCAACATACCAACCATGGTTTGAACAATATGCTGGTAGCCTTGATTGGCGTTTATTAGCGGCACTTAGCTATCAAGAATCTATGTGGAATCCTCGCGCTAAATCGCCAACAGGCGTTCGCGGTATTATGATGCTAACCCGCAGTACAGCAAAACAAGTAGGTGTTACCAACCGCTTAGAGCCAGAGCAAAATATTCGCGGTGGTGGTAAGTATTTAAGTAAACTGATTAAGCGTATTCCTGATAGAATTCCTCAACCTGATAGAACATGGCTTGCACTAGCGGCTTACAATGTAGGTTGGGGGCACGTTAACGACGCGCGTATGATTACCGAGCAGCAAGGCGCAAGCCCTGATAAATGGGCTGATGTAAAAAAACGCTTACCGCTATTAATTAAAAAGCGCTATTACCGTAAAACTCGCTATGGTTATGCGCGTGGCGATGTAGCGGTTAAATATGTTGATAATATTCGTCGCTATTACGATGCACTTGTTTGGCTAGATGAGAATAATGCTATTGCTGTAGAACCTGAACCAGAACCAATCACAGAGCAGAGCACTGATACCGAGCCAAAGCTAAATGAAGAAAGTGACGAAAAAAGTAACAAAGATGAAGCGCAAACAGAAAAACAACAGCCTATAATTGAGCCCGAACAACCGAGTGAAAACAATAACTAAGATTTGTATAGGTATCAGTTTTTTGAGCAAGCCAGTAAGCAAAATTTAAGTAAATTAAATATCTGTTTACTTGTCATCAAATGATCACTAATGTGTGTTAATTGTATATCATTATTTTATAAGATATACCCGTGCCTTTCTCACTCTTGCATTAGGAGAAAACATGCTAAAACGTAGACGCACACAAAAATTAAAACGCAATGTGATTTATTCAACAGCCACACGTCGTCGTGTTATGCTAAGAAAACTGCACAAAAAAATCATCTGGCGCCGCCGAATGTTTGCTATGCAGCAAATGGCTGAAACAGAAATAGAGCCAATCGCTAGTTAACTTTAGTTAGGCTTATTTATTTGTTCATCACGAGCAGCTTTCTTAGCTGCTTTAATTTGCGCTCTTCTACGCTTAAAAAAATTCGAAATAGTATCACCGCACTGCTGTGCCAAAACACCACCACACACCTCAACTTGATGATTTAACTTAGGCTCTTGTAATAAATTCATAATTGAACCCGCAGACCCTGTTTTAGCATCGACTGCTCCAAATACTAAACGCTTTATTCTGCTATGCACTAACAATCCCGCACACATAGAACAAGGCTCTAACGTTACGTATAGGGTGCAATCAATTAAGCGGTAATTGTTAAGGACTTTTCCAGCTTCTCGCACTGCAATCATTTCGGCATGGGCAGATGGGTCATTATCCGTTATTGAGCGGTTATACCCGACTGAAACTAGCTGGTTATCTTTGACTACAATTGCTCCAACCGGAATTTCATCAAGCAGCTCTGCTTGCTTTGCATACAAAAGCGCTTGTTCCATCCAGTAGGAATCATCAAATGGTTCGTTCATTATTTCTACTTAAATAACCTTTTATGCTGTAATTATACCTAGTTAGCACTCTAAAGTGCGCCATTCATTACTTTATTCCAAAAATAAAACAATATTTACCCGTTTGTAATGGCTCACTCGTGCTGATTTACGCTATAATCTCACGCTTTTTTTATTTAGCTCACAACACGGGTAGCAAATGAAATTTCCTGGACGCCGCAGGCATAAACATTATTTTCCAGTGGAAGCCAAAGATCCACTTACCAATCAACTTAACGCAACAGAGCGATTACAACGTAGTTATATTACGGGTATCGATCAGATCGTTGTTGATATAGAGGCAAAAGTTGATCAAGCTTTCCTTGACGAATTTCAACTACGTAGAGGGATGTCGCAAGTTATTGATAGCGATACAACAAACGCCTTATACGATCGTTTAAAATTAAACAATATGGTTGATTTTGAGTTTGCCGGTGGAACCATTGGTAACACTATGCACAACTACTCTGTACTTGCAGATGATCGCTCAGTTTTATTAGGCGTAATGAGCGAAAATATAAAAATAGGTAGCTACGCTTACCGTTTTTTATGTAATACCTCAAGCCGTGTAGACTTAAACTACCTTCAACCAGTTGATGGGCCTGTAGGCCGTTGTTTTACATTAATTGATGAAACCGGTGAGCGTACTTTTGCAATAAGTGCAGGCCTAATGAATCACTTACGTCCTGAATCTATCGATAAAGACCTTATTGAGAATTCATCAGCGTTAGTGATTAGTGCCTATCTTATGCGTACTCAAGGTAGCGAAACAATGACTGAAGCCACTATGCAAGCGGTAAAATACGCTAATGACGCAGGTGTGCCAGTTGTGCTTACACTCGGTACTAAGTTCTTAATTGAACAAGACCCTACTTGGTGGGCAAACTTTGTTGAAAAGCATGTTGATATTCTTGCTATGAACGAAGAAGAAGGTTTAGCTATTACAGGTTTTGAAGATCCTCTTCTAGCTGCTGATAAAGCACTTGATTGGGTAGACTTAGTTATTTGTACCGCTGGCGAAAAAGGCTTATTTATGGCCGGCTACGTAGACGAAAGCTTAAAGCGTGAAACCGAATACCCGTTACTACCAGGCGCCATACCTGATTTTAACCGTTACGAATTCTCACGAGCTATGCGTAAAGATGAGTGTGATGAACCTATCAGAGCATATAGTCATACGGCCCCATTTATGGGTGGACCTGATTCAATAAAAAACACCAATGGTGCAGGTGACTGCGCACTTGCGGCTGTACTACATGATTTGTCAGCGAATGTTTACCATAAGCTTAATGTGGCAAACTCAGCTAAACATCAGCAACAAGCTATTACTTACTCGTCACTATCGCAAATTAGTAAATATGCTAACCGAGCGAGCTATGAAGTATTAGTTCAGCACTCTCCGCGTTTATCTCGTGGTTTACCAGAGCGCGAAGATTGTTTAGAACAAGTTTATTGGGAACAATAAATAACGGTGGGAGCAATTATTGCTCCCTATCGATTTCCTAAAAAATAGAAATATCGAGCTTTTTAGATAGCAGTTCCAGCGCTGCTATTCCTGCAACGGAGTTACCAAACGAATTAAGCCCCGGAGAATAAACAGCTACAGTAAACTTATTTGGTAACACAGCTAAAATAGTCCCTGACACTCCCGATTTACCTGGCATACCGACTCTGTAACCAAAATCCCCCGCAGCATCATATAAGCCACTGGTAAATAATAACGAATTAAGCTGCTTATTTTGACGGCTACTTAAAACACGATCGCCCGATCGATTATCAACACCTTTATTTGCTAGAAAATTATAAGCTTTGGCTAATTCAATACAGTTGAGCTCAATAGAACAAAAGTTAAAGTAAGACCATAAAACATCATCGACTTCATTTTCAAAATTACCAAACGACTTCATTAAATGCGCCATAGCAGCATTACGATGCCTAAATTCATACTCAGAATTAGCGACTTTTTTATCAATCACTATCCCTCTATTACCAGCTAACAACCTAAAGGTCTCGAGCATAGAGTGCATTGGTGCAGATAAGCGGCTGTATAACGCATCACACGTTACAATTGCGCCTGCATTTATGAAAGGGTTACGAGGAATCCCTTTTTCAAACTCAAGCTGTGTAAGCGAATTAAAGGCAGTACCTGAAGGCTCCTTTCCAACTCGATGCCAAAGTTCATCACCATAACGTTGCAGTGCCATAGTAAGTGTCATAACTTTTGAAACAGACTGAATGGTAAAACGTTGAGAGCAATCCCCCGCACATACAGTCTTACCATCAGTTGTATAAATAGCGATAGAAAATTGCTCAGGATCGACCTCTGCAAGGGCCGGTATATAATCAGCTACTTTTCCTTGTGATAATAAAGGGCGTACTTCATGTGCTATTTCATCAAGCACCTTTTGGTAATCAGCTGTAGGCAAACTAGACCTCTATATCATCATTCATAAAAATTGGATTTTAGCACGCGCGAATAGACGCAACTAGTTTTGTTGTTGAATTTAAAGGGGGATGTTTTTCTTAATTTAAAAAAGCAAAAAACCCGTCACATTGCTGTAACGGGTTTTTCTTAATTAAATCCTGGTAATGTCGTAGTGCCACAGCGGTGGAGAGGCACATAGCAAATGCTACACTATCTTTGTGTCGGGGCGTCCTTCTGCGGGGCTCGCCTTAGAACTATTTCATTTCGCCACTGAGTTCGGCATGGACTATTTACAAAATTACAAAAAGCAAAAAACCCGTCACATTACTGTAACGGGTTTCTCTTAATTAAATCCTGGTAATGTCCTACTTTCACATAGCAAATGCTACACTATCATCGGCGCTGTTTCGTTTCACTACTGAGTTCGGCATGGAGTCAGGTGGGTCCAAAACGCTATTATCACCAAGAAAATTCTTTTCAATTTTCTTATTTTAATTATTAAGGTTAAAGTCCTTCAACTGAATTTGAAGCCTGGTAATGTCCTACTTTCACATAGCAAATGCTACACTATCATCGGCGCTGTTTCGTTTCACTACTGAGTTCGGCATGGAATCAGGTGGGTCCAAAACGCTATTGTCACCAAGCAAATTAGGTTGTCAGTTCGTATCGCTACGCACTAACTGAATTTGGAAAATATCTGATAATATTTTTTAAGTCTTTCTTAAGTAATATCTACTTTAGTTATATTAACTTCTGTCTAAACTGTCGCATAAAACGCGTTTGGCGTTGTATGGTTAAGCCTCACGGGTAATTAGTACAAGTTAGCTTAATGGCTCACACCACTTCCACATCTTGCCTATCAACGTTGTAGTCTTCAACGGCCCTTCAGAGACTTTAAAAGTCTAGTGAGAACTCATCTCGAGGCCTGCTTCGCGCTTAGATGCTTTCAGCGCTTATCAGTTCCGAACGTAGCTACCGGGCAATGCCATTGGCATGACAACCCGAACACCAGCGGTTCGTTCACTCCGGTCCTCTCGTACTAGGAGCAACCCCTCTCAATTCTCAAACGCCCACGGCAGATAGGGACCGAACTGTCTCACGACGTTCTAAACCCAGCTCGCGTACCACTTTAAATGGCGAACAGCCATACCCTTGGGACCGACTTCAGCCCCAGGATGTGATGAGCCGACATCGAGGTGCCAAACACCGCCGTCGATATGAACTCTTGGGCGGTATCAGCCTGTTATCCCCGGAGTACCTTTTATCCGTTGAGCGATGGCCCTTCCATTCAGAACCACCGGATCACTATGACCTACTTTCGTACCTGCTCGACGTGTCTGTCTCGCAGTTAAGCTGGCTTCTACCATTACACTAACCGTACGATGTCCGACCGTACTTAGCCAACCTTCGTGCTCCTCCGTTACTCTTTAGGAGGAGACCGCCCCAGTCAAACTACCCACCAGGCACTGTCCGTAACCCCGATTCAGGGGCCAACGTTAGAACATCAAAACTACAAGGGTGGTATTTCAAGGACGACTCCACAACAACTAGCGTCGCTGCTTCAAAGTCTCCCACCTATCCTACACATGTAGGTTCAATGTTCAGTGCCAAGCTGTAGTAAAGGTTCACGGGGTCTTTCCGTCTAGCCGCGGGTACACAGCATCTTCACTGCGATTTCAATTTCACTGAGTCTCGGGTGGAGACAGCGTGGCCATGGTTACACCATTCGTGCAGGTCGGAACTTACCCGACAAGGAATTTCGCTACCTTAGGACCGTTATAGTTACGGCCGCCGTTTACCGGGGCTTCGATCAAGAGCTTCTCCCTAAGGATAACCCCATCAATTAACCTTCCGGCACCGGGCAGGTGTCACACCGTATACGTCATCTTGCGATTTTGCACAGTGCTGTGTTTTTAATAAACAGTCCCAGCCACCTGGTCACTGCGGCTCCCGTCCGCTTAGAGAGCAAGTCTCATCACAGATAGGAGCGTACCTTCTCCCGAAGTTACGGTACGATTTTGCCTAGTTCCTTCACCCGAGTTCTCTCAAGCGCCTTAGTATTCTCTACCTGACCACCTGTGTCGGTTTGGGGTACGATTCCATATAATCTGAAGCTTAGAGGCTTTTCCTGGAAGTATGGCATCAACAACTTCATCACCTTAGTGACTCGTCTCGTGTCTCAGTCTTAATAGCAACCCGGATTTACCTAAGTCGCCAACCTACTCACTTTCACATGGACTACCAACGCCATGCTTGTTTAGCCTGCTCCGTCCCCCCATCGCAATTATATCGAGTACAGAAATATTAATCTGTTTCCCATCGACTACGCCTTTCGGCCTCGCCTTAGGGGTCGACTTACCCTACCCTGATTAACATGGGATAGGAACCCTTGGTCTTCCGGCGTGGGAGTTTTTCACTCCCATTATCGTTACTCATGTCAGCATTCGCACTTCTGATACGTCCAGCATACCTCCCGGTACACCTTCAACCGCTTACAGAACGCTCCCCTACCACTCAGAATAAATTCTGAATCCGCAGCTTCGGTGCATAGTTTAGCCCCGTTACATCTTCCGCGCAGACCGACTCGACCAGTGAGCTATTACGCTTTCTTTAAAGGATGGCTGCTTCTAAGCCAACCTCCTGGCTGTCTGGGCCTTTCCACATCGTTTCCCACTTAACTATGACTTTGGGACCTTAGCTGGCGGTCTGGGTTGTTTCCCTCTTCACGACGGACGTTAGCACCCGCCGTGTGTCTCCCGGATATTACTTTACGGTATTCGGAGTTTGCAAAGGGTTGGTAAGTCGGGATGACCCCCTAGCCTTAACAGTGCTCTACCCCCGTAAGTATTCGTCCGAGGCTCTACCTAAATAGATTTCGGGGAGAACCAGCTATCTCCCGGTTTGATTAGCCTTTCACTCCTAGCCACAGGTCATCCCCTAACTTTTCAACGTTAGTGGGTTCGGTCCTCCAGTTGATGTTACTCAACCTTCAACCTGCCCATGGCTAGATCACCGGGTTTCGGGTCTATACCTTGCAACTAGTCGCCCAGTTAAGACTCGGTTTCCCTACGGCTACCCTATTCGGTTAACCTCGCTACAAAATATAAGTCGCTGACCCATTATACAAAAGGTACGCAGTCACCCAACAAGTGGGCTCCTACTGCTTGTACGTACACGGTTTCAGGTTCTATTTCACTCCCCTCACAGGGGTTCTTTTCGCCTTTCCCTCACGGTACTGGTTCACTATCGGTCAGTTGGGAGTATTTAGCCTTAGATGATGGTCCACCTATATTCAGTCAAAGTTTCACGTGCTCCGACCTACTCGATTTCACTTAAAATGTCTTTTCATGTACGGGACTATCACCCTGTATCGTGGCACTTTCCAGAGCCTTCCATTAACACATAATAAGCTTAAGGGCTGTTCCGATTTCGCTCGCCGCTACTTTCGGAATCTCGGTTGATTTCTTTTCCTACGGGTACTTAGATGTTTCAGTTCTCCGCGTTCGCCTCGTTAACCTATGTATTCAGTTAACGATACCTGCAAGCAGGTGGGTTTCCCCATTCGGAAATCCTAGTCTCAAGCGCTTTTTACTAGCTTGACTAGGCTTATCGCAAGTTAATACGTCCTTCATCGCCTCCAACTGCCAAGGCATCCACCGTGTACGCTTAGTCACTTAACCATACAACCCAAACGGGTCTTTGTTTTGTGACAGTTTAACTTCGCCAGAAGTTAATATTGAATACTAAAGTAGATACCAATCAATCAACGTAAAACGTTAATCAAATGGCACTGAATGGTACTGCTACCATTCTTTTTTACTTTTGAAAACTCTTGATAAATACAATGTATCTATCAGAATTTTATTATCAGCTTTTCCAAATTTTTAAAGAGCATATTAATTAGTTATCCCGAAGGACACGCACTAATTAACAATCATCTGTGTGGACACTACGAACAAATAAGTTCTAAATCGTATAAGGAGGTGATCCAGCCCCAGGTTCCCCTAGGGCTACCTTGTTACGACTTCACCCCAGTCATGAATCACTCCGTGGTAAACGTCCTCCCGAGGGTTAGACTATCTACTTCTGGAGCAACCCACTCCCATGGTGTGACGGGCGGTGTGTACAAGGCCCGGGAACGTATTCACCGCGTCATTCTGATACGCGATTACTAGCGATTCCGACTTCATGGAGTCGAGTTGCAGACTCCAATCCGGACTACGACGCACTTTAAGTGATTCGCTTACTCTCGCGAGTTCGCAGCACTCTGTATGCGCCATTGTAGCACGTGTGTAGCCCTACACGTAAGGGCCATGATGACTTGACGTCGTCCCCACCTTCCTCCGGTTTATCACCGGCAGTCTCCTTAGAGTTCTCAGCATTACCTGCTAGCAACTAAGGATAGGGGTTGCGCTCGTTGCGGGACTTAACCCAACATCTCACAACACGAGCTGACGACAGCCATGCAGCACCTGTATCAGAGTTCCCGAAGGCACCAAACTATCTCTAGTAAGTTCTCTGTATGTCAAGTGTAGGTAAGGTTCTTCGCGTTGCATCGAATTAAACCACATGCTCCACCGCTTGTGCGGGCCCCCGTCAATTCATTTGAGTTTTAACCTTGCGGCCGTACTCCCCAGGCGGTCTACTTAATGCGTTAGCTTTGAAAAACAGAACCGAGGCTCCGAGCTTCTAGTAGACATCGTTTACGGCGTGGACTACCGGGGTATCTAATCCCGTTTGCTCCCCACGCTTTCGTACATGAGCGTCAGTGTTGACCCAGGTGGCTGCCTTCGCCATCGGTATTCCTTCAGATCTCTACGCATTTCACCGCTACACCTGAAATTCTACCACCCTCTATCACACTCTAGTTTGCCAGTTCGAAATGCAGTTCCCAGGTTGAGCCCGGGGCTTTCACATCTCGCTTAACAAACCGCCTGCGTACGCTTTACGCCCAGTAATTCCGATTAACGCTCGCACCCTCCGTATTACCGCGGCTGCTGGCACGGAGTTAGCCGGTGCTTCTTCTGTCAGTAACGTCACACATGATGGGTATTAACCACCACGCTTTCCTCCTGACTGAAAGTGCTTTACAACCCGAAGGCCTTCTTCACACACGCGGCATGGCTGCATCAGGCTTGCGCCCATTGTGCAATATTCCCCACTGCTGCCTCCCGTAGGAGTCTGGGCCGTGTCTCAGTCCCAGTGTGGCTGATCATCCTCTCAAACCAGCTAGGGATCGTCGCCTTGGTGAGCCATTACCTCACCAACTAGCTAATCCCACTTGGGCCAATCTAAAGGCGAGAGCCGAAGCCCCCTTTGGTCCGTAGACATTATGCGGTATTAGCAGTCGTTTCCAACTGTTGTCCCCCACCTCAAGGCATGTTCCCAAGCATTACTCACCCGTCCGCCGCTCGTCATCTTCTAGCAAGCTAGAAATGTTACCGCTCGACTTGCATGTGTTAGGCCTGCCGCCAGCGTTCAATCTGAGCCATGATCAAACTCTTCAATTAAAAAGTTTTATGTCTTTCGACAGCTCAATGAATTCTGAATTTTTGTTTTTGTTGCCAAAAACGAATTGACTGTGCGTTATTATTTTCACTTTTAAAAAAGTGAAATCAAAACAGCTCAAGGCTGAATCTTTTAATAACATATGGTCACTCAGTTTCAATTGAGACTCTAATTTGTTTGCCTCGCTACCTAAGTAGCTTGGCTGTTAGAACTCAATCTGTACGAGTGCCCACACAGATGATTGCTTTATATTGTTAAAGAACGCTTGAGTCGCTTTAGCGACTCAAGGGATGCGAATAATACACCCTTTATTTTTCGAGTCAACACTTTGTTTTAAACTTTCTTTTTGGAAGATTTAAAACCGAAGTTTTATTTAACTCTCTAAGTAGTTGCTGCCTCGCTATGCGTTGGCGTTTCCCGTCTCAGTGGGGTCGCATTATAGGGAGCGGCGGATTTTACGCAAGCGTTATTTGCATAAAATAGTAATTAAAATTAAGCCCCAAGCAAGCACACATGATAAGCACAAGTTACCCACAAAACCCTGTTGATAACTCTTATTTTTACATAGCTAAACCATACTAAAGCTTTTAATTAAAACCCTAAAAATACAAAAAGCACCTTATATAGGTGCTTCTCAAAAGTAATAGTTATTAGAATCTAGGGTCTGTTTATCTTTCAAGGTTAAATTTGCAGCAGCCTGTTTGGTATTCAGGCAAGGCAGAGCCTATGTAGTGTGGTTACTCCCCATAAATAGGCGATAACGTAGCATTAATGCCAAACAGGCGCTGCCTAAAGGGTTCTTCCTAGGGGCTATTTACTCTTTGTTACTCGGTTTTTACTTAGCCCACTAGGTTACAAATCTCGCGCCGCGATTAAACACCCCCTAGTTTGAACAAATTTTAATCCGCAAAGAGCAACAGATGTATGGACTCCCACTTCCCTCAGGAGTAACGTAATAAGCGACCAAACTTTTACCAAGGAGCCCATACATGTTTGATTGTAATGTAATCGCAATTGATTTAGCAAAAAATTTATTCCAGGTCTGCAAAACAGATAAAAATGGAAACGTTATTTATAACAAAGCAATCACAAGAGCTAAACTTAAAGAGTTGTTAATTAAAGAGAAGCAATCTTTAGTTGCTATGGAGTCGTGTGGCGGAACACATTATTGGGCACGCTTTGCTAAACAAGCTGGTCATCAAGTAAAAGCAATTAATGCACGACAAGTAAAAGCATTTCGTCAAGGACAAAAAACAGATGCTAATGATGCACTGGCTATTTCTGTTGCCGCTCGTCAGCCTCATATTAAAGAAAGCCGATTACTTTCAGTGCAGGACCAATGCCTGCAAGGCATTGAATGTATGCGTGATTTATTGGTCAAACAAAAAGTAAGTTTAAGTAATCAACTCAGAGGCTTGCTTTTGGAGTTAGGGTACCCAATAGCTCAAGGTGATACCCCATTAATTCACGCTATACCAGAGATACTAGAAGACGCAGAAAATAGTTTAACATCCTCATTTCGCTTTTCAATTCACCTCCTTTTTCAACGCTTTAAGGAGACAATTGAAGAAGCAAAGCTGATTGAAAAACAACTGCATGAAATAGTTAAAGAAGATAAAGCCTGCAATCGCTTACAAGCCTTAGAGGGAGTCGGCCCAGTCTGTGCAATCTTGATAAAAATAGCGCTAGGTAATGCGACACATTTCAAAAGTGGTCGAGAAGCCGCCGCTTGCTTTGGTCTAACACCTGTACAACATAGCAGTGGTGGTAAAGAAAAAATAGGCTCGATATCTAAAGTGATAGGAAATAAGAAGCTGCGAAGTGCTTTGTTTAAAGGTGCATTAGCTGTTGTTTCCCAACTAGAAAAAAGAGAAAGTCGCAGTGAAAAAGATGTATGGTTAAAAGCATTAACCGCGCGTCGAGGAAAGAAAGTCGCAGCAATTGCTTTAGCGAATAAAACGATAAGAACGGCTTTTGCAATGCAAAAGCATAATAAAGAATACCAGCCACAATTACTTGCGGCTTAAAATTTGTCAATAAGAGCGCTTAAAATAGGTAAGACCAACCTTCAATAGACTGTTAGGGTCTGAAGTTTCATAAACTGCTCAACAGAATAGTCATGAAGGTGCGAATACATAAGAGGCCAGAGGTAGCCCCTCATTTGAGCCCGTATATAAGCTAGCATCTAAATTTATTTTAACTTTTTCTTTTTGACATTTACGGGGAGTCCATATAAGACCCTAGTATAAAATACTATATAACTTGCGACGATACTTAGCTGCGAGTGCGTCGCCATCAGGTAAAGAGGCAATAATGGCTAAAAAGCTTGGTTTTGCTTCGTTGAAGTTCAGATCTTTTTGTAGAACTGTAAACAGTACATCCAATGCTTCTTCTTTTCTGCCTGCTTCATTAAGTAAAATACTGAGCTCTTCTTTTAATTCTAAGTCATTTGGATACTTTTCTACTTGTTGTTGCTTTTCTTTAATCTCTGGTGAATCTTTTGCTTCAAGCGCGGCCTCGCATTTTGCTTTAATATTATTAAAGTAAGCATCTTGCTCTTGTGCATCTATTGTATTTATAAGTGCTTGCGCTTCATCTACCTTGTGAATTTGAATACATATGTCTGCTAGCACTAACTTGATACGTGCATTACCGCTGTCTATTTCATAAGCTTGCTTTGCATAATTAAATGCAGCATTTAAATCTGACTTTAATAACGCTTGCTTTGCTTGTTCTAACAGTAAGTCTTGTTGCGCAGGTAAATGCTTTGCTAGGGCTTCGCGTATTTGTGCTTCGCTTTGAACACCTGCAAGTAAATCTACTGGTGCGGAGTCTTTTAATAATACAAGCGTAGGCAGTGTTTGCAGACCAACTTGTTGCGCAAGTTGAGAAGCGAGTGCTTGTTCTGCATCGCAATCTAGGTTTGCTACTACTATATAGCTTGCATATTCTGCTGCTACTTTATCTAAAATTGCAGCCTGTCCGATGCAGTCAGAACTTTGAGGAGAGAAAAAGTTAAGCAACACCAATTTTTGTTGTGATGTTTCACCGAGTACTTGTTGAAGGTTTTGCGCATTAATACTAACTATGTTGCTCATTGAATTGATTGCCATATTCGTCTATTTAGGTTTTTATATGGTGGTGAACATAATAATTACAAGTCATATACCTAAATCACTCGGTATACATATTCAACAATAAGGGAAAATATGAAATTAACTTACCTAAGTGCAATACTTTTATTAGCAAGCCCATTAGTACAAGCAAATGGACTCGATTTGAATTTAAGCAAAGCCATGCCAGCTATTGAAAAGTTTTACCTCGACTTACACCAATCCCCAGAGCTTTCTTATCACGAACAAAAAACAGGTAAAAAGATAGCAGATAGATTAACTCAGCTGGGTTTTAAAGTAGCAAGTAATGTAGGTGGCTTTGGTGTAGTTGGTATTTATAAAAATGGTGAGGGGCCGACAGTAATGATCCGCACTGATACTGATGGCTTACCTATTATTGAGCAAACAGGAAAATCCTATGCCTCAAAAGTCAAAGTAATAGACGAGCACGGTGCAAAAGTAGGTGTAATGCACGGCTGTGGCCACGATATCCACATGAGCTCTTTTATTGGAACTGCAGAGCAGTTAATTGCTCATAAAAAACAGTGGCAAGGTACATTAATGATGGTTGCACAGCCTGCAGAAGAAGTAGGTGGGGGTGCTAAAGCGATGTTAAGCGAAGGACTATTTAGTAAATATGCAAAACCTGATCATATAATTGCTTTACATGTAAGCGCTAGCGTCCCCGCTGGTAAGGTATCAATGAAAAATGAATACACGATGGCAAGTGTAGATTCTGTCGATATTACAATTAAAGGTAAAGGTGGCCATGGTGCTTATCCGCATACAACTATAGACCCTGTGATTATAGCTGCACGCACTGTACTTGCTTTGCAAACAATCACAAGCCGAGAGCTTTCACCGCTTGAGCCTTCTGTTATTACAGTGGGGTCTATTCATGGTGGTTCAAAACATAATGTGATTTCGGATGAAGTAAAACTACAACTCACTCTTAGAAGCTATAACCCCGATGTAAGAAGCGCTCAAATAGCTGCAATCAAACGTATTACAGCTGGGATAGCACAAAGCGCTGGATTGGATAAATCAAACTACCCTGTAGTATATGTACATGAAGATGAATCTATTCCATCTACTTATAATAACCCTGCACAAACAGACATTGTTAGAAATTCTATTGCCAGCGCAATTGGCGATACTAATGTACTTGAAACACAAGCTGTAATGGCGGGTGAAGATTTTGGCCTATACGGGCGCACCGATGAAAATATCTCTATCACCCTCTTTTGGCTAGGAGGCGTAAACCAAGCACAATATGCAGATTCAATAAAAACAGGTGAGGTACTCCCTTCTCTACACTCTAGTAAATTTGCACCAGATTATAAAGTTGCTATTCCTACTGGAATAAAAGCAATGAGTAACGCTGCTGTTGCTTTATTTAATAAGTAACCTGAATTCTGGATAATAAATCTATCTCAAACAGAGTTCAGGTTAAGTAATATCGTTTAATAAAATAGCTCTGTTGCTAACTAGCAACAGAGCTATTTTTATAACTCGACTTTTTAAAGGTCGCTTTTCCACCTCGTTTAGCAAAACGTTTTTTAGGTGAGGTTTTTGGTAACTTCGCAAATGCATTGCTATCGCAGTTTGCTGCTAATTGAACAAACCCATTTAGGTCAGCAAGTAAAGGCTGTAAAAATTGCTGATAACTCATTGCCTGCTGTGCAATATCACCTAAGCTCGACTCCCACTTTGCGGTTAAATCAGGACTCGCTAAACCTTGTGGTAATACGCTAATAAGAGCAAGTCCCGTTTCGGTCGCTCTAATTGACTTACCTTCACGTTTTAAAAAACGCCGCTTAAATAGCAACTCGATTATTCCCGCACGTGTTGCCTCCGTACCTAAACCATCAGTGTCTTTTAATACTTTTTTAATTTGTGGATCTTTAACATAACGGCTAATGCCCGTCATCGCAGCCAATAATGTGGCATCGGTAAAATAAGCTGGGGGTGATGTATGCTTTTCGACTACTTCGCCTTTATCGCAAAAAAGAGGCATACCTTTTGTTAAAGGAGGTAGCGAGGCTACATCTTTTAATTCAGATTTACCCATTAACACCTTAAAACCCAAGCTTACATCTTGCTTTGCATTTGCCTTAAAAAGCCCACCAGCAATAATTACCTCAGCTTTAGTTTCGTTATATATATAGTCGGGATAAAACTGAATTAAGTAATGACGGCTTATTAATTGATATACCTTTGCTTCGTCACCGCTCAAACTCGCTGACTTTAACTGCTTAGCCGTAGGCACAATGGCATGATGGGCTGCTACTTTTGAATCGTTAAAACATTTACTACGCTTTTTTACATCAGCCCCGTTTACTAATTCACTGCTTTGCCCCCCATTTGCACTTATTGCCTTTAAAATAGCAGATGCTTCTTGATGGTGATCTTTAGGTAAATAACGATTATCTGAGCGTGGGTAAGTTATTAGTTTATGACGTTCGTAAAGTATTTGGCAAATATCCAATACTTTTTGAGCTGGCATACCAAATGCTTTAGCGGCATCTATTTGCAGAGCAGATAAATTATAAGGTAATGGAGCACTTTGCTTTTTTTGTTTTTGGTCGAGTGAAGTAAGCTCAGCACTTTGCCGTGTAATACGTGAAGCAACATTTTCTGCAAGAGCTTTGTTAAGTATTCGCCCTTCTTCATCTTGATGTGGCTCACATGCTTTGCTTGGAACCCACTTAGCTATGAATGGTTGATTATCTGGAGTAAGCAAATGCGCCAATACATCGTAAAAAGGCTTAGATACAAAGTGTGCTATTTCGTTATCTCTATTAACAACAAGACCTAAAATAGGGGTTTGTACTCGCCCTACCGAAAGCACATTACCAAACCCTGCTTTTTGCCCAGCTAGTGTGTATGCACGTGTTAAATTCATACCAAATAGCCAATCAGCACGAGAGCGCGCTAAAGCAGATACACTTAACGGAATAAAATCTCGATTAGAACGCATTGTGCCCAATGATTTCTTTACCGCCGATAAGTTTAAATCACTAATGAGTAAACGTTGCGTACTTTGCTTTTTAGCCTGACTTATTTTAGCTTCTTCTATTACTTGGTCGACCAGAAGCTGGCCTTCACGGTCTGGATCGCCAGCGTGAATAAGTTGCGAGGCTTGTTTAATTAATTTTTTTAAAACAGTGAGCTGTTTGCGAGTTTTGGTTTTGGCTTTTAATTTCCACTGCTCAGGTATTATAGGCAAGTGATCAAACTGCCACTTTTTAAAGCGCTCATCATAATCATCGGGCTCTGCTTGTTCTAGTAAATGCCCTATACACCACGAGACACAATCTCCGTTGGCGACTTCTATATAGCCATCGTGTTTTTTATGTGGTTTTGGTAACGCATCAGCAATAGCGCGTCCAAGTGAAGGTTTTTCTGCAATGTAGAGTTTCATAGCTTGCTCACCACTGTTCATATAAACAGTAGTTTAGCACAGCTATTTTAAAGGAGGGGCTTTTTTATGATTATTACCAGTTACTGTCTTATTATTTTTAATTACAATATAAATTAGCGGAAGATAACACACCACTACGGTGAGCGTATTAATTAAAGGTAAAAGCGTTTTATACATTAGCGTGCTATAAGATAAATCCCAAAGGTGGCGATCAACAACGCGAAAAAGTTGTAAAATTGGTGCCATTATAACAACCAACTGACCTAACACACATTGCCATAAATAAACTTTATCTTTTATCCCAAGATAGGCAATTAAAGCCATCCAAGCTATGTCATTAAACGCCCAGACAAGATATCTATATATATAAATATCTTTATCAAACTCTTTTAAAGAATCGTATATAAGTGCACCAAATAAGAAAAATACACCTGTGACACATACAAATCGTAATGCTAAAAAATCTTTACGCAAATAGAAAACAACAATAGCTGGGATTAAAAATAAAACCCAGCTAAGTTCAAGAAATGTAATTACCTTATCAACCCATAAAGGCATTGTTATTCTTTCGTCTTATCGTCATCTCCGCCAGTACCATTTCCAGGCATATCGCTATACTTATATTTTTTATTCACGGGAATTCCATTACATATGTTAAGGAAATGTACTGTAAGCTAAAATGATGAAATTGCCAAGATGCTTAGGCAATTAAGTACCCTAAATTAAAACAAAAAGTAGTGAGATATAATACCAAGCAATAGCTTAACGTACATCAATAGGCGCTGACTCTTTTGCTTTACCTTGTAATATAGATATTTCTACTCGGCGATTCCTGCGGCGATCTTCATTTGAATCGTTTGGAACAAGTGGACGGGTATCAGCCCGACCCACTACCATCATGCGGTTTTTATCAAACCCTTGCACCGTTTGCAGCTCGCTTGCGACTGCTACGGCACGCTTTGATGATAGGTCCCAGTTGTTAATATATAACTCATTCGACACCTGAAAATCATCAGTATGTCCAGATACTGTTATTTCACCGGGTACATCTTTTAACAGCACACCAATATCTTGAATTATAGGTTTAAACTTAGGTTGTAAAAATGCACTACCTGAAGGAAATGAACCATTCTCTCTTATGCGAATAATTATTTGCTGCCCTAAAGACTCAAGCTCAATTGCGCCATCAATTATTTGTTTTTCAAGTTGTTGTGCAATTTTTTTAACAAGCTCGTTAGTTTGTTCCTGATCGGCTGCTGAAGTTGCTTGCTCTGACGATTGCTCTTGAGAAGTACTACGAGATTCCCCACCGCGTTTATCTCCGCGTTGCTCTTGCCTGCCGCCAGCTGAGCTTTCATCACCAGCCTGAAACTCTAACATTTGTTGAGTCATTTCGACTGTTTGCTGCTGAATGGTTTCTATTGGGGTTGGCTCTGGTTTGCCTGGGGTAAACTCAATGGCAATAACAGAGGTACCTTTAGGAATATCTTTCACTTCAATTTTATTCTGCACACCAAAAGCAAACTTCATAGAGCCCGCAATTTGTTTAAACTTAAGTACATCCATTTCTGAAAACGCAAGCAAGAGTACAAAAAAGCACATTAACAGTGACATTAAATCGGCAAACGTTCCCATCCATGCTGGTAGGCCTGGTGGTGGGCATTTGCACTCTTGATCAGACATAATTACTCCTCGGTATCTACTTTACGTTTAGATTCAGCTAAGTAATTTTTCAAAATACCTTCGATTACTTTTGGGTTTTGACCATCTTGTATACCTAAAATAGCATCCAAAATTAAACGCTGATTCATAGCCTCTTCGTCTTTACGCAGTTCAAGTTTTACCTGAATAGGAATTGCCACAACATTGGCTAAAAACGCACCATATAAAGTTGTTAATAGTGCTACTGCCATTGCCGGACCAATTGCCTTAGGGTCATCCATGTTAGACAACATTGCAACCAAACCAATTAGAGTACCAATCATGCCCATTGCAGGCCCTATATCAGCTAACGACTTAAATAAACCCGCGCCCAATTCATGGCGAGTCGTGGTTAGAGAAATATCTTTTTGAAGTGTAGCGCGAACTACATCTGCGTCGTGGCCATCAACGAGCATATCGACGCCTTTGCGCATAAAGGGGTTTGGAATTTCAGCTTCTTCGAGTGCTAAAAAACCGCCTTTACGAGCTGAATCCGCAAGCTCTACTGCTTTTTCGATAAGTATTTCTGGCGTCTCGATTTTAAACATAAACGCTTTGGCAACAACTTTACCTATCCCCAAAAATTGCGACATGGTGAAGTTTGATAAAACAATAAAGAGTGAACCACCAAATACAATAACCACAGACGGGGTATTGTAAAACATAGCCATTTCACCGCTACTACTCATAAACATAGACATGACAATTAAGCCAATTGCGCCTAGGATCCCGATTATGGTTGCTAAATCCACATTTCCTCCAGAAGTTTCATGCTTAATGGCCTTATCATAAATTTTTATTATTAACTGCTTATCGGCAACATATTGAATTGCTTAAGCCATTTTTATAAATAAACATAAAAAGCAGCCTTTAGCACTATTTTAGATCAAGTTATAAGGGCTACCTAATTATCAATTGATTTATTAAACCAACAGACCGCTATTAAGGCTTTATTAATGCACTTGAAATATAATTTAACGTTATAAAGGTAAAAAACCCATATCATCCTTTGACCTAGTTTAGCATTCCCCCTAAAATTGACCCCTAAATTTATTATGTAAGCTGAAATAAAGATGGCGACTAAAAAACCTGAAAACTTAAGTTTCGAACAAGCACTAGAAGAATTATCTACAATCGTTAGTGACATGGAACAAGGTGACTTATCGCTTGAGCAATCGTTAAAGCAATTTGAGCGTGGAATTGCATTAGCAAGTGCTTCATCTGGGAAATTACAGCAAGCAGAACAAAAAGTATCAATTTTGATGGGAAATGGCGAAAAGTCAGTACTTACAAATTTTGATAATGATATGGAATAGCTGTGAGCATAAAAAATCATATTGAACGTGCTCAAAAAGATGTAGTAGCGACCTTACAACAGCATTTTAAACAACCTCTCGATACAGAAGAAGCTGTAAAGAACGCCACCCAGTATGGATTATTTAATGGCGGTAAAAGATTACGTCCATTTTTAGTCTATGCCACAGGTAAAATGCTTGGCGCAAACCAGCAAGACTTAAATGTACTTGCTGCTGCAATTGAGTGCATTCATAGCTATTCGTTAGTTCATGATGACTTACCAGCTATGGACGATGACGACTTACGCCGTGGGCGCCCTACTTGCCACATAGAATTTGGCGAGGCAAATGCAGTTTTAGCGGGAGATGCTCTACAAACGCTTGCCTTTGAACTTATTGCAAATCATAAATTTGAATGCTCATCGCAAGTACAAGTAAAAATGATTGCTACACTTGCCCACGCATCAGGCCTTCAGGGAATGGTTGGTGGCCAAGGCCTTGATATAGCAGCAACTGATAAAGTAATTACCGTACAAGAGCTGGAGCGAATACATAAACTAAAAACCGGGGCTCTAATTAATTGCGCAATTACACTTGGTGCACTGTGCAGTGAAAAGGCTGATCAACAAACCTTAGAAAATTTAAGCGTTTTTGGGTATGCTATAGGGCTGGCGTTTCAAGTACACGACGACATTTTAGATGTTGAAGGCGATACGGTTACTTTAGGTAAACCACAAGGCTCCGATATTGCCGCGAATAAAGCGACATATCCGGCGTTATTAGGTATGCTAGGCGCTAAAGAAAAGGCGCAAAATTTAATACAACAAGCCCATGAAGCGTTGGCTAATATAGATGCTGACACAACACTTCTTGCGTCGCTAGCAAATTACCTAATTGAGCGTGACCACTAATTTTTGCTCATACGTATTGCAATTAGCACTGACATTATTACTCAACATTAATTATTCGTAAAAGCTTTGGATTAATTAATGTTAGCGAAGGATATATATAAAACCATGACACTTGATAGTAGCAAGTATCCATTACTTAATTTGGTTGACGAGCCAGCCCAATTGCGTGATTTAGCGCAAGACAAACTCCCTGCATTTAGCAATGAGCTGCGCGATTATTTACTCAACTCAGTATCGCAAAGTAGCGGTCATCTAGCGTCTGGTTTAGGGACGGTTGAACTAACCGTTGCGCTGCATTATGTTTATAACACTCCAGACGATCGTCTAGTTTGGGATGTGGGTCATCAAGCTTATCCACACAAAATCCTTACAGGTCGTCGCGACCAAATGCACACTATTCGTCAAAAAGACGGTTTACACCCTTTTCCATTTCGCGATGAAAGTCAATACGATACGTTTAGCGTAGGCCATTCAAGCACATCTATTTCAGCTGCTTTAGGCATGTCTATTGCCGCACAAAAAGAAGGTAAAGGTCGAAAGTCTGTTGCCATTATTGGCGACGGGGCTATAACCGCAGGCATGGCATTTGAAGCGATGAATCATTTAGGTGATGTTAAATCAGACATGCTTATTATTTTAAATGATAACGAAATGTCGATTTCTGAAAATGTTGGCGCATTAACAAATCACTTTGCCCGAATTCTATCAGGTAGCTTTTATACTAACATTCGTGAAGGCAGTAAAAAGTTACTCTCAGGTGTGCCTCCGGTAAAACAACTTGCCAGTAAAATGGAAGAGCACATTAAGGGCATGATGATCCCGGGAACCTTCTTTGAAGAATTAGGCCTAAATTACATAGGCCCAATTGATGGTCACGATGTAAACATGCTTGTAGATACATTACGTAATATGCGTAATTTAAAAGGCCCACAGCTTTTACATATAAAAACGCAAAAAGGTAAGGGCTATAAACCGGCTGAAGCCGATCCTATTGGCTACCATGGTGTACCAAAATTCGATCCAAGCACAACTAGCCTGCCTAAATCTAAACCTAGCGCAGCTACTTTTTCAAAAGTTTTTGGCGATTGGTTATGCGACATGGCAAAGCAAGACAGTAAGTTAATGGCTATTACGCCAGCAATGCGCGAAGGCTCTGGCATGGTACGTTTTTCTAAAGAGTTTCCAGATCAATACTTTGATGTGGCCATTGCAGAGCAGCATGCTGTTACTTTAGCGGCTGGTTTTGCTTGTGAAGGTTTAAAACCTGTTGTTGCTATTTACTCGAGCTTTTTACAACGTGCGTATGACCAATTAATACATGATGTTGCACTGCAAAACTTACCTGTATTATTTGCCATTGACCGCGCTGGTATTGTTGGAGCCGATGGTGAAACTCACCAAGGTGCGTACGATTTAAGCTTTATGCGCTGTATTCCAAATATGGTAATTATGGCACCAAGCGACACCAACGAATGCCGCCAAATGCTATACACCGGTTATAAAGCAAACTGCCCTGTTGCAGTGCGTTACCCTCGGGGTAGTGCAGGTACTGCAGACATTGAAAGCACTATGCAACTGCTTGAAATAGGTAGGGCAGATACAATTAAGAAAGGCAGTAAAATTGCCATTTTATCGTTCGGTACATTACTTGAAAACGCACAGCTTGCTGCAAATGAATTAGATGCAACGCTTGTTAATATGCGTTTTATTAAACCTCTTGATACTGCACTTTTAAATGAGCTTGTAACTAGCCACGATGTAATTGTAACCCTTGAAGATAATGCGATTGCTGGCGGTGCTGGCTCTGCAGTTAACGAATACTTAGCAACACTAAAGGCTAATATTAATATTCTTAACTTAGGTATTCCTGATGAGTTTATTAAACACGGCACACAAGATGAAATGCACGATGAAATGGGATTAGGTGAGCAAGGAATATTAACCGCTATTAAAGCGTTTATTAATTAATTTCCTATACATCTAAAGTAGAGCACATTAAAAAAGGAGCCTAGGCTCTAATGCCAGTCAGTTAAGCTGACTGGCATTTTTCTTTTTATGGGGATACTTAGATGGTTTTGGCTTAACCCATCGGGGATATCTTCTATCCTCTCGTCTAGCTGGAAGCTTAAATAAGACCAGTGTATCGAGTAAGTGCTGCCAGTGTATTGGAATGTTCCCTGGGCTCATTATAGATACTGACGAGAAATACTGAATGACAGCCATCGAACTGCTAGAGAAACTAAGCTGGTTAGGCCATATCCCTGTGACTGTCGCCGCCATCGTCATTATTCTTCGTATTAAATTATAGGCGAGTAACACGGCCCATAGCTCCTGACGCACCATGTCTGGACGCTTACTTCTTAAATGGTATGCGCTATCAAGCATGGTTTGTTTGATTTCTCTAAACCCAAGTTCTATCTCCCAACGATGACAATATAATTCAACAATTTCATTACCTGGATAACGCAATCTATCCGTCATCGAGGTTAATATACGGTAGCTTTTGCCCTTTATTGTTTTGCTGATTAATCTCGCTTTAATCGTTTCAGGAACATCGGGAAAGTTTTTTTGTGCATGCTTTGTAGTTTTCAATTCAATGATATGATCATTTTTACCCGCGCTGGAGATGATTTCATACTGTAAGTCGGGCCTTGCTGGTATCAGCCAGTGCCTCATCTCCCCAGTTTGATGCCAACGGTTTAACAGGCCTAAAGAATAATATCCTTTATCAAACATAGTCAGTGAATTATCTGGTGTACGTTCAATTAAACGCTCAGCTAATTTCATCTCGTTGGTTTTATAGTTATCAAACTCGCTACTGAGAAGTTGATGGCTGGTCAATTCCATATGACAGACCCTGCGTATTTGAGGAAAGGCTGTATCACCGTATTGGTTGCTACCTGAAGAGAAGGCTTTACGATTATCAGGCGTGTCGGCTGTTCGCCACACAACACCGTCAACAGCTAATAGGTTCAAACCATTCCATGTTTCGAATGACTGTTGCTTATACATTGATTGAGCAGATTTATTGAAAACGTGTTTAACGGAATCATCACCTAACCTTTGTCTCGCCTGTACCATCGCACTTGGAGCAACGAGTGGGTTCTTGCCAGGTAACATGATATCTAGCTTATTAGCGATATTCCAAACTGATTCTTTTCGAAACAATGCCATGCCAATAACTGACCACAAAACGGCTTCAAGCGGTAATCTTCGCTTACGAACGGTTGCAATCCCTGCTTGTTGAAAACCTTGTTCAATGATTTCAGGGTCAAGAATTTCTGATAATTTTTCAAAGGTATGGTATCGGCTGCTTTCTTCAAGTGTTGCTTGCAGTGCTTGTTCTATATTCACAAAAAAATCCGTAGTTAGTTTCCTAACTACGGATTTTGCATGATCGTTTGGATCGGTCAACCGGTCATTTTCTTAACTGATCGGCATTAGCCTAGGCTCCTTTTTTAATATCAATATTGCTGATCAGCGCATCCACACTTTAATATCAGCTAAGCCATTGCTTTGCAAAATACCTAACTGCTGATCAACATTAGAGTTTTGTTCAAACTCAAATGCATCGAGCTGATAATCAAACGTAATATTAGCCACACCATCACCACCGCGCTTTTTAACTTGATGCAGTGCTATATCGGCCAAGTTAATAGAGGTTTCCCAGCTAATTACCTGTCCGCCTAATAAAGGTAATGGATAAAATGACCAACCAATTGATGCCGTGATATTAGTTGTTTTTCCATTTGGTAATTGGAACGAATTAGCCGCTATTACTTTACAAAGTTCTGAAGCATAGCTATCTATTTTATTGCATTTAAAATCGCGTAATAATAATAAAAACTCATCTCCACTCCAACGTGCCACATAGTCAGAACCCTGCGTACGCGAATTTAACAATGCAGCCATTTGCTGTAAGCAGCTATCACCTGCAATTGGGCCATACGCATCGTTAATACGGCTGAAGTTATCAAAGTTAATAATTACCAGCACCAGTGACTTACCTTGTGCCTGCAGCGACTGTGAATTACGTTGAAAGTGCTCAATATCTTTAGGGAGTTGATCAAACAAAAAGCGGCGACTACGTAGCCCTGTTAGCTCATCTGAGTGACTCACTAATTTAAGCTGTGAATTCACTTGGCCTAATTTATCATTAGCTTGGCGAAGCTCTAAGGTACGCTCAGTGATTAAGCCCTCTAATGCTTCTTGTTTTCTGCGTTCTTGTGCTCTAAACACCCAAAAAATGAGATAAAAAAGCAAAATAAAACCACTGGTAATTAAAAGCCTAAAGTAAATTGTTTCGTCAAAGCGCTCAGGCACTACAAAACCGTATTCTACATCTTGCGCTTTAGCCCAGTCTTCACCTTGGCGCTTAGCTTCTAATTGAAACAAAAACGAGCCAGGAGGCAAGTTAGTATAAATAGCTTCACGTCGCGTATTTGCATAGCGCCAGTCACTATCTAAGCCACTTAGTTTATATCTAAATTCAATGCTGTTTGGTGCATAGTAATCAATAGCTGTGTAAGTTAGCGTTATATCACGCTCGTCTGTTTCTAATGATGGTTTTTTACCAAGCGCAGCGGTAGTTAAATGACGAAGTGGCGTTGTTATTGTCTCTATTGTTGGCTTTAATGCAAGCACGCCAAATAGCTCTACATTTTTAGGTATTTCAACAACACCTTGTAAGCTTGGGTACCAAATAGAATTTCCGGTGTCTGCTACCGCATCATGCCCGAGTCCACTACAACATTGATTCGCTTTACCATCAAGTTGACGGTCAAAAGATGAAATTACTTCTTCAACTTTTAGGCTTTTTATTTCTGTTTTAAATTGCTCTACAGGCATTCTGTAAACACCTTTCATGGTGCTTACCCAAACATGCTTTAACTTTTCATCATATTCTAGGCTAAATATAGAACCATACGGTAAACCATTAGCTGCATCGAGCTGACGCCATTGCCCTTGCGTACTTCTGTAAAAAAGCCCATCGTTAAGAGAGCCGATTAAAATACCCACGCCATCTATATGTAGCACGCTAGTTACGTATGCGCTTTCAAGTGTTGTTTGGTCGCCAATTTTTTCAATGCCACGGTCTGTAAAGTAATATGCGCCTTTACTAGTACCAATCACACCAAAGTTTGTTTTATCTAATACGTAGGTAATAAACTTACTACCTAAAAAAGCGTTATAAGCAAAAGGCGTTAAACCAGCATAATTTAATCGATATAAACCGCGTCCGGTACCAATCCAAAAGCCGCCTTTACTAGAGCGACTTATTGCAAATACCGGATTATCGCGAAGTGCTCGACCAGGGACGGTGTAAAGTGTCTTGTTTTCAAAAACAAATAAGCCGCGCCCTGTGGCTATATATAATCGCTCACCATCAAATTGTAGATCGTGTACTGATGCGTATCCATATTTACTACTTGGGACTAAATTAATAAAACTTTTATCTAAATCGAAATAACCAATACCGCTTTTATTCGCAACCCACAGTTTACCATCGGGTGCTTGGCTAATAGCCATAACAGATTCGGTCATGTTTGAAACTGCTGAATGCCTCTCTACTCGCCCTTCATGAGCAAGCCACAAGCCTTCACTAAAGCTTGCTAACCAAACGTTATTTTTATCATCTCTAAAAATATCAGCAAACCATATACTTTGATCAAGTTGGCTAGGCTCTACCCATTGCCACTCACCGGTTTTATCTCTGAATAATAAGCGTCCATAGGTCGATACCCACAAGCCACCATCGGTATCACTCATAAACTTATAAACGGCTGAGTTATTTGCATTAGGTAAAGGAAAAGGTCTTAGCTCGTCATCTAAATCTAAAAAGTATGCACCTAGCTCAGAAGCTATATACAAATTACCATTTAAAAATGATAAATCGTGCACGATAGTTTGCGCTAAGCGCTCTGGTAAAGATATTTTTGCGGTAAGCTCTAAACGTAGTTTAGAAAAATCTGATGAGTTTTTTGTAAGGCGTAATAAATGACGATCATTAACCAGCCAAATGCCTTCAGGAGAGAGTGCCATTTGGCTAACAGAGCCAACTATTTGTGTGATCACAGTAGCATTAACAATAGGTAGAGGACCATTTACTTCAGTGCGTAAATCAACTTGCCCTCTATCTACATAGTATAAGCCGTTGGCCGCAATCCATATGCTACCTTTAGAGTCCTCAAGAATATCCCTCACTGGACCTTTAATATTAAATTCTTGTGCTGCAAATGTGGCTGGGTTAATAACTACCAAGCCACTTTTAGTGCCTACCCATAACAAACCACTAGAATCGACTAAAAGCTTATTAACGCCGTTACTAGGCAAGAATGGACTATTTTGCGTGTTGTAATTTGTAAATGTTGTACCATCAAAACGGCTTAAACCAAATTGCGTACCAAGCCACATATAGCCTTGCTGATCTTGCACAACACTTTTAAGTGATTGCGACGGTAGGCCATCTTTTATATTCCATTGCTTAACTACGTAATCAGTAATTGAAGCCCAACTTGGCGTCGCGCACAACATAAGTACACAAACCAGTAAAAATCGCATCATATTGCTGCCACCTAGTTAAACAAATCAAATATAAAAATTAAAAGGACAGTAAACCCACTTTTATTAACGCTTGTAAACATATAAGCGAAAAAATACCCGCAAGTATATCATCGGCCATTATACCTAAACCGCCATGTACTCGTTTGTCTAGCATACGGATTGGGCCGGGTTTTGCTATATCAAAAAAGCGAAATAACAAAAAACCTACGAGTAATGTTTGCCAGCTAAGTGCTGCGCCAATCATAGTGATGTAATAACCCGCCACTTCATCCCATACAATAGCAGGATGATCGTGTACGCCTAAATCATCAGCCGTTTTACCGCACGCCCATATACCAAATATACTGATCACAACGGCAAATACAATTTGCAGCCATAACGGATAATACATGGTCATAAAAATGAATGGCAAGGCAGCAAACGTACCAAATGTACCGGGCGCTTTAGGGGCAAGCCCTGTCCCAAAGCCCAGACCAAAAAACTGATGTGGACGCTTTAAATTAAACTTGCGGTTATTGTTCAAACCAGCTCCTTTGCAAAGTGCTCAAAACCCTGCGGTTCAAAATCAAACTTTTCACCGTTGTGTAAAAGCTCAATTTGGCCATCGCCACTTTTAACTTGGCCAATGCATGTTGCATCTACACCATACTGGCGTAGCTTTATTTCTAACATACTTTTATTGCTATCAGGGACCGTAAAAATTAATTCGTAATCATCACCGTAACTGAGAATAAATGGCAGCTGCTGATTAAAATCAAGGCTTGCTTGCATCGCATCTGAAGTTGGAATACTTTCAATATTCACCACTGCATTTACTTGTGACATATCGAGTATATGACTTAAATCAGCGATTAAGCCGTCCGACACATCAATAGCCGATGATGCTAGGCCTCGTAATACCTGCCCTGCAGCAACACGTGGGGTTGGAAAGTCAAAGCGTTTATTTACGTACTTTAAATGCTCTGGCTCAATATTTATACCTTGCTTGCGAGACTCAATTGCAAGTCCAGCGTCACCTAGCGGACCCGTAACATAAATCCAATCACCCACTTTTGCGCCACTACGACGAAGTGCAGTACCTTCGGGTACAGTCCCTTTCGCACAAATAGTGATGGTTAATGGACCCTGAGTTGTATCGCCACCTATAATCTGCACATTAAAATATTCAGCAATTTCATGCATGCCATCAGTAAACTCTTCAATCCACTGTGGGTCAATACTTGGCAAAGTTAACGCAACTGAAACCCAAGTTGGCTCAGCGCCCATGGCCGCTAAATCACTTAAATTAACAGCAAGCGCTCTGTGACCTAATACACGAGGGGAAATATCATCAAAAAAGTGTACGCCAGCAACAAGAGTGTCTGTTGTAACGGCAAGTTGGCAGTTTTGTGGAACGGTTACTAAAGCGCAATCATCCCCTATACCTAGGTTTACATCACGACGGGTGATACCGCGACCTTTAAAGTAGCGGTTAATTAATTCAAATTCCTTCATACACAAAAAAGCCGGCCTATGCCGGCTCCCCTCTTTAACGGTTTACTTACTTGCGTAAATGCTTAACAGCTTTATCAAGTACACCGTTTACAAATTTATGGCTGTCTTCAGCGCCAAAAATTTTGGCCAGTTCAATACCTTCGTTAATAGCAACTTTATAAGGTACGTCTTCACGGAACTTAAGCTCATAGCTGCTTAAACGTAAAATTGCACGCTCAACCATATCTAAGTCATCAAACGGACGTGTTAAATGTGGTGATACAGCTTCGTCTAGTTGCTTGTAATTTACAGCAACACCCGTCGCTAGATCTTTAAAGTATTCAACATCAATTTTAGTAACGTCTGTTTCGATCAACATTTGTTGTTCGATATCGGCAATTAAATTGCCACTTATTTGCCAAGAATAAACGGCTTGGAGTGCTAAGATACGTGCTTTACGTCTTGCTGCTGGTTTCACAAAAATTCCTTAAACTTAAATTTTATCTAACACATTAACCATTTCAAGCGCGCCTAAAGCAGCTTCGCCGCCTTTATTGCCCATTTTGGTGCCAGCACGCTCAATTGCTTGTTCAATGCTTTCTGTGGTTAATACGCCAAATGCAACCGGGATATCATACTCAAGTGATACTTGCGCAAGACCTTTGTTTGATTCGCCAGCAACTAGGTCAAAGTGTGGTGTACCACCTCTGATCACTACGCCTAATGCGATGATTGCATCATACTCTTTTTTTGCCGCAACGCGTTTAGCCGCTAAAGGTAATTCTACCGCGCCTGGCACATAAATAACGGTAATGTCGTCATCTGATACGCCACCTGTGCGTTTTAGCTCATCAACAGCACCTGCAAGGAGGCTGCTACCAATAAAGTCATTAAAACGAGAAATGACAATGGCAAATTTTTTGCCTGGAGCGTACTTATTACCTTCAATAATTTTCATTTGATAACCCTAAAAATAAGTTCAAGCGGTTGCGATTGCGCAAAAATTGCTGCGCATCATACCATAAAAATAAAATAATAGCCTAGTTTAAGCGTGATGCTTATTGTGGCTCAACGTAATCAACTACTTCTAAATGAAAGCCCGAAAGTGCATGGTACTTTTTAGGGCGACTCATTAATCGCATTTGTTTAATTCCAAGATCGGCAAGTATTTGCGAACCTACGCCAACAGTACGAGATGTACCTTTGAATTTACGTGGCGTAACGCTTTCGCCAGCATCAGCTGCTGCAAATGCTTTCACAGTTGCCTCTAGCTCTTCAGTGCTTTCTTGCTTACCTAAAATAACTAAAGCACCTTCATTTTTAGCGATATAAGCCATTGCTTCTGAAAGGCCCCAGCTACGGTCAGCACTTCTGTCTGAAAGTAGAATATCGTTAAAGGTACTTTGCAAATGTACACGTACATTTGTCGGCTCTTGATCTTTTATATCGCCTTTGAGCAATACGTAATGTAATTGACCGTCAATTGTGTCTTTGTAAGTAACTAAATCAAATTCACCATGAACAGTTGGTAACATACATTTTGCCACTTGCTCAATTGTTGTTTCGTTTAAGTTGCGGTATTCGATTAAATCAGCAATGGTGCCAATTTTAATATCGTGCTCTTTCGCAAAAACTTCTAAATCAGGGCGACGTGCCATAGTGCCGTCAGCATTAAGTATTTCAACAATAACAGATGATGCTTCAAGTCCAGCTAAACGCGCTAAATCACAGCCAGCTTCAGTGTGTCCTGCGCGAGTTAATACGCCACCAGGTTGCGCCATAATAGGAAAAATATGTCCAGGCTGAACAATATCACTTGGGACTGCGCCTTTAGCTATAGCCGCTTGCACTGTACGTGCTCTGTCTGCTGCTGAAATACCGGTTGTAACACCTTTTGATGCTTCTATCGACATTGTAAAGTTAGTCGAAAATGCTGCACCATTGTTTTTAACCATTAACGGTAAATCAAGTTGCTCGCAACGCTCTTGCGTCATGGTTAAACAAATTAAACCACGGCCATGGGTAGCCATGAAATTAATCGCTTCTGCGCTAATATGCTCAGCTGCTATTATTAAATCGCCTTCATTTTCTCTATCTTCATCATCCATTAAAATAACCATTTTACCGGCTTTAATATCGTCGATGATTTCTTGCGCGCTGTGTAAATTCATAAATTTGCTCGTGTAAGTTGTCAGTTTCGTTATTTAATAAAACCCGCTTTAGCGAGTAAGCTCATCGAAATATCAGAGCCCGTTGGTTGCTCTGCACCCTTTATAAGGCGCTCTAAATAACGTGCAATTTGATCGACTTCTAAATTAACTTGAGTACCTACTTTAAAATGAGCAATTGTGGTTTGCTCACTCGTGTGTGGGACAATTGTTAATTTGAATTTATTACCCTCTACAGCGTTTACTGTCAGGCTTATACCATCAATACATACCGAACCTTTGTACGGAATGTATTTCATTAAATTTTCGTCAGTTGTAAGCCAATATTCTGTTGCTCTGGCGTTTGCTGTAATACTTGTAATCGTTGCGATACCATCAACATGGCCAGATACTAAATGACCGCCTAAACGAGAAACAGGTTGCATGGCTTTTTCAAGATTTACCGTTTGTCCTAAAGCATAGTGAGCAAAACCGGTCAAACTAATCGTCTCATTAGATAAATCCGCACTAAAACCATCAATATGTTTATCAACTACAGTTAAGCAAACACCATTAGTTGCAATGCTGTCACCTAACTTTACGTCTGTCATATCAAGATCAGCACTTTGGATACGAATGGCTAAGTCGCCTTGTTTTTTTTGTAATAAAGCAATTTTGCCTGTGGCTTCTATTATCCCAGTAAACATAGCACTACTCTTTTTATTAAGTGATTTTAATGAGTTTTGACGCGGTGATACGTAAATCGTCACCAATGCGCGCACATTCATTAAATGTTAAATCAACGGTGTTTTGCATACTCGTCAATTCAGGAAAATTAACTAAACTTTTTGCATCATGGCCCATTAGTTTAGGCGCTAAATAAAAAACAAACTCGTCAACTAAATTAAGCTCTGTCATTTTACCAGCAAGTGTTGCGCCAGCTTCAAGCCAAACATTATTAAACTGCAGTTGCCCAAGTTTTTCTAAAACGGCTTGTAAATCAACTTTACCGTTACTTTCACTGACTTCAATATGCTTTACAAAATGCGGCCATTGCAATGATTTATCAACCTTAGTCGTAAATATTATTACATCACTTTGGATTTCAAATAAAGCAAGGTCAGGTGTTAAACGGTTTTGAGAGTCAATTATAACACGCACGGGCTGGCGAAGCGGCAAATCAGTAGGCAGTGTGCAAGGCAGCTCACTTAGTCGCACATTAAGTTTAGCATCATCGACTAACACTGTATCGGCACCGGTTAAAATAGCGCAGCTTTTCGCTCGGTATAATTGTACGTCTTGTCGAGCAGCAGGGCTTGTGATCCACTTACTTTGCCCATTTTTAAGCGCTGTTTTACCATCAATACTCGCTGCCATTTTGCAAATCACATAAGGTAGGCCTTGCTCCATACGCTTAAAAAAGCCAACGTTAAGTGCGCGAGCTTGTGATCCGAGTAACCCGTAAGCAACGTCAATACCCGCGTCGCTCAGTATTTTAAGGCCTTTGCCAGCAACTTGTGGATTTGTATCAACCATAGCAGCAATTACTTTTACCACACCGGCAGCTTTTAAGCCTTCGGCGCACGGTGGCGTACGGCCATAATGACTACACGGTTCAAGCGTTACATAAGCCGTTGCACCTTGTGCATTTTTTCCAGCGACAGCCAGTGCATTTACTTCAGCATGGCCTTGACCTGCTAATTGATGAAAACCCTCACCAATTATTTGATTATTTTTAACTAATACACAGCCAACATTAGGGTTAGGTGTGGTAGTAAACCGACCTTTTTTGGCAAGTTCTATGGCGCGTGCCATATACATTTCATCATGTTCAGTAAAAGTAATTTGGTTAAGCATTTATTATACCAATTGCGTTAAATAAGTGGTCCATTATAGCGCTAAGAAAATAGCGCAATAACAAGGCGAAAATTATGACATATAGTTGTTCTATATGAATAATTTTTAACGCAGTGAGTGCGCTATTTAATGCGATAGAATGATCATATTTTTAATAAAATTGGTATTACTCCCCTAAACGGGCAATTTCTTCGCCAAATTCGCGTATATCTTCAAACGATCGATAAACAGAGGCAAATCTTACGTACGCTACTTTATCGAGCTTTTTGAGGGCTTCCATAATGCACTCACCCACCAAATGGCTTGAAATTTCTCGCTCGCCTGTAGCACGCAACTGCGATTTTATTATATTCACTACTTCGTCTACTTGCTCTGTGCTCACTGGGCGTTTTTCGAGTGCGCGATTTAAGCCATTTAATAATTTATCTTCGTTAAATGGTTCGCGGCTGCCGTCTTGTTTAATAACACGAGGCATAACCAGTTCAGCGCCTTCAAATGTAGTAAAGCGCTCGTGGCAGTCGTTGCACTCACGGCGCCTGCGAACTTGGTGGCCTCCGCCGACTAGGCGAGAATCAATAACTTTAGTATCTTTTGCGGTACAAAATGGGCAATGCATAGCTCGGTACTTCCGTTTTAAAACAAAAAAGACCGCTAAATAGCGGTCTTTTATCTTAGCAAAAATTAAGGTCTGTTGCTCTTTCAGGATTTAAATTTGTTTTATCTAGAGCCAATTTAATTGCACTGTGCGATTTATAACCTAATAAACTGAGTCAAAACTCAGCCACAAAGCAAAAACTACTTTTAGAGCCACTTCAAAAACAGCGCAAATTTAATCTCAAAAGATAAACAGCTCCCTAACTGTGGTGCTGTTAATTACTGTTGCTTATAAAATTAAGCGTAAACAGGTAATTTTGCACAAATTGCTTTAACTTTTTCTTTAACTTGCGCCTGTACAGATTCATCAGTGATGTTATCTAGTACGTCACAAATCCAGCCAGCAAGCTCTTTTGATTCTTCTTCTTTGAAACCACGACGAGTGATAGCAGGAGAACCAATACGCAAACCAGATGTTACAAACGGAGAACGTGGATCGTTTGGCACTGAGTTTTTATTAACTGTGATGTTAGCGTTACCAAGAGCTGCATCTGCATCTTTACCAGTAATATCTTTATCGATTAAATCGAGTAGGAATAAGTGGTTTTCAGTTTTGTCAGATACGATTTTGTAGCCGCGCTCTTGCATTACAGCAACCATTGCTTTTGCATTTTTAACAACTTGTGTTTGGTATGTTTTAAACTCTGGTTGAAGCGCTTCTTTAAATGCCACTGCTTTTGCTGCAATAACATGACATAAAGGACCGCCTTGACCACCAGGAAAAACTGCGCTGTTAAGCTTTTTATAGATTGCTTCGTCGCCACATGCAGAGATAATTAAACCACCACGAGGACCAGCAAGTGTTTTATGCGTAGTTGTAGTTACAACATGTGCATGAGGAACTGGGCTTGGGTAAACGCCTGCCGCAATTAAACCTGCAACGTGAGCCATATCAACAAACAGGTAAGCACCTACTTTGTCAGCAATTTCACGGAATTTAGCCCAATCAACAATACCTGAGTACGCTGAGAAACCACCAATAATCATTTTTGGTTTATGCTCAAGTGCTAGTGCTTCAACCTGTGCGTAATCAATTTCGCCCGTTGTTTCATCTAGTCCGTATTGAATTGCATTGTAAAGCTTACCAGAAAAGCTTACGTGTGATCCGTGAGTTAAGTGACCACCATGAGCTAAGCTCATACCAAGTACAGTGTCGCCTGCTTCTAATAGCGCTAGAAAAACAGCAGCATTAGCTTGCGAACCAGCATGTGGTTGTACGTTTGCGTAGTCAGAACCAAATAACTCGTTAGCACGGTCAATTGCTAATTGCTCAACAACATCAACGTGCTCACAACCGCCATAATAACGTTTACCAGGGTAACCTTCTGCGTATTTATTTGTAAGCTGTGAACCCTGCGCTTCTAGTACGCGTGGGCTACAGTAGTTTTCTGAAGCGATTAGTTCAATGTGCTCTTCTTGGCGAGCAGTTTCTTTGTTTATCGCGTCAAATAACTCTGGATCAAAATCCGAAATATTCATGCTACGTTCTAACATTGGGGTCTCCTAGGGCAACGTGTATGGTGTTTTTTTAGAGGCTTTATTGTACGCTTTAAACGACTCTTTGCCTACGCTCTTAAGTTGAGGATATTTAAACAGGGATTGAAACTATTTCACAGACTTTTTAAGATGATATTTTCTTATAAAACCATAACGATTTTAAATGAATGCTATTTCCTACATTTAATTAGTAAATGCAACTCACTAGATTTAATAGCCTAAAGTTATAAAAAAAGGCGGCTTAACCGCCTTTTTGAATTAATTAACTTAGCCAAGTTTAGCAAGTATTTCTGTACGTAATGCGTCGTAATCGGCCTTTATATCGCTTGCTAGGCATGGTTTTGCTAGTGCGTCGCTAAGTGGTTTTGGCATACCTAATTCAATATTTAAAATACCCTCTACGCTTTCTTTAAACTTAGCAGGATGAGCGGTTGCTAAAAAGATACCCGCAGCACCAGGCGCTCGATTTTCAACAAGACCTTGGTACGCAATAGCAGTGTGGGGCTCTGCAACATAACCCGTTTGTTGAATTTTTTTCATCACCAATTGCGTGTCTTCCTCGTTTACGCTAGTTGAATAAAAGTTATCGTAGCTAAACCAGTTATTATCTAACATTGTTTGCACACGCGGCCAGTTGTTTGGCTTACTTACATCCATTGCATTTGAAAGCGACTCAAGTGTTGCGTTTGGCGTCCAGGTTTTATCAAACATAAAGCGCGGCACAGTATCATTTTGGTTGGTTGTTGCACTTAATTTACCTACAGGTAAGCCAATAACCGCACCAATCATTGCAGCACATACATTACCAAAGTTGCCACTTGGCACTGATATATGCGCTGTTGCGCGTTTTTCTTTTGGTAGTTGTGCAATGGCCTCAAAGTAATAACAAACCTGAGCAACTAAACGGCTAATATTAATTGAATTAGCAGAATTAAGCCCAAGTGTTGATTTAACTTCTTCATCTAAAAAGGCATTTTTAACCAACTCTTGGCAATCATCAAAACTGCCATCAACTGCGTAACAATGAATATTGTTACCTAACGTAGTAAATAGCTTTTGCTGAGCAAGTGAAATTTTGCCTTTAGGATATAAGATGACAACATCGATATTCGGCTTGTTATAAAAAGCATGTGCAACGGCTGCACCAGTATCGCCCGATGTTGCGGTTAAAATAGTTACTTTTTCATCTTTATTAAATTGCGCTAAACACTCAGCCATAAAGCGACCACCAAAGTCTTTAAACGCAAGCGTAGGACCATGAAACAACTCTAAGCAGTATGTATTCTCTTCAACTTCTACCAGCTTAACTGGAAAGTTAAATGCATTTTTAACCATTTGTGCCACAGTGTCGCTTGGCAGCTCATCACCAATTAGGTGAGATAATATTTTGCCACTGCGTGTAACAAAGTCCATATCAAGCAATGCATCAACATCGGACAGTGGGGCAAGGGATTCAGGGAAAAACACACCTTGATTACGACCCAAACCTGTTTTTACGGCTTCAACGAACGACACTTTTTGTGAGCTATCTTTTAAATTATGTAATTGCATGACTACCTATCCTATAAAACTGTTAATTGACGCGTGCCGTCGTTATCTAATTTACAAATGTGGCAAAAGCCTTGCTCGTTAATGTAATTTGCCTCTAACCACTGCGCGCATTGCTTTGCAGCTTCAAGTGTTTTACATACACTAAACAAGGTAGGTCCTGCGCCCGAAATACTCACTATTTCAGCGCCCAACGCTGGTAAGCTTGCTTTGGCTTCACTAAAACCTTTAATAAGCGGTGCGCGGTAAGGTTCTGCTATTTCATCTTTCATTATGCTAAGTGCATCGTCAAAACGATTAGTCAACAGTAAGCTACTAAATGTCGATAAACGCTGTGCAAACTCAACACTTGCATGCATGCTCAACTCTTTTGGTAAAACCGAGCGCGCTTTTGCAGTGTTGAGTGAAAAACCAGGGAACGCAGCAACGTAGTACCAATTTTCATCAACAGGCAGTGCAATCGATTTATCAGGGATTAAATCACCTGTTAATTGCAAACCACCTAAATAGCATGGCGTGATGTTGTCGTAATGACGACCACCGCTCACTACAGCTTCAAAGTCAGCCATAAGCTCAATAAGCTCAACCTGACTTAAGTTAGTTTGTGCAAACTTATCAAGGGCAGCAAAGGTAGCCACGACCGAGCATGCACTAGAACCAAGTCCAGATCCAATTGGTAAATTCTTTTTAAGCTCGAGCTTTACGCTTGGCATATCAGGCGCAACATGCGCTCTAAAATGTACTAAACACTGGTACGCTAAGTTTTCATTCGCATCACTTGGTAACTTGTGAGCGTAGTCGCCAGTACAAATAAATTCGTCACTTGGTGCTGCACTTACAACGGCTACATCGCCTAATAAACTACCATCAATTGGCGCAAGCGCTGCGCCAAGTGCATCAAAACCTACTGCAAAATTACCAATAGACGCCGGAGCATATACTTCAATCATAACGAGCTCCTAGCGCGATAGTGTTTTTAAAATATCAGCAAATACACCCGCTGCTGTTACTTCAGAGCCTGCACCATAACCACGAATAACAAACGGACGTGGCTGGTAGTATTGGCTTAAAATAGCAAGCGCGTTTTCGCCATCGCGAATTACATTAAGCGCATGTTTTTCATCAACAGGCTCAATACCTACTTTACAGTGACCTCCTTTAATTGTACCTACATAACGAAGTACCTTACTTTCGCTCGCAGCACTTTGAATGCGGTCATTAAAATCAGCATCTAGGCTTGGTAGTTTTGCCATAAACTCATCAACGCTATCACCTTGTGCAAAACCTTGTGGTAATACTGACTCAACTTCAATATCGCTTAGCTCCAATTTCATACCGGCTTCGCGAGCAATGATCAGTAACTTACGTGCTACATCGGTACCCGATAAATCATCACGAGGATCTGGCTCAGTAAAACCGCTTTCTTTGGCTTTAATAGTTGCCTCAGAAAGTGATAAACCATCTTGAAGTGCGCCAAACATATACGAAAGTGAGCCTGATAAAATACCGCTAAACTCTAGTAACTCATCACCGGCACCAAATAATGACTGCAAGTTATCGATTACTGGTAAGCCTGCACCAACGTTAGTTTCGTATAAAAATTTACGATTATTCTTTTGCGTAGCAGCTATTAAATCTTGGTAATACGTGTATGAGCTTGTTGTCGCTTTTTTATTAGCTGCAACCACATGAAAGCCTGCATTTAAAAAGTCTACATACTGCGCAGCAAGTGCATCTGAAGATGTACAATCTACTAATACCGGATTCACTAAGTGGTTTTGCTTAACAAATTGCTCTACTAATTTTAAATCAAATGCTTGCTCAGATAAGGCCAATTTTTGCTGCCAATCACTAAAAGCGATGCCTTCGTTATCAAGGTGTAATTGACGAGAGTTAGCAACACCATACAAGTTAAGTTTAATATTACGCTTTTCAAGCCAAGCTTGCTGACGTTCAAGCTGATTAATAAGCTCTTGCCCTACTAAGCCACAACCTAGTAAAAACACATCAATTGACGGCACATGCGTGAAAAAGTTTTCATGGCATATTTTTACAGCGTCATTACATAACTCACCATCAATTACCGCAGAAATAGCACTTTCTGTAGAATCCTGTGCAATTGCCACAATATTTACTTGCGCTTGTGCAAGCGATGCAAAAAACTTAGCCGCTAAGCCACGGTGTGCGCGCATGTTGTCGCCCACTAAAGTAACAATGGCTAAATTACGCTGTACTTGTACAGGCTCAATAAGCCCTGCTTGTAATTCAAGCTCAAATGCAGTTTGTAGCGCATCGAGTGCAAGTGCTAGGTCTGTTTCGTGCACACAAAAACTAATGCTAAATTCACATGATGATTGCGTGATCAATACAATTGATACGTTATCATGAGCAAGCGCGTTAAATACCTTAGACGCCATGCCTACTTTACCTTTCATGCCTGGGCCTGAAACAGTTAACATTGCAAGGTCTTGCAAGCTAGAAAGCGCTTTTACGGGCTCATCAGATGAATAATCGTTACCAATTAATGAGCCTTGTGCGTCTGGGTTATGCGTATTTTTAATTTCACATGGCACGCCTGCTTTAGCACACGGTAAAATTGTTTTTGGGTGAAGTACTTTTGCACCAAAGTAAGAAAGCTCCATCGCTTCTTTATAAGATAAAAAATCTACTTTAGTGGCTTTTTTAATATAACGAGGATCAGCACTGTATACGCCATCAACGTCTGTCCAAATTTGACAAATCTCAGCTTCTAAACATGCTGCTGCAATTGCTGCTGAGTAGTCTGAGCCATTACGACCAAGCGTTGTAAGCTCGCCCTTGTCATTACTCGCAGTAAAACCAGGCATGATATAAATAGTTGCAGGATTTTCTTTAAGCACAGCTTGAAAGCGCGCTTTACTTGTTACTAAATCAGCCTCGGCGTCGATATAACCACCAGTTGAGGCGATACAGCTTGTTGCTTCTAAGTATCTTGCATCGTGCGAGTTCAATAAAGCCTGCATTAAAGAAACGCTAACGCGCTCTCCAAAGCTAATTACAAATGCGCGAACTTGATCAGGGCAACACTGTATAAGCGACACGCCATCTAGTTTATTTTTAAGTTCCCTTAGATCTGGCCAGATTGTAACTACTACGCCACTTTTTTCAACGTCAGCTTTTAGGCCTTCACAGCGACTCGCTAATGCTTGCCATTGCTGCGAAAAATCTAAGCCTTGCTCTGCGGCACTTGCGAGTGCAACTAGCGAATCGGTCATTCCACCTGGAGCAGAAAGCACCAATAACATTTCATCTTTTAACTGTGCTTTAACTAACTGAGCTACCTGTTGTAAGCATGCATAATCGGCAAGTGAAGACCCACCAAATTTTAAAACTCGCATTGTTTATGTTCCTCATCCCATAAAACGAAAAAAGGCCTGTGTTCTAAGTGAACACAGGCCTTTAAATTTGTTGCACCGACCTATGCCACTATCCAGTAAGAATGATGGTTGTAATAATAATGGTCAGTACGCGATTAATTGTTTTCATATGTTAAGACTGCCTTAACAAAGGCTATGCTGTCAACCCTAAATTAAAAGATAAAACAGCCTTTTTTAACATGAAAAAACCTAATGAATGCCAAATTTATGCAATATTTTATTTAAGCTTGATTTATTAATAGGTTTATCAATAAAATCAATTGCGCCAAGTTGGGCGACTCGTTGCTTCATTTTCTCCTGTATATCAGCAGAAATAACCAACACAAAGCACTCTATTTTTTCTATTTTTATAGTTTCAAGTACTTGTATACCATCAACCTCTGGCATGGTGAGGTCTAGGCACAGTAAATCAAAGTTTTGTGCTCTTAAAAGATCGAGGGCGTTTGCTCCATTTATAGCTTGTTGTATATCTGCATCTATACACTCATTTAAACACCGCACGACTTGTTTACGAGCAACAGCAGAATCATCACAGACTAATATCGAAAATTTCATCATGTTTACTACTACACAACCATCAAAGTTATTAAAAGACCATCTTCCTTTGCACTCAAGACACTTTAACACGCATCTAAATACTTAGCGCATTAATAATTCAATGCAATGATAAATATAGAATTAATTCATTTAAATATGATTAACGAAACTAAATTCTAATCAAACTTACAAAACTTAACGTCTAACAAATTTACTAATTCATAGCTGAATTTAATTACATTAATACTACATACCTATTTAATTAGATTTATCTTATTAAATTTTAACTTTTTTATTTATTTTTAGAGGTTTATTGACTAACTTTTAAATTACAATAGTAACGTTACAAAAATAACAAAGGATGAACAAGTCACTCATGTTACAAAAAAGCCTTTCTAAGAAGCTACTAACAAGCGTTTTATCCGTTTATTTTTTGCTTACCTTCGTAGTGACTTGCGGACAGGTGCTTGCTGAATATCTCAATACTAAAGACTATATACGTGATGAATTAAGTACATTACAAAAAACCTTTAGTCGTAGCTTAACACGTGCAATTTGGGAGCTTAATACCAAGCAAACAATTACAACAGCAGAAGGTTTACTCGCCATTCCCATGATTGAAGGGATTATTGTTCGAGACGACAGCGGCGAAATTATTTCACAATTAGGGCGCTCGCTCGACATACATAAGCTATATAACCAACAGTTAGTACAAGAAGAAGCAATTTTAGAAGACGCGAAATCCGGTCTGTTTGGTTACACCTTTCCACTTATTTTTGAATTTTCTGGCCGTGCTACCCAAGTGGGTGACGTTACCTTATTTTCTAGCCGAGAAGTTGTTTTAAGCCGAATTATGGTATCAATCTACTTTTTGATTGGTAATGCGATGATTAAAACTACCTTTTTAATCATTTTATTTTTAATGGCATTTAGAAAGCTTCTTACAGATCCCTTAGCTGAGCTTACTGAGCAACTAGAAAACCTAGAATTAGATGAGCTAGAAGGACAACACATCGAAATAGAAACAGAGGAGCATAACGAACTAAAAGTAATGGAGCAGTCGTTTAACAAACTAATAGATAAAGTGGTTCAGTACAGAAAAGAGCTTGAGCACACCCAAAAAGAACTCATTATTAGTAACGAAAAGCTCGATCATCACAACATACAACTTGAGCAAGACGTAGCCCGTAAAACATCAAACTTAAGCCAAGCAATGATGGAATTACAACAGCAAAAATACGAACTTGAAAAGCAAAAAATTGTGCTCACTGAAGAAATAGACTTGCGCCGCAGCACAGAGCAAGAGCTAATTTCAAAACAAACTGAATCCCAACGTTATATAGAAGAATTAAGCCTTGCACAGGAACGTTTATTAGGCACAGAGAAGATGGCAGCACTAGGCGGACTTGTGGCGGGTATTACGCATGATATTAACACCCCTATTGGGATAGGTGTAACGGCAATATCGTTTTTGCAAGAACGCTTAAATAAACTCGAAAGTGCTTATAGTGAAAAAACACTTTCACCAAAAGCACTAGAAGAATTTATTAACGAAGCAAAACAAAGTACAAGTTTGTTAACCACTAACTTAGATAGAGCCTCAGAGCTTATTGCTAGCTTTAAGCAAATAGCGGTCGATCAGGCCAGTGAAGCAGTAAGAACTATTAACTTTAAAGATTACACTAACGAAGTAATACGCTCACTGCATCCAAAACTAAAAAAGACATCCCATACAATAAAATTAGAATGCCCTGATGACTTAGTTTTAAATTTACCTGCAGGTGCCATCAGCCAAATTTTTACTAACTTAATTATGAATTCACTCATTCATGGCTTTGAAGGTAAAAGCAACGGTGTGATGGATATCAAAATAAGCGCAGATGACACTAACTTAACGATTGATTACAAAGATGACGGTAACGGAGTTACCAGTGAGCAATTGAAAAAATTGTTTGACCCATTCTTTACGACTAAACGCGATGAGGGCGGAAGCGGATTAGGTACCCATATAATGTTTAATTTAGTTAAACAAACTCTTAGCGGATCTATTGATGCAACGAGTGAACCTGGCAAAGGTCTGCGTTACTATATTCAATTTCCAAAGAACATGGCTAAGCCAATGCCTATTTTTGAAAAATATGAATAAAAAAGTACATGCATTAAATTATTAGGGCGTGTTGATCTTTGGTGGTTGAATTTTCAGCAACATATTTGGTTTTTACTTAGCCCACTAGGTTACAAACCTAGCGCCGCGATTTAATCTTCCTTGGATTGAACAAATTTCAATCCATAAAGTTCAACACGCCCTAGTAACAAATCAGTCATTTCGAGATGCTGTTTTTATTGCTATGATTGGACAAATTTTTCAAATGGATCAATTCCCCTATGTGGTTTAGTAACCTTATTTGTTACCGCTTTAAGCAAGACGCTTCATACACCCAAGAAGATTTTGATAAAGCATTAGAGCAAGATTTATTTCGCCCATGTACTGGTCAAGAGCTTGCAACATTTGGTTGGACGAAAGCGTTTGGAAAGCATGGCGAAACACTATCGCATTTTTCTCAAAAAAGTATTTTAGTTTGCGCAAAACGTGAAGAAAAAGTACTCCCAGCTTCTGTTATTAACGAACTAGTTACTGAGAAGATTGATCAGATAGAAGCCGAAGAAAACCGCCCTGTTAAAAAGAAAGAAAAAGACGAATTAAAAGAAAACATTCTTCATACTCTTCTACCCCAGGCATTTAAAAAGTCGAGCTTACAATTTGCCTTTATTGACCAAGAAAATGGCTGGGTGGTTGTAAATAGTGGCAGCTTTAATAAAGCTGAAGAGCTACTGGCACTACTTCGTAAATCGTTAGGAACGCTCCCAGTTGTACCTGCGTTTGCTAACTACGACCTAGATGTATTCTTAACTGATTGGTTAACTAACTTTAGTACACCAGAAGGCTTTGCTATTGGCTCTGACGCTGAGCTTGAAGAAGCTGACGACAGCGGTGCACAAGTAAAACTAAAAGGCCATGATCTGGCATGTGATGAGGTTAAATCGCACTTAGAAAGTGGTAAACGCGTAACTAAACTGGCACTTGATTGGCAAGAACGCCTTAAGTTTATGCTGCAAAACGATGGCTCTATCAAGCGTTTAAGCTACTCTGAAACTCTAAAAGAAGAGAACGCAGATATTCCTAAAGAAGATATGGCTTTAAAACTTGATGCTGACTTTATTTTAGCTTCTGAGGAAATAAAGCAATTACTTGAAGAACTAACTGCTGGCTTAGGTGACGTTGAAGATTTAGAAAAAGCGTAAATACCACAACCTACATAAATATTTAAGCGCTTTGAAGCATTAAATAGATTCATATATAAGCAGGTTGGTATAACAGATAAAAAATCCGATAGCAGTTTACTGCTATCGGATTTTTTAATGGAATTTTTAGAAGCGCTTATTTATATATTTGTTATCCGCGAACAGAATTTAGCTAACGTTCGGCGTATTAAAACCTAATGAAATCATCTTTCAAGTAAGAGCTTACAGCAAGGTTCAAAGGAAAGTTATGTAGAGTGATATGAGATTATATGTATTCACTTCAAGCTGGACAGCACAAAAACTGAAGCTTTGATTTTAATTGAAATAATTAACTTATTTGTGCAGATAACTTATTTTAGCTTTTAGCGTCTTCAACTTTAGGTTGGCGATATATTTTTATAATGTGGTATAAATTTACAAGCGACAATAAGCCGTTGGTAAAAATAACAGGTACTGCGCCAATGGCAACACCGTATGCAGTAAATACAATACAACCAAACATGTTGTACCAACGCAGTTTTACTACATCTGTCATTGTTAACGATACAACCAATAAAGCTGATGCAATATAGCCTAAATATTCCCAACTCAATTGTTCTCTCCTAGCCTTTAGGTTAGCATTACATGTACTGCTAACTTATGGCATTTATAAGTATTGCAAAGTTACAACAAAATAAAAAAGCTAACTTGCTTAAAAACCTGAAAAAGTTTGCCGGAAAATACCAGCAAATTCTTAAATCATTACACGGGAAATGAAGGTAAAATAATGCTATTAGCAAAGCTAATAATATTAGTAGCAAGTTAGCGTAAATTCTTGGTGTCTTGATGCTAACGTCATTAAGATGTAATAAATAGGACAAATGTCCGAAGAGCACATTGATGTTTCAATACCATTTTTCTAGTTACCTTGTTGATCAGCTTTTAACCTTTGCCGGTAGTAGCTATCAACAATCAAAAAAAGAAGTTCTGATCCATCAAGATCAGCCTTTAAGCAAGCTTGTGCTTGTACGCAGTGGCACTGTGTCGTTTAGTTACGACGTAGGTAATGGACGACGCCTGCTGTTAGGACAATTGGATTGTAACAACACCCTTATTGGTGAAATAGAAGCGCTAAATAATAATCCGTGTATTTATACGGTAACGTGCTTTAGCGATGTAACTTATAATCTTATTGAATTAAGACATTGGCGTGCTCTGCTGCTGGAAAAACCAGAACTGAGTTTATACACCGCACAAACTATTGCGGCTAAATTTCAGGAAAACCAAAAAATCAATTTAGATAAGCTACTACTACCATTGAGCTACAACATAGCCAAAGATTGCTTACTAAGAGCCGAGAACAACAACCCTACGCTACTTAGAGCCTATCCAACTGTAAATGCTGAAGCCGAACGCTTTGCTACCACTGAGCGAGCTTACAGACGTGTTGTTACAGAACTTGTCGAAAAAGGCTTGGTACTTAGAAGTAACGATGGCTTACAAGCAGTCGATATACCAAAGCTAAGTGAATACGTAGATAGCTTTGCTCAACTTTAAGTTATTTAAAATTTACCCATAAAAAAAGGGCCAAGGCCCTAATGCCAGTCAGTTAAGCTGACTGGCATCTTTCTTTTTATGGGGATACTTAGATGGTTTTGGCTTAACCCATCGGGGATATCTTCTATCCTCTCGTCTAGCTGGAAGCTTAAATAAGACCAGTGTATCGAGTAAGTGCTGCCAGTGTATTGGAATGTTCCCTGGACTCATTATAGATACTGACGAGAAATACTGAATGACAGCCATCGAACTGCTAGAGAAACTAAGCTGGTTAGGCCATATCCCTGTGACTGTCGCCGCCATCGTCATTATTCTTCGTATTAAATTATAGGCGAGTAACACGGCCCATAGCTCCTGACGCACCATGTCTGGACGCTTACTTCTTAAATGGTATGCGCTATCAAGCATGGTTTGTTTGATTTCTCTAAACCCAAGTTCTATCTCCCAACGATGGCAATATAATTCAACAATTTCATTACCTGGATAACGCAATCTATCCGTCATCGAGGTTAATATACGGTAGCTTTTGCCCTTTATTGTTTTGCTGATTAATCTCGCTTTAATCGTTTCAGGAACATCGGGAAAGTTTTTTTGTGCATGCTTTGTAGTTTTCAATTCAATGATATGGTCATTTTTACCCGCGCTGGAGATGATTTCATACTGTAAGTCGGGCCTTGCTGGTATCAACCAGTGCCTCATCTCCCCAGTTTGGTGCCAACGGTTTAACAGGCCTAAAGAATAATATCCTTTATCAAACATAGTCAGTGAATTATCTGGTGTACGTTCAATTAAACGCTCAGCTAATTTCATCTCGTTGGTTTTATAGTTATCAAACTCGCTACTGAGCAGTTGATGGCTGGTCAATTCCATATGACAGACCCTGCGTATTTGAGGAAAGGCTGTATCACCGTATTGGTTGCTACCTGAAGAGAAGGCTTTACGATTATCAGGCGTGTCGGCTGTTCGCCACACAACACCGTCAACAGCTAATAGGTTCAAACCATTCCATGTTTCGAATGACTGTTGCTTATACATTGATTGAGCAGATTTATTGAAAACGTGTTTAACGGAATCATCACCTAACCTTTGTCTCGCCTGTACCATCGCACTTGGAGCAACGAGTGGGTTCTTGCCAGGTAACATGATATCTAGCTTATTAGCGATATTCCAAACTGATTCTTTTCGAAACAATGCCATGCCAATAACTGACCACAAAACGGCTTCAAGCGGTAATCTTCGCTTACGAACGGTTGCAATCCCTGCTTGTTGAAAACCTTGTTCAATGATTTCAGGGTCAAGAATTTCTGATAATTTTTCAAAGGTATGGTATCGGCTGCTTTCTTCAAGTGTTGCTTGCAGTGCTTGTTCTATATTCACAAAAAAATCCGTAGTTAGTTTCCTAACTACGGATTTTGCATGATCGTTTGGATCGGTCAACCGGTCATTTTCTTAACTGATCGGCATTACCTTAACGGCCTTTTTTTATTTATACAAATTACTGATTACTTCTCTAGCAAAATGTCATGAATTTTCACAAGATCAGATTTACCTGCAATAATTTCATCCGGTGTTAAACCCGATAGTTCATGCGGGAACACTAACCACTCTTCAGACTCATGAATATAATAATCTGGAACAGTGTCTACTTTTGAGTTTTTTGGCTTGTAGTACGGACATGCAATACGAATATCACGTGGCAAGTTTAAGCGCATAAGCTCTGAAAGCTTTTCTTTTAATGCAACAATACTACGACCAGAGTCAAATACATCATCAACAATTAATAATGAGTCGCCTGCATTTGCGTTCTCAACAATGTAATGCAAACCGTGGACTTTAATTTCTTTAGATTGTTTACCAATACCGTAATAAGACGATGTACGTACTGCAATGTGGTCAGTCTCAATGCCTTTATAATCGTAATATTCTTGAACAGCAATACCGATCGGTGCACCACCTCGCCAAATACCAATAATAAAATCAGGACGAAAGCCATCTTGGTATACTTGTGCCGCTACGCGGAACGAATCTTCAAGCAGCTGTTGAGCTGTGATGTAGCACTTATCTGACATAATTAGAAACCCCAGTGGTGGATATAAGATTTGAGCGCAGCTTAGAGTTAAGCAAAAATTAAACTCAAACAGGTATTGGCGACGGATTTTACCGCAAATGAAATAAAATTGCTTGCCTGTAAATTAAAAAATAGGCACCCAAAGGTGTAATGCCGTTCACTTAAGGTGAGCGGCTTTTTTATTTCTAGCGTACCGCTGTGGTCTTGGCTTGACTGCACGAGGAAAACCTCGATCCCTTCGAGGCTCTAGAATTAGGCTTTCTGCCATCGCATAAAAGTATTTTAATTGACGTGGTATGGCTCCAGGTGTTGAATAAGGTAATCCAACAAGCAACCTCATTATTTGAGCTAAACTACCATTGAAACTCAGTTGGTACGGTAAATAATCACCTTTTAATGTGTGGCACATTTTTACCATCTGATATCGCACCATATTATAAGTAAGCAACACTCCCCACAGCTCTTGCTTTACAAGCGCTGGTAAGCGACTTCTTAATGTTAATCGATTGCCCAGCATATATTGCTTTTGTTCCCGATAACCAAGCTCTATCTCCCAGCGGTGACTGTACAAATCACCTATATCGGCTGATAGATATCGCATCGGATCTGTCATAGATGTCATCACACTATATGATTTCCCCTTTATTTTTCGAGTCACTAACCTCGCGATTAAGGTGTTAGGCAGCGTTGGCCACATCTTTCTTGCTCTTGGGTTGCTGCTAAGTTGGACTAATTTATCATTACGCCCTAATGTTTGAATAACTTCATATTGCACATTTTTTTTCAGGGGGATTAGCCAATGGCGTTCACTGCCAGTTGTTTGCCATTTATGTAAAAGCCCTAAAGAATAGAAACCTTTGTCGAATAAAGTGAGACTGTTATCGGGTGTGGTTTCTATAAGCTTTTCAGCCAGCACCATTTCATTGACCTTGTAATCATCAAAAGCACTCCCCGTGATTAGGTGGCTGCTTAGCTCCATTTGACACACCATTCTGACCTGTGGGTATTGTGTATTAGTCGGTTTTGTAAAGGCTTCATTGTTTTGGGGTGAGTCATCCGTACGCCAAACGACACCATCGACACCAAGCAAGGTAAGCCCATTCCAATGAGGATGATTAGCGTCATTATTCCAATGCCTTTGGGTGCATTCAAATAAGGCTTTCATGGCGGCTTCACCTAGGTTTTTACGACGCTGAGTTAAAGCACTTGGCGCAACAAATGGCTTACCATCGCGGTCAACAATGTCGAGCATATTAACGACATCGGCCATCGATTTGTCATTATAAATAACCATCCCGATCAACAACCAAGCCATCGATTCTAGGGTTAGTTTTCTTTTTCGTAGTGTAACGGTTTCGGTCAGTGCATAGGCTTCTTCGATAAGAGATAAAGGGAGTAAGTCTGCGAGTGTTTCAACGTCATTAGGTTTGATGTTGTTAATAATATCGAGAGCATTAGAAAGTTGCATAAAAAAATCCGAATTCTACAAAAGAATTCGGATTCTTACATACCTAGAAGATCGTTCAAGTGCTATTAACTAATTCTTAAATGATCGGCATTACACCCAAAGGTGCCTATTTTTAGTGTAAAAAGCATAATTTAGTAAATATTATGCTTTTTCTTGTAGGGTACGAGCAACCGTACGCATACCTTGAGTTGTTGCGCCCGCTGCCCATTGGCTTGTACTGCCCATGTTAAAAGCAGCAGCTAAATCTATGTGCACCCAGCCTTTGCCATCGTTTTGCACAAAGCGTGATAAAAAGCCTGCAGCATTCGATGCACCGCCGTAACCGCCACCCTTTTGTGCACGGCTATTTGCCGTATCAGCATAAGGAGATGGGCAGTTTTGTTGATGCCATTTTTCAAGAGGAAGTGGCCAAGCTGCTTCCATTTCTTGAGATGCAAAACTTTCAACTTCACGTGCAAGTTCTTTATCAAGTGCAAATAATGCATTGTACTCTTGGCCAACAGCAACAAGCGCTGCTCCAGTTAGTGTTGCTGCATCAATGATAAGTGGAGCGCCAGTCTCTCCTGCTGCCATTAAGCCATCAGCAAGTACTAAGCGACCTTCAGCATCCGTGTTTACAATTTCAACTGTTGTGCCATTTTTATAAGTAAGAATATCACCTAATTTGTATGCATGACCCGAAATTAAGTTCTCAGCACAACATAAAAACAGTTTAATACGTTTTTCAATACCACGGTTAATAGCCAATGCTAAACCTGCAGTTACTGTTGCAGCGCCGCCCATGTCGCACTTCATACCAAGCATACCTTCGCTTGATTTAATTGAGTAACCACCTGAGTCAAACGTAATACCTTTACCTACAAGCGCTGCACTTACTGGTGCATTTTCGTCGCCTGTTGGGTTGTAATCAAGCTCAAGCAATACTGGTGGGCGAACACTACCGCGACCAACAGCATGAATACCAATCCACTGTTGTTCTAGTAACGCATCACCTTTAATAATTTGGTAACTTACATGCTCAGGTGCTAATGATTGAATAAACTCAGCCGCTTTTTCAGCAAGGCTTTCTGGGTAAATGTCATCGGCAGTCCCGTTAACCATTTCACGTGCCCAAATTGCTGACGTTTTTAAGTGAGCAAGTTCTTTAATATCTGATTGTGCGTTATCAACAAACTCAACACCGTTTAACGATTTTGGTGTTACAAAGCCTTGATAAAAAGCCCACTGGCTTTCTGTACACCAAGCATCGCCTGCTAATTCAACGTTTTTAATACCTTGGATTGCAATAGTACGGCCTGCTTTTTGAACATTTTTCAATGTTTCTTGCTCAGACAAATGAACAGTTGCACCGCGCTCATTAAAAGACAATGACGCATTATCGCCCCAATGACTCGCTGCTGCTTGTTCGCTTAGTTGAACAACAAATTTTTCACTCATGTTAGAATACCCTTGCACTTAAATGTGCCACCGAGTTTACTATAGAGCGCTTAAGTTCCCAACAGCTTGAGATAAATAACATAAATCACACTGCTGTGCAGTATTTACACTTTGGAAGTTATTATGAAGTACACGCCAACGCTGCAACCAGCCACCTTACTAAAGCGCTACAAACGCTTTTTAGCTGATTTACAACTAAGTGATGGCAGCGAATTTACCGCCCACTGTGCTAATACAGGTAAAATGACGGGATGCGCTGAGCCGGGTTTTGCTGCTTTTTATTCAACAAGTGATAACGCAAAACGAAAATACCCGCATTCATTAGAGCTTACGCAAAATAACTTATCGCAGCTTATTTGTGTAAATACAGCGGTGGCTAATAAAGTAGTAGAAGAAGCAATAAACAATAATGTGATAAGCGAGCTACTCGACTACAGTCAATTGCAAAGCGAAGTAAAGTACGGCAGCGAAAACAGCAGAATCGACTTTTTACTCAAAGACAAAAATAAGCCTGATTGCTATGTAGAAGTTAAATCAGTCACATTATTAAGCGAAGATGCACCAAAAAGCGGGCAAGGCTACTTTCCTGATGCGCAAACACTGCGCGGACAAAAACATATCCGCGAACTAATAGAAATGATCGAACAAGGCCACCGAGCAGTATTACTGTTCGCTGTTTTGCATGAAGGAATAAATACCGTAAGTGCAGCTGCGCATATTGATAAGAAATACGCCACGCTATTAAGCCAAGCAATAATAGCCGGCGTTGAAGTATTAGCATACAAGGCCACTATTTCTGCTAATGAAGTTTTACTTCATAAAAAAATAGTATTTGCACAATAGTGTATTAAACCAAGGGATTGAACTAAGCGTAATTTGCAAAATAAGCAAAGTAATCAAATTAAAAAAAGTTATACAAAGTGAATTATAAAAATTAACTTGTTTTTAAAGCTTTTGCCCACATAACAAGGCAAGTTTTAGAAAGCGAATATGTGAATTAATTAAAAGTGTAAATAAACTATTAATACACTTTTTACTCAGTAAGCATGGTTGAAGCTAATTCGATTAATTAAAAATAAATTTGCCTAGGGTATAAGATTCTGTTATTTATACCGCCGGCTAATGCTGAGGCATTAAATTAAGGATTTAGGAGAGAGTTATGCCAGACCAAAAGAAACATGGTTTATTGGCTCAAGCCGGTTTAGAACCATACCAAGAAAAACCAGGCGAAGAGTACATGAATGATGCACAACGTGCTCATTTTAGAGCGATTTTAGAAACTTGGCGTAATGATTTACGTAACGAAGTTGATCGTACTAAATCGCACATGCAAGACGAAGCTGCTAACTTTCCTGACCCAGTTGACCGCGCTGCACAAGAAGAAGAGTTCTCTTTAGAACTTCGTACTCGTGACCGCGAACGTAAATTAATCAAAAAAATTGAAAAAACAATTAATTTGATTAAAGAAGATGATTTTGGCTTTTGTGAGTCTTGTGGCATCGAAATTGGCATACGTCGCTTAGAAGCACGTCCTACTGCCGATTTATGCGTAGACTGCAAAACACTTGCAGAAATCAAAGAAAAGCAATCTGGACGCGGCTAATTAATACTTATTAATTAGTTATGTCTCCTACAGCCGTTACTGCGCCTATGCGTAAATATCGCGGTCGTTTTGCACCGTCTCCTTCTGGGCCATTACATTTTGGCTCACTTGTAGCGGCTGTGGGTAGTTATCTAGATGCAAAAGCTAACCAAGGAGATTGGTTAGTTCGTATAGAAGACATTGACACTACGCGCGTGGTTAAAAACGCCGACTCCGATATTCTGAATACCTTACATGCCTACGCCCTTCACTGGGACGAACCTGTTGTATATCAAACGCAGCGTCAGCCTTTATACCAAGATATTACCCACTCACTTTTAAAACAAAAGCTTGTTTATGGTTGCACTTGTACTCGCAAACAAATAAAAGCCATTGGCGGTATTTATCAAGGGCATTGCCAAGCACTTAGCCATAATACGGAGTCCGGTGCGCTTCGCTTAGTTCAGCAACATCCAACTACTCAATTTAATGATTTAATTCAAGGTGATATAACAGTAAATAGCGCCCTTTCCCATGAAGATTACTTAATTAAACGCAGCGATGACTTATTTGCATATCAACTTGTTGTGGTCGTCGATGATATTGATCAAGGGATTAATCGAATTGTAAGAGGCGCTGATTTAATTGAGCCAACCGCAAGGCAAATTAGTTTGTTTAAACAACTAAATAGCCCTGTGCCTGAATTTGCTCATTTACCTTTAGCGGTTGCCAAGCCTGGTTTCAAATTATCTAAACAAAACTATGCTCCCGCCATTAGCAAACAAAATCCAAAGCCTGCTTTAATTAGTGCATTTGAGTTTTTAGGGTTGCCTGTTATAGCTGATTTAATCGATTTAAATATTGAACAATTAATCGCTTGGGGAATTAAAAACTTTAGCTTAAAACAGGTACCACAAGTATCCGAAATACAAATTTCTCAGCATCCACGTAGTCAGAAAGTCCAATTTACACATTTAAGTAAATAAAATAGCTAAAAACGGCTTAATTTCAACACATCAACTTAATTTTTAAACCCTGCTGGTATATGATAGCCGCCTAAATATATGCTAATTACGTCAAACAGCTAGTACTGGGCTATAACCGCCTTATTTGCTGTAACTTTTGATTGCGATGCAGAGTCAATCACACCTTCTAGGAGACAGACTATTATTTCCAAGCTTTTTCAATTTTGCCGACAAATAATCGGCCCGAATACCAGTGCCGAAAGCGCTTCTGTAAGCAGTGAACCTATTGTTGTCACTCGTGGTGAGCATGGTATTTCTCGCAAACAATTTAGCCCAAATGCAATCAAAGTATTATACCGCTTAAAAGACGGTGGCTACGATGCCTACCTTGTTGGTGGTTGTATTCGCGATATATTGTTAGGCCAACAGCCAAAAGATTTTGACGTAGTTACTAACGCAACGCCAGATCAAGTAAAAAAACTATTTAGAAACTGTCGCCTTATTGGCCGTCGCTTTCGCTTAGCACATATTGTATTTGGCCGTGAAATTATTGAAGTGGCGACTATGCGTGGCCATCACGAAGCGCAAGAAGACAAAAATCAAATAAGCCAATCAAGCGATGAAGGCCAATTACTACGTGACAACGTATTTGGCAGTATTGAAGAAGATGCAGAGCGCCGCGACTTTTCAATCAATGCACTTTATTACTCAATCAAAGATTTTAGTATTCTCGATTACGCCAACGGCTTAGCGGCAATTAAAGCTAAACAAATTGAGCTAATCGGCGACCCTGAAACGCGTTACCGCGAAGACCCTGTTCGTATGTTACGTGCAGTTCGCTTTGCTACTAAACTTGATATGAGCATTGCGCCTAAAAGTGAAAAGCCAATTAGCGAGCTTGCAAGTTTGCTTGATAACATTCCGCCAGCACGTTTATTTGAAGAAATTCTTAAGCTGTTTTTAAACGGCAAGGCCGAAGCTAACTTTTTAATGCTGCGTAAATACGGCTTATTCCGCTCACTGTTTCCTGAGCTTGATAAAATCTTAGATAAAAACCCAAGTGGCTTAGAACACACGCTTATTCAGCAAATGTTTCAAAATACTGACAAGCGCATTAATGCTGATAAAAAAGTAACACCCGCGTTTATTTTTGCCGCACTACTTTGGTTTCCGCTGCTTGAACGTACTAAAAAGATTCAAAGCCAAGAGCAACTTGCAGAATACGACGCTTTCGCACAAGCAATGAATAAAGTACTCAGCGATAACTCACAACACATTGCGGTTCCTAAACGCTTTACTCTAGGCGCCCGCGATATTTGGCATATTCAGCACCGCTTAGATAAACGCGCAGGCCAACGTGCTTACAGACTAACGCAGCAACCTCGCTTCAAAGCCGCCTACGACTTTTTACTCTTACGCGTAGACGCAGGCGAAACACAGCATACTGAGCTTGCCCAGTGGTGGACACAATACTTAGGCCAAGATATAAACGGCCAAAAAGAGATGGTTAAAAACTTAGGTCATCAAGGTGGTCCTAAGCCGCGAAGACGCCGTCGACCTACTAAAAAGCCAGCTGAGTAATAACATGTACTGTGTTTATTTGGGTTTAGGTGCCAACCTAAACTCACCAAAAGAGCAGCTTGATAACGCGGTAATCGCGCTTAAAAAGCTGCCCAATTGTGAATTTATAAACGTATCGCATTACTATGCAAGTAAGCCTATGGGCCCACAAGATCAACCAGACTATATCAATGCAGTAGCGTGCATTAAAACGACCCTTGAGCCAGAGCAATTACTTGATTTAACGCAACGTATTGAACTTGAGCATGGGCGAGTAAGAAAGGCTGAGCGTTGGGGTCCACGCACTCTTGATATAGATACTCTATTATTTGATGATCAAATTATAAATACGGTGCGCTTAACTGTGCCTCATTATGGTTTGAATAATCGCGAGTTTGTGGTTTATCCACTATTAGAGCTTGCACCTGAACTTATTTTACCAAGCGGCATTGCATTAAAAACCATTGCAAATAACTTACCGCTCAACGACTTACAACAATTACCTCTGTAATTAACCTAGGCTTTTGCCTGCGAGGATATTATGTCTAAAATAACCGTTTCTACTTTAAATAAAATGAAAGCAGAAAATAACAAAATTACTGCATTAACAGCCTATGACGCTAGTTTTGCAAAGTTATTTCATGATAACGGCGTTGAAGTTATTTTAGTGGGCGACTCTTTGGGCATGGTACTACAAGGCGGCGATGACACTCTTGGCGTAACCAATCAAGATATTGCATATCATACCCGCTGTGTACGCGCTGGTAGCCGCGAATTATTTGTAATTGCTGACTTACCGTTTATGACCTACTCAAGCGTAAGTGATACTTGTAAAAATGCAGCTGAGCTTATGCGCGCTGGCGCGAACATGATTAAGCTTGAAGGCGGAGAATGGCTTTACGAGAGCATTAAAACGCTTACTCAACAAGGTATTCCAGTTTGTGGGCATTTAGGCCTTACACCACAGTCAGTACATGTATTTGGTGGCTTTAAAATACAAGGTCGCGAAGAAGACAAAGCACAAAAAATGATTGATGACGCAAAAGCACTAGAAGCTGCTGGCGCACAATTATTAGTACTCGAGTGTATTCCAAGTGCATTGGCAAAACGCATTACAGACGCTCTAAGTATCCCAACTATTGGTATTGGTGCTGGTAGCCTAACTGATGGCCAAATACTGGTAATGCATGACCTTGTTGGTATTTCCGCAGGTTACATTCCTAAATTTTCTAAAAACTTTTTGCTCGAAACAGGCAATATGCCTGCAGCCGTTCAAAAGTATTGTACAGACGTTAAAAATGGCGCATTTCCAAGCGCTGAACACGAGTTTAAATAATGCAGTCAATTACTGAAATTAGATCGTTACGTAGTCAAATTAAAGCATGGCGCCAAGCTGGCCTTAGCGTGGCACTTGTGCCAACAATGGGCAACTTGCACCGTGGGCATTTTTCGCTAGTAGAAAAAGCAAAAAACTTAGCCGATAAAGTCGTTGTGAGTATTTTTGTTAACCCAATGCAATTTGGTGCTAACGAAGATTTAGATAACTATCCTCGTACGCTAAACGAAGACAAGCAAGGCCTTGCTGAACTAGGCACTGATATTGTATTTACCCCAAGTGTAGATACAATCTATCCAAATGGACTTGGTGCACAAAGCTTTGTAGATGTGCCTGATATTTCATTAGGCTATTGCGGTGGCTCACGTCCTGGTCACTTCAGAGGCGTTGCCACAATAGTGACTAAGTTATTTAACCTTGTACAACCAGACTACGCCTGCTTTGGTGAAAAAGATTTTCAGCAACTGCAAGTAATTAAAACCATGGCACGCGACTTATCAATTCCGGTTGAAGTTATTGGTGTGCCTACAATGCGAGAAGTTTCTGGCCTTGCTATGAGCTCCCGTAATGGTTACTTATCGAACGAGCAAAAAGCGACAGCAACCGTATTATTCAAAGCACTTAATACATGCGCTGAGCAACTTAAAAGTGGCGAAAAAGACTTCGTAAAACTTGAAAGCTTAGCTAAACAAAGTTTAGAGCAAGCAGGCCTAAAGCCAGACTATTTTGAGATTGCTCAACGAGATACATTAAAAACTGCTACAATCGAAGATACTCAATTTGTTATTTTAGCCGCAGCCTATTTTGGTGGTGTTAGATTGATCGACAATATTCAAGTCGAAATTTAATATTATTGCGACTCCATTTTAAGGATAAGAAGCATGCACACTTTAATAAAAACAAGCGTAGTCGCCCTTACTTTTGCACTATTAGTAGGTTGCCAAAACCAAGTTGAAAACCCTGAAATGAATCAGTGTGCTCAACAAAATTACCAATGTGAAAGTACATGTGAACAGCAAACAACAGCTGATAGCTTAAAGCAACAAGTATGCTCTGGTAAATGTGTTGAGAGCTACAATCAGTGTAAAGTGCAAGCCGAAAAATTAGGTAATATTTAATTCCTTAAAGTTTTTAGTTTTAGACACATCGAGTAGGGTGAGGCTTTTGCCTCATCCCTCTCACAGAACCGTACGTACGGGCCTCGTATACGGCTCCTGTATTCTTCTATCCCTTCGGCTTATTTTCTAAACGCCGATTGAGCAAGCCATCCTGTACTTACGTTTTCCATTGAATATAAACCTTGCTCCTCAAACCATTGGTTTGGCATCGCTACATTCGATAATGGACTTAGAGAGTTTCGCCATGAGTTCATTTTGATGAACTTAAATGGCGGCTTTTTCCCTAATTGTTTTAGTCGCTTATGCAACCTCGCTGGGTTTTTCCACAACCTTAACTGAATTGCCCTTAATCGTCGTCTCACCCACCTTGCCAACAAATTTAGCACTCGTTTACAATTGGCTATACTGAAATAATTTACAAAGCCGCGCACCACTGGATTGAGTCTTTTTATTACTTCAATTAAGTTCATGCCACTATTTCGCTTTGTTAATCGTTTTACTCTTTGTTTAAAGCCTTTGAGTTTTGTGGCTTGGATACGCGTCCAATTACTGCCTATCTCCACTCCCAAAAATTTTACGCCTTCACTACTATGCGCTATGTGCGTTTTCTTTTGGTTGACTGTTAACTTTAAGCCTTTTTCGAGTATCTGAGTCGCTACTGTGAGTGCATTCTTGGCTGCTTTTTCTGTGCAGCATAAGATCAATATGTCGTCGGCGTACCTCACTATTCTGTGATTTCGCTTTTTCATTTCTTGATCAAATGCATCTAGGTAGATATTCGCCAACAATGGACTGATAACACCACCTTGTGGACTTCCTAGCTCACTCGCTTCCCAATTATTGCCTATCATTACTCCGCTTTTTAAAAACTGTTTGAGCAGTTTTAAGATGCTACCGTCTGTCACTTTGCGTTTGACGCTGCTTATGATCAAGTCGTGATCGAGTAGGTCAAAACACTTCGACAGATCCATATCAACCACCCACTCACGGTGATATTTACGAATAAATACCGTGGCTTTGCTGATGGCGTCATGACAACTTCGTTTCGGCCTGTACCCATAACTTGATGGGTGAAAGTCGATGTCGAAGAGCGGTTGGAGAATGTTCAATAGTGTTTGTTGTACTATGCGGTCGCGAACTGTTGGAATTCCCAGCAGTCTCACACCACCATCATCTTTCGGTATTTCTATCCGTTTGACTGGCTGTGCGCGATACTGCTTGCTTTGCAGTTCACCTTGCAGTTGTTTCAAGTTTTCTTCTAAATTCAAGGCGAACGCGGCTATGGACTGCCTATCTATTCCGGCCGCTCCTTTCGCTGCTTTCACTTTTTTGAATCCCTTGTACAGGTTATTAATATCTAATAATTGCCCATACAAGCTGTAGTAAACTGTCATCAATTGCCTTTGCTTACGGTATGTCTGTCGTTTCACATTGATGTATAGTGGTGTTCTTCATGAGGACATTAGGTGTGCTAGCCGAATGGCAATCTGCCTAAGTGGTCGCTCATTACTCCCATGCTCGGCCTTCAGTTCTCAGCGTCCACATTCCTGCTTAGCCGTCATCTCTTGCCTATTTCCGTCGAAATACATGTGAGCCTATACGTCGATACTCCTGATTTTCATACACTTAAAGAATACTTCCCCCCTTCGCAATCAATTAAAACTTTTGATTAAAATTGACCCTATCAAACATTCTGTTGATAGTCGGCTTGGTTTTCCCCTCCACACCATTACTGGCTTTCATCGGCCTAGCCTTACTCACTACTACGGGTTCATCTGCCACCTCACACCGACACTAAATCTTGGCTTTCACCTTGTATTTAGGCCACTTACTCTCATTAAGTTTAGATGCCAGGCTTCCCCAGTTACTGCACTGGCTCCCTGTTAGAAATCCCACCCTCAAGCACAGTATTGGTCTGACTAAGTATAGGGCGTTGCGCTATTTTGCACGCTGACCCACCAATACTGCCGAAACAGGTTACGGTTAGTTGTGTACCTCTAACTTCTTATGGCTTCCTTCAGACCCCACCGTTGGCCAGTGACGCCCTTGCCATTCAGATTATCTTCCCCTTAGTCAGGGTGATAAGGCATCTTTCAGCCTATCGGGTTTGCCAGCTTCGCTGGGCAAACAAAAAAACCGCTCAATGAGCGGTTTTTTATTGCTTATAGTTTATTAATTTAAACCAAGCTTTTTAAGTTCTGTTTTTACTAGCTTTGCAGAAAGAGGTACATAACCATCTTTTTCTACAATTTGCTGACCATCTTTTGAAAGTACCATTCTTAAAAATTGTTCTTCCATAGGTGATAGCGGCTTATTCGGGTGTTTATTCACATAAACATATAAAAAGCGCGATAGCGGATATTTACCTTGCGCAACGTTATCAAGTGTTGCATCAACAAAGTTATCGCCTTTTTTAGCAAGCGGTACTGTACGTACGCCCGATGTTTTATAACCGATACCAGAGTAACCAATTGCATTTAATGAAGATGAAATTGACTGTACTACCGATGCAGAGCCTGGTTGCTCATTTACGTTATTACGGAAATCACCTTTACACAGTGCTTTCTTTTTAAAGTAACCGTAAGTACCTGATACTGAGTTACGTCCGTAAAGTTGAACGTCTTTAGCTGCCCAGTCACCTGTTAAACCAACATCGCTCCAACGGTTAACTTGCTCTGATGCGCCACATTTACGAGTAGATGAAAAAATCGCATCTACTTGGTCAATACGAAGACCTTCAATTGGATTATCTTTATGTACAAATACTGCAAGTGCATCAATAGCTACACGTACTTCTGTTGGTTTGTAACCGTAACGTTTTTCGAACGCTTCGATTTCTTTAGATTTCATTTTACGGCTCATTGGACCTAGGTTAGCTGTACCTTCGGTAAGTGCCGGTGGCGCAGTAGAAGAACCTGCCGCTTGAATTTGAATATTTACATTTGGGTAAATACGTTTGTACTCTTCAGCCCAGAACGTCATCATGTTGGCTAAAGTGTCAGAACCTACTGATGAGAAGTTACCTGAAACACCACTAATTTTTTGGTACTCAGGAATATCTTGGTCTAAAGCAACTGCTTGTGCAGATACGAAAGTTGTAACAGCCACACCCATTGCGGCAACTAAGTTTTTAAATTTCATGTAGGGTTCTCCGGTTTGTTCGTCCCATTTTCTAACTGCTGCCCACTCTAAAGTGAGTACATGACAGTTACATTACTCTTAAATGACACTTTTATGACTTGACCTATTAGCTTAATTATTTAGTCAGCGAAACTATCTTATCTATTGAAAATTCAAAAGAAAAACACGATCCTTTGTTAACTTCACTACGAATATTTAATTTACTATCATGGCGAGTTAACACATGTTTTGTTATAGCGAGCCCTAAGCCTGAGCCACCTGTTGTTCTGCTCCGAGCTTTATCTACACGATAAAAACGCTCAGTTAATCGGTTAATATGCTCAGGCGCAATACCATCACCATTATCGGTAACACTAAAACACGCTTTATTGTTTTTGCGCTGCCAGCATACTTCTACTTTACCGCCTGGTTTTGTGTAATGAATCGCGTTGAATACTAAATTAGAAAACGCACTACGCAGTTCATCCTCAGAGCCTTTAATATCAAGGGTTTTATCAATATCAAAAATAAGTTCGTGGCCTTTGTCTTGATTAATTGAGTTTGCTTCAGTGTGAATATAACCAAGTAATTGCGGCACATTTATAGCTTTATCATTGTCTTGGCGACGAGCACCTTCAATACGCGAAAGCGATAGTAATTGGCTGACTAAGCTATCCATGCGCTTGCATTGTTCAAGCATAGTATTTTGCGCTTTGTTCCACATTGCTGGCGGCGGCATCATGTCGCCATCCATCATCTCAAGATACCCTGTAACCACTGTAAGCGGTGTACGTAGTTCATGCGACACATTGGCTACAAAGTCTTTACGCATCTGTTCAAGCTGTTTTAAGCGCGTTACATCACGTACCACAACCATAAGTTGCGTACTTGCATATGGCATTACCCTAAACTCAAGCACCTGCTCAATACTATGACCGTTATCCAGCTCAAGCGCGTCGTCAAATTCGCCTTTGTGCATGTATTTAGCAAACTTAGGTTCGCGAATTAAATTATCAAGGCGCTGACCATGATCGGTAGGCCACTGCAAACCAAGCACTTTAAGGGCTAATTGATTACACCACACAATACTTAAATCGTTTTGTAATACCACAACCGCATCAGGTACCGCTTCAGCCCCATCGCGAAAGCGACGAATTAAATCTGCAAGCTCATTACGTTTTTTACGATTACGGTGCTGGAGATGATAAATACCCTCGAACACTTGCTCCCAAGCACCCTCACCCTCTGGTGGATTAAAGCTGCGTTGATTAAGTAGCCAATCGCTCAAACGATAAAGTTGATGGTAGTGCCAAATAAGGAGCGAAAAAGATCCTAAAAATAAAAGCAAAAATGGCGCGCCAACCAGCACACCAATTAATAGTAAGGGTAAAAAATAGATAAACAGGCGTTTAACTAACGCCTGTTTATTAACAACTCGATACATACACTCACTTTACCTTAGAGTAGTAATACATGCGTATTTTACACATTAGCTAAGCTTTAAGCTGATCACAGCTTACTTGAAAAACGATACCCAGCGCCACGTACTGTTTGCACCAAACGGTCATGTCCAAGTGGGCCAATTGCTTTACGCAGGCGACGAATGTGCACATCAACCGTGCGATCTTCTACGTAAACGTTAGTTCCCCACACATGATCAAGCAGTTGTTCACGGCTATAAACACGCTCTGGGTGAGTCATAAAAAAGTGCAGTAATCTAAATTCGGTTGGCCCCATATCAAGCTCGTTACCTTCTGAGGTAACACGATGAGAAATAGGGTCTAAACGCAGGCCATGTACTTCAATAGCTTCTTCTAATGAGGTTGGCGATACACGGCGAATAACCGCTTTAATACGTGCCATAAGCTCTTTAGGAGAAAACGGCTTAGTGACGTAATCATCTGCACCTACTTCAAGGCCGCGTACTTTGTCTTCTTCTTCGCCGCGAGCTGTAAGCATAATAATTGGGATTTGGCGGGTGTGTTCGTTTTGCTTAAACTTTTTAGCAATTTGAATACCGCTTCCACCTGGTAACATCCAATCAAGTAAAACCATATCTGGGTAAGGTTCAACCATAGCTGCAATAGCAGAGTCGTAATCTTCTGCTTCAATTGCTTGAAATCCATTTTGCTCTAAAACAAAAACCAACATCTCCCTGATAGGAGCTTCGTCATCTACGACTAGTACTTTACGTGACATTCCAATTTATCTCTTACGCTATCGAATTAGTTTTCATTATTATGACTAAGTATGACATTTTTATGAAAGTGTAACGTGTAAATTAAAATGGTGGTAAAAAAAACACAAATTAGTGACAAAAAACCTCATTAACGTCATATTTTTAAAACCTTTTTAATATTTAACGTAATAAAAAGAGATTTACGATAAATTTATGTAATGGCTAACTTTTTGAAATTATCTTTTTTATATCGCTATTTAAACCACTAAACAATATTAAACTAGCTGGGATCATTGTTTTACTAACCAAGACATTTTTACAGATCGATCGTTTAAAAGTAGCTTTAAAGCCCTTTTAAAATCAACAAACCCGCCTGTGTAACAAACAATACGCTCAAAAATAGATCTAAATTTTACTAAGCTCCAAATAAAGGATCAGATTTTTACCAAGCCGATCAACCCTCAGATCAGAGTTGTACCTAGTCAAAGCCATAAGTTGTTGATTGTTTATACAAATAAATAACGATCAAATTATCTCAGAACCCATATATAGCATTAAAGTGTATTTGGCTTAGTAAAGTAATGATCCGAAAAAGGCTGTGTTAGTAAATGCGTGATCCCAAAATTCCGCGTTGGTAATGCAGTGATCTGATCAAAAAACCGTAATCTGTAATATAAAAAGGGCTGACATTAAAAAAGCCAGCAACAAAGTTACTGGCTTAGGGCCTGTTGACCTTTCAGGATTAAAATTTGTTCAATCTAGGGGCGATTTAATCGCGGCTTGAGGTTTGTAATCTAGCGGGCTAAGTAAAAACCGAGCAAAGCCTCCGCGTCCTGCTCACGCCCCTTACCTACATCCATGTCATAGGTAAGATCTTAAGAAATTGAGTTGAAGCTCAATTCATGATCAAATGGTTGTTACCACACAAACCACAGAATCAAGAAAAGAGCTTCAAATGAATGCTAACATTTTTATTAATAAGTTAAAAAGTATCCTAAGTGAAAAAAAACTGAACCGACTTGGTAAACAAGTAGCATTTACTAAAAGAGAAAGAAATATTACCGCATTTCATATGGTTGTTAGTCTTGTTGCTGCGCTTGGGGATAAAAAAACGATCTATTTATCCGAAATATTAAGAGTTTATAACCAGCTAACAGGGCAGTCTATTAAGTATAAGCCTTTTCATAACCAGTTAGTTAAACCTGAACTAGCTGAACTAATGCGAGAGGTAACAAATAGAGTTTTTAATTGTTGGATAAATGATGCGCTTAAGTACACTAAAAAAGATTTGTTCAAGTTTGAGAATATTTTAATTCAGGACGGTAGTTCTATTATGCTTCATCGTTCTTTAAAAGATGTTTTTCCTGGGCGATTTTCAAATACGTGTCCAGCAGCCATTGAATTGCATGCTACTTTAAATTTAACGCAAGGTTGCTTTGAAAAAGCAGGTATAACACCAGACAGTTACTCTGAACGTGAAGAACTTCCAACATTTAAAGAGTTGAAAGGACAGTTGTTACTTGCTGATAGAGGATATTATTCAGGTAGTTATATTCATGAATTAGATAAAGCAGGAGGATTTTACGTATTAAGAGCGAAGGGATTAAAAGCAGTCAGAGTACATAATGCTTTTAAGCAAAATGGACAGGAATTAACAGGAAGTCATTCCCCAAAGTTATGTGAATTGCTTCCCGAATTACCTAAAAATGATCTTATTGATATGAATGTTAGCATAAAAAACAAGCTAACAAGAGTCGTTGGGTATTGGTCAAAAAAAGAAAAACAATATACATTTTTAGTCACTAATTTATCTATTGATGAATTTACAGCGACTGAAATAGGCAAATTATATAGGTTACGCTGGCAGGTTGAATTACTTTTTAAGGAGTGTAAGTCTTATAATAATTTACGCGGCTTTCAAACATCAAACGCAACCTTACAAGAGGCGCTAATTTATGTAAGTTTAATAGTAACCACGCTTAAAAGATTTTTAACTGGCTGTATTGAAAAGATATTTAAAACTGAAATGTCTACAATGACAGTAGCAAAAACAACGGGTGTTTGGTGGATTGCCATATTAACAGCGATTATTAGGAAGCATAGGAAAGGATTGTTAAATGCAGTTAATGGAGCATTTGACTTTCTGAGGAAAAATGCAGCTAGGGCACACCCCAAACGCGATCGAAAAACAGGAGTATTTCAGTATGGGGTAGAGCCAAATTTTTAAGGCTGTACTTAATGTTTTTCTTAAGTACCTACCTATGACATCCATGTAGGCAACAAAGAGTAAATTGCCCCTAGGCAGAGCCCTTCGGGCAGCGCATGTTTGGCATTTATTCCACGTTATCGCCTATTTATGGGGAATAACCACACTGCATAGGCTCTGCCTTGCCTAAATACCAAACATACTGCTGCAAATTCAACCTCGAAAAATAAACAGGCCCTAATAATGATCAATTATAAATTGATCTATTATCTAATTTTAGGGTCTAGTTCGCCGCTTAAGTATTTAAGGTGCATTTCATCAAGTGAAATTGGCTTAATTTTACTAGCCTGACCAGAAGTACCAAACGAGTTATAGCGTGCAACGCAAATCTCTGTCATTGCTTTAGTCGCTTCAGCTAGGTATTTACGTGGATCAAAGTTAGATGGGTTAAGCGCCATATGACGGCGAATTGCACCGGTAGATGCTAAACGTAAATCGGTATCAATATTTACCTTGCGAACACCAAACTTAATGCCTTCAACAATCTGCTCAACTGGCACACCATAAGTTTCTGGAATTTCGCCACCGTACTGATTAATAATTTCTAACCATTCTTGAGGAACTGAAGATGAGCCATGCATCACTAAGTGCGTGTTAGGAATACGGGCATGAATCGCTTTAATGCGATCAATCGCTAAAATGTCATCTGTTGGTGGGCGAGTAAATTTATAAGCACCGTGTGAAGTACCACAAGCAATTGCAAGTGCATCAACGTGTGTTTTATTTACAAAATCAGCCGCTTCTTCAGGGTCTGTTAGCATTTGATCCGTTGTTAATAACCCTTCTGCGCCAACGCCATCTTCTTCGCCAGCTTCACCTGTTTCAAGTGAACCAAGTACACCTAGCTCGCCTTCAACCGATACGCCACAGGCATGCGCCATCGCAACAGTTTCGCGCGTTACTTCTACATTGTATTCGTAGCTTGAAGGGGTTTTTCCGTCGCTCATTAACGAGCCATCCATCATTACTGATGAAAAACCAAGCTGAATTGAACGCTGACACACACCTGGCGATGTGCCGTGATCTTGATGCATTACAACTGGGATATGTGGCCATTCTTCAACGGCTGCTAAAATCATATGACGAATAAATGGAGCACCAGCATAAGCACGTGCGCCAGCTGATCCCTGAACGATTACTGGGCTGTTTGTTTTGTCAGCCGCTTCCATTATTGCGCGCATTTGCTCTTGATTGTTAACATTAAAAGCAGGTACGCCGTAACCATGCTCTGCTGCATGATCTAAAAGTTGTCGCATACTGATTAAAGCCATTGGGTATTCTCCAATTTATCGACAGTAGTTCCCTACCATCTAGTTTGAACGGATGTGTTAGTTTGGCGTTATAACAACGCCACGAAAAACCACTGCTTTGCAGTAATATTCCGTCTAAATTAACGACTAAATTAGGGTGAGAGGTATTTAGTAATTAATTGTCGGTGAGGGCTATTACCCCCTCACCTTACGCCACTAAAATTACTTAGCGCGCGACTCTAGCATTTCAACTGCTGGAAGTTTTTTGCCTTCTAAAAACTCTAAGAACGCACCACCACCAGTAGAAATATAAGATACTTTATCGGCAATGCCGTATTTATCGATTGCGGCTAAGGTATCACCACCACCGGCGATTGAAAACGCATTTGAGTTAGCAATTGCTTGTGCAATAGCACGTGTGCCATTACCAAACTGGTCAAACTCGAACACGCCAACTGGGCCATTCCATACAACAGTGCCTGCATTTGCAATAATTTTTGCAAGCTTGCTCGCTGTATCAGGGCCAATATCAAAAATCATATCATTGCTTGTTACTTCGCTTACATCTTTAAGCGTAGCTACAGCAGATTCAGAAAACTCATTACCAACCACTACGTCAGTCGGTACCGGAATTTCACCATTATTAGCAATCGCTGCTGCACATAAACGGTTAGCTTCATCCATTAAATCAGGTTCGTAAAGCGACTTACCAACTGGGCTACCTGATGCTGCAATAAAGGTATTTGCAATACCGCCGCCGGTAACTAATTGGTCAACAATTTTAGAAAGTGAATCTAAAACGGTAAGCTTAGTAGATACTTTAGAACCACCAACAATCGCAACTAATGGGCGTGCTGGATTATCAAGTGCTTTGCCTAACGCTTCAAGCTCAGCCGATAACAGCGGACCTGCGCATGCCACATCGGCAAATAAACCAACGCCATGGGTAGATGCTTGTGCACGGTGAGCCGTACCAAATGCATCCATTACATATACATCACACAGTGCAGCTAGTTGCTTAGATAACGCTTCGTCGTTTTTCTTCTCGCCTTTGTTAAAGCGCACATTTTCAAAAACAACCACTTCGTTATCAGCAATATCAACACCGTTTAAGTAATCTTTTTCTAAACGTACAGTTTGCTCAAGGGCATCGTTTAAGTAATCAGCGACAGGTGCTAGCGAAAACGCTTCATCATATTCCCCTTCCGTAGGACGGCCAAGGTGTGACATAACCATTACTTTAGCACCCATCTCAAGCGCTAATTTAATAGTAGGTAGTGCTGCACGAATACGCGCATCTGACGTCACTTTACCTGCTTTAACTGGTACATTTAAATCTTCACGAATTAATACGCGTTTGCCGTTTAAATCTAAATCTGCCATTTTTATGACCGACATGAACATCTCCTTAGTTAACGATACTGAACCTGAAAAATACGTTTAAAATTATTATATTAATAAATTACTTATTCACTGCCATCATAGCACACGCTGTGTCGAGCATACGATTAGCAAAACCCCATTCGTTATCACACCATACTAATAACTTTATCAGTCGTTTGTGACTAACACGTGTTTGTGTGCCATCAATAATACAAGAATGTGGGTCGTGATTAAAATCAACCGATACAAGCGGCTCTTCGGTATAACTTAAAATACCTTCTAAGCGGTCTTTTGCTTGCGCTTTAAGTGCATTATTTACTGCATTTAAATCTACATCGGTATTAACCGTTACACTTAAATCCATTGCCGTTACATTTATAGTAGGTACGCGTACGGCGATGGCTTCAAAACGGCCTTTAAATTTAGGTAAAATACGGTCTATACCACGGGCGAGCTTTGTATCAACTGGAATAATTGATTGGCTTGCAGCGCGAGTACGGCGTAAATCATGATGATAACCATCAATCACTTGTTGATCGTTCATCGACGCATGAATCGTTGTAATAGCGCCCGACTCAATACCAAATGCATCATCTAATACTTTAATAACCGGCACAACACAGTTAGTTGTACACGATCCGTTAGAAACAATTGTGTGCTCGCTTTTAAGCTCATCGTCGTTAATGCCATACACAATCGTAGCATCAACATCGTTATCGGCCGGATGCGAAAACAACACCTTTTTAGCGCCTGCGGTAATATGTAACTGCGCATGTTCACGCGAGTGATAAACACCCGTACATTCAAGTACAACGTCTACATCGAGCGTTTGCCAAGGTAATTCAATTGGGTTTTCTTCACAAAAAAGTGCAATGGTATCGCCTGCAACACTAATGGTGTCTTCACCAAGTTTTACAGGAAAAGAAAAACGACCGTGGGATGTGTCGTATTTTAATAAATGAGCAATAGCTTCAGGATCAGCAAGTTCGTTAATCGCAACAATTTTTATATCGTCGCTCAAACTAGACTCGTATAACGCGCGGACAATATTTCGACCAATACGACCAAAACCATTAATTGCAAGTTTGATTGCCATGAAATATAAAATCCACTCTTTTAGCGTGCAGATAAAGGCAATACGCCTTTTAGATGTCTGTATTGTAATCGACCTTGCATCTGATTATAAGAGGGAAGCATTAGAAACTTTAAATTAAGGTTAAAGAGCTTAGGCATTGCAAGCTCTTCAAGGGGTCTGACTTTTTAAATTAAGTTTTTTATACTAAATTTTTCAAAGCGTTAATTATATCTTCTGGCTCAGAACGAGTACGATAATCAACATCAACATACCGCCAAGTCACTTTACCTTGTTTATCTAAAACAAAGGTGGCAGGGATCGGTAAAACACTACTATTGCCATTGTTCACCGACTCTAAATCTAGGCCTCGGTCTACTCGCATATGCTCGAGTAAAAATGTGGGTACTTGCCATGCTACTCCGTAGCTTGCTGCTACATCTGCATTTTGATCACTCATAACTAAAAAATCCATTTTACTTATATCGCTTTCGCTCATTGAGCCATCGGGTACTTGCGGGCTAATAGCCACCAATTGTGCGCCTAATGCGTGAATTTCAGGTAAACGTTCTTGAAGCGCTTTGAGCTGTAAATTGCAGTACGGACACCAACTTCCACGATAAAAAGTAACAACTACAGGCCCTTTAGCAAGTAACTCAGTTAACTGCACCGATTGACCATGCTGATTTGGTAACTCAAAACTTGGTGCGATTTGGTTTAAATCAAGTGCATTAGCACCTTGTTGAAACGCTTTTGCTTGTGCAATCGTTTCATCAACACCTTTCATAAAATCAGGATTACCTTTTCGCCCTTCTGCTATTTTTGCCTCGGTTTGTACTTTTAATGTGTTGCTTTCATCGCTCATAGTATCGCTACCTTCAAATTAATCAAAAACGTAAAGCCAGCTTACATTATGAAAATGTATTTGAAATGAAAATTTTAACTTAATCATTTACTTCTAAATCAAACACCACGTTTATTGATGATTTAAAGCTTACCGTTTGTTGTAGATAATTTTTGCGAGCTTTAGGAAAAGAATCGCTTATTGGATTTACTCTATCTATTTTTTTAACCGCTGCACCAAAACCACTGTAAACACTTTTTTGAGTTGAGCTAATAGTGCGTACTTCACCCACTTTTGTATCAAAGGAGTTAGCAAGCATATTTGCTTTTTCTTTTGCGTTATTAAGTGCTTGTTGTGTAGCTTGTGCTTGTAACAGCTCAGCTTTTGAAGATAAAAACTCAGTACTTTGAATCGCATTTACTTTTAAATTCAATAAAAAATCACTTAAATCATTCACTCTTTCAATATTTTTTAGTGTTACTTCAAAAATCCTTATAGCTGCGTATTCAGCGGGAGCCTGATGCCCTGTTTCAATGTAATCCATACCCGTTTTTTCAACTTTAACACTTGAGGCGACTACATCATCGGCAGTTATTTCAAATTGACTTAGTCCGTCAATTAGTAAATTAACTTTATTATCAAGATCGTTCTTAGCTGCTAAAGGTTCGTTTTTAATACTTATAATTTGAAATAGTATTTTAGCTATATCAGGAACGGCAAGCACCTCTGCAGTCCCTTGAACCGAAATTTGACGGCTTGTAGGTAAGCCTGAATTAGCAAAAGTGATGAGTGGGAATAAGGTTAAGAAAATGGCAGTGATGAGTTTCATGATCGTCCTTGAAGTGATTAGTTAGATAATGATTACGTAACTGTACCTATAAGTTATACGGATAACAATAAAAGTAAACTGCTCTTTATTGTAGGCGGGAGTTTATCTCGCGCGGCATAAAGCCCCGCCTTCAGCCAACCTACATCAACTCGCCTACTTTTAACTCTTTGCCACGGCTTATTTGATGACACTGGGCTAGCAGTAACTCGGCAGTGGCTTGTGCATCGGTCAATGCGTGATGGCAATGATAGCTTGGTAACTCATAACGTGTGCGGCAAGCATTAAGGGTTAAATCATCTTGTTTTATTTCAGTTGAATGATGGAGTAAGCGCTTTTGCTCAATATGCAGTGTGTCGATTATGAGTTTAGGACGTATAGTTATATTGGCATTTTTAAGCGCTATTTTTAAAAAACCCCAATCGAGCATGGCATTATGAAACACTAAAATACAGTCGCTAAAGTGGCTGCTTAGTTGCGTTAATATACTGTTTAGGCTTAGCCCCTTTGCTATAGCATCATCGCTAATTCCATGAAAAACAGGGCTTTGCTCAAGGCTTTTTACGTTTTTATTTATAAGGTGCTGCGACTCGCTCATTTTTATACATTGGTTATCTATTATCACCCACGCTACCGATACAATTTCGTGCTGTTTTGCATCAAGGCCAGTTAGCTCTAAATCAATCACCAAATAACGTTGTTGTAAGGCATTTTTGCCTAGTAATTTACGGCGCTTTAAATACCGAGTGAGCAGCTTTTTTACCATGTTAGTAATCCATCATTATAAACTGCCGCGAGCAAACTTAAACGCGGCGGCTTGCTGCGCTTGTTTAACAAGGTAAAACGCTTCTTTTAGTTGATGGCGCTCTAGTGAGTTTAATTTATTAGGGTTAATGCAATTACTCGGTAAGCCCTCTTCGTTTATTTGTGTACTCAAGCGCTGCTGCGTTAAGAACCGCCAGCAGTCTTTTAGGTTGTATATATCTTCTTTGCTGATCAGTTTATGTTTTAGTAGTGCGTCCAACCGCTCTTGCGTGTTGGCGCGCCTAATACCCGCTTTTAAAGCGTATAACCGCACTATGTCATTTATAATTACAACACCGCGTTTTTTTAAATCTATGTATTTATTATTTTGATCTGTTTTTTCGGTTTTAAATTTATTAAATAAACCAATTGGCACGCTGTTGCTGCTTATGTCGGTTGCCATTGCGGCATAGAATAAGTCGTTACGCGATATACGAATTAGTTGCTCGCAAAAAGCCGTGTATAAAGCATTTGAACCTTCAATAAATCGCAGGTCAAAAAATATCTTACAGTTAAGCATTGCATTGGGTGTGGGGCTTTTTATCCATTTAAAAAAGCGCTCGCTCCAGTCGTTGACGCTCATACGGCACTCATCACTGCTTGCCATAATATTACCTGGGCAACGCCTAATGCCGCACTCAACTAAATTCTCGCATACAAACTCGCCCATACTTTTAAAGTAAGCGTGTTGCTCGGTGGTTAAGTCGTTAGGGAGTAATAAGCCGTTATCTTGATCTGAATGCAGGGTTTGTTCTTCGCGTGCTTGCGAGCCAAAGCAAATAAAACTAAAGCTGGTTGGCGCTGCGCCATGCTCTTCTTGAAATAAGTGAATCAGGCGCGATGTAAGCGCATCGGTTAAACCACTGAGTAATTTACCAATTAGCGATATGTCGTCAATGTTGTACGAAAAACTACGCAAAAGTTCGGGAATTTCTTTAGCGTAGCGTTTTAAATCAGTAACAGTGTGCGCTTTATATATGCGCCCAATAAGCTGTACGGGGTCACTTTTTTGTTGGCGCAGTAAATCGGTGCTGGTTATCATCCCTATCGGGTTATGGTTTTCGTCAAGCACGGGCAAATGGTGAATATTGTATTTAAGCATTAAGTGCAGCGCCGAAAACACCCGGTTATTTTCAAATATAAACTTAGGTTTTGCGGTCATAATACTGCTTACTGCGTCTTGTGGATCTACCTCGTCGGCAAGTACTCGGTTGCGTAAATCGCGGTCGGTCACAACCCCTACTAAGTGCGCGTGCTGCGTTATCATTATTGACGATACGCCATGCTCTTTCATTTTTTTAGCGCTTTGCCTAATACTTGCATCGGGCGTAAGCGTAATTGCTGTGCGCGTCATCAGCTCTGATATTTTACGTTCCGACCAGCTATCGTTCTTACTTTTATAATGCGATGACAACAACCGGTTAGCATGAGCGCGTACAAAGTATTGCTCAAACGATTTATATTCTCTGCGTAAAAAATCAAAGTGCGTTTGAGAGAGCATATACACTATCCCCTCTTTTTGTACTTCTAACCTATTTTGAATTGCCTCACCGGTTAATAGCGACGGAAAACCAAAATAGTCACCTTGCGCTAAGCGCGTAACAACATCGCCCTTGCCATCAACGAGGTCGTACAAACCAGAGCGAATTAAAAATAGTTTAGGGTTTTCACTTTGTAACCACTGAGTTTGGTTTTCGCGGGTAAGGTAAATAATATCAAGATGATTTACAAAGTATTCGCATGCGCTGCTATCAAGCATAGTAAAAGGCGCTTGCAAACAAACGTATTGGGCTATTTCTTGTTGTTCTACACTCATTGTATTCGCTCTTTAAATGGTGATGTACCAATCTAATGTACTTATTTATTAAACAAATAAAAAGCCCGACTAAAGTCGGGCTTTGGGTGCTTTATATTTTTTTACTATATCTATAAATGTTGCCTAGTGATCGTGCGCTTCAGCTGACCCTTTAGGGTTACGAATACCTTCTACCATTTCTTGAATTTCAATAGGTGTAGCTTGAGTAAATTTAAGAACAACTGCAGCTACTACAAAGTTAATAATCATACCAATTAAGCCAATACCTTCAGGCGAAATACCTAAAAACCAATGTTCAGGATTATTAAGCTCAGGGCTTACAAACTTGAAGAAGATGATATACGCAGCGGTAAAGCCAATACCCGTTACCATGCCTGCAATTGCGCCCTCTCGGTTCATTGTTTTAGAGAATATACCCATAATAATTGCTGGGAAGAAACTCGCTGCCGCCAAGCCGAATGCAAATGCCACTACCGATGCCACAAATCCAGGCGGGTTAATACCAAAGTATGCGGAGATAACAATAGCGACCATGGCTGCCAACCTCGCTGCAAGTAACTCTTGCTTGTCGGTAATATCGGGCTTGAGGGTTCGCTTGAGTAAATCGTGCGAAACGGAGGTCGAAATAACCAGTAGTAAACCTGCTGTTGTAGACAATGCAGCGGCAATACCACCGGCAGCTACAAGTGCGATTACCCATGCTGGTAAATTAGCAATTTCTGGATTTGCTAATACCATAATGTCGCGGTCTACATTTACTTCGTTAGCACTGTTCGGATCGGTGATTTTACCCGCCGTGTAGAACATTTTGCCATCGCCGTTTTTATCATCAAATGTAATTAAACCTGTGCGTTCCCAGTTTTTAATCCATCCTGGTGCTTCTGCGTAAGCTGTACCGCTACCGTCTTTACCATTAATAGTATCAACCATGTTTACGCGAGCAAAGGCTGCAACCGCAGGTGCTGTAGTATAAACAATCGCGATGAACACAAGAGTCCATGCAGCAGAAATACGTGTGTCTTTTACGCGAGGTACAGTGAAAAAGCGTACAATTACATGTGGTAAACCAGCAGTACCTACCATTAACGCACCAGTAATAGCAAATACGTCAATCATGCTCTTAGAGCCTTCGGTATATTGCGCAAAACCAAGTTCAGCGCTTAAGCCATCTAGTTTATCAAGTACGTATACGCCGTCGCTGCCAATTAATGTGGCACCAAAACCGGTTTGTGGGAAGAAGTGACCCGTCATCATCATCGAGATAAAAATGGCTGGTACAAGGTAGGCAAATACAAGTACACAATACTGCGCTACTTGTGTGTAGGTAATGCCTTTCATGCCGCCAAGTACCGCATAAAAGAATACAATCACCATACCAATGTAAACACCGGTTTCAATTTCTACTTCTAAAAAGCGTGAAAATACCACGCCTACGCCACGCATTTGCCCTGCTATATAAGTGAAACAAATGAATATGGCACAAAAAATAGCAACTAAACGCGCGGTACGTGAATAGTAACGGTCGCCAATAAAGTCTGGCACAGTAAACTTGCCGAATTTACGTAAGTAAGGCGCTAAACACATGGCTAATAGTACATAACCACCTGTCCACCCCATTAAGTAAACACTGCCATCGTAACCTGCAAACGAAATAATACCCGCCATTGAAATAAACGACGCGGCGCTCATCCAATCGGCAGCTGTTGCCATACCATTAGCAAGAGGAGGTACGCCGCCGCCCGCTACATAAAACTCTTTGGTTGAACCCGCTCGGGCCCATATTGCTATGCCGATATAAAGCGCAAAGCTTAAACCAACAATTAAAAACGTGAGTGTTTGAACATCCATTGCTTAGCTCCTATTCGTCTACGCCGTATTTTTTATCTAACGTATTCATTTTGAAAACGTACACAAAAATCAAAGCAACAAAGGTATAAATCGCGCCTTGCTGGGCGAACCAGAAGCCAAGTTTAAACCCAAAAAAACGTACTTCATTAAGTACATCAACCAGTAATATGCCAAAGCCAAAAGACACGACAAACCACACTGCTAACAGTTTAAATAACAGCGAAATGTTTTCTGCCCAATAAGCTTTTGCTTGTTCTTCATCTTTAAAAGCCATTTTTGTTTTCCCCTTTAAGCACCGCAATATCGCGATGAGTGGTTTTTTATCTTCGCTTACCAATTTAGCAACGCTGGTTACATATTGAATTGAGACCATAGTCGTAACAGCTTGTTAACGTTTACGTAAGCTGCATTTATCATTCAAGCGTGTTTTATATATTTTTATATTATTTCAATTGCTTAGGCTGTTTTTGCAAGCTGGCTTTATGATTAAATTGATAAGTTGGTCATTAATGCGACATTAGTCTAATGCTCAAGGGTGTTTTATTTTTACTGTTAATATTCAGTAAGATATAAATAAAATAAAAGTTTTATTTTAAATTCAACCCTCACACTTAACCTCAGTTCTGGTATTGTGTTAATCCCTCATAGGGATGAGGGATTATTTAAAATAATAAGGTTTAATAACAACATGACTGCCGTACTCATTATTGTTGCTTTAAGTTATATAGGTGTGCTGTTTTGGCTTGCCAATTGGGGCGATAAAACAACCCCTTTAGCAAAGCGTATTAGCCATCACCCATTTGTGTATTCACTCTCACTCGGGATTTACTGTACCTCTTGGACTTATTACGGTTCGGTAGGAACAGCCGCCACCAGCAGTTGGAGTTACTTGCCAATATTATTAGGCCCTGCGTTGCTGTTTTTATTCGGCCAAGGATTTTTACGTAAGCTGGTACTGGTAAGTAAAAAACAAAATATAACGACTATTGCTGACTTTATTTCAGCTCGTTACGGCAAACGTCAAACTACAGCAATAATGGTTACTGTAATCGCATTACTGGCAACCATTCCCTACATTGCACTGCAATTAAAAGCGCTTAGTACAAGCTTTTTACTTTTGCAAAACAGTAATAAAATATCCGGCGATATGCTCGCGCTTTCTGCCACACTAATTATGGCTTTATTTGCTATATTTTTTGGTACTCGCAAAGTTGATGTAACTGAATATCGCTCTGGCTTAATGCTCGCTGTTGCATTTGAATCTATGATCAAACTTATTGCTCTTATTGCCGTTGCGGGGCTTGCAGTATTTACACTTTTTAATTTACCCGAAGCCACCACGAACAAAGTAACTGAGTCTATTTGGGGTCACTGGAGCGATTTTAACTTTTTTAGCTTTAACTTTATTGGCCAGTCTTTAATGGCTGCAGCGGCTATTATATGTTTGCCTCGCCAGTTTCATGTAACCGTGGTCGACAACCAAAACAAACGCCACTTACTTACCGCTCGCTGGGCTTTTCCGCTGTATTTACTACTAACAGCCGCAATGATTTTACCTATTGCGACTGCGGCCATTCATCCTGAAATTGGCAGCGGTTATTCACCCGACAGCTTTGTACTTGCCCTACCGCTAATTAACGACAATGCATTCTTAACCACTTTTGTATTTATAGGTGGACTATCTGCCGCCACCGCAATGATAGTGGTAGCAACGCTTACATTAAGCACGATGATTTCAAACGATGTGGTATTGCCGTTAATGCTGCGTAGAAAGTTTAAACGTAACTTAATTACCAGCAGTTATAAGTCTCGTATATTACTTGTAAGGCGCTTTGCTATTGCAGGCATATTAATTTTGGCCTATTTCTATCAGCAATGGTTTGGCCATAGTAGCGCACTGGCCAGTATGGGCTTGGTCGCATTTTCACTTGTTACCCAATTGCTACCCTCTATTGTGGGTGGTTTATATTGGCGAAAAGGTCATGCTTATGGGGTGTATGCGGGTTTGGTAGCAGGCTTTATTTGCTGGATACTATTTTTAATGCTGCCAATACTCGATGCCGGCACAACCCTTGATAGCGAGCTGCAACAAACGCTTATAACGCGTGGAACCTTGATAGCTTTGTTTGCCAATATTGGTTGTTATATTAGTTTTTCACTTGGGGCTGAGGAGCGCTTAATTGATAAAATTCAGGCCGCTGCTTTTGTTAACCCTAAAGATCAGGCTATTTTATCAAGGCGCTTAAATAAAGACGTAAAAGCCACCGTTTACGACTTTAAAATACTACTGCAAACATTTCTAGGTATTCAGCGCAGCCAACAAGTACTGGCCCATTACGCGCTCGCCCATCATTTAAGTGATAACAACGCACACCCAGAGCCTGAATTTATAGCTTACTGCGAACGCGCATTAACGGGCGTGCTTGGTGCATCGTCGGCACAAGCGTTAATACATACGGTATCGTCGGGTAAACGTATGGCGTTTGAGGAAGTAGTAAACTTTTTTGACGAAACCACACAAGCGTTGCAATTTAATCAAAATCTGTTATTTACCTCACTCGAAAATTTAAGCCACGGTATTTCAGTTGTTGATAAAGATTTAAAACTCGTTGCATGGAACAAACGCTACAATGAAATGTTTGGCTACCCTGAAGGCTTTTTAGAAGTAGGCCAACCCATAGAAGACATTATTAGATACAACGCTAACCGTGGTGAATGTGGCCCTGGTGAAATAGAACGCCAAGTAGAAAAACGTGTACAGCATTTAAAATATGGCAGCTCGCATCATTTTATTCGCCACCGTCGTAATGGCCAAGTATACGAAATGATTGGTAATCCGCTGCCCGATGGCGGATTTGTTACCAGCTTTTCAGATATTACAAACCACATAAGTACGCAAAATGCGCTTGAAGAAGTAAACATGGATCTTGAAAACCGCATAGAAGCACGTACTCAAGAAGTGCAAACTATTAATAAAGACTTACAAGCTCAAATAGATAGCCGTGTACAAACTGAGCAGGCACTTACTTTAGCTAAACGAGAAGCAGAGCAAGCCAACGACAGTAAAACGCGCTTTTTAGCACTGGCGAGCCACGACATTTTACAGCCGTTAAATGCAGCACGTTTATACCTTGCCGCCATTGACGAAAAACAGCTCGACAGCACTAACCAAAACAGCTTTGAAAAACTAGGCGATAGTCTCGATTCAACCGTGCATTTAATGTCGGCATTGCTTGAAATAGCTAAGCTTGAGCAAGGCGCTATGACCCCTACCCCTCGCCACTTTTATATTGAAGATATTTTAGCCCCACTACAAAGTGAATACGCTATTTTATCAAGTGATAAAGGCCTTAAGCTTAGTGTGCGTTCAAACCAGCAAATTGTGCACAGCGATATAACCTATCTTCGCCGGATTATTCAAAACTTGGTCTCTAATGCAGTTAAATACACCGATAATGGCCGTGTATTAATTGCCTGTAGGAACCGAAAGCACAATTTACGAATAGAAGTATGGGATACAGGCCCTGGTATTAGCGAAGTAGAGCAAGCTAAAATATTTAACGACTTTTACCGTGTTGAGTCGGGCGATAACAAAGGCGTAGGCTTAGGCTTAGGTGTTGTAAAACGTATGGCTGACTTATTAAGTTTGCCGCTTGATGTGCATTCTGAGCCAAATAAAGGTAGCCGTTTTAGCATTGAGGTACCTTATGGTGACGAGCAGTTTGTACAACAAAAAAGTACTACAAACAGCTTAATAGAAAACCGTGCCGCAATTAATATTGTTGCCGTAGACGACGACCCTGAAAATTTAGCAGCAATGGCAAGCTTACTTAAAAAGTGGCAAGCTAATTACACGCTATTTGATAATGTAAATAATGTACTGGCGCACGCTAAAGAAAACGGTGCACCCGATGTTATTTTAATGGACTACCAATTAGGCAATGACTGCGATGGCATAACGCTAATTAAAACCCTGCGCGAAATTTGGCAAAGCCAAGTGCCCGCTATTTTAATTACCGCAGTGCGCGACACCGAGCTTAAACAAGAAACCAAAGCCGCTAATATTCATTATTTAAGTAAACCAATTAAACCGGGCAAACTAAAGGCACTGCTTAATCACAGTACATAATAAGCGAGTAAAAAGTGATCTAGTTAAAAGTATTCTAGTTAAAAGTATTCTAGTTAAAAGCTATCAAGTAATAGCGTAAAACAAAAAGCCCAGTATCTTCACTGGGCTTTGCTTTATAAAGTGTTCATAAAATTAAACTGGATTTACTTGGCTTCTAAGCTTTTGGAACAACCAACTTAACCCCACCAATGAAAGCCCTAATCCAATAAACGAAAGCGCTTTAAGTAAGCCCTCCAAGTTAGCCATATCAATTAAAAACACTTTAACAATAACGGCAGCGAGTATGCCCAGGCCTACTTTTTGTATTAATAATTGATTTTTTAAATGCCCAAAAATAACAGTACCCGCCCCCAATACTAACCAAATAACAGAGTAACTATAAAGCTCTGCATTACTTGCGCCTTTTGATAAGTAAATATAAGGCCCTTGCCAGTATTGGCGAATAAAGCTGTTTATTGCCAATAATATAAACCCACCCGCAACGGCCAATATAAATGGCGTAGCTTTAGCGTTTATTGGTTTTACAAGCTTGGCCAGCCAAAGCGTTAATCCTGCAGGTACTAACCACAATAGTAATAACCAGTTAAATATTGGCAGCTCACCTATGTAAAGTGATTCAAATAATGGGTTGTCGTCAAGCAGTGTTTTAATAGCAAAAAGCTCTGCTAACCCTACAAGTGCAAAGCCCGCCACTTGGTATAACTTAGCTAAAGTACCGGCAAGTTTTGCTCTGTGTAAATACACACACCCTAATGCCAGCCAGTTACAGGTAAGGAGTATTTGTTCGTAAAAGTTAAGTGAATCAAATTGCGGATAATGCCCTACTAACTGATAACTTGTTTCGGTGGTAATAAAAAGTGCTAAACAATGAAGCGCTGCACCTTCGAGCCATATTTTCAGTTTTGATGAGTCAAAGCACTTAGCTGCGGCAAAAAATAACGCAATACATAACGGGTAAACCACTATGCTCCAATGCAAACCAAATACCGTGAGTCCATCGTAACTTGGCGTCCAAGGTGAAAGCGTAAGGCGCAGTAATAACGCAGCAACCAAGGCTTTTATAGGCCAATGTGGCATAGGCACGCTATAGCGTTTAATAAGTACGCTTATAAGTAATACTTGTACAGCAAGTGCAATGGTTAGGCCGCTGTCACTTAGTAGCATGGTAATTGCTAACGTAATATTGGCATTAGCGCCTACCCAATAAGTAAAACGCTGAAATAGCGTTGTATTATGCTGCGCGAGCTTTATTAAAATAGCGGCGACTACAAACAATACAACGGCCCAAAGTGGATATGCAGTACTTAACGCAAAATTAGGAATAAGCGTATATAAAGTCGCTATCATTACATATACACTAAATGCCCCCGTAATATGAAACGCTAAACGCTTAATCTGTTTTTTACCGTAATAAAGCCCAAAAGCGGTAAGTAACAATCCGAGTAATAAACCCAAACCATACTCATTTTTGAATATAAAGAGTGCGTCATCAAATAGGTTTGGCGAAAGATGCGTGCGTTCAGCGCCTATCACCAATAGCGTTGAAATAACTAACGCTACACCCTGCCAAATATCCCAACGGCTATTTTTAAGGACTAAAAACAACACCAATACAATACTTAACACGCCGATTGCTTGCCACTGCATATCAAAGTGACTGATCAACATAGTAAATATTAAGGGCGCTATAAAAGCGAGTAATAATGCATGATCTGGAAGCACTTTAATTAAGCGTTTTAAACTGTGCGGGCGATGTTCAATAACATTCAGTTTTAGACCTAAGCGCGGTATAGCAATTAACCCTACAATACTAAGTAAAGCAAATGCCCCCATTAACCAAACGGTATTAACTTTAAGTAGCGTAAAACCAACTAAATACCAGCCAATGTGCCCTGCCCATAATAAATACCACAACCAAGCTCGCTGCACTTTATGTGCAACTAACGCAGCCGACAAACTTACAAAACCAACATACATAAATAACGTAAACAAGTTACCGCTGCCTGTATTAACCCATATTGGTACGCTGTAAGCGCCAATAATACCAAGCACGGCCAATAGCGGGCCTAACCTAAGCGCCATCGCGCTTGCACTAATTGCTATAATAGCTAACGCAAAAAATGCCACGGTAGGGCTCAGCATGTCGTAACTGCTGTAAGCTAAAAGCGTTAAAGCAAAACAAGTAATAAACCCGCCACTTGCAAGCGCTGCGGGTATGTAATTATTAAAGCCTTCAAATACAATGCGTTTATGGTGTAAATAAGCTGCGGCTGCAATTAAGCTAAGCCCAAATAATCCACCTAAACTCAGCCTCATTACAGGTGATAGTAATCCCGCTTCTAGGCTGTATTTAGCTAAAAATATGCCCCCAAACGCAAGCGCTATTGCGCCTATCCAGGTCATCCAGTTCTCTTCAAACCCTGCGCGTAATTTATTAAATAGTAATTCTATGGCTGATGCTTCAACTGGTTTGGCTTTTTTAGGAGGCGCTGATGGCTGATTTATTACAGGTGGCGACGCGTTTTGGGACGTTAAGTTTGGCTGTGCTTTATGAGCAATTGGCTCTGATCTTGAAAGCGCTGCCTGAGCAGTAGATGCTTCGCTTTGAGGTTCACTTTGCGATATCGGTTTATGTGTTTGTAAGTGTGTTACTTTGGCCCTTAAAACAGCAACTTCTTGTTTTAATCCATTTAACTGCACTAGCGCTATTAAGCCGCAAATAGCACCGGCAACTACAACCAGTATTACTATAACGGCTAACCCAACTAAATCATCCATGGCACACTCTTATTAATTATTATGCCCTGAGTGTACCTAATTATTAATAAGTAGGTAAATTTTGTTCGATAAAAAAGCCTAAGCACTTAAAGTACTTAGGCTTTACGCTACTTAATATATTTAGGGTTATTCAACACTATCGGTGATAGTGCGCTCTAGGGTCATTTTATAACCTGAGCTTGTTGTTTCATCATGCTCTAAAATCAATATGTAATTACCCTCTTGTGTAAAGTCCATATCGCTTTGTTGAATAAGCACAATTTGCTGACCGTTGTCTTCATATACAGCATAAACAGTGTAAACTTCGTTATCTACAACCTGCTCTTCTTGATCGTATCTATCTAAACCATCAACTACGTTACTGGTGTCATCTACCGTTTCGCCGTTAAGTGTAAAGTACACATCAACATCTGAAACCGATTGTCCTGCATAGCTTTCAATTAGGTTTACAACCGATACCGTATGGCTGTAACTACTTGGCGTTAGGTTTTCTTCAACGCTCATCATACGTAGACCGTTATCAACGTCGTTATAAAAAATACCCACCGCACTTTGCTCACGCTCTAGCGTCATTAAAAAGTTATCGGCAAGCTTTGTGCCTTCTTCGTCGTACATCGCTACGCTGTAACTATTAGGCGAAAGTTCAACATAGTCTGTATACGAATCACTAGCGACTGTATTTGTTGTATTTACAGTTGTGCCACGTGTAGCCGAAAAGCTAACTGGCGAGTAGTCATCAATCGTATTTATAAAACGTAATTGTCCCAACGCAGATTGGTGCTTAAGCTCAGTAACGTAATTATTATCGGTTACTACATCAAGCGTAATACCGCCTTCTTCTGTTGCATAACTTGGGCGGATCATTGCTACATAGCTTGCTTCGTCGTATAAATAGACAGATGACGACTCGTACACAACATCACTGCTGCCCGCTTGAGTTATATAAATAGTGTAATAACCTTCATCAATGCTTTGCAGGTCTAACTCACTTAAATATTGAGCCGATGAAAAAAGTGTCGCGCTTTCAAATACGCCATCATCAGTTGCTAAGTAAATATCGTAGTTAGTGTCTTCCCCTGCAATATTATAAAACCCTAAGTTAAACTCACCCGTATCGCTTGTGATAGGTACGCTAAGCTCTGTAAATGTAGGTTCATCGAAGTTGCCGCTCATTACTACTAACTGTGTTTTGTCACCTTTAATAGAAATTTCTTGGTCGCTAATTGTTATATAGCTGTCGTTAGCATCTAGGTATTCAAAACTCACATCATAAGTACCTGTACTGTAGTTATGGCGAGTAGTTACATCGGCAAAATCAGCGCCTGAACGCTCTGTTTCTTCAACAAACAAACGCGTGTATGGGCTATTGTAAGAGCCGTTATACAATTGGATGTAACCTGTAGAGCTTGAGCTATCATCAGAGCCACAGCCCGACAAAATAGTAATTAGACTTAAGGGTAATGCAGCTTTTAAAAGGGAGTTGGTCATTAAGGTTATTCCTTATTATTAATATCTCCATTATGACCCAAACATTCTATTTTAATTTCATGATTTACAAAGCATTACCCTCACTGACATTTCCTTACGAAAACGTTAAAAAGTGTAGTAAATGTGCAAACAATAAGGACGTGTTTTTATATAATTAAAAACGCTTACGGGGCAACTTCAAAACGATCTCGACCATTCTTTTTAGCTAAATATAAAGCTTGGTCAGCGCGTTTCATTACTTTATCTAAAGGCTCATTAGGCGTTTGCATTGCAACACCTATGCTTACTGTTAAGTGGCGAGAATTTTGAACATTTATGGTGTGCGCAATGGTAATTAATTGTTTTGAAAAATCACACGCTTGCATCATATTATTTGTAGGCAAGTAGCCGCCAAACTCTTCACCGCCGAGGCGAGCAAATTTGTTTTTATACGTAAAAGCATTGTCGTATTTAGTTGCTAGTTCTTTAAGCACTACATCACCTACATCATGACCAAATTCATCATTAATTGCTTTAAAGTGGTCTATATCGATAATTAAAATAACGAAAGGTGAGAGCTGAGCATCTTTAGCATGCTGATAAAAATAACGTCTGTTATGCACCTTAGTTAAATCGTCAATGATTAGCTCACGCGCTAATCGGTTATTGATACTTTGTACAAAGCGCATCGTTTTAAATAAACCATAGGAAGTTAAAAGCATGCCGCTGGTTCTGCATAAGTCTTCAAAATAAATACTTACCCAGTAAGGCTGCACAACTAACTCATCTAGTACATCAGCAGTAGCTCCAATACTCCAAAGTAATAAACCTAAACTAGAAAAAATATATGCCTGCTTAGATAGTTCAGAGCATTGGACCATCCAAAATAAAAATACAAGTACAATTAAATTAATAAAATCGGTGGTAAAACCGTAAACATTATTTTGAACTTGCAAGGGAGGGAAGTTAGTTAGGGAGTAGGCTGAAAAAATAGCAATATAGATCAATAAAGCTAAACTTAAAACTTTATTGATCAAAGGCATTTTATAAAAATTAGAAAGTTTAACGGTAAGTTTTACAGTTTCAATCATATTAATTGCTAGGTTTTTCAGTACTTCATTTAAAAACTATAGCACAATAATAAAAACCCTCGCGAAGATAAAACCCACAATAACCCCCAAATTTATACTTAAACTACGGTACTAAGTCCCCACAATCCCAACACTAAAATAGTAATGCCAATCATAGCCTTAGTTTTATGTTTGCTAATGATTCGCTCTGCTTCATTACCTGCATAATAAACAATAATGGCCAAGCCAAAGTAACGAATAGAACGCGCGATACCCGAAGCCAATAAAAATAGCCAAATAGAGTACTTAGTCGCGCCTGCTGCAAGCATCGCTATTTGAAACGGAATTGGCACAATGCCAAGCGTTATAACAAACCAAAAACCTTGGTCTTGCATTTGCTGCTTAACGTTTTCAAATTGCTCAGGGCTCGAAAACGTATTAATAATCCAATCACCAACCGCATCAAATAAATAATAACCCAACGCATAACCAAACAATGCACCCACTATGCAACCTAAAGTCGCCATTAACGCGATAAGCCATAGCTTCTCTCTACGAGCTTGCATTAGCGGTACTAATACAGCCTCAAGTGGAATAGGAACTATGGTTGACTCTAAAAACGACGCCACTGTAATACCGCTAAGCATATGCTTAGAATCAATAAAATTACGTGTTTTTTCTTTTAGCTTTTTTTGAATGGCCATAGTAAATCCTTTTCACTTATAAATAAGAACAAGAGTATTCAATGAGCTAATAATTACATATTTAGGTTAATACACGCTGAAAACAGTGTACTAAATTTATCAGGTTCTATTGCATTAACAAATTAGTAATATCTATAATAATATTTTATTATGTGCGCATGTAGTTAGATTCCCTATCACAGTAGTTATTAATTTATGCAAAGTGCGCGTTTTATTCCCTTTAGAAAGCAAGATATTGTTGATATGTGTAGCCAAGAGCTCAATAACAACACACAACAAACATCGTTTAAACAATTTTGCGATTTACTAGCAAGCCTTATTCATTACGATTACCACGCAACACTTGAATCACTTAAAAACAACTACGCCCCTTTTGATCCCAACAGTGACACGCGATCGTTAGCGCCAGTATCGGCTGATCAAAAAGCGCAGTGCCAACGTGAGTTTGCTAAAGATTTTGCCAAGGTGCTTAATGCCGCTAATTTTGAAGTGATCACCAATGAAGACTTACAAGATGCATTAAATGAAGAGTCGCTATTTAAGGTGCGCCTTGAAGTTGAATTTGACGACTTTGAAGAAGTCGTATTTTATCGCCGTGGCGAGTCGCAACTTACTGAAACGATTACCAGCTTTTGGGGCCTTCGTAAAAAGCCGCTGCACTTTACTAATTACGACCGTGTTGCTGTGTTTATTCGCTTTAAAGATAGCGCTTATTTTAAAGCTAAAAATAAAACGCCAATGGGATTTGAGCCAAGTTCAACCATAGTAAAGCTGTTTCAAAATGTACCAAAGGCCGATCTCGAAATGCTATTTCCTAATAGTGAAGTACGCATGCGCCCTATCGATAAAGCAATTATTGGCTCATCGGCTTTAGTTGGCGGTGCAGTGGTACTTATTACCAAACTTGGTGCATCAATTGTATTATTGCTTGCTCTGTTTGCTTTTTGGGGTGGCTTTAGAAGTGAAGCTGTAGAAATGACCCAACAACATTTTATTACCTTTGCTATTGGCATGGGAGTATTTGGCAGCTTTATTTTTAAAGAATGGAGTAAGTTTAAAAACCGTAAAATTAAATTTATGAAAGCGCTTAGCGATAATCTCTACTTTAAAAACCTCGATAACAACGCGGGTGTTTTTCACACGCTTATTGATGCTGCCGAGGAAGAAGACATAAAAGAAGCCCTGCTTGCGTATACCTTTTTATTAAAATCAGAAAGCGGCTTAACCGCACAAACGCTTGATGAACAAATAGAGCATTGGTTTAAAAGCAAATACCAGTGCGATCTTGATTTTGAAATTAGCGACGCACTTGAAAAGCTCGTTCGCATGCGTTTAGTAACGTGTAGTAACGAAATAGAAGGTAATGAAGTGTATAGCGCGCTAAGTTTAGACCATGCAAAAGCTATTTTAGATGAACGTTGGGATAACCTGTTTCAATATAATTAATGTAGTATTTTTGCTAAATAATTACCCAAATAAAAAGCAGCTGTAAGTACAGCTGCTTTTTTGATTACATTATTAATAGCTAATACTTAAGCTAATTCAGCTTCTGCTTTTTTAGTAAATTTAGAATGCACTAATTTATAAAGTGCAGGCAATATTAATAGCGTAAGTAGAGTTGATGAAATAATACCGCCAACTACAACCGTAGCCAGTGGTCTTTGTAGCTCAGCGCCTGTACCAGTATTTAGCGCCATAGGAATAAACCCTAAGCTTGCCACTAAAGCGGTCATTAATACTGGACGCAAGCGCGAAAGTGCACCAGTTTGTATCGCATCAATTAAACTAAGTCCATCGGCTCTTAATTGTTTAATAAACGACAGCATAACCACACCGTTTAATACGGCAACACCACTTAGCGCGATAAAGCCAACGCCTGCCGATATTGATAACGGCATATCGCGTAGCAATAACGCAAGCACGCCACCGGTAAGCGCAAGTGGTACGCCGCTAAATATAATTAACGAATCACGAAGTGAATTAAACGCGCTGTAAAGCAGTCCAAATATAAGCAATAAAGTAACTGGCACCACCAGCGATAGCCGCTTACTTGCTGATTCTAACTGTTCAAACGTGCCGCCATATTCAATCCAATAACCACTTGGTAAATTAAGATCTGAATTTAAAGCCGCCTGCGCATCACTTACAAAGCTTGCTAAATCGCGCCCCTCTACATTTGCAGTTACCACTACGTTACGTTTGCCGCTTTCACGGTTTATTTGATTAGGCCCTTTTTCAATGCTGATTGTCGCCACTTCGCCAAGCGGTACAAATGCAAGATCTGGGTTAGCACTTTTTGGCACTGCCACCGGCAAACGCGCAAGCTGTGTTATATCGCTCGACCAACGTTCATCCAAACGCACTAATAACGAAAAGCGTTTATCGCCCTCAAAAATAAGCCCTGTTTGCACACCGCCTACCGCAGCGCTCACACTTTGCTGTATATCGGTTACGGTTAAACCTAGTAGCGCCATATGATCGCGAAGCGGCGTTACAGAAAGCGTTGGCAAACCTTCCATTTGTTCAAGGCGTACATCGGTTGCACCGGTTATGTTTTGCACCAAGGCTGTGGCTTTTTCGCCGTACTGTTTTAATGTTGATAAGTCATCGCCATAAATACGCACTGCAACATCGGCGCGTACACCGGCTATTAACTCGTTAAAGCGCATTTCTATCGGCTGCGTAAATTCATAGTTATTACCTGGCACTTCATTTACTAAATGGCGAATTTGCTTAACGAGCTCTTCTTTAGATAAAGTAGGATTTGGCCATTGATCGCGCGGTTTTAACATTAAAAAAGTGTCGGCAACGTTAGGTGGCATCGGATCGTTTGCTACATCGGGCGTACCAATTTTTGAAAATACTTTTTCAACTTCAGGTATGGCTAAAATGGCTTGCTCTAGCTCTTTTTGCATTTTTACCGATTGCTCAATACCGGTACCGGTAATACGCAGTGCATGCATGGCTATATCGCCTTCATCTAGCTGCGGTAAAAACTCAGCGCCCATATTTTTAACTTTAAAGCCAAGTGCAATCACTAAAATACCCGCAATACATACCATCACCCACGGTAACTTAAGCGATAGACCAAGTAGCGGTTTATAGCCTTTTTTAATACCACGCATAACTGCATTTTCGCTTTCACTCACCTTGCCACGTACGAATACCGCAATAGCGGCAGGTACAAAGGTAACGGCAAAAATAAGTGCGCCAACTAGTGCTGCAACAACGGTAAATGCCATTGGCTGAAACATTTTGCCCTCAACCCCGCTCAGTGCAAATAACGGTAAATACACCAGCATAATAATTAAAATGCCAAATACTGCAGGGCTGAACACTTCTTTAGTGGCGGCGGTTACCACATTTAAACGCTCGTTTAATGTAAGCAACCTGCCATGTTTATGCTGAGCCATACCGAGTTGACGCAGGCAGTTTTCAACCACAATAACAGCGCCATCAACAATTAAACCAAAGTCGATTGCGCCTAGACTCATTAAATTACCCGATACCCGATTACCCACCATGCCTGTAATGGCAAATAACATACTAAGCGGAATAACCATTGCCGTAATCAATGCGCCAGTTACGTTACCCAGTAGTAGCAGTAAAATAACAACCACTAATACAGCACCTTCGAACAGATTAGTTTTTACAGTTTCTATGGTTTTATCAACAAGGGTTGTACGGTCATAAACAGCCTCAACCACAACACCTTCAGGCAAGCTTAGCTGTACGTCTTTGAGTTTATCTGCCATGGCTTTTGCAACTACGCGGCTGTTTTCGCCAATTAGCATCATGGCAGTACCGAGTACGGTTTCTTCACCGTTATAAGTGGCTGCGCCTGTTCTGAGCTCTTTTCCTAAACGCACGTTAGCCACATCCTTTATGCGAACGGGTGCATCATCTCGCTTAGCAACAACCGTGTTGGCTATATCATCAATGCTTTTTAATTGCCCTGGTGAGCGCACTAAATATTGCCCATCAAAGCGCTCTATAAACCCCGCACCTTGATTGCTGTTATTTAATTTAAGAGCAGTAATAACATCGCTTAGCGTGAGCTTGTAAGCGAGTAGTTTTTCGGGCATTGGCGCTACTTGGTACTGGCGCTCAAAGCCACCTTGGCTGTTTATTTCGGTAACGCCTTTCACTTTTAAAAGCTGCGGGCGAATAACCCAATCTTGCAAAGTACGTAAGTCTTCAGCGCTAAATAGGGTTCCATCGTCTTTTAATGCGCCTTTATTTGCATGCACCGAGTAAGTAAAAATCTCCCCTAGACCACTGGCAATTGGCCCTAAGTTTGGCTCAATATTGGCAGGTAAGTCTGAGCGAATACTTTGAATACGCTCACTAATTTGCTGGCGCGCCCAATAAATATCGGTGCCTTCGTTAAAAATAACGGTTACTTGCGAGAGCCCATAACGCGAAATCGAACGAGTATAATCAAGCTTTGGTATGCCCGCCATCGCAGTTTCGATTAAATAGGTAATGCGCTGCTCGCTCTCAAGCGGAGTAAAACCAGGCGCTTTGGTATTTATTTGCACTTGCACGTTAGTAATATCGGGTACGGCATCAACCGCTAAGTTTTGCGTGTTGTATACGCCAAACCCTGCAAATAAAAGCGTGAGCGCAAGCACCATCATGCGGCGTTTAACCGCAAAAGAAACTATCCAGTTAATCATGCTGCCTCCTAGTGTGAGTGGCTTGCGCCGCTTTTTAAAATATCTGCTTTTATTACATAACTATTCTCAGTTACGTACTCACTATTAACAGAAAGTCCTTCTAACACTTCAACCCATTCACTATTTTTAGCACCGAGCTTTACAGGGCGTACTTCAAAAACATTACCGCTTTTAATAAACACACTGGGCTTACCATTAAACTCTTGAACAGCAGTGGCTTTTACACGCACGGCCGCATTTATATTTGCAGTGCTAATGTCACTATTAACGTGCATGCCCGGTCGCCAATGTCCGTCTGGATTTTTAAGCTCAACCCGAGCGCGCGCAATATGCCCGCCGCTCATCATGGGCGCGATAAAAAACACCTCGCCTTGTGCGTTTAAATGATGGTGTAAGTCGTACACTTTTGCGTTTTGCCCTATGGCTAGCTTTTCAATGTTTTCAGGAAATGCAGATAATTCTACCCATACCGTTTTTAGATTCACTATTTGCATTAGCGCACTACTGGCAAGTTCGCCGCGCTTTAAATATTGATCGGTAATAACACCGGTTATGGGGCTTTTTATGATGTAATTTTGTAGGGTTTCACGGTTAGTTACGCTTGCAAGCTTGTCGCCTTTTTTAACGTTTTGACCAATGCTGACAAATATATCGTTAACTAAACCGGTGTAAGGCGCCATTACTTCAACAGTGCCGTGCGCTGTTGGCGCTATTACACCAAATAAAGTATCGGTGAGCTCAACTGTGCCTGACTGAGCAAGTTGGGTTTTAATACCTGCGCGCTCAATTGCTTGCTCGCTTAATGTGGTGCGCCCTTCTTCTTGCTCATAATGATAATTTATTTTAGCCCCTTTATACTTAGCCATAACATCAAGCTTAAAAGAATGCGGTTCGTTTACGCTCACTGTGCTTACTAAATAGCTCTCTTCAGCTTTAAAGCGAACAAGCTCTGGTTTTTCACTTAAACGCTGCACATTAATAGTTACGCTTAACTGGTTTATATCAACGGCTTTATTGTTATCAAAACCATATATTCGCAGCTCGGTATTGCCTGCAAATTGCGTTAATTTAAGCTCTAAATCAAGTTTGTTATTGGTTAGTAAAAATCCGCCGTGAGGACCTTTTTCTGCGTGTTCATCTTTATGACCTTCTTCATGACCTTCTTTGTGATTGTCGTCAGATGCTATAGCCGTGCTACTAAATAGCGGGAATGCAAACAGCTGCGTAATTAATAATGCAATAAGTGTTTTGTTCATAATTGTTCAGTCTCAATTAAAGATTGGCCAGTTAAACGCTCTAGGGTAAGTAGCACTTGATAAAGCTCGCTATGAGTGATGATAAGTGCGCGTTTAGAATCAAATAAAGCTTGTTGAGCGTCGAGTAATTGCAATACCGAAATTTGCCCTTGCTGATAACTTTTTAAGCTTTGCTTTATAAGCGTTTGCGCCTGTGGAATTACCTGCTGTGTTAACAGCTGTGCTTGTGCAATTTTGCCTTTGTAATAAGCATAAAGCGTACGTACTTGTAGGCGAAGTTGAATACGTAACTGCCCTTGCTGCTCATTCAGCAGTGCAAGCTGGCTTTGAGCCGCTTCAATATTACCACTGTTAGAATTACTCAGTTGCAGTGGCATAGAAAACGAAAATACAAACGAGCTAGCATCTGTTTGTTGGTTATAACGTACGCCGCCGCTAAGTGTTAAATCACTTTCCCCGTTTGATTTTTGTAGCGATAAGTTAGCCGTTTGCTGCATATATTGCTGCTGTAACAAAGCAAAGTCTGGTGCTGTATTTACCGCATCAAGTAATGCTTGCTCACTTTTAAGCTCTGTAACTGTAGATAAATCCCCAGCATAATAATCACTGAGTAATTGCTCTTGCCAAAGCTCATTTAGTGCTAAGCGCGAGCGCTCAAATTCACTTTGTAGCATTACGGTGTTTAGATCTACTTGGCTTAATGCGTAGCGCATACGTGTTACATCAGCTTGTGAAACTGCGCCCGCTTCAGCGCGTTTTTCTATTGCCTTAAGCGCCTGCTTAACAGTACTTTTACGCTCACTATTTAAAGCTATTAACGCCTGAAACTTAAGTACTTGGTAATAACGCTCAGTAGTAGTAGCAAAAAGCGCTAAGCGCGTATTTTTATACTCAATTGTTTGCGCTTTTATGTTTGTAGTCGCGTAATTAACGCGATTTTGACGCTTATCGCCAAGCTCTATTAATTGACTCAGTGCAAGTGTGTACTGCGCCCCCGAAAATGCATGGGAGCCGTGGGTCCCTAAAAAATTTTCAGCTTCAAAACTCATCTCTGGATTAGGTGCAAGCGCAGCCTGGGTTTTAAGCGCACTCAATATTTTTTGATGATAAGGGTAGCGTTTAAGCTGTAAATTTTGCTGCTCAGTATTTGTAAGCGCTTGCTTAAGGGTTAATACTTTTTGATTTTCGCTGTTAGCAAATGCGCTAAATACAGGCAATACGCACATTAGTGCCACCAGCATTATTGGTTTTTTATTCATATAGCGTGTCCGTTTTTAACAAACAGTGGGTGTTTTACAAATCGTAAGCACCCTAAATAGGCAAAATAGTACCTTTAACGCATATAAGCGCAGGCAATAAAATGCACTGAAATTATCTAAAAAATAATTAAACTAGCTAAGTGAATTAGGTGGCGGAACATCTGGCGGATAATTTAAGCCTTTGTAACAAGCAGGCTGCGTTGCTTGGCTTTGCTCAGGACTTATTGGATGATTTAGCGTACTGTAGTAACCACAGTGGCAATGTTGATGGGCATGAATTTCAGTAGGTGATTGAGCGTCTTCATCTTCTAAACTTGTTTGAGAATGAATATGGGTAACGTGATCGACTTCTTCTTGTAAATGATACACGGCCGCGTCACAGCTAATAAAGCTGTGTACAAGCACTAGGAGTATCACGACTAAAAAGTAGTTTGAGCGCATTGCGACCTATAAAATCCAAAAATACAATTAACAACGCACGCACAATACATTAAACACTTCAAAAAGTAACGAGCTACTTTCTATACATTGATGGCGACATACCCACCGACTTCTTAAAACGTTTGGAAAAAATAAAAATATTAGAATACCCCACATAACTTGCCACATGAGAAATTGGCCAAGCCGTGTTTAACAATAAGTTTTTAGCCCGTTCAATGCGTAAATAAATAAGTTGTTGTATTGGGCTTTTACCAAATTGCGCTTGGCATAAACGATGCAAATGCGGCGATGAGTAATGCACATGTTCGCACATTACCTCTATTGTCCAATTGAACTGCAAGCGCTTGTCTACCTCTTCAAACAAACTAATTAAACGGTTATGCGCCGCACCCTGTGAGTTATTTTGCAGCGTAGCATTTAAGTAATGACTTAAAATAGGCATGACGCTTTCGCGTAAATTAGCATTAGGCTCGCTATATAAAAGCTCCATAGCCAGGTGTAACGGCTCAAGCTTTTGATCGGTTAACACCAATGCTTGCGCTAAGTTTAAATGTTGCCAACGTTTAGTGTTTGCAAGGTTTAACCAAATAATATCCCAATGTTCAGCATCAATTTTAACTTCAAAGCTTTGCTTAGCGGGTAGCACAATAAGTGTATTGGCATTGAGCGTGTACTGCTCATTTTGTGTGGTTAATTTACCCTGCCCCGCGAGCGTATAAAAAAGTGTATGTTCTAATGGCGCTGTACGTGCTACGCAATAACGACCCGATAGGTTTGAGCAACCCGCAAGTGCTATTTCAAGGTTTGGCATTTGCGCGAGCGTTTGTGAATCAATAAAGCGTTCTATACAACGCGGACCAATATCGAGTATGTCTTTAATGTTATAGCGCATAATTACAATGATAGTTTTGGATAAGCAAAGGAGAGCTTTAAGCATAACCCCTGCGATTATTTTTAGCTATATTTAGCGCATTATAATTGCCCGCTTATGCAATAGGATAAACATGACCTCTTTACAGCACATAATTAATCGCCGCGATTGGGAAAACCCAATTTCAGTACAAGTTAATCAAGTAAAAGCGCACAGCCCACTCAATGGTTTTAAAAGCGTTGAACATGCCCGTACTAACACACAATCGCAAAAGCAAAGTTTAAACGGTCACTGGGATTTTAAATTATTTGATAAACCCGAAGCGGTCGATGAGTCGTTGCTAAGTAAAACACTAAACAGCGACTGGCAAAGCATTACTGTGCCTTCTAACTGGCAATTACACGGTTTTGATAAACCTATTTACTGTAATGTTAAATACCCGTTTGCAGTTAACCCGCCTTTTGTACCAAGCGATAACCCTACAGGCTGTTACCGCACTGAATTTACGATTACGGCGGATCAATTAGCTCAGCGTAATCATATTATTTTTGAAGGCGTTAACTCGGCGTTTCACCTTTGGTGTAATGGGCAATGGGTGGGTTATTCACAAGATAGCCGCTTGCCAAGCGAGTTTGATTTAAGCGAACTGTTAATTGCAGGCACCAACCGTATTGCCATTATGGTTATTCGCTGGAGCGATGGCAGTTACTTAGAAGATCAGGACATGTGGTGGCTAAGCGGTATTTTTCGCGATGTTAACTTACTTACAAAACCGCAAAACCAAATACGTGATGTGTTTATAACCCCCGATTTAGACGCTTGCTACCGTGATGCAACGCTACATATAAAAACCGCGATTAATGCGCCAAATAACTATCAAGTAGCAGTGCAAGTTTTTGATGGGGAACAGGCGCTATGTGAGCCACAGATTCAAAGCACTAACAATAAACGTGTTGATGAAAAAGGTGGCTGGAGCGATGTTGTATTTCAAACAATTGATATACAAAGCCCTAACAAATGGACCGCCGAAACCCCTTACTTATACAGCTGTGTTGTAAGCCTGTTAGATGAGCAAGGCAACACTGTAGATGTAGAAGCCTACAACATTGGCTTTAGAAAAGTAGAAATGCTTAACGGGCAGCTTTGTCTAAACGGCAAGCCGCTACTTATTCGCGGCGTTAACCGCCACGAGCACCACCCAGAAAACGGTCATGCAGTTACTACCGCCGATATGATTGAAGATATTAAGCTGATGAAGCAAAATAACTTTAACGCCGTGCGTACTGCTCACTACCCTAACCATCCACGCTTTTACGAGTTATGTGACGAACTAGGTTTATACGTAGTGGACGAAGCCAATATAGAAACCCACGGCATGTTTCCTATGGGGCGTTTAGCGAGCGATCCGCAGTGGGCCGGTGCATTTATGTCGCGCTATACGCAAATGGTTGAGCGCGACAAAAACCACGCCTCAATTATTATTTGGTCACTAGGAAACGAATGCGGACACGGTGCAAATCACGATGCTATGTATGGCTGGTCAAAAAGCTTTGACCCTTCTCGCCCAGTGCAATACGAAGGTGGCGGCGCAAATACAACGGCTACCGATATTATTTGCCCTATGTACGCCCGTGTAGATACCGATATTAAAGACGATGCGGTACCTAAGTTTTCAATTAAAAAATGGTTAAGCCTACCAGGTGAAACTCGCCCGCTTATTTTATGCGAATACGCCCATGCAATGGGTAACAGCCTAGGTAGCTTTGACGATTACTGGCAAGTATTTAGAGAATACCCGCGTTTGCAAGGCGGCTTTATTTGGGATTGGGTAGACCAAGGTTTATCTAAAACTGACGAAAACGGTGAGCATTACTGGGCTTACGGTGGCGACTTTGGTGATGAACTAAATGACCGACAGTTTTGTATAAACGGGTTATTGTTCCCAGACCGAACACCACACCCTAGCCTGTTTGAAGCTAAATACAGCCAACAGCATTTACAATTTACATTGCGTGAGCAAAATCAAAACCAATACACCATTGAGGTATTTAGCGATTACGTATTTAGGCACACCGATAACGAAAAGCTCGTTTGGCAATTAATGCAAAATGGCGTGTGTGTTGAGCAAGGCGAGCAAGTACTTAATATAGCGCCGCAAAGTACGCACACGTTAACGATTAAAACTAAAACAGCGTTTGAGCAAGGTGCGCAATATTACCTTAATTTAGATGTAGCGCTAATTAACGACTCACACTTTGCAAACGCTCAACATATTATGGATACCGAGCAGTTTAAGCTAATGAACAGTAATAATTTAAACGATAAATCATTTACACCAGCCTCTAAGCAAAGCGCTATAAATATTAGCGAAACCGATTCTCACCTAAGTATTGAAAACGATAAGTTTAAACTTGTTTTTAGCAAGCAATCAGGGCTTATAGAGCAGTGGTTACAAAACGATACTCAGGTTATTAGTAGCCCACTGGTTGATAACTTTTATCGTGCGCCACTTGATAACGACATTGGTGTAAGCGAAGTAGATAACCTAGATCCTAATGCGTGGGAGGCTCGTTGGTTGCGTGCAGGTATAGGGCAATGGCAGCGCACATGTAGCTCAATTCACGCAGTGCAATCAAGTGTTGATGTACGTATTACTTGTGTATTTAATTACGAGTTTAACGGCGTGCTACAGGCTCAAACACAGTGGCTATATACACTAAATAATACCGGTAATATTAGCCTAAATATTAACGTGCACTTAAACGATATCCTGCCGCCAATGCCGCGTATAGGGCTAAGTACAACGCTTAATAAGCAAAGCGATACAAAAATAAACTGGCTAGGTTTAGGGCCTTTCGAAAACTACCCAGATCGCAAAGCCGCAGCACGTTTAGGTTATTACAGCTTGAGCTTAAATGAGCTACATACACCGTATATATTCCCAACTGATAATGGTCTGCGTAGCGATTGCCAATTACTGAGTATTAATAACTTAACCGTGACTGGCGCGTTTTTGTTTGCAGCTAGCGAGTATTCTCAAAGCATGTTAACTCAGGCGAAACACACTAACGAACTAATTGCTGATGATTGCGTACATGTACATATTGATCATCAACATATGGGGGTTGGTGGCGATGATTCATGGAGCCCAAGTACACATAAAGAATATTTACTCGAACAAAAACAGTACAGCTATTCTTTAACATTATCTGCTAAATAATTTAAACAAAAATAGCGGCCAAATTGGCCGCTGTTTTTTAAATTTATAAACGTTATTTATTAGCTAGTTTTTTAGCTAATACGTTATCAAGCGAAAAACTTCCCGCTCCTTGAATGGCAAGTGCAGCCATTACAACAAGTAACGTTAACGCATATTCGTAGCCATTGTTTGCCATAAACAAACCATTACTAATATGCACGCTAAAAATAGCAATTAGCATAGTAAAGCCAGCAACAACCGCTGCTGGGCGTGTTAATAAACCAATAACCAAGGCAATACCACCAAAAAACTCTGCACTACCGGCCATCATTGCTAACCAGTAACCTGGCTCTAAACCAATACTCGCCATCCATTGACCTGTACCTTCAAGGCCATAACCGCCAAACCAAGCAAATAATTTTTGTGCACCATGCGCCGCTAAAATAAGGCCAACTGGTACTCGTAAAATTAATGCTGCTACGCCTGCTTTTGAGCTAAGTAATGTGTTTAGTAATTTCATGAGTTTTAGTCCTGTTTAAATTTATTTAATCGTTAGGTTTTTCCTAACCGTTGAGCACAGTTTACTATCATCATTAAAAACATTAATACGAAATTTATTGGTTAATTAGCAACGCAGTATTTATAATAATCCATAAAAAAACCGCCAACCCAAAGGTTGACGGTTTTTTATTAACGTATTACTTAGTATATTTAAGCAACCGCTTGCTCTAAAATTTCGCGGCTTTCTTTTAGCGTAATAGCTTGGTTTTCGCCAAGAGCAACCATGCCGTGAGTTTCAAGTTTACCAATAATATTGTCAATAGCAGCGGCTTTGTAATCGCCATGTTCAGTAAGAACAGTTGCTACGTCAAGGCTGTGGTAAAACGCTTCAATTGCTTCAATTGTTTTCTCAGCTAAGTCGTCAGATTGCTCAAGACCAAATACGTTTTTACCCATTTGCTCAAGCTTTGCTTTTTTAACTGCAAATTGGTTGCGTAGTAAAGAAGGCTGAACAATAGCAAGTGAACGAGCATGATCAACACCGTAAGCAGCTGTAAGTTCGTGGCCAATCATGTGTGTTGCCCAATCTTGCGATACACCAGAACCAATTAAACCATTAAGTGCTTGGTTAGCTGCCCACATAAGGTTTGCACGCCATGCATCGTCTTGGTTTTCAAAGTTATCGCCCAGTGTTTTAAGCGTTCTTAATAGTGCCTCTGCGTAACCTTCTTGAACCAATGCTGTTTCAGGGAATGTTAGGTACTGCTCACAGGTATGAACCCATGCATCTACTAATCCATTCACAAGTTGGCGCTGTGGTAATGTTTTCATTACATCAGGGTCCATAATCGCAAATTTAGGAAGTACTTCTGGTGATGCAAACGGTAGTTTTTGCTTCGTTGCTTCTTTGCTCACAACTGAGTTTTGGTTAGACTCTGAACCCGTTGCTGGCAATGTTAATATTGCGCCAATTGGTAATGCACTAGTAATAGTGTGCTTACCAGTAGGAATATCCCAACCTTCTCCATCATAAACTGCAGATGCTGCAATGTATTTAACGCCGTCGATTACTGAACCGCCGCCTACACCTAGTACAAAGTCGATGCCTTGTTCTTTACAAATTTTTACTGCTTGATCTAACACTTCAATTGTTGGGTTAGCGCCTACACCCGAAAATTCAACCCAGTCAAAGCCTTCAAGTGCTGCTGCAACTTGGTCGTACACGCCGTTCTTTTTAATTGAACCGCCGCCGTACACTACAAGTACTTTTTGATCCTTTGCGATCAAATCAGTTAGTGAGGCAATTTGTTCTTGGCCGAACTGGATAAGTGTTGGGTTTACGTAGCTAAATTTCATTATTTTGCTCCTAGGTGACGGTTAAATACTAAATATAATGCTTAGTTACTCACTAAGCTAAACTTCAATGAGTGCATATTAGTGGCAAAACAAACATAAAAAAAGCCCAATAACTCGCAAAAGCTTGCCTAAAACTGTCAGTATTGATATTTTAAGCAAAATTCGTACGATAGTAGATGCTTTAATGTCCTCAATAGCCAACATGATGCAAAAATTTGCAGAGCACAATAATTTACTTAACTTTGAAGGCAACATGGAAACCATTATTCCAGGTGTGTATTTTCATCGTGCAAGTAAAAGCTCGCCGCGCCAGCCACTTATATATAACTCAGGTATTATTATTGTTGGGCAAGGACATAAGATAATTCATTTTCCTGATCATCAAATAAAGTATGGTGAAGGCGACTACCTTGTTTTAGGTGTGCCTGTGCCACTTGAATGCGAAGCTTTTACCGATAACAACCTACCTGTTATGGGTATTGTTATAGATATAAACCCGGTAATGTTACATAAATTAGTAAACCAAATTGGTACACATAAGCCATTCACCACTGGGCAAATGAGTGGCGTTCAATCGGCTAAAATAGATGGTGCAATGGAGCAAGTAACCCACCGTTTACTTAGCGTACTTAATAACCCCATTGAGGCTGACGTTTTTGGCGAAGATATAGTAAAAGAATTGGTATATCGCGTACTTTGTGGTCCACAAGGACATACTTTAATAGGGCTTGCTATGCATGATGGGCATTATGCGCGTATCGCCCGTACGCTCTCAACTATGCACAGTAGTTATGCCAATCAAATTACAGTTGAAGGATTAGCTGAAGATGTAAACATGAGCGTATCGTCGTTCCATCGTGCTTTTAGGCAAGTAACGTTTGAGTCACCTTTGCAGTATTTAAAAAAAGTACGCTTAGCTAAGGCTAAAGAGCTTATAACCACTAGTGGAAGTAAAGCCAACGAAGCTGCATTAAAGGTTGGCTATACGAGCCCATCGCAATTTAGCCGCGAATTTAAACGCCACTTTAATAAAACACCTAGTGAAATGTTAACTCAACTACATAGCTAAAGATAATGGTCTTAGAGATGTAAATTAACCGAGCGAGTTAATCTTAAGCACTACTTTTTTGGTGTTTAGCAAAGCTTGCTTAGTAAATTGGCGATTAATAAGTTGGCTAAAAATAATAGTAAATAACGTTGAGCAAATGGCAGCTGTTGCGTACACCTGCCAAATCATAAAATTATGTTTTAACATAAACGCAATCACCGCAAAAAATACACACCCACCTAATGAACCAATAATACCGCCATTAAGAATTTTAAACGTTGAGGCTTGTTTGTCACTAAAGTGGGCAACACTGCCCATTACCGCCAAAATAACCGGAAAGGTAGAGATTAACCCGCTCCACGCAGACCCTATATGCTGTGATATAAACGTAACAAGCACGATAAAGCTCGTCACTAATATCATTTTTACCGGAAGCTCCCAGCGGGCATTTAATGGTTTTGCATCAGCTGGTATATTTAGCTTTGTAGAGATAATAGTTAAACCGAGTAAAATACAAAGCGAAACCACACTCGCCACAATAATATTCACTGGTAAAAATAAAGTAATAACGCTAAATACACACCAAATACTTAACGCTGTAAAAAGCGATTTAAGCATTCCAAACCTTCGTGATACAACCAAGTAACTAAAACAAAACAAGCCTATACCGCTCATACCATAAAGAGAAGCCACCGCAGAGTTAGCTGCAAATAATTTACCTTGCTCTAATGCTATAAAATAAGAAATAGGCCCAGAGGTAATAGGCAAGCCAGGAATTATGCCGCTAACAAAACTACCAAAGCGTTTTTGGGCGAATGTTATTAGTAAAATAAGCAAAGGTGCAATTATGAGTTTAAGCAGCATAAATAACAATAAAGTATGAGAGTTGAAATTAAGTCTACGTGTCTATACCTACATTGTAGAGTGAATAAAAATCATGCATGTAGTGTAATTTTTTTCACCTGTAAATATTAAGTAATTTATCAAAACACTGATTAATAGTTATAAGAAAACCACTTATTAAAGTGGTTTTTTAGCTTAACTTAAACAACAGCATTTATACTTTTTTAAATAAAACCTCTGGGTTTACCATGGTTTTCATTTCAAGCACATTGCCATTTGGATCTTCAATAAAAAACGTTTCTTGCTCAAACTCATCACCAATAAAACGGCGGTATGGTTTATCTAGGTATTCAATACCCGCATCTTCAATACGTTTTTTTAATCCATTAAATTCATCTTCAGATAAGTGAATCCCAAAGTGAGGTACTGCTACAGCTCCCATATCAACATCATGGCGAACTGTTGGTAAGCGCTCAACACTTTGGTGCAAGGTAAGTTCATTACCCCAAAAGTCTATATCTACCCAGCGACCTTCTTCACTGTTACCGGTTTTACAGCCTAGTACGTCACAATAAAACGCTTTAGCCACTTTTAAATCGCCAGCCGGAATAGCCAGATGCAAACAGTTAGACATAAATAACCCTTGGTTAACACTTTAATACATTAAATTATCGCCATTATACATAATTTGTGATTTATAGAACATTAACAGCAACGCTATTAAGCATATTTAATACCTAAAAGTCGTTTAAAAAACATGCTTTTTAAATGTGTAATTACTTATAACATTTATTTGTTAGAGAGTATTAGAAAGCGCAAAAGGATTAGTTTAAAATGCGCCGCTATGATTAAATTCTTACTTTTAAAATTCATTACTTTCTTTTTAGGCTTTGTAGCTTGCTTTGCTATGCACACTACTTTTGCACTGCCTTTAGTAATTTCTGCTGCGCTAACGGGGCTTATTGGCTCGTTTATTCCCTTTCCTGCGCGTTATAAAAATCATCCTTATGCTGCAATTTATGCTGGTAGCTTTGCCGGTATGTGTTCAACCCATTTAATTACCAGTTACTGGGAAATTGCTATTATTTCGCTTATTGGCTCAAGTTTGTATGTGCTTACTATGAATATGTTTACGGGTTTTGGTGGCAAGCTTGGCAGTGTAGCTTTTGCAAGCGTGGCACTTTTTGTATTAGCTAAAGGAATTGTATTATGAGTATTGAATACCCGTTACTTGTACTGCTTGGTGCCTTTTTAACATTTTACTTGGCTAAACATAGCCGCTTTGATGGGGTTAGAGCGTCGTCTTCACTTTCTATTATTGCTTATTTAATTTTTAGCGCTTTAAATTTAAACCCCGATTTATACGCAATTGTATTTTTTGGCGGCACATTCATAGGTATGAGCGCCCCACATCGATTTGGTATTTATACCGTAGCAAGCTCATCTATTTTGTTTTCAATATTATTTGAGTTCCTTGTACCAAAACTTGACGGTTACGGTGGTGCATTGGGCATTAGTGCATTTTTATCTGTATGTATTTGCCATACTTGTATTTTGTTAGGTGCCCCAAGAAGTAAAAAGCCGCCACCAGTTCAATAAAAAATTATTGAGCTGGTCTAGTTTCTCCCAGCATTCGCTTTAATATAGTAGAGAAATTAGAGTGTAAAATATTCATGTTTTAAGCTGTTCTTTTTCTCTGCAAGTCTGTTAGAATCTTTCGCGAACTTTATTTACCCTAAATAAAGACAATCATATATGGATTTATGAAAATGAAAAAACTAATCGCAGTAGCTGCACTATCTTTACTTCCTTTTTCAAACGCAATGGCTGACCAAGATATTGGTTGTGGTCTTGGTTCTATGTTATTTGCTGGTCAGCAAGGTAAAGGCGTTAAAATTTTAGGCGCTACAACAAACGGTACATCTGGTAACCAAACTTTTGGTATCACTTTTGGTACTCTTGGTTGTGATGGTACTGGTACAGTAACTTCTTCAGAAAAAATCGCTTTATTCATTGACGGTAACATGGAGCAACTTGCTCGTGATATGTCAAAAGGTGAAGGCGAAACTTTAGCTACTCTAGCTGAAGCTTGGGGTGTTGCAGATCAAGATAAAGCAGCGTTCAATAAGCTTGCTCAAGCACAGTTTTCTTCAGTATTTACTTCTGAAAACGTGACTTCACAAACAGTTTTAGAAAACCTAAACACTGTTCTTGCAAGTAACGGACAACTTGCTTCTTATACTCTTTCTTAATCAGCTAAATTAGCCGGTTTTATACGTATAAATAAAGCCGCTGGAGTATTTCTCTAGCGGCTTTTGTAATTTAGTGATTATGAAAAAAATATTATTTGGTTTACTGCTCGCACTTTTTAGTACTTACTCAAACGCTCAAAGTATTGAAACAAATACATTAGCAACACACCCTTACTGGCTTAAATTAGGTCACTACCGCGGGGCCACATTAGGTGATTGGAAAAGTGAAGTAGACAGTGCTGAGTTTTTTTTATCTCCTACAGGTAAAACAAGTCCATATGACGAACTTAAAGCAACTATAGCCACATTTAGTGGTAAAAATACTGACCCAAAAACAACACAATATCGTTGTCAGTTTCCTGCACGTTATAAATGGCTAAAAACAAAAATTAAAAATAACTGGCCCGAACTTAATTGCCCAGAGCTACAGGCGTGGCAAAAAATAATAAACCCTAAAGGGGTTACGTTAGTTTTTCCAACTGCATTTATGAATAGCCCATCATCAATGTTTGGCCACACTTTACTTCGTATTGACGCAAAAGATCAGACTCGCCATAAAGAGTTGCTCGCATTCGCAGTTAATTTTGCAGCAGAACCAGACGGCTCAGATAACGCAGCTATGTATGCACTAAAAGGCTTGATTGGCAGCTACCCAGGTAAGTTTTCACTTATGCCGTACTATAAAAAAGTACGCGAATATAATGACTTAGAATCTCGTGATATTTGGGAATATAAACTTAATTTATCAGAGCCACAGGTAGAGCTCATTTTATTGCACTTGTGGGAACTACAATTAGCTACATTCGATTACTTTTTTATTGATGAAAACTGCTCTTACCAATTACTTGCATTATTACAACTTGCGCAAGAGGACCTTGATTTAACATCGTCATTTAATATGCAAGCTATTCCATCAGATACCGTTGCAGTACTAAGAAATAACAACTTATTACAAACACCTAATTACCGCCCTGCTTTTGGTACTAAGCTAAACCATTACTCTACTCAGATGACTGACGAACAACTTGATGATGCAAGAGAGTTAATGCAAGGTGGCTCTCTCAATACTCGTAATTACTCACAGTCGCAATTAGTCGCTATATTAGAAATGGCGTATGAATGGCTAAATTTTGAATTTTACGATAAAGCATTAAATCGTGAAGAAATTGCCCCGCGACTAACTAAGCTACTCCTAATGCGCAGCAAATATAAAGTAGCCTCGCCATTTACTAAGCCAAGCCGCCCTATTGCTTCTCCAGAGCAAGGTCATGGTTCTTCTAAAGTATCGCTAGGTAGGGTACAAAATAATAACCAAGCAAACCTTACAAATTTTGGTTATAGGCTTGCGTATCATGACTTACTAGATAGGCCTGAAGGTTTTATAGCGGGTGCACAAATTAGTTTTTTTGATTTGGAAGCCGCTATTACTGACGAAGGAAATGCAGATATTGAACATTTTTACTTATTAGATGCTATGTCGCTTGCACCCGATAACCGCGTATTTGATAGCTGGTCGTGGAACTTTAAAATGGGCTTTGACCGACAACCAAGTAACAGTAAACGTTTAGGCCGCTTTTTTACAAAAGGAGGTTATGGTAAATCTTATGGCGATCCTAATAATGTACACGGCTATATTCTTGGTCAATTTGAGCTAAATACAGGCGATATAACCGACCGACTTAGTACAGGAATAGGCAGCGAAGCCGGTGTAATTTGGCAAATAAACAATAACCATAAACTCGCTTTAACTGGCAATATATTATGGCTAACTGATAACGCAGCAAGTAAGCACAGCGAAATAGCTATAACATGGAATTACGCTGTTTCTCGCAATGTATCGCTGCGCAGCAAATTACAGCATGCTCAATGGCATAGCCATAATTCATCAATGAGTTTAGCTATGCAGTTTTACTTTTAACTTATTCAACATTATTTATGTTTAATGCTACTTGTAGGGTAGCCAAATAGCACTCTACATTTAGCTTTTATTCCTGATGCCTTATAAACACCTTTAAGTAAGTGCTCCCACTGATGAAACGTAATAACGACTGGGTTATTGCTATTAAGCTGCCCTATAATGCCGTATTTACAAGGCTTTGATTTATCTTCTTCTACAAAGGTGCCAAATAACTTATCCCAAATAATAAGTACACCTGCAAAATTTTTATCAAGGTAACCTGCATTTATTGCGTGATGAACTCGATGATGCGAAGGCGTATTAAATACTTTTTCAAACCAGCCTAGCTTACCCACGATTTGAGTATGTACAAAAAATTGATACGCCAAATTTAATGCAACCACGCTAAATACTGTTAGCGGTTCAAATCCAATTAAAATCATAGGTAGCCAAAACATCCACATACCGGCTACGGGGTACATTAAGCTTTGCCTAAATGCGGTGGTGAAATTCATTTTAGTTGAGCTATGGTGCACCACATGTGCAGCCCACAACCAATGAATATGATGCGATGCTTTATGAAACCAATAATACAAAAAATCTTGCAGTAAAAATGCAAATGCAATACTTAATATACTCACTTCAATATCAAACAATCTATAGTCATACAACCAATTAAATAAAGGCATTAATAGCAGTAACGCAATAGCATCGGCGCCTTGGTGCAATAGCGCTAACACTGTATTTGCTAGGCTATCTTTTATGTCGTAATAGCGCTTAAACTTAATAAACTCAGAGCAAACAAATATCAAAAATAATGGACTCAGAGCGAGTAAAATAATTTCTGAGTTCATGCTTTACCCACCAAAAAATAATTATTTAAATTGTTTAACGCTTGGGTTATATCTTTTGTAATAACATATTTAAGTAATACATTTGGCATCCACCACGGAGCTGAGCAGCTTATGCAATAGTTAAGTTCGGTAACTAAAGTATTGATGTCTTTATTTGCAATGAGGTATATATCGCCTCGATGATTAGCTACTGGTTTATCGCCTACTATTTGGTAACTGATATGATTTTGATCGGCACTGATTATTTGCTCTGAAAACGTTATTTTACCTATTTTTACTTGCCTAACAGATCCTTTCCCGCCTTCTATTTGCCCTTCGTTTTGTGCTTGTAGCAGCTTAAATTTGGCATTAAAAAATCGATGCAACTGTTGATGATCCAATAGTGTGCTTATTATTTGCTTTGGCTGCGCATTAAGCGTTTGATTTATTGTTATAAGTATCATTTTTACAGCAAGAGGTTATTAGGCATTCAACTAGCATATAAAAATTTAACGTGGCAAACTTGCTAATACACGACTATTTTTTAGCTTTAGATGACAAATGCACACATTAGCTGATCATTACTTTTCAAGTATTCTTGATTACTTACAAGCGCAAGGCATTAATACTAAAACGGCTTTGCACGCTATTAGCTTTGACGAATTTAGTAATCAGCATACCCATCAATTAGCGCCGCGTATTAGTTTAAATAGTTACAATGCTTTATTAGTTTATGGCAAGAAAACACTTAACGACCCTCTTTTTGGTTTTACCTTAGGTCAGCAAATTCGCACTGCTGACTACGGCGTTTTAGGTTACTTAATTGAATCAAGCGATAACTTAAGCAGTGCCATTAAAGCATTGTTAAGCTACGACAGCTTGGTGGCTGATATTGGTAAGGCCAAGTTTGAACTAAATACTGATACAGCAACTATTCGTTGGATTGCTCATCAAAGTTGTAATGAGCATGTAGTTTTACGAAACATGACCGCGTGGGTAAGTGTAATTCGCCAGTTAATAAACTTAACGCTTTCGCCAAGTAGTATTAGTTTCACTTATAATTGGTTGCCATTGCAAAGACGCGCTCTTGAATCATGGTTTAAATGCCCTGTAAAAAGCAGTGCTGAATATAATCAAATTAACTTTCCGAGCCATTATTTAACGCTGCCCTTTAAAACCGATAACGCCATTATTAATTCTACTTTTAAGCAATTGTCAGAGCAGCAACTCTCTAATTTTAAAAGCCAGCAGCGTATTGACGATAAAGTAAATCAGTTACTTACAGCTAAAACCACCTTGCAAAACTGCAACCTAATAGGCATAGCTGATGCACTCAATTTAACACCCCGAACGCTACAACGACGCTTAAAAGAACAAAACTTAACCTTTGCTCAGTTACTTGAAAAAGAACGTAAAAAACGTACAGATACATTAATAGCCAGCATGCCACTTGCTGATTTATCTAATATTTTAGGATTTAAAGATCAAAGCTCTTTTAATCGCGCATTTTTACGCTGGCATAAGTGCTCGCCATTAAAATTTACAAAAAACGCTAAATCAAAGTAAGGTGCTAATGCTGTTTATTTACATTAAATAAACATAAAATGTATACCTTTTAAGCAGCACTCTTTACACTAGCGATAATATTATTTAAAAAGATTTGTTTATGTTAGTGCGTGTTGTATTTAGTGCCTGTGTATTTATGTTTTATAGCGCCATATGTAACGCAGACCCCGTCACATTTATAGCTGAAGACCTTCCTCCTTATCACTTTAAAAATCAGCAAGGTGAAGTAAGCGGCGCTTTAGTCGACATTGCCAAAGCAGTTGTGAAGCAAACAAACTTAACCGCTAATTTTGAAATAATGCCTATGGCCCGCGTTTTTAAGGAGCATCAAACAAGTACCAACGCCATAATGTTGTCTTTGTTAAAAACCCCAGAGCGGATTAATAAATATACGTGGTTAGGCGAAGTGTACTTCGCAGATGCCTATTTAATTAGTTTAAAAAACCATGTAGATGAAGTCGTTCACTTAAATTTTGCTAAAGAGTATAAAGTAGCAACCATTCGAGGCTACCTGAGTGAGGCCTACTTAAAGCAAAAAGGCTTTACCGAAAACAAAAACTTGATACTGGTCAGCTACTATAACCAACTTTGGCAAATGCTTTATAAAAACCGAATCGACTTTGTAGTAACTAATACACTTACACTTGATAACGAGTTAAAAAGCCTAGAACTCGATCCTAGCCTAATAACAAAACGAATTCATTTAAGCGATCTGCCCTCTTCACTTAATTTTGCAGCAAGTAAGCAACTTAATCCTAAAACAGCTAAAGCACTCTCTGACGCATTAAATAATATTAAAGAAAATGGTAAATACCGTGCCATTTTAAACAAGTGGCAACTTTTATTACCAAACACGACTAACTTGCAGCACTAACCATGGTTAAAGCCCGACATCAGTTATTGGCAGTGGTTATTTAGTTATTTGCTAAACGCTGCAAAGCGAACTACAAAATTAATACCCCCCAAAAAACTACACTTTAGCGCCAAAGGCCACGTTAAACATCACTAAGAGAATAGCCAAGCACATAAAAAATACATACCGCAAACACCTCCATAAAAGCCGTTAAAAAACACCTCAACCAAATTGGTATAACAAAAAATCATTTAAAAAATATTTAATTTTACTAATTGGTAAGTTTTAATTGTCAAATTGGTATGCTAGATTGAGATTAAACGATGCCTGTACCGCACAATTTTTACTTCATCACACAGAGACAATAATGATAAAAAATACATCCACATTTAAACTTACGGCTTTAGCCGTTATCACCCCTTTACTTTTTACCGCTTGTTCAAGTACCCAAAGCACTAATCAGCAAAGCGATGCGCCTGTACCTGCAACAAAGTTTGATTTATCTCACTGGAAAATAAATGTACCAGTTGATTTAAACAACGACGGTAAAATTGATGAAATAGATGTAGAAGAAATTCAGACTTACGCACACCCTGATTTTTTCTATCTTGATGATAAAGGCTACATGGTATTTACCTCCCCTAATAAAGCGCTTACAAGTGCCAATTCTACTAATACCCGTAGTGAACTTAGACAAATGATCCGTGGATCAAATACTAAAATTAAAACTAAACACTCTAAAAACAACTTTGCTTTAGCTGTTCACCCGCTATCTGACCGATTTGGTTCTGTTGGTGGAAAAATGGAAGCAACGTTAAAAGTAGATCACGTTGCACTTCGTGCGACTGATCCTGATAAATAAGCGGCTTACTCGGTTGTTGTAGGGCAAATTCACGCAGGTAAAGATCAGGCACTTATTGATACCAAGCTTGGTTATGGCTGGGGCAATGAACCACTTAAAATATATTACAAAAAATGGCCAGGACATAAAACAGGCTCAGTTTTTTGGAACTACGAACGTAACTTAGCTAAAACAAATCCTGACCGTACAGACATTACTTACCCTGTTTGGGGTAATACATGGGAAAACCCTAACGAGCCAGGCAGCGCCGGTATTGCACTAGGTGAAGAATTTAGCTACATGGTAAATGTGTATAAAAATGTTATGCACCTTACATTTAGCGCACAAGGCAAAGAAGACGTTAACTACTCTATTAATTTAGGTAATAACGTAGATGCTTATGGCAAAGTAGATGAAAAAGACCATCCACATGGTTACGCTGCAGATTGGCATTACTTTAAAGCCGGCGCTTATAACCAATGTAGTACTAAAAGCGCGAAAGGTATTTGGTACCCTGGTTGTTTAGGTACTGGCGATTGGACTAAAGATAAACAAAATGGCGATTACGCTCAAGTAAGCTTTAGTAAACTAGAGTTGAGCCCTGCGACACCGCCAACAAAATAACTAGGCTAGTACAACCTCAGATAAGTAATTTTTTAGTGATGTAAAAAGTGGCGTTGGTAGATTATTAATATCGCACCAGCGCCACTTTAAACATTTATTAGGCTCTTTAAGCTCAGGCTCTCCGCCCTCAAAATCAGCTTTTACATACAACGTAATATAGTGTTTGTTCTCTGCCGTAAAAATATCATTGGTAAAATCAAGCTTAGTAATTTTACTTACCTTTAAACCTGTTTCTTCAAACACTTCACGTATTGCACATTGCTCAACACTTTCACCAAACTCTAAATGTCCACCAGGTGTTGCCCATGTATTAGCACCGTGCGCGCCAATGCGCTCACCTAGTAAAATTGTGTTTTGATGCTTTATAATAACCGCAACCCCTACTCTTACTGCATTACTCATATCGTCTTTTCTCTTATTTTTACTGCCCGCCATGCTGAACCACACGCTTTGTATTGTCAATTTGGTATTTTTAAAACCAGTATATTGATTAACTTTTAGCCGACCAAGGTCGAATAGCTTGCTTACTAAAAAAAGCCTACATTTTGTAAGGTCTCTCACACACACTAGCCTAGGAGCCTTATATGTCAGGCGAATATCAACAGCAATATAATGCATTTAAACAAAACCCAGCCCAATTTTGGCTCGAACAAAGTAAAAATGCTCCATGGTATAAAACTCCCACAAAAGCATACACACAAGACGACGATGGGCTTTATCATTGGTTTAGCGACGGGCAATTAAACACCAGTTTTTTAGCGCTAGATCAGCACGTTATTGCCGGATTTGGCGAGCAAACTGCACTGATTTACGATTCCCCAGTCACTAATACAAAGCAAACTTATAGCTACTCACAACTACAACAAGAAGTTGCTAAATTTGCAGGCGTAATACAATCGTTAGGCGTTACAAAAGGCGACTGCGTTGTTATTTATATGCCAATGATCCCACAAGCTGTTATTGGTATGTTGGCATGCGCTCGCCTTGGTGCTATTCATTCTGTGGTATTTGGTGGGTTTGCTGCACACGAATTGGCTGTACGCATTGATGATGCCAAGCCCAAACTTATACTGAGTGCCTCATGCGGTGTTGAAGTAAGCAGCGTTATTGAATACAAGCCACTTATTGATAACGCAATAGAGCTTGCTGCGCACAAAGTAGAGCACTGCGTTATTTATCAGCGTCCACAAGTCAGGGCCACTCTTGAGCCTAAACGAGACATAGATTGGACTCAGGCAATGCAAACGGCTGCAAGCGCAGATCCGGTGCCTGTAAATGGTGACGATCCGCTTTATATTTTATATACCTCAGGCACTACAGGCACACCCAAAGGCGTAGTGCGCGAAAATGGCGGTCACGCAGTGGCAATGCAATACAGCATGGAAACCGTTTATGGTATGAAGCCCGGCGACGTATTTTGGGCAGCGTCTGACATTGGCTGGGTAGTTGGGCACTCTTATATAGTTTATGCGCCGCTAATGTATCGCTGCGCAACTGTATTATATGAAGGTAAACCCGTTAAAACGCCCGATGCCAGTGCATTTTGGCGCGTGGTTGAAGAATATAAAGTAAATGCATTATTTAGTGCCCCCACCGCCTTTAGAGCAATAAAAAAAGAAGATCCAAATGCTGATGGTTTTACCCAATACGATACCTCCAGTTTAAAACGTTTATTTTTAGCAGGCGAGCGGCTAGACCCTCCCACTTATGAGTGGCTTAAAGAAAAAACTAACCTGCCAATACTCGATCACTGGTGGCAAACCGAAACCGGCTGGGCCATCGCCTGCAACCCCGTAGGCATTGAAGAATTAGTAACAAAACCAGGCAGCTCAACAGTCCCAACACCTGGCTTTGATGTGCAAATACTAAATATGCATGGCGAGCAATGTGCACCAAACGAGCAAGGTGCTGTAGTAATAAAACTCCCACTGCCGCCAGGGTGCATGCCAACCGTTTGGCAAAATACCCCGCGATTTAAAGCAGGCTATTTAACGCAGTACCCTGGCTATTATCTTTCAGGCGACGGCGGCTACATAGATGAAGATGGGTACTTATTTATTATGGGACGCACCGATGATGTAATTAACGTAGCAGGCCATAGACTTTCTACCGGTGAAATGGAAGAAATAGTAGCCGCGCACCCTGCTGTTGCTGAGTGCGCCGTGTTTGGGATAACCGACACACTAAAAGGCCAACTACCAATGGCAATGATCGTGCTTAAAAATGACTTTATGGGCTCAAGTACCGATGTAGAGCAAGAACTTATACAAACCGTAAGAAACCAAATAGGCGCTATAGCGTGCCTTAAAACCATTATTAGCGTAGAGCGATTACCCAAAACACGCTCAGGTAAAATACTGCGTAAAAATTTACGCCAACTAATTGATGGCGACAAACTGCAAATTCCTTCAACCATAGACGATGCAGGTATTTTTGAAGAAATAAACCAACAAATTTCACTACGTTGATCCAACAAGCTCTCATAAAGCCATTTTTAAAAATGGCTTTTTTTTGTATAAAAATAAGATAATTACAAATATTTAAAGTAAAGTATTAATAGCAACTATAATAAAAATATACCCATAACATTTTAGGAACTATGAATGTTTGTTTTAAGTAAAAAGTATCTATCGGCTAAAAATGATAACGAAGAACTTGCAAAAAAAATTGCAGAATTAACTGCGCATAACGAATTCCTAGCACAAGAAAACAAACACTTAGAACAACAATTAAGCTTTACTCAAACCGAAAATGATGAACAATTTACCGAAAACTTACTTTCAAGTTCTATAGATTGCATAAGCCAAATTGAAGGTGTTCGCCAAACTGTGCTTGAGTCTTACTCAACCATTGAGCAAGAAAGCCAAGTTAGCTATAAAATAAATGACCTTTTAAATAACTCAAACGAATCATTAATGCATATAGCCAGCGAGATGGAACTTATGACCCATAAAATGGGTAGCATGAGTGAAAATATATCTGGCCTTTCAAGCCTTGCAGGTAGTATAAACACCTTTGTATCGACCATTTCAAAAATATCTGATCAAACAAATTTATTAGCATTAAATGCAGCCATTGAGGCCGCTCGAGCAGGCGAAGCTGGTAGAGGCTTTAGCGTGGTAGCTGATGAAGTAAGAGTACTGGCAACTAACACCAATAAATCAGCTCAAGAGGTTGCAGATCTTGTTAAAGAAATAATAGAAAAAACAGATGTAACCGTTAATTCAGCCGACGATATACAAAAAAACAATGCACAGCTTTCAAGTAATTTTGAATCACTAAATAGCGATTACGCATCCATTATTAGTTTTTGCACAAACATGAAGAACACTATATCGCAGGCTTCTATTCGCTCATTTATTCAAACTGTTAAGTTAGATCATATTGTATGGAAAGGTGAAGTTTATGCGGTTGCTAATGGCAAAAGCAATAAATCGGTAGACGATTTCACCAATCACACTATGTGCCGCTTAGGTAAGTGGTATAAGTCTGATGACTCTAATGAATACAAATCGTTAAATGCATTCAAACAAATAGATAAACCGCATAGCGAAGTACATAAAAACGGTGTACAAGCGCTACAACTAATTAAGCAAGGTAAAAAAGTAGAAGCAGTTAAACATATACACTTAATGGAATCAGCCAGTGAGCAAGTAATACATTTACTCGATCAGCTAGTTCGTTAAAACCATTAACGGGTTAAGTTATTCTTAACCCGTAATCTTTCCTATAAAAATTGAAATTTTTTACTTATTGGCACTTTCTTACTTAACTAACCTATAAAAAACGTTAAACAGGAATGTGCATGTCTCGCTTATTACAAACACTAATCGCTACCAGCCTATTACTTATTGGTTTTATGGCTCAAAGTTACGAAATTGAAGACTTAGGCGACGGCCTCCACCGCTTTATAGATGACAGACATCGCTCAGTATTTTTAATCACTCCTGAGGGCGCAGTTGTTACCGACCCGCTTAATAAAAAAGCAGCCACCTGGTTAAACGAGCAAATTAAAACTCGCTTTAACGTACCGGTAAAATACGTAATTTATAGCCATAATCACAGCGATCATATTTACGGCGCCGAGGTATTTAAAAGCCAGCACACCACTTTTGTAGCACATAAACTTACCGCGCAAGATATTAAAAACACACAAATGAAAACGGTCATGCCCACCCTTACCTTTGATGATGAGCTGACTCTTAATTTAGGTGGTTCAACGGTAAAGCTAAATTACCATGGTCCAAACGATGGGCGAGGTTCGGTTAGTATATTATTCGAAAAGCAAAAAACGTTGTTTGTAGTTGATTGGATTGTTATTGGCAGAATGCCGTGGCAAAAACTCTGGAGTTACGATATTCAGGGCATGATTAACTCAACCCAAGCGGTACTCAAATATGATTTTGATACTTTTGTTGGCGGACATGCCGACATTGGCAACAAAGCTGACGTAACACGTTACTTAAGTTATATGGAGCAACTTTACAGCCAAGTAACCGCAGGCGCACTTGCAGGGCAAAGCCTTGATGAAATAAAGAAAAATATAAAGTTAGATCAATTTAGTGACCTTAAACAGTTTGATGCATGGTTACCACTTAACATAGAAGGCGTGTACGAGCGTTTAATGGAAGAATCTGGTATGGGCTGGCGCAGCGATCTATAAGCTTTAGTCTAATAATCATTGGTATTGCCATATTTAACGCAATACCAATGTATTCATTAATTAAATAAGGTTATTACTGATCAAACCTTTTTAATCTATCCCAATCACTTTAATCAGTAACCTACATATAAACCGAGTAAGTAGTACTCCAAAAGCTCGCTAACGTTGCCAACATTTACTGCGCCTAGTTCGTTTACACAAACCCACGCTTTGGGAATAACCATGCTTTATAGGCTGGGGATATTTAATTGATTAGGCTTACCAAGCATTCATAGGTATTTTTAAAGGTACTTGGCTACCATCTTCATTCTCTAAAAGTAATTGTAAAATCTCTCCAGACTCCTTGCGCATTAATTCTTTTGCTTCACTGGCAGGACAGCCTGGAATTTTACAATTTTCTATAGAAATGATTTCCTGTCCTGCAATAATCCCTGCTTTTTCGGCGGGTGAATTAGGCTCTACTTTTTCAATAACAAATGATGTTACCGTCGGGCTAAAAAAACCATCAGCGCCAACGTTCCCCACAACTCCAAGTTTAACCTCCTCTGCAGCCAAGGCATTGAAAGAAGTAATTGAAAGAAATAATTGAGATTAAAATAATTATGAATTTGAACATATGAATTAACACTCCATGTAAGTCTATCGTTAATATTCTTTACTATTCATAGTTTTAACAAATTACTTAACACATTACTATCACTAAGTTTTTATATTCTCAGCGTTAAATTAAATATTTTTGAATGTAACAACCTAAGTATAAAAAAGTCTATTAACTAAAATCGACCACCACTTCATAACGCCCAGGCATGTCGTTTACTTTGTATACCCAACCGTGTCGTTTTATTATTTTTTCGCTTAACTCTAATCCTAAACCGTAGCCAATATTGGCGGGCTTGTTTGTGTTATTAGCAGTGTGTGGCATATCTGTTTGTGCGCTGCTATTTACTATAATTACGCGGCTACCTTGTTGAGTAATACGCACTTGCCCTTGTTGCGTATGCTGATACGCATTACGTATTAAGTTAGTAAGCACAATGTGGCATGCGGTGGTTTCGGTATTAATAGTTGTACTTTGGTTATCGGTATTTATAAGTACATCAACTTGTTTTGAATTGAGTAAATAATCGAGTTCGTTACCCAAGGTCGTTATTTTAACAGCTAGGTTTACAGGCTCTGGGGAACTTTGCTGGTCGTCATTTCTGCTAAGCCACAATAACGTCTCGGTTAAATCGCTCATGGTTAAACCGGCGCGCTCTATTCGCTGCAGTGTAAGTTGCTGTTTGTCGCTTAAAGGTGCTTTTTCGCTTAAGCGGTTAAGTAATTCAACGTTGCTGCGAATAACCGAAATTGGTGTACGTAACTCGTGGCTCGCATAACTTAAAAAGCGCTGTTCTCGCTCAAGGCTGTCGTGAGCTGAAAGCAAGCTACTGCGTATTAACGTTGCTAAGGTATTTAATTCGTTATAGGTAAAGTCGGGCGGCGTGTTTTGTAAATTATTTTGATTTAACGACTTAGCCCAACCACGTAGCGATTCAACTGGCTTAGCTATTTTTTTCATTACCATAAACAAAAAGAAGGTAAATAAGGCAATGGCTGCAAAACCTGTTATGGCTATCAATGTCATACGGTGTATTGGTTTTACAGTCCCCATTCTTTTAGGGCGATCTTTTTCAAGCATAATGCGCGATATATAACGCGCCTCACCATTTGGGTTTTGATAGTAAACAACAAAAAACAAGTCTGCGGGCATAGCAAACAATGAGGTGTCATCTTTCATTTTTTGTAGTACGCCTGCTTCATTTGGCATAACTTCAAATTTTTGCTGTATTATTTCTGGCATGTCTTCCCAACGGCTTGCCACATTAAATCCAACAATATTTTTTGGCTGACCGTCTTCAACTTCAGTGGTTTGCGAAAGCTCAAACATAACTCCGTTTAACCCTCGGTCTAAGCCATCAATAAAATAATTAACACTTAAAAACGAAAAACCAATTGCCATTAATGAACTTAAAAGCACCATGGTGGCAAAAAAATACAACCTCAGGCTGGGTCTAATTTTCATGCTTGTGTCTCATTTTTTAATTTTAGCGCAAACCCTACACTAGGTATTGTTTCTAGTACGGCTTGGCAATGCGCTTGCTCTAGCTGTTTACGCAAATGATGAATATGCACTTTTAAGCTATTGCTGTCTGGCTGATCGCCTCCCCATATTGCTTGCATAATTACCTGTCGGGTTACCGGTTTTTGCTGCTCTCGTACAAGCACTTCTAATAACTTAAAAGTAATGGGTGATAACTTTAAACTGTGCTCTGCCACTGTTGCTGTATGCGCGGTTAAATTAAGTGTTAAATTAGCAAATGTAAGTCGCTTAACCTCTCCACTTTTACGCTTTGCTAATACTTGAACCCGCGCTACTAGCTCTTTCATCGCAAATGGTTTTACTAAATAGTCGTCACTACCGGCTGCAAACCCCTCAAGCTTATTGTCCAGGCTATCGCGCGCTGTCAGCATTAATACAGGTATATCAATGCCTTGCTCACGCAATGATTTACACATGGTTAAACCGTCCATTTTGGGCATGTTTACATCTAATATAATCATTTGATATTGATTACGTTCTATTAAATTTAAACCCATTACGCCATTGCTTGCATGGTCACACTCTATTGACTCAATTTCGAGATAATCAACAATGGTGGTTGCCAAATCTATGTCGTCTTCAACCAGTAGTACGTTTATCATTAAGAGGCTGCTTCCTGCGTTTTATTTTTAGCACCTAGCGATATTAGCACAGCATCAATACCGCGTTTAGCATCGGTTTGAATCATCAATAATGCCGGTATAAGTATTAAGGTAATAACCGTGGCAAACAAAATACCGTAGCCAAGTGATGCTGCAGCAGGGATTAAAAACTGTGCCTGCATTGAGGTTTCGCTAAGTAGCGGCACTAAGCCTGCGTACGTCGTAATTGAGGTAAGTAATACCGCACGTAATCGGCTCGTACACGACTCAACTATGGCATCGTGCGTGCTCATGCTCTCTTCTTTTACTAGTTCGTTAAAGCGTGAAACAAGTAATAAGCTGTCGTTTACAACTACCCCACTGAGCGCCAAAATACCATTTAACGACAATATACTAATGGTTAAGTCGTTCCACCAATGTCCTAAAATAGCGCCCACAATGCCAAACGGAATTGCTACCATAATCAACATAGGTTGAATGTACGATTTAAGCGGAATAGCCAGCAACACGTAAATAACTAATAAAGCCGCTACAAACATAGTGCTCATTGAGCTGGTGGTTTCGCTTTGTTGCTCTGCCTCTCCTGCAAAATACACACTTAAGTTAGGAAATTGCTGTGTTAACTCTGGAATTAAGTCGCGCTTTAAGTTAGCAACTAACTCGTTTGGAGCAATCACGTTTTTATCTACTTGGGCGCTTAAATAAATTGCACGAAGTCCATCAATGCGGGTTATTTCATCTTGCTGATATTCACTGCTTACTGTGGCTACGTTAACTAAAGGGACAACGGTGCCATCAGGCAGGCGAATACGCGACTGCATTATATCGGCAGGTGTTTTACGAGCATCTTCTGGATAGCGTACACGTACTTTAACTTCGTCTTTATTACGTTGGTAGCGCTGTACAACTGCACCACCAAAAGCTTGCAGTACTTGCTTTGATAAACTGGCTGTATCCATGCCAAGCGCGCGCCCTTGTGCATTTAGGGTAAATTTAAGCTGTGGCTGACCTGGGTTTAAGTTGTCGTCTATTCCGTTAACGCCTGCGGTATTTTGTAAGCGCTCCTTAAATAGTGCGCCCGCCGCCATTACGGTTTCGTCGTCCCACGCTTTAAGTTCAACTTTAAAGTTATCGACCATTTTACGCGTGGCTAATATTTGTAATTTTTTACTGCCCTCAAGGCTACCTGCTACGCGCTGCCACTCTTGAGCAAATTCGCTTGCTGTAAAAGCGCCTTCGTTTAATAGCTCAACGCTTACTTCACCGCTGGTGTCGCTGCTACTAATGACTTGTAGGCTGGTTATTTCGCTTTTGTCAGAGCTCAACTTGGTCATTAAGTTTTGCTCAGCTTGTAATGCACTTTGCTCAAGCGTTAGTAAGTTTGTGTTTGTTTGCCCATAAGCGGCGTCGTTTTGCATAACCAAATCGGCTGTTACGGTATCGCCTGCAATACTTGGGAAAAAACCAACTTTAACTGTGCCTGTCATCGGCATGCCAATAACTAATATAAAAAAAGCGATAAACGCAGCCACTACGGCGTATCTAAAGCGCAGTGAAAATTCAATAACCTTGCAGTAAATGTTTTTACTAAACCAGCTTAAGCCGCTATCAGCACCATGTTGTATTTTTGACCACAGACCTGCTAAGCCTTTTTTAACTTGGCGTTTAGTACTAATGTGGGCTAAATGCGAGGGTAAAATAAGTTTTGATTCAACAACTGAAAGCAGTAAACAAATGGTCACTACAGTGGCGAATTGAGAGTAAATTTTACCTAAGTTGCCCGACACATTCGAAAGCGCTACAAACGCAGCCACCGTGGTTAACACCCCAAATATTGTTGGCACAGCAACCTTCATGGTGCCTAAAACTGTATTATTTAATGTATCGCCATGTTTTTTACGTGTGGTGTAAATACTCTCGCCTACAACAACGGCATCGTCTACCACTATGCCCAGCGCCATAATAAAGCCAAAGGTGGTCATTTCGTTTATGGTCAGTGCGGTGTAGCCATCGGTCATAAAATAAAGCGTGCCAAAAAATACAAACGGCAAGCCACCAGCCACCCATAGCGCTACGCGTACGTTTAAAAATATGGCAAGTATTACAAACACCATAATAATACCGGTCACGGCATTTTTAGTAAGTAGCGATAAACGCTCGGTGATCATGGTGCTTTTGTCGTGCCAGCTTTCAAGCTCTACGTTTTGAGGTAATAAACCGCTTTCGTGCCATTTATCTATTACGCTATTAGCTTGTTCAACAATGGTAGTTATATCGCTGTTATCGCCCATTAAAATTTCAACGCCTACGGCATTTTGTTGGTTATAACGGCTTAATGAGTTGCTGTCTTCGGCAAATGAGTCGGTAACGGTTGCTACATCGCCTAACTTAATTTGCGTGCCTGATGCAGTGCTCAACAATACAATATTGGCAAAGTCGCGCTGCCAGTAAGCTTGGTCGGCGGCTTTTAAGCGTATAATTTTACTGCTATCGCGCAAACTAGTCGAAAGCGGGCTTGATGACTCATTGTTAATGACCTCACTTACATCACTAATAGTTAAGCCATACGCTTGTAATTTACCTTCGTCGATTTCTATGGACATCATCGGGTCGAGCACACCCGATTGCGCTACGTCGCTAATGCCTGATTGCGCTAATAAATCGGCTTTAAGTTTTTCACCCAGGTTTTGTAATGTATGGCGATCGGCATCCCCAAAAAGTTGCAGCGTTAATGCATGATCTTGCCTACGGGCTTTATCAATAACAGGTTGCTCAGCATCTGCGGGAAAGTTATTAATAGCGTCAACTTGGTTTTTAACGTCAACAAGTAACTCATCGAGTGAGTAATCAGTACTTTTTTCAATGCTTACATGGCTGCCGCTAGCATCGGATGTAGAGGTAATACGTTTAATACCTGATACGGTTTCGAGCGCTTCTTCAATTTTTAACGCTATTCCTTCTTCGGCTTGCAATGCATCGCCACTGTCGTAAACCACCGATACCGAAATAGTATCTGGCTCTAAACTCGGAAATGCCTCTTTACGTAAAGTCGTAAGCGACATAATACCCATTACAATCACACTAACTAACAATAAGTTAGCGGCAACAGAGTTATTTGCAAACCAATTAATAATACCGTGCAGCGGGTTATTATTACTGGGTATTTGAGGTGGTTGATGAGGGCTCATTATTGTATCTCCTCAACTATTGGATTTACTTTCATGTCGTTTAAGTAACTAACAAGTGGGCGCGCCACCACTTTTAGATTTTTAGCACCATCGACTGGCGTAATATATACGTAATCCCCACGCTCAAATACTTTATTAGCGTGTGTGCTTACTAAGCTATTTTGATCATTTACGTACCAAATTAAGCCATCTTGAGATACCGCCGAAGCAGGCAGTTTTATTACGTTAGTTAACTGCTTACCGGCAATTTCTACCGCTAAAAATGTACCAGGCAGTAACGGCGTTGTTTGCTCAAACGGTTTATCTAAGGCAACAATTACGCTGCGTTGGCGCGAGCTGTCATCAAGGTGTTGCTCAAAACGTGCAATATAACCGTTCCATTTAGTATTAGTGGTTACATCACTTAAAATAACATCGCCTGATTTATTATTTGCTAGGTTTTGCCACTGACTTAATGAAAGCGGCACCGTTATTTCTACTTTGTCAGTGCTGTTTAGCGTGGCAAGCGTATCGCCAATACTCACATAAGTACCTAAATCTATATCGCGCGATAAAATAACAGCGTCAAATGGTGCACTTAACTGGGTGTTATTTACATCACGCTGTGCGGTTTTAAGTGCATATTGTGCTTTATCGAGCGTAGCTTGCGCGGCTTCTAACTGCAGCGTTCTAAATACAAGCGGCGAGCTTGGCGCTTGCGTAACGCCTGAGCGATCCCATTCACGTTTTGCTTGATTACCTAAATCTTGTTCTTCTTGCAGTGCTAGTTTTGCATCAGCCAATGTTGCTTTTGCGCTAGCTAGAGCTTGTAAGTATTCGGTGTCATCAATTTGTGCAAACACCTGCCCTTTAGTTATTAAGTTACCGGTCGCAAATTGCTCGCTCATACTGGTTACTTCGCCTTTAACTTGTGCTTTTAAGCTAAGTGACCAATGCGCTTTAGCTTCACCGTGGCCGCTAACATAAGCCTGATAAGTACTCGGAGCTGCATTAATTACCGATACATTTGGGGCAATAGCTTTAATAGCGGCAGGTTGTGGGCTGTTTGCTTGTTCAGCCATTTTTTGACCGTTATACATAATAGCAAGCCCTATACAAACAATAGCAACAAGCGTTACAACAACCGGTGTTGGCGAAATTTTCATGACGATACTCCAAGGCCCAAAGCGAGGCCTAAATCTATGCGGTTAGTTAAAAGGGTGTAGTTTATTTGGCTAAGCTGGGCTTGCAGGTCGTATACTTTTTGTTGCACTGTTAGCAAATCTAAAATATCAACCAAACCTTGTTGATACTTACTTTGATAGTTACTAAAGCTGCGTTTAGCGCTAGCAAGTGCATTGTTAATTTGCAGTTGCTGCTCGGTTAATGATTGCTCCTGCCCGAGTGCATTTTCAACTTCGTTTACCGCACTTAGCAGCGTATCTTGGTACTGCCAAAACGCTTGCTCGGCATTTAATTTTGCAATATCAACTTGCGCACGCAATGCTCCACCTTCAAATAAAGGGGCACTTAAACTGCCTAATAAACTCCACATTGGGCTGGTTAATAATGCTTGGCTTGGCGTGCTTGCTAAATCACTCAGTGATGCCGAAAGCGAAATACTAGGTAGTAGCTCTTTGTACGATACATCAACCAAGTAATGCTTTGCCTGAATGTTGTAATAGGCACTTTGTAAGTCAGGTCGGCGCGCTAAATCTTGCTCTGGTAATGTACTTAATGGCTCAATAACGTTTGGTAGTGTTAATGTATTTGGCAGGTTTTGAAGTTTATCAGTGCCTACAATTAGCATTAAAGCACGCTTTGCTTTTGCTATTTGCTCTTGATAGTCGGCAATGGTTGCGCGAGTAGATGCCGTGCTAGTACGGGCGGTATCAAGCGCTTCTAAATCACCTAACCCATATTGGTAGCGCTCTACAATACTTTGCTCATTATTTTGTAAAACAACTAAACGTTGCTTCTCTATATCGAGCAAATTTTGCTGCAAATAATATTTAAATAAGTACGAATAACACTCGCTACTAATGTGTCTTTAGCGCCTTGATAGGTAGCTTGGTTACTGGCAATAGTCATATCTTGCGCGGCTACATTGTCAGCAATTTTTTGCCATATATCGGCTTCCCAGCTTATACCTACTGATGAGCTATATTGCGTGCCTTCGGTTTCACTGCGCTGCGCGTCAAATCCCGCATCTACACTAAACCACTGACTTGCAGCAGTTACATCACGCTGCGCATAAGCTAATTTTAATGCAACATGCACTTGATTAAACGATGGGTTATTAGTAACAGCTTGCTCAATAAGCGAATCAAGCCCTTCAATATCCACCAAATCGGTAATGTAATTTACTTGCTGTGCGTTATTTTGCGTGTACTGCCAGTTTGTATGTTGTTTTAGCGACTGCTCAGTACTATTACCTTGATAGCTTGGCTGACTACTACATGCAGCAAGCGTACAACTAAGTGCAAATAACAAACTGGTTGAGTGCTTTTTAAAATAAACCATTTAACTATGCCTAATTCGTACTATTACACATAGCTTATTAGGGCAAGGGTTAAGAGTGGGTTAAAAGGAGTTAACTTACTTTAGACAAATTAGTATTTGCCTCGCTTAGCCAAATTACGTAGCCTTTGGCAAAAATACTCATTCAAAACCCACATGCATAAATTAATTTTTACCCTTTTTTTAATACTCCCTAGGTTATTGCAGGCTCAAGTCACTTTAAGCGATAAAACGCTTATTTATAGTGGTCAAATCAACAAACAAAATAACAATACAGCAGCTGAGCTGTTAAAAAACAATCCCACAATTAATACCTTTACTATTACCAGCGGCGGCGGAAACATAGCTTTAGGAATGGATTTAGCCGAGCTAATTTTGGCGCATAAATTAACCGTAAATATAAAGCAGTTTTGTTTTTCATCGTGTGCTAATTATGTGTTGCTTGCTGGGCACCCTACTACAATAGAACCTAATGCAATTATCGGTTGGCATGGCGATGCAGCCTCAGCAAAATGGTTAGACAGTGATATTGATGCCATGGTAAAGCATTTAGAAGAGCCGCAAAAAAGCCAAAAGTGGGAAGAATTACGTGCTCATTACGATGAGGTAATTAATAAAGCAAGCCTGCGCGAAAAAGCCCTATACAAAAAATTAAACGTAAATCATGATTTACTCACTGTAGGGTTAAAACCCAATTTACGCAGCGCAGCTATAAAGCAACGTGCCCGTGGCTGGACGTATTCACCTAAAGTGCTTAACTATTTTGGAATTAGCAATATTAGCTATAATAATTGGCAACCTCGCTCAGCTAAAAACTTCCCCCTTCTTATTATTAACGATCTTAAATAATTAATTGGTTCCCCTCCATTTAGTAACACTCTCTTATTTGCAATATAAACCCTGTTAAGCGCAGGGTTTTGCTTTTTAGGGACATTTTCAACTTCAATTGAATACTCACTATTTATAATACAAATACAGATTAAACTTTTAAATCTAATTGATATCAGTTATCATTCGCAACATCATTAACTTTTTATATTAACAATAATGAACAAGCTAATTAAGTTTACCCCAATATTATGCGCCCTTGCTTTAACTGGCTGTGGTGGTGGCTCTGGCAACACAGCCCCGCAGTTTGCACAACCTAATTTAAGCTTTACTGTAAACGAAGACGCTCCATTTACTGCTCAAGTAACAGCCACCGACGACGATACCCTTAGCTACACACTTGCTAATGCACCAAGTAACGGCACTATAGCAGTAGAAGCAAATGGTCAATTTACGTATACGCCTTTTAGTAATTATTATGGCGAAGATACCGCGACCATTAGCGCAAGCGATGGCAACTTAACAGCAAATGTTGTAGTACGTTTTAGCGTAGAAAATGTTAATGATGCACCACAGTTACTAACCACTAACGTGTTTGTTACCTCTTCAACCACCACACAAGGGATTATTACTACGCAAGATTTAGATGGTGACACCGTAACTATTAGCTTAATTACACCACCTAGTAATGGCGTAATGAGCATAAATAGCACCACGGGTGAATTTACCTATGAGGCACAAACTCTAAGCAGCATTGATGAGCAATTTGAAATTAGTTACACAGATGGCCTAATTAGCGAGCCATTAACTGCAATTATTTCGTTAAGCCCTTCTTATGTAACTAACGAAGACAAACTTAATTATTACTACAGTTCAAGCCTATCTCACCTAAAACAAGCAGATGAACTAAGCGCAAATATTGCTGACGAACTGTCTCGTTACGATATATACGCAACCCAAGCTGCGGCCTATGCGCGTGCAGGATTTTTAGATACTGCTAACGACTATTTAGCACTTATAAACGAGCAAACGGCGCGTTCTTCGGCACTAAAAGATGTGGCGCAAGCACTTGATGAAATAGGCCAAACAGAGCAAGCAAACGATTACCGCGTCCAAGCGGTAGCGGCCTACAACCAATACTTAGCTGATAAAGGTTTCGATAACATTGCCTCATCAGACGCATCAGCACTTTACTCTTTAGTAAAAAGCTACCTAGACGCCGATCAAGTCTCGCAAGCAAGTAATTTGTTGAATACAATTTCGTTATACGCTGAGCAAGTACGCGAAGACGAATACACATCAAGCTATGGCTACTTTTTAAATAGCGTACGCTTATCAATAGATGATGCCCTACAAAGCTATACACAAAGCCTAGATGAAAGTGATTTAACTCAAGCCAAATTACTTGCCAATAACTACGCGCAACTTGCGGTAAAAACGGGTTACAGACTTGTACGTAGCGGCGAATACGAAGGCCAACCATACGAGCAATACAAAACGTTGCACGGGGCTTGGGCTGCGCAATACCTTTATAGAGCTGGCGAATTTGAAACAGCAAAAGATTACACTAACCAAGTCCTTGCTATGTATGACTCTACCGGTTTTGATAGTAACTACGCCTACTCAGCGTCGCCATACAGCGCCGCTACATTAGATAACTACACTTACCCTATTCAATTTTTAGCGGGCTTAATTGAAGGCTTATACCAAAGCGACGAAAACCCAGCAATAACGCTGTCAGACAGCGAAACCGATATAAACAACGCGCAAGAGCAAGTATATGGCTTTAATATAGCTAACCGCCTACTTGCCGGTGAAGATATAACAAGTGCCGCAGCACAAGCTCGCAGCTTTTTTACTGAAAATGGCGATTACAACGAATTTTTTAGAGCACTTACCGAACTTGATAACGTCCCAGGCACAGGCCTAATTTTAAGTGAGGCCGGCAGAAACGACTTAGCACAGCAAGTATTTACCTATGCGGGCGACTTTTTAGCCTCTGATGAATACATTAGCAAAGAGTCATCAACCACGTTTTTAACGGGTTTTAAAGGCTGTAAGTCATTAGTAAGCTTAACAGCGCGAGTTGGTGGTGATACAGCAAGTGCGGCTAATAAATGTTTAACCATACTTAATACGCTTAACGATGGCGACATACGCACGCTAAGTAATAGCTCATCAATTACGGCGCATAATCAAGTAATAGTATCGCTAATTGAAGGCGGCTTAGCGGAGCAAGTAGCCGGTGTACACAATCAACTACTTAGCTATATTGCACTAGATGAAGATACCGAAGACAGATTTGAAGCCCGCCTAGAAACCTTAGGTTACTTAGTTAATGCAAACCAAACATCGCTTGCAAGCACCACTTTAAATGATGCAATTACAGAAATAACACCTGCGTTAAATGAGTTAACAAGCGATCAGCTAGAAACTATTTTAGCCGCTGTTAAAGCCGAAGTAATTGGTTTAGAAGAAGCTCAAACAGGTGAATTTTTACGTTATTCTATGCTTTCAAGTATGGGTTCAAACGCAGCGAACATTAGCGACTTTTCAGCAAATTATAGTAATGCAAAAACACAAGCTAGCATGCTTTTAAATACGCTTGAGCCTCTTATTTTGGGCTTTGCCGGTACAATTATTGCCGACAACATGGCAGACTTAGTTAACAGTTTTACGTTAATTAACAACATTAGCAAAGCACAAAGCTTAATTAGTAACGGGGTTAATGGCGAAGCCGATCAGCTTGAGCTTTACATAGGCATGACCAACTTAGTCGCCTCTCGCGATGACTTTAGAGGCATAGCGATAGCAAGCGTAGATACCGACCACGACGGCTTACCTAACTTCTTTTTACCTAACACCAGCGATGAAGACATAGCCTTAGCAGGATTAATTGCCGACCAAGATGCCGATAACGATGGCGTCATTGATAGCGAAGACACTACCCCACTAGGTATTTAAATAAGAGCCGTAATAAATGCAGACACCGACTACCCTCGCGTGTCTGCTTTTGCTTTCTCAGGGTGTATACGCCGCAGAGCAGCAACAGCAGACCGAACCAAAGCCACAGCCATGTAACGAACTTAAAGATGAGCAAAAAGAGCGCTGTGAAGCACTTGAGCATATTGAAGTAAAAGGCCAGTACATAGGCATAGAAGTACCCGAAGTTATTGGGCGTTCTTATTTAAACCGTGATTTTATAAACGCCACACCTAAAGGCAATGGCGATATAAATGAGCTAATTGCATTGCTCCCTGGCGTGCAGCTAAGTAACGAAGCGTACTCTATTGGTAGCTTAGCTGAGATCAGCGCGCCAGAAATATCAATCTCAGGGGCGCAGCCTTGGCAAACAGGGTTTTCGTTAGATGGGTTAAATTACAATAACCGCATAGACCCAGCAAGCAGCAGCCGATTAAGCTCTTCATCAGACGATGTGTCGGGTGGCGTACAAAGTATGAACGTGAACTCCGATATAGTTGAATCAATCACAGTTTACGACCATAACATACCGGCTGAATTTGGTGGTTTTTCGGGTGGTATTGTTGATAGTAAAACCAAAAGCGTATTTGCAAACAACAGCTTTAGTTTTGGCCTGCGGGGGAATCAAAGTAGCTGGGGGAGTTATCATTTTATTGAGGCTGATCAAGACAGTTCACAGCAAAATGTTGACCAAAGTACTCTTGAAGAGCCTAAATACGAAAAAATTAGCTATAACCTGCGTGCTAATAAACAAATTAATGAGCGCCATGGATTAATGATGAGCGTTAATTACTTAACCAGCGACATCAGCGATTTATCGCTAGGGGAAGTAAAAACCCAAAGCAGAACAAACATAAATGCGATTGTGAAGTATGGCTACCGAAATGGCTGGGTAGATGCACTAGATTTAACACTAATGTATTCCCCCTACGAAGTTGATAACTTTATAACGGATGCCAAAGACAGTAACTTTCATTTAGAAGGCGGTGCTATTGGCGCCGTTGCGGCATTAACCGAGCATTTTGACTTTGCATCGTGGCACAGTAATCTTAATTTTAGTATGAGTGACAGCAGCCGAGAAGGCCCAGCTCACTTTTATAGCTGGCTACAAGCCAAAGGGAAAGATTGGGGGCAATACGCCGACCAAGGCGATGCGCAAACTCGTTACTCTCGCCAAGGGGGATATGGCGCCCTAGATAATACCCAATACACCACCAGCTGGAAAAACACCCTTGATTTTAAAACGCTGGAGTTTGCAGGCACTGAGCACCGTATTAAAGCCGGTATTGAACTTATTCGCCAAGAAGTAAAACGCGAACGCATACAAAATAGCTACAGCTACGACTCCCCTATTATATGGTCTAGCGCGAGTACGCCACTTAATTGCAGCGGTTACACACTTGATTGCCAAGCACTTCAAACCACTATTTCTATTGATGAGTTAGCAGCACAACTTGGTGGCGAAATTGATTTTAATAATCAATCGCACATTACTGCCTATACAAATAATGTAACCGCTACAGCGCAGTATTTTAATGGCCGTTTAGTCACCCCTGCCGAATACATTAACGTAACACTTAATCGTGCCTCGTTTTATGTAACCGATAGCATCACATTAGGGCAGCTAAACCTAAACTTAGGTATGCGCTACGAATATGATGACTTTTTAGCAAATCATAATATCGCGCCACGTATATCGCTGGGTTACGACGTATTTAACGACAACCGCACTATTATTAGTGCAGGCGTTAACCGCTATTACGACTCTGCCATTATTGGTTATAAAGTCAAAGAACAGCAGCGTTTTTCATATCGAGAATACCGCCCAATTGAAAACGGTTACCTGCAAGGGTGGCTACCTTCTAACTATACTGGCGCGTTTAAGTACCACTTTGATGATGTAAACACCCCGTACGATGACGAACTCGCATTAGGTATTGCACATTCATTTGAAAAAGCAGGTAATGTATCGCTTAAATATGTCAAACGTAAAAAGCATCAGCAATTTTCTCAGGTTACCGATGAAGAAGCAGGTAGCGATGGCTATAAATATATTCGTATGACCAACGAAGGTGATGGTAGCTCAGAGCGCTATTCTATTTCGTGGAGCGCGCAGTTTGGTAGCCATTCATTATGGGCTAACGCCTCATACGCTGAAAACAAAGTCTCTAACGACGACTACAATGCCACTGCTGAAAATACCCCCCTTGACGAACTCGTTTACTACGAAAATGCAAGTGGCAGCGGCGAGCTTGTATCGCTTGGACAACTTGATCAAATTCGTACAAACTTTGGCACTCCGATTACCGGTGCGCTAGGTTGGAATGTTGATTGGAGCAATTCATTAAGCACAGGGCTTAACGTAACCTTCAGTGATAGCTACACCAGCGCAGTGAGTACCGGCGCAAGCGAAAGCATAGGCCTTGAACAGAGCTGTGCAAATTGTCCTGCAGAATCAACACTTGTTGATGTATACGAAGAACAAGAAATTCGTGCCAGAACCATGCTAGGCCTTAGCCTGCGCTATAGCCACAACCTAACAAAAACCCAGTCAGTTGAAATAAGAGCAGATATTTCTAACTTGTTGAATGCACGTACTTACACAGTAAACGAAGGCGCATCTGGTATTGAGCCTGGGCGTATGTTTTGGCTAGGAGTTAGCTATAACTATGATTAGGTTATTAAGCATTTTTTTTCTGTGCTCATTTAGCTTAAACGCCACACCAACAAGTAGCCACGATTTACGCTCACTGTATAGCAAAGGCCAAGCACACTGGCCTGCTATTCAAACCAGTGATGGCAGAAGCGTTGAGCCCATGTCGCTTTTGCCTGTAGCCTCGCCAAAACCTGAGCATGTTGCTTTAGGTGACAAGCTCTTTCATGATGTGCAGCTCTCGCGTAATAATACCGTTAGCTGCGCAACCTGCCATGAGCGCGACAAAGGCTTTCATGATGGCCGCACAACCGCAGTGGGTATTGATGGGAAAATAGGCACACGCAATACCCCTGCAATTTTTGGTATAGATCAGTGGCAAAGTTTTTTTTGGGATGGTCGCGCTAAAACAGCTGAGCAACAAGCACTTATGCCCATTAGCAACCCAATTGAAATGGACTTAGATCCACAAAAAGCTTTAATGCGGGTCAATAAAGATAAAAGCTATACGGCATTTAATAAAAGTGCTTTTAATTCAAATACGCTCTCTATGGCACAAATGGCAGAAGCCCTCGTTGCATTTGAGCGAACACTCATTGCACCTAATACTCGCTTTAAATCATTTATTAATGAGGTTCAGAGTAATCCAAAAAAAGCGCTGAGACGTTTATCCGATAATGAATTAAACGGATTACATTTATTTAGAACCAAAGCAAAATGTATGACTTGCCACAATGGCGCACTATTAAGTGACAACCAATTTCATGGCACTGGCCTTCATTACTACGGCCGTAGTTTTGAAGATAAAGGCCGGTTTAATTTTACAAATAATCCAAGTGATATAGGGTTATTTAGAACCCCTTCTCTACTTGGTTTAACTGAAACATTTCCTTGGATGCACAATGGGCTTTTTGATGACCTACTAGGCATAGTAAACATGTACAACCATGGTGGAGCAAGACCTAAGCCTAGGAAAAGCCAATTAAACGATCCACACTTTCCTAAAACGACGAAACTGTTAAAACCATTAAAACTCACCAAGCAAGAGCGTTTAGATCTTGTTGCATTTTTACGGATTTTATAAGTTTTGTAATTGCTCTATCAACCATTTATGAATAGGGCTTTTATTAGTACGCGGGTGCCATGCGGCTATTACTTTAAATGTAGGAGGCAGAGCTTCTATTTTTAGCTGTTTAACTTTGCTGTTTGGTAATAATCTTGATGGGTAAAACGCGAGCATATCGGTTGTATGTAAAATGTCGGGCACCGCAGAAAAACTTGGTACCGACATAACAATATTACGTTTTAGCCCTTGGCTTTCAAACCACTGATCGTGCGATCCGCGCAAATTTGCACGAGATGGCGACACCACTAGCTGTGGATGCTTTGCAAATTGCGCCAAACTCAAAGGTTCAGTGTAAGTAGTGTTACCTATACCGGTAATACACAAATGCTGTTCTTCAAACAAAGTGATATAAGAAAGGTTGTCGGGTATAAATTCTGGAAAGCTTATCAGCAAATCAAGCTCGCCTGCCGTTATAAGTTGATTAACGTTATCTGATGCAAAGTCGCGCACAATCAGCTTTAAACCTGGCGCTTCGCGGCGAGTAATATTAAATAATTGCGGCAATAAGGCCTGCGTGGCGTAGTCGGTTGCGCTTATGGTAAACACACCTTTATAAGTTTGCGGGCTAAACTGCTCGGGCTCTAGTAACGACTCTAATTGCTTTAAAATATTATTAATAGGTGCCTTGAGCCCTTGCGCTTTAGGAGTAGCAACCATGTTATTGCCTTGGCGAATAAACAAGCGATCGTCAAATAAGTCTCGTAGTTTTCGTAGTTGCTCACTAATAGCTTGTTGCGTTAACCCCATTTTTTTGGCTACTTGTGAAAGATTTTGCAGTTCTAATAAGCTACTGAGTACTCTTAACTGTTTTATATCGAGCCGACTGATACCATTCATAATTGTATGCTGCACAAAAAAGTATTGTTTCAAATTGTATCTTTAAATCTCTATGCTGCCAATGTTGCTTAACCACTATTTAAGCCTTTGTTTGCTTTATAAGAGAATTTAAAATGAAATCAGAATTAGTTAATACCGCTCCTTTATTCTCATCAATTGAGCTTGGCCCTTTTACACTTAAAAACCGTATTGTGATGCCTCCTCTTACTCGCTCTCGCAGCACTCAGCCTGGCAATATTCCTAATAAATTAATGGCTGAGTATTACTCGCAGCGTGCATCGGCTGGTTTTATGGTTACCGAAGGCACACAAATAGAGCCTCGTGGGCAAGGTTACGCTTGGACCCCAGGTATTCACTCGCAAGCACAAATTGAAGGCTGGAAAAAAGTAACACAAGCAGTACACGCTAAAGGCGGTGTTATTTTTGCTCAGCTTTGGCATGTAGGGCGCGTATCGCACACCACGCTACAACCAAATTCAGGTAAACCGGTTGGCCCTTCAGATATTATTGCTGAAAACGTAAAAGTATTTATTGAAACCGCACCTGGTGAAGGCGTATTGGCTGACCCAAGTGAGCCCCGAGCATTAAGTACTACTGAGGTTGGCGAGCTAGTAAACATGTATGCGCAAGCTGCACGCAATGCTCTAGAAGCTGGCTTTGATGGTGTGGAGCTTCATTGTGCTAACGGGTATTTAGTTAATCAGTTTATTTCTGAGCATACTAATAACCGTGACGATCAATACGGTGGAACGCTTAGTAATCGCCTGCGATTTTTAAAAGAAATAGTTGAAGCGGTAAGTGACGTTGTAGGCGCAAACCGTTTAGGTGTTCGCTTTGCTCCTTTATTTGAAAGCACAGATGAAACACGAGTGTATTTAGGGCTTGTTGAATCAAACCCTCATCACACTTATATCCAAGCCGTTAAATTACTTGAGCAAGCGGGTATTGCTTACTTATCGATTGCTGAAGCTGATTGGGATAACGCTCCCGATTTACCACTAGAATTTTATAAAGCAGTACGAGCTGAATTTTCAGGTCGCATTATTTATGCAGGTAAATACACAGTAGAAAAAGCTGTACGTATTTTAGGTGAAGGTTACGGTGATTTATTTGCATTTGGTCGCCCATTTATAGCTAACCCTGATTTACCAGAGCGTATAGCAAATAATTGGACGTTTAACGAGGCCGATGCAGCCACTATGTATGGCGGCACCGAAGTAGGTTATAGCGATTATCCTTTTTATCAAAAGTAATTAACCTGCAAAGCCAAGGAAGGCTTAATTACTAATTTCATATCCATTTTTTGTGACACGACTAATCATTTTGATATATTAAAACGTTCCTAAAATCGTCAAAAACTAGAGATTATGTCAAGAACCGTCAGTAAAATGTAAAAAGCTGTAAGCATAACTCCGTTTGCTGTTGTATGTCAGTTAACATTCAGTTTGAGCCGCTAGTATTGAACCCAGTTATGTAAAAACATAAACGAGGCAATACTATGAAACTTACTTTTTTACTACCTGCCCTGCTCGCCATTGGCACAGTATCAGGCTCTGCGCTTGGAGCACAAAACGAGCGAGAGAATGATAAAAGCTTTAAACGTGACCACGAAAAACGTGTTGAATATAAACGCGATGAACGCCGCCATGAAAAAAAGCAGCGTATTGAACATAAAAAAGAAAAACGAGAAGACCGTAAGCAAGAAAAACGTAAACTTGCTAAGTACAAACAGGAAAAGCGTGAACTACACCGCTACAACCAGCGAAAATATAACGACTTAACAAGCCATCACAATTCAGTCGCTTACAGACAAAATCGATTTATAAACCATTTACCACGCAATAGCGCATCAATCAGATTTAATGGTATTTCGTTTACGTTTAACGACGGCCTTTATTACCGTAAAGCTAAAAGAGGCTACCATGTTGTTAAACCACCTAGAGGCCTGCGTATAAATACGCTACCAAGAAATTACAGGCATTTTAAACACCATAATACGACTTACTACACTTATCAAAATGTGTACTACATTGCGGATAATGATGGTTATACGGTTGTTGATGAGCCATCAACTCGCCTTAATCAGGCAGTAAAAGTGGGTAATGTGAATGACTATAGCTTGGGCCAAACTTACGACTCACTGCCTCAGGCTGCACAGGCCGTAATAATTAACTCGCAGCAGTATTTTAAATACGGCGATATTTATTTTTTACCGCAAATAAGTGGTGACGACATAAAATACCTTGCCATTAAGCTAGGTTAAACTCGCTATAAATTAAAAGGCCTTACTGTAAATAGTAGGGTCTTTTTCATTCCCCTCCGTAGGTAGTAATTTACAGCAATAAAATCAATTCTCTCTAAACATTAACATGTCTTAGTATTTGTAAGCTTTTTTGTTAAACTAGCTCGCATATTAATAGTGAGAGTGTATTTATGTCGGGTGAGTTTCCACGTGCTGGTTTTTGGCGCCGTTTTGCGTCGTTGGTCTACGATACGTTAGCCATTATTGCGTTTGCGATGTTAACTGTAGTGCTGTATTTATTTGCAGTACAAGGGCTTATTTCTCTCGATGTAATTAGTTTAAATGGCGCAGAGGATGTATCTGCCTTTATTCAAAATTCAAATCTTCTTTCGGGTATTCGTACCGCTCTTTTAATTATTGTTAGCTTAGTATTTTTTGGCTACTTTTGGACTAAAAGCGGGCAAACCATTGGCATGCGTGCATGGCGTTTAAAAGTACAAACTCTTGAAGGTAATTTAATTAGCTGGCCGCAATCAATTATCCGCAGCGTTAGCGCTTTACTCGGTTTAGGTAATTTGGTGGTGTTAGTCGATTTTAAAAACAAAAAGGCACTACAAGATTACATCTCTAAAACAGAAGTTATTACACTTACTAAAGAAGAGAACAGGCGTATTTATAGTGAGCTTGATTAATACCAGCTTTCCAAAACTGGTAATTAAAAAGCAAAAAGGGTGACCAGTGGTCATAATGCCGTTCACTTAAGGTGAGCGGCTTTTTTATTTCTAGCGTACCGCTGTGGTCTTGGCTTGACTGCACGAGGAAAACCTCGATCCCTTCGAGGCTCTAGAATTAGGCTTTCTGCCATCGCATAAAAGTATTTTAATTGACGTGGTATGGCTCCAGGTGTTGAATAAGGTAATCCAACAAGCAACCTCATTATTTGAGCTAAACTACCATTGAAACTCAGTTGGTACGGTAAATAATCACCTTTTAATGTGTGGCACATTTTTACCATCTGATATCGCACCATATTATAAGTAAGCAACACTCCCCACAGCTCTTGCTTTACAAGCGCTGGTAAGCGACTTCTTAATGTTAATCGATTGCCCAGCATATATTGCTTTTGTTCCCGATAACCAAGCTCTATCTCCCAGCGGTGACTGTACAAATCACCTATATCGGCTGATAGATATCGCATCGGATCTGTCATAGATGTCATCACACTATATGATTTCCCCTTTATTTTTCGAGTCACTAACCTCGCGATTAAGGTGTTAGGCAGCGTTGGCCACATCTTTCTTGCTCTTGGGTTGCTGCTAAGTTGGACTAATTTATCATTACGCCCTAATGTTTGAATAACTTCATATTGCACATTTTTTTTCAGGGGGATTAGCCAATGGCGTTCACTGCCAGTTGTTTGCCATTTATGTAAAAGCCCTAAAGAATAGAAACCTTTGTCGAATAAAGTGAGACTGTTATCGGGTGTGGTTTCTATAAGCTTTTCAGCCAGCACCATTTCATTGACCTTGTAATCATCAAAAGCACTCCCCGTGATTAGGTGGCTGCTTAGCTCCATTTGACACACCATTCTGACCTGTGGGTATTGTGTATTAGTCGGTTTTGTAAAGGCTTCATTGTTTTGGGGTGAGTCATCCGTACGCCAAACGACACCATCGACACCAAGCAAGGTAAGCCCATTCCAATGAGGATGATTAGCGTCATTATTCCAATGCCTTTGGGTGCATTCAAATAAGGCTTTCATGGCGGCTTCACCTAGGTTTTTACGACGCTGAGTTAAAGCACTTGGCGCAACAAATGGCTTACCATCGCGGTCAACAATGTCGAGCATATTAACGACATCGGCCACCGATTTGTCATTATAAATAACCATCCCGATCAACAACCAAGCCATCGATTCTAGGGTTAGTTTTCTTTTTCGTAGTGTAACGGTTTCGGTCAGTGCATAGGCTTCTTCGATAAGAGATAAAGGGAGTAAGTCTGCGAGTGTTTCAACGTCATTAGGTTTGATGTTGTTAATAATATCGAGAGCATTAGAAAGTTGCATAAAAAAATCCGAATTCTACAAAAGAATTCGGATTCTTACATACCTAGAAGATCGTTCAAGTGCTATTAACTAATTCTTAAATGATCGGCATTAGACCAGTGGTCACCCTTTTTAATGCTTTGAATAGGTACTCTATACCCGTTTATTCATCAAATATGTCGCAAAGCCTATAAATATAATACTGGGTAATACCGCCCCTATAATGGCAGGTATTTGGTAAACCATAACTACAGGGCCAAATATTTCATTAGTTAAGTGAAACACGATCCCCGTTACAACACCCATAATAATACGTGCGCCCATAGTAACGGTACGCAGTGGGCCAAATATAAACGAGAGCGCCACCAGCAGCATTACCGCTACAGATACAGGCTGCATAAGCTTACGCCACAGAGCAAGCTCGTAGGTACTGGTGTCTTGTTCGTTTTGCTCTAAATAAGTTAAATACGACCAAAGCCCAGTAAATGAAAGTGACTCTGGTTTTACCGAAACAACCCCTAACTTTTCAGCAGTCAATTGTGAAGGGTAAAACTCTTCTGGTAGTTGCTCTGTTGTGGTTTTTTCGCTCGTAATAATAACCTTATTTACATCACGAAGTAGCCAGCCTTCTTTTCGGCTCAGTGCATCTTTTGCTTTAGTGATTTGGGTAAGCTCTAACGATTTGTCAAAGTGGTACATGTGTACCCCATTGAGCCTGCCGTTTTCGTCAACATCTTCAATATTAATAAAATTGCTGCCGTCTTTAGCCCATACACCTTTTTGTGTGTTAAATACATCGCCGCCATGTATTGCTTGGTTACGCATTTCTTTGGCGTGTAATTGCGCTTCAGGTGCACCCCATTCGCCAAGTGCCATCATGCATACAGCCATAAATATGGCCGTTTTCATCACAGAGCCAATTATTTGTAAGCGCGACATACCAGCCGCTTGCATCACTACCAGCTCACTGTTTGAGGCAAGTGCCCCCAACCCCGTTAAGCCACCAATTAGCGCAGCCATAGGGAAAAACACAACAAGATCACCAGGTATTGTATACAAAGTGTAAAGCATTGCCGTCATTAAATCGTAACTACCACGCCCTACCGACTTTAGCTGGTCGATAAACTTAATTAAGGTGCTAATACCAACAAGTACCAACAATGCAAAGCCGGTAGTTTGTAAAATACTGCGCCCTAAATACCAATCAAGTGTTTTCATCATGAGCCTAACTCCCGCTTAGTTACAACGGCTTTAAGCCAAGCGCCCAACGGTCGCCCTTTTATAATTAATAATCCACCTATAAACAAGGCACTTAGATGAATCCACCACAAGCCAATTGAAGGCGGAATTTTGCCATCTTCAACTGCAAATTTAGCGGCATTTAGTAAAATAAAATAGCCTAAGTACAAGCTTATAGCAGGCACTAGTTTTGCAAATTTACCTTGGCGAGGATTAACCACACTTAGCGGTACTGCCAGTAAAGTAAGTAGCGGAATTGATAACGGAATAGCGAGTCGCCACTGCCATTGAGCAATAGATTCTGGTGTATTAATGGCGAGTAATTGATTAGTAGGCACAGCCTCTAATTTACGGCGTTGGTGCTCTATTTCTTGTTCTCGTATTTGTACGCTGTAACCATCAAATTCTGTTAAGTTAAGTGCAGGCGTTGCGCCATCTGTTTCGTAACGTTTACCGTCTGTTAGTACGAGCTGTTGCTCACCATTTACGGCTTCAACCACAACACCTTGCTCTGCATATACTAAGCGCGCTAAGTTGCCTTTTTCGCTATCGGGTAACTGTGCAACAAATACCTTATTGAGCTCTTTGCCACCCTTTTCAATATTATGAATAAACACCACGGCTTTTTCGTTACCGGTTTCTTGGAACCGCCCAGCTCTGAGTGCAGATAACCCCGCATCGGCTTTGGCTTGCTCTTTTAATTGATACTCTTGCTCGCTTGCCCACGGAGCTATATACATAGTCAGTGCTGCGGCTAATATAGCAAGCCCTACACTTGATATAAGGGTTACGCGCACAACATACCATTCACTTACGCCACAGGCTTTAAGTACGGTCATTTCGCTATCGGCGTAAATACGGCTGTAGGCTAAAATAATGCCTAAAAATATACTCAGCGGAAGTATTAGCGAGGCTAGTTGTGGAAGTTTTAGTGCAATCATCGATAGCACTAATTTAGCAGGAATGCTGCCCTCAGAGGCATCACCTAAAATACCAACTAACTTTTGTGACAAAAATATTGTCATCAAAGTTAAAAATACGGCGACCTGCGATTTTAAAACCTCAGCGGTCAAATAACGGAAAATTAGCAATGCTCGCCCCTGTTAAACATGGAATTTCACTACGATAGTGAGAATTGAATAGTTAAATAGCTATTTTACCCAATTAATACCGGCAAATAGGCTATTATTATAAGCCATCAAAATTAATTATCCTACCTAAGTGCACGATATAATGTTGCATTAGTAGCCCTTAAGCATATAAAGTTCAATTACACAGTAAGAGTCTAGCAAAATCAGCTAAAATAAGAATTATCCTTACATAAGTTACGTAGATAAGACTAGAAAATACTTTTTTAGCCCCAACTTAGTAACTTAAACGACTCAAAACCAGGAGTAACAATGGAATTTAACGTAAAAAGTGGTAGTCCAGAAAAACAGCGCAGCGCATGTATTGTGGTTGGCGTTTACGAGCCACGTAGGTTATCCCCCATTGGTGAACAACTCGATAAAATTAGTGATGGTTATATCTCTAATTTACTTCGCCGTGGCGATTTAGAAGGTAAGCCAGGCCAAGTTTTATTATTGCATCATGTACCTAATGTATTAAGCGAGCGCATATTGCTTGTTGGTTGTGGTAAAGAGTGTGAGCTTGATGATAAGCAATATAAACAAATCATTTCTAAAACTATAAATACCTTAAACGAAACGGGCTCTATGGAAGCAGTCTGCTTTTTAACAGAGCAACACGTTAAAGGTCGCGACACCTACTGGAAAGTACGTCAGGCAGTTGAGACAACGCAAGACTGCCTATATACGTTTAACCAACTGAAAAGTAAAAAAGTAGACCCTCGTCGTCCACTTCGCAAAATGGTGTTTAACGTACCAACACGACGCGAACTAACTATTGGCGAAAGCGCTATTGAGCATGGTTTAGCCATTGCAGCAGGTAGTAAGCTATGTAAAGACGTAGCTAATATGCCACCAAATATTTGTAACCCTGTGTACTTAGGTGAACAAGCACAAGAGCTGGCAACTGATTTTGACAACATCACTGTTGATCTTATTGGCGAAAAGCAAATGGCAGAACTTGGTATGAATTCTTACCTAGCTGTTGGCCGAGGTAGTGATAACGAATCGATTATGTCGATTATTAACTACAAAGGCGCCGCTGATGACCAAGCCCCTATTGTACTTGTTGGTAAAGGTCTAACGTTTGATTCAGGCGGTATTTCATTAAAACCAGGCGAAGGCATGGACGAAATGAAATACGACATGGGCGGAGCAGCAGGCGTTATTGGCGCAATGCGTGCACTTGCACAAATGCAATTGCCGATTAACGTTATTGGTGTTTTAGCGGGTTGTGAAAACATGCCTGGCTCAAATGCGTATCGCCCAGGTGATATTTTAACAACAATGTCGGGGCAAACAGTTGAAGTGTTAAACACCGACGCTGAAGGTCGTTTAGTGTTGTGCGACGCACTAACGTACGTTGAACGTTTTAACCCGGATACTGTTATTGACGTAGCAACACTTACTGGCGCGTGTATTGTAGCCCTTGGCGCGCATGCGACTGGTTTACTATCAAACCATAACCCACTTGCACACGATTTATTAAAAGCGTCTGAGCAAAGTGGCGACCGTGCATGGCAGTTACCGTTATGGGATGACTATCAAGATCAACTAGAAAGCCCATTTGCTGACTTTACGAACTTAGGTGGACGCTCTGCGGGTACTATTACTGCGGCATGTTTCTTATCTAAATTTACTAAAAAGTATAATTGGGCACATTTAGATGTTGCCGGTACAGCGTGGCGCAGTGGCGCTAAAAAAGGCGCAACGGGCCGTCCTGTTCCTATGCTTACTCAGTATTTATTAAACCGAGCGGGTGTAAGCGAAGCTACGCACGATTAATAATCTATTTAGCTATTTATAAGGCGCCATTTGGCGCCTTATTTATTTGTGTATTAATTGAAGCAAACCCCGTTATATGGCAAAATCTGCCTCTTAATTTGTGTATATCAATTTGGTATACATTCAATGTCATGGGAAACCCCGATACAATGAACATGAACGCTAAATTTTTCGTTCTAAAGCAACAAGATGAGTCTAAAGCGAAGGCTGACGATCATTTTGCATTGGCAGCTCAAATTGCAGCCGATCAGTATCGAAATGGGCAGCGTGTGTTTATTTGTGTTAACGATAACGAAGCAGCCTGTGCCATTGATGAAATAATTTGGGCATTCGATCCAGATAGTTTTGTGCCACATAATTTACAAGGTGAAGGCCCTAAAGGCGGCGCACCTGTAGAAATTGGTATTACGCCACCTGTTGGCAATCGTAAAGTTTTAATTAACTTGGCTACTCAGTTACCGGATTACATTCGTCGGTTTAACCAAGTTTTTGATTTTGTACCCGTAGAACCAGCTGCTAAGCAAGCAGCCCGCGAGCGTTTTAAAAAGCTACGCCAACTCGGTGCCAATCTCACCACGCAAGATATTAATAGCTAGCCAATTAGGCAAACTAACCAACTAATTTAAGTACTTATTTAAGGTTCTGTGTAATGGATAAAACCTACAATCCGCAAGATATTGAACAGTCTCTATATCAAGACTGGGAACAAAAAGGCTACTTTAAGCCATCTGGCCAAGGCGTACCATATTCAATTATGATCCCGCCGCCAAATGTCACTGGTAGCTTACACATGGGCCACGCCTTCCAAGATACAATAATGGATACCCTAACGCGTTTTAAACGTATGCAAGGTAACAACACATTATGGCAAGTAGGTACTGACCACGCAGGTATTGCAACGCAAATGTTGGTTGAGCGTAAACTGCATGCCGAAGAAGGCAAAACACGCCACGATTTAGGCCGCGAAGATTTTATTAATAAAATTTGGGAATGGAAAAAAGAATCTGGCGGCACTATCACTAAGCAACTTCGTCGCCTTGGCGCATCGGTTGATTGGGATCGTGAACGCTTTACCATGGACGATGGCCTATCTGAAGCCGTTAAAGAAGTGTTTGTACGCCTTCATAAAGAAAACCTAATTTACCGAGGCAAACGCCTAGTAAACTGGGATCCAAAATTACACACGGCTATTTCTGATCTTGAAGTTGAAAACAAAGACAAGCAAGGCCACATGTGGAACTTACGTTACCCACTGGCTGATGGCGTTACAACACAAGACGGAAAAGACTACATAGTAGTAGCAACAACACGTCCTGAAACCATGTTGGGTGACTCAGGTGTTGCAGTAAATCCTGATGACGAACGCTACACAGATTTAATCGGTAAAGAGATTTTATTACCCATCGTTAATCGTCGTATTAAAATTGTTGCTGACGAACACGCCGATAAAGATAAAGGCACGGGCTGTGTAAAAATAACCCCAGCGCACGACTTTAACGATAACGAAGTGGGCAAGCGTCATCAAATGCCTATGATCAACATTTTCGATAAAGACGCCGCTATTCTTACCCAAGGTGAAACATACACCTTTGACGGTAAAGAGCTTGAGTTTGATGCACCAATACCTGAGCGCTTGCACGGCCTTGATCGTTTTGCAGCACGTAAAGCAATTGTGGCAGAATTTGAAGAACTAGGTTTACTTGAAAAAATTGAAGACCATGGTTTAACGGTTCCTTACGGCGATCGCTCTGGTGTGGTAATTGAGCCACTGCTTACCGACCAATGGTATGTACGTGTTGCACCACTTGCTGAACCTGCAAAAGACGCTGTTAAAAACGGCGACATTCAATTTGTACCTAAGCAATACGAAAACATGTACTTCTCGTGGATGAACGACGTACAAGATTGGTGTATTTCACGCCAGCTTTGGTGGGGTCACCGCATTCCAGCTTGGTACGACAGTGAAGGCAATGTATTTGTTGGTCGCGACGAAGCCGAAGTTCGCCGTGAAAACAACATTGCAGATAACGTAACGCTAAGCCAAGACGAAGACGTACTTGATACATGGTTCTCATCAGCGCTTTGGACTTTCTCTACACAAGGTTGGCCAGAAAATACCGATGATTTAAAAACCTTCCACCCGTCTGACGTGCTGGTAACTGGTTTTGATATTATTTTCTTCTGGGTTGCGCGCATGATTATGATGACGCTGCACTTTGTAAAAGACGAAAATGGCAAACCACAAGTTCCGTTTAAAACCGTGTATGTAACTGGTTTAATACGTGACGATAATGGCGATAAAATGTCTAAGTCAAAAGGTAACGTACTTGACCCACTAGACATGATTGACGGCATTGAACTTGAAGACCTAGTACAAAAACGTACTGGTAACATGATGCAGCCAAAACTTGCCGCTAAAATCGAAAAAGATACGCGTAAAGTATTTGCAGGCGGTATTGAGGCACACGGCACCGACGCCCTTCGCTTTACACTTGCTGCAATGGCATCTACCGGTCGTGATATTAACTGGGACATGAACCGCCTTGAAGGTTACCGTAACTTCTGTAATAAATTATGGAACGCGAGCCGTTACGTATTAATGAATACAGAAGAGCAAGACTGTGGTTTTGCAAACGACGCACAAAAAGAGCTTTCATTAGCTGACCGCTGGATTTTAGGTCAATTTGAGTCAACAGTTAAAACATACACTGAGCACCTTGATAACTACCGCTTTGACTTAGCTGCTAACACGCTTTACGAATTCACTTGGAACCAGTTCTGTGATTGGTACTTAGAGCTAACTAAGCCGGTATTATTTAAAGGTAATGAAGCGCAGCAATGTGGTACACGTAATACACTTATTACCGTACTTGAAAGCTTACTGCGTTTAATGCACCCAATGATGCCGTACATCACTGAAACTATTTGGCAACGTGTTGCACCTCTTGCAGGCCTTGAAACAACAAACACCAGCATTATGGTTCAGCCGTTCCCTGTATATAATGAAGCAAGCGTTGATGCTAAAGCGATGGACGACTTAGAGTGGGTTAAACAATTCATTTTAGCTATTCGTAATATTCGTGGTGAAATGGATATTAGCCCAAGTAAACCGCTTAGCGTATTACTTGCTAATGCATCAAGCGACGACGTGCGCCGCATTGAAGAAAACAAATCATTTTTAGCATCACTTGCAAAAATTGAAGAGTTTACAATGCTTGAAAACAAAGACGGGGCACCTGCATGTGCGACTTCTTATGTTGGCAACCTTGAGATCATGATCCCAATGGCGGGCTTAATTGATGTAGAAGCCGAGCTTTCGCGTATTAATAAGCAACTCGAAAAAGCAGAAAAAGGCCTAGCACAAGTGCAAAACAAACTCGCTAACGAAAAGTTTGTTAATAACGCACCTGAAGCGGTACTTGCTAAAGAAAATGCAAAACTGGCTGAGTTTAGCGATGCTAAAACTAAGCTACTTGAGCAAAAAACTAAAATAGAAAGCTTATAAGCTTTCATAAAATGCCTATTAACACTATTTAATAGGCATTAAAAAAGCCGCTCACTTTAATTAAAGTGAGCGGCTTTTTTGTGCCCAGAGCCTAAGCTCTAAGCATTTATACAAATATTAGAATTTGTAGTTGTACTGAGCACCAATAAGTACTGCATTACCTTCTGACTCAAACTCAAATCCATCTTCTTTAAAGTTTTGAGTTTTACCGCGAATAATACTTACACCTAAATCAACATTTGATTGCTGGTCAATTGCGTAATTACCGCCAAATGAGAACCAAAAACGATCTGTATCTGGAATAGAGATAGATAAGTGATCTTGTGATACAGGTGATTCGTCGTAAGCAACACCTGCGCGTAACAATAAGTTTTCACTGTATTGATAATCAGAACCTATTGCGTAGCGCATAGAATCAGAAAAACTCTCATCTTTACTAAATCCAATAAATTTATCACCCGTCGGCGCAGTTACTTGCGCTTCTAATGATTCAAAACTGCTCCATCCTGTCCATAATACACTGTAATGTAGGCCTAGCTTATCATCTAACTGATGAGAACCAGAAAACTCTGCTATTGCAGGAAGCGTAATATCAACAGCTCCAGGATATTTCACCCCATTAGTACCACCTAAATTTGTTGGTAGAGCACTAGAGAAATCGCCATCAAATGTAATATCTGTTTCAGTACGGTAATTAAAACCAAAACGACTATTATCATCTAGCTGGTACATCAATCCCACATTTAAGCCGAAACCAGTATCATCACCTTTTAAATTTCTTGCTTCTGTTTGAGCTGGAAGAGGTAATGGAGTCTCACCTAAATGTCGAACAATTTCAGCTTCTGCATAAATCACATTCAAGCCAATACCATAGCTAAACTTTTCAGTAACTTTATAAGCAACGCTTGCATTTAAGTTAACAGTAAATATTTCTGTTTTACCCGCAATTTGACCTGCTGAGTAATCATCATCAAAGTCTGTTGATAAACCAAAGTTAGAAAATGCACCAAAACCAAGTGAGATTTTATCGCTGTAAGGCATAGTAAAGTAAGCTGCTGGTACCACTGCACTTGGTGCAATGCTATCGTCATCTAATGATGACTCATCAATACCTGCTGGGGCACTTTCACCTTCTAAGCTTACATCTGGAATTACGCCAATTGCTACAACGCTTAGTTGCTTCTCTTTAAATAAAGTCATTAGTGCAGGGTTACGTGCAACTACAGACGCGTCGTCTGCGATAGAAGCTTCACCAGCGTATGCACGGCCTAAACCCGATGCATTTTGCTCTGATAATTGAAACGCAGCTGCAAAGCTATCAGCTGAAACAAATGCAAGCGAAGCTGCAATAAGAGTTTTAGAAAATTTCATTGTTGAGTCCTTAACCAAACTGACTGTCTGGGTACTATGTGTGTTGTTATTAGGATTTAAAACGTGATTACACTACCTTAATTTTTTGTAAAAAACTCTATTAATACGTCAAAAGACAGTAAAAAACATGTTTTTTAACGACATTTTAACAACTATTTAAAACTCATCGGATGAGAAGTGTGGTATTAGAGCAAACACTCTAAATGTAATTAATTATCATTTAGATTGACTTGAAATTAGTAGCAACTTACACTCATTATAAAATCGCAATGGAAGTAAAACTGTGATCATTTTATTTATTATTACAGGGCTAATATTTTGTGGGGCGAGTGTGTTTTGCTTTTACAAAGCAAACTACTGTGCATGTACTCAAGCAGGACAATGCGATAACCCCGTAAACCATTATTGGCTAGGGGCAATGTTAAATGCGTTGATTTCTTTAGCGCTGTGTTGTTTTGCATTGCACGTAGAGCTAGGCACTTTGTTATGGTTAACACTGATGGGAAATTGCTTTTTGGGTGCGTTTATTTCTGCAAAACAAACTAAAAAAAGGCAATGCAGTAAGGCTAATTCAACAAATGCTCTTTTAGCAGGCGAGACAAATTAATCTGATAATCTAAGGGCTTAACACTTGATAGTATTTTAAGCTCTTGGGTGTGCTCACTTAAATCGATGTCTTTCGGTGTAACATGATGATTGTGCTTAGCATTATAAAATAGCTTAATTTTAGGTTTAATAGGATTTAATACGTTCCCTTCAAGCACTAAGGCTAAACGTTCATTCGTTAATTTTACAATAGTTCCTACCGGATGAACCCCTAAACACTTTATAAAACGCTGTACTAACTCACCATCAAACAATTGCTTATTGGCTAATAAGTACCGCAATGCGTTGATTGGTTCATCACCATCTTGATGCATTCTATCGGCAGTCATTGCATCGTACACATCTACAATTGCCATTATACGCGCTGGACGACTTAACTTCTCTGCCTGTAGACCTCGCGGATAACCAGAGCCATCTAAGCGCTCATGATGATTCACTATCATATCAAGCATAAGGGGTGTTATACCCTTCTCGCCTTTAACTAAACCCAAACCTTGCGCTACATGCTTTTTAATCGCTAAGAGCTCATTATTAGTAACCTTAGTTGGCTTTGAAAATATACCCTGCGGTAATTTAGCTTGGCCTAAATCATGAAGTAACGCGCCCATGGCAAGCTCTTGCACAACAGCCATTTTGTACCCTAAGTATTTAGCAAATACAGCGGTAAAAATGGCGCAGTTGATCATATGCCGCCAGTTATAGCTGTGTTTATCTTTTATACGAGTAAGAATAGTCATGGCGTTGGCGTTACGAAAAACTGAGCTGACTATTTCGCTGGCTATTTCATCAAGCACTTTTATATTAACACTCAGGCCAGATGTTAAGTCACCGTATAACGACTGTAGCTTTCGGCCATGCTGATCGTAATTGACACTCGCTTTAGCAAATTCTTGTTCAATTGAGATTGCTATAGGTGTTTTTTCGGCTTTTTGCTGGCTATTAGATGTTTTAGGTTTGCTTTGAGGCTTATATTTGGCAGGAACTGGGGCATCACCTTTAGCAAAATCTATAAGCAGCTCAAGCACCCCTTCAGACACTAAACGCTTAATAATAGATTTGTCGCGCACTAAGCCACTGGTCTTTATTTTTATGCTATTGATCCCTTCATGTTGCTTAGTAACGCTATCAACATACATACCAGGAGTAAGCTCAGATACGGGCAAAGTAATTAGCATAAAGGCGGGATTTTTCTATTAAGGAATATGTACCTTAAATATCATTAATTAAGCCTAAAAGTCTAGTTTTTGAGTTGTAAGTAGTGATATATAACTACAAAGGATTACTTGCTGTATCACTCTTATTAGCTGTAGTGGGTAACCTTATTTTATGGATAATTAAAACCCTCTTCTATTTTCTTAATAACCTACAACCATTTAGCACTTAAAAGACTATTTGAGTATTATTTTTACGCTTTTAAACAAACTTAATTAACCTAATTTGAACATAATGTGGTTTTTCCTCGGTCTAAATATACACAACAGCTATAAAAATTTAAGAGCATCAACGTATATGACAAAATTAAATCACCCCGTATCAAACCTAAGTGTGGCTGCAATAAACACAGCCTCGCCTTTGGGTCATATATTAAAAGTAGCCGCTCCACTACTCGATAGCTTATTAGGTATAAATAAACTGCGTGATATATACCTCTCTAATAATTTATCGGGTTTAGATAAGCAGGAGTTTAGTGAAAAGCTTTTAAATGTATTGGGTATTAATGTACTTGGCGCACAAGGTGTTATTAACAAAATACCTAAACAAGGCCCTTGCATAGTAGTATGTAACCACCCTTATGGCATGATTGAGGGCGTAATAATTGCCAAATTACTCACCCATTATCGTAGCGATACTAAAGTAATGGCTAACGTTGGTTTAAAAATATTTACAGAAATTAAAGATTATTTTATTTTTGCCAATCCGCTAAAACCAAAAGCAGCTATTAATACCAGTGCAATTAAACAGTGTTTTAAACATGTAAATAACGATGGTTTACTTGTGGTTTTTCCTGCTGGAAGAGTGTCATTTTTTCAATCAAAAAAACAACGTGTAACCGACGGTCAATGGAATCGCTTAACCGCTCAACTAGCCTTAAAAACACAAGCCCCTTTATTACCTGTGTTTATTAGTGGTCAAAATAGCCCTATGTTTTACAATTTGGGACGTATTTACTACCGATTTAGATTATTAATGCTAATACGTGAATTACTTAAAATTCAAAAAAGGTCCATTAATTTAGGTGCTGGTAATTTACTTACACCCAAGTTATTAAATAAATTTGAGAAAACTGACGACATTAACGATATTGCGCGCCTGCTTTGCTATTTAAACGATGAACGCTTTGTAACACCTTAGCAAGAAGATGCCCAGTCAATGCAACTAAAAGCGATTATGCAGGATGTTGATAAAACAAAAATGACGAGTGAACTTGCTAGCTTACCATGCGAGCAGCACTTATTAGACTTTAAAAGTTACTCCGTTTATTACGGTTATCAAGATCAAATACCTAATTGTGTTGCTGAAATAACACGCCTTAGAGAAATAACCTTTCGTACATTAAACGAAGGAAGCGGTGAGCCATGTGATACAGATAAGTTTGACGCAAGCTACATGCATTTATTTATTTTTGATCATAAAAATGAAGAGATCATTGGAGCTTATCGAATTGGACAAACTGATTTATTACAAAAAAATAGCGACGTGAGCGCCCTTTATTTATCGCAAATGTTTAATTTTGAACCCTCTTTTATTAATCAGCAACAGCCGTGCTTGGAAATGGGTCGCTCGTTTATAGTTCAAAAACATCAAGGCAGTTACCATGGCTTATTACTGCTATTTAAAGGGATTGGTGCGTTTATGGCGCAAAACCCACGTTATAGGACTTTATATGGCACGGTTTCATTAAGTAAGCTTTACGACCCTCGTTCTGTCGCAATTATTGACCATGCTATGGTTAATAATAAACAAGGTGTTAGCGCAAATACGCCTTTTAATAATAAAATTCATCCAGAGTTTGAAGACTTCATTAGTGATCACACGTTAAACATAGATCATGTATCAACATTGGTTATGGGAATAGAAGAAGATAAAAAAGACATACCGATTTTATTAAAGCAATATCATAAGCTAGGCGCTCAATTTCATTGCATGGGCATTGATAGCAACTTTAATCACACCCCTGGATTACTTTTAAGTGTGCACCTACCAAGTGCGCCTGAAAAGCTACTTAGGCTCTACCTTGGTGATAAAAAGGATGATTATATAAATCACTCATAATTTTTACCTGCTGCTTAATATAGCAGGTAAAATACAGTTAACAAAAAAGTCGATGTAATTAATTACATCGACTTTTTTGTTTTTAATTATGTAATAGTTATGGCTATAAAAATATTTAGTTAAGCTGCAGCCACTTTTAAACAACCAATGCTACTAATGAGCTGAGACTGCTTATCAAAATAATTAAAGCGTATAGTGTTACCAACTTTAATATGACTAATACTGACCGTCATTGCATCTTCTCTTAGCATGTTTACGCCATATTGCCCTTGTTCGGCTTTACTGTAATGAAACGCTAAAAACTGCTCACTTTCAGGATGTCTTAAATCAATAAGTTGCTTAAATTGTTGTTTACGCTTTTGTGTCACCGTTTCAAGCTCAACACCTGATGACGTAGCAAGTGGTTCAACTTGGCAGTGGATCAACTGCTTTGCATCCCACCTAACAAAAACCACGTTATTGTTATTTATCGATAGTCCATCCGGAAAAATACACAACTTAAAAGGCGCGTAGCCCGATAAATCCATGTTTTGTAATTGGTACAATGCAGGGGCTTTATTGCTCAGTAAATGAGGGATTAACAGACCTCTACTATGCTTTACCGCAGTTATATCAAATACACTTTGGTAATCATTTAATAATGCGAGTGTTTGCCCAAAATGCGATACCCCAAGCCAAGTACCTCCTCCTTGCGGATCAATGGGGAAAATTGCATTGCCCTGGTGCTTACTTGGAGCGATTGCCGTTTCTCGTGTTTTTTGCTCATCGCGATTAAAAAATAGCTCGTAGCCATCATCAGTTAAAAAGTAGCTTAACGTGCACATTTTAATTTTGCATCGATTTTGGTTGTGCTGGCTGGCTATTTTCTCTTAAAAAAGTAGCTGTACTTGGTGCTAAACCAAAGCTTTGATCGAGCTGCGACTTTTGAGCAAAAGAAATTTGTGAAATCATCGCGTAATGGTGCACAGCGTGACTGCCTACAAAAATAAGCTCTCGCGCAAGTGATGTTGTTACTGTTTGTACATTTTTGCTTTTAATCGAAACTTCACTTGAAAGCGATAACGGTTTATTAAAATCATCTGGACTTAGCTGTTCAATCCACGTTGTTATTTCGGCAATTTTTTTTATTGCAGCAGTTGGAGAGTTTTCAATATCTCCTCCTCTTAAGCGGCAATCATAATCTACTTTTTGCGTCTAAAGCCGGTCATTAAAGATTGATAATGATCGATAATATGTCGCATATGAGCTCCTGCCGAGCTAATAAAGTTAGGAGTAATGACTTGGGAATAGTCCTCTTTAGTTACACCTTCAAGATAAGCGTGTCCTTGAGCTAGTATCTCTAATTGACTATTTAACATTGAATAGGTCTTCCTCATTTATCACTAAATCTTATATGTAAATAATTACAACATGATTTTTGGATGCTAATTTTGCATTGTATAAATAACTAGAAAGCTGTTTTTTAAAATTAACTTTCAAAGTTTTTGCAGTAAATGCACTTTTAAATATAAGAGTAATTAATAAGAAGCTAGGTAATATAAAGAGGATAATTGATACATATAAAAGCAAATGGCGCTCTCGGTAGGGATCGAACCTACAACTCAGCCTCCGGAGGGCTAATAGGCAGTCTATTATTAGGATGTTATTCTCTTACAGCCTCGGAACTTCGTTAACTTGAATTAAATGGAGTTAACTTAAGATAACTCCATTTAATTGTCTCAGTGTCCCAGTATTGTCCCTACTCTGTAATAAGTCAACCTTCACTAAGCTTGGAATTTGGTTCTGCAAAAAATTTGGGGGCGCCCATGTAATTAGCTCCTTGAAACAAGTCTTGAATCTCAAGTTCACTTTTAGAAAGTTTAACTTTTTTCTTAGTTTCTAATCGCCAAAAATCTTCTTTAATTAGAAAAGCTTTATTTAATAAGGATAAGTATCGCTCTTCATAACACACTCTAGCTAATGAATAACCTTGAGAAAAGTATTTAGCCATAAAAAAGCCATAGCCAATTAAAACTGGAGCTAATTCTTTAAGTTCAAAATATTTTGGCTGATAAAAATACTTTGTTTCTAACTCATGTAACTCTATCTTTTCAATATAAATTACTGAGATAAATTGATCCCATTTATTATCTGGAAATAAGTGGTTGATAATATTATCCACTGCCTTAAATACTCTAACAGCTCCGCCAAAGACACTGAGATTCACTTCACTAGATAAAGAGTTAACTAAAGAAAATAAAACTTTATCCTCAAGCAATGCTTTATCATTACTATTGCAAATTATTAATAGTTGAATTGCTACCTTATAAACTATTTCGAGCAGACTTTTACTTTCAATAATTAAGAATAATTTCTGAGGCCCCTCCTCATAAGCAAGCATACTTCCTGGTATCACTTGGTCAATACGCTTTACTAATTGCTCAGGTGCCACCCTTGTTCCATTTTTATATTTATTACCATTACTCAAAAACTCTGAATCAAAGTTTGAGAACGGTGATAGTTTACGCAGCTTTTGACCCATTTTATTACTTGAGTAAATATAACGAAGAGTCGGATTTTTCTTCAACTGATTAAACTTCTCTCGCTTATTACTATTTATACGCTCTTCCAGCTCAAGTCCAATTAACTGATCTCGCACGAACCAATACCAATACTGTGTTCTCAACTTCCCAAATATTTTGTACATATCACTTTCCTTATAGAAAAGTTGGGGCAAAATTATTATAAATAATGCCTCTGTTAGTTTTAATTATCTCTGTAAGAATACACCTTATCGCAGCACATAAATCAAAGATGAGATTAATAAATGGATAAATTATTTACAGCTGGTGAGTTAGCAACTTTCCTTCGCACAAGCAAAGCACAAGTTTACAACACAATAAATAAGGGCGGAGATGGAGTCGATATCCCGCAAAGCATAAAGATTGGAAGAAGAAGGCTATGGCCAAAATGTGCAATTGATGGATGGGTTGAACACAAGCTTTCTGAAATGAAAGATAAAACTCCAAAAGTAATCATCACCGCAAAAAAAACTATTAATCGAATTTGATAAGAGGATATTTATTATGAAACGTTTTGTTAGCGGTACTTTCAAAAAGCTAATATCTTGCAAAGAACTTATTTTGTGGACAAAAATTGTAAATTTAAGGAAAAGAATTAAAAGCCCACTGGCACTCTCTTTCGGTAGTCTAGGATGGAAAAATGGGACTGAATGGTTAATCGAAAATTATGTTCCGAGCCGTTCCGTAGGCTTTATTTTTGGTGACTCGCAAGATTTAAAATCTTTTTTGGTAGCACAGTGGGCTTTTAATCTGGCTACAGGAATATCTTTTGGTGATCTTCGAGTAAATAAAGGACCTGTTGTTATTATATGCGCAGAGGGCTCAAACAGTTTTCCTAAAAGAATCAAAGCTATCGAGGATAAACATTGTACAAATGTTGAAGACAAAATAGTTACGATTAATCGCCCAATTGCAATGTTAATTCAGAATGAAGTAGAAATGCTACACGATTTGCTAAATGAATTAAAAATTACTCTCGGTGAAAGCCCTAAACTACTTATAGTAGATACATTTTCACAATGTAGCGCAGGTATTAATGAAAACAGCGCTGGGGATATCGCTAGGTATATAAACATTTGCAAAGAAATCTCTGAAAAACACAATATAACAGTGCTAAATATTCATCACAAAAACAAGGAAGGCAAGTATAGGGGTAGTACCGCTTTATATGGGAACGTTGATTTCATTATGGAAACGAAAAGAGAAAAACGAAATTCATTTGACGCGGAGGAAAAAATTTCAACAAAACTAACTTTAACTAAATCAAAAGACTCATCAACAAATGTGTCTCATATGCTCGACTTTAGTGAAAGATCTTTAGATATAGAGGATAACTTTGGAAATACACTCACAACTTTAGTACTTGATGAAGTGATAAGTGTTCAAAAAATGGGCAGTAGCTCGAGCAATTGTGCAAAAGACTTTATTATTTCTTCCTTGAAGGATTCAGATAAAGAATATGTAGATCAATCTGATTTAAATGATGCATACGAATCTAAAATGCCAAGATTACGCATCGGTACTGTAAAGAAAAATATCTCAACATCATGCAGAGAATTAATAAGCGAAGGTAAAATATTAGAGCAGAAATCTGGACGTAATAAAGCATACTCACTCATAACTTAATGAGTGAGTATGCTTTATTATTACACCAAAGATAAACTCAAAAAGGCGAAACTTAATATGACTAAATTCTACATTGAAAATGCACGTATCGAAACTATCACTGATTTTGACATGGTAACATTCGATCTTGTAACCAATAAAGGTACCATTGAGTTATCAGAGCACATCAACTACGATAACGATGGTGATTTTGAATCTATAGAAACAACGGATAGTAATATTTGTATTAATATGGAGAGTGAACTTTGTTCTGTATTTGTACTAGCTCAGACTTGATCTGACAGTTACCCGTTTTTTAATCGGTGACTGTCAGTCTAGATTTGAGCTAAATTTTTCTCAGCCCAGATCAATTTTCCATCTAATAAAGTTTCTAATGGCGTTCTGCCACAGCATATTTTTCCTTGATGAGTTCGGTCATTATTGTAATAAATCATCCATTCGTCCAGATCCTTTTGCAATTCCGCTAATGAGCTATATAGCTTTTTACGGAATGTAACTTGATAGAATTCATTGAGTATCGTTTTGTGGAAGCGTTCGCAGATACCATTTGTTTGCGGTGACATAGCTTTGGTTTTTGTATGATCGATATCATTAATAGCCAGATATAACTGGTAATCATGATGTTCGACTTTGCCACAATATTCAGTGCCTCTATCGGTTAGAATACGTAGCATGGGAAGCTCGTACTGTTCGAAGTACGGCAGTACTTTGTCGTTGAGTATGTCAGCCGCAGTAATTGGCGTTTTCGTGGTGTAGAGCTTAGCGAACGCTACTTTGCTGTATGTATCAACGAAGGTTTGTTGGTAGATACGCCCAACGCCTTTGAGATTACCCACGTAAAATGTATCTTGAGAGCCTAGATAACCTGGGTGAGCCGTTTCAATTTCACCACACGCTTCGTCATCATGTTTTTTCTTTTCAAGCGCAGCTACTTGAGCGTCGGTGAGAATGATACCTTCGTTAGCAACTTTATTTTCTAGTGCCTTGAGACGCTTTTTGAAGTTCTCTAGGTCATGACGTAGCCATATTGAACGAACACCGCTGCCAGAAACGAATACGCCTTGTTTTCTGAGTTCATTACTCGTTCTGTGTTGGCCATGAGCTGGATAATCGACAGCGTATTTAATGACGGCTTGTTCAGTTGCTTCATCAACTCTATTTTTTAAGTTTGGCGCTCTACGACTTTTATCAATTAACGCATCAAGTCCACCGTCTTCGACGAGTTCTTGATATCGATAAAATGTATCACGGGATACGCCCATCACTTTGCAGGCTCTTGATACGTTGCCAAGTTCTTCTGCAAGATTAAGTAAACCCGCTTTGTGTTTAATAATTGGATTGTTAGTATGTAGCATGAGAGTTACCTCTTATATGTTTTGATTTAAAGATTCGACACCTTTTATCAAAACGGGTAACTCTCACTTTTTCAAGTTGATGTGTCAGATCTTGTCTGAACTAATACACTGTATTTGATATGAGCGATAAATCTTCGCTAATGCCGTCTATTGATTATGTTCCGTTTCATGAAGTAATCGAAGCTGTTGAAAAATCACTACAATTAGATTGAGTCTGACTTTAGTACAGAAAATGCCTGTGCTATGGAAAAAATAGGCATTTTCATTTTTAGATTCACGTTAGATAAACGACTGAAAAATAAACTTCACTATTCGTATTCAGATTAAAATAATTACTTACTCTTACCCTTGCTTAAGCAAGGGTAAGAGTAAGTAATTATTTGTACACTTCTTTTTATAAATTTAACTACCTTGCATATAAATACTTCTGAAAACCTATAAATGTGTCGCGTATCGCGGCTGGTGATCCAAACTCAATGGCGGCGTCGTTAATCGTGTTATATTTAAGCTCTACTAGACTGCGCATTTTTCTAGGTGCCAGTTCTTGAACGCCGTCTTCAATGTATTTACTTAATATAAAGTTGATAAACTCTTGTTGTTTATAATCGCTAAACGTTGAGTTTATTTTAGGTTTAGCTTGTTGAGCTCGCTCGGTGCGTGTTTGCGCTTCTGCGGCATAGGCTACGTACGATAGAACATCGTATACATCGCTATCTTGAGCATCAATTACGGCCTTCATGCTATCGAGCTTTTCACTGTCGTAGCCCGCTTCAGTTAAATCTTCTAATAACTTTTCACTGTCGTAGCCCGCTTCAGTTAAATCTTCTAATAACTTTTCGCGAGTGGTTGGGTCACTCCATATTTCGCGTAGTTGATCTTCGTTTTCAAAAAAGCGTGGTAAGTCGTCAAACATACGTTCAATAAACTCTTTAGCTGTAATAGGCTTCCCTTCAGCGCTCCAGTACATTGCTGAGGAAATATGCTTAATTTGTCGTGTACGGCCGTCTGAGAGCTTTATTTCAAGCTTTTCACATATACATGGCCTTTCGCCACATTTATCACAGCCTTCAGGCTCTGGCTTTTCACAAACACATGGCTTTTGTTCACACACTTTACAGGGTTTCTTTTCACCGGCACCATCGCCACCAGTGTCTTCACATTGGCATGGAGTTGTGCCGCACTCAGGGCATACTTCGCTAGGTATAGGCTCTCCATCCCAAGCTGGGTCAGCAAAGTTATGATGGGCTTTTACAAAATCGTAAATGGTAAAGTAGTCTTTGCCATCGTATGTACGAGTACCTCGGCCTATGATCTGTTTAAACTCAATCATATTGTTACAAGGGCGCATAAGCACAATATTGCGAACATTACGAGCATCTACGCCGGTAGAGAGTTTGCGTGATGTGGTTAAAATTGTCGGAGTAGTTTTTTCGTTATCACAAAAGGTTTTTAAGTCATTTTCACCCGCTACACCATCGTTAGCAGTAACACGAACACAATAGTTAGTGTTGGTGGTCCAGCCTTTTTTAACTGCGTACTGATTAATAAAATCGCGTACCATACCGGCATGAACTTGTGTTGCACAAAACACGATGGTTTTTTCTTTAGGATTAAAACGATCCATCCAATAGTGTACACGGCGCTCTTCGCGCTGAGGTATGGTAATAATGCGGTTAAAATCACTTTCCTTATACAGTTTACCAGCCTCAGGGTCGCCTTTTACAATAACTCCATCACCCTTTATATAAGTGTACTCATCCATAGTGCCGACAATGGGTAACACTTTAAATGGCGTTAAAAAGCCATCGTTAATGCCTTCTTTTAGAGTATAACTGTAAACGGGTTCGCCAAAGTAACCATAGGTATCAGCATTATCGGTACGCTTGGGTGTTGCGGTTAAGCCTAGCTGTACAGCGGGGGCAAAGTAATTAAGAATATCACGCCAAGCACTTTCATCATTTGCGCCACCACGGTGACATTCATCAATAATAATTAAATCAAAAAAATCAGCTGGGTATTGCTCGTAATACGGGTTTTCTGCCTTTTTAATTGGCGCATTTTCGTCTTCTTCTTTTGTGGCTTCTTTTAATTCACTAAATGTAAATATGTGCATATATTAAAATAACCGACATTACTGACTATGTGAATACGAGTCAGTAATGTCGGTTGTCGCAAAGTAACAAGCATAGAATCTTTACTTAATATATAAAACTTTGAACCAAATATAACAAAAAGATACTTGCTTATTTCAAAATGATATATGCATAAGTCAACAAAAATTATTTTTTGATATACGTTACTTTCGAATATGAACAGTGAAACAAGGAACTCACTATGAAGTACGCAACGAAAGTCATTTTCGCAATTTCAAACGTTTTTAACTCGCGTAATAAAAGGATGGATAAAGTCGATAGAACTATAGAAAAAGTAGTACATGAAACAGAAAAACCTTGGCCAACTTCAACACAAATAGAACCCTGCCATTCATCTGTTCATGAGCTTAATGATAAAATGCTCCCAAGTAATTTATTTGAATACAGTAAAGATCAAGCGTACAGATTCAATAATGCTTCTCCAGAGTTTGTTGTCGGCCCTATCTTAGCATGTGCCTCTGCGTTAATTGGGACTAGCTGTAAAATCACCCCCAAGCAATACGATAAAAAGTGGTCTGTCGGGCAAGCATTGTGGTGTTTAAATATTGCAGAGCCTTCAAACCTGAAAAGTCCAACACTAAAGGTCGGAATACAACTGCTCAAACTAGCCCAAAATGAAGTAATCAACCCGAATAACCTTATCAGAGCAAATGATGCTTTAATTAAAGAAAAAAAAGCTGCTGCTCTTTTCGCTCAAGCTAACGAAGCTATGGATGTAAATGATGAAGAAAGCGCCAAAATACTTCTAGAGCAAGCTGAAAAAATAAAGAACTCAATTGAGCCACAGAGAGATGTAATTATTAATGACTGTACTACAGAGGCATTACTAGTACATTTAAAATCAAACCCTAACGGTTGTTTAGTTGTAAGAGATGAGATCCATGGGTGGCTCTCAAAAATAATGCAATCCGAAAATACAAATGATAAATCAATCTATACAGAAGGCTTTGACGGTAATAATTCATATATACAAAAACGGATATCAAGAGCCCCAGTTCAGATAGACGAAATGCACATTGGTATTTTGGGTAGCATTCAACCGGATATGCTTAAACCTCTGCTGAAAGGTAGAAGTAATGGTATAAGCAATGACGGGTTTTATGAACGTTTTCAACTTAGTACTATTGCTCAACTTCATGGAACTTATACTGACACAGTGCCAACAGAAGGGTTACAAAAAAATTGGGAACATATATTTTGTTGTTTGGCTTCTATAAAAGAGAATAATATTAAGATTTGCGCAAATTTCACTCTTGAGGCTCAATTGATTTGGAACAAATGGGCAGAAAAACAAGTTGAAGATACTGTCAAGGCTGATAGCAAAATGCAATCGGTGATGGGTAAGCATCCATCTTTAGTAGCAAAATTAAGCTTAATATTTCAACTTATGACTGATGCAGAATCTTGTACAGAATATAAGACCTTCTTACCAGGTCACGAAGTATCTTGCTCTTCACTGAATCAAGCGATTTCCTTCTCTGAACTTTTACTTTCTCATAATCGCAGCATTCAAGAGTTCATATCTAAAACAAACGATTCAAGTACAATAAACCAACTTATCAGCAAGTTAGAAAGACTTCCAACGCAATTCTCACTCAGAGATCTGCAACGGAAAGGGTGGACAGGACTCAAAACATCGGAGCAATGCAGAACAGTATTACAGCAACTCGAAGCCAAGGGATACATTAGAAAAATCAATCTAACTCAGCAAGGTCAAAGATCTATGGAAAGATTTTTGAAAAACCCTAACATCAGCTGATGAGTAACACAATGACAACTGCCATTACCGCCATCCTTAAAATTGTCTGTCATGTCAGTTGTCAATTATATTTCTATAACTAGATTGGGAAACTTAAGTATGCTGTTAAACTCTTCTGGGATGAAAACTCAAATCTACATCACTGGGGTCTCCCAAAGACGGTTCAAAATTAGTCATTAATAATGGGTAGGTATGCTCAGCTAATTCCAGTGCTTCAGTTAACAGTTTCATTGCTTCATAGGCATTATAATCATCAAGGTTTTTACCAGCGGTCATAACCAATAATATATGTTCCAAATCGGATAAAACTATATTTCTTTTAATTTTTCGTTTTTCTATATACTTATTTTTAATAACCTCACGCTGTTCCCTACTGTGATTGTCCTTAACTAACTCAGCCTTTTCATTTCTATCTTCTTCAGAGATATCTATAGCAACCCCATGCTCACCAATGAAATAAATAGTTTCAAACTGCTCCTGTAATACAGCCGGCATAAACATGGCCAGCGTGAAATCAAGACCACTATAACAAGCTGTGTCAAACAGCCTATCAAAAGTAGGTATTTCAGGTCTTGGATTCAGCTCTTTAGGATGTGGAATCTTAGCCATACTTTCCCTCTTAATTATTCAAATGAAATAGAACAGTTATCTGTAACTACCTTAATGAAAACCTATATTAAGTTAATACAATATGACTTTACAGGTCCTGAAACGGCTACGTTGAGACTACCTCTAGGTTTTATAATCTATGTGGTCAACCTAAGCTGACCAAATAAACAAGCCGCAATGTATATTAGAGCTTGTTAAGAGCTACTAATAACAATAATAGCTCCGATTATTATCACCCATAGAATTAGAGTATTTTTAGCTCCTTGTCTATCTGCTTTCTGCCGATGTAATATCACTTGCTCAGTTACTTTCATAAGCTTTGAGCAGCTCTCAGCTGAAAGTTCATTTTCGTCAGAAATTTTATCTTCATGACGCTTTATCTCATCAATTAAAAGTTGATCATTGGCTTGAACATCATCTTTTGTGTATGAGCTTGAGGTACTCTCGCTAAAAACCCCCAATTTAGTACCAATTCTTTGTAGTTCAGACAAAGTATATTTCAGCTTATGAGTTTGCTTAACATCTCTAGTATTAACAACTTTTTTAGCCGTAAAAACAGCTAAATAACAACACATTGTTTTAGCTGCATGCAGGCACTTTTCATTATCTTCCAGTAATAAGTTGTATGTATTTTCAATATATTGCTCAGTATGAGTATAAAAATCGCTATCTTTTTTATTTTTTCTCGCCGTCTGTTCTAATATAATTGCTTTTATTTCCGCTAAATTTTTACCTTTAACCCAAAAGTCATAAACAAATAGTGTCGTCCACCCTAAAACATCAATCTCAGTTTCTTTTTCAGTAAACTCGTACTTCATATATTCCCTTACTTAATTAAATATCCATAGTTTTATATGCCGGTTCTAGTAATTACCTTGCATATAAATACTTCTGAAAACCTATAAATGTGTCGCGTATCGCGGCTGGTGAGCCAAACTCAATGGCGGCGTCGTTAATGGTGTTGTATTTAAGCTCTACTAGGCTACGCATTTTCTTAGGTGCCAGTTCTTGAACGCCGTCTTCAATATATTTACTTAATATAAAGTTTATAAACTCTTGTTGTTTATAATCGCTAAACGCTGAGTTTATTTTAGGTTTTGCTTGTTGGGCTCGCTCGGTGCGGGTTTGTGCTTCTGCGGCATAGGCTACGTAGGATAAAACATCGTATACGTCGCTGTCTTGTGCATCAATTACGGCTTTCATGCTATCGAGTTTTTCGCTATCGTAACCCGCTTCGGTTAAGTCTTCTAATAGCTTTTCGCGAGTGGTTGGGTCGCTCCAAATTTCACGTAGTTGGTCTTCGTTTTCAAAAAAGCGCGGTAAGTCGTCAAACATACGTTCAACAAACTCTTTAGCTGTAATGGGCTTGCCTTCAGCACTCCAATACATTGCCGAGGAAATATGCTTAATTTGTCGTGTACGGCCGTCTGAGAGCTTAATTTCTAACTTTTCACATATACATGGCCTTTCGCCACATTTATCACAGCCTTCAGGCTCTGGCTTTTCACAAACACATGGCTTTTGTTCACACACTTTACAGGGTTTCTTTTCACCGGCACCATCGCCACCAGTGTCTTCACATTGGCATGGAGTTGTGCCGCACTCAGGGCATACTTCGCTAGGTATAGGCTCTCCATCCCAAGCTGGGTCAGCAAAGTTATGATGGGCTTTTACAAAATCGTAAATGGTAAAGTAGTCTTTGCCATCGTATGTACGAGTACCTCGGCCTATGATCTGTTTAAACTCAATCATATTGTTACAAGGGCGCATAAGCACAATATTGCGAACATTACGAGCATCTACGCCGGTAGAGAGTTTGCGTGATGTGGTTAAAATTGTCGGAGTAGTTTTTTCGTTATCACAAAAGGTTTTTAAGTCATTTTCACCCGCTACACCATCGTTAGCAGTAACACGAACACAATAGTTAGTGTTGGTGGTCCAGCCTTTTTTAACTGCGTACTGATTAATAAAATCGCGTACCATACCTGCATGAACTTGTGTTGCACAAAACACGATGGTTTTTTCTTTAGGATTAAAGCGATCCATCCAATAGTGCACACGGCGCTCTTCGCGCTGAGGTATGGTAATAATGCGGTTAAAGTCACCTTCTTTATACAGTTTACCAGGCTCAGGATCGCCTTTTACAACAACACCATCCCCCTCTATGTACTTGTACTCATCCATAGTGCCAACAATGGGTAACACTTTAAATGGCGTTAAAAAGCCATCGTTAATACCTTCTTTTAATGTGTAGCTGTAAACTGGTTCGCCAAAGTAACCATAAGTATCAGCGTTATCGGTACGCTTTGGTGTGGCGGTTAAACCCAGTTGCACAGCAGGGGCAAAGTAATTAAGAATATCACGCCATGCACTTTCATCGTTCGCACCACCACGGTGACATTCATCAATAATAATTAAATCAAAAAAATCAGCTGGGTATTGCTCGTAATACGGGTTTTCTGCCTTTTTGATTGGTGTATTTTCATCTTCTTCTGTTGTGGCTTCTTTTAATTCGGTTTTAGGCCCACACATAAGAGTATGAAAAATTGTAAAAAACACACTCGCATTTTTAGGAACGCCGCCTCGTTTGCGAATATCTTCAGGAGTGATACGCACAATGGCGTCTTCACCAAATGAGCCAAAATCGTTAAATGCTTGGTTGGCTAAAATATTACGGTCGGCCAAAAACAAAATACGCGGGCGCTTTTTAGCAAGGCTAATGTCTTTTTGCGCGGTTAAGCTCCAGCGGGTTTGAAATAACTTCCACGCGGTTTGAAAGCCAATACACGTTTTACCCGTACCGGTAGCAAGCGTTAGCAAAATTCGAGGTTCGCCTTGGGCAATGGCTTCAAGGGCATTGTGAATGGCGTTTTCTTGATAATAACGCGGTGCCCAATCGCCTTTGGCTTCAAAGGGAATGGTAGAGAACGCATCACGCCAAGCTGTCGTATAATCCGCTTCTGGCGTATCGCCTTTTTGCTCAAAGGTTAAATCCCATAGCACTTGCGGAGACAGGTATTCATCTACCAGCGTCTCAATGCCTGTAAGCATATCAATCTGGTAAATATCATGGCCGTTAGTGGCATAAGCAATACGGCATTGCAGGCGTTGTGCATAGTCTTTGGCTTGGCGCACACCTTCGCTATAAGTAAGGCTTTCTTTTTTTGCTTCTACTGCGGCAAGCTTACGGCCTTTGTATACCAACACATAATCGCAAGGCACTTTGTTAGCGCGTTTGCCACCCGCCATAATTTGGCCTGGGCAAATAAGCTCGCGGCGAATAAAGCTGTTATCAACTTCACCCCAACCGGCAGCAACTAATTTAGGGTCGATTAAATCCGCTCTGGTGTCGGCTTCGTTACGCGTCCTTGCTTGTGACATTAGGCCACTGCTCCTTTGCTTGTTTCACCTTCAAGCGTTTTCGTTAACTCACCTGAGAAGGCTTTTTGTAAGATAGATTTTTTAAGTTCGCCTAAAGAAGCTAGTTTGTCATTATAAATTCTAATTAATTTTTTAATTGTTACCTCTGCCTCCCTAATTAACTCTACAGCTTTTAACTGATCACCCAATAACTGTGGTACTGGGAAAGTGAATGTATTCAATGTATTCACAGGAAGTTGAGGCTGAGCAGCACCTGAAACTTTAGCTTCTATTTGACTACGTATTATTTCTGATCGCATTATCTCAAATAAATATGAAGGCAGGATTTCTGCAACATTAGGTCTAAGAATTAACATGCCTGAATTAATACGAATGTTCTCATAATCAACAGTGTCATCGTATAAAGCTAAATTACCAATAGTACCTCTAGTAGTTAACACAACATCATTTCTCTCTAATTTTCCTTTTCTCAACAGAGAATCAAGTTCTTCATCTATAAACATTTTTTGCTCAAATAAAAAGCCATCTGAACGAACATTTTTAGTACTCAAAAACAAACAATGCCCCTCCGAAAGAAACTCTGATTTCTTTGGATAGTTCTTCCCTCGATCCCCATCAATCATTGTTAGCAATGTTTTATCTGACATGGAACGAACCATGCAATTGTCAATTTGATTACTAAATGCTTGCTGCAAATAGCTTTCAAATAGTTCGCGGGCGTTTTTAAGGTTTTGCTCGGTCTTAGCGCAGGCTTGTTCTATATCGGCAAAAGCTTGATCGAGAATGTCGACGATGCGTTTTTGCTCTGAAATAGGGGGCGTAGGAATATCAACTAATCCAAGGTTTTTTCTACTAATACGCTTTCTAGTTGCTCCTGAAGTTAATGACTCAACCTTATTCAGATATATAGATGATTGTGAAAAATAATTAAAAAATTCAGGAATCAACTTATCTTTTTTGAAACGAAGAATCGTGCAATCAACAGCCGTTATCATCCTATCTTCCGATTTAGGAAGAATACAGGAGCGCCCAACGGGGTCAGGTAAACGTGAGACCAAGCAGTCACCTTCAAATATTTCACAACATTTTAGCTGATCAAAAGTTTCCTCAGAAATGAACCTAGATTTATCAGGTCTGTTTTTAAATTTACCTTCACCAACATTACCGGTTTGAATTAGGCGAACCCCTTCCGAGGACTGGCTCTTGCTTTCAATCCAGTCTCCATCAGTAAAAACCTCACACAAGTCTGCTAGCTGAGCTTTAGACCACCCCATCACAATAACTCCTGAATATTACTCAGAATCGCTTCGCTCTCTTTATCCAGCGCGATGATTTCTTCGATAATTTCTTTCGGCTCACGCAGTGGGGCTTCTTCCACTTGATTCGGGTTTTTTACCGATAAATCCCATGTTGCCTCATCCAGTTCAGTTGTAGTTAATGACCAAGACTTAGCACTGGCTTCAAAGCCTTTTTGTAACTCGATAAATTCTTTTAAGTCGTTGTCGTTGAGCGGGTTGGTTTTACCCAAGCTGCGGCCAGGTTCAAGCTGATAGAACCACGTTTTTTGTGTCGGTTCCCCTTTGGTGAAAAACAACACCACGGTTTTAACCCCAGCGCCTAAGAATGTCTTTGCTGGGCAATCGAGTACAGTATGTAAATTACAGTTTTCTAATAGCTCTTTACGCAAGGCAATGGCGGCGTTATCGGTATTCGATAAGAAAGTGTTTTTAATAACAATAGCGGCGCGGCCACCAGGCTTGAGCATTTTGATAAAGTGCTGCAAAAACAAGAAGGCGGTTTCACCGGTTTTGATTGGGAAGTTTTGCTGAACTTCTTTGCGCTCTTTACCACCAAACGGCGGGTTAGCTAATACAATATCGTGCTGGTTGCTTGGGGTAATGTCTTGTAGATTTTCGCCCAGGGTATTGGTATGAATAACGTTAGGTGCTTCGATGCCATGTAGAATCATGTTCATAATGGCGATAACGTAAGCCAAAGACTTTTTCTCTTTGGCGTAAAAAGTGTTTTCTTGCAGGGTTTTTAAATCGCTGGTTGAAAGCTGCTTGTTGCTTGCACCACCTTGGCGGAGGTAGTCGTAGGCTTCACATAAGAAACCCGCCGAGCCTGCGGCACCGTCGTATATGGTTTCGCCAATTTGTGGCTGTAATACGTCGATCATCGCGCGGATTAATGGGCGTGGTGTGTAGTACTCGCCCCCGTTTCGGCCAGCGTTACCCATGTTTTTAATTTTTACTTCGTACAGGTGAGAAAGCTCATGTTTTTCTTCTTGTGAACGAAAACGCAATTCGTCTACTTTCTCTAGCGCGTCACGAAGTGAGTAGCCACTTTGAATTTTATTTTTGATCTCGCTAAATATCTCACCAATTTTGTATTCAATGGTGTCAGGGCCTTTGGCACGTAGTTTAAAACCTTTAAGGTAAGGGAATAACTTGCCATCGACAAAATCCATTAAGTCGCTGCCAGTTAAGGCCTTGTCGTGATCAAACTCACCTTTAGCGGTTTTCGGTGCAGCCCACGAACTCCAACGGTATTCTTCATCAATAATATATTGGTAGTCTTCTGCCATTAGCTCGGCTTCTTGAGACTTAGTAAACTCTAAATCATCAAGGTATTTTAAAAATAGCATCCACGACGATTGCTCGGTGTAGTCTAGTTCGCTGGAACAGCCTGAGTCTTTATGGAAAATGTCGTCGATGTTTTTAAAAGTTTGTTCAAACATTATTGTTTTATCCCTGCATAGGCTATAGAGCCTATTTAAATGTTTATATAATTATTTTAGCCACTTACTATTTGATGCGTTAAAGGCTTTAAGTGGTATTTAGTATTCTCATCCATGCTTGAGCAACATAACCGATGATTGTATTTTGCTCAAGCAACATTACCCAGTACATTACTGTGTTCTAAGCGGTTAAGCCAAAAATAAAATTGCTATTAAAGCACTAAATACATTTGTCACATCACAGTCAGTAATTGCGGCTTTGAGCGTTGTACTGATTATATTGAAAGTAAGGGAGTAATAACACTTTATAATGTATTACCTCATAATTATACTAAGCTGGTGTGTTCAATATGAACTTTCGAATTATTTACAATGCTTTATGCTTTGTTAACTCACCTCAAAAGCACCTACCCGTGCCTAAGCGCTAAACACAAAGTAATGATGTGGATAAAAAGCACTTATCCACAACTAATATACAGAAAAGCTAACAAAACTTATTTACCTAAATATAATCCAGTAGTATTATAACTAAATACCGAGCCAAATGAGATTGATCATGCACCCGAGCAAAAAAACTTTTTTTTTATTTGTTGATGACAGTGGTTCACCGTGCCCTGATAAAAAGCAATTAGTAAGAAATGATGGCTTAGATGCATTTGCCCTTGGTGGTTTTTTAATAGCTGAATCGGATGTTGAGCATGTTAAAGAGCAACATAAGCAATTCATGATCAGTCAAAGTTTAGAATGCCCTGATGGCTCTTTTAAACGTCATTTACACTCAACAAAAATTAGATGCAAAAAAAGCCATTTTGAATGGCTAAAATGTGAAAAAAACGCTAAATCATTTTATAGCGGCTTAAACAAATTAATTTCAGAGTTACCAATATTTGCGCATGCTTGTGTGATTGACCGACCCGGGTACCGTGATCGATATGGCAATTCTCATGATGATAAATGGCAGCTTTGCCGAAGTGCTTATCAAATATTAATAGAAAGATCTGTAAAATTTGTTCGTTCAGTAGGTGGTACTAAACTGATTGTTTATGTAGAGAAAACAGGACGCAAAGAAGACAAAAAAATCCAAGGCTATCATGATGTACTTCGCACTCAAGGTATGGAATTTAATGTTGCTAGTAGCTCTGCTTACTCACCTATTTTACAAGAAGAGTTGTCTAAGTTAGTTACCAAAAATGTAAAATTCCAAACAAAAGCAAGTAGATTAATGCAGCTTGCTGATATTGTGTTGTATCCATTAATCAAAGGGGGATATGACAAAAGTTACCCACCTTACATATTCTTAATGGATAAAAAACTGATTGTTGATGCACATGTAGAAGATATAAACACTATGGGGGTTAAGTACTATTGCTTTTCTGAGCCATTAAAAGACAAAAAGCCACTAAAAAGTGGCTTAAGTCCCGCCGTACCGGACGACGCGTGACCCTAATTGGTCTGCCGCCGATTATAAGATAATTAATTAAATACTTCAACATTTAATTAATTATCTTTCTACCTAAACCTAGGTGGCTTAGTAAATGATTGCACTAATTATTTACTCCAATTACCTTTTAAAAGTCGGTGATTTGTAAGTATTTGCTACCTTCCTAGAAATAAAGCTCAGTGTTCTTTTGCAGCGCTTTTTAATTGCCAGCTCAAGCTCATCGGCCATATTAGTAAGATTGCTAATTTTACTTTCTAACCAGTTCTTTTTGGTTTCTTGTATCTGAATTTCATTTGAGAGCTGATCTGACTTAAGTTTTTGTGAGGTTAACTGGCTTTCAAGCTCTTGATTACGACTATTAAGTACTTCGACTGTTTGCGTCATTTCATTGAGCTTTTCTTTTACAAATTTCTCTTTTTGTAGATGTTTACGCCCAGTAACATTTTTTGACTCCCCGCGTTCAAAGCCAAGTGGTTTAAATGTATTAGCAACAATATCTTGCATCTTTTCAAAGTTTGGATTGAGCTGATTAGTTCTTGATTTTGAGTTTTTCCCTTTTGCCATTAGATGACGCAGGGGAGCTACTTTGTTTTTAAAATCGTAGTTAAAAAAGGATACATGGGCATGAATGTTACGAACAAATCGCCCTCCTTCATAACGTCCTTCATCAAGGTGTAAATCAATTCCTATTGGCTCAAAGCCAAACTCCTTTCTTATTTGAACTGCGTATTTACGTAAGTAATTAACTAAAAGCTTCTTCGCTTTAACATCTCCATATTTTTTCTCAATTTTAATGTATTGGCACTCAGTTAATATAACAATATGTTCAAACAACAAATTGAAATCTTTTCGAGCTTTTTTACCCGTAACCTCCTTGTAACGAGCGCATGCTTTATTAAGAGCCTCAGTGCCGTTCTTACAGCCTTTTGCATACAAACCGACGTTGTTATGGCTGAACTCAGAATTTACGTTAGCTGAGCGCGTAAACCCGTTTCTTTTAGCATTAGAGTGATCCAATATATTGAATGCTTTATCCGCTTTATAATAGTGAGTACGAACAGCAGCAAAAGCTTTAACATTACTCATCAGTAACCTCCCTTCTTTCAAATGAAGTACATCGTTCACGCGTTTCAGATTGAATTGCGACATCTGCTAAGCAATTAATAAATTTATTATTAGAATAATTTTGATCCCCAATAAAATTACCGTTTTGGCACAAGAAACATGTTGATAATAGCATTAGAGAATGACAAATATCCTGTAACACTTTTGAATCTATGTTTGCATTTTTATCAAGCCACAAGCTTGCACAAACAGCGATTTCTTTATTACTAATATTTGATAATTCCAATTCATGTAGTAAAGATACCCACCGTTTAATCTTTGCCGGAGCAACTGTGACTTGATGTTTAGCATCATTAAAGATTTCATCATGAAGCATACGTATTTGTATTAATCTATTTAACTTTGCATGGTTTCTAAGCTGTTCTTCAAAATCAGATATGCTTTGAAACTCTAGAATCTTTTCTTTAAGAACAGAAGAAACATACGAAATAACTTTTTCAGTGCCTTCATTCAACAAAAGGTTTTTAAGTCCTTTATCTGTGATTTCTAGTTTGAGATTTTCATCATTTACTATGCAACTATTCATAACCACCCCCAAGATACGTTATAACGTATTATATCACATTTTATTTTTTTCAAATTTTTTTGGGTTTTTTTTTGCTTTTTTTTTGCTTTGCAAAAACCCGCCGTGTAGCGGCCTATGCAATAGGCTTTAGTGGGTTAAAAATTTTAAAAGATCACGCAGTTAATAAATTTAAAGAGATATGTCATGCAACGTATATCCTCTTTAATTACTAGAAGTTGGAAGGTGTCACTATAATATTTAGGTATGTTGAAGAATATCCGATTACATAGTTGTGATTACCAATTATAAGACCTGATAATCACTCGGTTATAATGTATATTACATCAACTTCTTAACCAAATCTGTCGCTCTAAGGTGTGTGTAGCGCTTTAAGCTCGCTAAATCTTTATGGCCGGTGATTGCTGATACTTCCATCATTTGCAAGCCTTTTTCGAACAAGCGACTTGTTGCCTCATGCCGAAGATCATGAAACCTAAAGTCATCAATCCCTGCTCGCTCAGCAACTTTGTTAAAAGCATGTCCTACCGAATCACTTAAAATATCAAAAATAGGCCCATTTAGCTTTCTAGGTTGTTTTAAAATAATTTCTTTGGCTCGTCGCGACAAAGGTACAACTCTACTGTCACCATTTTTTGTATCTTTTAAAAAAAGAGTGGACTCTTTTGCATTAAACCCTTCCCAGCAAATACAGCAATATCCTGATTTCTCAAGTTCTTGCCTATTTCGCGCATTAGCCATTTCACCACGCCGCATACCTGTTTCGATTGCAAGTATTATGATGTCGTGAATAATACCTTGATACTTTTTAGCATATGAAATTAATTGCTCTTCTTCACCACTTTTAAAACGCCGATTTCTCTGTTTACCTTTTGCAGGAAGTGAGACTGGAATTACAGGGTTACCGTGCGGTAAATAAACTCCCCATTCATTTATTGCATACTTAAACATACGACTTATTAAAGCCATTTCTTTACGAACAGTATCACCCTGCACTTTTTCAAGTCGATAAGCTTTATAATCGCGCATGGTATGTACAGTAACATCGAGCAAACTTAATCCATCAAAAACAAGCTTTAATCGATTGATCATACAACGAATAGTTTTGGCTGATTTTTTTTCCGTAAGTTCCTCTGTCCAGTAATCTTCAAGCGCATCAGACATTTTTTTCTGCTCAGCTAAACTTGTAGACTTAAAGGTAGACTTATCCATATCAGACTCAATATCGCGAGCCCACTTTGTCGCTTCAGTTTTAGTGACAAACGTTTTTGATTGTACGGGATATCCCTTACGCCTAATTTTTGCTTGCCACTTACCATTTTCACGCTTTTTAATAGTTGCCATTTATAACCCCCAAACCAACTGAGTAGACCAATACTGAGAATCATCGCAAAAAAAAGAAGGGAATAATGGGGCAAAAAAAACTGAAAATTTGCCCCAACAATTAATGTGGATTCGTGTAAAGCAAGTTGATTTTGAATAAAGCATAGAGTGTCCTAATGATGACAATATGAAACACTCAATATTGAGTGTCCCTAAACTGTCCCAAGGACTATAAGAGAAGATGGCCCGCCCGAGAGGATTCGAACCTCTGACCTCACCCTCCGGAGGGGTGCGCTCTATCCAGCTGAGCTACGGGCGGCCAATAAAACATGGACTATAACGTTAAGGGGTACTAACTTTTAGTTGTAACGTGAACTTACAAAGATGTATTGTAAGCCCACTATTACTGTACTCCCGCTTTCTTATAGCTCTCCTTCCGGAGGGCCACGTGATATCCATTTCACCACGAGAGCACATTTGTTGCCGCCACACCAACTCGCGATATCAGTGCTTTAGCACTGGCAATGATAAAGAGATCTTTAAATAAATACCAGTAAGATCAGCTTATATGCTTATTAATTAAGCTGTTTTAAATAAAACACTTCACAAAGGCTTAAAAACACGCTATTTATTCTTATTAGATAAGAAACAGTAACGGTTTAGTAACATTAAAATTATGATTGTCGCTGTGAGGATTAGTTTAATACGAGGAAATAATAATGAGTTTAATGTCTACTGAGCAAACCGCTGAATTTTTAGGTGTAAAAGTTGAGCGTGTTAAGCGTCTTGCTCGCGAGAGTTTACTAATAGCTAAGTCAGAAGACGAAAACGGCGAGCCACAATTTGATGCCGCAGAAGTAACAAAGTACAAAGAGCTCGCTGAACGCTTTGGTGGTTTGTAACTTTTATAAAAAAGTATTAGTAACAAGTTTATTTAGCTGCGCACGTAACATTATAGATTTACTAGTTATGCTGCGCTCCTCATACCAAGCAATACACAACACCAAAAAAAACAGCTTATAGTAATTTAGCTTATCTATTGATGGGTAAAACGTACTTGTTTCATCAACGCTATTTTTATAGTTATTTAACAATGTACTTTCGCTGCTCTCATTAAGATTAAAGCTCACTGCAAGAGCTGCCAAATCAAAATATACATCGTTGGTTTGCGCGTACTCAAAATCAATTAAATACATGCCCGAAGCATTTACAATAATGTTATCTTTTACCAAGTCATTATGACAAAAGCCTTCATCAAATTGCATGGCTGCAACTACTTTGAGTGCCTGCTCTATTTGAGGTTTATATTGCGTATATACGCCGGTGCTTTGATAAAAATGCAGCTCTTTAGCTATATCCATTGGCGCAGTAGACACTGTGTAATTGTGCACTTGAGCAAGTTTATTAATAAAGCTAAGCGTTATATCCGATTGCGCTGTATTACCTTCAATATAATTAAATACCGCACGGCTATTCTTTTTATCGAGCCAAACAGGCGCAGGACATATATTAAGCTCACTTAAAAAACGCTGTGCTTCAAGCCCTATGGCTGGCCAATGGCTTTTATAACACTTTAATAAATACCCTTGTTGTTTGGTACGTATTAAAAAATTATCGTTACTAAAACCATTAAGTAGTCGCTCGCTTGAAATAACGCTCGTAGGCTCTATAAACGCACTACATATTTTTACTAACTGATGATGATCAATCATTAATTAAAGCTGAGCTAGCGGCTTAGCTTGGCTTTGTTCGTACTCTTCGTACCAAGTTTTAAAGCCCCACGCTGCCATAATAGTATAAAATATAAAGAGCGCAAGCGTTGGGTAATAGCCTTTTTCATAATATAAATACATGGAAGCTGCATCTATTACAATCCAGTACAGCCAGTTTTCGAGGACTTTTTTAGCAACTAAGTAAGTAGTTACTACGGCAAAACAAGTTGTAAAACTATCAAGATAAGCAAAATCGGCATGCGTATAGTTTTGCATAACGTAACCAATTGTAATTGCAGCTACGGTTGTTAAACTAATTAAAACAGCATGACGGTTTATCGACCACGATGTAATATTTAAATTTTCAGCTTTGCCTTTTCGCCATACAACCCATCCAAACACAGCCATATACATATAATAAAAATTAAGTAATGACTCCATGAGCAATGCGCCATTCCAGTACATAATTGTATAAATGAGCGTGCTAAAAAATGCCGCTGGCCAACACCATAAGCTTTCCTTTATTGCCAATAATAAGTACGCCATCGACAATCCTACCGCAATGTATTCCCAATGCGACATTGCTGTAAAACCGCTTAAGGTTTGTGTTAAAAAATCCATATTATGCAGTTACCGTTTAGTTGTGCAGATTGTTATACCAATCTGCTTATATACGGGGTCTATTTAACGTTAAGGAAATTACGCTAGAACTAGGCAAAAATTTTTGTATCTAGTTGTTCTAAATAAAAAATTTTTAACGACGTTTTAGTGCAATTTAATTCGTTAAATTGATCAAAGATTTATGCAGATTGGTATTATAGATTATTCAGGCGATAAGTCGCCAGAGAGAAACTTACATACAAAAATAGCTTTACCAAATTCTTCATATGAGCGCTTAATTTCGGTATTTAACACCTGCATTACTAAATCATAATCACCAAAAATTTGCGTTGATAGCGTATTAGTAATCACTTTTAAATTTTCGTATTCGTTTAAGCGGTCAATAAAGCCTTTAATAAACGGAATGTAATCTTGGTGAAGTGGATATTTACTGATCTCTACTGATAATTTCATTTTAAACTCTACTTTTTAATTATTTGATTTAAACAAATCATTCAATGCCAGTTCAATACAGTGTAAAATTATACTAACACTCAATTTAACTGAGCTTATTATGGCACGCAGAATAACGTATACATTTAAAAACCAACCGCGCGAAATTAACTTCGCAAAAGATAAATACCACGACATGTATCAAGCTATTGCTGCTGCCGAGGGTATTGATTTAACAAATTACTTAAACATGGTACGCCAAATAGAAATGACCTCAAAAGGGTCTGCTTCTGTTCGTAACTTTCGCGACCAAGAGTTTGCCCGTATGGGCTTTAGCGACATTTACTTTATAAAAGAGTAATTATACCCAATTGGTATACGCTAAAAACTAACTATGGCTGATACTCATAACTTACGCGTGGTGTAATATTACATAATAGCTCGTAAGGAATAGTATCAGCGCACAGTGCTATTTCTTCAACTGGTAGCTCAGGGCCCCACATAGTGACTCTGTCGCCAACTTTAATATTATGCTCATTAGCACCTATATCAACGCTGATCATGTCCATAGCTACGCTTCCTACAATACCATAACGCTGCTCACCAATTATTACCGGTGTCCCCTCTTTAGCATGTCGAGGATAACCATCGCCATAACCCATAGCTACAACAGCTAACTTGGTTGGTTTATCGCTTTTCCAACGACCACCATACCCAACAGCCTCATTAGCAGGCACATCACGCACTGCAATTACGCGCGTAGTTAAGCGCATAACTGGTTTTAATTTGTGTTGCTGCCCAATACTATTTGCCATTGGCGATACACCATAGAGCATAAGCCCAGGACGTACCCAATCGCCATGACCGCTTGGCCAGGCAATAATACCAGCAGAATTTGATAAACAATGCGCTTGGTCAATGCCATTCACTAAATTATCAAACAACGTAATTTGCTGAACCGTTTTGGCATTATCAACATCATCAGCACACGAAAAGTGGGTCATTAAATTAACGGTATTTTTAGCGTTAGGTGTTTTTTGTAAGCGGTTATAAAACGCTTCAAACTGCTCTGGCGCAATACCTAATCGATGCATACCTGTATTTACTTTTAACCAGCATGTTATTGGTGCATCTAGCTTTGCTTTTTCAAGCGCCGCTAATTGGTACTCATCGTGAATAATAGTTTGAAAATTGTTGGCGAGCAGAATCGGTAAGTCGGCTTTGTTAAAAAAGCCTTCTAGTAAAACAATTGGCTTTGTTAAGCCCCCAGCTCGAAGGGCAAGCCCTTCATCTATACGTGCCACAGCAAATGCGTCAGCATTATTTAAATGCTGCGCAATCGTTACTAATCCATGCCCGTAAGCATTTGCTTTTAGCACCGCCATCACCTTGCTGTTAGGTGCAAAGCCCTTAACTTGCGCTAAATTATGCGCAAGTGCCGTTAAGTTAATTTCAGCAGTGGCTAAGCGCATTAGTAATCGTCATCTACCGCTGGTCCCGCGTAATTATCAAAGCGAGAAAATTGACCTTGGAACGTTAAACGCACTTTACCAATTGGGCCGTTACGTTGTTTACCTATGATAATTTCAGCAATACCTTTATCAGTACTGTCTTCGTTGTAAACTTCGTCACGGTAAATAAACATGATTAAATCGGCATCCTGCTCTATCGACCCTGACTCACGTAAATCTGAGTTAATTGGGCGCTTATCGGCACGTTGCTCTAGCGTACGGTTTAGCTGCGAAAGCGCAACAACCGGACATTTTAGTTCTTTTGCTAGTGATTTAAGTGAACGCGAAATTTCAGCAATTTCAAGCGTTCGGTTATCAGCAAGGCTAGGTACACGCATTAGCTGCAAGTAATCGACCATGATCATACTAATGCCGCCGTGGTCACGCGCAATACGACGCGCACGAGAGCGAACATCGGTAGGTGTTAAGCCCGAGGCATCATCCACATACATTTTGCCTTTTTTCATCAACAAGCCCATTGTTGATGAAAGTCGCGCCCAATCGTCATCATCCAACTGACCTGTACGTACCTTAGTTTGGTTAATACGGCCAAGAGACGCTAACATCCTCATCATAATTTGTTCTGAAGGCATCTCTAGCGAGTAAATTAGCACGGGTTTGTCTTGAGTCATTGCGGCATGTTCTGCAAGGTTCATCGCAAAAGTGGTTTTACCCATTGAAGGACGCGCTGCCACAATAATTAAGTCAGATGGTTGCAGGCCCGTCGTCATTTTATCAAGATCGGCATAACCTGTACTTACACCCGTTACACCATCTTGTGGCGATTGATAAAGCTCTTCTATTTTATCAACGGTTTTTTCGAGTATGTTATGAATACTTTGCGGGCCTTCCGTACTTTTTGTACGTTGCTCGGCAATTTTAAATACTTTGCTTTCGGCAAAGTCGAGTAAGTCGTGACTAGTACGCCCTTCGGTATTAAAACCCGCTTCGGCTATTTCATTTGCCACGCCAATCATTTCACGTACAACAGCACGCTCACGTACAATGTTTGCGTAGGCATCAATGTTGGCTGCACTTGGCGTATTTTTAGCAATTTCGGCTAAGTAAGCAAAACCACCAATACCTGCAAGTTTATTATTTTTTTCTAAACTTTCAGAAATAGTGATTAAATCTATCGGATCGCCAATCTCAGCAAGTGCCGTCATCGCCTCAAAAATTAACTTGTGCGTGCGGGTATAAAAATCCTGTGATACAACAAGCTCAGCTACGCGGTCAAAAGCTTGGTTATCAAGCATTAAGCCACCTAAAACAGATTGTTCAGCTTCTATTGAATGGGGAGGAACTTTAAGAGTATCGACTTGCTTATCTGGTTTGGCCATAACTTCACAGTAGTAAAATTGAATGGCTCTATTCTATCGACTTGCAGGGGCTGTGCAAATAGAAAAGCAGGAAATCTTTCCTGCTTTTTGTAATCGTGATGGGGAATGAGTGTTATTTGGTACGCAGCTCTATGCGTCCACTAATGGTATCCATTTCAACATTAGCATTACCGCCATTAATGCTAAATTCTAAATCACTGGCTGGGCCATATTTAGCTTTACTGACTTTGTCACTACTGACTTTGTTAATGATTTTACCATTAGCATGGGCTTTAATTTCAAACTTTGCTGATACACTTTGTGGGAAATAAAAGTCGGCATCACCACTTACTGATTCAAAACGTACATCACCGCCTTTTAAAAGCTCGTTAATCTGTACTTCTGCTTCGCCATTGACCGTATTAATACGTAGGTTTTTAATAGCCGATAGCGTAAATTCTATATCGCCATTTACGTTTTCAAGGCGTACATCATTAGCGTTTGAAGTTGATTTAATATCACCATTAACAGCGCTAAAACGCAGCTCACCACTTGATTGCCTATCGTTAATTTCACCATTTACGGTTTCAAACTGAATATTCCCGTTTAAGTTCTCAGCGTTCACATCACCATTTACAGTGGTGAGCTTAATGTTGCCAGTAATATCATCTACCGTAATTTCGCCGTTAACCACATCAACTTCTGCGCCGTTTTTAAGCTCCTTTGCAGTCACCGATACATTAACACCAGCAAACTCTAAACTACTGCTTTTAGGCATAAATATAGTTAAGTTTGAGCCGTCACCACTATTGCCCCAATTTGATTTACGGGGCATTTTTACAATAAACTGTGTTTTATCACCACTTGTTTTAAGCTCATAACCCTGTGCTTTATCATCAAGCTCGCCAGATACTTTAAATTCGTTTTTATCCCAGCCTGTAATATGTATATCACCGCGTTGGTTTTCAATAAAAATAGTGCCGCCACTTGGTACGTCTATTTGCTTATCTATTTTTTCACCCGCAAATGCCGCCAGTGGAAATAAGCTCAGTCCTAATAAAATCGCTTTCATATCGTACTCCTAAATGTGCTGCCAACGTGGCGCGTGCACCTTGTTAATTAAATCAAGTTGTTGTTGATATATTTGCGCTAACATTGTCAGTAGCGCTTGGTTTTGTGGTTCGTTTTCAAGAGCTTGCTTTATTGCTTGCTCAGCTTCTTCAAGTTCTTGTAGTTGCGTTTGCCAGTTAGTGGTTAATGCTTCTTTATTTTCGTATTCAACTAACAAACTATTTTTTTGAGCCGAAAAGTAATCACTTATAGCCACTACGGGCTGTGGTTCAGGTGCTATAACAAATATATTAACAGCAATTAAAGCAGCCACAGTACACGCTGCTATTGCCGTTAGTTTTGGCCAAATAATAGTGCTGTTTGGGTTCTGCTTATTATTAACAATTGCTCGCTCAATCCCCGCCCATAAATCTTTTTGTGGCGTAATTTCTTTATCAAGCGTGTTTAATGACTTGTTTAAGTAGTCGTTAAAGTTTGGTTTACTCATTTTCATACCACTCTTGTAATAACTGCCTAGCACGATGATATTGTGACTGACTTGAACCAACAGCCATACCTAATTGCTCCGCGATTTCCTCGTGCCTGTAACCTTCAATAGCAAATAATACAAATACCATACGTGCGCGCTCAGGAAGCCTTACTATTAACTTATCGAGGCCATTTAAGCCTTTGCAGTCGTTAGCTGATTGCTCATCCATACCGCTGTGTTCAATACTTACTACTTTTTGTAACCAGTTTTTTTGCTTGCGCAGGTAACTTATCGCTACATTACTGGCAACACTATATAGCCAAGTAGAAAACTGCGAACGCCCATCAAACAATGCTATTTTATGCCATACCTGTACAAATACCTCTTGGGCGGCGTCTTCGGCGTGTGCTTGGTCTGCTAATAAGCGTAAACATAAACCGTATACTCGTTTTATATGTAACTCATAAAGCGTTGTGTATGCGCCTTGATCACCCGATTTAACACGCTCAATGAGTGCAGCTTCGCACAAAGGCGTTGGTTCGGGTTTAACGTGTAACATCCGTGATGCCGCCTTTTAATTATTATTGTTGAGTTGCTATTTAAGTGTATTGATAAGTTAGACGTAATGACAGTTCGAAAAGGTTTAAAAGGAATGAAAAAATAATTGAATAAAAAGGGGCTTATGCGAGGTTGTATTAAATTGTGCCCTCAACTAATGAAGTTAGCCAAATTATAGGCACAAAAAAGCCGTGCTAATAGCACGGCTTTTTTAGCTTAATTAAAAATTAAGCTTCAGCGATTACGATTACTTTGATAGTAGCCGTTACGTCTGAGTGAACTGAAATTGATACGTCAAATTCACCAGTCTCACGGATAGTACCTAGAGGCAAACGAACTTCTGACTTAGCAACTTCAACACCAACAGCTGAGATAGCGTCAGCGATGTCACGAGTACCGATTGAACCGAATAACTTACCTTCGTCACCAGCTTTAGATACTAATGTAACTTCTGCTAATGCTTCTAGTTTTTCAGCGCGTGCTTGTGCAGCAACTAACTGTTCAGCGATTTTCGCTTCAAGTTCTGCACGACGAGCGTCAAACGTTTCAATGTTAGCTTTAGTCGCAGGAACTGCCTTACCTTGCGGGAAAAGGAAGTTACGTGCGAAACCAGATTTAACTACAACCTGTTCACCTAGGCTACCTAGGTTAGCGATCTTATCTAGTAGAATAACTTGCATGTTTCTACACCTTTTAAAAACTGTTAATCCGCTGCTTACTTATGTAAGTCAGTGTATGGAAGAAGGGCTAAGTAGCGAGCACGCTTAATAGCAGTTGCTAGCTGGCGCTGGTATTTAGCGCTAGTACCTGTGATACGGCTAGGTACGATTTTGCCACTTTCTGTAACATAGTTTCTAAGAGTAGCTAGATCTTTGTAATCGATTTGTTGTACGCCTTCCGCTTTAAAGCGGCAGAACTTACGACGTCTGAAATAACGTGCCATGAGATTAATTCCTCAAATAATTCTTTCTATATGCTGAGCATGCAAAACCAATTGGCTAAGGCCGTTACGACCTTCGTGGCGATTTAAAAAACCACTCACTTGCAATGCCTGCCCAACGTGCAAATGTTGAGTCTGTTGTTGCATTTGCTTTCCACTGGCAACTACCTGAAGCCTCACATAACTATTACGGTTAAGGTCTGCTTCGGTTTGCATCGATTTATGTTCTACAACAAAAATACAATGCGGGATGCCAGCAGGGCTTTGGCTAAACTTGGGAGTTTTACAAACTACCCCAGATATAACCAGCTGATTCATATATGGGCTAACCATTATAATAACTGCTGACTACATGCCATGCTAGGACTCAAAACAATTAAGCAGCTGGTGCTTCTTTCTTCTCTTCTCTTGCAAGAGGAGACGCTTCAGTTACAGCATTTTTAGTACGCATAACTAAGTTACGAAGCACTGCATCGTTGTAGCGGAAAGTAGTTTCTAGCTCGCTGATTACTTCAGTAGGTGCTTCAACGTTCATAAGAACATAATGAGCTTTATGAAGCTTGTTGATTGGGTAAGCCAGTTGACGGCGGCCCCAGTCTTCAAGACGGTGGATAGTACCACCAGCTTCAGTGATAGAACCAGTATAACGTTCGATCATACCAGTTACTTGCTCACTCTGATCAGGGTGAACCATGAATACGATTTCGTAATGACGCATGGATATTCCTTACGGTTAATAGAGCCTTCTACCGTTTCGGCCGGTCGGTTTAAGGCAAGGAATTAATAGTTTAAAAGCCGAAATGAGCGCGCATTTTACGCTTAGACGGATAATTAAGCAAGCAGGTTTTTTTAAGCTTTTATAGATAAGAGTTCAAAGGCAATTATTGCGAGCTTCGCTCATCCCGTTAGCAAGCCGTAGGCCTAAAGGAAAAGCTAAACTCGCAGTTTAATATTTATCATATACGCCAAGCTTGCGCGCGTATAAAGCGCAGCTTTGAATTACTTAAGTCTAACACCTGCCTCAAAATATAAGTATTTACTCAAACTTAAAGCCGTGCAATTATTAAGCAATACATTATTAAATAAGGATATTTATGAAGCTCTTACTATCGCTTGTATTAATACTTACTTTTAGTACACCATTTTTAAGCCACGCAAAAACCAATACAACCGACATAACCGTTGGTAAAAAAGTCATTCTGCAATCAAAAATACTTAACGAAGACAGACCCATTAAAATTTTCATACCTGACACTGTAAAAGACGAACAGCCGCTTTATGTTATTTATTTACTTGATGGTGTTGAGCACTTTCATACGGCGTCTGGTGTTATTAAATCCCTTGTTGATTACGAGCAGATACCTAATGCCATGCTCGTTGGTATTGATACAACTAACCGTGTTCGCGATTATTTACCAAAAGTAGAAGGTGAGCCTAAAACTGAGTTTCAAACCTTTGTAAAAAATAAATGGCCTGATGCTGGGCAAACCGACAAGTTTTTAAAGTTTGTGTCTGATGAACTCATGCCTTATATAAACAGTAATTACTCAACTAACGGCTACAACACCTTAATTGGCCACTCTAATGCAGGTACTTTAGCGCTTTATACTTTAGTTAATCAGCCTGAGTTATTTAATAACTATATAGCTATAAGCCCAAACAGTTGGTGGAGTGATGAAGAATTAAAAAATAATATTATAAAATACACTAAAAATCCTAAAGGCGGTCAATCGTTATTTATTAGTGTAGCAAGTGAAGGGTCACGCTTTTATACAGGTGTATTAAATACTTTAGTAAATTTAGAACAACAAATGCCAACACAGCTAAAATGGGAATATAAGCATTACCCTGCCTTTAGTCATATGGGCACCATACTACCAGCCCTTAGCGATAGCCTAATTCACTTATTTGGCGACCTAATTTTTAACGTTACTGACGAGCACGGAAGATTTGCTGATGTATCGCTCATTACAGGTTACTACCAAGCACTGAGTGATAAGTACGGGTTTGAGCTTAAAATTCCACAAGATGTATATGTAGAATTTGCTCATAGCCAGCAAAAATTTGGTAACACAGCCAAAGCTATTACCACGCTTAAACACTTTACTACCCATTACCCAAATGCAGCCTATTCTCACATGCGTTTATCGCAAGGCTATACTGCAAATAAGCAGTTCAAAGAGGCCGTCACCAGTATGAAACACGCATTAGAACTTGCTAAGCAAAACTCGCGAGATCCAATGTTAATTGATGCGCTCAAGGATATGGTGAATGAAGCGCAAGAGAATTTGTAACTGATTTAACGCAAAGCACTTTTTAGCTAACGATAGTAATTACGAGCAACGCTCGTCGCGTCAGCAAGCTAAACGCCTACAGGTAAAATTAAGCTCAGTGTGAAACTTTGCATGTAGACGCCGAGCTTGCTCGCGTGAAAAGCGAAGCTTTTAATATATTTAAAACCACCATAAAACAAAAACCGATGTTTAAATTAAACATCAGTTTTTTAATCAAGCTCATCACTTTACTTTATGCGTTGGGTTTCGCTTCGCTCAACCCAACCTACTTATTTGCCTATCGCTTCTTTGGCGAACAGGTGTTTTATTGGGCCTAAATTATCAACTAATGATAGCCCTACTCCGCGGATAAGTTTTTTAACCGGGTTTGCACCTTCAAATAGCTCTTTTAACCCTTGCATCATGGCTATGTGCTTTTGTGCATCGAGCTTACGGGTACGTTCGTAATCGCGAAGTGTGCGCGTGCTTGCAAATTCTTTATTATTACTTGTTAAAAGCTCAATTAAATAAGCGGCGTCTTTTAGGCCTAGGTTCATCCCAAGCCCTGCAAGTGGATGGATTGTATGTGCAGCATCGCCAATGAGTACCACTTTGCCTGAAACCCATTGCTGAGCGTATCGCATTTTAAGTGGGAAAGCTGCGCGCGCACTTTGCACTTCACATAGCCCGCATTGGCCATCTATGGCTGCCATTACGGCTTTATTAAAGCTGCTGTCGTCCATTGCAAGCAGCTCATCGCAGTGGTTTGGGCTGGTAGACCATACTATTGAATGGGTATTTGCATCGCTCAGTGGTAAAAATGCCAGCGGCCCGGTTGGTAAAAACACTTGGCGTGCGGTATTCGCGTGCGGCTCTTTAGTTTTAACAGTCGCAACTAGCGCATGGTGATCGTAATCTTTAAAGCTAAGCGCCATATTAAATTGTTTACGTATAGCTGAGTTTGCCCCATCAGCGGCCACCAGCAGTTTTGCAATAATTGGCTCGCCGCTTTTAAGCGTTATAAATACATCTGATTCGCTTTGATGTATTTGCTGATACTGCGTATCAAACATTAGTGTTGCGCTGCTTTGTTGCTCTAGCTCTTTTATAAGCGCGTAGCGGATAATGTCGTTTTCAACAATGTGGCCTAAATGCTCAAGCTCAAGTTGTTCATTATTAAATGCTATTTTGCCAAAACTGTCGGCATCACGTACGTCCATATGCGTATAAGCGCACGCTCGCTGTGCGATAATTTCTGGCCATACATTTAATTGCTCAAGCAAGGTTTGACTTGCAATGCTTAGCGCACTTACGCGCAAACCATATTCGTCAGTTGGCAACACTTGTGTTGGTGCGCCGTCGAGTACAACGACGCTTATATCGGCTTTTGCCAATCCAAGTGCTAGTGTTAGCCCTACGCAGCCACCACCTACAATACAAACCTGTGCTTGCTTCATAAACGCCTACCTTGTTTAACTTGCCCCATTAACTGTTTGGCTAATGGCGCTTTTAATGCGGGAAATAAATCCATCGAAAACAACCCAATACTGCGCCCCAATGCGAGCACTCGCGATGAGTTTGAAAAAAGCCTAACAAGTGCATCGGTTAAGCTCATTACGGTTTTTATATCATCACTGCGCTTTTTAGAATATTCACGTGTAAACGCATAGCTGCCTAAACCGTGTTGGCTGTTTGCTATTAAATTACTAAGTACTTGCACGTCGCGAAGGCCTAAATTAAAACCTTGTCCTGCAATAGGATGAATAGCATGTGCAGCATTACCAATGACCACTGTACGGTGCGCAGTCAAAGACTCGACTTGCCCGTAAACGAGCGGGTAACTCGTGCGCATGCCTACTTTAGTAAATTGACCACCGCGATAACCAAACGCACTTTGTAGGGCACTTATAAAGTCTTGTTCATTGAGTGCCATGTGCTGTTCAACCTGATCTTGGCTCATACACCACACCAACGAATAACGGTTATTGCTCATAGGTAATAACGCCATAGGCCCGCTTTGTGTAAAGCGCTCAAAGGCATGATTATTATGCCCACCAGCCACTTCTACATTAGCAATAATTGCGCCTTGTTCATAAGGCTGGGTATTAAAACCAAGCCCAAGTAAATTACGTGTGGGAGATTGTGCACCATCTGCAATAACTAATAACGCTGCGTTTAATTGCTCGCCGCTTTGCAGGGTAAGTGTATTGCTATGCAATGTTTGCTCAATAGCAATTACGCTATCGGGGCAGTAAAGCGCAATGTTTGACTGCGTTAAACGCAGGTGAAGCGCTCGGCCAAATGGGTTAACTTCTACTACGTAACCAAGTGAAGGCTTAGCAAATTCGTCGCAATTAATATGCGCTTTGCCAAAGTGGCCTCGATCAGACACGCTCACTTTTTTGATTGCTGCGGTGTAAGGGGCATTTTGTTCAAATAAATTGAGGCTTTGTAAATACTCTACCGATTGCTGAGCAAGTGCAATGCTTCTGTCGTCAAAGCTTGGGTGGTAGTCGCCGGTTACTTGATTAGCTTCTACAACGGCAATATTTAACGCGGGATTAGTTTTAGCCACACTTAACGCGCAGCTTGCTCCCGCTAAACCACCGCCAATAACAACTACATCAAACTGCTTAGCCACTTTACTCTCCGAGCTTTATACGTTTTTAGCACTTTGCATAAGTGCTTCTATATCGCTAATTTTTTTAGGCACGCTTAGGGTCAAGTTTTCATGGCCGGTTTCGGTAACTAGCAAGTTATCTTCAATACGAATACCAATGCCTTTGTATTTTTGCGGTGCGCTTGAGTCTTCACTTATATAAAGCCCAGGCTCTATGGTGAGTACCATACCCGGCTCAAATGCACGCTCAACGTTATTTACTTTGTAATCGCCAACATCATGTACATCTAAACCAAGCCAATGCCCAAGGCCGTGCATGTAATATTCTTTACATGCACCTTTTGCCATTAGCTCGTCAAAGTCGCCGGTTAAAATACCTAAATCAAGTAAACCTTGGGTCATTACTTCCATTGCTAGTTTATTAGCGTGCGACATATAACCACCTGGCTTTACTTCATCAAAGGCAACTTCTTGCGCTTTAAGTACAATATTGTAAAGCGCGGCTTGCTCTTCGCTAAATTGCCCATTTACTGGAAATGTACGCGTTATATCAGCAGCGTAACCTTGTAACTCACAACCGGAGTCTATAAGTACCAGGTCGCCATTTTTTAATACGTCGCTATTTTGCGTGTAATGTAAAATATTGGCGTTGTTGCCGCTACCAACAATTGTGCCGTACGCAGGATGCGGCGCACCATTCATGGCATAATGATGATGTAGCTCTGCTTCTAGCTGAAATTCAGTAGCCCCAGCATGTGAATAGCGCATAGCACGCATGTGCCCTCGCGCACTAATTTCACAGCCTTCTCGCATAACATCTATCTCGCTTGGCGATTTAAACAAACGCATTTCATGAATAAGGCCACGTATTTCTTTTAAAGTACTCGGTGCTTTAAGGCCTTTTCGCGCACCACTTCTAAGCATACCTAGTAACGAAAACACTTTAGTATCAAATGAAGGATAAGCACCTTGTGCAAAATAAATCGCATATTTTTCATTTAGTATAGTCAGTAGCTTATCGTTTAATTCACTTAGCGGGTAAGCTTCATCAAACAAGTAGTCACTTTTAGCTTTATCAAAGCCAACTCTGCGGCCATGCCAAATTTCGGCAAGCTTGTCTTTATCTAGGCAAAATAAAGTACTGGGAGCATCGCTGTTGTTACATAGTACAAGTACAGCGTCGGGTTCGTTAAAGCCTGTTAAATAGAAAAAGTCGCTATCTTGTCTAAATGCATATTCGGTATCGCGGCTACGGGTAACTTCGCTCGCAGCGGGAATAATAGCAACGCTATTTTTATCCATTTGCGCAAGTAAACGCTCACGGCGTGCTTTAAATTCTGACTTTTGTACTTCAACCATTATTAACCAACCCGTTTAACTTTTTAAACTAATGAAGTGTTTTTTTAGTACTTTGCGTGTTTTGCTCTTTACCAAGCTCTGCAAAACAAAGTAGTGCTGATACGCGCACATATTCAATCACTTCGTGCAGCGCTTGGCTGTCTTCTTCGGTTTCTTCAAAAGTGGTATCTAGGCGAGTGATTTCGCTAAAGTCAGTAATAACCTCTTTAACATCGCTCGATAGTTTACCGTAATCTTTTTGCTTTAAGCCAAAACCAAGCATAAAGCCTGCTACCCATGATACGAGGCCATTAGCCTGATCGATGAGTGTTTCGTCATCGTTTGGTAAAAATAAATCAAACTGAAATTCGTCATCATTAAAGCTCGCAACTACTTGCTTATAAATAGTGCCAAAAAACTGCTTTAAATCGTTACTAAATGATTCACCATCGTTAAACACATCGCTCAAAAGGCCTAAGTATTCTTTGTCGTCAATGGTTAAACCACACGCAAGTAAACCACTAATTACACCATGCGCTTCGGCAGGTGATACAAATATTTCGTTTTTTTCTAAAAGCAGTTGAGCTTTTTCGTAATCGGGTAAATCGTTCATAATCGAATCTTCGCTTTGCAAGTTAAGGCAATGCTACCACTCGATAAAAAGCAACTCCAATTAATTGTATGATCAAGCTCAAAAACCATGCGATAAAGTAAATGGCGAGTTAAAGGTGCGGGAAAACTAAGCGAACGGTTTAATTTTTTACGTTTGGGGTTTAAGGATTGGATTATGTCTTATATACTTAAATTGTTCCCTGGGGTACCGGAGCTTGGTTAAGTCCCTGAGCCGATAAATTTTATACCAGGATTTCTGTTCGTCTACTATTGTGCAAGCTCGGCATGTACCGAGAAGCCTACGGTAAACCGCAGATTTCCGCCCTGAAACCTTCTGGTTTCAGGACTGAAACCGAGTACCGTATCTTGGGGAACACCTTCTTATTTTAATACCCCCTCTTATTACTTATTCATTTTTTTGCTATACCTTCGTACATTATTTTTATAATTTTTGGCAAAAAAAAGCTGCAAGCAATTTCTTACTTACAGCTAAATTTTAAATGCTTACGCTTATTTACTTAAACCAACCTTGAAAGCGCTCCATCATCATGTAGTTTATTGGCACTAACAATAAAGTAATAAAGGTCGCAAAAATAATCCCAAACCCTAGACTTACCGCCATAGGTATTAAAAACTGCGCCTGAGTTGCTTTTTCAAATAATAACGGCATTAAGCCAATAAAGGTCGTTAAACTTGTTAGCATTACAGGGCGAAAACGCGATGCACCGGCAAGTTTAACTGCATCTAGTAATTTGCCGCCTTCACTGCGCTTTTTATTGATAAAATCAACTAGTACAAGGGAGTCATTTACTACCACCCCAGTTAGAGCGAGCATACCAAGCAAGCTCATAATGGTTAAATCCATGCCCATAATCCAATGCCCGACTACAGCACCTATCATGCCAAATGGAATTACACTCATTACTATAATTGGCTGTAAGTAAGACTTAAGCGGTATCGCTAATAGCGCATAAATTATGAAAAATACAAACACAAGTGCCCAAGCCAATGAGCCAAACGACTCTCGCTGCTCTTTAGCCTCACCTTCTAGTTTGTAATCTACTCCAGGATATTGCTGCATTAATTCATCTAAATACTCCGTTAAGTCAGCCTGGAGTATGGTCATATTGGTGTTATTTTTTTCGATATCCGCTGTTACATTTAAAGTACGGTAGCGGTCTATTCGGTTAATAGTTGACGGACTTTGCCCTGCGGTAAGAGTTGCAACATGCGATAACGGCACCGAACCACCAGTAGGTGTATTGATGAGTATATTTTGTAAATCGGCAACTGAGCGGCGCTCGTCTATAGGCAAGCGAACCATTACACGTACATCATCACGCCCGCGCTGAATACGTTGGACTTGCGAGCCAAAGAACGAGTTACGCACTTGGCCTGCAACATTGACTCTATTTAAGCCCAGCGCTAAGCCCTGCTGCGTAAGCTCTATTTGTAACTCTTCTTTACCATCAGACATGCTATCTGCAATATCAAATACCGTTGGGTAGGTCGATAAACGGGTTTTAATGTGATCAGCCACGTCTTGTAAAATAGTCAACGAAGTCCCGCTAAGCTGAACATCAATTGGGTCAGAACTTCGGCCAATTTCAGCTCTAAACGTTAAGCTTTCAACGCCTGGAATGACACCAATTAAATCCCGCCATTCGCTGGCAAGCTCTCTTGATCCTATGTCTGATTCACGCTTTTCAGCCGGTGTTATTTCAAAGCGTACAGAACCTGAATTAGATACACCACCGCGCCCACCTGTTGTGGCTAATATATTTAAAATAACGCTTTCACCTGTATCTGGGTCGCGGTATTTTTCTTGTAATTGCTGCGCCTTTTGCGACATATCAATTACGTATTTATTAGTGACTTCAAACGGCGTACCTGTTGGTAGTGTTAAGTTAACGCGGACTGTTTCGCTTGGTATACGCGGGAAAAATACAAACTTAGTCCAACCACTAGTGATCATAGTTAAAATTATTATAAACACACCAACAAACAAACTTACCGAAGCCAATTTATGGCGCAGTGCTAAATTTAAAGTGGGTTGGTAGTATTTTAAAATCGCGTTTTCAAATCCATCTGCAAAACGCTGTTGAATAACATCAAACTTTGAAGGTTCGCCTTTTTCGTGGCGTAGTTTTATATATTTTAAATGTGCTGGTAGTACAAATTTAGATTCAATCAATGAAAACAATAATACCGGAATAACCACTACCGGTATTTGTGCAAACAAAGCACCGCGCGCCCCTTCAATAAAGGCCAAAGGTAAAAAGGCGGCAACGGTAGTTAATACACCAAATGTTACTGGTGTTGCGACTTCTTGAGTACCTAAAATTGCAGCTTGCTCCCCCGACTTAGCTGTTTTTAAATGGGTATAGACATTTTCGCCAGTAACTATGGCGTCATCAACAACAATCCCAAGTACTAATATAAAGCCAAATAAGCTCATAATATTAAGCGTTACGCCAAAAATAGGCATCGCTATAAACGCGCCCATAAACGAAACTGGAATACCAATAAATACCCAAAATGCAATTGCAGGGCGTAAAAACAAAGTAAGTAAAGCAAGTACTAAAATACCGCCTTGTAGGGCATTGGTCGTTAGTGTGGCAATTCGACTTTTAACCAGCTCCGAATCATCATCCCAGTAACTTAGTTCAAATCCTTGTGGAAGGGAGCTTTGTTGCTCTTTTATGTAATTTTTAACTTCGTCAGCAACAGTAATCGCACTTTGTGGACCAATTCGATATACGTCGATAAATGCAGCCTGCTTACCATTAAAGCGAGTACGTACTGGGGTTTCTTCAAAATCGTCTTTAATTATTGCAATATCGCCTAAACGAATAATCGTGCCGTCAGCTTGGTTTTTAACAACAATATTGGCAAATTCATCTTTACGATATGCTTGCCCTTTAGAGCTTATAAGTACGTCCCCACCTTCAGTTTTTAAGTTACCAGCAGAAATATCAGAGCTTGAATTAGCAATGGCACTCGATATTTGTGCAAGGCTTAAATCGTACTGGCGAAGAACGTCTTGGCTTACTTCAATGGCAATTTCGTAATCACGAACACCACTTAGCTCTACCTGCGTCACATTTGGTAAGCGTAGAATTTGATCGCGTACTGTTTCTGCATATTCACGGGTTTCTTTTTCGCCGTAATCACTTGATACGGTAACCGCGATAACTTCGCGAATTCGCTCAGCAAGCGCGACTATTGGCTTTTCAGCATCGGCTGGAAAGGTGTTAATTGCATCTACACGACTTTTAATATCAGCTAAAAGCTCACGCGGGTCGTAGCCCGTTTCAACTTCAATTGTTACAGAGCCTGAGCCTTCAGAAGAGCGGCTAAATATTTGCTTAATACCTTCTAAATCTTGTACGGCTTCTTCTATACGAATTGTTACGCCTTGCTCTACATCCTCTGGTGTTGAGCCACGCAAACTTACGTTCACGCTTATCATGTCGGTTTCGAATGAAGGGAATACTTCAAGCGGTATTTTAGTCGATAAACTAAAAAGCCCCGACAGCAGCAGTGTTACTAGCAATAAGTTAGCTGCAACATGGTTTTTGGCAAACCAAGCTATCATGGCTTATCTCCTTGCTTTGCTGGACGGCGTTTTTTTAACTCTTCAACACTAATACCAAGCTCTTTTGCTTTTTGTTCAAGCTGCTCTGGAGTCGGGCGCTTTCCTTTACCTTGTCCATTCGCTCCACGGCTTTTAGGTTGATCTGCGCTTTGTTCACCTAAAATACTTACTTGAGTTCCTGAACTTACTTGACCAAGTGGAGTAATAACAAGCTTATCATTTGCGTTTAAACCGGTTTTTATCATCGCCTGAGTCGCATTTTGCCAAGCTAGTGTGATGTCTTTGCGCTTTAGTACGTCATCTTCAACAATGTAAACGTACGTTCCTTGATAAATTGTACTGTTTGGAATTATAAGTGCGTTAGATACTGTTCTGCCGGTAATTTGCGCTTTTATATACTGCCCAATTTTTATTGGGTACTGGTTATTTGCTGTTGCTTTATACGGGTCATTAATTTTAGCAACTACATAAAGCTGCTGTGCGCCTTCATCTATAGCACCTTCTGTGCGTGCTAATTGACCTTGCCACGTTTGCTCACCTACTAAGTCAGAAGTAAATTTAACAATTGAACCCGCTTGGTTTTTAGCACCATCGCGATACTGCTCTGGTAAATTTACAAATGGGAGATCTTTATTTTTAATTGGTAAGCGAATCTCAACGCTATCGATTGCGTAAATGGTAGCTAACTGTGTGTTGTTAGTAACAACTTGCCCTAAATCAACACTGCGGCTAAGTATACGTCCCGCATATGGCGCCGTTACTTTAGTGCGCTCTAAATCAAGCATCGCTTTTTCAAGTGCAGCCTGAGCCGATAAAACCTCAGCTTCAGCGGCTGCTAGTTGTGGCTCTCGTAGTACTAAGCTGCTTGCTTGATTTGAACCGCCAAGGCGCTTCCAATCTGTAATAGCTTGTTGCCCACGCGCTTTTTCTTCTAGTAAACCTTGCTCTGCAGTTAATAAATTGGCTTGAGCAGATTTAACTTCAGCCTGATGGTCTCTGTCGTCTAGTTTTAAAAGTACATCGCCTTTTTCAAAAAAACCGCCTTCTCTAAAGTCATCACTTACTTCAATTATTTGTCCAGATGCCTGAGCCACTAACAAACTTTGTGTACGTGGTTTTACCGTACCGTAGCTGTCTATCATAACTTGATAATTTTGTGGTTTTAGCTCAAGCGCAGCCACACTTATTGATGCCTTAGGAGGTGCCCCAAAGCGTTTAGCCTCTGGTGGATTCCCCTTAATAAACATAACAATTAAAATTGTGGCAACAATAACCACCGCTGGAATAATAATTTTTGCTGTTTTAGTTTTCATCGTTATTGCTCTTTAGTTCACTTGAGGGCTTTGCAAAATCACCACCAAGGGCAATGTGTAGGTTAATTCTATTGGCTATTAATTGGTTTTTAATATCGATTAAGGAGCTTTGCGCATCGAAAGAGCGATCTTGGGCATCAAGCACTGTCGTGTAAGTTACCAAGCCACTTTGATACTGCTCAAACGATAATTGCTCTGCAGCAAGTGCGTTTTCTTGTGCCTCTAACGTGCTTGTATATTGAGCTTTGAGGGACTGCTGCTGTGAAATAGCATTTTCCACATCACCAAATGCGTTATAAAGCGTTTGCAAATAAAGCTGCTCTTGCTTTTGAGTGTTAAGACGCGCTATTTCTTCGTTGGCTTTTAAGCGCCCACCTTCAAAAAGTGGCGCTGAAATACTACCTAATAAAGACCATGCAAGGCTTGATGGAGAAAACAAGTCGCTTACTCTGTCGGTGCTATCACTTAATGAAGCCGTTAAATCTAAACTTGGAAAGCGTTGTTTGTGCGCATATGCCAATGATGCATCGGCTGCTAAAAGCTCATACCAATTTGCACGTAGAGTAGGTTTTCGCGTTATAAGTTCAGAAGGTAATCCTAGAGGAATATCGGTATTAATAACAGGTAAGTCACTACTAGCAGTAATAGCGCCTTTTGGGTATTCACCAAGTAAACGCTCAAGTACACGTGCTGATGCCGATAAACTCGCTGTTTGAGTGGCAATGCGAGAGCGTTCATTATTAAGCTCATTACGCGCTAAATACACATCGAGCGCTTCGTTTATGCCTTGGCGATAGCCAGCTTCAATAATATCGAGATTTTGTTGTGCATTGGCTTCACGACGTTTAAATAAATCCAGTAATTGCTGCGCCGTAACCACATCAAACCAACCTGTTACCACATCAGCAACAAGTTGCTGTTTAGCTTGCTCAAACCGTGCCTGCTGGGCTAAATAGTTAAGATTAGCTTCGCGCTTTGAATCCGAAAGCTTACCCCATAAATCAACCTCGTAAGTTAAGTTTAAACTAGCTGAGCTTGCGTTGGCGTAACTTACAGGGCGGTTGTCTTTACTACGGCTTGTACGTGTTGATAAATCGAGGCTTGGCCAAAGTGCAGCGCCCGAGACTATAAGTTGCTGCTTTTGAATTTCAACATCATAACTCGTTTGCAAAAGCTGTTGGTTGTTTTTAAGTGCTTGTTGTACAAATTTATTAAGCGTAGGATTTTGTAATTGTGTAAGCCATTGCTCTTGTATTTTTAATACTGAGCTTGATATTTCTTGCTGCCATTGCTGAGGCATATTATTAGGGACTTGCATGCGCTGAGACGAGTTTAAATCACTCGCACAGCCGCTCAGCAGCATCACACTAATTGCCAGTAGGGTTGGCTTGCATTGCCAAATCATAATTAAACCTAAATTACTGCTATTTATGAACGTAATTCAAGCACTTTGGCAAATTTTGCTCAACTTACTTTACATAACATTACATAGCTAGCGATGAATTAACATAATAGCCAGTTATACGGTAAAAATGAGTAAATGATCAGCAATTTTTAATACTAAAATTAACTTTTTGTAATGTGTTTAAGAGATTAACTATACAAAAACAAAAAAGCCCCGCTATAAGCAAGGCTTTTAAATAAATGGTGCCGACTAACAAAGTCGAGCGGGTAACTTATACAGACTACAGATCACAAGTCAGTTGCTTCAAGTTACCTAAAATAAATGGTGCCGACTAACCGAGTCGAACGGTTGACCTACTGATTACAAGTCAGTTGCTCTACCAGCTGAGCTAAGTCGGCACACAAAACTGTGTGCTAAGGCACGTTCAATTTTAAAGATTGAGAACTTTTATAAAGCACTTAAAATAAAAAAACCTTGCATAAGCAAGGCTTTTCAATAAATGGTGCCTCGACGCGGAATCGAACCACGGACACGAGGATTTTCAATCCTCTGCTCTACCGACTGAGCTATCGAGGCACATAAACTGTGCTAGTTACCGATTAATAAAATTAACCTTTAACTTCATAAATGGTGCCGACTAACCGAGTCGACAGGTAATTTGAACAGACTACTGATTACAGTTTTTCTTTTCAAACTACTTTAAATAAATGGTGCCGACTAACCGAGTCGAACGGTTGACCTACTGATTACAAGTCAGTTGCTCTACCAGCTGAGCTAAGTCGGCACACAAAACTGTGTGCTAAGGCACGTTCAATTTTAAAGATTGAGAACTTAAAGTAAATGGTGCCTCGACGCGGAATCGAACCACGGACACGAGGATTTTCAATCCTCTGCTCTACCGACTGAGCTATCGAGGCACATAAACTGTGCTAATTAATTGTGATACTTTACAATTAACTTTATATAAATGGTGCCGACTAACCGAGTCGAACGGTTGACCTACTGATTACAAGTCAGTTGCTCTACCAGCTGAGCTAAGTCGGCACACAAAACTGTGTGCTAAGGCACGCGTAATAATGTTTAAACTGTTGATTAAACACCACTACTTTAATAAATGGTGCCTCGACCCGGAATCGAACCAGGGACACGAGGATTTTCAATCCTCTGCTCTACCAACTGAGCTATCGAGGCACTTAAACAGTGCTAATTAAAAATCTTAAAGTATTTTTAATGCAATTCCCACTCATCTCTACCGACTGAGCTATCTGGGCGTGCGGCGTATTAAACGAGTTTTGCCCTTACAAGTCAACTTTTTTTTTATTCTTTATAACTGTTTGAACGGTTTTCAGACAACTCAGTGTATTTTTTATTAATAACGTTCATTTTTACCACAAATCGAACTATAAATATAAATAAATCAGACTAAAACCGTAGTGAATTATTTTTTGTAAATGTTACGATTAGCTTAGATACGTACGATAGGGACTTATCGTAGTAAAATCACATCAATTGGAAACAATCAATGCAGAGTAAATTTTCATCGCCAGTCAAAGGCTTATTACCTCTTTTTTTAATCATAAATATTGCAGTAACAGCGCTTGCTATTATTGCCCACTCATTTTATTCACAAACTGAAGTTAAGACAGCCCAACCTGCATCATCTGTTAATATTGTAACGCTTGCCGATAGATTAGACTTACCTATGGTTGATGCATTAACTATGTATGGTCAAGGTAAAATAAGGCAGTTACTTGATTTAACGTCGTTATTAGATGATGACTTTGAATATACTCTATATCGCTTCAATCCAACATCAGGTACTCAATTGGTATATAGCAGTAGTAAACCTGCTATCGCTTCAATTAAAACTGAAAAGCATCTAGTAGAAGAAGGCATCCTACACCACTTACTGCTGTTAAACGATCAACCTATTGGCGAGCTTATTATTAAGCAAAACCTACCAACCGCTCCTTTAAGCGCTCAAAACTCTCAAGTTATTGCCTACATTATTGCTATAGCAAGCGTAGCTGCATTATTTATATTTACTTTAATGTTTAATATGTACATTAATAGTCGCTTACGAAAAAGTACTGACACTCTTACACAAGAGCTGCAGGCAATCACCGAAAATGCTAATTACAATAGTAGTGTTGATGAGCAGCTTGATATTGGTTTAGGTGTAGTGGCAAAAAACATTAACTTACTGCTACAAAAAGTACAGACTGCGATGAGTGAGAATGACGCCGCACAAAAAGAGCTTTATAAATTACAAAATGGCCTAGAAGCCGAAGTGCAAAATCGTACTATAGCGCTTGAGCAAGCCACATTAAAAGCAGAGCGAGCAAGCGAAACAAAAACGACTTTTTTAGCCACAATGAGCCACGAAATAAGAACACCGATGAATGGTGTTATAGGCACTATTGATTTACTGCGCCAGACAGAACTTGATGGCGCTCAACATCGTTTAAGTACAATTATTCGTGAATCAGCATTTTCGTTATTGAGCATTTTGGATGATATCTTAGATTTTTCTAAAATTGAGGCTGGAAAGCTAAATATTGACCCGATCCCATTTTCGGTAACCGATACCATTGAAGAAGTTGCTCGAGTGCTCTCATCAGTTGCTAAAAAACGTGAGCTTGATTTAGAACTAGCAATAGCACCAGATATTCCAGTCAATCTTACTGGTGATAGTGTGCGTGTACGTCAGGTGCTTTATAACCTATGTAGCAACGCAATTAAATTCACTAGCACTGATGAAAAAACCCAAGGCCATGTAAAAATATCAGCAGAGGTGGTTCATAATACGACTGATCACTTTACCTTACGCTTTTGCGTAACTGATAACGGTAAAGGCATGTCGCAGGCGCAACTTCGCGAAATATTTAATCCATTTATTCAAGCCGAAAACTCAATTACCCGAGAATATGGTGGCACCGGTTTAGGTCTTTCTATTTGTAAAAGCTTAACTGAGCTTATGCTAGGTACTATTCATGTAACTAGTCATACGGGAATTGGCAGTGAGTTTACAGTAGAGCTGCCCTTTAGCACATCGGGTAAAATTAAGTACGCACATAAAGGTGCATTAAATGGTAAGCAAATTGTTGTAGTTAGTAATCACCTAGAACGTGAAAAAACAATGTACCGTTATTTATCGTTCATGGGCGCTAAAATAATTTATGCACACACAGAAGAAGAAATTGAAGAGCACCAGCATTCACAAGATATTATTTGGGTGGCTGATGGCATAGACAATATGGATAAAACTAATGCGCTGCTAAGACGCTTATTTTATTCATTAGAGGATTATAACCAACAAGTTGTAGTACTAAGTAAGCTTGATGAAGCAGCTATAAATCATAAAAACATTTTTTATATTAATGCTTCTCCTCTATGTAAATCTAACTTTATGCTTTCTATATTGGTGGCTGCAGGGTTACATACACCTAAGCAAATTAAAAAAACCAAAACACTTAATAACTATTTAAATGTTGAGCAGGCACGTAATTCAAACAAATTGGTTTTACTTGTTGAAGATAACCTTCTAAACCAACAAGTCCTCACCAATCAACTACATATACTGGGCTTTGGCGTTGAAATAGCGAACAACGGTGAAGAAGGCCTAGATATGTGGAGAAAAGGTGATTACTCACTTATTTTAACCGACTTACACATGCCTAAAATGTCGGGTTACGATATGGTCGAAAAAATCCGTAATGAAGCAGAGCTATTAGAATCGATTGATGCACAACCTTACATTATTGCTGTAACAGCAAACGCACTTAAAGGCGAAAAAGAGCGCTGTTTAGCAGTAGGTATTAACGACTTCATTACCAAACCTATAGAGCTGAACGCGTTAGAAGAAACTCTAAAACGTTGGAGCGATAAACAAAGCCAAAACCCAAATGTAGTTATCCATCAAACTATGGCACTACCTATTGATATGGAAGCTGTTGCTAAATATGTAAACGGTGATGACGCTAAGCAAATTCGTTTTTTCAAAATGTATTTAGAACAAAGCCAAGGCTTAATTAAGAGTATTAATTCCGGCGTTATGGTTAACGATTTAAATGAGATTATTGAAGGGTGTCATCAATTAAAATCGATCTCCAAGACAATTGGTGCCCAAACGGTGGCAGAACTTTCAAGTGCATTTGAAGATAAATGTAAAGAAGGTGAACTCACAACCGATGAATTAATAGAGTTAAGAGATAAGCTGGAAATTGAATACTCTAAAGCTGCTCAATTTTTAAAGGAACAAATTAAAATATCTGAGCAAGAAGATGAGTTAAATGAATAAATAAACATAAAAAAGGGCTTAATAGCTAATGCCGATCATTTAAGAATTAGTTAATAGCACTTGAACGATCTTCTAGGTATGTAAGAATCCGAATTCTTTTGTAGAATTCGGATTTTTTTATGCAACTTTCTAATGCTCTCGATATTATTAACAACATCAAACCTAATGACGTTGAAACACTCGCAGACTTACTCCCTTTATCTCTTATCGAAGAAGCCTATGCACTGACCGAAACCGTTACACTACGAAAAAGAAAACTAACCCTAGAATCGATGGCTTGGTTGTTGATCGGGATGGTTATTTATAATGACAAATCGATGGCCGATGTCGTTAATATGCTCGACATTGTTGACCGCGATGGTAAGCCATTTGTTGCGCCAAGTGCTTTAACTCAGCGTCGTAAAAACCTAGGTGAAGCCGCCATGAAAGCCTTATTTGAATGCACCCAAAGGCATTGGAATAATGACGCTAATCATCCTCATTGGAATGGGCTTACCTTGCTTGGTGTCGATGGTGTCGTTTGGCGTACGGATGACTCACCCCAAAACAATGAAGCCTTTACAAAACCGACTAATACACAATACCCACAGGTCAGAATGGTGTGTCAAATGGAGCTAAGCAGCCACCTAATCACGGGGAGTGCTTTTGATGATTACAAGGTCAATGAAATGGTGCTGGCTGAAAAGCTTATAGAAACCACACCCGATAACAGTCTCACTTTATTCGACAAAGGTTTCTATTCTTTAGGGCTTTTACATAAATGGCAAACAACTGGCAGTGAACGCCATTGGCTAATCCCCCTGAAAAAAAATGTGCAATATGAAGTTATTCAAACATTAGGGCGTAATGATAAATTAGTCCAACTTAGCAGCAACCCAAGAGCAAGAAAGATGTGGCCAACGCTGCCTAACACCTTAATCGCGAGGTTAGTGACTCGAAAAATAAAGGGGAAATCATATAGTGTGATGACATCTATGACAGATCCGATGCGATATCTATCAGCCGATATAGGTGATTTGTACAGTCACCGCTGGGAGATAGAGCTTGGTTATCGGGAACAAAAGCAATATATGCTGGGCAATCGATTAACATTAAGAAGTCGCTTACCAGCGCTTGTAAAGCAAGAGCTGTGGGGAGTGTTGCTTACTTATAATATGGTGCGATATCAGATGGTAAAAATGTGCCACACATTAAAAGGTGATTATTTACCGTACCAACTGAGTTTCAATGGTAGTTTAGCTCAAATAATGAGGTTGCTTGTTGGATTACCTTATTCAACACCTGGAGCCATACCACGTCAATTAAAATACTTTTATGCGATGGCAGAAAGCCTAATTCTAGAGCCTCGAAGGGATCGAGGTTTTCCTCGTGCAGTCAAGCCAAGACCACAGCGGTACGCTAGAAATAAAAAAGCCGCTCACCTTAAGTGAACGGCATTAGGGCTTAATAGCCCTTTTTTTATTTAAAACATTACTTTTCAGGCGGTCGATAACCTTCAATTTCTACATCTTTATTTTCAAACAAAAAACCAACCATTTGCTCTTCTAAAAATGTGCGGTGTTCTGGGTCCATCATATTTAAATGCTTTTCGTTAATAAGCATTGTTTGTTTATGTTGCCACTGAGCCCACGCTTCTTTAGAGATGTTATTAAAAATCTTTTCACCAATTTCACCAGGGTATAACTGAAAGCCAAGCCCTTCGGCTTCTTTTTGTAACTTTTGACAAAATACTGTACGTGCCATGATTGATTCTCTCTAACGCTAAATATGGGGCTATTCTATACTATTGCTGTAATTTGTTTAACCAACTTTTTAGTTGGTGCTGCTAGGCCAACCTCTATTGATTGATCGAGCGGATACCAGATTAATTGCTTATCGTTTACCACATCAGGAGTTTTCTTAACATTGAGCACATGCGGGTTAATCCTCAGCTCAAAATGTGAAAACACATGAATAAACGCTTCAAGCTCTACTAAACTAGCCTCTAGGCCTTGCTGAGCTAAAAACATTTGAAGCTCTTCGTACTCATTAAATTCAAAAAAGCCAAACAATCCGCCCCAAATACCGCTGTTAGGACGTTTTTCCATAAGCACTTTATCACCACACTGAATAATTAACTGATGACAACTCTTTTTAGGAACTGCTTTTTTAGGTTTAGAATGTGGAAACTCTTTTACTTTACCTGTATTAAAAGCACCACAGCCTGAGTTTAATGGGCAAGCCCCACAATCAAAACGACTGCGTGAGCAAACACTCGCACCTAAATCCATCATCGCTTGATTAAATTCGGTAACATTATTATTAGGCGTTAATTGCTCTGATAAATGCCAAAGTTGGTTTTCTACCTTTTTAACGCCGTACCAACCTTCAATCATAAAGTAGCGTGCTAATACTCGCTTAACATTTCCATCTAAAATTGGATGATGCTGCCCAAGCGATAATGACAAAACAGCCCCGGCAGTAGAGCGCCCTATTCCAGGTAAATCCATTACTTCATCAAGTGTTTGAGGAAACTCACCTTGGTATTTATCACGCACTATTTTAGCTGTTTTGTGTAAGTTACGTGCACGGGCGTAATACCCTAAGCCAGTCCAGTGGTGCAGTACCAAATCTTCATCCGCATCAGCTAAAGCAATAATATCTGGAAAGCTTTGCATAAATTTTTCAAAATATGGGATAACAGTAATAACTTGAGTTTGCTGCAGCATCACCTCAGATACCCACACTTTATAAGGAGTTTTACCTAGCTGCCACGGAAGTGTTTTACGCCCATGAAGGTGATACCAATCAACAACTTGGTTAGAAAACCAATTTGACTGTTCTTTATTTAAATCCAACATATTTTACTTTTACTGATGCTCAATGGCGGCTCAGTCTATTGTAGTTAATAAAAAGATCAAGCTATAGGCGCTGTAAAACCAGCTAATACTTGTGATTGCCGGCTTCGTCAGGGATAATATGCAACCATTTTTAAACACATTGTTTTTGTCAGGCCAATAATATGAGTGAATCAAGCAACACTAACCTTGAGCAAGCTAAGCAAGAAGGTAAATACATCCGCACCATTCGCAGTTTTGTAAAACGCGAAGGTCGATTAACCAAAGGCCAAGCCGCTGCAATCGAAAAATGCTGGCCAACAATGGGCCTAGAGCATAAAAACGGGATGCTTGATTTAAGCGAAGTTTTTGGCAACAACAACGATGTAGTAGTAGAAATTGGTTTTGGTATGGGTAAATCGCTTGTCGAAATGGCAACAAATGCCCCTCACCTAAACTTTATTGGTATTGAAGTGCACCGCCCAGGCGTTGGTGCGTGTTTAATGGATGCTGATGAAGCGGGCATTACAAACTTACGTATTTTTGAACACGATGCAATTGAAGTACTTGCAGACTGTATACCTGACGAAAGCTTAACAACACTACAGTTGTTTTTCCCTGATCCTTGGCATAAAAAGCGTCATCATAAACGCCGTATTGTACAAACTGAGTTTGTTGAAAAACTAAGAACCCAACTTAAAATGGGTGGCGTTTTTCATATGGCAACAGATTGGGAAAACTACGCAGAGCATATGCTCGAAGTTATGAACGTAGCCCCTGGTTTTAAAAACCAATCTCAAACAAACGATTATGTTCCACGTCCAGATTTGCGCCCGCTTACTAAGTTTGAGCAGCGCGGACATCGCCTAGGTCATGGCGTGTGGGATCTAATGTTTGAACGTACTGAGTAATTAGTAACTTTAAGCACTCATTTTTACTTTTATAAAACTAAACATACTGTAAGGCAAAGCCATTTATGAGCGTACTAACCAACCCAAGTTTACTGTTACTTCGTAATAGCGAGGCACTAACGGGCAAATCTATCTTGGTGGTCAACTTTGTTCAAGATGGCTTTTTAGCAGAGCTTAAAAAACTTAACCCGCAAAGCAAGGTAACTGCGTTTAGCTATAACCATGCTAACGGCGAGTTTGCTAAAAACACCAAAGACGTTGATATCCATGTAAATCACACAATACCTGGTAGCGGCTACGATTTAGTTATTCTTTACTACCCTAAATCTAAACCAGAATTACTAATGGCACTTGATAATATCCGTTCTGCTATTACTGATGATGCCGAGCTATTAGTTGTTGGTGAAAACAAAAGTGGTGTTAAATCAATTGAAAAGCAATTAGCGGGTAAAGCTGAGTTTAGTAACAAGATTGATTCGGCTAAGCATTGCGTGCTTTATTCATTTGCTGAAATTTCTAAACACCCTCACTTTGATATTACGACTTATCATAAAAAGTTTGTCGTTAATGTTGCCGACACCGAGTTTACAGCGATCAGTATTCCTGGAGTGTTTAATCACGGTAGTTTAGATATAGGAACGAAAGTTCTACTCGAAAACGCACCAAAAATTAAGCAAGGTAGGGTTCTCGACTTTGGTTGTGGTGCTGGCTTAATCGCGACCTTTTTAGGGCTACACAACCCATCTCTTGAGTTTGTGTGTAGTGATGTAAGTGCACTGGCAACTTATGCAACAGAGCAAACTTTAAAGCTTAACAACATCAAAGGCGAAGCTATATTAAGCGACGGCCTTAAAAGTATCACCGGTAAATTTGATTTAATTATTAGTAATCCACCTTTTCATACTGGTATTGCAACCGACTACACAGTAGCAGAAACATTTTTAGCAAATGCAAAACAGCATTTAACTAAAGTTGGAAAGCTAAATATCGTCGCTAACAGCTTTTTAAAATACCCACCTATTTTAGAAACGCAATTTGAAAGCTATCAAACCGTTTTTAAAAACAATAAATTTGCTGTGTACAGTAGCTAATTTAACTCTATACAATGATTGAGCACAAACGTGCTTAATCTAACATTCGAATAAATATAAGAATTAATTTAGTTTTTACCCTTCACTTTCCTTCTTATTTGCTAAACTAAAATTCTAAATAATTAAAATTAATTCAGGCGATAATGAAATAATGCCTAAAAAAGTTCATCAAAGTAGCATTCGTAAAGCACTCATAAATTTAATTATGCTTATTACAGCTATTTGTTTATCGCTATCTATTTCTATTTCAACGTACTTGAGTGTTAAAGAGCAAAAGCAATTAATTATTAATAAACTCGTTATACTTTCTGAAATTGTAGCTTTTGATGCGGGTAAATCAGTAGCTGAAGATGATAGAAAAACAGAAGAGAAACGCCTCAAGTCCTTTGAAAATATCCCTCTTGTAAAAAACATACATATTTACTCAATAGAAAAAACATCTCAAAAACCTGCTTTTTTTATTAGCTTTAATGCAAAAAAAACGCCTCCAGTTCCACTAAAAACAGACAGTGTCGATGAGCTAGCCACACCACGTATTACGAGTGCACATATAGAGCTAACTCGCCCTATTTATAATAATGAAAAACTCATTGGCTATGTTTATATGCGTGGCAGCCTAGAGAGCTTAGAAGCATATATAGAACAAAAAATATTTATTGATGTATTACTCACTCTATTAATATTAATGGTTGTGTACTTTATCGCAACAAAAGTTCAACGACGAATAGCCAAACCGATAGAACAATTAAGTATGTTATTGCAAGATGTATCTAAAAATCATAACTACGATGCGCGAGCGCCAGTAACTGATGTAAAAGAAATAACCGCTCTTTCAAATAGCTTAAATATCATGCTTGCACGCACAAAAAGGCAACTTGAGCGCCACGAAAAAGATAAACAGGAAATAAAACAGCTAAACCAAAACCTTGAAGAAAAAGTAAACCACAGAACAATCGCTCTCAGAGAAGCAAATCAAGAGCTTTTGTCAACTCTTGAGCGAATGCACCAGTATCAAACACAAATTGTTGAAAACGAAAAAATGGCGTCTTTAGGGCAAATGGTGGCAGGTGTTGCACATGAAGTTAATACACCAATAGGGCTTGGGATTACAGGCTCAACCTTACTTCGCGATAAATTAGCAGATATACAACAAAGCTTTAATGATAAAAAACTGACTTCAAGCCACCTAAAACGCTTTATAGATGAAGGCATAGAAAACTTAGACTTAATCTATCGTAATCTAAATCGCGCCGCAGACCTTATATCCAACTTTAAAAAAGTAGCCGTAATCCAAGACGACGGTGTTAATACCTATATTAATGTACATACATTAATAACTGACGTTTTAACATCAATTCAATCTGAGTTACTGTCTAAAAAGCCTATTGTTACTATTAACTGCCCAACCGATTTAGCTATTCATAGTAAGTCAGAACCTCTACAGCAGGTGTTTCAACAGTTACTTATGAACTCTGTAATTCATGGATTTATAGGTAAAGAAAACAACGAAATTCGCTTTGACGTAGAGCTGGTAGGGAAGAAATTAACAATCGTTTATTCTGACAATGGCCAAGGCGTTGATAAAAACATTAAAAATAGAATTTTTGACCCCTTTGTAACTTCAAAGCGTGGACAAGGCGCAAGCGGCTTAGGGATGCACTTGGTATACAACCTAGTAACACAGGCACTTGGTGGAAGAATTATGTTTGATCTTGAAGAAAAACACGGTGCTCGCTTTATAATTACTATTCCTTAAATAAAGATCATTAAAAAGTGCATATATTTAAAATTTATCCTTGAATTAGCATTTAATGACCTCATTAATGAGGCATGTGATAAGCGTGTAACGTTATTTAATTGCATTAAATAAGTATTACCAAGCGATTTATGAACTTTTTTATCTTTGCTGTATCACATACATTGATGAAAGGTTAGAAAGTGATATAGTTTTGCTTTGAATTTGTCTGATTATTTTAAGTTCCTTGTTTGATTGAATGATGTTTCAATTATTAAAGGAAAATGGCTTCGACTTTATGATTCAAATGACTACATCTACGTATATATCAATTAAACAGTAGTTTTTGCACGGCCCTTTTTATTAGACTTTGGACACCCTGCTGTTTTATTTTTATCCAATTTGTTTTTTCCTTGTTAACAAATGGGTATAATCCTATAATCTCTAGTAATCGGTTATAAGTTCATCACCGGTTTTTTATAAATAAAATATTCCAAAAGGTTAATTAATAATGCAAACGCCAGTCATTCTAATCGTAGAAGATGAAGACGTAACTCGACTGAACCTAGTTAGTTTATTTGAAGCTGAAGGGTACAAAGTTATTGAAGCCATTGATGGCGATGATATGCATGACAAGCTTACAAATAACGATGACGTTAATCTTGTAGTTATGGATATCAACCTTCCTGGTAAAAACGGTCTTATTTTAGCCCGTGAATTACGCCAAAAACGTAAAGTAGGCCTTATATTCCTAACTGGTCGCGACAACGATGTTGACCGTATTTTAGGTCTTGAAATTGGTGCAGATGACTATGTTACTAAGCCATTCAACCCGCGTGAATTAACTATTAGAGCTCGCAACCTAATTACTCGTACTGCTTTAGGCGGTGAAGAGTCAGCACTAGAAACAAATGGTGTTATTACATTTAATGGTTGGGAACTTGATGAAAACAGCCGCTGTCTTACTTCTCCAAATGGCGACGCTAAACGTTTACCAAAAGGTGAGTACAGAGCACTTCGTTTAATGCTTGATTCTCCAGGTCGTATTTTCAGCCGTGAGCAATTAATTAAGCATATGACGGGCCGTGAGCTTCGTGCTAATGACCGTACTGTTGACGTTACTATTCGTCGCATTCGTAAGCATTTTGAAAGTGATAACTCAACGTCTGAGTTAATCAGCACCATCCATGGTGAAGGTTACCGCTTTATCGGTAAAATTGACGCTTAATTAGAGTAAATTAGCTTTACTCTAATTGTTGTAAAAATAAATGAAGGGCTTTTTGTCCTTCATTTATTTTATCTGCTAGAACATCTAACCACTGCTTTAACACTTCATCAGATTCATCAATCGCACCATGTTCCATTATTTTGGCATGAAGCTGCACATCATTAAGACCGACGGAGCCAGCCGCACCTTTAAGCTTATGCGCTACTGATTCATATTCTTCTCTATCGCCGGCAGTTAATGAAGTAAGTAACTCTTGCTGATACTGCGGACTTAGCTTTTCGAATAGCTGACTACTGCGTCTAAACACAACTAAGCCCATCGAATTTACAAAGTCTTCTATTGTTTCAATATCTAATAAGTGTGCATCAATACTCTCAAGCGCTTCTTCACTGACTTTTAACTGTGGCTCTGTGCATTCACTTTGCTTAATACCAAATAAATCAGCCAGCATTTTATCAAGCTTCACTGTGTTAATTGGTTTAGCCAACGCACCTTGTATTGAAATACCTTCAAGCTCTTTTTCAGCACTGCGTACATTGGCAGTTAAAGCAACTATTGGGAGCTTATCAAAGTGGCTATCTGAGCGTATTTGTTTAGCAACCTCGTCACCGTTTATATCTGGCAATTGCATATCAAGTAGTACTAAATCTAAGTCATCTTCGGTTTCGACAAACGAGAGTGCATCTTCACCGGTTTCAGCCCATAACACCTCATGCCCGCGTTGCTCTAATAAGTTTGTAGCAATCTCAGCATTAAGAGGCACATCTTCTACTAGTAGAATATACAAACCTCGGCCAACATAACTTTGCTCGGTAGGTGCTACGCATAAACTAAGTGGTATTTGCACTGTAAAGCAGCTTCCTTCGCCTTCAGTACTATTTACTGTAATTATCCCTTTCATTGCACTTACAAGTGCCTTAGTTACAGCTAAACCAATACCAGAGCCTATGGCATTAGTACCTTTTAAATCCGGCGCTTTGTAATACATATCAAATATATGAGCAAGCTGCTCAGGCGGAATACCTTGACCTGTATCCGACACTTTAATAACTAACCATGGGCCTTCTACACGATTTTCTCGGCTACATTCGAGTGTTACTTTACCCTGTTGAGTAAACTTAACAGCGTTATTAATTAAGTTCCAAACAACTTGGCGTAAACGAGTCGGATCGAGCTGTGCATAAATATCAAGCATGCCATTGCGCTTAATATCAAACTCAAGTTCTTTTTGCTCTGCTATTAAACCCGCAAAGTTAACTACATCGTTTATAAAGTCTGACACATTAATAGAGTTGGTCGCTATATCGAGCTGATCTCTATCTATTTTATCTAAATCAATAATATCGTTAAAAATATTGCCGAGCGTTTCAGCGCTCGAAAATATAGTATTACCCCAACTACGCTGCTGTTTGTTTAAGTCAGTATCAAGCAGCATTCGTGTTAAACCAACAATACCATTGAGCGGTGTACGTAGTTCATGGCTTAATGTGGCAATAAACTTACCTTTGTCTTTATAGGCCGTTTCGAGCGCTTGAGCGGCCTCCTTACGACTTGTGATATCACGACCAAAACCCAGTAGACCAATGTAATCACCTTCATCATTTATAAAAGGTAATTTACGCAGCTCAAACCAACGCGTTTCGCCATTTACTTCATAACCGACATCAATGGTCAGTGCTTTATGGCTTTGCTCTACTTCTTTATCGGTTTTCAAAACTTCAGATAAAAAGTGACTCGGGAATATCTGCTCAACCGTTTTGCCAATTAGTTCGCTACTTGATTTGCCCATTACTTCTTCAAACATTTTATTACAACCAGCAAACACGCCATTGTTATCGCGGTAATAAAATAAATCAGGAGATGAATCAACTATTGAGCGCTGCAGCATGCTTTGTTGAGCAAGTTCTTGTTGTGTTTTTTTACGCTCAGCAATTTCTCGTCGTAGTTCTTCGATAGCGCGGTGCTTGGCATGAAATGCCATTTTACGCTCATCAATTTCGATATTTAGACGGTTAATGTTATCTTTTAGGGTTTGATTTAAAAGCTTTTCTTGTTTGGTGGCGCTATCTAAATAAGCATATGAGGCATCTAGTTGTCGAATTGAATTAAGCAACACACTTATAATTAAAGGAGAAACCACAGCCGTAAAAAACACCACGGCTAAAATATCAACCAGGTGTAATTCGCCTATCGCCACATAATAAAACATGCTCGATAAAATAAGAGATACAGTTAAAAATAAAGTGTAACAAATAGCAGCGGTTTTAAATTCACCAAATCGCGTTATTGAGCTGGAAAGTACCCGAGCCCAAGGGCTCAAAGAATAATCGGTCATACGTAATTTTATCTCTTAGCTGTGTACTTAATATAAAGAAGGCAATGCGTATGTATAAACATACCATTTTCCCAGATTTTAGCATTTTTCTCCTACCACTACTCACGTTGTGCGATAAAAACAGAATTTTTCATGTTTGATTTAGCTCATCTATTAAACTCATCATTTCAGCAATAAATTATTTAGTGTAAAATGCCCCGCTTTATTATCCCCAAAATACGAGTAGCGCACATGCAAACCAATATGCCAGATATAGCAGACACTGCACCCGCTTTACAAACAGGTAAATTAGACTGGGTTGGCATGGGCGAAATAGAACTGCCATTTATTTTTGAATCCCGAGACTTATCTCCAGTTACAGTAAACACCAAAGCTCGTGCATTTGTAAATTTACATAAAGAAGATGCCAAAGGCATTCATATGTCACGTCTATTTTTGGCACTTGACCTGCTTTCAACCGAGCAGCAAGTCAATCCGCAAACAATAGCGCAGGCACTCGATACCTTTATAACTAGCCACGAAGGGTTGAGCGATAAAGCACAAATTGAATTTAAATTTGAATTACCGCTACGCCGTAAGTCACTATTAAGTGGCAAAGCGGGCTGGAAAAGCTACCCAGTTGTACTTACCAGTACAATTGAAAATAACGTTATTAGCTACGAGCTAACCGTAGATGTTACTTATTCTTCAACGTGCCCATGCTCTGCTGCACTTGCGCGCCAGCTTATACAAAACGCGTTTAACGAAAAGTTTAACCAAGAAACGTTGAGCCAAAAAGATGTGCACGAATGGCTAGGCACTACACAAGGTATTGTAGCGACTCCCCACTCGCAGCGCTCTATTGCCAACGTAAAAGTAAAGCTTGATAGCAACATTCAAGAATTTGACGTAGTTACGCTAATTAACACTCTTGAAGCTGAGCTTAAAACACCAGTACAAGCAGCAGTAAAACGTGAAGATGAGCAAGAATTTGCCCGTTTGAATGGTCAAAACCTTATGTTTTGTGAAGATGCAGCGCGTAAAATTAAAGCATTGCTAGAGGCAAACCATTACAGTGATTATTGGCTGCAAATAAACCACTATGAGTCACTGCATGCACACGATGCTGTAGCTATTGCAGTAAAAGGTATTAAAGGAGGCTACAAAGCTTAATCGCTGTGTAGCTATTGCTTGTAAACCAGCCGGTAATTATTTTATAACCCATACTTTTTAGGCACGTAAATTGCTTTGTTTGAGCAGTGTCAATTTGTTGTTATGGAGTTACCGTATGGAATTCGCTTTATTATTAATCCTAGTATTAGTTGTCGGGGCCTCTGTTGTTGCGTCAAAATTTAATGACGATGGCGGAAACCCGTATCCTTTTACTCGCAAGCAAACTGTTTTTACGCAGGTTGAAGGCGCTTTTTTAAATCTTCTAGAGCGTGCTGTTGGCGATCAATATAAAATTGTTAGTCGCGTTAAGTTAATCGACGTTATTGACTGTAAGCAAGGCCTTTCAGTAAAGTCTAAACGTGCTGCTTTAGCTAAAGCTAAAAATAAGCAACTCGACTTTGTATTAATCGATAAAGAAAAACTAACAATCATTGCTGCTGTTGACCTAGTTAACAATGCCAACAAAGATGGCCACAAAGCTCAACGCGACTGGTTTGTAAACGGTGCACTAGAGTCTGCGGGCATTCCACATATTCGTATGAAAGTTAAATCGGGCTACCGCCCTTCTGAAGTACGCGATGCAATTATGTTTAAACTTGGTAAGCCTGCAGCAACACAAACTCAGCGCCCTGTTCGTAATCGCTCACATAAGCCAGCGGTACTTTCACCTTCTCAGGCTAAAGCGCAAACCACGGCGTTAGCTGAAATTTAAAAAACGAATTAAATACTCTCCTAAAAAGTATTTAAAGCGAGCTCATAAACAAGCTCGCTTTTTTGTTTTTTATTGCTAACTTCACGTATAATCAAGTGATTCAAACTCAGGAATTAAACTTTATGAATGTTGGTATTATTGGCGCAATGGAGCCAGAAGTTAAAATTTTACGTGAAGCTATGCAAAACCCACAAATTTTAACTAAAGCAGGTTTCACTTTTTATACTGGCGAGTTGGCTGGTAACACGGTGACACTTGTTCAATCTGGTATTGGTAAAGTCGCATCAACTATTGCAACTACCTTACTGATCGATAACTTCAAACCTGATTGCATAATTAACACAGGCTCAGCCGGTGGATTCGATCCTTCTCTTAGTGTAGGCGATGTAGTAATTTCGTCAGAAGTACGTCACCACGATGTAGACGTAACTGCTTTTGGCTACGAAATTGGCCAAGTACCACAAATGCCGGCAGGCTTTGCAGCACACCCTAAATTAGTTGAAGCAGCACAGCAAACTATCGAACAAATCAGTGATGTTAAAACACTCGTTGGCTTAATTTGTACTGGTGACACATTTATGTGTGACCCTATACGCATTGATAAAGCACGTCGTGATTTTCCTACAATGCTTGCTGTTGAAATGGAAGGCGCTTCAATTGCACAAACGTGTTTTACGCTAAACACACCATTTGTTGTAATTCGCTCAATGTCTGATATTGCTGGTAAAGAGTCACCACAATCATTTGAAGAATACCTAGAAACAGCATCAATCAACTCATCTAAAATGGTTGTTGCACTTTTAGAAAAGCTTACAGCAGTATCTCTGTAAATGCTTAGCAATATTGTTCAAAATCACTTGGACTTTATTGCCTTTATACTAGCGCTCCTTGCTGAGCGCTTTATTCCCCTTATTAGCTGGTATCATCCTAATACGGCGTTAAATGCTGTTTTTAGTGCTATTGGCAAACGTATATACAAAAGCAAAGAACCTAAAAGCTATCAATATTTGGCAGCTATCCTCGCAAGCTCACTTATTTTAAGTGTTATTCTCATTATTGTAGTGTTACTACTCGAGTTTGCTTTTTATCCTGAATTACTCGCTGGCCTTATTTTATATTTATGCTTAGAAAGTAATAGCATTGATAAAAAAGCACTTCGCATTGCAAAGCTAACTAAACAAAATCAAAAATCCACAGCACGCGAATTACTAAAACCACTGCTTGCCCGTGAAGTTAATAGACTTTCATCTGCTGGTATTATCAAAGCATTAATTGAGAGCTTAATACTGCGCACCGCTCGATACTATTTCGTAGTCATATTTATATTTTTAGCATTTGGTCCTATTGCTGCCCTTGCCTATCGGTTACTTACCTTAATACAACAAGCCTGGCGTAGTGATATCCCCCCAAATAGTTACTTTTTAAAACCGCTTAAAACACTCTTGTTTATTATTGAATATATTCCCATGCGCTTACTCGCTTTAACTATTGCAGCAAGTCGAGCAAGCAAACAAAGCATGCATTATATAAAGCATTATGGCAGGCATTTTTATCAAACAAATACAGGCTGGCTCTTAAGCACATGTTCTGCATCGCTTGGCGTGCAGCTGGGCGGACCAGCTGTTTATTTTGGAACTCGCTTTAATAAAATGCGTATTGGTACTGATAGACTACCTACACCCGAGGATGTACCTGTAATAATTAATAGGTTAAATCAGGCCCGTGTATTTTGGTTGTTAGTAATAGCCAGCATTGAAATATTAAAATTGATTTAAAGGGCTCAAAATACGAGCACAAAAAAACCAGCCGCGGCTGGTTTTTTAGTTTTTAAACTGTGCTTAAGCTACAGTAATGTTTGCAAACTTACGTTTACCTACTTGGTAAATAGCCGTTGTGCCTTTTGCTATTTCAAGTTTGGTATCAGTGATTTTATCTTCACCGTTAAGTTTAACTGCACCTTGCTTAATCATACGCATTGCTTCTGATGTACTTACTACTAAATTTGCTTCTTTAAGCAAGTTAGCAATTAAAATAGTATCTTCTGCAATAGTGATTGTTAGCTCTGGGATTTCATCTGGTAACGCTTTTTTCTGAAAACGCTGAATAAAATCATCATGTGCACCTTGTGCATCAGCTTCACTATGAAAACGAGCAATTAGCTCTTTAGCTAGTTCAATTTTAATATCGCGCGGATTCGTACCTTGCTCAACACGTTCTTTTTGAGCTGCAATTTCTTCAATAGAAAGCGCACTTAATAAGTCGTAGTAACGCCACATTAGCACATCACTAATTGACATTATTTTACCAAACATATCGTTAGGTGCATCAGTAATACCAATGTAGTTACCAAGCGACTTAGACATTTTTTGAACGCCGTCAGTACCCTCAAGTAATGGCATCATTAATACTGTTTGCGGCTTTTGACCTTCTACTTTTTGTAGCTCACGGCCCATTAACAAGTTAAAGCGCTGATCAGTACCACCTAGTTCAACATCTGACTCTAGTGCAACCGAATCCCAACCTTGTACCAGTGGATATAAAAACTCATGAATTGCAATTGGTTGGCCGCTTCCATAACGCTTTTTAAAGTCATCACGTTCAAGCATACGTGCTACGGTTTGGTTTGCAGCAAGTTTAATCATGCCTGCAGCGCCTAACTTTTCCATCCAAGTGGAGTTAAATGCAACAGTGGTTTTAGCAGGATCTAGAATTTTGAATACTTGTTCTTTATATGTTTCGGCATTGGCTAGTACATCTTCACGAGTAAGTGGTTTACGCGTTACGTTTTTCCCCGTTGGGTCACCAATCATGCCAGTAAAGTCACCAATTAAGAAAATAACCTCATGACCTAAATCCTGAAAGGTTTTCATTTTATTAATTAGTACAGTGTGTCCTAAGTGTAAATCAGGCGCTGTAGGATCAAAGCCTGCTTTTATTTTTAGCTTCTTGCCCGACTTTAGTTTTTCAACTAGTTCGTCTTCAATTAATATTTCTTCTGCACCGCGTTTTATCTCTGCTAGAGCGGTTTGTAAATCCACTGTGTATTACTCCAAAATTCTGCCGACGAAGGGGCGACTAGTTACTTGCGTAGTCACGGTTTAATAAAGGTTTAAACCGAATAAATAGATGTAGCTAACATAACAAATTTCTACCTAATTAAAACAACTTTTTAAGTGATTCATGCAACTAAACTAAATCAATTGAGTCTTAGCTAGGTAGAGCGTTAAAAAAGGCTTTCTAAGCCCGATTTTAGCGTAGTTTAAGGTCAGTTTAAATCTACAAAACACTAGTATTCGTACATTATTAAGTATATCCTGCAATATTATGTATTTATTATCTTGACAGCAGAAAAAGGCACGTTATGGTTCACGTGGTTCACACGCTCCCCAAAAAACACAAATTGCTTATTCTAGGTTTGGTTTCTGCTATTGTTGGCTTAGCCTTTCTTCCTTCTGAAAAAGCCACTGCATCCAAAGACAATAGTGCAAATGCACTAGAAATTGGTAAGCGCTATGAGTTACAAGTTAAAGTTGATAACAACGAAAAATTAACTGAGCTAAATTCAGAGCAAGCAGCAGAAAAGTTACCAGAATACGACTTTGTCGATCATAAAGTTAAAAATGGCGACAATTTAGCAATTATCTTTAAGCGTGCTGGTTTTTCGGCTCAAACGCTTCATAAACTAATTAACACTAATGCGGAGACTCGCAAACTGACCAAAATTCACCCAGGTGAAATACTTAGTTTTGCGACAGCTGAAGATGGCTCCTTAGCTCAACTGCGCTATGTGATTTCAAAAACCGATACTTTATTTGTTACCTTAAACGAAGAAGGTAACTACGATACATCTATTGATAGCAAAGAAATTGAAACGCTAACCAAAACCGCTGGCGGCGAAATATCTAACAATTTTTGGACTTCAGCAATTGCAGCAGGTTTAAGCGAACGCCAAATAATGAACTTTGCTGACATATTTGGTTGGGATGTTGATTTTGCAAACGACATTCGTAAAGGCGATGTATTTGGCTTAATTTACGAGTCTCACTATGTTGATGGCGAGTTTATTGGTACTGGTAAAATTATTGCAGCTGAATTTGTAAACCAAGGTCAGCGCTTTGCAGCTATTCGCCATACCGACGGCAATTTTTATACGCCTGAAGGGCGTAGCATGAAAAAAGCATTTTTACGTGCGCCTGTAAGCTTTAAATATATTAGTTCGAGCTTTAATCCTCGCCGCTTACACCCTGTTACTGGGCAAGTTAGAGCCCACCGTGGTATCGACTTTGCTGCACGCACTGGCACACCTGTTGTTGCATCTGGTAACGGTAAAGTAATTAAAGCCGGTTACAGCAAGTACAACGGTAACTACGTATTTATTAGCCATGGCACGCAATATGTAACTAAGTACTTACACCTAAATAAGAAGCTAGTTAAAACGGGCCAAAAAGTTAAACAGGGCCAACAAATTGGTACTGTAGGTTCTACAGGTCGTGTTACTGGTGCACATTTACACTATGAATTTTTAGTAAATGGCGTTCACCGTAATCCTAAAACTGTAAAACTTCCTAAGTCAGAGCCATTACCTCGCTCAGAACTTGCCAAGTTTAAACCTATTGCTGATAACTTTATTGCCCAGCTTGAGCGCAATCGCGAGCTACAGTTAGCACTTAAATAAAGTTTATCAATAAACATTAAAAAAGCCTTTGCAGGTTTAACCTGCAAAGGCTTTTTTGTATACGCTATAAACCATTAGTACATTAGTACATAAATGAGCTGAATAACTAAAGACATCATCACTAATGGCCAAATATATTTACTGTATTTGGTTGCGCTGTTGAGCCCTATTTTACTTTGATACTTTTCAAGCAAGGGTATAAGTATCGCCAGCGCAACAAACAAACCAATTAAAATAACGAATATGTCCATATTAATGCCCTACTTATGGTAATTCGTGGCCTTTAGCGCTTACATAAAGTGCATACCAATGCTCCCGAGTTAACTCTACGTTTACAGCATCACAAGAGGCTTTAATCCGTTTAGCACTAGTTGTTCCAATAATTGGCTGAATAGATGCGGGGTGGCGAAGCAACCATGCAAGTACAATTGCCTCAGCAGAGGTTTCATAAAGTGCAGCCAGCTTATTAACTAAAAGACTGGTGTTGATATCTGCCTGAGATGCGTTTGATAAATCACTACCGCTGTACAAGCCTTGGCATAAACTACCCCAGCTTTGAATTTGGATTTCAAAATGACGACAGTACTCAATACTACCTGGCGTAAAATTAAGATCTTTACCGTCACTGTTACCGGCATATACACCTTCATCAACAAACTGATGTTTTTGCAAACTAGCCTCAATTTGATTAGCAACAATTGGCATATCAAGCGCATGTTGTAAAAAGTTCATTTGGTGCTGCTGCATATTAGACACTGCAAAATTGCGCACTTTACCGCTTTCTTTTAAGCAACTAAATATGCGAGCAATTTCGTTAACTTCCATGAGTGGATCAGGGCGATGCAGCATAAGTACGTCTAAATAATCTGTGTTTAATCGTTTTAATGATGCTTCAACTGACTGCTCAATCCACTTTTGGGAAAAATCATAACGCTTTGGCCCTAAGTCATCTTCAAATCGAATCCCACACTTAGATTGAATATACATGTGCTCTCTAAGCTCTGGCCGCTCACTTAATGCTTTACCAAAAACCTGCTCTGCTTTACCAAAAGTATAAATATCAGCATGGTCAAAAAAATTAATACCACCTTCAATGGCGTTATCTATACATTCATGAGCTTGCTTAACATGTGCATCAGTGATTGCGTCTTTATTCCAACCGCCTCCCAGACCCATACATCCAAATACAAGTTTACTAACGTGAGGCAAGTGCTTTGCTAAAGGCGTGTGAAGCATGATAACTATCCTTAAAATGTTGAAGAGCTGTTACTGTAAACAAAAAGTGCTGAACAAGAAACCATTTAGCGGTGAACAAATTAAGAACAAAAAAAAAGCGCAGTAAACTGCGCTTAATGGTTAATCTATTTTAAATTACATTTTTAGCCAACAAGTGCTAATAAAATACCCGCAGCAACTGCACTACCAAGTACACCCGCTACGTTGGGTCCCATTGCATGCATAAGTAAAAAGTTATGTGGGTTACTTTCAAGGCCAACTTTATTAACTACTCGTGCCGCCATTGGCACAGCCGATACACCTGCCGCCCCAATTAATGGATTTATAGGCGTTTTAGATATTCGGTTAAGTCCTTTTGCCATAAATACGCCAGATGCCGTACCAATTGCAAAAGCCAGTGCGCCAAGCACTAAAATACCAATCGTCTCAACAGTTAAAAACTTATCTGCAGCAAGCTTTGAACCAACAGCTAAGCCTAAAAATATAGTTGTAACATTGATGATTTCGTTTTGAGCACTGTTACTTAATCTATCAACAACACCCGACTCTCGCATTAAATTACCTAAACAAAACATACCTACAAGCGGTATAGCAGCCGGTAAAAACATTGCCGTTAAACTAAGTACCATAAGAGGAAAAATGATCTTTTCCTTTTTAGATACCTTACGTAATTCAGGCATCTTAATTTGGCGCTCTTCTGGTGTGGTTAGCGCACGCATAATTGGCGGCTGAATAATTGGCACAAGTGCCATGTATGAATATGCAGCTACTGCTATTGCGCCTAGTAAATCAGGTGCCAGTTTTGATGCTAAAAATATTGCTGTTGGCCCATCGGCACCACCTATAATGGCAATAGCCGATGCGTCCTGTAGAGTAAATTCAAAACCTGGCACATAGTTAAGTAATATAGCGCCAAACAATGTAGCAAAAATACCAAACTGTGCAGCCGCACCTAATAACAACATACGTGGGTTTGCAATAAGTGCGCTAAAGTCGGTCAGCGCCCCTACTCCCATAAATATCAACAGCGGAAAAATCCCCGTATCAATACCCACATAATAAACGTAGTACAAAAGCCCACCTGGGTCTGACAAACCTGCCACTGGTACATTTGTTAAAATTGCACCAAAACCAATAGGTAGTAATAATAGTGGTTCAAAGCCTTTAGCTATCGCTAAAAACAGTAATAAACACCCTACCGCAATCATTATTAACGATGGGATTGTAAAGTTAGCAATGCCTGTCGCATTCCAGAGGTTTAAAATACCTTCCATCCTCTATTTACTCCTAAGCTAATGCAATCATAGCGTCGCCGGTAGTTACAGCATCGCCTTCACTAACTAACACTTCAGCAATTGTTCCGGTATGCGTAGCGCGTATTTCAGTTTCCATTTTCATGGCTTCCATAATAATCACTACATCGCCTTCGTTAACAACTTGCCCAGCTTTTACCTTAATCTTAAAAATATTACCGGCTAGAGGCGCGTTAAGTGTTTCACCTGATGCAACCGAAGCAGACTGAGGAATGTGCTCAGAGTCTTTTAATGTTACTTCTTTAAGTTCACCACCTTGCGCTACTACCACGTCATAAACTTTACCATCTACTTTTACGCTGTACTGCTCAGCCTTCACTTTGTTACTATTTGAAGCTGATTTAGAAGGCGCTTTACTGCTTTTATCTTCAACAGAAGGTACTGGCTCAAATGCATCTGGGTTGTTGCGGTTTTTAATAAACTTCAAACCAACTTGTGGGAATAATGCATAAGTTAATACGTCATCAATTTGATCATCAGCAAGTGTTAAACCTTGCTCTTGTGCTTCTTTTAATAACTCAGCTTCAAGCGTTGCAAGCTCAGGTGCAATGTTATCAGCAGGGCGACAAGTAATAACTTCCGCTCCATCAAGCACGCGCTCTTGTAGCTCTTTATTCATTGGTGCTGGTGTTAAGCCATATTCACCTTTTAATACGCCAGCAGTTTCTTTAGTAATGGTTTTATAACGCTCACCCGTTAGCACATTAAGTACCGCTTGAGTGCCAACAATTTGCGACGTTGGTGTTACTAAAGGTAAAAAGCCAAGATCTTCACGTACACGTGGGATCTCAAGTAAAACCTCATTAAGCTTATCGGCTGCGCCTTGCTCTTTAAGTTGGTTTTCCATGTTTGTAAGCATGCCACCAGGTACTTGAGCTAATAAAATACGCCCATCAACCCCTTTTAAGCTACCTTCAAATGCCGCATATTTTTTACGTACATCTCTAAAGTAAGCAGCAATTTCTTCTAGGTGGTTTAAATCAAGCCCAGTATCACGCTCAGTCCCTTCAACTATCGATACAATAGTTTCAGTTGCAGAATGTCCATAAGTCATACTCATTGATGAAATAGCGGTATCGAGCATATCAATACCAGCATCAATTGCTTTTTGGTAAGTAGCAGTACTTAAACCTGTTGTAGCGTGGCACTGCATAGCAATTGGAATAGATACAGTTTCTTTAAGTGCTTTAATTAGTTTTTCAGCATCGTACGGCTTTAATAAACCCGCCATATCTTTAATACAAATTGAGTGACAACCCATATCTTCAAGCTGCTTTGCAAGAGTTAGCCACATATCAAGTGTATGAACTGGGCTAACTGTGTACGAAATAGTACCTTGAGCGTGAGCGCCTACTTTTACAGCCGCTTTAATAGCTGTTTCTAGATTGCGAACATCGTTCATTGCATCAAATATACGAAATACGTCAACGCCATTTTTATGTGCACGTTCTACAAATTTTTCAACTACGTCATCAGCGTAATGGCGGTAACCTAATAAGTTTTGACCGCGTAATAGCATTTGCTGTTTAGTATTAGGCATCGCTTTTTTAAGTGCACGAATACGCTCCCAAGGATCTTCGCCTAGATAACGAATACACGAGTCAAATGTAGCACCGCCCCACGATTCAATAGACCAATAACCCGCATCGTCTAATTTGCTAGCAATCGGTAGCATATCGTCTAGGCGCATACGCGTTGCTAATAATGATTGGTGAGCATCGCGTAATACCAATTCTGTTAATTTTAATTTAGCCATGTGTGTGCCCCTTATTTATTATTTGATTTGTACTGAGCAATGGCAGCACTAATAGCAGCGATGTGCTCATTAGGCACACCTTGAGATTTAAAAGATGGTGATTTAACTGGTGGCGCCACGTCAGGTTCGCTAAAGCGCGTCACCAAATTAGACATAAGCGTTACTGCACCAATTAATATCGACAGAAATACAAACACCCCAACCATGCCAGTAAGCATTAAGTTACCAGCCGTTGTGAGTAGAGCACCTATATCCATTTTTCTCCCCTTGAAACCCATATCGAAAATAAAAAATCGATTTAATTAAATATTTATTCACTGGATAATAACAAAACTAATCGCTTTGTCTACATCTTGTAAATTGGTAAAACCAATTAAACAATAAACAACATAACACTCAATTAATTTACATGCTATAACTCAGCAATCACGCGCTCTACAATACATACAAGAAATAACGACTATAGCTAATAGTTATATGGAAGTTGTTAATTAACTATCAAGCCAAGTAAAAATAAACACCAATTTTTAATATAAAATGCAAAGCCATAACCACTTGTTAATTGGTCTTACCAAATAAAGTCTGTTTAGTGAATATTTACCAGTTATTTGCAACAGTGTGAATAACTTACATAACAAAGCGTAAAAGTTACTAAGCAACTAATAACTAGAGTAACAGCAAAAAACCATAACCAATTGATATTTATAACAAATAAACTTTGGCATATAACTGGCATTAGTTATTATGAGCAAATTTGATAACCAAGGAGAAAACAATGTTACGCTGGACAATTACATTTTTAGTTATTGCTTTAATCGCTGCAGTGTTAGGTTTTGGTGGCATCGCAGGTGCCGCAGCTGGTATAGCAAAAATTATATTTTTTATCTTTTTAGTACTTTTAGTGATTTCATTAGTTTCAGGTGCACTACGTGGTAAATCACCCAGGTAGATAAAGCATTCAACTAACAAACACTAAAATTTAATTAATACTTACAAGGAATTACACTATGAACTCTACAACTTTAAAAGCAGCACTAATCGCAGTATTTGCAGGTTTTTTCATGATGGGTTGTGAAGACAACCATGCAGAAGATGCTGGCGAACGTATCGACGAAGCAGTAACTGATGTGCAAAACTCTGTTGAAGATGCATGTGAAAATGTTAAAGAAGGCGTGAACGCTGAAGAAACTAACTGTTAATTCTTCTTGTACCGCTAAAAAAAACGGCTTTCGAGCCGTTTTTTTGTGCCAGTAATAAAATCACTGACTATAAAGCTGCTCATTTAGCAGTTAGCTTGTTAAAATAAAAAAAACGATATTTAAAGCAAGGAAAAATGGCATTCACAACCACCTACACATTAGATAAACCCTACTTTTACGAGTGTTTTGATGAGTCACTCCCTTATAGTAAGCGTGCAAAACCTAAATACTTTTTACTTGTGTTGTTAGTTGCGCTTGGTTTATTTGGCATTTATGTTTTAGACGATCATTACTTAGGATCGTTTATGATCATGTTAGCGGTACTCGAGTGCGTCGCTTTTTACTATCGCAGACCATGGTGGGTAACCAGACAAATGCTCAGCAGAGCATCAGGCTCTGAGGTAACACTTACCTTTGATGAAGAAGGTATTAAATCTGCTAATCATTACAAAAGCTATCAATTAGAATGGCAAAATATAAGCGAAGTAATTGACACCCAGCAAGGTATTATTATTAAAAACAAAAGCGGCATGCAGTACATATCAAAACAAATACTTAGTCCTGAAACACTCGCTTTTATAAACAAAAAAGCCACTCAGTGAGTGGCTTTTAGTCTAGTTGAGTTAATTACTCAACTACGTATACGTGTTGATTAAGCATTGCCCGGATTAGGGTTCGACTTTTCAGCTTGTATGCGCATGTAAATCTCTTCACGATGCACTGATACGTCTTTTGGTGCATTAACACCGATTCGAACTTGATTTCCTTTAACACCTAGAACAGTAACTGTTACTTCGTCACCAATCATTAGGGTTTCACCTACTCTACGAGTTAGTATTAGCATTCTCTTGCTCCCATGTTCCAATAAAAATTATAAGATTCCGCTTAAACATACTAATGAAAATTAGACTGAAAAGTAAGTAAAAACTCGCAATCTATCCATTTTCTGTTAAAAATGCCTTGTGTAATGCACGAACAGCTAACTCTAAATACTTTTCATCTATTAAAACTGAAATTTTAATCTCTGAAGTCGAGACTAAAACCACATTAATATTTTCCTGCGCTAATGCATCAAAAAATAAACTAGCGACACCAGAATGTGATTTCATACCCATGCCAACAGCAGAAACTTTAGCTACTGCTTGCAATCCGCTTATATTTTGAGCACTGAGCTGAGCTTGATCTTCACTCAATAATTCAAGTGCTTGCAGATAATCATTCGAGTGCACAGTAAAAGCATAGTCTATTTTTTCAAAGTTATGATTAACTTGATTAATCATATCTATTTCGATGCCATTTTCGGCAAAAAGTTTCAATATTTTTGAAAGATATTGCGTGCCCGTTGGCACACCTTGTACCTTAATTAAACATTCGTCACGATTAAACGCAATCCCCGATACCACCTTGCTTGGCATATCGTTCTCCTCAAAACTTATTAATGTACCTTCATCGGGATTAAAGCTCGAAAGCACCCTAAGTGGCACATTATGTTTTCCTGCGGCTTCTACTGAGCGAATATGCAAAACTTTCGCCCCTAAACTTGCCAGCTCTAGCATTTCGGCAAAGGTAACTTGGCTCATTCTGCGCGCGTTAGGTTCAACACGAGGATCTGTAGTATATACGCCGTCAACGTCTGTATAGATCTGGCATTCGTCAGCTTTTATAGCCGCTGCTATTTCTACAGCCGATGTATCGGTGCCGCCGCGCCCAAGCGTTGTAATGTTGCCCTCAACATCACGCCCCTGAAACCCAGCAATAATAGCAATACGATTATGCTCAAGCTCATGCTTTAAACGCGTAGCAGCAACCTCTGCAATACGAGCTTTACCAAACATGTTATCGGTTAAAATATTGACTTGATCGGCTAATAGGCTCACAGCAGAGTGGCCACGTTTTATAATAGCCATAGCAAGTAGTGATACAGAAACCTGCTCTCCGGTGCTAATTAGTACATCTAGTTCACGGCTACTCGGGCGAGTATCAATTTGTTTGGCGAGATTAATTAAGCGGTTGGTTTCTCCCGACATAGCCGAGAGCACCACAACCACTTGATGTCCTTGTTGTCTGGTTTTTACAACAAGGTCGGCGACTGCTTCAATTCGCTCTATTGAGCCGACCGAAGTGCCACCGAATTTTTGAACAATAAGCGCCACTTAGGCTTAAGTACGCTCAGTTAACCAAGCTGTAACGCTATCTAGTGCAGCAGCAAGGTTTTGTGGCTCACTACCACCAGCTTGTGCCATATCTGGACGACCGCCACCTTTACCACCTACTTGGCCTGCCATGTGGTTAACTAACTCACCGGCTTTTACTTTGCCTGTTAAGTCTTTAGTAACACCAGCAATTAGGCTTACTTTGTCGCCACTGGCAACACCCAGTGCAATAACACCTGAGCCAATTTTGTTTTTAAGGTCATCAACCATACCGCGCAGTGCTTTAGATTCAGTACCTTCAACATTTGCTACAAGTAGCTTAACGCCGTTAATTTCAACAATCGAATCAAGTAAAGATGCACCCGCCGCACTTGCTAACTTATCGTTAAGCTGGGCAACTTGTTTTTCAAGCCCTTTCGACTTTTCAAGTAAGGCAGTTACTTTTTCAAGCACTGACGCATTGTCACCTTTTACAAGCGCTGCAACATCAGCTAATTGTTGCTCTTGCTCGCTTACATAAGCAATTGCCTCTGCACCTGTTACCGCTTCAATTCGACGAACACCAGCAGCAATACCGCTTTCAGATACAATTTTGAATAAACCAATGTCACCCGTACGCTCTACGTGTGTACCACCACAAAGCTCGATTGAGTAATCACCAATAGTCACAACGCGTACTTCGTCATCGTACTTTTCGCCAAACAGTGCCATTGCACCTTTGGCTTTAGCATCATCAATTGCCATTAGCTCAGTGTTAAGAGCAAAGTTACGACGAATTTCGTCATTCACTACGCGTTCAATTTCGCGCAGTTCTTGTTTGGTCACCGCTTCAAAATGTGAGAAGTCAAAACGCAGACGATCTGGCTGCACAAGTGAGCCTTTTTGCGATACGTGCTCGCCTAAAAGCTGACGCAGTGCTTCATGCAAAATATGCGTAGCGGTGTGGTTTTTCTTAATGCTATCGCGGCGTGCATCGTCAATAGTCGCATCCACTTTATCGTTAACACCAATACGTCCTTGAACTGTTCCATGATGAGCAAAAGCATTACCCAATTTAGTGGTATTCGTTACATTAAACTCACCACCGGCAACAGTAATTGTTCCGCTATCACCAATTTGGCCGCCTGATTCAGCGTAAAACGGAGTACGGTTTAAAACAATAATACCTTGTTGACCATCTTCAAGTAACGATACCGATTCGCCACCGGCAAAAATTTCTACCACAGTGCCACGGTAATGATTACTATCATAGCCTTTAAAATCAGTGTGCTTATCTGATTTTAATTGCTCATTATAATCTGCACCAAATTTGCCTGCTTGCTGTGCTGTTTTACGTTGCACTGCCATACATGCTTCAAAACCTTGATGGTCAATGGTCATTTGGCGCTCACGCGCTACATCGGCTGTTAAATCGGCAGGGAAACCATAGGTATCGTAAAGTTTAAATACTAAGTCACCTGGGATCACATCCCCGGTTAAATCACTCAAGCTTTCTTCTAAAATAGCTAAACCACGCTCAAGCGTTTTACCAAACTGCTCTTCTTCAATACGCAGTACTTTTTCAATAATTTCTTGTTGCTTAGCAAGTTCTGGGTACGCTTGACCCATTTGCTCAATAAGTGCAGCAACCAATTTATAGAAAAACGCGCCTTTAGCACCTAACTTATTACCGTGACGTACTGCACGACGAATAATACGACGCAATACATAACCACGGCCTTCATTTGAAGGCATAACCCCATCTGAAATTAAAAATGCACACGAACGAATATGATCGGCTACCACGCGAAGTGATTTATCATCCATATCTTGTGCATTAGTAACGCTTGCAGCGGCCGCAATTAAGCCTTGGAATAAGTCGATTTCGTAGTTTGAATGCACACCTTGTAAAATAGCTGAAATACGCTCAAGGCCCATACCTGTATCAACAGATTGCTTAGGAAGTGGCTCCATAGTCCCGTCGCTTTGACGGTTGTATTGCATAAATACTAAGTTCCAAATTTCAATGAAACGGTCACCATCTTCTTCAGGTGTGCCCGGAGGACCGCCCCAAATATGCTCGCCGTGATCATAAAATATTTCAGAACATGGACCACAAGGACCGGTATCACCCATAGACCAAAAGTTATCGCTAGTTGCAATACGAATAATACGATCTTCAGGTAAGCCTATATCGTTAGCCCAGTAGCCAAAGGCTTCTTCGTCATCATGGTAAATAGTTACTAACAGCTTTTCTTTTGGTAGTTTTACAACCTCAGTTAAAAACTCCCACGCAAATTTAATTGCATCTTGCTTAAAGTAATCACCAAAGCTGAAGTTACCTAACATTTCAAAAAATGTATGGTGGCGAGCAGTGTAGCCTACGTTTTCTAAATCGTTATGCTTACCGCCAGCACGTACACAGCGCTGCGAACTTGTCGCACGTGTACAAGGGCGGCTTTCTGCGCCTAAAAATACATCTTTAAATTGCACCATGCCGGCATTATTAAATAACAACGTGGCATCGTTACCCGGTATAAGCGAGCTAGAAGGTACTATTTGATGTTGCTTGCTGGCAAAAAAGTCTAAAAACTGTTGCCTAATTTGTGCGGTAGTCATGTGCTGCATTTGAAAGTCTCACCTGTATTTACTGTGCTTGCATTGCAAAATTAATTTCATCGTAGCTAAAACCCCGATACATTAAGTAGCGCACGCGCTTAGCTTTATCTTTGTAATCGAGATCGGCCGGTGTATTCGAATATTTTTTATTGTACGCATCCTGCGCAAGCTCAAACCAATCTACTTCAAGCTCTTCAACTACCATTTCAAGTAGCGAACGGTCAATCCCTTTGCCCATAGCTTCGCTTTGTATTCGCTTAAGCCCGTGGCATTTAAATATGTGTTTTCTTACAAAGCCTTCACAGTATCGCTGCTCGTTAATAAAATTGTGCTTTTCGCACCAATCAAGCAGCGTTTCAATAAACTCTTCTGTCGCTTCTTTTTGCTGTAATTTGAGCGTTAACTCACGACGCGAATATTCTTGGCGCCCAAGTAACCAAAGTACATAATTTTTTAGTTTTTGCTTTAATTTATCATCCATTAAGCGTCAAAACGCCCGCTTGTTTCACTGCTAAGTGGCTTAACATTAATGTCGTCACTTGGTGGTACAACAGGCATAAAAATGGCTTGATAAGATACAAAAAAGCTAATGTAGCAAATCGGCATTAAAATCAACAGTGGTAAGAACGATAAGAACATCGAAAGCGCCATAAATAATGCGCAAATAAGGCCAAAAACGCCAAGTGGCAAAATGTTATGATAAAACACCATTAACGATTTTTTAAGTGCCGTTAAAATACGTGTTTCTTTACTAAAATAAACAAGCGGTACAGCGTACGCAAATGCCGTTAAATAAATTAGCATTGCCATAAAAAATAAAATTACATTTGCGCCCGAAATACTATCAAGCATTTGTTCAAGTGCTACGTTTGGATCAAGCCCTGGTTGGCTCATAACAGCCACTGCATCGGCAAATAAGCCATTAGCAAGTAATGCCATTAAAATGCCCGCACCCATTTGGTAAAGTGCTAAACGCAATAACCCTAAGCGATTCCCTTTTGCCGTAAATGGCTTGAGAATATCGGCCAGCATAATTTTTCCGCCCTGCTGCTTACTAAGCACCGCTTGATAAAACCCTGCGGTTAAAAATGGCGTAGCTAGCGCTGCTACCACTTGCAGTAAAGGTAAAAATAAAGACAGCAGCCCTACAATGCCAATAAATAAATGCATAAAAATAAAGGTTGCTGGCTGGGTTTTAAAAATAAGCCATCCGGCTTTTAACCACTTTAGCCCTGCATCGGCTTTAAAAATTCGTAATTGTGTAGACATACTTGCTCTTAATTTAAAACGAAACACGCCAAGTATAACTTGGCGTGAGGGGGTATTAATAGACGAAACGTAATTAAATGATTAAGGTTTTTTAATTTTCTTAATATCTAACATATGCGCGCCATGCTTAATTTTTGTTTCTAGGTACGATTTATTACCCGCAACACCCGCTTTAATGTGCGCATGCGTGCCCACAACCGAGTCAACATTAATACCGGCGTCTTTTAATGCGTTAAGCTTTTTAGGATTATTGGTCATTAATTTAACGTGGCTTAAATTAAGCGCATTGAGCATTAATACCGCATCCGAAAAATCACGTAAATCATCAGCAAAGCCTAAATGATTATTAGCTTCGTAGGTGTTCATACCTTGCGATTGCAATACGTAAGCATCAATTTTGTTGTATAAACCAATGCCACGACCTTCTTGGCGTAAATACAATAAAATACCGCCTTTTTCGTGCATCATTTCAATACATTCATTTAGCTGCTCGCCGCAATCGCAACGCGATGAGTAAAATACATCGCCTGTTAAACACTCTGAATGCATACGAATAAGCGGTACATCTTGCTCTGTATCAGCGTTGTTAAACACCATAGCAATATGTTCTTTACCATCTTTTAAATCAGTAAATGAGATTATTTCTGCAGGGATATCACTATTTCTGCCAACATTAAGCTGGACTCTTGCTCTTACTTGCGCCACGACAAATCCAAATATTTAAATAACTACGACACGACAATAAAGTGATAATATCACAAAATAGGATAAATACACCGTAGTACAAGACTGTTTATGGCAATTATATGGCGACGACAGGCGTTATTTTCAAGAGAAGTGAAAGAATTGTTGTAGCCTCTAACGTCTAATGTAGGCGGGAGTTTACCTCGCGCAAATAAAACATAAACTCAAACATAAAAGCGCGGCATAAAGCCCCGCCTACAAATACAACACCGCCTTGTAGGCGGGAGTTTACCTCGCGCAAATAAAACATAAACTCAAACATAAAAGCGCGGCATAAAGCCCCGCCTACAAATATAACACCGTCTTGTAGGCGGGAGTTTATCTCGCGCAGGTTTTATAGTGGAGTTTACCTCGCGCTTTATAACGTTAATTTAAGCTACCAACTCAACGCCATCGAGCGAAGCGACACCCGTCAAAATGGTTATAACTCAAGTGCAGCTCCACTTTAAAATTAATCGCCACCAAAAACTCGTTAAAGCTTATGCCTTAAATTTTAGCGAGTATTTTATCGCTAGCCGCTTCTATTAAATCGAGCACATTTTCAAAGCCATCATCGCCGCCGTAATAGGGATCGGGAATAGCGCTTTGGGCTTGCTCGCCATATTCTAAAAACAGCGCTAATTTGTACTGTAGATGCTCAGGGCACTGGGCTTTTAAATCTGCTAAATTTTGCGTATCGGCCGCTAAAATTAAATCGAACTCAGTAAAGTCGCTTGTACGCACTTTACGTGAATAAATACCTTTAAAGCTGTAACCGCGCTTCTTCCCGGCTGCCATTGAGCGACTATCAGGCGTTTTACCTTCGTGATAGCCAATAGTGCCCGCCGAATCAACGTTAATACCTAGCTTTTTAGCGCGGGCTTTTAATACCGCCTCTGCGGTTGGCGAGCGGCAAATATTACCTAAACACACTATGAGTACTTTTTTCATTAAGGCTCCTCCAACTAATTTAAAAACCTAAGTTTTAAAACTGTTTTAAAATGCTTTCATCGTAATCTTCAACATTAAGCGTTACGTTATGTTGCGCTGCAACAGATTCAAGCTCAGCTTGTTTAATGGCTAAATCGTCCATGGTGATTAGATTATCGTCTAGCTGCCACAATAACCGAGAGCCCGCGTAGCTATAATGAATCGCCAATAACGCATCGGCATTACCTTCACGGCCAGCGGCTTTTAACTTAGCCATTTTACGGGTTATTTTATTAAGTGCTTTTTTAAGCTCCCACACATAAACAACTTCTGTCATAAAGCTATGTGTACGGTATTTATTAAGTAACCACGCAAGCCCAACGCTTGTAATAGCAACGCCTATTAAGTTCCAATGAAAGTGGCTACCACTTTCATCAGGAAATAAAGCAATCAGCGTTTGCGATATAGCCAAACTGCCTACAGCCAAACCAATACCGCATCCTGCAATAACACGGTTTAAATGTTTACGGTAACGCGCTTTATTTATTTCAATGAGTTGCATAACAGCCTAAAAAGTTAATAAGTAAAAGAATGCGAATGGCTATTGTAACTAAACCCCACATTTTTTATAAAATTATTTCACCCCTTTTTGATTTGCCACCCGTTATAGCTTTGAAAACACCCTAATTGTAGTGGTCAATAAAATTTGGAGCGGCTTATGCACACACTTGAAGTACCTAACAACCCAGTATTTATTAAAACATCGACCGCCGTTATTGGCGGCGCCGCAATGACCTTTGCAGCTTTTGCGTTTATGCAATATTTAATAAGTGGCGAGCAACGCGCACCAATTAAACCAGGGGGCGATATTATAGTAGAGATTTTTCAGGCGCCTGAGGATTCAAAAGTCAGGCATATACAAAAAATACAGCCGCCACCGCCAATGCCTAAAGTGCCGCAAAAAGCTCCACCGCTTGATGCATCAGCCGATCCTGTGTTGGCAATTAGCGACCTTACGCCAGTTACAATTGACGATTTTGGTGGCGACATTAACAATACCATTAATCGCCCTACAGGGGATGCAACACCCATAGTGCGCATAAACCCTAAATACCCAACTACAGCCGCGCGCGATGGTATTGAAGGTTGGGTGCAACTAAGCTTTAGTATTTCGCCCACCGGTGAAGTAATCGACCCATTAGTTATTAACGCCGAGCCAAAACGCACCTTTGACCGCGAAGCAATAAGAGCTATTAAACGCTGGAAATATCGCCCCAAAGTAATTGAAGGTGTGGCACAATTACAAACAGGTCAAACTGTACAGCTCGATTTTAAATTACAACAATAAAAGCGATGAGCCTATGCTACTAAGTATTAAGTCATGGTTATTTGAAACGCCAAGCAAGGACTGCTTGGCAAGTTACGCAAAAAGTGGCGACAATCGTTACTTAGAGCAGCTTATTGCCCTCTACAGTAACGACTTATACCACTACCTTGTTACGCAATCTAATACGCATTTAGCATACGACGTAAGCCAACAAACATGGCTAAAAGTAATCGAAAAACGCCACCTTTACCAAGCCCAAACCACACCCAAAGCATGGTTGTTTAAACTTGCCCGCAACACACTCATTGACGAATACCGCAGGCAACAGCACTTTGTAGAGCTTGACGAAAACACGCATTTAGCAGCACAAAATGATAAAAGCGAAAACAACTTAAATAGTGGTGACTTAACTAGCAAAGACTCGCATATAGGAAGCTCAAACATAAGTTACGAAGCGTTCGACGCCGCCCTAAAACAACTCAGCTTTGTACAGCGTGAAGCCATAACATTGCAACAAGAAGGCTTTTCGCTCGCCGACATAGAACTTATAACGCAAAGCAGCCTTGAGACCATTAAAACAAGGCTGCGCTATGCCAAGCAAAACCTTAAACGTTTATTAGGAGCAAACAATGAACAAGCCTGATGAGCCGCTTGATCAAAAGCTCACACAACACTACAAAGAGCGAAAAGCGCGCACTACACTTACAAGTGTTCAGCAAAAAGCGCTACTTAAAAAGGCCACTAACACAAAGCCTAAAAAGCTCGGCTTTACGCTACAGCTAACCAGCCTTGCCTGCGCACTGGGTGTATTTGCTTTTATTGTGTTTGATAATAACGATGGCATTAACCACGCGCCTAAAACTGTACTTAACAGCGAATTTAACACCATAGACATTCACGACTATTCAATTATAAAAACACACGAAATAAACCAAGCAGGCACCTACGCAAGCTCCATAAACGAGCAAAAACACGCGCTTGATAATCAATTAGCTAACGATTTACGTCGCCACCAACAACGCCACATAGAATACGGCACTCTAGTGAAGGTAGATAACGACTGGTACATAGCCAGCTGTAATGACGAGGTGCTAGTGCAAATTAAGCATTCACTGTTGAGTGATTTAAAGGGTAAACACGCGGTTGAAAGTAATATAAATACCGGTGATATGCTCGCCATGGCGCATAACGGCAAAGGGCAAATTATTGCGCTTAAACATGCGGGTGCTGGGGTTAGGCAATGTGGGGCTTAGGTTGGTTTGGCTCAGTTAAGGTTGGTGGTAATTTAGATAAATATTACCACCGAGAACACAGAGGCGCTACGCGCTGCACAGAGATAGTTAACTATCGCCCATGTAATCTAATAGTGAGGAAAGCTCTATAAAATCACGATATTGCTCTTTAGTAATTTTGTTGTATTCATCTTTGATGTAGATTGTATTAGCTCAAATCTAAACTAACAGTCACCATTAGAAAAATGGGTAACTGTCAGATCAAGTCTGAGCTAGTACAGCTAAACAATGTTAACACCAAGCGACTTTGTCGTATCTTAATTACCAAGCAATTCTGTCGTAATTGCTAATTACCAAGGGAAACTGTCGGTCTCTTTTTTACATGTTTGTTAGTGTTCTTGTTTTTGAATACTAGAAGGCATGTTGAGGATGATTGTGATGGATTCTAAAGCTCAACTAACCGTTGATATAATTGCCAAAGTGGTTGAAGGCAGAATAACAATTGCCAATGCTGCTAAGTTACTCAGTAAGTCTAGACGTTCAATAGAACGCTATGTGAAGAGATATCAGAAAGTCGGTATTCAGTTTGTTGTGCATGGTAACAGTGGCAAAGCCCCATCCAACAAAACGCCGGTATCAATAAAAAAAGCGGTTCAAAAATTGATTCAGGAAAAATATTACGATTTGAATCTGTTGCACTTGGCTGAACAATTAGCTACGAATGAGAACATTGTTATTAAGCGTGAAACCCTTCGCGGTTGGGCACATGATATTCATCACGTTAAACGAGCCAAACGAAGACGTAGCAATGTTCGAAAGCGCAGAGAGCGTATGGCAGCGCCGGGCTTAATGATGCAGATGGATGGTAGTCCCCATCGTTGGTTTGGCGATAAGAAGCATTGTTTGATTGCGATGATTGATGATGCCACCAGTGAAGTACATGCAGAGTTCTTCCCATCTGAAACCACCGCTGGTTGTATGAAAGTCATGCGAGATTGCATCGAAACTAAGGGCGTGTTTAAAACGCTGTACGTGGATAGAGCGGGTATCTTCGGCGGCCCTAAGCGTTGCAACTTCTCACAAATGCAGCGTGCATGTGAAGAATTGGGTATTGAGATTATCTTCGCCAATTCGCCTCAAGGTAAAGGCCGTGTTGAACGTGCCTTTGATACATTTCAAGACCGCCTTGTACCTGAGCTAAGGCTTAACAATATTAAAGATATAGCCAGTGCTAATGCATACCTGAAACATGTATTCATCCCACAATTCTGGCAGTCTAGAATTCAAGTGAAATCAAAGCAAGCGCCTGAATTTACACCATTATCGAAACACACCAACCTTGATGATATCTGCGTCATTAAAGACCATCGTAAGATCCGCAATGACCACACCTTCAGCTACGGTAACAAGTTCTATTTGATTGATTCACCGCTAAAACATTCCATAGCTAATCAGAAAATTGAGATCCGAAACACCAGCAAGAAAGGCTTCACCGCACACTTCGCAGGGCGGCAACTCAAGGTATCTGAAGTAAATGAGCCAAGTAAGCTTGAATCAGAAGACTTAGCAGTACAAAAGAAACTAGAGGTGTTGGCATTAATCGAAAAGCTTGGAAGTATCAGTGCAGCTTCACGACAAAGTGGCGTCTCACGAGACACTATTCACCGACACTTAAGACTGGTTAAGCAAGGCGGTCCTGATGCCTTAAAACGCCAAGAAACTCCCGATATAAGACATAAAAACTGTGTAGATAAAGCCATCGAAGATGCAGTCGTAAAATTCTCCGTTGAGCATCCCCACCTTGGTCAACAGAAAGTGGCCATCAAGCTGACTGAAGCCCTCGGTATTGATATTAGCGCAGGCGGTGTGCGTAGCATGTGGTTAAGAAACAATTTGAATACCACTGCACTGAGAGTTGCAAGGTCGCAAGCGTTGTAAAAATAGGCATAAATCATAGCCAGTTTAACAACTGGCTGATATGCTATTTACGACAAAGTCGCTCGGTAATTAGACCGACACAATCCCTTGGTAATCACACTAGTACAGCTAAACAAATCACTGTTAATGATTACTGCTTTAAAAGTCGCTTTTCTGGATTGTTTAAATACTTTAAGCCAATGGTGACTATGCGTGTATGTACCATTGTTATAACGCGTATTTGCACATTACCAATAACAACAATAGCCCCTTTACTGACTTCTCCTGAAAGCTTTTGATTAATCACTTCTTCCAAGCTTATGCCCTCTGGGGCGTCTATGTGCATATGGTAAGAGTAAAATATATCACCTACCAACGTTACCCCTTTCACTTTAAGTTCGTTGTGGGCTAAGTGGCTATCTTGATGGTTTGTTTTATCGGTTGCTGTAAAAACTAAATCAACAAAAGGTCTGTTATCTGGTTTTAAAACAACAAATAAATGATCGTTTGGTTTTAACTTAGTTGAGCCTCGTGGCGGTATGATTGACGGGCCCCGTGTGATCATAGCAACAACCACACTCTCAGGAAGTGCAGCATGTGACAAGCTACGCCCAGAAACCCGAGAAACGTCACTTAAAGTGTATTCTACAATTTCTATATCAATATCGTTTAGTGCTGTGATTTCGAGCGTTGCAGCAGCCAAATCAGGTGGCGGCTCTACTAAATTTAGTTTTTTAGCCATCCACGGCATTGTTGAGCCCTGTAACGTGGCTGAAATTAACACCACGAAAAAAACAACATTAAAAATAAGCTCAGCCCCTGAAAGACCAAATAGTAATGGGAATATAGCTAAAATAATGGGCACTGAGCCTCTAAGCCCAACCCAAGATACAAACAAGGTTTCGCGATTGTTAAAACCAAACAGTTTTAAAATAGGCGCTACCGCTAATGGCCGAGCAACAAAAATAAGTGCCAGTGCAATAAGCAACCCTTCTAACCATACGTCAACCAACGACGACGGGTTAATAAGGAGTCCTAATACAACAAACATGGTTATTTGCCCAAGCCAGGCTAAGCCGTCATGAAACAGAAAAATACCGCGTTTATATACAAATTTACTGTTACCTAAAATAACACCCGTTATAAATACAGCTAAAAATCCACTACCGCCGAGCGTTGCTGAAAGGCCAAAAGAAAGCAGTCCAAATGCGGTTACCATCACTAAATACAAACCCGATGCATTTAGTTTAATTCGATTAATAAACCAAACCGATACCTTACCAATTAAAAGACCACAAATAGCGCCAACACCCATTTGTTGGGCAAATAGCTGTAGTAGATCCAGCCCTATTGGCATGTCGTTAACGAGCATTTCGAGCAATCCAACCGTTAGAAAAATAGCCATTGGATCGTTCGAGGCACTTTCTATTTCAAGGGTCGATTTAAGCTTTTTGTTTAAGTGAATGCCCGCACTTCGTAAAAGCGCAAATACTGCTGCGGCATCTGTAGAGCCAACAATAGCGCCCAGTAATACACCTTGTAATATGGGCAGGTCTAAAATATAAGTGGCCACAAGGCCTGTAATTACAGCGGTAAATAACACCCCTACGGTTGCTAAAGCAGACGCGGGTTTCCACACTTGTTTTATTGAACTGGTAGGCGTTTGTAAGCCGCCATCAAATAGAATAATGGCAAGCGCTAGAGTACCCAGAGCATGTGCAGCCTCTGCGTTGTCGAATGAAATACCTGCAATACCGTCTTCACCTGCGAGCATGCCTACAAGTAAAAATAGCACCAGCACCGGTAAGCCAACGCGTGCAGATAACTTGCTCGAGATCACTCCTAGTAAAATTAAAATGGCACTAACGAGAATGATATTATCAATTGCAAACATAGTGTGGATTTACAGCCTTATATGAGTTATACCAATCCGCAATAATACTTAATCATTTTACGGGGCTAAACGTGTCGCTACCGGCGTTAAAAAATTCTCATTTAGAACAACTAAATAGCAAATTTTTTGCCTAGCTATCAACACGTTTTTCCAGCCTCAAAATAGATCACTTAATTAAGCGAATTGGTATTAAAAAGTAAGAATTTATAGCTATTAAAAAGCTTAAAGCTCATGCTATACAATAACCTAAAAAATATAAATACGGGTACTTAAGTCTATATTTAAATAGTTTATTTAATATCTAGAGCGTCGTTAAGCTTGGTATTACTCGGCTCGGTCTTAATTTAAAAACAAAAAAGCCTGCAATAAGCTAACACCATTCAGTTAAGCATGCTTTGACTTAATGGTGTACCGAGTTTTTGAAATTCGAACGGTCCTACTTTTGGGCCGTTTTCTTTTTTCTGGAAGAATATAACGTTTCACTCGTTCTCGCATTGCCCTTAATTTCTTTGGAATTGAACCTGGCGAAGCGATGGCACACCAGAGTATCTCATCCTGTATATCCCGCAAAGCCATGACAAAATTAATTCTCAGCGGGGAGACTTTAGCCTCTTTGGCTATTCGACTTATCTCTACTCGAATTAAATTGTAGGCTAGCAATATACCCCATAGCTCTTGATTGACTCCATCCACAGTCTGACTACGCAAAAGAATACTATCCTCAAGCATCTGGTGTTTTATTTCTCCATAGCTATTTTCAATTTCCCAGCGCTCGAAATAGACATCAAGAATGGCCTGTGCACCAAAGGCCTGTTTATCATCCAAAGAGCACAGCAGACCTTTTATTTTTCCAGGCCCCATTGGCTCAGGATAAAGAACCAGTCTGGCCTGCCAGCACTCAGGAAGCGAAGGGTCTTGTTTTCTGGCATGCGCAGATACACTCATCTCTACTTTGAAGTCATGCTCAGAGTAAGATTCAATGACGGTGTATTGCGTGTTGCTTTTAATCGGGACCATCCAGTGCGACTGTGGGTGTTGCTTACGCCAATTAATCAGTAACTCAGCGCTGAGATAACATCGGTCAAAAATAGTTAGACTGTTATCACTTACATGACTAAATAACTGCTTTGCGTAGTTCACCTCACCTTGATAACTGGGCCCGAAGGCAACGTGGTGTATCAACCGGCTACGCAAGGAGCTTAAGGCGCATAGGCGTACAATAGGATATTCTGTATGACGGTTTTTACTGTGCTTAATATAGTGAAAGTGCTCAGCAAGAGCAGGTGTATCGGGTGCACGAAATTGCGTTCCATCGACAGAAAATAACCGGAGTCCATACCACGTATCATCAGCATCTTCTTCTTGTGTCCAATGGGCCGCACATAGGTGAAATAAGGCTTGGAGGGGGTCGCTACTCAGGCGCTGTCTCGCTTGAGGAATAGCACTTGGAGCAACCGTATCGCCCAGGGTATCAGTGAGTGTTAAATCTAACTTCTCAACAACGTCACTAATAGAGCGGTCGCGAAAAAGACCCATTGCAATGATAAGCCAGACGACAAGCTCAGCAGGTAACTTACGTTTGCGAATACTTGCTTTATCGGTCTGCTCGAGCACATTAGAAATCCACTCAAGAGGGATATGTTTCTGAAATGTAGATAAAGAGTCAGGAGTGGCGAATATATCTGTATCAAGTAACCAATGACTAAGCATAAAAATACCCTCATAATCAAAAGATGATAAGGGTATTGTGAAGCAACCAAAAGATCGGTCAACCGATCAAAAATACCTTAACTGATCGGTGTTATGCAATAAGCAGGCTTTTGAGTATTTAAATAATCAAATTTTACAAAACAATAATGCTTGTTACTAAGTACGCTAAAAATGTAAGGCCACCACCAAATAAGGCGTACGGTAGCTGCGTTTTAACGTGGGTGAGTAAGTCACACCCCGATGCAATAGCCGATACAGCGCTAGTGTCGGATATAGGCGAGCAATGATCGCCAAATATACCACCACCCAAAATAGCACCTACAACAAGCGATGGCGGTAAACCTAGCGCTTGAATAAGTGGCACACCAATTGGGATTAATATAGCAAACGTGCCCCACGATGTACCTGTAGTAAACGACATTACTGCGCCAGTTAAAAACAGCACCGGTACTATTAAGTAAATAGGTAAGTAGTCGCCAACAAGTGACGCTACAAATACGCCAGTACCCAGCTCTTTTAAGCTTGCGCCAAGTGTAAGCGAAAGCAGTACAATGGCGACTAGCGGCACTAATTCGCCCATACCTTTAAAACCGGTATCAACTAACTGATGATGGGTAAATTTACGCGAACCAATCATTAAAAAGTAAGCCACAACAATAGCTAAAACCGTTGCGTACAATACTGATTTAGAACCGCTACCCTCGGCAAGTACACCATTACCGGTGTAATACATAAAACCAACCATGCTGGTAATTAGCGTAATAAGCGGGATTAACATGTAACGCGCTTTAGAGGCTTTTATTTCATCTTTTACGTCGGTTGTTTGAAGCTCTAGTTTTTCTTCGGCTTCTTTCATTGGGCCGTGCACTTTATCAAACGCGATGGTATAAAAAACAATGGCAAGGGTAATTATTGCGTAAAAGTTATACCCTACGCTGCCCCATAACACTGATACAGCCGACTCACCTAGCTCATAGTTACCTAACAAACCAAGTACAAATGCGCCCCAGCCGTTAAGTAGTATTAAAATACACACTGGCGCACTGGTGCTGTCAATAATGTACGCTAGACGCGCTCGGCTCATTTTAAATTTGTCGAATAAGCCACGCGATAAAATCCCTGAGGTAAGTACGCTCAAGTTAGATTCTATAAACACCGCAATGCCGGTAAACATGGTTAAAAAGCCCACTTGGCGCTTACTTTTTGCAATACCTTTGTTCATTAACATATTAACAGTTGCTGCAACGCCGCCAGATTCGCGAATGTAGGCAAGCAAGGCACCTATTAAAATACTAAATATTAATATGCGTGTATTACCTGGCGAGCTGGCAACCGAAATAATACGTTCAATGGTATTTAAAAAAGTGTCAAACAAGCTATTACCTTCGCCCTGAAAGGCGAGTAAAAACTCAGAAGAAGCAACAGCAACAAGTAGCGCCATAATCACTTCTTTTCGCCAAAACACGATAGCAATCGCAATTAGCGGCGGTAAAATAGAATACCAATGCATAAAAAGTTAACCTTAATTATTAGCGAGCCACTCTCGCTTTGTACGCGTTTTATCGCTTATTTTTTAAGCCTAGCAGCATAAACTGGCTTAGATTTGTAAACCGCTTAGCTTAATGGATTGCCTTACTCAAGTCACCTGTAAATAAATCACTTAGAGTAATGCTGTTAGTACGTTTTAACCTATACGATAGCTTATTGATTTAGTAGCGCTTCATAAATAAGCGACACCACCGATCCGTACTGCGCGGTTTCAAATTGTTTACCTGTAAATTCGTAACGTTTTTGCGAGCCTTTAATTGCGCTATGGCGAGCATTAGTAAGTAAAACAATAGCCAAGTCGTAAGCGGGGTCTATTACGGTTACTGTGCCTGTCCAACCGGTGTGGCCATAAGCCTGCGCGCTTGCATAAGGACCAAAGTGCCAACGCCTTGCTTGGTTATTACCGGCAAGCCTAAAGCCAAGCCCGTAGGTTTCATCGCTTGATTGCGGCGTTAAAAACTGGGCTAAAGCGCTTGCACTAAATAATTGTTGGTCGCCGTAGCCACCATTATTTAATAATAGCTGGCAAAGCACAGCTAAGTCGTGGGCGTTACTAAATAGCCCCGCATGCCCTGCTACGCCATCAAGTGAGTAATAAGCGCGCTCGTCATGCACTTGGCCTTGTAAAACAGTGGTGCGAACATTATCAAACTTAATACGCCCGTCTCGTGTGTTGCCGCTAAGCTCAGTGGCTGCAAATTGCTGCGGCTTAAAGCCTTTTTTAAGTGGATTAAATAACGTGTTAGTTAATTTTAGTGGCGCATACACTTGCTGCTCTAGGTATTCGTCAAGAGGCTGCCCTGTAATGCGCTCAATGAGTACGCCTAAAATCATGTAATCAATATCTGAGTAAACATGCTGCCCAGATGATTTACTGCTAAAAGGCACGCTGGTAAGTAATAGCTGCTTAGTGGTTTTACTGTTTTGCGAATAAAACGCGTCGCCATAGCTGCCATCTTTGCGATGGAAGTCAAATACTGGCGGGTATCCGGCGCTGTGAGTGAGTAACTCTTTTACTGTACGTTGTACTCGCCCTTCGCCTTTATACTCGCTTAGGTAGCTTTGCACGGGTTTATTAATATTTAATAGCCCTTCGCTTACTAATTTCATAAGTGCAAAGTTGGTGGCAAATATTTTGGTGTTTGAGGCCAAATCAAACAAGGTATTAGTTTGCATTGGCTCTGGACGAAGTAGCATTAAGTCACTTTGCTGATATTGTTTTGCATCGCCATAGGCGGTTAATTTTATTAGCTCGCCGTTTTTAACAACGGCCAACACAGCCCCAGGAAAACCCGCTTTTACATCGCGTTCAATTAATGTATCTACTTCACTAAAATCTACGAGCTTTATTGGCTCGTCGCCTAAAGTAGGAAATGCAAAACGCAGCGTTAAACTTGCGCCAACAGGGAGAATATTTTCAACTTTAAAGGTATTAACACCGTTGTGAGTATTTTTTGCCAAACTGTAATTGTATAGAGTGTTGGCGCTCAGTTGGCTAACGTCGAGCTTTTGATTATTAATGTAAATATCGGCGCTTTGTGCGTTATGGTTTTGTATTAATAATTGCCCGCGCCCTTTGTAAGCTTTAAACGTTCCTCGGTTATTTACATAAAACCGGCTACTTGGATTTACCTCAGGAAACGTTACAACCACTTGTGCATTAGGCAGCTCTACAAGCTGGCTTTTTGTAAGTGGTAGCACCGAGCTAATAGGCTCAGGTGGTGTACTACAACCCACAATAATAAAGCTCAATGCCACTATAAATGCTTGTTTGATATAACCATACCTTTGATTTTTTAAAGCAATAAACATGCTTAGCCCTTATTTATATAACAAGTAAGGCGCTCTTTGCGCTTTAAATTGTGCAAGTCCCGCCTGCCAGCTTTGTTTTATTTGCGCTTCTGATTGCCCTGCTTCAATAGCTAAGCGCAATTTATTAGTACCCGCTAGCTTATCCATAAAGTCAGCACGCTCAAAAAACGAGATGTTATTTTTACTAAGCTCCGTGTACGCATTTATTAAGTAAGTTAAATTTAAACCTGTAATATTTGCTTGTCTTAAATCGAGCCCTTGCACGGTTTGGTTTTTAAATTTAGGGTTTAAAGCAGCGCCTTTAATTGCGCGCGGTGTAAAATTAAAATCACCTAATGCTACTGGCGAATAGCCAATTACTTGAAATGCAAAGTCGGTGCCTCTACCAATGCTAATAGGCGTTGCCTCAAAAAAGCAAAGTGATGGGTAAAGCGCAATGACTTGATCGTTAGGTAAGTTAGGGCTGGGTTTTACAGGCAAGCTGTATGTACTTTTGCGAGTGTAATGATCAACAGGGATCACTGTTAATTTTAAATCGGGCGCTTTATTGATCCAGCCCTCGCCCTTGATCATTTTGGCAAGTTCGCCAACGGTCATGCCGTGTAAAACAGGAATTGGGTGCATTCCTACAAACGATTTAAATTCTGGCTCTAATATTGGCCCATCAACGTAGGCAATATTTGGGTTGGGCCTGTCGAGCACTAAAAATTCTATCCCCTGCTCTGCAGCGGCTTCCATCATGTAGTGCATAGAGCTTATGTAGGTATAAAAACGCACTCCCACATCTTGAATGTCAAAAATAATCACATCAACATCGGCTAAAGCAGCTTGGCTTGGTTTTTTATTTTTACCGTAAATAGAAATAAGTGGAATACCTGTTTTACCATCAACGGCATTTTTCACATGGGCGCCCGCATCGTGATCGCCACGAAAGCCATGCTCAGGTGCAAAAATTTTAGTTATATTAATATTTTTAGTCAGCAGCGCATCTACTAAGTGAGTTTGCCCCACCATTGATGTTTGATTAACGACTAGCCCTACACGTTTATTTTTTAACTGCGGTAAATATTTAGCATATTGTTGCGCACCTACTACAAGTGAGTTATTAACTTCGTGGGCGTGCACGCTTGCAATAAAAATGGCGCTAAAAATAAAAAATAAAGTAATAAATAGGGTTTTAAACATACTGCAATATCCTTTTAAACAAGGCGTTTAAAATAACATAGCTAAGTTTAAAGAGCAGCTCAGGTTTTAAGAATTAGCGGTCAGCGGTCAGCGGTCAGCGGTCAGCGGTCAGCGGTCAGCGGTCAGCGGTCAGCGGTCAGCGGTCAGCGGTCAGCGGTCAGCGGTCAGCGGTCAGCGGTCAGCGGTCAGCGGTCAGCGGTCAGCGGTCAGCGGTCAGCGGTCAGGTAATAAAAATAAAACACCGAGCCTTTTGCAAGCGCAATTTTTATATTGTTGGCGGGAGTTTACCTCGCGCAGGTTTTAGGTTTTAGGTTTTAGGTTTTAGGTTTTAGGTTTTAGGTTTTAGCAATGAGAAACTGTGTTTCTAACGTGAGTAAGCACTACGTCCACATTGATAATGTTGACGATGGTGTAACTAAAAAACCACCGTTATTGTTTTATTAAGCTCTTTAAGTTTTTACTGTACGTTCTACTTACCTTGAGTGTTTTTTCGTTATCTAACACCGCCATATATTCAGAATTACGTAATGGGTTGAGCTGTTTAATGTGGCTTAAATTAACAATCGTTGATTTATGTATGCGTAAGAAGTCTTCTGGCAGGGTATTTTTTTCAAGATCTTTTAAACGCGCTCGCATTACATGGGTTTCAGCCAGTGTATGAACACACATATAATCGCCTGCGGCATCAATCCATAAAATATCTTTAAACGGAATTATTTGAATTGGGTTTTTAGCATCTTGGATGACCAAGTTTTCGGCTTCAAATTTATACTCTGAGTTTTTTGAGCTTTCTAATTCTTGATGCTCGTTTTCTATCAGCGATTGGTGTACTTCAATCAATGTGTTTTTTCTGTGGAGTTGCTCTGTTTTTACTACTCTTTCTATGGCTTCTGATAGGCGAGCTAATTTAACGGGCTTGAGTAAGTAGTCAAGGGCTCTTACCTCAAATGCTTTAACGGCATGCTGGTGAAACGCAGTAACAAAAATAACCGCTGGGCAGCTTTCTGGTTGAAAATGTTTAATTAGTTAAAAGCCTGATTTTGTTGGCATTTCTATATCTAGAAAAACTAAATCAAAGTCATGTTTGTTAAGTACGTTAATAGCTTCATCAACACTTTGTGCACTGCCAATCACTTCAATTTCAGCAAAGGCTTCTAAACGAATACGCAAGCCTTCAATAGCGCTGTATTCATCATCAACAAGTAATGTTTTTAATTGAATCATTATTGCAAACCATTAATAGGAAGAGAAATACAAAGCCATGCGCCGCCTGATTTGGCATTGCCTTTTTCAATGCGATGACTATTTCCATACATTAATTTTAAGCGTTGCTCGCAATTAGCCAAGCCAATGCCCCTTTTAGATTTTTTATTGTCGTCAAACCCTTTACCAGTATCTGCAACTTTAATGAGCAATGCGGATTTTGTTTTTTCAACATTAATTGTGATCACCATTTTTTGATCTGCTCGCATACCATGTTTTAACGCGTTTTCTACCAATGGTTGAATTAATAAAGAAGGTATTAATAAATCGTTGCATGGTTCATCAACGCTAATATTAACCTCTAACCGGTCGGCAAATCGACATTGCTCTATATCTAAGTAGGTTTTTAATATGGTAATTTCTTCTTTAATCGCTACTTTTTCAAGTGGATCGGTATATAAGCTATGGCGCAGTAGATCACAAAGCTTTTCGAGCATATTAACTGCCTGCAAACTTTCTTTTTTTAAGATTAAGGTGCAAATAGCATTAATGCTGTTAAACATAAAATGCGGATTAAGCTGATATCGAAGCATTTTTAGCTGTGACTCTTTCGCTAGGTGTGTCGCTTCAGCGGCTTTTTGAGTTTGCTCTAAATTGTCGAGATATATTTTGATCCCGTAATAAAAAGCAGTCCACGTTGAGAGCATAGTTAACGATGCAGACGTCCATGTACCAAAGTCAAACCATGTCATTGAAAGCCACCAATTGCCATATAACCACTGCAAAGACGCCCATTTAATTTGTGTCCAAATGAATGTGGCAGTTAACAGCAGCACCAGATGCAGTGCTATTTTAACTTTAATCCCTTGCCTATTTGAGCAGTTATAAGCCCTTCTTAAAAGTAAGGTGATTAAAAAGCCACACGCTACATCAATAATTAAATGCGGAATGTGTATCGACCATGGCTCGTCGCTTGGTATTTTTATCATTAGCTCGGTCAACATTGCATACACAATCCAACCGCAGCTCTGAAACAACCAGAAAAGATGACTTCTGGGATTTTTGGAATTCAAATTAATACGTCCAACTTTAAAGGCAGTTGAATAGCTTACTTATTATCAACTGCCTTTGCCTTATTTATTTTGAGCACGTGATTGATAATGCGTCATTATTAGGTTTTGCAGTCAACGCGATATCTGCAACTGCTAAACTTAAACGCTGAGCTGAAATACGAATTACATCTGACATGGTTTGTTCAATCAGTTCGCTATCGGCGCAATTGAGTGCGATTGATAAAGTATGCCAGCGCTTATCTGCCATTGTTTTTTCAAACGATGAAAAATCAATACTTCTTAAACAGTTATCTAAATTACACATTACTTGTAACTGTGCACCTTGCTCTGGAGCTTTATCTAATCGCATTTTTAGCTCAAGGTAACCTGATTTAAATTTGCGTTCGAGTAGCGTAGGTTTTAAGTAACTTAGGCTAAGCGTTGCATCTGAGGATTGAGATTGCCACTTAAACTGCCTTGCATCCTCTTGATACGATAAATTAACCGATTGCATTAACAAACTTTTTTTATCGCCACTGGTGGCCGATGAACCACTAGTTAAAACCTTTGCTGTTGTATCGGCCAACGCCCATGTGACATTTTTAGCTAAACTTTTTACAAACAGTGGATGTGCATCGCTTTTAACGATTTTTTTAGGGCTCGTTGCTTCACTCACAATAGGCATATTTATTGCGTCATGATAAGTTAGCCCGTAGCCGTAGGCAAAGAGCGGGTCGTAATCTACATCCCCTAAGTTAAGGCTGAATTGATTGTCGTATTTAGGCCACGAAAAACTCAACTTACCGGTAAAATCAAACTGGCTGTTACCGTTTTTATCTGTTAATAATACGTCTGCAACCCCCTCACCCTCAGAGCCTGGTAACCATGCAGCAACAAAGGCATCCGATGCATTGAGCTCTTTACTGACCCAAAGCGGGCGACCACTTAAAAATACGGTAACTACCGGAATATTGTCTGCCTTAAGTTTTTTCAGCAGTGCAAGGGCATGTTTGCTTTCATCCTGAAACTCTAGCATTTCTATATCACCAAACCACTCAGCATAAGGCTCTTCACCAATAACAACAATGGCTACATCTGGCTTGGTTTTATATTCACCAGACTCACTTAAGCTTATTTCACCGCCTGCTTTTAATACTTGCGACTTTAAACCTGCATAAATAGAGGTCGCATTAGGAAAGTCACTATTGGTATTGTCTGTGCCCTGCCAAGAAACACTCCAGCCACCCGCTTGCATATTAATTGCATTCGCGCCTTTGCCGGCAACTAAGATGCGGCTACTCGCTTTGATTGGCAGCACGTTTTCGTTGTTTTTTAATAGAACGAGTGACTTACGAACCGCTTCTCTTGCTAACGTACGATGCTGGGAGGCACCTAACCACTGTGAGTGTTGTGATTCAGGTCGTGAAGATGGCTTTCCTTTAACAAAAACACCCCAGCGGATTTTAGCCCTTAAAAAACGTCTAACGGCATCGTTAATTCTTGATTCGGCTATTACACCGTCTTTCACTTGCTTAACAGTATTATGATAAAACGCTTCAAAATGCTCTGGTACCATAATCACATCAACGCCGGCGTTAATTGCTTGCGCACATTGCTCTAAATCGCAGCCTTCTACAAACTTGTGAGCATTCCAATCACTGACTACAAACCCATCAAAACCAAGTTGGTTTTTAAGTACATCCGTTAATAAGTGTTTATCGCCATGCACACGTTTGCCATTCCAACTATTAAAGGATGCCATCACTGATTGCACACCTTCATTAATAGCCGAAAAGTAACCTGCGCTATGAATATCTCTTAATCCTTTTTCATCGATAAGCGTATTTCCGCGATCAACGCCTCGCTCAGTGCCACCATCGCCCACAAAATGTTTTGCGGTGGCAATACGGTTACTGCCTTTTAAAAAGTCAGCGCCTATATCACCTTGAATACCTGTCACCATACTACCTGCATACAGCCTAACTAATTCAGGGTCTTCTGAGTAACTTTCATAGGTTCTGCCCCAGCGATCATCTCTGACTACAGCGACAGTAGGAGCAAAACTCCATTCAATCCCAGTGGCTGACACTTCTTTCGCTGTTGCTTGGCCTATGCGTTTAATTAAATCGGCATCATGCGCAGCTCCTAAGCCAATATTGTGCGGAAATAACGTAGCGCCATAAACATTGCTATGCCCATGCATGGCATCGGTTCCCCAAATAGTCGGTATTGCAATACCGTCTTTCGTTGAGTCCATTGATGCTAGGTACATTTCATCCGCATATTTTAACCATGTGGCCTGAACAGCGCGTTTGTCGCCATAGGGCGCTGTATTACCACCATTGAGGTATGAACCAAACCCATATTTACGCATTTGCTCAACACTTAAGTAACCAATTTCGGGCTGAATCATTTGTGCTACTTTTTGCTCTATGGTCATCTTTGCGAGCAGCTGTTCAATTTGCGCTTCTACAGCGGGATCGCGTTTGAGCTTAGTGTTCACATTCGGCCATTTTACCTGCACATTTTCAGCACTATATGAATACTGACATGTTAACGCGGCAACTAACGAAAATAGGCAACGTAATAATTTAGAATTTTTGATCTGAAACATTAAAAACCTTCGAGTAAAAATATCGTTTTAAAAAACATGAAGCGATTGATTTAATTTGGAATATATTCAATAAAATCATAATAGGCCCACGACGGACTGCCATAGTATTGACCAGGAAAGTAATTGCCTTCGGTTGAGTTATCACCATTCCATTGGTTGATCATTATTTTTGTATTATCTATAGGCCATGCATAAGCAGGGATCTCGTTGCTAGCTAGCACTTTGTCTCCATTGTCTTTGTATACCACCCTAATTGTTTGCTCATTTCCTTGAGCGTCGTAGAGGTACCAACGAATCGAGTTGCTAGACCAATCAAAACCGATGGTTAATAAATTTTCTCTGTAATCAAGCCCAAACTGACTTAGGTCGATGTCCTTTTCCCAGCTTTGATAAGTACCACCTTGCGGCTGGTAAATCACATTGGTATGAACAACGTTTCCAAGAGAGGGTAAAAGCTCAATATCTATCTCTTGCCATGCTCTGCCGGGGGAGTCCCACCACGATGTGTAAGTAAAAATAGAAGACACAGTGCCTTGCGTATTTCCTGACTTAACACTGCCTTGTACCTTACCAAAGCCATAAAAATTATTACTTTGCAGCTCAGCACATGCGCCTTGTGATAATGAAAGCGTGATCCCCTGTTGACTTGGGTTAATCATTCCAGGGGCAAATTCACAGCCAAAGGGCGAGCCATTATCGCCACTTCGCGCATTCCAAATCGATGTGTCATAACCCCACGAAAAATTATCTTTAAAATAATTGGCATATGTACACGGCGAGATAAATAAAATACCACTCACCAAGGTGCTAATAAGCTTAGTTTTCATTATTGATCCTTATTTAAATTGCACGCCTACCACAGTGTATAATTACTGTGACAGACGTAATTTGGTGAGGTTATCTAAAATGAAAAACCAGCTCTTACACCGTAATACCTTGGCATGCCAAAGCTGCCTTTAGGAATGCCTTTACTGGTGTTGTTCCAATACTGAATCGTTTCATCAGAGGCATTATTTACAAATGCTTCTGCGAACCAATTTTGTCCTTGCGGTTCATACTTGATTGAGGCATTGAATACGGCAAACGCATCGCGGCTATCGTCAATGTATTTTGTCGCCTCGTCCGATACGCTAAAGTCCATATCATCTAAGTGTTTATCAACATTCCATACTGTTGAGTACGACTCATCTTTCCAGCTCGCATTAAGCCAGCTATGAATAAAACCATATTCACCTAAATCAAACGTATGTGTGTAGCTGATGTTCGCCGTGAACTTAGGCGTCATCGCTAGGTTATTACCTTTAAGGTTGGTTGATAGCAGTGTATTTTCAGGGTTTTTTGATTCCTCATAAGAAATATCAAAAAGATACTCAGCATCGTAATCCCATTTAGTATTCCAATCGTCCGTCACTTTAGCATCAGTCCAGGTTACATAACCGGTGATACGCCCGCTTGGGTAAGGCTTCCAATCAAACTCAAGCTCAATACCTTTGATTGTTGAACTAGGAACATTTTGTGTGTAATAAGCTATAACTGGCTTGTTTTGAAAATCGAGTACTGGCTCGCCATTTCCATCTAAAACGGGAGAACCATCTTCATCTTCTACCACAGATAAACGCTCTACGTTACCGATTGAGCCCACTGATGCGTATTGCATGTCGGTGTAATCTGTGTAGAAAAATGCGGCTTTTAGGTTTAATGAATTATCAAAAAAGCTCGATTTAGCGCCAAGCTCCCATGTAAGTACTTCTTCTGGATCAAACTTAGTTTCAAAGCGTGTAACGTCACCGGTTCTGTCATTTACGACCTCATATACATCACCAATTCCGCCGGCTTTAAAACCACTGGCAAGGTAGGTATAAATCATAGTTTCAGGTGAGATGTCGTAGTCTAAACCAACACGAAAATCATGATGCTGCCAACTTCCTTTATTATCGTTTGCAAAATATGATGCATAAATTGAAGGATCTTCGTAGTAATCAACTGGCAAATTATTTAGATCAGTTCTATTTAACCAACCTACGGCGCAGCCATCGGCATTAGAACAGCGATATGTTTTACCCCCTTTATCTTCTTTCGTTTCATCACTAAAACGATAACCAAGTGTTAGATGTAATTTTTCAGTTAGATTGTATGTACCTTGACCAAACAAAGCGAATGCATCTGTGGAGCGATCAGGTTGATCCCAAAAGGCTTTATCATCCATCGGGTTATCGTAATAACCTAAGGTCGTGGTTTTTTCGTGGAAATAGTTAGCACCGACAATCCAAATAAAATCGCCGTATTCGTCAGATTGTAATTGCACTTCTGTAGAAAATGATTTAGCGCCAGTGCCATCTAAAAAGTACGTTGCCCCATCCCAAGGATCGAGGCCGACTTCGCTATCTTGTGCTGAAGAGCGTTCCATATCCTCATAGCCAAGTAGCCACACAAGCGAATATTCATCATTTATATCGTAGTTAAGGGTATTTCTAAGATAGGTGATATCTAAATTAAGCTTACCAGGCACATTCACAACAGCTTGATATGTATTATCACTGGGTAAAAAGTTTGTGCAATCGCCACCCAACTCAGCACTTCTACCACGAATTTTATCGCAGTTAACTAAATCGAGATTGTTATTACTGTTATTAACATACTTTTGAAAAACGGTATGATTTGAAAAGCTGCCATCTAACGGCTCCCAAAGTGTACTAATTCTAAAAGAGTATTCATTAGCATTGTTATAAAAGTCATCTTTTTCAGCGGGTGTTAATTGGCGAACTTTTTGCGCCTCTGGATCAGTTCCTGCGCCATCTATCCACCAGTTTTCTCGCTGCGTGACAGTTTGACCAATACCTTGATAAGAATCCTCGGATATAACTGGAGCATTGAGTATATCGTCGCTTAATCGTCTTGAGTCATATTGGTTGGGATCGTAGTAACCTTCGAGATAAGAGTCGCGTTTTAGACCTTTGCCAGAAAACCGTACTGCAAATTCGTCATTAATTGGAATATTGATTACACCACCAATATTTTTGCTGTTGTATTTACCTGCTTCAACATTCACATTGCCATATAAATGAGTGAATTCAGGCTTTGCTGAAATAACATTTATGCTACCAACTGTTGAATTTCGGCCAAATAACGTTCCTTGTGGGCCCCTTAATGCCTCAACTCGTTCAATGTCATACATCAGAGCTAGTGCTCCTTGCATTCTTGGTGAATAAACACTATCAAGGTGCACACCAACAGCAGGGTCGCCAAGCTCGGTAATATTAGTAGAACGTACGCCACGCATCGAGATAACTGGTGCTGATTGATCCGTCGCTGTGGAGATATCTAACCCTGGCACTAGGTTAGCTATATCTTTAACGCTGTTAACCCCATTTTGTCTTAGCTCTGCTTCAGTCAATGCCGTAATGGCAACTGGGGTTTCCATAAGTCTAGTTTTACGTTTAGTTGCTGTTACAGAAATAATTTCTAACGAGCTAGCTTTTTTCTCTGGTGTTTGTATTTCTTCAGTGGAAGCCTCTTGAGCATGAAGTGGCATTGAGCAAGCCAATGCAACGGCTATTGATAATGCTGTTTTATTTATTGTGTGCATGTTCGACCTTTTGATGTGTGTGAACGTTAATTTTGTAACTTTTATGTAACAGCTTCACAGTATCCATAGGGTCTTTTTTGAATACTAGTCAAATACGCCAAAGCGAGTTAGATATAATACAAGCCGATATTAGAACGTATTGGATTAGAGTTTTTAAACAGTAGACCTTCAATTTTATGAACTCAAAGCGAACTTACGCCTTATTTTACAGTTTACTTTGAATAAAAAACCGACTTTCATCGGTTTATTTTCTATTAACCTAATTAGTAATAGAAATGCTAAGCGCAGGACGTATCTTGTAAGAGTGAACCTATGACCGTCTGATTCGTAGCTAGAAGAAGCGGCACTTCTACGTGAGTAAGCTCTTCGTCTACATTGAAAAGTTGGCGGTGGTATTATTTGTAGATCGTAGCTTAAAGGCGTTTAAATACTCATGGTGATTTTGGACTTCTCATTTACTCCTCTTTCACTTTTCTTTGTGCATTTTAGTTTTTAAGGGCGTTATTCACAAAGAGGTTAAGAGGCGCTGCGCTTTTAGAGAAGTGATTAAAACATTATAAATCAGAAGCTGCGCTTCTAACGTAAGCAAGCCCTACGTCTACATAAAAAGTTGCGGTGATATTATTTATAGACCGTAGCTTACAGGCTTTTAAATGGTGATTTTGAACTTCTCATTTACCCCTCTTTCACTTTTCTTTGTGCATTTTAGTTTTTAAGGGCGTTATTCACAAAGAGGTTAAGAGGCGCTGCGCTTTTAGAGAAGTGATTAAAACATTATAAATCAAAAGCGACGCTTTTAACGTAAGCAAGCTCTACGTCTACTTGGAATTTTAACTGTGGTGTTTAGTTCGGTTTAACTGATAGCTGAAGACTTTCTCAAACTTCAGGCACAAAAAAACCGACTTTCATCGGTTTCTTTTCTATTAACTTTATTAGTAATAGAAAGTGGTGGGTGCAGGACGTATCTTGCAAGAGTGAACCTCCGACTGCTTTGTTCGCAGTAGGTTACTCTATCCACATCCACGCTTTAATTTATTTCAGGCACAAAAAAAACGACTTAGTGTCGGCTTATGTATGAAAGTGGTCGGCGCAGGACGTATCTTGTAAGAGTGAACCTCCGACTGCTTGGTTCTCAATTCACCTAAACCTACACTTCACTTCACTTTATTTTAGGCACAAAAAAACCGACTTAATGTCGGCTTGTTTATGAAAGTGGTGGGCGCAGGAGGATTCGAACCTCCGACCGCTCGGTTCGTAGCCGAGTACTCTATCCAGCTGAGCTATGCACCCACTTTCATAGATTGCTTATTTAAACTCTAAGCAGAGCGTATTAATTCAGGCATAAAAAAAACCGATTTCCATCGGCTTATTTTTCTTACACTTAAAAGTGTATGAAAACATGAAAGTGGTGGGCGCAGGAGGATTCGAACCTCCGACCGCTCGGTTCGTAGCCGAGTACTCTATCCAGCTGAGCTATGCACCCACTTTCATTTTTACTATTACTTGTTTTTACTCTAAGTGAGAGTTTTACTTATTTATACTCTAAGTAGAGTTTATAAAGTGGTGGGCGCAGGAGGATTCGAACCTCCGACCGCTCGGTTCGTAGCCGAGTACTCTATCCAGCTGAGCTATGCACCCACTTTATAGTTTGCTTATTTAGACTCTAAGCGAGTTATTAAAGTATGGTGGGCGCAGGAGGATTCGAACCTCCGACCGCTCGGTTCGTAGCCGAGTACTCTATCCAGCTGAGCTATGCACCCATACTTTAAAATTTTACAAAACACGCCATTAAAAGAAATGGTGGAGAGGGAGGGATTCGAACCCTCGATAGAGCTACAAACTCTATACTCCCTTAGCAGGGGAGCTCCTTCGGCCACTCGGACACCTCTCCGTCTTGTGGGGCGTATAATAAAGATTTCAGAAAATATGTCAAACACTTTTCTACCAAAAACGACTATATGGTTATAGATTGCACATATGCTTGGTTTAAAAGTGTAATTAGTTTGAAATTTAAGCGGGTTACGTATTTTTATTTGAAGGATTAACACCTAGCACGGGAACTAAGTCATCAGTTAACTGAGCCAAATACTGTTCTTGGTAACCTAATTGTTGAAATTCAGCGATACAAGCACGGTAGTAAGCGTTTCGTTCTTGCTCTGATGTGCATTCTTCTGATAAATCATCTACTCGTTTGTCTTTCATACTATTATTCTAAGTCCTTTAAGAATCTATATTTAACTGCTAAATACCAGCAGTGTAAATTTCGTGCGTATTCTAGCTAAAACCTTTGTACAAACACAACATATGTTTAAAAAACAATCATACTAAAAAGTTATAGCACTGTTAGTTTTAATATTAAAAACTTCCAGTAACAATAAGTTAGTAAAGCTGAATTGCACATTAATCAGCACTAATAATTACCTTTAATTTTTAGTGTAGTACTTATTAATTAAAACACTAATTATAAGTAAAAAAAACGCCGCTATTAAGCGGCGTTTATTAACTTACTTTGTTCTACTAAAGATTAGTCAGCTTGTGGACGCATATGCGGGAACAAAATAACGTCTTTAATTGTTGATGAATCAGTAAACAACATAACTAAACGGTCAATACCAATACCTTCACCAGCCGTTGGCGGTAAGCCGTACTCTAGTGCGCGTATGTAGTCTTCGTCGTAGTGCATTGCTTCATCATCGCCTGCGTCTTTCTCTTCAACTTGACGAGTAAAGCGCTCAGCTTGGTCCTGTGCATCGTTAAGCTCAGAGAAACCATTTGCAAGTTCACGACCGCCAACAAAAAACTCAAAACGGTCGGTAACAAATGGGTTTTCGTCGTTACGGCGTGCAAGTGGTGATACTTCCCACGGGTAACCAGTAATAAACGTAGGTTGAATAAGCATGTGCTCTGCTGTTTCTTCAAATATTTCACAAAGAAACTTACCTGGACCCCAAACACAGTTTTCAGGAATTTTAACGTGCACTTGTTTAGCGTACGCTTTTAACTCTTCAAAATGGTTTTCTGGGTCGTTAAATACCGCAGCATCAAACTCAGGGTTATATTTTAAGATAGCATCCGCCATACTTAAACGTGTAAACGGTTGGCCAAAGTCGTATTCAACTGAATCGATAACTTCGCCGTTTTCGTCCTTAGTTGTATTAACTACAATTGCACTACCTAGTACGTTTTCTGCAACAGTACGTAGCATGTCTTCGGTAATGTTCATCAGGTCGATGTAATCAGCGTATGCTTGGTAAAATTCAATCATTGTAAATTCTGGGTTGTGGCGTGTAGATAACCCTTCGTTACGGAAGTTACGGTTAATTTCAAATACACGATCAAAACCACCTACCACTAAGCGCTTTAAGTAAAGCTCTGGCGCTATACGTAGGTACATGTCGATATCAAGCGCGTTATGGTGAGTCACAAACGGACGCGCAGATGCACCACCAGGTATAACCTGTAGCATAGGTGTTTCTACTTCCATAAAGTCACGGTCTGCTAAAAAGCGACGAATACCTTCAACTACTTGTGAGCGAATGCGGAATGTTTCGCGCGTTGCTTCGTTAGTAATTAAGTCAACATAACGTTGGCGGTACTTTGTTTCTTGATCTGATAAGCCATGGAATTTTTCAGGTAACGGGCGAAGTGACTTAGTTAGTAATTGATACTCAGTCATTTCTACGTATAAATCGCCTTTACCCGATTTATTTAACGCGCCTTTAACACCTATAATATCGCCAGTGTCTAGCTGACCATATTTTTCTTTAAGGTCTTTTTGAACATCTTTAGATGCATACGCTTGTACGCGACCTTTCATGTCTTGAATTACAAAAAACGGTCCACGCTTTGCTAAAATACGTCCAGCAATAGACACAACTTCTTGTAGTTCAACTAATTCTTCTTTGCTCTTATCACCAAACTGGGCTTGCAAATCAGCCGTGTAATGCTCACGACGGAATTGGTTTGGATGACCGTTGGCTGGGCAATTTTCGCGTATCGCGTCTAACTTGCCACGACGCTCAGCGATTAACTTGTTTTCGTCTTGGATTTTATCAGTCATTTTTTAGCTCTTTATTAGCTTGGTGGTTATAGGCCAGATTTAAGGCTGGCTTCAATAAATTTATCTAAGTTACCGTCAAGTACCGATTGGGTATTGCGGTTTTCAACGCCTGTGCGTAAATCTTTAATACGTGCGTCATCAAGTACGTATGAACGTATTTGGCTACCCCAACCTATATCAGATTTAGCGTCTTCTTGCGTTTGTTTTTCAGCATTTTGCTGCTGTAGCTCAAGCTCAAATAATTTAGCTTTTAATTGCTTCATCGCTTGGGCTTTATTTTTATGCTGTGAACGCTCGTTTTGACACTGCACTACGGTATTTGTTGGTACGTGAGTAATACGAACTGCCGATTCGGTGGTGTTAACGTGCTGACCACCAGCGCCTGATGCACGGTAAACGTCTATACGTAGGTCTGACGGATTAATATCAATTTCAATATTATCGTCAATCTCTGGGTATACAAACGCAGAAGCAAATGAGGTATGACGACGACCACTTGAGTCAAACGGGCTTTTACGCACTAAACGGTGAACGCCTGTTTCTGTACGTAACCAACCGTAAGCGTATTCGCCAACAAAGCGAACTGTTGCGCCTTTAATACCGGCAACATCACCGTCGGTTGCTTCAACTAGCTCAACTTTAAAGCCTTTAGCCTCGCCCCAACGTAAATACATACGAAGTAGAATGTTACACCAGTCTTGTGCTTCAGTGCCGCCAGAACCCGATTGTAAATCAAGGTACGCATCGTTTGAGTCATGAGGACCTGAAAACATACGACGAAACTCTAAACCTTCTAACTGCTCGTTTAGATCGCTAAGTTCGCTTTGTGCTTCATCAAAGGTATCTTGATCTTCGGCTTCTACAGCAAGTTCAAGTAGACCTTCAACGTCGTCAGTACCGGCTACAAGGTTGTCGATTGTTTCAACAACAGCCTCTAATGCTGATTTTTCACGGCCAAGCGCTTGTGCGCGTTCAGGCTCATTCCATACGGCTGAATCTTCAAGTTCGGCGTTAACTTCTTCTAGGCGTTCTTGTTTAAGAGCGTAGTCAAAGGTACCCCCGAAGCAATTCAGTACGTTCGCGAATTGCCTTGATTTGGTTAATCACAGGATTCACTTCAAACATGTACATCACTCCAAAATGGCTAGGTAATTGCGCCCCTTTACATGGGATTTTCGCAACAAATTATCGTCAAATGATAAAAACGCCCGATTTTAACAAAAAACCGCGCGCTTTATTAGCCTTTTATGCATGATTTGTGCATATTTTTTAGTGCACTTTTTCAAGCTCTCTAACTATTAATTGCAGCGTAAATTTACCTCTAAACTCATTTATATCGAGTTGATAGGCTACTTTTACAAACTTCGCTTCTGTGTCGGGCCATTCTTTTACATCAATACCAAAGGCAATGGCGTCAACTAATCGCCCTGATTGATGCTTTAATACAAGTTTTAAGTGCTTTTCGCCGACTATGCGCTGCTGTATTACTTCAAATGTGTGCTCAAACACCGGCTCAGGAAATTGCTGCCCCCACGGGCCCGATTGCTTTAATAGCTGAGTAAACTCCATCGTAAAGCAGTCGTTTGGCAGCTCACCGTCGGTAAATACAATACAGCGCTTACTTTCTTCACTCAGTTGCGCACTCACTGCAGCATCAAATGCCTTTTTAAAGTCGTTAAAGTGTTGCTCATTAATACTTAAACCAGCGGCCATTGCGTGGCCACCAAATTTATTAATTAAGTGTGGCTCAGCAATATTAAGCCCTTCGAGTAAGTCGCGCATGTGCAACCCTTCTATAGAGCGGCACGAGCCTTTTATTTCACCATTTTCGCCACCAGCAAATATAACGGTTGGTCGGTGGTACTTTTCTTTTAAGCGACCAGCCAAAATACCAATAACACCTTGGTGCCAATCGTCTTGAAACAAGCAAATTGCATCAGGGACGTTATCGTCGCTAAATGCGAGTCTATCAAGCACGGCTTGCGCCTCGGCTTGCATGCCTTGTTCTATTTCGCGCCTTGCAAAGTTTAAGCTATCGAGCTCGCTGGCAATACTACGTGCTTGGTTTATATCGGTGCTAAGTAAGCATGCTATACCCAAACTCATGTCGTCTAATCGCCCTGCTGCATTTAAACGCGGGGCAAGTGAAAAGCCAAAGTCGCTTGCGCTTAAGCGCGCAGCATTGCGGTTAGCCACCTCAATAAGCGCGGTAATGCCTGGGCGTGTTTTACCACTGCGAATACGTGCTAAACCTTGATGTACTAAGGTACGATTATTTGCATCAAGTGCGACCACGTCAGCAACCGTACCAAGCGCTACAATGTCGAGCAAGTTAGCTAAATTAGGCGGCGGTTGCTGCTCAAAATAACCAAGGTCTCGCATTACGCTTCTCAGTGCTATCAGTAAGTAAAAAGCAACGCCAACGCCTGCTATAGATTTAGACGGGAAGTTACATTCGTGCCTATTTGGATTTACTATAGCATCGGCATTTGGCAGCTGCTCACCTTGTAAGTGATGATCTGTTACCAGCACTTTTATACCAACCGCTTTTAAAATATCAATACCAGCAATACACGATATGCCGTTATCTACGGTGATCACTAAATCAGGCTTTATTTGTACTATTTGCTCTGCAAGTGCGGGGCTTAAACCATAGCCTAAGCTAAACCGGTCAGGAATTAAGTAATCTAAATGCTTAAAGCCAAACATCTCAAGGCCTTGCATTAATGTTGCAGTGCTTGTTGCGCCATCAGCATCAAAATCGCCGACTATTAATATTTGGCTTTGCGTCTTTAATGCTTCAATTAATAAATCGCTGGCTTTGTCGATATCTTTAAACAATTTAAAGTCGTGAAGCGTAGCTACGCTGTTATTTAGCTCGTCGGCATTAAATACATTGCGGTTAGCATAAATTTGTTTAATTACAGGGTGTAAATTACTCGGTAGATGCGAGTCGTCAACGTTTTCACGCGCAATGATTAGTTTTTTCATGCAGAGTTTTAACTTTTTGGGTCGTATTAAAAAGACAAAAAAAGGCCATCAAGGCCTTTTTATTAGCTATAAAACGTATTACGACGCTTTGTTAGCATCTAATGCTGCTTTTAGTGCTGCTGCTGGCTGGTAACCTGGGATCATCGTACCATCTTCTAAAATAATGGCTGGTGTGCCGCTAATACCAAAGCTTTGGCCAAGCTGATAATGCTCTGCAACCGGTGCGCTACAACCTGCAACTACTTTAGTGCTTGTGCCCGACTTAGCTTCTGTTAGTGCTTCTTGCTGATCGCGTGCACACCATACGTTCATTAAATCGGCGTAACCTGAACCTTGTAAGCCTCCACGTGGAAACGCAAGGTACTTAACGGTAATACCCGCATCAAGTAAATCGTCTAACTCGCGATGTAATTTACGACAGTAACCACAACTAATGTCGGTAAATACGGTAATACTGTGTTTTTCGTTTGGTGCTTTGTACACAATCATCGAATCTTCGTATTCTTTAATGCCCTCAACACGCACGCCGTTTAATGCTTGCTCTGTTAAGTTGTTACGATTATTTAAATCGATTAACGTACCTTGCATTAAAAATTGACCATCTGGACTTGCGTAAAGTACGCCTTTATTAGTGATCAACTCTTTTAAACCCGCTACTGGGCTTGGGTTGATTTGCTTTACAGTTACACCAAGCTCGGCAAATTTAGTAATAATAGGATCATTAGCATCTGGTGTTACAGCAACGCCATTTGCAAATGCACTAATACTTGTGCACAACATGGCACCTGCTAACATTAATTTTTTCATAACTTCTCTCTATCCTAAAAATGCTTAATATATTGACCGGCTTAATAACATTTACTTTCAAATTTACGCGCGCGGATGATGCTCTGCGTGTACCGACTTTAACCGTTCATTGGCAACATGGGTATAAATTTGCGTCGTTGATAAATCGCTATGGCCCAACATCATTTGTACCACACGTAAATCTGCCCCATGATTTAATAAGTGCGTAGCAAAAGCATGGCGCATGGTATGGGGCGATAATGGAGACTCAACTGATGCCAAAATAGCATAGTGTTTAATTCTATGCCAAAAGGTTTGTCGCGTCATGCCTACTCCGCGCTTAGATGGGAACACAAAATCGGTGGCGTGTTTTATCATTTGTGCACGCCCACCCTTTAAAAATTGCTCCAGCCAATACATGGCTTCTTCACCCAATGGCACTAAGCGCTCTTTGTTACCCTTGCCTTTTACAAACACAACCGCTTGGCGCAAATTAATTTGCTCCATACGAAGCCCAACAAGCTCACTTACACGCAACCCCGTTGCATAAAGTAGCTCTAGCATGGCCTTATCGCGCAGTCCCATCGCTTCTTCGGTGTTAGGCGCATTTAATAATGCCTCAACTTCAGCTTCTGAGAGTGTTTTAGGTAACGACTGTCCGGCTTTTGGTTGAGCTATGTTTAGCATGGGCGAATCACTAATTATTTTTTCGCGCACAAAATACTGATAAAAACGCTTTAGCGCACTAATGCTACGTGCTGTACTGCGTGGTTTTAAACCTAAATCAACTCGATGCGCTAAATAGCTTTCTATGTCGAGCCCCGTTACCGTCATTAAATTTTCGCCCTTTAAAAATAGGCAAAACTTATCTAAATCACTGCGATAAGCGCTTAATGTATTTTCGCTTACGCCTTGTTCTAAGTACAGGCTATCTAAAAAGGTTTCTAGGTAGTCGCTATTACTGCTCATACTGCTGTTATTTTCAAAAGAATCGTCAGATAGCGTTGTCACATTATGCTCTCATGCTTTGCTAAGGTATCAATTAAAAATACCTTACGGTAAACTTGAGCCTATCATATCAGGCAATTACACAGTGATAAATACGATGCAAATTGGTTTATTTTTTGGTTCTACTACGTGCTACACCGAAATGGCAGCAGAAAAGATTCGCGACATTATTGGTGCCGATATAGTTACCCTGCACAATATTAAAGACGAGCCACTAAAAAATGCAGAGCAGTACGACTTTATCATCTTTGGTATTTCAACATGGGATTTTGGTGAAATACAAGAAGACTGGGAGTCAAAGTGGGACGACATAGCCGACGTAAACCTAAAAGGTAAAACCATTGCTTTATTTGGCATGGGCGATCAACAAGGTTACGGGCAGTGGTTTCAAGATGCGCTAGGCATGCTACACGACGAAATAAATACGCAAACATTTACTCAACTTGGTTTTTGGCCAAACGACAGTAGCTACGAGTTTGAAGCTTCAAAAGCATTGACGCCTGATGGTAAACAGTTTGTAGGACTCGCGCTCGACGAAGACAGCCAATACGAGCTAAGCGACGACCGCATTGCAACATGGGTTGAACAGGTAATGACTGAATACGGCGAAACGCTTTAATTCACTTATCAATACCGACAAATAAAAAGTAAAAAGCCCACAACTAGTTTAGCTGCGGGCTTTTTAATTAATATAAATCAATTTATTGAAACGTCATCACATTGGTTGTTTGTGGGTAGTACCCATCAGCCATAACAATGTACGGTAGTAAATTACTTAACCATTTTTGCTGTACGCTTTGGCTATAATTTAAGTAAAGCTTATCTTCGTGAATATAAAATGCTTCAGGGTCTATCCCTACGGCATTACCCTCATCAGCCATTGCATAAGCGCACCAGCCACCGTATTGCGGTGCATAACGCTTTGGGTTTTCTGCAAATGTCGTTTTGTTTTCTTCACTCGAAAAATGCCAGTCAGCACCTAAATAACTAAACGTATATTTGTCGCTACCTTTAACGGCTTTATTTTGCGTAAAATATGCAACGCTGTCGTACCCTTTAATAGCCGTGTTATTAAACCAACCCGCATTTACAGCATCATCCTTTGCGCTTGCTCCACCGCTTATTAACAGTGTGCTCAGCATTATTAAAGCAACTATGTACTTAATCATCTTTTTTCCTTTATTATTTACTCAAAATTGAATGCCAATTAAATATAGCTGGCTTAGTGAGTAAGAAAGGCAAAGCGCAAAAATGATTTCAGTTAATACTTAATTATTTAACGTTTAGTGATTAAATAAGTAGTAAAACTTACTCTACTTTTAACCAATATTGATTACGGTAAAAAAACCCAATGTAGCCGCGTACTTCGAGCTTTTTACCTTCATCTTGCGGGGTTAGTTGTAAAGTGTAGGTTTTACCATTTGTTGGGTCGAGTATTTCTCCGTCTCCCCAAACGCCATCATCTTGTGCTTTTACATCGGTGATTATAGTCATTCCTAAAATAGGCTGATCTTTTAACTCATCATCGCATTTACTACATATATCATTTTGTTTTGCAGGGTTAAGAATGGTTTCAACTTTGCCGCTTAATACACCGTTGGTTTGGGTAATACGTACATACGACTTAGCTTGGTTTGTATCCTCATCAATCGTTTTCCAAAGGCCTACTGGCGTAATAGTAGCAAACACACCTTGGCTTGCAAAAATGGTGGCTGCTAACGTGCTAAGTACTGCTAATTTATTTAACTTTTTCATTGTGTTGCCTTTTAAATTAAGTGGCTAATAGCTAAATCATATCAGGTGATTTATAAACACACTATTAAAGCGCTGTACATAAAATAAAAAACCAAAAGCAAAAAACCTAAACTAATAATCATTAGTTTAGGTTTAAGGGGCAGTCGCATAAAAAAAGTTACGCATTACCTCACTTTAAAAACAACATCCCCTATTTTTAGATTTGAATATTCAGGCTCAACTAAAGATAATTCGTTATTATCAATCATGCTTTTAAGGTATCTAATCTCTTCAGGATTTTCGACATTCATATACCTTGATCGCCACTTACCCATGTCGAATAACCAGAAATATGCGGCTATATTTTCATTACTTTCGTCAATCACTATAAAATCGAGTTCATCATCCTTGTTCAAATCCATGCCAATGAAATAGTAAGTATGTTCTTTTAAAGAGTTACGATCGTAAAAATGTTGTTCAGAAAATACTGCCTCTATTAAACCTTGAGGTATTAGCGCTTGTGATGGCCAAAATACACTGCGCTCAATAAAATCACCGACTGTGTGTTCAAGCGTTAAAGCAAACTCATTATTTACATACATCCTATCGATGATAGCGTATTGCTCTGGGTGACTCGTTTCAATTTTCTGTTTTAATAACTGCATAGCTAAATAACCTTGGCGTCCTAAGCTGTACTCAAAATAGTAATAGTCAAACTTTTCTATTGTTACTTTATCTGCATCTAAACGCGCTATTTGGCTGTTTGTAGATAAGCTTTGAAAATTTAATAAAGGGGAGTTAACAGCAAGCATACTAACGAGCACCACCCACCCCATCACAATATTTATTTTGCTAAGCGGCTCTAGCCAATTGTCTCGCTTTGTTATAATTCCAACAAGATAACTAAACGAAAAACACGCCAATAAAAACCAAATAAAAATGCCCCAACAACGATCTACTGTTAGCCCATGCTGCTCTACCCGTAAGTAAATTCCATAGGCAGAAATAACACTATAAACTGGAAGTAACGCAACGCTTATAAAAACGAGTCGGTGCAAGAGCATGTGATAAGGGCGAACTGATGAGTCATCTTTATAAACAGTGTTAACAAAAAACAACGTGAGCACCTGCAGCCACATTACTAATAAACTGCCGCTTCCGGTCTCCCATAATTTATTGAGTCCGGTAAAAGGAAGTGTTGCTAAAAAACCGAGAGAAATAACTGATAAAACAGGCAATAAAAACTTAATTAAAGTTTGTAGTAAAAAAGCGATATTATCTTCAATGTTCAAAAGCTTTCTAAATATGACACTCGCAAAGGCAAATGCGAGCGTTAAGGTTGGGATCCAAAACCATTCATTTCTTAGTAGCTCAGAGAAAAATTCTATATCTAAAATATCAAATAAAGCCGCACCTAAATTTAGAATTCCCCAAAAAATAAGTACAAACAGCCAGCATTCTCCAAATATTATAAAATTACGCCAAGAGAGCTTAAATAAACGACTGTAACTAACATTTTCTGAGCTACCAAATTGTTGTATGTACATAAGGCCTTTAAAGCCAGCTATTAAACTAGTAAAAATAAAAACTGACATTAAAGTGTTATTACTTACGTACTCTTGAGGCTCTTGCTGAAAGCCAACATACGCCCCCAATAAAGATAACAACAAGGAAAAAGGAAGGATTAAAAGCAACGACGTTTTTATATTATTTTTATTAACGGTCATTAGCATTAATAAAGGAAAGCTCATAGAAAATGTAATAAGTGAGACTAACCATGTAGGGCTTGTTGCTGGCCACACATTATTTTCTATACTGCTATACAAAAGGGTAAGAGCAATAGCCTGTAATACGGCAAGTATAATTATAAAAGATTTTGGTAACTGACTATCCATATCTGTTCTCAACAATAGGTTTTAGTCAGTTTGCGTTATTCGTTCCTATTTTACAATTGCTTTACATTTTCAAATAAAATGCTTTGCACAGAGCTATATAATCAGCGGTGTAGGTATTATCTAAGTTTCTAATACACAGAATTGATGTTTCTATATCGCTTTTTACGTAGCTAAATGCCATTAAACTGCGGCTAATATCTTTATTAGGCGTGGCTTTTACTTGGCAATGAGCATTTAAATAAAGCCCATTTTGAGTAGCAAGCTCAATAAATAATGCGCCTTCAACGCTTGGGAGTATTAAGCTAAAGCGAGAACCACTATGGCTTAAGCGTTTAAAGGCATTTATTAACTCTTCAAAACTTAAGCCGTCGGTATGGCGTGCGGTATTACGCGCAGCATTATCGCCTTTTAAACTGTGATTAAAATACGGTGGATTAGAGATAACAACATCAAATTTAACTTCACTACTAAAGCTTTGAATAGTTTGGTGCTTAATACTTATTGTTGGCCACGGACTATTAGCTACATTTTGTAATGCTTGGGTATAGGCGCTTTCGTCAATTTCTACCGCAGTTATATCAAGCTCATTACTGCGCTGCTTACACATTAATGCTAGTAAGCCGGTCCCTGTGCCTATATCAAGTAATGACTTTGCACCGCTTAAATTAGCCCATGCGCCAAGCAAAATGCCATCGGTAGAAACTTTCATTGCACAGTCGTCGTGTTCAACTTTAAATTGTTTAAATACAAAACCAGACATTTTTTCACCTTTTCATTCACCAAGCGCAGCATAGCGCGTATAATCAGGGTAATTGTCCCTTATTTTAGACACTCTATGCAATTTTCTGAATTTGATCTTGATAACAAGCTACTCGATGCCATTAATAAAATGGGCTACGAGACGCCAACCAGCATTCAACAACAAGCTATTCCTGAAGCACTACAGGGGCGCGATATTTTAGCATCTGCGCCTACTGGTACAGGTAAAACAGCGGCATTTTTAATTCCGGCTATTCAGTACTTACTGGATTTCCCACGTCGTGATCCTGGTTTTGCGCGCGTCCTCGTTATGACCCCGACTCGTGAGTTGGCTTATCAAATTCATGAACAATGTGAACTGCTAGCTAAACGCACACACCTAAAAATTGGTGTAGTAACAGGCGGTATTAACTACGGCACGCATAAAGAAATTTTTGAAAAAAATAACGATATTTTAATCGCCACACCAGGTCGATTAATGGAATACCTAGAAACCGAAAACTTTCATGCTGAACACGTAGAAATGCTTATTATCGATGAAGCAGATCGCATGTTAGATATGGGTTTCAAAAAAGAAATGAGCCGTATTTGTGACGAAGCTAAAAATCGTCGCCAATGTTTTTTATTCTCAGCAACACTCGAAGGTGACAGCGTAGAAAGGTTTGCTGAAAAAACATTAAACGACCCAGCTCTATTAGAAGCTGAATCGTCACGTAAAGAAAAAGCTAAAATTCACCAGTGGGTACATTTAGCCGATGACTATCATCATAAACTAGAGCTTTTAGTAAATACCTTAAATGGTCCAGACGTGACTAAAGCAATTGTGTTTGTTAAAACCCGTGAGCGTTTAGAAACACTGATTGGCGAGCTAACCAATAACGGCGTTAAAGCAGCTTGGTTACGCGGCGAAATGCCACAAGACAAACGTATGAAAGCCATGGAAAACTTCCACAGTGGCAAAACACGTATCTTAATTGCTACCGACGTAGCTGCACGTGGTATTGACGTATCTGACATCAGCCACGTTATTAACTTTGATATGCCGCGCACTGCCGACGTATACGTACACCGTATTGGTCGTACTGGCCGTGCTGGTAAAAAAGGGATTGCAATATCATTAGTTGAAGCACACGACATTGGTATTTTGTATAAAGTAGAGCGCTACGTTGAACAAAAACTAAAACGCCGTGTAATTAAAGGTGTTGAGCCACAGCATAAAGAAGCTAAGCCGCCGGCTAAAAAGCGTAAAGATCCAGTAAAAATGAAAGCCAAGAAAAAGGCCAAGGTTAAAAAGAAAAAGTAACCTAACATACTTTTATTCTAAGCCGACTTTTGTCGGCTTTTTTAATGCAAGCCTTACAGGCTCTGGTGTTTGTACCTGTTAAATATGTAACCCAAGCATGTAACTCATACTCATTTAAATGTAATTTTTGCCCACCTTAATTCCCACTTAATAAAATCACTTTATATTTCATAGCGTTAAAATTGGCACCGAAATTGTAACTACAAAGATAACCTAGCCGATGGAATTTCCATTTTGTGGCTGCACTATTCACCGTAATGTAAGGATTAAGTTATGAACCGCTTCAAGTTAACTATCGCTTTAGTATCATTTTGTTGTTTATTTTTATTAGCTTGCGCTACAAAGGTAAGTGCAGCAACCAACATGGCCGTAGTAAGCAGTGTAGCCACTCAACCTAACCTACAACAAACTATCACCAACACCCTACGAACTAACCCTAACCTAGCGTTAAGTGATATTCGTGTGCAGGTAAAAAATGGTGAAGTAGATTTATACGGTGAAGCACAAACTGGTTTTCAGCGCGCACTGGCTCAAAAATTTCTAGAAAATATAGATGGGGTTAAAATCATTCGTAACAAAATTAGCGTTATTTAATACGCACCACAAAAACCTATTTGTATGACTAATTCATAAGCGCGGCTTGTTACTACAACACAAGCTGCGCTTTTTTATATTCAGTTTAAGGCAAGTTTTGCTGCTGTGAAAAAGATAAAATAAAGCCTAAGCAATACTATTATTCCTCCCCTTAAAACGATAGCTCACACTAATACTTATACTTATGAAGATAAATTTAGAATTGATGCTAGCGTGTTTGTCTTCGCTCTTTTAACCCTTAAGTTAACCCAATTGATACTGAAAAAGCTTACACAGATTCTTTAGCCGACCTAACGGGCTTAAAAAGGATGATTTAGTTATTAAAATAGATGAGGGCGTTATTTCAGAGTGTGCAGCAAAGGCAGTGAGAAAATCGTTGGGTAAACACTACTTTTACTTGTTAATACTCCCATGGCCAAACGCAACTAATTAGAATTGATATTCAATAAACACAAAACTAGGTATTTAAACTTCTAGCTAATAATCCGTTTATAAAAAAAGCGCATTTTTACTCTGTAAAAATGCGCTGTTGGTAAGTAACTATTTCCCAATGCTTTTGCCTAATGAGCTTTAACTAAATTACTCACTTTGGCTAGAGTCAGCACCGTCGCTACTGTCTTTATTTGATGATTGCTGGCTTATTTTATCGCTTATCATGGCATCGAGTTTTTCACCCCCTTTAATGCCAAAATCGAGCGTACGCATTGGGAAAGGAATACTAATATCAGCTTCGTCTAATGCTTGCTTAACGGCAACAACACCTTTGTGGCGTACCGTCATAAAGTCAGGCTCGCCTGGGTATTTAATCCAAAACCACACCAGTAAGTTAATGCTGCTGTCACCAAAGCCTTCAGCGTATACGGCGGTTTCGTCTTTGCGTATTACAAAGTCAAATTCGTTAATTTTTTCGACTATGACGTCTTTTGCTTTTTCTATGTCGTCACCGTACGAAATACCTACGGGTACTTCTATACGTCTTATACCTAGCGTGGTGTAATTTTTTAGTACATTTCTAAATAAGACTTTGTTTGGTACAAGTATTAGTTGCCCGTAAAAGCTCTCTATTAGCGTGTTACGTAGGTTTATAGAATGCACCGAACCAAACACATCATCGGTTTCTATGACATCACCTGTTTTAAATGGCTTACGTACACCCATTGCTATACCTGCAATTAGGTTTTCGGTCATGTCTTGAAACGCAAAACCAATGGCTAAACCCACAATACCCGCACCAGCAAGTAGCGAAGTAACTGTGCCTTTTAAGCCAACAAAATCGAGCGCTATAAATAAACCTATGCACAACACAATAACTTTAAATATTGACGCCATTAAATCGGCAATTTGCGTTGAGTCGAGTGAGCGGCGTAATACGTTTTTCATCAGCTTGCCAGCAAAGCGCGCCAGTATTGAAAATACTATGGCAATTACAATTGCCACTATAAAATTAGGGATATGGCTGATAACAACATCAAACCACCCTCCGAGCTTTTCCTCTATTAGCTTTTCGGCTTCGCCAACTGATGGAATACTGATCATTTTGTTTGCACCTATTTAATTAATAATCTCATTAATATTAGATATAGTTGCAAATATAACGCCAGTATCAAAAAAGCCATGCAATGCATGGCTTTTCAATTGTTTATTTAAGCTTATGACCTAATTTTGTTCGTCGCGCATAAATACCGGCTCAAGCTCTTTAACTGTTGCCTCAGGGCTAAAGTAATAACCCGCCACAGTAAACTCTTTAAGCTGACTTAATTGCGTTACTTTATTTTCGATAATGTAGCGCGCCATCATGCCTCGTGCTTTTTTAGCGTAAAAGCTAATTACCTTGTATTGACCGTTTTTACAGTCTTTAAAGTGTGGGGTAATAATTTGTGCATTTAATGCTTTTTTATCTACCGCTTTAAAGTATTCGTTTGAAGCAAGGTTAACTAAGTATTGCGCGTCTTGTGCTTTTAATACTTCGTTTAGTTTGTTCGCTATTACGCTGCCCCAAAACTCGTATAAGTTTTTGCCACGCGAGTTTTCAAGCTTGGTGCCCATTTCAAGACGGTAAGCTTGCATTAAATCAAGTGGTTTTAATAAGCCGTATAAGCCAGAAAGGATACGCAAATGATTTTGTGCGTAATCAAGCTCGCTAGCTTTAAGCGTACTTGCATCTAAACCGCCGTATACATCGCCATTAAAGGCAAGCACTGCTTGTTTAGCATTACTTTGTGTAAACGGCTGCGCCCACTCGCTAAAGCGTGCAGCGTTAAGCCCAGATAGCTTATCGCTAATTTTCATTAAACTGCCAATTTGCGCTGGTGTTAGTTCACGGCATACTTTCATGAGCTCTTCGCTGTGCTCTAGTAATTCAGGTTGAGTGAACTTGTCTGTTGCGGGTGGCGTTTCGTAATCAAGATTTTTTGCAGGTGAAATAACAGTGATCATAGTTAGCTATTGACTTGTAATTTATTTAGTGTCAATTTCAACATTAAATGAAACGAAAAGCACGTTTTGTTTAAATAAATCCTCTCTTAATAACCCATGCATTGCCGTTTTTCTATTGATAAGGACATAAGACCTATCAAGCATTGTCACACTGTTGCAGTATGGATTGTATATATTAAGAGTGATTAGATTTTTCTTTTAACTTGCTTGGAATGAGGAAAGCAAATGACTTCAGCTCTACAAAGGCTAAAACAACATTCATCTATCGTAGCCGACACTGGTGATATTGAAGCTATTAAAAAGCATCAACCAGAAGATGCAACTACAAACCCGTCGCTTTTATTAAAAGCGAGCGAGATTGAAGCATATAAGCCTTACCTAGATAAAGCTTGGAGCTATGCAAAAGAAACCGAGCAAGAGCCAGCTAAACAACTTGAACTAGCATGTGATTACTTTGCAGTGTTACTTGGTAAAGAAATTAGTGAGATTGTACCTGGTTATATTTCTACTGAAGTAGATGCACGCCTTTCGTTTAATACGCAAGCGACTATTGATAAAGCACATACTCTACTTAGCCTTTACGAAAAAGAAGGTGTAAGCAAAGACAAAATTTTAATCAAAGTAGCGTCTACGTGGGAAGGTATTAAAGCCGCTGAGCAACTAGAAAAAGAAGGTACTAAATGTAACCTTACTTTATTATTTAGCGATGCCCAAGCTCGCGCATGTGCCGATGCAAACGTATTTCTAATTTCGCCATTTGTAGGGCGTATTTTAGATTGGCACGTTGCTAACGGTATGGAAAAACCAACCGATCCGCTACAAGATCCAGGTGTTCAGTCTGTACGCAGCATTTTTGAATTTTACAAACGCCATGACTACAAAACAGTTGTGATGGGTGCAAGTTTCCGTAATACAGGCGAAATTATTGCTCTTACTGGTTGCGACAAGCTAACAATTAGCCCTAATCTTTTAGAAGATTTAGGTAACCTTGAAGGCGCACAGGAATACTTGCTAGAAACAGATATTCCTAAAGAGCCAAAACCAGAGCCACTTACAGAAGCGCAGTTCCGTTGGTTACATAACCAAGATGCTATGGCTACTGAAAAACTAGCTGAAGGTATTCGCTCTTTTGCTGATGCACAAGAACAACTAGAAGCGCGTTTTAAAGCAATGTAATTTGTTATAATCGTGTTTTAGAAAACGTCGCAATAGCGGCGTTTTTTTATGCCTAAAATAGGCTACTTCTCTATTTAACCTTCATATAATCTTCGTATAAACCTTCATCAATCAATCACACTTATGTAACATAACTGTCACTTTTTTATTCTATTTTAACTAGGCCTGTGGTATAGGTATTCTTGATGTCAATAAAATCAATAGGAGAAGTTCATGGATAGCCTAAACGATATATTAGAGATATTAGAAGGACCAGATACAACAAGAAAAACCTCTCAAAAAAATAAAAAAAGAAAATGGCGTGAAATAGAAGCAATAAAAGACAAACAGCGCCTACGTAAAGAACTACAAGAACTAGACTACTTTACAGACAGTATTGCAATTGATGAGCTCGATTTTTAATTCAATACGCCCCAACTAAACAAAAAGGCTTCCAGAACCTGGAAGCCTTTTTTAATGGTTTAAACAATTTGAGTTCTTTAGAATAAATTAGATTTGCCAGTTAATTGGCTTATCTTTTTGGGCTTGCAATAACTCATTCGTTTGTGAAAAATGCTTACAACCAAAAAAGCCTCTATGCGCCGAAAGCGGCGATGGGTGCGGCCCTTTTAAAACATGATGGCGAGCGCTATCTATGCCTTTACCCTTTTTTTGTGCATGTGCACCCCATAAAATAAATACCACACCTTCGCAGTGCTTATTAATATGGGCAATTACATTATCGGTAAATTGCTCCCATCCTAAATACTTATGTGAATGCGCTTGTCCTTGCTCCACGGTCAATACTGTATTGAGTAAAAACACGCCCTGATCTGCCCAGCTTTGCAGGTAACCATGCTCAGGAATAATAAACCCGCTGATGTCGACAGCTAACTCTTTGTACATATTTTTAAGCGACGGCGGCAGCTTTTTTACATCAGGTAATACCGAAAAACACAAGCCATGCGCTTGCCCTTCCCCGTGGTATGGGTCTTGTCCTAAAATTACAACGCGGATGTCATTAAGTGTGGTGGCATCAAAAGCACTAAATACTTGAGCTTCAGGCGGGTAAACAGCAACACCTTCATTGCGGCGATTAGCCACATACTCTAACGTTTGCTGCATGTAAGGTTGCTGTAATTCACTTTCTAAAAATGTAGCCCAATTGCTCATTGTGTACTCTTAATCTGTTTACGTGATGCGTCTATTTTATCACACATATCCGCGAGTCCATCTAGCATGCGCGGGGTAAAACGATGTAATAAATCGGCATTTACGCTAATAAATTGATCATTTTTAACAGCGGGCACTTCTGGCCACTTTTGCCAATTAACAACCGGCTGTGGTGTTTTTGATTTTTCATCAGGGATAATAATAACTTGTGGCTTAGTAACAATGACATTTTCGATACTAATTTGCGGGTAATCTGTAACGCTCTGTGCAAATACATTGCTTACATGGCATGTTTCAATCAGTTGGCTTATCCACGTATTTTTACTTACTGTCATCATGGGCTCAGCCCATAACTGATAAAATCCGGTAATATTTTTTTTATCTTGCTGGCTTTTAACAATCGCGTTTAGTTTTTGTATAAATGCATTTGCCGCTTGCTGGCTTTGCTCAATATTCCCTGTAAATTCACCAAAAGTAAGTAACTCGTCGGCTACACCAGCGATTGTGGTGGGATTACTCAAATATACTTTTATACCTAAACGCTCTATTTGGGCTAAATCTTCGCTTTGGTTTCCGCTTTTCCACGCAATTACTAAATCAGGTTTAAGCGCTAACACTTTTTCAAGTGAGATACCGTAATAACCCCCTATGCGCTCAATACTTTGGGCTTCACTTGGGTAGTCGGCGTAATCAACCGTGCCCACAATATTATCGCCCGCCCCTATGGCAAATAGGTTTTCGACTATATGTGGTGCAAGCGCGATTATTCGCAGTTTTTTAGAATCATTAGCCTGCTCTGCAAGTGCACTGCCCGATACACAAAAAAGCAGCCCCCCAATAAAAAACGCTTTAAACATTAGTAATCAAATCCTTCTAGCGCTTTTATGCCTGAGTCGAATGCATGTTTTACATTACGCACTTCGCTTACCGTGTCGGCAAGGTCGGTTAAAGTACGATGTGCTGCACGCCCTGTGATAATAACTGACTGCATTGGCGGGCGGTTATTAAGGGCTGTTACTACTTCATCTAAATCAACATAGCCGTATGTCACCATATACGTAAGCTCATCGAGTAATACTAAATCAATACTGCTATCAGCAAGCATGCGTTTTGACTCTTGCCATGTTGCTTGGGCGGCTGCGGTATCGGCTTCTTTATTTTGTGTATCCCAGGTAAAACCGGTGTTCATTACAACAAACTCAACGCCTGCACTTTGTAATAAATTACGCTCGCCACACTCCCACGTACCTTTAATATATTGGCAAACGGCTGCTTTTTTACCATGCCCTACGCAGCGTGCTACAACGCCAAAGCCTGAGGTTGATTTACCTTTACCGTTACCGGTAATTACCTGAAAAATACCTTTTACATCTTGTGCGGCGGCAACACGTGCATCCACTTGTTCTTTTACTTTTTGTTGGCGCTGCTTGTGCTTATCGTTGTTTTGTTCAGTCATTATTGTGCCCTTCATAAATCGAGATAATTTGCTGTATGTTTAAATGCGTTTCGCACATGGTTGCTAATCGTTCTAACTGCTGCTCGCGATGAGTGGCAATACTAATTGGGTTAATTGAGGCGCTTGGTTTTACCCATTTTAAAATTTGCGATGTAGCATCGGCTTCATCAAATAAGCCATGTAAATAAGTGCCCGCAATGGCGTTATCATCGCTAATAAAGCCATCGAAAATAAAACCATGTGGGTGGCTTTTATCAAAGGTTAAAAATGGCTTATTAAGCGCTGCACCTTGGCTAATCCCTGCATGTATTTCGTAACCACTACAGGGTGTTGATTGGTTATTTAAAAGCAGTGTAGCGGTTATTTTAGTTAATACTTTTTGTGTTGTTAGCGTGGTTTCAAAATCGCACAGAGCAAGCCCATTTACTTGCTTTAATGATGACTCAATACCCTCGGGATCGTTGAGCGTATTGCCCAGCATTTGCATGCCGCCACAAATGCCAAGTACTTTACCACCATAGCGTAAGTGGCGTTTAATTTGAGTGTCCCAGCCTTCATTTTTCAAAAAGGTTAAATCGCCCAGCACGTTTTTACTGCCTGGGAGAATTATCAGATCAACGTCTGGGATCGTTTGCGTATGGCGCACGTAATTTATATTAATGTTTGGGTGCAAACGCAGTGCATCAAAATCGGTGTGGTTACTAATGTGGGGAACAAGTAGCACTGCAATATTAATTGAGGCGTTGGTTACGTTATTATCAATTGCGACGGCGTCTTCAGCATCAAGCGCAAGGTCGTGTAAATAAGGTAATACGCCAAGTACGGGTTTGTTTGTGTATTCTTCAAGCCAATCAAGCCCGCCTTGCAGCAAACCTATATCGCCTCTAAAGCGGTTTATAACAAAGCCTTTTACGCGCGCCTGTTCTGACTCGCTTAACAACGCAAGCGTACCTACCAAATGTGCAAACACACCACCTTTATCAATATCAGCAATTATAATTACTGGGCAATCTACCTCTTCGGCGTAACCCATATTGGCAATATCGTTTTCACGCAGGTTTATTTCAGCAGGGCTACCTGCCCCTTCAACGAGGAGTAAATCAAAGCGTTTAGCTAAGCGGTTATGTGAGGTAATTACTGCATCCATCGCCACTTTTTTATAGTCGTGATATTTGCCCGCTTCCATATTACTAATGGCTCTTCCGTGAATAATCACTTGTGCGCCAGTATCGCTATTAGGTTTAAGTAAAATAGGATTAAAGTCTATTTCGGACTCTACTTTAGCTGCTATTGCTTGCAAAGCTTGCGCACGACCAATTTCGCCGCCATCTTTTGTTACTGCGCTATTAAGTGCCATATTTTGTGGTTTAAAAGGCGCAACCTTTACCCCTCGCTTAGCAAACACCCTGCAAAGGGCAGCAACTAAAGTGCTTTTACCAGCATCTGATGTAGTGCCTTGCACCATTAAGGTTTTCATGGAATTACACCCCTCGCTTTCTAAAAAACAATAAACTCAAAAAGAACACGCTACCAATAGCTGCAGTAATAACACCTACGGGCAGTTCTTGGTTTTTCAGCAATGAGCGCGAAAGTACATCAACCCACACCATAAATGTACCGCCCACCAAGCTGGTTACCAGTAAGCCAGCGATGGTGCCTTGGGATATAAAAAAGCGCACAATATGCGGCACCATTAATCCTACAAACCCAATACCACCACACATAGCCACCAGCACAGCGGTAATTAATGAGCTTAAAACCAGCATAAGTATTCTAAAGCGCTGAACCCTCACACCTAATGTAATTGCGCTTTCATCGCCCAGTAACATAGCATTTAGCTGCCTTCTAAAGCTCAGCATTACAAACGTACACAATGTAATTACCAATAAAGGCAACCAAAGCGTAACCCACTGCGCACGCGAAAAGCTGCCCAGTGTCCAAAATAAAATAGCGGCTACCGCCTGAGGGTCGCTCCAATAAAGCAGCAAGCTGGTAAATGCACTAAATAAAAACGACAGAGCAACACCAGCTAATAACATTGATTCTACCTGTGCACTTTGCTGCCTACCTGCAATAAGTATTAATAAACTCATGGCGAGTAAGCTACCCAGCAATGCTGCTGCCGATAACATAAAACCTGCGCTAATACCTGCTAATGCCATAAGTAACACCACCCCAAATGAAGCACCCGACGATATACCAAATAAGTAAGGATCGGCTAAAGGGTTGCGCGTTACCGTTTGTAAAATAAGCCCCGCAATTGCTAAGCCAGAGCCGGCTAAAAAGGCGAGTAATGTGCGTGGCATTCTTAGTTCAAAAATAATACGCGAATTAAAAGACGCATCATTTGAGAGTAAAAAGCTATTAAATACATCTTGAAGTGAGGTCTCTGCTGCGCCAAAACTAAGTGCTGCAAATAAGCTAAATAAAGCAGCTGCAGCACTGATAAATAGCGCAAGTGATTGGCGAGTATTAACTGCGCTCATATTATTCGTAACCATAAAAGTAAGTGATATGAGGGATGCTATTTCCCGACTCCGATATTTGCGGGTGGTTATTTACTTGAGCGCAGACACCAAAAACGTCGCCTAGCATGTTTTCGGTTAATACCTCACTTGGCGTGCCTGTATGTGTAATTTCACCATTTTTAATAACCACTAGTTCATCGCACATTGCAGAAGCTAAGTTTAAATCGTGAAACGATGCAAACACCGTTACACCCAACGATTTAGCAAGCTCCATTACCTGTATTTGGTATTTAACATCTAAATGGCTAGTTGGTTCGTCCATTATTAACAACTGAGGTTGCTGAACTATGGCGCGGGCTATCAAGGCACGTTGCTTTTCTCCACCCGAAAGTGACTCAAAGCTTTGATCGCTATGATCTGCCAACCCTACAGTGTTGATAGCTTGGGTAATTTTGTGTTTATCAATGTTAGTTACTGAGCTAAATAGCGATTTATGAGGCGTTAGCCCAAGTGCAATAACATCAAATACGCTTAAGTTAAATTGCGACGGGGTTTCTTGTAAAACAACCGCTACTTTTTTTGCGTACTCATCGCTTTTTAGCTGCCAAATATCGGTGTTGTTAAACTCTACAACGCCATTACTGGGTTTATTAAAACGATATAAACAACGCAATAAGCTCGATTTACCTGCGCCATTAGGTCCAATTAAGCCAACAAATTTACCTGTGGTTATTTTAAGGTTTATTTTTTTGAGGATCGTTTTATTGCCAATACCCCACGATACGTTTTTAACGTTTAGTAATGGTATATTTAATGGCGTTTGAGTGTACAATAGTCAGTCCTAGATAGGGTCTGTTGATCTTTCAAGGTTAAATTTGCAACAGTCTGTTTGGTATTTAGGCAAGGCAGAGCCTATGTAGTGTGGTTATTCCCCATAAATGGGCGATAACGTAGCATTAATGCCAAACAGGCGCTGCCCAAAGGGTTCTTCCTAGGGGCTATTTACTCTTTGTTGCTCGGTTTTTACTTATTCTTACATGGATGTAAGCCATTAGAATAACGCAGGAGCAGTTATCGAGCCCACTAGGTTACAAACCTCGCGCCGCGATTAAATAGCCCCTAGTTTGAACAAATTTTAATCCGCAAAGTTCAACAGACCCTAGGTTAAACTCACTAAAAATGCGATAAAAATACTAATGCACTACAAGAAAAAATGAGTAAACCCGCTCGTTAAAAGAATTCATACCAATTGTATTAAATTAGTGATTTATTATAGCGACAAATAAATAGCTTAATAACAAGGCGGAAATTATGACATATACTTTTTCTATATAAATAATTTTTAACGAAGTTAGTAAGTTATATAATTCGCTAGAAAGATCATGTTTTTAATAAAATTGGTATTATACCATTTGTATCTGACTTAAAGCTTTGCGCTAATTACAGTTGCGGGAACAGTCGAGGACTCGCACCTCATTCCAAATGAAGCTCTATTATGGGCGGCTAAGTAAATAATTTAAAGCAAAAAAAACCGCACTCAAAAGAGCGCGATTAAAAGGGAGTGTTTTAACTAATTTAGCGAATAGTTAAAACTTGTATTCCATACCTAAGCCTACGTAGTCTTGGTCAACGTTGTTGTCCATGTCGAAGCTTGAGTAAAAGCCAAATACTTTAATGTTTTTATTTAATTTGTGATCAAGACCAACTGATATTGCTGACTTATCGTCGCTGTCGTCAAAGTCCATGTCTTGGTATTGTACTTTAAATGTGTTGTTACCCATGCTGTAAGCTGCATTTAATAGATAACCATCCGCTTCTGCGCTGCCGTCAACTTTTTCTTGTGTTTGGTACATTGCACCTAACTTAAAGTTTTCAACTTTACCTTGGATTGACGCGCGTACTACATCGTAGCCATTTACTTCACTATCGGCTGCGATAGAGGCATATACTGCGCTCTTTTTAAGTGCCACGTCACCGTAAGTAACCGCCATTGAGTAACCGTTATCAGCGTCTACATCATCTTCAGCTACAAAAGTAGCAAGTACTTTAAAACCTTCGTATGAGTTTGATGAATAACTAACAGTATTCCCTAAACGGTTTTCACCTTTAAATACATTTTTAATATCGCCTTCAAGGTCGTTAAACAAGTCTAACTTACCTTGAGATTGTTTAAGCGCAGTATCGTTACGACCAATAACCACTTGGCCAAACGCACCTTTTAAACCAACGTATTGGTTACGCGCAGAAATATTGTCGTCGTTATCGCCTTTTGAATCAGCATCAGACACATCAACTTGAAACTCAAACTTATATACCGCTTCTAAACTATCATTTATTTTTTCAGAACCTTTAACACCAAGACGAGATGCATTACTTTTTATCTCAGTAAAAGATCCTTCGCCGTCATCAGATGATTGCACTGTTACATTCGCTTTACCGTAAATGTCTACATCGGCAAGTGCATTAAAAGATAAACCACTTAATAGTGCTAAGCATAAGCTCGATTTTACAAATTTCATGTTATTTCCTTGGATAATCACAAAAGACTAATTTTTAAAACTGCTGCATTTTGTCACCGCTAAATGACAGTAATATTACAATGGAAATATTAATGTCTTTTTTTATTAATAAAAATGCATTAAATTTGAAATCAAAATAACATGAAAGCCTAATAAACGGCCGAACTTACTTACTTTTCTTTAATGACAAGCTTGGGGTCATTTGCGATAGTAAATTAACTAAGGTTTCTATTAACTCTTTTTGCTCGTTGTCTCTGTGATACGCTATAAACACGTCTCGCGAGGTATTTTCTACATCTTTAACATGAAACAGTTCACCTTTTTCTAAATGCCCTTCTACCAATACTTGAGGTATAAATGCACTGCCGCCACATTGCAGTATTAAATCAAGTGCAATACGTCCTGTGCTGGTTCTAAAATAAGGCGGTGTTTTACCGGTAAACTGACGCGCATGCCAAAGTGAGAAAGTAGTTCCCCAATCAACATATACATACTGATTATCAAAAAAGTTTTCGTTCGTTGCAGTGTCGTATCCGCTTACGGGAATGATTGGCAACTCACAGATTCGCTCTACCACTAGCTCGTCTACTTTTGGTGGATCAAACAATATTGCCAAATCAAGCGTGCGTTCTAATAACAGCCGAGTGCTTTCTTGTTGTGCTTTAACTTCTGCGACTAATGACACGCCCGGCATCGCCGATACAATATTTGTTATACCAAACTGTAAAAAAGCATCCCAAATATTAGGCGTTCCTGCTAAGCTAATTTGCTTATGCATATTATCGGCAAGCGCAACATCCACTTTGGCGCGTTGCATGCCCGTAATAATCATTTGTGCATGGGGTAATAAGCGCTCGCCAGGTGCTGTAAGTTGAATGTTATTACGCTGGCGAATAAACAAATTAACACCAAGCCCTTGCTCTAATTGGCGAATTCTAAAGCTCACTGCAGACTGCGTAATATAAAGGTTTTCGGCCGCTTTACCAAAGTGACGCGTACGTACTACCTCAACGAATGTTTTTAATAAATCGATATCCAATTTTTTATCCTCACGATAAAAATAATTTGTTTAATAAATTGCCAAACTTGCATCATACTCCAGCTAATTACTAAGGTATGAGGATAAAGCTATGAGCAATAACATTTCATTACTACGCCAAGCATTTGTTAGCCAACGTCAATTTTATGATGATCAAAACTTTCCACGAGGCTTTAGCCGCAGCGGAAACTTCACCTTATTAGAAGCCAGCATACTTGAACAACACGGAGTTGTTTTAAAAGGCTTATACAGTAAAACAATTGAGCCGCAAAACGAACACCAGGAACAGTTTGTAGCAGTCGTAACTGGCTCACAAGAACCTACCAACCCAATCGAACGAGCTTGGGTAAAATACTTAAAACTAACGACCTGCAAAACTAAGTTTCATACTTTATTTGGCCGTTCAAAAATGTCGAGCCCGGCACCGATTAGCCAAGAGTATTATTCAGAAGCGGATAATCTGTAAGTACTTAAGTTATTTGCTTTTTTGCGTTTTAACAGTTACAACTTGTATAAGCAAATATTTTTGCAAAATATATATAGGGTTGTTCCGTGACGCGAAAAATACTAATAGTTGAAGATACACCTGCCATGGCGCGAGTGCAAAAGCACATCGCGCTTAAGGCTGGTTATGAAGTTGATATAGCTGAGTCATTAGCGCAAACAAAAGAGCTTATAAGTAAAAATAGCTATTTTTGCGCTGTAGTTGACTTCATATTACCTGATGCCCCATCTGGTGAGGCTGTACCTTGTACTATTAATGCAGACATTCCAACTATTGTAATGACGGGCAATATTGATAAAAAAACTCGCGACACTGTAGAAAAATACCCAATCATCGATTACATCATTAAAGAAAATAAACAAGCTTATCAGTACCTCGAAAAACAGTTACATCGCCTGCCTCGCAACGAAAATGTAAAAGTACTCGTTGTTTACGACTCTAAATCGACCCGACGATACATTTGTAGTTTATTAGTGCGCCATAAGTATCAAATTATTGAAGCGCAAGACGGACAAGAAGCGTTAAACCTACTTGAAGCTTCACCTGATATTTCAGTTATTATTACTGATAATGAAATGCCCAACATGAATGGCGATGAACTATGTAGCGAGATCCGCCGCTTATATAGCAATGATGAAAAAGCTATTATTGGCATTTCGGGTTCTGACTCTGTAGGGCTTTCTAGCTTATTTTTAAAAAATGGCGCAAACGATTATTTGCACAAACCTTTTAATAGCGAAGAGTTTTACTGCAGGCTTAGCCAAAACGTCGATATGTTAGAACTTATAGCCACGATAAGGCGACAAGCTAACACGGATTATTTGACTAATTTACCAAATCGTCGCTACTTTTTTGAAGAAGCTGAAAAGTCATTAAAGCAAATAAAACATGCTAAAGGTGATGGTGCTTTAGCGATGCTTGATATTGATCACTTTAAATCAATTAACGATACATACGGACACGATGTTGGCGACGAAGTATTAAAAGGGCTCTCTATTTGCTTCAGTAAATACTTTAAAAAGCACTTAGTAGCGCGCTTAGGTGGTGAAGAGTTTGCAGTTTATTTTATAGATGTAGATAAACAAGAAGCCCTTAAACGCCTTGAAGGCTTTAGGTATTTTATAGAAATGAATAGCCAAGAGTTTAGTAAAGCTAAAATAAAATTCACCATTTCTATTGGCTTTGCAAACGGGCCTGTTTATCAAATTGATGAACTTTTAAAACAGGCCGACTTAAAGCTTTACGACGCTAAAGAATCTGGTCGTAATAAAGTAGTTAGTTAACCATTTTATTAGTTAATTATACTTCTGCGGCCGTAATAGCCGCTTTTTTACGTTTGCGTGATTGATGGTAAGAGTCCCAACTAAAAATAGCCAGTGCACTCCAAATACATGCAAATGTTACTACACGCTCTGCATCAAACACTTCACCATAAAACACCACAGCTAGTATAAACATTAAGCTTGGCCCAATGTATTGAAAAAAGCCAAGTGTAGTATATTGCAAACGCTTAGCTGCACCGGTAAAACACAGCAGTGGTAATGTAGTTACAATACCTGCACTAATCAGTAGTACATTAGTATGCCAATCATTAGCTGGCAGGCTTGATGTTGCTGTAGGCACCATTAACCACCAGTAAATAAGTGCGACAGGCAGTAATATAAGTGCTTCGAGTAAAATGCCAGGCAAGGCTTCAACCGGTAACTTTTTACGTAATAAACCATAAAGTGCAAATGATATAGCCAGTGAAAAGGCAACTACCGGAAACGAGCCAAAACTAATTAGCTGCAGCACTACACCGCTAAAGGCAAGGGCTACTGCTACGCCTTGGAATTTACGCAGGCGTTCGCCTAAAAAAAGCATACCCAGTAATACATTTAAAAGAGGATTTATGTAATAGCCCAAGCTTGCATCAAGCATGTGGTTATTATTTATAGCCCATATAAATAAACCCCAATTAAACCCAAGCAGTGCAGAGGTTATAACAAGCATAAGCAAAAGCTTAGGTTGAACGATAATGCGTTTAATTTTACCCCAATACCGTAAAACACTTACTACCAATACTAAAAACACAACCGACCAAATAACCCGATGCATTAAAATTTCAAAAGCAGAAACATGCTGAATTAACTTAAAGTATATTGGCGCAAGGCCCCACATTAAAAAAGCAAGACAAGCAAAAATAGCACCTTTACGCTGCTCAGTATCAATCGACATAATAAACACTTAGTGATTTAAAAGGCCGCTAGTTTACTTGCCATACGCGTTTTATCCAACTAAATACGTGCCGGTTCCAAAAGCAATTTGAACAGACTGTTCGTTATGTAATTCCATTCTGCATACACATACTTTATTACCTGAACGAATAAGTGTTGCGCTGGCAGTAAAGCTCTCTCCTTTACCAGGGCGCAAATAATCAGTACGTAAGTCGATAGTCCCAAGCGTGGCTAATTTTGTTTGCACGCTTGTAATATCTAAATCGGTGAGTTTATCAATTACACTTGCTGCAGCGAGCATACCGCCTACATTATCAAGTACGGCTGAAATAACACCACCATGGAGTATTTTTTGCGCAGGGTTACCAATTAGTACATCCTGCCACGGGAACGTAATTTTGGCCTGTTCAGGGCTTAACGACTCAACCGATATTTGTAAAAACTGGTTAAACGGCATGCCATTTACAAATAACGCGCCCACTTGTTCAATTAACATTTCTTTATTCATTATTATTCTCTATGTCAAAACAGGTAAGATGAGTAAAACATACATAGTGTAAAACTACGAGACTCCACTTAAATAATTTATCAAGTAACTCAGCTAAAGACATCTCACTAAAAAACCACTAAAATACCCGCCAATGAATACATCAACTCCACCTTCTAGCACCCTTGTGCGTAAACCCGAAACTGTCCTCAAACAAGTGTTTGGCTACAGTGAATTTCGCGACGGTCAAAAAGCAGTTATTGATGCCGCTATTAACGGCCAAGATTCGCTTGTATTACTTCCTACTGGCGGCGGAAAATCGGTGTGCTACCAAATCCCTGCTTTAGTACTCGAAGGCGTAACTATTGTTATATCTCCGCTTATATCGCTAATGCAAGATCAGGTAACGCAACTGCAAGCTCTTGGGGTAAAAGCCGCTTACGTTAATAACAGCTTAGCACGAGAAGAACAGCAATTGGTGTATCAACAGCTTCATCAGGGGCAAATTAAGCTCTTATATGTGGCGCCTGAAAAAGTATTACAACACGAATTTTTAGAGCGTTTATCGCATTTAAATGTGAGTTTATTTGCCATTGACGAAGCGCACTGTGTGTCGCATTGGGGTCATGACTTTAGACCTCATTACTTTCGCTTAAACGAATTAAAGCAACGTTTTGCACATGTCCCAATGATGGCATTAACCGCCACCGCCGATAAAGCCACACGGTTTGATATAGTTGAGCAATTAAAACTACAACAGCCTTATATTCATACTGGCAGCTTTGATCGCCCTAATATTCGTTACACCATAGAAGAAAAATTTAAACCTATGGTGCAATTGCTTCGCTACCTAAAGGAGCAAAAAAGCCAAAGCGGTATTATTTATTGCACCAGCCGTAAACGCGTAGACGACATTGCTGAAAAGCTTGCAGATGCAGGACTAAACGCTGCCGCTTATCATGCTGGTATGAGTAACGAGCAACGTCAATTTGTACAAACCGGGTTTGCCCGTGACGATATACAAATAGTGGTCGCAACCGTTGCTTTTGGCATGGGCATAAACAAGCCTAATGTGCGTTTTGTGCTGCATTACGATATTCCAAAAAGTATAGAGTCGTACTATCAAGAAACAGGTCGAGCTGGGCGAGATGGACTTGCCGCAGAAGCTATAATGTATTTTGACCCAGCAGATATTGGTCGCGTAAGGCGCTTTTTTGAAGACATAGACGACGAGCAACGCCGCCGCGTAGAAGAACAACGCTTTAACGCAATGGCAAGCTTTGCCGAAGCGCAAACATGTCGTCGTCAAATATTACTTAACTACTTTAGTGAATATCAACGCGAACCTTGTGGCAACTGCGATATTTGCTTAAATCCGCCAAAAAGCTTTGATGGTACGTTAGTCGCTCAGCAAGCACTTTCGTGTGTGTACAGAGCGGGACAACGTTTTGGACTTGGTTATATTGTTGAATTACTTCGCGGTGCAAACACGAGCCGCATCCGCGATAATAATCATCATGAGTTAAGTACCTACGGCATAGGTAAAGATAAAAGCAGTGAGTTTTGGCTCAGTATTTTACGCCAACTTATTCATCAAGGCTTACTTAGCCAAGATATAACACAAGGTGCGTCACTTAGATTAACAGAAGCCGCGCGTGTAATTTTAAAAGGTGAATACGCACTGCAATTAGCCGAGCCACGCCTGCAAGCCAAACACGTTTATCAAGATAAGTTAGCGCAATTTAATTACGACAAAAAACTCTTTGCTCGCCTGCGCGCACTTCGTAAAGAACTTGCTGATGCCGACGATGTGCCACCTTATGTAGTATTTAATGATAAAACGTTAGCCGAAATGGCGCAGCTTATGCCAACAAACGACAGTGAATTTTTAAAGGTCTCAGGTGTTGGTTTTACTAAGTTAAATAAGTATGGCGGCGAATTTTTAACGGCAATTCGACATTACCTAGCTACTAATTAAGAGCATTATGACCCAAATAGAATATGACCATACACACAAATGTATTTTGATTAATCCCATTGAGCTACCAAACGATGAAGACTTTGAGCTGTGGAGTACATTATTTTTACACTCAGACGAAGTAACACTCAACGAATATTCTGCAGGCGCCGATCGCCATCAAGTTCGCTTTACCTATAATCATCAAACCTTTAATTTAAACTATGAGCATTACAGCCAAAGCATCTGGATTAATGCCGAAGGTCATGAAGCTGAACACTTACTCGCCGCTTTAGCATTTTATTTAAGCTAGCTTTTAATGCCTAGCGCATAGGTCGCTGCAAACCAGCTGGCTATTAACAAAAGTGAATATGGGTAATAATTAATTAATTTCAAAATCCATACCTTTTACTTACATTATAATAACAATGATGTAAGCTGATATTACGATAGTCATTTGCTACGTAGCAGTAAGAGGTTTAATGGTGAGCAAGAAATGGATAGCACAATGTTGTATTAGTTTAACGGTTTTAAGCTTTTATGTGCCTAATACGTTCGCACAACAATCTTCAATGAAAACTGATAACTGCCTTGTAGAACAGACAGATTTAAGCACAAATAAAAACCTACGCCGAGAAGTTCAAGACAAAACAACCCTCACGCACAGTAATAGTAACGCTAAAATAGCCTCAATAAAGCTCAAGCAACTTAATGTATTTAATACTGAGCTTGAAGAGGAAAATATTGCCCTATTCCGTTTTGCTAATCGCGCTCACATCCAAACAGAGCCTGATGTCATTAATAACCTTTTATTATTCTCCCCAGGTGACAAGTACGACGCTAAAAAGCTCGCAGAATCTGAGCGTTTACTTCGTAAAGAGAGCTACTTATATGATGCACAAATTAGTGCTACCGAAAACTGCGACGGCGACGTTAATGTAGAAGTGGTTACCCGTGATTTATGGACACTTTTACCTGAAGTGAACTTTAGTCGGAGCGGTGGAGAAAACAAATCGAGTATAGGTTTTAGAGAATCAAACCTGCTTGGGTGGGGTAAGCGCCTTTCTTTTTCGCGCACCACTGACAGCGATCGCAGCGGTTACTTATTTGTTTACGACGATCCTAATATTTTATCTACTCGCTACCGAGGCCGTTTAGAGTACGCCGATAACAGCGACGGCAAGCGCCATTTGCTTGAGCTAACCTATCCATTTTACGCAATTGACACCCCCTTTAGTTACGGTATTTTAAGCTATTCTGAGCAGCGCGAAGAGTCACTATATAAACGCGGCGAAGAGTTTAGCGAATTTGATCAAACTACCGATTTAAACCGTGTATTTATAGGACACTCTAAAGCGCTTAATAATAATTGGACCCAGCGACTAACGTTAGGCTATACCGACGAGCAGCATACCTTTGAAGCTATAGACACCACATTTGCACCACTTGCCGATGACAGAAGTTTAAGTTACCCCTTTATAAGCGGCCATTGGTTTGAAGATAACTACATAAAAGTACGCAATTTTGACAGTATATCTCGCACTGAGGATTTAAATTTAGGTTGGAATATTAAAAGCTTAATTGGCTATTCAGATGAGTCATTAAGTAATGACGACAGCCGCGCGGTGTATTCTTTTAACTTTAAAAAAGCCCACTTTACTAACGATAATACCTTATGGCGTTTTAGTGCTGATATTGATGGCTATTGGAATAAAGAACAGAAAAAACTCGAAAACTTTATGGCCACCAGCCAAGTACAATACTATTTAAATACCAGTGAAGACCAATCTTGGTATGTTAAAGCCCGCGTGCAATACGCCAAAAACCTGACTGCTGATCAACAGCTTACTTTAGGTGGCGAAACAGGCCTGCGTGGTTACCCGATGGATTATCAACATGGCGATCGCAGCTTTTTAGTTAATCTAGAAAAGCGCTATTACTGGGAGTACGATTTACTACAACTATTTAAAGTGGGTGGCGCAGCTTTTGTAGATGTAGGCAGAGCATGGTTTAACGATGAAGATAACGGTGAAAATGCACATGTATTGAAAAATGTAGGCGTTGGTCTGCGTTTGGCACCGAGTCGCGCAAACTCAGGAACCATGATCCACATTGATATTGCCGCCCCTGTTGATAGCTACGACGATGTAGACTCAGTCCAGTGGCTAGTAAGCGTTAAAAACACTTTTTAAATAATACAAACACGTTAAACTAATACCAATTGCATTAAATTGTTATGAAAGTTCAGGACCTAATGTGGAAATAATAGAAGTTTTAGAATTGTTTGCATCACAATATAAGTTAGTTGTAACTATAATCGCTATTTTGGTTTTCCCTCTTCTATTAAAAATAACCAAAAAATTACTCGAAAAAGCAATTAAAGGCAAAGTAGATTTACACCGAAAATATCGTGCAGAGCTCTTACTAAAAATTATACTCGCCTTTGTCGTGCTGTGTTTAGTTTTAGTATTTTGGGGTATAGAGCTGCGTGGCTTATTGGTTTTAGGCTCTTCTTTATTTGCCATGTTAGGGGTAGCACTTTTTGCCGCCTGGTCATTATTGAGTAACCTCACCGCATTTTTACTGATGTTTATTCAAAACGATTGCCGCGTTGGTTATTGGGTACGAATTATTGATGGTGCAAATCATGTTGAAGGGCGCATTGTTGAAATGGGCTTAATGAATGTAGTACTTGAACATATTGATGGGCACCGTGTAATTTACCCTAACAATTTATTTGTGACCCGTCCTGTCATGGTTTTAAATAAAGAACCAAAGCCAACTAAACCCCCTGTTATAAAGCGTATTATTGGTCCTAAAAAAACATAGTTTAAAAAATCATATTCACAAAAAAGCCGCAGTAGTCAAAATACCTACTGCGGCTTTTTAATGCTTAACTAACCACAATTTAGTTTAGCTATTAGTTATTTAGTTCAGCTGTTTTAAGCTCGTCATCTAAATCATTTATCTCATCAATAAAGTTCTCTAGTTGCTGCTCTACTAAACTATTGTCATTTGCAAAGTAAGCAAGGTGGAATACCGCATCACCTTCATTTACCAATGGCATCGTTTGCTGACCAATAACAATACCGCCTTTAGGCGCTAAAAGCTCAAGCTCAGAATCCCCTAGAGGGCTACTTATATATGCAAGCACTTGCCCTTTAGTTACATGCTCCCCTAGTGATACTTGTGCACGCACAATGCCATCAACCTCTGCACGTATCCAACTAGTCGAACCTGCAATAATAGGATCTGGTAACTTTTTAGGGCGCTTGCCACGGATCATTTTTAAATGGCGCATAACATAATCAACGCCCTGCACACCTGCCGCAATAGCGATAGGGTCAAAGCGTAGCGCTTCGCCTGCTTCATAAGTAATAACAGGTATACCTAAATTTGCGGCTTCACTGCGTAATGAACCATTACGAAGGGATGCATTTATAACCGCCGGCGTACCAAATGCTTTAGCCATTTCAGCGGTTGCTTCATCTTCTAAATTAGCGCGAATTTGCGGCAAATTAGTACGATGAATAGCGCCAGTATGCAAATCAATAATGTGAGTACAATGTACTGCCACTTGATTAAAAAACATATAAGCCATACGCCCAGCTAATGAACCACGTTCAGAACCTGGGAAGCTGCGATTCATATCGCGTCTATCTGGTAAATAACGCGATTTGTGAATAAAGCCAAACACATTCACAATAGGCACAGCGATTATTGTTCCACGCAGTTGGCTTGGATCTATTTTAGCAAGTAACTGACGCACAACTTCTACACCATTTAGCTCATCACCATGAATAGCCGCACACACCATAAGCACAGGGCCTTCCATTACACCATTAACCACTTCAATAGGAATATTAAGTGGTGAATGGGTGTAAAGCTTAGCTGCTTCTAAGGCAAGCGTTTTACGCTCGCCTACGCCTACACTCTCTCCTAATAAGGAAAAAGGACGGTTAATTTTAACCTTTGCCACGTGTTGCTGTTCCTTTACTTGAAGCATTTTTTTCGATGAAATCAATCACCATGCCTGCAATGTCTTTACCTGTTGCTATTTCAATGCCCTCTAAACCTGGTGATGAGTTCACTTCCATCACAAGTGGTCCACGAGATGAGCGAAGTAAATCAACTCCCGCTACGTTCAAGCCCATTGATTTAGCCGCCGCTACTGCCGTTTTACGTTCTTCTGGAGTAATACGAACTAATGTAGCACTACCGCCACGGTGAAGATTAGAGCGGAACTCACCTTCTTGTGCTTGGCGCTTCATTGCTGCTATTACTTTATCGCCTAATACGAAACAACGTATATCGGCACCACCCGCTTCTTTAATGTATTCCTGAACCATAATATTAGCTTTTAAGCCCATAAATGCTTCAATAACGCTTTCTGCCGCTTTGCGTGTTTCAGCAAGTACAACACCAATGCCTTGTGTGCCTTCAAGTAATTTAATTACAACAGGTGCACCGCCTACCATTTCTAGTAAGTCTTTTACATCATCTGGTTTGCTAGCAAAACCTGTTACTGGCATACCAACGCCTTTGCGCGAAAGTAACTGAAGAGAGCGTAATTTATCGCGCGAACGAGAAATAGCGACTGATTCATTTACAGGGTAAACACCCATCATTTCAAACTGACGAAGTACCGAACAGCCATAAAATGTAACCGATGCACCAATACGCGGGACGATTGCGTCAAATTCTTTTAAGTTTTCACCGCGATAGTGAATTTCTGGTTGCTCAGAGTTTATATTCATATAACAGCGCAATGCATCAATCACTTTAACTTCGTGACCGCGTGCCTCTGCCGCCTCAATTAAGCGACGCGTTGAATATAATTTTCTGTTGCGAGATAAAATACCGATTTTCATAGTTAAACCTTACGACCTAATAGTTGAGATAAAGCCGGGTCAACGACTATACGATTTTCCATGGCTGTACGCCCTAATAACATTCTAAACTTCATTGTTGCACGGCTTGTTAAAGTAAGCTCGATAGGCCAGCTATGCTCGCCTGCATGCAATGTAGTTTCTATAAAGTAACGTAGTTCTTTTTGCCCACTTGAGCTGGTTACGTACTTCATTTTTTTAACTTTTGCATTGCAAGTGACTTGCGTTTGCTCATCATCTTGCAGTGGCTGGGCCGTAAATTTAACCCATTTTTCTGAGTCAACTTCGTATTCTTCAATGTTAATTGCATGAATACATGAAGTGCGAGCGCCAGTATCAATTTTTGCTTTTATCTCGTTAATACCAAGCCCAGGTAAACTTAACCACTCACGCCAACCAACTGTGATCTTTGCTGTCATAAATGTGCCCTTAATAAAAAAGTGACTTATACGCTACAGGTAAAAAAACACCAACGAAATAAATTTATCTAGTCGATTAGTAAATTAAATTGATCTTTTTAAACAACTGGTCACACAATGCACGCCTTGCTGAATAGTACTTTATGCCACTTTACTCAGCCCAAAGGCTCTGCATATATTTTGCTATTTAAGCTTAACTTATTAAAAATAAAGGTAAGTTTAAAATACTTAAGTAGATACACTATAGTTAACGGTATTAAAAATACACTATTATGAGAAATAATTATGATTAATGGTTTACTACATGCACTTGTACTTGATGGACAAGGCGGCGCTCGCCCTATTGAAAGCACTAATGAGCTAAATAGCTGGCAACCAAGCCACGGAAAACTTTGGGTGCACATGGACTATAGCCAAAGCGAGGCTGTTGAATGGCTCAAGGCACAACCTCATTTAAACGACTACGAATTAGAGTCCTTAATTGCTGATGAAACACGCCCGCGTATTACATCAACGACTAACGGACATATGTTATTTTTACGTGGTGTAAATTTAAATCCAGCACAAAGCCCTGAAGACATGGTTTCAATTCGTTTATTTATTAGCGAAGACATTCTTATTACTACCCGTAAGCGCCGTTTATTATCGGTGCAAGATACGCTCGCCTGTTTAAATGAAAATAAAGGCCCATGCAACATTTCTGAATTAGTGTGCTCTATTACACAAAAATTAACCTCACGTATGCAAAGCGTTATTGACTCACTAGATGAAACACTCGACGAGTTTGAAGAAGAAATAGATGAACCAAGTAAAAAGTTTGACAACCAAGGCTTATCACAATTGCGACGCCAAACTATTGCCTTAAAACGTTATTTAAAACCGCAAAAAGAAGCCCTTAGCTCAATGGTAAATAACCACTACCTATGGTTATTAGATGACGATAAAGCAAAACTTAATGAAACCACCAACTTATTAATTCGTTATCTTGAAGAGCTAGATAGTTCGATTGAGCGTGCGCAAATTATTCAGCAAACAATCACTAACCAAGTTTCTGAGCAGTTAAACCAGCGAATGTATGTTATGTCTGTAGTGGCAGCACTTTTTTTACCACTGGGCTTTTTAACGGGGCTTTTAGGTGTAAACGTAGGAGGCATTCCTGGTACAGAGAGCCCTTATGCGTTTAGTGCTTTTGTCATATTTTTAATTGTGCTCACTGGCAGTATTGGTGTGTATTTTAAAAATAAAAAATGGCTGTAAATTAAAACGCATATTTATTATGGCCACTCAATTGAGTGGCCATAATTAAGTGACTACTTAGTTTGTTTGACGGGTATAAGTAACATTAGTCATTGTTACTTTTGATTGAGTAATACCTAAATCTTCAAAGCAATTTTTGAATGAATTAGAGTTACCTGCTTCACCGCATTTATCTAGAGTATTTGGATCTTGAGACTGTAAGTAGTTACCAAACTTAAAGTAAGATTCAGAATCATCTTCTACAGGAATACCAAACGAATTACCTAGTGCACTTACATCTACATCGCCGTAATTATTTATCACTCGCAAGTTAAATGACTCACCGCTTGTAATAGTACCTAGCGCAAATTTTTCTTCATTGCCACTGGTATTACGCAAACGAACATAGACATCAAAAATGCCATTACCCGCTACGCTGTCGTTAAAACCTGATTCATCAGTATCTGAAACATACACTTTAGAAATAGTCCCAGTATCGCTGGCGTGGTGCTGTGAAATAATTGTTTTACCGCCATCAGACATTTCAACTTTTACAGTTGCTTCAAATACTTCGTAAGACTGTGTCATGGCAACACGCAAGCTTTCTTTTACCTTGTACTCATGACGCCAGCCATTCCCATTAGGCGTAATATGCTGTGCCTCCAAAGGTACAAACACTAACGTACTATCGTTAACTAACGGGTTAGGGCTATCCCCTTCTAAATCAAAAACACTACCACTTGTAATGCTGCTTGGAATCGTTGTACCGTCTCCAGATCCTTCACCATCATCAGTGCCACCACCATTATTACTGCCCTCAACTAATGTAAAATTATCAAAGCGTACATCACTTGAGCTATTGTAATGCTTAGCAAATACTTGCAGTGAATTGGTATTCGCTGAAGTAAACGTTTTAGTTACCTTAGTCCAAGACGATACATCAAAGGTTTTGTTTTTAAATAAACCGTTTAAGTCGTTAACCCCAATCTGCCCTTTACCAAGTACATAAGCACTTAACGTATATTCAGTGTTTGGCTGAATATTTACTAATTGATAAACACGTGCAGGACTTCCCTGAATTTTTAACGATTTAGATCCGCTATATGCATCAGATGAAATAGCCGCTGGCTCAGTTTCGTTCCAACTACTAAAACCGCTTTCAAAGCCAGGGTTATTAATAGTTGCAGCGTGAGATAACGCTGAGGTTGCAGTAATTGCAGTGCAAATAAACAATTTCTCGTGGTTAATCATTATCTTTATTCCTTTAAACCTGAACATAAAAACAACCTAACTACTTAGGTTAGTGAAATTCACTAACACTTAGATCTTACCGCTATACAGGTTTTTAATTGTGTATGAATAGTAATGGTAATTTAAATGGCAAATAAAACTTACCAACTAACATTACCAAAAAAGCATACCAGAAGGCGGATAAAGGTTATATTTATTGTTACCAATATGTCAACACAGTGTGGTACAGCAAATAAGTATTACTTACACCTTTATTACTACTTAAAAACAAATTTAATTTTCAATTTAATCAACACATTATATTTTATTAAGTAACGAATTAATTTTTAAAAATAAATTTTAATTTCAGACATAAGTATTAAAAAATAAATAACACTGCTTACCAATAATTATGGACAATATTAATTTAGTATGAATAAAAAATAAAAATAGAGATAAATTAAAGGCCAATCTTAAATTGGTAACAACCAGATTTAAATTGGTAATGTACATTTTTGATTTATATAAAGGCTAGTGAGTGTATTTAAAGCTTAAACAGGGGGTAAAACTAAAAAAGGCGAGCATTGTTAAATGCTCGCCTTTACTATTTTTCTAATGCTGGATAATTAATTACTCTTGAAAGTAAGTACCCCAACCGTCGTATTCAACATCGCACTCAACGGCTAGTTGCGCTAGCTTATCAACGTCTTCCATAATAACGTCTACGTCTAGCTCAGCTTCAACTACAATGTCAAAGCTCCAAATTTTACTGCCATCTTCAAGCTCAAGCTCTGCTGGCTCTTCAACATCGTAGCCTAATTTAAAAGCAGCCAATGCAGCTTGCTCTAGTTTAGGGAAGTCTTCACACACAAAATGGTGTTCTACTTCATAAAGTATTTCAGGATCTGATCCATCTTCTAGTAGTGAACTTACGATGTCTTCACTTATTTCACGCCAGTTTTCCATTATTTTTCTCTCACTTGAGCATCTAATTCAGTTATTTTAGCAGCCATAATGCTATGCACGCTTTTAGCATGCTCACGCGCGCTAATTTCTTTATCAAGCGGTATAGGCGCTAACATTTCGATGTAAATTGTACCATTATCCCAACGATTTAGCTTAATGGTTTTATGTGTTGTATTCATACATACCGGAATTATGGGTACATCTGCGCTCATTGCGGTGTGAAAAGCACCTGTTTTGAACGGTAGCAACCCTCTTCCATAGCTTCGTGTGCCTTCTGGAAACATCCATACAGATAAGCCATTATTTTTAATTTTTTCGGCTGCTTTGGAGATAGTTCCCGCTGCTTTGGAGCGATTCGATCTGTCTATTAATATATTACCCGACAACCAATAAAGCTGACCGAAAAATGGGATCCACTTTAAGCTCTTTTTCCCCAAACTTACGCAGTTTTTAGGCACCATTGCAGGCACTGTAAATAAGTCGTAGCTATTTTGATGATTAGCAACATAAACTGCAGGGCCTGCATCAATTGCATCTTTATGACGTATTAAAACTAATTTAACGCCAATCATTTTAGCCATTGAGCCAAACCAGCCCGCTATTATATGTACATTATTGGGATGAAATGGTCTTACAATCGAAAGTAATAAACCAAAAATACAACTGAATAATATAAACATCAGCATAATAAAAACGCGTATAACAGCTAGCAAATGAGTTTCTCCAAAGATCAATTATGATTATTATAGCGTTATTTTGTGACACAGACGAGTCAATAGCGCACAAGTGTACGCTGAAATGTGCAGCTCTTTACTTTAAAACAAAAACGGCCTGCAAATGCAGACCGTTTTTATTTATACAAAAAAGTAATTGGTTACTCTTCGTTAATGGCTTCTATTGGTTCATCATCTTGTGGGGTTAGCTCAACAACGGCTTCGTCAACACGCTGTAAGCCGCGCGGTAGTTTATTACCCCTACGCCCTCGCTCACCATGATAATGCTCTAAATCAGATGGTTTAAGCGTTAGTTTACGCTTACCAGCATGAAGCGTAACACTGCTTCCTTGTGGCACAACAGCAAGCACTTTTACAAACTCTTCACGGGCTTGTACTTTAGCTCCAGGAATAGAGATAATCTTATTCCCTTTACCTTTGCTAAGTTTTGGTAAGTCACGTAGCGGGAATAAAAGCATGCGACCTTCGTTAGAAATAGCCATACAGTAATCACTAGCAACATCGTTCACCCTAATAGGAGAAAGTAATATTCCACCCTTAGGGACACTTACCAGCGCTTTACCATTTTTATTTTTACTCACTAAGTCTTTAAAGTCAGTAATAAAGCCGTAACCTGCATCTGACGCCATAAGCAATACTTGCTCGTCTTCACTCATTACCACGTGCTCAAAATTAGCACCTGGTGTTAAGTTAAAACGACCTGTCATTGGTTCACCTTGGCTACGCGCCGAAGGCAGACTGTGCGCATCGGTTGCAAATGCCCGCCCTGCTGAATCTAAAAATACAGCAGGTTGATTGCTCTTACCCCGAGCCGAGGCTCTAAAGCCATCACCTGAACGGTAATTTAAGCCTTGTACATCTAAATCATGGCCTTTACCAACGCGTGCCCAGCCTTTATCAGATAGCACAACAGTGACTGACTCTGATGGAATTAAATCTTTTTCGTTAAGTGCTTTCGCTTCTGAGCGCTCAATCACTGGCGAGCGACGATCGTCACCGTACATTTCAGCGGCTTCTTGAATTTCTTTTTTAAGCAGTGTCGACATACGACGTTCTGAGCCCAAAATTTGCGCTAATTTATCACGCTCTTTGGCTAGTTCATCTTGCTCACCGCGAATTTTAAACTCTTCAAGTTTTGCTAAATGACGAAGTTTTAATTCTAAAATAGCTTCTGCTTGCGTATCAGTTAAATCAAAGCGCTCCATTAATACAGGCTTTGGTTTGTCTTCGCTGCGGATGATTTCAATCACTTCATCGATATTTAAAAAGGCGGCTAATAAACCTTCTAAAATATGCAAACGTGCTAATACTTTATCTAAACGATACTGCAAACGACGACGCACTGTTTCGCGTCTAAATGTTAGCCACTCACTTAAAATACAGCGCAAGTCTTTAACTTGCGGGCGACCATCTAGGCCTAGCATGTTTAAGTTTACGCGGTAATTTTTTTCAAGATCGGTGGTAGCAAATAAGTGCGCCATTAATGGCTCAGCTTTAATGCGGTTTGAGCGCGGAATAATTACAATACGCGTTGGATTTTCGTGATCTGACTCGTCACGTAAATCAGCAATCATAGGTAATTTTTTAGCGTTCATTTGCGCTGCAATTTGCTCAAGTACTTTACCACCTGAACATTGATGCGGCAGCGCTGTAATAACAATATCGCCATGCTCTTCGGTGTAAACCGCACGCATTTTGATAGACCCACGACCGGTTTTATATATTTTATGAATATCGGCTTTTGGGGTAATTATTTCAGCATCTGTTGGGTAATCTGGTGCATGTACAAGCTCAAGTAATTCTTCAAGCTCTGTTTTTGGTTTATCAAGTAATAAACAACATGCGCTAGCCACTTCACGTACGTTATGTGGCGGAATATCTGTTGCCATACCTACGGCGATACCCGTTATACCATTGAGTAAAATATGCGGTAAACGTGAAGGCAATACTACAGGTTCATCCATGGTGCCATCAAAGTTTGGTGTCCAATCAACAGTGCCTTGGCCAAGCTCTTTGAGCAGTACTTCTGAAAACTTAGATAAACGCGCTTCAGTATAACGCATTGCTGCAAACGATTTAGGGTCATCTGCCGCACCCCAGTTTCCTTGTCCATCTACCAAAGGGTAGCGATAAGAAAACGGCTGCGCCATTAATACCATCGCTTCGTAACAGGCACTGTCGCCGTGTGGATGGTACTTACCGAGTACGTCACCCACTGTACGGGCTGATTTTTTGTACTTAGCGTTAGCCGACAAGCCCAATTCGCTCATCGCATAAATAATACGACGCTGCACTGGTTTTAAGCCATCACCTACATGCGGTAGGGCACGATCCATGATTACGTACATGGAATAATTTAAATAGGCGTCTTCGGTAAAACGCCCCATTGTTTGTTGCTCAATTCCTTGCATTAGCAAGGTATCTGTATCACTCATTAAAGCTTACCTAGTTTTTCTTATAGCTTACACGGTAGATTACATTGGCGTAATCATCGCTTACTAACAGACTGCCGTCACCTAATTCTGCAAATGCAACAGGGCGTCCAAATGTTGTTTCGTCTTTCATAAAGCCAGTAATAAATGGCGTATATTTAGTTACGCGACCTACTTCGATTGTTGCAAGGCCTACTTTATAGCCTGACTTTTTAGAACGGTTCCATGAGCCATGTTCAGCAACAAATAATTGTTGCTTATAACTTGCTGGAAATTGCTTACCGTTATAAAAATGAATACCTAGTGGCGCTACGTGCGCTGGAAGTGCAAGTGCTGGCGATGTGTAATCGGCAATGTTTTTACCTTCCCCAAACTCAGGGTCAATAATTGCGCCGGCATGAACATACGGAAAACCAAAATGCTCACCTTCTTGCGTTGCACGGTTTAACTCATCAGGCGGAATATCATCGCCCATCATGTCGCGACCGTTATCACTAAACCATAAAGCTTGAGTAGCAGGATGAAAATCAAAACCCACTGTGTTTCTAACGCCTTTAGCTATTGTTTTTATTTGTTTTGTTTCTACATTAAGGGCAAAAATACGACCAAAACGTTCATCCTCAGCACAAATATTACACGGTACACCCACCGGAATGATTAATTCTCCCGTTGGTGCAAAACGTAAAAATTTCCAACCATGATGACGCTTACTCGGTAGTTTGTTATAGACCACATCAAACTTTGGATCTTTTAATTGGGTATCAATATTTTTAAAGCGAATAATACGATGCACTTCGCCTACATATAAATCGCCATCTTTAATTGCTATGCCAGAGGGCATGTTTAAGCCTTTAGCCACAACAATTTTTTTATCTGCTACGCCGTCGCTATTGTGATCAATAAGCGCATATACGTTGCCTGCTTTACGAGAGCCAACATACACAATACCTTTTTTTGAAACAGCTATTTGACGTGCATTTTCTACATCATTTGCAAATAAACTAATTTCAAACCCAGGTGCTACGGTGAGCTTATCAAGTATATTTTTAGCCATTGCAGGAGCGCTAGTCAGCCCAAGTAACAGCAAACTTCCTAGTAATTTTTTCATTCGTCTCTCCTAGTGTTAGGCACAAGCAATTAAACGAGCGCCTTGTTACCATGATCTTCTAACCATTGACGACGATCAGGCGATCGTTTTTTAGCAAGTAGCATATCCATCATTTCCATGGTTTCTACTTCTTCATCAAGCGTAAGCTGCACTAAGCGTCGTGTATTAGGATCCATCGTGGTTTCACGAAGCTGTAACGGATTCATTTCACCCAGACCTTTGAATCGTTGTACGTTTACTTTTCCGCGTTTTTTCTCGGCTTCTATGCGCGCTAAAATAGCGGTTTTCTCTTCTTCATCTAGGGCATAATAAACTTCTTTGCCAATATCTATTCTAAATAATGGCGGCATTGCAACATACACATGCCCTGTTTTTACTAACTCTGGAAAATGACGAACAAACAGTGCACATAACAATGTTGCAATGTGTAATCCATCCGAGTCAGCATCGGCCAGTATACAAATCTTATTGTAACGCAGTCCCGACATATCTGTTGATTCTGGGTCAATACCCAGTGCCACTGAAATATCGTGTACTTCTTGTGATGCTAGTATTTGCCCCGACTCTACTTCCCAAGTATTTAAAATTTTACCACGTAGCGGCATAATTGCCTGAAATTCACGGTCTCGCGCTTGTTTAGCAGAACCACCAGCAGAATCACCTTCCACTAAGAACAGCTCGGTTCGGTCATTATCGGCAGCACTACAATCGGTCAATTTACCTGGTAATGCAGGACCTGCAGTAACTCGTTTACGTACGACTTTTTTAGCTGCGCGCAACCGGCTTTGCGCGTTTGAAATGCATAGTTCAGCTAATAATTCTGCGGTATCGGTATGCTCATTTAGCCATAAACTAAACGAATCTTTTACAACTCCCGATACAAATGCGGCACATGAGCGCGATGAAAGTTTTTCTTTGGTTTGCCCTGCAAATTGTGGGTCTTGCATTTTAACCGACAATACGTAACTACAACGCTCCCAAATATCATCTGGTGTTAGCTTTACGCCACGAGGTAGTAAATTTCTAAACTCACAAAACTCTCGCATTGCTTCAAGCAAGCCTTGGCGCAGACCATTTACATGTGTACCACCTTGCGCGGTAGGAATTAAGTTTACGTAGCTTTCCGCTATTGATTCGCCACCTTCAGGTAGCCATACAACAGCCCAATCAGCGCCTTCAATTGAGCTTTTAAATTCACCTACAAATGGGTCTTGCGGTAATGTTTCAAACCCTTTAACGGCTTCAATTAGGTAATCTTTTAAGCCAGTTTCGTAAAACCATTCTTTGGTTTCTTTCGTTTGCTTATTAACAAACTTAATACGCAGTCCTGGGCATAAAACCGCTTTGGCTTTTAATAAATGATTAAGCTTGGTAATTGAGTAGTTTGGAGAATCAAAATAGCTAACGTCAGCCCAAAAACGAACGGTGGTACCTGTATTGCGCTTACCAACAGTACCAATTACGCTCAAGTCTTCTACCTTGTCGCCGTTTTCAAAGGCCATTCTAAATTGTTGAGCGTCGCGCCTTACCGTTACTTCTACACGTGTAGATAACGCATTTACTACAGAAATACCTACACCGTGTAAACCACCCGAAAATTGGTAGTTTTTATTAGAAAACTTACCACCGGCGTGTAACTTAGTGAAGATTAGTTCAACCCCTGGGATACCTTCCTCTGGGTGAATATCAATAGGCATACCACGTCCGTCATCGCTCACTTCGAGCGAGTTATCTTCGTGGAGTATTACGTCGATACGAGTGGCATGACCCGCCATAGCTTCATCGACACTGTTATCGATAACCTCTTGGCCTAAATGGTTTGGGCGTACGGTATCGGTGTACATCCCTGGGCGTCGTTTTACCGGATCTAATCCATTAAGTACTTCAATGGCTTCGGCGTTATAATTTTGATCACTCATAGTTTTTGTCTTTATATCCGCTAAGGCTCTAATACGTTTACTAGTTTTATTGTTATATGCGCTAAAGCGTTAATATAGTAACTAACCTCAGTTCAGGCTAACTAGTTTTACGTGATTTTAAGAAAATCTACAATACTTGCAAAGGTGCGTTCAAATTTAACGTAGCTATGATCGCCACCAAACTCTATCAATTGCTTGCATTGCGAATAATATTTTACTGCGTGTTGAAAGTTCAACACTTCATCGCCTGTTTGCTGTAATAAATACAGTAACTCAGGATGTGCTAATTTATCTACAGTGAGTAATTTCAGCGCCTCAATATGACTGTTATTTAAATCGTAATGATAATCTTGATACGGATTATAATTAGGCCCAAGTAACGACTGTAATAAATTATAGGGTGCGACCGCGGGATTAATAACCACTGCAGGAATTTGATAACGCTGCGATAAATACGTGGCAAAAAAACCACCTAACGAGCTACCTAATAAAACGGTATCTGGCGTTAGCAATTGCTCAAGCTCAATTATAGCTTGTAGGGGCTCGTGGTTTAAGTTCGGTACACAATAATCAACGTCATAGTTTGCCATAAGCTCACCAAAGCGCACAGCTTTATATGATTTTTGTGAACTATTAAAGCCGTGAATATAAATTACGCGCTTAGCCATACCACTTCCGTTTTTACTTCAACTTTATCTTTTGTACTCTTTAGATTTAGCATTCTGTAAGCAGGCCCCGCATTTTTTTGCTCCCACTTTGGAGTGTATTTTACAAACTGTACTGAACTGGCAGGACTTGCATATATAGGCAAGCCTCTAAAATTTTGTTCATAGTCGTAGTGTACATGACCATGAAAAAGCGCAGATACATTATTACTATTAACTAAAATATTTAAAAGCTGTGGACCATTTTCTAATAAGTGCTTATCAAGATAGCCATTTATTGGCAGTGGATTATGATGACAAAAGATAACTTTACTATTATTCGAGTTGACTAAAGCATCAGTTATTTCATCTAAATGCGCGCCAGTAACCCATCCTGCGGGTGTAGGCCCTTTAGAATTAATAAGAAGTAGCTCAACCCCGTTAGCAATAATATGTTTAGCCGAATTTATTTGCCCGCCACTTATTCGGCTAAGCATTGCTAGTTCATCATGATTACCTGGCACCCAAAATACAGGGCAAGTGATGTCACTAGCATTTACAAGTTCACTAAATAATAAGTACGATTCGAAACTATGGTCTTGTGTTAAATCACCACCAAAAATTACGCAATCTACAGGCTGCTCAGCGATGTGTGCCAAAGCTTGTTCAAAATGGGCTGCAGTATTTACATTAAAATATTCACCATTTTTATCTGCAAATAAATGGCTGTCGGTAATATGCGCAATGCACAAAGATGATTTATCAAATGTATATGCATCATCAAACCAAGCCATTATTTACATCCCAATTTAATGTTGCTTGCCCGTGCTCTACACAGGCCACTAACCAGTCGTATAAAAAAGCATTAAGTTGATACTTTTCATCTTTTTGATGCATTTTAGGGTTGGGGTATCCGTACGATGGTTTTATGCGTTGATGATAATCGTGATGAATAATTTCAGCTACTTTCGCATCGTGATACAAGCGAGCCGTTAAATACAGCGGCGCTATCCCTTTAACCATTCCTGTTAGCTGCTTAATTGAAATATCCATAGTGTATTTTGCGCTGCCATCAATTTTTGTAGCAAATTCACTGTTGCCAAGTTTTACTTCACGAATGCTTCCTATATTGCGCTCGCTCGGTAACAACTTTAATAGTCGCACATAGTTATGCTCACAAAGTGTTAAATACTTTGGGAGGCTTTGAATATATCGATTTGTTGCTAATTGTGCTGTCAAAGTTCCGCCATAATATTAGTAAGAGTTTATGCCCATTTGCTTGCCATTTTTTCGCGATTTAGCGCAAGCCACTGCATACAAATAACCGTTGCCGCATTATCCATTTCACCGTTATTGAGGCGCATTAGCGCATCATCAACCGATAAAATATGAGTTTTTATATCCTCGCCTTCAGTTTCAAGACCATATACACCTGATTCTACTTGGCTTAAATCAGCACGTGCTAAATATAAGTGTAAGCGCTCAGTTGTTCCACCTGGGCTTGATAGGTATGAGAGCATAAATTCAAGCTCGGTTAATTCAAGCCCTGCTTCTTCATACGCTTCTTTTTTTACAACTGATTCGTAATCCGTACTGCCGTCAGTCATTCCGGCTATACATTCTAGTAGCCACGGCGAATGCTTACTTTTAATAGCGCCAATACGTATTTGCTCAATTAAAAGAACAGTATCTGATATTGGGTCGTAAGGCAGTACTGCAATTGCATCGCCACGTTCTAATATTTCTCGGCTAATTAGCTCTGATTTTCCACCCGCAAAAAGAGCATGTTCAAACTGGTATAAATCAACCTGAAAAAAACCTTTATAAAGGTTTTTTATTGGCTTTAGATTTACATCTTTATGTGTAAACTGAACGAGCTTTTTATCAACCACGTACCTACCTCCTACTTATCTAAAGCTTTAAAATGCGTTAATATATTCTGTTACACTTGAACATACTGTTTTACTAATTATTTTTTTTGTTATGGAGTAAAACAGGTTAACATGCTTTTAGTACAAAAATTGTCTAAGGACCGAACCCCACATGAAAAAGAACATTCTTGCGGCGCTAGTTAGTTTATCATGCGCACTAGGTGCAACAGCAGTGAAAGCTGAAGATTTACTACAAGTTTTTGAAATAGCGACAGCTAACGATCCTACTGTTTTAAAAGCCAAAGCCCAAGCTGATGCACAGTCTTACCAAAGCGATTTGGCGATGAGTGCACTACTACCTCAAATTGGTTTAACCATGGGTTATACAAAAAGCGATGCAACGTCGTACCAAAGCGTTGGCGACTTATCTAACCAAGTAAAAGTTGAAAGTGACACAGACCAATTCTCTCGTGGTGTAAGTTTAAGCCAAACATTATTTGATTTAGGTGCCTGGAATACGTTAGATATTGCCGACAAGCAAGCACTTCAAGCAAGCGGCCTATACGATGCAGCTAAACAAAACTTAATTGTACGCGTTGCTGAGGGTTATTTTAACGTATTAAGTGCCAGCGATAACCTTGAATTTGTCGAAGCTGAAAAACGTGCAATTGAACGTCAGCTTGAGCAAACAAAACAACGTTATGCGGTAGGCTTAACAGCTATTACAGACGTACACGAAGCGCAAGCTCAGTTTGATAACTCGGTAGCTCAAGAAATTATTGCAGGTAATGCTGTAGAAACAGCACGCGAGCAGCTTCGTGAGATTACAGGTAAATACCACGAAAAATTAGATTTTTTAAATACAGATACTTTCTCAACAACTAAACCAACTAAGCGCTCAAGCGACTTTGTTAAAGTAGCTGAAGATAAAAATATCAACCTGCAGGTGTCTAAAGTAACGGTTGATATTGCAAAAGATCAAATTGAATTAGCAAAAGCAGGCCATTATCCAAAACTAACTCTAAGTGCAAATTATGGTGACTCTCTTACAGACACTCAAATAAATGGCGCTAATTTTGATGATCAACCACGTTCAGACTCAAGCTCTGTTGGGCTTAACTTTAGCGTGCCTTTGTATTCAGGTGGTGCAACAGTTGCTGCAACAAATCAGGCCCGTGCGTTTTACGTAGGTGCTAGCCAAGATTACGAAACAAACTACCGTGCAGTTACACGTACTGTCATTACTTCTTACAACCAAGTTGTTTCAGATATTGCGACTTACAAAGCGCTAGAGCAAGCGGTTGTTTCAGCTCAAAGTGCCCTTAAAGCAACTGAAGCCGGTTTTGAAGTAGGTACTCGTACCATTGTTGACGTACTAGTGAGTACGCAAAATTTATACGATGCAAAACGTAACCTTGCTGATGTGCGCTACCGTTATGTGTTATCTACCCTTCGCTTAAAACAAGCTGCGGGTACACTAACAAGTGAAGATTTAGTTGCTATAAACCAAGGTTTAAAATCAGCTTAACTTTTACAGCTAAACATAATATAGATTTATTCAAAGCCAGCATGTAGCTGGCTTTTTGTATTTTATAGCGCTTAGCGTTAAACTATCGTTTTTATTCTCAGAGAGATTTTTGTGGTCACTTCATCTCCTTTTAAAGCATCTTTTTTAGGCCCTCGATACTGGTTAACGTGGGTTGGCGTTTTATTTCTATATTTGATTTCTTGGTTGCCACAAAAACTACAGCTGGCAATGGGTAAACAACTTGGCCGCTTAGTCCATAAATTTATGAAACGCCGCCGCCATATTGCAGAAGTAAACATTAAACTGTGTTTTCCTGATATGAGCGAAGCAGATCAAAAAAAACTTGTACTAAAAAATATGGAAAACACCGGCATTGCAATGGTTGAAACAGGCATGGCTTGGTGGTGGCCGCAGTGGCGAGTAAAAAGTGTATATGGCTCAATCAAAGGTTTGGAGCATTTTGAGCGCGTACAGGCATCTGGTAAAGGTGTTTTATTACTTGTTCCCCACATTTTGCATCTTGAAATGGCAAGTCGTGTAATGGGATTAAAATGCCAAGGTTTAGGCTTTTATCGCCCTCATAACAACGCTCTAATGGAATACTTTACAACTAATGGCCGCCTTCGTTCTAACGAATACTTAATTGGCAGGAAAGATGTAAAAGGCTTACTAAAATCATTAAAAAATAAAAAAGTATGCTATTACTTACCTGACCAAGATTACGGCCGTAACCGCTGTGAGTTTGTGCCATTTTACGCAGTCCCTGACACAGCAACGACAACAGGTACTCTTATGTTTGCTGGCAGTAAAAACTGCGAAACTATGAGCTTAATCTCGCGCCGTGACGAAAATGGTAAGTATCATTTAGAGGTAGTGCCTGAGCTTGAAAACTTCCCAAGTGGTGATGATAAAGCTGATGTAACACGCGTTAATCAACGCGTAGAGCTATGTATAAATGCAGCTCCTGAACAATACATGTGGCTACACCGTCGCTTTAAAACTCGACCGGATAAGAATACCCCTTCTTTTTACAAAAAGTAATGGTATAACAATAATAGGAACAAATAAGGTGGGTAATAATCATGTGGTTTTGGATTAGACATTTATCATTTGCAGCCGTGCTAATAGCACTCGCCGTATACTTTTTAGTGGGTGATGGTTCTGTATTTGATATTAAAAAATCTAAAAATGCAGCCGCCGAAGGACTATCACGCTTTTACTCCTCCATTCGTAACCAAGTAAAAAGTAATAAAGAACGAGATCAATTTGTTTTAAAACTTAAAACACCAGAACAAACCTTGGATAGAGTATTGGCTGAACGTGCGCGAACAGTAGATCCAATGCCGACCACTTGGACTGGAGAGGTTGAACCTAGGCGCTTTGAAAATGGCACAACCCTTAAAGATGTACTTAATCAATATGCTAAAAACGAGGGAATTGAGCTCTACTGGTACTTAAGTAAAGATTACGTAGTTAAAGATCATTTTAGAGTAGACAGTAACTTTACTTCAGCACTGTACCAAATTGGACGCGCTATAAATGATGACTTTGAGCATGAGGTTTATACTTACTTTTGCCATAAACAAAGAGCAGCGGTTATTACCGAGTTACCATCAGAATTTGTACGTACAAACTGTTTAAAACTAAAGGTTTAAGGGTTTACACATACAAAAACCCAAGCAAGCGCTTGGGTTTTTCAATTCAATTCAATTCAATTCAATTCAATTCAATTCAATTCAAAAATACTATTCCAAATATTAGTTACGTTAGTAATATCTTGTAAAAACGTTTCTCGCGGGATCAATTTGCCTTTTTGCTCCAAGCTCAATACGTGATAACACGAGCGGTAATCAATATACGCTTTTATCAACTGCTGCTTTTGCTCTTTAGTAATACAACCTATATTTGCCGCATCCGTTAATATTCTTACGTTGTCTGAGTAAACTGTAAGCTGTTCAAACTCGTTTGCGTGTTTAAGTACTAAATATTGCGTAATAAACTCAATATCAGCCATGCCACCAACATCTTGTTTTAAATCAAATTGATCAATATTTCCCTTCGCTAGATGGTCGCGCATTTTTTCGCGCATTTTTATTACATCAGCTTTTAGCACGGTATCATCGCGCTGCTGGCAAAGTATATTTTTACGAATTTGTGAAAAACGATCTATCAGATCGTTTTGACCTAAAATTAATCGAGCCCGAACAAGTGCTTGATGCTCCCACGTCCATGCTTGAGTTTGCTGATAGTGATTAAAGCTCTCTAAATTGATAGCCAGTAAACCCGATGCACCTTCAGGGCGAAGTCGTGTATCAAGCTCATACAAAATACCTGAAGCAGTACGAGTATTAAATAAATGCATTAGGCGCTGAGCGAGCTTTAAATAAAACTGACGAGAATCTATCTGTTTTTCACCATTAGTTAGGCTTGAGCCATCATGATTATGCACAAACACCAAATCTAGATCTGAGTCGTACCCGACTTCTAAACCACCTGTTTTACCATATGCAATAACAGCAAAACCTTTATTCTCATCATCTGTGCCAGGGGGCATCCCAAAGCGCTTAACAGTGTTATGCCATGCAATATTAACGGCTTGGTCAACAATCGCCTCTGCCAGTACGGTTAAATGATCGCTTACTTTCATTACATCAAGAACACCGGTTGCATCGGCGGCAGCAATTCGTAATTGATGAGTTTGCTTAAATTGCCTAAGCGACTCCATTTGCAGTTCTAAATCGTCATGCTCTATTCGTAAAAAATACTGTCTTATTTCATCTTTATACGCTGTGAGCGGGGTCGGCTTATAAAGAACTGCGGGGTCTATTAGTTCATCAAGTAATATGGGGTAGCGAGAAATATGCTCCCCTATCCATTTGCTATGACAACACAGTAAAACAAGTTGCTTTAATGCACCTTGGTTTTCGTAAAGCAATTCTAAATAGGCAGTACGCGAAATTATCTTATTAAAAATTTGGCAAACCATTGTGAAAGCTGCTGCACTGGCATTAAAGTCATTTAATTGATTTAGTAAAACAGGCATTAACTTATCAAGAGTGTCACGCCCTCGGTTACCTATATTTACCTTAGACAGCCTTAATTTAAAATCGTTAAGGGGTGCTTGCCATTCATCTCTGGCCTCTTTTAAAAAGCTCACATCACCATGATCCCAAGCACTAATAAATGCGCCTTCACAGGTATCAAGTGGCGCAGTTTCCTCGCCAATCACAAGTGCAAACTCACCGTTAACCTGCTTCATCACCTTTTCTATAGTGTTTAAAGTGGCAGAGAAATCAGCTTGTTCTAATAATAAATTTAAGCGCTGCTGATTCAATTCATCATCAGGGAGTGTTTGCGTTTGCTGATCGTCAAATATTTGAAGGTACTGCTCAACTTTTCGCAAATAAAGGTAATTGCGCTTAAGCTCGCTTGCTTCTTGCTCATCTATAACTTGGTTAAGTGCCAACTCATTTAATGCTTTGAGTAAAGATTGGGTTTGTAAATTAGCCTCTCGCCCACCTCGAACCATTTGCAGGGCTTGCACTATAAATTCAACTTCACGAATACCACCTGCACCGAGCTTTATATTATTAGTTAAGCGTTTACGGCGCACTTCTTGTGCAATCATTAACTTCATTTTACGCAAGGATTCAATCACCGAAAAATCAATATATCGGCGGTAAACAAACGGCTTTAAAAGCTTAATAAATTCATCCCAATATTTATTAGGCGTGCCAATTAAGCGCCCTTTTAACATGGCGAAGCGTTCCCAGTCGCGCCCTTGTTCTTGGTAGTAATCTTCAATGGCATTAAAGCTCATAACCAAAGGGCCGCTTTCGCCAAACGGACGCAACCGCATGTCTACTCTAAATACTTGCCCATCACCGGTGGCTTGGTTAAGTGCTGCAATCAGTTTTTGTGCAACTTTGGTATAAAACACTTGGGCCTCAAGGCTTCTGCGGCCACCTTGGGTTTTTGTGCTGCGCGGATACGCAAAAATAAGATCAATATCAGAGGAATAATTTAGCTCCTGTCCGCCAAGCTTCCCCATCCCCAATACCATTAGCGGCATTGCTTGGTTTTGCTCATCAAGCGGTTCACCATTTACTTTTGCCACCTGTGCATGCGCCCATTGGTTGGCGCTATTAATTAGCATGTCAGCCAGTTGGCTTATATAATTAATACTATCGGCAATGGGGTTATTACAGCATAAATCTAAAAAGGCGACTTTAAGCCAGTACTTTTCACGATATTGACGAAGTACTTTATGACACTGTGCTTCATCAAGGTCAGCTAAATTCAGGTTTTTAAAAGGAGAATCTATTACTCTATTTTGTATTTCGTCTTTGCATAATAGCCAGGTATTTAAATCAGGTTGTGACTCTAAACTGCGCCAAGCAAAGTCGCTTAATGCTAATAACCTTACAACTTCACTTTGTTTACTTTGCTGCGGGTATAACTGTTCAAAGCGCATCAAGCCAAGTTTTTGTAATTGAATAGGAAGTTGCTTTACGTTACTCATCAATCCTCTCTTTTATATCATCAATAACCGTACTAGAATGATTAAAACCTAGAAAGGTTAACTTAATTAGGATCACCATGTCATATTTGTCTTTATCTAACACTAGTTTTATTGCGATTGCCATTAGTTTTGCGGTTATTTGCATAACTATTTTTTGTTTACGAGTTGTCACTCAAATCAAAGCAAAACAAGCACTTAAAGATGAGTTAGCGCAACACGACAACTTTGCCATGGGTATTAGTTTTGCATCTGAAATATCGGTTGTTATAGCCACTATAGCCTTTTTATTTGACGAAATAAGCGTAAGCACTGCACAGTCAAACCCGTTAAAAGTGTTAATTATTATTGTTCTCTTATTCACTTTTATAAAAGTGGGCCATTTAATTCACAGAAAATGGATACTCCACAGATTTAATGAAGAAGCTGCCATACTAAAACAAAATGTATGTGCTGCATTGGTAGACTCAGGAATGTTAATCGCTAACTGTATTATTGCTCTGGGCTTGTACACGTGGACGCACACCCAAGGGTTTAGCAACTTACTTATTGCTTGCGTTAGCTTTTTTACACTTCAGGGGATGTTTGCACTTGATAGCAAAATACGAGAACACCGTTTTGCAAAAGCAAACCAAGGTGCGTCACTACAAAGTAACTTTAACCTAGAAAATACATCTATTGGTATAAGATATGCTGGAAAATCAATTGGCTTAGCGTTGGCTGTATATGCTGGTTTATCTAGCGCAGCATTTCAAAACGGTAAAATGGTTGAAAACATATTTACACTTGTAATGCATTGCGGTGTAATGTGGATACTACTTTACGGCTTAACGTATGTGATAAAAGTTATCTCTTTACCAAATATTGATACGGCTCTTGAAATAGACCATCAAGATAATATTGGGGTAGCATGCATAGAATTTGCTGTTTTTTGTGCTATAGGTTATTTACTTATTAGTATGTTTTCTCTTTAGATCTTTTTTACTGAAAATACAGCAATTAAAACGTCTGCATTTAAGTAATAATGGTAATTACTTAGATGCAACAAGGTCCTAGCTCTATGCCGCCTGAAATAACGAACTATTTGTTAATTGACATAGACAACGAATTTAGCCGCGCATTTGCCGAATACTATGTAAATAGTAATGGCATAACAAAAGCGAGTACACTTATTGCTGCAGGGAGTAATACCCGCCAATTAGTAAAAATGATGTTTGACGAGCTTATTAAAGACTATAGTTATTGCGATCTTGAAAACGAAATAAGCGTTTCTGAGTTAATTAATTACTTAAAAGATCATCACGATTTACACGGGGTCCCTTTCAATAGCACCGATTATTTACTCGCAAGTGATAAGCAACGCTTTATTTATAACTCATTGCATAAAGAACGCTTTTTAATAAATCTTGATGATACAGACTATACACTAAGCCGGGTTACCGATGAGACGTTAACGGAACCTTCGCAAAATCATCACGATATAGCGCATACCCCACAAGATTTAATAGATCTCGCCGAACAACTTAATAAAAAAAATAATTGCGCACAGCCCCCAGCTTACTTACCATAGCAATATATATTTTACGCTATGTAGTAAGTGACGCTCTATGCGAGTTCCTCATATTTATCAAACATCGAGTATTGCCCTAAACACCCCTGTAACTTTAGATGACGATGCTGCAGGGCATATTGGCAGAGTGCTGCGCATGAAAGTAAGCGAGCATGTATCTATTTTTAATGGCGAAGGTGGCGAATACCTTAGTGAAATAATTGAGGTAACAAAAAAAACAGTCGTCGTAATGCCATTAGAACTTAACCCTCACGATGTAGAATCTCCACTTAAAATTCATTTAGGTCAGTGTGTATCCCGTGGTGATAAAATGGATTTTACAATTCAAAAGTCAGTTGAACTAGGTATTACCGAAATCACCCCTATTTTTAGTCAACGCTGTGGTGTGAAACTAATGGGCGATCGTCTTGAGAAAAAACACCAACAATGGCAAAAAATTGCAATTGCTGCGGCTGAGCAGTCAGGGCGTAATTTTGTGCCAATTATTCACCCACCTATAGATTTAAAACAATGGCTTGCACAACAAACCGATGCAATTAAGCTCACTCTTCACCCTCGTGCTGAGCACAGCATTAAAACCATTACGGTACCTAAAGATGGCGTACGCTTTTTAGTAGGCCCCGAAGGTGGCTTTACCGACGATGAAATGGCACTAACCAAACAACTAGAGTTTGTAGATATTCGCTTAGGCCCGCGCGTTTTACGAACGGAAACAGCCGCTTTAACGGTCTTAAGTGCATTACAACTTCAATTTGGCGATTTAGCTAATTGAAATAACTAAAAGCACCCTCATATAAACAGTAACATTTATAGTAAGGCACAGCGCATGGCAATTAAGTTAGGTATTATTTCAGATCCTATTAGTGGATTTAACATCAAAAAAGACACCGGTTTTGCAATGATGATGCAAGCGCAAGAACGTGGCTACGAAATTCATTATATGGAGATGGACGATTTATCTCTTCGTAAAGGCAAGTCGTACGCTACAGCGTCTAAAGCGCAAGTGTTTAATAATGCAGAAAAATGGTATGAGCTTGAAGAAAAAGCCACTATAGCCCTTGCCGATCTTGACGTAATTTTAATGCGTAAAGACCCTCCTTTTGATACTGAATACATTTACGCGACGTATATTTTAGAGCGTGCTGAACAAGAAGGTACGTTAATAATTAACAAGCCACAAAGCCTTCGCGATGCTAACGAAAAGCTGTTTACAGCATGGTTTAGCGAGCATACGCCAGACACACTTGTTACACGTAGCCAAAAACAAATTCGTGAATTTTTAGCACAGCATAAAGACATTATTTTAAAGCCGCTTGATGGCATGGGTGGCGCATCTATTTTTCGCCTTAGAGAAGACGATGCCAACATTGGTGTAATTTGTGAAACACTAACTGAGCATGGCAGTCGCTTTGCTATGGTGCAAAATTACATCCCAGAGATCAAACAAGGCGATAAGCGCGTATTGGTTATTGATGGCGAAGTGATTCCGTATTGTTTAGCACGTATTCCACAAAATGGTGAAACACGCGGTAATTTGGCTGCAGGCGGTCGAGGCGAAGCGCGTCCGCTTAGCGAATCAGATTTAAAAATAGCGCAAGCTGTTGCACCAACACTTAAAGAAAAAGGCTTAATATTTGTAGGTTTAGATATCATTGGCGATAAATTAACGGAGATTAACGTAACAGCACCAACGTGCGTACGCGAAATTGAAGCGGCTTATGACATTTCTATCACAGGTATTTTGTTTGATGCCATTGAAAGAAAGTTAGCTAAATAGGCACCTACCTGTCGTTATTAAAAAGCGCTTTCGTGTTATAAATCTTAATATAATTGTTGATTATTAATTTTTAAACCGTATGAAAGTGCTTTTTTAGTTTTAAAAACAAAGGTATGTGCCATACTCAAAGTTCATTAACTAAAAAGGGTGAAATCTATGCAGTCATTAGAAAATCATTTTTTAATCGCGATGCCGTCAATGCAAGACCCTTTTTTTAAACGTGCTGTTACCTATATTTGTGAGCACAATGAAGATGGGGCTATGGGCTTGGTAATAAACCAACCTATTGATGTTACTGTTGGCGAACTTTTAGATAAAATAGAAATTGATAACGACAAAACGCAAAACGCAGCAAAAGTAACTGTGTTTGCAGGTGGACCCGTTAAAACTGACCGTGGTTTTGTACTGCACTCTCCCCAATCGGGTTATTCAGCAAGTCAAAAACTCAGTAGCGATATTATGATCACTACCTCAAAAGACGTTCTAGCAAACTTAACCACTGCACAAGCACCAGAGCAGTTTATTATTACACTTGGTTATTCAGGGTGGGAGCAAGGACAACTCGAACAAGAGTTACTTGATAACAGCTGGTTGATCATAGAAGCCGATCCGAAGATCATTTTTGATACCCCCGTTGAAAAACGATGGGAAAAAGCAGTTTCAATGTTGGGCTTTGATATTAGCCAACTCAGCCCTGAAGCTGGTCACGCATAATAGTAACTAACCCTTAGCAAACTTAAACAAGATACACATGACAAAAAAATCGCTTAAGCCGCAAGGCGAACGCACTGTAATGGGCTTTGACTTTGGCACCAAAAGTATTGGTATTGCTATTGGGCAAGAGTTAACCGGCAGTGCGTCTAGCCTTAAGGCTGTAAAAGCACAAGATGGTATTCCTAATTGGGACCATATCGCCGTACAAGTAGCCGAGTGGCAGCCTGACTTAATGGTTGTTGGTTTACCACTAAATATGGATGGAACATCACAAGAGGTTACCTTTAAAGCAAAAAAGTTTGCCAACAGATTGCATAATCATTATGGCATTCCTGTGCAAACACAGGATGAGCGCTTAACGACAGCGGACGCTAAAGCGCGACTTTTTGAAAGTGGCGGCTATAAAAACTTAGGTAAAGGTAACGTAGATAATATGTCTGCGGTTATTATTTTAGAAAGCTTTTTTGAATCTAGTTACGGTGAATAAACTGGCTATATAAATAACCCTTTATACAAATAAAAAAAGCGCCAATTGGCTAATGCCGATCAGTTAAGAAAATGACCGGTTGACCGATCCAAACGATCATGCAAAATCCGTAGTTAGGAAACTAACTACGGATTTTTTTGTGAATATAGAACAAGCACTGCAAGCAACACTTGAAGAAAGCAGCCGATACCATACCTTTGAAAAATTATCAGAAATTCTTGACCCTGAAATCATTGAACAAGGTTTTCAACAAGCTGGGATTGCAACCGTTCGTAAGCGAAGGTTACCGCTTGAAGCCGTTTTGTGGTCAGTTATTGGCATGGCATTGTTTCGAAAAGAATCAGTTTGGAATATCGCTAATAAGCTAGATATCATGTTACCTGGCAAGAACCAACTCGTTGCTCCAAGTGCGATGGTACAGGCGAGACAAAGGTTAGGTGATGATTCCGTTAAACACGTTTTCAATAAATCTGCTCAATCAATGTATAAGCAACAGTCATTCGAAACATGGAATGGTTTGAACCTATTAGCTGTTGACGGTGTTGTGTGGCGAACAGCCGACACGCCTGATAATCGTAAAGCCTTCTCTTCAGGTAGCAACCAATACGGTGATACAGCCTTTCCTCAAATACGCATGGTTTGTCATATGGAATTGACCAGCCATCAACTTCTCAGTAGCGAGTTTGATAACTATAAAACCAACGAGATGAAATTAGCTGAGCGTTTAATTGAACGTACACCAGATAATTCACTGACTATGTTTGATAAAGGATATTATTCTTTAGGCCTGTTAAACCGTTGGCACCAAACTGGGGAGATGAGGCACTGGCTGATACCAGCAAGGCCCGACTTACAGTATGAAATCATCTCCAGCGCGGGTAAAAATGACCATATCATTGAATTGAAAACCACAAAGCATGCACAAAAAAACTTTCCCGATGTTCCTGAAACGATTAAAGCGAGATTAATCAGCAAAACAATAAAGGGCAAAAGCTACCGTATATTAACCTCGATGACGGATAGATTGCGTTATCCAGGTAATGAAATTGTTGAATTATATTGTCATCGTTGGGAGATAGAACTTGGGTTTAGAGAAATCAAACAAACCATGCTTGATAGCGCATACCATTTAAGAAGCAAGCGTCCAGACATGGTGCGTCAGGAGCTATGGGGCGTGTTACTCGCCTATAATTTAATACGAAGAATAATGACGATGGCGGCGACAGTTACAGGGATATGGCCTAACCAGCTTAGTTTCTCTAGCAGTTCGATGGCTGTCATTCAGTATTTCTCGTCAGTATCTATAATGAGTCCAGGAAACATTCCAATACACTGGCAGCACTTACTCAATACACTGGTCTTATTTAAGCTTCCAGCTAGACGAGAGGATAGAAGATATCCCCGATGGGTTAAGCCAAAACCATCTAAGTATCCCCATAAAAAGAAAAATGCCAGTCAGCTTAACTGACTGGCATTAGCCAATTGGCGCTTTTTTATTGATTACTTTTAAATTATTGATCCCTATTTTTATCATCAAGGCCATCAATAGTAACGCCCTGTAAAAAGCCCGCACCTTGTTGTTCGTTATTGCGCAGTTTTATCATTAAGCGTAAATCATTTGGCGAGTCAGCATGGTGCAGTGCATCAGCGTAGTTAATTCGCTGCTGTCTGTACAACTCAAATAACGCTTGGTCAAAGGTTTGCATGCCCATTTCTTTCGACTTAGCCATTGCCTCTTTAATTCCGCCAATATCACCATTTTTTATCAGTTCAGCGACCATTGGTGAGTTAAGCAATATTTCAATAGCTGCAACACGGCTTTCACCATCAGCAGTCGGTACTAATTGCTGGGCAACAATGGCGCGTAAGTTAAGTGCTAAGTCATATTTAAGCTTATCGTGTTTTTCTTTTGGAACTAAATGCATGATACGGTCTATTGCTTGGTTGGCGTTATTAGCATGTAGTGTTGCAACACATAGGTGCCCGGTTTCGGCAAAGCTTAGTGCGTATTCCATGGTTTCTTGCGAGCGAATTTCACCAATCAAAATAACATCTGGCGCTTGGCGTAATGAGCTTTTAAGTGCCGACTCAAAGCTTTCTGTATCAAGCCCTACTTCGCGCTGAGTAATAATACTTTTACGATGCTCATGAACAAACTCAATCGGATCTTCAATGGTCAGTATATGACCTCGTTGGTTACGGTTTCGATAACCAATAAGTGCAGCTAGTGAGGTCGACTTACCCGTACCTGTACCACCTACAAACAAGACAAGACCGCGTTTAGACATAATTACATCTGTCAGCGTAGATGGCAGACCTAAATCACTTACATCAGGAATTTGCGTCACAATACGGCGAATAACCATGCCTGCTCTATCGCGCTGCCAAAATGCAGAAATACGAAAACGCCCTTCGTCGGTAGCAATCGCAAAGTTACATTCTTTCGTTGTATGAAACTCTGCTTTTTGCTTTTCGCTCATTGCAGATTCTACTAACTCAAGCGATTGTTCATCAGTAAGTCTATCGTCACTGAGAGCTATTAGCTCGCCGTTTATTTTTGCACTTACAGGTAACTGACTCGATACAAATAGGTCAGAACCCTTTTTCTCAATCATGATGAGTAAAAAGTCGTTTAAAGATAAAGCCATAATAGTTTCTTACCCACCAAATTGTGTTTTGTCTTGCGCTTTTTCTTTCGCTGCTGCAGTAGTGATGATCCCGCGATTAACTAAATTAGTTAAGCACTGATCCATTGTTTGCATGCCTACAGACGCGCCGGTTTGAATAGATGAATACATTTGTGCAATTTTATCTTCACGAATTAAGTTACGAATAGCAGGAACTGCAATCATAATTTCGTGTGCTGCAACACGCCCACCACCAATTTTTTTAAGCAGTGTTTGTGAAATTACCGCACGTAAAGATTCAGATAACATTGAGCGCACCATAGCTTTTTCTTCACCTGGGAATACATCAATAATACGGTCAATAGTTTTTGGTGCAGATGTTGTATGTAGCGTGCCAAACACTAAGTGACCCGTTTCGGCAGCGGTCATTGCAAGACGAATTGTTTCTAAATCACGTAACTCACCCACAAGTATTACATCAGGGTCTTCACGCAATGCACTACGTAGCGCGTTTGAAAAGCTATGTGTATCGCGGTGAACTTCACGTTGGTTAATTAAACTTAATTTATTATCGTGAACAAACTCGATTGGATCTTCTATTGTTAGAATATGGTGATGTTTATTTTGATTTATATAATCGACCATAGCGGCAAGTGTTGTTGATTTACCTGAACCCGTTGGCCCTGTTACTAACACGAGTCCACGTGGGGTATCAGAGATTGTTTTAAAAATATCTGGCGCACCTAAATCATCAAGCGTTAACACTTCACTTGGTATGGTACGAAATACCGCAGCAGGCCCGCGATTAGAGTTAAACGCATTCACACGAAAACGTGCTAAATTAGGCACTTCAAACGAAAAATCCACTTCGAGGTTTTGTTCGTAGTCCTTGCGTTGATTATCGTTCATAATATCGTAAACCAGACTGTTTACGTCTTTGTCTGCAAGGGCTGGTATGTTAATGCGGCGAACATCACCGTCTACGCGTATCATAGGTGAAACACCCGACGATAAATGTAAATCGGATGCTTTGTGTTGCACACTAAACGCTAATAATTCGGTAATATCCATTTATGACTCCACAACTAACTGATAAATATATGGTTACAATAGCAGAACGACTCACATCCGCCTACGCTAGAATTGCAGACGCGGCAAAAAACACACAGCGAAACACTAACGAAGTTACTCTACTAGCAGTGTCTAAAACTAAACCAAGCGAAGATATTATTGCAGCTTATGAGCATGGTCAGCGCGAATTTGGTGAATCTTATGTTCAAGAGGCTATAGATAAAATAGCTCAACTACAGTCATATAGCGACATCATTTGGCATTTCATTGGCCCTATTCAATCAAATAAAAGTGCATTAGTAGCTGCTAACTTTGATTGGGTGCAAAGTGTTGATCGCATAAAAATAGCAAAGCGATTAGATTCCCAGCGCCCAGACGATAAACCACCTCTTAATATACTTATTCAAGTAAATATAAGTAATGAGGAAGCAAAGTCAGGTTGCCGCCGTGATGAAATAGATGAACTTGCCAATTTTATTAACCAATGTGAGCACTTAACACTTCGAGGTTTAATGGCAATTCCCGCTAAAAGCGACAAACTGGATACGCAAATTCAATCTTTTGAGCAATTACAAACTTGCTTTGATAAACTAAAGACCCAATATCCTCAAGTAGATACTTTGTCGATGGGTATGAGTAACGATGTTGAAGCTGCCATTAGCGCAGGCTCAACCATGGTAAGGATCGGCACAGACATTTTTGGAACACGAACTTAAAAGGTGATAACAGATTTATGTCAGATAAAAAAATCGCATTTATAGGCACAGGTAATATGAGCTACGCCATTATTGGTGGCATGGTAAAAAACGGCTTTAACGCAAGTAACATAATTGCGACTAACCGCAACCAAGAAAAGCTTGAAAAGGTAGCATTTGATTTCAAGGTGCAAACCACCAGTGACAATAACGAAGCCCTGCGCGATGCTGATGTAATTGTTTTGTCTGTTAAACCACAAATGATGGGCGATTTATGTAAATCGTTTCAAGAGTCAGGCGTAGACTTTAGCGATAAACTGTTTATTTCTGTTGCTGCGGGCTTAACTGTAAAACGTTTGCGTGAAATGCTAGGCCAAGACGTTAAAATGGTACGTTGCATGCCAAACACGCCATCTTTATTAGGTCGCGGAGTATCAGGTTTATATGGTGCGGGCGAAACACAAAGCGAACACGAATTTGTACAACAAGTTTTTGAATGCACGGGCATTGTTGTATGGGTGGAAAAAGAGTCACAAATTAACGATATTATTGCTGTAACCGGCTCATCACCTGCTTACTTTTTCTTATTTATGGAAGCCATAGAAGAAAAAGCTAAAGCGCTGGGCTTTAACGATGAAGATGCTCGACGTTTAGTGCAACAAACAGCCCTTGGCGCTGCCGAAATGGCACTTAGCCAGCCTGATATTAGTATTTCGCAACTACGTTCAAACGTAACATCTAAAGGCGGTACTACTCACGCAGCTGTTGAGCACTTAAAAGATGAAGGCTTAACTAAAACCGTTGGCGATGCAATGGATGCGTGTATTGCGCGTGCAGAGCAAATGGAAAAAGAACTTTAAAACCACTTTTTATTGAAGGTTACACTATGAATGCCATGCAATTTTTAATCAGTACCCTGTTTGATTTGTTTTTAATGGTGGTATTACTGCGCTTTTGGCTGCAGTGGGCAAAAGCCGACTTTTATAATCCAATGAGCCAGTTTGTGGTTAAAGCCACGTCGTTTGCGGTAAAACCACTGCGTAAAATCATTCCGGGGTTTGGCGGACTTGATCTAGCATCTCTGTTGCTGGCATTTATAGTGGCTGTAGCCAAAATTAGTACTTTAATGCTTGTTATATATAATGCGTGGGCAATACAGCCTGTGCTTATTCAAGCACTTATAACGGTACTAAAAGAAGGCCTTAAGTTAGTATTTTGGGTACTTATTATTCGCGCTATTTTAAGTTGGGTTAGCCAAGGCTATAACCCTATAGAAGCGGTTTTCCACCAGCTTACTGAACCAATGCTAAAACCAATTCGTAAAATATTGCCATCAATGGGTGGCTTAGATTTATCAGTTTTAGTGCTTATTATTGGTATTCAGTTTTTGCAAATGCTGCTTATGGATTTTTTAGTCTAATATGGATTTTTTAATTAGAGGCCCAAAGGCCTCTTTTTTATATGTTTTGAGGAATACATAATGAACCGTTTAATTAAGTTTTGTTTTATTGCTTGTTTAGCATTTGCATTTAACGCGCAAAGCGAAGAAATGCAGGGCGCACAATACAAGGAGCTTGGCCCTTGGCAAGTCCATTACATCGCCTTTCCTTCTACTTTTATTCAGCCAAAAATAGCAAAAGCATACAACCTTGAGCGCAGTGGCTACAAAGGGGTTGTAAACATTTCTATATTAAAAAATGATGCCGATAAAACAGCACAAACGGCAAAGCTTACAGGCACAGCTAAAAACCTACTTGGCAACAAACAAACGCTTACTTTTAAAGAAGTAAAAGAAGGTGATTCAATTTATTACCTTGCCCAAGTTGATTACACCAACGAAGAAATTTTACGCTTTGAAATTGAAATACAGCAAAGTAATCAATTTCAAAAATTACAGTTTCAGCAAAAATTTTACGTAGATTAATAACATGACCAAAACTTTAGTACTTGCCACAGGTAATCCTGGCAAAGTAAAAGAGCTCGCTAACATGCTAAGCTCTTTGAATATTAATGTAGTTCCACAGAGCGATTTTAACGTAAGTGAAGTTGCCGAAACCGGCACTACCTTTGTTGAAAATGCCATTATTAAAGCACGCCATGTCGCTAAAATTACCGGCATGCCAGCTATTGCTGATGACTCAGGTTTGGAAGTGGATGGCTTAAATGGTGCGCCCGGTGTGTATTCAGCCCGCTTTGCAGGCACAGGTGCTAGCGATCAAGATAACATCGATAAGTTACTCGTTGATTTAGGTGATAACCCTATTCGTAGTGCGCGTTTTTGGTGTGTACTAGTATTAATGCGCCACGCAGATGACCCCACTCCTCTTATTTGTAGTGCGAGTTGGGAAGGCGAAATTACGCTCACTCAAAATGGTAACGGTGGCTTTGGTTACGACCCAGTGTTTTTTGTAGCAGAGCAAAACTGTACCAGTGCTGAGCTCACAAAAGAGCAAAAAAATGCAGTGAGTCATCGCGGACAAGCGCTGCAAAAATTATTACTAGAACTACAGCAAAAAGGCGGCCTGTGAACCTTCCACCACTGAGCTTATATGTGCACGTGCCTTGGTGCGTGCAAAAATGCCCGTACTGCGATTTTAATAGCCACGGACAAAAAGGTGAAATACCTGAAGCTGAATATGTTCAACACTTAATTGATGACTTAAAAGCAGATTTGCACTTAGTGCAAGGACGTAAAATTCACAGCATTTTTATTGGTGGCGGCACGCCAAGCCTATTAACTGGTGCAGCTTATACCCGATTATTAAATGAAGTCGACAACCTAATTGGGCTTGAAGAACACTGCGAAATTACCCTTGAAGCCAACCCTGGTACAGTAGAAACAGGTCGCTTTAAAGATTACGTAAAAGCAGGCATTAACCGTATTTCTATCGGTGTGCAAAGCATGCAAAACGACAAGTTAAAAGCACTTGGTCGGATTCATGGCAGCGACGAGGCAAACTATGCTGCGCAACAAGCTAAAGAAGCCGGTTTAAATAGCTTTAATCTTGATTTAATGCATGGCTTACCTGGGCAAACACTTGATGATGCTCTGAGTGATTTAAAACAAATAATAGCGCTCGATCCTCCGCATATATCTTGGTATCAATTAACTATTGAGCCCAATACTCAGTTTGCTTCAAAGCCCCCTACCTTGCCACAAGACGAAACACTGTGGGACATTCAAGAACAAGGGGTTGAGTTACTCGCACAAGCCGGTTACGTGCAATACGAAATATCGGGCTATGCAAAACCGGGCTATCAATGCCAACATAACTTAAATTATTGGCGTTTTGGCGATTATCTCGGTATTGGCTGTGGCGCGCATGGTAAGGTTACTGATGCAAATACAGGGCTTATAACGCGTACCGAAAAGGTTAAACATCCACGCGGCTATATGGATTTAATTAAACCATATATGTATAAAAGCTGGCATGTAGAGCAGGACGATTTAGCGTTTGAATTTTTTATGAATCGCTTTCGCCTTGTTGAGTCTTGCCCAATTAATGATTTTAATAAACTAACAACACTGCCGCTGCAAAGTCAGCAAAGTGCATTAAACCAAGCAATAAATAAAGGTTTATTGACTCAAACAGACAGCCATTGGCAGGTAACCTTAAAAGGTCATCGCTTTTTAAATGACCTGCTAGAATTGTTTGTGTAGCGCTAAGGCACTGCACAACAATATAAAACTAATAAATATAAATCACCCTAATGGGTTTCTAACAACAAAAGGGAAAACAATGCGTAAACTTACTTTTATTGCGGCCGCAGTAAGCGTTGCACTACTTGCTGGTTGCCAGCAAACAACACAACAATCTACTTCAGCCCCTATTGCACAAGCAGTTCAATCACAACAAAGTGAAATAGACAAAGCCAATGCATTTTTTGAAGATACATTTAACCGCGATGTAATGAGCAGCCCTGTATATCAAACATACATGGGGATTAAGCAAGATTACGATAAATGGGACGATGGCAGCGAAGAAAGAAAGCTTAAAGATTTAGCACAAACAAAAGCTGACCTAGTTGCATTAAAAGCAATTAATCGTGATTTATTAGATTATGCAACAAAAGTTAGCTACGACTTAAAAAAACAGGATCTTGAAAGCTCAATTGCTGACTTTAAATGGCGCTACCATAATTACCCTGTGAACCAAATGTTTGGTACGCATTCTATGATCCCTGCGTTTTTAATTAATCAGCACTCAATTAGTAATGTAAAAGAAGCTAAAGACTACATTTCACGCCTAAATGGTGTAACTGGTATTATTGATCAGCTTATCGTTGATTTAACTGTACGTGCAGAAAAAGGCATCATAGCCCCTAAATTTGTATTCCCGCATGTTATTGATTCAAGCAAAAACATTATTCACGGTGCACCGTTTGAAAAAGGCGATGATTCTACATTGCTTGCTGACTTTAAACGAAAAGTAACAGCGCTTGAAATTGGCCAAGGCGAAAAAGACTCGTTAATCAGCGATGCATCAGATGCATTAAAATCGGCTGTTAAACCATCTTACTCTAAGCTAATTAATTACCTAGCGCAGCTTGAGAAACGTGCTGATGATCGCGATGGCGCATGGAAATTACCAGATGGCGAAGCGTTTTATAACAACGCACTTAAGCGCACTACAACAACAGATTTAACGGCTAAAGAAATTCATGCAATTGGTTTATCTGAAGTGACACGTATTCATGATGAAATGCGTGAAATTAAAGATAAAGTAGGCTTTAAAGGCGACTTAAAAGCGTTTATGCAGTTTATGAAAACTGACAAACAATTTTACTACCCTAATGATGCACAAGGTAAGCAACGCTACCTTGATGAAGCCACTGGACTTATTGATACAATGAAAACACGCTTAGATGAGTTATTCATTGTTAAACCAAAAGCTGATTTAAAAGTAAAAGCAGTTGAAGCATTCCGTGAAAAAGCAGCGGGCAAAGCATTTTACCAACAGCCAGCTCCAGATGGTTCACGCCCAGGTATTTACTACGCTAACCTTTATGACATGGAAGCTATGCCAACATATCAAATGGAAGCACTTGCTTACCACGAAGGTATTCCGGGTCACCACATGCAAATCGCTATTTCGCAAGAGCTAGAAGGCGTTCCTAAGTTCCGTAAATTTGGTGGTTACACAGCGTATATTGAAGGTTGGGGTTTATACTCAGAGTTCATTCCTAAAGAAATGGGCATGTACTCAGACCCTTACTCAGATTTTGGTCGTCTTTCAATGGAGCTATGGCGCGCATGTCGTCTAGTGGTTGATACGGGTATTCACGCGATGAAGTGGACTCGTCAAGAAGGTATTGATTACTACGTAAATAACACGCCTAATGCAACATCTGACGGTGTTAAAATGGTTGAGCGTCACATTGTAATGCCTTCACAAGCAACGGCTTATAAAGTGGGTATGCTTAAGATTTTAGAGCTTCGTGAAGACGCTAAAAAGCAACTGGGTGATAAGTTTGATATTCGCCAGTTCCACGACGTAGTACTTAAAAATGGTCCTGTACCACTAAATGTACTAGAGAACTTTGTTAATGAATGGGTAGCAAGCAAAAAAGCTTAAAACCAATTTAAACAATTGCTTTAAATATGAAAGGTCGCATTTGCGGCCTTTTTTGTTTTATAGTAGTAAAAAAGATTTTTGGAAATAATAATGGATTTAAGCATACAACTACTTAATGCGCGTATTTCAAAGCAACAGTTAAATGAGCTCGATAACGACTTTAAGCAGTTAAGCCCTGCTCAGCAAACTTTGCAGCTTAACCATTTATATGACAGCGCCCAACGGTTGAGTGTTAAGTATGACTTTATGCAAAACATAGCAACGCGAATATTAAGCTCTAACACAGCGCCCTCTCCATTTATTAATCAACTCACTAATATTGACGCATTGAGCTTTTTTACCCCTGCGCTGAAAGTAAATAAAGGCTTTTTAGTACAAGATACACAAGGAAATAACGTACTGCACAATGTGTTTAAGCATGCCGATGCGACAAAGCTGCCATTTAACTATGTGCGCTCTTTGATGTTGTTTGAATCAAATGATGAGTTAGCTAAAGCGCTGGCGCAGCCCAACTCTCATGGCTTAACACCGGTTGCCTGCTACATAGCCTATGCAAATAAACCTAGCACACCGGTAAAGCATGAATTTTCAGCTTTGTTAGCATTAATGGAAATAGAGCAAAAACAAAATCCTAACGCTAAACAGCAGCTTGCCAACGTAATAAAAGGGCAAAAAGTTAACGAGACCACAATTTTACTGAGCGCCGCTTACTTGCAACGCTCAACGGCGCAAGTTGCTCACTTAATCAAGGCGCTTTAATTCACTCACAACTTCTGTACGCACACTGTCTATGGCATGTGTAATAGATTGTGCAGCACTTTGGTGATCAACCATATTTGGCCAATTTGTTTGCCAGACCTTTTGTAAGTCTTTTGTTTTTAAATGTACTTTATCAACGGCTAAGTAGCTTAAGTCATGAATTAAGTTAACTTTAACCCAGCCTTTTCTAGGGCTGCCATCTATTTTTTTATTATCGTAATGTGCCGCAAATACAATAAGCTCAAGCTCGGCTAGTTCTTGTAAAATTTGAAAGCTAGCAATGCGTGTATTGTTGTTATCTTCACTTGCCTCCATCCGCCATGCATTATAACTAAAGCCTATAAACGCAAATACTACGCTCGCTATAGCAGTGAAAAAATACGAACGGGGCGCCAGTACAAACTGACCATATTTAGACTCTGACATATTATTTCCTAGGGCCTGTTTATCTTTCGAGGTTAAATTTGCAGCAGTATGTTTGGTATTTAGGCAAGGCAGAGCCTATGCAGTGTGGTTATTTCCCATAAATAGGCGGTAACGTGGAATAAATGCCAAACATGCGCTGCCGAAGGGTTCTGCCTAGGGGCTATTTACTCTTTGTTGCCTACATGGATGTCATAGGTAAGATCTTAAGAAATTGAGTTGAAGCTCAATTCATGATCAAATGGTTGTTACCACACAAACCACAGAATCAAGAAAAGAGCTTCAAATGAATGCTAACATTTTTATTAATAAGTTAAAAAGTATCCTAAGTGAAAAAAAACTGAACCGACTTGGTAAACAAGTAGCATTTACTAAAAGAGAAAGAAATATTACCGCATTTCATATGGTTGTTAGTCTTGTTGCTGCGCTTGGGGATAAAAAAACGATCTATTTATCCGAAATATTAAGAGTTTATAACCAGCTAACAGGGCAGTCTATTAAGTATAAGCCTTTTCATAACCAGTTAGTTAAACCTGAACTAGCTGAACTAATGCGAGAGGTAACAAATAGAGTTTTTAATTGTTGGATAAATGATGCGCTTAAGTACACTAAAAAAGATTTGTTCAAGTTTGAGAATATTTTAATTCAGGACGGTAGTTCTATTATGCTTCATCGTTCTTTAAAAGATGTTTTTCCTGGGCGATTTTCAAATACGTGTCCAGCAGCCATTGAATTGCATGCTACTTTAAATTTAACGCAAGGTTGCTTTGAAAAAGCAGGTATAACACCAGACAGTTACTCTGAACGTGAAGAACTTCCAACATTTAAAGAGTTGAAAGGACAGTTGTTACTTGCTGATAGAGGATATTATTCAGGTAGTTATATTCATGAATTAGATAAAGCAGGAGGATTTTACGTATTAAGAGCGAAGGGATTAAAAGCAGTCAGAGTACATAATGCTTTTAAGCAAAATGGACAGGAATTAACAGGAAGTCATTCCCCAAAGTTATGTGAATTGCTTCCCGAATTACCTAAAAATGATCTTATTGATATGAATGTTAGCATAAAAAACAAGCTAACAAGAGTCGTTGGGTATTGGTCAAAAAAAGAAAAACAATATACATTTTTAGTCACTAATTTATCTATTGATGAATTTACAGCGACTGAAATAGGCAAATTATATAGGTTACGCTGGCAGGTTGAATTACTTTTTAAGGAGTGTAAGTCTTATAATAATTTACGCGGCTTTCAAACATCAAACGCAACCTTACAAGAGGCGCTAATTTATGTAAGTTTAATAGTAACCACGCTTAAAAGATTTTTAACTGGCTGTATTGAAAAGATATTTAAAACTGAAATGTCTACAATGACAGTAGCAAAAACAACGGGTGTTTGGTGGATTGCCATATTAACAGCGATTATTAGGAAGCATAGGAAAGGATTGTTAAATGCAGTTAATGGAGCATTTGACTTTCTGAGGAAAAATGCAGCTAGGGCACACCCCAAACGCGATCGAAAAACAGGAGTATTTCAGTATGGGGTAGAACCAAATTTTTAAGGCTGTACTTAATGTTTTTCTTAAGTACCTACCTATGACATGGATGTAGGTAAGGGGCGTGAGCAGGACGCGGAAGCTTAGCTCGGTTTTTACTTAGCCCGCTAGGTTACAAACCTCACGCCGCGATTAAATCGCACCTAGATTGAACAAATTTTAATTCTGAAAGGTCAACAGGCCCTAGTCATTTAAGTAATATTCAACACTGGTTACCACTCTTATATTTTTTATTTGCGGTGTGTTTGAATCTCGATTACTGATACTAAATTGCCCTTGGCGAGCTGTTTTTATTTTGCCTAATTTTGAATTAGAGTCTTTAGCAAATTTATTAGCGACTTCACGCGCTTTTTCAGTTGCTTCTTGCACCATCGCAGGCTTTACATCATTGAGGCCAGTAAAGATGTATTCAACTTTTGTTTCGTAGCTATCTTGCACTATTGCGATATCTTGTTTAGCAAGCTGGCTTACTTTACTCAGCGCGTTTTGCACTTTATCTGGCGCAGCAGAATAAACAATAATATTTGAGCGCACTATGTATCTAAATTGTTGATTTTCATTACTGTATTCACGTGCTTGCTTATCAATAACTGACTGGCTACCTATTGTTATTTCATCGTTGTCAAAACCATGGAGTTTTAAAAAAGCAGTTACCGCATCATTTTTTTTCTCAACTCGGCTTACTAATTTTTCAAGGTTATTGTCGGCATCACTAAATTGCAGAGGCCAAATTACCGTATCGGCTATTACTTCTCGCTCGGCCAATCCCTTAACCTGCACAGTACGTTCCATCCCTTTCACACTCAAAGCGGTACTTTTTAAAATAAACCCTAAGCTAATTAAGCCTATACTTAAACAAATAGCCGCTATAACAATGTAAAAACCGGGGTTTTTATTCACAATAATCTCCTTGATTGATATCAATAATAAGCATCGAGACGCTCGAAATAACACAGTAAACAGGGTACATTGAAACTATAAATAACACAAAATTTAATCAGCCTAGGAAAAACCATGAGCCTTAAGCGTATAACCCAATTTTTTAACCCAAGCTCAGTGGCCGTTATTGGCGCCTCTAACATATCAACTCGGGCTGGTTTTGTGGTTATGCGCAACTTACTTCAAGGTGGCTTTAAAGGGCCGATAATGCCTGTTACTCCAAGCCATAGCGCAGTACATGGCGTACTTGCTTACCCTTCTATTGCTGACTTACCAAAAGTACCCGACCTTGCTGTTATTTGTACTAACAAAAACACCTTAATTGATATTATTGAGCAGCTTGGAGAGCTTGGCTGTAAAACCGCTATTGTTATTGCCGATGGGCTGTCTGGGGAGCAAAAAAGCGCGCTTAAAGCATGCGCTCAAGCCAAGCAAGTTACTTTGCTTGGACCCAACTGTTTAGGCTTGCTGATCCCTCATATTGGGTTAAATGCGAGCTTTTCACATACCGTGGCAAGCCCAGGTAAAATAGCATTTGTATCGCAATCAGCAGCAGTATGCTCAACCATTTTAGATTGGGCTAAAAACAAAGAAATTGGCTTTTCATATTTTGTATCAGTTGGCGATTGCCTTGATATAAACTTCAATGAGCTACTCGACTTTTTAGGTCGTGATGCTAAAACAAAAGCTATTTTACTCTACATAGATAACATTGAAGATATTCGTGGCTTTATATCAGCAGCAAGAGCCGCGGCCTTTAGTAAACCTGTAATTGCGATTAAAACAGGTAAAACAACTGCGGGCGCACTTGCAGCCGAAATTCACACCGGTGGAAAGCAAAGCTCTGACGCTGTTTACGATGCGTTATTTCAACGAGCGGGTATGCTGCGTGTAAATGATTTACGAGAGCTATTTGCAGCGACACAAACACTCGCCATGCATCCAAAATTATTAAAAGTAGAACAACTGACAATTTTAACTAATGGTGGCGGCCCAGGTGTTATGGCCGTTGATGAGCTAATTCAAAGCTCCGGTAAATTAGCAGAACTAAGCATTGAAACCCGAAATGCGCTAAATAAAGTCATTCCGCAATCAGAAACCACCTCAAACCCTGTGGATATTTTTGGCGACTCAGCACCTGCGCGTTATAAGCAAGCATTAGAAATTTTACTGCACGCAAAAGAAGTTAAAAACTTACTGATTATCCATACTCCCTCAGCGCTTGCGCCCAGCGAAGACTACGCCAACATTATTGTAGAAACCTTACAAACATTACCTAAAATGGCGCGCCCTTACGTTATAACTAACTTTATGGGTGAAGACGCATCTTACGCTGCCAGAAAAGTGTGCTCAAACAACGCAATACCCACTTATCGTACGCCCGAAGGGGCTGTTGGCGCATTTATGCACTTGGTAACGTATCGTCGTAACCAAAAGCATTTAACGCAAACACCTGAGTCGAACACTGATGACGCTAAAATAAATAAGGTGGCAGCTAGAACCCTTATTAATGAGTTTTTAGATGATGGACAAAGCTACTTACCTACTCATCAGGCAAGCCAAGTATTAAACCACTATGATATTAAATGCATTCAAACTGAAGTGGCTTACACCCCAACAGAAGCCAAAGAGCAAGCCATTGAGCTTGGTTTTCCAGTCGCGCTGAAACTTATTAGCCCAAGTATTGCTTCGAAGTCTGAAGTAGGTGGTGTGGTACTTAACTTAAACGACGCCAACGAGGTTGAACAAACTGCTTTTGCGATGCTTATCCGTATTAAAAACACTTATCCGGATGCTGTTATTGAAGGGTTTTCATTACAAAAAATGGCGCCGCGAGCAGGCGCTAATGAGCTGCGAATTGCTATTAAAACCGAGCCTAATTTTGGCCCAGTTATATTATTAGGTGAAGCAGGCACTGGCCTTGAATATGCACAAGCCGCCGTTGCTCTACCTCCACTGAATATGAACTTGGCAAAGTATTTAATTGCTGCAGCGCACGATAAAGGCGTATTAAAGGAGCGCATACTCCCCGAAAAAGTTGATAAGTATCGTTTATGTGCACTGCTAACGCGTATTTCTCAGTTAGTTATTGATCAACCCGATATAAGCTCAATGGAACTAAATCCTATACTTGCCAGCAATGGGCAGTTTTTAGTGCTCGATGCCACTATGACACTTAACCGCTATCAAGCTCAGAGCAATCGTAAGCGCTTATCTATTCGTCCCTACCCTATTGACCTTGTTGAAGTGGTAACACTTAAAAATAACACTCAAGCTACGCTCAGACCGATAAAACCGGAAGATGAACAAGCTCATAAAGTATTTGACGAGTCACTTAACAAAGAAGACAGATATAAACGCTTTTTTGGCGAGCTTCCACAGTTTAACCACGATCAACTCGCTAAAATGACGCAAATTGATTACGACCGTGAAATGGCGTTTATTGTGTGCCAACGCTTTGAAGGTAAAACCCGTACACTGGGTGTGTCTCGCGTTATTATGGACCCCGATAACTTACATGCTGAGTTTGCTATTGTAGTACGCTCAGACTGCCAAGGCTTAGGGCTTGGTCGTATACTAATGAGCGCTGCAATTAATCACTGCAAACGCCAAGGTGTAGAGTCGGTTGAAGGTATTACTCTGCCAGAAAACACAGGTATGATTGAGCTTGCCAGAAAGCTGGGGTTTAAAATTAGTCGCGACTTTGAAGAAGGCAGTATTAATATGGTGCTTAAACTTAAATAATGAATAATCCGCAAACTTTAAGACAAAAAATGGCTTGCCTATTTGAAGGCACAGGAGAGTATCACCGTGCTGGGCATATTCTTGATATTGCACTCATTAGCATAATAATGATTAACGTTGTAGCCATTGTTATTGAGTCTATTCCCAGTGTGGCGCTTAAATATTATGACGAATTTTTAGTTTTAGAAATTGTCTCTGTCGCTATTTTTGCTGTTGAATACTTAGCCAGACTTTGGGCCTGTATAGATAAAACACAATATGTAGCAATGGAAGGCTCGAACAGTAAACGCAGATTAAAATATTTTTTATCGCCACTGGCACTTATTGATTTAATTGCTATTTTACCTAGCTTAATGATGTTTTTATTCCCGCTCGATTTACGCTTTTTACGCGTACTTAGGTTATTAAGAGTATTTAAACTCACTCGTTACTCCCGTGCAATGCAGTTATTGTTACAAGCATTTATGGATGAAGGTAGTTCATTAATGGCTGCTTTTTTTATAATGGCCGTCGTGCTTATTCTAGCTTCATGCGGAATTTATTTAATTGAGCACGATATACAACCCGATAAATTTGGCTCTATTCCTGCGGCAATGTGGTGGGCAATGGCAACGCTGACGACCGTTGGTTATGGCGATGTAGTACCTATAACGCCATTGGGTAAGTTTTTCGGTGGTGTTATCACGCTACTGAGCATGGGTATGGTCGCTATTCCTACCGGGTTACTCGCGTCTAGTTTTTCAGAACAGATACGTAAACGCCGTCAGTTTTTTGAAGACGCTGTGCACGAGTCAATTCAAGGGGGCACACTTAATGACACTCAACAAATACACCTAGAAGAGCTACGTCATAAGTTAGGCTTGAGTAAGCTAGAAGCTAATAAGGCCATTAAAACGCAGTTAAATGAGCATAACAGCCATATGTTTTGCAGACACTGCGGTAAAAGGCCCTAAATCCGTGCGACTATTCTCAATTGAATATACCACTCCAATCGCGATTAATAAGCGCGAGTACGTCGGTATTAGGTACCGGTTTACTAAATAAATACCCTTGGAAATGCTTGCACCCTCTCGCCTTTAAAAAAGCAAGTTGATGCGAGCTTTCTACGCCTTCAGCTACACACTCTTTGCCTAAACTATCTGCAAGCGCGAGTGTTGATTGGATAATGGCCTCATCATCAGAGTCTATGCCTATGTCTTGTACAAAGCTTCTATCTATTTTGAGTACATCAATAGGAAAACGTTTTAAATAAGTAAGGGATGCGTAACCCGTGCCAAAATCATCCATGTACAATCTACAACCCAACTTTTTAAGTTGTTCCATGCTGTGCAGAGCTTGGTGAGAGTCGCGCATAAGTACAGACTCTGTTATTTCAAAAACAATAGCCTCAGATGATACACCTGAATTATTTAACGCTTTTTTAATTTCAGGTACGAGTTCTTTAAACTCAAAATCTAGTGCTGATAAGTTAATAGATAAATACAGGTTAGGTGAGGCTTTTCGCCACTCTTTTAACTCCAATAAAGCGCGCGCAAAAGTCTGCAGCATAATTTTTGTAATTAAGCCTATCCCCTCTGCAGCCAGCGAAAACTCTTGAGTTTGTACTAGTTTATTTTCGGGCCAACGCAGCAGCACTTCAAAGCCTTCTGTTTTTTGGCTCTTAGCATTAATAATAGGCTGATAGTAATTACAAAACTCTTCTTCTCGATACGCTCTAGTAAGCTGAGATTCAAGATGCAGCGCTCTTTGAACATGCTGGTTCATCTCTTGCTTATAAAACTGGTAGCGCCCTTCTAAAGAGTCTTTTGCATGATATAACGCTATGCTCGCAGCTTTTAAAAGTGCGGGGCCTTGCTCTGCGTCATCTGGCGATATCGACACACCAATACTTAAATTAACGTTTACAACTTGACCATTAATCGCAATATTTTGATTCACGCAATCCATCAACTTAGTACATATTATAAGTACTTGCTCTATCTGATGAATATCTTCTACTAACACAACAAACTCATCGCCACCAAATCGCGCAACACTATCCGATGGTCGCAAAGAGCACTTTAAGCGCTCAGCAACTTCTTTAATTAGCTCATCAGCCGCTTCGTGCCCTAATGAGTCATTAAAGTATTTAAAACGTTTAATATTGATATGTAACAAAGCCACTTTGCATCCATGCAGTTTTGCTTGTTCAAGGGCGTGTTCAACGCGGTCATTAAATAATGTACGATTTGGCAGCCCAGTTAAGGCATCGTAGTTGGCCAATAGGTGCAGCTCGTTTTCAGCTGATTTTTGTGCGTTTATATCGGTTAAAATAATGACATAACTATTAAGGCGCTGCTCGTTATCGGCCACTGCACTTATTTTCACAAGTACATGACGCGATTCACCATTAGCTAAAACCACACTGTCTTCGCACGAAAAATGCTCCCCAACAGATAGCTTTTGCATAATGCGTAAATAATCAAAACGATTGCTGCGCGATATACCTAAATTTAAAGTCCGGCTAGATAACGACTCTGCGGAGAAGTTAAAGGCGGTTTGCAGTGATTTATTAGAAGCCCGAATATTTAAGTTTTTATCGAGTATAAACACCCAATCACGTGTTTGCTCAAATGCTGCCGTAAATAGTAAAGCGTGTTCTTCAAACACCATCTCACGGGTCATATTTGTATAAGTACCCGCTACTTTTTGTGGTGTTTTATCATCCCACTCAACTACTTTTCCAAAGTCCTTATACCAGCGCCAATAGCCTTTTGCATGGCGCAGGCGGTAGGTACAATTAAAGTAACCTTTATCGGTAGATAAAAACTCAAGCCACTCTAAGCGAAATAGCTGTTTGTCCTGCGGATGAATTTTAGATAAATATTCATCAAGGCTTACGGTTTCATTTTCGTAGCCTAACTCACTCGCTAAGCGAGGTTGGTAAATACTTGGATTGCTTGATTCCCAATCCCAAACACCCGATTCGCTGCCTTCAAGCGCTAGCTTTAGACGGGCTTCGCTTTCTTTACTTTCTTTATTTGCTGCCAATAAAATACGCTGAATTTTATTACGGCGCATAACCCACATAGCAACAAAACCAATAAACAGCATGGCGTAAAGCACCATAAAATAAGGTGCACGCCAAAGCGGATATTTTACTTTTATTTTTAAAATAGCAGGCGAGGTATATTCTCCAGTCAGAGGGTCTTTAGCCCAAACTTTTAATTGGTAATTACCTGGATTCAATTTTGGAAACAATACGCGGTTGTTATTTCGAGTATAACTTTTTTGTCCGTTATCGAGTTGATACTCATAAATGATGCGTTCTTGATTGCTAAATGCCATGGCAGAAAATGCCACTTCAAGCCCTATATCATCATGGTTTAACACAACCTCGTTGAGCGGCTGTTTTAAATCAAGCGATAGATCTCGTGACATTAAATCAACTCGCGTAATATTTACGTGATCAATAAGTGATTGGTAATTTTGGTTTTCCATTGGGTGAAAATAAGTAAAACCTTTTAAGCTACCATACGCAATATGGCCATCTTTAAGCTGTGCCATGGCGTTACTATTAAACTCAGCAGAGAGTAGCCCTTCTGACGTAGAAAATTGTTGAAAATGAAGTGTTTCTGGGTTTAATCGCCAAATGCCTTTATGGCTACTCATCCAAATCATGCCATCATCATCTAGCACCATATCGTAAAGCAATGTGCCTAATTTATTCTTCTCTAAATCGATTGTATGTACTAATTGATAAGTAGACGCGTCAAGGCCTATCAAGCCAAAATTAGAAAGTGATATCCACAATATATTGTTGTTATCTATTAAATAAGAAAGCACGCTAATGGCTACGTTTTCATGCTGCTTTGGCACTTTGTAAATCATTTTAAGTGCTAAATCAGTTGGGTTTACTTGATATAAAATTCCAGCATTAAAAAATAGTGGCGAGTCTGGCTTATTACTCAACGCGGGTAAAAAGCCATGAGCTAAAAAGGGTTCAAATTGATCAAACTGGCCACCCAAACGCGTTATTACTTGAGAATCTATATTGTATATAAATACCCCATGATCTGAGTGTACAAAGTATAGATCTCCATTTGGCATTAGTGTAACGCCATGCACTCTACCAGTAATCAACTCTTGATTAGCAGGGTTATGCACTTTAGGTTCGCTAACTTGATGCGTTACAGGGTCAAAAATAAATAAACCACGGTTTGTATAAAGCCATAAATTATCTTTATAGGGCGTTATTTCATATACGGTAAACTCAGTGTTGAGTAAGTCGACTTTGTAGTCTTTTAAATAAGCTTTACCAATATTTGTTTTTAAATCAACCTCGGTAATACCGTTATGCGTTGCAAGCCAAAGCTTGTCTTTATATTCGGTAATCCCCCAGATAGAGTGATGTGATAAACCATCCCCTCCGAGCAAAGTGCCATCGACATTATTAAAATGATAGCTGTCGTGAGATAAGTAAAACGCTCCATCAGTCTTAGTCGCAACCCATGTACCACCCGATTTATCTTTAGCCATATCAATAATACTGGTATCGGCAAGTGTGTACTTACTTTTGGCTATTCGAGTATTTTTAATCATCTCTTTTGTGTTTAAATCAAATTTAAACAAGCCTTTGTCGGTAGCTAAATCTATTGTTCCGTGTTCGTTTACTATGCTCCAAACATTTAAGTCACTTAGTAATACTTTACTTTTAAAAGGTAAATCTGGGCGTTCAAACATTTTTGATAAGTTACTAATATCAACTTCGTATAAGCCTTGTACCGCCCCTACTAACAACTGTTTATTTTCACCTAATGCGAAAGACTTCACATTATTTTGGTAAATATGTTCAGCTTCACCTTTTAAATGCTGTAGAGGTCTAACTTGCTCGGTGGCAATATCAAATACGTATGCACCATGGCTTGTACCTATAAATATATAACCATTGTAGGCAAACAGCTTTCTCACAAGAGTATTTTTATATTTAGCCGGAAGCTCAAAAATAGTTGTTATTTTTCCGGTTGCTATATCAAGCTTTGCAAAATCGCGGCCTCGCCCAATCCAAAGTGTTTTTTTATCAACGGCCACCATACTAAAAACAGACTGATTGATAATTTCTTCTTCACTGGTCGGTTTTTCTAGAAATTGCTGATATGAATCTGTTACGGGGTCGTATCTAAATAGGCCTGCAAGTAAAGAGGCTATCCAAATGTGCCCTTGAGGGTCTTGGTAAATACGATCGATGATCGCCTCTTCTAACTCACCATTAGGGCCGTTTATTGGAATAACTTGATAGCCATCATAACGATTAAGCCCGGCCTCTGTCGAAAGCCAAAGGTAACCGTTAGTGTCTATAAGCATTGTATTAACGTAGCTTTGCGATAAGCCTTCGCTAGGAGATAAACGTTTTACTTGTGCCCCTACTTGGCAACTTAGAATAGTTATTAAAACTACAAAGCAACTAATGATCCCATTAACGTATTTACTCATGCTTATTCCATATTATTATTTATTATTATGGGTACTCTAGAGCGACTATATTTCGATGTTTGTAAGTATCAAAAAGTACTTGTAAAGCAAGAGTATATGTTAACACCTGGTTAAAACCAATAGCACAATATAAATCAGCTACGTTTTCATATGCGAAGGTCTTTATCTCTCTATTTTGCGACTTTAAGAGTGTTGAAAGCAATTGTTTTGCAATCCCTTTACCGCGATGTTCCAGCGCAACAAACATGGTAGATAAAAATAAAAACTCTGTTTTATCTTGTAACCTACATGCTGCCACTATTTCATTATTATAGTAAGTAACCCATACCTTATCTTGTTTATTAGCACGCCCTCTTACGCTGTGCTTTTTGTAAAATTTATTCACAAGTGGGGTTTTTAGTTCATTTAACACTTCAACTTTATACATTTTTATATCGATATTTAGCTAAGCATTAGCGCTAAATACTGTTCAAATTTTTGTTTCAAGACCATTTGCTCTGCCATTGGGCGGCTATGGATTGTGCTGTAAACTTGCTCTCTCGTTTTTTTGTTACGCTTAATTTGATACGCCCAAAAAGACGCTTCATAATCTAACTGAATTTGATATTTTTCTTCACGTGGTAATAGACATAAATTAAAACTCACAATACTTCCTCATTCGTTTTTAAGATTATTTGATTCCCCCTCTAAACTGGGCAAGAGGTAATCTACTTGTTATTATACGCGTCTTATTTTATTTATTTCTGTAGTAATTGGAACCGATAATGAACAGACGTTTTAGTATCTTGTTATTATTGGTAAATTTATTTTTTATTGCACCTTGTTTTAGCCATCAATACAACCTTACTTTTAACCGTCCGCAAAGCACACCTCAAGCTGATTATGCCTTAGAGCTTTTAAAATTAGCATACGCAGATATAGGTTTTAAAATAAATATAATCGATTTTAACCATCAAAATGCTTTGCTCGCTGCAAATAATGGCGTACTTGATGGGCAGTTAGGGAGAGACGCAAGCATTGAAGAAAATTACGAGAACTTAATTAGAGTTGATTATGAGCTATTTAAGTTTGACTTAGTATTATATAAAAACTGTTTGCCTAGCCATTTAGAGCAGCTCGATAGTGTCGCAATTATTGGCGGTTACCCTGTGCAAGAACATTATTTAGCAAACACACAGTTTGCAGGAAATATTATTAAAGTTAAAAGCATTAATACCCAACTCAATTTGCTTGCTCAGCAGAAAGTACAAGGGGCTTTAATGATTAACTTTATAATGCAAAACAATGACCTCCCGTCACCTCAAGGCTGTTTTGTAAAAGAAGTGTTGAGTACTCATCCGCTTTATCATTATTTAAATAAGCGTAATAAAAACTTAGTAGAAAAGCTTAAAATGTCATTAATTAACTTAACTAACAATGGCACTGTGTACGCACTAAGAGCCAAATATGGATTGAGCTTTTAAAAGTCGAACCCTTGCTGCTGCGCCTGCGTGCTTGGCACTGCATTTTGCTGTTTTTTTTGTAGGTAGCGCTTGTAGCGCTGCTGGCACAAACTAAGCACCTTCTTTTTTTGGTCGTTCGATAAGGTATTCCACGAAAAGCGTTCATCCCGACTACGATAACACCCTTTGCAATACCCTCTGTTATTAACTAAGCAAATACTTTTGCAAGGGCTTGGAATATCAAATATTTCAATTTGTTGCATGTATAAGTACCGCCCAGTTGAAGAGGAGGTATTAGTATAGCGTTATTTTTGAGCAAAAAAAAAGCAGCAATTTAATTGCTGCTTAGTTTTGTTGAGCTGGGATTATTAATGCTCACAGCTATTGGTATTTATCTCTGTTTTGCGGTGAAATGGCTTAGCGTACATGGCCAACACTAACGGTTTTAACTCTTCTGGTACACAGGCTAAACGCTTCTCAAACGTCGCTGTATCTGGAGAGTCTATTACCGCCTCTTTACAGCCACCAGCAATGTAATTACCTGGATGCAAATAAAACGAATCTACAATTTGCCTATCAATTGTTTTAGCCAACTCTTCAGCACTATCACATTTAGATTCGATTGATTGTCCAAATGCTAAATGCACATGCCCTTTAGCTGAACTAAAACCTTCAACAATACTGGCAATATCTTCACCCGCTGACTTAATATATTCACCATGATGCTGTTTATGATAAAGCTCTTTTGCCTTAGCAATTGCACACGGTTCATATTGGTAAGAAATAGAAACAGGCACTATTTTTAGCTCTTTAATATAATCGCCAAATTCTTTCTTTTGTTTACGCCCATTTAATTGCAGCATTTTTAAAAGCGCAGGATCAGTTTGATCAAAACCATCTTTTGCACGCCCTTCTTTTTGTGCAATCCAAATAGAATTTCCACCGATTAAAGAGTCATAAATATATGACGATAACTGGGTCAATGCTTTTAGCATTTCTTTTGGTGCTTTAGCAGAGCGCTTAACAATGAAACTTTTATTTAAACGCATAAGCTCAGTAATGTAAGGTATTTGCAATAAATTATCGCCAATAGCAATACGCACTGTTTTCATTTTATGCTGATATAAACCCCAGTTAACTAATGCAGGATCAAGCACTATGTCTCTGTGGTTTGAAATAAATAAATAAGCCTGATTAGCGTCTAACTGATCTAGCCCAGAAAAGGTAACTTTTGATGTGGTGCGCTTCACTAGTTTATCTAAGTATTGCGCCACTTCATTTTGCACATCTTCAACGGTGCTTACTTTGCCCCATTTTTTGCGTAACTGACTTCTTACCATTGGACGCGCAATAAAAGGCACTGCCGATAAAAAGCGCGGTAAATTATACTTTGCTATTACATCAATAAACGCATCATCGTTAATCAAACGTGTAAGCGACGCCGCAACTTCGTCGTCGTTGTATGGGCGTATATCTGCGTATTTATCTTCTAATTCACTCATTACTACATCTACAATGTTAAAAAACGGCACGCTAAAGCGCACCGTTTATGTCTATATCCGATTATAACTCAGCCAATCTAAAATGCGAAATAACCAAAAAAACGATTTTTATTTTTAGCAACTTGCTTTAATGCCGAGTTTAATTACCTTCTATGACCATAGGCTTGCTTATTAGTGCAATAAAACTGATCAGTCTAGCAAAATACCATGTTCTCAATCTGCTAGTGGGCAGACCACTACTACATAGCCCTCTAATCATTTGGTAGTAATAGCATTAACAAAGCCTTTCTTTCGTAGTACCTTAAGCCCATATTTTAGATTTTTGATGGATCGTAAGCCTCTTTTTTACGATTTTAACTCTTTCAGATCCACTTATTTTAGGGCTCATAATGAACATTACTATTCTTGATAACGCAACGTTAGCTAAAACATCTCTTTCGTGTATAGAACAACTTGGTAAATTAACGACTTATGAACTTACCAGCCCAGAGCAAGTTATTGAGCATTGCCAAGGCGCTGATGTATTAATCACTAATAAAGCAGTTTTGAATCGCGATACAATTAGTCAGCTAACACAGCTGAAATTAATTTGCGTAAGTGCAACCGGTACTAATAATGTTGATTTAGAAGCCGCTAAAGAATTTGGTATTGCCGTAACTAATGTAGCTGGCTACTCAACCCCTTCAGTTGTTCAACATACATTTTCTTTAATTACTAACTTACTGGGTAACACCCACCGCTATCAGGCGGATTGCCAGCAAGGCGCATGGCAAAAAAGTGAAATGTTTTGCATACTCGATTACAGCTTTAACGACTTACAAGGTAAAACATTTGCCATTATAGGCGGCGGTACACTAGGCAAAGGCGTTGCTAAAGTGGCTGAGGCATTTGGCGCTAATGTTATTGTTGCAGAGCGTAAAGGGGTTAAATGTCGTGATGGTCGTACGCCTTTTGAAGACGTCATTAAAACAGCCGATATAATCAGCGTACACTGCCCACTTACAGATGAAACACGTGATTTAATCGCACTTAATGAGCTTAAAATGATGAAGCCAAGCGCTATAATTATTAATACAGCACGTGGTGGTATTATTAACGAAGCCGACTTAGCAACAGCGCTTAAGCAAAACCTAATTGCTGGAGCGGGTGTTGATGTACTAACTAAAGAACCTGCTGAAACTTCAAATCCACTTGCTAATTACACAGGCAATAACTTATTACTTACTCCACATATTGCATGGGCAAGTACTGAATCTATTGTGCGTTTAATTAATGAAGTAAGTTTGAATATTGCGGCATTTACTAAAGGTGAATCACGCAACCGCTTGGTTTAGCCATTTTATTGTAGTAATCAAATAAGCTAAAAAATGGCTGTTTTTACTAATATATTTAATATTTTGTTAGATAAAAACAGCTAAAACCACTTAACAATTTGATTAATAACAACTTATCAACATGGTCTACTCTTTGCTTTAATACAGTTAATAACCAATTAAAAATCTTATTAAGGTAAATAAAAATGAAAAAATCACTTTTAGCAGCCGCTTTAATCGCTCCATTTTTAACAGGCTGTGTTATTGCCGTGTCAGATGGCGAAGCTGAGACTCATTAGGCAGGGAAAAACTCATCAAGCTGGCAAGCACAGCATAAAAATAATCGTGAAGTTATATCAGAGCTAAAAATGGATAGCAGCTATCAGTCTGTTTTAACGCAATTAAAAACGCCTAATTTCACTGAGCTATTAAAAAAAGATGATGATGTATACCAAGTACTTTTTTATGTAACGCATAGCAAGCATTCAGATTCAAAAACAACAAAAGATGGATGTACGCCACCTGTATTTAAAAATGATAAGTTAGTGGGCATTGGTGACACCGCTTTAGGTATGATCACGCAGTAACCAATAAAAAATGTTTGATACAAAAACGCCAATATATGAATATTGGCGTTTTTTGTATATTAAGTTTTTAGCGTGCGACTATTCTATCTCGTCCTGCGTCTTTAGCGGCATATAAGCCTAAATCGGCCTCTTCTAATAATGCTTGCTCAGCATACACTTTACCACTTTGTGTAGTGGCAATACCTATACTTATAGTGATGTGGTCTGCATTTAATGAAGCTTTATGTTCTATATTCAAAGCATTTACAGCATTGCGTAATTTATTAGCAAACTCCATAGCTTCATGCTTATCAATTCCTGGTAGCACAGCAGCAAATTCTTCTCCGCCATAACGAGCAATAAAGTCACTGCCACGTTCACATTGAGCCGCAAGTGCTTGCGCAACATTCTTTAAACACTCATCGCCAGCACGGTGTCCGTAGCAATCGTTGTAACGTTTAAAGTGGTCTATATCCATAAGTAACACCGATAGCGGTGTTCCACTTCGCTTGCTGCGGCGCCATTCTCGAGATAAGTTTTCATCAAGGTAGCGTCTATTTGGTATTTCAGTTAAGTCATCTATCGAAGCTAGCATTTCTAGCAAATCATTTTTTTGCTTTATGAGGAGTTGGTTGCGCACTCTAACGCGAACAATAGAAGGACTAAATGGCTTGGTTATGTAGTCCATTGCACCGAGCTCTAAGCCCTTTGCTTCATCATCATGGCTACGATTGGCTGATATAAATATAATAGGAATAGACTGAGTTATTGGGTTTTCTTTAAGCTCCACAAGTACTTGATAGCCGTCAATTCCAGGCATAATTACATCAAGGATTATTAAATCAACTTGCGCTGTTTTTACAAAGGTCAGTGCTTTTTCACCACTTTCAACCAAGAACACGTCGTGTTCTGCTTTAAGTGTTTTTTCAAGTACTAATCTGTTGATTGGATCATCATCCACAATAAGTACTTTAGCTCTTTTCGACATCCCTAACCCCTAGCCCTTTTATAAAAACAATTACCTGTTCTAGCTGTATGATAAGCTCTTGTAGTGTTATTTCAATAGGCTTATTAGTTGTTTTAAGCGTTCTTTCACACAATAAAGCACAATGTGATAATCGTCTAAAACCTAAATTACCTGCTACACCCTTGATACTATGCACTAAACGTACCAAATCATCCTTATTGGTTGTTTCTTCTAGTTGCGATAGCTGGGTTTCACACAAGCTAGCAAACTTATCAATCATCGTATTAAGTAGTTTTTCATCCATACTAAACTGCGTTAAAGCAAATGATTTTTCAAAAAAACTTGGTTTAACTAAGTTTAAATCAGCAATTGCATCAATAAGTACTTTAGCAACAACCGGTTTAGTTAAATGTTTATTCATGCCGCACTTTAAAGAACGCTCTACATCAGCAGGCTCGCAATGAGCCGTTAAAGCAAAAATAGGCAGTTGCTTTGCGTCAAACTGTTGACGAATCAAAGCGGTTGCTTGACAACCATCTATTTTCGGCATTTGCACATCCATCAATATTAAGTCAGGCTTTAAAACTTGCAATAATTCCATACCAATTGATGCGCTTAAAGCCGTAACAACATTTACGTTTGCTTGGCGCAGAACACTGCTAATTATTTCTAAGTTAAGCTGATTATCATCAATTGCTAATACAAGTAGACCCGATATATCAGCTTTACTTTCAGTTGCACTGTGAACTGCGGCACTTGTATTAACTATAGGCTTTTGCTGAGAGTTCAAACTAAATAGCCTTTGCCCTAATGCCGATGCTTTAACGTGATGCGCAGCTAAGTGCTCGCTTGTCGGTAAATTAAGTGTGTGCTGATGATTAATAATAATTACCGATGTTTCTTTAGCTGATAACGAATCATTAATCGCTTCAACATTTAAAAGTGCAGGTAAGTCAGCTGCATCAATTATTATTTTTTGAGTATTAGAGAGCTTAATTGGGTATTTTAGTACTTCATCTAAATTAATATTAGCAAGTTCGTTATATGCATTTGTCACCTGCTTAAGCTCTTTACTTTGATCAGATAAAATAGCCAATGTATTAGTCGGTAACACTGTGTTTTTAGTGGTATCAACTAAAAAGCGAATACTGAAATAAAATTCGCTACCGTGGCCTTTTTTACTCTTTAAAGCAATCTCCCCACCCATTAACGATACTGCATGTTTAACAATAGCTAAACCTAACCCAACCCCTTGGTGTATGCGGGTTGAAGATTCATCACCTTGAGTAAAAGCGTCGAATAAGCGACTTTGATCGGCTTCATCTATACCCATACCAGTATCAATTACTTTAAAGCAAATATGCTGTTGCTCTAGGCTATCGCTTTCAATAAGTTCCATTTTTAAAGTAATGGAACCTGTTTTTGTAAACTTAACGGCATTAGTTAATAAGTTACCTAATATTTGCTGTAAACGTATACTGTCGCATATCAAATCAGGTGCTATTAACGGGTCAATATCAATAACAAATTCAATACCTTTTCCTTCGCACAATGGAGCCGTTAAGCTTTCACAAATATCCACCAGCTCAACCATGCTAAACGATGCTTGTTTTAAATCGGTTTGCGAGCCCTCAATACGCGCAAAATCAAGCATTCTATTAAGCATTGATAACAAACTTTGTGCTGCATGCTTAGCTTGATCCGTTTGTTGTAATTGCTTTTGAGTTAAGCCTTGCTCAATTAACATATCAAGCAACCCTAAAACAGCGTTCAAAGGGGTGCGTATTTCATGGCTTAAATTGGCTATGAAGCGGCTTTTAGCTAGGGTTGCTCGTTCGGCATCTAGTTTTGATTTAGTTAAGGCACTTACATCCTGAATGTGTATAACATAATAAGCTGGATCGCGGTTTTCATCCCATACAAGCGATACACTTAGTTGCAACCAGCTTGTTAAGCCCCCTTGAGCAAGCGTTAAATGGTATACGCGTTTTTTGTCATCTAACAATTGCGCTAAAGTGCTTTTTATTTGCTGCCATTGGGAGTCATCAAATAATGCTTTTAACTGCTCCCCAACGAGTACTGGCTGATCAGAAAACTGCTTTCTTGCTGCTTTATTTACTTGCAATATGGTGTGTTCAAGCGAGAGTAAAACCACGCAGTTAGCCGCAAATTCAATTGCACTTCTAAATTTAGATTCAGATGATTTTAAGGCTAATAATGTTTGTTGCTGTTCAGTAATATCGCGACCAATGCCCATGGTTCCTAACAGATGTTGGTGCTCGTTGTAAAAAGGTGCAATAGTAAGTTGATACGATTTTGTATCGGTTTCTATTCGCTGTTCAACACTATTCCTGTTTTGTAATACTTGTTTTTCAAGCGCATTTATTTGCTGATCATTGTCACCTAAATCATCCACATATTTACCAACTAATGCAGTTTGATCTTTACCGATATACGCCTCAAATGCTTTATTGCATCCTAAGAATGATCCATCAATGTTTTTAAAGTAAATAAGATCTGGCACACTGTTTAGCATAGTGTTGAGTAAAGCTAAGTGGCGCTCTTTCGCTTCGTAACTGCGGCTTAGCTTTTCTGATTGCAGCTGAACTTGGTCGTCCAGAGCTTTATTTGCACTTTGTAATGAATCAACTAACTGTTTGTTTTTAGTAAATACACGCTTCACTTTAGAAAACCAAGGTTGCCAGCTCAATGGTACTTTGTAATTTAGCTGCTCTTGGGGTTGTGTACCGTTACTCTCAAGGTATGACATTAAGTGAGTCATCGGCTTTATAAAAATGCGCTGACTTAACCAAAAAAACACGCCAAACATAATACTTAAAAATAGCGTTAAAAATGTAAACTCTAGTAATATCTCATACTTAATTGAGCTTATTAATTGGGGTTTGTGCTCGTAAAATGCTGCGTGAATAGGTAACTCATCCATAGGCTGCATAAAGTAATTACTATCACTAGTTAATACTGTTTTTTGACTCTGATGATCGGCCAAGTCCGGCCAATAATTTTTTAACGCAGTTGCTTGCTCTATTATCTGTTTAGAGCTGGCGATAATTTGATGCGATTGGTTCATAAAAACGTATTCACCACTGTTTGGTGACACCTTTTTTAACCATCCAGAAATTGCTTGAACATCATAAATTAAAATAATGTACTCGGCTGAGCCTGTGCTTCGTTGTCGACCAATAGCAAAATACGAATTGTCATTCACTTTAACAATAGGACTTGAAGTAAGTTTGTTTTGCGAAAATTTTGGCTTAAATTTTCCATTTAGAATTTCAGTAAGCATTAAACTTTGGCTTTTGTTGTGCCTGCTTACATAAGCAAAACCATTATCATCAACATACGCTACAGCAGATAACGACTGCATCAACGCAAGCGTTGTATTAAACGAAGGCCCTAATGTAATAGCCTGCTGCCACTGCATTAATGCCTTAGCTGATAACGCAAACTCACCTTTACCTACAATTTCCGTACTTTGATCAATAAAATGACGATAATAGTAACCATCATATTGATTTATGCCTTCGAGCAAATCTTGGTTTATTTTGGGATAAGTCGCTTGCTCGTATAAGTTAAACATGGTGGTAAGTAGATTACTCACCGAGTCCATCCCGTGAGTAACCTGTGCTGAAACATTTGTAAAATCAGCTTGGCGTTTTTCAACCGTCCGCTCAAGCTTTATATTATATAAGTGCAAGCACAGTAAAAAAGCGACAATCAATGGCACTAACAGCGCAATAAATAATGAACGATAATAATGCTTCAGAGGTAAAAAAATCAATGTACTGCCTGCCATTTGGCTCGAAAATCAATCGATAGACTATCGAGCCAATTTGTTAAGCGCAAGTTATAAATTTTCTTCTGCAAATGATGCTAAGCGGCTACGTACAACACCGTTGAGATTTATTGTTGCGCTGCCTTCAAAGTTTTTAAAGCGCTCTACTATGTAGGTTAAGCCTGATGTTACTGGCGTTAAATAATTACTATCTATTTGCGCCAAGTTACCTGTACAAATTAATTTAGTACCTTCGCCGCAGCGAGTAATAATCGTTTTAAGTTGAGATGCCGTTAAATTTTGGCTCTCATCTAGAATTACCACCGCATTTTGAATGCTACGCCCGCGCATAAAGTTAACCGATTTAAACTGTACATTAGCCTTCTCCATTATGTAATTTCGACTCGATATTGGATTTTCGTCGCCTTTGTGCAATACCTCCAGAGTATCAGTGATAGCTGCAAGCCATGGCGCCATTTTTTCCTCCTCCGTGCCTGGTAAAAAGCCGATGGACTCTGCTATTTCTGGCGTATTACGGGTAACTATTACTTTATCGTAAATGCCTTTTTCGATGACCATTTCAAGGGCGCTGGCAAGTGCTAACAAGGTTTTACCACACCCTGCAGGTCCTGTTAAAATAACAAGTTCAATATTTGTATCGAGTAGTGCATCTAATGCCATCCCTTGATAAATATTTTTGGGCTTAACGCCCCATGCTTGTTGATGCATTAAACGCTCAACACCAATATCTTTGAGCGTTATGTGCTCGTCATCGTAGCATTTAACGCGCGCCGCAAACTGCTCCCCTCCATCAAGTAAATATTCATTACAAAATACATCAGGTACTAAGTTTTTAGGCACATGATGAAACGTATCACGTCCGTGTTGCTCGGTATTACACTCCCCTACATGATCCCAAAAATCACCTTCAATTTTTTTATAACCACTAGTGAGTAAGCTTATATCGTCAATAAGTTGGTCGGTGCGGTAATCCTCAACATATTTAAGTCCGGCGCCTTTGGCTTTTAAACGCATGTTTATGTCTTTTGTAACAAGTATTACTTTTGAATCACTGTGCTGCTTTTGTAAGTACACGGCGCAATTAATAATACGATGGTCGTTTTCGTTACCTGGTAAACCAGAAATGGAGTCAGCAAATAAATGGTCGTTTACAATAATGAGGGTACCTGCAGAGCTCGCTTTTGCCTTTTTGTTACTTGGCAGCGCCACGCCTTGTAGCATTTGTTCGGGCGTTGCATTTTTAAGAACTTCATCTAATCCACGAATAGCGACGCGCGCATCACGACTTACGTCGTGTTTTCTGTCTTTTATGTGGTCAAGCTCTTCAAGCACCGTCATTGGGATAACAACGTCATGCTCTTGAAAAGACAAATAAGCGAGTGGTTCGTGAAGTAGTACGTTGGTATCTAGCACATACATTTTACTTTCAAGGTTCGAAGCTTTTTCCATAGCACTTTCCTTACGTTTTATGATTTTTATGCTATACCAAAATAACTAAGTAAAACGGGCAAAACTTAAACCTGCAATACTTAATTGCTAAGGCATAATGTAAGTTTAGTCTATTTGTCATAAAAGTCCGTTTTATTACAAACTGTAATTAGTTTTGATTTACCTAAAAAAGAGTCATAAACAAGCTGTTTTAATAGTAATAATTAACACTTACAAAATTAATTAAAAGTGAGCCAAATAGCGCCTTGCAGTGGTGTTAGCTTACAGGTAACATAGCCGCCTTTTTCATCATAGACGAGACATACATGAATTTTTCCTTAGGTCAGCGTTGGATCAGTGATACAGAGTCAGATTTAGGATTAGGCACCGTTGTTGCCATTGAAGGCCGTCAGGTCAGCATATTATTTCCTGCCAGTGGTGAAAACCGTGTTTATTCTAGTGCAGAAGCACCTGTTACCCGTGTGGCATTTAATCCTGGTGATGTGATCAAAAGCGTTGAAGAATGGGAATTAGAAGTAGAGTCTATTGAAGTACAAGGCGAGTTACTTTGTTATCACGGCACCCGTGTTGATAATGGCGAAACAGCCAAGTTAAAAGAGACCTTTTTAGATCATTTTATTAAGTTTAATAAACCACAAGATCGTTTATTTGCAGGCCAAGTCGATCGTTTTGATCGCTACACACTTCGCTACCAAACGTGGTTACATAAATTTGAACGTGAACAATCGCCTATTAAAGGCTTAATTGGTCAGCGTGCTAATCTTATTCCGCACCAGCTTTATATTGCCCAAGAAGTGGGTAAACGTTTTGCCCCACGCGTACTTTTATCAGATGAAGTAGGCCTTGGTAAAACAATTGAAGCGGGCATGATACTACATCAACAAATTATTAGTGGCCGTGCAAGCCGCGTACTTATTGTGGTGCCTGAAAACTTACAGCACCAATGGTTAGTAGAAATGCTACGCCGCTTTAACTTACGTTTTTCTATTTTTGATGAAGAGCGCTGCGACGAAGCGTTTGCAGATTCTCCAAACGTATTTGATACAGAGCAACTAGTACTTACCAGCCTTGAGTTTTTAACCAAGAAAAAACGTTGGTTTGAACAAGCAACGCTTGCTGATTGGGATTTACTAGTTATAGATGAAGCCCATCACCTAAGTATAAATAACGGCAAACCAAGCTCAGAGTACCAACGTATGGCAGAGCTTAGCCAAGATATTCCGGGCCTTATTTTGCTTACAGCAACGCCTGATCAACTTGGTCACAGCAGTCACTTTGCGCGTTTACAATTACTCGATCCGGATCGTTTTTACGACTACGACGTGTTTAAAGAAGAAGAAGCAAATTATAAAGACGTAGCGCAAGCGGCAAATCAATTACTGCAAGAGCAAGCTCTGGACGACGCAGCCAAAACCACGCTAATTGAGTTATTAAAAGAAACCGACATTACTGATATTCTTGAAAAAGCACAGCAAGGTGATTTACCAGCGCGTAAAGAAATACTTAACATGCTACTCGATCGCCACGGTACAGGTCGTATATTATTCAGAAATAGCCGCAGCGGCATTGATGGCTACCCTAGTCGTAAATTACACGCCTACCCAATGGCATTGCCAAAGCAGTATAAAACGGCTATGTCGGTTCTTGGTAACATGGGCGGCATTCAAAACCCTGAACTAAGTGCACACCGTGCTCTTTTTCCTGAAAAAATATTTCAAGAATTTGAAGGCGAAAGCGCAAGCTGGGGTTTATTCGATCCACGTGTAGATTGGTTAATCGACACCCTTAAAACACTTAAGCGCGAAAAAGTACTGCTTATATGTGCTAAAGCTGAAACAGCTATCAGCCTTGAGCAAATACTGCGTGAACGCGAAGCTATTAAAGCGTCGGTATTTCACGAAGGCATGTCTATTATTGAGCGTGACCGCGCTGCTGCATTTTTTGCAGACGAGTACGATAATGCACAAATATTACTGTGTTCAGAAATTGGCTCAGAAGGTCGTAACTTCCAGTTCTCGCATCATTTAGTGTTGTTTGATTTACCACTGAACCCAGATTTGCTCGAGCAACGTATTGGTCGACTAGACCGTATAGGTCAAACGCAAGATGTGAACATTCATGTGCCATATTTTGAAAACACCGCTCAAGAAGTACTGCTACGTTGGTATAACGAAGGTCTAGATGCATTCGAATCTACATCAACAACGGGGCAAATGCTTTATAAAGAGTTCCGTGATGACCTACTTGAGTATATTTCTGCGCATAACTGCGATGAAGACGAGCTCGATCCATTACTTGAGCAAGTAGCACAACAAAATGCGGTACTGCGTAAAAAAATGGAAAGCGGACGAGATCGTTTACTAGAACTACATTCATCGGGTCAAGGTGCTGCTGACTCGCTTGTAACTGATATCGAAAAGCTCGATAACCAGTTTGAATTGCCAAGCTACATGATCAACGTGTTTGACACATTTGGCGTAAGCCAAGAAGATAAAGGCGAAAACACTATTATCTTAAAGCCAACGGAACATATGTTAAATGCATCGTTCCCATCGCTTAAAGAAGACGGCATGACGGTTACCTTTGATCGCGACACGGCACTTTCGCAAGAAGATGTACACTTTATCAGCTGGGATCACCCTATGGTGCAAGGCACCATGGATATGATTTGTGACGACGACTTTGGTAGCGCATCGGTGGCTTTACTTAAAAACAAAAAGTTACCGCCTGGTACCTTTTTTGTTGAGCTTATTTTTGTTGCAGAAGCAATGGCACCAAAAGTATTGCAAGTTGGTCGCTTTTTACCGCCGACACCAATTCGTATATTACTCGATAAAGCAGGTAATAACCTAGGTGAAAACGTGGCATTTGAAGGCTTTAATCAGCAGTTATCAGCCGTTGGCCGCCAAACAGCAAGTAAGCTTGCTGGTGCATTGCAAAGCGCTGTTCACCCGATGATCACTACCGCTAAAGATATGGCACAAGAAAAACTTGAAGTTATTCGCGCAGCGTCACTTGCTAAAATGCAAACGTCACTCAGTGAAGAGCAAGAGCGACTTGTTGCCCTTAAGCAAATTAATCCGAATATTCGCCAAGAAGAAATTACCTTCTACGATAAGCAACGTAACGACCTAACTACGTATATTGAAAAAACGCAGTTACAACTTGATGCAATTCGCTTAATAGTGGTTTCACACTAAATATTTAGTTTTTAAGCCGGCTCCAGAGTAAATTTAGAGTCGGCTATTAAGCTTAATTGATATAAATAGCTGTATCTTTTTAAATTTCATTTAAAAACCACGTGTTCTTATTTTATTATGAGCCAATTCTACCCTCTCTAGCTATATATTAAGCCCTTTGTTGGACTGTTGATTTTGCCCAACATAACCGTATCTAAAAACTCAAGCTGCACTCTATACAACTATTCTGTGAGATAGTTGATAGGTTTATTTTCCCTTGCATAAAGTTGTTTTTTTGTTAACCTACTCGCCTTCCATTTTAGTCTTTTTGAGGTGTTTATGGCGTTTCTATCTCGTTCGATATTGGCGTTATCCATGGCGCTCTCAAGCACTAGTGTCTTTGCTCAAGCCCAATGCGATGTTGAATTACGTCATGGTTTAATTATTACTGACGATGCAATTCGCATATTAGATAAAGGCCAAACTCGTGTCCAAATTAATAACAATAACCAACTGTTTATTCGCGGTTATTGGGTTGATTTAAGCGATGACGAAAGCAAAGTACTCGAACAGTTTAGTAATGGTATTCGCCACACAGTCCCCGAATTAGTAAACCTTGCTACCGATGGTGTTAACTTAGGTTTAAGCGCTATTGAACACGTAGTTGAAGGTATGTCAGACAAAGAACCTGAAGTACTTAAAACACAATTGCAGTATGTAGAGCGCGCGCTAATGGATAAGTTTAAGCGCGGAGATGACTTCTTTTTTATAGCCCCTCAATCACTTTCGCAAATAGATGACTTTTTTACTAAAGAGATCAGCCAGCAAATTCACTCTGCTGTTCATGGATCGTTAGGTGCTATTTTGGTATCACTTGGCGATGCGTTTAAATCGCGTGAAGGTAATATAGAAGATCGCATTAACGACATGGGGCAACGCATGGATATTATCTCAAGAGAAATTGATAAATCGCTACAAAAAAAGGCACATCAATTAGAGCTTAAGGCTTCTGAGTATTGCGAATGTTTAAATGCACTCGATGTAACCGAATCTCGCTTACAGGCAATAGTACCTGGTATGGCCGATTACGATTTAGTGCAAATAAAGTCTTAGAGTACGTATTCGTTTTTAGAATAAAATAACACCGAGTATAAATATACTCGGTGTTTTGCTTTGTAATTGATTAAATGATTGATTTAAAATAAGCGCTTCTACTTTTTATTCTAAATTGGTGAGCCTGGTGGGATTGGCAGCACTTTAAAGTTGTTTGGCCATTGCCCTTTAATTAAAAACTGATTTACTTGCTCTGCTAAATATTGCTTAAATGCACTCTCGCCAGTACTTGTATGGCTCAGCATTGAGTTTTGGTTAAAGTCTTCACTCAACTTAACTAAGTAGTAACGTAACTGCGCCTGCACTTCAGGGCTTGCACTATCGCTTGCTACTAAATCAGCCATGGTTTTCGCAGTTAAAAATTGCATGCGCTGAGTTATTTTACCTGTCATTGTATTAGGTGATGACGCGTTAAACACTTGGCCATATAGCCCCTCAAGTAACTCATCTAAACTATAAAAGTCATTACTACGTGCTTGTTGCTGCGCTAGGCGGTTTAAACGTTGTGCATTTAATAAAAGCGACAAGCTGTGCTGCACTGCAACCTCGGGTAATGCCATTGCATCGAGCGTTAACCCTGTGCGCCCAACTATGCTCTCGCGCGACTTAGACTCGCCATACGCTTTTGGCGGAATTAGCGATAGTACCGATTCAGGAAGTAATAAGTTACTTGGCTTAAGCGTTGCAAAAATAGCGTTTACCGCTTCTTGCTGTGTTTTTTTATTAACGACTTGTGCACCTTTTACGGGTGAGTCACCGCGTGTTTCGTATTCGTAATCAACACCGGCTATAAGCTTCACTGCAGCCTCAACCTGAAAACGGTGAAACAGATAAAGCGGAACTAGTTTTTCCTCTAATTGCGATAATGAGTCGCCCGTTTTAATATTATTAATACCAAACTGCGAAAGCGCTTTTTTACGTACGTCGAGTACTCGTAAAAGCTCCTGAGAAGGATTAGTGCCGTTATCCCATAGATGAGCTGTTGGATGTGCGCCACCTTTAGCACGAGCGTCGCTATCTGATATAAACTCAAGGTCTTTAGTTTTGTTCTCTTTTAAAATAGCAGCGAGTTCTGCGCTTTCATCTTGGTTAGTGAAATCGCTATAGCCATATTTAATTACTTGGGTATCCCATACGCCCATGCCTGTTGCATACCCGCGCGTTACATCAAGCTTACCTTGTTCATTAAAACTAAGTAGCGGATGTGGGTAATCCATTACAGAAGCTCTATCACCTACCGATGCTGCAAAGTTATGAGAAATACCTAACGTGTGGCCAATTTCATGTGCGCTTAATTGGCGAATACGATCAAGCGCCATTGCTTGCAAGTTTTTAGCAACTTCATTGCCTTTTAAATAAGGAGCAGCGAGTGCTTCAGCTATTAAAATATCTTGGCGAACACGCAATGAGCCAAGTGTTACATGCCCTTTTAGTATTTCACCTGTACGTGGGTCAATTACAGAACTTCCGTATGACCAACCACGCGTTGCACGGTGTACCCATTGAATGACGTTGTAACGAATATCCATAGGGTCGGCGCTACTTGGCAGCACTTTTACTATAAATGCATTTTTATATCCTGCAGCAGTAAATGCGTCGTTCCACCACTTTCCACCTTCAAGCAAAGCGCTTTTTACAGGCTCTGGAACGCCAGGATCAAGGTAATAAACAATTGGTTTAACAGGTTCACTAATAGGTAAGCTTGAGTCCTTTTTAGTTAGACGATGACGCGGTATATAACGCACATACATAGACTCACCAAGCGGCGCTGCGTAATCTTTATGTTCTATACTCCAAAAACCTGATTGCGGATTAAACTTACGAGGCGTGTAGTTATCATCTGGTAATTGAATAAGTGAATGATGCATATGAACAGTAAGCGCATAAGGGTCGGCACTTACTTGGCGAACAAATTCACCTGGTTTTGTGCCCTTAAATGTAAGTACGGCTTCAAGCTCAGTGTTTTTTACAAATGCTTTTGAGCGATTCATATAAACGGCGCTACGTGATTCATCAAGGCTAAAGTTCCCTTGCTTACGTGCAGCAAGCGTGCGGCTTACGCCATGTACATCACTTAATAAATAAGGCGTGTAATCAATAAGTGCTGTGGCTTTATCTTCTGCGACCACTTTAAAACCAGCAAGTATACTTGATGCAAACGCCTCTTTAATACTTTGCTGTTCAGCCTTATTACTTGTATTAGCACGATAGTAAGTATTTACAGCACGTAGCATTACTTTGTCACCAAAACGCTCAAACTGCACAAGGTGAGTATTACCAAGCTGACCTCTATCAAGACCTATGTCGTTAGAGCCAATACCGTAAGGCAAGCTTTGCTGCAGTAAAAATTGCTGTTCAAACTTATCAACTTTTAAATATACTTTTCCGTTTTGGGTATCGTAAAAAAACGAATAATAGCCCGGAAAATGATTCATTTGCGTAGTAAATTCATCAATTGACTTAATTGCTGCGTGCGCTTGAGTTATGATAGAGCACAGCACAGTAAAGAATATGTAACTTAGTAGTGGTATTTTTTTCATAATCTTATCTTTGTTATTTGTGTTTTAAGTACGATTAGGTGGTCCCATTATAGGGTGCTATTTAAACAATACAGTTATTTAAGACGAATTTCAGCGCTCTAAGCTAATCTCTCTCACATTATGATTGGTTTTAACACGTTATCAGGAAAATAGAATGCGTAGACTCCCTCCAGTATTACTTGAAGATGGTTGTTCAAGAGAACTTTTATCATTAATTCGAACAATTTTAGCAGCATGTAAAGAAATTTCGTTTCGCGTTGGTCAAGGCGCGCTTTCTGGCGTATTAGGCTCAACCCTTGATGAGAACATTCAAGGTGAAACTCAAAAAAAGCTCGATGTATTATCTAATCAGCTGTTAAAAGATATTTTACTGGAATCAGGTACGGTTAAAGCAATCGCCTCTGAAGAAGAAGACTACACAGTAGCAGGTAACCCAGACGCTAAATTTATAGTGGCATTTGATCCACTCGATGGCTCGTCAAATACGGATATTAACTCACTTGTGGGTACTATATTTTCTATTATGGAAGCGCCTGAAGGCGCTGACGCTGCTGATCAAAGCATATTTATGCAGCCTGGCCATAAGCAAGTTGCTGCAGGTTACGTACTTTACGGGCCATCAACAATGCTTGCGCTGACTACAGGTAAAGGCACGCGCATGTTTACTCTTGATAAAACACAAGGCAGCTTTTTACTTACACAAGATTTTGCAAGCATTCCTGCTGATACAAACGAATTTGCCATTAATACGTCTAACCAACGCCATTGGCAGCCAGCTATGCAAAACTATATCAATGATTTGCTAGCAGGCGATACAGGCCCGCGCGCTAAAAACTTTAATATGCGCTGGATTGCAGCAATGGTGGGCGATGTACATCGCGTGCTTAGCCGTGGCGGTTTATTTACTTACCCTACAGACACTAAAGATCCTAAAAAGCCAAATAAATTACGCCTACTTTACGAAGCAAATCCAATGGCTATGCTAGTAGAGCAAGCTGGCGGTATCGCATCAACCGGTACCGAGCGTATTATGGATATTCAGCCTGATGCAATCCACCAGCGAGTAGCTGTTATTTTAGGCTCTAAAAACGAAGTAGAAACGTGCTTGGGATATCATAAGTAATCGCTTAAAACGATCGTCTTCAATTTAAAAAACCGCATTCAATTGAAGTGCGGTTTTTTTGTAGGTGAGGTTTTAAACCTCGCTTTTTAAACAAATCAAATTTTTACTAAGGCAACTATTTGAGCAAGCTTTTGATGATTAAGCTCTCCCATTTGCTCGCTATTACTGAGCGCATAAATAAAACCTTCGTGCTCAGCACAATCAATGTCATCTCGCGATTCAATTACGTTTGCCCAAAGCTCTAAATCATCTAAGTCTATTTCGTTACTTAAACAGCGTTTAAGCACATCAATTAAAACCTCGGTTGAGAGAGTATAATGAGTTTTATTGCTATCAGCAGGGCTTGAAACGATAACCGATATAGCTTCATCCCTTTGCTCACCAAATGTAATAAATTCAGCTAATGCTTTTTGTGTATTCATAATATTTGTTATTCTTGGCTCACTGTTACTAAAAAGAATTATAATGACTGAACTTAACTGTACTCAATGCCATAGTACTTTAACGTGTAATGTAGACGATATATCAGCGTGTTGGTGCAATGAGCTGCCGGCTATTTTACCGCTTGATATCACAGCAACAAGTTGTTTATGCCGCAAGTGTACGCTTAATAAAATAAATACTTTTTTAGAGGGTGTTTATACACAACCTATTAAAACCCAAATAGACTTTGCAAAGCAATTTAGAGGTAACGACAATTTAATTGAAGGGCTCGACTACACCATGCAAAGTGGTTACATGGTATTTAGTAAGTGGTTCTTTTTAAAGCGTGGTTCGTGCTGCAAAAATGGTTGTAAAAACTGCCCTTATGGTTTTAAAAAGTAAAAGCTATTTAATACAACTACGAGCAAACATTGGTTTTTACCTTCTCATTTTCTTCTCTTTCACTTCTCCTTGTGAGTAATATTTTTAAGTACTGTTATTCACAAAGAGGTTTAGAGGCGCTGCGCTTTTAGAGTAAGTGATTGTATAAAAATAGTATTCAAATACGAGTAAGCACTGGTTTTTACCTTCTCACTTTCTTCTCTTTCACTTCTCCTTGTGAGTAATATTTTTAAATACTGTTATTCACAAAGAGGTTTAGAGGCGCTGCGTTTTAACGTGAGCAAGCTTTACATATCCAACACATCTACTTTTCTCCTGTGGCGATGGGTAATGAATCACTTGCCCCCCATTCGCTCCACGAGCCATCATAAACGCTTAAATTACTGTAACCACATTCAGTAGCAAATAACGCTAAAACACAGGCTGTAATACCTGACCCACAGCTAAACTGTAACTGCCGCGCATCATCAACCACGTCACTAAATATCGCTTTAATTTCGGCAAGTGGTTTAGCTTCACCTTTATTAAGTAAATCCATAAAAGGCAACGAGCGACTATTTGGGATATGCCCGCTACGCATGCCTTTTCGGGGTTCACTTTCTTCGCCTGTAAAACGCTTATAAGCACGTGCATCTAGCAATACAGTGCTGGGCTCATCAATTGCGTCAACCACTTGTTGGCTATTGATAAAATACTCAGAATTATAGCTTCCCGTAAAATCACCTTTACCTAACGATTTGCTATAACCTTGCTGTGTGGCGTAACCGCTCTCTAACCACTTTTTAAGGCCACCACTGAGTACTTTTACGTTGTGGTGCCCCATAGCTTTAAACATCCACCACGCCCTTGCCGCGCTAAATAAACCGCCATCTTCGTATACAACTATAAACGAATCGTTATTTACGCCTGTATTTTGCATAACATGAGTAAATTGTTGCTCGCTGCATACCGTACTTGGTAAGGGATTTGTTCTATCGGCCAACTCATTTTTTATGTCAAAACGTTTAGCGTTGGGCAGCATTGCTTGTGGCGAATAAGTACCCAAAACACCTGGGCGCAGCATACCTGCATCAAATATCACTAATGCAGGATTATTAATTTGCTCGTGTAATTGCTGACAGCTAATTAGGTTTTTCACTACGATTCCTTATCACCATGATACTTAGCAAACTCGTCATTACCCGTAAAACGCGCTTCAATCGCTTTAATGTGTTTATCTTCAGTGTATTTCCAAACGCCAGGAATACAATATACATGTTCAATAAAGCTAAAAAATTTATCCTTTAATAATGTATTTGGTTGCCAGCCCTGCGCAACTTCGTTCATATTCTCTGCTAGCTGCTCTGCAGTGCTTGCATGCTTTACCAGCCCCTCAATGTTGTAACAGGCTTGTCCAAGAGTTAATACTCGTTTATTTAGCAGTAATGCTTCTAAGCCGACTGTTGAATTAATCGTTACTACCGCTTCAGAACACTCAATTAAGTCACTTGTTTGGTTTCCATTAGCAAAAATGGCAATCGGATCTTTTTCATAAAGATGAGTGTAATGTTTATGCCATGACGGATGCTCTTTAAAAACCACTTTTAAACTTGGATCGTTTAAGCTTTTGACGGCTTTAATCACTTCCTCATAAAACATATCCATGGAATCTATCCATGGCGAAAAACTCGCTAATTGAGTATCGTGAGGTACTTGAAAAGGCGCAAATATATAGCGTTCTGGCACATCGGCGCACTCAAATTCACAGCGTTTTTTATGATCAGCTCTTGGAATTAAATCCGGCGCAGAAAAGTTTAACTTATTTTGTGGGTCAAAATTTAGGTAAAAAGAAGGGTCACGGCTTAACGACGCATTATAGTTAATACCATTAGGGTCTAAACTGCTTGTACCGGGTAGTAAACCATTTTCATAATAAAACTGCTTTACACCTAATGCTTTTGCAGCCATAGCAACGGTTGTATTTGGAAGTTTATTGCCATTCCAAATAACAATACATTCAGGATTAGTCTCGGTTAATAAGGCTAAATATTTAGCGTATCGTAATCGTTCAAATAAAACTAAACCAGCACTATAAACCGCAGTAATGATAGAATTATTCCAAGTTGTATTACGTGCTCTTTTACGTTTTAGTTGAGAGTTGACTACACCAGTAAAATTAACTTGGAACGCATCTTTTAAATATTTCACAGCAGAAAGCTTAGGCGCTCCCATGATGTGTAATTGGCAATTCATCGACAATTTTTTGATTATTTTTTTATAGTATTTTGCGTGTACATTTTTGCGAGAAATAAATAGATAAGCCATACAAGCTATATTTGCCAATTGTTGTTTTTATGAAATAATTCTATGTGGACAATGCAATCAAAGCAAGGTTCCCTTTACTTAATAATTACTTTGAAAGCTTTATAGTTACATTTTTATGATTTCATCACGAAGTGGCGCCATTCTAGAAAGAATATCGTTTTGTAAACTATGGCTAACATTTTGCTCATTCATTGCATTTATAAGCAAATCAACAACATGATTAAAATCTTTCTCTGTAATATGCATACCAGTATGAATAGCCACCATAGAGTCGCCATCGTATGTACATGGGCCTTCTACTAACATGCACATATGAGTAATAAACCCTTGGCGAAAGTACGCTATATTACTGTGTTCAAAGTAATGAATTATCTGCTCGTCATTACCTATTTGATAGATAAAGCTATCAACAATTCTGCCTATCCCCGCTTTACCATCGAGCTTTTGATAAAGCGATAATTGCGTTGAGCTAGCACAACTACAAAGCAATCCTACGCAGACTATAAAAATACCAACGCTTTTCATTACCAATACCCTGTTACCGATAAATACCAACCTGTTTGATCGTCAGCTCCTGCAATGCTTCCTAAATCAAGGTAAGCCGCTGTCACACTTACGTGCTTATTAGGCATCCATGCTACAAATAAGTCTTTCCAATCTTGTTCGCCTAAGTTTAGGTTATTTGATTTTTGACGATACTCAACACCTACGGCTATTTCACGACTAAAAAATAGTGCTGTGCTGCCTTCAAATAGCACTTTACCACTACCATTTTCTCCACCGTAGCCAAGCAAACCAAGTTGATTAGCTTCGCTGTATCGTGTAGTTACGTTCCAAAACCAGTTATAACCAGCAATGGCCCCTAAATGTAATTTACTAGCAGCGAGGTAGTAGTCAGTGCCGCTAGTATCTTCTGCGCCTACAAGTGTTGCAATACTGCCATCATCCAGTGATTTATGCTGAATACCTAAGCTAAGTTGTGGCCAATCACTGTAAACTATATCGCCGTACAAACGTATTTTAGCACCTGTAATTGATTGCTCTATTTCAGCATCAAGTGCTGGTACATCAAAGCGCTGTTGGGCATAACTAAGCTCAACACGATTAAATAAATTAAGTTGTGCACCACATACGTCAAGTGTGTAGTCGGTTACATTTGCGCGGCTACAAAAGCCATTTACCGAAAATTCATCATCACTTGCGTACCCAGCAAGTTGTGCCCACGGTACAATCCCCCCGCCGCCACTGCCTTCAATTTGAGAAACTCCCGGCGTAGCTAGCAGTTTTCCATTGCTTGCAATGCTCGGCACACTAACTATTAAAAACAAACTTGCTAATAAGTACTTAATCTTTTGCATAGTATTCCTCCAGCCATTCTTCTAATAGTTTTGCTTTTAAAGGCCTACTTAAGTAATAACCTTGTGCATGGTCGCACTGCATATCTCTAAGTAAATTTAATGAGCCAAGCGTTTCAACCCCCTCCGCTACAACCGAGAAACCTAGCTGATGCCCCAACGTAATTGATGATTGCACTATAAATTGATCTTTTTGCGATTCATCAAGTTTTAGGATAAAGCACTTATCTAGCTTAAGCTCATCAATAGGTAGCATTTTTAATCGGCCAAGTGATGTTTGCCCTACGCCATAATCATCTAATGATATTTTAACGCCAATTGCTTTTAGGTTTTCGAGCGCTTTAATACCTTTTTCTTCATTTTCGATCATATCGCGCTCAGTAAGCTCAATAGTGATCAGCTTAGGATCTACTTTGTACTTTTTGAGCGTACGAACTAATGCAGCATGAAAGCCTGGGAATGCTATATCTTGCGCAGATACATTTATTGCAGCCTGTAAGTTTATATTTTTAGACTGCCAATCAGCTACTTGTGCTACAACCGTATTAACAACCCAGCCAGTAAGCTCAATAATAAGCCCCGACTGCTCGGCTAAGTCAATAAACAGTTCAGGATTAACCCAGCTACCATCTTTTCGCTGCCAGCGAATAAGCGACTCAACTTTATCTATTTTTTGCGATTTCAAATGTAATTTTGGCTGATAAGTCATAAACAATTGACCATCGTCATCACTAATAGCCTGCTTTAGTTCATCAAGCATTATTAAGCGCTCTAAGTGCGCTTCGTCTTCGCCATTTTGATAGTAATGTATGCTCTCTTGTGTGTTTGCAGCACTTTCAACTGCAATTAGCACACGGCGCATTAAGTCATCACTTGCAATACCTTGTGTAGGATACTGCACAATGCCTGCACTAAAGCGTAAGTTAATTTTTAATTTTTGAATGGTGTAGCACGCTTGTAATTGTGCCATTAAGCCAACAATACCGCTTTTGTGTTCGCGCGCTGCCGCAGTCGGAAACACAGTTAAAAACTCATCGCCGCCAATACGAGCATGAAAGCCCCCTAACTCATCCGAAAACTCACTTATTCTGCAAGCAACCGCCTTTAGGCAGTCATCACCAATGCGCGGACCGAGCTTATCGTTTATGTGGCGAAGACCTTTGATGTCTATTGCAACGAGCGTGTACTCGGCTGATGAATCTAACTCATCATCAAGCACCTCAAGCATTGCCGAGCGATTATAAAAGCCTGTTAGGGAATCGTGTCTGGCTTGAAAACTAATTTGCTGTTCACGCTGATTTATATCGTTACCCATGCTATCGAAAGCGGCAACTAAGGTGGCTATTTCTGTACTTTGCTTTTGCCCTTTAAATTCAAAAGTATAATTACCTTGGGCAAATTGCTTTGCAATAACAGCGAGCTGGGTTAGCGGTGTCGTTAAGTTATTAGCAAATAAACTGCTAGTAATAACACCTACAAACATAGTTAAAATAGCTAATATAATGAGTGTAAAAAGAAGTTTTTCGAAGTCGCTATAGCTTTGAGTTAAATCGGCACTTAGTAAAATAATAATGGGGTGAGTTAGCAGGGATGGTAAATTTATATCGCGATTACGATACACTAAGTACTCCCCCAAAAAGCGTGATGTAGTCACTGTATTAAAGTAATTAACGGGTTCAAATGGCTCTGGGCGATTAGCTAATGAGCTAATAACAATATCATCAGCACTGCCTATAAAGCTTACATCCATGCCCGTTAAGCTTTTTAGTTCATTCGCTACATTGTCGTCAATTTTAAAGCCCACCAAACTATAGGCCACTGTACGTGGCGCTCTTACGGGTAATAAAATAATTTGGTAAAGCTCGTTATTTAGCACCACAAAACTAGACTCTTCTGGCGCACTTAAAAGCTCTTCCATTAACGGCTTTAAGTTATGTGCAAAAGCGTCTTCGTCAGTATTGGCGGAAATTAGCCTACCCGATAAATCAAGTAGCAGCATTAATTCGGCATCAATACGCTGACTATGATTAAACAACACACTGCTTATTGTCCCGGCATCTCGCGTTGCTACAGCTTGCTTAAAACCAAAGTCGGAGGTGAGTACTTTTGCTGCGGTTAGTAGTAGGCTTTCTTTTGATTTTAAATATTGCTTATAAACATTTTGCGCTACGGTAATGTCTTGATTTACTTTTTCTTCTTGAAACTTACTCGTAGACCACCAAAAACTAAACAAGCTGACCATAGTGGTTAATAACACTAAGCCAACACATAAAATGGTTATGCGATTTCGTAAACTATTAGTCATTACCAGCCTTAAACTTACTACCAAAGGTATTTCTAGGTGCTGGGGTCGATGTGTTTACTGTTATCTGTAACTTTTTTTGAGAATTGATTGTTATAATTTTTTTATTCTCCAATGGCGCTGTTTGTAAAGGGTGCCACACACTCACTTGTGCAGACAGTATATTAATAGGCAAACTAACATAGCCTTTTTTATCTGTTTTATATACGGATTCACTACTCGCTACATAGATATAGCCAACCATAGAGTCATGAATATTACACCCTAAAACAACAACCCCTTGTTGCTCAAACGTAATGGGCTCTTTTGGTTGCCCTGAATATAATCTTAGTTGAAAAGGCTTAGCTTGTGAAAAAGAATAAACATGATGGCGAATATTGTCGCTGTTAGGAAAGTTAACTTTTTGACCCTGTTGTACAACTAATAATTCGGGTAAAAACTGCTTATGGACTTGATCCATTATGGCAGTGGGCAAATTTGAAGGTGTGGCTTGCTTATCAGCAACATTAAGCTCAACCACTGCACCTGATAACTTTTGGCCGTGTTGATCCTCTATTACTAATTCAATATTTGCACTTAAAGCAAACTGACTAAAAAACAAACCTATAGCTAAAAAACAATGTCTTTTAGCAAACTTTTGCAATGCCCGCTCAAACATAACAACACCTAAATATTAATGTTAGGTTAAGTTAATTAGAGACGAGCACTAATTGCAAGAATTATAGCCCAGTAACTAAAAATAAAGACTTAGTTACTGGCTTTGTTAGCACTTAAGTGCTGCTATTTAACAATTAATTCGTAATCGTTATCTAAAATAGTAATTACTTCTTGGCGAGGATCTTTAGGGATCACAATATCTCTGCCAACAATTTTACTCGCTATGCCAACATAGGTATTTGACACTTCAAGCATTACTGATTCTGGTAAAATATAATCTTTAGCTAACTGCTCACGCTCACTCATGCGATCTTTATTTAATAATACGTCGCTCTCTGGCACGTTATTAATAAGCAATTGTCGAAAACCCTCTTTAGAATTTTCAACAATTTTACCGCCTTTGTAAGCTGCTTCATCCCAAATACGTGACGAATCAGGCGTGCCTACTTCATCAATATATATAAGCTGTTGCGCGCCATTTAAATCCTCTACATAACCAAACTCAAACTTAGTATCTACAAAAATTTGGTCAAGCTTAGCTAGTTCATCACTAATTAATTTAAAACCTTCAACTAACAGTTTTTCGTATTTAGTTACATCATCTGCCGATTTAAAGTTAAATACATCTAAGTTATTAGTAATGTTAGCGCGAGTAATATTTACATCATCAACTGGCGGAATATCAGCAACGCCTTCAATAATACCTTTTGTTGATGGCGTAATTAAAACGTTATCAAGCTTTTGGTTCGCTTTTAAGCCTTCAGGCAAGTCAATACCACAAAAGTTACGTATGCCTTTAGCGTAGTCACGCCACATGCTACCCGTAATATATTGGCGAGCAATTGCCTCTACTTTTACTGTACTGGCTTTGCGTACAATCCACACATACGGATGTGGAATATCAACAATATGATTACCCGCAAGGCCTGCTTTATCAAATAACTTAAACCAATGGGCTGCCACTGAGTTTAACGCTATACCTTTACCTGGTACGCCATTTAAACCATTTTCGCCTTGCCAAATGCAATCGAATGCAGAAATTCGGTCTGAAATAACCATAATAGCAAGCTCAGTACCTGTCGGTACTTGGTAGCCTTTGTCTTTAATTAATCGTGCGCTGTCTTCATCAGTTAACCAATAAACTGAACGAACTTTACCGCTGTGTACTTCACCTTTGGTACGAATGGGTAAATCATCGTTTACGTCTAAAACTTTATAGCTAGTCATGCTATCTCCGGGGTTAGGGATGCTCTTTGAGCAAAGTATGGTATGGGGTTATATGGGCTGTATAATAATCTAGCCAACCTCAAAGCTCAATCGGATGCTTAAAACAAATAAAGGCATATATTTATAAGCAAGTCGCAATGGGGTAAACTTAATGTGCTAACCAGCCTGAGGAGATAGCTTGAACTACTTAACTGCCACTAAAAATAAAAAATACTTGATGTATATTTCTCAGAATTATTCATACGCTATCTTGAGACCTTTGCAGGCGCAAATATTGGCATATGGTGGTGAAGTACGCTGGTTTTTAGCTGGTAGCGAAGTAAACCCCGATTTTTTAACCACAAACGAGCAGCGTTTACATACCATAAAAGATGTTAAAAGCTGGTCTCCAAACATTACATTTATACCGGGCAATATAGTACCGAGCTTTATTCCGGGTAAAAAAGTAGCTGTATTTCATGGTTTTAACTCTGAAAAGCGCAGCTCTGAAGGTAATCGTGGGCATTTTACTATTCGTGGTTGTTACGATTTATATTGTACGCAAGGTCCAAATACAACAACCCGATTTAAAGAGCTAGCTAAGCAGCATGGTTTCTTTAAAGTAGCTGAAACTGGCTGGCCAACGCTCGATCCACTTTTTAGCAATACTTCAAATAATCCTTATGTAAGTGACGACTCTCGCTCTACTTTACTTATATGCTCTACTTTCTCACGAAAGCTGTCACTTGCTCCTAAATTATATGAGCAAATAAAACATTTTAGTAAACAAGGTAAGTGGCGTATTTTGATGCAATTTCATCCTAAAATGCCTACCGAATGGGTTAATAAATACAAAGCGTTGAGTAACGAAAACCTAACATTTATTGAAACCGATAACGTCTTGCCGTTACTGCAAGCTGCCGATGTTATGCTGTGCGATACTTCGTCAGTTCTTTTAATGTTTTTACTACTACGTAAACCGGTAGTAACATTTTGCAATCAAAAACCACTTCCTCATTTACTTGATATTACCGATGCTGATGAAGTAGAAGCAGCTATTGAACATGCGCTTACTAAACCTAGTGATTTAATGCAAAGTATTGAAAGCTATTGCCAGGAACTTCATCCATATACCGATGGTCAATCTAGCCAGCGCGTATTAAATGCAGCTAATGAATTTTTACAAAGTAGCGATAAACTAAAATCCAAACCACTAAATATAATAAGACAACTAAAAATGCGTAAAGATCTAAACTATTGGGGTTGGTAACCAAATAATGATAAACCTAAAAAATGTTACTTTTAAGTGGCATAAAAGCGATAGCTCTCCCACGCTCAACATAAAAGAGCTAGTTATTGAAAAAGGCGAGCGTATTTTTTTGTATGGCCCTAGTGGCTCTGGTAAATCGACACTATTAGCGATTCTTGCTGGTATTAACACTGTCACTAGCGGTGAAGTGTTAATTCTAAATAAAAACCTCAGTACACTAAGTAATACTACCCGTGATGCGTTTAGAGCGGATCACATTGGCTATATTTTTCAAAATTTTAACTTGCTCCCTTATTTATCACCTATTGAAAATATAACGCTTGGGTGTGAGTTTTCAAAAATCCGAAAACAAAAAATATTAAAGCAATCATCAAATAAAAACTCTGCCTTACAAAATGAAGCGATACGGTTATTAAATGCTTTAGGGCTTACTGCGCAGTACCACAATAAAAATGTAGCAGAGCTTAGTATTGGACAACAACAGCGAGTTGCAGCCGCTCGCGCATTCATAGGCAGCCCTGAACTAATAATTGCTGATGAACCCACATCTGCACTGGACACTAACAATCGTGAGAACTTTATAAAGTTACTGTTTGAGCAAGCAAAGCTATCTAATAGTACATTGGTGTTTGTGAGCCACGATGAAACACTAAAGCTTTTATTTGACCGCTCCATTGACCTTATAAATTTGCAGGAGCAGGTATGATCATCGCTAAACTTGCTTACAAAAGCTTATTAAATCGCCGCGCAAGTGTACTGCTTACATTATTCACTATCGCAATTAGTGTAATGCTACTTTTAAGTATTGAGCGTGTACGAATTGATGCTAAAAGTAGTTTTAGTAATACTATTTCGGGCACTGATTTAATCGTCGGTGCGCGTACCGGCGATATACAGTTGCTGCTTTCGTCCGTATTTAGAATTGGCCATGCTAATAACGGCGTAAGTTGGAAAAGTTACGAATACATAACAAGTCAGCGAGGCGTAAAATGGAGTATACCTATAAGCCTAGGCGACAGCCATAAAGGCCAAGCGGTACTAGGCACAACACTTGATTACTTTAGCCATTATCGCTTTGCGAAAAAACAAAATTTAACCTTTAACAAAGGCCGTCCTTTTGCCGCAATTAACGAAGTGGTGTTAGGTAGTGAAGTCGCAAATAAATTAGGTTATAAACTTAACGACTCTATTGTTATATCGCACGGCATGGGGAACACCAGCTTTCATCATCATGACGATAACCCATTTAAAGTCGTCGGTGCTTTAAACCCTACAGGCACGCCTGTTGATAAAACGTTGCATATTCCTTTGGCTGCAATCGATTTAATTCACGGCGGTAAAGCTAGCCTTGTGCATGAGCATGAGCATGAGCATGAGCATGAGCATGAGCATGACGAACATAACAACCTAGTTGGGCATCCAAAGCAAATTACAGCATTTTTAATGGGATTTAATTCGCCTTTGTACACACTACAAATTAGGCGCAATATAAATCAATATAAGCCAGAAGCCTTGCTTGGGATTATGCCAACCGTAACACTTAAAGAGTTATGGGAAATGCTCGCCATAGTAGAAAAAATACTTTTGCTATTCTCAGCTGTTGTCGTGTTAATTAGCCTACTTGGCATGCTAACGACATTGCTTGCAAACCTGAGTCAGCGTCGTCGCGAACTTGCTATATTACGTTCGGTAGGCGCTCGCCCTTGGCATTTATTTACACTTATAAGTATTGAGTCACTACTGACCACTTTACTTGGTTGCCTAGTAGGTAGCGCGCTTTACTATTTAGCTATTTTTTCAGCCGGCGGTTACTTACAAAGCCATGCCGGTATAAGCGTAAATATCACAATACTCTCTTACTATGAACTGGGCTTAATCGGCGTTATTATGGCAGCCGGTTTTATTATTGGCTTAATACCCGCTACTCGCGCTTATTTTTATTCACTCAGCGATGGTATGAGTATAAAAGCATAATTTTTAGGTATTTTATGACATTTTTTAAAACAGCTTTTCAGTACATTGCTGCTATTAACTTATTATTTATAAGCGTAGCGAGCTATGCCAATCCACCAAAAGAAATTTTTTGGGAAGACTTAATTCCCAAAGGTCATATGCAAATAGACACTCAAGCACAAGCTAATCACGAAGGCAGCGATCAAAACTGGGTGCAACCCGATTTAGATGCTCCAGTGGTAAAAGCGCTTGATGGTCAATCGGTAAGTTTGCCAGGTTTTGTTGTGCCATTAGAAGGCGATAGCGAAGTCATTACTGAGTTTTTACTCGTGCCTTACTTTGGTGCCTGTATACACGTACCACCACCACCGCCAAATCAAATAGTCCATGTAACGATTAAAGGTGGCGTGCCTATAGATAGCTTGTACGACGCAATCGTTGTAACCGGAATAATAAGTACAGAAACATGGTCGGGCGAAATCGCGCAGGTAGGATATAAAATGAAAGCGGTCGGTGTAGCACCGTTTGAGCTTTAAAATTAAGGGCCCGCTTTTAAAGCTGGCCCTTAAATCTCATTAAATTTATAATCGATAAAATTCAAATAGCTGAATACTCAAATAACTAGATAACTAGATAACTACTTTTGGCAATTTGAGCAAAAAATAGTACTGCGTTGCCCTAATCTAATTTCTTCTAATTCGTTTTCGCACGTCATACATGGCTTGCCTTTGCGCCCATATACTAATAACTCTTGAGCAAAATACCCAGGCTTACCATCACTTTGTGCAAAGTCTTTAAGCGTTGTACCACCTTGCATAATAGCCGCTGCAAGTGTGTCTTTTATAATAGGGATAAGTGCTTGATAACGTTTGAGCGATACTTTTCCCGCTTCTCGCTTTGGATGTATACCCGCTTTAAATAATGATTCATTCGCGTAAATATTACCAACACCAACAACCACTGCGTTATCCATAATAAACTGCTTTACCGGTACTTTTTTATTGCGCGATTGTTCGTACACGCGTTTAGCAAAAAAATCATCGGTAAGCGGCTCAGGACCAAGCTTAGAGAGTAGCTTATGCACTTCACCGGGCTCTTGCCATAAGCAACAACCAAAACGACGAGGATCGTTTAAGCGCAGCGCTTTACCGTTGCCAAAAATAAACTCTACATGGTCATGCTTTTTAAGCGGCTCACTTTTATCTACTACACGCAAATTACCTGACATACCCAAATGTAAAATAGTGCTCCCAAGCTCACAATGTAAAAGTAAATATTTAGCTCGTCGTTCAATACTTGTAACAATTAGCCCTTCAAGTTGATACACGTCATCTGGCACTGGCCAGCGCATACTGGCATTGTAAATATTTACCTTTGTAACAACTTGGTTTTGTACGTGGGGAGTGATGCCCATTCGGCTCACTTCTACCTCTGGTAATTCAGGCATTAATTAGACTCACTTTGTGAAAAATCAAAACTAGGGAATAACTGCTGTGCAGTTTTTAAATCGAGTGCGAGTATTCGTTGGCTACTCTTTTCGAGTAAGTAATATTGCCCATCGCCTTTATAAAGCAAATAAACCCAAGGTAAACTCTCGCCAGCCAACTCAAATGTAGCAACATATAAAGGTGCATTAGGATTAAAAACAACAGATTCGTTAACACCCATTAACTGCGCGCTTTGCCATTGGTTAACTAAATCACTAAGTTGCTGCTCAGATGCTTGCCACACAAGTGGTATGTCTTTTTGTAGTGGGGTTGTACGCCAGCTTGTTCCTATGCGCTCAATTTTTTGATCAACAAATTGCAGTGTCAGTACAAAACTTTGCTGGGGGAGTACAGCTTGTAACGCTGGTTTATCCTCACCTCCTAAAAATTGCTTATGCCAGCCATTTAAAAAGAAGATCATAATCAACATCGAAAATATTATAACGTTGTTCCAACCTTTACGGCCCAGTCGCATATAAATACACCTAGTAAATTCAAGATTTTAAAGTGTAACTAAAACTTAATTGCGCTGTCTATATGTTAAAGGCCGCAGACTTTGTTAGAATATCGGCAAATTTAAAGGAGTTCCGTCAATGTCTATGTATGTAGTGGGCCATAAAATCCCAGATTCAGATTCTATTTGTGGTGCAATTGCACTGGCTTATTTAAAAAACCAAATTGATGAGCCAGCAATTCCAACTCGTCTTGGTGAAGTTTCACCTGAAACTCAATTTATTCTTGATAGATTTGGTTTTGAAGCACCAGAGCTTAAGCTAAGCTACGCTGGTGAAGATGTGTATATTGTAGATCACACAGAAAAAACACAAGCACCTGATGATATCGACCAAGCTCGCGTTGTTGGTGTGGTAGATCACCATAAATTAGGTGACTTAACATCATCGACTCCGCTTGAATGTTGGATTCGTCCTGTTGGTTGTTCAAACACCATTATTAAAATGATGTATGACTTCTACAACGTAGAAATCCCTAAAGACATCGCTGGTATCATGATGTGTGCAATTTTAAGCGATACAGTTATATTTAAATCGCCAACATGTACCACAGCCGATATTAAATGTGTTGAAGCGCTTGCTGAAATTGCAGGCATCGAAGACTTTAAAGAATTGGGTATGGATATGTTCCGCGTTAAATCTGCGGTAGAAGACACACCAGCACGTGATTTAGTAATGCGTGACTTTAAAGATTTCAACATGAACGGTAACCTAGTAGGCATTGGCCAGCTAGAAGTAATCGACCTTGCTGTTTTTGACGATATTAAAGCAGATCTTGCAGCCGATATTGCTAAGCTAAAAGTTGAGGGCAACCGCCACTCTGTATTTTTACTGCTTACCGATATAATGAAAGAAGGCTCAGAAATGCTAATTGTATCTGACGATGCAAACTTAGTTGAGCAGGCTTACGGTGTAAAACCAGAGAATGATAAAGTATGGTTAGATGGTGTACTGAGCCGTAAAAAGCAAGTAGTACCACCACTACAAGATGCATTCACAAAAATCTAATTGTGTTTTCATTTATTGATTTAAAAGCCTTGTTGGTTATGCCAACGAGGTTTTTTTATGTCAATTCGCTAATCATAGTTTAAAAACAAAAAACCCAGCCTAAGCTGGGTTTTTAAATTCTAAAAGAAGAACTAAAATTACTTAATTTTAGCTTCTTTAAAAAGAACATGTTTACGAATCTTTGGATCAAACTTTTTGATTTCCATCTTCTCAGGCATGTTACGTTTGTTTTTGTCAGTAGTGTAGAAAAAACCAGTACCGGCAGTTGAAACTAAACGGATTTTATCGCGCATGATTCAGATCCTTAAACTTTAACGCCGCGAGCACGGATTTCTGTAAGAACCGTGTCGATGCCTTTTTTATCGATAATACGCATACCTTTAGTAGTAGTGCGTAATGTTACAAAACGTTTTTCACTTTCAACCCAAAAACGGTGTGTTTGTAGGTTAGGTAGGAAACGACGTCTAGTCGCGTTTCTCGCGTGTGAACGGTGATTACCAACCGCTGGACGCTTACCTGTAACTTGACATACTTTAGACATGTCTATATATCTCCAATAACTTCGCTCGAGCTTAATTTAATCTAAGGCCGTGTATTTCCGCCCTAGAGATAAATCGAAGGGCGCTCTTTATACAGCTTTTACAGGCAAAGATCAAACACTGATCTATCCAATCAGCTCATATATGTAAATTTGATAGCGGCTAATTATAAAGATCGAATGCCCTTAGGGAAAGTAAAAACTGCATTTAAATTAAACTAATTTGCCAAAACACGTTAAACAGCTCATTTTTAACACACTTATGTGTCTGACAAAGCTAAATCAGGCCTCGCTCGGCAAACGAAACACAGGTTTCTCCACCAACAATGATGTGATCGAGCACACTTATGTCGACCAATTGCAGTGCTTGCTGCAATTTATTCGTAATAAGTTTGTCTGCTTGGCTCGGTTCTGCAATACCACTTGGGTGATTATGTGCAAAAATAACAGCGGCTGCATTATTTTTAAGGGCAGCCTTTACCACTTCACGCGGATAAACACTGGCAGAATTAATTGTGCCATAAAAAAGTATTTCATCTTTTACTAATCTATTTTGGCTATCTAGGTATAACACCATAAATACTTCTTGTTGCAAGCCTCGCATTTGAATTGTTAGGTAATCGTAAACTGAGTTTGGCGAATTAAACACGGCGTCTCGTTGGCAACGCTCCTGCATATAACGTTGGCTTAGCTCTAACACAGCTTGTAGCTGAACATACTTAGCGGTCCCTAACCCCTTTTGAGAGCAAAACTCCTCAATGCTGGCATTAAACAAATTATGAAGTGTTTTATTCTCGTTTAATAAATGCTGAGCCAACTCAATTACATTCATTCCAGGTAACCCTGTTCGTAAAAATATGGCAAGAAGCTCTGCGTCAGTCAGCGCCTTAGCCCCCTTTGCTATGAGCTTTTCACGAGGTCGAAGTGAGTTTGGTAGTGAAGTAAGTTGCATTATTCATCCTTGAGAGGCGAAAGTGTCTTATAAATGTAATGCAAATTTGAAATTTAGCCTGTTATTTCGAATTAAAAAACTTCGCTGTATGGGTAAAGATTTGTTATTTTAAGCCCAATATTTAATAAAAACTGATGAACATCCATGACTAACTTAACAAACAAAAAAATTGTACTAGGTATTACCGGCGGTATTGCAGCTTATAAATGTGCAGAACTCGTTAGGCGATTAAAAGACTCTGGTTGTGAAGTAAAAGTAGTTATGACTGAATCAGCTAAACACTTTATTACACCACTGACCATGCAAGCCGTTAGTGGAGAAACAGTCTCTGACTCATTACTAGACCCTTCTGCTGAAGCTTCAATGGGGCATATTGAATTTGCAAAATGGGCTGACTTAATTTTAGTTGCTCCAGCGACGTGTAATATTATTGCTAAAATGGCAGCCGGCATTGCTGACGACCTACTAACGACGTTACTGCTAGCAACGCCTGCAAAAGTAGCCGTAGCACCAGCCATGAACCAGCAAATGTATGCACACGCAGCAACACAAGCTAATTTAGCCACATTAAAAGCACGTAACGTACTTATTTGGGGCCCGGGTAAAGGTGAGCAAGCGTGTGGTGATATAGGCGCTGGACGCATGTTAGAGCCTCATGAGCTAGTTGCGCTATGTATAGCAGAAGAGCAACCGCAATTACTTGCAGGAAAAACAATTACAATAACAGCAGGCCCAACGCGTGAGCCTCTCGATCCGGTACGTTTTATATCAAATCACAGCTCTGGAAAAATGGGTTATGCACTGGCAGAAGCCGCTTTGCAACTCGGTGCTAAGGTTAATTTAATTTCGGGCCCTGTCACTATAAAAGCCCCTACTGGCGTAAACCTTATCAATATAGAAAGCGCTGAGGAGCTATTAACTGAGTCACTTACCTATGCACCACAATCTGATGCTTTTATAGGTTGCGCTGCTGTTGCGGATTATCGAGCTGCAAACATTGCGACTCAAAAAATGAAAAAGCAAGGCGACGAACTCACCCTTACGTTAACTAAAAACCCTGACGTAATTGCAGCTATTGCAAACCTTACACAAAACCGCCCCTATACGGTTGGATTTGCCGCCGAAACTCAAAATGTAGAAAGCTATGCTAAAGGTAAACTACAAAATAAAAATCTAGATATGATTTGCGCTAATGACGTATCAAAAAGTGGCTTAGGGTTTAATTCCGATCATAATGCTTTAACACTGTACTGGCACAATGAACAACTAGAATTACCAACAACAAGTAAAATAGAAATAGCTCGCAAGGTGATCGAACAGCTGGCTAAACATCTATAAAAAGGCTGGAAACAAACTGAATAAAACATTAACATACGCCAATCATTTGAACAAAAAATGACTAGGGTTCTTAACTGCGCCACTAAGAATAACTAATAAAAAGGAATGTTCATGCCTGCGACAAAAAGAAGTAATCGCAAAGAGCAAATACTGCAAGCACTCGCACAAATGTTAGAAACTAATTTAGGACAACGCATCACCACAGCAAAACTAGCTGCTGAGGTGGGTGTGTCTGAAGCCGCGCTATACCGTCATTTTCCGAGCAAGGCGCGTATGTTTGAGGGCTTAATTGAGTTTATTGAAGATACCCTTTTATCTCGTATAAATATTATTATTGAAAACGAAAAAGAAAGCCAAACGCGCATTTATAACATTCTATTATTACTTTTAACCTTTGCTGAAAAAAACCCAGGTATTACTCGTATTTTAACGGGCGATGCTCTGCAAGGTGAGCAGGAACGTTTACGCGAACGTGTACAAACCTTGTTTGAAAAACTAGAAACTCAGTTTAAACAAGTACTTCGTGAGCGTAAATTACGTGAAGGTAAAAACTTTCAAAGTGATGAGCTTACACTTGCAAACTTTTTACTTGCCTACGTTGAAGGCAAAATGAATCAGTTTGTACGTAGCGACTTTAAAGCAAAGCCTAGTGTTCAATTTGAAAAACAATGGCTTGAGCTACAAAAAATTTGGCTGTAATTACTGCTAAATTAATAAATTAAATACCAAAAAACGACCCTCGGGTCGTTTTGTCGTATGTAGCTGTCATTTATCTGATCCGCTCGAATTGTGAGCCAAACTCGTTACAATGAAACAATGTCATAATACGAGAATCAATAATGAAAACAAAACTCACCTTATTAAGCACAGCACTCGTTGCCAGCTTAACTAGCACCTGCATACACGCCAAAGAATCGCTACAATTTCAAGACGTATTTAGTTTTAAATCAGCTAAAAGCACACAACTATCTGACAATGGTCAAGTACTCACTTTTAGTGCAACGCCCTATCGTGGAAATGCAACTGGCCAAGTTTACTCACTACAAAGCAATACACTCATCGCAGAAGTAGAGCGCGGCACTAAACCTCATATTAATAAAGCCGCAAACTGGGTCGCTTTTACACAAGTACCTACCTTACTTGAAAAAGAAAAAACTAAGAAAAAAGATACCCTTAAAAACAATCTGGTGCTCGTAAACACACTATCAGGTGCTCAACAAAGCTTTGCTGATGTAAAAGATTACACGTTATCTGATGACGGTATGTGGCTTGCTTATCGTTTGAATAAAAAAGACGATGACGCAAAAGTAGAAGATAAAACCGATAGCACTAAAAATGAAGACGGTAACGCTATCACGCCCGATAAAAAAGATAAGAGCTATGCGCTTGTTATCGTCAATTTATCTGATAAACGCAGCCATACGATAGAAAATGTATTTAGCTACGCTATTAACTCTGCTAACAGCCAATTATTAGTGAGCCAAAGTTACAGCGATGGTAATAACAACCAAATAGCGTTAATTGAGCTCAGTGACTTTAATAGCAGCGTATTAATTGATGAACCGGGCGTAATCGCAAATAAAATAGCGTGGCACCCCACTGACAATATTGCAGCGTTTACATTGGGTAACTATGTAAATGATGACACGCGCCGCCGAAGCTACACTTTACAGCTATATAAAAACGAGAAGCTCTCAACTATAGATTCACCTAATAAAACATGGGCTCTAGGTAAAACAGCTTCCCTTAAATGGTCAGAAAATGGCGAGCGCTTATATTTTGAAAACCATCCAAAATTAGTAGCTAAAGTAAAAGCCAAAGAATATACCGACGAAGCCTCACTATACGACTTTGATACCATACGTGAGCATAAAGGTCTTAATGTATGGCACAACAACGATGCGCAAATAAAACCACGTGAAGAGCAGCAATGGAACGAAGTTAATAAAAATCGCCATTACAGTGCGGTGTATCACGTTAACTCGCAAAAAGTTGCGCAACTTAGTACACCAAACATGCCAGAGGTTGCACTAAACCCTCAGCGAGATGTGTCTTTACTTGGCTCATCTAACATCCCCTACCTAGAAAAAATAATGTACGGCGGTTTTTTTGCTGATTACTTTGCAGTAAATATAAATACCGGTAAACAAACTCCAATTATAAGTAACTACCCGTTTAAACCGAACCTTGCACCTAATGGTGAGTTTGCAGCTTATTTTAGCGATAGCCAAATACAGTTAAAAGATTTAAAAAATAATAAAGTAACACCGCTTACAAAAGCGATTCAGGCAACCTTTGCTGATGATAAACACGACTACCCATCTACTCAACCTGGTTATGGTTTTGCTGGTTGGATGACCGATAGCAGCCAAGTGCTTGCTTATAGTAAATACGATATTTGGGCGTTTGATGTAAAAACTAAGCAAGCTAAACGCCTAACTAATGGTAAGCAAAGCAATACGCAGTACCGTGCTATTAAGCTTGATAAAACCCAAGTGGGCTTTAAAAAAGGCGATACATTACTTGTCTCTGCTATTAACTTACAAACTAAACAAAGTGAAGTTGCAAAGCTCGACTTAACCACTAACACACTAACTAAGGTGCTTAGCGGTAATAAACGCTTTGATATGGTTAAAAAAGCCAAAAAGGCTGACAAGTACTTATTTACCTCGCAAACTTATAGCCAATTTCCTGATTACTACCAAACAGATTTTAGCTTTAGTTCACCAAAACAAGTGACCACCCTAAACCCACAAATTAGTAATTTTGTATGGGGCGAAAAGCCAGAGCTGATAAGCTATAAAGGTTTTGATGGCGAAGATTTACAAGGCGTATTAATAAAACCTGCGGGATATAAAAAAGGCGATAAAGTGCCTGTGGTTGTGTATTTTTATCGTTACATGAGCCAGCGCATGTTTGATTTTCCTAAAATGGAATTAAACCATCGCCCTAATTTTCCTATGTTTACCTCAAACGGTTATGCGGTATTTTTACCTGATATTCGTTTTGAAATAGGTCACCCGGGTAAATCGTCAACGCAAACCATGATAAACGCCACCCAAAAATTAATAGATTTAGGCATAGCCGACCCAGATAAAATAGGCTTACAAGGTCACTCTTGGGCAGGCTATCAAAGTGCGTTTATGATAACCCAAACAGATATGTTTAAAGCGGTTGTATCTGGCGCACCAGTATCAAACATGACAAGTGCTTACAGTGGCATACGTTTAAAATCAGGTCTTGCTCGTCAGTTTCAATACGAAACAGGGCAAAGCCGTATAGGTAAAAACTTATTTGAAGCACCAGAGCTGTACATAGAAAACTCACCGGTGTTTTTTGCAGATAAAGTAAATACCCCTATTTTAATTATGTTTGGCGATAAAGACGATGCAGTGCCTTGGTACGAAGGCGTGCAGTACTACTTAGCGCTTCGCCGCGCTGGTAAAGATGCAACCTTTTTACAATACGAAGGTGAACCACACCACTTGAAAAAGTTTCCTAATCAGGTCGATTTTTCAGTACGTATGATGCAGTACTTTGATCATTACTTAAAAGGCAAACCAGCTGCAAAGTGGATGACACAAGGCGAGGCATTTATAGAGGAATAGATATAACATTTATTCAGAGCTCTACGTAAGCGATAACGGCGAGCTCTGCGTCAATTAAATCAAGGCGAGGCATATTACATTTAAGTAATCAGTCACTACCTAGTCCTTCATACCTTTGAAAAATGCTGTAATGATCTTTAAACTTTTATAAACACCACCGTATATAAGCGTTTTAATCAAAGTAAAAAACTATAATAAAAGCCTAATATAAGTAATAATCACTAAATTCAGAGGTTAAAGAGTCGTTCATTATGCTAGGTTTTTGGTACAAAGAGTTTCCACAATACCCAAAAGACCATAAGGATTTTTGGCGTACTCGCTTAATAGCCCACTCTTTACTAATAACTACATGTTATTTTTTAGTTTTAACACTCCTCAACCTTTTCTACTTTGAAAGCTATAACATTGCTTTAATTGATGCCTTAGGACTTACGATATCGTTAGGTATTTATACTTGGTTTAATAAAACAGCCAACGTAAATGCAGCAGCGTGGGCTGTTACCCTTATGGTCGTTAGCTTAATAATGATGTTTGTGGTTTCTGTAGGTGGGCATGCGCATTCTTTATTTTGGGCGACGTTAATCCCGCCTTTTAGCTTTTTTTTAGTTGGAAGAAACTGGGGAAGCCTATTTAGTGCAGTCGCTTTTGCTATTTGTGCGTATCTTGTGTATTTACAACAACAGCAAACTGTAACAATTGGCTTAGGCTCTTTATTTAATCTTATAGAGGTAAGCCTTGCTCATATTTTAATTTTTAGGTTTTACGAAAAAACACGGTTTTCGGCATACACTCGATTATCTATCCGTAACTTAGAAATTCAACACTTAGCAGAAACCGATAAGTTAACGGGGCTTTATAACAGGCAAAAATTTGATTTTGAATTATCACAGTTAATTGCTAAAAATGACGTTTTTAAAACCCCACATTGCTTACTTATTTGCGATATAGATCACTTCAAAAATATAAACGATACCTACGGGCATTTGGTTGGTGATAACGTGCTAACTGAATTTGCAAAAATATTAAAAAGCCGTATGGGAAATGACGCACTTATTGCGCGATGGGGTGGAGAAGAATTCACTATTATTTTATCCAACACCTCTTTAAATGATAGCGCTAAAAAAGCCGATGACCTGAGAAAGTATATTGCCGAAAACACAGTTACAAATGTAGCATTTACTATAAGTATTGGATTAGCAACGATACAAAAAGACGATACAGTGCTAAAACTACTGGAGCGGGCTGATACAGCGCTATATAAGGCTAAAAATAATGGACGCAATAAAGTATGTGTTAGCGATAACGATTCAACCGTTATCGCCCAATCAACTTACTTAAATGGGTTTATAGCCTAAACTTAAGCGTACTGCCCACAAGCAAATCCACAGCTCCACGCATATTGGAAGTTGTAGCCTCCAAGCCACCCTGTTACGTCAGTTACTTCGCCTATAAAGTATAGGCCTTTAGCTTTTTTAGCTTCAAAGGTTTTTGAGCTCAACTCGTCGGTATCTACACCGCCCAATGTTACTTCTGCTGTTCTATAACCTTCTGTGCCATTGGGTTTAATTTGCCACGCATGAATATAATTTACTAACTCATTTATTTGAGCATGGGTAAGCTGATTAATATTACAATCTGGTATCGCTTTGCTTTCGTGCAGTATTTCTATAAAGCGTTTAGGTAAAATAGTCGCAAGACTATTTTTTAACGACTTTTGTGCTTGCGTTTCTCGCCAATCAGCAAGTTGCTGCCTTAAATCAATTTCAGGTAATAGGTTTATAGTTACAGCCTGCCCTGCTCGCCAAAATGAGCTTATTTGCAATATTGCTGGGCCCGATAACCCTCGGTGAGTAAAGAGGATGTTTTCTTTAAATACGGTGCCGTCTTCGCTTGAAACTTCACAAGGAATGCTAATTCCCGAGAGCCCTTCAAAACGCTCTTTATCATGCTGATGCAAAGTAAACGGTACAAGTGCAGCCATAGTTGGTAACACGCTTAAGCCAAACTGCTCTGCAATTTTATAACCTATTGGTGTAGCCCCTAGTTTTGGCATAGTTAAGCCACCTGATGCTATAACTAACGACTCACAGCTTAAGGTTTCTTGCTCTGTGGTAACGCTATAGCCGGTTTCGGTTTTTGATACGCTGATCACTTCACTGCGTAGTTTTATATTTACCCCGGCCCACTCACATTCGGTCAGTAAAATATCAACAATGTCTTGTGCATTGTTATCGCAAAAAAGCTGACCTAGTGTTTTATGGTGATACGCCAAGCCATGTCTGTCTACCAGCTCAATAAAGTCATGCTGTGTATAGCGACTTAAACATGATTTAACAAAATGAGCATTTGCGCATAAGTAGTTATCAGGGGTTGCGTTTTCATTTGTAAAATTACAACGCCCACCACCACTTATTAAAATTTTACGACCTGGTTTTTTGCCCATATCAAGTACTGTAACGCTTCGGCCACGGTATCCAGCTTGCGCTGCACACATTAATCCTGCTGCTCCCGCACCTATTACAATTACATCTACTTGACTCATTATTTTACCCTACTAAAAAATTTTTCCGATTATAGCAAAGTTTGATAGCTAACAACGTAGCATTTAAATTATTAGCAATAACACAACAAAAACGCATCAGTAATAAGTCGGGAATAATTACCCGCACAACAAACCAACCCTTTATACTTATTTTTAATTTATATGACAATACTAAACAACGAGTAAACCGCTAAAAACCTGAGTTATAACTAAATGAAAGAGGTACATAATAAATTGATATTTTAACCTAGTTAACAGATCGTTTACTTTTGTTCCCGCATCGTGATCCTACATCACGAAATAATAAATAAAAATCTAGGGATAATTATGACAACAAGTAAAACTTTTAAAAGATGCGCAATTGCAATTACAGTTAGTACGCTTTTTGCTGCAACATCTGGCATGGCTCAATCAGTTTCAAGTTCAATGGCTGAAACATCGGCTAAACTACAAAGCCAAGGCGGTTTCGAAACTCAGTTCATTATTAAATATAAAAATAATAACGAAATGGCGAGCCTCTCAACTGCAGACGCAAGCCCAGCTAGCATGAAAAAGCGCGCACAAAGCTTTGTTAAAAACTTCGCTTCTAAAAAAGGCAAAGTAAAAGCAAAATACGTTCGTGCAATGGCACTTAATAATCATCACGTAATGCGTGCTGATAAAAAATTAAGTGCGGCAGAAGCTCAAGAGTTTATGCAAGAAATGGTTGATTCTGGCAATGTGGAATACATTGAAGTGGATCAAATGTTAAAGCCGTTTTCAACTCCTAACGATCCACGTTTTGATGACCAATGGCACTACTACGAGCAAGCCGGTGGTTTAAACTTACCGACCGCATGGGATACCGCAACGGGTAGCGGTGTAGTTGTAGCTGTACTAGATACGGGCTACCGCCCTCATGCTGATTTAAACGCTAATATTTTACCGGGTTACGATATGATCTCTAACCTTTCGGTAGCTAATGACGGTGGCGGTCGCGATAGCGATGCACGTGATCCAGGTGATGCAGTTGCTGCGAATGAATGTGGCACTAACGGTGCACAAAACTCTAGCTGGCATGGCACGCACGTAGCCGGCACAGTTGCTGCTGTAACCAATAACGGTGAAGGTGTTGCGGGCGTAGCTTATAACGCAAAAGTAGTGCCTGTTCGTGTACTCGGTAAGTGTGGTGGTTTAACCTCTGATATTGCAGACGGTATTATTTGGGCATCTGGTGGAAGTGTTTCCGGTATTCCTGCTAACTCAAACCCTGCTGATGTAATTAATATGAGTTTAGGTGGCAGCGGTTCATGTAGCTCTACAACTCAAAATGCAATTAACACAGCACGTAGTAACGGCACTGTGGTAGTTATTGCTGCAGGTAACGATAACGATAACTCAGCAAACTACAACCCAGGTAACTGTAACGGTGTTGTAAACGTAGCCTCAGTGGGCCGTAATGGCGGCAGAGCTTATTACTCAAACTACGGTAGCAATATTGATGTTGCAGCACCAGGTGGCGCACAAAGCTTTGCAAACGACTCTGAAGGCGTTCTATCAACTTACAATTCAGGTTCGTCTACACCTTCAAGCGACAGCTATGGCTTTTCACAAGGTACATCAATGGCTGCGCCCCACGTAGCAGGTGTTGCGGCACTTATTAAGCAAGCAAAGCCAGATGCAACGCCTGACGAAATAGAAAGTATTTTAAAATCAACTACCCGTTCGTTCCCTGCGACATGTACTAGCTGTGGTACGGGTATTGTTGATGCTGCCGCAGCTGTTGCAGCAGCAAGTGGCGGCACTACTCCACCTACAGGTGGCGATAGCGAGCTTATTAATGGTGAAGCTAAAACAGGTTTAAGTGGGGCTGCAAATGCACAAGCATTTTACACGATGACAGTTCCAAGCGGTGCAACTAACGTAACATTCACTATGAGTGGTGGTACTGGCGATGCTGATTTATACGTACGTGCAGGCAGTAAACCTACAACTACTACCTATGATTGTCGTCCATATAAAGGCGGTAATAGTGAAGAGTGTTCTATTGATAACCCTACTGCGGGAACTTACCACGTAATGCTTAACGGCTACTCTGCGTATTCAGCTGTTAGCTTGGTAGGTAATATTACTGGTGGTTCATCATCGGGTGGCGGTTCAGGTACTCCACAAGCAGGCGGCGGCACTATAAGCGATGTGTCAGCCAATACTGGGCAGTGGAAACATTACACGTTAGATGTACCAGCTGGAATGAGTACGTTTACAGTAACAACATCGGGTGGCAGTGGCGATGCTGATTTATTTGTAAAATACGGTAGCCAACCAACAGCAAGCTCATACGATTGCCGCCCTTATAAAAATGGCAATGCAGAAACATGTACATTTACTAATCCACAAGCAGGTACTTGGCACTTAAGCGTTAACGCTTATAGCACTTTCTCTGGTTTAACGCTTAGCGGGCAATACCAACCGTAATTTAAAGTTTGAGCCTTTAATAAAAAAACCGATGTTGTTTCCAACATCGGTTTTTCAATAATAACTAGCTGATTAGTTAAAGCTAAAATCTACACTTTATTACTGTTATAGCTTCTCTAGTACTGATTCTGCGCGGCTTACAACAAACTCTTTGTCTTGTTCTACAAATAAACCAGTTACTAGCGCATTTTCAATAATCATAGCGTAACGCGTTGAACGTATACCACCAAAACTAGCAGTATCTTTATCAAGCCCTAACGATTTAGTGAAACTTCCATCGCCATCCCCAAGCATTGTAATTTCTTGCGCGTTTTGTGAGTCACCCCATGCTTTCATAACAAATGCATCATTAACAGATACACAGTAAATAGCATCAACACCTTTTGCTTTAATTTTATCAGCAAGGGTAATAAATTCAGGTAAATGGGCATTTGAACACGTTGGTGTAAACGCACCAGGTACTGCAAATAACACGACTTTTTTACCTTCAAACAATTCTTTATTTGTAAGAGATTGCATACCGTCGTCAGTTAATTGCGTTAACGTCACTGCTGGTAATTCTTGGCCTTGCTCAATCATGGTAATTCCTTGAAAAGATTAATACAGAATAAGTAACAATCGTACTACGTAGCCTACTACTAGGTATAAAAAGTACGGCTAACTTAGTAGCTCAAAATAGCCTACCATAGAACGAAGAATACGCGCTGTATTAAGGTAAATTCAAATCATTTATAAAACTTGAAAAATCATTACCTAGCTTTTCATCTCGCAGACTGTACTCAACAATTGCTTTTAAGTAGCCTAACTTATCTCCACAATCGTGAGAGCGACCACTCATATGAAATGCTTCAACGGTTTCTTGTGCCATTAATGCGTCAATAGAATCTGTAAGTTGTATTTCACCGCCAGCACCTACAGACGTTTTTGCAAGTAGAGGCCAAATATTCTTACTCAGTACATATCGCCCTACAACAGCTAGATTAGAAGGCGCTAAATCTGCATCAGGTTTTTCAACCATTGCTTTAATTGCAGCACTTTTACCTGGCATTAGATCAACACCGTTTATATCAGCAATACCATATTTACTAACGTCTTCTTTAGCTACCGGCTCAAGCATTATTTGGCTTGCTTGAGTTTCTTTAAAGCGTGTAATCATGGCCGCTAAGTTTTCAGTCTCTTGATCCGCAGTATAGGCATCAAGTATCACATCAGGCAGGAGCACAACAAAGTTGTTATCACCAACTATTGGTTTAGCGCATAAAATAGCATGTCCAAGCCCTTTAGCTTCACCTTGGCGTACACTCATAATAGTTACATCATTTGGACAAATAGAGCGAATTTCATCTAATAAAGCTCGTTTAACACGCTTCTCAAGAGTCGCTTCTAGTTCATAACTTGTATCAAAGTGGTTTTCGATTGCATTTTTAGAGCTATGCGTAACTAACACAATATCTTTAATACCAGCGGACACACATTCGCTGACAATATATTGAATTAGAGGCTTATCGACTATTGGGAGCATTTCTTTTGGGATAGCTTTTGTCATAGGGAGCATTCTCGTCCCTAAGCCAGCTACTGGAATTACAGCTTTCATATCTGTCCTTAGTGATTAAGTTTGTAAATAATATCAATTCGCTTAATTAAGTGATCTATTTTGAGGATGGAAAAACGTGTTGATAGCTAGGCAAAAAATTCGCTACTTAGTTGTTCTAAATGAGAATTTTTTAACACAGGTGCGACACGTTTAGCCCCGCAAAATAATTAAGTATTATTGCGTATTGGTACAAACTAGCAGATACAAAATAGATACCAGCTGAATAAAGTTACCTCTTTTGAAGAAGTAAATTTGAAGCTGTTTATTAAACAGAGACTCTACATTTTTGGTTATTTAAAATGAGCAGGTAAGTTATGAAGTTTATTAATGATTTTGTTGTGGGGTGAGATTACATTAGCTAAACGAAAAAAGCCTGGGTTTGCTATAAATAACAAACCCAGACCAATAAATTTCTAACTAAAGGTCGCGTTACAAAACCTTTTTATAATTAAAGACCTGCACGCTCTTTAATTACTGCAATAAGCGGTGAGCTGGCAAAATTCCCTTCAGCCCAAGCAATATCAGCACCATCTGTTAACGCACTTTTTGATAAGTTTTTAACTATATACTCACCAGTATCTACTGCATTACTAGCAACAGCATGACGTAATAAGTTATTACCATTACATTGTACTGCATCATAAATATTACGAATTTTTACACGAGAGCTTTTAAGCTTGCTGCGTAATCGGTTTTTATCGTCTGCCGCAATATATTCACAAATAGATACTGCTAATTGATCTTCAGCATTTACAGGTGCTGTATACGAAAACGAACTAACAGCTACAACGGCAGTAAGTGCAACTAGCTTTGGTAATTTAAACATGACAAACCCTTTATAATACTTTGTTCTTATATAGACTACCGAATATTATATCAATCTATCAAAATTTACGCAATAATGTTAACGTTCTTTATATAAAGTTACGAATTTATAACTAGATAAATTCTTGTCATCCGGATGGTTTTCTTGCTCTTCTTTCACGTACCAATTAGCAACTTTATTGTAATCAGGAAACTGTGTATCGCCTTTAACATCTAAATCAATAAAAGTTAGATACAGGCGCTCTGCTTTTGGTAAAAATTGCTCATAGATATTACCACCACCAATAATCATTACTTCTTCAGCAGTAGCAACGAGTTCTAATGCGGCATCTGGCGTAGTTACTACTTCAATACCCTGTGCAGTATATTCGCTGTTTCGAGTAATAATAATATTACGGCGCCCAGGTAATGGACGGCCTATAGACTCAAAAGTTTTACGACCCATGATCACAGGCTTACCCGTAGTGACCTTTTTAAAATGCTGAAGATCTGCAGGTAAATGCCATGGCATTTTATTATCTAGACCAATTACACGGTTATTTGCCATTGCTGCTATCATTGAAATTATCATAATAAACACCTAGTACTTTATTCTTAAACAAAGAAAAAGGAGCATAAGCTCCTTTTTAGTAAATTCTATTTAATTAACGCTCGTAGACAACTTCTACGTCGTAATCATCTTCATCCCAGTCATCCCAATCATCATCATTGCCCTTACCTTTAGTGGCTTTTTCATGATAGGTATCCCACTTAAATTCAACTTCTTCATCTTCCACTTGTACAAACTTCTCTTTAGGCATGCTATCAAGTAGTGTCATTATGTTGTGGATTAATGGTTGAGTGTTAAGTTTATTAATTGCTGAAATGTGATAGATATTTTCAGTTTCGCCCAGCTCTTCTGCAATCGATTCGCATAACGCTTTTGCTTCATCCTCTGGTAATAAATCTATTTTATTAAATACTAACCAGCGTGGCTTCTCAGCTAATTTAGGGCTGTATTGGTGCAGTTCGTTAATAATCGAAAACGCATTATCAACAGGGTTTGAACCATCTACCGGCATTACATCAATAATGTGTAATAACACACGACAACGCTCTAAATGTTTCAAAAAGCGAATACCTAGGCCTGCGCCATCAGATGCACCTTCAATTAGACCCGGAATATCGGCTATAACAAATGATTTATTTGCTTCAGGACGTACTACACCTAAATTAGGAATAAGCGTCGTGAATGGGTAATCAGCTACTTTTGGTCTTGCTGCAGATACACTGCGGATAAACGTAGATTTACCGGCATTTGGTAATCCAAGTAAGCCAACATCAGCTAATAATAGTAACTCTAATTTTAAGTTACGTACTTCACCTGGTGTGCCTAATGTTTTTTGACGAGGTGCTCGGTTAGTACTTGATTTAAAACGCGCATTCCCCAAGCCGTGGAAACCACCTTTTGCAACCAAAATTCGTTGACCATGTTGTGTTAAATCACCAAGTCCCTCTTGGGTATCAACATCCATGATGCGCGTGCCTACAGGCACCATAACAAATAAGTCATCAGCTTTTCGGCCTGTACAGTTACGGCTACGACCGTTAGTACCACGTTCAGCTCTATGGAAGCGCTCAAACTGATAATCAATTAAGGTATTTAAGTTTTCATCAGCTTGTAGATAAACACTACCACCGTCTCCACCGTCACCGCCGTCTGGTCCACCATCTGGAACATATTTTTCACGACGGAAAGACACGATGCCGCTGCCACCGTCTCCAGCTTCTGCGCGAATTTCTACTTCATCTACAAACTTCATGATTACTCACTTTAGGGATTGGCTTGTTTAATAACTCTATTATATACCCAAGCCAACACAAATGCAGGCTTGGGTATATATTGGCTGACTACAAAACAAAAAACCCCGCAAAGGCGGGGTTTTTAACTACCTTACTGATTACTCAGTTACGATAGTTACGTATTTACGGTTTAAAGGACCTTTTTGTTCAAACTGAACTTTACCATCTGCTTTTGCGAAGATAGTGTGGTCTTTACCGATACCTACGTTAGTACCAGGATGGAAACGAGTTCCACGCTGACGAACAATGATGCTACCCGCTAGAACTGATTCGCCACCAAAACGCTTAACACCTAGGCGTTTGCTTTCTGAATCGCGACCGTTACGAGTACTACCAGCTGCTTTTTTATGTGCCATTTCTAAGTACCTCTAATTAAGCGCTAATGCTAGTGATTTTAACTTCAGTGAACCATTGACGATGGCCCATTTGCTTACGAGAATGCTTACGGCGTCTAAATTTAACAACCTTAATCTTCTCACCGCGACCATGTGAAACAACCTCAGCTGTTATCTTGCCACCGTTTACGAACGGTACACCGATCTCGATTTTCTCACCATCAGCAACTAAAAGTACTGAATCAAATTCTACTGCCGCACCAGTTTCAACGTCTAATTTTTCAAGACGAATCGTTTGACCTTCAGTCACACGATGCTGTTTACCACCACTTTGGAAAACCGCGTACATAATTAACTCCGTCTGTGCACCCTCAAATCGGCGCAACTAAAATATTCTTCGATAGGGCGCGAAGTTTACGCTAACGCGAAATAACTAGCAAGCCTATTTTGTAATTAAAATGAATAAAAAGTAGCTGCTTTGAGAGCAATTCAATATTTACCCCATTTTATATTAATTAGCCCTTTTGCCAAGCGCTTTTTAACTCTTAGCCGAAATAAATTAATGCTCTCAAATATGACCTTCACAGCTTAATATCTAAGCACGCTACCAACTGTGTATTGGTTATCAATTAATCAGTTATCTTGGCTAATTCAGTCTAAATTAAGTACTTTAATAGTGTTTTTTCAATCAATCGTCACAAAATATCGAGCTAGTGCATTTTTTGTTGTACAATCTGCGCCGTTCACACATAAAAATTGGCTCGGAGATCAATGGATATAAAAGCTATCCAGGCGTTAATCGAAAGCGATATGAATGACGTCAATCAACTTATACATGCGCAAATGCGTTCAGATGTGGCGTTAGTTAATCAGCTTGGTTTATATATAGTTAGCAGTGGCGGCAAACGCGTTCGTCCAATGCTGGCTATTTTAGCAGCCAAAGCGCTCGGCTATCAGGGTAAAGATCACATAACACTTGCAACAATTGTTGAGTTTATCCATACAGCAACGCTATTGCATGATGATGTTGTAGATGAATCAAACTTACGACGTGGCACGCCTACAGCAAATGCTGAGTTTGGTAATGCTGCTAGCGTATTGGTTGGTGACTTTATTTACACTCGTTCATTTCAGCTTATGGTTGGCCTTGGAAAAATGCAGGTTATGCAAGTACTTGCCGATGCAACAAACATTATTGCTGAAGGTGAAGTATTACAGTTAATGAACTGCAATGACCCAGATACGACTGAAGCCAGCTATATGCAGGTTATTTACTCTAAAACGGCTAAATTATTTGAAGCAGCTACAGGCCTTGCTGCCATTATTACAGAGCAAGACCAAGCGACACTTGATGCACTAAACCTATACGGTATGCATTTAGGTACTGCGTTTCAACTAGTAGATGACGTACTCGATTACAATGCAGATGCTGAGCAGCTAGGTAAAAACATTGGCGATGATTTAGCTGAAGGCAAACCAACCCTTCCGCTTATTTATGCTATGCAACATGGTAGCGAGCAGCAAACACAGCTCATTCGTGATGCAATAGAGCACAGTAATGGTATGGAGCATTTAGAAGAAATTTTAACTGCACTAAAACAAACTAATGCGCTTGAGTTTACAATGCAAAAAGCAGAGATTGAGGCCGAAAAAGCCATTGCCTGTTTAGACTTTTTAGCTGAGTCTGACTATAAGCAAGCACTTATAAGCCTTGCCCGTATTGCGGTTGACCGCGACCACTAGTTTTAACTAGTTACACAGTGTGACATTAATTCTGAGCAATAAAAAAGCCTGCAAATGCAGGCTTTTTTGTTGCTTAAACCGGCTATTACGCCATGAAATCAACACCTTCTTTGATGTCTTTTTTCAGAGTTTCAAGCATGTCATTTTTTGCTTTTGTTTCAAATGCGCTTAGTTCGCCGTAAGAAAGAATTTCTTCTACACCGTTTTTACCTAAACGTACTGGATGTGCAAAGTACTCTGCATCGCCATTTTCAACAGCAACGTAAGCGTAATCTACAACTTCTTCACCTTGTAGGCCTTTAACTAAAGACATACAAAAACGAGCTGCAGCAGCACCCATAGATAGCGTAGCTGAACCACCGCCTGCTTTAGCATTTACAACTTCAGTACCCGCATTTTGGATACGTGGAGTAAGTGCAGCAACTTCTTCATCAGTGAAAGAAACACCTTCAACTTGAGAAAGTAGAGGCAGAATAGTTGTGCCTGAGTGACCACCAATTACTGGTACTTTTACAGTTGCTACGTCTACGCCTTTAAGTTCAGCAACAAATGCTTCTGAACGAATAACGTCAAGCGTAGTAATACCGAATACGCGTTTAGCGTCGTAAGTACCTGCTTTTTTGAATACTTCAGCAACAATTGGAACTGTGCCATTTACTGGGTTAGTAATAATACCTACTAACGCTTTAGGACAGCTGGCAACAATGCCTTCTGCTAAAGTTTTGATGATGCCAGCATTTACATTGAATAAATCAGCACGATCCATACCTGGTTTACGTGGCATACCCGCTGGGATAAGAACGATGTCAGAACCTTCAAGCGCTTTATTTAAATCGTCTGCGCCAAAGCCTGCAACTTTAACATCTGTTGGGATGTGAGAAAGGTCAACCGCAACACCTGGTACTACTGGTGCAACATCATAAAGTGATAATTCAGAGCCAGCTGGTAAGCCTGTTTTTAATAATAAAGACAACGCTTGTCCGATACCGCCTGCAGCACCTAATACAGCAACTTTCATTGGAATTCTCCGTAATTTGAGGTAGGAAACATTTGTGGCCCTTAAGATAATGAAATTAGCGACTAAAAACAAATTTATCCGGTCTATTTCAAGTATATTTTCGACCATAGTCGTAAACTTATGTGATTTAACGCATCAAACTGGCAAGTTAACTAAACAACTGCTGCATAATTATTCATTTTTGTGTAGAATTTGCGGCATAAATAACAAAAACGAATAAAGACTATGCAACCACAAGATAAACAAGAAGCACTGGTAAAAGCATTTAAATCACTATTAAAAGAAGAAAATTTTGGCTCTCAAGGCGAAATAGTTGATGCGTTAAAAGATCAAGGTTTTGACAATATAAGCCAAAGTAAAGTATCACGCATGTTAAGTAAGTTTGGCGCTGTACGCACACGTAATGCCAAACAAGAAATGGTTTACTGCTTACCTGCTGAAATGGGTGTACCTACGGCTAAAAGCCCATTACGCCAATTAGTAATCGACATTATGCACAACGAAATGATGATCATCATTCGTACCAGCCCAGGTGCTGCTCAGCTTATTGCACGTTTATTAGATTCATTAGGTAAAGCAGATGGCGTACTAGGAACAATTGCAGGCGACGATACTATTTTTATCGCTCCTGCTAAAATATCTGAAATAGATGTAACACTTGAACGCGTTCGCATTTTATTTGATACGGTTTAATAGCAAATTAAATTTGTTTTAAAAACCCTAATGAAGGTGCAAAGAAAGCAGAGCCCATATCGGCTTGAGTAAAATCAAGCCAGTGGTCGTAGCAATCCCCTTCCCCTAAACGACTATTAAGTACTTTTTCAAATGCGGTGCCCGTACAAGCGCATGTAATTGATAACATTCCCTGCTCATACACGTCGCCATAAGGCATGCTTTGATTTAATAGTAGCGGTTGTCCGTCTTCGTCTTTTAGCTCACTTCGCGAAGCATGGCTGGTTTCGCTCGCTGGGGTAATTAGCGTGTTATCAAGACGCGTACGTCCCATTATTTGCTCTTGCTCACTCAATGATAAATGCTGCCACATAGTTAAATCATGTTTATAACGCTGAACATGAATATAACTCCCCTGATCTTCAAAGCTACCAGGGTTGCTAATTAAAGCCGTAGCGCGCTTTTTTCTTCCATGTGCGGTGTCGCCACCATAAATAAAACCGTTAAAATCACGACCATCTAAAAAGCGAAAATTACGAATTTGCTCCACCAGCTCTACATCGGGGGCAAATAATTTTAAAATTTGCAGCGCAAATAAATGGTTAACGTCTTCACGGTCAGAGCGAATTTGCACAAATAAATCGCACGGTTGTACGCTCATTTGGTGATCGCTATGGGTTATATTGGGAAAGCTCTGTAATTCGCTTGGAATGTATTCAGGGAGGATATGCGGCCAGTATTGCGCACCAATAGCAACCATACAAGAGAGCATTGATTCTGAAAATTGATCGCTAAACTCTTCTTCTATAGCGCTTACTTGTTTTAACTTTGCGCGAAGTGATTCGTCTTGACCATCAAACACATTAAAAAATAAGTGCAAACCGTGTAAGTTTGCTTCAGCACAAATCCCTGATTGCGCTTGCGCCATTGTTATTCCTTAGTTTTACAGATAAAAACACAGCGAATAACAAATTAATTACGATTCGAAAAAATTCACCGTGTGAGGTTTTATTTTTATTATAACCTGATCATTATTTTCAAATGACTGGCCATATTGTGCAGCAACTTCAATTTCTTGCTCATTAATAACAAGCGAATAAACATACGCCGAACCAATAAAGCGACGACTTATGATTGTAGCTCGCTTGCTGAATTTGTCACTTTGGTTATCTGCCACTAATTCTATTTGATGAGGGCGCACATATATAAGCCCTGCACTTACATTATGCTTACTCTCAACATAAGATTCGACTAAACCAAATGGTGTTTTATATTCAGTTGCGGTTAACACTTCTGCGCTTAAGTATATGCCCTGACCCAGAAACTCTGCAACCTCCTTTGAACATGGAGCTGCAAAAAGCTGCTCTGGCGTGCCTTGTTGTGCAATTTTACCGCAATGCATAATGGCAAGTGTATCTGAAAACGCAAACGCCTCTTCTTTTGAGTGTGTAACAAACACAGCAGATACTTGAGTTGCTTTAATAATTCGACGTATATCGGCAATTAATTCAAAGCGTACTTGTGTGTCGATGTTTGAAAAAGGCTCATCAAGGAGTAATAAACTAGGTTTATAAGCTAATGCACGAGCGATAGCGACGCGTTGCTGTTGGCCACCCGATAACTGATGTGGAAACCTGTCAGCACATCCAATTAAATGCACAAGCTTAAGCATTTCATCAACGCGTTGCTGCTTTTGAGCTTTGCTCATATTACCAAGCCCGAATGCAATATTATTTGCCACCGTTAAATGCGGAAACAACGCATAATCTTGAAACATCATGCCGATGTTACGATGCTCAGGTGAGACAAAAGATTGCTCATCACTCACTAATTTACCGTCTATAAAAATAGACCCTTGCTTGGCTTCAATTAAACCTGCAATCGCCTTTAATGTGGTTGTTTTACCGCATCCACTCGCCCCGAGTAGACAAACAATTTCATCTTTACCCACTGTTAAATCTAAATCGTGAATAACCTTTGTGCCGTTATAGTGATAGCTCACGCCTTGTAAAATTAAACTACTCATTTAACTACGCTGCTCCATAGAACGATTAATAAAATACAAAGGAATAAACCCAACAATAACAATAAATAATGCAGATATTGAAGCAAGCTCTAATTGCTCATCACTCACATACTGAAATACATGAGTAGCTAAGCTTTCAAAATTAAACGGTCTGAGCAATAGCGCAGCTGGCAACTCTTTCATACACTCAATAAATACCAATAAGGCAGCAGTGAGCAATCCTCTTCGCAGTAAAGGTAGGTGCACTAAACGCAGCGTTTGCCCTTGGCTTTTACCCATTGATTGGCTTGCCATATCAAGTGATGGACTAATACGTAAAAAACTCGACTCAATTGCTCCGTGTGCAATGGCGTAAAACCTAACAATATAAGCAATAATAATAGTAAGAATGCTACCTGTAAGCAGTAAGCCAATGTCTAAGTTATACGGCTCGAGTGCTGTGTTAATAGTGTTCTCTAATAATGTAAGAGGTAATAAAACCGCAATAGCGAGTACAGTTCCTGGCAGCGCATAGCCTGTGCTTGCTAAACGACCAGGAATAAGCGGATACGTTTGCTTTGCAACACGCTGATAAAAAACCACAAAAACACTCAATGTAATGGTTATAACACTTACAACTCCCGCCACCTTTAAACTTTGCCAAGCGTAACTAAAAAACTCTACATCCCATGCTTTATCAAAGTAGGTAATGGCATAATTTATAAGTACTGCAATAGGGATTAAAAAGGCGATAAGTAAAATAAAGCTACAAAATGCCGTTGCGAGCCAAGCAGACTTTCCTTTTAATACATAGAGAGATTCGCTATTTACACTTGATTGGCGCTCAAATACCGCTTGGTTTCGGCGACTAAAACGCTCTGCCATTAATGCTAAAAATAACAGCAGTAACATCACACCCGATATTTTAGCGGCCGCTGTAAGTGAGTAATAACCAAACCACGTATCGTATACGGCAGTTGTTAATGTACTTACGGCAAAATAACTCACTGTTGCGAAGTCGGCCATGGTTTCCATACTAATAAGTGCAAGAGCCGCCACAATTGCCCCACGAGAGAGCACTAAGCTGACTTTAAAAAAGCTTTGCCAAGGAGATAACCCCATTAACTGACTAGCTTGTACTAATTTGAATGACTGCTCGCGAAGGGCTGTTTTAAAAATTAAAAATAAATACGGGTAAAGTACCAAGGCAATCATAACGATGGCGCCGGGTAATGTTCGTATATCAAAAAACCAATAGTCGTTAGGTGATTGCCAGCCAAACCATTCTCTCAGTGCTATTTGCACCGGGCCCGCATAATCTAATAAATCAGTGTATACATAGGCAATAATATAGGTAGGCATAGCAAGGGGCAGCATAAGTGCCCATTCAAACTGTTTTTTACCCGGGAAACTACAGTAAGCCGTTAGCCACCCAAGCGGCAAAGCTATGGCGCAGCTCAGGACGCAAACACCTAAAACTAACAATACGGTATTGGTTATGTAATCCCAAAGTACGGTATCCCACAGGTGAGAAAACACCTCAGAGCTACCTTGTAGAGATTCAAAAAGAAGAAAAAACAACGGGGCCGATAGTATTAAGCCAGTCGACCACGCAAAGAGCTGCCATTTAGACAGCTTAAATTTATTAGTCATTAAAGATCGAACTTCACCTCATCAATTAGCTTAAGTGCTAACGGACGATATTTACTAATCTCATCAAGTGGCAAGCTGTCTTCTTTAAAGCTACCCCAAGAGGCAACCAAATTTGATAATTCAACACCCGACTTAACTGGATACTCCATATTTAATGAGGCATACATGTTTTGTGCTTTGCTGTCGGTCATATATTCTATGAGCTTTAATGCATTTTCAGGGTTTTTAGCGTATTTGGTAATAACCGCCCCCGATACATTTATGTGTGAGCCACGATTAACTTGATTTGGAAAGTTAATATTTACGGCCTCTGCCCAACCTTTTTGTTCTTTATCTTCTAGCATTTTGCCAAGGTAGTAACTATTACCTAATGCCAAGTTACATAAACCTTCTTTAACAGCTTTAACTTGAGCACGATCGTTACCTTGAGGCTTGCGTGCTAAATTAGCCTTAACACCTTCAAGCCACTCTTTAGTTTGCGCTTCACCATGGTGTGCAATCATAGAAGCCACTAAACCTAAATTATATGGATGTTTGCCAGAGCGCGTACAAATTTGTCCTTTGTATTTAGGGTCTGCTAAATCTTCATAAGTGAGCTTAGGTAACTCACCAACTCGCTCTTTTGATGAATACACATTACGCACTCGCTTAGTAAGCGCAACCCATTGGCCATCACCGTCACGAAAGGCGGCTGGAACATTATTATTTACACTGTCACTTTTTATAGTTTGTGTTAATTTTAAATCTTCTAATTGAATAAGCGCACTAAAGTTAGAGGTTAATACTAAATCAGCTTTACTGTGCTTGCCTTCGCGTTTAACACGCTCAATTAGCCCTTTTTTAGCAAAAACAACATTGGTTTTTATGCCTGTTTGCTTTGTAAAGTCTTCTAAAATTGGCTGAATTAAAAACGGTTGACGAAAAGAGTAGATGTTAACAACATCGTTTGCAAAGACTGGTGCCGATGCAACTACCCCTAAAACAAGTGCAAATACTTTCTTCATTATTCCACCTAAATAACTGTTATTATCAACGAATTCTACCGTGCTCATTCTAAAAGTGCACACTTTAAATAAATGTAAATATGTAAATAACGCCCAAAAAGGAAATACGGTGTAAGAGATGTCTTACGGATGTGACAGCTAATGAGTAAAAAACAAGATGAAAAACAACCTAAAAACAGTTAAACAAATGAATTATATGAAATTTATTTTTATTACTATTGTAAAAACACTAATTGAATGTAGTTTTATCTCTATTTTAGTTACTCTATTGCACTATAATTTACGCATCAACCAAGCAATGACGCTTATTGAGTAAAAGGAAACGGACTGCTTACTCAACCAACCAATGATTAAGTTATCAGGACAACACGGATTTTAGGACAGGCTCAGGATGAGTATCACAACGCAATGTTGTAAAAAGGACAGCGTCAGGAAGATGCGAAAAGGATAACAACAAGGCTAAGTTGTTCAACAGGATGTTGAAGGAATAAATGGACAGGCCTTTAAGGCAACACAAGGGATTGGTTAAAACAAGGATACACTAGGAAGTGTAATTAAGGATTTGGTAATAGTATTTACCCTACAGGATGTTTAGGAATTTAAGGATACAGGCCCGGACGGTCTACATTACATAGAACTAAAAAGTAATATAGTAATAAACATGGATTAGTGAAAATTGGAGTTGATTAAGTTCAATTGCAGGATGCAGAAAATTAGAAGATTCCGCAAGCGCGCCTAGAGATAGAGCGCGCTTTTCTTTGCCTAAAATTTGGGTTGAGTAAAGCTCTGAGCAACTATAGCTAATTTTTACTGAGTAATATATCGCATCCCTGCCAATCAATGCTAAGACCTTAAAATACTTTATTTATATTTCGCGGATTCAAACCTGAAGTGCATAACGTTTAGGCGGCTTTAGCCGCCAAGTGATCCTGCATCAATTTTGCAGGCGTTTCAAATCCAAGTGTCTTCCTCGGACGATTATTAAGTTGCTCAAGTACTGGTATAACTTGCGCTGGTGTTACCGCCTTAAAATCTGTGCTCTTCGGCCAATACTGACGTAGTAATCCATTCGTGTTTTCATTCAATCCGCGCTCCCATGAGTGATAAGGGTGAGCAAAATAAACAGGTACACTTAAAGCCTCTGTGATTTGCTCGTGATAAGCGAACTCTTTTCCATTGTCAGCCGTGATGGTATGAAGCGCTGACCTATATGGCCTTAATAGTTCTATCGTCGCCGCAGTGACGGCTTGTGCTGTTTTTCCTGCCACCTGAGTTGATACAGTGAATTGGGTAACCCGCTCTACAATGGTAACAAGGGCGCCTCGATGACCTTTGCCTATGACGGTATCTATTTCCCAATCTCCGATTCGGCCTTTCTCATCAACTATTTGTGGGCGCTCTTCAATGCTAACGCGATTTTTTATTTGCCCTCGGTTTGTTTTACCATGACTGCGCTTGTGATATTTCTTACCGTGTCGGCGCAGATGTAGGTATAACTCACCACCTGCTTTTTTATCTTCCCAGATATACAGATAAATGCATTCATGGCTGACAGACAGTTCACTTTCTTTGCGTAACCATCCCGTTATTTGTTCAGGACTCCACTTCTCATTAAGCTTCTGGGTAATTAAAGCTATCATTTCAGGTGTCACCTTAAGCGGTTTTCTTACACTTCTTCGGCGAAACAAAGCCCGCTCATGAGCTTGTTTGTGTCTGTAACCTCGCTTACCTGTATTTCTAGAAAGCTCTCTTGAAATCGTAGATTGCGATAAATTAGTTAGCTCAGCAATACTTTGTTGCGTAAAACCACTTTTCTTTAGAACGGCGATCTGGCATCTTTGCGCATAGGTCAGTTGTTTGTAATGTCTCATTGTAAAATCTCTTGCCGGAGAAAAAGTAGTTAGCTTATGAGCAACTGACCACTTAATCTAGCCAAAACAAGTTATGCACTTACAATTTGAATCTAGGTTTTAAATTTCGCTAAGTTTTTTATTAATTGCGCCGATAACTAAATAACGCAAGGATCATAAATACTCAATGGATATGAATTTTAAAACACCCCAAAGTAATGCCTTTTTATGTAAATTATCAGACGCAAGTACAGCAAAACCAATTGGTGTTTTTAGTGCCCAAACTCCCAACGAAAATCCGTATAAAGCTTTATTTAACCCCAAAGGTTATAACTTTTTAAATATGCCAATGAGTGAGTTTAAAAATATACTTAAAGAAATTATTAAGTTAGAACGCGATATTCGTATTAGCAAGTGGGGTGAAGGTGCTCGACCTGATGAGTTTAGCTATCAACTTAATAGAATAGCAGACGCAATTGCAACGACTCAATTTAATGGCAAAATAGACATTAGCTGCTACTTTTTAAAGCGAGTTGAAGAAGCAAAAGAAATGATTGGTGAAGACTGTATCTCGTTTATTCAAGTGCATAATAGTATAAGTCAATTGTATAATACTGTTTTACAATTAACATCTGAAGAAGGCTTCAGAGCTATTCAAAATAAAGCACTTGCTCACTTAAAAAATCAGCAAGCATTTGCTTAACTTCGTAAAATTAATCTTCTAGCGGTCGGCCCTTGTTGCGCTTACCCAATAAATACGCATCACGAAACTTAATAAAATGCTGCTCTAATTTTGTCGATGCATCCATTTCGCCCGCAAGTGCTAATACCATAATAGCCACTTCAGCAGTGCCTAGTTGATGTGCATGAGGGGCTACACGTAATCGGTAATCAGACAGTTTATCAGCAGTAACAGAAAGTACAGGCAAGTTATCTAAATAAGGGCTTTTACGAATCATTTTCTTAGCTTCGCGCCACGTACCATCTAAGAATATAAATAGCGGCTTTTTACCTGATTCAATACTCACTTCTGTAATGGCTCTGCCCTCTTCTACATCTTCTGCGGGAAAGACGACCATAGGCTGATACTGCGAATCATTTATTAAAGCTAAAAGAGCGGGGTTAGGCTCTGTTCTATCCCATCTAAATGCGTGGTTATCTGGCACTATTTCAGCAATTAAACGCCCTGTATTAGAAGGTTTAAAGCTTTCATTATGATACATCAGTAAGCATACAGCGGCCTTACAATCTGCGTGCTCAACACCTTTACAAATACAGTAGTGCTTAGCAATCAGGCATTGTTCACAGCGATCTAATTTACCGCCTCGAGCATTAAACTCTCGACGAGATTCACTTATTTGTTGAGCGCGTAATGCTAGAACTGAGTTTTTCACTGTATTTACCTTCAATTAATTAAGCGCGCATTGTAACGACTTCTTGTTATTTAATCTTATATTTATCCAAGTTAAAAATAGACATAAAAAAACCCAACCGAAGTTGGGTTTTTAAAGCAAATACTAAAAAGTTAAATTACTTCTTTTTAGCTGCTTTTTTGTTTGGTAAATCAGTGATTGAACCTTCAAAAATTTCAGCTGCAAGGCCGATTGATTCATTCAATGTTGGGTGAGCATGAATTGTAAGCGCTAAGTCTTCACCATCAGCACCCATTTCAATACCTAAACCGATTTCACCAAGCATTTCGCCCGCGTTAATACCGATCATAGCACCACCGATTATACGGCCACTTTCTTTATCAAAGATAAGTTTAGTAGAACCTTCAGTACGAGCAGATGCAATTGCACGACCAGATGCTGCCCACGGGAATACCGCAGTTTCAACTTTTAAGCCTTGCTCTTTTGCTTCTTTCTCAGTAACACCTACCCAAGCGATTTCTGGGTCTGTGTACGCAATTGAAGGAATACATTTAGGGTCGAAGAAATGCTTCTGACCAGAAATAACTTCTGCAGCAACATGACCTTCATGAACCGCTTTATGCGCAAGCATAGGCTGGCCAACTAAGTCACCAATTGCAAAAATATGGCTTACGTTAGTACGTAATTGCTTATCAACATTAATAAAGCCACGCTCATCAACGTTTACGCCCGCTTTTTCAGCATCAAGTAAGTTACCGTTTGGAGTACGGCCAACTGCAACAAGTACTTTGTCGTAACGTACTGGTTCTGCTGGTGCGTTTTTACCTTCAAACGTTACGTATAAGCCGTCTTCTTTAGCTTCAACACCAACAACTTTAGTTGAAAGCATTACGTTGAATTTTTTGCTTACGTATTTTTGGTAAATTTTGATAATGTCTTTATCAGCTGCTGGTACTAATTGATCAGCAAATTCTACAACATCAATTGCAGAACCTAGCGCACGGTAAACCGTACCCATTTCAAGACCGATAATACCACCACCCAATACAAGTAGTTTTTCTGGTACGTCTTTAAGTTCTAATGCACCAGTTGAATCAATTACACGGTCATCTTCTGGGATGAAAGGTAAGTTAACTGGTTTAGAACCTGCTGCAATAATCGCGTTATCAAACGTGATAGTTGTAGCGCCGTCTGCGCCTTCAACTACTAAAGTATTGCTGCCAGTGAATTTGCCGTATCCAGATACAACTTTCACTTTACGCATTTTGGCCATGCCTTCTAGTCCACCAGTTAACTGGCCAACTACAGAATCTTTCCAAGTACGAACTTGGTCAAGATCGATTTTTGGTGCGCCAAAAGTAACACCGTGAGATGACATTTCTGCTGCGTCATCAATCACTTTAGCTACGTGTAAAAGTGCTTTAGAAGGAATACAACCAACATTAAGACATACGCCACCTAATGTTTCGCGAGATTCTACTAATGTAACTTCTAAGCCCAAGTCAGCAGCACGGAAAGCCGCAGAATAACCACCAGGACCACCGCCTAGTACAACAACTTGAGTTTTTAATTCGTTGCTCATGCTTTTACCTTAATTGTTTGAACGGGACACTGCCCTAAAATTTAACTGCCATGTTTCTGCAAGGCAGAAAGAGTGAGCAGCGCACAAAGTGATGCAATTCGTACAAAGATTGTATCATTGCAAATGGTAAAAATCCCAGCTAAAAACAACTGGCTGGGATTTGATTCTATTTATTTTATTGCGTATACCAATTTTACTAAACTGGTTACATCACCAACTGGCGAATATCGCTCATGTAACTTGCAAGAGTCACAGTAAAGCGTGCAGCTAATGCTCCGTCAATAACCCTATGGTCGTATGACATAGACAGCGGAACCATTAGTTTTGGTTCAAACTCTTTGCCATTCCATTTAGGTTTCATTTCAGATTTAGATACACCTAAAATAGCAACTTCTGGCGCATTAACAATCGGCGTAAATGCCGTACCGCCGATACCGCCAAGGCTAGAGATAGTAAAACAGCCACCTTGCATATCAGACGATGTAAGCTTACCGTCACGTGCTTTAACAGATACTTCCATTAGTTCACGTGATAATTCAATAATGCCTTTTTTATCAACATCTTTAAACACTGGCACTACTAAACCATTTGGCGTATCAACAGCAACACCAATGTTAATGTACTTCTTAAGAATTAAACTTTCGCCGTCGTTAGACAGTGAAGAGTTAAATGTTGGGAAGTCTGCAAGTGCTTTAGCCGCAGCTTTCATCACAAACACAAGTGGTGTGATTTTAACACCCAGCTTTTTCTTCTCGCTAAGTGCATTTTGCTCTTTACGGAATACTTCAAGGCTTGTGATATCAGCTTCATCAAACTGTGTAACATGTGGGATTTGTACCCAGTTACGGTGTAAGTTTTTACCTGATAACTTTTGAATGCGAGACAGTTTTTTCTCTTCAATTTCGCCAAATTTAGCAAAATCTACTTTAGGCCATGGAATAAGACCAAGCTCACTACCACCTGCGCTACTGCCTGCAGATAATTGACCAGATTCAACTTGCTTAACTAAGTTTTTAACGTAGTTTTGCACGTCTTCTTTAACTATACGGGCTTTGCGACCAGTGCCTTTAACGTTAGCTAGGTTAATACCAAACTCACGCGCTAAACGGCGAACAACGGGTGATGCATGAGCATACGCGCTGTTTTCTGTGAAGCTTTCATTACTTGCTTTTGCAGGTGCCGCTTGAGCCGGTGCTGACTCTGTTTTAGCCGCTGCTGCAGGTGCTGATTTTTCAGCTGGTGCAGATGCCGCTGGCGCACTGCCTGCAACTTCAAATACAAAAATTAATGAACCAGTCGATACTTTATCGCCAGCGGCTACTTTAATTTCTTTAACTGTACCTGCAAATGGAGCTGGTACTTCCATTGCAGCTTTGTCGCCTTCAACGTTTAAGATTGATTGATCTTCTGAAACCTCGTCGCCAACGGCAACCATAATTTCAGTTACTTCAACTTCATCGCCACCAATATCAGGTACATTAACTTCTTTAGTGCTTGGTGCTGAACTTGCTGTTGAGCTCTCAGCTGGCGCTTCTACAGGAGCCGACTCTTTAGCCGGTGCTGCAGATTCACTTCCTGCTACTTCAAAAACAAACACTAACGAGCCAGTTTTAACTGTGTCGCCAGCGGCTACTTTAATTTCTTTAACTGTACCGGCAAATGGAGCTGGAACTTCCATTGCTGCCTTGTCGCCTTCCACGTTTAAGATAGATTGCTCTTCTTCAACGGTGTCACCAACAGCAACCATGATTTCAGTTACTTCAACTTCATCATCGCCAATATCTGGTACAGTTACTTCTTTAATTGAAGAACCTGTAGAAGCAGCTGGTGCTGCCTCTTCAGATTTAGCTGGAGCAGCGGCTGATGTATTTTTCTCATCAGTGCCTTCACTCTCGCCTTCAAACAAAAATACTAAAGAGCCTGTTGTAACGGTGTCGCCAACGTTAACTTTAATCTCTTTTACAGTCCCCGCTTGAGAAGCAGGTATTTCCATTGATGCTTTGTCGCCTTCAACATTTAGTAATGATTGGTCAACATCTACTTTATCGCCAACGCTTACTAATATTTCGGTTACTTCTACTTCGTCGTCACCAATATCAGGTACTTTAATTTCAATACTCATTGCAAACCTCTTATGCGTACAGTGGGTTAAGTTTGTTAGTGTCGATGTTGAACTTTTTAAGTGCTTCAACAACTACTGACTTCTCAACTTCACCGCGTTTAGCAAGTTCAGATAACGTAGCAACAACAACGTAGCTTGCGTTAACTTCAAAGTGACGACGTAGGTTTTCACGGCTATCAGAACGACCGTAACCATCTGTACCTAACACTTTGTAGTTGCTGCTTGGAATGAATGAACGCGCTTGTTCTGCGTAGTTTTTCATGTAATCCGTTGCTGCAACAGTCACAGAGTCGTTTAATACGCTTGTGATAAATGCTGTTTTTTGCTCACTTTCAGGATTTAGCATGTTGAAACGCTCAACATCTTGACCATCACGCGTTAGCTCATTGAAAGATGTTACTGAGTAAACATCTGATGCAATACCATATTCTTCGCTTAAGATTGAAGCAGCTTTGCGCACTTCAGTCATAATAGTACCTGAGCTTAATAGCTGTACGTTGGCTTTTTTACCTTCGTAACTTTCAAGCTTGTAAATACCTTTACGAATACCTTCTTCAGCGCCTTCTGGCATAGCTGGTTGATGGTAGTTTTCGTTCATAAGCGTTAGGTAGTAGTAAATATTTTCTTGGTCGTCACCGTACATACGACGAATACCGTCTTGTACAATAACAGCAACTTCAAACGCGTAAGTTGGGTCATAAGAAACACAGTTAGGAACCGTGTTTGCAAGAATGTGGCTGTGACCATCTTCGTGTTGTAAGCCTTCACCATTTAGCGTTGTACGACCCGCTGTAGCACCTAATAAGAAACCACGTGCTTGTTGATCGCCCGCCATCCATGCCATGTCGCCAACACGTTGGAAACCAAACATAGAGTAGTAAATGTAAAATGGGATCATTGGTAAATCGTTAGTGCTGTATGAGGTTGCAGCAGCAACCCATGACGACATAGCACCTAACTCATTGATACCTTCTTGCAATACTTGACCTGAAGTTGCTTCTTTATAGTAAGAAACAATATCACGATCCTGTGGCGTGTAGTTTTGGCCATGCGGGTTGTAAATACCGATTTGACGGAATAAACCTTCCATACCAAATGTACGCGCTTCATCTGCAATAATTGGTACGATATTTTTACCAATGCCTTTATCTTTTAATAAGATATTAAGTGCACGAACAAAGCCCATAGTAGTAGAAATATCACGCTTTTGCTCTTCAAGTAGTGGCTTAAATGCATCTACTTCTGGCAACGTAAGTTTTTCACTAAAACGTGGAATACGCTTAGGTGTGTAGCCTTTAAGCTCATCACGACGCGCATGTAGGTACTTGTACTCAGGTGAACCTTCTTCAAGCTCTAGGTATGGTAATTCTTTTAATTGCTCTTCAGATACTAAGTCATCAAGACCAAGGCGTGAACGTAAATGTGCAACATGCGACATGTCCATTTTTTTCACTTGGTGCGCAATGTTTTTACCTTCAGCTGCTTCACCCATGCCGTAACCTTTTACAGTTTTAGCAAGAATTACAGTTGGACGACCTTTTGTCTCTTCTGCTTTTTTAAATGCAGCAAATAGTTTTGATGGTTCATGACCACCACGCTTAAGCGCAAAAATTTCGTCATCTGTCATATCTGCAACAAGGGCAGCTGTTTCAGGGTAGCGACCAAAGAAATGCTCACGCACGTATGCGCCATCTTTAGCTTTATAAGTTTGGTAATCACCATCAATTGTTTCGTTCATCAATTGTAGTAATTTACCTGTTGTGTCTTTAGCAAGCAGAATATCCCAACCGCTACCCCACACTAGTTTAATTACGTTCCAGCCTGCGCCTTTAAACAAGCCTTCTAACTCTTGAATGATTTTACCGTTACCCATAACTGGGCCGTCTAAACGCTGTAAGTTACAGTTAATTAAATAACAAAGGTTATCTAGTTTTTCACGTGCAGCGAAAGAAATAGCACCACGTGATTCTGGCTCATCCATTTCACCGTCACCTAAAAACGCATATACACGTTGGTTTTTAGTGTCTTTTAAGCCACGACCATCTAAGTATTTTAAGAAGCGTGCTTGATAAATTGATGAAATAGGACCTAAGCCCATTGATACCGTAGGGAACTGCCAAAACTCAGGCATCAACTTAGGGTGTGGGTACGATGGTAAGCCTTCGCCATCAACTTCTTGGCGGAAGTTATCTAGTTGCGCAGCCGATAAACGACCTTCAACAAATGCTCGTGCGTAAATACCTGGAGAAATATGACCTTGGTAATAAACTAAGTCACCACCGTCTACATCATTTGGTGCTTTAAAGAAGTGGTTAAAACACACTTCATAAAATGCAGCAGATGATTGGTAAGACGCCATATGGCCGCCTAAGTCGAGATCTTTTTTAGATGCACGTAGAACGATCATAATCGCGTTCCAACGTATAATTGAACGAATACGACGTTCAAGATTTACATCACCTGGGTAAGCAGGCTCTTGATCTACAGGAATAGTATTAACGTAGTTCGTGGTAATACCCGTTGGCATATCAACGCCGTCTAAACGGGCTTGCTCTAATACTTGCTCAAGTAAAAACTGAGCTCGTTCAACACCTTCTTCGCGCACAACTGATTCAAGAGCTTGTAACCACTCTTGTGTTTCTAGCGCGTCTACGTCAATTTTATTGACTTCAGACATATGGAGGTTTCCTTATGTTTAAAATACGAATATTGTTAATTTAATATCACAGCTACTTAATTTGTGTGTTCAAAGTAGTTATGTACTAACTTAATTTTGTTTAGTGCGTCTTAAACTACGTTCAATTCGCGAATGCTCTTTGCCTGCTTCAAGTAGTGCTTCTTCGATAAATGCTAAGTGCGCATTACTTGCTAAACGGGCTTGTTCTGGATTACCGTCAATAACGGCATCCATTAATAAACGCCTGTGTTGGGCTAACTGACTGCTAATATCTGACTTTTTTAATAGAACAGTTAAATTTTGCAATACATTTTGCTCAAGCAGCGCTTTCATACCTCTAACTAAATGCAGTAACACCACATTGTGCGAGGCTTCTGCCACGCTAAAGTGAAATGCATTAATTGCTTTTGCTTTTTGCTGTAAATCATCATTAACTAAGGCAATTTCATCAAAGCTTTGTTTTACTTTGCTAAAATCGTTGCTGGTCCCGCGCAGTGCTGCGTAGTAAGCAGCAATCCCTTCTAATGCATGACGAAATTCAAGTAAATCAAACTGCGACTCAGGGTGTTTACTAATCAAATCAAAAAGTGGATCAGTAAGCCCTTCTTCGAGCTGATTTTTTACAAACGTGCCGCCACCTTGGCGACGCGTAACTAAACCTTTCGCTTCTAATTTTTGAATTGCCTCACGCAGTGACGGGCGAGACACTTCAAATTGCTTTGCTAGTTCACGCTCTGGTGGCAACTTTTCACCTGGTGCTAACGAGCCTTCAAGAATCATATTCTCAAGTTGCTGTAAAATAACATCAGATAATTTTGCCGCTTTAATCTTTAAAGACATGAATCAACGTCCGCGTTGTATAAATACCAAGAGCCCATAAAACGGGGCTTTAAGTAGTATGATTTACCCAAAAGGTAAATTGGTCATACCAAAAATTTTCAATACGGTATCAAAAACACTATTAGCTGTCAATTTACAGGTAGTTTGAGCAATTAAAGTAGCGTAACGCATTTTGAACGAAGATCAAACAATGCGCAATTTGCAAAAATTGTTATAACGTTAATAGGATGAAAACAATTGGTCTGACCAGAAAAATAGAGTGTTAACTCTAGTTGAATTTATTAAAGAAATTAATAACAGGATAAAAGTACCAAAGAAATAGCTGCAATTTACACACGATCAGTCCACTAAATATAAAACACAATGCGCGATATAAAATTTCGATCACGCAATATCGTAGCAGCGGGTTTACCCCGCGACATTTGGCAACTAATCTCCCAACCAAAAAAACACGATGCGCGATATAAAATCGCGACTACGCAATATCGTAGCAGCGGGTTTACCCCGCGACTATTGTGCAAGTAATTACCTAAACGTAAAACACAATGCGCGATGTAAAATCGCGACTACGCAAATTTATAAAAATTGCATATGCTTTAAATTCGTGGGTCTGTGATTGCTAAAATACGGGTATGTTATGCATCGTTCATATTTATTACGAAAGGGAAAAGTATCAAAAGCAAACCAATATTATGCTATTACACTGGTTTGTCATGAGCGAAACAACCTATTCACAAGCTTAATAATTAATAGAGCTATTATCAATGAAATGAGGGGATTAGAAAGAGAGCAACTAATTAAATCAAATACTTTCGTGATAATGCCAAACCATATTCATTGGTTATTACAATTATCCGATAGCACAACATTAAGTGAGGTAATTAGAAGCTTCAAAGGACGCTCAGCCACGGTGTATAGACAATTTGGCAGACAAAAGCTTTGGCAAAAAGGGTTTTATGATCACTTAATAAGAAATACCGAAGACTTAAATAGCTGTGCTAGATACATAGTCGCAAACCCTTTGCGTGCAAATTTAATAGAAAATATTGCAGACTACCCATATTGGGATAGTATTTATCTAAACTCGTAGCAGCGACATTTGGCAACTAATCTCCCAACCGAAAAACACAATGCGCGATATAAAATCGCGACTACGCAATATCGTAGCAGCGGGTTTATCCCGCGACATTTGGCAACTAACCTCCCAACCGAAAAACACAATGCGCGATGTAAAATCGCGACTACGACAGCCCACCAAATAATGTAAGCAACGCTATTAGTACTAAGTAAAATAATACATTACGCTTGACAAATTTAATCATACACGTGGCTTCGTAGGTACAGCCGTAATAACGCTTTTCAACTTGCTCTGCAGCAAGTGCAGTACATGTTACTACTTCGCGGTTTGGAGATTTAAAGTTAAGTACGTAACGTAGCCAACAGCTTGTGCCTTTATTAAAGTTACCTATTACTAAATAACCAAAGCTGGTAATACGTGCAGGTAACCAGTCGAGCCAAAACAATAGTTTATGTATAAGTTTAAAACGCTTAGCAAATATTACTTTATGATCTTCTCGTACTAAATCAGCTAAAGTACGTACCAATGCATATAAAACCGCACCTGGCGCGCCTAAAACAACGAACCAAAAAATAACCGCACAGTAAAATCTAAAGTTTACCCACGCCAATGTTTGCCCAAAGGTTTCGCCACCATCTTGATCATCAGTACGCTTTTGACCTATTTGCAACGCATATAAAGATGCAGCAGTACCGTCATCTCGCGTTAACGCATTTAAATACGACTTATATAAAGCACGCTGCTTAGCACAACCAAAGCAAACCAAAAGAACGGCAATATTAATGCCCAACTGCCACAATACAAAATCAGATAAACAATAAATTAGTGCCATCACAATCACTGGAAGTAAAAGCCAAATTAAAAAGCCCGGTGCTGAGCTAAATAAGCCTTTGTCACCTAGTAGCTTATTAGAGCGATTTAAATAACCATTTGTGTAGTAGCTTATCTGCCAGTAATTAGACCGAGCCCCTAAACGCTCCAGTATTAATGCAATTATTATAGAAACTAAAATCATGGGAATAACTCTCTTAACTTAGTTGTTCAAGCATATTAAAAAACAATGGCCAATTAAAGCTACTGCCAGGATCGGTTTTACGCCCAGGGGCAATATCGCAATGCCCAACAATACGCGAAGGGGTAATTTTTGGATAGCGTTGCATTATAGATTTACTAAGTGTAGTTAATGTTTTGTACTGCGCTAAAGAATATGGCGTGGTGTCGGTACCTTCAAGCTCAATACCAATGCTAAAGTTATTACAAGCAGATACCCCCTCAAACTCCGATTGCCCGGCATGCCAAGCACATTTTTCAAAAGGCACGTATTGTATAACCTCACCGGTGCGCTTTATAAAGCAATGGGCCGATACACGTAAATTATTTAAGTCACTAAAACTCGGATGAGCATTGCAGTCAATACTACCCATAAATAACTCATCAACAAAAGAGGTACCAAACTGCCCTGCTGGCAATGATATATTGTGAATCACCAATAAAGAAATATCAGCCTCATCAGGGCGCTCATCAAAATGCGAACAAGGCCGCTGCGCTACCGTACTTAAAACACCGTCTAAATCTATTTTCATGATACGTTTATTATATAAATATCAAGATATACATAGCACTGATGCTAATGGATTTATTAAAACAATGATAGTAACAAGCGAGGTATAAAACCTCACCTACAAATAATTCAAACCCATACGTAGGTGCTAATTTACATCCGCTCATGTAACATAACTTTTGAAATTAAAAGCGAGGTATAAAACCTCACCTGCAGATAATACAAACCCACACGTAGGTACGAATTTACTTCAAGCGCTTATCTTTATATTGGTGAAAAGGCAATCGCTTCTCTTTCTTTTATAAACATAGTAAAATTTGCTTAATTTATTAACGCTTATGAGCATTCCATGTCTATTTCGCACACTCTTATTACTCAGCTTGTTACTCTAGCACTTGACGAAGATTTAAATTATCAAACCGCACAAGAAGGCGATATTACCGCGCAATTGATCCCTCAAAATGAGCAAGCAAACGCTAAATTAATTACCCGCGAAGACTGCATATTTTGTGGTAAAGACCTAATTATTGAAGTATTTAAGCAAGTAGAGCCAAGCGTTGTAGTAAATGTACTAGTAAACGATGGCGATGCAGTTAAAGCTAACAGTACTTTATTTACAGCAACAGGCTCGGCTCGCGCTATTTTAACTGCCGAGCGTACAGCACTTAACTTTGTACAAACACTTTCGGGCACGGCTACTACCACAGCTCATTATGTAAAAGAACTTGCGGGTACAAAAACCCAACTACTCGATACCCGCAAAACCATACCTGGTTTACGCATTTTACAAAAATACGCCGTTAAATGTGGCGGCGGTGCAAACCACCGTATTGGTTTATACGACGCGTTTTTAATAAAAGAAAATCACATAGCAGCGTGTGGCGGTATAAACAAAGCCGTGGCGCAAGCTAAACAAAACCAACCAAACAAACCAATAGAAGTAGAAGTTGAATCACTTGTTGATCTAAAACAAGCGCTAGATGCCGGTGCCGATATTATAATGCTCGACAACTTTAACGTAGAGCAAATAAAGCAAGCTGTAGTAGTTACTAACAAACGCGCAAAACTTGAGGTTTCGGGCAATATGACCCTACAAACGCTTAAAACTCACTCACAAGCTGGGGTAGACTTTATATCGAGCGGGGCGCTAACAAAAAACTTACAATCAATCGATTTATCAATGCGATTTGATTAATAATAACGCAGACTTTAAATTTAAACTGCGCTAATTCATTGACAATAGATACTATAAAGCATTAAATAACCCGAAAGGATTGCTTTTTAACATTTTGTTAAATAAAATACTTTTTTTAAATATAATCCGTGTACTAAAAAGTAAAAAAACAGTGGTAAACTCACGCTGTTGTACTATAAATGAATGTACCATTAATATAAAAGCACTAATTAGCTGGTTTAATATTAATGAGTGCAATGAAATGCATAAAAAAGTTAAGTATTTATACAGCTATACCTAAAAATATAAGCTAATTTATAAATATAAAAGTAACTAAATAACACATTAAAGTGCTAAATATTGGTAACTTTAATAACTAAATTCACAGCGTGTTCTTGTTTATACAAACTAATAATACGCTGTACAGTAAAGTTTGTTCTTTAAATAAACAGTTTAAATAAACAAATTAAGTAAACAGGTTAAATAAACAAATTAAGCTAAGCACTAATGCTACTTAAATAACGCTTATTTACCACAACATTATCCTTTAGGAGAGGAAACATGAAAACAATGACACAACAGAACCAAAAGGGTTTCACCCTAATTGAATTAATGATCGTAGTAGCAATTATAGGTATTTTGGCGGCAGTAGCACTACCTGCTTATCAAAACTACACATCTAAATCACAAGTTACAGCTTGTTTAGCTGAAATTGCTCCGGGCAAAACTGCATTTGAAATCAAAATGAATGAAGGCAGCATTTCTGGCACTCTTGATGCTGATGACTTAGGTATAAATAATAAGGCTTGTTCAGGTGTGGCAATAACTGCTGACTCTGCTGATGGTGAAGGTACGGGTAGTATTAAAGGCACTGTTTCGGGCGGTCCTGCAGTAAACGGTAAGACAGTAACATTATCTCGCTCTAAAGCTGGCGAGTGGACATGTGCGTCAACAGCTGATGCAGAACACAAACCAACTAACTGCTCTTAATTTTAAAACCTAAAGAGCGCTAGATGCGCTCTTTTTGCTAGGCCTTTCAATTTGCTTCATATTAATAAAACAGCTTTACTATTTACCCCGTTACTGCTCATTTCAATATTTTTTTACATCCCTAACGTAGGCGGTTTTGGCTTTTCATTACCTTTTAATACATTTGCTTTATTGTCATTAAGCTGGGCGTTGTTCATCGTTATTTACAACTCAATAAAAAGCCACCAGACTTTTAAATCCGATCTCTTTTTAACTATTGCGTTTGCCTCATTTACATTACTTTTGATCCCATCACTATATAGTGAACAAATCCAACTTTACTCAGCTTTGCCTAGGTTTATTTATATCGCTTTAGGCTTATTGACATATTTTTGTTTATTACAGATAAAAGATAAGAAAACTTTTAATGAATCTCTTTTGTATTTAATTTGTTTTTCTAGCTTATTGAGTGCTTGTTTTGCCCTTTATCAGAACTACTTAATGACCGCAGATAGTTACTTTGCGATAAAAATTGAATATGATCGCCCTACAGGTATTTTCCAGCAGGTGAATGTGTTAGCTAGTTATACAGCAACTGGCATTGCTATTTCGTTTTACTTACTAACAGGATTAAAGGCAAGAAGTCTAAAAAGCTTTTTATACCTATGTATTTTTGTGAATAGCTGGGCTTTATTTTTGACTCAATCCAGAACGGGACTCCTAGCGTATGGTGTTATTCTTTGTTGGTATATTTTTTTAATATTTAAAGAAAAAGAAAGAAGAAAGCTTGCATTCCTTCTTTCGGGTATCATGGCAAGCTTTATACTGGCGAAAACTCTTCCATATAGTACGGGTAATGAATACGTATCAAAAAAAGAGATGTTTAGTACCCCTAATGCAAGATTACAAATTTACCAAGATAGTTTAGGCGCTTTTTTAGAAAAACCTATTATTGGGCATGGTTACGGCAGCTTTCATCGAGTCATTACTGATCACTCAGCTATAAAAGCAGCCGAGAGGAATAATATAAATATAGGAAAAAAAGTAAATCACCCTCATAACGAATTTATTTTATGGTTAGTTGAAGGAGGTGTTATAGCTGCATCCGCCATGCTTTTATTGTTTTATTATTTATGTTCTATTATTTTTAAAAGTAACTCGCAGAACAAATTTGGACTTTTCCTACTTATTACACCTATTTTACTTCACAGCAGCACTGAACACCCTTTTTACCAATCATTTATACATTTTATTGTTTTCACGTTTTTATTGTTTTATATAACTAAAGCATGCAACCTAAAAGAAAAGAGCATTCAAATAAACCTAAGCTTTTTGAAAATCACTAATTTACTCATAGTTGTTTTTATTACCATATTCACCATAACAGCGATACAGTCAAGTATCACATTAAGGCATTATATTTACAATGAACCTAACAACCATATGTTGCTATCAAAAACGTTAAACCCTTTCATTGAATACAAGTTCAAAGAAATACAAATCAATACATTAAAACTTGAAGTTGCAATTCAGAATCAAAACCATGCTAAGGTAAATAGTTTTTTAAATTGGTCGAAAGAGTTTTTACAAGTTTACCCTAGTGACTATATTTACTTTGAGAGAATCAGAGCGCTAATATTTCTTGGATTAAAGGATCAAGCGGAAGCGGAAAGAAAGTTGGCTAAAGCCTTATATCCTCAAAACATCTCATGGGATAAAGGAATATGGGAAGCTCCCTCAAAATAAGAGAACTTTATGGCAAAACAACCAGAAAATAAAAGCTTAGACACGTTTCAGTGGGTAGGTGTTAGTGCTCGCGGTAAACGTTTAGAAGGCGAACTGACCGGCTCAAGTGTTGCTTTAGTTAAAGCACAACTGCGTAAACAAGGTATTACCCCTTCTAAGGTTAAGCGAAAAGCTAAACCATTGTTTGGTTTAGCTAGCAATCAAAAAATAACCCCAAAAGATATTGCGTTGGTGACTCGGCAAATTGCCACCATGCTAATGGCGGGTGTACCGCTAATTCAGTCAATCGAAATGATTGGCTCAGGCTCACCCAATAAAAGTGTAAGTAAACTGATGGAAAGCATTGCTGATGAGGTAAAGGCTGGCCAACCGTTATCGCAAGCCCTGCGACGTCACCCCCGTTATTTTGATGATTTATATTGCGATTTAGTGGCATCGGGCGAGCAATCTGGCGCTTTAGATAAAATATTCGACCGCGTGGCCATTTATAAAGAAAAGTCTGAAGCACTAAAATCAAAAATTAAAAAAGCGATGTTTTATCCAATTGCGGTATTAGTTATCGCACTTATAGTTACCTCAATATTGCTAATATTTGTTGTACCGCAGTTTCAGGATATTTTTGCCGGCTTTGGTGCTGAGCTCCCTGCATTTACCCTATTTGTAATTGGCATATCGGAGTTTATGCAGGAATATTGGTGGATGATGCTAATAGCAATTATTGCATTCGGCTGGGCTTTTAAAGAGGCCAAACTAAAAAGCTTAAAACTCCGCGATGCTACCGACAGAGCTGTTTTAAAACTGCCAATCATTGGCATGATTTTAAATAAAGCTGCTGTTGCCCGTTATGCTCGTACACTTTCGACTACCTTTGCTGCTGGTGTACCGCTAGTTGATGCGCTGGATTCTGCTGCAGGCGCCTCAGGTAATGCGGTTTACCGCTATGCCATTTTAGATATAAAAGCCGAAGTTAGCTCGGGTAACCAAATGAACTGGGCAATGCGTAACTCAAAAATATTCCCTGATATGGTAATACAAATGGTTGCGATTGGTGAAGAATCTGGCTCACTAGACGGCATGCTTGCTAAAGTAGCAACTATTTACGAGCAAGAAGTTGATGATGCAGTAGACGGTCTTTCAAGCCTACTTGAGCCACTTATTATGGCCGTACTGGGTGTACTTGTTGGTGGCTTGATTGTTGCGATGTACTTACCTATTTTCCAATTGGGCTCTGTCATTTAATTACCAAGAATAACAATTTACAGGAAATAAAAGAGAGGCTTACCTTTTTGTTAAGGTATGGCTAGTAATGTCTTCTCATTTACTCTCTTTTATTTCTCTTTGTGATAATAATTTCACTTAATTTTTAAAACAATTTTCACTTAATTTTTAAAACAATTTTCAGGTAATATGATGCAAAGTATTATTGAAGTAATGCAAAGCCAATTGTGGTTTTATTTAACCACAGTTGGCTTAATTAGTTTATGTATCGGTAGCTTTTTAAATGTGGTTATTTATCGCTTACCGCTAATGATGCAACGTGAGTGGCAAAGCGAATGCAGACTACTGTTGGAAGATGAACTTACAGCTAATAAATCTAAACAAGCCAACACCAGCGAACCTTTCAACTTAGTAAAACCCAACTCTACCTGCCCTAAATGTAAAACTGCCATTAAGCCTTGGCAGAATATTCCTATTATTAGTTGGTTAATACTTAAAGGTAAATGTGCAAGCTGCAGTAACCCTATTTCTGCTCGCTACCCTGCTGTAGAGCTAATTACTGCCGTATTAAGTTTAATTGTTGCCTACAGCTTTGGTACGACCGAGCAAGCCCTTTTATATATTTTTGTAACGTGGATTTTAGTAGCACTAACCTTTATTGATATTGATCACATGTTACTGCCAGACCAGCTTACATTACCGCTTGTATGGCTTGCACTTATTGCCTCGGTATTAGGTTACACAATTACGCCTACTGATGCCATTATTGGCGCTGCTTGTGGTTATTTAAGCTTATGGAGCGTATTTTGGTTATTTAAGCTATTGACCGGCAAAGAAGGCATGGGCTATGGCGATTTTAAATTGCTCGCTGTATTTGGGGCGTTACTTGGCTGGCAGTCATTGCTTACTATTATTCTGCTTTCGAGCGTAGTAGGTGCCATAATAGGTATTGCACTGTTGAGCATACAAGGTAAAGACAAAGCGACCCCTATCCCTTTTGGCCCTTATTTAGCGATAGCTGGCTGGATTGCAATGCTTTGGGGCAACCAAATTCAAGGCGCTTATTTTAATTTAATAGGTTATTAAAATGAGTGAGAAAATTACTAAAGTAAACAGCTGGGTATTAGGTTTAACAGGCGGTATTGGCTGTGGTAAAACGGCCGTAAGCAATATGTTTGGAGAGCTTGGTATTACAATAGTTGATGCCGATATAATTGCGCGTGAAGTCGTACTCCCAAATAGCAAAGGGCTAAAAGCGATTACAGCCCACTTTGGTAAAGATATTTTATTACCTGATGGCACATTAAATAGAGCAGAGCTTCGCAAAAAAATATTTACTAACGACAGTGACAAAAAATGGCTTAATGCGTTGCTACACCCTCTTATTCGCGCAAAAATACTAAACGATTTAAATAATGCAACTAGCCCTTATGCTGTTTTAGTAGCGCCTTTATTGTTTGAGAATAATCTTGATAAGTATTGCGACCATACCCTACTTATTGATGTACCAACCTCTGTGCAAATAGCGCGTACAGCAAAACGTGACAACACAAGTAGTGAGCAAGTTAAAAGTATTATTGCCTCGCAAATGTCACGCGCCGATAAACAGCAAAAAGCGGATGATATTTTAAATAACGACCGTAGTTTAAACCTAGTGCATATAGAACTTGTTGATCTTCATAAAAAGTACCTACAATATGCATTACACAACAAAACTAACTCACACAAACTCGTATTTTAGTTAGTAAAATCACAACAAAGAATGAAAGGTGATGTAATCACCTTCTTTTTTCTGATAAATTGCTTACTATTGAAGGAATAAAACAGGTGCGCAATGAATATTAACTCACCGTTATTGAGAAAATTTATAACCCTTGGCCGCATTGATGCCGACACGGTTAAAAACAAACAAAATGAATTTGCCTCAACAGCTGAGCTTATTTCTAAATGTGGAAAAATCGATAGTAAAGATTTAGCTGAACAATGTATTGATTTGTTTCGCGTACCTTATTTTGATTTAAAAGATTTTGACCCTACAAAAATTCCAGCCGATCTCGTAAAAGAAAAACTTATACGTAAACATCACATTTTGCCGCTTGTTCAAAAAGATCGAAAAGTTTATATAGCAGCATCAGACCCAACAGATTATGGCGCATTTGAAAACTTTGAGTTTAGTACCGGTCTATCATGCGAAGTTGTTGCTGTTGATTATATTCAACTCGATGCCAAAATTGAGCAGTTACTAGATGCTGCTGGCAGCTTAAATTTAACTGATGACGAGTTTCAAGAATTTGCTGACTTAGACTCAGAAAGCCAAAAAGATACATCCCAGCAAGATGACGATAAAGATGATGCGCCTATCATCGTATATATCAACAAAATTTTAATGGATGCCATTAAAAAAGGCGCCTCTGATTTACACTTTGAACCGTATGAGCACAAGTACCGTATTCGCTTTCGTATTGATGGCATTTTGCATGAAGTTGCAAGCCCACCTAACACATTAGCGACTAAGCTTTCTGCGCGTATTAAGGTTATGTCGAGACTCGATATTGCCGAAAAACGCAAACCACAAGATGGTCGTATTAAGCTAAAAATTACTGAACGCAAAAGTATCGATTTTCGTGTAAGTACCATGCCTACCTTGTGGGGCGAAAAAATAGTAATGCGTATTCTTGATTCATCAAGCGCTATGTTAGGCATTGATGTATTAGGCTATGAGCCTGAGCAGAAAAAGCTCTACATGGATGCGCTTGCCCAGCCTCAAGGGATGATACTTGTAACAGGGCCAACGGGTTCTGGTAAAACAGTATCGCTATACACAGGTTTAAATATATTAAACCAACCTGAGCGTAATATTAGTACTGCGGAAGATCCGGTTGAGATTAACCTTGAAGGTGTAAACCAAGTACAAATAAATATTAAAGCCGACATGACTTTTGCCAACGCACTGCGCGCATTTTTACGTCAAGATCCTGATGTAGTTATGGTAGGTGAAATACGTGACTTAGAGACCGCAGAAATATCAATAAAAGCGGCGCAAACAGGTCACTTGGTTTTATCAACATTGCATACAAACTCAGCGCCGGAAACAATCACTCGTTTATTAAATATGGGTGTACCCGCTTATAACGTAGCAAGCTCGATTAGCTTAATAATAGCCCAGCGTTTAGCACGTCGCTTGTGCCCTAAATGTAAAACGCCAGAACAACTTCCGAGTGAAGAACTAGCTCGCCAAGGATTTAGTGCCGAGCAAATTGAAGAAATGACGTTATATACGCCTAAAGGGTGTGATAGCTGTACTGATGGCTACAAAGGGCGTGTGGGTATTTACGAAGTAATGCAAATTACTCCTGAAATTGCCCAAATTATTATGCGCGGTGGTAATTCGCTTGAAATAGCAGACGTATCACTTAAAGCCGGGTTTAATAATTTACGTTTATCGGGTTTACGCAAAGCAGCCGATGGCCTTACATCCCTTGGTGAAATTAACCGCGTAACCAATTTTTAAAAGTCCCACAGTAAAAGATATAAGGCTCTAAGCTTTAAGCTCAGAGCCTTATATCTAGAGACTCATATCTAAGTAATGTAATATGCACCAAAAATTTGTAGAGAGTAATTTATGCCTACTGTTGTAAACTGCCCAACCTGTAAAACTAAAGTTGAATGGTCAGAGCAAAGCCCATTTCGCCCTTTTTGCTCAAAGCGCTGCCAACTAATTGATTTAGGTGAATGGTCGTTCGAAAATAATAAAATTTCTGCACCAATCACCTCGGCACAAGAGTTTAGCCAAGACATGATAGAAGATATTGAGGCAATGATGGCTAAAAATGAAGATGACTTTTTTAAATAATTTATCTTCATAATGCCCTAAATACAAAAACCAGCATTACGCTGGTTTTTTAGTATTTACAAAAAAGTAAAATTAACTTTTTTGTTTACGGTGCTTTTTATTCATACGCTTTTGCATTTTAGCAAACTTCTCTTTTTGCTCAGCGTTAAGCACTTGCATTACTTGGTGTTGTGTTTTTAGTTCAATTAAACCAAATTGCTCACCTTTTTCATGACGTTCATTTAATAGCTCTTTTGCTGCATTTTCGTCAAATGTTGCAGCCGAAAGTAATGCATCCATTTTTGCTTTGTGCGCTTCACGCATCGCTTTACGGGCTTCTTTATCGTCGCCACGCAGTGCTTTCATTTGTGTTTTTTGCGCTTCAAAAATAGCCTTTAGCTTAGTTTGCTGCTCATCTGTTAGGTTTAATTTTTCAACGCCGCGCTCAGAAAGTAAAAAACGAGTTTGAGAATGGCCTTGCTTATGTCCGTCGCCTTTAGCTAACACGCTACCAGCACCAAGCGTTGCTGTTGCTAAGCCACAGATAAGTACTAATTTTGAAAGTGTGTTTAATTTAGTCATAATCATTACCTTAATATTGGGTTGGTTGTGGCTAACATACCCAATCAACCGCAAGAAGCGAGTTTCAGTTGGAATTAAAAACTATTTAGGCAAGGCATTGATTGTAACCAATGGTTGCTCCCTTGTTAAAACCTATAACGCAGAATAAATCGTTTTAAAACCAACCCTTTGGGCGTTTCACAGCAACTAGCTCTCGGTGTTGTGACTTTTTAAAAGGGAATGCCATTCTTGCAAAGTCACGCCTTGATAGCCAGCTGCTGTGAAACGCTGAATTCTGTATCTTGAGGCTGACTGGGTATACGCCAGTGAGTTAACTATACCTAACTCAACGCAAAGTAACGCAAAGCAGTGTAAAGGTTGTGTAAAGATTCACCTTTGCACTATTTAGCGGGTAAAATAACGCTATAAACAACTCTAAGGGTTTGTAAATGAAACTATTAATGATTGATGACGACACTGGCCTTTGTGAGCTATTAAGTGAATATTTAACTGCCCAAGGCTTTGAAATACAATGCGTACACGACGGTGAACAAGGCCTTGAACTAGCACAAGCAAATGACTACGCCCTGATATTGCTAGATGTAATGTTACCAACGCTTGATGGTTTTGAAGTACTTAAACAACTTAGGCAAACAAAACTCACACCGGTAATAATGCTTACAGCAAAAGGTGAAGACTTTGACCGTATTTTTGGTCTAGAGCTAGGCGCTGACGATTACATTCCAAAGCCTTTTAATCATCGTGAATTACTAGCCCGCGTAAAAGCAATAACTCGCCGTATAGAGCACATTAATAGCTTAAATGTAGCTACAACGAGTAAGTTACTCGTTAATGGCATTACTGTTAACCTTGCTGCGCGCGAGGCTTCAATAGACGGCTCTACACTAACGCTTACTGGTACAGAGTACGAAATACTCACGCTATTGTGTAAAAATGCAGGTGAAGTGGTTAGTAAAGAGCAAATTAGTGAAGAAGTACTAGGTAGGCGCTTAGCTTCTTTTGATCGCTCTATCGATATGCATGTAAGTAATATCCGCAAAAAAATAGCAGAGCATATTCCAGGTGAGCGAATTAAAACAATGAGAGGTACGGGTTATGTCTTTATCCAAGGCGAATAAAAGCACTTACTTTGCTTGGTTAAAACACCCTGGGCACTACCTGTTTTTTAAAATATTTATTTGGTTTTGGTTAACTATAATCGGCACCGTTGCAGCGCTTATATTTTTAAGTAACATTACCGCTATTAACGCGGTAACTAACAAGCCGCTTTATGGCCCTATGAAAAAAAACTTAATATATACCGCCAAAAGTATTGAGCGCACTGTTATTAAACATAAGCGCAGCCTAAGCGATGTATTAGTACACCCCCGCCTATCAAAGCGTAAACTTTTATACTTAAGCGCAGCTCAAAGCGAAGACTCCCTTAGTAGTAAAGAGGTGCCAGAGAGCATCGACTTAAGTTTATTAAACTTTACTCAAAATATGTCACCACAAATTATTTTTACTGAAAAATATCAAGCCTTCGGCCCTGTTAACATAAACGTGCCTGAAGGGAGTTTTTATCTTTATGAAATAGATATTAACCATCAACCGCCGCTATTAATGCGCTTTAAGCTTATGCCTAATTGGATGAAAATAGTCATCGCAATTGTTGCCTCTCTTATTTTAAGCTTTGTATTTAGCCGTAACTTAATAGCCCCTATAAATAGTCTTAAAAAAGCAGCTATTAAACTATCAGCGGGCAACCTAAGCGCAAGAGCCGACATTTCTGTAAACCGAAAAGATGAGCTGGGAATACTTGGGCGAGACTTTAACAGCATGGCCAATCAGTTAGAGCTTTTAATTAGTTCACAAAAACGCTTATTAGCCGACATATCACATGAGTTACGCTCGCCCCTTACGCGTTTAAAAATGGCTACCGGTCTTGCGCAAATGCAAGCTAACGACGCTAGCCAATCGTATTTATTACGCATAGAAAAAGAAGCAAACCAACTTGATAAGATGATTGCCGACGTGCTGCAAGTTTCTCGCTTAGAAGCAAAAAGCCAAGCGCTTTCATTGCAAAAACAATCATTACAAATAATTGTAGATCACGTTATTAACGATGCGCAGTTTGAAGCAAAACAAAATAATAAGCAGCTCAATATAGTGGGCGCTGTAGACGTAAATATTAATTGCGACGAAACACTTATTGCCAGTGCGCTTGAAAACCTACTTCGTAACGCTATTAAATACGCAAACAATACAATTAGCATTACTCTAAAGCACACAGATGCCATTTATATAGAAATATGTGATGATGGCTCTGGTGTGCCCGATGATCAACTGAGCAAGCTTTGTGAGCCCTTTTTTAGGCAATCAGATGCGCGGGATCGCGTAAGTGGTGGCACGGGTTTAGGTCTTGCGATTGCTAAAAATGCTATTACTGCACATGGCGGCAGTTTAGTATTATCAAATAAAGAACAAGGTGGCTTGTGTGCTAATATAACCTTGCCATTAATAAAAGAGTAAAGCATGTTTTATAGTAGTGAGCGTGAGCTTAAAAGTAATCAAATAACAATTAATAATTTTTATAAAAACACGCTAATTAAAGCTTATTTAGATACGCCTAACGGGCAATTATTTTATGCTTATGCCATACCAAATAAAGCCAAAAATGCCATTGTAATAAGCTCTGGGCGCCTTGAAGGGTTAGATAAATATAAAGAGTTGTTATGGGAGCTGTATAACAATAATTTTGCCATATTCATAGCCGATCACCAAGGACAAGGCCGCTCTTATCGCCACCTACCAAATAAGCACAAAGGCCATGTTAATCAATTTAAAGATTACAGCGCAGACCTAAACTTATTTAATACACAAATAGTGGATACTCATTGGCAAGGTAAAAAGGTGTTAGTGAGTCATTCAATGGGCGGCGCCATAGCATTTGATTACCTTGCGCATTTTGAACACAATTTTAGTGGCGCGTTTTTATCAGCGCCTATGCTTGATATTTATACAAAAAACACACCAAAGCCTTTAGCTAAATTAATAGCAAGTACCGCTACCCTTTTGGGTCAAAAAGACAATTACGCACTAGGGCAAACCGATTACATACCCGATGAGTTTGCTACAAATGTATTAACCAGCAGCCCAGTGCGTTACGAGCTATTTAGGCAAACATATCAAGAAGAGCCATTACTACAGCTCGGCGGTGTTACTTACGGCTGGCTAAATGCGACGTTTGCATTTATAACTTCTGTGGATAACTTGAGCGTGACTATTCCACTTTATATTGCCAGTGCGCAAAACGACGAAGTGGTTGATAACAATGCCCAATATAAATTAGCAAACAGGCACGTAAACACGGTACTTAAAAGCTTTGAAGGCGCTAAACACGAGCTGTTTTTTGAACGTGATGAAATACGCCAGCCATTGCTTAAAAGCTTGTATCAGTTTTGTGAGTCGGTGACGGCTTAATAAGTACCGACAAAGGGTCGAGGTGGATCAGTATATCTACCTCAGACTCAAAGCGCTCTTTAAGCATTGCCTCTACTTCATCAGCTACGTTATGTGCGCGAATCAAACTTAAATGATCATCAAGCTCTAAGTGCATTTGGATAAACTTAACTTTTCCGCCTTGGCGCGTACGAATATCATGCACACCATGTACATCAGCATGGGCTCTGGCTATATCAAATATGCTTTGCTTTTCATCATCTGGCAGTTCTTTATCCATTAAATGATCGGCACTATCGCGAGCAATATCCCAGCTGTTATAAAGTAAGTAACCCGCTACACCTATCGCAAAAACAGGATCGGCATACAACACACCATAATAAGCTAACAAAATAGCTAATAGCACAGCGGCATTTAATATTAAATCACCTTTGTAATGTACTGAGTCGGCTTTTATAGCAATTGAATCGGTGTATTTAACCACCTTGTTTTGTACAAATACAATGACGAGCGTACACGCAATAGCAAAAATACTTACCCACACACCTAATAAAGAATGGCTTAACTGTATAGGGTTAAATAATCGCTCAATACCATGAAAAGCAAGTAGGCAACCTGAGCCTGCAATAAACGCGGCTTGTCCAAGCCCTGCAAGTGCTTCAGCTTTTCCGTGTCCAAATCTATGGTCATCATCTGCTGGGCGCAGTGCGTAACCTAACACTAAAAAACTCATGGCGGTGGCAGTAATATCCATTAACGAATCAGTTAACGAGCCAAGCATTGAGGCAGAGCCAGAAGCCAGCCATGCCCATGTTTTTGCGCCAATCATTAAACTAACCATTACCATGGTAACAATGCTTGAAGTTTTAACCCAAAATTCGTAGCTACGGTTATGCACGTTTTAATCCGATAATTAGGAGTACTCAATAGTGTGAGTATATCATTTTTTTAAAAGGTTTCGTGTATACTGCCCTTCGTCAAACTACAGATTATTTTATAAGGCTCATTATGCTGGATATTGTTTTATACCAACCTGAAATACCGCCTAACACTGGTAATATTATTCGCCTATGTGCCAATACCGGCTATGCATTACATTTAATTGAGCCGCTAGGTTTTGAGTGGGACGATAAGCGCGTGAAACGTGCAGGACTTGATTATCATGAATTTAGTCATGTTCAACGCCATGCCTCATTTGAAGATTACCTTGAAAAATGTAAACCAAAAAAAATATATGCATGTACAACCAAAGGTAGTCAGTTTCACCATGAAGCAAGTTACGAAGCTGGCGACTGTTTAGTGTTTGGTCCTGAAACACGCGGCCTGCCTGATGAAATGATTCAAGCATTACCAAACGATCAGCGTGTACGTATTCCTATGCAAGCAAATAGCCGTAGTATGAACCTGTCAAATGCAGTCGCCGTGTTTGTTTACGAGTCGTGGCGTCAGTTGGGCTTCCCTAACGCGCAGTAAATATAATCCGTTAGGCAATAAAAAACCGACATAGTGTCGGTTTTTTAGTTAAGGCCTAGCTCAAGCGCTTATTCAGCGCGTTGCTCTCGGCCTAATAGCGCCATTGCAGCTTCTTTCATATCTTTATTTTCATAAAGCACTTTATAAATTTGCTCGGTAATCGGCATTTCTACACCGCTACGCTGCGCTAATAAATACACTTCTTTGGTATTTCTAAAGCCTTCAACTACTTGACCAATTGACTCAATAGCAGCATCGACGCTTTCGCCTTTACCTAACGCTAAACCAAATCGACGATTACGTGATTGGTTATCTGTACACGTTAGTATTAAATCGCCAAGGCCTGCCATCCCCATGAAGGTTTCTGGCTTAGCGCCAAGAGCGCAACCTAAACGAGTAAGCTCTGCAAGGCCTCGGGTGATAAGTGCGGTACGCGCATTAGCGCCAAAACCAACACCGTCCGAAATACCGGCACCAATGGCAATTACATTCTTAACCGCACCACCGAGCTGTATACCAATAAAATCATCATTGTTATACACACGGAATGAGCGACCACAATGAAGTAAATCAGCAAGCTGCTGAGCAAATTCAGGCGACGTAGAAGACACTGAAATAGCTGTAGGTGACCCCATCGCCATTTCTTTTGCAAACGTAGGACCCGACAGTACCGCAAGTGGAATATCATCACCTAATTCTTGCAAAGCCACTTCTTGTAACAAACGTCCAGTATTAGGCTCAAGCCCTTTAGTTGCCCACGCTACTTTAGCACCGTCTTGCAATGCAGGTTTAATCTGCGCAAGTGTGTCGCCAAAAGCATGGCTTGGCACAACAACAAGTACAATAGCGCTGCTAGCAACGGCATGTTGTAAGTTAGCTTCAAGAGTAAGAGTATCTGGAAAAGGAGCATCAGGTAAGTAACGTTGATTTTTCCGCTCAGCTGCAAGCGTGGCAACGTCGTCGCTATTTCTTCCCCAAAGTGTCACGTGGTGACCATTTCGGGCTAAACAAATAGCAAGGGCGGTGCCGTAAGACCCCGCCCCTAATACAGTAACAGCTGTAGTTGCTGTACTCATAAGTTATGCGTCTGCTGAAGCCTGGTCAACTTGCGCAGTACGTTGTTGCATGTATTGTGCAAATAACGCATCAAAATTAACTGGCGCAAGGTTAAGCTGTGGGAAAGTACCACGGTTAACAAGGTTTGAAACAGCTTCACGTGCATATGGGAACAACACGTTAGGACAAAATGCACCTAGCATGTGCGCAAGTTGCACTTCTTCAACTTCAGCAATAGTAAAAATACCTGCTTGTTGAATTTCACATAAGAACGCAGTTTCTTCACCAAGAGAAGCGGTTACAGTCAGCGCTAAAACAACTTCAAATACACCTTCGTCTAGTTTATTAGAGCGTGTATCTAGGTCTAGCTTAACTTCTGGCGTCCATTCTTTTTGAAAAATGGCCGGAGAGTTTGGCGTTTCAAACGATACATCTTTAGTGTAAATACGTTGAATAGTAAATTGTGCGCCGTCTTGTGCAGCTGCTACGTTTTGATTTTCTTCGTTCATTGTTATTCCTAACTTGTTCGTTATTATAATTAAATTAAGCGTTTAGCTTAGCGTCAAGTTTACCTTGCGCTTCAATAGCCATCATGTCGTCGCAGCCACCGATATGTTCATCATTAATAAAAATTTGCGGTACTGTGCTTGCACCACCTGCTTTGGCAATCATTTCATCGCGTAGCTCAGGCTGTACACCAATATCATAATTTGTGTATTCAACGCCTTTGCTGTTTAAAAGCGAAAGAGCACGCTGACAAAATGGACAATACGCCTTGGTGTATAAAACAACATTACTCATAATAAATCCTCTATCGGCCTAGCTAAACTGATTAGCGACCTGTTGTAGTTGGTAAGCTGGCAGATTGCCATGCACCCATGCCACCTGCTAATAAGTAAACTCGTTCAAAACCAGCTTTACTCATAGCGGCTGCAGTACCTTGGGCAGTCATACCTGTAGTACATACAACTATAATGGGTTTAGTCTTGTACTTTTCAAGGCTTGAAAAGTCAGATTTTTTCGCATTCTCTGGGCTTAAGTGCTCAGCACCAGAAATACGCCCTGCATTAAACTCTTTTTGCGCACGTATATCGATTACTTGACCGTCATCACGGTTAATAAGTAACGTAAGCTGCTGAGGATTTATTTGACGAACAGCTGAAAACTTACTTTTTATCCAGCCACTAACAATAAGGAAAACAATACCAACCCAAGCAAGGCTTAAAATGGGATGATTTGTAATAAATTCAATATATTGATCCATTCTACTTCCACTATGAAATTATGTTTTAAAACGTGATGTTTTAATTATTTTGTACTTTAGCCACGCAAGTATACCCAAACCAACCTAAAATGCGAGTTTAGGAGCACTTAGAGACGTTTAAAAAACGATAAAGCCCCCATATATAGTTAACAAGAACTCTGGATAATAAATCTATCTCAAGCAGAGTTCAGGTTAGTCAATGAGGTATAAGTGAAAAAATTTAATATCTTGTTTTCAATGCTGATCCTAGCTTAAAAACACGGTATGCTAAAACCACGCTAATAAACCTTTTAGGTGCACAGTATCCATCAACAGATACTAATTTTCAGGAGCTATTATGACAGAGCATAAAAAACCACTGGTATTAATGATTTTAGACGGTTGGGGATACCGCGAAGATACGCAAAGTAATGCTATTCTTGCAGCTAACACACCGGTATTAGACAATTTATGGGCCACACGGCCACACACATTAATATCAGCTTCGGGTTTAGATGTTGGTCTTCCTGATGGTCAAATGGGTAACTCAGAAGTTGGCCATGTGAACTTAGGTGCTGGTCGCATTGTTTATCAAGATTTTACCCGTATCACTAAAGCAATTAACGATGGCGAATTTGATTCAACCCCAGCCTTAGTTGAAAACATAGATAAAGCGGTAAGTGCAGGAAAAGCAGTTCACATAATGGGTCTTTTAAGCCCAGGTGGTGTGCATAGCCATGAAGACCACATAGTTGCTAGCATAAAACTTGCTGCAAAACGTGGCGCTAAAGAAGTTTACTTTCATGGCTTTTTAGATGGCCGCGATACACCTCCACGTAGTGCTAAAGCGTCAATCGAACGTATTGAAGCGTTATTTAGCGAACTTAAATGCGGTCGTTTGGCGTCACTTATTGGCCGCTACTACGCAATGGACAGAGACAACCGTTGGAACCGCGTAGAAAAAGCTTACAACGTAATTGCATTAGCTGAAGGTGACTTTAATTTTGATAACGGCGTAGAGGCACTTAATGCAGCGTACGAGCGCGACGAAAACGACGAATTTGTGGCCGCTACAACCATTACACCAACAGGCGCCGCTCCTGCTTCAATAAACGATGGCGACACTCTAATTTTTGCCAACTTTAGAGCAGATAGAGCCCGCGAAATTACTCGCGCTTTTGTTGAGCCTGATTTTGATGGATTCGCAAGAAAAAGAACGCCAGAGCTTAGTGCATTTGTAATGATGACAGAGTATGCAGCCGATATAGATGCACCTATTGCCTTTGGTTCAACACCGTTAGTAAACGTACTTGGTGAGTGGTTTGAAAAAAATAACAAAACACAGCTTCGCATTTCAGAAACTGAAAAGTACGCACACGTTACGTTTTTCTTTAGTGGCGGGCGCGAAAGTGAATTTAAAGGCGAAACACGCGAGCTAATTCCTTCGCCGCAAGTTGCAACCTACGACTTACAACCTGAAATGAACTCAGAAATGCTAACCGACAAACTAGTAGCAGCAATTAAAAGCGGTAAATACGATGCTATTATTTGTAACTACCCTAACGGCGATATGGTTGGTCACTCTGGTGTATTTGAAGCTGCTGTTAAAGCTTGTGAAGCTGTAGATAGCTGTATCGGACGTGTTGTTGATGCACTTGAAGAGTTTGGTGGTGAAGCACTAATAACAGCCGATCATGGTAATGCTGAGCAGATGGCTGATCTTAAAACAGGCCAAGCGCATACTGCCCACACTAGTGAACCGGTACATTTTATATATGTTGGTCGCGATGCAGAGCCTATGCAAGGTAAAGCATTAAGCGATGTAGCCCCTACAATGCTTCACTTAATGGGCATGGAGCAACCAAGCGAAATGACTGGTACGCCTATCATGATGTTGAAATAACACATGAATAAACGTATTAACCGGTTAATTAAGTGCGGTTTGATACTAACTTCATTAGTGGCTGCATCTGCAGTTGCTAATGAAGATCGTACTAAAAAAGACTTATCAGAGGTTCAAAATGCACTTGAGCAAAGCCAAGCTGAATATAACGCCCAAAGAAAAAAAATAGCGTCGCTACAAAAAAATCTAAAAAGCCATGAACTCGATATAGCTAAAAATGCTAAAGCACTTAACATGGCAGAGCAATCTGTAAAAGAGACTAAAACACAGCAAAAAGAGTTACAAAGTAAAGCCGATGAGCTTGATAAAAAGCACACTCAGTTTCAGAAAATTTTAGCCGCGCAACTCAAAAGTGCCTATATGGCCGGTGGCGACGACTACTCTAAAATGCTGTTGAATCAAGAAGACACAGCCAAGTTTGAGCGCACACTTAGCTATTACAATTACTTAAATAAAGCCCGTATTGAACAAATCGAAGATCTAAAAGATCTTCAACAGCAAATAGTACAAAACCAAAAAGAGCTCGTTAAAACACAAGAAAAACTAGAGCTTTTATTTGATGAACAAAAAAGGCGTCAAACTGCATTACTTAATGCACAAAGTGAACGCCAAGCTAATCTTAAAAACTTACAAGCTCAGCTTAGCAGCACTAAAAGCTCAATAAATTATTTAAAAGAAAACCAACAAACTTTAGTAACAACGATTAAAGAGCTCGAAAAAGAAAAAACACAAAAAATAGAATTACTTGGCCTAAATAAGAGCAAGGGAAAATTAGACTGGCCGAGCAAAGGCAAGTTAGAGCACACATTCGGCCAACGTAAGCATGGTGGTATTGATTGGAAAGGCGTATTAATTGGTGCAAAAGAAGGAACTAATATTAATAGCGTGCACAACGGGCAAGTTGTATTTGCCGATTGGCTAAAAGGTTATGGATGGGTAATTGTTGTAGACCATGGTGAAGGTTTTATGAGCCTATATGGCCACGCTCAAACGCTACTAAGAGATGTAGGGGATATGGTACGTGAAGGCGAAACCCTCGCTTTGGTAGGCCAAAGCGGCGGACAGGCAAGTTCTGGTCTATACTTTGAAATACGCCACAAAGGACGCGCAGTAAATCCTGTAAAATGGTGCAAACGTATTTAATTAGATAAATCGCTGCACCGCCCTGGAGCAGCTGATGACAACTAAAAAACACACAATAAATACCGTTAATAAAAAAAGTGCAGACTTTTATATAAGTCTGTACTTGCTTGTATTACTAACCCTAATTACCTTTACTAGTAATGCACTAGCAAGCTCAATTAAAGATCTTAAAAGACAACAAATAGACGAAATACTCTTTAACATTCATACCTATTACGTTGAAGATCTCACCTTACAAAATAGCCACCATATTAAATATAACAACCAGCAGTTTGAGCGTTTATATTCAAAACTCGACTCCTATTCTAAGTACTTAAATGAGTATGAGTTAGCCTCATTATTTGATAACACAAATGGTCGTTACACAGGTATTGGTATAGAAGTTAAAAACATAGACGAGAATATGACTATTGTTAACGTGGTTAATAATTCGCCCGCAAAAGCAGCAGGTATTTTACCAGGCGATATTATTGTAAGTGTAAACAACAATGCAGCTCAAAATCGTACTATCGACGAAATAGCAACACTAATAAGAGACAGTGAATTTTCGAATATAGATATAATTGTAAATCGCGATAACAATAAAAACCCACTCACTTTTCATGTTACACGTCGCCAAATAAACCTCGAAAGTGTAACAAGCGAACTTTTAGATTTTGGAACTGGCTACATAGCTATCAATAACTTTTCTAACCACACATTACATGAAGTTGCACTACAAGTTGCCGCCCTGCAAAGCCATTTTGGCTACCCACTTAAAGGCTTAGTAATTGATTTACGTGATAACCCAGGGGGGACATTACAAAGCGCAGTGGCTGTATCAGACCTATTTTTACAAAGTGGCACTATAGTGACGACTAAAGGACGTTTTTACGATGCTAACCAAGCATTTTATGCAAAGCGTGGAGACATTCTAAAAAATGCGCCCATAGTTGTGCTTATAAACGAAAATTCAGCCTCTGCAGCCGAAATACTTGCAGCAGCACTTAAAGATAATAACCGAGCAACCATTGTTGGCAGCCAATCTTTTGGGAAAGGCTCTGTACAATCACTCATTCCACTCGGTGATGGCAATACCGCATTAAAGCTCACCACAGCGAAATACTTCACACCGTTAGGTAAATCGATTGATGGAATAGGAATAACCCCAGATGTGGCGGTTAATCAAACAAACCTTTCACAAAGTAATAAAGCCGTTATAATAAAAAATGAACACACTAACAATAATGCGCAATTACTTACTGGTAATCTAACCGATTTACAGTTGGTTAAAGCCAAACAATTACTTAGCATGCAATAGCTTGTATAAGCTGTATAAATAAAGCTAAAAAGATAATAAAAACTATAAACGTGAAAATAATAAAATGGCTAACATTAGCTATTTGTTTTAGCTCTGCAACAATTAGCGCCAAGCAAATAGCAATAGTGATAGACGATATAGGCTATCATCAACGGGACTTAGAGTTCCTTTCCTTACCTGGGCAATTGTCGTATTCAATTTTGCCCCATACCCCTTATTCGCAAATTTTTGCAACACTTGCTAGTCAATCAAATAAAGAGTTATTGCTTCATATACCCATGCAGGCACTTAACGGTAAAGAACTAGGGCCTGGTGCGCTTACTTTAAATATGAATAAAGAGCAGCTTCAGCAAACTCTTGGAACAGCTCTCGCTAGTTTACCGCAAGTTAAAGGCGTTAATAACCACATGGGCTCAGCGCTTACGCAAAAAAGCCAAGCTATGAAGTGGACAATGGAAGTACTTAAAAAGCGTCATTTATATTTTTTAGATAGTCGCACAACCGATTTGAGCCAGGCACAAAATGCTGCTAACTTTTTGGGTGTTGCTAATATTAGTCGCCAAGTGTTTTTAGACAATATAACTACACCAGAACAATTGCAGTTAAGGTTTGATGAATTAAAACAACAAGCAACCGATCACAATTTTGCCATTGCAATTGCTCATCCCTACCCTGAAACCATCGAATTTTTACGCCATGCCTTACCAGAGCTAACTAAGCAAGGTTTTGAGCTCGTACCGGTTTCGCAATTAGTTGAACGTAAGTACATTCAGTTAGCGCATGCTGAGGGAAAAGGAGTGAGTGCTCGGTAATATAAGCTTTAAATAATGCTATATCCGAATAATAAACTAATACCAATTCGCTTAATTAAGTGGTCTATTTTGAGGGCGGAAAAACGTGTTGATAGCTAGGCAAAAAATTCGCTATTCAGTTGTTCTAAATGAGAATTTTTTAACGCAGGTAGCGACACGTTTAGCCCCGTAAAATCATTAAGTATTATTGCGGATTGGTATAACCATTTAATAATGCAGAGTATCGGTATTACTTAATTAGATATTTTATCGTTGGGTTTCGCTTCGCTCAAACCAACCTGCTCAAAAGCAAAAAGCCCCGCATTTTCATGCAGGGCTTTTTAAATTTGCTGCTGAGCAATATCAGCTCATAGCGCTTTGTAACTTTTTCATCGCTGTTTTTTCAAGCTGACGAACACGCTCAGCAGATACACTATACTTTTGTGCAAGCTCCTGAAGGGTTGCTTTATCATCAGACAACCAACGTGCGCTAACAATATCTTGTGAACGTTCATCTAGTGTTTTAAGTGCGCTAAATAAACGAGTATGCGCTTGCTCTTTCCACTGCTCTTGTTCAACGTCGTCAGCTAAGTCTGCTGCGCCATCTGTTAAATACTGTACTGGAGAGTATGTACTTGTTGGTGCATCGTCGTTGTCGTCACCAGTTAGGTCAAAGCCCATGTCTTGGCCGCTCATGCGCGATTCCATTTCACGTACTTCTTTTTCACTCACACCTAGCTCGCTAGCAACAGTGCTAACCTCAGCTTGGTTGAACCAGCCTAAACGCTTTTTGTTTTTACGAAGATTAAAAAACAATTTACGTTGCGCCTTAGTGGTTGCAACTTTAACTATGCGCCAGTTTTTAAGAACAAACTCGTGAATTTCGGCTTTAATCCAATGCACTGCAAACGACACTAAACGTACACCCACTGTAGGGTCAAAACGTTTAACCGCTTTCATCAGGCCTATATTACCTTCTTGAATAAGGTCAGCTTGTGGTAAGCCGTATCCCGAGTAGCTTTTAGCAATATGTGCTACAAAGCGTAAATGCGACATAATGAGTTGCTTGGCAGCACTAAGATCGCCTTCTTCCTGAAGTCTTTTAGCAAGTTCTTGCTCTTGTTCAACTTTAAGCATAGGAATAGTGCTTACCGCTTGAAGGTAACCGTCCATGCTTGCGCTTTGTTGTCCGACTGTAAGTGCCATTGCGTATAAATCTTTACTCATTTTTCACCTCGGTGATAAACATTTGAAACTATCTTAGCACTCTTTCTCTAAGAGTGCTAACCCCAATTTAAAACTTTTTAAAAGTATAAATCAAGCAGTTTTTAGTATGTGTTTAGTCTACTACAAGCGACTGAATAAGTGATGAATTGAGGGATTGCAGCCAATTAACCTAACCGCATCACCTTATTTACAACTCATTACTTTATGGGAGGATAGTACACAAATATGACAGTTTTAATAACGGGAGGTACAACCCAGTCCGATACGTTACGCATATCAAGCTGGGTTGGTTCACTTATAGTTTGCAGGGGTTTTTATACTTTATCGGGTTCTATTTCTTTAATATATCGATTTACAGAAAGGTACGATCCTACAAATCCTAAGCTTGTTGCTAGTAACACTAAAAAGCCGAGTTCATTAAGCGATAATCCTATTAACGAAAAACTTGTTTGATACACCCCCGCCACACTGCTCACTGCGCTTGAAAGCCACCACATCATCAAACCTACGCATATAAAGGCAAACAAACCACCTATTACACCATACCAAATACCGGTCCACAAAAATGGGGCATGTATAAAGGTGTTCGTTGCGCCTACTAGCTTCATTACTTGTATTTCTTCTTTTTTATCCATGATCGACAAACGAATGGTGTTACCAATAATAAGTGTCACTGAGGTAAGTAGTAATAATGCGATGGTTATTACACTTTCTTTAAGTAAATCTAGTAATGCATTTAAACGCTCTAACCAGGCTATATCGAGCTTACCAAAATCAACTTCACGTTCACTTTCTAATTTAGTTAGCAGTACTTTAGCGGCATTTGGGTGTCTGTGACGTTTTGTTGGAGTAACGAGCACCACATCCGGTAATGGATTTTTATCTAAATACTCCAAAGCTTGCCCAAAGCCAGATACGTCTTTAAATTCAGTTAATGCCTGTTGTTTTGAAATAAACTCAACACTTTCCACTTCTGGGTAAAGTGCTAAACGCTTTACTAATGTTTGCGTTTCTTGCTCGTTCATACTTTCTTTAACGAACAACGATATTTCACTCGCCTCTTCAAAGCCACTACTCACTTGCTGTACGTTTTTAACGACTAAGTAAAGTGTTGCAGGTAACGTTAGGCTCAAACCAAGTACAGCGATAGTCATCATAGATGCAAGCGGCGTGCGCCACATTTCACCTAAGCTATGCACACCTTGGCGAAAAATATTAATAATAAAAAAATAACTGCCAGCTAATACGGATTTTTTTTGCTTGTCATTACTATTTTGGCGACCTTTAAAAAGTAAACTCATAGTGCCCCCTCAGCAAGCGGGTCTTGAAGCATACGGCCATCTTTTAAGGTTAAGCTACGGTACTTCATACGTGCAACCAAACCCAAATCATGCGTTGCGATAAGAACAGTGGTACCGTGTTTATTAAAGTCTTCAAACAACTTGAGTATTTCCATTGAAAGCTCTGGGTCAAGATTACCTGTTGGTTCATCAGCTAGTAAAATTGGTGGGGAGTTTACAATAGCTCTGGCAATACCAACACGTTGTTGCTCGCCTCCAGATAGCATTGAAGGATGACATTTCACTTTGTCAATTAGGCCTACCTTGTCAAGCGCGCCATGGACCCGTTTAGCTATTTGCTTATGGTGAGTCCCCTCAATAATGAGAGGTAATGCCACGTTATCAAAAATAGTATAGCGCTCTAATAACCTATGATTTTGAAAAATAATACCTATATCACGACGAGCATAAGGAATTTGACGCGAGTTTACTTTGTTTAAATCAACACCGTTGATAAATACACTACCTGCTGAAGGACGTTCCATTAAGCTAATTAACTTAAGCAACGTACTTTTACCCGCACCACTGTGGCCAGTTAAAAAGGCAAGTTCACCCGGTTTAATATGAAAATTAACTTTTTCGAGGGCGCGGTGCCCTCCAGGATAGGTCTTACTTACTTGCTGAAAATTTATCATCTTTTTATTATGCCAACTCCATTAACACATTAATGAAATTAGTATTCCTCGCAATTAAAAAGGGAGCTAGCTCCCTTTTTTGGTAAATTAAACGTCGTCCTCATCTTGGCTAAATAACGCATCAATAAAATCATCGCTTTTAAAAGCGCGTAAATCATCAATACCTTCACCAACACCAATGTAACGAATTGGAATATTAAACTTATCTGCAACCGCAAAAATAACACCACCCTTTGCAGTTCCATCAAGTTTTGAAAGCGTAATACCAGTTAAACCAACACATTGATTAAACAGGTTTACTTGGCTAATTGCATTTTGCCCTGTGCCTGCATCGATAGTTAGCATCACTTCGTGCGGCGCATCAGGATCAATCTTTTTCATTACACGAGCTATTTTTTCAAGCTCTTGCATTAAATTATCTTTATTTTGCAAGCGCCCAGCTGTATCAGCAATTAACACATCTATATTACGTGCTTTAGCCGCTTGGAATGCATCAAACACAACTGATGCACTATCTGCACCTGTATGCTGTGCAATAACGGGAATGCTGTTACGTTCACCCCAAACCTGAAGCTGCTCAACAGCTGCCGCTCTAAACGTATCACCAGCAGCCAGCATAACCGACTTACCTTCGTTTTGAAATTGCTTAGCCATTTTACCAATAGTCGTTGTTTTACCAACACCATTTACGCCTACCATTAAAATAACAAACGGCTTTTTATCTTCGCTTATGACTAAAGGCTGTTCTGCCGTTTTAAGCATCGCAGCCATTTCTTGTTTCATTAACTCATAAAGCGCATCACCATCTTTTAACTGTTTACGGTTCGCTGCATCAGTTAAACGATCAATCAACTTCATGGTAGTATCAACGCCTAAATCGGCGGTGAGTAATTGAGTTTCAAGATCTTCAAATAATTCGTCGTCTATTTTTTTTCCACTAAAAATAGACGCAAAACCAGAACCTATATTAACGCGAGTCTTTAACAAGCCTTTTTTAAGGCGAGAGAAAAACCCTTCTTTTTTTGGCTTTTCGGCTTTTTTAGCTTCTTCAATTGCAAGTTCTGCTGTGATACGTTCTTGTTCTAAACGCTCATTTTCTGCTTTTTCAGCTGCAAGGCGTTCTTGTTCTAAACGCTCATTTTCTACTTCTTCAGCTGCAATACGTTCTTGCTCTAAACGCTCATTTTCTGCTTGTTCAGCTGCAAGGCGTTCTTGCTCTAATCGTTCATTCTCTGCTTGTTCAGCTGCAAGGCGTTCTTGCTCTAAACGTTCATTTTCTGCTTTTTCAGCTGCAAGGCGTTCTTGCTCTAAACGTTCATTTTCTGCTTTTTCAGCTGCAATACGTACTTGCTCTAAGCGCTCATTTTCTGCTTTTTCAGCCGCAATGCGTTCTTGCTCTAAAAGCATCTGCGCTTCTTGTTCTGCTAAGCGCTTCGCTTGCTCTTGCCTTTGAGCTTCAGCATCCGCTTGTTCTTTTGCTAATAACTCAGCATTCGCTTGCTCTATTGCAAGCTTTTCGGCTTTGATTGCCTCATCTTGTTTTTCAAGGCGTATTTGCTCTAGTCGCTCAGCCTCTACTTTTTCTGCCGCTAATCGTTCTTGCTCTAAGCGCATCTCTTTTTCTTGATCGGCTAAACGTTGCGCATGTTCTTGTCTTTGCACCTCGGCATCTGCTTGCTGTTTTGCAAGCAATTCAGCATTGGCCTGCTCAATGGCAATCTTTTCCGCGTTTTCAGCACGCTGGCGTTCTTGTTCTAAACGCTCTGTTTCAGCCTCTGCTTTTAACCGTTCAGCTTCAGCTTGCTCCTGCGCTAGTTTTTCTTGCTCTAAGCGCTCTGTTTCAGCCTTAGCTTTTATACGTTCAGCTTCAGCTTGCTGCGCTAGTTTTTCTTGCTCTAGCTTCTGCGCCTCTTCTTGCGCTAATACTTGTTGTTTATCAGCTGCTGCTTTTTGCTCTGCTTCTTTTTTATCTGACTTGCCAAAACCGAGCCACGACATGAATTTACTTTTTTTTGTCATACTTGCTAATAACCACTTATAAAAATCTGATAAACTAAAATTTGAAATAGCTTGGCAATGCCCAGCAATAGTTGCTAATAAATACAACCATTCAAAACGTAAGTGTTCAATAGTAACACTTTTAATGCGGTTGAAAAATGAAGCTACACGTAATCGCCCATAATATTATCTGAGCTAGATACCATATACCATTTTTTAGTGAGCTAAATGAGAAAAAAAACAACGCAAAATAAAGCTACTAACAAGCCCAGTGATGGCTTTATTAGAGTGATTAGTGGTCAGTTTCGAGGCCGTAAACTCCCTGTTAAAAACGTAGAAGGCTTGAGACCTACTACCGATCGAATTAAAGAAACTGTATTTAATTGGCTAATGCAAGATACGCGTGACGCAAATGTACTTGATTGTTTTGCCGGTTCTGGTGGATTGGGATTTGAAGCGCTATCACGATTTGCTAAAAGCGCTACATTTATCGAGCTCGACTCATTAGCTGCTAAACAATTAGAACAAAATATTAGCACTTTAAAGCTCGACAACGCATACGTTAAACATACCAATTCGCTCTCCTTTTTAGAGCAAAAAAACACAAACGAAGCCTTTAATCTTGTATTTGTTGACCCACCATTTCGTAAAGATTTAGCGCAAACAACCTGCGATTTATTAGAAAAAAACCAATGGTTAAGCAACGACGCATTAATTTATGTTGAAGTAGAGGCAGAGCTAGCCACCTTGGAAACGCCAACCAACTGGTTGTTAATTAAAGAAAAAAAGGCGGGGCAAGTACTTTGCCAACTGTACCAGCGCCAAGCAAATTAATACTGTTTAACGTAATGCGTTTCTGTTAATATTGTCCTTTACATGTGGTGTTGCTTCGGATTACAATACCGCACCATTTTTGAACCACTTGATCAATGTTTGATCAACTTGAGCAACGCTCATAATTTAGGTAGGTGAATTTTTAATGCCAGTAATTAAAGTAAGAGAGAACGAACCGTTTGACGTAGCACTTCGTCGCTTCAAGCGTTCATGTGAAAAAGCAGGAATCCTTTCAGAAGTTCGTCGTCGCGAGCACTATGAAAAACCAACAGCTGAGCGTAAGCGTAAAAAAGCTGCTGCAGTTAAACGTCACATGAAAAAACTTTCTCGTGATAACGCTCGTCGCGTTAAATTATACTAATATATTAGGTCTTGTATAAATGAGCCTTTTAATAACGCTAAAAGATGCGCAAAAAGATGCGATGAGAGCTAAAGACAAGCAACGTCTTAACCCTATTCGTATGGTACTTGCTGCAATCAAGCAACGTGAAATTGACGAGCAAATAACACTAGACGACGCAGGTATTACCTCCGTTATAGTGAAGCTTGTTAAACAACGTCGTGACTCTTACACTCAGTACAAAGATGCTGGGCGTGATGATTTAGCTGATATTGAAGCCAATGAAATAGTAGCGCTTGAAACTTTTTTACCTCAACAATTGAGTGAAGAAGAAATAATTGCTCTCATTGACGCGGCTATTGCTGATACTAATGCAGCAGGTATGCAAGACATGGGTAAAGTAATGGGTATAATCAAAAGCAAAGCTGAAGGTCGAGCCGATATGGGTAAGATTTCTGGTTTAATTAAGCAACGATTAACTGCCTAATACTCCCACATACATCAAAGTATGATTGAAGTAAACCGAGCCTAGCGCTCGGTTTCTTTGTTTTTAACTTTAATAAAAAGTACACCGATTAGGTTGCTTTAAAATGAAATTTTTTATAGCTTCCCTATTTATTTCGCTGTCATTTTGGTAAGTTAAAGCACACTATATTTTGCATCAAGCAAGTATAAAAAAGTAAATTTCATATTCGTTCTTCTTCTTATTATTTCAGGACTGTATTTTACTAATGGCCGGAAAGATCCCACGTAACTTTATAGACGATTTACTTGCCAGAACCGATATTGTCGACCTGATAGACTCAAAAGTAGGTCTAAAAAAAGCAGGTAAGGATTATCAAGCTTGCTGCCCATTTCATAACGAAAAATCTCCCTCATTTACTGTATCGCAAGACAAACAGTTTTATCACTGCTTTGGGTGTGGCGCTAATGGTAATGCTATTTCGTTTGTAATGGAGTACGAAAAGCTAGAGTTTGTAGATGCTATTGAAGAAATAGCTAGCATGCTTAACTTAGAAGTACCTCGAGAACAAGGCGCAAACTCAGCACCAGAGCGTACGGCTGCGCAAAAGCGCTCCGATTACGACTTAATGCTTCATACTGCTCGCTTTTATCAGCACCAATTAAAACACCATAGTAATTCTGCTGCTGTTATTGAGTATGTTAAAGGCCGTGGTTTAAGCGGTGAAACTGTTAAAAAATTTATGATTGGCTACGCTCCCAGTGAATGGGATGGGCTATGCCTACAGCTTGGTCGTAATAAAGAACAAAAAGAGCAATTGGTTGAGCTAAAGCTAGCTTCAGAAAAAACACCAGGCAGACAATTTGATTTTTTCCGCGATCGCCTAATGTTCCCTATTCGCGATAAACGCGGACGCGTTATTGCATTTGGTGGGCGTGTAATGCAAGCCGACCAAGGGCCAAAATATCTAAACTCGCCAGAAACCCGAATTTTCCATAAAGGCTTTGAGCTTTATGGGCTTTACGAAGCAAAGCAAGCCCATAAAAAACTTGATCATGTAATGATTGTTGAAGGTTATATGGATGTTGTTGCCTTAGCTGAACAAGGGATTGAATATGCAGTTGCATCACTGGGGACAGCAACAACAAGCGAGCACATGCACACTTTATTTAGAACTACTGATAAAGTAATCTGTTGTTACGATGGCGACAGGGCTGGCCGTGACGCTGCTTGGCGGGCACTTGAAAATGCACTCCCTTATTTAAACGATGGTAAAGCACTACAATTTGCATTTTTACCAGATGGCGAAGACCCTGACTCGCTTGTACAAAAAGAAGGTAAGGAGCAATTCGAATTGCGCCTAAGCCAAGCAGATGACTTTACCAAAGTATTGTTTAATAAATTAAGCCAAGAGGTTGATTTAACACTCGATTCAGGAAAAGCTAAACTTCTTAGTGCAGCACTTCCACTAATTGAAAAAATTCCAAGTGAGTTTTATCAAGAAAACATTCTTGAACAATTAGGACGCTTAATTGGCAGAACGCGTGAGCAGTTGAATAGCCGTTTAAAAACGCCTAAACAACAACACTCTATTGAACGTAAATTTAAAATAACACCTATGCGCCAAGCTATCGGTATATTGATCCAGCACCCTAATTTAGCTAAAAGTGTGCCGTATTTACCTGAGCTTGCACAAATGAACATTGCTGGCATAGGGCTGTTATTACGATTACAAGAACAAGCTTTAGAAAAAGAAAATGTGACCACTGCGCAACTGCTCGAGTTTTTTCGAGGAACTGAAGATTACGAGCCATTAATCAAGCTTGCAACGTGGCAACATGAGATAAATGAAGAACGTTTAGAGACGGTTTTTAAAAATACTTTCAAGTTTATTGAAGATCAGTGTTTAAATTATCGACTCGAGACCCTATTAATAAAGGACAAGACACAAGGCCTTAGTAGCGATGAAAGGCTTGAGTGTCATTTGTTAATGACAGCGTTAAAAGCGACTAACAGCTAGGGTCTGTTTATCTTTCGAGGTTAAGTTTACAGCAGTGTGTTTGGTATTTAGGCAAGACAGAGCCTATGTAGTGTGGTTATTCCACATAAATAGGCGATAACGCAGCATAAATGCCAAACACGCGCTGCCCTTTGGGTTCGACCCAAGGGAGGTTTATTCTTTGTTGCTCGGTTTTTACTTAGCCCACTAGGTTACAAACCTCGCGCCGCGATTAAACCCCCCTTGGATAGAACAAACTTTAATCCTGAAAGACCAACAGACCCTAGTCAAAATTGATTTAAACTGTTATACTGTGCTATTCACTGCGTCACATTATTCTAGTTAGCTTTAATGCAAACTACATGATGGCGCCTGTTGTATCAACTTATCAGAGTGGAAGAAACAATCTCTATGGATCCAACTCCTCAGTCACAATTAAAACTTCTGATTCAGAAAGGTAAAGAGCAAGGCTACTTAACTTTTGCAGAAGTAAATGATCACCTTCCACAAGACATTATAGACTCAGATCAAGTAGAAGATATCATAAGCATGATTAATGACATGGGTATCAAGGTTAGCGAAAACGCGCCTGATGCTGATGAATTAATGATGCAAGAAACAACGACAGACGAAGACGCAGCTGAAGCTGCCGCTGCAGCCCTTGCGACTGTAGAAAAAGAAATCGGCCGTACAACGGATCCAGTTCGCATGTACATGCGCGAAATGGGTACTGTTGAACTTCTTACACGTGAAGGCGAAATTGTAATCGCTAAACGTATTGAAGAAGGCATTAATCAAGTACAGATTTCTGTTGCAGAGTACCCTGAAGCAATCACTTACCTACTAGAGCAGTGGGATAAGTTTGAAGCTGAAGAAATGCGTTTAAGCGATATTATCGTTGGCTTTATCGATCCTAATGAAGATACAGCGCCAATTTCAGCAACTAACATCGGTTCAGAATTAAGTGCTAAGCAACTTGAGGACGACGATAAAGGTGACAAAGATGATGCTGATAGCGATGATGAAGATGAAGAAGAGATAGACACAGGGCCAGATCCTGAAGAAGCTCGTATTCATTTTGAAAATTTACGTGATTTATATAATAAAGCACGTGATACGTTTGAAGCTAAAGGTCGTTCGCATCCTGAATCACAAGCAGCCATTTTTGAAATTGGTGAGCTTTTCAGAACATTTAAATTAATACCTAAACAGTTTGACCGCATGGTAAATAACATGCGTGAAATGATGGATCGTGTTCGTGTTCAAGAACGCCTAATCATGAAGCAAGCTGTTCAAATTGCTAAATTACCAAAGAAAACATTCGTTAAGCATTTTGCTAATAACGAAACTGACGCTTCTTGGGTTGATTTAGAAATTTCAGGTAACGAAAAGTATTCAGCTAAACTTGAAGAAGTTAAGCCAGAAATCATTCGTAGCATTAATAAATTATCTGTTATTGAACAAACAACAGGTTTAAGCATTGAGCGTATTAAAGACATCAACCGTCGAATGAGCATAGGTGAAGCGAAAGCACGCCGTGCGAAAAAAGAAATGGTTGAAGCTAACTTACGTCTTGTAATCTCAATTGCTAAAAAATACACAAACCGTGGTTTACAATTCTTAGATTTAATCCAAGAAGGTAACATTGGCCTGATGAAAGCGGTTGATAAGTTTGAATATCGCCGTGGTTATAAGTTCTCTACTTATGCTACGTGGTGGATACGTCAAGCAATCACACGCTCTATTGCTGACCAAGCAAGAACAATCCGTATCCCTGTACATATGATTGAAACGATTAATAAACTTAACCGTATCTCTCGTCAAATGTTACAAGAAATGGGTCGTGAGCCAAATCCAGAAGAATTAGCAGAACGCATGATGATGCCTGAGGATAAAATCCGTAAGGTACTTAAGATTGCTAAAGAGCCAATTTCAATGGAAACACCAATCGGTGATGATGAAGATTCTCACTTAGGTGACTTTATCGAAGATACAACTATTGATTCGCCAATCGATTCGGCAACAATGGAATCTCTTCGTGGCGCAACTAACGATGTACTTGCAGGCTTAACAGCTCGTGAAGCTAAAGTACTACGTATGCGTTTTGGTATTGATATGAATACCGACCACACCTTAGAAGAAGTAGGTAAACAGTTTGACGTAACACGTGAACGTATTCGTCAAATAGAAGCGAAAGCGCTGCGTAAATTACGCCACCCTTCTCGCTCAGATTTACTGAAAAGCTTTTTAGACGCTAAATAATTTAGCGCTACTATATAAACTAAAAAGGCCGCTATAGCGGCCTTTTTTCTATTTGAAGGAAATAACCATGGCTTGGATCCAAATTCGTATTAATGCCAATGCTGCAACAGCTGATGCCGTAAGCGATCTATTAATGGAAGCTGGTAGTGCTTCAGTAACCTTTATTGACGCAAAAGACACCCCTATCTACGAGCCTAAAATTGGCACCGTTGTGTTCTGGGCTGATACCACAGTTATTGGCTTGTTCGAAGCTAATCATGATATGAACGCAGTCGTTGCGTTATTAAAGCGCCATGATGAGCTAAAAGACAATTTAGTATACAAAATCGAGCAACTTGAAGATAAAGACTGGGAACGTGAATGGATGGATAACTTCCACCCTATTCAATTTGGCGAAAAACTATGGATTTGCCCAAGCTGGCGCGATATTCCTGACCCTGATGCTGTAAATGTATTGCTAGACCCTGGCCTTGCTTTTGGCACGGGCACACATGCAACAACGGCCTTGTGCCTTAAATGGTTAGAAAGCCAAGATCTGACGGGTAAAACGGTTGTTGATTTTGGTTGTGGTTCAGGCATTTTAGGTATTGCAGCTATAAAACTAGGTGCAGAGCGTATGATTGGGATAGATATTGACCCTCAAGCGCTTGAAGCAAGCCTTGATAACGCGAACCGAAATGGTGTTGCAGACAAACTCGAAGTATACCTTCCAGAAAACCAACCTGAGTTTAGTGCAGATATAGTAGTGGCTAATATTTTAGCGCAGCCACTTCGCGAATTACATAGTGTGATTTTAGGGTTATTAAAGCCAGGTGGTAAAATTGCCATGTCGGGTATTTTAGAAGAACAAGCGCAATCGGTTGCTGACATTTATGCACCGTTCATTGAACTAGATGACATTGCCGTTGAAGGTGATTGGACTCGAGTAAGTGGCACTAAAAAAGCGTAATAAATCGAACAATCAAATCTAGAGCATTAACTCAAAACATGCATGTAAAGCCTGTATTTAACAGGCTTTACTATTTTTTTACATATCCAAAAATTTTCTAGTTATCTTGTAAAAAATAAAATCTGTATGAATTTCAAACAAATCAACCTACTTGTCATGTGGTTATCAAATGTCAATACGAAAAGGGCAAAAAAAAGTTACTTTTGTTCAATTTATAGCCTTTGATTTTTGTGAAAAAAACCGTAAACTTAGCGCCCCTTGAAAAGAGGCCTATTGAATATAGTGCGTATCGGTAAATACCAACTTGAGAATAATGTAATTGTCGCGCCAATGGCAGGCATTACAGACAGACCATTCAGACAACTTTGTCGACGCTTAGGTGCGGGCTTAGCTGTGTCTGAAATGCTATCGTCAAATCCTAAGGTTTGGAAAACAGAAAAGTCGATGAACCGTATGGATCACAGCGGTGAGTCGGGTATACGCGCGGTGCAAATTGCAGGAGCAGATCCTGAGCTTATGGCGCAGGCCGCACAATTCAATGTTGCTAATGGTGCACAGATCATAGATATCAATATGGGGTGCCCAGCAAAAAAAGTGAACAAGAAACTCGCAGGCTCTGCCTTATTACAGTTTCCTGAACTTGTGGAAGAGATTATTGATGCAGTCGTTAATGCTGTTGATATACCTGTGACACTTAAAATCCGTACAGGATGGGATCCGGATAACCGTAATGGTGTAGAGATTGCGAGAATAGCTGAACGTTATGGCATTGCATCACTTGCTGTACATGGGCGTACGCGCGCATGTATGTACAAAGGTGATGCTGAGTACGCCACGATTAGGGATATAAAACGTTCAGTGTCGATTCCTGTTGTTGCCAATGGTGATATTACATCACCAGAAAAAGCAAAACAGGTTTTAGACTATACGGGTGCAGATGCCATTATGATTGGCCGAGCCGCCCAAGGTCGCCCTTGGATATTTAGGGAGATAGACCACTATTTGCGAACTGGGGAACATTTACAGCCACCTGCTATTGCAGAGGTGCGCAGTATATTAATGGAGCATTTAACAAACCTCCATATGTTTTACGGTGAGCCAATGGGAGCGCGAATTGCTCGCAAACATGTATCTTGGTATTTGCAAACCCATGACAGTGATGGTCAGTTTAGGCGAGTATTTAATGCGCTCGACAACCCACAGGCACAGGTCGTCGCATTAGAGCAATACTTTAAAACACTAGCAGCTAACTAAGAAAGAAAGAGACTTAATAATGTTCGAACAAAACGTGACTTCTCCATTTATCACTAACCCTCATGTTCAGTCACACGAGAAACCGCAGCCATTGCGTGATGCAGTAAAAAAAGCTGTTCACCACTATTTAAAGCAGCTTAACGGTCAAGATGTGCAAGACGTTTACGACCTTGTTCTTTCAGAGCTAGAAGCGCCATTACTTGAAGAAGTAATGACATATACACGTGGTAACCAAACTCGTGCAGCAATTTTACTAGGTATCAACCGTGGTACTTTACGTAAAAAGCTTAAAAAATACGGCATGAACTAATACCAATTATATTGAAAGCGTAAGTATTCTAACGAGCTAAACAAGCCCATAACGTCGTTAAAAATTTTTTATGTAGAATAACTACACTGCAAAATTTTTGCCTTGTTATAGACTTGTTCTTCTATCGTTATTACTACTTACTAATCCAATACAACTGGTATTATGCAAAAAAAGCACCTTAGGGTGCTTTTTTTATGCCTACAGTTTATTAACTAAATTGCAAAATGCTCACGCTTATTGAGCCTTTATAAGTCGTTTTTTGAGTAGTAATCAGTTAAAATGCCCGCTTCTAAGCTAGCTCATTAACTGAGGAAATCAAACTACAATGGATACTCATCGTCCCATTCGTCGCGCACTATTAAGTGTGTCTGATAAAACCGGTATTGTTGAATTTGCCCGCGCACTTGAAGCGCAAGGCGTTGATATTTTATCAACTGGCGGCACATGTAAACTACTTGCTGATAACGCCATAAAAGTGACTGAAGTATCAGATCACACAGGCCACCCTGAAATCATGGATGGTCGCGTAAAAACTCTTCACCCAAAAATTCACGGCGGCATATTAGCCCGTCGCGGACAAGATGAAAGCGTAATGGCAGATAACAACATTTCTGCTATCGACATAGTTGTAGTTAACTTATACCCCTTTGCGAATACAGTCGCTCAAGAAAACTGCAGCCTTGAAGATGCCATTGAAAATATTGATATTGGCGGCCCTACAATGGTTCGTGCAGCAGCTAAAAACCACAAAGATGTAACAATCGTGGTAAACGCGAGCGACTACGACCGTGTTATTAGCGAAATGCAAAACAACAATGGTTCAACAACGTACAAAACACGTTTTGATTTAGCGATTGCCGCCTACGAGCACACTGCACAATACGATGGCATGATTGCTAACTACTTCGGTAAAATGGTGCCTGATTACACCGAGGAAGCTGCTGTAGAGACTAAATTCCCACGCACTATCAATATGCAGTTCACTAAAAAGCAAGATATGCGTTACGGTGAAAACTCACATCAAGATGCTGCTTTTTATGTTGAAAGTGACATTGCTGAAGCATCAGTTGCAACAGCAACTCAATTGCAAGGTAAGGCCCTTTCGTTTAACAACATTGCAGATACCGATGCAGCACTTGAATGTGTTAAAGAATTTGACGTACCTGCGTGCGTAATTGTAAAACATGCTAATCCGTGTGGTGTTTCAATTGGCGACAACATTCTACAAGCATACGAGCGCGCTTTTAAAACAGACCCTACATCAGCATTTGGTGGCATTATTGCCTTTAACCGAGAGCTAGATGCAGCAACTGCACAAGCAATTGTTGACCGTCAGTTTGTTGAAGTAATTATTGCACCTAGTATTTCGAGCGACGCTGCAAAAATTGTTGAAGCTAAAAAGAACGTGCGCCTATTAGAGTGTGGACAGTGGACAGGTAAAGCCGCAGGCCAAGATATTAAACGCGTTAACGGCGGTATTTTAGTTCAAGACCGCGACTTAGGCATGGTAACGCAAGGCGACTTAAAAGTTGTTTCTAAGCGCCAGCCTTCTGAGCAAGAACTTAAAGATTTACTATTTTGCTGGAAAGTAGCTAAATTTGTTAAATCAAACGCAATTGTTTATGCCCGTGACGGTATGACCATTGGTGTAGGCGCAGGCCAAATGAGCCGCGTATACTCAGCTAAAATTGCAGGCATAAAAGCTGCCGACGAAAACCTTGAAGTTAAAGGTTCAGTTATGGCGTCTGATGCATTCTTCCCATTCCGTGATGGAATTGACGCAGCAGCAGCCGCTGGTATTACTGCGGTAATTCAGCCAGGTGGCTCAATGCGTGATGAAGAAGTGATTGCAGCTGCTGATGAAGCTGGCATGGCAATGGTACTTACTGGTATGCGCCATTTCCGCCACTAATCACACAAAGGGTTAAACGTTGGTTTAACCCTTTTTGTTTGCTATAAATTCACGTATTCTGATTATTCAATAACCTATTTAAAATTATAATGTGAAGGAACAAACAATGAAATTTGCGCTAAAATCGCTACTTGTAGCCACACTAACGATGACATCGACTATGGCGCTTAGCCATAACCACAAATCAAGCCTTGAACATGCACTTCAATCAAGCGAACGCAATGCTAAAAACAGCGCTCGTGATGAATATCGTCACCCAGCTCAAACACTTGCATTTTTTGGCTTTAAACCAACCATGACAGTTGTTGAAATTGCACCCGGTGGTGGTTGGTATAGTGAAATTTTAGCGCCAGCATTAAAAGAGCAAGGCACTTATTATGCCGCGCACTTTCCTGCTGATTCATCAGTTGGCTACTACCAGCGCTCTCTTGCAGGCTTTAAACAAAAAGTAGCTGAAGATGAGCGCTTTAGTAGCGTTAAAATTACTGAATTTGCACCTGTAACACATTTAGATATTGCGCCAGCTGGCAGTGCCGATATGGTTTTAACATTTCGTAATGTACATAACTGGTATATGGGCAAAGATAAAAGCGGTGCATTAAGTGCATTCCAAGCTTTTTATAAAGCCCTTAAACCAGGTGGTACATTAGGTTTAGTTGAACACCGTTTAGCTGAAGAACGTGCTGATGAAGATCAAAAAACATCAGGTTATATGAAGCAGAGCTACGTAGTAGACCTTGCTGAACAAGCTGGGTTTGAATTAGTAGCAAGCAGTGAAATAAATGCAAATCCAAAAGATACAGCCGATCACCCAAAAGGTGTATGGACGCTACCACCAAGCTTAAGACTCGGCGAACAAGATGCTGACAAATATAAAGCCATTGGTGAAAGCGACCGCATGACGCTGAAATTTAAGAAACCGCTTTAAATAGGAATTTTCGCCATGAATGTTTTAGTCATTGGCAGCGGCGGCCGCGAACACGCACTTGCGTTTAAAGCCGCTCAAAACACCAAAGTAAATACTGTATTTGTAGCCCCTGGTAATGCAGGTACTGCACTTGAACCAAAACTTGAAAACGTAGCAATAAACGTTGACGACTTAGATGGTTTACTTAATTTTGCACAGCAAAATAAGGTAGAGCTTACTATTGTAGGTCCTGAAATACCGTTAGTACTGGGTGTTGTTGATAAGTTTCGTGAACATAACATGGCTATTTTTGGACCAACGGCGGGCGCAGCTCAGCTTGAAGGTTCGAAATCGTTTACTAAAGACTTTTTAGCACGTCATAAAATCCCTACGGGCGATTACCAAACGTTTGAACAAATTGAGCCTGCCCTTGCTTATTTAAAAGAGAAAGGCGCGCCAATTGTTGTAAAAGCAGATGGTTTGGCTGCGGGTAAAGGCGTAATTGTAGCCATGACGGAGGCCGATGCCGAAGAAGCGATTCGCGATATGCTTGCGGGTAATGCTTTTGGCGATGCGGGAAGTCGTGTTGTTATTGAAGAGTTTTTAGACGGTGAAGAAGCGTCTTTCATCGTAATGGTTGATGGTAAAAACGTATTACCATTTGCAACCAGTCAAGATCATAAACGCGCTTACAATGGCGATGCGGGTCCTAACACGGGTGGCATGGGTGCATACTCACCCGCGCCAGTTGTTACTGATGAAATCCACCAGCGTATTATGAACGAAGTGATCTACCCTACGGTAGAAGGCATGGCAAGCGAAGGCCATCCGTACACCGGCTTTTTATATGCAGGTTTAATGATTGACGAAACAGGCACCCCTAAAGTAATTGAGTACAATTGTCGCTTTGGCGATCCTGAAACTCAACCAATGATGCTACGTTTGCAATCAGATTTGGTTGAATTGATTGAAGCTGCTAACCGTGTAGAACTTGATAAAACAACAATTGAGTTTGACCCACGCGCAGCCGTTGGTGTTGTACTTGCCGCTAAAGGTTACCCTGGTGATTACCCTAAAGGTGACGCTATTTCGGGGCTAAAAGTGGATTACCCTGCAGGTGAAAAAGTGTTTCATGCGGGTACTAAACAAAGTGGCAATGACGTTGTAACCGCAGGCGGTCGCGTATTATGCGCAACAGCACTTGGTAACACTGTTACGCAAGCGCAGCAACGCGCCTATGAGCTTGTTAAACAAATTAGCTGGGATGGTATGGAATATCGTACAGATATAGCTTACCGTGCTATTGCACGCGAGCAATAGCCTATAATACCTATTCATTGGTATAACCAATTAATTTAACTAAAAAAGCGCAGTTTCCCTGCGCTTTTTTAGTGCTACACTAATTAAAAGGTTTTTTAAAAGTAAATTAACGTTGGAACTAAGAACTTTACGTTACCATGCAATTGCTGTTGCCATACTGATTTTTATATTTTTTATAATCAGTACATTGGCATCAAACCTCGTCGTGCCTACACGATATACAATTGATAAAACGGCTCCAATGTACCTCGATTACGCCTACTATATTGACGAAACCAAAACTAAAACATTCGATACCATCATTAACCAACCTGAATTACTTACTCATCAACCATTTTCAGATGTTCCATGGAGCTTTAGCCAACAAAATTATTGGTTGTTTCTTGATTTAGAAAATAAAAGTCTTAACAAGCAAAATGTTGTGGCACATTTTGACAACCCTATGGTCGATCACCTTACGGTTTATCGCCTCGATAAAAATAACAAACTAGTTGAAACATACAAACTCGGCGATAAAGAAGAAGCCCTCTCTTTGTTTGAATACAGCGTACCGCATATTCGCTTTTTAGTAGAAAGAAAATCATCACAACGCCTAGTAATAAAAATAGACACAATCGGCATAAGTAAAACACCTGTAAACTTGTATCGTGATAAAGAGTTTATTGACTTAGTGCGATCTCAAACTGGGATCTGGGGTATTTTTGTAGGCGTGCTATTGATGGCTGCGCTTTACAACTTGGTGCTTTATTTTGGTATAAAAGACCGTGTTTATTTAATTTATATTGGCTACATCGTCAGCGCTATTACGCTAATGGGTGCAGTACTGGGCTTTGGTTTTTATTTATGGCCTAAGCAATGGCAGCTCTTTATTCACGAACAAATTGTATTTAGTAATTATGGGGTCGCCTTTTTCACCCTTGCTTTTTGCACCATGTTTTTGCGCTATCATAAAGATAAATGTTGGCGTTACAAAATGAGCATAGCTCTACTTTGGCTAATGTTTACTCTTGCTGTATGTAGCTTGTTTATTCCTGAAAATATAGCGGCTCCTATATTTTTTGGTGTAATGGTACTGCTTTATATTACTTGTATTATTTTAATATATAACAAGTTACGCAGTGGTTTTAGGTGGGCTAAGTTTTATGTTTTATCATGGATACCGCTAATTTTTGGTGCGGCAATTCAGCCTATGGAACTCACTGGTGTTTTACCGTATACCTTTGCAACCCGACATGCCTTTTTAGTCGCTATTTTGTGTGAAGTTATTTTAATGGCGATGGCATTAGCAGACAGGGTAAGGTATCAGCGAGAACGTGCGCTTTATCATGCCACGCATACACAACAAACACGATTACTTAATAGCTCCAAGCTAAAACAAGCATTTATGGCACTACAAAGCCAAAACCGCTCAACAACGTTGTGTTTAATAAAAATACGTCACTTTAATTCACTCAATACAATTATTACCTCTTCTCAGGGCTACACACTTATGAAGCATATAGCCAAAGAACTTGAATTAGAACTCAGCCATGAACGTGAATTTACAAACCTCGAAACAGATTTAAACACCAGTCCTCGCTTAGCCGATTTAAGCAGTGGTGTATTTGCCTGTATTTCTACAAAAACACAAAACCAAGAAATGCTAGAAGCACTACTGACTAAAATAATTAGTAGCCTACCAAAACAATATGAAATTAAAGGGCTAAACCTGCAGCTTAGTTACAGTATAGGTATTAGTAGTGCAGGCAAGACTAACGACTTTGAATATTGGTTAAAGCATGGTTATTTAGCGCTTAAAAAAGCAAAAGGTAGCGTTAATCAAGTTGGGTCATCGTCAAACGGTAATAACCTGATGATGGACGTTGCTCTAGCCGCTAAGCTGCAACAAGCAATCAAAACAAATCAACTGGCGCTTTATTACCAACCTCAAATAAACTTATTAAGTAACCACGTAAGTGGTGCTGAAGCTTTATTACGTTGGCCCGACCCAACTTACAGCAACTTATCAATTGAAGAGCTAATAATACTTGCTGAACACACAGGTATTATTAACGAGCTAACACTGTGGGTAATAGAGCAAGCTTGTAAAGACATAGTTGAGCTTACTAAAAATGGCTATAACGAGCACACAATTAGCGTAAATTTAAGTGCTAAAAACTTAACCATAAATAATTTAGCCGAAAAAGTAGAAAATATTTTAATTAAATACCAAGTGCCGGCACACTTACTTAAATTTGAACTAACCGAATCAGCCTTCGTAGATAGTCAAGATGCACTTTTAGAGTTAATTGATGAGTTAACCGCATTAGGTATTAAAGTGGTACTAGATGACTTTGGGACAGGCTACGCGTCACTTAGCTACTTAGTTAATTATCACTTTAGTGAGCTTAAAATAGATAAGTCATTTGTTTTTGATTTGCCTAACAACCCAACTCACCAAGTTATTGTACAAACAGCCATTGATATGGCGCATAACCTCAATTTATCAATAACAATTGAGGGGGTAGAAACCCAAGAAATCCATCACTTGCTCAAAGATATGAACGCTGATTCCGCCCAAGGTTATTTATACGCAAAAGCACTGCCTTACACCGACTATTTACACTTCTTAAAAAGCCAATATAGCTTAAAAATGTTAGACTCCTCTTTTTAACATCTTTAGGGGCCAAGTAAAGATGCAAGGCACACTGCGTAAACTAAAATCGAGCTTAACCGAACCAGTACAATATCACTTACCTGTAGGTGAACACTTAGTAGACTTAAATGCATTTATAGGTAAGGAGCTTACGCTTACCTTTAGTGGCACTATTTTATGTTCTAACTGCGGTAAAAAAACCAAAAAAAGCTATTCTCAAGGTCACTGTTTTGTATGTATGCGCAAGCTTGCTAGTTGCGATATGTGCATAATGAAACCAGAAACCTGCCACTACGATCAAGGCACTTGCCGAGAGCCGCAGTGGGGCGAAGAAAACTGCATGATCCCACACTATGTATATCTCGCTAACACCTCAGGTTTAAAGGTAGGTATTACCCGCCACACACAAATACCGACTCGCTGGGTTGATCAAGGCGCCACTCAGGCATTACCTATTTTTAAAGTGCAAACTCGCCTGCAATCAGGTTTAGTAGAAGTTGCATTGGCTGAATTTATTGCCGACAAAACTAATTGGCGCAATATGCTAAAAGGTCAAAACGACGCAATTGACTTAAAAGCAGCGGCAGCCGAGCTGATCCCACAAATTAGTGAAAAGCTAAACGAGCTCAGTGAATTATTTGGCGCAACAGCCATAGAGCAACTTGATGAAGATGTGGTTGATTTAAACTTTCCAGTAACCGAATACCCAACAAAAATCAGCTCATTTAACTTTGATAAAGACCCTGTTGTAAGCGGTGTTTTACAAGGTATTAAAGGTCAGTACTTAATCTTTGAAAAAGGCGTTATTAATATACGTAAATTTACGTCTTATGAAGTAACCGTAGGCTAACGGGCTATGTTAAACAGCTACCCACAATTATTGGTTATTTATAATGAGCTTGAGATAGCCCATAACCAACAAGAGCAACAAGAGTGCTTGCACAGCGTTACGCAAAGTGAGCTAAGCGATGTGCGAGTACTTAACAAGCAAGGTGACTACCTTAATTTACAAGGCACTGTTTGCCCTAAATTGAATGGCGAGCAACTAGCACAGCTTGTTACAGCTTACTTATTAAATGAAGGACAATGCTGCCTTGGTAAAATCAAAACCCTAAGCACAGCGCAGGCGTTTGATTTACTAGGGCTATAAACACTCTCTTTATTTAAACCTCAGTAAGCACTTTTATATGCGCTACAGCACTGCGACCTAAAGCTGATAGCGCATAGCCACCTTCTAAATACGAAATAACCCCTTTGCAACCGCTCTCTTTAGCAACACCACATAGTTGCTCGGTAAGCCAAATATAGTCATCTTCAACAAATTTTAAGCTTGCCATATCATCTTCTAGGTGAGCATCGAACCCTGCGCTTATAAAAAGTAATTCAGGTTTAAACGCTTTTAATTTTGGTAGCCATTGCCCAGTAAACACCTCTTTTAAATCGTCGCCATTACTGGCAATTGGCAGAGGTGAATTAACTATATGGCTATTATTTTTAACCGCTGTATTTGGATAAAACGGATACTGAAATAACGAACAAAGCAGTACATTTTCGTCATCAATAAAAATATCTTGCGTGCCATTACCGTGGTGTACATCAAAATCCGCAATAGCAATGCGCTTAACCCCTTTGCTTTGTGCGTACTTAACAGCAATAGCTAAGTTATTAAACACACAAAACCCAGATGATGAGTTTTTGTTAGCGTGATGCCCTGGCGGGCGCACTGAGCAAAAAGCAGCATCGAGTTTATCGGCAAGTATTTCATCAACCGCTAACAATCCTGCACCTACTGCCCGCTCAATCGCTTTAAACGAATCGGGGCACAGCCACGTATCGCCATCTAAATTAGCGAGCCCTTCTGTTGGTAGCGTATTTTCTACGTGTTTAAGTAAAGCTTCATCGTGAGCAAGTAAATAATGCTCACGCTCGGCCTTGGGTGCTTGTAGGTGTGTTAAGCCAACATCTACGCCGCTGGCAAGTAATCGGTCTGTTATGGCATCTAGACGTTCTGGGCACTCGGGGTGATCGTCTATCATTTTATGCTTACGGCAATGAGGATGAGAAATAACAGCGGTACGCATAAAAAGTCCCTTACAAGGTGTAAAAACTTAATATAGCAAAGCCACCGATGGGTGGCTTTGCTACTTTGGTTTATATCAATACTTTAAATATCAATATTAGCTATTTTGCTTTTAAATGTAGGTTTCTAAAGTCAAAGCTAAAGTCGGTCACTTGTGTTGATACCGCACGCATTTTGGCACTGTTTACACGATTTTGTGAGCTCATTTCAAAACGAATAAACGCATCTGCTTCTAGTAATTTTTCATCCCACTTAACAATAAATGTATTACCAGTGTAATGCTCAAGAGTGCCTTTCAAGCGTTTAGTGTGCGTAAAATCAATGCGTAATTTACCATCTAACTGCTCAATAATTACATCGCCGTACCAGTCATCGTGCAATGTTCCGGTGTAATTAATATTTGGTAATTGTGGTTGGTAGTCAGCGGGGGCTTCTGGTTTTGCATTAGCATACGCTTGTTGCTTGCCTTCAAAATGACTTTTAGCTAAATCTTCTACCCAGTCTTTATTTTCAAGTTCAAGTGCATCTTCAAGCACTTCATGGGTTACTGCCGAAAGTGCACCAAAAGCTTGTTGATTAGATAAAATAACAATACCGAGGTTTTTCTCAGGCAATAAAGTAACTTGCGATACCATTCCCAAAATACCACCGCCGTGACCTAGCTTTTTAAAGCCGTGGTAGTCTTCAATGCTCCAGCCTAACCCATAACCCCTAAACTGCTGATGATACGATTCAAACGCACTTTTAGACGCCATAGACGTAATATGTGGGTGCCACATTTGCGCTTGTTGCTTTTCACTAAACAGCTGCTCGCCACTTGGCATTTTACCGCCCGCTAATTGCGTACGAAGCCATTGACTCATATCGCTTACACTTGAAGCAATGGCGCCTGCGCCTCTAAAATCTTCTAGGTAATTCACAAAAAATGGATGAAGCGTGCCATCCATAGGAATATGACCTGTCGCCCAGTTTTTATTACTTTTTGGAATACGTGAAAATCCCGCGCGTGAGTTGTCCATGTGTAGCGGTTGTAATATATTTTTTTCGATGTAATCGTTCCAGCTCATCCTCGACACACGTGCAACCACTTCACCAGCGGTAACAAACATCAGGTTGTTATAAGCGTACTTACTACGAAAACTGCTCGCTGGTTTTAAATACTGTAATCCCGCTAAAATTTCATCAACTGACTTGTCGGTACTTGGCCAAATCATTAAATCGCCTTGCCCAAGCCCAAGCCCACTGCGGTGACTTAATAAATCACGAATACGCATTTCGCGTGTTACGTACGAATCGTACAACCTAAACTCTGGTAAATGATCAATTACGCGGTCATCCCAGCTTAACTTCCCCTCATCAACCAACTTGGCAAGCGCTGCTGTTGTAAACGCTTTCGTGTTTGAAGCAATACCAAACAAGGTGTCTTTGTTTACTTTTTTGTTGGTATCGAGATTAGTTACACCAAAGCCTTTAGCAAATATTACTTTATCGTTTTCAACAATGGCGACTGCCATACCGGGTACGTCAAAACGCGCCATTGACGCTTTAATAACGTCATCAATTTTGTTGGTATCAACTTGTGCCCAGCTACTAAACGAAGTGCCTGCTAGTAGTGCAATTGCGGCAAGTTTGGTTAATTTCATATCAATCCTATTTTATTATTTTTGATGAACTGCAAATTCAATTGCTGCGCGCTCTTGATTGGTATCGCTTTTTTGTGCGCGATTTAATATCGCATCACTGTATTCTTTTGGTACGCCCGCTTCAAGTGATCCGCGATGAACGTGTTTTATGTACCAATCATATGGGAGTACATTGCTGTCATGGGTATTAGCTATATAACAATGTGCGGCTACAGTCTCACCCGTTAAAAGCGTTGGGGCTATATCTACGCAGTCATAACCTACGCCCTCAATACCATCTAAAATAGCTTTTTCTTCTTCATTGAGCTCATAAATAACGCCGTAAACCAATGCATCTTCTTTATCGCTTGGACAAATACTGCATTTACCTGAGCCATCTTTAAATAGCATATCAAAAGTAAGCTCGTAGCCCTTAAGTACCGCGGTTCCTACACGCTTTACATTGGGCAAGCGCGCTAACAAACGGTTAGATGACATATTAGAGCCAAACGAAAAATTATATAACGGCATTTTATCTCCTGTACTTTTTAAATAAGTTAAATAACAACACGTACTGCAAGGGCAATTAAAATAATGCCAATTCCACGGTCAAACCAATAACCGCGTTGTTGGAAAAAACCCCTTACATTATTTCTAGAAAGTATTATTGAAAGCATTGAAAACCACGCCCAAGTAGCCAATGCCATGTACACACCGTAACCGACCTGTACGCTAGTCGGTGTTGTTGGGCTAATCACGAGTGTAAATAACGACATAAAAAATAACGTGGCTTTTGGGTTTAATGCATTTGTGAAAAAGCCGCGCCTAAAAGCAAGCCAAACGGATTCTTCTTGGACGGTTTTGTTTTCAACATCTTTTGCAGCCTCGCCTTCATTACTTGCTGGAGGTTTTGCAGCTCTGAGTGCTTGTACGCCTAAATAAGCTAAATATGCACCGGCAAGATACTTAAGTGCCATAAATAAACTAGGCGATTGCGTTAAAATAAGCGCAACACCTAAAACGCAATAGGCAACGTGCAGTAAAATAGCAGCGCCAACACCGGCGCTTGTCCACAATGCATTGCGCCTACCTTGCTGCACGCTTTGCTTAAGTACTACGGCAAAGTCAGGCCCGGGGCTTGCTACTGCAAAAAAATGAGCAATAACAATCAGTAAAAATTCATCTAAGTATTCCACGCAGGTCCTTGCTAGTTTGGCGAATAAGCTAATAACAGCGGGTTGGCCGAGTTATTTACCAATGCTTTAATTTCTTTTTGTGCTTTTTTAAACTGACCACGTAAATGCGGCTTTAAGTGCTTTTTAGACACCTTATCGTTTTTAAAGTAACTAATTAGGGCATGCATAAATACCGTATGCGTTTCACTTAACTTAGCTTCACGGTTAGCGTATGGGTTATAGCAAGAGCCACACCCGCCTTTAAACTGATACACCGTGTTGCTCATCATCACACCAAACCCTAAAAAACAAGCAAGTGCATCAGCAGCTTGTGGTAAATACTCCCTACCACCAGGCGGCAGCACCCCAACGTGATGAATAAGTATAGTAGCCAGAGTACCCGCATAACTTGCCACTAAATCTTGTGGCTGATTAATCTGATTAGGATTAAAAGAAATATTAATCGTATGGCTTGGCGGCACAATTAAATGGCTGCCTTCGCCACGTATTTCATTGCTAAATTCAAAGTGTGGAAAAACTTGCGGTTGTAATTGCTGCGGTGCAACTAGTTGGATAGGCCATGCGTTCATACCCGCGTAATTAGTAACGCGGTTAAAAACATTACTCGCCATTTCTTCAATGCTCGATACCGAATCAGGGAAAAAAGTGGCCGTTGGCAGTATTATTTGAGTGTGCTTTGTAAAAAACTCAGCATCAAAGTTTTCTACAGCCCAAATAAATGTATCAATAAGCCATTGCTGTTCTTGCTGCTCTAATAATGGCTTTGATTTAAATAAAGCTAACATAGTGTGCTCTTTTAGGTTTTAGTTTAGGTGCTTACGTAGGTGCTAACTTAGTCTTTTTGTGTAAGAGCCCAGTCCCACGCTTGAGTATTGTATAGCGGCACTGTTGATAGCGCATGGTGGTGGCTACCACTGGACTCTTTAGTTGAGTACGATAAGTACAATAAAGTACGATTTTCAGCATCGTAAATACGACGCACTTTTAGTGATTTAAATAATATACTTTTAGATGATTTAAAGATCACTTCGCCCGATTTGCTACGGTCTATTTTTTGTAGCTGCTGCGCTGTAATAGGCCCCGTTTGACGACACGCTATAGACATATCAGAGGGATCAGAAAAGTCCAAATTAGCCTCTATATGACTAATATGACAAGTAACGCCCTCAACAATAGGATCTTGCTGCGAATTCACCACAACATCTTTAGTTGTAAATAACCCAAGGCTTACCGACGCAACATCGTCAGAGCAAGCACTTAACGTAACAATTGCACCTGCAAGTAAAGCTAAACGTTTAAATTTTTGTGGTAATTTCATACTTATCCTTAATGAATATATAGGTAACTTAGTAGATGAGTTACTAAGCGAAGGTTCACCTGTTTGTTTTTATACTAACATCAAAAATAAATACGACTAAATTAGTTTAAAGTAAAGATTTTAGATAGCTCAGGGTTTAGTGACCCCTCTTGTATTTGATACAATTACCTCTCGCTCATGCAGTAACTCATAATAGGAAACGCCTAAATGCCGCACATTATTATTGAACACTCAGAAGACCTCCCCGTTTTACCTCAAGTACTGGTAGAAAAAATTCATACAACCGCTTTCGAAAGTAACTTGTTTGAATTAGAAACCATAAAAACACGTGCTATTGCTTATCAGCAATATCAACTTGGCGCAGGAAAATCAGGGTTTATACATATCGCGGTACATATTTTGGCAGGACGCTCAATTGAGCAAAAACAAATGTTAAGCGAACTGCTACTTTCATGTTTAAAAACATATTGCAGAGCATCAGACAGTCTAAGCGTAAATATTTACGATATTGAGCATGAGATATACCGTAAAAATTAGTTAACTCTTGTAGTTTTGAGCAATAAAAGTAAACACTAGTAAGTAAAAAGCCCCAATAGGGGCTTTTTACTTACTATCTTTGGATACCTGAAGCTTTATTTACGACTTGAAGTTGGGAAGAGATAGCTCGCTCAACAACTTGGCTATATACTCGCTTTTTTCACTCGTTCTAGAATCAAGCACGAAGTCTGAAAGCTTTGAGTTTTGCACTGGTTTCGAGTTAATTAAATTTAAAAACATAAACACTTCTAAAGTTCGTTTTTTTGATCTGGATGGTGATTTTATAAGACCCTCAAGGTAACCTCTAATGAATTTTTCATCTAAGTAATGTTCTATCGCCTGAACGTTATTGTGATAAAAACGTGTTTGACCCTTGCTCTTTTTGACTAATAAATTCACTTGATTTTAACTACCAAACTTCAACCTAAGTTTCCTTATAACCTTCTGAAAAGTAAGAAGAGATCGATAAAGGTAATAGGTAGAATTCTACGTCCCTCTAGCTTTTCTCTTGCCTCAATGAACTCCCAAGCTAGCTCTAGTTTTTGATATACGAATAGAAAAAACCAAAAACCAGCTATTAAGCTGGTTTTTATTTTTACTATTAAGCATATTTTAGTGTGGGGATAACTCTAACTACATCAGGAAGGACCATGTTTTCAGCCTCCCAAGTATCTAACTTTGCCTGCATATTGATCCAGATAGATACTCCTGTACCTGTAGCTTCAGAAAGCCTTCTAGCCATAGCATGAGAGCATTTTGCTTTACCATTCACAAACTCACTCAACGCCTTTCTAGATATACCAAGATACTCAGCGGCTTTAGTAATAGATATGCTTCTTTCATCCAGTATAGTGAACTTGAAAAACTCACCAGGATGTGATGGTTTTCTAGTTTGTCTCATTTTAATCTCCAAATTTCCCTTATTTAGGGGAGGGGCTGTTAAAATAATTAACAGCCTTTTTATGGATAAAACTAGCCTGCTTTGATGTTTTTACCATGATAATCACGATAATCTAATAATACGGCGCCATCATCTTTTATTTGAAACGTGATTCGCCAATTACCATTAACCTCAATACTGAAAACACCTTCACCAGAACCCTTTTTCTCTGAAAACTTACTATTATAAAGGGCTTTCAAATCTTTAGGATGATGGGAAGAGTCTATAGCATCTAGTATATATCCAACTTTTTTTAAGTGGTCGCTTTGAATTCCACTTGGGTTGTCATCGTAAAAGAACCTTTTAAGTCCTTTATGTTTAAAACTTTTAATTGCCATGCCACACCTCCTTCGCATTCCGTATAATTTATATAATTAGTCATAATTTTACCTTATTGGTTTTTTATATTGTTTTATCAACAAACTAATGCCTAACTATTGAATTACTTTATGCTTTTAGCCTTCACTATAGAGGATGTAGTCACTGATCAATCAAAATAGTAACGTGTAACGTTACACTTGTCAATGCATGTTTTTAGTGATTATATTGCCTTGTTGCTATTTCAAAATGAGGCATCATGAGCAATTACCTCCTTTTTTCTGGGCTTTGCACATAGCGGGGTATGGGCTCTTGAGCATCTTACACGTGGATTTCTATTTGCAGATTGAAATTTAAATTAAAGCTACTAATCTAAATGTTAATCAAGCCCTACGGGCAAGAAAAAAACAGGCGCTTTCCTGCTACCTTCAACACGTTGTTACATTCTCTGTAATCCCCACTTCAGAAGCTTTCAGCTTCATTATAAAACCAAGTTTTTTGATTTTTAGGGGCGAATAGGCGTTAGTCGCTGAGCTTAATCAGCCAGTTTTTCTTACAAACACATCGGAGAATAACTATGACCTTTGATGCTAAGGCAGAAGCATTGCGCCTGAAAAATGAAAAAGCTAATCAGTAAAAAACGATTCAAGCCATCAAAGCTCGATATTCATAAACACAAGCTACTAGCGCTTCATAAAGAAGCAACAAGTATTGCTTGTTTACAACGTCGGCTTTTACGTAAAGGAGTAAAAACACATTGGAGCACTGTAAAACGATGGATTGATAAAAATGCCTAAGTTCGCAAAGCCTGAAACGCAAGCGAAGAAGCTAGCTAAAAACTTATACAAGCACAAAGTTATTAAATCGCTTGGCACTGCTCGTAATTATAAAACGGCACTTATAAAAATAGCTCGGTGGTCAAAAGATATTGGAATTAATGGTGTACAGGGTATGAGCCTTCAAGATGCTTATAAATATCTTGATTACCGCAGTGAGTTTGCAGGCCAAAAAACACTGGATATGGAACGGCAAGCAATTCAAGCTATGTTTAAACTCAGTGGCAAACTCGGCCCTAAAGAGACGCTGACTGTAATAAAATCTGAAAAAGAGATAATCGAAAAGTCTCGCGCCTACACTCCAGCCCAAGCTCAAGCAATCAGTGAGCATCAAACTAGAAAATATAATTTATCTACACAAATAGCCTACGCAGCAGGATTAAGAGCCCATGAACTTTTAACAATTGCCAAAGTATCAGAGCGTAAAGCTGATAGCCGCCCTGCGTTAAACAGTAAATGGCTTGGTCGAGAAGGTCGTATTTATACAGTAAAAGGCAAAGGCGGCCTAATCCGTGATGTACTAATACCTAGCGCTCTAGCTACGCAGCTAGAACAAAGGCGCTTAGCGCAGCCTATAACGGTTCGTGATAGGGAAATTAACTATTTGCAACGTTATGATATTGGTGGTGGTCATAAATGGTCATGCTCATTCTCAAAAGCATCTAGTCGTACACTCTTTTTTTCTAATGGCGGACATGGTCTTAGACATAGCTACGCGCAAGAGAGAATGGATGAACTTAAAGGTTTGGGGCTTAGTAGGCAAATAGCTCTTGAAACAGTGTCACAGGAGCTAGGTCACTTCAGGGCTGAAATTACTGAGGTTTATTTAAGGTAATACGTAATAACACTTAATTGATCAGCTTTTTGAGCCCAGCTTCATAAACCAGAAATGAAGTTACCGCAGGCAATCCTAAATACCCCTTCAGACAGTAGCTCTCGATTTGACTTGATCAATAAGTGTTTATCTCGAACAACTTTAAGCCAGCAAATATATAAATCAAATAATTCATCTTTTGATTCCATTTGATTTGGAGCTTTTTCAATCTTAACCAATAATATTACCAACCCCTCAAGTATAGATATTATATTAAGCTTTAAGGATATAGCTAACCTAGCCGTTGATGGAGAGAGTACAGATAAGTCATTATCGCTTGGGTACAACTTTCCGTCTATAAAATCACGACGATACTCTGTTAGCATTTTCGAGATTTGATCTAAGCTAAGCCCACTGCTTTTCACTTTCTGGTTAGCACTTGAGAGCACTTCTTCAAATACACCTTCTAAAAATAACTAACTTTTCATTTCCTGAAGCTTTACTTTGAACTCTTCATTTATTTTTAATACTTCTTCAATACTATTACAATTCTGATGCTTTTCAGCCCAGCTTAAACCTACACTAGATAACTTAAAGACAGTGTCATCACCCTCTATTATTTTCAAAGACCAGTGAACCAAATAAGCATCAAGTTTTGATGTTATATTTCGCTGTTGATGTGCAACTTTTATTGACTCCCTAAAATAAAAAACTAAAACCGCACTAATAGCAGCCCAAAATAATGTCATGTTATCTCCAAAAATACTGTAAAAGTTCAATCATGTGCATATTCCGACGCTACTTACCAGCCGATCTTTATAATCAATAGAGTTTTTATGGACAACATAAAACATTGATTTCAAGGTAACATTAACTTGGACTTGATATCTTTCACTTTTTAATTGCCCCTTCTCTAATTAAAAATTGTCTTGCTTTTGATAGTTGCACCTTATTTTTACCTGCTACTAAAATATCTTTTTCAATAGTTTGTAATTGTTGCTCAAGCATTAAGTTAGCTTCAGCTTGATTTATTTTCCCGAACTTAATCATTGCTGTACGCAGCAACCCTGCTGAATCAAGAAATAGTTTAATATTTTCGATTGCTTGATAAATTTGAATGGCATCAAGCTTTAAGAACTGCTCTTTATCTGAAAGGTACGAGCTAAATTGCTTAATAATTACAACAACATTTTTTAGTTTCTTCTCATAACGTTGGTAAAAGATAAGAGCATCTTTCGGTAGTTCAGCTTGTTGTTCAAATGTCAGATAAGTCTTTGTTAGGTTGTCAATATGAAGCTCTACTAATCCCTCAAAACCAACTATATTTTCGTATGAATGACTATTGTTTTCTCTAATCATATCCTCAAAGATAATTGATATCGCGTGTGAAAAAGTAAACTCATTTTCAGGGATCGGAGTGTCTACTTGGGCTTCTATTTTCTCAAAAAAAGATTGTAACCATGCATTTGCAGCAACCAAAAAACTTAACTGTGATACATAAACATAAGCAATATGAATCGCCCCGAGTTCATCGGAGACCAGTTTGTTTAAGTCAGGCCACTTTACCTGACTCGTTTAAATTATCATAGTAGTCTGTTTCATATTGAGCTGGTGAAATATACCCAATTGAAGATAATAGGCGTTGATTATTAAACCAATTAACCCACTCTAACGTTGCGTATTCAACAGCATCAACATTCTTCCACGGGCCATTTCTGCGAATAATCTCTGTTTTAAATAATCCATTTATTGTTTCAGCCAATGCATTGTCATAAGAGTCACCCACACTGCCTACAGACGCTTGAATTCCAGCTTCAGCAAGTCGCTCAGTGTATCGTATAGACAAATATTGGCTGCCTCTGTCGCTGTGGTGAATTAACCCTTCGGGGTTGCCACGATGCCAAATAGCTTGCTCTAACGCATCAAGAATAAGCTCTGTGTGCATTGTCGTTGATACACGCCAACCTACAATGTATCGTGAAAAAACATCTATCACGAAAGCGACATAAACAAACCCACTCCATGTGGCAAGTAGAGTAAGAGGCAGAACGTAGTCGAACTATTTTTCTGCCTCTCCTCTCCGAACCGTACGTGCACCTTTCAGCGCATACAGCTCTCCGCTTAATTGTGGCTTACAGCCATTACAACATCGCTGTAGCGAGATGTGACAGTATTTCTCATTTCATCTCTAAGATAAGGGTTTGATTCAGGTAATCGCCAACGGAAGGGCAACTTAGGACTGCTCACCAGTCGATATAGTGAAGCGCTACATAAATTACCTCGATTGCTTTTACCAAATAATACCCAAGTCTTGGCCTGATTTGGCGTCGGTCGTTTTATCCACTTCATCATTAATGACTTAACGGAGCAACGATATTTCCGCGCTAGCCATTTTGCTAATTTCCAGAAAACTATACGATCAATTTTACTGTAAACTTTAGCGGTATAATCAGTATGACGATAAAATTGCGCCCAGCCTTTAAGCTTGCGGCTGAGTTGTTCAACTTTGTCTATCTTGCTACAACTGTGATCACTGGATAAAGCTTGGCTCAAGGAATGAGAAAATGCTTTAGCCTTACCATGTGGAATACCAGACACCACACGCATATTCCCTTTAGGACCACGTTTCCTTATGATCCTATGACCAAGGAAGATAAATCCATCATTCACATGCGTAATATGGGTTTTCTCCATGTTAAGTGTGAGTTTAAGTTTACCTTCAAGAAAATTTCGACACTGATCACGAATGGCTTCTGCTTGTTGTTTGTTACCTTTGACAATCACAAGAAAGTCATCGGCATAACGACAATAAGCAACCCCAGGTTTCCATTGTCTATTTTCCTCTAGTGCAATGGTACGCTTATCTTGGATTGTACGATTCCAGTACCAGCGATCTTTACGTGCTTTCTTGCTCAAGTAGCATTTATCCAAATACTGATCAAATTCGTTGAGCATGATATTTGACAATAATGGAGAAATGACACCACCTTGTGGTACGCCTTCGCTTGTTGCACAGAATAGATTACGTTCAATATGTCCTGCTTTGATGAACCGCCAGAGCAATTCATTAAATCGTCGACAATTGATACGCTTACGCACACATGTCATCAGTAATTGATGGTGGACTGTATCAAAATAACTTGATAAATCCCCTTCAATTACCCAGCGCCCACGTGGTTCACTTGAGCCTGTCATTTGTAACTTAACAGTTCTAATGGCGTGATGGACACTGCGTTCAGGTCTAAAACCATAGGATAGTGAATGAAAATCATTTTCCCATATCGGCTCCATTGCCATGAGCATGGCACGTTGCACTATTCTGTCTCTTAAGGTGGGTATGCCTAAAGGGCGTTGCTTTCCATTCGCTTTAGGAATATAAATTCGTCTGGCAGGCATTGGTTGATAATTACCCGAGAGTAAATCATTTCTGATCCCATCTAAGTAATCAGTCAGCTTATCCTGTAAGTGAATTTTAGTTATTCCATCAACGCCAGGTGTTTTGGCACCTTTTGAAGAAAGCGTTACTTCAGCCGCTTGGCAAAGCCATTGTGGGTGACTGATAAGGCGCAGTAATCGATTAACGCGACGCGCTTTATCTGTTGCTGTCCATGTTGCTAATTTACGTTGCAGTTCGCTGATTATCACAGGTCTTCACCTCATTAAGGTCAGGTAATTTGCTTGCGCAAATCAATTAAACTGCGCCCCTTCGCCATGTAATGGGCTTTCCCCATCTCAGACTACTACGAACGCTCCGCCAGCTTGTTTGTCATCGGGGTCGTGCTCCCTTAGCATTCAAACAAACCTTCCCCGGTTTACCTATCTGAACTCGAACATATTGGGGTGGATGCCGATCGCAGTCTTTAACCTTATCGTGCTGTAAGGTGATAATACTTAAACGCTGAATTGTGATTTAGCGTTTATCCATTGATAAATACCTACGTGTGATTTATCAAGTCGGCAATAATACTCATACATTTAGTATTATTGCAGCATCATATTGCCTGTTAATTCGTGTAGGCAATGGCGACGTTTCAGCCCATAGATGCGGGTTAATCGGTTCATGTACTTCATCCGTCCAATACTTAGTCTAGAAGAGCATCTTGGCGTAACGAATTCGCCTCACTCCCCGTTGTCAGCGAGTTCCATCACCTTATCAGCATACGATAAGTCACTGCCGCTCAGACTCAACTATCTGCACAACCAGATAGTGCCATAAACAATTTGGCTCCTACCGTATTGCTCATGTATTTCAGATAGACTCGTGGTTCATTAAAGCATTCCTTGCTAGTGCTGAACTCCGGGCACACCATAGGTGATGTCAGCTACCCAAAGTTGATTTGGCTGCTCAGCAGTAAATTGACGATTAACTAAATCAAGTGGCTTATCTTGTTGCTCGTCAGGTATCGTTGTCTTATGTGCTTTACCCCGACGAACACCTTGAATTCCCATAACTCGCATCAATCGTTCGACTGTACAGCGGGCGACTTGATGGTCGTCAAGCTGTAGCTGCTTCCATATTTTTCTTGCACCATAAACTGACATATTATCCTCCCACACTTCGCGAATGAGTATTATCAGCTCAGCATCACGCTTTTTGCGGTTAGACAGTCGCTCAGGCTCTCTTTGTATCTGTTTATGAGAATAATACGTTGATGGTGCAATCGGCAATTCCTTGCAAATTGACTCGACACCGTAATGCTCTCTGCAAGCATCAATAAAATCCACTATTACTTCTGTTTGCGGTCGAGCTCCGCTTGGGCGAAAAAAGCGGCAGCTTGCCTCAGGATATCATTCGTTCGCTTGAGCTCTTTATTCTCGCGCTCTAAGACGGCAAGGCGTTCTTCAGTTGATTGCGTATTAGAAGAGGGTTTAGACGGTTGAGCTTGAGATTTCTTGACCCATGCTCTAAGTGTTTCTGGGGTACATCCCAGTTTATCTGAAATCGATACTAGCGCAGCCCAAAGAGAAGGGTATTCATGCTGTTGTGTGGTAACAAGCCTAATTGCACGTTCACGAAATTCTGATGTATAGCGATTTGATTTTTTCATAGTTCCAGTTTCTCAAGTTATTGAGTCTCTGGCAAACACGGGGCGATTCAATACGATGTTCTAAGTCCTTTTTTATTTTATTTTGGGCTATAACTCTAACTTTAAAACTCAAGAAAGCTGATATTAGGGCTCCAAATAAGCCACTTAGTATAGAAATCAGTAGGGTATAGCCATTATCCATATATTGCCTCATATGCTTTAACAGCCAATAAAATAATGACTGCAATGAATCCTTTTTAGTTAGCTCTATTAAAAAGAGACCAAATGCGTACTTTAAAGATATTAATTGCAATATCAATTAATTTGATAGGACTATTTTTAATAATTGATTTATAGTGAAAAGTAGCACAGAGGTAGCACAGGGTAATTTCGGTTAGTAGGTATTTACTTGGGAATTTTGTAAAAGTGGTGGCCCCTCCCAGACTCGAACTGGGGACCTAACGATTATGAGTCGTGTGCTCTAACCAACTGAGCTAAGGGGCCAACTTTATATAACTGCCAGGCAGTTAATTTTTGAAGCGTTCAGTCACAGAGCGACTAAAGCGGGTTGCAGTATAAAAACTTTTTAGGTGCTTGTCACTACCAAAAACCTTTATTTTAACAATCAACAAGCTAACTGCTTAAATAGTAATCTTTTAAGTGGGAATAAACATAAAATGTAAGATATTTCCCGTGCTATTCACTGCATTAAATTATAAAAAACCCTATCCCATATAGTCTTTTATATTTAACCCTCTACTTTTTAAGCAAAGCTAACATATATGTATAGGCATACAAGGCTGTAAAAAATATGCTTGGGGCTACTGTCAGTGCCAAATTAGGTGTCTGATTAACTACATTCACCATAATCACTAAGCTCGATTGAACAGTAATCGGAATAATAGGCGCCAAAAGTACGCCTGCTATTTTTTTATTACTTAAATACGAAGCGCTAGAGTTAATTGCATTATTAAAACTTTGTCGTATTGCTACGTTTTGTGGTGTTTTAGAATGAAACATACAAATAATTGGAGTTACGAACGCAAGCGTTACATAACTAAACTTATACTTGTTGACGACCTTTTCTAAAATAAAGGTAAAAAACAGCGTTACAAATCCACTATACAAACCTTGCACTAATGCAGCTTGAAGAGTGACCGATTTAGCAATGTCTGCCGCACTATTTGCCCAGTAGGCCCAACTAAAATAAAAAACGAAAGACACAACGCCTGACATTATAAGTCGAATATTCAATTAACTACCTCAATATGCCTAGAACCTAGTTTAATGATAACACTAGAAGTGAAGGTAATATTGTCACTAAATAATAAAGTATTTGATTGTATATTGTAGATGTATAAACACACTAATGTTGAAGATTTCCTAAATGGCATCAAGTCAGAAACTGAGCGCGACTGTTAGCTGGAAAGCTTATTAGTAAACAATAAATATAGTTTTAAAATAATATTGGGAGTGGGTTAAGGAAGTGAATTAATGGGTTGAAGAGCTTTAAAAATTGGATTTAACCTAAAAACTATCTAAAAACTCTCTAAAAACTAATATTGTGAGCCGATCGGTACTGAAGTATTTAGCTAAACCTCAGTAGTCGGCTTACACAATATATAATCTGTCATTATTTTTTCGCAATAATGTAGATTGCATGTATTAACCCTGGGAAATAACCTAGCAGTGTTAATAGAATATTTAACCAAAAATGCATACCTAAGCCAACTTGCAAAAACACACCTAATGGCGGTAATAAAACCGAAAGTATTATACGAATAATATCCATGATCAAACTCCATTTAAATTAAGCATTAAAAAGACTTAAAGCCCAGCATTACTGGGCCTTAACCATACTGTATTATTCAGCAACAATAGCTAGTTTATCAACTACGTCGCGAACATCTTCAGCATTTTTAGCAATTTTAACTGCTAGTTGCTTTTCAGCTTCAGACTCTACAGAGCCATTCAGAGTTACCACACCGTTGTCGGTATCAACATCAATGTCTGTACCACCTACTTCTGAGTCAAACAGGAATCGAGTTGTGATTACAGTGGTGATTTTAGCGTCCGTTAGGTCGTTATCATCATCGTCCATCATGTCGTTGCTTTTATCTTCGGTGTCCATGCTTTTAACAACAGTAAGGCTGTTATCAACATCAGTTACACCATCTAGGCTAAGTACAAGTTCTTCTGCTAGCTCTTTATCAAGTTCGCTATTAACTTTACCTGTAAGTACTACCTTGCCATTTTTTACATCAGTGTTAATGTCAAAGTTGTTTAGATTAGTGTTCATAAGTAGAACGGTTTCTGCCTTACCATCAATCCAAGCATCTTTACTTTCGTTTTCCCAGCTGTTTGCTTGGGCACCCATAGCCGTAGTACCAAGAACTAGAGCTGCGATAATAGATTTGTTAAATGTTTTCATAATCTTTCTCCTTTTGATTAAAGACACTTTAACTAATGCGAGCTTCAGGCCAACTTTATTTATACTTAAAATTCAAGGGCTTGAGTTAATTAAAAGATAAAACCTTATCTATGTTTGTGTAACTATTTACAGGCTACTCGGTAAAACTTTCTCAAATAGTGAAAATAGCTAGATAGTTGCTCTTTTGGTTAATCTATCGTTAATATAACAAAACAAAAAACACCGTTAAAAATAACCAATTGATAATTAATGAAATTATATTTGGTACGCGGTTTGCAGCTTAACTACAAGAGCAGTATCAATAGTAAATATAAGAAGGAATAACTCATGTCTGTAAAAGTTGAAGACCGCCCAATAGAACAAGTACGCGAACAAGTGATTGATCAATTAATTTATAATTACAGTCATGGTGTTATTTCTGTTGATGCATTTGAAAGACGTTTAGATAATGCGATGGATGCACCTAATAACGAAGTACTACTAGCCTTAGTAGAAGATTTAACACTTAATACCGATCAGCAATATAAAGCAGAAAAACAATCGCAATTTACACCACATTATAGTGCACAGCAAAACAGTGATGATGATTTTACATTACGCAGTATTTTAGGATCTAACGAGCGAAGTGGTCAGTGGGTTGTGCCAAAAAATATATATCTGAGTAACTTTATGGGATCGGTGGTGCTTGATTTTACCGATGCTATTTTTGCGCATCAAAATGTAACTATTCACGTTAACTGTATTTTTGGTAGCGATGAAATTTACGTACCAGAGCATGTCAATGTAGTGTCTAAAATGTTTTGTATTTTAAGTAGCCTTGAAAATAAATCTGTGTCGCTTAACAAACGCCAAGGCCCTACAATTCATATTGAAGGAAAGGCAGTAATGGGCTCGGTTGAAGTGAAAATAAAGCGCACAATTAAAGAAAAATTTATAAGCTTTGCAAATGAGCTAAAAACCCAGTTTGGCACGGGTAATAATAACCGCTCACTATAATTGAGTAGCAGCACTTTAACGTGCTGCTTGGTATTTTATTATAAATCGTTATTTCGCTCGCTTGGTATATCACTTAAATACTCTACAAACTCAACTTCAAACCCTGCAGGATCAATAAAGTAGACATTCTTTCTGAAAGGATTCTCGCTACCTAGCTTGCTTAGAGTAAAACCCGCTTTATTTAAGCGCATTACTACTGCGCTTAAATTATTAGTTACATAAGCAAAGTGTGCAAAACCAATTTGATGGCCCGATAAGTTTCTGTTTTCACCTTCACCATGACTGCTTATCGCAATGTAATGCGTGTCATCTCCAAAGTGTACCCAGCGTCTTGGTTTTCCATGCCAATCACCTCTGCCCTCACTTCTAATCGACCAATGTGGAAATACAGCGCGATAAAATGTAAGCATACTATCTATATCACTCGCGACTAAGTTTACGTGCTCTAAATACATAATGTTATCCTATCAGTTAAGTTAGGAGCACGATAAAACCTCAAGTTAACTTTAGGTAAAGTGTTATTTAAATTTAATTTATTTAAATGCAGATAATTATTTTTTAAAAATATATAAACTTTTCAATCTTGTATAAAAAACAAACACAAGTATTTGGGGTTTATTGTTTACTTTATGGCAAAAGTCGCTAAAATACGCCGGCTGAAATATATAAACGTTCTTTTACAACCCAAAGGTAATACCATGCATCCAATGTTAAACATTGCGGTTCGCGCTGCGCGCAACGCAGGCAAAATTTTACTTCGCGCAAGTGAAGATTTATCAAAAGTTGAAGTGCAACAAAAAGGCGCTAACGACTTAGTAACTAACATTGATAAAGAAGCCGAAGCCGTAATTCGTGACACTATTTTACAGTCTTACCCTACTCACTCAATTGTTGGTGAAGAACTAGGTGAGCATAAAGGCAAGGATGATGATTACCAATGGATTGTAGATCCTATCGATGGAACAACTAACTTCATCAAAGGTATCCCTTATTACGCGGTTTCTATCGCACTTAAAGTTAAAGGTCGTTTAGACCAAGCTGTTATTTATGATCCAATTCGTGGTGAGCTTTTCACTGCATCTCGCGGTCAAGGCACTCAGTTAAACAGTAAACGTCTACGCGTTAGCAAAACTACGGTTCTTGCAGGCACTGTACTTGCTACTGGTTTCCCTTTTAAAAACAAAAACCACATGGATGCATACACTGAAGCGTTTAAAGCATTATTTGTACACACTGCTGATATTCGCCGTGCAGGTTGTTCTGCTTTAGATATGGCATACGTTGCAGCTGGCCGTGTTGATGGATTTTTTGAAATTGGTTTAAAACCTTGGAACTCTGCTGCGGGCGAACTAATGGTTAAAGAAGCGGGCGGTATGGTTGTAGATTTCGCCGGTGGTAATAACTATAACCACAGCGGCAATATTATCTGTGGTTCACCAAAACTGACTCAAGCAATTATTCGCGAAATTCGTCCAGTATTAACTGAGTCATTACTTCGCTAATTAAATGCTATTAATAGCATACTAAAAAGGAGCCTAGGCTCCTTTTTTTGTGCTTAAAAATAAGGGTTATCTAGCTTTAATTCTACTGTTTTACCTTTTTCGTAAGGTAACGAGTTTAAATCTTTTGCGAAATATTCATCAAATAAAGCATCAAACTCGCCATTTTTTTGCATTATCTCAAGCCCTTTTTTAATTGCCACTGCAAGCTCTGGCTTACTATTTGATACAAAATAATAAAACCCTGTCGGATAACTCATATATAAATTAGGTACTATCACTAGGTTACTTTGTTTATTTGCCGCTAGCTCTGAATTAACCTCGATAAATGAACGTGGGAAGTAATCAATACGCCCTGCACTTGTTAAGGCAAACATAGCCTGATAATTTGCAAACGGCCTTATATGCAGGCCATTAAACGCCATTATTTTTGTATCTGGCCAATCATGACCTTGTACCGCAGAAAGCCTGCCTAACTGCTCTAAGCTAGTAACACCTTTAAATCTAGCAATGCTGTTCTTACTTGTTAATAGTGCCCTTTTACCTATGTAGCCTTTAAATAATGGGATTTTAATCGCAATAGCTAAAGACTCTCTTTCGGGGCTGCTCATACTCCAGTATAAATCTAAATTTTTTGTATCTAGTGCTATTAAAGTACGTTGTTGATGGGGATGAATTAAAACGGGGTTAATCTCTGCAGGGTATTGTGCGCTCACCAATGCTTTTTCTAATAGCTCGTTAAGGTAGTCGTCACGAGCATATTGCACACGCTGCTCCTGCGCTACATTTACGATATTTACCTCACTCGCTAAAGCGCTGCATACAAACAAACTTACTACGTTAATCAAATACTTTAATGGCAACATAATTATCACCCTAGTTATTATCGGTAGTTTTAACAGTTATTATTGATAGTTTAAATTATCGCGTTATTTAAGCTAAACAGCTTCCAGCGCCTAAATATAAGATGACGATATTATGTAACTGTACTTATTAATAACCGCGCTATTAATACTTATCTTAAATACATAGTACGACGTTACACTCATGGTGTGCTCTACAAAGTTAGCACTGTTTATTCATACTTGCACAGTAAAGCTAAAACAATCGTGAGCATAAATATATTACAGGCAATAAAAAACCGCTCAATGAGCGGTTTTTTAAAGTAGTTACAAAACCATTACGGCATAGCGTCTTGGTCTGCGCCTTCTTTTTCAATTACTTCTGGTATTAAATCTTCTTTGCTTACACCCATCGCAATAGCAACAGAGCTTGCAACATAAATCGAAGAATAAGTACCAATAAACACACCAAACAGTAATGCAGTTGCAAAACCATGAATGGTTTGTCCGCCCCATGCAAACAAGGCAATCAATACTAAAATAGTCGTGATTGATGTTACAAGTGTACGGTTAAGTGTTTGCGTAAGTGAAATATCAATAATTTCTATCGTATCGTCAATGCGTACCTTACGGAAGTTTTCACGTATACGGTCTGATACAACAATCGTATCATTGAGTGAATAACCAATTACCGCAAGAATTGCCGCTAATATAGTTAAATCAAACTCTAAACCTAATACCGAAAATAAACCCACAGTAATGATAACATCGTGTAGTAGTGCACCTACCGCACCTACTGCAAAGCGCCATTCAAAACGAAACGCAACGTAGATTAAGATACAAATAAGCGCAGTTAACATGGCAAGGCCACCCTGCTCTTTTAAGTCTTCACCTACACTTGGGCCTACAAATTCAATACGGCGCATTACTACGCTGTCGTCTGCTTTTTTAAGTGCATCGATTACTTGGTTACCAATCACCTCAGCTTTTACATCGCTACCGCGTGGTGCTAAGCGAACTAAAATTTCTTGGCTTGAACCAAATAGCTGCACTGATGCATCAGCAAAACCATTATCAGCTAGTGCATCACGTACTTTTTTAAGGTCAGCCGGTTGTGAAAAACCCACTTCTACCGCAGTACCGCCGGTAAAATCTAAACCAAAGTTTAGGCCTTTGATAAAAATTGATGCAAACGACGCTAAAATTAGTAGCGTCGAGAAACCCATAGCCACTTTTCGAAGAGACATGAAACGAAGGGTTCTACTACCCAAACTTAAAATTTGCATGTCTGCTCCTTAAATCGAAAGTTTATCAATGCGTTTACCACCAACAAATAAGTTGATTACCGCACGGGTACCAACGATGGCTGTAAACATTGAAGTTAAAATACCAATCGCAAGTGTCACTGCAAAGCCCGCAATCGGACCAGTGCCCACTGCAAACAGTATAATGGCAGCAATTAGTGTCGTGATGTTGGCATCAAATATAGTACTAAATGCGCTATCGTAACCAAAATGAATCGCTTGTTGAGGGCTACGGCCATCGGCCAGCTCTTCACGAATACGTTCAAAAATAAGTACGTTAGCATCAACCGCCATACCTACCGTTAATACAATACCGGCAATACCAGGTAGCGTAAGTGTAGCGCCCGGAATTAAAGACATAACACCTACAATTAGTACTAAGTTAGCCGCAAGCGCAAGATTTGCAACCATACCAAAACCTTTGTAGTACACAAGCATAAACAAAAGTACAAACGCAAAGCCAAGTGCAACCGCAGTCATACCCGCTTCAATATTTTCTTGTCCTAAGCTTGGACCTACTGTGCGCTCTTCAACAATTTGAATTGGCGCTACAAGTGCACCAGCACGAAGTAGTAAGCTTAAGTTATGTGCTTCTGCTGGGTTATCAATGCCGGTAATACGGAACGAGCGATCAAGACGGGCTTGAATCGTTGCTACGTTAATAACTTCTTCAACCTTAATAGGCGGAAGCGCTTTACCGTCTGCATCTTTTTTACCTGATGGCTTGTACTCAATAAATACCGTTGCCATACGCTTACCAATAGCACGCTTGGTAAAGGCATTCATTTTTGCCCCACCTTTGCTATCTAACGTAATACTTACTTGCGGACGTTGGTATTCATCAGCGCCAGATTGCGCGCCCGTAATATGGCTGCCCTCTAAAATAATACGCTTTTTAAGTACAACAGGGTAACCGTCGCGGCTCATGATCATTTCAGTACCCGCTGGGATACGACCTTGGGCAGCAGCGCTAATATCTGCGTTTTCGTCTACTTCACGAAATTCAAGTGTTGCTGTCGCGCCTAAAATTTCTTTAGCACGTGCAGTATCTTGAATGCCTGGTAGTTGAACAATAATACGCTCAGCGCCTTGGCGTTGTACGTTAGGCTCTGCAACACCAATTTGGTTGATACGGTTACGAATAATCGTTTCATTTTGCTTGATAGCGTAGTCACGAATCTCTTTGAGTTTTTGCTCACTCATTGTCGCAAAAAATGCTTTATCGTTACTGCTGTCATCAATGTAGACATTTAGCGGGTAGCGAGTTTCTAAGAAACTCTCTGCAGCATTTTTGTCTTCTTCGGTACGCATTTCTACACGCATACGATCGGAGCCTGCTACGCGGCGAACACTACGATAACGTAGTTTTTCTTCGCGCAGGTCACTGCGAAAATCTTGTTCCATTTGCTCAAGCTGGTTATCAACCGCTGTTGCCATGTCGATTTCCATGGTGAAATGTACGCCACCACTTAAATCAAGACCTAGCTTCATAGGGTTACCACCAACCGCTTTTAACCAAGCTGGTTGAGCAGGTGCCATATTAATAGCAGAAATGTAATCATCGCTCAGCGAATCACGAAGTAAGTCATGCGCTTTAAGTTGCTCTTCAACATTTTTTAAACGAACTAAAATTTGTCCATCTTCAAGTATTGTCGATTTAGCGGTTACATTATTTGTTTTAAGGATTGCGTTTACTTTGTCTACAACACTGAGATCGACATCAGCGCCTTTAGCACCTGAAACTTGTATGGCCGGATCGCGACCATACAAGTTTGGAGAGGCATATAAAAGGCCAATGGCTACCACAGCTAAAACAAGTAAATACTTCCAAACTGGAAACTTGTTTAACACGGGGTCGTCCTTATTATTTTTATAGCGACTTCATTGTGCCTTTTGGCAATACTGCAGATACTGCAGATTTTTGTACTGTAACTTCTGCTTGCTCGTTTAAAGAGATAACGATGAAATCTTTCTCTTCAGAAATTTTCACAATTTTACCCACTAAACCGCCTTGGGTAAGTACTTCATCACCTTTAGCCATCATACTCATTAAGCTTTTGTGCTCTTTAACGCGCTTAGCTTGTGGGCGGTAGATTAAAAAGTAAAAAACCAAACCGAAAATAGCTAACATTATTAGCATTTCCCAACCACCGCCTGCCGCAGGTTGACCAGCTGCTGCGTGTGCATTTGAAATAAATAAACTCATGATACTTCCTCTTTAATTTTAAAGTTTAATTTTTTATATCTGCTAACTCTGGCACATCTTGGCCTCGGCGAGCATAAAAATCTTGTACAAATTCTTCTAATTTACCTTCGCTAATTGCATTACGTAAACCTTCCATAACACGTTGATAGTAACGTAAGTTATGAATTGTGTTTAGTCGCGCACCTAAAATTTCGTTACATTTATCAAGGTGATGCAAATAAGCTCGTGAATAGTTTTTACACGTATGGCAATCACACTCAGGGTCAAGTGGCCCTGTATCTGTTTTATGCACTGCGTTACGTATTTTTACTACACCCGTGGTAATAAATAAATGGCCGTTACGCGCATTACGTGTTGGCATAACACAGTCAAACATATCAATACCACGGCGAACCGACTCAACTAAGTCTTCTGGCTTGCCTACACCCATAAGGTAACGAGGCTTGTCTTCTGGCATTTTAAACGCACAATGATCAAGGATATTCATCATTTCGTTTTTAGGCTCACCTACTGATAGGCCACCTAATGCATAACCGTCAAAACCAATTTCTTCAAGGCCAGCTTGTGATTGTGCACGTAATTCTGGGTACATACCACCTTGGATAATACCAAATAAAGCAGATGGATTATCGCCATGCCCTTCTTTTGAGCGCTTAGCCCAACGAAGAGATAACTCCATAGAATCTTTAGCTTCTTTTTCAGTCGCTGGGTATGGCGTACACTCGTCAAAAATCATAACGATGTCTGAGCCTAAGTCGCGCTGTACTTCCATCGACTTTTCAGGCGACATCATAATTTCATCACCATTTACTGGAGATTGAAATAAAACGCCTTCTTCAGTAATTTTACGCATTGCGCCTAAGCTAAATACTTGAAAACCGCCTGAGTCAGTTAAAATTGGGAAGTCCCAATTCATAAAGTCGTGTAAATCACCATGTTGCTTGATGATCTCAGTACCTGGGCGAAGCATTAAATGAAAGGTATTACCTAAACATATTTGCGCACCAGTGGCTTTAACTTCATCTGGCGTCATACCTTTTACAGTACCGTAAGTACCAACAGGCATAAAAGCAGGTGTTTCTATTACACCACGGTCAAAAATTAAGCGGCCGCGGCGCGCTTTTCCGTCAGTACAATCTAATTCAAATTTCATATCATCCTCAATGTCGGAAAAACAGTCCAACAAGCTATAATTTAACCGCCTGATTCTACCCTTTTTGCCTCACTAATACTATTAGCTGCGATAAATTCAGTTTCGCCAATTGCCGCAAACAAAAACCCCAGCAACTAAGCTGGGGGTTTTAATATATTCTACTGAGTATTAAACAATATTTTGTTACTTACGTGTTAAAAACATGGCGTCGCCATAACTAAAAAAGCGGTACTGCTGCTCTATTGCAGTATTGTAAGCGCCCATAATATTGTCTTGGCCGCTAAATGCGCTGACTAACATTATAAGCGTTGATTCTGGTAAGTGAAAATTTGTGACCATGGCATCAACAACATTAAATTGATAACCCGGAAAAATAAATATATCGGTATCACCAAAATACGTATCTAACTTGCCGCCGTGAACTTTAGCAGCCGACTCTAATGAGCGAACTGAAGTTGTGCCTATCGCAATTACACGCCCACCATTTGCTTTAGTTTGCGCAACAGCTGCAACTACGTCATCAGGTACTTCTATGTATTCTGAGTGCATTACATGCTCATCAACACTATCAACTCGTACCGGCTGAAAAGTACCAGCGCCAACGTGTAGCGTAACAAAAGCCATATTTACGCCTTTATCTTTGAGTGCTGTCATTAACTTATCGTCAAAATGTAGACCTGCAGTTGGTGCTGCAACTGCACCTGGCTTTTCTCCATAAACAGTTTGATAACGCTCGCGGTCAGCATCGGTATCAGGTCGGTCAATATAAGGAGGCAGTGGCATATGGCCAATATCATTAAGTATATCTAACACGTTTTGGCTATGATCGAACTCAAGCTCAAATAAAGTATCGTGGCGTGCAACCATTATTGCCTTGGCTTTGCCTTCTAAAATAACTTCGTTACCGACCTTAAGCGACTTGCTTGCCCGTACATGCGCAAGTACGCGATGCTCATCTAATACCCGCTCTACAAGTACTTCAACTTTTCCGCCTGAAGCTTTTTGACCAAACATACGTGCTGGAATAACGCGTGTATTGTTAAAGACCAATAAATCGCCTTCGTTTACTAAATCAAGTATATCGCTAAACACTTTATGTTCTAAAGTTCCGCTTGGGCCATCTAAAGTGAGTAGACGGCTGCTGGTTCTGTCCGCTTTAGGAAAACGAGCTATTAATTCATCAGGTAAGTCAAAGCTAAAGTCAGCCACGCGCATAATTAGTAATCCACATCATTTAAAATCGCGCCAAGTGTATATGTATCGGATATTAAGCTCAAGAAATCAGCCAAACTTATAACGTCTGTTTGCGTGTTTGCCATTAAATTCTCTTGTTCTTATGGTTAAATGTCACTATTCTTGTTCGGCTAAATTATTATAAGTTATATTAGGGGTGTTCAACTCGTGCCAAACCAGCTTAAATTGCTAATATTAAACGCAAGTAGTGCTGAACGTCGCGCGATTAAGGGCACTTTAGAGAGCTTAAATGTATTTATCTTTATTGATGCCCAAGACAGCCAACAAGCTTTAAAGCTTTTAAAACAACACCCTGTTGATATTATAATAACGGGCATTAATGTCGGTAAAATTGATGGCTGGCGCTTTTCTAGGATGATCCGCTCAGGGTTATTAAAAACACCAAAAAACACACCAATTTTACTTATTCCGCCAATTTACTGTGAGCGGATTGCCGAAACAACAGCCCGAAGCTATGGGATAGATGCTGTACTACCGTTTGAGCACAAAGATATGCTCCCTCAAGTACTTGCGAATGTTTTATCTACTCACTTAGAAAAAAGTAGCCGGCTAAACTTATTATTATTAGAGCCACTTCAAAATACGGCCGACAAAATAAGTGAACAGTTAAAGTTAAACTTTGCTATCACTCATGTAACTTCAGCTAAAGCGGCACTTAACGCTTATAACCAACAGCAGTTTTCAATTGTGCTACTCGATGCCACTACATCAAGTGCAGAGAGCTCGAGTGTACTCGTTGAAGAAATCCTCCAGCACAATTCTAAACAAGCCATTGTTACAATTATAGAAAGTGACGATGCCGATTACGCTGAGCAGCTTTTGCTTTCGGGTGTTACCGACTTTATCAGAGCCCCTTACGATCCTTCATTTTTAAACAAAGTGTGTGACCACGCCGCACGACGTGAAGATTTTATGGTGAGTTATGCTGAATTTGCTTACAAAGTAGAACAATTAAGCGTGAGCGAAGTGCGTTACAAAGAGTTATTTTCAGCTCATCAGCGTATTTTATTGCACTTAAATACAGTTGTTTTAGAGCTCGATCAGCAAGGTAATATTCGTTTTATTAACCCCGCATGGGAAACATTAAGCGGTTTTGGTGTTAAATCATCACTACAAAACCCATTAAGCGCTTATTGTAATAACGAAGATAAAGAAAGGCTTGACTACACTATCAACGATATTTTACACGGTGGTAAGCAACAGCAACAAATAGAAGTAAAGTTAACCCACAAAAATGGCAATTTAATTTGGGTTGAATGCAGATTGCAGCTAATAAAAAATAGTCGTAATAACGCGACTATAACCGCAACTATCGACAATATACACGAACGAAAGCAAGCTGAGATTCAACTACGTCATTTAGCACACCATGACCCATTAACTGGTTTACATAATCGTTATTATTTTGATCAACAGCTTAATAAAATATGCCAAGATAAATACACCTATGATGGCATAGAGCATGCTGTTATTTATATTGACCTCGATCACTTTAAAATAATAAACGACAGTAAAGGCCATCATCAGGGCGATATAGTTTTAAAAGAAGTGGCGCAATTATTTAAAGCAAATATTGGCGACGATCACCTGGTATGCAGAATTGGTGGGGATGAATTTGCAGTCATACTTACCAATATGAATTTACTGGATGCACACCTTATTGCAGAAGGTGTGTGTAGTGCGATAGAAAAACATGCTTTTAAATCAGAAGATCAGATATACACTATTAGCTGCTCTATTGGTTTAACTCAAATCACGACACAAAATAACGACCCTAATGAGTGTTTAAAACAAGCCGATATTGCTTTGTATATTGCCAAAAACCTAGGGCGTAACTTAGTACATTGCTATTCAAAAGAAGATGCTCAAAACAATACACTACAAACAGGGCTTGAATGGGGCCATGAAATTCGCCAAGCACTACAGCAAGATAATATTGAACTACATTACCAACCTATTTGGGATTTTAAAGAGTGTAAAGTTGCTTATTTTGAAGCGCTTTTACGCTTAAAACTAAAAGGTGAACTCGTATACCCAAATCAGTTTATTCCCTCTTTAGAAATGCTTAACGACACATTTTTGATGGATCAATGCGTTATACGTAATGCTATTGCTTGTGTATCTAAGCACCCAGAGTTAAACCAAGTTGCTATTAATTTGTCAGCACAATCGTTCTTAGATGAACGCTTATTGCCATTAATTGAATCAAACCTTGAAAAGTATAACGTGCCTGCTTCGCGGGTAATTTTTGAAATAACTGAATCTGCGAGTATTAATAACCTAAAGGCCACTCGTAAAATGATTGAGAAGCTTAATAGCTTAGGCTGTCATTTTTCTATCGATGATTTTGGAACTGGATTTAGTACATTTAATTATTTAAAACAGCTACCAGCACAGCATGTGAAAATTGACGGCTCATTTGTAAGTGATATGCTCAATGACCCTATAGATTTAGCGTTAGTAAAAGCAATAAATGATATTAGTCGGTCTCTCGATAAGCGCTCTGTAGCTGAGTACGTTGAAAACGAAGAGATATTTTTTGCACTAAAAGAAATTGGTGTTGATTATGGGCAAGGCTACTTTATTGCACGCCCAATACCTGTTGAAAAAGTAAAAGATGAACTCGAAAAAATTTCTAAAAATAAAACGTTTTACCAACAACAAGCTAGCCCAAAATAAACAAAATTAAACAATTTTAATCATTTTATTACTACCAATATTACCTTTCTTGCCTATACTTTCAGCATCAAATAAAAAATGTCGTGCCTTTTTATGTATTTCGCTTTAAAAACATGACATTACCTTTTGGCGGCGTAGTACCGATATTTATAGTGGGTTTCAAAGCTATTTAAGCTTTTAAGGAAGAAGGTATGACACAACTAGTTATGTTATTACTGATTATACATTTTGCAATCGCGTATCAGTGCTACCGCTACGCGAATATTAAAGGCTACCCAGTTAAGGTTTTTACTGTATTAGGCTGTGTGCCTTACTTTAACTTGGTGGTATGGATTTATTTATTATTTTTACCTGAACTTGAGCCTTTTGAAAGCCATCTTCAAAATCAAAAGCAGCCTTTGTAGGCTGCTTTAGTTCACTTATTATTCTGCTTTAGAAAAATCTAAACTACATTGACGCTTTAAAAACACCTCAAGCTGTTGACTAAATAGCCTAAAGTCTCGAATTCGGCCCGTAGTTTTACGCCACAAGATACCAATATCTCTATATGCATCACTTTGTGATGGTGTAGCCACCATATTTTTATTATCTAAAATACCCGCATTAATCGCCATCTGTGGTAAAAAAGTCACCCCGAGCTGATGCTCAACCATGCTTAATAGAGTATGTAAGCTTGCAGCTTCAAATGGGTTAATACAACTGGCACGGTTTAAGTGACATGCACTAAGCGCATGGCCCGTCATGCAGTGCTCGCGCTCTAATAAGAATACGCTAGCCTCTGGTAATAGATTAAAGTCGACTACGCCCTTTGCAGCGCTGTAATCCTTATGGTGCACTAAACTAAACTGATCTTTTGCCAATACTTGTGTATGAAATTTATCTGTTTCGTACGGCAGTGCAAGTAGCGCTAAATCAATATGCCCATGTTCAAGTTTATCCAGTAGCTTGTCACTCGTATCTTCAATTAATACCAGCTCTAAATCACAAAAGGTTTCTTTACAAAAATGATAAAGCGGAGCCGCTATAAAGCTTGCAATTGTAGGTATAACACCCACAGTCAGCTTACCACTTAGTGGTGTTAAAAAGCTTTTTGTAAGCTCTTTTAAACTAATTGTATCGTTAATTATTTTACGAGAACGCTCAACAACTTCTTCACCAATACTGGTAAACATAAGGCTGCGATTTTCACGCTCAATTAGCTGACAGCCTAGTGTTTCTTCAAGATTTTGAATAGCGCTACTTAAAGTAGATTGTCCTATAAAGCAGGCACTAGCGGCTCTGCCAAAGTGCTGATGTTGATGAACAGCTAATAAATACTGTAGTTGTTTAATACTTGGAAGGTTAGTCATTTTTTCTTTCCACAAATAAAAAGACCCCAACACCTAGGGCATTGAGATCTTTTCAAGCTAAAAGTCTTTGAGTACTTTTTTATTAAACCCCAAATGCGGTTCTTAGTACGTAGAAAATAACAATAGCAAGGGCAGCGCCAACTGGCAATGTAATTACCCAAGAAACTACAATGTTTCTGATAACACCCATGTTAAGCGCGCCAATTCCACGTGCCATACCTACACCTAATACCGCACCCACTAGGGTTTGAGTAGTAGAGATTGGCATACCAGTACCTGAGGCAATAACAACGGTAGAAGCAGCAGCTAGTTCAGCAGCAAAACCACGGCTAGGTGTTAAATGTGTAATACCTTCACCGATTGTTTTGATTACTTTTTTGCCTAAAATAGCGAGACCAGCAACAATACCAAAACCACCTAGAGGTAGAATCCACCAAGCAATAGCTGCTTTTTTAGCAATTTCACCATTGTTTTCAACAATGTTTACAACAGCTGCTAGTGGACCAATTGCATTAGCAACATCATTAGAACCATGTGCAAATGCCATACAACATGCTGTAAGTACCATAAGAACAGCAAATACTTTTTCAACATTGTTGAACTGCATTTGTTTATCTGCTTTTGGATCAATATTTAAGCGAGATATGGCAATTTTACCAATCACAGCAACAACTATTGCAACACCCACTGACAGTGCATAGCCTTCAGCTGAGCCTAGGTCTATACCAACGTGCTTTAAGCCCTTTTTAATTGTAACCAGTGCCATGATAAAACCGGCTAAGCCCATATAAAGAGGGACATAACGTTTAGCATTTTTTAGTGGTGCATCTGTATTAAAAATAAGTTTTTGTGCACTCATGAATATTAAGTATGCAATAAAGCCTGATATGGCAGGTGTTATAATCCAACTACCTACAATACCACCTACTTTATCCCATTGAATCGCCTCAGTACCTACTGCAACTAACGCAAAACCTATGATTGCACCAATGATTGAGTGAGTTGTAGATACAGGCCAACCTAAGAACGAGGCCATTAATAACCAAGCACCGGCTGCAAATAAAGACGAAATCATACCCAGAACCATTAATTCCGGAATATCTGCAAATGGTGCTGCATCAATAATTCCTTTACGAATTGTTGATGTAACCTCACCACCTGCTAAATAGGCGCCTGCAAATTCAAAAATCATCGCTATAAAAATAGCTTGTTTGATTGTTAGCGCTTTTGAACCTACAGATGTACCCATGGCGTTCGCTACGTCGTTCGCGCCAATACCATAAGCCATAAAAAAGCCGACTGCTGCGGCAATTAAAATTAATACCGTGCCGTAAGATGCAATGATATCCATTGTAAAACCTTAATCTTTCGTGTTTGAACTGATTTTAAATTAACGAGCTAACATCAGCTCAAGACGTGATCCTACGCGCTCTGCAATATCTGCAAGCTCGCCAACCCACTCAATGATTTTGTACAAAAACATAACATCAATTGGATTTAACTCACCCTCTACATCACGTAGCTGGCGGCGTACTTTTATCTGCATTTCGTCCGTGTCTTGTTCTATGGCATCCAATTCAACTAACATTTTTTCTACTAAGGTGACTTCTCGACCTTTAAAACCCGTTTCTAGCAATTCTTCTAATTCGTTAATTGCTTTAGATGCTTGTTTAGTCGCATCTACACAACGGGTTAAGTAAGCTAAGAAATCAGCTTGCATAACTTTTGGAATGGTCATTTCACGACCAATCACTCGCCCTGCAATATCTTTTGCTTTATTGGCAATTTTATCTTGTTGAGTTACTAATTCGAGAAGATCTGTACGCTCTACCGGCATGAATAAACCACGTGGTAATTGTAAACGTATATCTCTTTTCATATCATCAGCTTCACGTTCTAAATTGCGAATAGTGATGCGAAGCTCTTCAGCTTGTACCCACTCTTCTTTAAATACGTGATTAAAAAAAGGTATCAAGGCTTTACTTGCTTGATGAACCTTCTTGATGTGTTCTTCCATTGGTTTGATAGGAGATTTTGCAAATACTCCTAAAAACGCGTTTGTAGGCATAACTGACCCTTTAATCAAATTGATATGCTTTGCAGCATGAATTTTACAGTATTAACCAAGATTGTGAACGCTTTTTATTACTTCACTAAGGCTTGCAATGCACAAAGCGGCACTAAGCCGCTTTAATAAAAAAGAAAAATAGGTAAAAAATTATAGCGATTTTTCTATATCTTCTTGAGATGTATGACGAATATCTTTGCCATTTACAAAATAAATAATGTATTCCGCAATATTTTGACAGCGATCCCCTATGCGCTCTAATGAACGAACAGACCAAACTAAGTCCATAATTTTAGGGATTGAGCGTGGATCTTCCATCATATAAGTCATTATTTGACGTGTGATAGCTTCATATTCACGGTCAACTTTTGCATCTTCTTTATGTACTTGAAATGCGCGCTGCACATCCATACGTGCAAATGCGTCTAGTACATCATGTAACATCTTTAGAACTTGGCGGCCCATATTCTCAATATTTACTAGCAAGTCTTGTTGATCTTTAGTAAATGAGTCTAGTGCAACTTTAGCAATTCGCTCAGCTTCATCGCCAATACGTTCTAAATCTGCAATAGTTTTTGCAATTGCAATCACTAAACGTAAGTCACTTGCTGCAGGCTGACGACGAGCAATGATACGCGTACATTCTTCATCAATGCTGACTTCCATTGCATTTACTTTGTAATCGTTCTGACGTACCTTTTGAGCAAGCTCAGCATCGTTACGACTCACCGCATCAAGCGCGCTATTTAATTGCTGCTCAACTAAGCCACCCATACTCAATACATGGTTACGTACATTTTCTAGTTCTTGGTTAAAGCGCCCAGAAATATGCTTATTAATATTATGTTCCATAGTTACCTTCTCTCTTAATCTTGTACAACACGCTATAACGGGCTAATTAACCGTAACGACCGGTAATGTAATCTTCAGTCTTTTTCTTCGTTGGTGTAGTAAATAAGGTATTTGTGTCTGAGTATTCAATCAATTCGCCCATATACATAAAGGCTGTTTGATCAGATACACGCGCTGCTTGTTGCATGTTGTGTGTAACAATAACAACGGTAAATTTGTTTTTTAAATCGTTTATTAGCTCTTCGATTACCAAAGTAGAAATAGGGTCGAGTGCTGATGTTGGTTCATCAAGTAAAAGTACCTCAGGCTCAATTGCAATTGAGCGAGCTATAACTAAACGTTGTTGCTGACCACCCGATAAGCCAAACGCGCTATCGTGCAATCTATCTTTTACTTCATCCCACAAAGCAGCACCACGAAGTGATTGCTCTACTACTTCATCTAATTTACGTTTCTCTTTAATGCCTTGTAAGCGCAGGCCATAAACTACATTTTCATAAATTGATTTAGGAAATGGATTAGGGCGCTGAAACACCATGCCTACATTACGACGAAGTGCTGCTACATCTACGCTCTTATCGTAAATATTTTGACCATGGAGTAATATTTCACCTTCAATACGGCAAATATCAACCAAATCATTCATGCGATTAATACAACGCAGTAATGTTGATTTACCACACCCAGACGGCCCGATAAACGCAGTTACTTGGCCTTTAGGAATGTTCATATTAACTTTATTAAGCGCCTGCTTATCACCGTAGTAAAGATCGAGGTCTTTAATCTCTAGCGCTTTTTGATCATCCGTTAAATTTTCTAGGTCTAACTTTTGACCAATATTAGCTTGGTTTACTTGTGGAGCGACTGTAATCATTTTTGTTACCTATAAAATCTTTACTAATTAGTGTTCAAGCGATCTGAATTTTTCACGTAAATGGTTACGTATACCAATGGCCGTTATGTTTAGGGTAATAATCACCGACACCAATAAAAAGGCAGTGGCGTATACCAGCGGACGTGCCGCTTCAACATTAGGGCTTTGGAAGCCAACATCGTATATATGAAAGCCTAAGTGCATGAACTTTCTATCTAAGTGAAAATACGGGAAGTTACCATCAAGTGGTAATGTAGGGGCCATTTTTACAACGCCTACTAACATTAATGGTGCAACTTCACCTGCAGCACGCGCAACTGCCAGTATTAAACCAGTCATAATTGCAGGGCTTGCCATTGGAATAATTATGCGCCATAACGTTTCAACCTTTGTTGCGCCAAGCGCTAGTGAACCGTCACGTACGGTACTTGGAATACGAGATAAGCCTTCCTCAGTCGATACAATAACAACTGGCAAAGTTAATATAGCAAGCGTTAACGCCGACCACATTACACCTGGCGTACCAAATACTGGCGTTGGTGCCGCTTCAGGGTAAAATAATTGGTCTAAGCTACCACCTAACATGTATACAAAAAAGCCGAGGCCAAATACACCGTACACAATTGAAGGCACACCGGCCAAGTTAATCACCGCAATACGAATCATCTTAGTGACTGCATTTTTAGCGGCATACTCGTGTAAGTAAATTGCAGCAACAACACCAAACGGCGTCACTATTACAGCCATCAGCATAACCATAAACACAGTACCAAATATAGCAGGGAAAACACCGCCCTCTGTATTTGCTTCTCGTGGGTCATCAGATACAAACTTACCTAGCTGCACAAAGTAGTGCCCTAGCTTTGCAAAAAAGCCCATATCATTTGGAAACCAAACATCAAGTACTTGATACATTGGAATCGTAACTACTTCACCGCGCATATCTTTTACAGTTACGTGGTCACGTTTAGCTTGTTTACGTAGTGCAAATAAATCTTTTTCAAGTACACCATACTGCGCACGTAATTCAGCACGCTCTTGAGCAAGCTCAGCAACACGTTCATCAGTGAGTGCGTTATCTAGTAAGTAGCCCTTTTCTTTTAAACGAAGACGCTCAAGCTCATAGTTAATATGCCCAATGTCACCATTTTGTAAATCAAGTGCTTCGTCGTTTAAATCCACGGCACGCTCTACAAGTTCATGTAGAGCTTCAATTTTATCGCCTTCGACTGGTTTACCATCTTTAATTACACTTTCAACATAACCATAAAAATTACCGTTTTTACTACGCTCAAATACAGCAAGCGTTGCAGGCGTTGTTTTATTTTTAATGTCGGTTTCTAATATCCAACGAAAGTCTAAATCTACATACTCACGATTACCTGTTTTAATAAGTAAGCGCTCTATTTCTTCTTTTTCAAATCCGCTAACGTCAACACCTGTCGCGGCTAAACGCGTTTTTGGTACTAATTCACGGTCATAAACTTCGCCAATAACGGTTTGTTTTGAAATTGACCCTTCAAGTTCAAACTGCACAACTTCTGAAGGCCAGAAAAAACTTAATCCTTTCCAGGCTATCATTGCTAATAAGCCTAGAACTGAAATTAAACTGATGCTCACTGCACCACCGGTCATCCAAATCCAAGGAGAACCAGACTTAAACCACTGCTTTACCATGTCATGTCTCTCCGCTTACATTGAGCTATATTTTTCACGCAGTTGCTGGCGAACAAATTCAGCGACTGTGTTAAAAATGAATGTGAATATGAATAGTACAAAGGCCGCTAAGAACAATATTCTGTAATGCGAACTACCTACTTCTGACTCAGGCATTTCAACTGCAATATTTGCTGCAAGCGTACGCATACCTTGGAAGATGCTCCAATCCATAATAGGTGTATTACCCGTTGCCATAAGTACAATCATGGTTTCGCCAACGGCGCGGCCAAGTCCCATCATTACCGCAGAGAAAATACCAGGGCTTGCTGTTAGTAATACAACACGTATTAGTGTTTGCCACTGTGTTGCACCTAATGCTAATGAGCCATTTGATAAATGCTTTGGAACACTAAATACGGCGTCTTCTGCAATTGAGAATATAGTTGGAATAACTGCAAACCCCATCGCAATACCTACAACCAGCGAGTTACGTTGATCGAATGTCATACCTAGCTCATTTGTTAAGTACTGACGTACATTGCCGTCAAACATCCAAAGCTCAACAAATTCACTCATCGCAAACGAAAACCAGCCAATAAGTAAAACGACCGGAATAAGGATAATTGAATGAGATCCTTCAGGAATTCGATGACGAATTTTGGTTGGTAATTTAGTCCAAGCTAAACCTGTCGCTAACATACCTAAAGGTAATAATATGAGTAACCCAACAATTGCAGGTAAGTGCTCTTCTATCAATGGAGCTAACCAAAGACCGGCTAAAAAACCTAAAATAACGGTGGGTAATGCTTCCATTATTTCAACAGTAGGCTTAACTACCTTACGTAATTTACTCGACATAAAGTATGCCGTGTAAATTGCCGCCGAAAGCGCAATAGGCACTGCAAATAACATCGCGTAAAGGGCTGCTTTTAATGTACCAAACGAAATTGGAACTAATGAAAACTTAGATTCAAAGTCATCACTGGCTGATGTTGACTGCCATATATAACCTGGCTCTGGGTAACCTTCGTACCATACTTCTTGCCAAAGCGCTGACCAAGTAACTTCTGGATGCTCGTTATGTATTTCTAATACTGTTAGTTTGTTATCCGCTAAAATTAATGCAGCATTTGAACGTGGTGAAATTGCAAAGTTTTGTATTGCGCCTTCACTTACTTTACCTTGCCATAATTTTGCTTCGCTTGTTGTGTAGTACACCCCAAGCTCACCGTTACTGCTGGTCGTAAAAAAAGTACGACGGTAGAACTCTGTAAATACATTTAATTTACTTTGCTTAGTCGTTTCAAATGAACGTATTTTTTGATATTCGCGGCCAGTGTCAGTGTTAACTTCAAACCACTGCGAAACTTCGCCGTTATCATTTGCAAGCATTAATGAGTTTGCACCTGCTAGTAATTGTGCAGATACAATATTGGCATTTTCTTCGTTAGCTGAAAGTAGCTGAATTTGCTCTACATCACTTGGGTCACGTGTATCGTATACATAAACTTGATTAGCAGAACGTACAAAAGTACGGGTTGTATCTGGCGACATTAATAGCTCATCTACACGCCCTTCAACATCTAGCTCTGTGCGCTCAACAACCCACTCAACTTCGCCAGTAAACATATTCTCTTCAGCAACAAAACTGCTAAACAGCACCCGTTTGTCTTCTGTAAGTGCGACAACGGCTGTTCTGTCTTCATAGTGGCTAAATGCAAAGCGTTTAATAGCTGCGCCTTGTTCATCTACTTCCAGAGCCATTTCCCCAAGAGGAAAGTCTAAACGAGGCGTTAATTTACGCTCGTTATTAGGAAAGGTGACCAAAAATTTAGGTGCTACGACCATTACAGTGCCATCTTTTAAACCAAACGCATAATGCCCTTGAAAAGGCGCGCTAGTTGCAAAGCTTGTTGCATCACTTGGTAGCTCGGCGTTTAATGTTTTAAGCTTTTTACCAAAGCTGCCATCTTGCACACTGTAAAAATCAACCTGCCCTTGCTGACTTAATAAATAAGCAACTTCAGTTTGCTCTTCTACACCTAGGCCTGCTATTTGCTGCGAATTAGCAACCTGAAAGCTATCGCGTTTTTCTACTTTTGCTGATTCAAAAATTGGCTGTACTACATAAAGAAGGTAAAAGAATATTAATAGCAGTGCTACCAATACCATTATCCCACCTGCGGTTATACCAAATTTGGCAAACCGATCTTTAAATAGACGGCTTCGATCCGTATTAAAAGTCGGTTTATTCGGATTTGAAGTCATCAAAACACCCTTAAATCTTAACGTTGTATAAATTATATTTCATCAAGATGACAGTAATGTTACAGCAGTAATAATAAGCACGTTAAAACGGTTTTAAATAAAACTAGCGAAGAAAATCGCTAAATAAGTCTCATATAGATGATTTTTAAGTGAACTAAATTATAAAATAATTGGACAAAGCATTTATCGAGGTCAATACTAAAAGAGTACTTACTAAATAAGAATGACTATTAATACCACGTATAGTCAACACAACCATATTCATTTTTATTGTTTTAAAATCAACGATTTATAAAAAGTGCAACAACACACAATTTAGATTAGACAATACACTTAATGCCTATGCATTTACTTTCTTTGGGCTTAAAAAGAGAATTATTTATGAAGCAGTTGGTTATAACTATTCTAGGGCAAGATCGCCCTGGTTTAGTAGAGAGTATCTCATCCGTCGTGTTACAAAATCATGGCAACTGGCTAAGCAGTAACTTAAGCCATTTATTAGGTCATTTTGCAGGTATTATTCAACTTGAAGTTGCTGAGGAACACTTTCAATCATTACAAAGCGCTTTAAATAAGTTACCTAAGTTAGACGTTCGAATTGAAACCGGAAACACAGAAATTGAACCATCAACATTAGAACAAATCAATCTGGTTATTACAGGTAACGATCGCCCAGGTATTGTTCAAGAGTTGGCGAGTGTAATACGCCACAAAGGCGCTAACATTACTCATTTAAATTCAAGGCAGCAAAGTGCGCCTAATTGGGGGGTGCCTATTTTTAGCGCTGTTGCTACCGTTACTTTACCCAATGGTATGAATAAAGATGAAGTCATTGAAGCATTGGAATCAATAACAAGTGATTTAATTGTAGATACAGAAGAAGTTTGACATCCCTATGTGCGTGCCACACTGTTGACACGCATATTATTTTAGCCAGTTTATCAAAGCCCTCTGCGGGTTATTTAACGCAGACATAAAATAAGCCGATGCAAGCATCGGCTATTTTAAATGGTTATCTTATAAAGCTACATATCCATATGACGATTCGTACTTTGCATCATTTGCTTTATACCTTGCTTTTCCAGCTCTAGTATTTGTTGCAGCTTTTCTTGGCCACTTTGAGTTTCAGCGCGCTCAAGTAAGTATTCGTATAATTCAATTACCTTTTGATGCTGCTCTGATAAATAAGCTTGAATAACTTTCTCATCAAATTGCTGGTCTTTACTAATGTCTTCGAAAGTAATTAGCTCAGGATTTTTAGCAAAGTATTCATAACAGTACGTATCGAGCGTATTTATTTCGGTTATCGCTTTAAACCCGACTAAATCTTCAGCGAGTTTTTTTTCGTAATTTAGGTAGTAGTCCACCAGCATTGCATTATGTTCATCGAGTAAATCCTTTACGCTATGAAAATTAGCCGCCATTTGCGTATGAAACAAAACGGTCCAATCGTATACCTCTTTAATTGTTTTAACTTGCATGTGCATTCCTTACTTAGTTGACTGTATAGGTACTACATTGCGTAAAGCGTGCCAATTAAAAAACCATTTAAAAACAGAAGGTTAATTTTAAAATGAATATTAATTAGCAATTTAATAGAATAACTTACAAATTATAGGTAATTTTTATAGAGCAATGCGTGGGTAGTAACCGCACTGCTCTGTCGTCTTGTTGCTTTATATTATTTAAGTCCTTGTTTGCGCCACAGTAGGTAAACCGCAGGAATAACAAGTAAGGTGAGTACAATAGCACTGCCCATACCGCCAACCATAGGCGCAGCTATTCGACTCATGACTTCGCTTCCGGTGCCCGTGCCATAAAGTACAGGTAATAAACCGATAATAATGGTCGCAACAGTCATCATAACCGGGCGTACTCGAAGCCCTGCACCTTCAATAATAGCTTGCTGTAATTGCACTAAACTAAGTGGCTTACCAGTCTGCTCTGCTTCGATGCATTTTTCTTGATAGGCCTGGTTTAAATACACCAACATAATGACCCCAATTTCTACCGCTACCCCAGCTAAGGCAATAAAGCCTACACCTACTGCAACTGAAAAGTTAAAGCCCTCTAAATACATTAGCCATACGCCACCAATCATTGCCAGTGGCAACGTAGCCATAATAATAGTGACCTCAGCAAAGCTTCTAAAATTAAGGTAAAGCAACACAATAATTATTGCTAATGTGAGTGGTAATACATAAGTCAGTTTGTCTTTAGCGCGCTGCATGTATTCATATTGCCCAGCCCACGTAATTGAGTAGCCAGCTGGTAGTATTAGGTCTTTATCGAGCACTTGCTGAGCGTGCTCAACGTAAGTACCAATATCAACGCCATCTATATCAATAAAACTCCAACCGTTTAAACGTGCATTTTCGCTTTTTATACCAGGCGGTCCATCTTCAATAAATACATCGGCTACATCACCAAGTGCTATACGCTGCCCTGTAGGCGTTACAATAGGTAACAACATTAGCTCTTCTGGCGAGTCTCTGTATGCTTGCGGGTAACGTAAATTAACTGGGTAGCGCTCTTGCCCTTCTACGGTTTGAGTTACGTTTGTACCACCTATTGCAGTAGATACAACTTGCTGTATGTCGCTAATATTTAAGCTATAACGCGCCGCTTTTTCTCGGTTTATATCTACTTTTATATAACGCCCACCCGCTACTCGCTCTGAATAAACCGATGCGGTGCCTTGCACATCTTTTAAAAGCACTTCTATTTGTTGACCAATTTTTTGAATTTCACTCAACTTTGGTCCCGCAACTTTAATGCCCACGGGAGTTTTAATACCGGTTGCGAGCATATCAATACGTGTTTTAATTGGCATTACCCACGCATTCGTCAACCCCGGAAACTTAACCAAACCGTCGAGTTCTTTTTTAAGTTTTTCAAGGGTCATACCATCGCGCCATTCATCTTTTGGTTTTAACTGAATAAACGTCTCTATCATTGTAAGCGGCGCAGGATCTGTTGCAGTTTCTGCTCGCCCAACTTTACCAAATACTGTTTTAACCTCGGGTACTGTGGCAATTAGCTTGTCGGTTTGCTGTAGTATTTCGCGCGCTTTACCTACCGATAAACCAGGATACGTTGTGGGCATATACATTAAGTCGCCCTCATCAAGTGGCGGAATAAATTCACTGCCTATTTTGTTTACCGGGTAAAAGCCAATAACAGAAACAACCACCGCGAGTACCAATGTCATTTTTGGAAATTTAAGCACCCAGTTAAGTAGTGGGCGATACGCTGCGACGAGTAATCGGTTAACTGGATTTTTTTGCTCCGAAATAACTTTACCTCTAATAAAGTAACCCATTAATACCGGCACCAAGGTAATCGCAAGCCCAGCAGACGCTGCCATAGCATAGGTTTTAGTGTAAGCCAGTGGCGCAAACATACGTCCTTCTTGCGCTTCTAAAATAAATACCGGCATAAAGCTGACGGTAATAATTAATAAACTAAAAAATAATGCAGGACCCACTTCACTCGCCGATTTAGCCACAACTTCCCAGCGGTTTTCGTTGGTAAGGGGCGTTTTTTCCATATGTTTGTGCATATTTTCAATCATGACGATAGCGCCGTCGGTCATTGCACCTATCGCTATTGCAATTCCTCCTAAAGACATAATGTTGGCGTTAATCCCCTGCCAATACATAATTATAAATGCCGTTAAAATCCCAAGCGGTAACGTAATAATCGCCACCAATGATGAGCGCACATGAAACAAAAACACCACACACACCAAAGCAACTACAATCAGCTCTTCAATTAGCTTACTTGTTAGATTATCTACCGCGTTATTAATTAAGTTGGAGCGATCGTACACAGGGATTATTTCAACGCCCTCTGGTAATCCCTTTTTAAGTGATTCTAATTTTGCTTTTACCAGCTCAATAGTTTTTTGTGCATTTTCGCCATAGCGCATAATAACAATGCCGCCGGTTACTTCGCCTTCGCCATTAAGCTCTGCAATACCACGGCGCATTTGCGGCCCGACTCTAATATCGGCTACATCACGCAATTGCAGCGCAGTACCATTAGCGTTTACACCAAGCGGAATAGCTTCTAGGTCGGCAACACTTTTAATGTAGCCTGTGCTTGTTACCATGTATTCAGCTTCAGCCATTTCAACTACCGAGGCGCCCATCTCTTGGTTGCCTTGTTGAATCGCCGTTTGAATAAGGCTAAGCGGGATACCATATGCACGTAATTTATCAGGCTCTACATTGACTTGGTATTGCTTAACCATGCCACCAACAGCAGCCACTTCAGATACACCGGGCACAGTTTGTAGCTCAAACTTTAAAAACCAATCTTGTAAGCTTCGTAGCTGACTAATATCGTGTTTATTTGTTTTATCAATTAGTGCGTATAAGTAAATCCAACCTACGCCTGTTGCATCAGGGCCAAGCTCTGGCGTAGCGCTATCGGGCAATCGGTTTGCTGCTTGGCTTAGGTATTCTTGTACTCGGCTACGCGCCCAATACAAATCAGTTTTTTCGTCAAAAATAACGTAAACGTACGAGTCACCAAAAAACGAAAAACCCCTTACAGTTTGTGCACCCGGCACAGAAAGCATTGCAGTGGTGAGCGGAAATGTAACTTGGTCTTGCACTACTTGCGGCGCTTGCCCCGGGTAAGTAGTTTTTATAATGACCTGAACATCAGATAAGTCAGGTAAGGCATCCACGGGCGTATTTTTTAGTGCAAACAATCCTCCACCCAGTAAAATTAATGTAAGCAACAACACAAAAAAGCGATTGCCAACAGACCAGCGAATAATGGCAGTTATCATAATGGCTCCTAGTGAGAACTATGTTGCATAGGTTGCATAGTAGAATGATCAATCAGCTCTGCGTTTTGCGCTTTAGTAATTACAAATTCATCATTAATAATGCTAAAAGTAAAATTAATATGCTGGGCATTTTCAAACTTGGTAATATCAATATCTGGCGCTAATACAAAGTCCATTGTGGCGGGTTCTCGATTCCATTTTTCAATGGCTTCTCGACTAATATTTATAATGCGATTTTGTGTATCTATGGCATTAATAGTGCCGTTAACCGTGGCGCTTTGTGGCTGCATATCCATGTTCATATTAGAGTCTGAACCAGAATCCGAGCTCATACCTGAGCTAATACCAGAACTAGGCATTTCCATTCGCTTAAAGTCAGAGCTTTTACTCGATTCAGAGTCTATTAAAAATTGCGCTGAAGTCACTACCGTGTCACCTGTCATTACACCTGACAAAATCACCGCTTCATTACTATTAATTTGCCCAACGTCGACTTCTACCGATTTAAAACGACCCTCACCTAATGCAATAACTACACGGTTTTGATGCTGCGTGCGAATTACCGCTTCTTTAGAGACTGTAAATTGCGCCTTACTCGCTTTAGCGTGAATGCTCACTTGTGCAAACATATTTGGTTTTAACCGATGATCTGCATTTTCAAACCTAAGCCTTACACGCAGAGTCCGGTTTTTAGCATCAAGCGCGGGGTAAATGTAATCAACCTTACCTTCCCACTTTTGACCTTTTAAGTAATCAAGTGTCATTGTAACGGGCAACCCAACACTCACTTGTTCTGATTGGCGCTCGAACACTTCCGCCTCTACCCAAATTTCATCAAGCTGGGCAATACTCATCATTGATGTGCCTGGTTTAACGTAAAAGCCTTCTCGTACTGTTAGCTCATCTACCACACCACTTTGCTTTGCGTAAAAAGTAATATTTTGCATTATCTTTTTATTTTTTTGTAAGCGCTCGATAAATCCATCAGACACATTTAACGACTCTAAACGCGCCTTTGCAGCCCGAATTAACACGGTATTATTACGATTAACCGCCAATAAAAGCTCTTCCTGTGCGTTCACCAATTGTGGTGAATACAATGTATATAAAGGCTCACCGGCTTTAACTTCTGCGCCTTGTGCTTTAACATATAAACTTTCAATCCAGCCTTCTACACGCGGATGAATGTGAATAAGTTGGTCTTGGTTATATTGCACATAACCCACAGTATTTATATCGCTGTGAAGTGTTTTAAGCTCTACTTTGGCAGTTCTTACACCAAAGTTATTAACTACTGCAGGCGAAATAGTTACAGCACCAGGTCCATCCTGAGCGTTGCTAGCGTTTTCATACACAGGTACTAAATCCATTCCCATTGGCGAAAGCCCTGGCGTGTCACGCCTGTAATTACTATCCATAGGGGCTACCCAATATAAGGGCTGTTTGTCTGCGCTTTGTTGTTCATTCATTGCCGAGTTGCTAGGTAAAAACTGCATTACTAAGCCGCCTATTAACCCAAAGGCGCCTGCGCCAACTAAGGCGGCAACAAGTAACTTTAAATTAGTATTCATTGTGTAATTCTCCAGTTTGCTCGCTCATTACTTGGGGGTCTAAGCTACTTGCATAATAATTAAGGCGGGCGGTAATAATATGTTGATCTACTTGAATATTCAGTGCATCAATTTTGGCGTTAAGTTCACTAATGCGCGCGCGCATCACGTCAGAAAAATCCCCGTCGTCGCGTGTATAAGCATTTAGTGTTGCCTGAGATTGCTCTGACATTTGCGGTAATAACGTATTTTGATAAAGCGCATCGCGTTTTTGCAAACGAGCGAGTTGGCTAAACTCCTTAAAGTACATGCCTTTGAGTTTTTGAAGCGCCACCAGCTTTTGTGTTTTAGTAGCTTCTGCACTCGCAATAGCCGATTTAACCTGTTGATCTTGTCTGTTATCAGTAAACAATGGCAAATCAATACTAAACCCTACAGAGAGTAAATCAGCTCGCGACTCACCCATCGGGGTATCATCCCGGTAACCATAACCCACATTAACGCCCATCTGAGGTTTGTAGCTTTGCTTAGCGAGTGCAACTTCGGTTTGCTTTGCCGTTACGGTTTTATCTATCGCAATAATTGCGGGATGCGTCATAAGCAACTGTATTAGCTCATCAAATTCAAGGCTCGCAAAATCAACCAGCCCTGCGGTTTTAGTAAACTCAGTATTTAAAGGCTGCATAAGCATATTCATAGGTAACCACTGTGCTAAACGGTTTTTAGCACTTTCAAATTGCTGCTCAAGCATAACCAGCTTATCTTCAAGACGGGTGAGTTCTAATTGCGCACGAATAATATCTTGCTGACGTGTTTTACCTAAGGTGCTTGCGTAGCTTGCTTCGGTAATGTCAATAAGTTGAGTAAATAGCCCTTTATCTAGCTCAATTAAAGCAATACTTCGCTGAGCACGATACGCGTTTAACCACGACTCAATCACAATTGCTTTTACTTGTGCTAAGCGATCGGCGCGCTGCGAAGGGTATTGTTGAGCAGACTGTGCTAATGCCTTTTGTTTAAGTGCTAAACTATTCCCTCGGCTAAACTTTTGGCTCAAATCAACTTTAAGCTGCGTCATCCCTTCTTGATCAAACGCATAACCGTTAGTAGGTAAGTTGAGTAAGCCAACCGTTAAAACAGGATCGGGTAAGGTGCCAGCGGCAATGCTTTGCGCTATTGCTGCATCTTCTTGGTAGCCACTCGCTTTTAGCCATGGCTCATGCGTTAGCGCATAATTAAGCGCTTGCGTTAAGCTAAGCGTTTGCTCATTACTAGTTTGCTTTAGTGTTTCGGTATTTAGGTTATTTTGATTGTTTTGCGCATTAACGGCTGTGCTAAATAACACAACACTACATAATACGACTTTAATACTTACAGCGTGGTTCATCACCTGCTCCATCTAAAAATAAAAGAAAATCTTAAATTAGGAAGCAAAAAAGGTGTTTAGGAGTTACCAATAAACGGGGTTACCGCAATTTTTACATACACCTATCCTGCTATTAAGCAGACATAGGAGGGCGGTAGAGTGAACGAGGTATATTAATTTGTGTAGTAAATACACGTACATTTACTTTTTCAGATTCAAGTAAAGTAACGCTAAATAAAGTATCAACATTAAGCATTGAGTTAGCAGCGCAGCCACTCATAGGGCATTTACAGTCATTTTGTGGCGTACTTTCGTCGTCGCAACAATCCATCTGCATCATATTTTCAGACATGCTAACGACAGCTGTTGCATCACTACTTTGTGTCATTGGCATTTGGGCATGCGTTGCTGTCTTAGTTGGCATATGTGGCATTTCGCATACCATAGCTACAGACGCAACTGCCTGACCCACAAAAGTGAGCAGTAAAGTTATCATGAGTAAACTAGAGTAAAAACGTTGCAACATTATGCCTTTTAATAAACTTTAAAATGATTGTAAGGTAACCTAACGGCAACCACAAATACTTTAATTATGTAGACTGCGGTTTAGCAGGTGTTTTAATTAAGTTACTCGCGATAATTGCAAATATACAATATGCGCTAAAATACCAAAACCCTTCACCAAATTGTGCATTCATAACAAGTAGCTCGCCACTTTTACCATGGGCGTTACCTGCTAAGTAAGTCACTATTAATGCAATAACAAATACATCAACCATGCTCCACTTACTTAATGCACAAATAACCAGACCGAGCTTTTGCTTAAACCCATTCAAAGGTAGGCAACAATAAAGCAACTGTAATAATAGCTTTAAGCTTGGAATAACAATAGAAAACAACCCCACTAAAGCGGCTACAAATAAATTATTATTGCTAGCAAGCTCTTTAACTGTGCCTAAAATACTTTGTGTTTTGTTATAGGCGCTAATCTCACCTTCTAACTTATCAAGCCCTAGCATGTTCGAGAACATCATTAGCATACTGCGAGTTCGACCATCGCCCTCTTCAGCCAGCATTTCAATACCCGCTTGCGCTAGTTTTGATTTATCTATGTTGCCCTCTATTGTTAATACTGGTTTTGTAATACCAGGAAACAATAAACAAAGAGCAACCACTACACTTATAACCGACAACCAATTACGCATATTTATTCTGCTATTGCCTCAATAATGTCGTCACTGTATAAAACAGCATCCAGTAAAAAATTAAATATATGCCCAACATGTTGTTCGGGATTTATTTTAGCTAGTTGAACCATCGCCTTATCAATATTATCTACTTCAAACTCTTTTATTAGCGATAAACACTCACCTAAAGTGCCTTTTTCAAGTAGTAACGCATCAGATATTGCAGCATCTAAAGTAAACTCTTTAACTATGTCTTTTAAATCGCCATCTAAAATGGCATCAAGCACAGAAAACAAACCCACTAGATAGCCTTGCTCAGTCAGTTCTTTATTATTTTGCTCTAAAATAAGCGACATAAATTGTGCCCGAGTTAAAGCAAGCTTAGTTAACTCAGTTGGTTTTTCGACCCCCAACTCACTAATTGCTAATACACGAACAAATTGCCTTATTGTATCTTCACCTAAATAAATAACCGCTTGTGAAATAGAAGTAATAACTAAATTTGCTTTGCCTGAACGCGCGTTAGCCAGCTTTAAAACCCTGGCTGTTATGGCTACATCTCTGGCCACTCGTTGATGAACTTCTTTAAAGCAAAGTGTTTGTTTTGCTGTAAAACGCAATAGATCAAAAACAGTTAACTTTGAAGGCTCTACACCTTTATACGTAATCATTTCTGGGCGAGAAAAAAAGAACCCCTGAAATAAATCACAGCCTGCCAATTTTAATATATTAAATTGTTCATGCGTCTCTATTCGTTCAACAATTATTTTTGCATGTGGATTTGCGCGTTTTATTTTTTTAATGCGCATATTGGTTTTAATAACCGGATCATCTATCTCAATTTTTATGTAATCAACATGTGCTAACAGTGGCTCCCATTTTGGATCGCCATCGTAATCATCAAGTGCAAAAACATAGCCTTCTTTTTTAAGTTCTTGCACACGCTCAGCCACCACAGGAATATTACCCGTGCGCTCCACTATTTCAATAACACTATTTTCTGGCAATAAAAGTTTGGGGAAGTTATCGAGAATAGTTTCTGATGACAAGTTTATAAAAGCTAAATGATGTGCGGTAAGTCTATCTAAACCAACCAACATTAAAGCATTAAAAAATAGGCGGCTTGTCGCATGGACATCAGAAGTGCCTACAGGAAACGCATTATTGGCTGAGTCTCTATAAAGCAATTCGTACGAGAAAACATTCTGGTCTATATCAAAAATAGGTTGCCGCGCAACAAACTGAGTTATTTTTTGTACTTCATCAGGTATGTTATGTAATTTCACTTGGCTCTAAACCTATAAATAAAAGATGGCAAAACAGCCAATAATATGTGTACTTTAATGCAACACGCATAAGATAAATATAGTCGTCATTGCAAAAACGTTAAAATTACACAACACTAATATAAAATATTAATATAAAAGGTAGAGATTTGACTAACTTTATTCGGTTATTAGTACTGAGCCCTCTGCTATTTGTATTTTTTAGCTATGCCAGCATTAACCCTACTCCCCTCAAATATAATGTTAGCGCGTCAGGGAGTCATTATCCATATTATACAAATGATCCAGAAAAGCCTGGCATATTACCCGAAATTATTGAAAAAGTACTCGATGATGCCAATATTGCAGCTTCTCATATCGACCTACCTACAAAGCGTATTACCAAATATTTACAAGATGAAATAATCGATTTTGATGTTATTTCATTAGAATGGCTCTCTAAGAGTGAGAGAAATGACCCTCGTTATGTTTTTTCAGAGCCGCTTATTTATGCCACAGAAATGATTGTTACCTTGCCTAAAAATGCCCAGCATTGGCAAAGCGCTGATAGCTTGAAGGGTAAAAATATAGGAACGGTACTAGGTTACTATTACTTTAATGACAACACCTTTGAGCGTGTTGACTTTCCATCCGAAAAAGAACTTATGACAGCCCTATCAAGAAACCGTGTAGAAGCTGCACTAGTAGGTAAGTTAACTGCGCTCTATTGGGCAAAGCAGTTAGGGATAAACATTGCCTTTGGCGCACAGCATTCCCATGGTTTTTTAAGAATTCGCTTATTGAGCAAACACAAAGAATTATTGCCCCAGATAAACCTAGCAATTAAAAACCTTCACGCTCAAGGATATATAAAAACTATTGAAGATAAGTATATGAGTAATATACCCACACAAAATTAAGGGACTAATGGCGCAGAGCTCGTGTTTTGGAGTACAATAGCAGCAAATGTTAACTCGACCAGAATCAGAAAGAGCCCCATGAGTATTGAAAAAGCCTTAATCGAACGTAGTAATAATCAATGTGAATTGTGTGCAGCCACCGAGAACTTATCTGTTTATGAAGTACCACCGGTAACTGAAACCCACTCAGATAAATGTATTTACACGTGTCAAACATGTAAAGATCAAATCGAGAATAACAGCGAAATAACGCCTACGCATTGGCACTGTTTAAACGATAGCATGTGGAGCCAAACTCCTGCAGTACAAGTTGTAGCTTACAGAATGCTTTCGCGTTTAGCGCCTGATAATGGCTGGGCACAAGATGCGCTAGACATGATTTACCTTGAAGAAGATACGCTGACGTGGGCTAAAAAAGCACTTGCTGAAGATGACGATTTAAAGCATATAGATAGCAACGGTGTAGTACTTCAAGCAGGCGATACTGTTACCCTAATTAAAGACTTAGACGTTAAAGGTAGTAGCCTTACAGCTAAACGCGGAACAGCTGTTCGTAATATTGGCCTAACCAGCAACCCTGAACATATTGAAGGGCGAGTTGACGGCCAGCGCATAGTTATTTTAACTAAGTTTGTTAAAAAATAATCGTTTGTTTTTAATTATTAAAGGCGCTAATGCGCCTTTTTTTATGTTTAAAATAAGTTAAGGAATGATTAAGTCACTAGGTAATACACTAGGGGGATAATATTGAGTAAGGATAACAAACATGGAAAAGCATCAAGCAGTACATTCACGTAAAAAAGCACTTACAGGACTTAGTTTATTAGCACTGAGCGCTTTTGCTATAACCGGTTGTGATCAACAAACAAAGCCGACTGAAAATACAGAGCAAGCAAAATCAATATCGACTCTAACTACCCAAGTTAGCTACAAAGATCGCAGTATGCTTCGCCCCGGTTCACAGTTAATAGTTACGCTTTCGGATGTATCTAAAATGGATGTAAAAGCAGATATAATAACCCAAGAAGTGATTGATATAACCCAAGCCCCACCATTTACTGTAGAGCTAACTTATGATGCCAGTAAAGTTAACGATAAACACCGCTATAGCCTAAGCGCCAGAATCATAAATAAAGACAAAGTACTTTACACAAGTACCACAAATAACGACCCATTTAGAGAATCACAGCTAACTGGCCCTTATAAAATTGAGCTTTCAAAAGTATCCGTTGAAAAGCCAGACGTAACGCTTACAAATACGTACTGGAAAGCAATAACAATCAATGCTCAAACAGTAAATGTTACAACTAAAGAGCCGTTTATTCAGTTCGATAAAGACTACCGTGTTAATGGCTTTTTAGGCTGTAATAATTTTAGCGGAAGTTATAGCACCGAGCAGCACACAATTACACTTAGTCAGTTAGCGAGTACAAAAAAGATGTGTTCGGAGAATATGGACCAAGAGGCAGCTATGTCTAACGTACTTAACAATACTTCAAAGTGGGAAATTACAGGCGAGTCACTAAAACTTAAAAACAACAGCGGTAATACGCTTGCTACTTTTAACGCAGTTTATTTTAATTAATATTTAGCTCCCTAATATATGTGTTACCTAACACATTCGTATTGATTTTAAATAAAATGCCCAGCAAAGCTGGGCATTTTATCATTCATTGTAAGCGCTATTTAAAGCTACTCATCAACGAGTTGTTCACTTCTGTAAAAACCACTTGGCTCACTTAACAAATCAACAAGTTCAGGCATTATTGCATCCATTGTTTGCTTTAGCTTCCATGGAGGGTTAATCACAATCATGCCAGATGCTGTCATGCCGTGTACGTCAGTATCCGCTTCAGTGCCTAATTCAAATAGCTGAATGTTGCGCATTCCTGAATCAATTAAGCCCTGCTCCATATTATCAATGCGTTCTCTATCAACAACCGGATACCAAATCATGTAAGTACCTGTAGCAAAACGCTGATGAGCTTTAACTAAGGTTTTTACAACCGTTTCGTAGTCATCTTTAATTTCGTACGGTGGGTCAATTAATACACACGCTCTGCGAGATGCTGGTGGTAATAAACCAACTAAACCGGTAAAACCATCCTCTCCACGTACACGAATAGAGCGCTTACCTTGCATGTTTTCTTCAAGTAATAATAAATCGCGCGGGTGCAATTCAAAAAACCAGCCCTTATCTTGGCGGCGCAAGTAATGCTCTGCAATTTTTGGTGAACCTGGATAAAATGCAAGTTCGTCAGTGTCGTTAAATGACTTAATTAATTCAATGTACTCATTAAGCTCAGCATGTTCACTTTTATGTTGCCAAAGTTTTTCAATACCATCTTGATACTCTTGCGTTTTTTGCGCATCAGCAGCTGCCAGTTCAAAAAAGCCAGCACCTGAATGCGTGTCTATATAATCAAGCGGTTTATCTTTAATTGTTTGATAATTTAGTACTTGTGCCAGTACTAAATGTTTAAGTACATCGGCAGGATTACCCGCATGAAATGAGTGTCTGTAACTAAGCATTATTTATTTTCGCCATACGCAATTTAATATCGTAAGTGAACCATAAGCACTAGGCTTTGGCAACTTACACCAAGATAAGAGAGTGTTAAAGTGAACCATTTCTGAATGAAAAAGCTCATATGCTGAATTATCCCTTAACACAGAAGAAAAATCAGCTAAAACCACCGTAAATGCTGGCAAATCAACACACTTTGCTTTACATTTGCATGACATTAATTACAGTTATATGAGCGCCTTTATGAACAACACTACTCTTCAACAACTCGAACAACTGATCGATTCTTTAATCGAACGTAATAATCAATTACAAACAGATGTTGCTACTTTAAAAGAACAGAACACTAAACTAAGCGATGAAAACGAATTACTACAGCTTGAAGCTTTAGAAAATGAAGAAAAGCAAAAAGATGCCAGCACTACTTTATCTGGTCTTCTTGATAAATTACAAAGCGCACAACAGGCTAGCTAATGTCTGAGCTGCAAAACCAGCGGGTCACTGTTGAGTTGCTAGGTAAAGAGCAGCAATTTGCTTGCCCCGAAGGGCAGGAAGATGCATTAATAGCAGCAGCTAAAAATCTAAATGACTTAGTTGAGCAAATGAAACAACGCTCAACCGTTAGAAACGATCAAAAAGCCCTACTAATGGCAGCATTAAACTTAAGCCACGAATTGCTAGAAGCAAAAACACAGGCTACAGTTGAACAACAGCATCAAGACCAATTGATTGATAAACTCAGTCAGCATTTGGCAAATGACCCCAAACACCAAAAATAAAAAGCGCATACTGCGCTTTTTGTTTATTATTAAAGTAATTAAACCTCAGCGTAGAGATAATAAATGAAGTTAAAACTTTCAAACATAACCTCTTCATGTAAGCACTTACTATTGGCATGCACTTTATTATCAATAGCACCTAACACCTACGCTGCCGTTACTTGGAATACAATAAACCTTCATGTTCAGTTTTTAAAGCAACAAGACAAGCTTCGCTTTTACGACTCTAACCAAGTATTAATTGAAGGCGAAAAATGTGCCTTACTGGTTGATACGAGTGCCAATTTTGCTGCAGTTGAACAACTTGCTGAAGATTTAAAAAAACGCCTTAAAACACCTTTATGCTATTTGGTTGCCACGCATTACCATGACGATCACTTGCTAGGTATGGCGGTTATGCAAAATTTTTATCCTGATGCCAAGCTCGTTGTTCATCAGCAAGTAAATAAAAATTTTAGCCTTTACCAAACAGCATATACCGACAAACTAGACACCTATGAAAAGAGCATTGAGCTGAGCTACCAACGATTAGCGAATGTACCCAAAGAAGAGCAAGCTAAATGGCGTGATAAGTTAAAGCTTGCAAAAAAGCGACTTTTTCGCTGGCAGGAGTATCAGCTTAGCAAACCCGAAATAGTCATTAATAGTCGTAAAGTTATCGACCTTGGTGGTTTTGAGGTAACGCTTGAGCCGCAGCAAGCCCATACTAACGGTGATTTAACTATTACTACTAATAATGGCAGTGTGCTGATTGGTGGCGATATCGTTGACTGGCTTCCTTACCCTGGACACGGTGAACTTAAAAGTTGGCAAACGTTGCTTAAGCGATATATTAACGATGAAAAGCTCGCTACTATTATACCTGGTCACGGCGGCACATTAACAAAAGAGCAGCTGAAACAGCCACTATCATTTTTAACAGCCATAACAGAGCATGTTAAAAACAATAAAGATCAAAGTATTGAGCAATTAATGCTGTCGTTTCCTGAATCAGTTATTGAGCCTTATAAACAAGAAGCGCTTAATATAAAATCGAGTAACTTTTTTTTACAAGCAGGCCTAAATCGCGTAAAAAGCGCAGAATAACTCAACACAACGGATTGTGTTAAAATAATAAAAGGAATTTACAAAAGTGATCACTATGCGCAGTTTGGTTTTATGTTGTTTGGGTATTTTGTTATTTGGTTGTCAATCAACGGAGCAAGAACCACAAGACGCTCCACAAATATTTACTCATTTTGAGCCTGACTATACTTATGATATTGACGAGGAAGTAGCTCAAACGCCTCAAGTTAATGAGCCAGTTACGTCACTTCAATTCAAAAAAACAATCGTAAAAAAGCGCCCACCAAAAACCACCGATCTGTGGGTGCATATAGCCAATAATCTACACTTTACGATTTATCAAAATCGCGCTTTAAAAAAGCGTATCAGCTGGTATGCAAAGCAACCTAACTACTTACAAACGGTGAGCAAACGCGCAGCGCCTTACCTGTATCACATCGTAAAAAAAATTGAGCAAAAGCAATTACCTATGGAGCTCGCATTACTACCATTTGTAGAAAGCGATTTTAGACCAACAATAGCCTCATCACAGCAAGCTGTTGGTGTTTGGCAGTTAGTTGGCGCAACGGCGCATCACTTTGGTGTTAAATCAGACCAATGGTACGACGGGCGCCAAGACGTACTTGCTTCAACCGATGCTGCACTTGATTACTTAAGTTACTTACATAAACGCTTTGATGGTAATTGGCTACACGCTTTGGCCGCTTATAACAGTGGTGAAGGCCGTGTTAAACGTGCAATCGAAAAAAACAAAAAACGCGGTAAAAGCACCGATTACTGGTCGCTCAGTCTGCCAAAAGAAACTGCTGACTATGTACCCAAATTACTCGCTTTAAGTTATTTAGTTAAACATCCACAAAAGGGCATTAAACGCCCAAAGCTAGCATATAAACCATTTACAACACAGATGAACATAGGCCAGCAGTTCGACTTTTCAGTCATTGCCAAGCTCTCTGGTATAGGTTCAAAGCAGTTACATGCTATTAATCAGGGATATTTAAAAAATCAAAGCTCACCTAACGGGCCGCATACTTTACTGCTGCCTATAGGGCAAGAAGCATTATTAAAAAGTCAGTTCTTCAAATCAAACTTTGCTGGAGAGTACATCGTTAAACAAAACGATACGCTTTACAGTATCGCCAGGCGTTTTAGTATGTCTGTAAAAGCTTTGAAACAACTTAATAATAAAAATAATAATTTAATAGGTGTTGGAGAAAAGTTATTAGTTGGGCAACCTAAAACTCTGCCAAGCACATTAACTGTTGATTACAAAATCAGCCCTTATTTAGAACACCAAGAGATTGCGATTCCCACCATTGAAATAGATTACGAAGTTAAGTCAGGCGATAGCCTTTGGAGTATAAGTCAGCTTTATGATGTACCTCATAGCGACTTGGCAAAATGGAACAAACTCTCTGCATCAAGTATTTTAAAGCCTGGCACTCAATTAGTACTGTTTATACCACAGGCTGAAAAGCAAAAAGCAGCACCAATAAAAAAAGATTTACTGCTAGATTTACAAAAAACACTAAATCAGCCACGTTAAGTTTATAAACACGTATATTTCGCGTAAAATTACGCCCTAACATAGTTATTATTTGAAGAGACAAGCATGCAAATTAGCAAAAATTCAGCAGTTGAATTTCATTACACCCTTAGCGAAGCGGGCGAACAAATTGAAAGTAGCACAAACGAAGCGCCACTTACTTACATTCATGGCAGCGAAGGCATGCTTCCTGGTTTAGAAAAAGCACTTGAAGGTAAAGAAGCCGGCGAAAAATTTAGTGTAACTCTAGAGCCAAGTGAATCGTACGGCGAGCGTGTTGATGATTTAATTCAACGTATTCCGCTTAAGCATCTACAAGGCGACGTTAAAGTATGGAAACCAGGTATGACAGCAATGGTTAGCTCTAACCAAGGCCGTCATCAGGTTACCATTGTTAAGGTTGGTCGTTTTAACGCAGATTGTGATTTAAACCACCCATTTGCGGGCAAAACACTAACGTTTGACGTTGAAGTTGTATCTGTACGTGAAGCGACGAGTGAAGAAGTTTCTCACGGACATGTGCACGCTGAAGGCGGCTGCGGTCACTCTCACTAGTTAGCAATAAAGGAAGTAAGTATGTCTAAAGTTGCAGTAGTTACAGGTGGTACAAAAGGAATTGGTCTAGCCGTTGTAAAGCGTTTGCTAAGTAATGGCTATAAAGTACATAACCTTGATATAGAGCCAAGCGAAACTGGTATATTTCATCAGTGTGATGTAAGTGATGTATCGGCGGTACAAAGCTGCATCAACGCTATCTGTGAACAAAGCAAACGTATTGATGTACTTGTTTCTAATGCTGGAAAACACTTAAGCGCAAATATAGAAAGCACCGACGAGCAAACTCTCGATGCACTTTTTGCGCTTAATGTTAAAGGCGCCTATGCCGCAGTACAAAGCGTGTTGCCAAGCATGAAAGCGCAAAATAGCGGCGCTATTATATTAGTCGCATCCGATCAAGCAATTATAGGTAAGCAAAACTCTTTTGCGTATAACCTAACAAAACATGCCCTTGCCTCAATGGCCAAAACAACGGCGCTTGATTACGCGAGCTTTAATATTAGAGTAAATGCGGTATGCCCTGGCACAATAGAAACCCCGCTATTTCATAACGCGATAGATGCGTACTGCGCAAAAAGTGGCGCAAACAAAGCAGAAATAGTTGCCGAGGAAGCAAGTCTTCAACCGCTTAACCGATTAGGTCAAGCCGATGAGGTTGCTGCCCTTGTGAGCTTTTTAGCAAGTGACGATGCCAGTTTTATTACAGGCAGCCTACAAAGTATTGATGGTGGTTACACTGCCCAATGAGCATGCAAATTATTGACCCTCATGTGCATTTTTTTAATCTTGCCGAGGGGCAATATACTTGGCTACAAGGCGAAAACCCACCAACATGGCCTAACCTAGAAAAAATTAAACAACCAATAAGTGCAGAGCAACTTGTTAAAAGTACTGATTTTGAACTTGCAGGTATTGTGCACATTGAGGCTGGGTTTGATAATCAATCACCTATAAACGAGTTAAACTGGCTAAGCTCGCATTTAAAAAACCTTTCATTTAAGGCTATTAGTTACAACCAAATTGATGCGCCCGCAGAGCAATTTAATCACGCGCTAAATGCATTGGCTCATTCAACCCTTTGTGGTATAAGAGATATAACCGAAAAAGATGATGCAGTGAGGCTAAAAAGCCCTCATTGTATTAATAACCTTAATTTATTGGCTACAAATAAACTGCATTTTGAAGCTCAATTTGATATTGAAAATAGCGAAATAACCAAACAAATAGCTTACTACGCTAAGCAGCTACCGCAGCTTCAAATTATAATTAATCATGCAGGACTGCCAAGTAATTTAAATGATTGGCGACAAGATGTTGAGTTACTTGCTCAGCACGACAACATAGCCATTAAATTCTCTGGTTTTGAATTACTACAACTTACCAGTGAGCAACAAGCAGCGTGTTTTAATATCCTTTTTAATCACTTTGGCCAGCAGCGTATTATGTTTGCAAGCAACTTTCCTGTGTGCCAAATAAATACAAGCTACAACACCCTATGGCACTCCCATAAGGCGTTATGCTCAAACGATAAGACATGGCATAACCTTAGCTATGCAAACGCTAAGCACTACTACCAAGTTTAAGTAAAACTAGTTATATTAAACTCTCTTTTTATAATAATACGGCCAATTTATGAAAATGTACTTTTTACTAATCGTTGTATTTTCTGCGTTTTTTCTCAATGGCTGCATATCTCAAAATCCAGACCCTACACCTAAGCTGCAACATGCTCTACTGTCAAAGCCAAATAAAACAGCCGTTAGCAAAGCAATTAAAACACTTGTACATATACAAGAAACTCAATTAGCTGATAATGTATTTACTACCAGCAGCACAGTAACCCTTAGCAATGTGGATGGTAATAATATTATCGACACGCAAAGTCGCAATACACCCGATCAGTTTGAATTGATGATTAAAGGCAAGCAATGCTATATACGCCACCTTGATAGTAAAGCCACTATTGAGCTTAAAGACGTAGAATGTAAAATTAACGAGTCATAACAAGCTAAAAATTTACCAAACAAGTAAAAGCCGGTAAGTGACTAATCACTTACCGGCTTTTTAATGCATGACCTAAAGTTAGGTTAAAAAGTTACTTTATTTCTACACGTTGAGAACGCATAACAATCTCATCGTTTAATTCAATACCCAACCCAGGCTCTTCTGACACTTCAAAGAAACCATTTTTAGGTTGTGGATCTTGTAAACATAACTCGCGGTTCCACTTTTTGATCGCATAAGTGTGGTGCTCATGAATCAAAAAGTTAGGGATAGCCGTTTCTAAGTGCAGTGATGCTGCAGTTGCAACTGGCCCGCCACATACATGAGCTTGAATTCGCACATCAAAAATATCAGCGTAATCACACACTTTTTTAGTTTCGGTAAAACCACCACATAAACCAATATCAGGTTGCAGAACATCAATACTTTGATCTTCTAAATACGGGCGCACACCCCAGCGATTATACAAACGTTCACCACCAGCAATTGGCACATTAACTTTATCTGCTACTTTTGCATGTAATGAGTGGTTTAGGTAGTTAACTGGCTCTTCAAAGTACATACAGTCAAATTCTTCTGCAATTTCACCCAACTGAATGGCTGTTGTCACGCCTGGTAAACTGTGGCATTCAAAAATAATATCCACTTCGTCGCCTACTGCTTCGCGAATAGCTTGCATGCGTGCACGGTATAACTTCATTTCAGTACGTGAGATTATTTTTGTACGGTCGTAATAAGTATTGCCGTCTTTATCGTACTGAATTGGATCTACTTTTACTGCATCGTAGCCTTCGGCCATCGCCTTTAAAGCCGCTTCTGCATATTCTTGCGGTTGTACTAGCGCTTTAAATTCGCTATCCCAGTCAAACTGTAATTGCGAAGCGTAAGTGCGTAGTTTGTCGTTAACCTTACCGCCTAATAACTGGTATACAGGTAAACCAAGCGCTTTACCTTTTATATCCCAAAGTGCGGTATCAATTGCGCTCATTGCAGCATATACAACAGGTCCGCCGCCTAAACCCCAAAAGCTTTCACGTAACATACGAGACCATAGTTTTTCTGTTTGAAATGGGTCGTGGCCGATTAAAAAGGCGTCGGCCATTTCTTTAATCATAGCCGCTGCAGCACTGTGACCTAAATCGTATGCAAGGCCGGCTTCGCCAACACCACTAATACCTTCGTCAGTATGAATTCGTACAAACACAGGTGTCCAAGAAGGTCTATCAGGACAGTGAATATCAAATACTTCAACGCGATTTACTTTCATTAAAATTCCTTATTAACCGCTATGGGTTATTTTGCAAAACTAGGGTCAAGTCGATACGCTTTTCGTAACATTGCAGGCCACGCAAGTTGCCCGCCGGTGCTGCCACTGTGTACTACGTTTGCTTGATTATAAATATTGTCGATTATAGGTTGCGGTACTTCAATCACCTCTTGCGAGCTTGATTGTAGCGCTAGTTGAATTTCACACGCTCGCTGTAAGTCATAAAAGCGCATAAACGCATCGCCTACCGTTGGACCTACTGTTAAGCCACCATGATTTACCAATAACATATGGTTAGTGCTGCCCAAATCATCTTGCAGCACTTTTCGCTCGTCGTCGTTTACTGCAAGCCCTTCGTAGCCATGATGAGAAAGCGATGGCAATGAAAACATTGAATACTGGCTAAGCGGTAATAAACCATTTTTTTGTGTAGCGACTGCGATTGTTTCTTTAGTATGAAGGTGAATAACACAATGAGCGTCTTCGCGTACCTCATGAATCGCACTGTGAATAGTAAAGCCAGCAGGGTTAATACTAAATGGCGTATCGTCAATAATGTTGCCGTCTAAGTCGACCTTTACTAAATTAGAGGCAGTTACTTCATCAAAGGTTAAACCAAACGCATTCACTAAGTAGTGGTCAGTGCCAGGCAAACGTGCTGATAAATGCGTATAGATCAAATCCCCCCAACGAAAGTGCTCTACCAGTCTATAACACGCGGCTAAATCAATACGAAGTTGCCACTCTTGTGCTGATACTTTATTTTTTAAATCGAGTTGGGGTAAATCAAACATAATAAGCCTTTTAAAAACGTACATTATTAACCTGTACGAACAGATGTTTAGAAGTCTAAAGCAGTCTCTATTTTATAGCAAACACCAAACAAAACAGCCACACTATTGTGTGGCTGTTTATAAAACTAAAATACTAATTGCATTAAAATGGTATAACTGCGTAAATTATTTTACGTTAGCTAGGTAATCTGCAATTGCTTCAAACTCTTCATCAGTTACCGTTGCAACCATTGCTTTCATAGCCATGGTCATACCGTTATTACGTGCACCTGACTTAATATCTTTCATTTGCGCTACTAAATAGTCTTTGTTTTGACCGTTTAGTTTAGGGTACATACCCATAATTGGTGCTTTACCTTCAGCGCCATGACAAGTTTGACAATTTTTAGCGGTATAAAGTGCAGCGCCATCGGCAGCAGCTGCATTAAACGAGAAGCTTGCGGCTAAAGTAATGCCCGCGCCTAATAGTAGTGTTTTCATCTTGCTCATTGTATTTACTCTTCTTTTTTGACGGTTAGAAAAACTGTTCTATTGATTGTAGTAAACAATCAAATAAAAAGCATACGTACGAAACGACGCTAGACGATCAACTTAACCAAAAACCGCCAACTCGTTTCTGTCTCACTTTTATATACTTTAACAAATAAAAATGAGCTTACCCTTAATAGACTATTACCACACTATATCATCTGGTACTTCAAAGTCTGCGTACGGGTCATCTTCATCTTTTGGTTTGTTTTCTGGCTCTACATGAAAAACAATATACTTTTCGTCAACTTCAGCCACTTTGCGTGCTGGTTCGTCGTCTAATACGTAAAATTGCCCTTCTAGTACACAAATAGCTAAACGACCGCCCGATAACGCTTTTTGCGTTTTCTCGTTCACGTCGATATTTTTTACTTTGTTTTGATAAGTAAAATTAAATGTGCGCTCACCACGAATAGCGTCTTGGTTGTGGTGCTCTAAAATTTGTTTAACACGCGCTTCTTGCTCGCGCTGCTTTAAACTCACTTGGCGTGTTTGGTTAAGCTCTTCAGCTTTTTTTTGCTGTTCTAGCTTGGTTTGTTGAATATGCTTTTGCAGATCACTTGGGTTGCTAGTAGCCCCTTTCTTTTGCTTTTTTTGTTGCTTACGCTTTTCTGATTTAGCAACTTTAGCATTATGCGATGTTGTTAATCCTGCTTGAAGCAATTGGTCTTGTAATGAACCCATGGCTTTGTTCCACTAAAAACTAATATTATCGCTATTTTAATCACCAACGAGTTCAAATAACAGCGCTATCGACATTAATCTAGCAAACTAGTTAAAACAAACCATGATATAGCGCAATGACTATGGTTTTAATTATGAATTAAAAGCAATTTTTAATACAATACCACGCAACCAATCAGCAAATGCACAAGCCATATAATGCGTTTACCTCATCTACTCGTTTGCTCGGTATTTATATTTTTTGTGCTTTATGCACCGCAACCCCTACTTAGCCTTTTTGCGAGCGAATTTAATGTAGCACCTGCGGTAGCTGGCAGCTTAATGACTGCAACTATGCTGCCCTTAGCCATTGCCCCGCTCGTTTATGGTTTATTTTTAGCAAAAATAAATCCACTACTTATATTACGTATTGCAATGGTGCTTTTAGGCCTTAGCTGCTTACTTTTTGTTTATGTACCTAGCTTTGAGCTTTTATTATTAGTCAGATTTTTACAAGGTTTAACGCTCCCCGCAGCTTTAACAGCAATGACTAGCTATATAGGCATGAGTTATAGCGCTGATACACTTCAAAAAAATATGACCCTATATATTGGTAGCAGTATAGTTGGTGGTTACTTTGGACGCGTGTTTGCCGCTTTGTTTAGCGACTTATGGAATTGGCAGAGCTTTTATTACGTAATTGCTTTTATGCTTATTTGCTTAGCTTTGACAATTAAGCATTCTCGCTTTACAAACCCAGCTACACAGTCGCAGCTCTCCCCACTCGATTACATTAAACAACTTAAAGAAGGCGCTATCCTTAAAGTGTACGGTGCCGTCTTTTGTATGTTTTTTTGTTTTGCTGCATTACTTAATTACTTACCGTTTATATTACAAAACACGTTTTTAATTACCAATACTCGTGACATAGGTTTAGTTTACAGTGGTTATTTAGTTGGTGCCCTCGCCTCTATTGCTGCACCTTGGTTGCTTAAAAAAGTCCCTTCGCCTTGGCATTTATTAACTGCGGTATTTAGTTTTTATAGTGTGAGTATTATTTTATTAATGAGCCACCAGCTTAGCTTATTTTTAATCGCATTTACTTTGTTTTGCGGTGCTATGTTTGTGATTCATTCAACTGCCGCACCGCTCGTTAATAAAATCAGTAAAGCCCCACCAAGTGTAACCAATGGCGGATATGTATCGTTTTATTACAGTGGTGGCGCATTGGGGTCGTTATTACCCGGTGTAGTATACCAACATCATGGGCAAACAGCGTTTATGTTTACGCTGCTTGCGGTTTGCTTATGTGGTTTATCGTTAATTATGTGGGCTTATTTTGAGGGTAAAAATACAACGCGCGGTTGATGCTTTGTGTAATTAAAAAATGTTTCTAAATCAGCTTTACTAAGCAACCATGTTTGGGTGTTTTCAAACGGATGACAATGAAACAAATCACCGTGCCAAATATCTTGGTCAACCCATAAGCTCACTTCGTTTTGCTTATCATTTAAAAGAGCCAACATAGATACACACCCAGGAGCCACTTTTAAATATTTAGCTAGCCGCTCACTCGATGCGAACCCTAAGCGTGAAAGCCCTTGTTGCTTTGATAGTGCCTTTAAGTCGAGTTGCTTATTGTGCGCTGTAATAACTAAAAAGTGTCGCTTGCCTTCGTTATCGCGTAAAAATAGGTTTTTAAGGCGAGTACCTGGGCGCTCAATCATAAACTCATCTGCCGCTAAGCTAGTATGTAGCGGCGGATGCTCTATTACATCATAGTTAATATCTAGGTGCGCCAAAAGCTCTGCTAACTTAGTTTTATCAGCCAGCATATTACAAACAACGCCCTCTTAGTTGTACACTCAAATCTCGCCATAAAACATCATTAACTTCATGCTTGTTGCCGCAATACTTACGATCTTTTAGCTCTTGATTTAATAATTCAACTGCTTGGTCTTCTAGCTGTAACTTCAGAATGCTCGACTCTTCAAAATGCTCTTTCTCTATATACTGCTTAACCTCACCACGACTTGGTCTCTTGTTAGAACCACGGTCTAAGTTAAAGTTTTCACGATGCTTAGCTTTTACCGAAACAACATAAGAAAAAAGCTTATTGCCTTGCTCATCTTGCCTTTCGTGAAACTGTTTATTATTTATTTCAAAAGGCGGCTCATCATTTGAGGCACAGCCAGCGAGTAAAACCATAAGCGCTAGAACACATTTTTTCATTGTTTTTTATCGTTTTAGTTTTGAATTAAGCCGAGTCTAACAAAAATTGACGTAAACAGTGAAAATTTACGAAAAAATACTTGACCAAATTTATAAAAAAACTTAAAGTTCGTCCCGCTTGGAACTCAGCAGTCAAGCAGTTACATTATATGTAACTTAGGAATGTGGGGCTATAGCTCAGCTGGGAGAGCGCCTGCCTTGCACGCAGGAGGTCAGCAGTTCGATCCTGCTTAGCTCCACCACTTTCCTACTCCTTTTCAAATTCGTTCTACTCTTCTATTTTCCCACTGTTTTTATTATTTTTTGATACCCTAATATTCTAATTTTTCATTCTATATAATTTTAAATTTATCCATTCAACTTGTGTCTTTACAAGTTCTTAGCTATACATAATGTCACACATTAGTACTTTAGGCTTAACATGGGCAACCCTAAGCGTTCAACGCTAAAAAAGCTAGCTGCAATAGGTTTAACAGCTGGTGCAATAACACATGCGCCTTATGTTTTTGCCCGAAAAAAAGTCACATTAAGAGTGCTTGGTACGCATGTAACACTCCAAGAGGCTATTCGCAAGCAAGCGATGAGTGACTTGGGTATTAATATAGAATTTACTCCCGCAGGCAGCGCTGCCGTTTTGCAAAAGGCATCAATGGACTCTGGCTCCTTTGATTTATACGAACAATGGTCAAACAGCATTAATGTGCTTTGGGATGCAGGTTCTATACAGCCAATAGAAAAAAAACGACTCACCTACTTTAACGAGATAAATCCACTTACTAAAACGGGAAAACTAACCGAAACTGCAAGTATTGGTGCAGGTGATGCTCCCTATAAATTATTAAATGTACAACCCGATGGCACATTAAGCTCACAAGAAAGCGATCATATTAGCTTTTTACCTTATGTGCATAATGTTGACTCTTTTGGTTACAACACCGACTTTATTAAGCTCGGTATAGCATACGAAACAGAAAGCTGGAGTTGGCTGCTTGATGACGAGAACAGAGGTAAAGTAGCTATTGTAAATGCGCCTACCATTGGATTATTTGACCTAGCCCTAGCAGCACAAAGTAAAGGACTTATAAAATTTAACAATATAGGTGCAATGACCCGCCCAGAACTTGATAGGTTGTTTAGTATATTACTCGACTTTAAACGCCAAGGTCACTTTAGTGGCTATTGGAATTCGGTTCCTGAGTCGATTGAATTTATGAGAAGTAAGCGAGCCCATATAGAAAGCATGTTTTCGCCTGCAGTTTCTGCATTAAACAGCCAAAATATTAATGTACGATTTGCCGCGCCAAAAGAAGGCTACCGAGGCTGGCATGGTGTTATGTGTTTATCGTCACAAATACAAAGTAGCGCAAAAGATGCAGCTTACGATTATATGAATTGGTGGCTTTCAGGCTGGCCTGGTGCATTTATTGCTCGCCAAGGTTATTACATTAGTAACCCGCAGCGCTCTAAACTACTCCTATCTCAGTCTGAATGGGATTACTGGTACGGTGGAAAAGCAACAAACATAGATTTATTAAATACCAATGGCGACGTAGCTGTAAAAGCAGGTGGGCAACGTAATGGCGGTAGTTACCATAAACGCTTTAGTAATGTAGCAGTGTGGAATACAGTTATGCCAACCTATGACTACAGCCTGCAAAAATGGTATGAGTTGATTAGCCGATAATGATAATAAACTCAATTAAATCAAAAATAATATTAGCTCTGTGTTCGCTGATTGGATTACTTCTTTTACAGAGCTATTTGTTTAACTATTCGCAAACGTCTTTACTTAACTTGCAAAAATCGCAACATAACGCGCTTATTCAAAGTGAAGCTGTAACTAACTTAGAAAACGATATTATTTCCCTGCAAGGGCATGCAGTTTCATTTATTGACAATGCAAATGAAAATACGATTACCAAATTTAATTTTTATTTAAATAAGGCAAATCTAAATCTCGAGCAGCTAAAAACAAACACTCAAAACCAGACCCCTGAGTATCAAAACTCACTAATACGCCTTGGCGAGTATTTAAATAATTACCAAGATACATTTGGCCAAGTTGTCGTAAACAGACAAAAACGCGAACACATTTACATTACTCAGTTCAAACAACCTATTGATGACTTACAAGTAACAATTAGTGATTTAGAAGGGTCTTCAAACAATGATAATAAAGTTATTTTTAACGATGTTTTACTCACAATAAGTAATTTAAAACATGCAATTATAAGCTACCTCTATAAACCTAATTTTGATGAAGCACAAAATGTAAAACAAAACTTAAATCACTTACATAAAAAACTAACGAGCACCTCTGTAATAAATGAATCCCTCTCCAATAAAACAACAAGCTTAAAACAAGCTTATAACCAACTTGTATTACTCACCCGTAGCTACACTTTTTCTGTAAATGTAGTGCTTACAGGCATAGAAAACGAATTGCTGTATTTAACTAATGAAATTAAAAACATAGAAAAAAATAAACTAATCAAAACAGAAGAGCTACTAAGTAGCCACTTAACAAAAAATACAGAACAGGCAAATATATTTGCCGTTTTAATTATGTTAATCATTTTATTTTTAAGCTATTTTATTTTTAGATCGGTTATAAAACCAATTACTCAGCTCACTTTATTACTTAAAGACATGAATAGCGAAAAGCCAATAACTATTTCAAATAACAGCCAAAATCAAACTGAAATAGCATCGGTAATAAAAGCAGCTAACGCTTTATATTTAAAAAATAAGCAAACCAAAGAGCTACTCAATGAAACCCGCGTATTAAACTCCCAAATGGAAGCAATGAATGCCGACCTGACGAGTGCCATGGAGCAAACCGATAAAGCCAATAAAACAAAAATAGATTTTGTAGCCAATATGAGTCATGAACTTCGCACCCCAATGAATGGCATATTAGGTATGTTGCAACTTTTACAAAGCAGCGAGCTTCCCTCAAGGCAAAAACACTACGCAGATAAAGCTTTTTCAAGTGCTCAAAATTTATTGCAGATTTTAAACAATATTCTGGATTTTTCTAAGCTAGAATCGGAAAAAGTTCAGTTAGAGCAAATCCCTTTTACCTTACATACTATAGTTTCTAACGTTCAAAATTTATTCTCAACAAATGCCAAGCAAAAAGGTTTGTTATTAAACTTTACTTTACACGTTGATGCAGGGCTTGAACTTATTGGCGACCCAATGCACTTAAGCCAAATAATAAATAACTGTGTAGGTAACGCAATTAAGTTTACTGAGCATGGTGAAATATCATTAATTATAGAAGCGACATCTCAACACGAAAAAACAATAAACCTTCGCTTTAGTATAAAAGACACGGGTATTGGGATGACTGAAGAGCAATCAAAAATTATATTCCAGTCTTTCTCGCAAGGTGATTCAAGCACAACAAGAAAGTATGGTGGGACCGGTTTAGGACTCACTATAAGCAAACAATTAACTAAATTGCTGGGCGGAGATATACAAGTAAGGAGCACGATTAATCAAGGTAGCGAGTTTTTCTTTACTCTACCCTTTACTTTATCTGAGCAACAAAAGCTAAAAAAACACGCCTTATTAATTAGCCCTGATAATGAGCAAATTAAAAAATTAATGGACTTACTAAGTGATATAAATATAACGACAGAAACAACACAAGAACCATTAAGAGCCATTGCAAAAATGTCTCAGCCTAGTAGCCCATTTAGTATTGTAATAATGTCGATAGAAAAAAAAGAGCTCAACGATAACTTTATTTTACAACAACTGTACGCTCAAAATAAAAACGCTAATGAAAAATTAACACTTATTTTATTAATTACCGATGAAGAGTCTCCTGAGCCAATTGCAAAAAATGAAAATATAGACATTATAATTATTGGTAATAAAAATAGTGAAGTTGAAATTTTAAGAAAGCTTTCACCCAATAATTTCAAAGAAAAGCAATTAAAGCCCCATCCTAAATTTTCGGGTTTTAATGCATTAGTTGTTGATGATAATAAAATTAACCAAGAAATAGCCTCAGCCCTTTTAACAAGATTAGATATGACTGTGATCATTGCTGATAATGGACGTGATGCATTAGATAAAATAGAGACAAATGACATCGATATTATTTTTATGGATGTTCAAATGCCAGTTATGGACGGACTAGAAGCAACAAGCATATTAAGAGAGCGAGGCTACAAAACTCCTATAATTGCTATTACGGCAGCCGCAGATCCTAATGATAAAAAAGCAGCGTTTAGAGCGGGTATGGACGACTTTTTAGTAAAACCGATTATTTTTGATGCGCTTTACGAAAGTATAGAGAAACATCTGCAAAGTAATGAACCTCTGAGCACTATAAATCTGCTTTTAGCAAAAGAAAACCTAGAAAATAATGACGTATTATTAACTAAATTATTTACTCAGTTTGTCAACGATTACAATGACTTTTCGACTAAAGCTGATATATTAATTAAAAATGGAGAGTTAGAAAGCTTAATTCGACTAGTACATACACTTAAGGGCCTTGCCGGCACATTAGGTTTGGAGCTACTGCAACAAAGCGCGCAAAGTGTTGAGAAAAGCTTAATAAATGAGAAAAGTATTAACTTATCTCACTTTAATGAACAATTAACACTTACACTTTTTGCCGTAAAACAATTCTTGGTAGCTGATAGCTTTAAAAAAGAGCATATACAGCGACATGAACTAGAAAACGAAGACTCGGTTATCGATAAAATATACTCATTAGCATTAACGGCTCGCCCCGTACCTAGCAGTTTGGTTAGACAGCTAGAAATGAATCAATATGATAGAAGCCACTCTCTATTTAAGCTCAAAGAAGCAATTGATCATTTTAACTACGCATTAGTAATAGAGTTGATTGATAAATATAGAAACGATAATAAAAATTAGGCATAACCACTAACCTGAACTAGATTTAACATAGCAAAGAACGCAAAGAAGGATAGATAGTGCATTCAAATTATCTCGCAAACAGTAAGGGATTAACTACAGAGAAAAAGCATAAACCTTTAATTCTTATTGTTGATGACGAACCTAGTAATTTACACGTATTAGTTGAAGGACTTTTAACTGACTACGACGTACGTATTTCAACTAGCGGTGAACAAGCATTAGTATTTGTTGAGTCAACTCGCCCTGACTTGATTTTATTAGATATAATGATGCCGGGCATGGACGGCTACGAAGTATGTAATATACTCAAAGCGAAACAAAATACTAAAGGCATCCCCGTCATATTTGTAACTGCGCTTACCGAAGAAGAGTCTGAAGAAAAAGGCTTTGCAATGGGCGCAATTGATTACATTCATAAACCTTACAAACTAGCGCTCGTTAGAGCACGCATTCGCACTCATATTACCGCTCAAGGAATGCTAGATAGGCTTATAGAAAAAAACTTCGACCTGCACGACAAATTACTCGAAATAGAGTTACTGGCGAAAGAGTTAAGCCAACGTGAAGAAGAATTAAAAGAACTTTCATCAAAACAAAAGTTATTTTATCAAGCCCTAACGGGAACCGCCGATGGTGTTGTTATTACCGATAGTAATGGCAAAATTATTGCGGTGAATCCTTCATTTTGTCGTATAACCGGTTACTGTGAATCAGACTCACTACAAATGCAGTTACACGATATAAAACAAAACAACCATCCGAGTATTAGCTTTGACCAAGTATGGGAACATGCAAATCAAGCAGGCTATTGGAGTGGAGAACTTGTAACTAGACGGAAAAATGGCGAGCTTTACCCTGAGTTATTAACTCTCAGTATGGTAAAAGGCGAGCAAGATACTAACGTGCACTATATTGGTGTATTTAGTGATATTTCGAGCGTTAAAGTAACCCAAGAAAGAATTCATTACCTTACATGGCATGATGAACTTACAGGTTTACCCAACCGAAATGGGTTTTTAAAGCAGTTAGAGCAACAACTTCAAGTTTGTAGTACCGAAAATAGTTATGCCTATATTTATATTATTGATATAGACAGCTTCCACTCAATTAATGATGGATTAGGCTTACTCGCTGGCGATAATATTTTAAAAGAATTAACTAAACGAATTCATTCTAAGGTGAGTAAAAAAGATGTTATTGCTCGCTTAGGCAGTGATGAGTTTGCAGTGCTGTGTACAATTGAAAAAGGTGTGGGCAGAGCTAGAGCTCAAGCAATGGCTGAAAATAAAGCCCAAGAGCTACTTGCAAGTGTAAACCATCCATTTGTCTTTGCTGAACAAGACGTTAGCTTAACTGTAAGTATTGGCACCTATATCTTTCCACGAGAAGTTCAATGGGAAAGTGCTATTGAGACTATTCGTAACTGTGAAGCGGCCTGTTACAAAGCAAAAGAGAAAGGCGGTAATAGAGTTACCTTTTTTGATACTTCATTTGGCGAGCAAGCAAAACGCCGTTTTGAAATAGAACAAGATTTACGTAAAGCTATTTCTAATAATGAGCTATCGCTATATTTACAATCCCAATTTGATCGAAGCCAAACCCTTAAAGGCGCAGAGGTTTTATTAAGATGGGAGCACCCTCAAAAAGGCTTTATTAGTCCTAGTGAGTTTATATCTATAGCCGAAGAGTCAGACATAATTTATGATTTAGATTGCTGGGTAACTTCAAATGCACTTGAAATGCTAACGCAACTTAGTAAAACTCACCCTGAGTTAAACTTATCAATTAATATAAGTGGCAGGCACTTTCATGAAGCGCGTTTTTTAAACTTTATTAGCCAACAGATAAAGCAACATAACATTAATCCTCAACAACTCACTATTGAGATAATTGAAGGTACATTGCTTAATCATATGGAAGCGGCTATTGAAGCGGTTCACTTTCTCAAGAAACTAGGTATTAGAGTATCAATTGACGACTTTGGTACTGGATATTCGAGTTTAACCTACCTAAAACAATTACCAATACAAGAACTTAAAATTGATCGTTCTTTTGTTTTAGAGGCTCCTACCGATAACAACGATAAACTAATTATTGATATGATTGTAAGCTTAGGTCGTTTATTTGAACTCGAGATAGTTGCTGAAGGCGTAGAGAACCAGTCCCATTTTGATTTACTACAGGAGTATCCTGAGGTTATTCTGCAAGGCTATTATTTACACAGACCAGAACCTGCAAGTGATTGGTTTAAAAAGTTAAAGTAACTATAGCGTGATTTATAAACTTAAAAGCCGAGCATGAATATGCTCGGCTTTTTATGGACTTAATTTTTACGGTTACTCGCGAACTTGGCCAACTCCATTAACTAAATACTTTTCAGTCGTTAGTGACTCGAGGCCCATAGGACCGTATGCATGTAGCTTGGAAGTAGCTATACCAATCTCTGCGCCTAGGCCCAATTGTGAGCCATCAGAAAAACGAGACGATGCGTTAACCATTACTACAGAAGCATCAACACTGCGTTGGAATAACTCTGCAGCAGCTTCATTTTTAGTACAAATTACTTCTGTATGGTTTGAACCAAACTGTTCAATGTGTTCAACCGCTGCCGTAAAGTTTGGAACAACGCGAATAGCGATTTCTAAGTCTAGGTATTCTTCACCAAACTCGTTATCGGCTAGGACTGTTGCGTTATCAAAGTATTTAGCTGCAAAGCTGTCAGCATTTATTTTTACACCTTCTTGGCGTAATACAACTGCACACAGATTTAAAAACTCATCTGCCACATCTTGATGCACAACTAAACCTTCTAGTGCATTACAAACACCGGTACGCTGCGTTTTACCATTAAGCAGTAAGTTAAGCGCAATTTCTAGGTCTGCATCTTTATCTACATATAGATGACAAACGCCTTTGTAATGCTGAATTACTGGGATCGTGCTGTTTTCAGTAACAAAGTTAATTAAACCCTCGCCGCCGCGTGGAATGATTAAATCAATGCTTTCGCGTTGCTGCATCAGTTCCATTAACAGCGCACGGTCTGGATCTGGAATCACTGAAATAAGTGATACCGGTAAGTTGTGCTTCTCAAGTACGCTGTGCATTACACTTGCGATAGCTTGTGAACTTCTAAGTGCTTCTTTGCCGCCACGTAAAATTACGCCATTACCTGATTTAAAACATAGTGCACCAGCGTCTGCTGTCACATTCGGGCGTGCTTCGTAAATCATACATACAACGCCAAGAGGTACTCGCATTTTGCGAATTTTAATACCATTTGGGCGCTCAGTAATATCACGCAGCTGACCAACAGGATCATCAAGGCTTACGATTACTTCAATACCTTCTGCCATTGCTTCAATACGCTCATCGTTTAACGTTAAGCGGTCGATCATTGAGGCTGCTAAGTTATTGTCGCGTGCTGCGCTTAAATCACTTTCATTTTCTTTTATTATAAATGCTTTTTGCTCTCTTAGTGCCGCTGCCATTTCAACTAATACTTGGTTTTTAGTCTCGGTATCGAGTAAAGCAAGTGTATGTGCAGCTTTAGCTGCCTGACGTGAAATGTCCGTAATTAAACTCATGACTTCTCCAATAATGCGATATGTTTTTCAGATATAACTGGTCCAATTGAATCCTGCATTTTTTCGCTGAATTCACTCTGTTCGTTGTCTGCAATAAAGTTTAACAAACAGCTACTATAATTTGCGGTCGCTTTAGCTAAACGCGTACCGTCTTCACTACGTACTAAAATGGTATCACCCACGGCAAATTCACCGTGAACTTCCATGATTTCGTCACCACGAATACATCCACTTTCACCTTCAAGAGATTCATCAAATGATCCATCAACAACAACTTCACCTTGCTCATTTGCTGTATGTGTCATCCAATGAATAGAGTCCTGCATCGGTTTTTCGTACGGTAAAAATACACTACCTGGGTTTTCTCCAGCTAGCAGTTTTGTAAATGTTTCTTCTTTAAAGCCATTTATAATATAAGTCGCTATACCATGAGATGTTGCTTTTTCTGCCGCTTCTATTTTGGTTTTCATGCCACCAGTACCTACTGCACTTGTAGCACATCCTGCCATAGCATAAATAGATTCATCAATTGATTTTATTTCAGGCAGTAACACCGCATCATCATGTAAGTTAGGGTTTTTATCATATAGCCCATCAACGTCTGAGAATATTAATAAAGCATCGGCATCGGCAGCTGCTGCGACCATTGCTGATAAGTTATCGTTGTCACCTACTCGTAAATCATCAGTGGTTACGGCATCGTTTTCATTAATGATAGGAAGTACACCATGTTCAAGTAAAGTGAACACGGTTTCACGAATGCTCTGATAACGCTCGCGGTCACGTAAATCGCCATGAGTTAGTAATAGCTGCGCAGATGGAAAGTCAAAAAATCGGTCCCACATGGCAATCATTTCTGTTTGACCTGCTGCCGCCATTGCTTTTTTCATTACCACAGAACGTGGTTTGTCTGATGGGAATAAGTGCGCGCCAGCCGCTACAGAACCCGATGATACTAAAATCACCTCGATTCCACGGGCACGACAACGAACAATGAACTGTGCGATGGTTAATATGTAACGCGAACGGCAGCCATCTTGATCTGGTGCAATTAATGCACTACCTACTTTAAGTACGATACGTCGCCAATTTAACTTTTGCATAAATGCTCAACTTTCCATTTTATCTGCGCTCACCTTAATTAGACGAGCTAAAACTAAGTAGCTAGGTTTAAAACATAGCTTCGAATTTGTCTTTCATTTAGGCAACACTTTTTTTACACACACGCGAAAACTATATCTAAAACAATAAGCTTAGATTTAAGGTTAAGTATAAAGTAGCAACAACCCAATAATATTGAGCAGCACTAATCAAAAAATTTAAAAGTGTTGTTTATGCATCGCTGTAAAAAGCTGTGTGTGGCTTTTTTATTAACAACATACATAGAGCCTCTAAAGTCTGATACACCAACAGATAGGGTGAAGACCAAAGGACCGAGATTTAACCGCCACGATGGGGGTTAAACATTGAAAGCAATAGTTCAACTCAAACCTTTATTTACTTAAATAATTAAATAAACTTGTTTAGCAAAACCATACCAAGAGTTCGGCAAATGAAATTATGTAGTGTTCAAATACTAGTAACACCACTAATGCATGATTATAAAGATTAAAAATGACGTTAAGATTAACAAACCACTTTTACTTCCAATAAACTTCATTAGATAACTAATTATTAGAACACGAAGCATATTACACTAAATACCTCTTAAAAATCAAGGTTAAAATTCGAGCGAAGCTAATTCCTTCTCGTTTGTGGTGTTTGATTGTTATTAAAATTCAATCTATTAAACAATTAATACGGCTTAAAATAAGGCGACTGAACACGCGCAAAATAATTTAAGCCTACTAATCTTCTATAAGCAGCTAAAATTGATTAGTAATATTTGAATTTCCCGTGTATACCCCTGTATTAATAATTAACAAAAGTTATACTTTCTGAACAAACCGTCATAAATAAGGAATTCTTAATCTATGTCAGCAATTTACATAGCCGGTATCGCACTTTGCTCTGTGCTTGCCCAATGGGTCGCGTGGGCTTTTAGAGTGCCCGCTATTCTTTTCTTATTGCTTACTGGTCTTTTACTTGGACCATTTAGTGGTGTTTTAGACCCTGATGCATTATTAGGTGATTTACTGTTTCCAGTTGTATCACTAAGTGTTGCCATCATTTTATTTGAAGGATCCTTAACTCTGCATTTCAGAGAGCTAAAAGGAATCGGAAAAGTTGTAAGAAACCTTTGCTCCATCGGCATGCTTACTACCTGTATTATTATTAGCCTCAGCGCCTATTGGTTGCTTGAACTTAATTGGCGTGTAGCTGCGGTATTAGGTGCAGTGCTAGTTGTAACAGGCCCTACTGTTATAGCACCGCTATTAAACTCAATGCGCCCCACACAAGACATTGACCGCATACTTCGATGGGAAGGTATTGTAATAGACCCGATCGGCGCATTATTCGCTGTATTAGTATTTGAAGCCGTAATGCTTGTAGGCCAAGGCGAAGTATTTAGCCACACTATTATTGCCTTAGTTAAAACCCTCGGTGTTGGATTAAGTATTGGTGTTGCTGCTGGTTGGTTAACAACACTATTAATGCGTCGCGAATGGCTACCATTTGAATTACATAAGTTTGGTATATTGGCATTAGTACTCATTAGTTTTTCTGTATCAAACTATTTAAGCCATGAATCAGGCCTATTAGCAGTGACTGTATTTGGCATTTGGCTTGCTAACCAAGACGATTTAGAAATAGATTCTGTACTTGAGTTTAAAGAAGACTTGTCGATGATATTAATATCAACGCTGTTTATTTTACTTGCAGCACGCTTACAGCTCTCTGATTTAATGATGCTCGACAGCGATGTATTTATATTTTTAGCTATCGTGCTTTTTGTTGCTCGTCCACTGTGTATTGCTATTTCTACATTTGGTACTGACTTACCAATGAAGTCTCGTTTGGTACTTGCCTGGATAGCTCCACGCGGTATAGTCGCCGCAGCCGTTGGGTCGGTATTTGCGCTTAGCATGATGGAGTCTGGTGTTGCTGATGCTGAAAAAATGGTACCTCTCATATTTACAGTAATTATAATTACCGTTGTACTACAGAGCTTAACCGCCATTCCTGTTGCCAAGCTATTAGGTGTACGCCAGCCATCGCCAAATACAATATTAATTATTGGTGCAAACCATGTATCGCGTGCAATCGGCCGTGGCTTACAAGAGCAAAACATTCCGGTTCACCTGTCAGATCCTGCATGGGAAAACTGCAGAATGGCACGTATGGATGGTTTAGCTTGTTATTATGGTAACCCGCAATCAGAGCATGCTGAACGCTACTTACCTCTAACAACGATTCGTAGTGTATTAGCATTATCGCCAAATCGTCATCATAATGCATTAGGTGTTCAATACTTTTCTCATTTACTTAATGAAAAAAATGTATTTTCGCTACGCTCATCAACGTCGCATGCAAAAGCAAATAAAGACAGCGCAACGTTTTTATCTAGACAAATACTGTTTGGAGACGAAGGCTCGTATGCACGTTTAAGCAGTATTATAGCTAAAGGCGGTAAGGTTAGTTCAACACGTATCTCGGATGAGTTTAGCTGGGAACAATACTTAGAAATGAACCCTGAGGCTATCCCTTTATTTATTCTCAAAGGTGATAAAGACAGTGATGACGATACGCCAATTAAGCTAAGACCATTTACAATTAACATGGAAAAACCGCCGCAAGAAGGTGAGCGTGTTGTTGCATTACAGCCGCCTAAAATGTCGGTTTTAAAAGACCCGCAAACAAAGGCTAAAGAAGAAAGTTAAACACTTTTACTACCTGTAAAAACTCAAAAACCCTAACTTAAAAAGTTAGGGTTTTGTTTTTTAAAAGCCATTAAATAGGAAGGCGAGCTCGAGCAACCACACTATCTGGCATTTTTTGCGCTAACTTAGTCAGCGCTCGCTCAATTTTATTATGAGTCGCTTTATCTGCCACCATAGAATTAAATAGCCAACGATAAGCATCTTCAAAATCACGCGGGCTGCCATAACCATCATTAAATAATTTAACTAAACGTAGTTGTGCTTTTAAATTGCCTTGCGACGAGGCTTCACGCAAATACGTAATTGCCATTGCTTTATCTTGCTGAACTAAACGACCAGTGTCGTAGTATCGTCCCAATTGCTCTAGCGCTGCCGCTAAGCCTTGCTCAGCTGCTTTTCGCATGTAATACACACCTAACTCTACATTGCGATCAACGCACACGTTATAAGCCAGCATATCGCCGTATAAAAATTGATAAGACGGCAATGCCATTTTATTGGCTCGTGCTTCTATATCTTGCACCAACTGGCAATCATCTGCCTTTACGCGCGCTAAATGCGTATTTTTATTTATTAACGCAATTAGCTCTGATTCTGTATACAGCGGCACAGCAGCAGGGCTTTCTGTAGCTAAGCTGTTGGTTGCAATAAATAAAGACAGCGTTATTAACGAAAGCCTTAGTACGCAATTACGATTAAATAAACGCATATTCACCACTTATATATATAAACTTATTAAATAATATACAAAGATCGTTCCAAGGTGAATTTTAGACACAAAAAAAGCTGCACGAAGCAGCTTTTTTTAATCTAATGGTAATTACGCAAACGGATTGCGAAGCACCATAGTTTCTACACGGTCAGGACCTGTAGAAATAATATCAATTGGAACACCCGTAATTTCTTCAATACGTTTGATGTAGTCAATCGCAGCTTTTGGTAAACCGTCAAGACTCGTTACACCAACAGTGTTTTCTGACCAACCTGGCATTTCTTCGTATACTGGTGTTACTTTATCGTAACCTTCGGCCGCTAATGGTGTTACGTTAGTAACTGTGCCATCTTCAAGCTTGTAACCAGTACAGATTTTAAGTGTTTCTAAGCCATCTAAAACATCAAGCTTAGTTAAACAAAAACCTGAAATACTATTGATTTGAACTGCACGGCGCATAGCCACTGCATCTAACCAACCAGTACGACGAAGTCGACCTGTTGTAGCGCCAAACTCATGGCCTTTATCACCTAGGTGCTTACCAACTGGATCTTGTTTATCAAGACCGTCGTAAAGCTCTGTAGGGAAAGGACCTGAACCAACACGTGTAGTGTACGCTTTAATAATACCTAAAACGTAATCAAGGTTTAATGGACCAAAACCTGCACCAGTCGCAACGCCACCAGCGGTAGTGTTTGAAGATGTTACATAAGGGTAAGTACCGTGATCTATATCAAGTAACGTACCTTGTGCACCTTCAAATAAAATGTTTTCGCCTGCTAAACGCGTTTGATCTAAAAGCTCAGTTACATCTACAACCATTGCTTTTAAGATATCAGCAACAGCCATTGCATCATCAAACGTTTTTTGGAAATCTACAGCATCTACTTTGTAGTAGTTAACTAAAGTGAAGTTGTGGTACTCAAGCACTTCTTTTAATTTAGCTGCAAATACTTCAGGATTAAATAAATCGCCTACGCGTAAACCACGACGTGCTACTTTATCTTCGTACGCAGGACCGATTCCACGGCCAGTTGTACCAATAGGCTTATCGCCACGAGCTGTTTCGCGGGCTACATCTAATGCAACATGGAAAGGCAAGATTAGCGGACATGCTTCACTTATTAAAAGACGCTCGCGTACTGGTACGCCGCGCTCTTCAAGCATGCCAATTTCTCTCATTAGCGCTTCTGGTGATAAAACTACACCATTACCAATCACACATTTAACATTGTCACGTAATACACCCGATGGAATAAGGTGTAGAACCGTCTTTTCACCTTCGATAACTAAAGTATGACCCGCATTGTGGCCACCTTGATAACGAACTACTAAAGATGCTTTGTCTGTAAGGAGATCAACTACCTTACCCTTTCCTTCGTCACCCCATTGGGTGCCTAATACAACAACGTTTTTACCCATCGTAAATTCACTTAGAGAAAATTAGGACGAGATTTTACCAGAAAACTAAAGTAAAGATCACCCCTATTCAGCTTATTTTTTCTGCGGGCAATTGTTATATCCAAATATTGACCAATAACCACATAAATAACAGTGATTTAACGCACTAGTTTGTATTTAACAAAAAGCCCCGCAAATGCGAGGCTTTTTAACTTTTAAATAATTAACGTAAAGTCTATTGAGCTTTAGCGCCTTTCATATACTGGAAGAAGTCGCTATCTGGTGAAAGCACCATAACATCTTGCTTATCTTTAAAAGTCTTTTTGTAAGCTTCAAGCGAACGTACAAAACTAAAGAACTCAGGGTCTTTGTTGTACGCATTAGCATATATGCCTGCAGCATCAGCATCGCCTTGACCACGTACAGAACGTGCATTACGCTCAGCATCAGCAAGCATTACAGTTACTCGACGGTCAACTCCCGCACGAATAGTCTCTGCTTTTTCCTGACCTTCAGAACGGTGCTCTTTTGCAACCGCAGTACGCTCAGCGCGCATACGTTGGTAAATAGAGCTGCTCACTTCTTGTGGTAGGTTGATTTGCTTAACACGTACGTCTAGTACTTCAATACCTAGCTCACGTGCACTTTCAGAAGCTTGTACTAACGCTTCTTCCATCAACTCGCTACGCTCACCTGATACAATTTCGCGAATTGTACGTGTACCAAAGTTTGTACGAAGACCATTGTTTACTTTTTGCTTAAGTAGCGTTTCAGCATATTGCTTATCGCCACGAGCACGTAAGTAAAAAGCACTAAAGTCATTAACGCGCCACTTTACAAACGAATCAACAATTAAGTCTTTTTTCTCGCTAGTAACAAAACGATCTGGCGCACCATCTAGCGTTTGAATACGTGCATCAATACGACGTACTTGGCTAAAAAATGGTACTTTAAATTGTAGGCCTGGGCCATATACAATCGCTTTATCGTCGCTATCTTTTTGTACTTTACTAAATAACATTACAATTGCTTTTTGCCCTTCAGGTACAACAAATACCGATGAGAAAGACATAACAATGGCAGCTAATAGTATTACTAAACTAAAGTTTTTCATTATGATTATCTCCCATCATTGAAGCGGTCGTTGTTAAAGCGGTCATTGCCACTATTAACAGAGCTATTGCGCGACGTATTAACTTTATTACGCAAGTCTTGAATATCACTTGAACTTGGAAGTGCAACTCGTGTTGCTGTCCCTTGCTTGTCCATGATTTTATCAAGAGGTAAATACATCATGTTATTGCCGCCTTTAACATCAACCAATATTTTAGAACTACTCCCTAACACTTCTTCCATTGCATCAATGTATAAGCGCTCACGAGTAACTTCTTTAGCTGCTTGATATTCAGGTAAAAGCTTTTCAAAGCGAGCTACCTCACCTTGTGCTTCCAATGTAATGCGCTCTTGATAACCTTCCGCTTCTTGAGTCATACGCGTTACTTGACCACGAGCACGCGGTTCAATTTCACGAGCATATGCTTCTGCTTCACGGATGAAACGTTCTTCATCTTCTTGTGCAGCAATTGCATCATCAAATGCATCTTTAACTTCAGTTGGTGGACGAGAGTCTTTAAAGTTCACGTCAGTAACAATTAAACCTAAGTTATATGGTTCGATAATCTTATTAAGCTCATCCCATGTATTTTGACGAACAACCTCACGGCCATTAGTTAATACTTGGTCCATTTTTGCATGGCCCACAACATAACGCAGTGCACTGTCTAGCGCTTCTTCTAAGCTACTATCTGCGTTAGTTACGCTAAATTCATAAAGGTATGGGTCAATAACACGGTATTGCACCTGAAACTCAACGCTCACTACGTTTTCGTCTTCAGTAAGCATAAAACCAGAAGCCGATAATGAACGAACAGCTTCAATATCTACTGGGATTACCGTTTCGATAAACGTCATTTTCCAACGCAAACCAGGATCAGCAATTCGGTCATATTTACCAAATTGTAGAACCACACCACGCTCGGCTTCTTTAACCGTATAAATACCACTTAACGCCCATACAATAACGGCGATAATAAGTATGAATGAAATACCGGCTCCGCCAAGTCCACCGCCGCTACCATTGCCGGATTTTTTCCCGCCAAATAAGCCGCTGAACTTGTTACTAAACTTGCGGAACACCTCGTCTAAATCAGGTGGGCCTTGATCACGTCCGCCTTTATTATTCCACGGATCTTTGTCATTGCCATTATTACCCGGTTCATTCCAGGCCATAGCTATACTCCATTGTTATCTAAATAAATTAGGAAATTGTGTTAAATCTAACAAATCTACCGCGTTTCTCATACAAAAACCGACATTAAAACGTCAATTTTTAATTACGGTTGATAAAACCAGCAATTTCAGGACCAAATTCTTTAATTAAACGATTCCACTCAACCATTGGCATTCTAACATCTAACAGCCAATTACCTTGCTCATCAAATTGCTCTTCATGCACTGCATTTAAGCTGAACAATGCAGCTCTTAAGCGACCATACAATGGCGTAAGAAATAATGTTTCGTTAAACATCTTCTTAGCTAGTAACTCACTGATAGCCTCGCTAAGTAATTCACACCCTTCACCAGTCTGAGCGCTAAGCCATACTCTTATAGGTTGGCCTTCGTCGTCTCGATCAATACGTGGGCTTACGTTATCCAGCGCATCAATTTTATTATAAATTAATAGCTGTGGTACTTCGTCGGCCTCAATTTCTTTAAGCACCGATTGTACTTGTTCAATATTTTCTTGCAGACGTGAGTCTGCGGCATCAATTACATGTAACTGCAAATCAGCTTCGCGAGTTTCAGTAAGCGTTGCTTTAAAAGCAGCAACTAAGTCATGTGGTAGGTGACGAATAAAGCCCACTGTATCAGCTAAGATAACAGGGCCAACATCACCTAACTCAAGCTTACGTAGAGTCGGGTCAAGCGTGGCAAACAACTGATCGGCCGCGTATACATCTGAATTTGTAATTCGATTAAATAATGTAGATTTACCCGCATTGGTATAACCAACTAATGAAACTGTAGGTATTTCGTTGCGAGTACGAGCTCGCCTACCTTGTTCACGTTGCACTGCAACTTTAGCTAAACGTGCACGAATATTTTGAATACGGGCACGAAGTAATCTTCTGTCAGTTTCAAGTTGAGTTTCACCAGGGCCACGTAAACCAATCCCGCCTTTTTGACGTTCAAGGTGAGCCCAGCCTCGAATTAATCGAGTCGACATATGGCGAAGTTGAGCCAATTCAACTTGCAGCTTACCCTCGTGGGTACGTGCGCGCTGGGCAAAAATATCAAGAATTAGCGTCGTTCTATCAAGCACACGACATTGACAAACGCGCTCTAAATTACGCTCTTGTGATGGCCTGAGTTGATGATTAAAAATTACGACATCTGCTTTGTGGATTTTGACAATCTCAGCTATTTCTTCTGCTTTACCGGTACCGACGAATAGTTTCGGATGTGGTGCTTGACGGCTGCCTTGCACAACCGCCAAACTACTAACACCAGCAGAAGATACCAACATTTCTAATTCATGAAGATCTTCACGATCTCCTTCTTTAGGTAAGTCGATATGAACTAAAATTGCCTGTTCGCCGGATTCATAGCGGTCAAACAAACATTATGCTCCTAATTAAAAGTTTCCAGCTTCTGCCTCTTCAGTGTCTTCACTCCCTTGAACTGCTTGGAAGTTAACTGCGCGAGCAGGGACAACTGTAGAAATTGCATGCTTATAAACCATTTGATTTACGGTGTTCTCTAGTAAAATAACAAATTGGTCAAATGACTGAATTTTGCCTTGTAATTTTATGCCATTTACTAAAAAGATTGATACTGGAATGCGCTCACGTCGTAGTGCATTCAAAAATGGGTCTTGTAACGATTGGCCTTTTGCCATGTTATTGTTCCTTCGTTCTAGGTGTTATTATAATTAAGTGGCTGAACTTATTTGATAAAAAACAATATTCAACTACTACTAGCTTAGCGAACTTACTACACGATGCAAGTTTTCTTCGTCGCCTGTTGTTAACCAAGTAACATCAGGCCAACTACGAAGCCACGTTAACTGCCGTTTTGCCAGCTGACGTGTTGCTGCGATGCCACGAAAAACCATTTCATCATGGTTTGTTTCACCCGCAAGGTAATCCCACATTTGTCTATAACCAACACAACGAATAGAAGGCATATTGGGGTGTAAATCCTTACGTAGATATAGGGTCGAAACTTCATTTTCAAACCCCTGATCAATCATTATTTTAAACCTTTCTTCAATTCGGCGGTGTAATTCACTGCGTTCTTGCGGTGCAATTGCAAATTGATGAAAAGTATAAGGTAAAGCCGGCTGTTTTTGCATTTGCAACTCAGTCATGGCCTTACCAGTTAACCTGTAAACCTCTAAAGCCCGATTAATTCTTTGTGAATCATTTTCACTTATTTTTTCGGCTGCTTTTGGGTCAACTTTAACTAATTCTTTATATAAATGAGGCCAGCCAAATTCTTTCGCTTGCGCTTCTAACTCTGCTCTTATCTCTGTATCTGCTTCAGGTAATGGCGATAAACCATCAATTAAAGATTTGAAGTACAGCATTGTACCTCCAACCAATACAGGCACTTTACCTTGTCTGTGAAATTCGTCAATTTTTTGCACTGCATCGCGCCTAAAATCTGCAACTGAATACGTTTCACTCGGGTCAAGTAGATCAATTAAATGATGCGGAGCTTTGGCTAATTCTTCGGCATCAGGTTTTGCTGTACCAATGTCCATACCTTTATACACTAGCGCTGAATCTACGCTGATTATTTCTGTATTTAAATGCTCGCACAGCGAGATTGCCAATGCTGTTTTACCTGCTGCAGTTGGACCCATTAAAAATATAACTGGTAAATTACTCAACACTGATACCTTAATCTAATTGCGTTAAATAGTGATTTAGCTCTATTTTAACTGCTTTTTTACGCAAGCGTTCAATAGTTTGTGGATTATTTTGTAAGCGCATTTGTTGCGCTAAAAATACATTGCTTAAATAAAATCGGGTCGGCACGCATTTCATTTGCCATTCTAACCAATTTTCTATATTTTCAAGTTTTGCTTTACACGCATCAAGTAGCTCACCTACCGCTGCACTTACGTCAAGTAAATATAAACACGCTGGCAATTTTTTAACCATTACAAATTGTTTTTCTATTACAAGTTCAAAACCAAGTAAGGTAAACCACGATTGCTGGGATTCTATAAGTAAGCAATCTTCTTTTTCTAAGTTTACTCGCACTGGTAACAAAAGGGCTTTCCCTTCTAAACTTCCGAACTCTTTAATTTGATTATGCCAATCATCAACTAATGCATATTTAAAATGTGAGCAATACAATTGCTGCTCTTCACTAAAGACACACACTCCTTCACTAACACTTATAATAGAAACAGCTTTTAAGACATTATCAACAGATACTGACTGGTGTTGTGCAGCAGATATATTGGCTGCATTATCAAAATGTGCGGCGTGTTGCTCACTCACTCCTTGATAAAACGCATTTACGTCATGATGGCTCGTGCTTGGTGTAGCACGGTATGTACCGCCAACACTTCTAGTACCTGAGGACGAACTTGAGCTACCAGCACTTCCAGAGTAAGAAGGCTGTAATTGCGATTTAGGGTAATCAAACGCTCCTTCGCTTTCTATATTATTAGCACTGCTATGCGTTGACTCAATGAACGCTGGCGTGAATTCTGCTTCTGTGCTCGCTGATTCGTTAGTGAATTCGCCTTGCCATGGCACCACTACCTGCTTAATAGCTTGCAATATAAAATCATGAATTAACCGCCCTTGATGAAAACGCACTTCATGCTTAGCAGGGTGAACATTTACATCAACCTGCCGAGGGTCAATATCAATATAAATGACAAAACCGGGTAATTCTTGTGTTCCACTTACTTCTTCAAATGCCTGGCGTATAGCATGCAAAATAAGCTTATCGCGCATCATGCGATTATTCACATAAGTGTACTGAGTCGTATTCGCTGAGCCTACAGGTAGCACCCAACCATGCAGCTGTAGGCCAGCCTCTCCTGATTGAATATGCAAACCTTGCTCAGCAAAGGCCTTACCTGCAACTTGTGCTACGCGTGTTATAGCCTGAGAGGGATCAGTTTTGGCACGATACTGCCTTACTACTTTTTCGTTGTGAGTTAGTGTAATAGAGACATCAAAGCGACTAAGCGCAATACGCTTTATCAACTCATCAATATGGCTAAATTCAGTTTTTTCGGTGCGTAAAAATTTACGACGTGCTGGAGTATTAAAAAATAAATCTTTTACTTCAATGGTTGTGCCATCGGGATGCGCTACAGGTTTTACTTGAACGGCCATGTCGCGGCCTTCTGCAAAAGCTTGCCAAGCTGCTTCTTGCTCTTTTGGTTTTGAGCTCAGCGTTAAACGCGACACAGAACTAATTGACGCAAGTGCTTCCCCTCTAAAGCCAAGTGAGCAAATGTTTTCAAGGTCATCAAGTGATTTTAATTTACTTGTCGCGTGGCGAGAAAGTGCGAGCGTTAGCTCATCTTTACTTATCCCTGCGCCATTATCACGAATACGAATAAGTTTGTGGCCGCCGCGCTCAATATCAATTTGAATACGCGTTGCGCCAGCATCTAAGCTATTTTCAACAAGCTCTTTTACTACCGACGCTGGGCGCTCAACCACTTCGCCTGCGGCAATTTGATTGGCTAAACGCGCGGGTAATATTTCAATATTCATGAGACTTCCTAGCAAACATTGCGCTAATAATAATGACTAACTTTGAGGTATATCGAGCTCTTGCCCAATAAATAAGGTATTAGAACTAAGCTTATTAACTTGTTTTAATTTATTGACTGTAACGCCATAGCGACTCGCTAACATACTTAAAGATTCACCGGGGCGTACTTTATGCTTTGTTGGATATTGCGACTTTAATTTAGCAAATAACGAATCATCCGGCGGATTTTTCAAATAATAATTTTTAATTGAAGTAAATATCGCTTTAGCTAAACGCTCTTGATGATTAGGGCTTTTAAGTAGCTTTTCTTCTCGCGGGTTAGATATAAACCCCGTTTCTACCAAAATAGATGGAATATCTGGTGATTTTAGTACTGCAAGGCTCGCATGCTGGGGATCTTTTTTATGCAGTTTGGCAACCTTACGAAGCTCTTTAACCACTTCGTCAGCTACATTTAAGCCAGTTTTCATAGAGTGGTCCATCGACATATCAAGCAACGCTTGTGCTAGATATTTTTCATTGGCGGCATCTTTCATTACATCAGCAGCGCCACCTAAAAGCTCGGAGTGTTTTTCTTTATCTTCTATCCATTTACCTATTTCTGAATTAGCACGTCTTAATGATAAAACCCACACAGAGGCACCATTTGGCCCAGGGCTTGTAAATGCATCAGCATGAATAGAAACAAAAAAATCTGCCTTTTTTTCACGGGCTCGATTAGTACGGGTATTTAATTTTACAAAATAGTCACCGCTTCGTACCATGCGCGAAATCATGCCACGTTCGCCATCAATCATGCGCTCTAAACGCTTCGCAATTTGCAGTGTAACTGTTTTTTCGTAGGTGCCTGATGGCCCAATTGAACCAGGATCTTCGCCACCATGCCCCGCATCAATCGCAATAACAATGTCGCGCTCTTGGCTTAGTTGACGGTTTTTAGCGGCTGTTTGAGCAGGAGAAACAACTGTAGTAGCTTGGCTTTTATTGTATAAATCAACAACGAGTCTATTTTTATAAGGGCCTGTAGGTGCGAGGGCAAATACCACTGGCTTTATTGGCGCACTTAATTCAAATACTAAACGTACGCTTTGTTTATTTTTAGGTTTTGAGTAACGTAATTTGCTTACTATTTGATGTTTCGGAGGCACACCTGGCAATGTTTTTAACTCGCTAGTATTTTCTAAATCAATCACTAGACGGCTAGGGTTTTTAAGCATGAAATAGCTAAAGTCGGGCTTATCATTTAAATCAAATACCACGCGCGTACTATCTGGAGACGGCCATACACGCACACTATTGATTGTGTTTTTAGCCCATAGCGGCAAGCTTATGGTGATAACCATAAGATAAATAAAAAGTTTAACTACACCTCGGCTCATTGGATAATTACTGCCTTAACTATATTATTATTGATTATTTAGTTTTTCGACAATTGCTATACCGCGCTCACTCGCACTATTTATAACAATTTTACGTTCGTTACCCACATAGCTTAGAGTAATATCTAAATCAGGCACAGGAATAAATTCACCACCCTTTTCAGGCCATTCAACAACACAAATTGCGTCTGCTGAGAAATAATCGCGTATTCCCATGTATTCGAGTTCTTCAGGATCACCTAAGCGGTATAAGTCAAAATGATAAACATTTGCACGCTCAAGCTCATAAGGTTCTACTAGTGTATAGGTCGGGCTTTTAACCTTACCTGTATGGCCAAAGCCTTGCACTACACCTCGTGTAAACGTTGTTTTACCAGCACCTAAATCACCATGTAAATAAATAACCGCACCTTGCTCTATAATATCAGCAACGCGATTACCCATTGCAACCGTGGCAATCTCATCAGTTAAATGAAATTCAAAACTACGCGTCATTATTACCTCAAAAATTCATTCAAAAGCGCATATTTGCTAATCATACCAGAATATTCATTTAAGGCGATAAATTGAGGTTTTAGACATAAAAAAACCACACAAGCGAATGATTAAAGTTATATTTGAATATCTATTTTCGATACCTTAAAACTGTAACATTGAAATAAAGTAAGAGAAAAGCAGCACAACGGCTGAGATGCCTATAGCAAGTATTAAAGTTACTGAGATATGTAAGCTTATAATCAAACTTTTGTGATTCACCCACTAGTTCTGACACCAAAAATATATAACAACAACGGAGTTGATGACACAAACCAGAAAACTACCCTGCATGCTTTTGTATTTCTGATAAAAAGATAATACCAACTAACTTAACGTCTTTAGTTTTAATAGTTTTCATAAAATAATACCAATTCGCTTAATTAAGTGATCTATTTTGAGGCTGGAAAAACGTGTTGATAGGTAGGCAGAAATTCGCTATTTAGTTGTTCTAAATGAGCCTTTTTTAAAGCAGGTAGCGACACGTTTAGCCCCGCAAAATGATTAAGTATTATTGCGGATTGGTATAAGTCCTAAATGTATAAACACGTTTCAGGATAAGGCAGTTCCAGAAAACAAAAAGCCCCGGCTAATGCCAGGGCTTTTTTACAAAACTAACTTAATTAAAAATTAAGCTTGTTTTGGACTAGAAATAACGTCTACTAAAGTCCAAGATTTATTCTTAGAAATTGGTGCGCATTCACGGATAGTAACTACGTCACCCGCTTTTGCTGTGTTATTTTCGTCATGTACGTGTAACTTAGTCGTACGTTTAATGAATTTCCCATAGATTGGGTGCTTCACATAACGTGCGATAGCGATAGTGAAAGATTTTTCCATCTTGTCGCTGATTACACGGCCTTGAAGAGTACGAATTTTATCGCTCATTATTGACCTGCCTTCTGGTTAATAACTGTTTTTACACGCGCGATATCGCGGCGTACTGTTCTTAGCGTGTGTGTCTGAGCTAACTGACCAGTGCTAGCTTGCATGCGCATATTAAATTGCTCACGAAGTAGTCCTAGAAGTTCAGCATTAAGCTCTTCTACGCTTTTATCTTTTAGTTCGCTAGCTTTCATCACATTACCGTCCGAGTTACGAAAGTTGTTTTGAATGGCAGTTTACGAGCAGCAAGGTCAAACGCTTCACGAGCAAGCTCTTCTGAAACACCTTCCATTTCGTAAAGTACTTTACCAGGCTGAATTTCAGCAACCCAATATTCAACAGAACCTTTACCTTTACCCATACGAACTTCAAGAGGTTTTTCTGTAATCGGTTTGTCAGGGAAGACACGAATCCAGATTTTACCTTGACGTTTCACGTGACGCGTCATAGCACGACGAGCTGCTTCGATTTGACGAGCAGTCATACGGCCACGGCCAGTTGCTTTCAATCCGAAAGTACCGAAGCTTACTTTGTTACCGTTTTGCGCTAAACCGCGGTTGCGGCCTTTGTGCATTTTACGGAATTTTGTACGTTTTGGCTGTAACATTACTCGCTACCTCTACTTAGCACTTTTCTTGGCTTTCTTTGGTGCGCGTTTAGCTGGCTTCTCTTGCTCTTGTACTAGTGGTAAACCACCAATAACTTCGCCTTTGAAGATCCAAACTTTAACACCAATGATACCATAAGTGGTTAAGGCTTCAGAAGTTGCGTAATCGATATCAGCACGAAGAGTATGTAGAGGTACACGACCTTCACGATACCATTCTGAACGTGCGATTTCAGCGCCGCCAAGACGACCGCTAACTTCAACTTTAATCCCTTTAGAACCGATGCGCATTGCATTTTGTACCGAACGCTTCATAGCGCGACGGAACATAACACGACGTTCTAGTTGAGAGGCAATGCCGTCTGCTACTAGTTGTGCATCTAGTTCTGGTTTACGTACTTCAGAGATATTAATCTGAGCAGGTACACCAGCGATTTTAGTTACCGCTTGACGTAATTTTTCTACGTCTTCGCCTTTTTTACCGATAACAACACCCGGACGAGCCGTGTGAATTGTTACTCGGATTGATTTTGCTGGACGCTCAATAACGATTTTAGACACAGAAGCCGTTTTTAATTCCTTAGTAAGGAATGTACGAACTTTGTGATCGCCAAAAAGCTGTGCAGAGAAATCTTTTGAACTCGCGTACCAGGTAGAAACCCAAGGTTTAGATATACCTAGGCGAATACCAGTAGGATGAACTTTTTGTCCCATTACTTATACTCCTAGCTATCTGAAACCATAACAGTGATATGGCTTGTACGCTTAAGGATGCGATCTGCGCGTCCTTTAGCACGAGGCATAATACGTTTCATTGTAGGACCATCGTCCACAAAGATCGTTGTTATACGAAGCTCATCAATGTCAGCACCTTCGTTATGCTCTGCGTTAGCAATAGCAGACTCAAGTACTTTCTTAACTAATACAGCCGCTTTCTTAGGGCTGTACGCCAGGATTTCTAGTGCGCGATCTACAGGTAACCCGCGGATCTGATCTGCAACTAGACGTGCTTTTTGCGCCGAACCAGAGGCGAATTTATGTTTAGCTAATGCTTGCATTTATCTTCCCCTCTTATCGTTTCTTCGCTTTCTTATCCGCAGCATGGCCACGGTAAGTGCGAGTTGGTGCAAATTCACCTAGTTTGTGACCGATCATTTCGTCAGAAACGAAAACTGGTACGTGCTGGCGACCATTATGGACAGCAATGGTCAATCCGATCATGTTAGGTATGATCATTGAACGACGGCTCCAAGTTTTAATTGGCTTTTTCTCACCGCTTTCCAAAGCTTTCTCTACCTTCTTCAGCAAGTGTAGGTCTATAAAAGGACCCTTCTTGAGAGAGCGTGGCATGGCTATTCCTCAATATTACTTAGTACGACGACGTACTATAAATTTATCCGTACGCTTGTTCTTACGCGTCTTCGCACCTTTAGTCGGCTTACCCCATGGAGACACAGGATGACGACCACCAGATGTACGACCTTCACCACCACCGTGTGGGTGATCTACCGGGTTCATGGCAACACCACGAACTGTCGGACGAATACCACGCCAGCGATTTGCACCTGCTTTACCAAGTGAACGAAGCATATGCTCTGCATTGCCTACTTCACCTAGAGTCGCACGACAATCAGATTCAACTTTACGAACTTCGCCTGAACGAAGACGTAATGTTACATACTGACCATCACGAGCAAGGATTTGAACGTATGCACCAGCAGAGCGTGCGATTTGAGCACCTTTACCTGGTTTTAATTCTACGTTGTGAACAGTCGAACCTACAGGCATATTACGCATTGGTAATGCATTACCAGGTTTGATTGGTGCATCAACACCAGACTGGATTGCATCGCCAGCTTTTAAGCCTTTTGGTGCGATAATGTAACGACGCTCACCGTCTGCATATAATACAAGAGCGATGTTTGCGCTACGATTTGGATCGTATTCTAAACGTTCAACAGTGGCTGGAATGCCATCTTTAGTACGTTTAAAATCGATTAAACGGTAATGTTGTTTATGACCACCACCGATATGACGAACCGTAATACGACCATTGTTATTACGACCACCTGATTTAGAGTTTTTCTCTAAAAGTGGTGCGTATGGCTTACCCTTATGTAGATCAGAGTTAACCACTTTAACTAGGTGACGACGGCCCGCAGAAGTAGGCTTACACTTTTGAAGTGCCATAATTCTATCCCCTTATTACTCGGCGCCGCCGACAAAGTCTAGCTCGCTGCCTTCTTTAAGAGTAACGTAAGCTTTTTTCCAGTCGCTACGACGACCGAAACGTGCGCCAGTACGTTTTGTTTTACCCTTAACGTTAAGTGTGCGAACACCCGTTACTTCTACTTCAAAAAGCTTCTCAACTGCTACTTTAATTTCAGCTTTAGTTGCGTCATTTACTACTTTAAAAACAATAGTATTGTTTTCTTCAGCAGCAATTGTGCTTTTTTCAGAGATATGTGGAGCAAGGATCACTTTTAAAAGACGTTCTTCGCGAATCATGCTAGCGCCTCCTCAAGTTGCTTAACAGCAGCGGCTGTAATAAGTACCTTATCGAAAGCAATTAAGCTTACAGGATCGATACCAGCTACATCACGTGTGTCAACCTTATAAAGGTTACGTGCCGATAAGAAAAGATTTTCATCAACTTCTTCAGTCACGATAAGAACATCTTTAAGCTCAAGTTCTTTAAGCTTAGCAACTAGTTCTTTAGTTTTTGGTGCTGCTAGAGCAAAACTTTCAACAACGATTAAACGCTCTTGACGAACTAATTCAGATAAGATGCTTTTAATCGCACCACGGTACATTTTACGGTTTACTTTTTGGCTGTGGTCTTGTGGTTTAGCTGCAAAGCTAACGCCACCTGAACGCCAAATTGGGCTACGGATTGTACCGGCACGTGCACGGCCAGTACCTTTTTGAGCCCATGGTTTTTTACCACCACCGCTTACTTCAGAACGTGTCTTCTGAGCACGAGTACCTTGACGAGCACCTGCTGCGTATGCAACAACTACTTGGTGTACTAATGCTTCGTTAAACTCACGTCCAAAAGTAGCTTCAGAAACTTCAAGACCGCCAGAAGCGTCTTTAATTGCTAATTCCATCACTAAATCTCCAGGACTTATGCTTTAACAGCTGGTTTAACGATAACGTCACCGCCAATAGCTCCAGGTACTGCACCCTTAACTAAAAGCAAATTACGCTCAGCGTCAACGCGAACTAGTTCTAAGTTTTGAGTCGTTACACGCTCAGCACCCATATGACCGGCCATTTTCTTACCTTTAAACACCTTACCAGGTGATTGGTTTTGACCGATTGAACCAGGAGCACGGTGAGATAGAGAGTTACCATGTGTAGCGTCTTGCATGCTGAAATTCCAGCGCTTAACACCACCTTGGAAACCTTTACCTTTAGAAGTACCGGTTACGTCAACCTTGTTGATTTCGTTGAATAATTCAACAGTAAGCTCAGCGCCTACTTCAAAATCGCCTTCACCACCGTTAAGGCGGAATTCCCACAGACCGCGACCCGCTTCAACACCAGCTTTAGCGAAATGACCCGCTTTAGCTTTGTTTACACGACTTGCTTTTTTAGTGCCTGCGGTTACTTGAAGCGCGTTATAACCGTCTGTTGCGTCAGATTTGATCTGAGCAATGCGGTTAGGTGTCGCTTCAATAACTGTCACAGGGATAGATACACCATCTTCAGTGAAGATTCGTGTCATACCCACTTTACGACCGACTAGACCTAATGCCATTTTCCTAAAACCTCTCTAATCTTTCGATTAACCCAGGCTGATTTGAACATCAACACCAGCAGCAAGATCTAAACGCATAAGCGCGTCTACAGTCTTGTCAGTTGGTTCTACGATGTCTATCAGACGTTTATGGGTGCGGATCTCGTACTGATCACGCGCATCTTTATTAACGTGCGGTGAAGTTAGTACAGTAAAACGTTCAAAGCGTGTAGGTAGTGGGATTGGACCACGTACTTGTGCGCCAGTGCGTTTCGCAGTTTCCACGATTTCTGCCGTTGATTGGTCAATCAAACGGTGGTCAAAAGCTTTTAGGCGAATACGAATGCGTTGATTTGACATTCTTAACCTCAATATAAAGAGCATATAAAAGAGCATAAAAAAACGACCGAAACAATCTTAAAACTTAAGATGTCGGCTGTTTGATTATATCTACGTTGAGTTCCAAATCGGAACTCCTGTTTATTAGCTTGAAATCCAAGCTTAATTTATCCTTTCTAATTCCCAGAGGAATTTTGAAAGCCTGCGTATTATAGAGGTATTGGTGATAAATGCAACAACTATTTAGAAACAATGTAATGAATACTAATTTGATTAAATATGCGTCCATACATGTTCAATAGCTATACTTGAACTAATGTTTTTGATGCTAGTCAACAAACAACTAAACATCTTAATTGCGCAAACTAAGGGATTTTTAGATATTATGGTATCCTGTTGCGCTAATTTTGCCCTTAATACTCTCAATATGGTGAGTCGATGCGTATTTTTAATTATTGTTTAAATGTTATGTCTGCTGGATTTAGTCGCTTATTTGTGAAAAGCAAAGTGCTGCCAGAAAATCCTATTAAACAGTATGATCTAAACCCTGAGTACCCTACATTTTACATAGTGCGTTTAAATTCACGTTTTGATTTAGCCGCGCTGGCGCATGTTTGTAAAAAGAATGGCCTACCTAGCCCAACAGAAGAGCAAGTGCTAGGGACTCAAAATTTAGACCGTTTTATTGGTATTAAAAATCCTCCACCGTTATTTGGTGATGAAGCAAAACCAACCAATGCTTTAGCCCAAGGCAAGCAAATTATTGAGTACTTAATAAAAAGCGGTCAGCAAAACGTACAAGTGGTGCCTGTTACTATTTTATGGGGGCGCGATCCAGGTAAAGAAAAGCCAGGACTACGTACTTTAATTACACACTCTCTTACTCCAAGCTGGTTTAGAAAGTTTTTTGTGGTGTTATTTTCAGGGCGCGATAACTTTATTCGCTTTAGCCAACCACTCGACTTATCACTTTTAGTCAATGAAAAAGCCGATGTAAGTGAGTTACCTCATAAATTATTACGCGTAGCGCGTGTTCACTTTAAGCGCCAAAAGCTAGCTGCTACAGGCCCTAAAATGCCATCTCGTGAGCAATTGTTTAATTCATTATTAGCGTCACCTACTATAAAAAAAGCAATTCAAGATGAAGCTAACGCTAAAAACATTAGCCAAACAGAAGCTCGTCAAAATGCACTTAAGCTACTTGATGAAATAGCCGCTAATTACTCTGAAGCAATGATACGTGTGGCCGAAAGGTTTTTAACTTGGTTATGGAATAAGCTTTATAATGGTATTGATATTAAACACGCCGAACAAATTCATGAACTAACAGATAAAGGACATGAAATAATTTATATGCCTTGTCATCGCAGCCATATGGATTACTTACTGCTTACTTACTCTATTTATCATTTAGGTTTAGTACCTCCGCATATAGCTGCTGGTATAAATCTTAACTTTTTCCCTGCCGGAGGCATATTTAGACGCTCTGGTGCGTTTTTTATTCGTCGCTCGTTTGCAGGTAATAAACTTTATTCTGCCATATTCAAAGAGTATTTAAGCCAACTGTTTATTAAAGGTTACTCTGTTAAGTTTTACACGGAGGGCGGTCGAAGCCGAACTGGACGCTTACTGCCACCTAAAACGGGCATGCTATCTATGACATTACAAGCAATGCTACGCGGAATAGACAGACCAATATCTATTGTTCCTGTGTACATTGGCTACGAGCACGTCATGGAAATTAACACCTACCTTAAAGAGCTGGATGGTAAAGATAAAAAAGGCGAATCTATATTTGGTATTTTTAAGGCAATCAAAAACCTTAAAAACTACGGTCGTGGTAACTTAAACTTTGGCGACCCAATCTCTATTAACCAATACTTAAACGATAACCAACCTGATTGGCGTGATTCAATACACCCAACTGACGTGCAAAAGCCACAATGGTTAGCACCACAAGTAACTAAACTTGCCGACCAAGTAATGGTTAAAATTAATAATGCAGCGGCGCTTAATGCGGTTAACTTACTAGCGATGATATTGCTGGTTAACGATAAACAAGCATTGAGTAAACCAAAGCTATTAGCTCAGCTTGATTTTTATCTGCGCTTACAGCGTGATGCAAGCTACAGTAACAAAGTAACTACACCAGACGAAACTCCAGAGCAATTACTAACGCATGCATTAAAGCTTAATAAGTTTGAAGTTATCAGTGATGAGTTTGGCGAAATTATTACGATTAGCGATAAAGAAAAAGTACTGTTTAATTACTACCGAAACAATATTTTGCACTTGTTTGCAGTACCAAGCTTAATTGCACTACATCTATTTAAACAACACAGCACTACGATTGCTCAATGCCAGCAACTTGTAAAAACATTTTATCCGCTATTTGCTAAAGAGTGGTATTTACAGCCTCTTGATGAAAACTATATAACGCGTATTTTAGCTAACTTTGCTGATCAAAATTTAATTGAGTTTGATGGCGATAACATTCATATAACGAACAGTAATGACTGCCTAGCTAAGCTTGAAATGCTTGGACGAGCACTTAGCTTTACTCTACAACGTTACGCTATTGTAATTGGTTTTATTCAAACAAGTGATGGCATTGAAAAAGCAGAGCTTGAAAGAGAAAGCCAAGTACTCGCACAACGTTTAGGTACACTGCACGGCATAAAAACACCTGAGTTTTTTGACAAAAAAGTACTTGTTAGTTTTATCGAAAACTTACGTGGCGAGTCATTAATAACAGAGGGTGATAAGGGCTTAGTAGGTAGCACACAACTATGTGAAACCTACGCACACCTTAAAACATTACTGCCAGCACGCGTCTGGCAGTCAATCAGCGATATAGTTCAAGACCAGTGTAACTAGCAATGCATTTACAGAAGGGGTTAGCGTTGACGCATAACCCCTTCTTGCATTGTTGAGGCAACCAAGTTGCCTTGGCGATCAAAAAACTGCCCCCGTACCAAACCACACCCATTACTCGCACTTGGACTATCAATTGAATACAAAATCCAATCATCCATTCTAAATGGACGATGAAACCACATTGCATGATCAATAGTAGCTACTTGCATATTTGGCTGCATAAACGACACACCATGAGGTTGTAATGCAGTTGGTAAAAACTCAAAATCAGACGCATACGCTAATAAGTAATTATGGATGCGCTGATCGTCTGGCATTTCACCATTAGCTTTAAACCAAATATGTTTTACCGGCTCCATAACCTCTGGTTTAAACGGGTTATGAAAAGTAACCGGTCGCATTTCAATTGGCATTTCACGGGTAAACTTATTACGGATAACCTCTGGGATATGTGAAGCGTTATCTTGGTAAAACTCAAGTGATGAACGTAGTTCTTCGGGTGCGGGAACATCAGGCATTGTCGCTTGATGCGACAAACCATTTTCTTCACCCTGAAACGACGCGGTCATATAAAAGATTGGTTTACCGTACTGAATTGCTTTGACTCGGCGCGTACTAAAGCTCTTTCCATCGCGAATAGTTTCTACGTCATAAACAATGGGTTTAGCCGGATCGCCTGGGCGTAAAAAGTAAGAATGTAATGAATGAACTATTCGCCCTTCAGGTAGGGTTTCTTTGGCAGCAGAAAGCGCCTGCCCCATTACTTGACCACCAAATACAGCACCAAAGCCTAAATCTTGGCTTTGTCCTCGATATAAACCTTGCTCAATTTCTTCAAGTGTTAACAACGACAATAAATCATCTAATACTTGGCTCATTATTTCTTCCTCATTACCCTAGTGTCCAAATGATACTATACAATAGTGGGAAGTAAATATTTGTTAGGAATACTGTTATGGCTTACTGGCTATTTAAAACTGAACCCGATGCGTTTTCATTAGATGACTTAAAAAATGCACCAAAACAAACGACTCTTTGGGAAGGCGTGCGTAATTACCAAGCACGAAATTTTATGCGTTACGACGTCAAAGTCGGTGATTCAGTCATGATTTATCATTCAAGCTGCAAACACGTGGGCGTAGCGGGTATTGCAGAAATTACCAAAGAAGCCTACCCAGACCCCACTCAATTTGATTTAAGCAGCGACTATTACGATGCAAAAGCCACCAGCGACAAACCACGTTGGGTTGTTGTTGAAGTTACTTACCAAAGCCATTTAAAAAAATTAATTAGCCTTAAAGATATTAAAGCCAATGACAATATTACTGAAATCGCACTTAAAAAGGGCGGACGACTATCAATAATGCCTGTTACTAAAAATGACTGGGATGAAATAATCAAAATGACGCAGTAATATCCTATCGGTTTGACCTAATTTCATTGAGTTTGATATGATCTACATTGACTTATAGCTGGAGGATTAATGAAATTACTGTATTGGTTAGATGAATGGTTAACTCTCCCGCGCAATGAGCAACAAACTCGATTACCCATAACGGGTAATGATTTACTCGGCGATGTATTTGTTAAGTATGATTTTGTTGACGTTAATAAACCCCTGCTTTTTACCTTCTCCCCTGCTGGCACTAACGTGCAAGAGCAAGATCTTCACCCTGATTTTGCACCATGGGGTTATCACTTAGCTCAAAAACAAAACGTAAACGTAATCGCTTTTCAGCATTTAGGTAAAAGTAATTGGTTTCGTAATCGTAATTTAATCTTTTTTCTCGAGCAATTATCAACATTACTTACGCCGTTTAATTGTCGACTTGGCTATGGTTTAAGTCGTGGCGGATTTGCTGTTGGCGCTTTTGCTAAACTATTAAAGCTAAATCAGGTGTTGTTCTTCCACCCGGTAAGTACTAAAAATAAAGAATTAGTACCGTGGGATGACCGCTCTAGTACCGATATAGCTCAGCAGTTTGATTGGCAGCAAGATTATCACGATCTAGATTTAGGAGATGCCCAAGGCTATATTATTTACGATCCTACTAATCGTATAGACCGAATGCACGCTAAGCGCTATAAGCAGTTAACTCACTTACGAGTATTTGGTATGGGACATGGCACACATGCCACATATTTGAATAAGTTTGGATTTTATAAGCAAGTAGCCGTCGATTTTATCCAGCATCAGCAAATTGATATTGCGCAATTTCGTATGCAAACTAAAACCTTACGTTTTAAAGAGGATTATTACAAAAGCCTTAATAAAGCGAATGTAAACTCAGCTCACCGTCAAACACTATTAAGCAAAGCTCATAATATTTTGATTGATGAAAAAGAAGTTCACGTACAGGAACATCAGGCAAAAATTGATATTCAGCCATTAATAGATGTTGCCCTTAAGCATCAAGATGAGCATCCTAATGATGCCATTCAGTTATTAGAAGTTGCTCAACAACTTGTACCTGACGATCCTTTAATTGAGCATAAAATTAAGCAACTAGAAGAGTAGTTACGCCAGTAAAAGCCAACTACTCTATTTGGCCTTTTTCTTTTTGTGCCCATACTTGGGCACAATGGCAAAGTACATCATTAACCCTAACCAAGAAAATATAATTATTCCCATTAGCCAGCCATTCTTTTCATGACCCTGTGTACGCTTACTGTTGAGTACAATAACGACAGGTAATATATAAGCACTTAAAACAACAATTAAAAATACAACTTCATTCATTATTTTTCTAGGCTCGACCAGTCTACTTCACTACTTAATACTCGATCCACCGATATATAGTGCAGAATATCGCCTTCACTTACTTTGTAATCTAATGGTGGATTTAAATCCATATTTTGCGCACTTAAATTATGAGCAACACCCAACAGTATGGCATCATGCTCAAGCTTAAAATGATGAAACAAAGTACCAAACTCCATATCTTTGCATCCGTTTGGTATTTTCAAACTAAATTGTGTATCGCCGTGCAAAGTAGATAGCAGCTCCTCTTGCACACGGCTCGAACCTGGATCTTGCATTGAGCGTACGAGTATCTCAGCTGATTTTGCACTACTACACTCTACATTTTGGCAATGCTCTAACATCATCTCAACTTTGGTTTCATCCAAAAAGTGAGCACTTATATGACAATCATCTTTTACTAAGCGACTAATGCGCAGGGCTGTTGTAAATGTCTGATCGTCATCTTGACCATCAATAATCACCTTATCAGCACTACGAATAGCAACCCGCTCTAGCTCAACTAAATTAGTGAAGCTCGTTAAACGTGCAAAATCAACGCTTTCGTTAGCTAAAAAAGGATGATCCATTTGCTCTGTTACCGCGAGTAAAATACGACGGTCAGTACGTTTCGTATCTGCCAAAATGTAATCAATCATCTTTTTTGTACGAGTGTCGTGCCAACCAAAAATAATAATATGGTGGTTACTGTGGGCAAAGTTTTTATCACCAGTCATAGCGCGCCTAATTAAGTAAGTAACAGTTTGTCCTGCTTTTCCTAGCAAAACACCAAATAAAGCTAAACCAAATGGAATTTGTATTAATGCAACCACCCAACGACCAAGATCAGTAGTTGGACTAAAGTCACCATATCCCACTGTTGATGTTGTTACTGTGTAATAGTAAAAAAAGGTAGTAAGCGAGGTTAACGCTTTCTCATTCGCTATAAATAGTAAGCTCCATGTTAATAGCATATGAGTCAAAATAGCTAATGCCACTGCTTGCCAACTCAACTGATCTATATGAGCGCGAACAAGTAACGCTAGCCTTTTAAATATCACCGGCATAATACAAAGTCTTCGTTAGTAAATTATCTATATACAGTACGTTACTGTAAGCGATGCTTTTAAGCAATGTTTAAGCTTTTAACCGCAAATATTAGACTAAATGCTGTTTGCCAATGGTGATTTTTCATGATTAATTAGCGTTAAAATAATAACCAAAACAGTTGTGCTTATGCTTAATAAAATAGCCCGCCCTTTTACTAAAATTGTAGAGCGCTATCTTCCCGACCCTTTTATATTTGTAATTTTACTTACAATAATTACTCTTATTAGTGCGAGCTTATTTACAACCGCAACTAACATTGAAGTATTACAAGCGTGGGGAGGTGGGTTTTGGAACTTATTAAGTTTTGCTATGCAAATGCTACTAGTGTTAATTACAGGCCATATGTTGGCAAGTACGCCACCTATAAGTAAGTTATTAGAAAAACTAGCAACATTTGCAAGCACCGCACCTAAAGCAATTATATTAGTAACGCTTATTTCGCTTTTAGCGAGCTGGATAAATTGGGGATTTGGCTTAGTTATTGGTGCCCTTTTTGCCAAGGCAATTGCTAAACATACTCGTGTTGATTATCGATTATTAGTAGCCAGCGCTTACTCAGGTTTTGTTGTATGGCATGGCGGATTAGCCGGTTCGATTCCTTTAACTATCGCAACCGATGGTCACTTTTCAGAGGCCAGCATTGGTATTATTAGTACAGAGCACACTTTATTTGCGGGCTTTAATATAGCCATATTAGTTGGTTTATTCATTATTATGCCGCTCGTTAATCGCTATATGCTGCCAAGCGAGCAAGAAAGCGTATATATCGACCCAGCTCTTTTACAAGAGACAACACCTAAGCCCACAACAATAACCAGACCCGCTCAACATTTGGAAAAAAGTAAACTACTCGGCATGACAATTGGCTTATTAGGTTTGGCATATTTAGGTTATTACTTTTTTATTGCTGGCGGAAACTTAAACCTTAATAGCGTTATTGCCGTATTTTTGTTTTTAGCTATTACGCTGCATCAAACACCCCATAATTTACTTAACAGTCTGCAACAAGCAACTCCAAGCGGGGCTGGCATTGTTATTCAATTTCCTTTTTATGCTGGCATTATGGCGGTAATGGTTGATAGCGGATTAGCACAACAGATATCACGTGGCTTTATTGCCGTTGCAGATGCTGATAGCTTGCCATTCTTTAGTTTTATAAGTGCAGGACTCGTTAATATGTTTGTTCCCTCTGGCGGCGGGCAATGGGCAGTACAAGCGCCTATTGTAATACCTGCAGCACAAGAGCTAGGTGCCGATATATCACGTGTTGCTATGGCTGTTGCGTGGGGCGATGCCTGGACCAATTTAATTCAGCCTTTTTGGGCACTACCCGTATTGGCTATAGCGGGCCTAAAAGCAAAAGATATTATGGGGTTTTGTGTTGTGCAGTTGTTTGTGACTGGGGTTTTTATATCGCTGGTATTGAGCTTTTATTAATGTTTAACGGGCTGTAATAAATATTACAGCCCGTTTTCATCTAGAACGATAAATACTAGCTCGATAAAATAGTCATCGGCAGGCTCAATATTGGATTTTCTGAATCGGCAAAGTGCATCATTACAGCTACATGCCCAGCCACTACAATTGCATACATAACCGCTGAAAAACCTTGACCATATTTATCTAGTGGCATTAAATGTGAATAGTGACGGCCTCGCCACTCAAATACAATTTCCAGCGCACCTACAAACAAAAAGAATACCAGTAACATTAAGCCAAAGGTGTAGCTCAGCCATAAGCCAAATAGTACGCCTAATAAGCATACGCTTAAACCAATCCATGAACGCATTGAAAAGCTAATACTTTTTAATACATGCCCGCCATCAAGCGGTAGAATAGGTAACAAGTTAAATAAATTTAATAACGCACTAAGAACTGCAACACCTGCAAATATTTCCATCTCGGTGGCGTAATATAAAACGACGCCCAACACCGAGGTAATTAAACCAAACGCAGGCCCCATTAATGATATAACGACATCTTGCCAACGAGTCGTTATTTTATCGTCACTTACAGCAAGCCCACCAACAAACGGGATTAAGTAAATACCTTTGGTTTTTATGCCAAAGTATTTCATTGCTCGCACATGGCCGTACTCGTGTACGACTAAGCAACCAATTAGCATTAGTGCAAATTCAATACTAAATAACCACGCATAGCCTGCAACAGAAGCCCCCGCAAGCACTACTTTAATTACCTTAGCACTTTTAAAAAGCTTAAAACCTAATGCAGCTAGCCCTAAAAAGCCTTTTTTAGGTGAGCCATTTGTAGGTGCTGGTAGCGCAAGTTGTGTTGCAAATTGATCATCTACAAAAAGCGAAATGCTTTGCTCTTCCACCGTTCCAGTATCAATACCAATTACTTTATTGTCGTGAGTAAACTGATAGTAGTTTTCACGAGGGTTATCAAAGGTAATGGCTTGTTGTCCATGAAACACTTGCACAATTTTTTGCCCATACAGCATAAGCGAAAATGGTTGCTCGGCTAAAGTAAGATCTATTCTTATCATAATTAAGACCGTTTAAAATAATGGCGCTAGTATACCTAATCAGCTCAAAAACACGAGGGAAGGTGCTAGGTAACTATTTTCAAAATAAAAGCATTTGATACTGACAAAATAAAAAAACACTACTACTTTTATAGTAACTCCAAGCGATACATTGAAAGGGATAACAGTGAAGAAGATAGTGCCTAATATTTTAGTTGTTGACGATTCAAAAGCAATTTTGATCGTTATGGAAGCTATACTTAACGAATTGGGTATGTCTAACACTATAACTACGTACCTGAATGCAAAAGAAGCGCTTGAAAAAGTTAAAGAAGATATCAACTACTTTGATGCTATTTTTACTGATCTCAATATGCCCGAAATGGACGGCATGGAATTAATCCGCCACTTAGGAGAGTTACATTATCAAGGCGGTATAATAATTGTTTCTGAAATGGACCATAAAGTTATTAGCTTAGCTGCCAATCTCGCGAAACAACATAACGCGCACCTCATTGGTAATATTTCAAAGCCAGTGCAACTGTCTCAGGTTAGTAGGTTACTTACTAAAGTGGCGCAATTAAACAGCCACACTTTATTAAAAGAGCCAGCCATTTCAAAAGATGAGCTTATTGATGCATTAAAAAACGATGAAATAACGCCTTTTTACCAACCAAAAATAAACGCGGATAACAATAAAATTGAAAGCGTTGAAGTGTTAGCGCGTATTTTATCAAGTAAAGACGACAATATTATTTTACCTTGCCGTTTTATAAATACTGCCGAACAACACAACTTAATTAATCAAATTACATTTTCTCTTTTTGAAAAGGCCACCAGCGAATTCAAAAATATGACAGCACAACTAGGTCATGATTTTAAAATGGCCTTTAACTTATCGCCAACCCAGCTCGATGACCTAAACTGCCCTAATAAATTATTACTTATTTTAGAATTAAACCAACTCACGCCTAGTAATATAATTATAGAAATAACAGAACAACATGCACTCTCAAGCCTCATGCAATTAGAAACACTAAATAGATTAAGAATGCATGGCTTTGGTATATCGCTAGATGACTTTGGTGTTGGCTTTACTAATATGAACCAGCTTCGAAACCTTCCTTTTACTGAAATTAAAATAGACCGTTCACTCATTAGCCATATAGAAACAGATTTATTTTCTCAAGTGGTTGTAAGTTCGTTATTTAATATTACGAATAAAGATCATTTAGATTTAGTGGCAGAAGGCGTTGAACGCCCAGAAGAGCTCGATTATTTAAGGCACTATAGAAGAAACCTAGCCATACAAGGTTTTTTATTTAGTCGCCCTAAACCACAAGACGAATTTATATCTTGGGCTAAAGATTGGCTAAAAACTGATGGCAGCCCCGCTTAAAGCGGAACTAATATTTACTCGGGGCCTGTTAGCTAATTATCACCCCGAGTGTGTTTATCTTCTTCACTAACTATATGTGCACTACTTGCTAAGCGTTTGTGCCAACGCTGCCTTGCTACTGCGCGCATATTAGTAGATTGGTCACGCTCATCTACAATCTCTAGCCCCATTAAAGCTTCAATCATATCCTCTAACGTTACAATACCCTGCACGTCACCGTACTCATCAACAACTAAGCATATATGAGTGCGCTTTGTTAAAAGTGTTTGCAGTAACGACGATACGTTCTGAGAAGTTGGTACGGTATAAATAGGCTTAATCAATTTGCTAATTTTGTAATCGGTGCCTAAGCGGTGAAATGCCAGCATAATATCGTTTTTATGCACAAACCCAACGATATCGTCGCTGTCTTTATCAAATACCAATATACGAGAAAATGACGACGAGCCGTAATCGTTTAAATACTGATTTACTGTTAAGTCTTTGTGGATTTTAAAAATTACAGTTCGAGGCGTCATTAAGTCGCATAATTTTGCATGTCTAAAATGCAATAAATTACGAATTATTTCGGACTCATCCTGATGTAATGCACCCGACTCCGTGCCTATATCAGCCATTGCCTCTATCTCTTGACGAATATAGTAAGCCTCATCGTGCTTTGGACCCATTAAATTTGTTAGCTTTTGAGCAAACCATACAAAAGGCTTTAGCGATATAACTAAAAACCGCAAAGCGTAGGTAACACTTGGGGTTAAAGCTCGCCAGTAATTAGCCCCCAAGGTTTTAGGTATAATTTCAGAAAGAATTAATACGAGAAATGTCATAATGGCTGATGCAATACCTACAGCCGCATCGGAAAAAACGACAGCCGCTTGTGCGCCAACTCCCGCTGCACCTGCAGTATGGGCAACTGTATTTAAAGTTAAAATAGCAGCTAAAGGCTGATCTATATTGTTTTTAAGCTTTTCGAGCTGTTTAGCAAGCTCAGGGTGTTTTTTTCTAAGTGATGCAACATAGCTGGGCGAAATACTTAATAACACAGCCTCCATCACAGAACATAAAAACGAAATAACAATCGCCACTACCATATAAACTATCAGTAAAGTCACTTTCTCTCCTCTATATTGGATATGTGAGCATGGTAACAATACATGCTATATTTGGCCAAACTTCCAATAATAATAGGCATAATAATGAAATTTAGCGCACCATGGTGTCATCAAAATAAGCTATTTAAGTACGCAGCAGCTCTTTTAACGCTTAGCAGCTTAAGCTTTGCTGCAATAGCTGCACCATTGGATAAATCAAAAATTCAGTTTATCGGCCCACTTGCCGAAGACATGCAGTTAAAGCCTTTTCAGACACCTCATGGCAGTGCGATTATTAACAACCTATTGCCGCAACTACAAGCAGACACAGATAGTTTTTTTGTATTTGGGAAAAAACAAAACTGGCAGCCGTTTAATAAAATCAATGCGCTCACTTTAGGTGGGTTACAGGCACTAAAATTTAATATTGAAACAACCCACTTTACGCAAGGTACACTTACCTTAAAAGGGATTGAGCAAGGTCAGTTATTTATTAATGGCGAACTACAAACAGGCGATAAAAATAGCTATAAGTTAGCTTTAAATAACAGTACTCACACTGTTTTAATAGTAGCCCAGCAAGTAGCTAATTGGCACGATGTAACGCTTGATTTTGCTCCTAAGAGCGACATTGATAAAATTACGCTCAGCACTTCACACATAAAACGTTTATCTGCAAAACAACTATTTGATGCTCCTACTATTAGCCAATTATCACTCGCACCTAATGCCAAGCAGTACGTTACTACCACTCGCACTTATAGCGATAAAACACAAAATCAAGCAAATACAGTTACTGTACTTAAAGATTCAGACAATCAAACGCTTTATCGCTTTGAAGCAGGCCAACCAAGTAACATTATTTGGAGTCCAGATAACCAATATTTAGTGTATTTGTTAAATGGTGAGCTTAAACAACTTAACCGTAAAAACTTCTCAATAAAAACATTAGCAAACGATTTAGAAGGAGCTAATGGCTTTACCTTTTATAACGACACCAGTCTTTTGTTTAGCTGGTCTAAATCACCTGAGAGTACTAACAGCTTAACCAAGCACTATAAAGGTCTGCAAGATCGCTGGTCGTATGCGCGTTCCATCAGCCAAATTTATATGCTTGATACTAAAAGTGGTTTAACAAAAGCACTTAGCCAAGGTCCTCTTTCTTACAGCCTTGAAGATTCAAATAGTAACCGTGGCAAAGTATTAATGAGCCGCCCAGTAATGGCAATGCAGGCATCAACCCACCCTGAAACAGAGCTTGTTGAACTCGATTTAAAATCAAACAAGCTTTCATCGCTTGGTAAATTCAAAACGTTTAATTTAGCCAAATACGCAAATAAAGATATTTATGTAGTTGCAGGCCCGGACTTTAAAAATGGCGCAGGCAGAGCACTACCAAAAGCAATGCTTGCTAATAACTACGACGGGCAACTTTACCTACTTACTGAAAGCGGTAAAAACGTAAAAGCACTCAGTAAACAATTCGACCCCGCTATTGGCCAACTGCACGTTTTAGAAAACGGCGATGCGCTCATTAAAGTAACAGAGCAAGACACTCAACCACTTTACCTATTTGATTTAAATAAACAGCGCTTTAAAAAGTTAAATACGGGATTGGATATTGTTGAACAATTTAGTTACTCACACGACCGTAATACCGAAATTTTATTAAGTGGCACTAACGCTTTAGCGCCACAACAACTAAAGCGCCTGAACGTAAGTAAAAATAAAACAGATTTAATATGGGATTCAAAACCAAGTAGCTATGCAAATACACGATTCCCTACATTAGAAGAGTTTAATTTTAAAAATAAACATGGGGTTGAGATAACGGGCCGTGTTTACATTCCAAGCAATTTAGATAAAACTAAAAAGCACCCAGCGCTCGTGTATTACTACGGCGGTACTTCACCAGTTACGCGTGGTTTTACAGGTCGTTACCCGTTTAACTTATGGGCAGAAAATGGCTATGTTGTTTATGTAGTGCAACCTACTGGCGCAACAGGGTTTGGACAAAATTTTTCAGCGCAGCATGTTAATGCCTGGGGCGACTACACCGCAGACGATATTATCGAAGGCACGCAAGCCTTTTTAAATAAATACAACTATGTTGATAGTAAAAAAGTAGGTAACTTAGGGGCATCGTACGGTGGCTTCATGACCATGTTATTAGCAACTAAAACCGATATATTTAGTGCTTCAATAGCTCATGCGGGTATTTCTAATATTACCTCGTATTGGGGTGAAGGTTGGTGGGGCTACTTATATTCTGGCGAAGCATCAAAAAATAGCTTCCCGTGGAATAACCCTGAGCTTTACAGCCAACATAGCCCTGTATTTCATGCCGACAAAGTAACAACACCTATGCTACTTCTTCATGGTGATAGCGATACCAATGTACCTGTTGGCGAAAGCTTAACAATGTACACTGCGCTTAAACTGCTTAATAAGGACGTAGAGTTAATCGAATACAAAGGCGCTGACCATCAAATTTTTGCACGCGATAAACGATTTGATTGGTGGAACACCATGCTCGCATACTTTGATAAAAAGCTAAAAAACGAGCCTCAATGGTGGGACTCGATGTATAAAAATGACTGAGCCTGAACCTTTAAAATAACAACTTAATACAGATTTATTAATAGTAGAATTAATTATTTAGCACCTTTTAATTAGTCTAAAGGTGCTAACCTAATCCTCTAATAACGTCTTATACACCTTTGAAATATTAAGTTACTTAAAACTAATAAACCCCCTTCTCAGCATTTACCTATTGGTGCTACCATACAGAGCTATAAGCATTCAAAATAAAGTACTATGGCTATTAATGTTTTATTGGTTGAAGACGATGAACTACTCGTTAAACGCATCAAAAATCACTTTGCAGATACCGAATTTACAATAGAGGTAGACCCCACTGGCGCTGATGCACTTAATATTGTAAGGCAGCGGGTAAACCTGCGCGGTGCTATATCATTAGCCATAATTGACATTGTTTTGCCAAAGCGCGATGGGCTTCAGCTGGCAAAAGAATTAAACACACTTACCGATATTGGCGTTATTGTATTATCGAGTCGTGACTCCCAAGCCGATCGTATTGCAGGCCTTGCACAAGGTGCTGATGACTATATTTGTAAGCCCGTCGATTTACTTGAGTTAGAACTTCGCATGCGCGCGCTCTATAAGCGTGTTGCCGTTAACCTAGAAGACGACGAAAGCGAAGAATTTATAGAATATGCTGACTTTAAGCTTCACCCCGATAACCGCACACTAATTACTGCTGCAGGCGTTGAATCACGCTTAACTGAAGCCGAACATAAAGTGCTTATTTGCTTAATTAGTAATGCAGGTAAAGCCACATCCCGTGAAAAAATATCAGAAGAAATAGGCCAGCCCGATTGGAGTCCAAACGATCGTACTGTTGATGTGCTGATTGGTCGTTTACGTAAAAAATTAAATGACGAAAAAGATCAAAAACGTATTGTTACCGTTCGCGGTAAAGGCTACATGCTCTCTATTTAATATTTAGTTAATTGCGCAATAAGGCGCTCAAATGCACGGTAATTAAGAGCTTCCTTAAGCTCATTTAAACTAATATTTTCAGCCCCCTTTAAATCACTAATAGTTCGCGCCACCTTAATTACTCTATGATAAGAGCGTGGCGATAAAGACAACTTTTCGCTTGCTCTGGCTAAAAACTGCAACTCTGCTGGCGCTAGTACACAGTGCACACTCATTTCTTTATTATTAAGCCTCGCATTAACCTTACCTTGACGTTTTAGTTGTAGGTAATAAGCCGTTTCAACTCTTGCTCTAACCTCAGCACTACTTTCCTCCGGCTGAGTACTTTGTAGTTCAACACTAGTTAAACGAGGTAGTTCTATTTGCAAATCAATACGATCAATAAAAGGCCCCGACACGCGCGATAAATAACGCATAACTTGATCGGGAGTTGCCCGCTTATCTGTATGACTCCCTGTTGGGCTTGGATTTAATGCTGTAATAAGCTGAAACTGCGCCGGAAACTCCATTTGCCTAGCTGCACGTGAAATAGTAACCGTACCGGTTTCCATTGGCTCACGCAGTGAATCAAGTACCTTGCGTTCGAACTCAGGCAATTCATCCAAAAAAAGTACGCCATTGTGTGCCAGAGAAATTTCACCAGGCTTGGGATTTGAAGAGCCCCCCACCAAAGCAACAGCTGAGCACGTATGATGTGGATTACGAAATGGCCGCTGTCGCCAATTAGTTAAATCTATGGATTGCCCAATAATAGAGTAAAGCGCAGCTGTCGAAATAGCTTCATCGTCCGACATAGTAGGCATTATAGTTGCCATTCGCTGGGCCAGCATCGATTTACCAGTACCTGGAGGACCTAAAAATAATAAATTATGCCCGCCAGCTGCAGCAATTTCGAGTACTCGCTTTGCACCGGGCTGACCTTTCACATCGCTTAAATCAAGTAAAAAGTCAGGGGCTTGTGTGCAGTCGGGATACTCTATATTTAATGGCAAGGGTTGTTGATTAAGTAGGTCGCCCCATACTTCTTGAATAGAGCTTACGGCTTTGCGTTTAACGCCATTAACTAAGCTTGCTAGGCTGTCGTTTGCAAGAGGTAAAAAGCAGCAACGATCTTGCTCTTTTGCAGCAAGTACCGAAGGTAAAATAGCGTTTACACCACGCACTTCACCATTAAGAGCGAGCTCACCATAAAACTCGTACTTATGAATATCAGGACACACTATTTGCCCAGAGGCGACTAAAACTCCCACCGCAATAGCCAGATCAAACCGCCCTCCATCTTTTGGTAAGTCGGCTGGGGCTAAATTTACGGTTATTCGTTGATCGGGGAAACCAAATTGTGAGTTTTCGAGTGCGCTACGCACCCTGTCTTTCGACTCTTTAACAGACGCTTCGGGCAGACCTACAATATGAAAAGCAGGTAAACCATTTCCTAGGTGAACTTCTACAATAACTTCAGGGGCATTTATGCCCACTTGAGCACGAGAAAATATACGAGCTAACGACATTCCTTATCCTAGTAAATGGTGTGATTACACCAGTTTAGTCAGGATATTTAAAAACGTGTAATGTGATTTGCCATTTTATAGCGGCTAAACGAAGTAATAAGGTCATTAACATGCCTAATACCATCGCCATTTCGGTTGCTAACGAAAAACTAATGCCAAGCGTATAAACAGTACCACCCGCTATACAGGTAATAGCGTAAAGCTCACCCTTTAATAGCATAGGGATCTCGCGTGCAAGCACATCTCGAATTAATCCACCAAAGCAGCCTGTAATTACAGCCATAATTACCGCAGTCATATCGGGCATACCAACAAGCTGTGCTTTTTGCGCCCCCATTACTGCAAAAAAAGCTAACCCGAACGCATCCGCTGTTTGTAAAATATAATGAGGTATCGGCTTTTGTTTATTTATAAGGCGTGTTGTAACAAATACTGAAGCGAGTATGGCAAAAAAGTAACTTTGATCGTGTAACCAAAACACAGGAACATCTAAAATTAGATCTCGCACTGTACCACCACCAATAGCAGTTACTGTCGCTAAAACTACGACCCCAAAGCCATCCATTTTTTTCTCGTACGCTAGCAAAGTGCCTGATACAGCAAACACCGCAATGCCTATTAAATCAAACCAGTGGTAAAGTTCAGTCATATTTGTAACAACCTAAAAATATTTGTGCCGTTTTAACACAAACCAAACAAGGTTTTAAGTAATAACGATTTATTTTAAGAAGTTTATAACATTTTAAAGTGTATCTCAGGGGGCGGGAGCTTGCGCTTATGAGAAGTGAATGCCTCATGCAGTGAAGATGATCTCACCACACTCACCAAATTTTAGACATAAAAAAACACGCTTTAAGCGTGTCATTTCATTCTTATTTATTTCAGTGGTTGCGGGAGCCGGATTTGAACCGACGACCTTCGGGTTATGAGCCCGACGAGCTACCAGACTGCTCCATCCCGCGCCTGAAATTTGTAGACTTGTTTAAAGTTGCTTACATTACAACTTGGCTTCCAATTAAATAATTGGTTGCGGGAGCCGGATTTGAACCGACGACCTTCGGGTTATGAGCCCGACGAGCTACCAGACTGCTCCATCCCGCGCCTGTATATTTTAAGTCTATCGACTACTTTATTTTATCTCTTAAGTTAGAGTTTACAGTAACCTCAATCCCTAAGGAAATTGGTTGCGGGAGCCGGATTTGAACCGACGACCTTCGGGTTATGAGCCCGACGAGCTACCAGACTGCTCCATCCCGCGCCTGTAATTTCTTTAAAACATTTTCGTAATATTTACAAGCCTGCCTTGAAGAGAGCGCTACTATATAGGAATAAACATTTAATGCAAGACCTAAACTAATTAAAGTTGTTCAACCGAACAAAAAGCAACCAAATTACTATTCTGCGCTCAATCTTTGATGCGGATTAATCATTTTTTGCCATTCCCAGTCGGGATGTCCCATCACTATAAAGTCAGGGTTCTCAGTACTCTCTCGTTGGTTGTACGTTAGCGGGTTAAATTCTGCATCGGTAATACAACCACCGGCTTCTTCAACAATAACTTGTGAAGCACCTGTATCCCACTCTCCCGTTGGACCAATTCTTAAAAAACAATCTGCTTTGCCCTCTGCAACAGTACAGGCTTTTAAAGAACACGAACCAATAGCAATCGTTGTAAACTGACTATTTAAATACTGACTCACCGCTTCTATTTTTTGGCGGCGGCTCACTGCAAGCGTCAAGCTCTCTGGCGGCGCTACAGATATTTGCTTATCAATTGAGTTTTCACGTTTAAAGGCACCATTTTTAGCTGTAGCAAAATAAGTCACACCTTTTGCAGGCCAATGAATAACACCAAGCACAGGGTGGTTATTTTCAATCAATGCAATGTTTACTGCAAAGTCGCCACTTTCTAAAATAAATTCGCCAGTACCATCCATCGGATCGAGCAACCAATAACGCTGCCAGTCCTGTCTGTCGGCGAGTGCTGGTATAGGTGTTTCTTCCGACATAATTGGGATATCGGGCGCAAGTGCTTTTAATCCAGCAACCAGTACGTCATTTGCTGCTAAATCAGCTTTGGTGACAGGCGTATTATCTGATTTCTCTTGTTGGCCAATATCGCCTTTTTTATAAATGGCCATAATTGCATCGCCAGCACGCTCAGCTAATTCAATACACGGTTCGATTAATTTATTCATCGGCAGCTCCAGACGCTAAATACTTATCTAATAATAGCAAAGCTGCAACACTGCGTGCTTCGGTAAAATCTTCTTGGTATAATAATGACTGCCACTGAGTTAATGGCCACTTAACAACAACAAGCGGCTCTGGTTCGTCGCCAATAAGGGTTTGTGGGTATAATTGCTTAGCAAATAAAATATGCATAGTGGCATTAAAGTAACTCGGCGCCATTGTTACTGTTCTTAATGGTTTAAAATACTCAGCACCAAAGCCAATTTCTTCTTTAAGTTCTCTGTTAGCAGCTTGCTCTGGCGTTTCGCCCGGATCAATTAAGCCTTTAGGAAAACCTAACTGGTAATTGTTTGTGCCCGCACAGTATTCACGTACAAGTAGTAACTCATTATCTGCACTTAACGGAACAATCATCACTGCTCCCCGGCCACCGCCGCGAATTCGCTCATACTGGCGCTCTTCGTTATTAGAAAACTTTAACTCTAAAGACTCCACAGTAAACAGGCGACTTTTAGCAACAACATTGTTACTGAGGATTTGTGGTGGTGTTGGGTGCTTTTTCTGTGTCATTGGCGTTAATTTGCTATCATGGCAGTTAGTTCAATAATAAACCTTATAAGTTGAAATTCCTATGTTAAATTGGTCAAAAATCGATACCGTTTTGCTCGACATGGATGGAACATTACTCGATTTACATTACGACAGTCATTTTTGGCTTAACGTTATCCCTGCGCAACACGCATTAGCTAGAGGCATTAGCCTAGATGCAGCTAAAGCAGATATTTTAAAACGCTATCAAGCTGTGAGCGGTCAAATACAGTGGTATTGTTTAGATTATTGGGAGCAGCAATTAAACTTGCCTATAATGGAGCTTAAACGAGAGTCTCAGCATTTAATTAAAATGCGCGAAGACGTACCTCATTTTTTAACCGAGCTTAAAAAAGCAGGCAAAGAGTTAATTTTACTTACCAACGCCCACCCTGAGAGTGTCATGCTGAAATTTGAGCATACAGCGATTGATAACTACCTAGATGGTGTAGTGTCTACTCATGAATATGGAGTAAGTAAAGAGCAGCAAAGTTTGTGGCACCAAGTACAAAAAGACTTAGGGTTTAATAAGCAGCGCACTTTGTTTGTAGATGACAGTATGCCGGTATTAAATGCCGCGCGAGAATACGGCATTGAGCACTTACTTGCAGTTGCTAACCCTGATAGCCAACAACCACATAACGAAATAGCCGATTACCTGAGTGTTACCGACTATCGTAAGATTATTTAACGTAGTTTACTTGGGCTAGATTTTTGGGTAACGCGCTTCAAGGCCTTGATATACTAACTTTGCAAAATCTGCATGTTCCGTATCAAGGCTTTTAACTACTTCAACTAAATGCTCGTTATCTTCTTGCCCGTTCCACTCTTTGATATAGCTACCATCTTTATAACCGTGATCTTGGCGGAAAAAGTTTAACGTATTTTTCCCTACGTAGCCGCGATATAAATCATCAATATCCATACCCATTTGCGCCATACAGCCAGCAAATGCAGCTGCATTAAACGTTTTATCTGCAACAGCAGAAGCCGCTAATATTTCTAGCGTTTGTTTAAAGTCATCCGCTTGTTGAGCATTACTAAGTTCAGCTTCAAGTTGCTTTGCTAAGTCTTCGTAGCTAGTTTTGCCGTCAATTCTAAGCGATAAACCAAAATGAAAAATATCAACCAACTCTAAAATAACTTGTTCGGTATCTGGTGTTTGTTTTTTCCACCATTTCCAACCATGATGATCCAGCATTTCAGCACACTCAACCCAAATAGCGCGGTACCATTCGAATCCTTGAGTAAACCATTGCTCATGTACTTTAGTGTTCATGGCGTTTTGCATTTCTAGCATAACTACTAGCTTGTTTAAATTGGCAGACATATTCATTCCTGTCGTTTTTGATTAGTGTAATAGTACAGATAAAGGAAGCTTAACGCATCAGCACTATCTTAATATGTAGTTTACTTTGAGCCGCTAAATTCAGCCCATGAATCAATTAAATCAATGAAATCTTCAAAGCCACAACCACTACTTAAACCATTTTCTTCAAGCGCTAAATCGTCATCTTGATACGCTATTAGGTCTTCACTGTCTTGATGAAGCGCATGGGCTTCAAATAGTGCTTCGTCTTTGGTTAATATTAAATCTATTTCTTGGCCTTTTAGCGTTAGCGGCTCATAGCTTGAACTCACCGATGCAATAAGCGCTTGCACCATAGCTACTTTGTCTTTGCCTATTTCTTCGTTTAGCCAGCGACCAATAATAGCGTGTTCACTGCTTATTTTAATACGTAGCCCACTAATAGGGTCGCGAATAAATTGATATTCCATAGGGTTTGCCTGTAAATCTTTAATTGCGTAATTATATACGTAAACGCCCGCAAACCACAGGACATATAAAGTAAAATAGCGCCACAAGGGCGCTATTTTATTCAACTTTAAAGCCGTTAACTTCGCGATCTATAACGCGCTGCGTCAATAATCGACCATAAGTAAATAATAGGCACAAGTACAAAACCTACAAGCACATAAATTAGTGCGTAACTTATTATAATAGCGAGTGCAAAAAATATAGCCGCTAAAATACGCCCTTGCACTAACTGCCCTAAACCAGGAAAAAATATATTACATAATGCTGCGATTACGTTACCGCCAGAACCTTGATCTGCCATACTAACCTCTGTATTTATTTGATTTTATAATTATTTACTTACACACTCTATGCCAATTTATTAAAGCTTACAAATCAAATAGTTAAATTACCCTAGATTTAGAGAGTTAGTAAAAATTGCTAACTTTAGGTCAAATTAGCAATTTTTATTGTGCGTTTACACTTTTTTGTTTGTTTAAAAAATTAGCAAGTTACTCGTTTTTAAGGCTATTTTATAAATAGCTGTTTATAAAAACAGTATTTTATTTAGCCTAACAAAAACACCTGTTATACTGCCCACAATATTGATTAAAAAGGCGTAACGATGGACGTTTCACAATTACTCGATGGCTTAAATGACAAACAACGCGATGCCGTTGCTGCCCCACTACAAAACATGCTGGTATTAGCAGGTGCTGGGTCTGGTAAAACACGAGTGTTAGTTCATCGTATTGCGTGGCTTATGCAAGTTGAGCAAGCATCTGCTTACAGTATTTTTGCCGTAACCTTTACTAATAAAGCGGCTAAAGAAATGCGCAGCCGCGTTGAAGAAACACTAAAAGCCCCTGTAGGTGGTATGTGGATTGGTACGTTCCATGGTTTGTCGCATCGTATTTTACGTGCTCATCACCGTGAAGCTAACTTACCAGAAGCCTTTCAAATTTTAGACTCTGACGATCAACTTCGGATGATCAAGCGCTTATTAAAATCAATGAATATTGATGATAAAAAATGGCCTGCTAAACAATTTGGCTGGTACATTAGCGCCAAAAAAGATGAAGCACTTCGCCCTAAAGATATTCAAGCATACGATATTAACGAGCAAATGATGCTGCGTGTTTACGCCGCCTACCAAGAGGCCTGTGATAGAGCAGGACTAGTAGATTTTGCCGAAATATTACTGCGCAGCTACGAAGTGTTAAAAAATAACCCTACGTTACTACGTCATTACCAGCAACGCTTTGCACATATGCTCGTAGACGAGTTCCAAGATACAAATACCATTCAATATGCATGGTTAAAGTTACTTGCAGGCGATACAAGCAGTATCATGATTGTAGGCGACGATGACCAAAGTATTTACGGTTGGCGCGGTGCTAAAATCGAAAATATTAAACGATTTTTAACTGACTTTAGCGCAGAAACCATTCGTCTTGAACAAAACTACCGTTCAACTGCAACTATTTTGAAAGCGTCTAATGCATTAATTCAAAATAACTCAGAGCGTATGGGTAAAAGCTTATGGACCGACGGTAACGACGGCGAGCCAATTTCTATTTATGCGGCATTTAATGAGTTAGACGAAGCGCGCTTTGTAAGTAGCAAACTACGAAGCTGGTTAAATGCAGGTAATGCCCTACAAGATGCCGCAATTTTATACCGTAGTAACGCGCAATCTCGTGTACTCGAGGAAGCCATGCTACAAGAAGGCTTAAAATACCGTATTTATGGTGGTATGCGATTCTTCGAACGACAAGAAATTAAAGATGCGTTGTCGTACTTACGCCTAGTAGGTAATCGTCAAGACGATGCCGCATTTGAGCGTGTAATTAATACGCCAGCACGCGGTATTGGCGATAAAACATTGAGCCATATACGAGATTGTGCACGAGCAGAATCGTTACCGCTTTGGTATGCCGCAAAAGCAATTGTAGAACAACAGCATTTATCTGGTCGTGCTTCTGGTGCAGTAAGTAAGTTTGTAGAACTAGTAGAACAAATAGAAGATAAAATTAGCGATCTAACTTTGCATGAGCAAGCCAAGTACACAATTCAAACCTCAGGCTTAATGGCAATGTACCAAGCCGAAAAAGGTGAAAAAGGCCGTGCTCGCGTAGAAAACTTAGAAGAGCTAATTAGCGCTTGTGATCAGTATGAGCTGCCTGAAGACGAAGAGTACAGCTCACCTTTACAAGGCTTTTTAGCCCATACGTCACTTGAGTCAGGTGAAGGACAAGCAGAAGAACACGAAGACGCCGTACAAATGATGACGCTTCACTCAGCTAAAGGCTTAGAGTTTCCGCTAGTGTTTATGGTAGGCGTAGAAGAAGGCATGTTCCCTTCTCAGCAAAGCAACGAAGAGTCGGGTCGCTTAGAAGAAGAGCGCCGCCTTTGTTATGTAGGCATGACACGAGCAATGGATAAGTTATACATTAGCCATGCTGAGAGTCGCCGTTTATACGGGCAAGAAAAATACCATAGCCCATCTCGCTTTTTACGCGAAATCCCTGAAGACTGCGTAGAAGAAATCCGTATTAAAACACAGGTTTCTCGCCCGCCTGCCGCTGGGCGTTTTAGCGCATCAGTTAGCCATGCCGCATTTGAAGACAGTGGCTTTAACTTAGGACAACGCGTACTGCATGCTAAGTTTGGTATTGGTACTGTACTGAATTATGAAGGTAGTGGCGCACAATCTCGCGTACAAGTTAACTTTGACGACCTTGGTAGCAAATGGTTAGTAACGGCCTATGCACGATTACAAGCGGTATAAAGCACACCTAAATGAGTTAGAGCAACAATTAGCTGGCGCGTATCATCGTCAGCTAGTGTTGATCACGGGCAGCCCAGCTTGGTGTTATGAAATACTTAACTCATTAATAGATGAAAACAATACACTTGTTGTATCAAAGCAGTGCGCGATTAAAAATTCGTACTGGCCTACTCGCACACACCAAATTTTAGGGCAAGAATTTGCTCATGCTGTTTACGATGGTTTTAGTGGTTTCCACCCTGATAAACTTGCAGCACTTGCCGGCACCGTTAAAGCAGGCGGTATACTGTTTTTATTACTGCCTGAACTAGATGATTTAGGCTCTTGGCAAGATCCCGCATTAAGTACAGTGCAATCACACGGTCAGAGCATTGACTACAGCATATTTAATCAGCGTTTCGCGACTATTATTAAACCGTTACCTGCTTTTCACTTTAGTGAAAAAAATGGCTGTATTAGTAATAACGCTAGCTATGTAATGCATAATAAAATTGATTATGAGCCACAGCAAAACTGTATTGAGCAGATAGTAAAAGTAGCTAATGGCCGTGCAAACAGGCCTTTACTCATTAATGCTGATAGAGGCAGAGGTAAGTCGGCAGCACTTGGCTTAGCCGCGGCAAAACTAACTGATAAAAAAGTAATTATTTGCAGCACTCAGTTTAAAGCGACCCATAGCAGCTTTAAACATTTAGCCCAAGAGTTAAGCCTTCAATACAACGCTGAACATAAACAGCTCGCCAACTTGCACTACGTTGCACCTGACGCGTTATTAAACACACTACCTGAGTGCGATTTACTACTCGTTGATGAAGCTGCAGCAATCCCTGTTCCGTTATTACTACAAATGCTAGCTCATTACCCTCGTATAGTATTTGCAAGCACTCTGGTTGGGTATGAGGGCAATGGTAGGGGTTATACCATTCGCTTTAGTAACTATATAAAAGCGCACTATAAAGCCTCTAAAGTTGTAACGCTTGATGAGCCACTGCGTTTTGCTAAACACGATCCACTTGAGCAGCATATTCGCAGTTTATTAGCACTTGATGCACAGTATCAAGAGACTAATAGCAATAAATCGCAGATTCCTAAGCATAGTGAAGTAACTCAGCAACAACTCGTAACTGATGAAGCACTATTGTGCCAAGTCGTTGCTTTACTTGCACTTGCTCATTATCAAAGTAGTGTGAATGATTTACGCCAGTTGTTAGATGCGCCATCGCAACGCATATTTATCAGCAAAATAGACAAGCAATTAGTGGGTGTATGCTTAATCGCGATAGAAGGCGGTTTAAGTGAAGAACTTACTGAGCAAGTTATAAATGGTGAGCGCCGCCCACAAGGGCATTTAATGGCGCAAACACTTGCACAACTGAGCTTTAACAGTGATTTTTTAACTCATTTAAGTGCGCGAGTTGTCCGTATTGCAATTGATCCAAGCTCACATAATTGTGGCCTAGGAAAAGCATTACTGAGCTATAGCGAGTCACAAGTAAAAGAACAATGTACTTGGTTTGGTGCTAGTTTTGGTGCCACTGCACAATTGCTAAAATTTTGGCAAAGCCTAGGCTTTAATGCTGTTAAATTAGGTTACCAACGCGACAAAAGCACTGCTGAGCACGCAACTTTAGTTGTTAAATCTCTTAATGCACCACAACAAAGTTTACAGTCACTGATTAAACAGTTTCAATACGAGCTCTTTTATAGCCTATTAAGCCACTTTAAGTCATTAGAATGGCAACTGGTTAGCACATTACTGCGCTCATTTAATGATGAGGTAATAGCTTCTGATACGTTAAGGTTATTTACACAGCAACTCAGCAGTAACCGCTTTACTATTTCACCCACTCTCTGGCGTTTAATTAGCCAAAATCCTGTTATAATTACTAGGATAGCAGCCAATCAGCAGCAACTTTTAATTCAAACAGTTTTACAACACCATACCGATGAGCAACTTATTAAAAATTTTAATCTCAGCGGCAAAAAGCAATTAGAACAGCAGTTCAAAAACACAACAAACATACTCGCAAAGCAACTTTCTTCATAAAGCCATTTCACTTTTCTGCAGACGTAAAAAAGCCCGAATCGTTAAATTCGGGCTTTCTACAATTTGGAGTCGGCGCGCTACTTCGTAGCGACAACGCAGTAGAATGGTAAGCGTCCGAGCAACGACACCTAGCAGAGTGGATTTAATTAATTGAAAATACCGTCTGTTTCTACTGGAGGTATTATGCAAAAAAGAACCCTTAATGACTGGCAAAAATTGATTGAGCAGCAACAAACCAGCGGCTTATCTATTGTCGCATTTTGTAAAGAAAACATGTTACCCACTTCAAACTTTTATAAATATCGGTCTAAGTTACAAGACGCTGCAAAAGCACCTAAATTGGTGAAAGTGCAAAACAAAGCCATTTCCCATAAAGTGAATGCCTCAATCACGTTATTTCATGGTGAAACTCATTTAACTATACCAACCTCATCTGAGCCTACATGGGTGGCTAATTTAATAAAGGCGCTGCAAGCATGAACATGTTTATTGATGTGCCCGACGTGTACCTTTGCAATCAGTTTGTCGACTTCAGAAAATCCATTAATGGCTTAGCGGCCATTGTTGAAAGTGAACTCGAACTGTCAGTGCTATCCGGTGCCGTGTTTGTTTTTTGTAATAAAAGCCGAGATAAGCTGAAGATATTGTATTGGGATAACACAGGCTTTGCCCTGTGGTATAAACGCCTCGATAAGCACAAATTTAAATGGCCGAAAAACCTCAGCGCCGACACCCTAAACTTAACCGAGCAACAATTACACTGGTTATTATCTGGGTATGATGTCATAGGGCATCAACAAATCAACATCGGAAACGCTAGCATTATTTAGATCGTCGCGGGATCAATATTAACCATCGCATTAAGCTAGTTTACGGTAAAAAACATTATAAAATAAAAGGATGAATATTGATGTTAACTGCCTTCCAGACGATCCGGCTTTGCTTAAAAAGCTGCTGGCAGAGCACGCTGAAAAATTAGCGCAAGCGACTGCAAGAAACCGGTATCTAGAGGAACAATTCCGCCTAGCGCAACAAAAACAATTTGGTAAAAGTGCCGAAGTCTTTGACGCACAAGGTGAATTGTTTAATGAAGCCGAAGACATCATTGAGCAACCTGATGAGCTTGCTACGCAAGAGATTAGCTACACTCGCAAAACACCAAAGCGCAAACCATTACCAAAAGATTTACCGCGTGAGCAGGTTGTTCATTATATCCCTGAGTCAGACAAACACTGTGACTGTTGTGGTGGTGAGCTGCATAAAATGGGTGAAGATGTCTCAGAAAAACTCGACTTTATACCCGCAAAGGTAAAAGTGATTGAGCATATCCGTCCAAAATATGCGTGTCGTGAATGTGAAAAAACAGGCACCAAAAACAACATCAAGCAAGCGAAAATGCCTGTTATGCCAATCAACAAAGGCATGGCGACATCAAGTTTATTAAGCCAAATCATCACCAGTAAATATCAGTATGCGTTGCCGCTTCACAGACAAGAGGCGATGTTCAAACAATACGGGATTGAACTGAGCCGACAAACCATGAGTGACTGGGTGTTAAAATCAGCCACCTTGTTTGAACCATTGATAAAACGATTTAAACAAGATCTGTTAAAACAACCGGTGGTGCATGCGGATGAAACTACTGTGAATGTGGTTAATTCGGATAAAGTAAAAAGTTACATGTGGTTGTATTGCACAGGCACCGATTCACCACATCCCATAAACAAAGAACAAACAAACCACATACCTAATATTGTGCTTTACGACTATCAAAACAGTCGGGCGGCTTCCTGCGTCGTCGATTACCTTGATGGTTATTCGGGCTATTTACAGGTGGATGGTTATCAAGCCTATGCACAAACGCAAGCAACGCTAGTTGGCTGTTGGGCACATGCTCGAAGAAAATTCATTGAAGCCAAACAAGTGCAAGGTAACAAGAAGACAGGTAAAGCCGATGTGGCATTAAGTCTTATTCAAAAGCTTTACGGTATTGAATCAAAGCTCAAAGACAAAAAACCGATGAAAAACATGAAATAAGGCAACAACAAACAAAACCAATTCTCGACAAATTACATCAATGGTTAGAGCAAAACCAGCCACGGTTAATTGGTAAAACAAAACTAGCAGAAGCCGCTAACTATCTAGCGAACCAATGGCCTAAACTTATTATTTACCTTGAAGATGGTCGATTAAATATCGACAACAACCGTGCTGAACGAGCAATAAAACCGTTCGTCATTGGCCGCAAGAACTGGATGTTCAGTCAAACATCTAACGGAGCGAATGCCAGTGCGGCTTTATACGGCATTATCGAAACGGCCAAAGCCAATGGTTTAATCCCATTCGATTACATCATGAAATGCCTAGATGAACTCTGCCAAGCAGAGCCAGACATCAACAGTCTATTACCTTGGAATATTATTAGTTAGGTGTAGATCACCAGACGTTTACATTTGTGTTAACGCTTTTCTTTCATTAAGAAAAGGCAATTTACATAAGCTTAAATCCATAAAATATACTCACTGTATAACGATATATAACACTTGCTTATTGTGTTTACCTATCTAACTAGGTAAACGTTTACCCAATTTAAATTCATTTAAAATCAATTGATTGTGTTGCTGGTGTTGTTTTTGTATATTTTTTGTTAGAAAACGTTTACCTTTGGTGTTATAAATGTCGAACAATACGATATATAAACATATGCTACGGACGAAAAAAGTAACTAGGGAAGATTGCAATACAACAATATTAACGGGGAAAAATAATGAATAAACTATTTAAGACTACTTTAGTGGCGTTGGCTGTAAGTCAAATTTTAGCCGCTCAATCGGTTGTAGCCGATGAAACCGAAAATAAAATGAAAGATGTTGAGGTAATTGAAGTTAAAGGCTTTGGTGCCGCGTTGGGTAAAGCCTTACGCGAAAAACGTTTTTCTGACTCCGTGGTAGAGATAATATCATCAGATGATTTAGGTGTATTACCAGATGTCAGTATTACGGATTCACTTGCTCGTTTGCCGGGTATTGCTGCCTCACGTGATAGAGGTAATGCAAGTAGAATATCTATTCGTGGTATGGGACCTCGTTTAAATAATGCAACGATGAATAACCGAGAAATTGTATCAGCTGAGCCAAGCCGAGATGTACGTTTTGAACAATTTCCGGCAGAATTAATAGATTCAGTTGAAGTGTATAAAAGCCCTATTGCTAGTTTGGCTGAAGGTGGGATCTCAGGTTTAGTGAACATGAACTTTGTTAGTCCACTCTCTAAAGATAAAAGAGTTTTTACAGTATCAGGCAACTTAATGAAAAACACGTTAGCTGATGATTTACCAAATACCGATGGTGTTGGTAAAAAATTGGGTATTAGTTATGTAGATCCTATCTCAGATACTTTTGGTATCGCACTAGGTCTTACCTATCAAGATCAGCCATCTTTAGAACGTGGTGTGGAATCTTGGAATTATAACAATGGTGATACTCGTGGTGATTTGAATGGTAATGGGATACCTGAACACGCACCTTTTGGCGTAATGGCCAAGAGTAAACAAGGTAATAATGAGCGTATTGGTGGCCTTGCAATCGTTGAGTGGATGCCAACTGACAGTCTAACAGTGAAAGGCGATTTATTTTATTCACAGTTCGACATTAAAGAGCGTGATGACCAAATGGGACCTGGTGATTTAGGTAACTGGGATGATGCTGATGCACCTGAAGGTGGCTGGGGAGCTGAAGCATATAACAACGGCTCTTATAAAATAATTCCTCATGCCGACGGAACAGAACAGCTTGTTGCTGGTAGTCAATTAGTTGGCCTTGATGTTTCAAACCCAACCTGGTTCCAAACCAATGAAATGTTAAGCACAGGATTAAATATTGAACACATTGGTGATACTTGGACTATCACTGCCGATGTTGGTTATTCAAAAGCCAGTATCGAATCTGTTTGGGTAAATATAAAACCTACTTACGTAGGTGGCGATTACGAACTAGGTTTTGATGTTGAAGGTAAAGATGCCGCTGAAATTATTGTTAAAAATGGTGATATCAGCAGCCCTGAAAATTATTCATTGGGTAGCGTATCAGATGTATGGACCGAAACATCACCAGGTAATTGGGAAATTACAAGTCAAGAATATACGCCATCTGAAATGACAGGCGATGATGACAAAGTTCTAACCGATGAGATGTACAATGTTAATTTAGACTTTGAGCGCGACTTATATTGGGGCGTGATTGAAAAAGTAAAATTTGGTGGGCGTTTAACCGACAGAACCAAAGAGAATGATCAAATAAATGATTGGTTCCGTTATGCTAAACAAGACCATGGTTTAACGGACTATGGTATGAGTTATGAAATTGGTGGCGATTATAATGTCCCAGCAATTTATTCATTTAAAGATTGGGATCAAGTGGCCAATGTGGCATTTGGTGGCTCCACCAATCCAAGAGATCGTTCGGATAAAAACCAACTGGCTTCTTGGGAATTAAATGAAAAAAATACCGCAGCCTATGTGATGTTTAATATCTCAGGTGATGTTGGCGATACCACGTTCACTGGTAACTTTGGTTTGCGTTATGCAAAAACAGAAGTTGAGTCCATCGGTTATGAACAGAACGCTGGCGGTGATATCGTGCCGTTAACGGTTGATCACGATTATGATGTAGTGCTGCCATCATTAAATATGGTATTTAATATCACTAATGAATCGCAAATCCGTTTAGGCATTGCACGTACCATGTCTCGTCCTCCTTTATTAGAAATGCGTACTGGTTATTCGTTTGATGATACGACTCAACCTCCATCAGCAAGTGGCGGTAATCCATTACTAGACCCATATTTAGCAAACCAAATTGATTTAGGTTACGAATATTTCTGGGGCGAAAGTTCAGCGGCAACCATCAATTTCTTTATAAAAGATCTAGATTCGCACATTGGACTTTCAGAAGAGATGATAGAAGTTGATGGTCAATCGTACACCATGACTCGCTCTATCAATGGTGACGGTGGAGTCATTCAAGGCTTTGAATTATTGTATCAACAATCATTTGACATGTTACCTGCGCCATTTGATGGGTTAGGTGTGTTTGCTAACTACTCTTACACAGACAGTGATGTAGAAGAATTCAAACCAACAAGTAATCCATATAACTTAGGCGGTCTTTCTAAAGATATCGCAAGTTTAACTTTATGGTATGACAAAGATGGTTTTGATGCTCGAGTGTCTTACAACTACCGCAGTGAGTTTACTGGCATAAATAGTTGGGATCCTTCGAAGGTTAACTTGAATGCTGAAGAAACTACGGTTGATGCAAGTATTGGTTATCAAGTAACTGAAAACTTTAAATTAACCCTACAAGCTCAAAATCTAACCAACCAAGCTTCTGTAAGTTATTGGGATAATGACTATAGCAAGCCAGCTAAAAATGTTGAATGGGGTCGTCGATTCCTAATTGGTTTCCAATATTCAATGTAAATAAGACATAATCGGTAAAGTGTTGTTAACACTTTACCGCTTTTTTTATTTTAAGGATATTGAAAATGGCCAAACATATATTGCTCACAGGTGCGTCATCTGGAGTTGGTAGAGAGTTAGCAATAACGCTATCTAATCTCGGTTTTACGTTAAGTATATGCGGAAAAACTAGCAGCAAAGTTCAAACAACATTGTCTAAACTTAAATCAAACACACCAGTCTATTCCGACTGTTTTTGTTTGTCTGACCAACAAGCACTTAATCAATTTGTAACTGAATCTAAAAAAGCCAATGGCGATATAGATATTTTAATTAATTGCGCAGGGTTAAATTCATCAAGAACATTAGCGCATCAGCCACAGTGGCAAGAATGTACAAAAATGATGGAGATTAATTATTTTGCTCCAGTACGATTAGTTGAGTTAGTTTTACCATCCATGTTGACAAAAAAAGATGGCATTGTACTGAATGTCCTGTCAACCACATGTTTATATGCAAATGCAGGCATTGCCCAGTACACGGCCAGTAAGTCAGCATTAGATATGTATACTAAAGTGTTGAGAAAAGAGCTTCATGCTAGCGGTATAAAGGTTCTGTCCGTTTATCCGGGAGGTATTAATACTGAATTTAGATCTGAATCAAGACCAAACTATTTAAATCCTGAGGATGTATCAGAGGCGATTGTGTCTATGTTACAGACAAAAGGAAATGTACATGTACATGAATTGGTTATTAGACCTGAGTGTGAAAGTAACTTTTGCTAAATTATTATTGCTGAATTCAGCGTTAAGGGGTGTCCAGTGTTAAGAGCACTATGTTTTATTTTATTATCATTCATTATTAGTTCATGTGGGGTTAAACAAACGCCATCAATTAATAAAGTAAATATAAACCAGAATTGGAAATTTAAAGTTGTAAAGGCGAATGTTGCTAACGATAGTTGGGAACAAGTTAGTTTACCGCATACACCAAAGATTGAGCCTATGGTTGTTAATGATCAGTGGCAAGGCGATGCAATATACGAAAAAACATTAGATATCTCGCCTACATGGAAAGATAAAAAAGTGTTTATTCGTTTTGAAGCGGCAATGAGCCATGCGCAAGTTTGGTTAAATGACACTAAATTAGGTGAGCATTTAGGTGGTTACCTGCCATTCACTTATGATTTAACTGACTTAATCAGTGAGACAAAACCGAATATTATAAAAGTAAAATTAAGTAATCTTGATAACCCAGTTATTGGTCCTAAACCGCTTAATAAATTAGACTTTAATACTTACGGTGGGTTATACAGAGACGTTAACTTATTAATTAAAGACCGTTTGTACATCACCGATGAAATGCATGCGAATAAAGTAGCAAGTGGTGGCATTTTTGTTACTTACCCAAAAGTAAGTGCTAAAACCTCAACCATTAATGTTAAAACCCATATTGCCAATGACTACAAACAGAGCAAAGATTTTACACTTAAGCAAAAAGTATATTTCAATAATGAATTAGTGGCTGAAACATCAGATGACAGTTTGTCACTACAAGCTAATGATAATCATCAATACAATCAAACATTGAATATAGAAAACGCTCATTTGTGGAGTCCTAATTCACCTAATCTATACCAACTAAGCACAGAGATTTATTTAGGTGATGAACTGATTGAGCAAAAGAATACTCGTATCGGTATTAGAAAATTTGAATTTAATGCAAAACATGAATTGTTGATCAATGGTGAGAAAACATTTTTACGAGGCGTAAACCGCCATCAAGAATATCCTCATGTTGGATACGCAACGTCTGCACAAGCCGATTACCGTGATGCGGTTAAAATAAAATCAGCCGGTTTTGATTATGTCCGTTTATCTCATTACCCTCATTCTAAAGCGTTTATGGATGCTGCCGATGAATTAGGCTTAGTATTAATTGATGCTATTTTGGGCTGGCAATATTATTTAGAAAACCCAGACTTTAAACAGCAAATCATTAACACCTGTCATGATCTTATCCGTCGTGATAGAAACCATGCCAGTGTATTAGCTTGGGAATGTTCATTAAACGAGTCTTGGATGCCAGAACCGTTTATTGCTGACTTACATCGTGCCGTTAAGTTAGAAGACCCTACCGGCTTCTCTGCCGGCTGGCAGCTTGGTTATGATTTATATTTGCAAGCCCGTCAACATAGACAAAAACATTATGAAGTCCCCACTCAACCTTACAATGTTTCAGAGTACGGTGACTGGGAATATTACGCACAAAATGCAGGCTTAAATCAAGACTCGTGGAGCGATTTAAAAGAAGAGGAACGTACTTCTCGTCAGTTATTAAGTGCAGGTGAAGCCCGTTTGTTACAACAAGCGAGAAACCTACAAGAAGCTCATAATGACAACTTAAGCTTTCCAGCTTTCGCTGATGGTTACTGGGTAATGTTTGATTATAACCGTGGTTATGCTGATGACTTAGAATCATCGGGGATCATGAGCTTATATCGTTTACCTAAATACAGTTATTACTTTTATCAAAGTCAACGTAGCCCTCAAATCAAGTCAGATAAGTTTGATTCTGGTCCTATGGTCTTTATTGCTAGCGAATGGAACGGTCACTCATCAAACAATGTGAGAGTGTTTAGTAATGCTGATGAAGTGGAACTTTGGTTAAATAACACATTGATCGCTAAACAAAAACCAACTCAAAACAAATTATCTAGCCATTTAACTCATCCTCCATTTGAATTTGCTATGCAGCAATTTAAACCGGGTCAATTAAAGGCAAAAGCATTTATAGATGGTGAATTAGTCGCTGAGCATAGTGTTACCACCGCTGGAGAACCAGCAGGCATAAAACTATCTATCGATATTAGTGGACAATTACCAGCGGTTGGTGTCAAAGATGTCGTCTTTGCTTATGCACAATTAGTGGATAACAAAGGAAACTTGGTTCATACCAATGGTGATGAAATTCATTTTAGCACCACAGGTGATATTGAGATTGTTTACTCAAGTGATTCACTTACCGAGCAAGGTAAAGCAGCCGTATTATTACGTATTGGCGAATCGTTAAAAGGCGGAACTATTCAAGCTAGCTCCAGCGCTTTGAACATAAAAAGTTCACCATTACAGATTGAGAATCTTTCAAATTAATAGAATAGAATAAGTAGTCAATTAAAAGCTACAACAATGAAGAAAGGATATGTATGACGTTAAATACAATTGATTTGGCAATATTTGCCATTTATGTGCTCGGTTTAATCGCTATAGCTTATTATGTTTCTCGTGAAAAAGTCGGTCATGATAAAAATACAGATGATTATTTCTTAGCTAGTAATAGCTTGCCTTGGTGGGCAATTGGAGCATCCTTAATTGCCGCTAATATTTCTGCTGAGCAAATCATAGGTATGTCTGGCTCTGGTTACGTAGTCGGTTTAGCTATTGCGTCTTATGAATGGATGTCGGCAATAACCTTGATCATTGTTGGTAAGTACTTTTTGCCTATTTTTATGAAACGTAAAATTTATACGATGCCACAGTTTTTACAGGAACGTTTTGATGGTCGCGTTAAAACGACCATGGCTATTTTTTGGTTAGCGGTTTATGTTTTTGTTAATTTAACTGCGGTTTTATGGTTAGGTGCGTTAGCGATTAATACCATCACTGGCCTAGACTTAACCATTTGTATGATTTTACTGGCGGTTTTATCACTAGCTTATTCATTGTATGGCGGGTTAAAAGCGGTTGCCTTTACCGATATTATTCAGGTTGTATTGCTGATAGCCGGTGGCTTATTCTTATCTTATATGTCGCTAAGTTTAATTGGTGATGGACAAGGATTATTGGCTGGATTTGATCGCTTAACTAGCGAATTACCTGAAAAGTTTGACATGATCTTATCAGCCGATAGCCCTCATTATGTCAACCTACCAGGTTTGTCAGTATTACTTGGTGGTTTGTGGGTCATGAACCTGTCTTATTGGGGATTCAATCAATACATTATCCAACGTACGCTTGCCGCTAAAGATTTAGCTGAAGCACAAAAAGGCATCGCCTTTGCTGCCTTTTTGAAATTGTTATTGCCTGTAATTGTTGTTTTACCGGGTATCGCAGCGGTACTTCTATTACCAGAGCTGTCAAAACCAGACCAAGCCTATCCTGAATTAATGAACTTAATGCCAACTGGTCTAAAAGGGTTGATCTTTGCAGCCTTAGTCGCTGCTATCTTGTCGAGCTTAGCGTCGATGACTAACAGTGTAGCGACTATCTTTACGATGGATTTATATAAGCCAATAAAATCAGATAAATCGCAGTCTCATTATGTGTTAGTTGGCCGTGTGGTAAGTGTAATCGCATTAATCATTGCATTATTGACTGCTAAACCGCTTCTAGGTGACTTTGATCAAGCATTTCAATATATCCAAGAATTTACTGGATTCTTCACACCAGGAATTGTTGTGTTGTTTTTATTAGGTATGTTTTGGAAAAGAACAACCGCCAATGCGGCACTTGCTGCCACAATAGGCTCTGCGGTGTTCTCAGTTGCAGCCAAAATACTCATACCTGAAGTGCCTTTCATGGACAGAGTAGGTTACGTCTTTTTAAGTTGTCTTGCGTTGGCGGTTGTCGTGACATTGATGCAAAAAGAGTCAAAAAATGCACATCCTAATGCAGTTCAATTAGACGATGTTAATTTCACCACGCAAAAGAGTTTCAATATATCTGCCTTATTGATCACGCTTATATTAATCGCATTTTATACAGTTTGGTGGTAATAAAAATGAGTAAAATACGAAGCATAATTACGGCGTTATTAACGCTTTCGATAGCAGCAAGCAATGTTCAAGCGCAGACTACTGAGAATGTAGTAGTAGAAAAAGGCGTACTTAAATGGGCATCTGGCGAACAGAAGGGCAAAGAGCTTGCTTTGTTTGGCGTTAATTATAGTGCGCCATTTGCTTACTCTTATCGTGCTCTGAATAAGCTTGGTATCGATCCTAAACAAGCAATTGATATGGATGTCGATCATATTGCTCGTTTAGGGTTAGACGCCTACCGTATCCATCTTTGGGATCGAGAGCTGACTGATAAAGCTGGTAACTTACAGAATAATCATCACTTAGAGTTATTTGATTATTTGCTGTTTAAACTAAGCCAAAAGAATATTAAAGTCATTCTGACACCACTTGCTTGGTGGGGAAGTGGTTATCCTGAACCTGATCCGCTAGAAACCGGTTTTGCCACTAATTATAGCAAAGCACAAATGAATGAAGTTGAGGCGGCTATTGCTGCCCAACACGTTTATTTAAAACAGTTAATGGCGCATACCAACCGTTATTCTGGGCAACGTTATGGACAAGATCCAAACATTGTGGCTCTGGAGTTGTTTAACGAACCTAAGCATCATCAATCACCTGAAAAAAGCATAAGCTATATTGAGGGATTAATTGATGTTATCCGTCAGCAACAGGTAACAAAACCGTTGTTTTATAACATTAGTGAACAAGGTAATGATCAACCTTATGCAAAAGCTTTATGTGAAAGTAAAATCGACGGTATCGCCTATCAATGGTATCCAACAGGATTAGTAAAAAATAGTGAAATATTGGCCAATATGTTACCTATGGTGGCAAGCTACACCAATGTATTTGCCTCTATTGCTAGTTGTAACAACAAAGCGAAAATGATCTATGAATTTGATGCTGCTGATGTCGGTCGCAGTGTTATGTATCCAGCCATGGCAAGAAGTTTTAGAGCCGCTGGTTTTCAATGGGCTACTCAGTTTTCTTATGATCCTGGGAATATTGCTCATACAAATTCAGAATACAATACTCACTATTTAAATTTACTCTACACTCCTAAAAAAGCCATTAGCTTAATGATAGCGGCACGTGCTTTTAAACAAGCGGAGCGAGGCGTTGAATCTAAGCCTTATCCAGAAAATAATCAATTTGGAGATGTTGAATTAAGTTATCAAGATGATTTGAGTTTATTTAATAATGACCGTTATTTTTATCACTCAAACACCACCACCAAAGCCCCGAAAAACCTTAAGAAATTGAAGCATATTGCAGGTGTTGGTAGCTCTCCAGTTGTTCAATATGAAGGTAATGGCGCTTACTTTTTAGATAAATTAACCGACGATATTTGGCAGTTAGAGGTGTACCCAGACGTACATCAATTACAAGACCCATACCAAAACTCTAGCTTACAAAGAGAAGTTAGACGCCTTTATATCAATCAACGTAAATTAACGGTAACGGTTGATGACTTAGCCGAAAGCTTTTATTTACAAGGTATTAATTTACATAATTCAACTCAAATCAAAGCCGATAATAACAGCGTGGTTATTACACCAGGTAAATACCTGATTGCCAATTCACAGCAGCAGCTGGAGCAGTTCATGGTTGCATCGGCAGTGGGCAACCAGAGTTCGAATAGTCCGAGTGAAAATATAACGGCTAAAAAAGTTTCAACCGATTACTTTTTACCTAATATTCAATCTCAAGATTTAACTTTATCGCATCAACCTCAAAGAGCGATAACGCTAGATGATGATTATCAGTTCGTTGTCGAACTTGGAACTAATCAAGCGGTTGATAATGTCGAATTATTGTTACGTTATCGCAATGACAGAAGCTTTACGGCTTTTGCAATGACCAAACAATCAGGTACAAAATACAGTGCTCCATTGCCTAAATCTTGGCAAAAGACAGGGCCAATGGAATATGCATTTGTTGTGACTTCTAACGGTGAAAAAACCACATTTCCAGGAGCCGTAAGCGGTACACCATTTGACTGGGATTTTGTCAAAGCAAGTGATTACTGGTCGTTTGAACTGCAACCTAAAGGTACTCCTTTGAGTTTGTTCGATGCGCAATTGGATCGTAATAATTTAATTTATCCTAAAAATGGCAAGGTAAGACAAGAGTACGTTAGTGGTCAAAATGGATTGGGCACGGTTTTAAAACTGGGCTTAGATAATCTAACCCAGAGCAACGATTTGTTAAAAACCACCTTGGCAGCGGATAGTCAGTTAATCGACAGAAATACCCGTGGACTAAATACGCTCGCAATAAAAATACGTTCGTTAACCAAACAAGAGCATATTAACTTTGCGCTGTTAGATAAAGACGGGTTGGCATTTGGCACTAAACTAAATGTAACCAATCAATGGCAGTATTTACTTGTGCCGTTATCTTCATTAACCTCCAGCGAGACCATGATGATCCAAGCCTATCCATCGTTTATGCCTAATTCAATTGCCCCACAGGGCAATGATGCTAAAACATTTGATAGTTCTATAAACTTAATACAAGGTTTGCAGATCTCATTTAACGTTAAAGCATATAACGACAAGGCAATGTCTAGTTGGCATGGTATCGAAATAGAGAACGTAAGTTTAATTAAACGCTAGAGTTTGACGTTTACTTAAGCTACTTATTTCAGGTTACTACAATTACGTAGTAACCTGACTAAATCTGGAGGAGACCCGGTTTGAGTTTTATAAAATTCAATTTATTCAGTATGTTACGTGTAATCTTATTGGTTTTATTTACCCATCTTATTTCCTTCTATTGCTATTCGATGGATGTTAATAGCAGTCCAGATATTAATTTAGATTGGCGCTTCCATCTTGGTGATGTGAAGCAAGGCTCTGACGTTAATTTAGATGTTACTAACTGGCAAAAAATTCAGTTACCTCATGACTGGTCAATTAAAGATATTGGCTCAAGCAATAGCCCATTCGATAAAAACTCAATCGATCAATACGACACCGGTTATACCAAAGGTGGCATTGCCTGGTATCGAAAAGAAATTGAGCTAAATAGCCAATTAAATACCGAGCTAAAAGATAGCGTGGCTATCCTTGAGTTTGGTGGTATTTACATGAATTCAGAAGTCTATGTAAATGGCGCATTGGTTGGCGGCCAACATTATGGATATACATCCTTCTGGATTGATATTACCAACCATCTGAAATTTGGTCAGACCAATACGATTGCGGTGAAAGTGAATAATAACCACTTAAATAGCCGTTGGTATTCAGGCTCTGGGATATATCGCCCTGTGTCACTTTCATTTAAACCCGCTACTCATATAAAGCATTGGGGCACGTTTGTTACTACACCGGTAATAACTGATGAGTTTGCCAGTATTAACGTGGATACCTCAATTGTAAGTAAAAGTATTGTTAGTAAAACCAATGTAAGCAAAACCAATAAAAAGATATCGTTGACGCAAGAGGTGTTAGATCAACAAGGTAATGTTGTTGCTCAGCAACGTAATAGTAATGTCAGTTTGACTGCCACAAGCTCGGATAGTCCTAAAAATAGCTCTAACAGCACCAACGGCTCTGTTGGAAAAACCGGGCACGTTAACACCACTATCACATTACCGCGGCCAACATTATGGTCAGGCTCATCACCGTATTTATACAAATTAAAACAAACTCTTGTTGTGGATGGTGTTCAGACCGATGTCACCGAAACGGAGTTTGGCATTAGACAGTTATCGTTTGATGCCAAAAATGGCTTTACTCTAAATGGTCAACCTCTGTTGTTAAAAGGGTTAAACATTCACCATGATAATTATTTATTAGGCTCTGTGGCTTATAAACGAGCAGAGGAACGTAAAGTAGAAAGAATATTAGCTGCTGGATTTAATGCGGTGCGTACTGCCCACAATCCGCCCTCAGTGGCATTTTTAAATGCGGCTGACCGTTTAGGATTGTTAGTGATCAATGAAATATTCGACGCTTGGAATTATTCTAAATTTGATCATAAAAACGATTATGCATCTCGGTTTAAGCAAGATTGGCAACAAGATGTCAGTAACTTTATAAAGCGAGACCGAAATCACCCTAGCGTCATCATGTGGAGTTTAGGCAACGAGATCCCCGAACAGAATGAAGCATTAGGCGTTAATACTGCATCAATGCTTAAAGCACATGTTCTGTCTTTAGACAGTAGCCGGGAAATAACCGTCGGTGCTAATACTGCGGGAGAAAAGGCGGATCCATATTTAAATGTGTTTGATGTTGTAGGTTATAACTATCAAGAAAAAAACTATAAAAGCGAGCATAAACGTTTTCCTGCACGAGTAATGTATGGGTCTGAAACTTACTCCAATCTTGCATTTGAGTATTGGCAATATGTCGAAGACTTGCCTTATGTCATCGGTGATTTTGTTTGGACTGGGTGGGATTATATTGGTGAAGCATCGATTGGCTGGACCGGCTATGCCCCTGAGTGGAAAAACTTAGCTCCCTATCCTTGGACATTAGCTTACACTGGCGAAATTGATGCATTAGGCTTTAAACGTCCAGCGGCTTATTACCGAGATGTACTTTGGCACACCGGAAAGAACAAAATATCTGCATTTGTGCAAAGTCCAAATCCATCATTAAGCCCGGAACAAGACCCGTCGTGGTATTTGTATTGGGTCAGTCCAGATATTCATCCAAGTTGGACATGGCCAGAAGCAAAAGGGAAAAACCTAGATGTTGTGGTTTATTCAGTATTTGAGGAAGTTGAATTATTCATTAACGGTAAAAGTTACGGTCGCCAAATAACCTCACCAGAGACTAAATTTATGACCACGTTTACTGTGCCTTATATTGAGGGCACGTTAAAAGTGGTTGGCTACAATGCTGGGGTTGCCGAAGATCAATGGTTATTAAATACGGCAGGTAAACCCGCTGAGATAAGACTGGTTTCCCAGCGCAAGTCACTGTCGGCTGATGGGCAAGATATAGCTTATGTTACCGCAGAGCTTTATGACGCTGAGGGGCATCGAGTTTATCATTGGGATCAAGATGTGGCGGTAGAATTTAATGTGTCAGGTACTGGAAAACTATTAGCTGTGGGTAATGCAAACCCAAGATCGGTAGAAAGTTTTACAAGCAATAGTAGACAAACATTTCGGGGTCGCGTTGTGGCCGTTGTGCAATCTAACAACCGCGTTATAGGTGATATTACCGTTACGGCCAAAGCCAAAGGTATAACCTCTAATAAGATCACGTTTAAGACTCGTAATTAATAAAAGAATAAGTAGAAAACCACTAGCTAAGAAAATCAGTAGCTAAAAAAGCTAATGCTAATACCAAAGTAGTTTTGACGACAAATACAGGTCTAACACACTGATAATATCCGTGAAAGACATTACCAGTGCTTTGAAGATTAACTTAGCTTTTTAATCCGGTGGATTCGCGTTTTACTAATCTAGGTATGTATTTAAAGCCTTTTTTAAGTTGCTCTGCTGATATATTGGTGACTTTTTTTAATGCTAGTTGAGCTGCAAATTCCGCCATTTCTTCAACAGGGTAGTGCAAGGTGGTTAGTTTTGGTCGAGAGTAGCGGGACAATAATACGTCATCGAAACCAATCACTGATATATCATTTGGCACTTTAAAGCCGTTATCTTCAAGGGTACAGATCGCACCAATGGCCATTGCATCGTTGTACACAAAAATAGCATCAAAACTTGAATCACTCGATAACAATTTCTGTGTCGCTATTTCACCACCTTGTAACGTTGGTTTTTCTTGTACAGTATGGTGCGGTAACAATGAAGAGCCAGATTCCGCAATTTCCTGCTGAAATCCTTTGAAGCGTAATGCGGGATCATCGATTGCGTAGTGACTTGAAATACAGGCAAATTTTGTATGTCCTAGAGACATTAAATGCCTTGCTGCAATTTTTCCACCTTCTTCATTATCAAGCCAAACACACTTCTGGGCTATTTGCTCGATAAACCGATCAATTAATACGAAGCCCGGTACGTTGTTGGCTAATTCGATCAGTTCCTGATCCGGCAGTTTTTTACTATGGATAACGATAGACTCACAACGTCGTTCTAACAGTAGATTTATCGCCTGTCGTTCAGACTCTTCACTGACCATACCGGTACTCAGTAGAAGCTGCATATTATTTTGGCGAGCGACTTTATCCACACCATTAGCGAGAGAGGCAAAAAAAGGGTCGGTTAAATCTGGGATCACTACACCTAATGTTGTACTTTTTTGGGTCACTAATGCTCTGGCATTTTCGTTTGGGCGATAGCCCAATTTTGCCATAATAGACAGCACTTTATTTTTGGTTTTTTCGCTTACTTTAGGGCCATTGTTTACCACTCGTGAGACAGTGGCGATTGAAACGCCAGCTTCCTTTGCTACATCTTTTATGGTTGACATAAATAATTTTCGTATAGAATTTTGTCTGATATTACATGGTATTTCCTATGGTTAAAAGTCAAAACGTTTACATATCTTATTTCTGTGTATTTCCTTTTAAAATTATTACGTTTCAAAGTGTAAAATTATACTTGTAGATTAAAATGTAAACGTTTACACTTTACTTATTGAATTTAATTAGGTAACTAATCATGAGCACAGCTTTCGACCCAACAGAACACCCTCATCGTCGATATAATCCGTTAATTAATGAATGGGTGTTAGTGTCACCACATCGAGCTAAACGTCCTTGGCAGGGGCAAGTAGAAGCGCTGGATGAAAAACAAAATCCAGCCTACGACAGCAGTTGCTTTTTATGCTCTGGCAATACCAGAATCAATGGTGAAGTAAATCCTGAGTATGATAGTACTTTTGTATTTCAGAATGACTTTGCCGCTTTAAAATCAGACACACCGGTTGTTAGTACAGGCGATCCGTTATTTAAAATGCAAACCGAGCAAGGTGAAAGTCGAGTTATTTGTTTCTCTCCAGATCACAGTAAAACCTTACCTCAGTTAAGTGTTGAAGAAATTACTAGGGTAGTTCAAACATGGCAAGAGCAATGCCAGCAAATCGGCAAAACCTATAACTGGGTACAGGTATTTGAAAATAAAGGCGCGGTAATGGGGTGTTCAAATCCGCACCCTCATGGCCAAATTTGGGCACAACAACAACTGCCGACATTGGTACAAAAAAAGCAAAACGCTCAAGCAGCATATTTAGCAGAGCACGGAACAAACCTGTTAGAAGATTACACACAACGTGAGTTTGATTCAGAAGAACGTACCGTGGTAAGTAATGAAGATTGGTTAGTGGTAGTTCCATATTGGGCAGCATGGCCTTTTGAAACACTACTATTACCACGCTTTCCTATCCAAAGAATGACGGACTTAACCGCGCAACAACAAGTTACCTTGGCGGATATTATTCAGCAGATCACCATTCGATATGACAACTTGTTTAATACTTCTTTTCCATATTCTATGGGTTGGCATGGCGCGCCTTATGATGGTGAAGATCATAAAGAGTGGACATTGCACGCGAGCTTTTTCCCGCCATTGTTACGTTCAGCGACGGTACGTAAATTCATGGTTGGTTATGAAATGATGGCGGAAGCTCAAAGAGACCTTACCGCCGAACAAGCGGCTCAAAGATTAAGAGATGCATCGTCAGTACATTATAAAGGGCAAAAATAATGAGCCAGTTTGATTTAGTTAGCGAAAAGTATATTAACCATTTTGGCACTAAGCCGAGCTTATTAACCCATGGTCCTGGCCGAGTAAATTTGATTGGCGATCATACTGACTACAATGATGGCTTTGTTTTACCGGCAGCGATAAATTTTGGTACTGACATCGCGGCGAGCAAACGAGATGATAAGATTATTCGTGTATTAGCGGTAGATTGTAATAATGAAACCGTTGAGTTTTCGTTAGATAATATCGAATTTAATAACGAAAAAATGTGGGTTAATTACATTGGCGGCACCTTACAAGCATTAACTAAACAGTACACAGACATTGTAGGTGCCGATTTAGTCGTTACAGGTAACGTGCCACAAGGCGCGGGGTTAAGCTCGTCGGCAAGCTTTGAAATTGCCATATTAAAAACATTTGCTCAATTAAATGACATTGATCTTGGTGGTGTGCAGGCGGCATTATTGGGCCAGCAGGCTGAGAATAACTTTGTCGGCTGTAACTGCGGGATTATGGATCAACTGATTTCGGCGTTGGGCAAAAAAAATAATGTGATGTTATTAGACTGTCGAACCTTAACTTACCAACATGCACCTATTCCAAATTCAATGGCGCTGCTAATCGTTAATTCAAATGTGAAACGAGGCTTGGTTGATAGTGAATACAATACCAGACGTCAACAATGTGAAGAAGTTGCTCGTTATTTTAATCAGCCAGCCCTAAGAGATGTCACTCTAGAGCAATTGTTATCGGCACAAGATAAACTAGCTCCAGACCTAGTGAGACGTGCAAAACATGTGATCACAGAAAATGCTCGTACAGAATCCGCATTAATCGCTTTACAAAACAATGATATGATAAAGATGAGTGAGTTAATGGCTGAGTCGCATATATCGTTAAAAGATGACTTTGCGGTGACCACTCCAGAGATGGATTATCTGGTAGAACTAATTGGTTCTGAGTTAGGTAATAAAGGCGGAGTCCGTATGACTGGCGGCGGTTTTGGTGGTTGTGTGGTGGCGTTGACACCTAAAGATTTAGTTGATGATATAAAACTAAAAATCTCACAAAACTACCAGCAAAAAACCGGTCTAAAAGAACATATTTATGTCTGTGTTGCATCGGATGGCGCATTTAATCGTTAGGGCAAAAGTATTCCGTACATTGTGGCTAAGAATATAAAGGTATTAAATAAATGAAAGTGTTAGTAACAGGTGGAGCCGGTTATATCGGCTCTCATACCGTTTTGTGTTTGTTGGAAAATGATCATCAAGTTGTTGTTTATGACAACCTTTGTAATTCAAGTGAAGAGTCCTTAAACCGAGTGGAAAAATTGACCGGTAAAAGTGTTGATTTTATCCAAGGTGATATTTGTAACGTCAATGAATTAGAGGCGGTATTTAACACCCATAACATTGATGCTGTTATTCATTTTGCGGCATTAAAAGCGGTGGGTGAGTCAGGTCAAATTCCGTTGAATTACTATCAAAATAACGTGCATGGCTCGGTATGTTTATTGGAAGTAATGCAAAAGTATAATGTACAAAACTTTATATTTAGCTCTTCCGCTACCGTGTACGGTGAAGAAAATGAAATACCGTATGTCGAGTCGATGAAACTAGGGACGCCATCAAGTCCTTACGGGGCAACAAAAGTAATGGTTGAGCGTATCATGGCTGATCAAGCCAACGCCAATGATAGATTCAGAGGTGTTTCATTACGCTACTTTAATCCTATAGGTGCGCATCCTAGCGGCAGCATAGGTGAAGATCCTAAAGGTATCCCAAATAATTTATTGCCATTTGTGGCGCAAGTTGCGGTAGGTAAACGTGACAAGTTAAGTATATTTGGCGACGATTACGATACTACAGATGGCAGCTGTGAACGAGATTATTTACACGTTATGGATTTAGCCGAAGGCCATGTTGCGGCATTAAATTGGTTACAAAAAAATGTTAATTTCACCGGTGTCGAGGCCTTTAATCTAGGAACTGGCAAAGGCATTTCTGTATTTAACATTATTACCGCCTTTGAAAAAGCGGTAAATAAAGCGATTCCATATCAAGTGTCGCCTCGACGTTCTGGTGATTTACCTGCATTTTGGGCTAATGCGCAAAAAGCCAATACTCAATTGAATTGGCAAGCCAAACGTAATTTAGCTGAAATGATGGAAGATACTTGGCGTTGGCAGTCGAATAACCCAAATGGTTACGATAAATAATGGCCAGTGTTAGTACTCAAGTTTTACAAAATATTAATGGAATGCGGGTTGAGTTAATTGATTTTGGTGCTCGGGTAAAATCCATTAAATTGCCGATAAACGGTCAGTTAACCGAAATGACATTGACATATGATGAGGCCAATGACTTTTTAACTGACCCATACTATATTGGCGCAACTTGCGGACCTGTGTGTAATCGGATTAAAGATGCAAAGATGGTGGTTGAAGGTACAAGTTATTCCCTTAATAAGAACGATGGCGAGAATTGCCTTCATTCCGGTGAAGATAATTTGTCATTGCGCTTTTGGCGGGCCGCTGAAGTTACTGACAATAGTGTCTGTTACCAGTTAATGATTGCCGATCAAGAAATAGGATTTCCTGGTAATGTCGAATACTCCGTGGAATATAAGTTAACCGATAGCAACCGGTTAGAAATTAACTACCACGCTGTCAGTGACAAAACCTCAGCAATAAACTTAACCAATCATTGTTATTTTACCCTTGGTGAAGAATCATGTGCCGATTTAACGGTTTTGTTAAATGCCGATTCATTTTTAGAAAAATACAGCGATGGTTTACCGACTGGCGAGATCATCGATTGTAATAAATTAGGCCAATCAGCAAACCTAAAATCGGATCTAAAAATTAGTCAGTTAATAGAACAGTCTAACTATCAGCAAGTGATTGATGAGTCAGGTTTTGATCATTGTTTTGTATTGCAAAAAAGTTCATTTAAGCAGGAGAAAGCAAGGTTAACATCAATCAAAAATGGCATAGCTGTTTCTGTGTATACCGACCAGCCTTGTATTCAATTTTATACTGGTAAGTTTTTATCCGGCGCCTTTGATGCTTATCAAGGTGTCTGCTTAGAAAGCCAAGGTTATGTTGACGCTGTTAACCAACTACAGTTTCCGAGTATATTAGTGGATAAAAATACTCGTTATAACAAGCGTGTAAGTTACCAGTTTGATATTTTAGAGGGGTAGAGTAGCTGTTGAAGGTACAATAAATCCTACAAATAGAGGCTATAATTTTTATGGATACTTAATATACTGTTTATAAATATTTTCGAGACTGCCGTCCTCTGACATATTTTTAATTTGTATATTCACTTTATCTCGCAAAATTTCATCTTTAAATGCCATGTGTGAATATACATCAGGCCATAAATGATGGATGTCAAATTCTTGTGTTTTAATATCGTTGTTGTTGTAGTTTTGATTTTTCAAATCAAAATAAAAGATATTGATATCGCCAATTCTAATGTCTTTTTTACCGGCTAACATGGCAAGAGTTGTGTTTTTTGGATGCGGGTGTTCTACATACGTTAGATTCGACAAAGTCATTATTTTAAACTGTTCACCCAATAAATCTTTTGCTCCTTGATAGGCTGCTATGGAGAAATTGGATAAGTCTTCGATAGATTCTAATTTTAGCTGCTTTTCCTTTTTAGAAATTGCTACATCGGTATATCGAAATAATGGATCTGATAAATGCGCGCTGGTTTTTGAATTCTTAAAAATATTACATGCAACATCGTAAACGTCCGGTGATCATCACCTAGATATTGATATTCCAAGGCAATAATTGTTCTATGTCTGGCTCAGGCTGACAAAGCTCATCGAGGCAATGCATGATGTAATCAAATGGCGTTAAGCCGTTGGATCTTGCAGTTTCGATGATGCTGTATAGGTGAGCGCTTGTTATTGCGCCGCGTGAGGTTTGGCTAAACATCCAGTTCTTACGGCCAATAACAAATGGTTTGATAGCGCGCTCGGCGCGGTTATTGTCGATATTAAGCTGACCATTTTCAAGGTAAACTATAAGTTTATGCCATTGATTAGCGAGATAGGTTGCTGCCTCTGCTAACTTGGTTTTCCCGACTAAACGTGGCTGGTTTTGCTCTAGCCATTTATGCAGTTTATCAATAATAGGTTTCGCTTGCTCTTGCCTTATTTCATGCTTTTGTTCTGGTGTTTTATCGTTGAGTTTTGATTCAATGCCGTACAGTTTTTGAATAAGACTCAAGACTACGTCGGCTTTGCCTGTCTTGTTTTTACCCTGCACGTGTTTTGCTTCTATAAATTTACGACGTGCATGGGCCCAGCAACCAACGAGTGTTGATTGCGTTTGTGCATACGCTTGATAACCATCAACCTGTAAATAGCCCGAATAGCCATCCAGATAATTAACCACACAGGAAGCTGCCCGACTGTTTTGATAGTCGTAAAGCACAATGTTTGGTATTGGGTTGTGTTTATTTATAGCCGATGGCGAATCCGTGCCGGTACAATATAGCCACATGTAACTTTTTACTTTGTCGGCGTTGACCACATTGACCGTCGTTTCATCGGCATGTATCGCAGGCTGTTTATGTAACGCGTGTTTCAGTCGTTGTATCAGCGGTTCAAACAAGGTAGCGGATGCGAGTACCCAGTCACTCATGGTTTTACGGCTAAGCTCAATGCCGTATTGCTTGAACATCGACTCTTGTCTGTGCAGTGGCATGCATATTGATATTTGCTGGTGATGATTTGACTTAACAAACTGGACGTGGCCATGCCTTTGTTGATGGCCATGTTTGGCATCTTGGCTTGTTTAATACTGTTATTCGACCCTGACTTATCACATTCACGACACGCGTACTTTGGGCGAATATGCTCAATGACTTTTATCTTTGCGGGGACGAAGTCGAGCTTTTCGCTGACGTCTTCACCCATTTTATGCAATTCATTACCACAGCAGGTACACAACTTGTCTTCTTCGGCAATGTCATGAATCACTTGCTCACGGGGTAAGTCTTTGGGTAATGGTTTGCGCTTTGGTGTTTTGCGAGTGTAGCTAATCTCTTGCGTAGCAAGCTCATCAGGTTGCTCAATGATGTCTTCGGCTTCATTAAACAATTCACCTTGTGCGTCAAAGACTTCGGCACTTTTACCAAATTGTTTTTGTTGCGCTAGGCGGAATTGCTCCTCTAGATACCGGTTTCTCGCAGTCGCTTGCGCTAACTTTTCAGCGTGCTCTACCAACAGCTTTTTAAGCAACGCCGGATCGTTTGGAAGGCGGTTAACATCAATATTCATCCTTCTATTTTATAATGTTTTTTACCGTAAACTAGCTTAATGCGATGGTTAATATTGATCCCGCGACGATCTAAATAATGCTAGCGTTTTCGATGTTGATTTGTTGATGCCCTATGACATCATACCCAGATAATAACCAGTGTAATTGTTGCTCGGTTAAGTTTAGGGTGTTGGCGCAGAGGTTTTTCGGCCATTTAAATTTGTGCTTATCGAGGCGTTTATACCACAGGGCAAAGCCTGTGTTATCCCAATACAATATCTTCAGCTTATCTCGGCTTTTATTACAAAAAACAAACACGGCACCGGATAGTACTGACAGTTCGAGTTCACTTTCACAATGGCCGCTAAGCCATTAATGGATTTTCTGAAGTCGAAAAACTGATTGCAAAGGTACACGTCGGGCACATCAATAAACATGTTCATGCTTGCAGCGCCTTTATTAAATTAGCCACCCATGTAGGCTCAGATGAGGTTGGTATAGTTAAATGAGTTTCACCATGAGATAACGTGATTGAGGCATTCACTTTATGGGGAATGGCTTTGTTTTGCACTTTCACCAATTTAGGTGCTTTTGCAGCGTCTTGTAACTTAGACCGATATTTATAAAAGTTTGAAGTGGGTAACATGTTTTCTTTACAAAATGCGACAATAGATAAACCGCTGGTTTGTTGCTGCTCAATCAATTTTTGCCAGTCATTAAGGGTAATGCCTGTCAGTTAAGCTGACTGGCATCTTTCTTTTTATGGGGATACTTAGATGGTTTTGGCTTAACCCACCGGGGATATCTTCTATCCTCTCGTCTAGCTGGAAGCTTAAATAAGACCAGTGTATCGAGTAAGTGCTGCCAGTGTATTGGAATGTTCCCTGGGCTCATTATAGATACTGACGAGAAATACTGAATGACAGCCATCGAACTGCTAGAGAAACTAAGCTGGTTAGGCCATATCCCTGTGACTGTCGCCGCCATCGTCATTGCATATTCTCATGCATCGCGATCACCTAATACTATCTAAGCCGATCACCTAATACCATCCATCGAGATCACTCAATACCATCGATGCCGATCACTTTTCGGTCAAAATGGTATTGAGTGATCGGCTTGAATGGTATCGTTCAATTTGTACACGTTTTTGTCTAGCCAGTAGGTGTTTTTAACCGTTATTCTTTTCATTTTTGATGATGAGAATGACCATGCCAACGGCACCTATTTCAATGCGTAAACTTAAAGAGATTTTAAGACTAAAATACAGCTGTAAACTCAGTCATCGTCAGATAGCAACAAGCTTATCTGTTTCACCCTCAATCGTGTCTAAATATGCCTGTAAATCAGCAGAGTTAGATATTACTTACTGGCCGCTTGATGAGAAGTGGGATGATCACGCTCTGCAACGAGCGTTCTTCAAAACAAAGCCTCGATTAAAAGGCTTTACCATTCCTGACTGGTCGTTAGTTCAGCAAGAGCTTCGGCCTAAAACCATGACGTTGTTGCTGCTTTGGGAAGAATACAAAGAGCGGCACGCGGAAGGTTTTTACAGTTACACTCACTTCTGCCGTCAGTACAAGGCATGGCTTAAATGCCAAAAACCCTCCATGCGACAAAATCATAAAGCAGGTGAAAAACTGTTTGTGGATTACTGTGGCCCAACCATGAGTATTGTTGATACAAGTACAGGCGAGTGTCGTACTGCACAAGTGTTCGTTGAGGTCATGGGTGCATCAAATTATACCTATGCCGAAGCGACTTACAGCCAGAAACTCGAAGATTGGGTGATGAGTCACGCCCGTTGTTTTGAGTTTCTTGGCGGTGTTCCTGAGCTAATAATTCCTGACAACCTTAAAAGTGCCGTCACCAAACCGTGTCGATATGAGCCTGACTTAAACCCAACCTACCAACAACTAGCGACACATTACGATACGGTCATTGTGCCCGCTAGACCCTATAAACCAAAGGATAAGGCTAAGGCTGAAGTGGGTGTGCAAATTGTTGAACGTTGGATAATAGCGCGCCTTCGCAATGAAACCTTCTTTAGCTTGCGTCAATTGAACCTGAAAATACAAGCATTACTGGTCGATTTAAATCAACGTAAAATGAAAAAGCATCCTGGCTCACGGCTCAGTCAGTTTGATGCTATCGACAGACCTGCACTCAAACCACTGCCCACACAGCCTTACAGCTATACCTTAGTAAAACAGGTGAGCGTGCATATTGATTATCATGTGGAAATTGAAAAGCACTACTACTCAGTGCCACATACCTTAATTAAACAAAAGCTTGAAGCCCATGCCTCCGAGAAGTTGGTGACACTCTACCATCAAGGCATACGAGTCGCTGTTCACCCCAGATCATACCGAGAAGGTGCGCACACCACGCTTGATCTGCATATGCCTATCGCTCATCAAAAGCAGCAACAATGGACACCACAGCGGTTCGAACGCTGGGCGAGTAAATTTGGCATATCAACTGAGCAGTTTGTTATGCAATTGATGCAAGCTAAAAAACATCCAGAGCAAAGCTACCGTGCTTGTATGGGGTTATTAAGCCTAGGTAAAAAGTTTAGTGATCAACGTCTTGAAGCCGCCTGTCATCGCGCATTAACCACAGGTGTTACTCGCGTTAAACAAGTAAAGACTATCTTAGAAAAAGGCTTGGATAAACAACCCTTGCCACAAGCTCAAGGTGATTTACTACAAGATATTGATCATAAAAATATCCGTGGCAACCACTATTACCATTAATAAAAATTAACAAACCATAGGAAAACTTATGCAAAATATCAATCAACAAGTTAATAATCAGTTAAGTAATTTAAAGCTAAGCGGCATACGTGATGCGCTATTGCAGCAATACGAGCAACCCAATTTATACGTTGAACAAAGCTTCGAAGAGCGGCTAAGTTTATTGCTTGAACATGAAATAACGCAGCGTGATCAGCGTAAAATAGATCGCCTAACGCGACAAGCAAAGTTCAGAGTTGGCGGCACACTTGCCCAACTCAACTATGGCGCAGCACGACAACTCGATAAAGCTCAGATCCGTTCATTAGCACAAGGTGAATGGCTTCGTCTTCACCAAAACATCTTGATCACAGGAGCAACAGGTTGTGGCAAAACTTACCTCGCTTGCGCGCTTGGTCAAAACCATTGCCAACAAGGGAGTAGCGTTTATTATTTTAGGCTCAAAGAGCTATTAGAAAAGATGTTTCTAGCGCAAGCCGATGGTAGTTATCGAAAACTGATCAACAAGCTTAGCTCTGCCAATTTACTGATCTTAGATGATTGGGGATTAGAGCCATTAACGGCTCAACAACGGAGTGATTTACTGGAATTAATTGATGCAAGATATGATACAAAATCGACCTTAATTGCGAGTCAATTACCGATAGAAAATTGGTATGAAATGATCGGAGAATCGACACACGCGGATGCGATTCTAGATAGGCTTGTGCACGGGGCGATAAAGTTGGAATTAAAAGGCGAGTCGATGCGAAAAAAACTAAATTTCTTGACTGATGCCGATCACTCAAGTTAGATTTTACTGAGGTCTACTGACAGACAAAAAAGTGATCGGCTTGAATGGTATTGAGCGATCGGCATCATGGTATTACGCAGTCATTATTCTTCGTATTAAATTATAGGCGAGTAACACGCCCCATAGCTCCTGACGCACCATGTCTGGACGCTTACTTCTTAAATGGTATGCGCTATCAAGCATGGTTTGTTTGATTTCTCTAAACCCAAGTTCTATCTCCCAACGATGACAATATAATTCAACAATTTCATTACCTGGATAACGCAATCTATCCGTCATCGAGGTTAATATACGGTAGCTTTTGCCCTTTATTGTTTTGCTGATTAATCTCGCTTTAATCGTTTCAGGAACATCGGGAAAGTTTTTTTGTGCATGCTTTGTGGTTTTCAATTCAATGATATGGTCATTTTTACCCGCGCTGGAGATGATTTCATACTGTAAGTCGGGCCTTGCTGGTATCAGCCAGTGCCTCATCTCCCCAGTTTGATGCCAACGGTTTAACAGGCCTAAAGAATAATATCCTTTATCAAACATAGTCAGTGAATTATCTGGTGTACGTTCAATTAAACGCTCAGCTAATTTCATCTCGTTGGTTTTATAGTTATCAAACTCGCTACTGAGAAGTTGATGGCTGGTCAATTCCATATGACAGACCCTGCGTATTTGAGGAAAGGCTGTATCACCGTATTGGTTGCTACCTGAAGAGAAGGCTTTACGATTATCAGGCGTGTCGGCTGTTCGCCACACAACACCGTCAACAGCTAATAGGTTCAAACCATTCCATGTTTCGAATGACTGTTGCTTATACATTGATTGAGCAGATTTATTGAAAACGTGTTTAACGGAATCATCACCTAACCTTTGTCTCGCCTGTACCATCGCACTTGGAGCAACGAGTTGGTTCTTGCCAGGTAACATGATATCTAGCTTATTAGCGATATTCCAAACTGATTCTTTTCGAAACAATGCCATGCCAATAACTGACCACAAAACGGCTTCAAGCGGTAATCTTCGCTTACGAACGGTTGCAATCCCTGCTTGTTGAAAACCTTGTTCAATGATTTCAGGGTCAAGAATTTCTGATAATTTTTCAAAGGTATGGTATCGGCTGCTTTCTTCAAGTGTTGCTTGCAGTGCTTGTTCTATATTCACAAAAAAATCCGTAGTTAGTTTCCTAACTACGGATTTTGCATGATCGTTTGGATCGGTCAACCGGTCATTTTCTTAACTGATCGGCATTAGTCATTAAGGGTTCTTTTTTGCATAATACCTCCAGTAGAAACTGACGGTATTTTCAATTCTGCTAGGTGTCGTTGCTCGGACGCTTACGCATTAGTATGTCGTGGAATTGGGTCTGTTCAATTCTCTTCCTTTAACCTAATACCTTTCACCTCGAACCTGCTTTTTCACTTTCCTACAGACGTAAAAAAGCCCGACTATTTCTAGTCGGGCTCTCTACAATTTGAAGCCTGGTAATGTCCTACTTTCACATAGCAAATGCTACACTATCATCGGCGCTGTTTCGTTTCACTACTGAGTTCGGCATGGAGTCAGGTGGGTCCAAAACGCTATTGTCACCAAGCAAATTAGGTGCAAAGAATCAATGACAAGCACGTAGTGCTACCATTTTCTTTGCGCAAGGTGCCTCAACTTTAACGCTACGCGCTAAGAGTCACCTCTTTAATTTGGAAAATATCTGATAATATTTTTTAAGTCTTTTCAGTAATTTCTACTTTAGTCATATTAACTTCTGTCAAACTGTCGCATAAAACGCGTTTGGCGTTGTATGGTTAAGCCTCACGGGTAATTAGTACAAGTTAGCTTAATGGCTCACACCACTTCCACATCTTGCCTATCAACGTTGTAGTCTTCAACGGCCCTTCAGAGACTTTAAAAGTCTAGTGAGAACTCATCTCGAGGCCTGCTTCGCGCTTAGATGCTTTCAGCGCTTATCAGTTCCGAACGTAGCTACCGGGCAATGCCATTGGCATGACAACCCGAACACCAGCGGTTCGTTCACTCCGGTCCTCTCGTACTAGGAGCAACCCCTCTCAATTCTCAAACGCCCACGGCAGATAGGGACCGAACTGTCTCACGACGTTCTAAACCCAGCTCGCGTACCACTTTAAATGGCGAACAGCCATACCCTTGGGACCGACTTCAGCCCCAGGATGTGATGAGCCGACATCGAGGTGCCAAACACCGCCGTCGATATGAACTCTTGGGCGGTATCAGCCTGTTATCCCCGGAGTACCTTTTATCCGTTGAGCGATGGCCCTTCCATTCAGAACCACCGGATCACTATGACCTACTTTCGTACCTGCTCGACGTGTCTGTCTCGCAGTTAAGCTGGCTTCTACCATTACACTAACCGTACGATGTCCGACCGTACTTAGCCAACCTTCGTGCTCCTCCGTTACTCTTTAGGAGGAGACCGCCCCAGTCAAACTACCCACCAGGCACTGTCCGTAACCCCGATTCAGGGGCCAACGTTAGAACATCAAAACTACAAGGGTGGTATTTCAAGGACGACTCCACAACAACTAGCGTCGCTGCTTCAAAGTCTCCCACCTATCCTACACATGTAGGTTCAATGTTCAGTGCCAAGCTGTAGTAAAGGTTCACGGGGTCTTTCCGTCTAGCCGCGGGTACACAGCATCTTCACTGCGATTTCAATTTCACTGAGTCTCGGGTGGAGACAGCGTGGCCATGGTTACACCATTCGTGCAGGTCGGAACTTACCCGACAAGGAATTTCGCTACCTTAGGACCGTTATAGTTACGGCCGCCGTTTACCGGGGCTTCGATCAAGAGCTTCTCCCTAAGGATAACCCCATCAATTAACCTTCCGGCACCGGGCAGGTGTCACACCGTATACGTCATCTTGCGATTTTGCACAGTGCTGTGTTTTTAATAAACAGTCCCAGCCACCTGGTCACTGCGGCTCCCGTCCGCTTAGAGAGCAAGTCTCATCACAGATAGGAGCGTACCTTCTCCCGAAGTTACGGTACGATTTTGCCTAGTTCCTTCACCCGAGTTCTCTCAAGCGCCTTAGTATTCTCTACCTGACCACCTGTGTCGGTTTGGGGTACGATTCCATATAATCTGAAGCTTAGAGGCTTTTCCTGGAAGTATGGCATCAACAACTTCATCACCGTGGTGACTCGTCTCGTGTCTCAGTCTTAATAGCAACCCGGATTTACCTAAGTCACCAACCTACTCACTTTCACATGGACTACCAACGCCATGCTTGTTTAGCCTGCTCCGTCCCCCCATCGCAATTATATCGAGTACAGAAATATTAATCTGTTTCCCATCGACTACGCCTTTCGGCCTCGCCTTAGGGGTCGACTTACCCTACCCTGATTAACATGGGATAGGAACCCTTGGTCTTCCGGCGTGGGAGTTTTTCACTCCCATTATCGTTACTCATGTCAGCATTCGCACTTCTGATACGTCCAGCATACCTCCCGGTACACCTTCAACCGCTTACAGAACGCTCCCCTACCACTCAGAATAAATTCTGAATCCGCAGCTTCGGTGCATAGTTTAGCCCCGTTACATCTTCCGCGCAGACCGACTCGACCAGTGAGCTATTACGCTTTCTTTAAAGGATGGCTGCTTCTAAGCCAACCTCCTGGCTGTCTGGGCCTTTCCACATCGTTTCCCACTTAACTATGACTTTGGGACCTTAGCTGGCGGTCTGGGTTGTTTCCCTCTTCACGACGGACGTTAGCACCCGCCGTGTGTCTCCCGGATATTACTTTACGGTATTCGGAGTTTGCAAAGGGTTGGTAAGTCGGGATGACCCCCTAGCCTTAACAGTGCTCTACCCCCGTAAGTATTCGTCCGAGGCTCTACCTAAATAGATTTCGGGGAGAACCAGCTATCTCCCGGTTTGATTAGCCTTTCACTCCTAGCCACAGGTCATCCCCTAACTTTTCAACGTTAGTGGGTTCGGTCCTCCAGTTGATGTTACTCAACCTTCAACCTGCCCATGGCTAGATCACCGGGTTTCGGGTCTATACCTTGCAACTAGTCGCCCAGTTAAGACTCGGTTTCCCTACGGCTACCCTATTCGGTTAACCTCGCTACAAAATATAAGTCGCTGACCCATTATACAAAAGGTACGCAGTCACCCAACAAGTGGGCTCCTACTGCTTGTACGTACACGGTTTCAGGTTCTATTTCACTCCCCTCACAGGGGTTCTTTTCGCCTTTCCCTCACGGTACTGGTTCACTATCGGTCAGTTGGGAGTATTTAGCCTTAGATGATGGTCCACCTATATTCAGTCAAAGTTTCACGTGCTCCGACCTACTCGATTTCACTTAAAATGTCTTTTCATGTACGGGACTATCACCCTGTATCGTGGCACTTTCCAGAGCCTTCCATTAACACATAATAAGCTTAAGGGCTGTTCCGATTTCGCTCGCCGCTACTTTCGGAATCTCGGTTGATTTCTTTTCCTACGGGTACTTAGATGTTTCAGTTCTCCGCGTTCGCCTCGTTAACCTATGTATTCAGTTAACGATACCTGCAAGCAGGTGGGTTTCCCCATTCGGAAATCCTAGTCTCAAGCGCTTTTTACTAGCTTGACTAGGCTTATCGCAAGTTAATACGTCCTTCATCGCCTCCAACTGCCAAGGCATCCACCGTGTACGCTTAGTCACTTAACCATACAACCCAAACGGGTCTTTGTTTTGTGACAGTTTAACTTCGCCAGAAGTTAATATTGAATACTAAAGTAGATACCAATCAATCAACGTAAAACGTTAATCAAATGGCACTGAATGGTACTGCTACCATTCTTTTTTACTTTTGAAAACTCTTGATAAATACAATGTATCTATCAGAATTTTATTATCAGCTTTTCCAAATTTTTAAAGAGCATATTAATTAGTTATCCCGAAGGACACGCACTAATTAACAATCATCTGTGTGGACACTACGAACAAATAAGTTCTAAATCGTATAAGGAGGTGATCCAGCCCCAGGTTCCCCTAGGGCTACCTTGTTACGACTTCACCCCAGTCATGAATCACTCCGTGGTAAACGTCCTCCCGAGGGTTAGACTATCTACTTCTGGAGCAACCCACTCCCATGGTGTGACGGGCGGTGTGTACAAGGCCCGGGAACGTATTCACCGCGTCATTCTGATACGCGATTACTAGCGATTCCGACTTCATGGAGTCGAGTTGCAGACTCCAATCCGGACTACGACGCACTTTAAGTGATTCGCTTACTCTCGCGAGTTCGCAGCACTCTGTATGCGCCATTGTAGCACGTGTGTAGCCCTACACGTAAGGGCCATGATGACTTGACGTCGTCCCCACCTTCCTCCGGTTTATCACCGGCAGTCTCCTTAGAGTTCTCAGCATTACCTGCTAGCAACTAAGGATAGGGGTTGCGCTCGTTGCGGGACTTAACCCAACATCTCACAACACGAGCTGACGACAGCCATGCAGCACCTGTATCAGAGTTCCCGAAGGCACCAAACTATCTCTAGTAAGTTCTCTGTATGTCAAGTGTAGGTAAGGTTCTTCGCGTTGCATCGAATTAAACCACATGCTCCACCGCTTGTGCGGGCCCCCGTCAATTCATTTGAGTTTTAACCTTGCGGCCGTACTCCCCAGGCGGTCTACTTAATGCGTTAGCTTTGAAAAACAGAACCGAGGCTCCGAGCTTCTAGTAGACATCGTTTACGGCGTGGACTACCGGGGTATCTAATCCCGTTTGCTCCCCACGCTTTCGTACATGAGCGTCAGTGTTGACCCAGGTGGCTGCCTTCGCCATCGGTATTCCTTCAGATCTCTACGCATTTCACCGCTACACCTGAAATTCTACCACCCTCTATCACACTCTAGTTTGCCAGTTCGAAATGCAGTTCCCAGGTTGAGCCCGGGGCTTTCACATCTCGCTTAACAAACCGCCTGCGTACGCTTTACGCCCAGTAATTCCGATTAACGCTCGCACCCTCCGTATTACCGCGGCTGCTGGCACGGAGTTAGCCGGTGCTTCTTCTGTCAGTAACGTCACAGCTAGCAGGTATTAACTACTAACCTTTCCTCCTGACTGAAAGTGCTTTACAACCCGAAGGCCTTCTTCACACACGCGGCATGGCTGCATCAGGCTTGCGCCCATTGTGCAATATTCCCCACTGCTGCCTCCCGTAGGAGTCTGGGCCGTGTCTCAGTCCCAGTGTGGCTGATCATCCTCTCAAACCAGCTAGGGATCGTCGCCTTGGTGAGCCATTACCTCACCAACTAGCTAATCCCACTTGGGCCAATCTAAAGGCGAGAGCCGAAGCCCCCTTTGGTCCGTAGACATTATGCGGTATTAGCAGTCGTTTCCAACTGTTGTCCCCCACCTCAAGGCATGTTCCCAAGCATTACTCACCCGTCCGCCGCTCGTCAGCAAAGTAGCAAGCTACTCTCTGTTACCGCTCGACTTGCATGTGTTAGGCCTGCCGCCAGCGTTCAATCTGAGCCATGATCAAACTCTTCAATTAAAAAGTTTTATGTCTTTCGACAGCTCAATGAATTCTGAATTTTTGTTTTTGTTGCCAAAAACGAATTGACTGTGCGTTATTACTTTCACTTTTAAAAAAGTGAAATCAAAACAGCTCAAGGCTGAATCTTTTAATAACATATGGTCACTCAGTTTTAATTGAGACTCTAATTTGTTTGCCTCGCTACCGAAGTAGGTTGGCTGTTAGAACTCAATCTGTACGAGTGCCCACACAGATGATTGCTTTATATTGTTAAAGAACGTTGCGATTATAAAGTTGAACTTTATCTCGCTAGGGCTGCGCATATTACGCTTTCCTATTTTTTTGTCAACACTTAAATTTAAACTTTCTAAAAAGGTTCAATCTAAGTTTTACTTAACACCCTGAGTAGTTCGTGCCTCGCTATGCGTTGTCCGCTGCGCGTCGCCATATCCCGTCTCAGTGGGGTCGCATTATAGGGAGATCCGAAAACAGATCAACCCTTTTTTGAAGAAAACTTGAAATAATGTGCTGCTCGCTGAGTATTTGAGCTAAACGCTCAAAAACACAACTAAACCACCTGTATTGAGGGGTTTATAGAGCTATTTAAAGTCAAAGTTATGGTAACTAGTGATCAGTAGAGGCATATTTGGATCATCAATGCTGAAAAAGCCAACCAATAAGTTAAGAGTCGTGTTACTAAAATCATTTGAAATAGTCAAAAGCTGAGATTTAAATTCATTGGGCTATATTTTTATTTGAGAAGTGAATTTACTAAGGCCCCAATGGTTAGCTTTTCTATGAGGTTCTTAGTACCGGTATATAGATAAGAGAGCGACCCTTATATCTTCTGATCAGCTCTAATCAATAAAAACTTCGTTAGGGATTGCTTAATGGCAGTTAAATTCGAAGTTCTATTATTAATAACTGTAAATCACTATATAAAGTAAAAATGCTCTTTAACTAAAACCGGATAGGCTATTTTGGATCGATGGTAAGTAAAGGGTAACTAGGCAGAGCTATTAAAATAACTGTAAAAACAACCTATCGATTCAGAATCTATGAGTCGATGCACATAATAGAAGGTAATTACTGGTTCATATAGTTTGACAAATTTTAGGCAAGAAAAAGCCGAGCATAAGCTCGGCTTTTAGGTTTCTTTAAGACTTACTCTGCAGACTGTGCGTCTTCTTGAACTGCTTCGCTAGTCGCTGGGCGACCAACTAGTTCAATATAAGCCATTGGTGCATTATCACCAGTACGGAAGCCACACTTAAGAATACGAGTGTAACCACCTGGACGATCCGCATTACGTGGACCGATTTCACTGAATAATTTACCAACAACTTCATTATCACGCGTGCGAGCAAACGCTAAACGGCGATTTGCTACACTGTCAGTCTTAGCCAGTGTGATTAAAGGTTCAATTACACGACGTAACTCTTTCGCTTTTGGCAAAGTAGTTTTGATGATTTCATGTTTCACCAAAGAACCTGCCATATTGCTAAACATCGCTTTACGATGGCTACTGTTACGGTTTAATTGACGACCACTCTTACGATGGCGCATGACCCTATCCTTCTAACTAAACTAATATAGTGATTTAGATTATTCAGCTAAGCTTGCAGGTGGCCAATTTTCTAGGCGCATGCCTAGAGAAAGTCCACGTGAAGCTAGCACGTCTTTAATTTCAGTTAGAGACTTCTTACCTAAATTAGGCGTTTTAAGAAGCTCAACTTCAGTGCGCTGAACTAAATCACCGATATATTGAATTTGCTCGGCTTTCAAACAATTTGCTGAGCGTACTGTTAATTCAAGATCATCAACTGGACGAAGTAGAATAGGATCGAATTCTGGCTTCTCTTCTTTCTCTTCTGGCTCAGTTACATCACGTAAATCTACGAATGCATCTAATTGCTCAGCTAAGATAGTAGACGCACGGCGGATCGCTTCTTCTGGATCTAAAGTGCCGTTTGTTTCCATATCAATGATTAACTTGTCTAAATCTGTACGTTGCTCAACTCGAGCTGATTCAACCGAGTACGCAATACGTTCAACTGGGCTAAATGATGCATCAAGCAACAATCTACCAATTGGACGCTCATCGTCATCAGAGGATAAACGACTAGATGCCGGCACATAACCACGACCACGTTCAACACGAATACGCATGCTGATCTCGCTGTTATTTGTAGTTAAATTACAAATAACGTGATCTGGATTAGCAATTGTTACATCGCCATCGTGCTGAATATCAGCCGCAGTAACAGGGCCTACACCAGATTTAGTCAGGGTCAGAAAAACTTCATCTTTGCCTTCTAACGTTACTGCTAAACCTTTAAGGTTTAATAGTATTTCAATGATGTCTTCTTGAACGCCTTCTTTCGCGCTGTACTCATGTAATACACCGTCGATTTCAACTTCAGTTACTGCACATCCAGGCATAGATGAAAGTAATATACGGCGTAAAGCATTACCCAGAGTATGGCCAAAGCCACGCTCTAATGGTTCTAAAACTATTTTAGAACGCGTTGGGTTGATAGCGTCGATGTCGACTAACCTTGGTTTTAGAAATTCTGTAACAGAACCCTGCATTTTATCCTCTCTTAACTCTTAACTTTACTTAGAGTAAAGTTCGACGATTAGTTGTTCATTAATGTCCGCAGACAGGTCTGAACGCTCAGGTAGACGCTTAAAGCTGCCTTCCAATTTCTTACCGTCAACTTCAACCCAAGTCGGCTTTTCACGTTGCTCAGCCAACTCTAGAGCAGCGATGATACGTGCTTGCGTCTTAGACTTCTCACGGATTACAACAGTATCTTCTGGAGTAATTACGTATGAAGGAATGTTCACAACACGACCATTAACTAAAATCGCTTTATGGCTTACTAACTGACGTGCTTCTGCACGTGTGCTAGCAAAACCCATGCGATATACAACATTGTCTAAACGTTGCTCTAAAAGCTGTAACAAGTTTTCACCTGTGTTGCCTTTAAGGCGAGCAGCTTCTTTGTAGTAGTTACGGAATTGCTTTTCTAATACACCGTAGATACGACGTACTTTTTGCTTTTCACGTAATTGTAAACCGTAATCAGATAAGCGACCTTTACGAGCGCCGTGCTGACCAGGTGCAGTCTCAAGTTTACACTTAGAGTCGATAGCTCTTACGCCGCTCTTAAGGAACAGGTCAGTACCTTCACGACGACTCAGCTTGAGCTTAGGGCCCAAATATCTTGCCATGTTATTTCTCCTAACCTATTGTTAAACGCGACGTTTCTTCGGTGGACGACAACCATTATGTGGTATTGGCGTCACGTCAGTAATGTTGGTAATACGGTAACCAGCAGCATTCAAAGCACGTACAGCAGATTCACGACCTGGACCTGGACCTTTAATGAAAACTTCTAGATTTTTTAAACCGTATTCTTGAGCAGCAGTACCTGCACGCTCTGCAGCAACCTGAGCAGCAAATGGTGTAGATTTACGTGAACCACGGAAACCTGAACCACCGGCAGTAGCCCATGATAGTGCATTACCTTGACGGTCGGTAATCGTTACAATAGTGTTGTTGAAAGACGCATGAACATGAGCCATACCATCAGCAACTTGTTTTTTAACCTTTTTACGACGAATTGGTGTCTTAGCCATAATACTATCCCCTTATCGCTTAATAGGCTTACGAGGACCCTTACGGGTGCGCGCGTTAGTCTTAGTTCTTTGACCACGTAGTGGTAAAGAGCGACGGTGACGTAGGCCACGATAACAACCAAGGTCCATTAGGCGCTTGATATTTAAAGTAACTTCACGACGAAGATCACCTTCAACAGTGTACTTGCCAACTGCATCACGCAGTACGTCAAGAATTTCGTCTGAAAGTTCACCGATTTTTGTGGTTTCGGCGATACCAGTCGCTTCTAAGATAGCCTTAGAGCGAGTCTTACCTATGCCATAAATAGCTGTTAAACCAATAACTGCATGTTTATGATCAGGGACGTTAATGCCAGCAATACGGGCCACTAACACATCTCCTATATTCGAATTTGGTAATCAAAAGTTTGAAAAGCCCGTAAGGATACTCAAACGAAGACCAAATCACTACTAAAAACACAGGCCGAGAAAACTCAGCCTGCACGACTGTTTACTTAGCCTTGCCTTTGCTTATGCTTAGGCTCACTGCAAATTACGCGTACTACACCAGCACGTTTAATAACTTTACAGTTACGGCATATTTTCTTAACGGAAGCACGTACTTTCATTGCTCAACTCCGTAAACTGACCTTATCGACCGTAGCCTTTAAGGTTCGCTTTTTTCAGCACAGAATCATACTGATGAGACATCAGGTGAGTCTGTACTTGTGCCATAAAGTCCATGATTACTACAACGATAATCAAAACTGATGTACCGCCGAAGTAGAATGGCGTTTGCCACGCCATCGTCATGAATTCAGGCACCAGACAGATAAAGGTTATATACAAAGCACCTGCCAATGTCAGGCGTGTCATCACTTTATCAATGTATTTAGATGTCTGCTCACCTGGACGAATACCTGGGATAAATGCGCCAGATTTCTTAAGGTTATCTGCTGTTTCACGCGGGTTAAAAACCAACGCTGTGTAGAAAAAGCAGAAGAAGATAATAGCCGCAGCTAAAACAAGCGAGTACAACGGTTGACCTGGAGTCAACGTAGTAGCAACAGCTTGTAATACATCAGCGACTGGACCTTCACCTTGGCCGAACCAGCTAGCAATTGTACCAGGGAACAGAATTATACTGCTAGCGAAGATTGGTGGAATAACACCCGCCATATTTACTTTTAGTGGTAAATGCGTGCTTTGGGCAGCAAATACTTGACGACCTTGTTGGCGTTTAGCGTAGTTAACAACAATACGACGTTGTCCACGTTCGAAAAACACTACAAGATAAGTAACAGCGAATACGATTACCGCAACCATCAACAGTACAAAAACATTCAAATCACCTTGGCGCGCCATTTCGACTGTCGAACCAATAGCAGACGGCAAGTTAGCTACAATACCAACAAATATTAAAACAGAGATACCGTTACCGATACCACGCTCTGTTATTTGTTCACCCAACCACATAAGGAACATAGTACCAGTAACTAAACTCACCACAGCGGTGAAATAGAAACCCATACCAGGGTTAACAACTAACCCCTCCATCATGCCCGGTAAGCTAGTAGCAATACCGATTGATTGAATAGTAGCTAGCACAAGCGTGCCATAGCGTGTGTACTGGCTAATTTTTTTACGCCCTTGCTCACCTTCTTTCTTAAGCTCTATAAACGGAGGATACATATGCGTTAATAGTTGCGTAATAATCGAAGCCGAGATATACGGCATAATACCCAGTGCTAACACTGAAGCTCGCTCAAGTGCACCACCACTGAACATGTTGAACATTTCAACAATGGTGCCCTTTTGTTGCTCGAAGAAATCGGCAAGTACAGCGGCGTCAATCCCAGGGATCGGCACAAATGAACCTAGACGGTAAATTATGATAGCACCCAATACGAAGAGTAATCGGCGCTTCAATTCCGAAAGTCCACCTTGTGCACTTTTTGTATCTTGACCTGGTTTAGCCATTAGTACTTCCTTAGTCTTCTACCTTGCCTCCGGCAGCTTCAATAGCTTCGCGAGCACCTTTAGAGGCTTTAAGGCCTTTAACGGTAACAGCGCGTGAAACTTCGCCAGATTTAACAACTTTAACGAAAAGAACGTTCTTTTTAACTAGACCAGCTGCTTGTAACGCGCTTAGGTCTACCACATCGCCTTCAACTTTAGCGATTTCAAAAAGGTTTATTTCTGCAGATACTAAAGATTTGCGAGAAGTAAAACCAAATTTAGGTAGACGACGTTGCATAGGCATTTGACCGCCTTCAAAACCAACGCGTACTTTGCCGCCAGAACGTGATTTTTGACCTTTGTGACCACGACCACCAGTCTTACCTAGACCAGAACCGATACCACGACCAACACGTTTTGGAGCAGTTTTTGAACCTGCAGCAGGTGAAAGTGTATTCAAATGCATCGAATTAACCCTCTACCTTAACCATGTAAGAAACCTTGTTTATCATACCACGTACACATGCTGTGTCTTCTAACTCAACAGTGTGGTTGATACGACGTAAACCAAGACCGCGTAATGTAGCTTTATGTTTCGGTAAACGACCGATAGAGCTTTTTACTTGTGTTACTTTTACAGTTTGATTTGCCATGGTTACCCCAGTATTTCGTCTACGCGAAGGCCACGTTTTGCAGCGATTGACTGTGGAGAATTCATATTCTCAAGAGCCGAAATCGTTGCACGCACTACGTTGATTGGGTTAGTAGAACCGTAACATTTAGAAAGTACGTTCTGAACACCAGTCACTTCTAGTACTGCACGCATAGCACCACCTGCGATGATACCAGTACCTTCAGAGGCTGGTTTCATGAACACTAGTGAGCCAGCATGACGTCCCTTAACAGGATGCTGTAATGTATTGCCATTTAGGTCTACATTGATCATGTTGCGACGTGCTTTTTCCATTGCTTTTTGAATAGCAGCTGGAACTTCACGTGCTTTACCATAACCAAAACCTACTTTACCTGCGCCGTCACCAACTACAGTTAGTGCAGTAAAGCTAAAGATACGACCACCTTTAACTACTTTAGACACACGGTTCACCGCGATTAGCTTTTCAGCTAGATCAGGCTGTTGTTGCTTTGCTTCTACGTTAGCCATAGTCTACTCCTAGAATTGCAAACCGGCTTCACGCGCAGCATCAGCTAGCGCCTTCACACGGCCGTGATATTTAAAGCCACTGCGATCAAAAGCAATCTTTTCGATGCCTTTGTCAGCCGCACGTTCAGCAACCGCTTTGCCAACTGCTTGCGCAGCTTCAACGTTACCGGTGCCTTTAACTGTTTCGCTAATAGCCTTTTCAACAGTAGAAGCAGCAGCCAGTACATTACCCTCAGCATTTACAACTTGAGCGTATATGTGACGTGGCGTGCGGTGGATAACAAGACGCGTTGTGCCTTGTTCAATATAATTTCTACGAGTGCGTTTAGCACGACGTAGACGAGCTGTTTTTTTATCCATCGTCTTACCTTACTTCTTCTTAGCCTCTTTACGGCGTACATTCTCATCTGAATAACGAACACCCTTACCTTTATAAGGCTCAGGTTTACGGTATGCACGAATGTTAGCAGCTGTTTGACCAACTAACTGCTTGTCTACGCCCTTAACTAGAACTTCTGTTTGGCTTGGAGTTTCAATCGTAATTCCTTCAGGAACTGCGAAATTAACTGGGTGTGAGAAGCCAAGAGTTAAATCTAATGTTTTACCCTTCGCTGCAGCACGGTAACCCACGCCTACTAACTGAAGTTTCTTCTCGTAACCTTCATGCGTACCAACAACCATGTTGTTGATTAGAGCGCGAGCAGTACCTGCTTGAGCCCATGCATTAGCTACGCCATCACGAGGTAAAGTAGTAATAACGTTGTCATTAACTTGTACTTCAACAGCGTTGTTGATTGTACGAGTAAGTTCACCGTTTTTGCCTTTAACTGTGATTTCCTGGCCTTTTAATGTAACTTCTACACCGGCAGGAACAGTAATTGGTGCCTTTGCTATGCGAGACATAGTTCCCCTCCGATTAAGCTACAAAACCAATGATTTCACCACCAACACCAGCACTACGTGCTGCGCGGTCTGTCATTAGGCCTTTAGAAGTTGATACGATAGCGATACCAAGACCACCCATTACCTTAGGTAATTGGTCACGTTTCTTATAGATACGTAAACCAGGGCGACTTACACGCTGGATATTTTCAATTACAGCTTTGCCTTCGAAGTACTTCAACTCGATAGAAAGCTCAGGTTTAGTTTCGCCGTTAACAGCGAAATCTACGATATAACCTTCGTCTTTTAGTACTTTAGCTAATGCTACTTTCAGCTTTGAAGTTGGCATCGTTACAGATACTTTCTTCGCTGATTGACCGTTACGAATTCGTGTGAACAAATCCGCGATAGGATCTTGCAAGCTCATAGTCTTACTCCCATGATTCTATTACCAGCTAGCCTTTTTAAGGCCAGGAATTTCACCGCGCATAGCTGCTTCGCGAACTTTAATACGGCTCATGCCGAATTTGCGAAGGAAACCATGTGGGCGGCCCGTAATGTTACAACGATTACGTTGACGTGCAGGGCTAGAATCACGTGGTAAAGCTTGTAGCTTAAGTACCGCGTCCCAACGATCATCTTCAGATGTGTTAACATCACTGATGATAGCTTTTAGTGCAGCGCGCTTTTCAGCGTACTGAGCAACTAGTTTTGTGCGCTTTGCTTCGCGCGCTTTCATAGAATTCTTTGCCATAACCCTACCCTTATTTCTTAAATGGGAAGTTAAACGCTTCTAACAACGCACGGCCTTCCTCATCAGATTTCGCAGAAGTAGTGATAGTAATATCCATACCGCGTACACGGTCTACTTTATCGTAATCGATTTCTGGGAAGATGATTTGTTCACGTACGCCCATGCTGTAGTTGCCACGTCCATCAAAAGACTTTGCACTTACGCCACGGAAGTCACGAATACGTGGGATAGCGATTGATACCAAACGCTCAAAAAAGTCCCACATACGCTCGCCGCGTAGGGTTACTTTACAACCAATCGGGTAGCCTTCACGCACTTTAAAGCCAGCAACAGATTTGCGTGCTTTAGTGATTAAAGGTTTCTGACCAGAGATTGCTGCTAGATCCGCTACTGCGTTATCTAAAATCTTCTTGTCAGCTAGGGCTTCGCCCACGCCCATATTCAATGTGATCTTTTCGATCTGAGGGACTTGCATGACAGAGCTGAAACCAAACTTCTCTTGAAGTTCAGCAACTACTTTGTCTTTATATACTTCATGCAGTTTCGCCATCATTCTACTCCAACTATTAGATAGTTTTACCAGTAGATTTAAAGATACGTAATTTCTTACCATCTTCAATCTTGAAACCTACACGATCAGCTTTACTCGTTTCCGAGTTGAAGATCGCAACGTTTGATGCATCCATAGATGCTTCTTTCTCAACAATGCCGCCAGCTTGGTTCAATTGTGGAACCGGCTTTTGGTGTTTCTTGATCAAGTTTATGCCTTCGACAAAGATTCGACCAGATTCAGTAACAACTGAAAGCACTTTTCCGCGCTTACCTTTGTCTTTACCTGCTAGTACGATTACTTCGTCATCACGACGTATTTTTGCTGCCATGATTGGCTCCTTACAGTACTTCTGGGGCTAGTGAAACGATTTTCATGAACTTATCATTACGAAGTTCGCGAGTCACAGGGCCGAAAATACGTGTACCAATTGGCTGTAAGTTATCATTTAAGATAACAGCAGCGTTGCTGTCAAAACGGATCAGAGAACCATCTGGACGGCGAACACCTTTTCTGGTACGCACAACTACCGCGTTTTTAACATCACCTTTCTTCACTTTACCGCGAGGAATAGCTTCTTTTACAGAAACTTTAATGATGTCGCCAATCGCTGCGTAGCGACGGTGAGAACCACCAAGGACTTTTATACACTGCACTTTGCGAGCGCCGCTGTTATCAGCAACTTCCAGCTGAGTTTGCATTTGGATCATGTTAATGACCTCCGGTGTAGTAATTACAACGTGTCTTAAATTTGTTTAAAATCAAGACATTTCGATTAAATCCCACTCAAAAACAAACGAGTTGTCTCTTAAGGGCGGGCAATTGTACCAGCATTGAGGGGGTAGCGATAGGTTATTTTTTAATTAATTTGGAGTGATGGGAAATTAAAGCTGAGTAATTACGGCTATGTAGCTATTTTACAGGTGGTTACAAAACAAACAAGGCACCTGTAATGTGCCTTGTTTGTTTAAAGTATAATAAATTAACCAAATAAACCTTTTAATTTATCTTTAATTTTATCTTTTGCTTTGTCTTTGGCTTTTTCTTTTGCCTCATCGACCTTCTGCTTAGCTTCATCTTTGAGCGCATCACCAACATCTAGCTTTATACCTACATCGTGGAAAGGCCCTTTTATACGTAGTGGTATTTTAAAGCCAGTGCTGTCATCGGTAGTTCCCTGACCTTCGATAGATCCAACTATACCTGTAACCAAACGATAGTTGACCGTTGTTTGCGGTAAATCAACGTCGCCTTCACCTGATATTCTAATAAGTGGGCTGATAAGTGATAGGTCGGTATTTTTGCCAACGCCATTAGTAAAGTTAAAACTTCCAGTTAATGCTGAAAAATCTGTTTGCTCAGATTCTTCAAATCCGGTATCAAGCCCTTCAGATGCAGCACCAAAGTTACCTGAAATAAGTTCCTTACCTTTACGAACCATCTCAGCTATATTTGCACCTTTTACAGCTCCATCAGCAAACTCAAATCCAAGCTTTCCATTAAGCGCACCAATAAACGACTTTTGACTTTGGCCAGTTGTGTTTAGGTTCCAATTTAAAGACCCCTTACCCATTAGCTTGTCAAAACCTGCCGCATCCGTTAATAAAGGCTGTGCATCTATTCCAGCTAAGTCAAAGTTAGTTGATATTTTATAAGGTACTTGCTGTGCGTTTACATTGATAACGCCTTTACCTGACCCTTCATAAGCAGAAAAGCTATCTAGGCTTAGTTTTGCAACGCTATTTTTTAAAGCAACAGTAAATTGATTTGCGCCTAATTTAATATCATTTGCTTTTAATCCACTTGAACGAATCACTACATTTGCATCTAGTGAATTTAATGCACTTAAATCAATTTTAGTGTCATCCCATACTATTGGCTCTGCAGGTTTATCTTCTTGCTCTTCTGGCTCTTCTTGTTTTGCCACTGCTTCAGGTAGATACGGGTTTAAGTCAAGCATACCTAAATCAATATCAGCATTTACTGCTAAACGCTTACCTAGGTTAAGCTCGCTCTTACCTTTTATTTCTAATGCGTCTAACGTCGCAACTAAATCTTCTAGATTAAATTTCTCACCTAGTAGGTGCATTTTACCGTTTACACTAAATCCGTTAAATGCATTGTCTTTAGCGTCTAGCTCTACGCCTTGCCATTTCGCAATACTTTTAACAGACTCACCGCTTAGTGCTAACTGACCTTTAATATCTTGGCCTTGCTTAGCTATGCTCCCTTCGAACGTTAAATCAACTAAACGAGAATCTAAGGTTTGTTTAACATTAAAAGTAGCACCTTCAATTGCTTTAGCAGGAGTATCTAGTTTTATATCAAGATCAAAACGCTCTTGCATATAAGTAATACCCCCTTTTACTTCTAATGTTTTACGAAGTGAAGGAAGTAAAATAGCGAGTTCTAAATCGCTAACTTGTTGTTTGGCACCTGTTTGACCATCTAGATAAGTGAATGTGCCGCCATAAATAGCAACCTCACCTAACTCAATATCAAAGTTATCTGGAAGCTTTATCGCTTCACCTGGTTGGCTCTGCTCTTTTGGTTGCTCTGCAACTGCATCAAACAACTGCCAATTGGCTTTACCATTTTTGTCGGTTTCCAATAGGATATTTGGTTCGTTTATAACAAACTTATCTAATTTAAACTCACCACCAAATAATGAAAACCAAGGTATGTGTACAGCAAGCTGTTTCATACTCGCCATATCGGCGCGCGAACCTGATTCCATATTTGCAAAATGCACGTCGTTAAGTTCTAACTTTAATGCAGGGAATACGCTAAGTGTTTTATCACCTTTAATGGTAAGAGTGCGCCCAGTTGTTTGTTCTACCTGTTCTGAAACTTTGTTAAAAATAGTATCAGTAGGGATTAGAAACGGTGCGGCAACAATTAGTGCTATACATAGTAAAAGTATTACACCTACAATTTTAAGTAAGGTTTTCATGATCGTCCTTTAAAACGTGCAAATAATGTTCTTATCATAGCGAGTGTTAGCCTTAAAATCATTGTCGTTCTGATAAAAAAGCTTTTTATTAGATATTACATTCCCATCCTGAATCGCCCCTGAAACATTTTGATACCTTTAGGTTACAAATAAATATTGACCCAATGAAACCTTAAGGCTACATTGATACCTAAAGGTTACATATTGTAAAAATTTTAAAAGGAAATGAGCTATGTCTAATTACGATATTAAAAGTGAAGAAAAATTTATGGGCCAAAATGCATGGTTTTCATTATTCATGGGGGTCACTTTATTAATCATTAGTGTTTACCCAATGCTTAATCAAACATCAGCCCCACTATTGTTTTTAGGAACTGCTGCTTTTTTAGGTTCATTCTTTATGTTTGTGATCAGAGGCGGGTTTACATGGAGAATGAAATACCACCTTACATATAAAGATGAGTATTTAAATACCATCGACACTATTGCCTATAAACATGTCGTGCTTGGCTTACTTTTTAGTATGGGTGGCGTGTACTTACTCTCCGATACTCTTGCTTTAGAAGTATCTCACAGCATGATGGCTACATTTTACCTTGCTGTAATGAGTTTAATATACAGCGTATCAATTCTTTGGCAAAGCAAAGATTAGGAGCAAAAGTGCAAAATAAAATTGCAAAATACCGCAAAGAAGCAGGCCTTTCTCAACAAGGTTTGGCTGATCTAATTGCGGTTTCACGTAAGACTATTAGTACAGTAGAAACGGCACGATTTACCCCTTCGGTAATAATTGCTCTAAAAATAGCAAAGCATTTTAATACCTCAGTTGAAAGTCTCTTTGTACTAGATAAAAATGATTGATACATGTTAAAACGTTGGCCTCATTCTATTAGCAAAAACGCCGATTTAGCTACTTCAATTACAACGTATGGAGGACAGCGCTGTTGTTATTAGCGTAATTGCGCTAAAATAGACCAGCAAAAAAATATATATCTAAACCGGAGATTCTACAAGGCATGAAAAAACTGCTAATTTCACCGTCAAAAATGACGCTAGGCGAACAAGAAAATCAAATCTATCAGAACATTCTGAAGCAATCTTCAGAATTAAGCCTTAACCTTATGGCCGTGAAAGTAGAAAACCACCCTGATGATTTTTTACCTTGGTGTTACGAATTGCTAAGTGCAAGTAGAGATCGTATGAACTACGATTTACTAGAGCCGCAGCAATTACCAGTACTTAAGAAGCTACACGATCAGCTTATTTCAGCTATCAGCTTTTTACAGGTTAAAACTTTACGTATTGCTCCGTGGCCTGTAGTAAGTGTATTTGTAGAACAACACAAAGACGTTATTGCTCTTGATGAACAGCTTCGCTTAGTAGACTACATTAAGAGCATTCGTGAACAATCTCTTAAAGATATGATTCCTGAAGATTTACTTGCGTTTAGCGGTAAGCACATGGCATCACTTGATCCAAGCACATATAACTTTGACGTTGAATGGTTTGCATCAACAAAAAGTGCGAAGAGCTTTCATCAAATGCTTGGCGATTTACCAGGTGCCTTTGACGATGCACTAGTAAATATTCCACTTGAAGGTGACATTACTCAATACGAATATCAACAATTTGTTGCTGCTTATTCAAAAATATTCACCGACAATAATGAAAAACCAACACTTGCGCCTGCAACACGACTGCTTGCAATGCGTCGCCCTGATATATTTACTCCGATCACAAACAATCGGTTAGATGCATTATGCGGTGCCCTTGGTGTTTCTAAACTTAAAAATAGTGATTTTGAGCGTTACTGGCAAGATATTGTAAAAGGTATTCAAGCTATGTCATGGTACAAAATGGCTAAACCTAGTAATGAGTTAGAAGAACAATTAGTTGCTATTAAAGCGCTAATCCCATGTTTCTTTCACTATGCTGATGCTAAAACACCAGATAACTCTAACTACATCAAACTGTTAAGTAAGCCTAAACGAACTACAACTACGACAGGTAAAACTCAGCGTAGAGGTAAAGAGTCTGCAGAAATTTTAGTAGACCGCGCACTTGCTGCTGACGATATTCCTGAGCACATTCGCAGTAAGCGCGATTCAATTGTGAGTGAAGTTCAAAAAGGTCGTAGTGTAAACGAAACAATTAGCCTTATGCGCACTATATTTGGCTAAAAACTTCTAATTTAGCCGTACTTATATGGTGCGGCTAGGTTAATTTATGCACCAGCGGTGTGCGCAACGTCTTCCTACATGCCATATCTCTTCTCAATCTATAAAATGCAAGCTCATGTTTTTAATATATAAAAAATAATTTTTAATAAAAAATAATGAAGCTGGCACATACAGTGCAATTATCCCGTTAGTTAAACAATAAAAAGCCGTCAGCCTAAAGGTTCCGAATACATAATAAAAACCTTGGCGAGCAAAAAATCATATAACGGGAAATGGACATGCTAAAACTAAAAAAAACCATCGCTATAAGTGCTATAGCATTAATGGGCGCAACATCTTTAACGTCAACAGCCGTACATGCTGAAGTAACAGCAAACGCAGCGGCAACATCAAACTACTTATGGCGTGGTCAAGAGCAAACTGGGGGCGATGCAGCTATTTCAGGCGGTATTGATTACGCCAATGAATCGGGCTTTTATGCAGGTACTTGGGCTTCAAATGCATCGTGGGCAGATGAAATGACCTATGAGCTTGACCTATATGCAGGTTTTGGTGGCGACATTAACGAAAGCGTTAGCTACGATGTTGGCTATATTTATTACGCCTACCCAGATGCCGCTTCTGAAGCTGACGCCGATTTCTCTGAAATTTACGGTAGCATCAGTGTTGAAGGCTTTACATTTGGTGCTTCAGTACTTGCAACATCAGCTGCAAGTGGTGATGGTACAGACTTTGGTGATTCACTTTACCTGACAGCTGACTACGGTTTTGCTGTTGGCAGTAACGGCACTGAAATGGCACTTCACTTAGGCCACTACTCAGGTGACTTTATTGGCGATGATAATATCTTAGATTACGGTGTATCAATTTCGAAAGATGGGTTCACTTTTGGTTTATCTGATACAGATATGGATGACTCAGATATTAAAGCTTACGTTGCTTATTCTGTAGACTTTAATTTATAAGAAAGAATGTGTTACTTGCTGCGACACGAAGGGCCTTTTGGCCCTTTTCTTCTTTTATAGCTGTTTTGCTTTAAATGGTACCCCTAGATTCAAATTGTAAGTGCATAACTTGTTTTGGCTAGATTAAGTGGTCAGTTGCTCATAAACTAACTGCTTTTTCTCCGGCAAGAGATTTTACAATGAGACATTACAAACAACTGACCTATGCGCAAAGATGCCAGATCGCCGTTCTAAAGAAAAGCGGTTTTACGCAACAAAGTATTGCTGAGCTAACTAATTTATCGCAATCTACGATTTCAAGAGAGCTTTCTAGAAATACAGGTAAGCGAGGTTACAGACACAAACAAGCTCATGAGCGGGCTTTGTTTCGCCGAAGAAGTGTAAGAAAACCGCTTAAGATGACACCTGAAATGATAGCTTTAATTACACAGAAGCTTAATGAGAAGTGGAGTCCTGAACAAATAACGGGATGGTTACGCAAAGAAAGTGAACGGTCTGTCAGCCATGAATGCATTTATCTGTATATCTGGGAAGATAAAAAAGCAGGTGGTGAGTTATACCTACATCTGCGCCGACACGGTAAGAAATATCACAAGCGCAGTCATGGTAAAACAAACCGAGGGCAAATAAAAAATCGCGTTAGCATTGAAGAGCGCCCACAAATAGTTGATGAGAAAGGTCGTATCGGAGATTGGGAAATAGATACCGTCATAGGCAAAGGTCATCGAGGCGCCCTTGTTACCATTGTAGAGCGGGTCACCCAATTCACTGTATCAACTCAGGTGGCAGGCAAAACAGCACAAGCCGTCACTACGGCGACGATAGAACTATTAAGGCCATATAGGTCAGCGCTTCATAGCATCACGGCTGACAATGGAAAAGAGTTCGCTTATCACGAGCAAATCACAGAGGCTTTAAGTGTTCCTGTTTATTTTGCTCACCCTTATCACTCATGGGAGCGCGGATTGAATGAAAACACGAATGGATTACTACGCCAGTATTGGCCGAAGAGCACAGATTTTAAGGCGGTAACACCAGCGCAGGTTATACCAGTACTTGAGCAACTTAATAATCGTCCGAGGAAGACACTTGGATTTGAAACGCCTGCAAAATTGATGCAGGATCACTTGGCGGCTAAAGCCGCCTAAACGTTATGCACTTCAGATTTGAATCCGCGACCTTATTACATTGTACTTCTACTGTTTTAGGGTACCAAGCTGGGCCAATTTGATTCACAACCACCTCAGCTAAACCATTAGTAAACGATTTATACGTATGAACGCTTTGCCACTCCCCTTGTGGGCAATGTTTTGTTAAATCTAACGGCTCTGATCCCTCGTACAACGCAAGTGCAAAATTATGATGCCACTGTGAACTTTTTAGCGTCTTATTGCTTACTTTGCTCTGCATACCGTTATCAAAGTAAATATTTGTACACCCCGTTAAAATAATCAGTGTGCAACCGGCTGCAAATAGCTTGATGCTCATAATGTCTCCCCTAGTACTTGCTCTTGGCACCACACTTTAATGGTATGAGGCGAGTATATTCCAAGCGTAATTAAACTCAGCGCTCCATCACTAAACGTTTGCTGTGACTGCATTTGAATAACCGGTGTATTTGAACATATTTGTTTTACGTCTACCCGCTGCTCACCCACTAATCCCCATAAATAAAATGGGCGGCTATCTTCGTAATTAGCTTGGCTCGTTATTTTTGCTGTTGCCCGTGGCTGAATGGTTACCGCAGAACAAGCACTGAGGCTTAATGCTATCGCCCCTATGATTAATGGTTTCATACTCTTCCTTATAAACTAAATACCAGTAAGGTAACTTTATAAGAGAACATAAAATATTAGCGTAAAAAGCTGTGGGGAATATGTAGAAACGCTATGAAGTTTTATACAGTTTATTACACATAAAGGCCGCATAAATGCGGCCTTTAAAGTAGTCAGTTTAAGTCCTTAGTAAATAAATAGACTTTAAAACTTAGCTAAGTTGTTTTTACTGTCTTTATCGACCAGCTTAATGTAAGGATCAACCCCCGCAAATAATGGTTTTTCTTTTACTTTTAGCTCAATAGTATTGGTACCAGATACTATTTGATGCTTTTTCGAGTAAATAACAAAGTCTTCAGCGAGTAAGTTTTCAGGGTCGTCGCTAAACAATGCAATATCAATTAGCTCATCGAGCGGCTGCTCAGTTTCTTCACCTTGTCCATCGGCATGCTGCTTAGTTGCTTCAACGCTCAGTGTTACTGTATAAAAACCTTCGCCATCAACATCATCTGTAACCGACACTTCTTTCATTTCAAGCTCATAAAGCGTTATATATTTAAACTGATCATCAATAAAACGTTGTTCAGCTTGTGTTGCATCTCGCTTTAAATAACTAAGTAAATCAAGTGTGGTTGGATATGGCGTTGATTGATATTTAAACTCATTCAAAAACGCTTTAAGTGCTGCATTTAAGCGTACTTCACCTAATCGATCATAAATAGCCATCATCGCAACTGAGCCTTTATTGTAATGAAGGTATTGTTGAGCCTGCGTTTTATATAGTGGCATTTCTTCAAAAGCTTCGCCAGTACGGCCCATTAAGTATTTATCTAACTCGTACTTTAAGAATTTACGGAGCTTCTCGGCGCCAAAGCGTTTTTTTAGCACCATAAGCGCACTGTACTGGGAAAGTGTTTCAGAAATAACAGCACTACCCTCTACATTAGCCCCTGATACTTGATGCCCCCACCATTGGTGCGCAACTTCATGTGCGGTTACATAGTAAGGTAGGTCAACTTTACTCTCATCTCTTAGGTCTGTAATAAAACCAATACTTTCTGAGTAAGGTACCGTATTGGCAAAACTTTGCGCAAACGAGCGATACTTAGGAAACTCAATAATACGTAACTGCTTATGCTGATACGGGCCAAAGGCTTGTGTGTAGTAATCTATTGAGTCTTGAACTGACTCAATCATGCGGTCAACATTCCATGCATGATCTTTGTGGTAGTACACCTCAATATTTACCCCATTATGCTCAACCTTTTTACTTTCAAGCTCTGCCGAAAGCACAGAGTAAAAGTTTATAATTGGAGCATCCATTTCATAAACAAAGGTGCGGCGTCCATCTTTTACACTCTCACTTTTTAAGTAACCTGGAGTAATCGCAAATTGTGACTCATCGGTGGTTACCGTTGCCTTATAGTTTATAAACCCATTAGCAGGCCCAAACTCATTTTGCGTATAATAACGGCTGTCTTCTAGTTTATGTGCGCGCTCAAGTTCAGGTAACTCGTGCTTACGGCGCTCATACTTGTCAGCAATTTGAAAATACTTTTGATAACCAAAATTTGGTAATAATTCTCCATTATTTACAAATGTACCGTTGTGCACGAGTTGAGTATCAGATCTTCTATCAACAAAACCGTCGTGTTCACGAGAAACTGAGAGCTCGCCTTCTCGCACTTCATTGGGCATTAGCGGTTGTTCAAACTCAAACCATACCATGCCAAAATCGGTTAAACGCTCTACTATTTTTCCGCCCGCCATTTTTACATCCCAGCTTTTAGATTGGCTAGGCTCGTTGATTAACACACGGGTTATTGGCTCGTTTGCGGTATTGGTAAACTTAATTTTAGCCACGGCATTTAAAGCACGCTTTTTAGGATAAATATCAATGTTTAAATCAACATCAGTTATTATAGGCAGTGGCAAGTCTTTGTATTGTGAAAACTCTTGCTCATACCTTACTTGTAGCGCTTCGTTATCATCACTTGTTACAAACTCGTTGATTACACGGGTGTTGTAATAAATGTTATAACCCGCGCCCACAAATACCAATAAACTTATAACGGCTGCAATCTGGCCTTTTAAAGACATGTTGTAACGTACTAAAGATAAACGAGTACGCAATGTTTGCGACGGGCCGCGATGCCATAAAGCAAACCCTACAATAGCTAAAAACACACTCAATGCCCCCCAATATAGGGTATACCAATGCGCGCCTTGTAAAAAATGTCCATAACCATTTATATCAGAATACAGTACGCTACTGCTTTGAGAAAAATGATACATATGATGCTCAAACCCGTAAGCACCCATTACCATTTGAGCAATGTAATACAGAATAAATAAACCCATACCTATGTATTTATTAGGGCTAATTATTTGTAAAAAGAACGCCAATATAGCCATCATAATTAAAGGCAGTAATGTAAGGTAACCCAACCTAAATAAGTACTGGCCAAGCTCTAGGTTAAATTGCCCCTTAAACAGTTGCACTGCAATGGTAAACATCATGCCTACTAAATAAAGGCCACAAACTGCAGTGATTAACGCAATAATTTTAGATACCCAAAACACACTGTTATGCACCGGGAAACTGTCAACAATATCACCCATACCACTTTGGCGTTCTCGCCAAACCAGCTCTGCGCTGTAATAAGCAATAATGATAAACATAAACAAAGCGGAGGAGTTTTGAATTATGCCCACCATGTTTTGTGTGAGCGGCCAATCCGTTGTGCCATATGCGCCAATAGGTGCAAAAAGTGGTGCGAGTAACATAGTAATACTGACACCCGCTAAAATCATAAAAGGGGCACTTAATATAACTTGCTTAAGTTCAAATAAGCTGCGCATTACTAATTGCGATTTCGTATTTACCCCTTTTGACTTGTAATTTTTAGCGCTGCTAATAAGTGCTGCTTGTTTATTTTTTACAAACGTAGAGACAGCAAATTGCTTTTTCTGTTTTTTAGTGACTACGCGATTACCTAACTTTCCGAGGCCAAAAAACATCGCTAAACTTATTGCTACCCATAAAATACGGTTAATTAAAAAATCGCCCGAAAGCGTTAACACTTCAGTATTTTTATCACTTACAGTCCAGTAACGGGTTAAGTCAATTAACGACCCTGTGCCAAATGGGTCTGCGTAAACAACAATATTTCTAAACGCTAAATCATCAAAATAGATACTCGCCAATTGGTAGGTTATATAAACCACCACGGCCGTTACATATACCGCCATCATGGTTTTAAAATAGACCGCCACACTATTAAAAATAGCACTGAGGACCAATAAGCTTGGCACTGCTAAATATAAAAAAGGCGCTGCGTAATATATAAACTTATTGGGGCCTACTAGCTCGCTATCGAGCCAGCCAACCAACAAGCCAAATTGAGATCCTAAACACACGCCTAATGGCACAGTTAAAAAAACAACTAGCACAACCAAGTAAGCACCAAAAAAACGTCCTGATTGATAAGCAAGCGGGTTAACGGGCTTACTAAACACCAGCTCATCCATTTTGGTCTCGCTGTTGCGAATCGCTGAGCTTGCAACAAAGTTAACCACTAAAAACATAGCAAGCGTACAAAAGGTAACCGTTAAAACCATAATGGTATAAGGCGAGTTCATATGAACATTAGCCCCACCTAACGGAAACTTACTACTGGAGCTTATAAAAAACGCCATAAAAAAGAATATTAATGAGGTCACATAAAACGAAGGCTGACGCATAAAATAGCGCAGCTCAAACGCGAGCATATTAAAAAACATAGCGCCCCCTTATGCTACTTGGCTGTTACGATGATTAAGCAACGTAGAAAAATACACATCTTCTAGGTTTGCACTGCTGAGCTCAAAACCTTCAGGGGCTTCATTGGCTAATACGTGTAATATGGTTTGCCCAGCAAATAAGCGTTTTGAAATAACAGGCAGCTGCGGTTCAAGCTCTAGCGCTTCTTCTTGGCTCATGGCTTTGCGCCAAATTTGGCCTTGGAGTTTATCGGTAAGGGCAATTGGATTGCCCTCTAATAGTATTTTACCGCCTGCCAGCACCGCCATGTTTGGGCAAAGCTCTGCTACATCTTCAACAATGTGGGTCGATAATATAACGACTTTTTGCTCGCCTAAGCTTACTAACAAGTTATGAAAACGATTACGCTCTTCAGGATCTAGCCCCGCTGTTGGTTCATCAACGATAAGTAAGTCGGGGTCACCTAGTAAGGCTTGTGCAATACCAAAACGCTGGCGCATACCGCCCGAAAAGCCACTTACCGCTTTTGAGCGATGTTGATATAAATTAGTATGTGCAAGTAATCCTTCAACCGACTCTTTACGCTCTGCTTTATTATGAATTCCCTTTAAAACAGCCATATGGTCTAGCAAGTCGTAGGCACTTACCCGTGGGTATACACCAAAATCTTGCGGTAGGTAACCTAAACGTTGGCGCAAAGCCTGTGGGTCTTTAAATACATCAATGCCATCAAAAGTAATTGAACCTGAATCAGCCGACTGCAGTGTTGCAATGGTACGCATTAGCGATGATTTACCTGCGCCATTTGGCCCAAGTAATCCAAACATCCCTTTGCCGATAGATAAATCAACACCTTGTAGTGCATGTACGCCGTTATCGTAGGTTTTAGATAACCCTGTTATTGATAGCATTTTTACTTCCTTGAATATGAGTAATTATTTTTATAATGTTTTATACCACAAGAAAAATAGGAACATAAGTTACTTACTGGTTAGATTTGTAACAACAAATAAACATAATTTAAACTCATAACACTTGCCTGCACTGTATTCACTCGGTATAAAAACCACATATACTTTTTATAAGAAGCGAAAAGCCATGCAAGATCACTAAAGCCAGCCGTTAAATGACTTTATAGAATATCCACATGAAGAAATGCTAAATCGTGCTAACGAGTTTTTACAAACCAGCCAACGCCGCCATAGCATTCGCAGCTTTAGCGATCGCCCAGTACCAAAAAATATTATTGAAGCATGTATAAAAGCAGCTGGCACAGCACCAAGTGGAGCGAATCATCAGCCTTGGTATTTTGTGGCTATAAACAGTAGCGATGTAAAAAAACAAATAAGAGAAGCCGCAGAAAAATTAGAGCGTTCTTTTTACGAAGGCAGAGCAGGTGAAGAATGGTTAGATGCGCTAAAACCGTTAGGTACCGACGCCAATACACCTTATTTAGAGCATGCACCTTGGCTTATAGCTGTATTTAGTCAAAAAAAGGGGGGCGTAAGCACCGATGATAAAAATACGAATTATTATGTGCATGAGTCTGTTGGCTTAGCTACCGGCTTTTTAATTCAAGCACTGCACCGCAGTGGTTTAGCAACCCTTACTCATACTCCAAAGCCAATGAGTTTTTTAACCGACATATGTAATCGCGATAGAGATAACGAACGCCCATACATGCTACTTATTACAGGCTACCCAAGTGATGATGCATCAATACCTGCTCATGCACTGGATAAAAAATCACTCGATGAAATAGCTACGTTTATTTAGTATTTTCTGCTCGGCAAAACCACTCATATAGCAAAGCAATGATCGACTCAACTTTTGGGTCGGTCAACGAGTAATAAATAGTGTGCCCTTCTCTGCGAGTAGCAACCATATCTGCCTTGCGTAAACTTGCTAAATGCTGAGATAACGCTGACTGTGCTAAAGGTACATTTTTATTTAGCTCACCTACACTTTGCTCACCTTGTAATAAACTACATAAAATCATTAAGCGATTTTTGTTAGCCATTAATTTTAAAAACTGTTCGGCTTGCTCTGCGTTGACAGCTAGTTGTTCAATATTCATTTTTATTATTTCTCTTTTTGATACCTTTTTAAGTATAGACTTTTACATTAGTAGGTTCTAATATAATTAACATTAGACTTTACTAATATTAAGGCAATCACAAAATTAACGATGCCGTTTTATTAATCGGCGGAAGTGCTGTGGCAGTATCCGCGCTATTAAGTTACTTTATATAAAGTAACTTTCAGTTTTTAACGTTATTTATAAGTATTAACTCAATTCAACCTACTTATACCAAGTAGCACCTATTAATGTCTTTTTTAAGAAAAAGAGGATTTACAAACTAATGCTTACATCAATCCCTGACTTACTAAAAATTATCACACCTAACCAACGCCGTATTGACGCAGCGCAAGCAAAACTCGAGCTTGAACAAAATAAAGGTTTACTTATTGATGTGCGAGAACCTGCAGAGCACGCGACAAAATCGGCTGCCTGCGCTATAAATATTCCGCGTGGATTACTCGAGATGAAACTGATGGAAATAGAAAAAGACGCAGCTCGCCCTATTTACGTGCACTGCGCAAGTGGTGCGCGCGCAACGTTGGGAGCAGAAGCGTTAACGCGTGTGGGTTATGAAAACGTAACCGTTATTACCTGTGACGCAAACCAAATATGTAGTGTGTTTTAAACATCAACTGAATACTTATAATGATGCGCCTAGTAAAGGTAGGCGTTTAACTTTGTGATAAGTCAGTGCTAATTTAATACACTCTTTAACTGGGTATTCTGGTAATGGCTTTTCACTATTTAATACAATTGCCCGGTTACCTTCGAAAGTGAGAGTGTGGGAATACAACTCTCTAAATGTGCTTACTAGCTTTGATTCGCAATGAAAAAACAAATAACACGAGGAGCCCTTAGAGCCTACGCGAATGGGGCTGCCATTTATTGTGTTATAACTTGGCTCTCCCCACTTTAAAGACTCTTCAACAGCTCCTAAGTTTTGCTCTTGTGCTACGGTATAAATTAACTCTCGTAATTTTATAAGCTTACTTTTTGCTATCTCGGGATAATTATTAAATATTTTTTCTATTTCCGTATTCATAAAAATATCCTTATAAGCACTACAATTTTAAAACAGGTTACTTTTGCTGCCTTTCATCAAGTAAAACAAGTAGCATCTGCTCAATATTTTTAACACTATAAGTAAGTGCTCTCAGTAGCTCTTTCTCACTTTGCTCTGTTGCCTGCTGCGACGTTTTACCTTGATTAGCCAATACATCTTTTTGCTCAAGTATCGCCTCTCTAAACTCACTTGCATTAACTACACCAAGCAAAGACACTAAAGCACCATTTCCTGACTGCCCTGCTGTTTCAAAGCTTAAACGATATAATCCAAAAATTCGCATGAGCGGTCCTTGGCTTAATCCAACATCAGTGATTTTTTCAAGCGGAATCGATTTTTCTTCTTTAAATAATATGCCACGTTTAACTACCAATTTTTGTGGTAATAAATCAGCTGACATAGCTGCGAGTATTCGTCCGCCCACCAGCCATACAATCAGTAAAATGATAGGTATAAGCGGTATAGTAACAAGAGCCAACATTGCAAATAGCGAGGCAGTAACCATCCAGTATTGTTTTACTTTAGGATCAAAATTAGCACTTTTTAAGGTTAAGTTACTCATTAGCTTTCTTTTGTATGGTTGGGGATTTATAAAAGTACGCCAATCTAATATTGAATGCAATTTAGTCCAAACATTTATAATTAGCATTCAAATATACTTTCACACACTTATGTACATACAAAAAAGCCGAGCATACAGGGCTATGCTCGGCTTAGATCTGGGAAAATATAACTGCTACTGTTTGTTGATAAGTATGCTCACATTTTCTCTATCTGGGCCTATTACCTTAAAGGTGTAAGTACCTTGTTCGGTAATATTTAGTGCTATATTGGCACCTACCGCTTCAAGTGGTGTTAGTTCATCAATTGCCACTACCGGCGTATCGCCTGCTCCACCGTAATCAACGGTACTCCAATCTTCAGACGCTACTTTAAATTCGTAGTCACCCGCTTCTAACTCTATTGATGTAGAGTAAATTGCATCACCCTCGTACATCAGCGGGTTATCAGTACTCCAGTCATTTAAGCTGCCGCGAATAAACACTGTCGTTTGTGCAAACATTTCAGCGTTGAGCACTTTTAGCGATACGTTATTTAAATCACTGGCGTCAAATATAAACTGGTATTCACCTTGCTCGGTAATGTCGATGGTCATATTCGCGCCCGCAACCGACAACTGCTCAGCGGTGCCAACCATTACACTGGCATCACCCTCAGCCGAGCCATAATCAACCGTGCTCCAATCTTCTGACGCTATTTTAAATTCGTAGCTTGCAGCGCTCAGTGTTTTAGTAAAGGTGTAAATACCTTTGCTTTTATAACTTAACTCATCGGTTACTCCCCAGTCATTAAGCGTACCGCGCACATAAATAGCAGTGCCTATAAATGGCTCTTCGTTGTATAAAGTAAGCGTTGGATTTTCAGGGTTTGAAGCATCAAGTGAAAATACATAGGTTGCATCAATAGTAGCGCTGAATGTCATGTTTGCACCTGAGCGCGTTAATGGTTCACTTTGGTTTTCAACTACATCTTTATCAGCGTCAGTAAGCGCGCCAAAATCAACTGTAGACCAATCTTCAGAGGCAATTTTAAATTCGTAATCACCAGCGCTCAGCGCAATTGCTATACGGTATTGACCTTCGCCAATATATTCAAATGCATCGCGTGTGCCCCAGTCATTTAAACTACCGCGCACAAACACCGCGGTGCTGCCATAAGGTACTACATCAGGCGCGCCTACGGTCGCATTTGCACTTAAACCAACACCTTGGCTCTCACCTTGGTTTTTAGTAAATACAGCTAATGTGTAAGGCGGTACAGTAAATGTGCCTTCGTTATCGCCAGTAGCAAAATTGGCGCTAGCCATACTTGCATCAACACTGTTTTTTAATACATTGTGTAATTCAAAATCCGCTGCGGTGGCAATAGTATGGCTAAGGGTTTGCTCGGTTGCGTTAATCACCACAACAAGCGCATCAAATGCAGGGTCTAAGTCTGTTAGCCCTTCGCCATCATCAATGCTCATTACTATTAAGCCATGTTGCTGCGCTTTACCTACGTTATGAAAACCCACCCGCTCAATAACATCTTGCTCTGTGGTTAATCTAAAGAGTGGGCTGCTACTACGTATTTGTAAAAATTCATTAAATACATCATGTGCAAAGGTAATATCTTGTGGCTGTGCAGCCGCTTGGGTATTAGCAGAAATAGGCATAATTTCTTGCCATTTCACTTCGTTGTCTTGTGCGAGTGGCAAGCCAATATTCCAGTTATTGGTATCTTTGGTAAAATCAACAAAGTTAAACCAGTCGCCAGAGTCGTAGCTGTTACGATCCATCGATTTTGAACGCAGCAAGTCGGCACCCATTTGCATAAATGGAATACCTTGGCTCATAAGCGGAAGTGCTAATGCCATATTATGAGCACGAACGCGCTGCTCAATACTCATATTAGTGCTGTGTTTATATTGCAGCTGATCCCATAGTGTTTCGTTATCGTGTTTTGATACGTAATGAATGCTATCGGCAGGGTCTAGTGCATACGCCGTTGGCTGAGTATTCCAAGTAAAGCTATTACCCTTTGCTGAGTTACCTTTAAAGTCTTTTAAAACGTAGTTTTGTAAATTACCCGCAAGTGACAAACGTAAAGTATCTTGCTCTGCTAAATTGCCATCCGTTGAGCTATTACTAAATAATGCGCCGCCGCGAACGGCTTCACGAATACGGTCGTTAAAGGTACCTACTTCGCTACCGGCCATATCGGCTTGTTTGGCTTGCACAAATAAGCGGTTATTTGCCACCTCACCAAAGTCCCAACCTTCGCCATAAAAGTAGTTATCTTCATCAACAGCTTGCACTGCATCACGTGCTGCAAGAATTGACGATTTTGGCATGTGCCCCATTACATCAAATCTAAAGCTGTCATAGCCAAATTCACGCGCCAAAATAACTAATGAATCACTAACAAACTTATCCATCATTACATGCTCTGTAGCTGTATTTTCACAACACGTTGAGCGCTCTATTTCACCGCTTACTTCGTTATAGCGATGGTAGTAACCCGGTACTAGCTTATCAAATACCGACTTGTCCCAAATACCCGACGATGTTGTATGGTTATAAACCACATCAAGCACTACGCGCAGACCAATAGATTGCAGTGATTGCACCATAGCGCGGGTTTCTTTAACGCGGGCAATGCCCTCTGGGCTTGAGGCGTACGAGCCTTCAGGCGCAATAAAGTAATGCGGATCGTAACCCCAGTTAAAGCTATCTAAGCTGCGCATAGCATTAGCAAGTGCTTGTGCGTCATCTGAGCCTGGTAAATAACCGCCCATTAAATCAATAATGGTGCTGTTTTTATCTTGGGTTTTACACGCATCGGCTTCATCATTAATTTGCTCACATAAATCACCTAGCGTATCGCTAATATCTACACGCTTACTGACGTCTTCATCTATGGTGCCAATATCAGTAATAGGTAATAAATGAAAGTGTGTTAAGCCATTTTGAGCCAAAGTTTGTAAGTGCTGCATAGGAGCACTATTTAGCTCAGTAAATGCAAGGTACTTACCACGGTTAGCCTCTGTTACGCTGTTATCGCGCGCACTAAAGTCACGTACATGGCCCTCGTAAATAATCGCATCTTCTGGGTTTTCTACAGTAGGAATAAGGCGTGTATCCCACCCTTCGGGTTTAGTGTCTTCATCGGCTAAATTAATCAACTGGCTGTATAAACCATTGGTAGATACATTTAGTGAGTAAGGATCCGTGCTCCAAAGCGACTCTATTTGCTGAGTCAGTGGGTGGTAAACATCAAAATTAAAGCGGTAGTAGTGGCGGTCGTATTGCATATCTAAACTTGCTTGCCAAATACCTGTCTGTGTATTTAATGTCATTGGCGTAGAGTGCACTTGTGTTTTTGCATCATCAAACACGTTTAGCATCATGTTATTAGCGGTGGGTGCCCACACAGTTACATCAATCGCGTTATTGCCATAGCTTACACCCAGCACAGCTTCATTAGCATCGTCTTCGCCTTGCGTATAAAGGGCATCGAGTGCTTTAGCGGTTTGCACATAGCTTGCTTCTAGCAGCGTGCCTTCACTATCGTAACCTGCAATAACAAGCTGCGATTTAATAAGCGTTTTGGCAGTGCTTGTATCCCAACTTCCTTCGTATGCGTTCCAGGTGGTTAAATGCGGTACTTTTGACGCTTGCTCATCAGTTAAATTGCTTGATTGCAGCGTAACAGTATCGCCGTTTAAACCAGTATCAATATCCACTTCAAGCTCAGCCGTAGCTGATGAATGTAACTTAATTAGGCTTGTAAACTCGTTACTTGGTTTATACAAAATAGTATTTAAATCAATCCAATGCGCTGAAGCACCTGTTATAGCAACTGCGCGTTCGCCTAAACTTAATATAGGGTATTCAAACACCGAAGGCTCGCCATGAATGGTAAAGTTCATACGCTGAAAGGTTTCATCGTCTTGCATCAGCGGCATGGTTAAATCCACATCACCAAACGCCTTACCTGACCCTTCTGTACCAATATGAATAATAAAATTGGCACATTCGTTATAACCCTCTTTAAGGTTAATTATCCAGTACGCACCGTAGTTTGGATCAATACCATCGTATTCATGGCCGTTAGCCCAATCACTGGTATCAAATGGTGGTGCATAAGCATCACACACATCGTTATTCCACGAATGTAATCGGTAGCCTTCGTAATTGTCATCGGCTAAGCGGTTATAAAACAAAACCGCCTCTCCTTCCCCTGCAAATACAACAGGGTCTGGCAGGGTTGGGTCGGCGCCAACCACGCAACTTTCGTTATTTTCATCAGGTACTGTAGGTGCCGGGCACGATATAGGTTCGGGATCGACACATTGTGACCCCGCTTCATTAGGGACTTGTGGCACATTACAGGTAAGTAATGGTTCACCAGATTCAACATCACCTGTTCCACCACACGCTGCTAATAGCATTAACGCTAACGTTATTAGCAAATATTTAGACATAGTTATAATTTTCATTTTTAAACGCTCCGTTTGCTAATTAATGACTGTATGTAAAACCAAGGTAGAACTGACGACCAAAGTACTGAGTCGTCCCTGTTCGTTGCTCTGAGCCAAAGTAACTTTGGGTTGGTTCATCGGTTAAGTTATTAACTTGCAAAAGCATTGTTAGCGAGTCGCTAAAGCGATAAGAGGTTTGAAAGTCGACTACGGTTTCAGCATCAAAATTAACCACTTGCTCGTTAATGGCAACCTGCTCTGAAACAAATTCATCGCGGTAGCGCACATTAAGACGGGTTTCAAAATCATCCATTGAGTAAAAAACCGTGGCATTAAACACGTTATTAGATAGCCCAGGTAAAGATTGCGCTAATGTGTCGCCCCCTAAGCTGGTAATCGATTCAATTTCACTTTCGGTGTATGAGTAACTTGCGTTAGCGCCTAAACCATTAAATGGCTCAGGTAAAAAGGTAAACACTTGCGTATAAGCAAGCTCTAGCCCTCTAATATAGCCACCTTCACCATTATTAACTGCCGTGGTGTAAATACCGTTAGTTGTCGCAACTTGCTCGCCACTAACTGGGTCTTCTATAAAATCAGGTACGTTAAAGCCATTACCTTTAAAGTCGAAGTTTTCGATTGATAAGGTTTCAACAAACGAGTCTATTTTTTTATAAAATAACGCTGCTGCGATAGTGCCGTTGCCTTCTTCAAAATAATATTCGTAAGATAAGTCGTATTGGTCGGCATAAAAGGGTTTTAAAAATGGGTTATTAGTACTTGAGCCATTAATAACCCCATCGTCACTTACGTTTGCACTGGCATCGCCCGCTAAGCGGTTAATTGGCGCACGCGACATGACTTTAGCCGCTGCAAAGCGCACAAGTGAATTGTCGTTAAGTTGCAGGTTTAAATTTAATGATGGTAAGTAGTCGGTGTATTTAGTGCCTAATACATTAGGCGCGTATAAATCATTTACAATGCCGTTCTCATCAACAATATTTTGCGCACCTAAGCGCGCATCGCCTGCTACGTTTTCTAGTACCGTTGCAGATTGGTCGGTTTCAACGCGGCGCACACCCACATTACCCGATAGGTCGAGCCCCCCTATTTGCGTGTTAATGTTTACCATAACGTACGCAGCTAGCACATCTTCAAACACCGAGCCGCTTTGTAGCACTGTCCACGAATAGTTAGTTGTGTAACCTTGCGCGTCGTCTACGCCATCAGCGTTGCCCCATGTTTGAACAGGCTCTGGCGTGCCATCTGGAAACCACGCATTGAGCGCTTTGTCTAAATCAATAGCTAAATACGATGGGAAATAACTAAACTCGCCCTGCCAGTCAACCACAGAGGCCATATCGTCGGTTAAACGCAAAGGCGGTTGCGTTGCTGAAAACGCCCCGTCGTTACCGTACTCAAATACCGATCGTTTTCGGCTGTACTCTCTATCTGAGTAGCGCGCACCAAACTCTACCGAGCTAAATATGTCGCTTTCTAGCTCGTATTTAAAATCGAGCTTAAATGCCGTTACTTCATCTTCTGTTTGATCTGGGTAAATACCATATTTGCTGACCATTACACGGTCTATATCGCTAAAGGCGGCCGCCTGATTAAACCCAACGTCAGGTAAATTTAAGCCATTTAATTGATAGTTAATTGCTACGTTGTTATCAAATACTGGCGTTTCTGCATTGGCATCTTCTGCTACTAAGCTCCACAGTAAGCCATTTCTAAAATTACTTTTTGCGCGAGAGAGCGACACATCGGCATTTACGCTTAATCTATCGGTTACCTGCCAATCGGCATTAACGCCAAAACTATCTACTTCGTCAAAGTCTTGGTTGTCGTCGTTTACTATTTCAACGCGGGTATAGCTTTGCGAAGTGCGGTTAACCGCTGCGCCTATTACGGCATTACCATCAAGCTGGGCGTTTGCATATGCAGCTGTTGGCCCGCCTAATTTAACCCTAAGGCCACGGGCAAACGACTCTTTATCAAAGCGCGATAAAAACGCATCACCTTTTAATTTAAAGTTATCTACCGGCGCCCACTCTACAGCTGCTAAGTAACCATTACGGGTTTCTTCGCCGCCTAAATGCTGTAGCTCAAAGCCTTCGCTAATGTATTCGTTTTCTGGATTAGCTAAAGGGCCATTGGTGTCGTTAGCTGCGCCATCAACGTCTTTTGTATCGTTGTACGCAAGGCCAATAAACTGCGTTGCTACACTTGGCTGAAACAAACGCGCATAGCCAAGCGCTACGCCTAATGTGTCGTCTAGGTATTTGCCTTGATACGAAAAACTAATTCGGTCGCCAAACTCAGTGGCATCCGACACCTCTGAGGCGCGGTCGTTATACATACCGCGCACATTAGCTACAAATTTATGTGTTTGGTCGTTATTGAGTGGGCTGGCGGTTTCAAGCTCTACCGTACCGGCCACGCCACCTTCAATAAGCGATGCCTTTGGTGATTTGTATACCGCCGCAGAGCTAATTAATTCTGACGGGTATTGGTCAAACTCAATACTGCGGCTGCCACTTGTAGATACTTGCTCGCGGCCATTAAGTGTTGAAAATACAAACCCGCCCGAAAGCCCACGTATATTAATTTGTGCCGCTTGTCCGCCCGTTCTTACTGCTGAAATACCTGGTAATCGTGTAAGCGCATCGGCCATTGAAATATCAGGCAATGCCCCTAAATCATCGGCAGAAATTTGTTCTGACACCGTATCGCTAAAACGCTTTTGATTTAAAGATTGGATTAAACTGCGACTAAAGCCTCGCACTTCAATAATTTCTAAATCTTCAGCTTGTGTGCTGGGTGATTGATTTGTTGAGCCTTCGTTTGCAGCCAATGCACTATTAGCGGCAAATAAAGCCAGCATAAATGCACTTAGTTTAAACTTGTCCATGTGTGTGAACCTTTGAGTTATTGTTGTCAGGTGTTGCTGTGTTGTTCAAAACACAACCAACAAATTGTAACTAAAAGGTAAAATTAATGTAATGAATACGTATGCAGGGCATGAGGGTTAGGCTACAGGTGTATGCGCGTACAGACACCTACATTTGGAACGCTATTTAAAGGCTAAGCACCACTTTTATCGCAAGAGCAATAAATACGACTCCCAGTATTTTATCAAGCCACGGGTTCTGCTTGGTAAATCCAAAGCGGTTTTTTGAAACCTCAGTCAGTAACGCCACCAGCAAGTACCAACCGGTATCAATTACAAACACGGTTAAACACATAATTATACCCACACTTAAAGTAAGTAGCTGAGGGTCAATAAACTGTGAGAACAAGGCTAAAAAGAAAATAGCGAGCTTGGGGTTCAAAAAAGCAATGGCAAAACCATCTTGTAATGCTTTAGCTGCACTTACCTCACTTTTTTGTACTTCAAGTTCGTTATTGCTGGGTTTTGCTAGCAATATTTTTATACCTAAATACGCCAAATAGGCTGCGCCTAAATACACCAGTATTTGATAAACAGTCGGAAACTGCATCATTAAAGCGCCTAACCCTAATAACGATGCACCTGCGTATAACCCAACACCGGTACCATGGCTGAGCGCGGCAAGCATACCGTTTTTCATACTACCGTTAAGTGAGTGCTTTAAAACCACCGCTAAACTTGGTCCTGGCGACATTGCGCCCATCATACAAATAGCCGCTAGGCTTAACCATACTGTAAATGTCATTTAGAGCTCGTCAGTTTCAATAAGTAATGTATAACCGTGCACTTGCCCATAAAAACCTGCCAAGGGCACTGCGTTTATTACTTTCCAGCCATCTTGGTTTAATTCCTGTATGCGGTCATTCAGTGCGACTATATCTACCCCACCCAAAAAACGGGTCTTTCTAAATTCGATTACTTTTTGCATTTTAATCCTTGTGTGTCTTATAAAGTGTATTCAAAATCGTAGTGGTGAATCCCTTGCTCAATACGTATTTTCATACTGCCCGTTAACCCTTCTAGCTCATTAGTGCCTGAGTCGGGAATTACATTTAAAATTAGGCTGTCTTGGCCTTTATCCATAGTGCCAAAATGCTGCAGTACAAAACTGCCTTTTTTACCTTCAAGCTCGCCTATTACTTGCTCTATGGCAACATAACCGGCACTGCCTTGTGTGGGTGTCATGGCGCTTAGCATTTCGCCTTGGCTGGTGGCATTTAAGCTACCTTTAAATGTTTTATCTATCGACATACGCCCTAAATTAACGCCGTTTTGGCCGCTTGCGTAGCCTTCTATAGGGGCCAGATTTACATTAAATTCTCCACTTACGGTTGCAGTAGTCATAACGTTTCCTTATTGATGCTAATGTTTAAAAGTATTGATTTTTATTATCTTAGTGCCATATCTATACCTTAACCTTTAAAAAGAATCCACTATGTCAAAAACAAGCCCTAAGCCCGAAAAAGCCGCTTTTAGTAGTTTATTACCTATTTTTGCTTTTATTAAACCTTACAAATGGATGGTAGTAGCGGCGCTTGCTGCCCTTTTAGTAACCGCTGGTGTTAACTTATCATTAGGGCAAGGGGTTAAGTTTGTCATAGATCATGGCTTTATAGCTGGCTCTAAAGATCAGCTACAACAAGCTGTATTGGTGCTTATTGGTTTAATTAGTTTATTGGCCGTAGGCACCTTTAGCCGCTTTTATTTAATGTCGTGGATTGGCGAGCGAGTCAGTAACGATATTCGCAAAGCCGTGTTTAATCGCATTGTTACTTTGCACCCAAGCTACTTTGAAGAAAACCGCAGTGGCGAGCTTATGTCGCGTTTAACAACCGACACAACATTACTGCAATCAATTATTGGTTCATCATTTTCTATGGCGCTTCGCAGTGTACTTATGCTGGTTGGTGGACTTGCTATGCTGTTGTTTACTAATTTAAAACTTACTTTAGTGGTTGTTGCTTGTGTGCCGTTGGTACTTGTTCCTATGATGGTATTTGGTAAAAAGGTGCGCAAACTTGCAAGCTCCAGCCAAGATGCCATAGCCGATATAAGCACCTATGCCGGCGAGATCATTCAAAATATTAAAGTAGTGCAAAGCTATAGCCACGAAGAACAAGAGCAGCACGCTTTTGCACTTGAAACCGAAAAAGCCTTTAATGTGGCTAAAAGCCGCATTAAACAACGCTCGTTTTTAATTGCAGCGGTAATATTTTTAACTTTTAGTGCTATTAGCGCAATGCTGTGGGTCGGCGGCAGCGACGTATTAGCAGGTACCATGACTGGCGGTGAGCTAGGAGCCTTTGTGTTTTACGCTATTATGGTGGCAATGTCGGTGGCAACCGTTGCTGAAGTATATGGCGAACTACAACGCGCAGCAGGCGCAGCTGCAAGATTACTTGAGTTACTTGCTGTTAAAAGTGAGATAGAAAACCCACTAAATCCACAAGATAGTAACTTACTAAAAAATAGTAACAGCCCTGCTATTACGCTTGAGAATATAAGCTTTAACTACCCTTCTCGCCCAGACGTAAGCGCACTTAATAAAATAAGTTTAAATATACTTCAAGGCCAAACTGTGGCTATTGTTGGCCCTTCTGGCGCAGGTAAAACAACCTTATTTGAATTACTACAGCGCTTTTACGATCCGGCTAGCGGAGCCATCAAATTTAAAGATATAAACATTAAAGAATTATCGCTTAATACCCTCAGAGGTAAAATGGGTATGGTAGCGCAAAACCCTATTTTATTTAGCTCCGATGTAATGCATAACATTCGCTACGGCAACCCAAAAGCAAGTGACGAGCAAGTATATGCCGCTGCCAAACATGCTCATGCTGATGAATTTATTAAACAATTACCGCAAGGTTATAACAGTTTTTTAGGTGAGCAAGGTGTGAGGTTATCGGGTGGGCAAAAGCAGCGTATTGTACTGGCACGCGCTATTTTAAAAGATCCTGAAATACTGCTTTTAGATGAAGCAACCAGTGCACTCGATGCTCAAAGTGAGCACCACGTGCAAGCTGCGCTTGAGCATTTAATGCAAAACCGCACCACGCTTATTATTGCCCATAGACTAGCAACGGTTAAACATGCCGATGTGATTGTAGTCATGGAAAATGGAGAGATTATAGCAACGGGTACCCACCAAGAATTAGTAGCAAGTAACCCGTTGTATCAAAAACTGTGTGAATTACAGTTTAATAAAGACTAATTATTCTTCAGTGTTTGGTACTATTTGAATTTCTACACGGCGGTTTTGAGCACGGCCATTTGCACTATCGTTAGTCGCAATTGGACGTGTTTCGCCATAACCCATAGTACTTACACGCTCAGCCATGATTTGCTGGTTCACTAAGTAGTTTTTAACGCTTTGAGCACGTTCACGCGATAGGTTCATGTTGTAGCTGTCTTTACCTGTGCTATCTGTATGGCCTTCAATACTTAGGTACGTTTTTTCGTATTTGTTCATCACTTTAGCAATCGCATCTAAGGTATCGTTAAAGCCAGACGAAATATAAGATTGGTCGGTCGCAAACGTAATATTAGATGGCATAACTAAACGCAAGTTATCGCCTTCACGTACAACTTCAACACCAGAGCCTGCAAGTTCATCACGAAATGCTTCTTCTTGCTTATCCATGTAGTTGCCCACTGCAGCGCCAGCTAGTGCGCCGATAGCAGCGCCTATAAAAATACGCTTATCTTTATGGTTACTTGTTGCTTTACCTAATACGCCACCCGCTGCTGCGCCAATAGCCGCACCTTTGCCGGTGTTATTCATTTCACAACCAGAAAGTAATACAGCTACTACGGTTACGCTTAAAAGTGATTTAGTTAAAGTCATGGTGATACCCTATTCATTAAGAATTTAGCAAGATTATGCAAATACATGTATGAACAAACTATGAAGAGAGTGTTAAAAGCAGCGCATCTTGCTTGATTGTTAAACAGACCTCAAACTAATGTGCCGTTTTAATAAAAATGTCATACTACGCTGTGACAATTTAATGAATTTTACAAAGGATATTGGCGCAATGTTAATTGCTATTTTTAGACAATTTTTTTTACTAGGGTGCATGAGTTTTGGTGGCCCCGCTGCGCATTTAGGCTATTTTAAGCGCCACTTTGTAGATTCGTTAAATTGGCTAACTAACACCCGTTACGCACAACTTATTAGTTTAAGCCAAGCATTACCAGGGCCAGGCTCTAGCCAAGTTAGTTTTGCTATTGGTGTTGAGCGTGCAGGAGTACTGGGTGGTATAGCTGCTTTTGTAGGCTTTACCTTGCCTTCGTTTTTAATAATGGTGCTGCTTGCGGTTAGTGCCCATCAGTTTGACGCTGTTTACTTTGCAATTATTGCAGGCTTAAAGTTATTTGCCGTTGTTATAGTCGCGGATGCAACACTTAGTATGGCTAAAAGCTTTTGTACAAGTGCTGCGCTTAAGTTACTTGCGATAATGAGTACACTTGCCTTGGTGTTATTTCCAATGATGGGAACTCAAATAGCGATTTTAATCACCGCTGCAACAGTAGGTGCTATATGGCCTTTATTAAAACTTGGCACAGTAGCAGACGATGTTAGCAGTAAAAACAGTAATATTAATTGGATTGCACTGGGGTTATTTGCGCTCTTACTTGGGGTTAGCTTTATTCCACTAGGGCATGAGTTTGCTTTGTTTACCCCTTTTTACCAAGCGGGTGCAATGGTGTTTGGCGGCGGACACGTAGTACTGCCGGTACTTCAAGCTGGCGTACCAGCATTGAGTGATGATCAGTTTTTAAGTGCTTACGCGAGTGCACAGGCAGTGCCAGGGCCAATGTTTACTATTGCTACTTACTTAGGCGCACAACTTACTACTGAGCAACCTTTAGTGGGTGCCCTTATAGCTACACTGCTTATATTTATGCCTGGTTTTTTACTTATACTGGCGTTTCAGAAGAGTTGGATTAATTTGGCAAGTAAGCCACGTTTTGCAAGTTCAATAGCGGCGCTCAATGCAGCGGTAGTCGGTTTTTTAGCGGCCGCATTGTATTCACCAATTTGGACATCGGCTGTGCATAACCTTTGGCAGGTTGCGTTACTAATAATTACATTTGCATGGCTGCGATTTAAAAAGCCACCTATTTGGTGGCTCTTAGCTTTATTTATTGCTGTGGGTCTTTTGCAGCACTATTTGCCATCACTCTAAATGTTGGCTTATCTGTTTGTTGCTCGTTAGGAGGGCTTAATTGCCCACTCACACTTTGATATGCCCTAAGCCCAAACACTGGCAATACTGCAAGTAAATGGTCCATTATTTCGGCTTGTAGATGCTCGTACGAAATCCAGCGTTTGTCTTCACTAAAGCAATAAAACTCAATCGGTAACCCGTGGTTCATTGGTTGTAGCTCTCGTACCATTAACGTAAGCGACGTATTAATTTTACTGTGCTGCTTTAAATAGCCCTCAGCATAACGACGAAACAGCCCTAAATTAGAAACTTGAGCGGGTAATGTCGTCACTCGGATATAGTCATGAAGCGGAATAGCCGCATCTATTTGCTTTCTAAATTCATCACTTACTAAACAAATACTGTGCATATCTATATTAAGTGAACGTTTAATACGTCTACCGCCCGACTCTTGCATACCGCGCCAGTTTTTAAACGAACCCGCAACTAGCATATAAGTTGGAATAGTTGTAATGGTGTTATCCCAGTTACGTACCTTTACAGTGTTTAAACCCAAATCAATTACTTCGCCATCGGCGCCATAGTTTTCTACTTGAATCCAATCACCATAGGTTACTAGGCGATTTGCTGCGATTTGAATACTAGCTACAAAGCCTAAAATAGTGTCTTTAAATACTAATAACGTAACAGCAGCAATAGCACCAAAGCCAGAGAGAATATAAGTGGGTGACTTCTCAAGGAAAATACTTACAATTAAAATAGCACACACAATAAAGGTGATTAGCTTAACAACCTGAATTAAGCCCTGAATAGGGACTTCGCGTGCAAACTCCAATTGGTTATAAATAGAACCCGCAATGCTTACAATACTGCTAAAAATAAAACCTACATGAATAATTAGTATGGCTTGGCCAACCGTTTTCAAAATTTCAGCGGTCAGCTCATTAACCGGATAAACACTGTCAAAGGTCGCCAAAAATAATACGCAGCAAAGCATACCTGCAATACGTCTATTAAGCTTATTAAGCATAGGCGACAACGAACCAATACGTTGAGGCGAAAGCTTAGTTACCACTTTTTGAATGCCTGGTAACATTAACCTACGAGTAAATAAGTAAACAATTAATAAAGAAAAAATCCCTATTGAAACTGCGGTAATAGAACTAAGAAAATCCGCATCGGGTACTTTTTCAAACCAAGGAGCTATTAACTCCTGTAGGTGGGTGTTGGTCATAGTGTTTCAATTTCCTTACTGATTTGTGGTTCAGGTAAATCTTGTTGAGCATAAATATCGGCAAGCTGCTGATCTTTCGCAACCCATAGCTCATTCACATAATGTTGAAAATTAGCTTTAAATACGTCATCGGTTTGATAGCTGCCCTGCATATTGTCATTAATGGGCGTTACGTCTATTGAAACATAAATAGAATCTAGCTCGCCTTTGAGTAAGTTCCGACAAACGTGATCTGTTTTACCGCTATACACTAAACTTGTATTTAGCATGGCATCAAATTGGTTGGCTAGCACTTCAAGCGCAAAAGCAATGCCACCCGCTTTGGGTTTTAATAAGTGCTTAAAAGGACTTTGCTGCAGATTATGCTTAGCTGGCGTAAAGCGTGTGCCTTCAACAAAATTAACGATGGTAGTAGGATAGTGACGAAAATTGCGACAGCTGTGCTTTGTGCGCTCTACATCCAACCCTTTCAATTTTGGGTTTTTAGCAAGCTGTGCTTTGCTTACCCGTTTCATAAACGGCATACCCATAGCCCACGCACCAGTGCCAATAAAAGGCACGTATTTTAATTCATCTTTTAAAAAAAACTTAGGGGCTGGTAATGCATGTAATGAGCTAAGCACAGTTATATCTAACCAACTCGTGTGATTACATATAAGTAAATACCAACTTTTTGAATTTAAATCGCCACTTATATCAACCATAATATTAGGACAACCTAACCACAAGCCAAACCGATTGCCATTGCACCACCCTCGATAAGCGCTGTGCAATAAAGAGTTAACAACAGACAAAGGCAGTAATAACTTAATAAGCCCTAGTACAAATACTAGTGAGCCAAAAAGCATTACATTAGAAAACAATACGCAGCCCACAATTAAGCCGTTAAGCCAATTTGGTAACCACTTTTTTAGCATAACTGTAAGCTCATATTTTTGCCTTTTATTTGGGGTGTTTTTCGAGCGATTGTAATGTTTGCTCTTTATTTTCCCATAAACGATTTAGCTCGCTTTGAAAGCGTACTCTAAATTCAGAATCGCCGGTGTAGTCACCAATAAGCTCTTCGCTTACAGGCCTTACATCCACGTGTACGTTGATATTTTTTACCTTACCACCTGCAAAATCCATGAATGTAGGAATGCCATCAGGGTAATGAATTGTAACGTTAACCACTTTAGTAATTTGCTCGCCCATCGCTTGCATTACAAAAGCGATACCGCCCGCTTTTGGTTTTAATAAATGTGGAAACGGGCTATTTTGGCGCGCGTGCTTTTGTGTAGTAAAACGAGTGCCTTCTACAAAGTTAACCACACTTACTGGCATCTCTTTAAATTTTTCGCAGGCTTTACGCGTGGTTTCTAAGTCTTTGCCACGCAGCTTTGGATTCTTTTTTAATTGGCTTTTACTCGTGCGGGTCATAAACGGAAAATCAAGCGCCCACCAACACAAACCTAGAATAGGCACGTAAATAAGCTCTTTTTTCAAAAAGAAGTTTAAAAATGGAATTTTACGGTTAAACACGCGCTGCAATACTAAAATATCGACCCAGCTTTGGTGATTTGCAATTACTAGGTACCAATCCTTTAGCTTGAGGTCTTCAAGGCCAGTTACATTAAGTTTAGTTGGCGTAAATAACTTTTGATTTAAGCTATTAAAGGTCACCCAAATAGTTGCAAATTGCTTTGCAGCCCAGCTCATAACCTTTTGTAGAGGCTTAATAGGTATAAGCTTTATAAGCCCACAAATAAAAATAGGCACAAACCAAAAAAGTGTGTTTATTGTGTAAAAAATAATACTAAATACACCGCGAATAACTGACATTACTTCCATTCCTTTAAACATTGCGCAGCCACTAATACTGCGCTTTCAGTTGCTTACAAATTAATCTTCAAAATAGGTATAGCCTTCAAGGCCTGCATTAAGCTCAGCTAAATAACCTTCTTTACACTGCGCTGATACATCAAGTTTATTAACTTGGTACGCAAAGTTGTCAGCTAAAATGGCGCTATCATAGTCAACAAACTTTAATACATCCTTAACGCTATCACCTTTTATGGCATTGGTTAACACATAACCTTCATCATTAAGCTCTACATGCACTGAATCAGTGTCACCGAATAAGTTGTGTAAATCGCCTAAAATTTCTTGATATGCACCCACCATAAACATAGCAATGTGGTATTGCTCACCGTGCTTATATTCTGGTATTGGTAGGCTGGTTTCGATACCAGCGCCTTCAACGTATTCGCGGATTTGCCCGTCAGAGTCACAGGTAATATCTTGAATAATCGCGCGCTGAGTCAATGGTTGAGTTAAGTTTTCGATTGGCATAACCGGAAACAACTGCTGAATACCCCATACATCAGGCAACGACTGAAATAATGAAAAGTTAACAAAGAGTTTATCGGCAAGCTTTTCGTTTAAATCGTCGAGTACTTCACGGTGCGCGCGCGCATTATTACTAAGCGATGCACGTACACGATGTAAAATAGTAAAGTAAAGCTGCTCTATTTTCGCCCACTCTAGCATGCTTACTAAGCCATGCACGTACTGATCGTGCGCTTCGCTAAATAAGTGCATAGCGTCGTGATAAATCTCAAGTGCCATACGCGGGTTTAAACGCTGTAAACACTGCCACATTTCATCAAGCACTAATGCGCTATTTTCAAGCGGCGGCTCTGGATTTAAATGATTGGGCGCTTTTTCTACGTCAATTACATCGGTAATTAATACCGCATGGTGAGCGGTTAAAGCGCGCCCCGATTCGGTGATAATGGCCGGATGCGTAAGATTATGCTGATCGCACACTTCTGCAAATGCATTCACTACATTACGCGCGTACTCTTCTACGGTGTAATTCATTGAACACGCACTGCGTGAGCCAGAGCCTTCGTAATCAACGCCTAAGCCGCCGCCTACATCAACGGTGTTTAACGGTACGTTTAATTGTGTAAGCTCAGCAAAGTGGCGTGCACATTCACGCAAGGCACGGTGAATATCACGAATGTTGGCAATTTGAGAACCAATATGAAAATGCACCATTTGCATTAAGTGCAGCTTATTATGCTTTTTCAGCACTTCAACAGCACTTAGTACTTGGCCTGCCGTTAAACCAAACTTGCCTTTTTCGCCGCCCGTGTTTTGCCACTTGCCTTTGCCTACTGAGTTTAGGCGAATGCGAATGCCAATGGCCGGTTCAATGCCTAGGTTGTCTATTTCTTCAAGTAGTGTGGTCAGTTCTGAAAGCTTTTCTACCACAATTTTTACGCTGTGGCCCATTGCTTGACCAATACACGCTAGGCGTAAAAACTCACTGTCTTTATAGCCGTTACACACAATAGTGATTGGCTCTTTTGCTACGCCCAAAATAGCCATAAGTTCTGGCTTTGAGCCTGCTTCTAGGCCAACAAGTCCGCTTGGATGCGCTAATAGCTTACTTACTACAGAGCATTGCTGATTTACTTTAATTGGGTAAACACAGGTGTATTTGCCATTATATTCACGATTTGCTCGCGCTTGCGTAAACGCGTTAGTGAGCGTATCTACACGATTTTTTAAAATATCAGTAAAGCGTACTAAAACCGGCAATGTTAAACCTTGTTGTTTAAACTGCTCTGTTAATTGCGTTAAAGAAATGGCCGGTTTTGTTTGGTCGCCATCTGGGTAAGCCACCAGTTCGCCTTGTGCGTTAATATCAAAATAACCATCACTCCAATGAGCAACGTTATAAGTGGCGCGTGCTGTTTCTAAACCCCAGGTCATGGCAACTCTTCTTTAGTCAATTAGGTATAAAGGCGCATTTTAATACGTCACTATCCACTAGGCTAACAAAAATTGAACTTTCACTCACTCCTAACTAACTTTATTCGTCAAATCAGTTAAAATGTCATTGAGCAAAACGCCAAGCACTGGCAGAATTGCCCCTTTTTCATACTCAACCTAAAAAAGTGTAATAGTAACTATGGCAAATTTAGATCAAAGTAAGTGGTTTACTGAAATTAGCGACCGCGATGGCAGCGCATTTTCATTACGTATTAATAAAAAGTTAGATGAAAAACAGTCTCCTTTTCAAAAGGTAGAAATGTTTGAAACCACAGACTTTGGTAATTTAATGATCATCGACGGGTGTACTATGGTAACAACCCGCGAAAACTTCTTTTATCATGAGATGATCAGCCACCCTGCACTTTTAGCGCACCCAAACCCTAAAAACGTCGTTATTATTGGCGGCGGCGACTGCGGTACTTTACGCGAAGTATTAAAACACCCAGGCGTAGAAACTGTAACGCAAATAGATATAGACGAAGTAGTAACGCAAATGTCGTTAAAATACTTCCCAGAGCTTTGTGAATCTAACAACGACGCCCGTGCAACGGTTATGTTTGACGACGGTATTAAATACATGCGCGAAGCCGCTGGCGAATCTATCGACGTGGTTATTGTTGATGGCACCGATCCGGTGGGTCCAGGTGAAGGTTTATTTAATCATGCGTTTTACACAAGCTGTTTAGATGCACTGCGCCCAGGTGGTATTTTAGTACAACAAAGCGAATCACCTCTTATGCATATGCCATTATTAGTTGAAATGCGCGAAGCAATGCTAAGCGTAGGCTTTAACGATTTACAAACACTGCCATTCCCGCAACCAATTTACCCAAGCGGTTTATGGTCGGTAACACTTGCACGTAAATCACAAGCATTTGACGGTTTTAGAGAAGACGGCGCAGCACAAATAGCTGAGCAAAGTGAATACTACAACAGCGGTATTCATCATGGTGCACTCGCTACACCTAACTACATGAAACGCGCTTTTGATAAAAAATAATACTAATTCACTTTAGGCTTTGTTGACTTCTCAAGGTTAAAATTGCATTAAAAAAGGGACTTTTAAAGTCCCTTTTTATTTTTATAATGACTATTCAAACTGAACTCGAGCTAGCAAACAACATAAGTACAGTCATATTTCAAAACCTTAAAGAGCTATCTAACCAAATAATCAGTTTATTTAAACTTTAAATCGATGCACTAAGTGATTTAGCTCATCAGTCAATTGTTCCATTTTTTTAGATACATCCTCAGTAGTCCGAGCAAGCGCCCCCCCTTCTAAAGTTTGATCGTTTAATGATGATAGGTTTTGACTTATTTCATCTGCAACCGTTGTCTGCTCTTCAGTCGCTTGCGCTGTTTGCATCGCCATATCATTTACTTTAGTAGACGAGCTTTGCATTGCATTAAGCACATCATTAGTTTGACTAAACGAGCCAACCGCATCATCTGCAAATTGCTTACCTTCATCTATCGCTTTAATTGATTGTTCTACGCTCGTTGCAAATTGCTCTATCATTTTTTGAATATCGTTTGTGCTTACTTGCGTGCGTGTAGCCAATGTTCTTACTTCATCTGCTACTACAGCAAAACCTCTGCCATATTCACCAGCTCGCGCGGCTTCAATAGCAGCATTAAGCGCCAGCAGATTTGTTTGCTCTGCAATTGCACGAATAACCTCAAGTACTTTGGCAATGTTATCAGAACTTTGTTGTAGCTCTGTAGAGCGCGCCATAGCTTGCTCCATATTTTGCGACAAAGAAATAATACGAGAACTAGAGTGCGCAACCGCTGTTAGTCCTTGCTGAGCTAAATTTAACGATTTATCAGCTTCTGTTGATGATTGCTGAGCAACACCTGCAACTTCTCTACTTGCTACACTCATCTCATGCACTGCACTTACTATTGACTCAGAGGCTTGGCTGAGCGTTTGATTTACAGCATTGTTTTTATTTGCAACCTGACTTAACTCACCTCCTAATTCACTTAGTTCTTTTGATTGCTCTAAAATATCGCGAATTAATTGCTGTAAGTTGTCGAGAAAACGATTGAACTGCGTTGCAAGTTCAGAAAACTCATCTTTAGACGTTATAGCGATCCTGCCAGTTAAATCGCCATCACCAGAGGCTATATCGTTAATACGAGAAGTTACATAGTTAATTTGCTGTGTTAATTGCTTAGGAATAAGGTAACTAAACCAACACGCCACTAATAAAATTAATATGACAAAAATAAGCATAGTTAACTTAGTTGAAGCAATTGTGTCTGATAGTTTTTGAACTTCTTCAACCGATGTTTGCTCTGCTAATTCACCAGCTTGATCAAGCGTAGCTCTTAATTCGTCAAATGCTTTTTCTGATTGAGACTGTTTTTTTAGATTTGTTTTATCATTCATATAGGCCAGTGAAGCGTTTAACCAAGTATTATAAGCACCATCAAAACCGCGAAGCCCATTTATAGCTTTTGGATAGTCCGATAACAAAGCTAAGTACTGCTCTAACCTTTGCGTTACTTGCTCAGCATTTTCTTTATGTTCTTGCAAATAAGCTTCTTTATTGTCGTTATGTGCGACTAAATTTAACTCAGCAACCTTTGCTTGATACAAATCCCTGTCGGCACTCAAAGCAAGAGACACAGCCTTAATAAATTTATCGGATTGCACATCTAATGCATTTTTTTGTAAGTTAATTAAGTATGAATACCCAATAATTAACGACAAGATAGCAATACCTAAAATAACAATAGGAAAAGAGACTTTGACGCGGATACTATTCAAATTCATTACTTACTCCAAAAAAAACCATATTTAATACCTACCTTTTTGATAATAAATCTAGTTTATAAAACCTAAAATCGCCATTGAGCGTTTAGCATTATTTGCTGCTGCGAGATTCGTTCATTAAATCCAATTGGCTCTCTATTTTTTGCAACACTTTTAAGTGCAGAACCTTCAACCCCTATTTGTAGTTTATTAGTGAGCTGGTAGCGCCATGTTGCGGTTAAACCTGCCCCATTGCTTGCATTAGGATCAAACGCAGTGGTGTCGTTATCTGTCACTTTAAAGTAATCGTAGCGTACAGAAACTCGATGCTTGCCTTCTTTATGGCTTAACATTAAATAATGGCTGTAAAAGGCATTATCTATTAAAGCATTAGCGCCCATTTCGGTTTTACCATTGAGCACCTGAGCTATAAAGCGGGTTTTACTATTAAACTTATAAAGCCAAGCGGCGCTCGTAAAGCGAGTGTCCCAAGCATACTGCCCTGTACTAATATTAAGTGTTGTTGGGTCGCCATTATTGTTGTAATAATAAATTCGAAATTGTGATTTTTTTAAGTAATCCCAATGTACGCCAGCGTAATAGCCAAAACGCCCGTCTACCTCTTCAAACGGTAAAACCTGGTTAGCTTGCCAACGTAATTCATACTCATTAAATGCCGCTACAGGCGCAAATTTAACACTTTCGTTAAATGTAGTTTGTCTATCGTGTAATGCAAAACCACGCCACGCAAGTAAAGTACCTGCAGGGTCATTGCCTTTAAATGTTGCACCTACAAAGCTAAAACTATGAGCGCTGTTAAAACGTTTTGCTGGGCGCTTAATAGTTATCTCTGCACCAACAGTGCGTACTTCTTCGCCAATCCAGCTATTAATAGCTGAGTTTGTATAGTTATAAGGAGAAGTCCACCCTATATCAGGGTTTTCAAGCGACATAAGTGGGTAAAAGCCCCCTACACGCACATGCCATTTATAGTTGCTGTTAGATAGCGGCTGATACTTTACATAAGCTTGCGTAAAACCAAGGCCAACGTCAGGATCTTGATTCGCATTTAACACCCCATGAGCCGACCAACTAGATGCTAAATCAACATTAAAATTTAAAATACCTTGGGATAAAATAAGTTCGTCGCTTTTAGTATCGTGCCGATATAGCCCAAGGCCGCCCTCTTGAAAGCTACGTATATCGTCACCCTGCACGGCTCTAATTTGTAACAAGCCTTTTACTTGTGCATACAATGCATTACTAAAACATAAAGCACCGGCTAAAAATATCAGCCTCGTTAAGCGATTAATAGTCATCAAATTCATCCGTAGCAAAGTCAATTTGCTCCGCAATTTTCTGCTTTACTTTATAAGTGATCGGGTTAGTAGCCACAGTAATAGTTTGAGATTCAACCTTACTAATATCACTAAACCCAGAATGCCAAACACTTAACGTGTATTCGCCTACATTGGCATTTAAATCAACATGACCATTTTCATCAGTGATTGCAAAAATAGTACTATCGACCACCACAATATAACCTAACATCCAATCATGAATGTTACAGCCAAGCTCAATGACCCCTGTTTGATCAAAAGTAATGGGCGCTTTTGGGTGCTCCTTATATAGCTTTAATTCAAATGTTTTAGCTTTAGAAAATGAATAAACATGGTGCATGATTGAGTCCGCATTCGGAAACTCTACCTTTGCATTTTGTGGGACAACTAAAATACGCGGCTTAAATTCTCGATTTTGCTGGGTCATCGCATAAGGTGCTTCTGGAGGAATAACGCTAGAGGAATCTCCTGCAGTTAGCCATACAACAGCATTAGGTAATGGGTCATTATTAGCATTTTTAATTGTAATATTTGCTGCAAAAACTCCAGTACTAACACTTAGTAAAAATACACAAAGTAAGCTTTTTATCATTTTCTTGTCGCTATTATCAATTTGTTTACATTATAGACCGATTAAGCCACCAAATTCTTTCTATTTTTTAAAACATTGAATACGTATGTAGGCAGTCGTATTAATCATCAACAGTCATTATCCTTAGATGTCACCACCGACTCATCTAAGGACACACCATGAGAATACCAGCACTTGTGCTTTTAGCCTTTGCTAGTAATAGCTACGGACAAACCGTAGAGCTAAAATCGCCAGACACACAAATAACAGTAAGCATCTCTGATGAAAACAACACGCCAAGCTACGCAATAAAATTTAAAAACAAAGCGGTTATAAACAAATCTTTACTGGGGTTTGAATTTAAAACACAAGCAGCTTTTAGCGACGGCTTTAAAATTAAAAGCATTGAACAACAAAGCGTTAACTCACAGTGGCAACAACCTTGGGGCGAACGCCAAAACGTTGTTGACGAATATAACGAAGTGGCCGTTACCTTTACAAAAAATGAGCCAAATAAAGGTACCTACACAATTCGATTTAAAGCATTTGATAGTGGTGTAGGTTTTAGATACGAAGTACCACAACAAGCCGGGTTCGAACATACAGAAATAACCAAAGAGTTAACTGAATTTGCAATAAACAATAGCCATGATGCAACAGCATGGTGGATACCTGCTCGTGGCTGGAACCGCTACGAATATGTTTACAACACTACTCCACTTAACGAAGCTCCACTAGCTCACACTCCATTTACGTTTAAAACAAGTGACGGTACTCATATTAGCATTCATGAAGCCGCACTTGTTGATTACGCGGGTATGGTGCTTAATCAGCGCCGTCCAGGCACATTTACAGCCGACTTAACCCCTTGGTCAGATGGTGTTGCCGTTACAAAGCAAGGTGCTTTTAAAACACCATGGCGCACCATTCAAATAGCCGACAGCGCTGTTGGCTTAGTTAATTCAGATATAATACTAAACCTAAACGAGCCTAATAAACTCGGTGATGTGTCGTGGGTTAAGCCTGGCAAATACGTGGGTATCTGGTGGGGTATGCATATAAACACGCAAACTTGGGGTAGCGGTAAAAAACACGGCGCCACTACGCAAACCACAAAATACTATATGGATTTTGCAGCGCAGTATGGTTTTGATGGTGTACTCGTTGAAGGCTGGAATATTGGTTGGGATGGCGATTGGTATTTTAATGGCGATGTATTTAACTTTACCAAACCGTACGACGACTTTGATATAGCAGCGCTTGCTCAATACGGCAAAGAAAAAGGCGTACAGCTCATTGGCCACCATGAAACATCAGGCAATGTAAGCAACTACCGTGACCAAATGGAAGATGCCTTTGCCCTTTACGAAAAATCAAACGTAAGCCAAGTAAAAACAGGTTATGTAGCCGATGGCGGAAATATAAAACGTATAGACAAAAACGGTATTGCTCGCCATGAATGGCATGACGGCCAGTTTATGGTTAACGAATACCTTTATAACGTAAAACTTGCAGCTAAACATAAAATTAGCATTAATACTCACGAGCCAATTAAAGATACAGGCCTGCGCCGTACTTATCCAAACTGGATTGCGCGCGAAGGTGCACGCGGACAAGAATATAATGCATGGGGTTCACCACCTAACCCACCAGAGCATGTACCAATGCTTGCTTTTACCCGCATGCTTGCAGGACCAATGGACTTTACGCCAGGTATTTTTGATATGAGCTTTAATGGTTTAGGAGGCGATACAAACCGCCCACAAACCACACTCGCCAAACAACTCGCGCTTTATGTTGTTTTGTATAGCCCAATTCAAATGGCTGCCGACTTACCTAAAAACTATTTGGCTAAGCCCGATGCGTTTCGATTCATTCAAGACGTACCAACAGATTGGCAGCAAAGTATTGCTATTGATGGTGAAGTAGGCGACTTTATTGTATTCGCTCGTAAAGAACGTAAAAGCACTAAATACTCAGGAAATGATTGGTACCTAGGTGCTGTTACGGACGAAAAAGCCAGAACTGTTGAGGTAAAACTCGACTTTTTAGAGCAAGGCAAAAAGTTTGAAGCACAAATTTATAAAGATGGTAAAAGCGCAGAGTGGAAAAATAATCCGTACGATATAGCTATCGAAAAACGTATTGTAACTGCAAGCGATAAACTAACGCTTAAATTAGCCACTAGTGGCGGTACAGCTATTCGTTTTAAAGCACTTTAATATAATAAAGCCCCTGCATTTACTATGCAGGGGTTGATACCTTTATTGGCAAATATACTTGTGCACTTAAACCGCCTTCTGGGCGGTTTTCTAGTTTTACTTTACCGTCGTGCATATCAACAATGCGTTTAATAATAGCAAGGCCTAGGCCACTGCCTTCACTTCCTCGTGCAGCATCGCCTTGTTTAAAAGGCTCAAAAACAGACTCTAATTCGTTTTCAGGAATGCCGGGGCCACTATCGTTTACAGCGATAACTACATATTTTTTGTTTGAATTAAAGTAGCTAAGTACTTCAATATCGCCCTCAGAATAACGCAGCGCATTACCAATCATGTTGGTAATTACACGTTTAATAGCCACAGAGCTTAACGGTATATTGCCTATATTTGGATTACTTTTAAACGTAATAGTACGTTGATGCTGAAGCTCAGAATTGACAACCTCGGCAACTAAAGCATTGATATCTTCGCAACTTAGTTCTTCACGTTTATGGTGGCGTAGATACTCAATAAACTGATCAATAATCCCGTTCATGTCTTCTATATCGTAAATAATACCTTCACGAAGATAATCATCTTCATCAACCATCATTTCGGTGGCTAAACGAATACGCGTAAGCGGCGTACGTAAATCATGCGATACACCAGCCATTAGTAAACGGCGGTCGTTTTCAAGTGCGGCAATTCCGCGCGACATTTGATTAAACGCGCGCGTTACTTCTATTACTTCTGTTGAGCCTTCTTCTTCTAATTTGGTAGAAAAATCGCCTTTACCTACTTTTACTGCAGCTTGTTGCAGTGCTTTTAATGGCCTATTAAGGTGCCTTGCAAACAACCACCCACCCAGCACACTTAAAAAGCCAATACTTGATAAGTAAAAAGTTAAAAACTCTAAGTTATTCTCTTTAAAGCCTTTAAGCGGTACTTTTACCCAATAACCTGGCGCTTGCGGTGCTTCAACCCAATAAATCAATGGATCAGTTTGGCTAATACGTACACGAGAATAACCACCAAGTTGCTCAGTCATGCTACGCGATAGCATAGAATATTCGCGGCTTTGCCCAAGCCCTTGACGCATCGCTTCGCGCTGAGTCATCACTTCAATGCCGGTAATTTCAAAAAACTTCGCAGATACTTCGTCGTTTATTTCAACGCCATCTTCCCAGTCAATAAATACCGTTTTAATTTGCTTAGCAAGCATCAAGTTAACTTGCTCAATAGTTGGTTTTACAACATAAAAACTAACCGTAACATAAGACACTATTTGATTTATTAGCAACAAAGCCGCCACTAAAAAAACAGTTTGCCCAAAAGCACTGCGCGGAAACATGCCCATAAATATTACTTTCCACCGTCGGGAACAAACACATACCCCAAACCCCAAACGGTTTGAATATATCGCGGATTAGCAGCATCTACTTCAATCATGCGGCGAAGTCGCGACACTTGCACATCAATACTTCGCTCAAGCGCACTGTAATCACGCCCACGCGCTAAGTTCATTAGCTTATCGCGGCTAAGTGGCTCACGCGGATGCGAAACAAGCGCTTTGAGCACTGCAAACTCACCACTGGTAAGCGATATTGTTTTATCCCCTTCACTCATTTCGCGCGTTGCTAAATTAAGCGTAAATTTACCAAAAGCGATTAAGTTTTCTTCAGCAGCAGGAGCACCTGGCACTTCTTTTGCGCGGCGGCGTAAAATTGCTTTTATGCGAGCAAGTAGCTCACGTGGATTAAATGGTTTTGGAATGTAATCGTCAGCGCCAAGTTCAAGACCAATAATACGATCTACTTCGTCGCCCTTTGCAGTAAGCATAACAATAGGAATTTCATTTTCTTTTTGGCGTAGGCGGCGGCAAATAGATAAGCCATCTTCGCCTGGGAGCATTAAATCGAGAACCATTAAGTGAAAGTTTTCGCGCTCTAGGAGTCTATCCATTTGCTCCGAGTTTCCTGCGGTTCTAACAATAAAGCCTTGCTCTACTAAGTAACGTTCAAGCAAACTGCGTAAGCGCATATCGTCATCAACAACTAATACTTTTGTGGTCTCGTGTCCCATAATCTCTTTCTTATTTTTATATCCAATTACTAGTTAATATAAATGAAAAACTTAATAATCAAAAACTAATTACTTGCTTAGATTGTTACTGAACATTTCAAAGCTTCCTTACTCGTACTTTATTACATTTTACGCTCGACAAGTTTTGGCAAATTTAATAACGTGCACACCATTAGAGTTAATAAAGAATTGGCCATGAAAACAAATTTAGTTACCCGCGAAGGTTACTTGCAATTACAACAAGAACACGATCAACTATGGAACGTTAAACGCCCAGAAGTAACAAAAATAGTCAGCTGGGCGGCCAGCCTCGGAGATCGCTCTGAGAACGCAGACTATCAGTATAACAAGCGATTGCTGCGTCAAATTGACCGCCGGGTACGCTACTTACGCAAGCGCATACCTGATTTAAAAATTATTGACTACTCTCCCGTGCAAGATGGAAAAGTATTTTTTGGTGCATGGGTTGAAATTGAAAACGAAGAAGGTGAAGTTAAAAAGTTCAGAATTGTAGGTCCTGATGAAATTTACGACCGTAAAGATTACATATCAATAGACTCACCTATGGCGCGTGCGTTGATTAAAAAACAAGTGGACGATGAATTTGAAGTGACCACTCCTCAGGGAAAAAAGCAGTGGTATGTAAACAGTATCGATTACCAAAAAAAGAAATAAAAAGTTTTGATTCAGATCATGTTAACTTTTGATTGTGTAAATTAAAGCAATAAGCTATAACTGAATTATTCAAGTTGATTTGTTTAATTTGAAAGCAGTTAATTAAGGTCGTGATTATGTCAAACATAGTACAGCGCATATTTAGTAATGCCGTATTGTTTGCACTTTTAATGAGTGTAAGTTTGACGCTGCATGCCAGCAACACTGACGTAAACCTTGATAACGCTAAACTATCTAATCACTTTATTACTTGTGATATTCCTGACCAAGCAAACCTCGATTTTGACGTGGACTCTCACGTTAACACTATTACCTTTAGGTCGCCTCAACCACTTCCTAATGTCGTAGATTCTTTTTATAAGAGCACTAATCTAAACAGACCTTTTAGCACTGCATACCAACGCGGACCACCTAGCTATTTAATTTAATTCATTATTTTACAACTTAATTAAATTTTATAACTACTAAGGTGACTACTATGTCAAACTTTAAAGAATTACGTACCCAAAATATTTCTCATGGCGTTATTGCTAGCACATTTGCAGATGATCAACCATTAATCGATTTATCTTCTCCAGCGCTAAAAATGGTGAATAACTTTACTCAAAAAACACCTATTCGTGCAGAGCATGGAACAACGATTACAGATGCACTTAAACAAGTAAGTGCACAACAATCTGACTTTGTTTTAGTAACAGACGAACACCAAAAATTAATTGGTCTAGTTTCTAGCGCCGATTTACAAAGCTCTAAAATTACTATTATTGCAGAGCGCTTAAATATGCAACGAAGCGAAGTAAGCTTACGTGACATTATGACACCAGTTAACCGCCTTACAGGTGTAAGTATGCAAAGCTTAAGCTACGCATGCATTGGTGATGCGCTGCAAACTATGGAGCATCAGGGCACAATGTTTTTATTAGTTACAACAGCGAGTAACGAAATTTGTGGTTTAATTTCAGCTCGCCAAATAGCTAAAACATTACATATTCCTGTACATATCTCACCTATTGCTCACTCTTTCAGTGAAGTATTAGAAAACATTGAGCACCCTCACTAGGGCGCTCTTTTAGTTGAATTGATTTACTCCCGACCCAACCATCTTAAAGCAAGTAAAATAGCTTGCTTTAAGAGCTTTTCATTACTACCTCCTGTGATATTATTCAAGCAATTAACGGCGCCAGTAACACGCTTCTGGTCTTATTTTATTGTATAAAAAGGTTTTTGCATGAGCGATATCTCTGCACGTTTAGCCGGTGAGTTAAACGCACAGCAGCAACAGGTTGTTGCAGCTACAAAATTACTTGATGAAGGCGCAACTGTTCCTTTTATTGCCCGCTACAGAAAAGAAGTTACCGGCGGCCTAGACGACACCCAATTACGCCTTTTAGAGCAGCGTTTATCGTATTTACGTGAACTAGAAGAGCGCCGTAGTTTTATTTTATCGACCATCGAATCGCAAAATAAATTAACGCCAGAGCTAAGTGCCGATATAACCAATGCACAAAGTAAAACTGAACTTGAAGATTTATACCTACCTTATAAAGCTAAGCGCCGTACTAAAGGCCAAATAGCAATTGAAGCTGGTTTAGAGCCACTTGCAGATGCACTATTTAAAGATGCTAACCTTGACCCAGAGCAACAAGCAGAACAGTTTGTAAGTGCTGAAAAAGGTTTTGCAGATACAAAAGCGGTACTTGAAGGCGCTAAATTCATCTTAATGGAACGCTTTGCTGAAGACGCAAAATTACTTGCTAAATTTAGAAGCCACATTAGCCAAAATGGCGCAATTGAAAGTACTGTGATTAAAGGCCAAGAGCAAACCGGTGCAAAATACCGTGATTACTTTGAGCATCAAGAACTTCTTAAAAAAGTACCTTCTCACCGAGCGCTTGCAATGCTTAGAGCTCGAAATGAAGGTGTACTTCAGTTAAATATAAACCCTGAGCCTAGTGCAGAAAATTCAGCACAATTATGTGCAAACATGATTGCTGAGCATTACCGTTTAGATATTAAATATAAAGCGGCAAGTCCTTGGTTATTAAACGTTGTTCAATGGGCGTGGAAAGTTAAGCTAGGGTTACACCTAGAGAATGAGTTTTTTGCAGCAATGCGCGAAAAAGCAGAAGCCGGTGCAATAGATGTATTTGCTAAAAACTTAAAAGATTTATTAATGGCTGCACCTGCAGGCCCTCGTACTACTTTAGGTCTTGATCCAGGCCTTCGTACTGGCTGTAAGATTGCCGTTGTTGATAGCACAGGTAAATTACTAGCTACACAAACTATTTTCCCTCATGCACCACAAAATCATTGGGATAAATCAGTGCGTACGTTAGAGCAACTTTGCCGTCAGCATAAAGTTGAGCTAATTGCGATTGGTAACGGTACTGCATCACGCGAATCAGATAAGTTGGTTGCTGAGCTTATCAAAGCAAACAGCGAACTTAAACTTAGTAAAATTATGGTTAGCGAAGCAGGTGCATCGGTTTACTCAGCTTCTGAATTTGCAGCTAATGAATTTCCAGATTTAGATGTTTCTATACGAGGGGCTGTCTCTATTGCGCGCCGCCTCCAAGATCCACTTGCTGAACTTGTTAAAATTGAGCCAAAATCAATTGGTGTTGGCCAATACCAACATGATGTATCGCAAAGCCAATTAGGCCAGAGCCTTATTTCAGTAGTTGAAGACTGTGTAAACTCAGTAGGCGTAGATTTAAACATGGCCTCGGTACCGTTACTTACACGTGTATCTGGTTTGAACAAAACATTAGCGCAAAATATCGTTAATTATCGCGATGCTAACGGCACATTTACTAAACGTAGTGAGCTTAAAAAGGTTGAGCGTTTAGGGCCAAAAGCATTTGAACAAGCGGCTGGTTTTTTACGTATTAACAATGGTAGCGATCCACTAGATAACTCATCAGTTCACCCTGAAGCTTATCCTGTTGTTAAACGCATTTGTGAACGCAATAGCGTAGATGTCAGTAACCTAATTGGTAACAGCGACTTTTTAACTAAACTTGCTGCTAACGATTACACTGACGAAAAGTTTGGCTTACCAACCGTTACCGACATTATTACTGAGCTTGATAAACCTGGTCGAGATCCTCGCCCTGAATTTAAAACAGCTGAGTTTAAAGCCGGTGTTGAAAAAATTAGTGACCTAAAACCAGGTATGATTTTAGAAGGCGTGGTTTCAAACGTTGCTAATTTTGGTGCGTTTGTTGATGTAGGTGTTCACCAAGATGGTTTAGTGCATATTTCAGCAATCACGAATAAATTTATATCAGATCCGCGTGAAGTTGTTAAAGCTGGTGATATTGTAAAGGTTAAAGTTGTTGAAGTAGACGCTGCACGTAAACGCATAAGCTTTACTATGCGCTTAGATGACGATATTGACACAAGTAATAAGTCAGCAGCTCCAGCTACGCAAAAGCCACAAGCACGTGCTAATAATTCGCAACCTCGCGCTGCAAAGCCTAAACGTGACAACGGTAATGCGTTAATGGGCAATGCATTTGCCGATGCGTTCGCTAATGCTAAAGTAAAAAAATAATACTTGTACAACTAAGCTAAAACGAAAAAAACCGCGTAAGCGGTTTTTTTGTGGTTATGTTTTGCTAAATTATTAACTTAACGCTGAAAAACTACTTTGGCTCGCTGGCGATGTAGCCATTTGGTAAAAATTAGCAATACGCCCCGCCCGTGCCTCAACATCGGCATCACGTGTTTTCTCGTCACTTTTAGCTGTTTTTGTATCGCTGCTTTCATCGCTAGAGAATGACGCTTCAAGTTTACTTTTTGCGTCTTCGTCGTCTTCTTTTTCAGGTTGTGCAAGCTCAGCTTGAGCCGCTGCCAGCTTTTGCGTAGCATCTGCGGCAATAGAGCGATCAGCTCCTGAAGGCTCTGCAGGCGCTAATGCGGCAGCGCGTACCGTTTGCATTTTGTCTATAGTCGCTTGCGGGTCACCCGGAATTTCTGATACATCTATTTGTACTTCTCCGCCAACTGCGTAGTTAGTACCACCTGGGCCACGTTGATACTCATAACTTGGCGAGCCAGCATATTGCCCGCCTACAGAAGCGTGTGCTTGTTCGTGTATTCGTACTTCAGTATCCCGTGCTTTTAGTTCTGTAATTTGTTGTTGTTCTTGTTCTAATTGCAGCTCTTCTTGCTCAGATTCTTTTTTCTCAATTGCTTCACTTTCTTGCTCAGTGCCCTCAGGGTTTTCTGAGTTTCCATCGCGCTGCTGAACTGACTTTTCGCCTGCTATTTTTCCCGTTGCGCTATACGTCGCACCATCGCTACTACCTGGCAATTTTGCTTTTTCAGCATCACTTTGCGCTTTGGTTTCTGTGTTGCTTGCGCTACTAGATGCGGGAGCCGGAATAACTTCGCGTAGTTGGTTGTCACGCCGTGCGGTTTCCGTATAAACATTTGCGGTGTTTATATTAATAGACGGAAATGGCGTGACAATATTCATAATACTAAACTTTAATATCGATTAACGTGCCAAGTACATCATCGGCCGTTTGAATTGATTGCGTATTTGCCTTGGCATTAAACTCTTCAACTTTTAAGTTAACAAGCGCTTCATCAACACGAGCTGGTTGTGCTACTGGTGCAGTAATCGCTTCTTCAGGGCGTGCTGCCGTAAGCTGACGTTGCTGCGCTAATTGCGCGTCATCTTGTTGTTCTATACTGGCACGGTTAATCTCAGCACTGGCTTTTTCAATACCTTGGCTAGCTCGGTTAAACCCTTCTATACCACTATTAAATACTGATCCGATTGGCATATTAAAACCTCCACCAAATAAACATTGTTTAATTATCGCTCAGGTTCTGCTCAAAATAAAGCTTTAAACAGCGCTATTCTTAGCTCTATTTTAAAGCATTGATTTAACGACAGATAAAAACTCACTTTTATGAGAAATAAATGGTGCATGGGACGCTTTATCTAGTACTTCATATTCAAACTCAGTATTTAGTGCTGACATTTTGCTAATAGCTTTATAAGGTACTAAAGCATCAAGGCGGCCAAATACTCCTCTAATAGGGACTGGGCAATGAGTAAATAAGTCACGTAAATCGTCGTTTTGTAAAATATCTAAACCAGCACTCAGGGCATCGCTTTGGGGTGCGCTGTACTGATTTAGCAATTGTTTAAGCTGCTTTATATCATCACGCGCCGACTCGCTACCCATTGCTTGAATAGCTAAAAAGCGCTCTATTGTTTTTTCTCGATGATTAACTAACTGATCTTTAAACTGCGCCAATACATTCGCTTTTATTCCAGGCCAGTTATCTGCCTCAGCAAAAAAAGGAGTCGATGCTATTAAAATAACTTTAGATACTTTTTCAGGCCAATGCTTAGCAATATAAAGTGCAAATAATCCACCTAACGACCACCCCATTAAAATGCTCTTTGGCTTTAATTGCTTACTTAAAATTTCTGCTGCATCATGCAAGGTATAAGGGCTTGGGCAATCATGGCTATTACCAAACCCAGGTAGGTCAAGGCTACGTACATTTCCTGAATATAAAAACTCAAGTTCTGACTGTACTAACTGCCATACGCCCTGATTCATTCCCCAACCATGTAATAACACTAACTCATTTTGCATATTTGCCTAACCTTTACCAAACTTAGGCTCATCATAACGTTTAGAAAGGCGATTGCAATGCAAGGAGCGAGTCAGTGAAACAAGCCGTTTTAAATTGGTTATTTCCCTCTTATTGCGTGCAGTGTCAAAACTCGATTACGACCTCTTTAGGGCTATGTGATTATTGCCTTGAAGATTTACCATTGTTTGATTTTAGTAAGCATACGAGCTTATTGCATCGACCTGATATTATTGAGATGTTTCCTAATTGCGAGTTTGATAAATTATTTGCATGCGCTTTTTATCAACCTCCCTTTGAGCATTGGCTTAAAAGGCTAAAATTTAATAATCAAATTCATTATAAAAAGGCATTGCAGCAAATTATACAAAAACAGTTAACGCAGTTTTTTGAGCAAAGCCCTAACTTGCCAGATACCTTTATTATTTTACCTCTTCATAAAAGCCGCTTTATTACTCGCGGATTTAATCAGGTAAGCCAAGTATGGCAACCCTGTTTAGCTAATTACGCCCCACTAAGTAATGTTCTTATTCGCGATAAAAAAACACAAGCTCAGTCGGAGCTATCCAAAGCAAAGCGTATTAAAAACTTAAAAAATGCCTTTATTTGCACACAAGACATGGCAGGTAAAACAGTCGCTATTGTTGATGATGTGATGACGACAGGGGCAACATTAAACGCAGCTACTAGTGCACTAAAACAAGCAGGCGCTAAACAAGTGTGGGCTTTTACAACTTGCTTAACGCCTATTTAATTATTAAAAAGTACTAAACCAATCCGCAATAATACTTTATCATTTTGCGGGGCTAAACGTATCGCTACCTGTGTTAAAAAATTCTCATTTACGACTGCATGGATGCAGAAGGTAGAGCAATCCAAGAGCAATTGCCGAGAGCAACTAATTAGCGAATTTTTTGCCTAGCTATCAACACGTTTTTCCATCCTCAAAATAGATTACTTAATTAAGCTAATTGGTATTATTCGCCATTTGCACGAAACGTATGACCAAAAAATAAAGCGTTGCTTAGTAGTCGACTAGTCCCATACCAGTAACCTCTAAATACAGGATCGTCGGTCATGCCTATTACTGTACCTCGTCCATATGAGTGCGCAATTAAACCAGCACCACCAGCAACTTGATCAACATTAACGGCATCAGTAAAACCTGCCAATAATGGGTTTTTAGTGTAGGTAAGTACATTTACGAATGGCGCATCGGAAGCTTCTAGCAACCAAGTACTGTTTTTGAATACGGGCAATGTATTGCGCTTAAGTGAAAATGTAAGCGGATGAGTTAAATCTACATTAGTATTAAAAATAGCACCAGCAATACGCTGACGCCCTGCTAAATGATCTTTATCGCCATAACTTAAACCTTTTGTTTTAAATGCACTTGCTACATCTTGGCGTGATAGATAGCTTGCTTTGAGTAATTGCTGATCAGCTAAAAATTTAGCACCGCCTTTATGGCCCCAAATAACGCCGCCTTTTCTTACCCAGCTTTTTATAGCCACTTTGTCGGTATCAGATAAGCTATTGTAGTTACCATGAGCAAGTACTATATGGCTGTAATTACTGAGTTCGATAGAGTTTAAACGCTCCATTTCTACAATTGTTGGCGCAACACCGACAAAGCGATCGAGGTAATACCATACTTCCCCAGCTTCGTACTGGCTTACGCCTTTACCACCTACCAATAATACTTTTGGCTCGCTAACAACCGCCATTGTGCGAGACCCTAAGTCGGCTCCTTTGCTTGTAAGACCTGAGTTAATAGGCTTGATTGCAATTCCAAACTCGTTTTGTGCTTTATTTAATATCCCAACCCAATCATTATTCGTTTGTAAGCCTGCTGGCACAATGATACTACCAGCATCAAAGCTTACTTCACTTGAGTTTGATTTGGCTGTTAATGGACTTAGCGCAACACGCGCTTTAATACCTAGCTTTAAAAGGCTGTTTAGCATTTTAGGTGCTAGGTAATCATCCCACGAAAAGCCATACGCATAGCTTTGCTCAAGTGCGGCAAAAGAAGGTTTTACCGCTTTTTGCCACGGTGTGCTTGCAACCTCTAAACCCCAACTGCTTTTTACTTTTGCAAAAGGTAAGTTAAACGCATGCGCTAAAGTCCAGCCAGATACGTCATAAAAAGTGTTATCAGCAAAGTTTTTTTGCTCGCTAAAAATAGCTTTTATTAGGCGGTACTGTGGCTGGGCTAAGGGCACAAAGTAACTATTGGTTGTATAGTTGTTGCCATTAGCCTTAAGTGATTTAGTAAGCGAAAAAGCATCTATTTGATGCTGTTTCAACAACCCTAAAAAATCTTTAATACGAGTGTTGTCATCCGCCCCCTCAATTACATAACCTTCAAAGCTTTCATCACTAGCTAAATCTGTAGCTTGATTATAAAACTTAGCTTGGTAATCAAGTAGTGCTTGGCGGTTATCAACAGCGGCTTTAAAGGTAGATAAACTCGTTAATAATTGATTTTTAATAGTAAAGGGAAAGCTCAAAGGTCCATTTATAGTATCTTGAATATGCCCGCGAGAACTGGCTTGCTCAAATAAAATACCTACACCACCATTAACGTCGGGATAAGTTGAGCCTTTACCGTAATAGAAGTCATCAAAGCTTTCTTCAGTAAAGTACAGTGCGTTATTTTCATCTAACGTTTTTGCGTGATAGTTAGCAATCGCTTTAGTTAACGTTACATTTTCATCCGGTGTTATAGGATGCTTACGACTAGGAATACCTGGCTGAAAAAAGTAACTGCTGTTTGGTCTCATTTCATGAAAATCGGTTAAGACATTTGGTTTCCACTGATGAAATTTAGCAATACGCGCGCGCGATTCAGGATGTTGTAGTAATAACCAGTCACGATTTAAATCAAACCAGTAATGATTGGTACGACTGCTTGGCCAGTTTTCAACATGTTCACGAGTTTTAGGGTCGCTTGATAAGTTCATACCTCGGTTACTGTTGGCCCAATTAGCAAAACGAGCAAGTCCGTCAGGATTAAGCGAAGGGTCGAGTAAAATAACCGTGTTATTTAATAACTCATCTATTTCAGCGCCTTGTGCAGCAGCTAAGTAATACGCCACCAGCAAAGATGAGTTATACTACCTGATGACTCATTACCATGCACACTGTATCCCATCCATACAACGGCAGGCTGTTTTGTAGAATTAGCATCTGATCCATCGTTACTTAAGCGTGCTAAGTGAGCTTGGCGTGTCTGCTCTATGCTTGATAACTTATCAGCTGCTGTAATTGTTAGCATGACAAGGGGGCGTTGTTCATGTGTGCGGCCAATCACTTCAAAATTTATACGGTCGCTTTTATCAGCAAGTATTTCCATATAACGTACGAGCTGATCATGTCTCACGTGCCACTCTCCTACTTCGTAACCGAGTACTTGCTCAGGAGTAGGAATTGAAGGGTCAAATTTTACATCTTGTTCAAAATAATACGAAAGTGGCTTAGCTACACTTGAAAAGCTAAGCAACACCACCATTAATGTTAATACCAAACGCATATAAATCACTCAAAAAATGTTCGCTGTTTGCACGCTACCATTGCTTAAAATAGATGCCAACTTTTTACGCTCAACACTAGCCGCAACACGATGAGCGGAGTATGATACGCAGTATCCGAGTAATTTAGTCAAGTATAGATGGTTTTATGATTTCTATTTCCGAAACAGCGCAAGCGCATTTTGCTAAACTATTAGCAGATCAATCACAACAAACCAATATTCGTGTGTTTGTTGTAAACCCTGGTTCATCACAAGCGGAATGTGGTGTGTCTTATTGTCCAGAAGACGCTGTAGAAGCGAGCGATATTCGCCTAAACTTTAACGGTTTTGATGCCGTTGTAGATGCAGAAAGTGCTCCATTTTTAGAAGAAGCTGAAATCGATTTTGTTACCGACAAAATGGGTACTCAGTTAACGCTAAAAGCACCAAATGCAAAGGCGCGTAAAATAGGTGACGATGCATCGTTAAACGAACGTGTACAGCACATGCTAGAAACCGAAGTAAATCCACAACTTGCTAACCACGGTGGTCAAGTAAGCCTTGTTGAGATTACAGCTGCAGGTATAGCTATACTTCAGTTTGGTGGTGGTTGTAACGGTTGTTCTATGATCGATGTAACACTAAAAGAAGGCATTGAAAAAGAAATGATAGCTAAGTTTGAAGAAATCACCGGTGTTGCTGATATAACAGAACACGAAGCGGGCGATCACTCTTACTATTAGGCCTTGTAAATGCTAAAGCAGCTTATCTATCGCTTAGGGAGCAATCCTAAGCTGAGCTTAAAGCGCTTTTTTCGCGGCTTAGCACTGTTTGTGCTAGCCGTGATATTCATATCTATTGGGTATTACACCCACTACAGCTTACAAATAATTGGCGTTATAATTTTACTCCCCGCATTATTTTTTGCCGGTTGGGGCTACTGCGGTATTTTTGCCAATCGTTTTTCACAAGTTTTAAAAGATATGGGCCCTAAACACCACGACCCCGATCTCTGGAAATAAACCATTTATTTAATCTAATAGCTGATTATTTATTTTTAAGAGGTGATATTTAATTATTAATGTAACCCCGCGCATTAACATAAAACAGCTCATAGCCAGCCATAACCCGTTATTTTGCAAGTCTATAAACACCCAAAACACACCAAAAAAGCCAACTCCAGCTGAAAGTATCATACTGTTACGCATGTTCTTTGCTCGCGTAAGCCCTACAAAAACACCATCAAACAAAAAGCAGCTCATGGCCAAAATTGGTAATACTATTATCCATGGTAAATAATGCGTTGCCTCTTGAATAACCTCTGGCACATTGGTTAAAAGCTTGATTATGGTGTTGCCAAATAATGCAAAAAATAGGCTATATAACACACCAAAAAGCATACCCCAAAATACGCTTATTTTAACCCACAGCTCTATATTCTTAACACTTCCTTGGCCTTTAGCTTGCCCTACTTTTGCCTCAGAGGCGTAAGCAACGCCATCAAGAGCAAAGCTCACCAACATTAAAAAGTTAAGTAAGACAGCATTAGCAGCTAATGTGGTTTCGCCTATACGCGCCGCGTAAAATGTCATAAAACTAAAGCATAATTGCAGTATTAAAGAGCGAATAAATATATCTCTATTCAAACTCAATAATTCAGCCATTTTGCTAATACTCAACCAGTTCGGTACATTTAGATCAATGTCTTGTTTTTTAGCTAGTTTAGCCACTAAAAACAGTGCAAATACTAGTGCTGTATAGTCAGCAATAAGTGACGCCCATGCAGCGCCTGCAACTGCCCAATCTAAATAAACAACAAAATAAATATCGAGTACTATATTAACGATATTAGTGACGAGTAATAAATAAAATGGGCCTCGACCATAATGTACACCAAGCATCCAACCCAGTAACACTAAATTACACAATGCTGCTGGAGCACTAAAAATACGAATGCTAAAATACTGATAAGCTTGGGCAAGTACGTCGCCATTGGCTGCGGAGAGGTAAGCTATAGCGTGCTTTATTAATGGGGATAACACAATTAATAGCACGGCCACTGCGCTTGCAAGCAATAGGCTGCGTTTAAGTAAAGCGGCAAGTTGGGTTAAATCGTTTTTTCCGTATGCTTGTGCCACGAGTCCCGTGGTGCTCATTCTTAAAAAACCAGCAAGCCAAAATAAAATAGATATAACTGCAGAGCCAAGGGCAATTCCAGCTAAGTAATGAGCGCTTCCTAAGTGCCCAATTACAGCAGTATCAACAATTCCTAACAACGGCACTGTGATATTTGATAGTATCATCGGACCCGCTAACAACAGCAAGCTTTTATGGTGTGCCTTATTATGTATAAGAAATTGTTTCATTTAGTATTATTTATCCTCATTAGTGTGTCTGTACGGGCTCAAGCAGCCGTTATTTTACAGTATCATCATGTTAGTGAAACCCTACCCGCTGTCACGAGCGTTAGCGCAAATACATTTACGGAGCATTTAAGCTATTTAAAAGAGCACAACTTTAACGTTATTCCTCTTAATGAGTTAATTAGCGCGCTTCAACAAGGTGAAACTTTACCTGATAAAACACTCGCCATCACCTTTGATGATGGTTATAACAATAACTATGAACAAGCCGCACCTATTTTAGAAAAGTTTGGCTACCCGTACACTATCTTTGTAAATCCTAAATTAATAGACGAAGGTATGAGTTACGTAATGGGGTGGGATAAGCTCAAAGAATTATCTAAAAAAGGGGCATTAATAGCCAATCATAGCGGACAACATGATTACTTACACCTTAAGCGTGAAAACGAAACCGATGCACAATGGCAATCACGTATTAAGCAAGATATTCTTAACTCTCAAAAGCGCATAAAAGAAGAAATAGGCCACGACTATAAATACTTAGCATACCCGTATGGTGAGTTTAATAACGAGCTGCAAGCACTCGTGACAGAGCTTGGTTTTGTGGGTATTGGCCAGCACTCAGGCGCTGTAAATAAAGATTCTAATTTTAGCCGCTTGCCGCGTTTTCCTGCATCAGGCTTTTACAGCAAACTAGAAACCCTTATTACTAAGCTTAACTCACGCGCGTTTAATATCACCAATTTAACTTATCAAGATAGCGTTACACAGCAAAATCCACCCACGCTCACAATTGAATTTAAGATGGGTGATTTTCATAAGAGCCAATTTGCCTGTTATGTATCAAGCGTAGGCCAAGCAGATTTAAAATGGATAACTAAAAATACTGTCGAAATCACCTCACCAAAAGTGCTTAATAAAGGGCGTTCTCGTTTTAATTGCACAGCCCCTTCTATTTCAAGCCCTGGTGATTACTTTTGGTTTTCGCAGCCTTGGGTAATTGAAGCGCCTAAACCTTAACTGCCTGATGTAAAAACCGCTGGGTTATTTTATTAACTACTCTAGAGCACAAAAAAAGGAGCCTAAAGCTTAATGCCGATCAGTTAAGAAAATGACCGGTTGACCGATCCAAACGATCATGCAAAATCCGTAGTTAGGAAACTAACTACGGATTTTTTTGTGAATATAGAACAAGCACTGCAAGCAACACTTGAAGAAAGCAGCCGATACCATACCTTTGAAAAATTATCAGAAATTCTTGACCCTGAAATCATTGAACAAGGTTTTCAACAAGCTGGGATTGCAACCGTTCGTAAGCGAAGGTTACCGCTTGAAGCCGTTTTGTGGTCAGTTATTGGCATGGCATTGTTTCGAAAAGAATCAGTTTGGAATATCGCTAATAAGCTAGATATCATGTTACCTGGCAAGAACCAACTCGTTGCTCCAAGTGCGATGGTACAGGCGAGACAAAGGTTAGGTGATGATTCCGTTAAACACGTTTTCAATAAATCTGCTCAATCAATGTATAAGCAACAGTCATTCGAAACATGGAATGGTTTGAACCTATTAGCTGTTGACGGTGTTGTGTGGCGAACAGCCGACACGCCTGATAATCGTAAAGCCTTCTCTTCAGGTAGCAACCAATACGGTGATACAGCCTTTCCTCAAATACGCATGGTTTGTCATATGGAATTGACCAGCCATCAACTTCTCAGTAGCGAGTTTGATAACTATAAAACCAACGAGATGAAATTAGCTGAGCGTTTAATTGAACGTACACCAGATAATTCACTGACTATGTTTGATAAAGGATATTATTCTTTAGGCCTGTTAAACCGTTGGCACCAAACTGGGGAGATGAGGCACTGGCTGATACCAGCAAGGCCCGACTTACAGTATGAAATCATCTCCAGCGCGGGTAAAAATGACCATATCATTGAATTGAAAACCACAAAGCATGCACAAAAAAACTTTCCCGATGTTCCTGAAACGATTAAAGCGAGATTAATCAGCAAAACAATAAAGGGCAAAAGCTACCGTATATTAACCTCGATGACGGATAGATTGCGTTATCCAGGTAATGAAATTGTTGAATTATATTGTCATCGTTGGGAGATAGAACTTGGGTTTAGAGAAATCAAACAAACCATGCTTGATAGCGCATACCATTTAAGAAGCAAGCGTCCAGACATGGTGCGTCAGGAGCTATGGGGCGTGTTACTCGCCTATAATTTAATACGAAGAATAATGACGATGGCGGCGACAGTTACAGGGATATGGCCTAACCAGCTTAGTTTCTCTAGCAGTTCGATGGCTGTCATTCAGTATTTCTCGTCAGTATCTATAATGAGTCCAGGAAACATTCCAATACACTGGCAGCACTTACTCAATACACTGGTCTTATTTAAGCTTCCAGCTAGACGAGAGGATAGAAGATATCCCCGATGGGTTAAGCCAAAACCATCTAAGTATCCCCATAAAAAGAAAAATGCCAGTCAGCTTAACTGACTGGCATTAGCCTAAAGCTCCTTTCAAATTGGTAAAAAGTAAAAACTAGTTTTTGTAGTAATCGGCTATTTTTTTAAACTCTTCAGCTAAAATCGTCGCATTAATTAATGGCACACTACCTTGTTTAAATTCTGGCTTAAAAATAGCTCTAACGGCTCCATTTTGATCAACCATAGCGACCGAAGCACTATGATCAACTGCATATTCTGATTCACTACTATCGCTAATCGCGTAAATTAAACCAAGCTCTCTAACAACAGGAAAAAGGTGTTTATGTTCCCCTGATACAGCTAAAAAGTCAGGATTAAAGTAATCTATATATTGCTTTCGTTTAGCTGGTGTATCGCGTTTTGGATCAACCGATAAAAACCAAATTTGTAGCGGATAATCTGCTTGTAAGTTTTTATAAACAGCATTTAACTTAGCAAGTGTTAATGGACAAATATCTGGACAGCTTGTGTAGCCTAAAAATACTAAATTCCACTGTCCTACAAATTGTTGCTTAGTCACTAATTCGCCGCGCTGATCGTTTAACGTAAAATCAGACAATGGCTTTGCATTTTCGTAAACTAATGCATCTACATCTGGCGGACTATTTTCATTTGAACATGCCGATAAAAATAAAACTAAAATAACAATTAATCCAAGCCATAACTGCTTCATAAAGGGAGCCATTTATCTATAAATAAGATTACAAAGAGTACCATTAAATGAATAATCGAAAAACGAAATAAGTCCATTGCAGTCTCATCATTTCCAGCAATTTTTAATTTGACCGCCTTATATATAAACACTGCATTTAATACACATGCACCTATCAAATAGATTAATCCAGACATACCAATTAAATAAGGTAATACACAAACTACAGCGAGTAAAACAGAGTAAGCAACAACGCACGTTTTACAAAAATCGATGCCATGGGTTACTGGTAACATGGGGATTTTAGCGCGTTCGTAATCACTTTTTCGTGCTATAGCCAGTGCCCAAAAGTGTGGCGGAGTCCAGGTAAATATTATCATTACAAGTAACCAAGGGGCTGCTGCCATTTGGTTTGTTTCTGACACCCAACCTAATAATGGAGGCATTGCGCCAGCCAGCCCACCTATAACAATATTTTGCGGTGTAGCACGCTTTAAAAATGATGTATAAACAAATGCATAACCTACCAATGCAAATAACGTTAATATAGCGGTTAAGGTATTGGCCCACACCATTAGCATAATAAAACCCGCAACCCCAATAACAGCTGCAAAACTAAGCGCATGTGTTTTACTTAAACGCCCTTTAGCCACAGGGCGATGACGAGTCCTTGCCATTTTTGAGTCTATCTCACTATCAACCACATGATTAATAACCGCTGCAGCAGCAGAAAGTAGCCCAATACCTAACAAGCTAATAAACTGTACGACCATACCGCGCCCTACATCGGGAGCCAACGCTAAACCAACCCAAGCTGTTAGCACCAACATGGCTACCACTTTAAATTTACTAATTGCTAAGTAGTCTTGCAGCAAGTTATGTGCACGCGAAATTAGCGACTGAGTATTAACGGGTAGCAGTATTTTTTTATCAATTATAAGTGCCATTATATTTCCCTTTTATGTGCGTGATTTTAGGTAATAACACAACCTAACCATGCTTAATAACAGTATGGCTGCCATCAAGTTATGCGCCAGTGCAACTCCCAATGGAATATGCCAATGTACTAATATAAGCCCTAAGCTAATTTGGCAAAGCAGGGTCAGTAATACGCTCACAACGCAATTTTTAATTTTTTTAGAGTACGCTTGGCTGTATATTTTCCACATAATTAGCGCCAGAACGATACAAGTAACGAGTGCCCAAATGCGGTGTAATAAATGAATAGACATACGCGCTTGCTGCGATAACACACCAAATTCATAATTACTGTGCTCAAGTGGTAATTGAAATACACTACTCAATGAAAACGGTTGTGCGTAATTACACAATGGCAAACCACTACAATGAGGAGCGGCGTAATTTGCAGCCAGCCAACCACCAAGTGCAATTTGGATAATTAATACACTGAGCGCTACTAAACTTAAACCAAAATAGCGTTTTGCGCCGCTATCGCCACCCATAATAGGTTTTGCGGTTAGCCGTAAATATAAAAGCGTTATAAGTGACAAAATACTAAAGCCCCCTAATAAGTGGCCCATTACAATAAGCGGCTGAAGGTTCATGGTTACTGTCCACATACCAAGGGCAGCCTGAAATACCACGAGTAGAAGTAAAGCCAAAGGCAATTTAACTGGCGTAGTTGGATATTGGCGTTTTAAAAAAGCCAACACAAATAAACCTAAAATAAGTAAGCCTAAAGCACCTGCAAAGTAGCGATGAATCATTTCTTTCCACGCTTTTGCGGTTTCGAACATCATATCGGGGTAGCTTTGAGTTGCTAAGGCTATGTCAGCCTCATGCTTAGGTACCGTTAAAAAGCCATAACAACCAGGCCAATCGGGGCACCCTAATCCTGCATCACTTAAGCGGGTGTACGCACCTAAAGCAACTACAATCAAAGCGAGTAATCCTGTTATTAATACTAAGTTTTTATAATTTTTATACATCAGATACTCCAACTTAAGCTCAACTTAATTAGCTAGAACGAGAATAGTTAAGTAATTTTTTTAGATCTTTTAATAGGCCTTTTTGTACTAAACGGTTTTCTTGTGGCTCGACCTTAAAGGGATATTCAAGTACCACTAACCCCATATGATCAATTAAATATAAACTTGCAGGATTTAAACTCTGTTGTTCGGTAATAATTTTCCATGGTAGATTTTTATTGTCGGGGCTTCCCATTACAGCCATATCAACCTTGCCTTGGTTTTTACCAAGTGCCACATATAAGTTATTAAGTGCATTGAGCTGTTCGCTGCATGGGGTGTTACATTCGTTTGAATAATTAAGCGCGATAGTCCATTGTTTGGGATTATTTTGCGGCCAATTTTTAAGTTTTATTTCTTGGCTTAAAAACTCACCATTATTAGTAATTGCAGTAGGCAACCAATCAAACTTTAATGCGCCATATGCCAAAACTAATGGGATTGCACAGCAACCCACAAACAACAAAAGGGGATTATTTTTCATTATGTGTCCTTTTTTTACTCGCAAAAATAGCCACAACAGCACATGCAATAGCAATTAAAAACCATTGCAAAGCGTAGGCATTATGCTTTTGAGGGCTCATAACAACGGCCTCATAATGAGGTGTTGCAATCTCATCACCAGTACCTTGTCTGTAAGCCATAAAATTAATTAATGATTGCTGGCTTTGGGTGCTCAGCATATTCAAGTCGATAGATTGGATTCTTGTAGGTAAGTCGTTATTTGTAGTTTTATCTTCAAGCGTAAAGCTACTTAAGTTATTTTCTTTTATTTGCGCTTTAAGAATAAAAACACCTGTAGGCAGAGTAACCTTTGGCAGTGTATCTCTAGATATAGGCGCTTTTACCCATCCTAAATTAACTAAAATCACTTTTTCTTCGCTATCTGGCTTTAGTAAAGCAAGTAGGTCGTACCCTACTTGCCCGTTATAAATTTGATTATCTAAAAGCCAATATTGGTTTTGTACAAACCGCCCTTTTAACTTAACCAATACACCAGTTTTGTTCCAGCTATCAGGCAAGTTAAGTAATTGAGACCAGCTCATCACACCACGAGTCTGTTGCTTAGCTATGGCGGTTAGTTGTTGCTGCTTTTGCTCACCTCGCTCCAACTGCCAAAACCCTAATCGCACACACACAAGTACAACAACCACAACCATACAAAGTGTGATTAGTGAGCTAAGCTTTTGTTTGTGCCATAAAACTAACTGCATAAAGGGTCAACTCAGTGATTATTAAAATTATTATCGTACTGTTGTTAATATTTATACTTTTTAACTTATTTAGAGCATTGTTTATTATGGTGTCAGGGAAAACAGGGGGACGACCTATGTCTCACTTTTTAGGTCGTCGCGTATTGTTTTCGATCGTTGTTTTAGTTGTTGTTATTGCAGCGCTTAAACTTGGTTTTATTAAAGCAAATAATTCGCCAATAAACGCTACAGCACATATACAAATACAAACAAACACAGCCACACCACATCAACAAAGTGCCAATACCAAGCAGCTGCTTGAAAAGCAAAGTGCTTATCTTTAGTAAAGTGCCCTTTTAATATCCGTAAAAATATTACAAATAAAAGTACGGTTCCTAGCGTTACATGCATGCCATGAAAACCAGTCAATAAAAAAAACGTATTACCGTAAATACCCGCATCTAGCGTTAGATTAAGGTCATTATATGCATGCATGTACTCCTCAACTTGCAGCCCTAAAAAGCAAACGCCCAATAAAATAGTAGCGCCTAAAAAAACCTTAAGTGGAGTGCGTTTATTGTTTTCCATCGCTACGTGGGCAAAATGTAAAGTAACTGAGGAAGTAAGCAGTATTAAGGTATTTATAAGTGGTAAGCCTTGCCAGCCCATAGCCTGAGTAGTTTCGCCAGCAGGTGTTGAAACTAGCGGCCAAACAGCTTCAAAAGTTGGCCATAAAACCTCGTTAGTCATTGCATTATTGTCTGCACCTCCAAGCCAAGGTACCGACAATACCCGTGCATAAAAAAGCGCACCAAAAAAGGCCATAAAAAACATAACTTCAGAAAAAATAAACCAGCTCATACCTTGTCTAAAAGAGCGATCCATTTGTGCTGAGTACAAACCTTTGTCCGATTCACTAATTACATTTTTAAACCAGCTAAACAACATATACACAAGCACAGCAATACCGGCATAAAGCAGATAAACCCCGCTACCACCTTCTTTACCTACACTCATAACAGTCAAGCCTGCCCCTACTGCAATAAAAAACAATGCAACAGCACCTACAATAGGCCACGGGCTTTGCTCAGGTACGTAATAATGCTCATATTCTTGATTCATTTTATTTACTCCTAGTTTCACACTAGTTTAAAAAGCTAGTTATTACTTGCCACCAGCTGTTCACTAATATCAAATACGGTATAAGATAAAGTTAATTCTTCAATGTCGCTTGGCAATGCGGTATCAACATAAAAAAGTAATTTAAATTCAAGCTCTTCCCCTGCTTTTAGAGGTTGCTGATCAAAGCAAAAACAGGCTATTTTATGTAAATACTTTGCCGCTTTACCTGGTGAGACTGATGGTACAGCCTGCATTACTTTATCTAGGTTGCTGTTATTTTTTGCACTAAACATTACTTCACGCATTGCACCGGGTTTTACCACTACACTGTATTCTTTTGATTTAACTTCAAACGGTGCACCACTTTGTGCGTGAGTAGTAAAGCTAACGCCGACTTCTCGGTTTTGTACTATTTGTGTACTTTGCTCTGCTTGCTCAAGCGAAGGCTTTCCATTAAGCCCTGTTACATCACAAAACACGTCATACAAAGGTACTAAGGCAAAGGCAAAGGCAAACATGCCTATGCAAATAAGTACCAAACGTTTGAGTAGCGGTGCGTGTGTCATTACTTAATAACCGGCGGCGTAGAAAAAGTATGATATGGCGCTGGAGAGTCAACTTCCCACTCAAGGCCTTCTGCCCCTTCCCATACTTTTGCAGGCACTTTATCACCGCCACGAGCGCATTTAATTACCACAGCTACAAACAACAATTGCGATAAACCAAAGGCAAACCCACCAATACTTATGATTGCGTTAAAGTCGGCAAATTGAAGAGCATAATCGGGAATTCGACGCGGCATACCGGCAAGCCCTACAAAATGCATAGGAAAAAACAGTACGTTCACGCTCACCAGCGATAGCCAAAAATGCCATTTAGCTAACGTGATATTAAACATATTGCCCGTCCACTTAGGCAGCCAGTAATAAGCCCCTGCCATTATCGAAAATACAGCCCCTGTTACTAATACATAATGAAAATGCGCCACTACAAAATAAGTATCGTGATATTGAAAATCAGCAGGTGTAATTGCCAGCATCAATCCCGAAAAACCACCCAAGGTAAACAGCACAATAAACGCAATACTAAAAAGCATTGGCACTTCAAAAGTTATTGAGCCTTTCCACATTGTGGCAACCCAATTAAATACTTTGACTCCTGTAGGTACCGATATAAGCATGGTCGCGTACATAAAAAACAACTCGCCAGCGACCGGCATCCCAGTGGTAAACATATGATGAGCCCAAACAATAAAGCTCAATAGTGCTATAGAGGATGTGGCGTATACCATTGAGGCATAGCCAAAAAGTTTTTTACGAGAAAAGGTAGGTACTATTGTAGATATAATGCCAAAGGCAGGAAGAATCATTATGTATACTTCAGGGTGACCAAAAAACCAAAAAATGTGTTGGAACATCACCGGGTCGCCACCGCCTGCGGCATCAAAAAAGCTGGTAGCAAAATACTTATCGGTAAGCACCATAGTTACCGCTCCTGCAAGTACAGGCATTACCGCTATTAATAAAAAGGCAGTAATTAACCACGTCCATACAAATAAGGGCAACTTCATCCATGTCATGCCGGGGGCACGTAAGTTCACTATGGTTACAATCACATTGATTGCGCCCATTATTGAGCTAATCCCCATAATATGTACGGCAAATACAAACAATGCAGTATTATCATTACTGTATGTTGTGGACAGTGGTGCATAAAAAGTCCAACCAAATGCAGGACCCCCACCAGGCATAAATAACGATGCCAATAGGATTAAAAACGCAAACGGTAAAATCCAAAAGCTCCAGTTATTCATTCTTGGCAATGCCATATCTGGCGCGCCAATCATAAGTGGTATCATCCAGTTAGCAAGGCCTGTAAAGGCGGGCATAACCGCACCAAACACCATAATTAAACCATGCACTGTGGTCATTTGATTAAAAAAGTGAGGGTCGACCAACTGTAAACCTGGTTGAAATAATTCAGCTCTGATCACCATGGCCATTCCACCACCAATTAAGAACATGGTCAGCGAAAAAATTAAATATAAACTACCTATATCTTTATGATTAGTTGTGTAAAGCCAGCGTTTAAAACCTTTAGCTGGGTGATGAGCATGATGAGCTTCATTGGCGTTAGGTTGTTCTACTATGCTACTCATTAGTTCGCCTCCACTTTGGCATCAAGTGCTGTCTGTATTTGACTCGGTTGAATAACATCACCCGTATCATTACCCCACGCATTACGTTTATAAGTAATAACCGCTGCTAATTGCTTTATAGATAACTGTTTGGCAAATGCTTGCATTGCCGTACCAGGTCGTCCATGGATAACTACATCAATGTGATCTTTCATATCGCCAAGCACTATCGGGCTGCCTTTAAGTGCAGGAAATACGCCCGGTAACCCCATGCCAGTAGGTTGATGACATGCAGCACAATTAGCCATATATACTTGTTCGCCTAAAGTCATTAACTCTTCTTTTGGGAGGGTTTTATCAAGTAATGCGGCATCTGCTAATGCTGCTTTTTGTTTAGCCTGCTTTGCATCTGCAAGCCATGTTTTAAAATCAGCCTCAGATTTAGCGACCACCACAACGGGCATAAAGCCATGGTCTTTACCACACAACTCAGCACATTGGCCTCGGTAAGTACCTTCTTCGTTTATGTTCGTCCATGTTTCGTTTATAAAGCCGGGGTTAGCATCTTTTTTAACTGCAAAATCAGGTACCCACCAAGAGTGAATAACATCGTCAGAAGTCATTAAAAATCGTACTTTTTGATTTATTGGCAGTACAAGAGGCTTATCAACCTCAAGTAAGTAGTTAGGATTTTTATCTGCAAGATTCGCGATTTCATCTTGCGGGGTAGATAAAATAGAGTAGAACTCTACATCTTCACCCATATATTCATAATGCCATTTCCATTGCGAACCCGTAATTTTAATAGTGAGATCAGCTTTGCTGGCATCTTCCATTGCAATTAGGGTTTTAGTGGCTGGTACTGCCATAGCAATTAAAATAACAAACGGAATTGCAGTCCAAAGTATTTCTACTTTAGTGCTTTCGTGAAATTGGGCAGGTACAGCCCCTTTAGATTTACGGTGATGAATAAGTGCCCAAAACATAATTGCGAACACTATCACCCCAATCACACAACATATTATAAATATGGTCATGTGCAGCTGATATACATTATTGCTTATATCGGTTACGCCTTTGCGCATATTGTATTGGCTGTTAGCCAAAACTGGGTGCGAAAAAACACATAATATAAGCCACAAGGTAGAGGTCAGTTTACCCATGTGACGGCTCCTTTGATGCTATTGCGAATGCAAAGCGAAGAGGCATACGGCTTAAACGCCAATTCGTTATTTTTATTTTTTTAGCCAATCTTATTTAATATTGATTGGTTTTGCTGCGCCAACAACGAGTTTATGTATATTGTGTGTTCTCAAAACTAAAAAGCTGTGAGTTATTATTAGCTCAGCACATTAACAATTAGCTAAAAAACGAACAACAAGCAAGTTTTAGTATAAAAAACAATCAGGTGATATTGAATAATTAATAAAAAATCGGTAATCAACTGGGCAACAGAAAGTTCAAAATATGAGCAAAACAAAGGGGTTTAACGCATTCGGAGGGGGAAAATATAAGTGCAAAAAAGTTTACAGCTTAAATAGTCAGTGGGCTGTTTACGCCCTATTTTTAGTACAAATTTTAAAACAAAAATGCGTACTAGTTAGTACGCATTTATAAAACTGCTTGTTTAAAAGCTATTTTTAAAGTCACATCCAATCAGCGTTTCTTATAACGCCAACGGCTAAGCCTTCAATATTAAAAGACTCATTCTCAAGATCTACTTCAATAGAGTCAAAATCGTCGTTTTCAGCATGAAGTAATACTTTACGACCCGCTTTCTCAAGACGTTTTACAGTTACGTCTTCGTCTAGGCGGGCAACAACAACTTGTCCGTTTTCAGCGGTTTGAGTACGATGTACAGCAAGTAAATCACCATCCATAATACCAATATCTTTCATGCTCATACCGTTAACGCGTAGTAAAAAATCTGCAGCCGGTTTAAACATTAATGGATCGATTTTGCAGTGACTTTCAACGTGCTCTTGCGCCAAAATAGGTGAACCAGCAGCAACACGCCCTATAAGCGGTAAACCTAATTGTTCTGGCTCTTCTTCTTCAATTAATTGAATACCACGGCTTGCACCTGGTTTCATTTTAATTGCGCCTTTTTTAGCAAGTGCTTTTAAATGTTCTTCAGCAGCATTGGCACTTTTAAAACCTAATGTTTGCGCTATTTCAGCACGTGTAGGAGGCATACCAGTGTCTTTAATAAAAACTTTAATTAGTTCGAGTATTTGAGCTTGGCGGTTCGTTAATGGTCGCATACAACTGGTTTTCCATACAGTACATTTAACTGTGAGTATATACAGTTAAATAAAAATCGCAAATTTAAATTAAGCCTTAAAATAGCTAAAGTAATTTCACTTGTGTACATTTTAGGGATATAACTAAAGCTAAGTTTATAAATGATTAAAAATGCAAAGGAGACATTATGAGTATTTGGTACCAGCCCATCACCTTAGAGCTGTGCAAGCAGTTAGAACAAGGCATTAATGGCCAAGGAACATTAATGAAAACTATGGGGATAGAAGTCACAGAAATTGGCGATGATTATTTGGTTGCCACAATGCCGGCAATTCCTGAGCATCATAACCCAATGGGCATGGTTCACGGCGGTGCTAACGTTGTACTTGCCGAAACAGTTGCCAGCTATGCCGCTAACTTTGTTGTCGATTTTACTAAATTTTACTGTGTAGGGCAGGAAATTAGCGCAAGTCATTTAAAAGCATCTCGCAACGGCACTTTAACAGCAACGGCTAGAGCGTTTCATATTGGCAAACGTAGTTCAGTATGGGAAATAAAAATTACAAATAGCCGCAATGAGCTGTGCTGCGTATCAAAAATGACCGCAGCAGTCGTAGAGCGAAGATAGTTACTTTTCGATTGGGTAAATGGTAATTTCCATACCCGCACCAATCGCAGATATACGCAATAATGTATCTGCATCTAAGGCTTGATTAAAGCACTTAGGAGAAGTCCCTGATTCAAAACCAATATCAAACGTTCTACGTGAACAGCTTAACCATTGCTTTAGCGCATTACGCGAACACGATTCAATAAGCTCACATATATGGTTTATGGCTTTATCAGGTGTGCTCACCTCACCTGTAGCTTCAATACGCGCTAGTTGACGGTATTCGTCTTTGTCATAATGTAAAATCGTCGCGACTTTTTTCAAGTCCGCCACTAGCAAACTAATATCTTGCTTTGATTCAAGCTCAAGATCTACATTTAAAAATTGAATTTCCGACATCGTTTCGTATTTATCCTCTAATAATTTCATTGCAAACTTTAACGCAGTTTTACCGTTATACCAAATCAACTATGCTCTATTAACCACTTTATATGGATATTTCGCAGCTTTTAAGTATTTTTTAGCATTTAAAGCTAGCTGGATATCAAATATTCAGCTCAATTAAACAGATAAGTCATGTTAGGAATTTAAGTGTAATCTTTTTTATTTTTAAATGATTACAGTAAGCTATAGTTTAAACTGCGACAAAATGTCGCAGTAACTTATCCTATTAATGTAATAAACTAGCCTCTAAAAATAATAAGACTAAAACATGAATAAAAAAATATTTAAACATGCTCGCAAGTTACATAAATGGTTAGGTTATTTATTAGCACTACAAATTTTAGCATGGTTACTAGGTGGTTTAATTATGAGTGCAATCCCTCTTGATAAAGTTCATGGGGAGCATCTTGCAACACGTACTCTTAATAACCCATTTACGCAGGCTGATTATGTTGCCTCCCTTGACGATATTGCCTCTCAGGTGGTTAATCCAACACAAATAATTTTTGAGAACTTCTTAACTACACCACTTATTACTGTCTTTAGTAATAACGAGCAGCAAAGCTTCAATGGCATAACAGGCCGACCATTTGAACCGCCAACTAAAATACAAATTACCGCAAATGCTAAAGCACACTTACTTATTGACGCTCAAGTAACAAGCGCTGTACTACTAAAGCTAGGTACGCGGGAAGTCGGATATAAAACCAATGTTTGGCAGGTCCAATTTGACGACACCTTTAACACAACACTGTACTTGTCAGAAAATAACGGCAAAGTTGTCACCGTTCGCAGCACGCTATGGCGAATATTCGACTTTTTTTGGATGTTACATATTATGGATTACGATGAGCGAGAGAATTTTAATAATCCACTACTTATTAGCTTTTCAGCAACTAGCGTACTTTTTTGTTTGAGTGGAATATTATTACTTATACAAAATATACGACTAAAACGATTTATCCGAATTAAAAATAAGAATAAATCAAAGTAGTCATATTGGTTTTTGAGAGCTAGCGCCCACTTATCAAAGAGTAAATAAGCCTAGGGCTTATTTTATTCCAAGTGCTTAAATCGACTCAAATGTCGCTTTAACATTTCGTTTTCGAAAATCAACTCATCACGCTCATCCAGCAATTGTAAAACTAAAGCTATTGCCGACCAATCTAACGAAAAGTCATGTTGGATACGGGCCGCTTTTTTAACTAAGGTCACTGCAGATACAGTAAATAGCCACTGCGTAACATGCTTCCCCTCAATTGGAACCGCAATATTATGCTCAACTAACTCATATAAAATTGCTTCGCTAATATCACTGCTCAAACATAGCTCTTTGCTAGTAAGTAAATCGTCTTTTTGTGTCACGATAATTTGCATTATGGCTTGCTCCAGTTATTACGGGGATCAAAGTGAGCTTTTTTGGCTAATTCTTCCCACAGTTTTTTACTGGTATCATCAACAGATGTTGGATTAACAATTTTAAGCACAGCAAATAAGTCACCTTTAGCTTTTTTACTCATTAATCCCTTACCTTTAATACGCAAGCGTTGACCAGACTGACTATTAGAAGGAATAGTTAATTGGATTTTTCCTGTCAACGTAGGTAAATTTAGCTTTGTACCAAGAGCCGCTTCCCATGGTGCAAGAGGGACAATTATATTTAGGTTATGACCCTCAACATCAAATAATGGGTGAGGCACTAAACTAATTTGTAAATACAAGTCGCCATTTTGCCCATTCGCTGACCCTAATCCGCCTTGCCCTTTTAGTCGAATTCGCTCGCCATTTACTGAACCTGCGGGAATTTTCACTTTTAGTGATTTTTTAATTTCAGTGACACGGCCACTGCTGTCTCGCTGCGGTAACATAAACTCAACAGGCTTCACGGTATCAACTAAAGTCTCTTCAAGAAAAATTGGGAACTCTATTTCCACATCTTGTCCTTTTTGCGCGCGAGCGGCGTTACTTCTGCTCTGCCCGGAACGATTGAATCCACCGGCGCCGCCAAACATTGAATTAACAAAATCAGAAAACTCTTGATCGGTTTGAGGATCGCTTTGCTGATAATTACTTTGCGATGAGGCATTGTTACCACCATAATTACCTTGCTGTTGACGAGCACGATTTTGTTGGTGACGACGTAACTCGTCGTATTTTACACGTTCTTCTTTGTTATGAATGACTTCGTAAGCTTCTGCTATTTCTTTAAACTTATCTTCTGCTTGAGGCTCTTTGCTTACATCTGGGTGATATTTTCTAGCTAACTTTTTATAAGCTACTTTAACCGCTTTATCATCTGCATCAGGCGATATTCCAAGCACTGCATAATAATCAACAAATTTCATTTGCAATCCAAATCCTCATATTGAGTAAGCTTTAAGCATACTCCTTAACGGGTAACCTTGTGTGGTTAAAATACGATAAATAGTGAGAAATAAATGAATAGTGAAAATAACTTTGAGTAAAAAATTAATCAGGCACTTTTTAGTAATATAAGCGTTGCCCTTAAGTTAACTTTATCTTTTATCTTCAAGGCTTTAAACTGCCCATTCCTGTAGTTCACATTTGTGATGGATATGACTCGATTTATTCTGGCCTTATTGGCTTGTTGTGTGTGCGTTTCGGTATCTGCCGAACAATTTACCCGTTTTTCAACGGCTAAAAGACATTTAATTAAAACCCTACCTGACAACGCCAAAAGCATTTACTGCGGTTGCGACATTAAAAAAGAAGGCAAAAAACTCGTTCCTGATCCGTCTAACTGTGGTTACATTCCTCGAAATACCCTTACCCGCTCAGGCAAAGTAAATGTGCGAGCACTACGCATTGAGTGGGAGCACATTGTTCCGGCGTGGGAATTTGGTCACCAGCTACAATGCTGGCAAGATGGCGGGCGTAAAAACTGCCGTAAAGTAAGTGCTAAATTTAGAAAAATGGAAGCTGATATAAATAACTTAGCGCCAGCTATTGGCGAAATTAATGCCGATCGCTCTAATTATCGTTTTGGTATGCTTAGCGAAAACGCCACGCAATATGGCCGTTGCGAAGTAAAAGTAAACTTTAAGCAACGTGTAGTTGAACCGCCTGTTTATGCACGAAAACGTATAGCTGACACCTACGCTTACATGCAAAAAACATACGGTTTAAAAATCTCTGATAAACAGCAAAAGTTATTTAATGCATGGCAAAAGCAAGCATTCGCAGATACAAGTAGTGTGAGCAAGCTCTAAGCTTTAACTCTCATTTACATAAATCAAAGTTATAAATGTTGAATAAACAAGCGAGTGTTGTAATATTTTAAACAACTTATTTACAAAAAAGCCCTTACCTATGTTTAAAAATAATAAAACCTCGCTTGCCATTTTCACTGCATTTGCGGGCTTTGCTTTGACCGGTTGTGGCGGCGGCGGTAGCGGTATCGACTCAGCCCCTGTAGTTACAACATCTGTAAGTAGCAGTCCAACATGGACTGCGGGTGTATTTGAACCCTCTAACGATTTAAAAAACTTTTGCGAAACCCCGCGTACGGGTAACGATCCCTTTAATAACAACGAGCCTTACCCAGATCAAGCAGGTTCTGCCCTTTACGAAAAACTCTGGCTTCGCTCTTGGAGCGACGAAACCTACCTTTGGTATGATGAGATTGCCGATAACGATCCTGAAAGCTTTGCCACAGTAGCCGATTATTTTGCCCAATTAAAAACAGAGCAGCTTACCGACTCAGGGGCAAAAAAAGATAACTTTCATTTTTCAGAACCTACTGAAGATTACTTTCAAGAAGCGCAATCGGGCGTTACTTCTGGTTACGGTATAAATTGGGCGTTCATTGGCGATACAGCCGACCGTATTTTACGCGTCGCTTATCTTGAAGATGATTCACCTGCAAGCCAAATAGGCTTTCAACGTGGTGATACTGTACTTTCAGTTGACGGTGTTAGCATTAATACCAATACACAGTCGGGTGTAGATACGCTTAACGAAGGCTTATTTAGCCCAACTAATGGCGACTCACATACTATTGTTGTACGCAGTAACGATGGCGCCGAAAAAACATTTAATGTAACCGCTGGCAATATTGAACAAACACCGGTTCAAAATGTTAAAACGATTACAACCGCAAATGGTTTAAGCGTGGGTTACATGCAATTTAATAGCCATATAAGCATTGCCCAAGAAGGGCTTATTGATGCGGTAAATAAGTTTAAAACCGATGGTATTGATGAGCTTGTAATCGATTTTAGATATAACGGTGGTGGTTTATTAGCACTGTCGGCACAATTGGCTTATATGGTTGCCGGTAATGCCAACGTTAACAACCGCTTTTATTATCAAACTCAACAAAACGATAAACAACCCGTTGATTCACCTTTTCCATTTATTGATGAAGAAATAGATTACTCTACTTTTTTTAGCACAGGTGAAAACCTACCTGATTTAAACCTATCAAAGGTTTATGTATTAAGCACATCAGGCACCTGTTCGGCATCAGAAGCTTTTATTAATGGTTTAAAAGGTATAGACGCAGAAGTTATTTTAATTGGCGACACAACCTGCGGTAAGCCCTATGGCTTTACCCCAACTCATAACTGCGCAACAACCTATTACACTATTCAATTTAGTGGGGTAAATAGCAAAGGATTTGGCGAATACGCTGCGGGTTTTACACCAACCCCTACGCCACAATTTGATGCTGATGTTCAAGGTTGTGAAATTGAGGACGACTTTGATCATCAGTTAGGCGACAGTGACGAGGCCGTTTTAGCCACCGCATTATTTCATGTTGAAAATGGCAGTTTCCCAATTAGAACGGCTGCTGCAAAAGCAGAGCCAGCTAATTTTTCAAGCTCTCGTGAATCTCTCATTCCTTTAAATATGCCGGTACAATTTACCCAGCGTAATATGGACTTAACTTGGCCAACACTGAGTGAGGAAAGGTAATGGCTAAATTATTACTCCCATTAGCTACCTTATTCGCTTTGGGAGGATGCCAAAGTGTAAATAGTGAGCCCGCTAAACCCGCTATATTAACGAGCGTTAATCCTAGCGTTATTACAACACTACAACAGGCAATTCAACAAGCTAAGGGAGGCGCATTAGTAACACTTTCCGATTCCGTATTTACTAAACGTAGCGAACTGCTAATTGATCATGCAATGAGTAAAGGGTCTGATGGCAGAGTAATTATGGGCGCGCATAATATAAAATCTGAAAAGTTTATTTTGCAGCTACGTAATAACCAATGCGAGCTTTACTATCCTAAGAAAGAGCTTACTACAGTACTTGAAGGTGTGACCTGTAAAGAGTTATAAGGCACTTTAAAGTTTATAAAAAAGGCGTGCAGCACATCGCTGTACGCCTTTTTCTATTTTAAAGCGTTACTACAAGTCTTGATGCGGACCAAACACTTCATAATGAATCTGCTCGTTTTTAACACCTAGTTCAAGTAACTGGTTTTTTATAAATGCCATAAAACCGGCAGGACCACATAAGTAAAAGTCGCCATTACTCAATGGTAGCTGTGCTTGTACTGCATTTAGGTTCATTAACCCAGTAAAGTCAGCGCCCTCTGTCGCTTGGTTAAACCACGTTATTGTTTTCAAGCGGTTATTCTGCGCTGTTAGATCATATAAATATTTTGAAAACGAATGTTGCTGAGTATTTTCGCAAGCATGTAAATACATAATCTCTTGATTAGAGTTGTCACTTAATAGCGTTTCAAGCATAGCCAGCATTGGCGTTTGCCCAACACCTGCTGAAATGAGTACCGCTGGGTTTGTGTTATTGCGTAAAAAGAAGTCTCCTGCTGGCGGGTATAACTCAACAATAGTGCCTTGCTCTAATGAGTGTAGATAATTAGACACCATGCCAGGCTTTGGCTGTAGCTCTTTTTTAACACTAATACGGTAGTTTTTAGCGTTACTTTTTTGTGAAATAGAATACTGGCGAATTTCTTCATATTCAGCGCCCTCTGGCTTAACTTTAATACCTAAATACTGCCCTGGTTTATGTGTAATAACAGCTTCGCCATCAACTGGCGTAAGTGTAAAACTCGTTACTAGTTCTGATTCGGCCTGTTTGTTGGTTATTTCAAATTGGCGAGTTCCCGCCCAACCACCGTGTTTATTTTTACTGTGCTCATACAAAGCAGCTTCTTCGGTTATACAAATATCAGCAAGTACGCCGTAAGCTTCGCGCCAAGCGTATTCAACATCGGGAGTAAATTGCTCAGGAAGAAGCTCTTTAAGCGTACCAATTAAGTGTGCACCTACAATAGGGTAATGCTCAGGTAAAATATTCAAGCTTGTATGCTTATGATTAATACGTGTTAGCGCTTCTTTTAATACAGCTAAATTATCAATATTTTGTGCATACGCAGCCAATGCATTAAAAAGTGCAAATTGCTGACGACCTGTATCTTGGTTCGCCATATTAAAAATATTTTTAAGCTCAGGATTATGACTAAATAAACGCTTATAAAAATGATTAGTAACAACCGTACCCGCCTGCGCTAATAACGGAACTGTGCTTTTTACAATCTCAATGGTTTTATCAGATAACATATGTGTTTCCTATGGATGAACTAACCACGACGCCCATCAACACGACGCCGCGTTAATATAGGTGTGCAGTGAATTAAAAATAATGAAAAAGCCACTAACCACAGCAAAGCACTTATTTGCCAAGCAAGGTGAGGCCCAATAATAAAAGGGAGTAATGAACGAGTAATAGCGGCCACAAGCAAAAACGCAAAAGCAACAGCCATGTAATGAGGAATAGCGAGTGTACGCCCTGTATGACCATGCGATACACGCGTCATCATTGCTAAAATCATCATACCTATTGTGCCAATAGTGATTAAGTGCAGCGCATCTTTAAATTGTATTGCACTGCTATAAAAGCTAAATGCAACCATCATTAACCCTACGCCTAACGCTAAGTAGGAAAAATGTAAAGACCATAACAACGGCACTCTCAATACCTTGCTATCCCACCAAAAACCAGCCCTAAGCAGGTGAAGCGCAGCAACAGTTGCAACAACTAACGCAGGATTAATCGTGTTCAAAAACAACTTGTTGATGAAAAATAAAGTGATAGCCAAAATAGATAAATACATCACCGCTTTATCTATTTTAGGAGTGCGAACTTGTGCGGTTAAACCTAGACCTTTAGCGGTAAAAAATGGTAGAACGCGACCCGCAACAATGCCAACTAGTAAAGTAATTACCAGTACTGCGGTATCAACCACACCAAGTGCAAGCTGCATGTTTTGTTTTAAAACAAGTATTAAATACAATACATTGAGCCCACAAAGCACAGTTAAAATAGCTAAAAACGGATAGTTACTTTTGCTATTGGCTTTTAATAACATATTAGCCAGTACTGCTATGGCGCCTAGCCACCAAATAACTTGTAATGTAAGTGCAGCATATAAATTAAAATGAGCAATATCAGGCAATATCACAAAAAAGGCTAAGCGCGCTGCAAGCCATATAAACGTAAGCCACATAAGGGCTTTCCCACTTATGCTCGGTACGCCTGTCCATGTTTGTGCAGCGGTAAGTAAAAAGCCAACAGCTACAACTCCTGCAAAGCCAAACAGCATTTCGTGCGCGTGCCATAATGTCGCAGGTATCGATGAGTGCCAACTTGCATGGCCTGTTAAAATAAGTAGCCAATACCCCACCGACAAAAATGCCAATAAGCCACCGCCTAAAAAGAAAGGTCTAAAAGCGAGCATCCATAATGGCCATTGAGATACTTGATGAATAGCAACGCGTGCTGGCATTGGCTCTGTTAAGTTTATAGGGCGCATTATTTTATTTCCTTCCCTACACCATACTGAGCAAAAAAGTATTCAGCGCACGCTAGTGCCTCATGCAGTGAGCCAAGCTGTATTTGATTGTGTAAATTATTCAGCATTAGTGTGTTCATGGCGATCTCTGTAACTAACTACGTTACTTAGCTATTACACATACTGTGCCAACAAGTTTAATTAATTAAATTCAACAAGTTAAATTAAATCACTTTACAGTGTGAGTCTTTATGACCTACTATAAATTAACTCATAAAAACACAAATAGGTCATTTTGACGTGAACCAGCAATTCAACCTTACACAAGTTGCTCTAGAGCTTGCTCAAAGTACACTACACGAGCATAGCTTTGATCAATTACTAGCAACGGTTGAGCGGGTTATTCCTAGTGATGCAAGTGCGTTATTAGTGCTTCAGGGCGAACAATTAAAACCACTGGCAATTAAAGGATTAATGCCCGACAGTTTAGGCAGACGATTTAAAATAGTAGAACACCCTCGCCTAGAAGCTATTTGCAAAAGCACACTCGCGCTTCAATTTGCGCACGACTGCCCACTACCCGATCCATACGACGGATTGCTATTAGCTAAAACCGGCGACATACCGGTACATGCATGTTTAGGTTTACCTCTTTATGATAAAAACGCGCTACTTGGCGTACTTACGTTTGATAGCCTTAACGCCGATGCATTTAACAGCATAAGCGCTGATACACTCAATACCTTACAAACGCTGTGTAGCGCGCACTTTAAAACGGCCTTAGAACTTGCCCATTACAAACAGCATGCACAGCACTCAAGTGCATTAGTGCAAGAACTAAATCGTGAAGCGTTAACACGGGACGGCGGTGAAATTATTGGTCAAAGTCCGCTAATGCAAACACTTAAAAACGAAATTAAACTCGTTGCAGCATCTAACTTTAGTGTGCTTATATTAGGTGAAACAGGAGTAGGGAAAGAGCTTGTAGCGCGTAATATTCACTTAAATTCAGCTCGAAAAGATCAACCGCTTATTCACTTAAATTGTGCATCACTTCCTGAAAATCTTGCTGAAAGTGAATTTTTTGGTCATGCGAAAGGGGCTTTTACAGGCGCGCAAAACTCGCGCCAAGGTAAATTTCAATTAGCTGATGGCGGCACGTTATTTTTAGATGAAATTGGCGAACTACCCCTTGCCATGCAAAGTAAACTATTACGAGTGCTACAAAGTGGCGAAATACAAACGGTAGGAGAAGACACGCCAAAGTACGTAGATGTACGCGTAGTTGCCGCAACCAACAGAAATTTAAAGGAAGAAGTAGCTCAAGGTCGCTTTAGAGCCGATTTATACCATCGCCTCAGTGTCTACCCTATTACTGTGCCACCACTTAGTAAACGCGAGCACGACATAACACTCTTAGCTGGTTATTTTATTGAGCAAACAGCCCGTAAATTAGGGATAAAACAATTAAAACTAAGCCCTGAAGCGCAAGCATTGCTTAATCAGTACAACTGGCCAGGTAACGTTCGCGAGCTTGAACATGTCATTAGCCGCAGCGCCCTAAAAGCAAAACAAAGCCAATGGCAAAATCCAATAATAACCATTACAAGCGAGCACTGTGATTTAACACCGAGTGCGCTGCAACCCCCTATAGCAGAGAGCCGAAGTACAGCGAACGCCTTAATCAACCAACCTTTAAAACAAGCTGTAGAATCGTTGCAATACAACATAATTACCGAGCAATTAAAACAGCATAACTACAACTGGTCGGCAGCAGCAAGAGTACTTGAATTAGATAGAGCAAACTTAGTACGCTTGGCTAAACGCCTAGGAATAGAAGTAAAAAAAATACTATAATCATTTAAAATACAGCTAAAACTATTGATTAGCAGCTAACTTACTAAAGTGTGTTTTTAACAACCCTGCAAAAGCTTGTACTTTAGCAGTACGATGCACTAAGTGATGCGTGACTAACCATACATCGGTAGGCCAGCTTAACTCACTGTGCAATATAGGCACTAAATCAGGATATTGCGCCGCTACGTCATGTTGTAACCCGCCAATGCCTAGCCCTTTAATGATTGCACGAGTCGCTTCTGCAGTTTCAGATACTCGCAGCTTTATTTGCGATGCAGGAATGTGCTCATCAGCCCATGCAAAATAAGGCACGCGGGCATTAAAACCTGCCACGCCCGATACAAAGTTATGTTGTTGTAAATCAATTAATAATTTAGGCATACCGTATTTATTAATGTAACGTTTATTAGCGTATAAACCCGATGAAAGCTGCGCCAAATGCTGAGCAATATAATCGCCTTCATCAGGTCTTGGGCCTGCACGCACTGCAATATGTGCTTGTCCGTGATCGAGCCTTAGCCTTTTTTGTTCTAAAATAACCTCAAGCTGCACTTGTGGATGTAGCGCCTGAAATTGCTCACATACATCACCAAGGACATCCATGAAGCCACTTACCGTCGTTAGCAACAAACTACCTCTAAGGGTGCTATCAGCCGCTACTATATCGTTATGTAACTGCTCTAAGGAGCTATGGATTGTTTGTGCTGTTGCAAATAACTTGGTGCCAATTTCAGTAACCTTGTAGCCACGAGCATGGCGATGAAAAAGCCGTGCATTTAAGTTTTTTTCAAGATTATTAATTCGCCTAAGCACTGTGCTGTGGTGCACATTAAGCTCCTCGGCCGCTGCTGTTAGCGTGCCTAACCGTGCCACTTCAAACGCAACTTTAACGTCTTGCCAATCTTCAAATTTTATCGCCATGCTGCCTACCTTTTACTTATGTGCATATACGCACACAAGTGTTGCGTTTATTAGGGTTTTCTACAAGTGAAATTTTGCTACATTAGTCATGTAACTTAAAACATTAAAAGGCCACTACCATGTCAGCACCAAAAATTATCGCCCTAGCTGGAAGCCTTCGCCAAGAAAGCTTTAATCAAAAAATTATTAATGAGGCAGCACGCTTTGCTCTACAAACAGGTGCTGAAGTAGAAGTAATAAAACTAAACGAATTAAACATCCCACTATTTAACGAAGATATTGAAGCGCAAGGTACACCAAGCGATGTACAGCTTTTAAAAGATAAGCTACGTACAGCCGACGGTATTTTACTAGCAAGCCCAGAGTACAACGGCTCTATTACCGCAGCACTAAAAAATGCGATTGATTGGGCATCGCGTACAGAGCAAGGTGCTGTTCCTGCTTTTCGTAATAAAGTGGTTGCTTTGTTTGCAGCATCGCCTGGTGGGCTTGGCGGCTTACGCGGTTTAAATCATGTGCGTGATATATTAAGCGGCATTGGATCGTTAGTACTTGCCGATCAACTTGCAGTACCCGCTGTGCACACATTGTTTAATGAAAATGGGCAAATAAATGAACCTGTAACGGCTGAAAAAGTATCAGCCCTCGCTCATCAGTTAGTAAGCGTTGCAAGTAAGTTAAGATAACTTGCACGCCTAAATAACTAATTACTTTGTCGCTGCTATTTTGGCGGCGATAAAGTCGGTATGCGTTACATATAAAAGCCCTGCTACCTTACGTATAACGTAGTCTTCTTGGGGATCTATTTCTCCATCGGCATACGCTAAGCGCCATAATAACTCTATTATTTCTATTCGCTGCGCCGCGCTACAATGCTCATTAATCTGCTTTGAAAACTGAAAGTAATCTATCGAATCATCTAAGCTACTTGCCGCATTATTAGTAAGCTCATTAACCTCAGTGTCTGTTAAATTAAAGTACTTTTTTAAGGTTACAGTCAGGGTTCGTTGTTCATCATGTTCAAGCTTGGTATCTGCGCGCATAACTTCAATTAATAATGCAGCAACCGCTGTTTTTAAATCGTGCTCTTGCATACTTGGCTGCTGTTCATCGAATACAGCAAAAAGTTGTTTTATTTGTTTGAACATCACACTTTCCCTTTTTGGGTGTTAGACTAATACGTAAAGAAATCGACCTTATTACTCTTATTAATGGGTATAAAGTTCGCAAATTAAAGGATACATTTTATGAAAGGAATAAACACACCACGCTTATTTATAGGCGCTACGCTGGTGGCCCTTTCGAGTGCAAATACTGCACTTGCTGAAAAAGCCGAAACCGAGAAGCTCTACGACTTTGATAACAAAGTACATTACTACCAAACACAAATTGGCGAAGACAACTATAAAATAGAAATCCAGTCAGACGATTACAAACACTTTACCAATCAAAGTGTATTTTTGTTACGTCATGCTGACCGTCTATGCCGTGGCAATACCTTTATGTTGAAAGTACTTGAAGGCGTGCAAGAGTACGAACGCTTTCCAACAAAACCACGCGCTTACCAACCAGATTTAAGTGTTTTACTCCAATGCGAAACTAAAGAAAATACAAGTAAGGGTAAGTAACCTTAGTCTTTATAACCCCAAGGTGCTGATGGTGGAGTAATCGGTTTAGTTAAATCAAAATCCACCTTAAACTCACGTCCTTGGCGAATTAATCGATAAGTAAATACTTCTGGGTAAATATACATTTGCCATGTATTACCTACAGACTGCGCAAGACCTTGTTTTACAAATAACTCTTTAGAGTATTGGTCTGCTGGAAACGACTGTATCTGCGCAGACCCTGCATCAAGCGTATGGCCACCATACATAGTTGATGCGTCGTCTGTTCCATCTTTATGACGATGATCGTGCTTTAAACTCAAGCCGCTACCCGTTTTAGTTATGATCCACGTACGTGATGCATCGTCTCCTACATGAAACGGTACTTGTAACTCAGTCTCACTACATTTACGTACATGCATAACCAGTTTTTTATCTGTAAATGAGCTTGGGCCTTTCGCGTTATCTACCGCAACTTCACCTTCAAAAGCTTTACCGCAATGCGCTGCAATACTATTAAAAAAGGCATCATGAGTAGGAATAGACACTAACGGTGCAGGGCGTGCAAAAGCTGTCGATGAAGCAATTATTAAAGTTGCTGCAGTTAATAATTTCATTTGTTTCTCGTTATAATTATTTTAAAACAGCTGTAATAGTACAGTTTTCTTAAGTACTTTATTAGAAGTATCTATATAAAAATGAGAGCGGGACAGCTAGATAAAATTTTAAGTAATGATTAACGACTAAATATCTCTGTACTCATTAACAATCCTACTTTTATAAATATTAATTACACACTCCTAGATGTGATTTTAACGTCGGGAGTCGCTAAGCTCACCCGACCTACATGATGGGTGTTGCTGTGAGTGTGTGTTAACTGCGCACATTTTACTTTTCTGCAGACGTAAAAAAGCCCGAATTGTTAGATTCGGGCTTTCTACAATTTGAGGTCGGTGCGCTACGCAGTAGGATGTCGTAGTGCCCACAGCGGTGGAGAGTCACTTAGCAAATGCTATTTTATTGGCCGACTGAAATACTGAGAAGTTTTGTTGTGATTTTAACGTCGGGAACGTCGGGAGTCGCTACGGCCGACCTACGTGATGGATGTTGCTGTGAGTGGATGTTAATTGCGCACATTTCACTTTTCTGCAGACGTAAAAAAGCCCGACTATTTCTAGTCGGGCTCTCTACAATTTGAAGCCTGGTAATGTCCTACTTTCACATAGCAAATGCTACACTATCATCGGCGCTGTTTCGTTTCACTACTGAGTTCGGCATGGAGTCAGGTGGGTCCAAAACGCTATTGTCACCAAGCAAATTAGGGCGTTAATCCGTATTTCTACGCATTAACTGAATTTGGAAAATATCTGATAATATTTTTTAAGTCTTTTCAGTAATTTCTACTTTAGTCATATTAACTTCTGTCAAACTGTCGCATAAAACGCGTTTGGCGTTGTATGGTTAAGCCTCACGGGTAATTAGTACAAGTTAGCTTAATGGCTCACACCACTTCCACATCTTGCCTATCAACGTTGTAGTCTTCAACGGCCCTTCAGAGACTTTAAAAGTCTAGTGAGAACTCATCTCGAGGCCTGCTTCGCGCTTAGATGCTTTCAGCGCTTATCAGTTCCGAACGTAGCTACCGGGCAATGCCATTGGCATGACAACCCGAACACCAGCGGTTCGTTCACTCCGGTCCTCTCGTACTAGGAGCAACCCCTCTCAATTCTCAAACGCCCACGGCAGATAGGGACCGAACTGTCTCACGACGTTCTAAACCCAGCTCGCGTACCACTTTAAATGGCGAACAGCCATACCCTTGGGACCGACTTCAGCCCCAGGATGTGATGAGCCGACATCGAGGTGCCAAACACCGCCGTCGATATGAACTCTTGGGCGGTATCAGCCTGTTATCCCCGGAGTACCTTTTATCCGTTGAGCGATGGCCCTTCCATTCAGAACCACCGGATCACTATGACCTACTTTCGTACCTGCTCGACGTGTCTGTCTCGCAGTTAAGCTGGCTTCTACCATTACACTAACCGTACGATGTCCGACCGTACTTAGCCAACCTTCGTGCTCCTCCGTTACTCTTTAGGAGGAGACCGCCCCAGTCAAACTACCCACCAGGCACTGTCCGTAACCCCGATTCAGGGGCCAACGTTAGAACATCAAAACTACAAGGGTGGTATTTCAAGGACGACTCCACAACAACTAGCGTCGCTGCTTCAAAGTCTCCCACCTATCCTACACATGTAGGTTCAATGTTCAGTGCCAAGCTGTAGTAAAGGTTCACGGGGTCTTTCCGTCTAGCCGCGGGTACACAGCATCTTCACTGCGATTTCAATTTCACTGAGTCTCGGGTGGAGACAGCGTGGCCATGGTTACACCATTCGTGCAGGTCGGAACTTACCCGACAAGGAATTTCGCTACCTTAGGACCGTTATAGTTACGGCCGCCGTTTACCGGGGCTTCGATCAAGAGCTTCTCCCTAAGGATAACCCCATCAATTAACCTTCCGGCACCGGGCAGGTGTCACACCGTATACGTCATCTTGCGATTTTGCACAGTGCTGTGTTTTTAATAAACAGTCCCAGCCACCTGGTCACTGCGGCTCCCGTCCGCTTAGAGAGCAAGTCTCATCACAGATAGGAGCGTACCTTCTCCCGAAGTTACGGTACGATTTTGCCTAGTTCCTTCACCCGAGTTCTCTCAAGCGCCTTAGTATTCTCTACCTGACCACCTGTGTCGGTTTGGGGTACGATTCCATATAATCTGAAGCTTAGAGGCTTTTCCTGGAAGTATGGCATCAACAACTTCATCACCGTGGTGACTCGTCTCGTGTCTCAGTCTTAATAGCAACCCGGATTTACCTAAGTCACCAACCTACTCACTTTCACATGGACTACCAACGCCATGCTTGTTTAGCCTGCTCCGTCCCCCCATCGCAATTATATCGAGTACAGAAATATTAATCTGTTTCCCATCGACTACGCCTTTCGGCCTCGCCTTAGGGGTCGACTTACCCTACCCTGATTAACATGGGATAGGAACCCTTGGTCTTCCGGCGTGGGAGTTTTTCACTCCCATTATCGTTACTCATGTCAGCATTCGCACTTCTGATACGTCCAGCATACCTCCCGGTACACCTTCAACCGCTTACAGAACGCTCCCCTACCACTCAGAATAAATTCTGAATCCGCAGCTTCGGTGCATAGTTTAGCCCCGTTACATCTTCCGCGCAGACCGACTCGACCAGTGAGCTATTACGCTTTCTTTAAAGGATGGCTGCTTCTAAGCCAACCTCCTGGCTGTCTGGGCCTTTCCACATCGTTTCCCACTTAACTATGACTTTGGGACCTTAGCTGGCGGTCTGGGTTGTTTCCCTCTTCACGACGGACGTTAGCACCCGCCGTGTGTCTCCCGGATATTACTTTACGGTATTCGGAGTTTGCAAAGGGTTGGTAAGTCGGGATGACCCCCTAGCCTTAACAGTGCTCTACCCCCGTAAGTATTCGTCCGAGGCTCTACCTAAATAGATTTCGGGGAGAACCAGCTATCTCCCGGTTTGATTAGCCTTTCACTCCTAGCCACAGGTCATCCCCTAACTTTTCAACGTTAGTGGGTTCGGTCCTCCAGTTGATGTTACTCAACCTTCAACCTGCCCATGGCTAGATCACCGGGTTTCGGGTCTATACCTTGCAACTAGTCGCCCAGTTAAGACTCGGTTTCCCTACGGCTACCCTATTCGGTTAACCTCGCTACAAAATATAAGTCGCTGACCCATTATACAAAAGGTACGCAGTCACCCAACAAGTGGGCTCCTACTGCTTGTACGTACACGGTTTCAGGTTCTATTTCACTCCCCTCACAGGGGTTCTTTTCGCCTTTCCCTCACGGTACTGGTTCACTATCGGTCAGTTGGGAGTATTTAGCCTTAGATGATGGTCCACCTATATTCAGTCAAAGTTTCACGTGCTCCGACCTACTCGATTTCACTTAAAATGTCTTTTCATGTACGGGACTATCACCCTGTATCGTGGCACTTTCCAGAGCCTTCCATTAACACATAATAAGCTTAAGGGCTGTTCCGATTTCGCTCGCCGCTACTTTCGGAATCTCGGTTGATTTCTTTTCCTACGGGTACTTAGATGTTTCAGTTCTCCGCGTTCGCCTCGTTAACCTATGTATTCAGTTAACGATACCTGCAAGCAGGTGGGTTTCCCCATTCGGAAATCCTAGTCTCAAGCGCTTTTTACTAGCTTGACTAGGCTTATCGCAAGTTAATACGTCCTTCATCGCCTCCAACTGCCAAGGCATCCACCGTGTACGCTTAGTCACTTAACCATACAACCCAAACGGGTCTTTGTTTCGTGACAGTTTAACTTCGCCAGAAGTTAATATTGAATACTAAAGTAGATACCAATCAATCAACGTAAAACGTTAATTAAATGGCACTGAATGGTACTGCTACCATTCTTTTTTTTACTTTTGAAAACTCTTGATAAATACAATGTATCTATCAGAATTTTATTATCAGCTTTTCCAAATTTTTAAAGAGCATATTAATTAGTTATCCCGAAGGACACGCACTAATTAACAATCATCTGTGTGGACACTACGAACAAATAAGTTCTAAATCGTATAAGGAGGTGATCCAGCCCCAGGTTCCCCTAGGGCTACCTTGTTACGACTTCACCCCAGTCATGAATCACTCCGTGGTAAACGTCCTCCCGAGGGTTAGACTATCTACTTCTGGAGCAACCCACTCCCATGGTGTGACGGGCGGTGTGTACAAGGCCCGGGAACGTATTCACCGCGTCATTCTGATACGCGATTACTAGCGATTCCGACTTCATGGAGTCGAGTTGCAGACTCCAATCCGGACTACGACGCACTTTAAGTGATTCGCTTACTCTCGCGAGTTCGCAGCACTCTGTATGCGCCATTGTAGCACGTGTGTAGCCCTACACGTAAGGGCCATGATGACTTGACGTCGTCCCCACCTTCCTCCGGTTTATCACCGGCAGTCTCCTTAGAGTTCTCAGCATTACCTGCTAGCAACTAAGGATAGGGGTTGCGCTCGTTGCGGGACTTAACCCAACATCTCACAACACGAGCTGACGACAGCCATGCAGCACCTGTATCAGAGTTCCCGAAGGCACCAAACCATCTCTGGTAAGTTCTCTGTATGTCAAGTGTAGGTAAGGTTCTTCGCGTTGCATCGAATTAAACCACATGCTCCACCGCTTGTGCGGGCCCCCGTCAATTCATTTGAGTTTTAACCTTGCGGCCGTACTCCCCAGGCGGTCTACTTAATGCGTTAGCTTTGAAAAACAGAACCGAGGCTCCGAGCTTCTAGTAGACATCGTTTACGGCGTGGACTACCGGGGTATCTAATCCCGTTTGCTCCCCACGCTTTCGTACATGAGCGTCAGTGTTGACCCAGGTGGCTGCCTTCGCCATCGGTATTCCTTCAGATCTCTACGCATTTCACCGCTACACCTGAAATTCTACCACCCTCTATCACACTCTAGTTTGCCAGTTCGAAATGCAGTTCCCAGGTTGAGCCCGGGGCTTTCACATCTCGCTTAACAAACCGCCTGCGTACGCTTTACGCCCAGTAATTCCGATTAACGCTCGCACCCTCCGTATTACCGCGGCTGCTGGCACGGAGTTAGCCGGTGCTTCTTCTGTCAGTAACGTCACAGCTAGCAGGTATTAACTACTAACCTTTCCTCCTGACTGAAAGTGCTTTACAACCCGAAGGCCTTCTTCACACACGCGGCATGGCTGCATCAGGCTTGCGCCCATTGTGCAATATTCCCCACTGCTGCCTCCCGTAGGAGTCTGGGCCGTGTCTCAGTCCCAGTGTGGCTGATCATCCTCTCAAACCAGCTAGGGATCGTCGCCTTGGTGAGCCATTACCTCACCAACTAGCTAATCCCACTTGGGCCAATCTAAAGGCGAGAGCCGAAGCCCCCTTTGGTCCGTAGACATTATGCGGTATTAGCAGTCGTTTCCAACTGTTGTCCCCCACCTCAAGGCATGTTCCCAAGCATTACTCACCCGTCCGCCGCTCGTCAGCAAAGTAGCAAGCTACTTTCTGTTACCGCTCGACTTGCATGTGTTAGGCCTGCCGCCAGCGTTCAATCTGAGCCATGATCAAACTCTTCAATTAAAAAGTTTTATGTCTTTCGACAGCTCAATGAATTCTGAATTTTTGTTTTTGTTGCCAAAAACGAATTGACTGTGCGTTATTACTTTCACTTTTAAAAAAGTGAAATCAAAACAGCTCAAGGCTGAATCTTTTAATAACATATGGTCACTCAGTTTCAATTGAGACTCTAATTTGTTTGCCTCACTACCGAAGTAGGTTGGCTGTTAGAACTCAATCTGTACGAGTGCCCACACAGATGATTGCTTTATATTGTTAAAGAACGTTTTGAGTCGCTTTAGCGTCTCAAGGGATGCGAATAATACACCCTTTATTTTTCGAGTCAACACTTTGTTTTAAACTTTCTTTTGGAAGATTTAAAACCGAAGTTTTATTTAACTCTCTGAGTAGTTCGTGCCTCGCTATGCGTTGCCGTTTCCCGTCTCAGTGGGGTCGCATTATAGGGAGATCCGAAAACAGATCAACCCTTTTTTGAAGAAAACTTGAAATAATGTGCTGTTCGCACATATTTACATCGAAATGGTTACTTTAAACACTAAAAAGGCCCTGATGGGCCTTTTTAATTAGTTTACTATGAGCTTCCAGCCAAGTTTTCCTTGCTGTTTAGACTCTTGTTGCAGCTCACTGGCCATTAATGGATGATCTTTTAACCAGTTACTTTCAAACTTAAGGTCTAACACTTCATTTTTAGCAGTTAACTCAAACTTAGGCAGTACATCATCTTGTCTGCGCATTGATAAAATGACTGCTATTCGTAGTAATCTCACTATATATTGCGCTAATAGACTATTTACGCCGAGTGAATTAAAACAACCTTTTGGAAAATCAGATCGATGTGCATCTGCTACCGCTACTATTAATTTATGCTCTGATTGTGAAAAACCAGGCATATCGGTATTTTCCAAAATATAAGCGGTATGTTTATGGTACTGCTTATACTCTATTAGTAATCCAATCTCATGAAGCTGCGCTACCGCTTTTAATAGTGGTAACCCATTTAAGCTTTCAATTGGCCAATCTTTATCAATACTCAGCGCTAACTGCATTGCCAAGCTTGAAACTCGACACGCTTGTTTTTGATCAACATGATAACGACTCATAAACCCATCAACTGTGCGTTTGCGAATGTCGTTATTATGAAACTCCGGAACCATGCTATATAAAACACCTTCACGCAGTGCCCCGCCCGCCAATCCCATTTTTTCTATTGCAAGAGATTCAAATAGTGCGATTAAGATTGCGAGTCCTGATACAAATACCAGTCGACGGTCTTCACTTAATCCAGGAAGGTCTAGCGCTGCAATAGTGCTAAATGCAATTGCTTGATCTTTTATAGTGTTGAGCTTTTCAAGTGTAAGTAAGTCGTCAAGATTTTGCGCGACCATAATTTCTTGAATTGCTTGTACTGTACCAGAAGCTCCAGATGCAATTTGCCACCCAGCAGCTTTATACTCTGGAGAAATTTCATCAATGACTGTACGAGCTGCTTTTATTGCTGCGTTAAAGTTACTCTTACTTAGTTGGCAATCTTTAAAGTAGCGTTCAAGATAAGTAACACACCCCATGTTGAGGCTTTTGTAATGTAGGGCATCAAATGCCTTACCAATTACAACTTCGGTACTTGCACCACCAATATCAATAACCAGCTGTTTACCAGTACAAGAAGAAGTATGGGCAACACCTTTATAAATTGTGCGCGCTTCTAATTCTCCGCTAATAACATTGATGTTATGACCAAGAATCTTCTCGGCATGATTTTTAAATACTTCGGCGTTAGTCGCTAAGCGCAAGGTAGCAGTGGCTACTATGGTGATGTTTTTATCTGGGATATCTTGTAGACGCTCAGCAAAAAGGGCAAGGCATTCCCAGCCTCGCTGCATTGCTTCAGTGCTCAATACGTTATCTTTATCAAGCCCTGCGGCTAATCGGACTTTGCGTTTAACACGTCCAATTGTTTGTAGACCGCCAGCAATTGATTTGGCTATAAGCATATGAAAGCTATTTGAGCCCAAATCAATAACTGCGTATACATTTTTTTGCGGTTTAAGTTGCCCCACCGTTCAAAAACCTCTAGTTACTACTGCTTATACAAACGGTCGCTTACGACCGTCCTTTTTGGTAACTATTATTTGGACGACGTCCGCTGTTATTACTGCGATTACGTGGACCATTTGAATAGTTGCGCTTTCTTTGAATAATAGGCTGAGTTAAATCATCTAGCAATGCTGTTTTATCATAATGTGATAAAGGAATGCTGTGCTCTATATATTCTTCAATTTCATGCAGGTTGTATGCATATTGCTCACACGCAAAACTAATTGCATGACCTGATGCTCCAGCACGACCAGTACGACCAATACGGTGTACATAATCTTCACAATCATCAGGTAAATCAAAGTTAAATACATGACTTACTTCTGGGATATGAAGACCACGCGCAGCAACATCGGTTGCAACTAAAAAGTCTAAATCACCTTTGCTAAATTGCGCTAATATAGTTTGGCGTTTTTTCTGGTTAACATCGCCTGTTAGCATACCAACACGATGACCATCAGACTTAAGCCAAGCATAAACTGTTTCACAACTGTGCTTGGTATTTGCAAACACGATTGCTTTCTCTGGCCATTCTTCTTCAATTAAGGTTAACAACAGCTTAATTTTATCTTCTTGCGAAGGATGAAATAGCTCTTCTTGAATACGTTTACCCGTTTTAACGTCAGGTTCAATTTGAACATGCTCTGGGTTTGTCATGTGCTCAAAAGCTAATTCTTGTACGCGGTACGATAATGTGGCAGAAAATAATAAGTTTAAACGCTTTGATGTATCTGGCATGCGATCGAACATATAGCGAATATCTTTGATAAAACCTAAATCGAACATACGATCGGCTTCGTCCAGCACGACTACCTCAATTTCATTAAGGGTGTAACAGCCTTGCTTATACAGATCAATTAGGCGACCTGTAGTACCAATTAAAATATCAACGCCTTTTTCTAGTTGTGCACGTTGTTTTTCGTAATCTTCGCCACCATATACTAAACCTAAGTTAAGATTACAGTGCGGCGCTAAAATTTTAGCATCTTTGTGTATCTGAATCGCAAGCTCCCGAGTAGGGGCCATGATCAGGGCTCTTGGATGTTTACTAGGTGCTTTGCTAGATTGCAATAACCGATGGCACGTGGCAGTTAAAAACGCCAACGTTTTGCCTGTACCCGTTTGAGCTTGGCCCGCGATATCGCGTCCATCACAAATAAAAGGTAGGCATTTTGCTTGAATAGGTGTGCAATATTCAAACCCATTCTCGGTTAAACCGGCAACCACTTCCGGTGCGATAGCAAAGTCTGAAAACTTTTTATCGGTTAAATGTGTCTTAGTCATAGCGTTTAAGCATAACGTTTAAACTTGCAATAAGAAACAAGAGTGTTTAAATACGCACTAAATATTTCGCCTAACTAAATCGGAGAGCGCAATGAGCGAGAAAATAATCCAAATTACTGACGATAGCTTTGAAGCTGACGTATTACAATCAGACAAACCAGTACTAGTAGATTTCTGGGCTGAATGGTGTGGACCTTGTAAAATGATCGCCCCTATTCTTCACGAAGTTGCTGATGAATACGACAGCCGTGTGACTGTTGCTAAATTAAATATTGACCAAAATGCTGGCACACCGCCAAAGTTTGGTATTCGTGGTATCCCTACTTTACTTCTTTTTAAAGATGGCCAAGTAGCTGCAACGAAAGTAGGTGCTCTTTCAAAAACTCAACTTATCGAGTTTTTAGAAAACAACATCTAACGGTAAGCTAGAACAATAAAAAGGGCTTTTTTGCCCTTTTTTAAATTTATTTTGTATAAAGACTGGACGCTTTGCCAGTGAACTGCTAGTTTATAAAGCCAACTAATCCTTAGTTATATTCAACAAACCTCACTCAACGATCAAAGCGATTTTGAGTATGACAACTGTAATAAAGAACCCACCAATATGCATTTACGCGAATTAAAAGACAAGTCGATTAAAGAGCTTGTAGACTTAGCTGAGTCCATGGGGCTCGAAAACGTAGCCCGCTTAAGAAAGCAAGATATCATTTTTGCCATTCTTAAATCCCATGCCAAAGGCGGAGAGAATATCTTCGGCGGCGGTGTATTAGAGATTTTACAAGATGGTTTCGGCTTCTTAAGATCATCAGAAGCCTCTTACTTAGCTGGGCCAGATGACATTTATGTTTCACCTAGCCAAATTCGCCGTTTCAGCATGCGTACTGGCGATTCAATTTCAGGCCTTATTCGTCCACCTAAAGACGGTGAACGTTACTTTGCTTTACTCAAAGTAAATGAAGTTAACTTTGATAAACCTGAAAACTCTCGAACTAAAATTCTTTTTGAAAACCTTACTCCACTACATGCAAACGAACGTTTTCGCATGGAACGTGGTAACGGCAGTAAAGAAGATATTACAGCCCGTGTACTTGATTTAGCATCTCCTATTGGCCGCGGCCAACGTGGCTTGTTAGTAGCTCCGCCAAAAGCGGGTAAAACAATGCTACTTCAAAACATTGCACAATCAATTACACATAATCATCCTGATGTAACATTAATGGTTTTACTTATTGATGAACGTCCGGAAGAAGTAACAGAGATGCAACGCCTAGTTAAAGGTGAAGTTATTGCATCAACGTTCGATGAGCCAGCTTCTCGTCACGTACAAGTTGCCGAAATGGTTATCGAAAAAGCAAAACGTTTAGTTGAACATAAAAAAGATGTTGTTATCTTATTGGATTCAATCACTCGTTTAGCACGTGCTTATAACACCGTTATTCCTTCATCAGGTAAAGTACTTACTGGTGGTGTTGACGCTAACGCATTACACAAGCCTAAGCGCTTCTTTGGTGCTGCACGTAACGTTGAGGAAGGTGGTAGCTTAACAATCATAGCTACAGCGCTTATCGATACCGGCTCTAAAATGGATGAAGTTATCTACGAAGAGTTTAAAGGTACTGGTAACATGGAACTTCACCTTAACCGTAAAATTGCGGAAAGACGTGTATTCCCTGCTATCGACTTTAATCGTTCAGGCACTCGTCGTGAAGAATTACTAACAAAACCAGATGAGCTTCAAAAGCTTTGGATTTTACGTAAAATTGTTCATGACATGTCAGAAATTGATGCAATGGAATTCTTAATCGATAAACTATCGATGAGCAAAACCAATGATGAATTTTTTGATTCGATGAGACGCCAATAAAGCGTTTTAGCTGAATAAAAAAAGCGCCTAAGGCGCTTTTTTTATGTCTGGATTAAACACAGTTTAACTTTCGTTATACTTTTTAAGTACACTCTGCAACGTATCAACGAGCGCTTTAAAGTCATTCGCACTACTTTTTTGGGTCCTGCGTAAAAGTGCTCTATCTAAACTTTGAGCCGATTGCGCAATTTCATCTAAACCAAACATTTGCGCCGCTCCTAAAATGCGATGACTATCTTTTTGTAGCGCGGCTAAATCTTCACTTATAAAATGCTGAGTAATCGTTTCACTCTCCAAAGCAAAGCTTTGCTTAAAACTTATCACAAGATCGCTCATATCAACTTCATTTTGCTTTGTAATTGGCTGATCTTCTGCATTATGTAGGTGGCTGGAAAGCGCTTTATAAAATGACTCTTTATCTATCGGTTTACCTAAGTAACCACTAAACCCTAACTCTAAATAGCCATCCACTTCATGACTCATAGCATTTGCAGTTAAAGCAAAAATAGGCCGCTCAAAACCACACTGTTTTAATAGCTGAAAAGCAGAACGCCCATCCATCACAGGCATTTGAATATCGAGTAGCACTAAATCAGGATACTCTTTTAAGCACTGCTCTACCGCTTGCTCACCATTTTCAACGGCAATAACCTCAAGCCCCATTGAACGTAAATAGCGGCTTATTAACCTTCGATTATCAGGGTGATCTTCTGCAAGTACAACACGCCCTGACAATTGCTTATTTACCTTTGGAGCACTTTGAGTTTCAATCAGGCTTTGCGATTTATTTACTTCTGCGCACGGTAAAAAGAACGAAAACTGACTGCCCTTTTTGTATTCGCTTTGTACACTGATATAACCGCCCATCATCGCGGCTAATTGTTGCGATAAGCTAAGTCCTAACCCTGTCCCCCCAAAGCGACGGCTAATACTGTTATCAGCTTGGCTAAAGCATTCAAAAATAAGCTTTAACTGTTTAGAGCTCATACCAATACCGGTATCTTTTACAATAATCACTAGCCCTTGTTCACTCTTATTTAAAGCAATAATGATTTGGCCAGCGTGAGTAAACTTAATAGCATTAGAACATAAATTTATAAGAATCTGTTTTACGCGTATTAAATCCAGCTTAGTGTAAAACTCATTACCCACTTGATTGTCTAAAATGAGGCGTAAATTTTTTGCTTTTGCTTGAGTGATAAACATTGCATGTACGTCATTTACAAGCTCTACAATATCAAAGCACGAAATATTTAACTCTAATCTATTGGCTTCAATTTTACTTAAATCGAGTACATCATTTATTAAGCTTTTTAAATGGTCACTGTGACGCTGAATTACTCTTAATTCATCTTTAAGTGACTCAGGCTCATATAATTCATTAATTAAAGCATCTGTTTGCCCTAAAATAGCCGTTAGTGGAGTGCGGATTTCGTGGCTAATATTGGCCAAAAACTGGCTTTTAACATCGTTAGCTTCTCTTAGCTCCTGTGCTATTGCTTGTAACTCGGCAGTGCGCTGCGTAACTTGCTCTGTTAACTGCTGCTTAGCGCGTTTTTCTGCGCCACGGCGGTAAAGCGCAATACCAGTTACAACAACCAAAAGTAATAGTAAAAAAGAGAATAAAGTAAGCTGAGAACGCTGCGACATTTTTAGCTCTTGCACACGTCGATCTTGTTTAAGTTTTTCTATCTCTTGGTTTAATTGGGTTGCTTTAAATTGATGCTGAAGTACCGCTAATGCATTTATAATTGCTGTACTTCTGAGTTTTCGTAGCTCACTAATATATTCTTGTTGCAAGGCCATTGCGCTTGAATAATCGCCTTTACTGGCTTCAAGTAGTGCTTTAGTCCCTAAACCCTCCCTAATTATTCGCTCACTGCCATATTCGTGGGCAAGTAAAATAGCTCTATCTAAACTTATTTTCGCCTCTTCTAAGTTGCCTTTAACAAACTGAATTTTACCAAGCGCATGTAGCGCATTAAGCTCTAAATTATGGTTACCTATTTTAAGCGCATAGTACTCACCTAATTTAGCTTGCTCGTACGCTTCATCTACTTTTTTTAACACTAAATTAGTATTAGCCAAGTTAGTATATTGCGTAGATAACTTATTGTAATCATTGGCTGAAATATAATAACGCAGCGCTAGCTGGTAATAATGAAGTGCTAAGTCAAATTGATTACTCTCCATATGAGCAACACCCATATTGTTGTATACCTGCGCAATACCACTTTTATCATCTAACCGCTGATAAACTTTAAGTACATCTTGATAAAGACTAAATGCACTATCGTAGCGTGATAAGCGTATATAAACGCCTGCTATATTAAGTAATATGTCGGTTTGATCTTGCTCACTACCGTGCGCTTCGTAAATAGCTTTTGCCTTTAAGTAAAACTCTAGGGTATCGCCTAGCTTATTCATATTAAAATAAGCCAAACCAATATTATTTAGTAAATTTGCTTGTTCAAGTAGTTGTTCATTTTTTTCAGCTAATACTAGGGTGCGGGTATATTGAGTTATGGCCTTTTGAAATAAGCCTTGATAAAAAAGTGCTACACCTTGCATTTTTATTGCACGAAAGTGCTCGTCAGGAAAGAAAGTATCTGAAGTGTGTTTTTCTAATAATTTAAAATAGTGTAAAGATTCTTTAAAATTATCAGCCGATAACGCACTATTACCCAATGCCGAATAAACAGCGACACGCTCTTTTTTAGAAACGTTTTTATTAGCTAGTAACGTATTTGCTAATTGTAATTTAGGCTCCCACTGCACTTCGTTTTTGAATTGCTCAAATAACGATTCAGTATTTTGGGCATAGCTAGGAGCTATTAGTACACAGCATATAGTAAATAAGAGGCATTTAAACTTGCCCAGCATAATTTTAATCCTTCAAACCGTTACTTATATCAGTGTAATCTTTATTGAAGATACACTAACTACTAGGGCCTAAACAATGCTTAACCCACTGATTGATGAGATTTTTGAGCTGATATTAACAAGGCAGGTTTGGCAAGTTCATACTTTAGCAGCAGAACTGACAAACCGCAGCGCAATAACAACACTCGATAAAAGCCCTGAACGTGATTTATTTAAACGCAACTTTTTAATTATGAATGCATTGTACCAACTGCAGGCACAATTACGCCCTCAGAGTTTACTCATTTCAACTCTGCATATCGAGCTTTTAGAAAAAGAAGGTAATAGCTTAGTAACAACAAACGAAAATTTGCGAGATTATTATTTAGATTGGTATAATTACGATACGGATGAAGATCAAATTGATGAGCTTTTGAATAGTTTTTGGCATCAGTTCAAAACGACATCACCACAACAAGCATTAAATGAAAATGAATTTAAAGCGTTGGCTTTAGCATGGAAGTTACCTGAAAACTTCACTCTTAAAAACGTTCAAAAGCGCTGGAGACAACTTGCATTACAAATGCACCCAGATAAACCAAATGGTTGTGAAGTTAAGTTTAAAAAAATAAAATTACAATACGAGCAGCTAAAGGTAGCTGCTCGCTAATTTGTTAATTTAGCCTTTTAAATTAACGAGTAAGGCGACGAGCGCGTATTTTACGCCCTTTAATGTTGCCTTCGGTTAGTTTGCGAAGTGCTGGTTTTGATGAGTTACGTTCAACAGCAACAAATGCTACGTTATCAAGTACGTTAATTTTACCTACTTGACGACCTGCAACTCCATCCTTACCTGTTAGAGCACCAAGGATATCACCTGCACGTACTTTTTGCTTTTTACCTGAATCAATCATCAAAGTAACCATTTCAGGTCGGTACGGCGGTTTATCTAACAAATTAAACGGCGGCATTTGCTCTGGAGTAATATCACGCTCGTAATGCTCCCCAATTTGTGCAATTTTAAACGCTTCAGCTTCACCATAAATAGAACAAGCAATGCCCTTTTTACCGGCACGTCCAGTTCGGCCAACACGGTGAACATGTGTTTGCGTGTCATGTGCTAAATGGTAGTTAATAACCATATCCATGTCATCAATATCTAAACCTCGTGCAGCAACATCGGTTGCAACAAGTATTGAAGCACTTTTATTTGAAAAGTGAATTAGCGTACGTTCACGATCGCGTTGCTCTAAATCACCGTGCAATGCAACAGCGCTGAAGCCTTCGTCAGCTAAATCATCACACACTTGTTGAGTTTCTACCTTTGTATTACAAAATACAACACAGCTTTGTGGTGTAAATTTAAGAAGTAATAACTTAAGCGTTGGATAGCGCTGCTTATTATTATCCATTTTGTAGAAGTACTGCTTAATTGTGCTTTTGGCTTGCTCTTCTTCTACTTTAACCATTTCTGGATTTTTAAGTACACGCTTAGCAATTGCTTCAATAGCTCTTGGGAATGTAGCGCTAAATAACAATGTTTGACGATTTTGTGGAATACGCTCAATAATTGCATCAAGTGTGTCTTGAAAACCCATATCAAGCATTTGATCAGCTTCATCAAGCACCAATGTTTCCACATCATCTAAACGTAAAGTACCTTTACGAATATGGTCATCAACACGCCCTGGCGTGCCAACAATAATATGCGCACCATGTTCGAGCGAGCCTATTTGCGGACCAATTGATACACCACCACATAACGTCAATATTTTAATATTATGAATACCACGTGCTAATTTACGCATTTCAACCGCAACCTGCTCGGCAAGTTCACGAGTCGGACACAAAACTAAAGATTGAATACGGAAGCGTTTTACGTTTAATTTAGCTAACACACCCAAGCTAAACGCAGCAGTTTTACCTGAACCGGTTTTTGCCTGAGCAATGATGTCTTTACCAGCAAGTACAGGCGGCAAACTTTGCGCTTGTACAGGTGTCATGTGGGCATAACCAAGTGTTGATAAGTTATCAACGAGTCCAGCCGGTAAAGCCAAAGATGAAAAAGCAGTTGAAGTCACAGTAAGTTCCATAGCAATAAAATAACATGGGAGAAAGCCCCACTAATATGCAGCTTATAATAGCAGAATTCGTAATTGGCAACCATTAACAAACACATTATAAAACATGTTAATGAAGATGTTGAAAATGATAGTGGTTTGCATTAAGATCGCGATTGTTTTTTACATATCTACGCTGGAAGCAATTAATGAAACTGAATTCTATTTACATAGCACTATTAGCAAGCATTTCAACAAGCACATATGCAAACACTACCGACCTTGAGCGCATAGAAGTAAAGGGTAGCTACTTTAACGATTACAAAGTAGATAACGCTAATGGCGCAATGAGAACATCAGCTTCATTACTTGAAACCGCACAATCTGTCACTGTAATAACCGACACTATTATTAGCGAACAGCTTGCCACTACACTTGGTGAAGTACTCACAAATGACGCAAGCTTAACTGCAGGCTCACAACAACGAAATCGCGAAGTATTTAACTTACGCGGCTTTGAGTTGAGCTCATCGACAGGTTATTTACGCGACGGTCATCAGCATTGGTCACACTATCAACAACCAATCGAAATTTTGCAACAAGTTGAAGTAATTAAAGGCCCATCAAGCATTTTATATGGTCAGTCAGGCCCTGGTGGCTTGGTTAACATGGTAACTAAAAAGCCTACAGCACAAACATTATTTAATGCCAGTGCCGATGTAGACCAACATGGCTCGACGCGCTTTATGGTAGATGCTGCAGGTGCATTAACTGAATCGGAAGATTTACGTGCTCGTGGTATTTTAGTAAAGCAAGACGTTGACTACTGGCGTGAATATCAAAATGGTGAAAACCGTGAGCGCGATCGCTTTTTAGGTGCTGTAGTTGTCGATTATGATATTAGCGACAATGCACTTGTACGTGTTCATTACGACCGTACAGATGATAAAGCGAACATAGACACCGGTGCATGGATTGATGATAATGCCAATGTTATTGGCGATGACAAAACTATTCGTGATATGTCTTGGGCATTTATTGACAACACAGTAGAAAACGTAGGTATAGACCTAAAGGTATTTTTAACCGATGACTGGCAAGTAAATTTAGGCTACAACGAGCAAACGTTTGAACGCCAGCGCTTTGAGTCAGCGCCAAGTAGACCAAGTAACTTTATCGAAGGTGATAGCTACACCTCAAAACCTTACGATCGCTTCGATGATTGGCAGTTTAAAACTGCCTTTGTGGACTTTATTGGTGAATTTGCAACTGCAGGTATTCAGCATCAACTTTTAATTGGTGCTAACTCGCTTGATTATTATTATGGCCAATTAAAAGTGCCTAAGGATCGTAAAAACACATCATATCATTTCGATTACACGGCTGGGCAAAACGAACCTAATCGCCCAAATATAAGTTACAAATCAGATGACACTATTAGCTCATCTGCTTACGACTACTACGGGATTTATATCCAAGATTTAATTTCATTCTCACCAGAATGGCAACTATCACTGGGTGGTCGTTACGATAAACAAAGTAAAGAAAACAGCAATAACGAATCGTTCGTACCTAAAGTAGGTGTGCTTTATCATCCAAATGCTTCTGCAACTATATACGCTAGCTATACCGAAGGCTTTGAGCCTCAAAGTAGCGACACTCTTGATGATCCTATGGATATTAATAACGGCATGAAATTAGATGCTGTTACATCTGAGCAAAGAGAGATTGGTATTAAATGGCAATTATTTGATGACCGCCTAATGCTTACAGGTGCAGTTTTTGATATTAGTAAAGAAGGTACGCTGGTAACTGAACAACTAGATCCTGCTATTGGTTCATTTACAACCGAAACGAACCAAATTGGTGAACAACGCCATAAAGGTGTTGAAGTAAGCGCACAAGGTGCTGCTACTGACCGCTTATTTGTTATGGCATCAACTATGTATCTAGATGCTAACTTTGAACGCGATGAAGTATTGGAAGGCAAACGCCCTGTTGATGCACCTAAATGGTCGGCATCACTTTGGACCCGTTATGAATTAAACGACGCCATTGCCATTAACGCTGGCGCTTTTTATGAAGGCGAGCGCTTTGCAGATAGCGATAATACAATTACTAAAGATGCATATACACGTGTTGATGTAGGCGCCACTTATAAGTTTAACTTAAGTAATACCGATATTAATTTACGCCTTAACATCGAAAACTTATTTGATAAAAACTATCTAGGCGGTGGTGGCACTAATAACGTAACTGTTGGCGAAGGTACAAATCTTCGTTTGGCTGCGCAATTTAGCTTTTGATTAATAGATTACAATAATAGTTTTAAAATATAGCCCGCGTACATTTACGCGGGCTTTTTTATATCTAAACGGTTATACCTAACAGCATTAAACCTATTACAAAGCCTATTCATCTCATCTATTTTTTATCATGTTTGTTACATGTTCTAATAGCGCTAATTATTAAAAAGGCTTACCCAAATGAAAAAATTAATTACCGCACTGCTGCTTACTAGTAGTATGGCTGCAAACGCTAACAACGCCGAATTTACCCAAAAGCAATTACAACAAGTCAATGAAGTGCGCACCTCTGCTCTAAATAGTGGTTTAAGCTATAAATTACTAGAGTCATTAACAACTGAAGTAGGACCTCGCTTACCTGGTACTGAAAATGATAAAAAAGCAGTGGCATGGGCTAAAGCTAAATTTAATGAGCTTGGTTTTGATAAAGTATGGCTTGAAGAAGCGACTTTTCCTGAATGGCGCCGTTATAGCGAAAGCGGAAAAATACTAACACCAAGCGAGCAACCTCTACATTTAACTGCATTAGGTAACAGTATAAGCACGCCTAAAGATGGGATCACAGCACCAGTAGTCTTGTTCGAAACACTTGATGAGTTAATTGCAGCACCAGAAAATAGCCTAAAAGGTAAAATTGCGTATATTAATTACCGCATGAACCGCGATATAGACGGGAATGGTTACGGACCTGCTGTAAAAGCACGTGGCACAGGCGCGATAGAAGCATCTAAAAAAGGGGCTGTTGCCTACATGATGCGCTCGGTAAGTACTGGTCATCATCGTTTTGCACACACTGGTGGTAGTTACTACAAAGAAGGTGTTACAAAAATACCTAATGTAACCATTGCTAACCCAGATGCCGATCAGATTGCACGACTCATTGCTTTAGATAAAGACGTTTCTGTAAATATTAATGTGCAAACCGAAAGCCTTGGTGAAGGCACTAGTTATAACGTTATTGGCCAATTTAATGGTACCGAAAACCCTGAGCAATATGTATTAATTGGCGGGCATTTAGATTCTTGGGACTTAGGAACTGGCGCACTAGATGACGGCGCAGGCGTTGCACTAACAATGGCAGCCGCTAAACATATAAGCGATGTAAAGCGTCCTAAGCGAAGTATTCGTGTGGTACTTTTTGCAGCTGAAGAGCTAGGTCTTTGGGGTGCAAAAGCTTATTTTACAGAGCATAAAAACGAGCTAAGCAATATTGTTGCAGCAGCTGAGTCTGATTTTGGCGCTGATGTTGTATATGCTTTTGAATCGAACGTAAGCGCAGAGTCACTTCCTGTAGTGCGTGCTATTGCAAAAGAACTTGCGCCGTTAAATATTGAGCATATTGGTAAAAACCAAGCGAATGGTGGCCCTGATCTAATTCCACTTAAAGCAGCAACCTCAGCACCTATTTTTGAACTTGCTCAAGATGGAACAGATTACTTTGATTACCATCATACAGCTGACGATACGCTTGATAAAGTAACACCTGCTAAGCTGCGTCAAAATACCGCTGCATACGCTGTATTTGCTCTAATGGCTGCTGATGCAAAAACAACAATTAAGCCTAAAGCTCAAAATAAGTAATAACTGACATACTTACTTACAGTTTGTGGCTTTAACTAACACGCTTCTTGTTTTACCTTTAGGTAATTAAACAAGGAGCGTGCTTTATGTTACTTTTCAACACGAGTGAAACATTTCCACATTTTGCACAAACAACACGCTGCCCTCATTGTCAAAGCGACGCCTACCATTTAGTAAATAAAAGCCGCTATTTACGGTTTAGTATTTTACCTATACTTGCCTTAAAATTAAGCTATAAACGCGAGTGCTATCAATGCGGAAAAAGCGAACCTGTAAAAATAACGCAACTACCGTTAATAGAAAAACTAAGCCTACCTAAATACTTTATTGGTGTATTTTTATTACTTTGGATTGTTTTATTTTTTTATCAACAGCACCTTAATAGCGAGACTCGAAAGGAAGGCTATTTAAATGCGCCTAAAATATATGATACCTACTTAGTACACGCCGACAAATTTACACACGAGCCCTGGACCCTAACCAATTTAAGAATTGCTCAAGTTTTAAATTTTGACGAACAATTTATTACCTTTCAGATAAGCAACTACAGCTATAAACGTAATAATAGTATTACTTTGGCAATGCGTACTAGCCAGCTAATTCAAGACAATTACTTTTCCACTAAAACAATCACCCTCCCTCGTGATGAAGTAGCACGCCTTTACAACGACGAAGCTATTTACGACGTGCTGCGCCCCTATGCCAACATCCTTTATGGTGGGTTTGTGATGCATCCTCCCAAACCTAAGCCACTATATAAAGGCTTAAAGCTCGATAAAAACAATCAACAAGGCATTATTTACTTTAAAGATGGTTTGTTTGTTGAAGCATTTAATAGCTTTAAACAAGCTGCTGAAGCGGGCTCTCAATGGGGGCAATTAAATTTAGCGCAAATGTATCGTGATGGTCAGGGAATAGAACAGGATCAACAGCAAGCTATTTATTGGTACAAAAAGGCCATTGAGCAAAAAAATACTAAAGCACAATTTGAATTGGAATCTCTTTGTAAAATAGCTAACTGTTAATGAGTGAATTCCAAGCTGGCGCAACAAGTACGCCAGCTTGGAATTATTTTTTAAATAACTTTGTATAACCTACATGTATAAGCACAACAACTAAGCCAGCAGTCACGCCTAGCAAACCATCAAACAATAGAGGAGCTAATACTTCTCCTGTACCGCCAGCAACAGATTGGGCATAGTTTGTTACATCGACTTGAGTATGATGCAGTAACTCAACACCATGTACTAAAATCCCGCCACCGACTAAAAACATCGCGATGGTGCCCGCAAATGCTAAAAACTGCATCAACCTAGGCGCTGCTGCGAGTAAGCCTTTCCCAAGTAATTCTTTAAATTTATTAGCTGACACTTTAGATTGGTTGAGTAAATAAAGCCCGGCATCATCCAGTTTTACAATACCTGCCACTAAGCCATAAACACCAATAGTCATTATAATTGCGATAACACAAAGCACTAAAGCTTGATTAAGCAATGTAGCACCTGCCACAGTACCTAAAGTAATCACAATAATTTCGGCAGAAAGAATAAAGTCGGTTCTTATTGCCCCTTTTATTTTTTGTTTTTCGTACTCAACTAAATCTAATTTCTCACCCTCGTCTACCGCCTCACTGTTATGAGGCAAAAACTTAGCAAATACTTTTTCAGCTCCCTCAAAACATAAAAACAAACCACCCATCATTAAAAGCGGTGTTATTAACCAAGGCAGCCATACGCTTATTAATAAAGCAGCGGGTACGAGTATCGCTTTATTTAAAAATGAGCCCTTTGCCACAGCCCAAACAACCGGTAATTCACGCTCTGCTGCTACACCTGTAACCTGCTGTGCATTGAGCGCTAAGTCATCGCCTAATACACCCGCTGTTTTTTTTGTTGCAACCTTACTCATTGTCGCAATGTCATCAAGTAAAGTGGTTATATCATCTAATAACGTTAAAAGGTTAGTGCCTGCCATAAAGCTTCCGAGCTCAAAAAATATTGCTATAAACATAACTTAAAGCGCTACTTTCACCAACGGTTAATTTTGCTTTGTTATTCTTACATTAGATTAAAATTTTGCCCTGTGTTTTAACTAACGTTTAAAGAAGATGGGAGGAAAAATGAAAGTATATTTAGCATTAATCGCTATTTTACTAAGCTTAACCGCATGTAGTGATTTAAAAACCAGTACTGCTTACCAATGCGATGATGAGAGCGTAAAACTCAATATTATTAATAATTCTGAAGCCGAACTTATCTTTAACAATAAAGTGCATGTACTTAATCACGAAAAAAGTGCATCTGGGAATAAATATATAAGTGAAGAGGTACTGTTTTGGGGTAAGGGTAAGGAAGCCATGTTAATCATTGCAGGTAAAAAAAGACAGTGCACCAAGGTTTAACATAAAAAAAACCAATAAATTACAATAGTGCTACAATAATTAAAGACCCATTATTGTGATGAAGTTATGCGTTCAATTGCGATCAAACATAAAATAATTTTAGCCTTTACAGCCATTGGCATATTGGTGCTAACAAGTAGTGTATTTTTTTATTGGTCATTAAACAAAATTAGCGTTAACAATACCCGAACCGAAAAATTAGCGGTTCCGTTACAACAGTTCAGCAAAGATTTAAGGCTATCATTACTGTCTATTACCAAATTTAACGCCTTAGCTTACAGCCAAGCAAACCTTGATTTACTTCAACAAAATAAAAAACAGGCGCAAGTTGAGCAACAACAATTTAGCGATATGCTCAATTTGTTAAGCACTCAACTAAATCAACAAATAACAATGCAAAATTTACTCACCAGTACCAACGCAGGTTTCGAGCAACTGACTGAAGTAAGTGTCGCAATGTTTAGCGCTAAAGAGCGTAAGTTTGTAGCGCAAAATTCCACCATAGAATTATCAGCAACGTTTAACGAGCAACTTTACAATTTAAGTTCTAACTTACTTGATATAGAACTTTTAGAAGTGCCTGTAAAACAGCAGGCGTTACTTAATGCTATGTTTGGAACAGCGACCCGTATAGATGATTTATTGTTTAACTTAAGCAATAATATAAAAAGCATTACTCAAACTGCAAGTATCAATGATTTAAATAGTCATCAGCAAGATACTCTATTTCTACTAGATAACATCCAACCTAATTTCACCTATTTAGAGCAACAAGCGCTACCTTTTGATAATGCGTTTAATGCTAAAAATTTAACGGCTAAGTTTAATCAATTAAGAGAGTTACTTAACAACGATACAGGAATTTACGCCCAACAAAATAAAGTACTCAAAAGTGCTATTGCTGCAGCTCAAAATTTTGAACACTTTCAACAGCAATTTATAACAACAGAAGGTCAGCTTATTGAACTTAATAAATTGGCTGATGAGCGCTTTAATGCCTTACAAACTAATGCAAAGGCCGCCATAAATACAGGGATTAGTTCTGTAGTAATTATTACGATTGTTTTAATTATATTGATTATCGCAATCTCTATTTTTACAACTCGCGCAATGCTAAAACCGCTTAAAAAAGTAAACCGCGATTTAGCCCGAATCGCCTCAGGTGATTTATCAAAGCGAAGCCACCCACGTAGTAAAGATGAATTTGGTACTTTGCTAAATAACATAAATAAACTCAGTGAAGATCTTACTAACCTAATTGGTGCAATTAGTAGCGACGCCCACGAACTAGACCGCAGCGCTATTAAAACCAGTGAAAAAGGTCAGCAAATGACGGTTGTTGCACAACAGCAGTTAGAGCGAAGCGCGCAGGCAACATCGCTTGCACAAAATATGCTAACCAACTCACAAGCGGTTTATGAGCAAGCTGATAAAACATCAAGTGAAATAACCAATGCATCGCAATTTGCAAATGATGTAAACGAGATTGCTAATCAAAATAGTCTAAGTATAGAAACTTTATTGCAGCGCCTTGATAAAGCAGTAGGCAGCACAGAAGAACTCGCACAGTACACCCAGCTTATTGAAGCCATTGTTGAAACAATTAGTAGCATTGCCGAGCAAACTAACTTACTAGCACTTAATGCTGCAATTGAAGCAGCGCGAGCGGGTGAAAACGGACGCGGGTTTGCTGTAGTTGCTGATGAGGTTCGATCATTAGCTGCTCGTACACAAACCTCGACTAGCGAAATAAACACCATGATCCAAACATTGCAACAACACACTAAAACAACTCAAGAACACATTACTGATGGCCAATACCAAGCCAAGCAATGTGTTAAAAACAGCACTGAACTAAATAAAGCCGTAGAGCGTATTAAAAGCACATTGTTGTCTGTTAATCAGATGAGTGAGCAAATTGCTCATGCATCACATGAGCAATTGACTAACAGTGGCGACATTCAACAAATAATGGCCAAGGTGACAGAGCAAGCAACCTTGAATGCCCAAAATGCGACAACCCTAGCAAGCGAAAGTGAAGACGTAAACCAACTTGCACACTCTTTAACGAGTGCCGTAGAGCGCTTTAAGTTTTAAGTGCAAGTAATGACTTGCCTTGCATGAAATGGGTATAATACTTTAACTCTTTTGCTTAATAGCGGCCCACAATGAAATATAAAGATCTACGTGATTTTATCGATTTGCTTGAAAAAAAAGGCGAACTTAAACGTATCACCCAAGAAATCGACCCGTATCTTGAAATGACCGAAATATCTGATCGCACATTGCGTGCAAAAGGCCCTGCGTTATTATTTGAAAACCCAAAAGGCTACGATATGCCGGTACTTACCAACTTATTTGGTACACCAAAACGCGTAGCAATGGGCATGGGCCAAACAGATGTTAGCGAGCTTCGCGAAGTGGGTAAGCTACTCGCTTTTTTAAAAGAACCTGATCCACCAAAGGGTATTAAAGAAGCTCTAGGCGCTATACCTATTTTTAAGCAAGTGCTTAATATGCCTGCAAAAGAAGTTAAAAAAGCACCTTGCCAACAAGTAGTTTTAGAAGGTGATGATGTAGATTTAACTAAATTACCTATTCAGCATTGTTGGCCAGGTGATGCAGCGCCATTAATCACATGGGGCCTTACAGTTACTAAAGGGCCTTATAAAAAGCGCCAAAATTTAGGTATTTATCGCCAGCAATTATTAGGCAAAAATAAAATAATTATGCGCTGGTTGTCACATCGTGGTGGCGCGCTTGATTTTCAAGAATGGTGTAAAGAAAACCCAGGGCAACCCTACCCTGTATCGGTAGCATTAGGTGCCGATCCTGCCACTATATTAGGTGCCGTAACGCCTGTACCTGACACTCTAAGCGAATATGCATTCGCTGGGTTATTACGTGGCAGCAGAACCGAAGTTGTAAAATCTATTTCAAATGACCTACAAGTCCCTGCCAGTGCAGAAATAGTACTTGAAGGTTACATAATGCCTGGTGAAATGGCGCCAGAAGGCCCTTATGGTGACCATACCGGTTACTATAATGAAGTCGATGACTTTCCAGTAATGACGGTCACTCATTTAACGCATCGTAAAGATCCTATTTATCACAGCACATTTACCGGCCGTCCGCCTGATGAGCCTGCTATTTTAGGTGTGGCACTTAATGAAGTGTTTGTGCCGATACTACAAAAGCAATTCCCTGAAATTGTCGACTTTTACCTTCCGCCTGAAGGGTGCTCATATCGTATGGCGATTGTAACAATGAAAAAACAATATCCAGGCCATGCTAAGCGCGTGATGATGGGAGTTTGGTCGTTCTTACGCCAGTTTATGTACACCAAATTTGTAATCGTCTGCGATGACGATGTTAACGCCCGCGATTGGGAAGATGTTATTTGGGCTATAACAACCCGAATGGATCCAGCGCGTGATACAACATTAATAGAAAACACACCTATTGATTATCTCGATTTTGCATCACCAGTCTCAGGTCTTGGTTCAAAAATGGGAATGGATGCTACCAATAAATGGCCTGGCGAAACCACCCGCGAATGGGGCGAGCCTATTGTTATGGATAAAGACACCAAAGACCGTGTAGATGATATTTGGGAAAGCCTTAATATTGTTTAAGTGTTTATATGTAAGTACATATCAGGCTATAAAATAACCCTGCAGATATGCTAGAATCGAGCTATTCGATTGCGTATCTGCTGTTACAAGCGCTGCTAAAAGGTAAAAAATGCAAACATTAAAAGCTGAAGTTGTAGCTATCAGCCCACTTACAGAATTTGTTCATAAAGTAATTTTAAAGCCACAACAACCTGTGACCTTTGAAGCTGGCCAATACATGCAACTCGTATTAGGCGAAAAAGACAAACGTGCTTTTTCTATAGCTAGTCGCCCTTCACAGTGCGATGCAATAGAACTGCATATTGGCGCCTCAGGTGCCGATTCGTATGCAATGCAATCGTTAGAGCATTTACGAAACGCCCATACCACAGGGCAGTTAGTAGACATTGAAGCTGGCTTGGGTATTTCACAGTTGCGCCTGCAATGTGAGCGCCCTATTATTTTACTCGCCGGTGGTACTGGTTTTTCATACGCAAAATCAATGGCTGATCATTTAGCTGAAATAAAATGCGACCGTCCTGTATTGTTTTACTGGGGCGTAAAAGAAGAATCTGCTTTATACGCACACACAGAAATGCAAGCATGGGCAGATAGCCATGAGAATTTTAAGTTTATTCCTGTAGTAGAAAATCCATCTGCTAATTGGCAAGGACACACTGGCTATGTACACAAAGCAGTAATGCAAGATATTGTGTCACTAGAACCATACGATATTTATATGGCAGGTCGTTTTGACATGATAGGTATTGTCCGTGATGACTTTATTACTCATGGTGCAATTCGTGAAAACATGTACGCAGATGCATTCGCATTTATCAAATAATTGAAATTTACTTTCAGTTATAAATAAAGGCACCTAATCGGTGCCTTTATTTTTATAACAACAAATATTTAATAGTTAAAACCTATCAACTCCATCAATATAAACAATTTCCTAAATCCCTATCTATAAACCATACTTTGTATAGAACATCAGCGGGAGAGACCCAAATGCTAAATACAAAAGTAAAAGATTTTATGCAACGCAAGTTGCCAAATATCACACCAGATACAGAAATGACGACAGCCATAGCAGAACTACAAAAATTTAAACTACTTGGCGCACCAGTATTTGATAAAGATAAATACTTAGTTGGATTTATATCAGAGCAAGAGCTGTTACAACCACTTACTCAAAGCAGTTATTTTTGTGATGGGATGGTTAAAGTATCGCAGCTTATGCAAACAGAGGTAGTGACCGTTAGCGGCGATACCAACATTATTGAGCTTGCACAGCAGATACAGCCTGGTAAACCAAAAAACTACCCTGTTGTAGAGGGCATTAAAGTAATCGGTATGATCAGCCGAGCAGATGTACTTAAAGCACTTTACGATAATTACATAAGCTGCCAAACACACTAAATTGCAGATACAAAAATGCCGCTTATATAAAGCGGCATTTTTAATGCTCTTACATTAACGTGCGCTAACGAGTGCTAAAAGTTCTTTTTTATCGCCATCGCTTAAAAATGCTATTTCTAAAGCATTTTTTTGGGCTTTTTCCATATCAGCTTGAGATAAGCCTGCTTTAGGTGCAGCAACGGTATATTCATACTCAATTTCAATACCTTCAACCGCAGGATCATCAGTATTAATACACGCTAAAATACCATGATCTAAAAACTGTTTAAGTGGGTGCTTAGTTAAATCGTTTACTGTACTGGTTTGAATATTACTTGTTAAGCATGACTCAATACCAATACGGTTATCGCGTAAATAATCCATTAGTTTTGGATCTTCAATTGCTTTAACGCCATGCCCTATTCGGCTCGCACCCAACTCATTAATTGCTTGCCAAATACTTGGAGCACCAAGTGCTTCTCCAGCATGAATAGTCGAAGCTAAATACGCATTTCGTACTTGTTTAAAGTGCTCTACAAACAACTCACCCGGGAAGCCAATTTCGTCACCGGCTAAATCAACAGCGACTAAATCATTTTTAAATGCGAGTAATGCATCAAGCTCTTTTTGACACGTTTTTACGCCATAAGTACGCGATAAAATACCAATCAAGTTAGCTTTTATATTTGCGCCCTTTGTTGCTGATTTAATACCATCAACAACTGCCTCTACAACGCCTTCTGGGTGTAAACCTTGGCTTTGTGCCATGTAGTAAGGGCTAAATCGAAGCTCCACATAATCAAGACCTTGTGCTTGTGCATCTTCAATGTTTTCAATTGCGATACGTCTACACGCATCGTAGTCGCCAAGCACAGTAACTCCCCAATCTAACTTTTGTAAAAAAGCCATGAGGTTTGGTTCAGGATCAATAACTTGAACATGAGGGATTAATGCTTCAACGTTATCTGCAGGTAGCTCTATATTAAACTGTCGACCAAGTTCTAATATGGTTTGCGCACGTACATTACCGTCTAAATGGCGGTGAATATCTAGCAAAGGTAATTCTCTATTGATCATAATAGCAACCCAGTTTAGTTAAATTTGCGCGCATGATACGCAGATACAGTTATTTTTCAAGTCTATATGATTTGCGGTAAGTTTTAGCGGTCATATGTCTGCTTTTTGTGCAAAAAAATGATATAGCCTATTTTCCTGATAAGTAATGCCAAAGAGTTTTAAAAAGCGTATTTGCATCAATAGGTTTGGTAATATAGCCATTCATTCCACAGGCTAGTGCCTTTTTAACGTCATCGTCATGGGCGTTCGCCGATAGCCCTATTATGGGTAAATCAATTAACTCTAAATCACGACGAATTACTTTTGTTGCTTTGAGTCCATCCATTTTTGGCATTTGAATATCCATAAGCACAATGTCGTAGCTATTTTCGGCTAGCTTTTCTATGGCTTCAAAACCATCGTTAGCAATGTCGGCAATACAGCCTTTCGTTTTTAAAATAGCATTAGCAACATGCTGATTAAGTGGATTATCTTCTACTAAAAGTAATTTACAGCCTGTAAATGATAATGTACTTACGTCTATTTCGTTGTGTTGCTGCTGAATTTGTTCTGCCTTTGGTAAAGGCGATATTAGCGGCAAACTAAATGTAAATGTAGAGCCTTTACCTTCATAACTAACTAAATCAATTGCACCACCCATTAACTCAACCAGTTTTTTGCAAATACTTAATCCTAAGCCTGTACCACCATATTGGCGTGAGGTTGAGCTATCAGCTTGTGCAAACGGTTTAAACAATTGTTTCTGTGCTTCGCTACTAATACCAATACCCGTATCGTTAATACTAAAATAAGTCATTTTTTTCGATTGCCAAATTTTCAGAGTGATTTCACCTTCCCCTGTAAATTTAACCGCATTATTGAGCAGATTCAGCAGCACTTGTTTTAAGCGAATTGGATCGGTATTAATGACCAAATTTGATGTTTTATCAAAATCGAGACTTAACTTTATTGATTTAATGTCAGCTTCAAACTGAAGTAAATTAAGCATTTCATCCGCTAAACTCGCTACGTTAATAGGCTCTTGCATTAAGTCTAGCTTGCCTGCTTCCATTTTTGAAAAGTCGAGCACATCGTTTAATACCCGCAGTAAAACACCCAGTGCTCCATCTGCTTGTTCAATGTAACTCCTTGCTTGTTGCCAATCATTCTGTTGCAGCGCCAAATAATGCAGCCCTTTTATACCGTTAATAGGGGTGCGGACTTCGTGACTCATGTTTGCTAAAAACTGCCCTTTAATGTGACTCGCTTCATCTGCTTTTTGTTTTTCTTTGCGTAATGTATGCGTTTGCTTAGCCACTTGTTCGCGAATTTGTATGTTTGTACCTGTAACTGAAATCAAAAATGTAATCAGTAACCACACAAACAACATACCTACTATTTGTGCAAGCCAATACATTAACCAAGACGTTCTAACTATTGGTTCATATAACTCGACCTGCCACATGCGTTTGCTAATCAACAATTGATATTCTTTAAACAGCGTTTGCGAGTTATCGGTATCGGCAATATAAATTGCCTGCTTTTTCCCTGGTATCGTTGTATCAAAAAAACTGACTGAAATTGAGTTGTTGTGATCAAATAATAGTGTTTGCGATAAGCGTTTCAGACTGACAATCGCTGCCACAAAACCTTGAAAATCATCTTCGGTAGACGACTCTCCAAAAACAGGATATAAAAAGAGTACACCGTCTTCAGCTGTATTTTGGACCAAGTTAATTGGCTCACTTAGTGCAAGTTCATTAAGCTCTTTCGCTTTGCTAAGCGCTGCACCTCTTACTTTACTAGAAGCTAAATCAAACCCTAAAACATCTTCATTACCTTTTAAGGGATATACGTACTTTACAGGAAAGTAATTACTACGAGTACCTGCAGGTTGCCAACCTCCATCAAGTGACTTTTCTTTTATATATAAAGGTTTGCCTGTGGCTGTATTATCACGAGCTTCAAAATCTGCGAGTTTATTTGCTGGTATATAAGGTATCCATTCAAAAGCTAGAATTTCTTGGCTGTAGTCCAACTGCTTTGAAGTAAATTGTTTAAACTCTTTAAAGTTCACGTCACTACTACTAGCAAAAAACGTAGCTAATAAGCCTAAATGAGCAGTAATACCATCAAGCTTTTGGCTTATAGCATTTTGCACAACAAGTATTTTGGCTTCTTGCTTTTGAATGTCTTTTTCTTTTTTAACACTAGCAGCGCCATAAAAACTAACGCTGATCAGTATATAAATTAATAGCGAGGGTAAAATTACCAACATACGGTGGCGTACTTGTGTGTAATTAAAAGCGGCGAGTACTAAAGGTGTAAATATAAGTACGCCAATACTGTCGCCAATCCACCATGCTATAAAGTTATCAAAAATAGCATTGGTCGGAAGCACATTATTCAATGCTAATAAACTTGTTCCTACACCTGCAGCAATAACACAACATATTGGTCCTGCTACTATTAAGCTCTGCACACTGTGTTTTAAAGAAGATAAATCTAGTGGAGTCTTTATAACATTTACTATAATTTGACGACCAATCCAAGCCTGTAAAACAGAGGCTAAAGTGACGCAAATAGCTTGTAAAAGCACATTAAAATGAAGAATATCTACGGTGTTATCAAGATGAATTAAGTTAGTACAGAAAGCACCAAGAATAAGGCCAATAAATGACTTACGTCCCCAAATTAAAAAGCTCGCTAAAGCAATTCCTGAGGGCGGCCAAGAGGCAACCGCATAGCCATCTACAGAAAGAAGTGAGTTGCTAAAATACCCAGTAAAAAAGTAAGCACAAGCCAAGCTAAGGGTTAATATTAAAAACTTTCTCAATGCTTGTGCTCCTGAACTACAAAAAATGCTAAGTAGTTATAGTGTAGTCATTTATTGATATAAAACGAGCGCCTTTTCTGCCTGTGCACTATTTTTATAACTCAACACAGCTTGTTCAGAGAACTGTTTTTTATTTTCACTATTCAGTGCTTTATCAAAAATTCTAGCTGCTAAGTCATAATCACCCTTAGCATTAGCAAGGCAAGCTAGCGCAAGTAATAGTGAATTATTTGAATCATCCTTTTTAAGGCGTTCTTGAATGCTTATTTGCAACTTAGCTGCATCGGCTGCTGTTGCTTTACTTAATATATTGGCAAGCTCTAAGTGTTGCTCATTGTGCTTAACCATTTTAATTAAGTCACTTTCAATAGCAGCCAATTGACCTGCTTGCGCCATTTGCATTAAATATGCGGTGTGGGCATGAGCTTGCAGCTTTTTCGGTAGCTGTTTATATTTTTCACTCAGTTTGTCTGCATCTAACGCATTAAAGTAGGCACTAAATAACTGCGTCCACTGTGCATCAGTAAGTGCTTTTTTGCGTAATAAACGCGGCAAAAAATCTTCCAGCGCACTAAAGTGTTGTTGCTGTACTAATACTTCTGCATAAAGTTTTAACTCAAGTGCGGTGGCTTTTTTAGCTTCTGCGCTAATACGCATTTGTGATTCAATCGCGCTACTGTCGCCACTTGCCAACCATAGCTTTGCTACTTTTAATTGATGCTCTGGGCTTATTTCAAATAAACGCTCAAGTGCTTTATCTGTTTGATTATTAGCAAGCGCTGCTTTTGCAAGTAATGCTAAGCGAATATCTTCAAACTTATCTGGTACGCTATTACCCGATAGAGCCTGCTCTACATGCTCATAATCATCATTAATAGCACTCCACAGAGCCTGCTCAATAGCTACTTGTTTGCGCTCTTGGCTACGTGCAAAAAAGCCATGTTTAGTATTATGATAAATCGATAATAAGTAGCGGATTAGCTTATATGTTAAATATAAAACAACAGCGGTAATGACTGCCATTATACAAAACGATACTATCGTGCCTTCTATCGTCGTATTGTTAAATGAAATAAGTACATAACCTTTTTCATCTAGCACAAATGGAGTAACCGCTAGTACAACAATAGCTACAATTAAAATAATTAGCCCTATCATTGCGCCCACTCCTTAACCTTTTGTGTACTATTTAAGGTTATTTTTGGATTAAAATTAAGCTGCTCTTTTTCGAGTTTAGACAACGTTTTAAGTACCGTTTTGGTTGCATCATCGTCTTGCTTAAAGTACTCACCAACTAAACGTTTTGCTTCACTTAAGGCGCTAAAGAAAATACTCGCCTGCTTACTCATAAGTGCATCTTGTGCCTGAGTTATATTAAGCTTGATTCGTTGATTAATTAAATGGCGCTCTTGATCTGTAAGTAATGGCTCAATGGAAACACCTTCGTGCTGGCGAATAGTAATAAAGCTATCCACAATTTTATTCCAGCTATTACTCAGGTTTTGCTGCCAATCACTCACGTCATCACTTAAAGCATTTTCATCTATTGCAGCCGCTTCTTCTGGCAAGTTAACCGCATTAAAAACTAAATTATCAACGCTATTAAGTGCACTGTTTAGCTGTAAATAAATAGCCTCTGTTGCTATAGGTTTAAGGCTATCAAGTGTTTGTATGTCTTGCATAATAGCTTGGCGAACTTCAACTGTTCCTGGGTGTTCGCTAAGTAATGCATCTAAGCGCTTTAAAACAGCACTAGTGCCTTGGTAATCTTTTTCAGCCCATAATTTAAATTCAGCCATACGCTGTAAGCTGGTTACTTCTTGTGGGTTTAAAGACGAGCCTTGTTGCTGCGCTTTTTGCAGGGCTGCTTTTAGCTCTTGCTGATTTTGAGCTGCACTTTCACTTAGGGTTGCGGCTACTTTTTTCTCACTATTAAACAGCGATTGCTGCAAATTAGATTGCGCCGATTTAAGTGCTTGCAGCTCTTGAACGAGTAACTTATTTTGCTCGCTTAACTCATTAACGGCTAGGTTTTGCGCCTTACCAGCATTTAATTTTTGATAAAACTCGTATCCAACACCAGAGGCCACAATTAACGAAATAAGAAGCGCAAGTGCTGCAAGCTTACTTACCTTTTGTTTGTTTTTTTCTGTCGTATTTTTTGTAGCTGCTGGCTCTTGCTTAGCTGATTTAGCTGAGGCCGGGTTAGCTATTGTTGATGTGGCTTTTTCTGCCGTAACTGGCTTTGACTGTTCGCTCATGTTGCTACCTTGCTGATTTATGCAGGTAAACATAGCATTATCGCTAGCCCCTGCTGCAATGTGTATATTAGCCGAACTTACCTGTTGCAGCTTTAAATAAGCGGCTATACGCTCGCTAGCAACATAAAATCGGCACTGTTGTAACCATTGTAGTTGGTGTGCAGTAAGGCTTTTAAATATAGCATCAACTGCTGCATTACTTGTTATGACTATACCGTGTACATTCTGGCTTTTCCAGTGGTCTGTCCAGTTAGAGGTAATACTCTCTGTCGGTTCACGTTTGTACACAACACAATTATTTAAAAAAGCACCGCGCTCTTTGAGCGTTTTAGCTAACTCAGGACGGCCACCTTGCCCCTTAACTAACACTATATTACTGCCATCAACCTCGGCGAGTGATTTGAGCGCAAGCAACCCTTCTGAATCATACTGCTTTGGTACTGCTGCGCGCACACCAAATTGCTCATATATAATGTCGGCTGTTTGTTGTCCAACCGCATAAAACTGCGCTTTGGTGTTTATATCGGGTTTTAATTGCGAAAGTGCACTGACTGCATCTTGCGATATAAATATTATTTTATCTGCATTTAACAGCGGACTAAGTTCAGTGCTGGAGGGTGTTAAATGCGTTATTTTTAATACCGGAAATAAAGACGCCTGATAACCCGCTTGCTCAAGTTGCTGTGCAAGGGCTGCGCCTTTTCCTTCGGGCCGAGTTATCAGAATATGTGTCATTTATGCGTCTCTATAAACTTCAGCTAATATTTTGTCTGCGCCTTGAGCTAGTAATTTTTTAGCAAGCTCAATACCTAGTTCTTTTGCGTCATTTACATGACCTGTTACTTCGTCACGTAAAATTTCGCTGCCATCAACAGCACCCACTAAACCACGCAAATGTACCTGCTCGCCATCAACTAATGCATAAGCACCAATAGGAACTTGGCAACCACCTTCTAAATAGCGGTTCATCGAACGCTCTGCATTTACGCGAATACGTGTTTGGGTATGCTCAAGTGGTGCAAGTAATGCTTTTGTTACTTCATCATCCATACGACATTCAATACCTACAGCGCCTTGACCATTTGCCGGTAATGACACTTCTGGCTCAATGTAGTCAGCAATACGCTTACTCATTTTTAAACGAATAAGCCCCGCTGCCGCTAAAATAATAGCATCGTATTGGCCATCATCTAATTTACCTAAACGCGTATTTACATTACCGCGCAAATCACGAATATCTAAATCAGGGCGAAGTGCTTTAATTTGGCACTGGCGGCGTAAGCTCGAAGTACCCACAATGGCGCCCTGTGGTAGCTCGTTTAAATTTGCAAAATTGTTTGATACAAACGCATCACGCGGATCTTCACGCTCACAAATAGTATACAGCTCTAATCCTTCTGGGAACTCTACTGGCACGTCCTTCATAGAATGCACGGCAATATCAGCTCGGCCATCTAACATAGCTTGCTCTAGCTCTTTAACAAATAAGCCTTTACCGCCAATTTTAGCCAATGGCGTATCTAAAATTATATCCCCTTGCGTCGACATTGGGACTAATTCTACGCGCACATCTGCATGGAAACGCTCAAGCTCTGCTTTTACAAATTCGGCCTGCCAAAGTGCTAAGGCGCTTTTGCGCGTTGCGATGCGTACTAATTTTGTTTTTTCTGTCATAGGGATATCCAATTAATTACTGCGTTTAGCTAGTTTTAGTCAGCTAAAATTCTAAACTCTTTTTGGGCAATTAAATTGCCTTGCTCATCAACTACATCAACACGCCAATGGCCTGTTTGTGTGTCCATGATATTTTTTGTTGAGTACGTTCTGTAGCGAGGCGAAGTAACATTAAGTGTAATTTCAGCCATAGTTTCACCTTCAAACGACCAAACATGCTTAACTTGCTGGCCTTGAAGATTTTTAATCTCACTAAAAAACGATACGCCTTCATCAAACTGACTTAATCTAATATCAGCAGCAAACACATTAGTGGGCTCACGCTTACTTACTTTACGAGTAAGTACCGCACGGCTAATTTTACCCGTGTCTATTTGCGCGCCCAAAGCCACACTTGCCACTTGTGCTGTCGGCGAAAAACCTTCAGTGCCACTCAATGCGCCATCATCACTTTCTAACTCTAAAAGTAAGTCGCTTTGACTGGCTAGCTCAGCTACGTTTTGAGCTTCTGCGGTTTCTTCTTGCACATCATTATCAAGGTTTGAGTTTAACTCTGTATTAATGCTTTCGCTTTGTTCAGTAACACTATCGTTGTTAGCCAATAAAACAGGGGGATTATTTACAAGCTCAGCTTCATCAGATGTATTACTTGAAATGCTTAGTTGAGCCTCATTTTGCTCAGCTGACAACGGTTCAATCCGAGCTTGCATTACCTCTGCAGATTCATTAGGGGTATTGTTTACTGATGATTCAAGCTCAACATCCGTTACTTCAACGCTTGCCTGGTTTTGAGCGTTACTGCTAAAGCTTAAAAATTGCTCCTGCTCATTTGGATGCTCACCTTGCTCTGCACTGGCTGACGTTGTTAAGCCATACACAACTGCTGCAGAGGTCATTAATACCAACATAGCAATACTCACAATACGACGCCAATTCCACTCGTAGCTTACCGTTGGTACACTCTCTTGTAGTTCGCGTTTAACATTTGCTTTAATAACTATTTTTTGACTCATATTGACCTCAGCGGTTCCAAAATTAGCTTAAACGAGCAATTAACCATTGGCGAATAGCTTGCAATTCTTCTGCGCAAACTTGGTGAGCCATTGGGTATTCTTGCCAGCTTACATCCATGTTATGTGCTGTTAATACTTCAAACGCACTTCTTCCCGCACTATGCGGTACAACGTTATCTTGGCTACCATGAGCCATAAATACGTTTAAATCAGTATGTTTTGCTTCATCAGCAAATTTGTGTGGCACACACATATAAGTAGAAAGCGCCATAACACCCCCAAGCTTTTGCTCAAAGCGCGGTGCTAAATGCAGAGACACAACACCACCTTGAGAAAAACCAGCTAAAATAATTTTATTAGCAGGTATGCCATTAGCAATTTCTTTATTAATTAACTCTTCTACCTTTGCAGCAGAATCTCTTACGCCTTGTTCATCGGCACGCTTATCTAATTCTATAGACTTAATATCGTACCAAGAGCGCATTTCCATACCACCATTTATGGTGACCGGTTGCACTGGCGCATGCGGAAAAATAAACCGTATACCAAGCTCGCTTGGTAAATTTAGCTGCGGGGCTACTGGCGCAAAACCATCCCCAGAGTCACCTAAACCATGTAACCAAATAACCGTTGCTTTGTGTTCACTCTGGGCTGCATATTCTACAAATTCTAAACTCATAGTGATGATTGCCACTTAACTTCTTGGCCTGCTTGGCGAGTTGAGGCTTCATTTATAAACGCCCAAAATTCAGCGCCAGAGCGGTTATCAATCCATAACCCATCACGCATTTCAAAATGATGTCCGTTAAACTTAGTCGCAACCCATACTTGATGAAGAGGTGCTTGCTTATTGATCACTATTTTACTTTTATCAGGAAAAATAATTTCTAAAATACCTTGTGCCGATTCATAATCTAAATCAGCTTCGCAATCATCAACCTGCTCTTCAATAGTGAACATAAGAGCTTCGGCTAATTGGTGATATTCGTGTTCAGTCATTGTTATTTCCTTTGCAGGCGAGCCGCCTAATATTGGGTACGTTTTAGCTTTAAATTAGCTTTAAAAATGTGCAGCTAGGGCCTGTTAACCTTTCAGGATTGAAATTTGTTCTATCTAGGGGCGATTTAATCGCGGCGCGAGGTTTGTAACCTAGTGGACTAAGTTAAAACCGAGCAACAAAGAGCAAATCGTTCCTAGGGCGAACCCAACGGGCAGCGCAAATTCAACCTCGAGAGATAAACAAGCCTTAGTGTAACAGGAATAAAATCATCCGCGAATAGCTGCATTTTTTAGATATTCTGTTACTCTGCGATTATAAAGCCAGCAACCGTATTAATCTAATGAAAGCGACACATACCTTACAATTAAAAAGACTATTAATAAGCACTGTACTGTTAAGCGCCTTAGCTGGCTGCGGACAAAGCGGTCCGTTATATTTACCAGAGCAAAAAACAGAGCAAAACCAACCTCAAAATACAGCTAAACCAGCCACTACCGCTGAGCAAGCTAAAACATCGCAAAGTCAGGAGCAATAAATGGATTATTTTAACTACAAAAACAACCAATTATTTGCCGAAGACGTCAGCGTAGCAAGCATAGCGCAGCAATACGGCACGCCGTGTTATGTATACTCGCGTGCTACATTTGAGCGCCATTACTTAGCATTTGCTAACGCCACTAAAAATCATAAAAGCTTGGTATGTTACGCTGTAAAAGCAAACTCAAATATTGCCGTACTTAATATATTAGCGCGCTTAGGATCAGGTTTCGATATTGTATCTAAAGGCGAACTAGCGCGTGTAATTAAAGCGGGAGGGGATGCCTCTAAAGTGGTTTTTTCAGGCGTGGCTAAAACGTCTGACGAAATAGCTTACGCATTAAAACTGGGCATTAAATGTTTTAATGTAGAGTCGGCGTCTGAGCTTGAGCGTATTTCTGAAGTGGCTTGTGAGCTAAATCTAGAAGCGCCTATCTCTATTCGCGTAAACCCCGATATAGATGCAAAAACACATCCGTATATTTCTACCGGTTTAAAAGAAAATAAATTTGGTATTGATATACAAACTGCGCTGAGTGTTTATCAACAAGCAGCGGCTTTACCTGGTTTAAAAGTAATTGGTGTCGATTGCCATATTGGCTCTCAATTAACGCAAGTTAGACCTTTTTTAGAAGCCCTTGATAAATTAATGGCGCTTATTGATGAGCTAAAAACCAACGGTATTGAGCTAACTCACTTAGACATTGGTGGCGGTTTAGGCGTGCCATACGACAACGAGCAACCACCACACCCAAGTGAATATGCAGCGCAAGTTACCGAACGCTTAGCTAACTACAAACATCTTGAACTTATTTTTGAACCAGGGCGCGCTATTGCAGCTAACGCAGGTATTTTGGTCACTCAAGTTGAATTTATTAAACAAAACCAAGACAAGTTTTTTGCAATTGTAGATGCTGGTATGAACGATATGCTTCGCCCTGCGCTTTATCAAGCGTGGCAAAAAATTATTCCGGTATCCGTTCGCGACGACGAAACACCTACTCACAACTTTGATATTGTGGGTCCGGTGTGCGAAACCGGCGACTTTTTAGGAAAAGACCGCGATCTAGCGCTTAAACAAGGCGATTTACTTGCACAACGAAGTGCGGGTGCATATGGCTTTACAATGAGCTCAAACTACAACTCGCGCCCGCGTGTTGCAGAAATTATGGTAGATGGTCAGCAGCATCATCTTATTCGTGAACGCGAAACTATTGAAAGCCTTTATCAGGGTGAGAAAGTTTTACCATAAACGTTTTTGTCTACTAGCTGCTCTGTGGCATGATTAGCACAGAGCAAAACCGAATTAGAGCGCTATGTTAGTTAATTTTTCCAAAATGCACGGCTTAGGCAACGACTTTGTTGTGATTGATAACATTACACAAAATGTTTTTTTGTCGCGAGATCAAATCAAAAAACTGGCAGATCGCCATTTTGGCATTGGCTTTGACCAATTGCTGATGGTTGAAGCGCCGTACTCTCCTGATCTCGACTTTCATTATCGAATATTTAATGCCGATGGTACCGAAGTAGAACAATGCGGTAACGGCGCACGCTGTTTTGCCCGCTTTGTACGTATGAAGGGCCTTACTAACAAGCATAAAATTACTGTGTCGACCAAGTCGGGCAACTTAACGCTCTACATAGAAAAAGACGGTCAAGTAACGGTTAACATGGGTCATCCAAATTTTGAGCCAAGTAAAATCCCTTTAAAAGCGAGCAAGCGTGAGCTTACTTATATTATTAGAACCGAAGAACACACTGTATTTAGTGGCGCGGTATCTATGGGTAACCCGCATTGCGTGCTAGAAGTTGACGACGTAACCACCGCGCAAGTTGATATATTGGGTCCATTACTTGAAAACCACGAACGTTTTCCGCAAAAAGCGAACATTGGCTTTATGCAAGTTGTATCGCATGAACACATTAAATTAAGAGTGTGGGAGCGCGGCGTTAACGAAACCCTAGCCTGTGGCACAGGTGCGTGTGCAGCAATGGTGATTGGTCATATGCAAAATAAGTTATCAACAACTGTTCAAGTAGATTTACCAGGCGGTAGCTTACAAGTACGTTGGAGTGGCGAAGGTCACCCAGTACGCATGACTGGCCCCGCAGAGCATGTGTTCGACGGGCAAGTAGCGCTATGAGCGAGCTAAGTAAAGAACAGGTTATTGATTACTTACATCAACATCCTGACTTTTTAGTTCATCACCCCGAGCTACTCGCACAACTTGAGCTGCAACAGCAAGCTCAAGGTGCAACGTCGCTGGTACATATTCAGCAACGCCAATTACGCGAGCACAACACGCTTTTAAAAAGCCAAATAGACGCCATGAGCAAGCATGCAACGCAAAACGAGCTTGTATATCGTTTGTTTAGCCAGTGCCATCGCCAGCTTTGGAATCATGACGATTTTGACACTCTTGCAAATAACCTACGCAATATAATCTGCTCAAGTGAAGATGTTAACGACTGCAAATTAGTAAAATATAACCCCGAGTACGACGAGCTTATTGCGCATCGCCTTACCCATTCAGGGCATTATTTAGGGCGAATTAATAAACAAGAGCGCGAACAATTATTTAGTGAAGATACACAATCCGTCGCTATTTATTTAATTGGCGACACCAAGCACCCTATCGCTATTTTGGCGTTTGGTAGCAGTAACGTAAACCATTTTGAGCCCGCTCAAGATAATCTTTTTGTACTCGACTTTATAAACGCATTACATCTGCGGTTACAAAAACTAGCATGAGTGACGATGCGCCTAATACCACTGAGTTAAGCGACAACTGGCGCGCACCCATAACGCTATTTAGCGATTATTTAAAGTTTGAAAAACAATATTCAGCGCACACAGTTAACCAATACGTAAGCCAACTTGGCTTTGCTGCCCTTTATTTTAGCAAATTGTGTGACGACTGGTTTGGCGTGCAAGGCGAGCATATTCGCCGCTACAGCATGGCGCTGCGCTCAAAACAATTAAGTGGCCGTACAATTAGCTTAAAGCTCAGTTGTATTCGCAGCTTGTATAAGTTTTTAAAAGCAAAAAATATTGCCGAGCAATCGCACTACCATAATCCGGCAATAGGTATAAAAGGCCCTAAGTTTGCGAAGCCTCTACCTAAAAATCTCGATGTAGATCAAATGGCACGCTTACTCGAAATACCCGACGACGAACCTCTCGCAATTAGAGATAAAGCGATGATGGAGTTGATGTATTCATCAGGGCTGCGTATAAGCGAGTTAGTTGGCGCTAACATGCAAGATATTAGCGCTGCCAATGGCGAAATTTTAGTGCGTGGTAAAGGCAATAAAGAGCGGTTAATTCCGGTTGGTAAAAAAGCGTTAGACGCACTAAAAAAATGGCTCACAATACGCCCTCAGTTTGCAAAGCCCGATCAAACAGCCGTATTTTTAAGTAGCCAAAAAAATCGTATTTCAATTCGCCAAGTGCGTCTGCGTATGCAAGAGTGGGGAATAAAACAAGGCATTAGCTCGCAGGTTCACCCGCATAAGTTACGCCACTCGTTTGCGTCACATATTTTAGAATCATCTGGTGATTTACGCGCCGTGCAAGAGTTACTAGGGCACAGTAGTTTGTCGGCTACACAAGTGTATACGCATTTAGATTTTCAACATTTAGCCAAGGTGTACGACAATACCCATCCTCGCGCAAAAAAACGAACTGATTAGGAAGTAATATGATCCGATTTAATCGTGCTATTAAGCCATTTTCTGTCATGAGCTTTGATTTAGACGACACGCTATACAGCAACCATCCTATTATAAAAGCAGCCGTTAAAGCGCAGCAAAATTATTTAAACGCGCTCCCGAGCTACTTAGCCCAAGGCCCAAAATACTGGCAACAATGCCGCAATGAGGCCGTATTAAAGTTACCTGAACTTGCTGATAACGTCACTAAATGGCGCCAACATACACTGCGCTTAGCCCTCTCTAAACTAGATTTGAACGAGCAAGAGGTAGAGCATCATGCCGATGCTGCCTATAACGCCTTTGCCAATGCGCGCAGTAAAATAGTGGTAACCGACGACGTACTAAAGCTGCTAGATAACTTAGCCCAGCACTTTACGCTGGTTGCTATAACTAATGGTAATGTTGAAATTGAACGCTTTAACTTACACGATAAATTTGAGCTTGTATTACAAGCCGGTATGCACGGTAAAGCAAAACCTCACAGCACCTTATTTGATAAAGCCGCCGAGCACTTAAACGTTGCTAAAAGTGAAATTTTACACATTGGCGATAGCCTAGATACCGACGTACAAGGCGCAAATAATGCCGGTTGCCAATCGGTATGGTTAAACGATCAAGGCGCCAATTATGCTTATAAAGGGCTGGCTGATATTGAAATAGCCAATATTCATGCCTTAACGCACTTTATTAAATAATACCAATTGCATTAAATAAGAGGTCACAATGAGCCACTATACCAAGCTAATTACCTTGCTATTAATTGGCTCACTTAGCCTTAACGCTTATTTATTGTGGCCGCAGCCCGCGCCAACCAAAGTACAAAAAACGCAAGGTGCTGAAAAAAGCATATCGCCTAAACAACAAAATACGCTATTAAATACGGCAAAGCAGCAGTTTAAAAAACACCAATTTGAAGCCGCACTTAGTAGCTATCAACAACTCAAAAACAGCAATCCAGAAATCGCAAAAAACCTTTATTCATCGTGGCTAGTGCAGCTTAAAACATGGCTAAATAGCAATTTATTACTCAGCGAATCATTTCTCAATGCGCTATTAAATAACAGCCCTTATAACGTAGAGTTACTTAATTTACAGGTTGAGTATTTAATAAATAGCGAGCAAACACAAAATGCCATTATTGCTTTATTTGAGCTTAATTCATTACAACCTGCTGATCAGCAAAGTAATGTAAATACGCGTTTAAATACGCTCACTCAAAACGAATTACACACATTAACTGAGCAACAAAATTGGCAAGCTATTATTGAGCAAACACAAATTTGGCTTGATTATAAAAGCGATAACGCGCAGTTTTTATATCCGCTTGCGTATGCCTACTATCAGCAAGGCGATTTAATTAGCGCACAAGCAACCCTTGATCGAATGCCAAACCAGCACAATCTAAAAAGCCAAGTGCAAACACTGCAAGCGATGATCAATAAAGCACAATCGCAAGACGACTTTGTTGCTTTAACGCCTTACGGCGCGCATTACTTAATAAACACCGAAATAAATAATAACCTATCAACCGAACTAATGATTGATACAGGCGCAAGCGTAACCTCACTACCTACAAGTATAATTGAGCAAATTTCGCCACAGCCTTTATATTTAGGCGATGTAACGGTAAATACAGCAAATGGTCAAATTGTTGTAAAGCGTTATCAAATTGAATCGTTTAAAGTGGGCTCGCAAATTATTTACGGCTTTGAAGTGCTAAGCATTGAAAACACCCGTGGGCAAGGTTTGCTAGGAATGAACTTTTTATCGCGATTTAAATTCAATATAAATCAGCAAACAGATGAGCTAGAGTTGAGCGCTAAATAATTAAAAACCCAAAGGTAACACATGACACTAAATAACTATTTAAAAGCACTTGCTGAAAACCCAAAAAGCATTCAATTTACCGATACAATGGCCGTGATAGAAGCAAATTACGACTTTACTGCATGTGGCTTTAATAACCATGGATTACTTAGCGCTGCGAGTGAGAACAACGGCTCGTGTAAAATTTTTGCGTTTGCTAAATTAAACGATTTAAGTAAACAAAATACGTTGGATTGTTTTGGTAAGTTTTACCGAGAAGACGTGCTGCAAAACCCTAAAGGGGATGATCATATGAACATTCGCACGTTTATGTTAGCACCAGAGGCAACACCTTTTTTAGGTATTACCTTTGAAGGCGAGCCACTAAAAGCAAAATAGCCAGCAAAAATTAAAGTGGTTTTTCCATAAAGTAACGCGTACCTGAGCGTGGGTAATTATTAAGTTGATACTTAACACTATAACCGCGCTTTTCATAAAAGGGTTTTGCTTGAAAATCAAGTGTATCAAGCTGAGCAGTTGTAGCACCTAGCTCAATAGCTGCTTGTTCAAGTGCCGTTAGCAGTTTATCTGCAAGCCCTTTACCTCGCGCACTATCGCTACACCAAAGCCAACTAATCATCAGCCAGTTTCCAAACACACACCCACTAATACCGGCAACAAGCTCGCCCTGCTCATCAGTAAATTTATAGGCTAATGGCACTCTTTGCACATCAAAATGCTCGGCGTTAAATTCAACCATTTGTGCGCGAAGCGCTGAGTTTAACGCATCGGTATTATCTACTTTTAATTGATACATTTATCGCCCTTAAAAAGCGGATATTAGGGCCTGTTTATCTTTCGAGGTTAAATTTGCAGCAGTATGTTTGGTATTTAGGCAAGGCAGAGCCTATGTAGTGTGGTTATTCCCCATAAATAGGCAATAACGTAGCACAAATGCCAAACATACGCTGCCCGAAGGGTTCTGCCTAGGGGCAATTTACTCTTTGTTGCTCGGTTTTTACTTAGCCCACTAGGTCACAAACCTCGCGCCGCGATTAAATAGCCCCTAGATTGAACAAATTTTAATCCTGAAAGGTCAACAGATGTATGGACTCCCACTTCCCTCAGGAGTAACGTAATAAGCGACCAAACTTTTACCAAGGAGCCCATACATGTTTGATTGTAATGTAATCGCAATTGATTTAGCAAAAAATTTATTCCAGGTCTGCAAAACAGATAAAAATGGAAACGTTATTTATAACAAAGCAATCACAAGAGCTAAACTTAAAGAGTTGTTAATTAAAGAGAAGCAATCTTTAGTTGCTATGGAGTCGTGTGGCGGAACACATTATTGGGCACGCTTTGCTAAACAAGCTGGTCATCAAGTAAAAGCAATTAATGCACGACAAGTAAAAGCATTTCGTCAAGGACAAAAAACAGATGCTAATGATGCACTGGCTATTTCTGTTGCCGCTCGTCAGCCTCATATTAAAGAAAGCCGATTACTTTCAGTGCAGGACCAATGCCTGCAAGGCATTGAATGTATGCGTGATTTATTGGTCAAACAAAAAGTAAGTTTAAGTAATCAACTCAGAGGCTTGCTTTTGGAGTTAGGGTACCCAATAGCTCAAGGTGATACCCCATTAATTCACGCTATACCAGAGATACTAGAAGACGCAGAAAATAGTTTAACATCCTCATTTCGCTTTTCAATTCACCTCCTTTTTCAACGCTTTAAGGAGACAATTGAAGAAGCAAAGCTGATTGAAAAACAACTGCATGAAATAGTTAAAGAAGATAAAGCCTGCAATCGCTTACAAGCCTTAGAGGGAGTCGGCCCAGTCTGTGCAATCTTGATAAAAATAGCGCTAGGTAATGCGACACATTTCAAAAGTGGTCGAGAAGCCGCCGCTTGCTTTGGTCTAACACCTGTACAACATAGCAGTGGTGGTAAAGAAAAAATAGGCTCGATATCTAAAGTGATAGGAAATAAGAAGCTGCGAAGTGCTTTGTTTAAAGGTGCATTAGCTGTTGTTTCCCAACTAGAAAAAAGAGAAAGTCGCAGTGAAAAAGATGTATGGTTAAAAGCATTAACCGCGCGTCGAGGAAAGAAAGTCGCAGCAATTGCTTTAGCGAATAAAACGATAAGAACGGCTTTTGCAATGCAAAAGCATAATAAAGAATACCAGCCACAATTACTTGCGGCTTAAAATTTGTCAATAAGAGCGCTTAAAATAGGTAAGACCAACCTTCAATAGACTGTTAGGGTCTGAAGTTTCATAAACTGCTCAACAGAATAGTCATGAAGGTGCGAATACATAAGAGGCCAGAGGTAGCCCCTCATTTGAGCCCGTATATAAGCTAGCATCTAAATTTATTTTAACTTTTTCTTTTTGACATTTACGGGGAGTCCATATAAGGCCCTAGCAAACTAGTGCTATCAATAAAGATTATTTTTACCGTAAGGTACTTCAAGCATATTGCTGCTGGTTTTATCCGGCTGACCGCACATTTCGTCGTAAGCGCTTGTTTGCCTTAACATCATCTGTGCGTACGCTATTTTTTCAAAACGTTTTTGTACATGCAGTGGGCTGAGTGCTCTTAAAAACTCACCGCTGTCTTCTGTTACATAATATTCAACGTTATTAATCATTACTGATACTTGATAAAGCGCCATATCTAAAGAGTGAACAATAACTTTTTGTAGCGGTTCGTGCTTTTTTAACTGTGAAAATTTAATACCCATCATGTTTACCTTTTTATATTTAGCATTATCGATACGCAGCTTTGCTATAATCGCGATCAAATTTTTATTAGCCGCTGGCGTCACACGTTATGATCACAAAAATTCGACTCGCTAAATATATTGCCCATGCAGGTATTTGCTCTCGTAAACAGGCATCGCGTTTAATTGATGAAGGTGTGGTGACTGTAAATAATCGCCCAGCAAATCATATAGATCACGTTGATGAGCAAGACACAATAATAGTGAACGAAAAAGAAATTAAAGGTGCTGCCGATTTAGTTTATTTTGCGTACCACAAACCAGTAGGTATTGACTGTAAATTAAATATTGATGACCCTGCCAGCCTTATTCACCATTTGCCCACACTCACCCGTGTTTACCCTATTGGTCGATTAGATAAAGACTCTCGCGGTTTGCTTATTTTGACCAACGATGGGGATTTTTGTAATCAACTAATACATCCTGACTTCCACCAGCCTAAACATTATTTAGTCACCGTAAATAAGCCTTTAGACGATGATTTTTGTAAAAAAATGGCAGCAGGCGTACCCGTTGATAAACACATAACCCTGCCTTGTGAGGTAAATAAAATAGCCAGTAATCAGTTTAGTATTGTTTTAAAACAAGGGCTAAACAGACAAATACGTAAAATGGCGCATTACTACGGATACAAAGTAATTGACTTATTTAGAGTGCAATTTAGTGACCTCACCCTTTCAAAGCTAAACCTACCTGAAAACCAATATATACAAATTAATAAAAACGATATTTCAAAAATCTAATACCAAGTCACTTAACTATATCTCAAAAAGTTAAAAATAAACTTGCAAAAATAGATTACAGGTGTAGCCTTAAATTAAAGATTACACTTGTAGGCAATAGCATGATTGAGTTATCAAAAGCAGAGTTTGACGTGCTCGACGCACTTTGGATTAACTACCCCGCCACCGCGAGCCAAATAATTGAGCGCTTAAGCGACGATAAGCAATGGCACGAAAAAACCATTAAAACCCTACTAGGCCGACTAGTAAAAAAAGGCGCACTTACATTTGAAAAAGAAGGTCGCCAGTATATTTATATGCCGTGTATGGAGCGCGCCGACTACACCCTAAAAGAAAGCCAAAACTTTATTGAGCGCTTTTTTAGTGGACGTATTGCGCCACTTGTAAGCGGTTTTGCTAAATCGGAGCAGCTTTCTCAGCAAGATATAAACGAGCTTAAAAAAGTTATAGATGACTGGGAAAAAAACCAAAAGTAAGGGATTAACATGGTTATTCAAACTGGTTTTAATTGGTTGATTGAGCAGCAATTACTATTAAGTATTTTGTTTTGTGGATTTATTTTACTTGAGCTATTTGCTTTAAAAGCCCTTGGCTAGCGGTTTGTATATAAATTAGCATGGCTATTACCTGCGGCATTGGTGATTGCTAATTTACCAAATGCGATTAAACCACTGCAAAATAGCAATATTAGCCGTTACTTAATCACCCCTAACCAGCCTTTTACACATGAAATGGGTATTAGCTGGGCGCTCATGTATGTACTTATTACCGCAGGGTTATTAATAGCTAGTTTTATTACACATACCCGTTTTGTTAAAAGCCCGCAGTTAACTGAGTTAACACAATTTGAAGGTACTCTTGCCACTGGTGTTAATGCCTATACCAGCCAACATGTAGCCACGCCAATGGTGGTCGGTATTTTAAACAGCAAGCTGGTGTTACCGAGTAACTACAATACCCAGTTTGATAAAGCCACATTAGCGCTTATTTTAGAGCACGAAAACGTACACATAAAACGCAAAGACAACCTAACAAACGCACTTATATTACTACCTACTATTTTACTTTGGTTTAACCCACTAGCTTGGGTTTGTTACGCAAGCATGCGCCGTCTACAAGAGCTGACTTGTGATGAACGGGTACTTAGCAATAAAACCACACAACAACACATTTTATATAGCAAAGCCTTAATAAACTGCGCGGCAAATACGCCCACAGGGCTTATGGCTTATTCACACTACGGAGATAAAAAAACCATGTTACAACGACTTACTAATATAAAACACAGCGGGGAGCGTTCAAAGTTTGCTAAAGGTGGCTTATTGCTTGTAGCAGCAAGTATGCTAAGCGGATTAGCGATTGCAAAGCAACCAGAGGCAATGACTAAAGAGGATCACATTTCACCAACAATACGCATTGAACCTGCTTACCCAATACAAGCAGCTCAACAAGGGATCAGCGGCTCTGTTGTATTAAAATACGATATTGCAGCAAACGGTAAAACAAAAAACATTAGTGTTATTCAATCTAAACCTAAAAATACTTTTGATAAATCAGCGAAAGAAGCGCTAGCAAAATGGAAATATAAAGCATCAGATTCAGGTTTTGAAGATGTACTTGTACAACTAGATTTTGCGATTAACAGTGAAGTGGCGCCTACCGATTTAATTGAGCGAATTAAAGTATCGCATTAACGCCACGAGTTGTTCAAGACTACAAAGCAAGCGCCCTTTTAGGCTGCTTGCTTTGTGGTTTTACGCTATAAACCTACAAACTCAGCACAATCATGGCAATGGCTGTACCCAAACCAATAAACCACACTAATGAGCGAATTATATCTAGGTTCATATAGTAAAATACGCAATACAAAATACGCGACACAATATGCGTAACCGCTAGCGTTTCGGTCACTGCACCTACAGAGTTAGTGCCCAGTACAACTGCAATAGCGACAGCAAAAACAGCAAGCGATTCAAAACAGTTTTGATGAGCAGCGAGCGCCCGTGCACCAAAGCCGGTTAATTTTGTTTGTTGCGCCCTTGGGTGTTTATTGTCGTATCGACCCAATTTTGCCATTGCTATAGCAACCGGCACTTTTGCAAAGTAAGGCATTAATACCGCAAGTAATGCACATACAACTAATGTTGTCATAATTTATCCTTTTGATGTTTCGGATAATTTAGCATAAGCGTAATAAAAAAGCCGCCAGATACGTTTTATGACAAACTCTGGCGGCTAACAATAACATCAGACCTACTATAGCTAAATTTATCCTCAAACCCATGCGACATAATGTCGCAGATGATGAATATTCAACATCATAGTTAATGCATCGCTTTACTTCACAAAGCTTGTTAACTTTACTGCCTTACATTTTAACGATGACGACCATGACCTGGATATTTTTCACTTTTTTAGCCGCCTTCATGCAAGCATGGCGTAATGCCCTGCAAAGTAAATTAAGTAACGATGTGAGTGTTGCTGGCGTAACACTCTCTCGCTTTATTATTGCAAGCCCTATTGCTGGCGTGTATTTATATGGTTTGTATCAATATCAAGATACCGCCATGCCTACGTTTAATAATGCCTTTTGGGGATTTATTGTAGGCGCAAGTGTGATGCAAATACTTGCCACTGGTTTAATGGTTAAGTTATTTAAAATGAATAATTACGCTGTAGGTGCTGGTCTTGCCAAAAGCGAGGCGTTAGTAGCTGCTATTTTAGGTGTATTATTTTTTGGCTCGGCACTTTCTTTGCTCGGTTGGCTTGGTGTGTTTTTTGGCGCTATTGCCGTATTGCTACTCAGCGGCATAACAAGCGTTAAACACTTTAATGCTAAAACAGCATTACTAGGACTGGCTTGTGGTACTTGCTTTGCACTTACATCGCTGTGGGTACGAGAAGCGAGCTTAAATTCAGGATTATTATTTCCTCACTCAGCAGCTTGGGTTTTGCTGTTTGTAATTAGCTTACAAACACTAATACTACTGGGCTATTTATTATTAAAAGAGCCGCAAACACTTAGTAAACTGTGGCAATACAAAGGTACTACAGCCGCAATTAGTGTTTTTAGTTGTGTCGGTTCTATTGGCTGGTTTAGTGCAATGAGCTTACACCACGTTGCTTACGTTAAAACACTTGGACAGGTTGAAGTGTTTTTTACCATGCTAATTGCCGTTCTTTGGTTAAAGCAGCCACTTAAGAAACAAGATACAGCAGGCTTAATACTCATAGCCATTGCCGCTGTTTTGGTTATGTTGCCGAATTAAGGGCATAAAAAAGCGCAGGCTTTTATACCTGCGCTGTTATAGTTTTTATAGCTTTAAGAACTGGTTCTAAGAGCTGATTTTTAGTGTTATCACACCACTAATAATCATTAATACTCCCGCAATACGACCAAATGTAGCGGCATCGTTATAAAACAATATACCCACTAAAAATGTACCGGCGGCGCCAATACCTGTCCATACGGCGTATGAGGTGCCCATTGATATTTGCCTTTGTGCAAGCCACAACATAAAACCACTAGCGACTAAAAATACCACCGCTATTGCTATACCTTGCCAGCGAGTATCAGCGTTTTGCGAAATTTTTAAGCCAATCGGCCAGCCAATTTCAAGTAACCCAGCAATAATTAAGTACACCCACGCCATTAAACGTCTCTCTTTTTAACAATCACTTCGTATAAATCTTCGCGGCGATCTTTTAAATTACGCACTGTGCCTTCGCTGTGAAGTATTTTAAGCTTATCCATATCAAGGTCACTAAATAGCAGCATTTCGGTGTTTGGTGTGGCTTCGTTAAGTGTTGCATCGTGCGGGAACGAAAAGTCCGATGGCGTTAATACCGCCGATTGTGAGTACTGCACATCAAGGCTTTCTACCTCTGGTAAATTACCTACTGAGCCTGCAATAACCACATAACATTCGTTTTCTATTGCACGCGCTTGTGCACAGTGGCGCACACGTAAATAACTGTTTTTAGTATCAGTCCAAAATGGCACAAACAGAATATCTAACCCTTGTTTGGCCAATATGCGTGAAAGCTCAGGAAACTCTACATCGTAACAAATTTGAATACCCACACGACCGGCATCGGTATCAAACACGGCAATTTTATCGCCGCCTTGAATAACCCAATCGTTTTGCTCATGCGGGGTTATGTGTATTTTACGTTGCTCGTCTATCTTACCGCTACGATGGCATAGGTAACTTACGTTATAAATTTTATCATCTTCGGCAAGTGGCATAGAGCCGGTAATAATATTAGCGTTGTATTCTATTGCCATACGCGACATGGCGTTTTTAAACGTTTCGGTATATTCCGCTAAATAACGAATCGCTTCCGTTTGGTTGCTTTGATTTCCTAAGCCCATTAGTGGCGCATTAAAAAACTCAGGGAATAGTATAAAGTCACTTTTGTAGTCAGATACGGTATCTACAAAGTATTCAACCTGCTTTAGCATTTCTTCAACCGATTCAACACAACGCATTTGCCATTGCACAGCACCTACTCGCACGATTGATTTAGTTGACTCAAGTACTGTGTCGGTTGGCTCATACATGATGTTATTCCACTCAAGTAAAGTGGCGTAACCAACGGACTCTTGATCCTCCGGTAAATACTTTTTAAGTAAGCGTTTTACCTGAAAATCGTTAGATAACTGAAAGCTCAAAATAGGATCGTATAATTCTTTTTGATCTACTTTTGCAATGTATTCCATTGGCGTCATTTCACTGCTGTGATTGTAATAACGCGGAATACGCCCACCTGCTAAAATAGCACGTAAGTTATATTGGCGGCACAATTCTTTACGGGCATCATAAAGGCGACGACCTAAACGCATGCCTCTGTGACTTTCGCTAATAGCAACATCTAAGCCGTATAGCGCATCGCCGTCGGTATCGCTAAATACACGGTCGTGACCGTCTGCAATATCTTCGTATGTATGCGGGTTTGAAAAACGCGTGTAATCAACCTGCACGCTTAATGCTAAGCCCACCAGCACGCCGTCATCTACAATACCTATTTGCCCTTCAGGAAATTGGTCTATTAATCTAAAAATGGTATGACTTGGCCACGCACCGCCTAAGTCGGGATACGCTTGATCCATCAAGGTTTTAATTTGCGGATATTGCTCTCTGGTTAAGTTACAAATTTCAAGATGGGTTTTTTCTGCCGACATACACAACTCCTTTGGGCATAAGAAAATAAAAGCCGAATGTACGTTAAAGTACACTCAGCTTTGTATCATGTTTTTTACGTTACGCGTACTACTTTAAGCTACGATAAAAAAGTGTGGTTACTTTCTCTTTTGGTAACCAGCCTGCGTATTCAAGATTCAGCTCAGCCAATGGATCGGCTTTAAGTACTTGCTCTAAGCTTGCATTATTTTGCATTGCTTTTAGCATCACGTCTTTCGCGTTTTGAACTAGCTTACCATACGCTATCAGTCCTGAACGGTCACTTACCTTGCCGTGTCCTGGTATTACTTTAGTGTTGTCGTCAATTTGATTAACTACATCGTTTACTGCCGCTAAAATCCCATCAACGCTGCCGCCGCTATCTACATCAACAAACGGTAAGCTGCCAAAATTAAAGTAAATGTCGCCCATGTGCACTATGTTGTCGTTACTAAAAAAGATAACCGAATCGCCATCGGTGTGTGCATGTTCGTAATGCACTACATGGGCGTGTTCGTTATTAAAATGTAGTTTTAAGTCATGACCAAAACTAATGCGCGGTAAAAAGTCTGACCCTTCCCCGTGCTGCTCTTCTAGACGTTTGTGTACATTGTCGTGCGCTATAACGTGCGCACCCGCTTTAGCAAAGTTCTCGTTGCCACCGGTATGATCGCCATGATGGTGAGTATTAATAACAAACTCTGCACTGCCTGGTTTTAAATCGCTAATGGTTTTTTTAATATCATCTGAGAGTTTGGCAAACTGATCATCAATAATATAAATGCCATCATCACCTACACTTGCTGCAATATTACCGCCTTGCCCAAATAGTACGTATACATGCTCACTTAGCTTTTGTGCTGTTACTGGGCCATCATCTGCTTGCGCTGTAGTGCTTAGTAATAAACCTGTTATTAATGCGGGTAGTATTTTTTTCATTTTAGTTCTCTGTTGTTTTATTGGTAATTATATAGAACGTGTTTAGCTATACTTTAGTTCATCGTGTCGGCTTTATTACTATTTGATGTATTAACTCTTGAGGCAATAAAGGCGTATTTTTACCTTCTACGTAATCACTAAACCCCGCTCTGTAAAATTCAGAAAGAGGGTGCCCCGATTGCCCACCGGGAATAGCTAAAATTGCATGCTCTAAATGCCCAGGTTGAGCAATAAAACGCTGCGATGCGCCAAAACTACGCCCTTGTACGGCGGGCATATAACTATCTCCAAAACCCGCTGCTGTGGGCATATTTAATAACTTAGCAAGTAACGGCATTTGCTTTGCAAACGGATGCTCTATCACTAACTCATTTACCTTGCCCCACTGCCAGTTTTGTACATTATTACCAAACTGTTCTGTAAGCTTAGTAATAGTCTGGCTAAATGCTCCTTGTAGCTGCTCATCCCAGCTTTTAAATTGTGGGTTTATCCATGTGTCGGGCTTGTTGTTTATAAGCTGCCAAACAGCGGGCTCTAAATCTCGTTTTACGTATTTAAGTGTGCCTTGTTGTTTATTTAATTCATCCTCCATACTGCTAAATAAAATATTAATCACTTCATCGCGGTAGCGCTTAACTAAGGTATACCCTGTGGAGGTTGAACACGCACATTGCTGCCAGTTTTCAAGCGCTGTTATATATTGCTGATTTTTAGTTTGATCGGCTTTTAATTGCTTTAACAGCAGAGCATGCCAAGGCATTAAAAAGCGAGCTTGGTTATCAAGTTGTAATGCGTAAAAGTCGCTCTCAGCAAATGTTTGTTTTTCAAATAATCTATCGCGAATTTGACTCGAACGTGCGCCGAGTGCATAACCACCATTACCAAAACGCGCGTCATCTTCAGCCGATACCACGCGAGAATTACCAGTCCATAATCGACCGCTTTGCGGGTTTTTAATAAAAGGGCGTTGTAATTCATTTTGCTGCCAAAGCGCTGAGTAGTCATCGGCATTTACGCCAAGCACACTTGGCGCTTTACGAGCAGGTATACCGCCCATGTTTTTCCACGCTGCGCTACCAAGGCTGTCTACCACCATTAGGTTTTGCACCGGAATGCCCACATCGCTTGCTACAGCAAGTGCATCATCTACCGTTTTGGCTTGCTCTAATTTTAATAACTGCATATTAACGGCATAAGGCTGATGGGCAGCCCAGCTCAACGCATAAGGTTTTTCGTTAATATATTTTACAGGTCCGTATTCACTGAGTATTAATGAATAGTTTTCAACCTCCCCATCGGGTAATGCAATCGATTTATCAACTTGCCATGTTTTACTATCATCGTTTAATGCAATCCAATCGGCAGTATCTAAATAACCGTTAGTAAATCCCCATGCAACATTGTTGTTAGTGCCAACAACAATGGCTGGTGCTCCGGGCAGCGATACTCCGGTTACCTGAGTCTGCTCACCACTGTACATGTAATTTAATTGTGCCCTGTACCAAACTACAGGTACTGCCATCGATAAATGCATATCATCCGACACCATACCAGCACCTGTTTTAGTAAGCGCCCCTGTAACAGCCCAGTTGTTACTGCCGCGCTCTTGGTTAGCTTCAATACTTTTAACTATATGCTTTGTTTGAGTTGGAAAGGTAGGTATGCCGCCGTTATAAGGCGCTAATTTGCTGCCATCAAGCGCGGCTTGGTACTTACTCGGTTGCGTTAAAAAATCAACCATTTGCTTTGTGTATGCTTGCTCAATTTGAATAAGTGCTTGGTCGCGCTCAAATGTGGCGCTTTGTAAATCAAGGTACATGCTAAATATCACAAGTAGGCTGTCTTCACTTTGCCATGGCTTTTGCGCTGCACCGGTTAGTAAATATTCAAAGCTTGAATACCCTACTTGCGCTAAACCTTCGTTTACACCTTGAGCGTAACTTTTAAGTAATTGCTTATCTGCTTCAGGCAGGGTTTGTAAAATAATTTGGCTGCGTTTACGTAATTGATGAAAACGCATTTTTTTATCGAGCCCCAACGCTGCTTGGCCAAATAATTCACTTAACTCACCTGCGGCATTACGCCTTAGTAAATCCATTTGAAAAAATCGGTCTTGCCCATGCGCATAACCTAAACCGTAGGCGGCGTCGTTTCGGCTATTGGCGCTTATTACTGCTTGCCCTAATGCATCTCGCGAAATTTTTACAGGCTCTGCTACCGCGTTACTGCGTCCGTTTCCATCAAGGGCGGGTAAACTTAAACTAAGTACCCCATAAACAACAGCGGTACTTGCCAGCCCTAATATCACAATTAATAACAACAAGCGTTTGATTACTTTAAACATCACCGTTTCCTTTGCACGTTTTGACCAAGCGTTAAGCACATATAATAACCACAGTTTTATTAAATAATAATGTTCTTGCTCGCAAAGGGTGAAATAAACATCAAAATCCACGATAATGTCAGCTCCACACATCGTGCAGAACTAGTTGAGATCAATATGACTGAAAAAACATTTATCAAAGGTAAAGACCGCGACCTAGAATCGTCAATCTCTACCATGCAAAACAAGCTTAAAGCCCTAAATATTAATGTTGAAGAAGCGCTTTGGCTTAACCCTGTAGCTAACTGTTATTCGGTTCATATAAAAGACAGCGACTGCGGTGTTATGTTTACCAATGGTAAAGGCGCAACCGACAAAGCATCTATTGCTTCAGCACTCGGTGAATACTTTGAACGTTTAAGCTGTAACTACTTTTTTGCAGACTTTTATCTAGGTGAAGAATTTGCTAATGGCGAGTTTACTCATTACCCAAGCGAAAAATGGTTTAAAGTTGAAGGCGATGAAGTGCCAGAGGGCATTATGGATGAAAGCTTATGGGATTACTTTGACCCAGAGCGCGAACTAAACGCATCACACCTTTTTGATTTTAACTCAGGCAATATTGATCGTGGTATTTGTACCCTGCCATACACACGCCAACGCGATAACCAAGACGTATACATTCCGGTAAACGTTATCGGTAATATTTTTGTATCTAACGGTATGAGCGCAGGTAACACCAAGTTTGAAGCTCGCGTACAAGGTTTATCAGAAGTATTTGAACGTGCTATTAAAAACCGCATCATCGCCGAAGGTATTTGTTTACCAATCGTGCCTGAAGATGTTGTTAAGCAATACCCTAAAATTCACGAAGCGTGTGAAGAGCTTCGCAGCCATGGCTTTCATTTACGTATTGCCGATGCATCACTTGGGGGTAAATACCCTGTAATGAGCGTAACGCTTATTAACCCAACAGATGGTTCTGTATTTGCTTCTTTTGGTGCTCACCCATCATTTGAAGTTGCGCTTGAACGTACCGTGACTGAGTTACTACAAGGTCGTCGTCTTGATCAACTAGATGTATTCCAACCTGCAACATTTGATAACGATGAAGTAGCAACACCAGAGAACATTGAACTGCACTTTATTGATTCAAGCGGTTTGATTTCGCATGATTTTTTCCGTGCAAAACCTGATTTTGAATTTGTACACTGGGACTTTAGCGGAACAACTGAAGAAGAATATAACTTCTGTACTGACCTAATTCATAGCATGGATCATGATATCTATATCATGGATTACACGCACCTAAACGTATACGCGTGTCGTATTTTAGTACCTGGCATGTCAGACATTTACCCTGTTGATGAGCTTATTTGGCGTAACAACAACGAAGGCGCAAAATTTCGCGAAGTATTCCTATCGCTTGATCAGTACGATGCAGAGCAATGGATGGAAATTTACGACAGCCTTGAAGAAGCAGGCCACAGCGATATTATCCGCGCCGCAGAATTTATTGGCCTTGCAACCGATGCCGACACACCATGGCACACTCTGCGTATAGGTGAGCTTAAAGCGCACCTATGTTTAGCTGCAGGCAGCGAAGAAGCCATTGATTGGGTTGACTGGATACTTCATACAGGCCAAGTAAATGAAGAGGCAATGCGCCACTTCCGCTGTTTAAAAGCAGTTCTTGAAATTAAATACGATGACGAGCGCGAATACGCAGATTACCAAGATGCACTAGGCTTAATGTTTGGTGCTAATAATGTAGCGCTGGCTATAGAAATTGCCGAAGGTAAAAAGCAGTTTAACGGTTTAACTTTCCCTGGTTTATCGCTTGAAGGCTTTAAAAAGCATGCGGCGCTACTTGATGGTTACCGCAAGCTACATGTAGCAAAGCAAAATCACTGGGCGCGTGAAGTTAGCGACTCGTAACTCGCTAAACTACTAATTATAAAAAATAAACGGCGCATTTGTTAATGCGCCGTTTTCATTTATGTAATAAATTAGCTATAGTTAATTTGCCTAAATTAACGCCACGATGTAGCAAATGCCACCATCTACTAACAATAAAAAAACGAACGTTCATAACTTTAAGTTGACCTTTTGGTTATCTCTTACGCTAACTGTACTAGTTGGTATCGTTCTTGATCGTATTAACTACAATCGTGTTAAAGATGCTCATCGCCTACAAATTCTTTCTGAAGTAAGTACATATCGAGCTCAATTAGAATCTATTTTAGTTTCTAATATCCAACTAGTTCGAGGTTTAGGTGTTGCCGTAGCGGCGCAGCCTGATTTACAGCAAACACAGTTTGAACAAATTGCCCAACCACTATTTAAAACCTCAAATGAGCTTCGCAATATTGGTGGCGCTCCCGATATGGTAATTCGCATGACTTACCCCTTAAAAGGTAATGAAAAAGCACTCGGTTTAAACTTTTTAGAAGAAAAAAACCAACGCGCTGATGCTATTAGAGCTCGCGATACAAATACCATTGTAATGGCTGGCCCATTAAAATTAATCCAAGGTGACATAGCACTTATAGCCCGCGTTCCTGTTTACATACCGCCAGAAAATCGCTTTTGGGGATTACTTTCAGTTGTTCTCAACATTGAAAAAGTCTATGAAAATTCAGGTATTTATGAGCTAGAAAAAGAATACAACGTCGCTTTACAAGGCAGGCATGGACTTGGCAGCAAAGGGGAGTTTTTTTACGGTAATCAAAACATAATAGAGCAAGACCCCCTTGAGTTTACGTTAAGCTTTCAAGGTGGCAATTGGCAACTTTACGTAGCACCTAAAATAGGTTGGAGCCCACCAAATTCAGCTGTATGGCCACTTAGGCTATCAATTATAATTATTTGCGGGTTATTAATTTGGGCCTTTTTATTCTTTTTGAAAATGCTTAATCGCCAGCAACAAAACGAAAAAATGCTTGAGGCAATGAGTGATCTAGCCCAAATAGGCGCATGGTCATTTAACTTAGAAACGAAACAAGTGTATTGGTCTGATATGACCAAAAAACTATTTAAATACCCATTAAATAGCCAACCAGAATGGCCTAAAGATTTAAATTACTTTAAAAAAGGCACTAGCAGAGAAACAATTAAACCTTTAATTGAACGAGCTATAAAATATGGTGAAAGCTACGAAGTTGAATTAGAAGTAATGGATGAAGAAGGTGAATCTGTTTGGGTACTCGTACATGGTGAAGCAGAACGAAAAAATGGACGATGCACACGTATTTTTGGCTCATTACAGAATATTGATACCCGTAAAAAGATTGAATTAGAAAATAATAAAACAGCATTACACAACGAAATTTTAGCCTCCCTTACCGTTAATAAATTAATATTAACTGGGCAACTGAGCCAATCAAAAGATATTATTACTGAAGCAATCTGCCAAGCATTTGATATTAAACGTGCCAGTATTTGGTTTTTTAATGAAGACAAATCCCAACTAAGCCCTTTTGCCATACATAGTAAACATTCGTCTAGTGATAAAATTGACTCTATTTGGCTAAGAAAAAATCTTCCCGGCTTTTTTAATGCAATAGATCACCAGCCTGTATTTAATGTGCCTGACGCCCAAGAACACCCAATACTCGAGCCAATTAAAGAACAGTATTTAATGACTCTCGAGATTAAATCAATGCTGTGCGTAATAATCCCTGCAGGAAGTGGCGCTATAGGAGTCGTCTGCGCAGAGCAATGCCAATCAAAACGCTACTGGTCTAAAAACGAAGAAAGCTTTTTAATTGCCGTTGCAGCGTTAATAGGCAGCTTGCACTCAAGCCAACAGCGAATTGAAACCGAACAAAAACTAGTTTCTGCCAAAGAAACCGCCGAACAAGCTGTTGAAGCTAAAAGTGAATTTTTAGCAAGTATGAGCCACGAAATTCGCACCCCAATGAACGGTGTTTTAGGTATGCTTAACATAATTAAGCAAACTCAATTGGACCTACAGCAAAAACATCATATTGAACTTGCTCAATCATCAGCTCAATCTTTGCTTAATATAATTAATGACATATTAGACTTTTCTAAAATTGAAGCCGGTAAGCTCGATATTGAAAACGTGCAATTTAATTTACCTCGGTTATTAGGCGAAGTGGTGGAATCCTTTGCTTTAAAGGTAGAACAAAACAATACAAAACTTATTCTAGATGCGACTCAAATAACTGTTAGCGAGATAATTAGTGACCCTAACCGCTTGCGCCAAATTTTAAATAACTTAATTGGCAACGCAGTTAAATTTACTATTGATGGCGAAGTAGTCATTACTGCCAGAATAGATGAAACAACGGATGGCTCGTTCCTACAGTGTTCGATTATTGATACTGGTATTGGTATTGACCCTAAAAAACAAGCGTCGTTATTTGACTCATTCACACAAGCCGATGCTTCAACAACACGCCAATTTGGGGGCACAGGGCTTGGTCTTGCCATAGTAAAACAATTGTGCGAACTGATGAACGGTGAAGTAAGTGTAAACAGTATGCAAGGTGAAGGAAGTACATTTTCTTTCACAGTACAAATACAACCGCGCTTAAGTAAAGAACAAGATTTACCGAGTCATTTAATTAAAAACAAACATATTTTAATTATTGATGAGTGCTCGTTAAATGCTAATACCGCTAATAAGCAGCTCACTGTTTGGGGTGCAAAAGTTAATTGTATACATAACTATCTTGAGGTTGATGATTACTTAAATAATGTAACCACCCACCTTGGTGCTATTTTAGTTGACTACTACTTTTTTGAAAAAGCCCCACAAACGCATATCACCGCGCTCAAAAACTTTATAAATATGCATAGTTGCAAGTTAGTTATTATGGCGCCAGTGAGTTATTCACCTGAGGAGTCTAAAGTAGGTATGGAAGTCGACTGTATGATTTTCAAACCTCTCACACCGTCTGATTTGTTTGACTCACTTACAAACGATAAATACATTGAACAACAGCAGCAACAAGCACAGCTGCAAAACAAGCTAACTAAAGCGCCAGTACTGGATTCATCAGAACCACAACTATTGCTTGTTGAAGACAATAAAATAAACCAAGTGGTTGCCTCTGCGCTATTAAAGCAGGCGGGTGTTACTTTTGATATTGCCGAAAATGGACTTGAGGCAATTGTAAAGCTCAATGCAAAACAAGGTAAACCATATAAGCTAGTTTTAATGGATTGCCAAATGCCCGAAATGGATGGCTACCAAGCCACTAAAGCCATTAGAGAAGGTGATGCAGGTAAAGATAATGAAAATATTACTATTATTGCGCTAACAGCCAATGCCATGCAGGGCGATAAAGAAAAATGCCTAGCCGCAGGCATGAACGACTATTTAAGTAAGCCTCTCGATTTAGCTGCATTACAACCAAAGCTTCAACAATGGCTTGGCATTCAATAAAGGTGTAAGCTAATAAAATACGCTTACTAATTTGAGATTATTTATGCAGTTATCAACAAATCAACAACGTATTCTTGGTTGCCTATTAGAAAAACAAAGCACGACGCCAGAGCATTATCCGCTATCGTTAAACGCTCTCGTGAACGCATGTAACCAAAAATCTAATCGCGATCCTGTGTTAAGCCTTACAGATGAAGACGTGCAAAACGCACTCGATGAACTAATAGAAATGCGTTTGGTTACAATAGATGAAGGTCTTTCGGGTCGCGTAAATAAATACGACCACCGCTTTTGCAACACTGAATTTAGTAATCTGCAATTTTCTGCTCAGCAGCGTGCCATTGTTTGTTTGTTACTTTTGCGTGGTGCTCAGACTCCTGGTGAATTAAGAACCCGCAGTGCTAGGCTTGCTGATTTTAATAACGTAAATGAAGTAGAGGCAGCGCTCAATAAACTGATTGAAAGCGAGTACGTCACAAAGCTAGAGCGTGAAGCTGGTAAACGTGACAGCCGATATATTCATTTATTTGGCGAACAACAAAATAATCCCGCCGATGCCTTTGTTGCGCTACCAAGCGAAGTAATTAAAGACAAAGAATTAAGCGATTTACTTGAAGAAGTAGAAAAATTAAAAGCAGAGCTTCGCCAAATAAAAGCTCATTTAAAACTTTAATTAACTAAAACTAAATCACATAATAAGTTTATTGCGTATCACATATTAAATTTTATAAGGAGCTGGCAATGCGCGCCGAAATTATGGCTGAAATGAAGGTTCAGCCAACGATTGATGTAAATGCTGAGATAACTCGCCGAGTTAATTTTATTAAAACACGTTTGGTAGCAGCTCATTCACGCTCGTTAGTACTGGGTATTAGCGGTGGTGTTGACTCATCAACCTGCGGCCGCTTATGTCAACTTGCTGTAAACGAGCTAAATAAAGAACACGATACTGACAAGTATCAGTTTATTGCAGTGCGCCTACCTTATGGTGTACAAGCTGACGAAGATGAAGCACAAATGGCGGTTGATTTTATTCAGCCAAGTAAACGTATGACCGTAAACGTACAACCTGCGGCTGATGCACTGCATGAGCAAGCGATAGCTGCCGTAGTTGGCTGTGGTGAAGCACTGCCTGAGCAAGCTCAAATAGATTTTATTAAAGGCAATGTTAAAGCGCGTCAACGTATGGTTGCTCAGTACGAAATTGCAGGTTTTTGCCAAGGCTTAGTAGTGGGTACCGATCATAGTGCTGAAAACATTACTGGTTTTTATACTAAATTTGGTGACGGCGCGTGCGATTTAGCCCCTCTGTTTGGTTTATCAAAACGCCAAGTTCGTGCACTTGCTACTGCGCTAGGTGCGCCAGCTTTATTGGTAGATAAAGCACCTACAGCTGATTTAGAAAGTGACCGCCCAGGTTTAACAGACGAAGAAGCACTTGGTTTGAGCTATGAGCAAATTGATGACTTTTTAGAAGGTAAACCTGTGTCTAATGATGTTGAACAAAAGCTTGTAAGCATTTACACGCGTACACAACATAAGCGTCAACCAATTCCGACAATTTACGATTAATGTTTAGTAGCTAAAATAAAGCAATTAATGCTTTAAGGATTAATTGCTTTTTTGATCGACAGATTAAGAAGCTGCGTATATTTTAATAAATTAACGCTTTGAATTTTATAATACCAATTGCATTAAATTAGTGAGCTATTATAGCCCTATGAAATAGCGATAAAACGATGATATTTTTAATAATATTGGTATAACTACCCGCCAAAGAGAACACTGCCTTATATGACATCGCCCATTTTAATTACCGGCGCAGGCCAACGTATTGGCTTAGCACTCGCTCAGCATTATATAGCCCAAGGGCAGAGCATTATTATCACGTATCGTACTCGTCACGCCGCTGTTGATAAATTAGAGCAACAAGGCGCTGTATGTATTTATGCCGATTTTAGTAACGATGACGGTATTAGTGCATTTATAAATACGCTTAAAGAGCATACAACATCGCTGCGCGCTGTTGTTCACAATGCATCAAGCTGGGACTGCGAAGCTAACAATCCTGACTTTGCAGTACTGTTCGATAATATGATGCGTATACATGCCAAAACACCGTATTTAATTAATTTAATGTGTGCAGAGCTGCTTTTAAACTATCAGCAAAATGAAAAAGTACCTGCCGATATTATACATCTTACTGATTATGTAGTTGAAACAGGCAGCCCTAAACACTTAGCTTATGCAGCAAGTAAAGCAGCACTCGACAACCTAACCAAATCGTTTAGCGCTAAATATGCGCCAGATATAAAAGTGAACTCGGTTGCTCCATCGCTCATTATTTTTAATGAACATGACGATGAGCAATATCGAGCTAAGACTCTTAAAAAATCATTAATGGGCATTGAACCCGGATGCCAAGAAATTATCAATAGCATTGATTTACTATTACAAAGCCACTACATCACAGGGCGCTCTTTGCCTATTGATGGTGGTCGTCATTTAAAGTGAATATAAATAAACTGAGATATTTATGCACAATGAATTAAAAGAAAGTTATGAAAAAATCATCACCGCTGTAGGCGAAGATGCTAACCGCGAAGGCTTACTTGATACGCCAAAACGTGCTGCAAAAGCAATGGAATATTTAACGCAAGGGTATCGTCAAACGCTTGATGAAATAACTAATAAAGCAGTATTTACATCTGACGCCGACGATATGGTGTTAGTGCAAGACATAGAGCTCTACTCTATGTGTGAGCATCATTTACTGCCTTTTATTGGTCGTTGCCATATTGCTTATATACCAAACGGTAAAGTATTAGGCTTATCTAAATTTGCACGTATTGTTGATATGTTTTCACGCCGTTTTCAAATTCAAGAACAGTTAACGCATCAAATCGCTAAAGCAGTTGAAGAAGTGACTGGCGCTAAGGGCGTGGGCGTTATTGTTGAGGCAAAACACATGTGTATGATGATGCGTGGTGTAGAAAAGCAAAATTCAAGCATGCGTACATCAGTAATGTTAGGTAACTTTAGAAGCGATCCTAAAACACGTAACGAATTTTTGCAGCTTATAAAAGGTTAACCCTATGGCTAATGCAATTATTAACGTTACTAATTTACGCCTGCGTACGTTTATTGGCTTTAACCCCGATGAGCGTGAAAAAAAGCAAGATGTAGTGATCAATCTAGAGATTCACTACCCTGCTGATGATGCGTGTAAAACGGATGAAGTTGACCAAGCACTTAATTATAAAGTGATCACCAAAGAAGTAATTAGCTTAGTAGAGCAAGGGCACTTTTTACTGCTCGAAAAATTAGTGGCTGAAATTCTTGCCGTTTGTCACGCGCACCCAAGCGTTCATTACGCTAAAGCACGTGTTGATAAACCACATGCACTGCGTTTTGCCGACTCAGTGTCGTTAACGCTTGATTGGGCTAAATAAGCACTTAAAAACTTATTTAAAAAAGCTTTTCGAATCCTACGGCAAGGGCGATAACCGCTAAATAGCGCGCGCCTTTGCCTAGTGTTACTAACAGTAAAAAGGTGTTAAATCGCACTTTAAATATACCTCCAATCACCGTTAATGGGTCCCCCACAACCGGTAACCAAGCAAATAACAAACTATACACTCCATATTTATTAAATTGCTTTTGTGCGCTATCAAGCCCTTTTTGCGATACAGGAAACCATTTTTTATCTTTAAAACGCAGTACTTGCGTGCCTAACCAGTAATTAACACAGCTCCCTAACACATTTCCAAGTGTTGCTACGCACCACATAAGCCATAAATTAACTTTATCTTGAGTAATCATTCCCACCATTATCACCTCAGAAGAGCTAGGCAGTAATGTCGCAGATATAAATGCGCTAATAAATAACGTGAGATAAAGCATAATGTCCTTATGGCTAAACGTAAAAACCCAGCCTATAGCTGGGTTTATAATATAATGACTGAGGTTTTATTTTATCAAATTTAAACTAAACGGGTAATTAAACTCTTTACCTTCGTTAGCTTTAATACTCGCCATTACAACCATTACAAACCCAAAAATTGCCACTATAGGTAGTAATATTAAGCCTACAGCTACAAACATCAGTAAAAAACAAACTACATATGCAATTGCCATCGTTATTTGAAAGTTAAGCGCCTTTTTACCGTGCACGTCAACAACTGGCATCTCATCTTTTTTAATTAACCACACTATTAATGGCCCAATTATTGAGCCAAACGGCACAATAAATCCGGCAAGCGCACTCAAATGGCATAACATAGCCCACATACGGTCATCTTTATTAACTGGTTCAACCTGTTGATTTTCTTCCATAACACTCTCCTTTTTGTTTTATGTATGTTGCCTCTTAACTAAACAAATGTCTACAAATCAACCAACGTATTTGTATTTAAAAATCACAGCGTAAAATCTTGTGATAAAAAAGTGATAAGTTTGTGAGAGTTTCTGGAGACGATTATTCAATACTTAACTCGAATCATCACTTACAGGAAATAATAATGAAAACTTCTACATTAACAATTGCAATTCTTTTAGCGGCAGCTAGCCAATCGACTATGGCCGCAGAATTAGACCTAAAAGTTACTAACCTAACCAAGGGTATTCACTTTACTCCACTGTTAATTACAGCACACAACAGCGAAGACACACTATTTGAAGTAGCAACGCAAGCATCTACAGCATTACAAACAATGGCTGAAGGCGGCAATATTGCAGAGCTAGTTGCACAAGCAACTGCAGCGGGCAGTGATATGGCTGCAAATCCAGCTGAAGGTTTACTTGCACCAGCCGCATCTACAACGGCAACACTTACCACTACCGACGGTAATGATTACCTATCTTTAACTGCAATGATGCTACCAACTAATGATGGCTTTGTAGGCTTAAACAGCTGGAAAATCCCAACAGAAGCGGGTACTTACACAATTAATTTAAATGCTTACGATGCAGGCACAGAACAAAACAATGAGCTTGTAGTTGAAGGCTCTGGTGCACCAGGTACTCCGGGTATTCCTGCGGCTCCAGGTGGCGACGCTGGCACTGGCGGTACAGGTATATTAAGTGGTGATACAAATACAAGCATCCATATTCACCCAGGTAGCTTAGGTGATGACGATTTAGAAGCGGGTAATAGCGATTTAAGTAATACAGTACACAGATGGTTAAACCCAGTAGCGCAATTAACCGTTACAGTTAAGTAGGAGCATGATTATGTCATCTGCTAACAACCTTAAAAAAAGTCTACTAGTGCTTGCACTTGCAACCACACTTGCAGCGTGTAGCGATAATGATAACGACCCAGTGGTTGAAGAGCCGGTCGTTGTTGAGCCAATTGTTGTAGAACCTGTGATCAGTGAGTTTACTATTACTTTTAGTAACTTAACTGCAGGACAGCCTTTGTCACCACTCTCTGTCATTGCTTTTGAAGATGAAGCACCTTGGACATTCGGTACAACAGCTTCTGTTGGTTTAGAAATGCTTGCAGAAAGCGGTGCAAATGAAGAATACCTCAGCTACGAAAGTGCACTTGCTGCAGTTTCAGCTGAAGGCGCTATTGGCCCTGGTGAAACCACCACAGTAATCATTACTGTTGAAGAGCAAGAAACGCTTAATTTGTCATTTGCTGCCATGCTTGGGAATACAAATGATGCTTTTACCGGTCTTAGTTCTTTAGATGTATCAACATTAGAAGTTGGCGGCTCGTTATCACGCACTACGACTGCTTATGATGCGGGTACGGAAGCAAATACAGAAACAGCTGAAACTGTGCCAGGTCCTGCCGCTAGCGGTGAAGGGTTCAACGAAATACGTGACGATACAGCCGATATAATAACGATGCATCCAGGCATTGTTTCAAATCAAGATGGATTATCTACATCAGCACTTGGTGTTGAACATAAGTTTGATAACCCAGTATCGAAAATAGTAATTACGCGCACGCAGTAACGTTCCAGCTTGTAATGGGGAAGTAAGGGAGCACGGATGCCCCCCTTTTTACGAGGTAATACATGCGTCACGAAAAAATATTAGTAGTAGAAGATGACAGAGAAATAGGTAAGTTAATTACCACGCAGCTAACGTCGCTTAACTTACATGTTGATCATGTTGTAAGCGCAGAACTTGCCTTAAAAAAAATAGCTAAGCATCCCTACGGACTTATTTTACTCGATATAAACTTACCCCAAATGGATGGTTTGAGCTTATGCCGAAAAATAAAAGAGCATTACCCAACTACCTCCGTAATTTTACTCACCGCGCTTAGTAGCGATATGGACAGAGTTATTGGCCTTGAAATGGGCGCCGATGATTATATTTGTAAACCCTTTTTTGCACGCGAATTACAAGCCAGAGTAAAAACCCAATTACGCCACAGAGCACAGCTACTCGCTAGCCAAAATAACGACAACTCCCCCGTTGATAGCGAACAAACACTAAATGTAGGCTCACTCAATATAGAATTTAGTTCGCACCAAGTGTATTTAGGCAAGCAAGCCCTTAACCTTACCGCCACCGAATTTGATTTACTCGTTTACTTTGCACGCCATCCTAATCATGTTTTTAGCCGCCAGCAGTTACTCGATAAAGTATGGGGTTACCAACACAGTGGGTACGAGCATACGGTTAATTCACATATAAACCGCTTACGTGCCAAGCTAGAAGAACACCAACAAGCGCCTATTATCGAAACAGTTTGGGGTGTTGGTTACAAACTAAACCCTAGCCAACTCAATTAAGACACCTATTATGAAATTATCTTTGTATCAAAAATTAGCTATATCGCTAGTCGTGATTTTTTGTTTTATTTGCGCCCTAGTTTACGGCTGGAGCAAGCAATTAGAACTGACTTCAAAACACCACGCCGAACAAAATCTGCACTTAGCGTTAGCGGAACATTTAGTACAAGATAACCCATTAATAAAAGAAGGTGTTTACGATTATAAAGCGCTTGAAAACCTCTTTCATACCTTGATGTTATTAGGCCCTGCGTTTGAATTTTATTTTGTAGACGAAACCGGAAAAATTCTTACTTACTCAGCAAAGCCAGGGAAAGTTAAACGTACGCATATTAGTTTAACGCCTTTAAAAGAGTTGATTAACAACCCAAGCGCTGCACCTATTTATGGTGATAATCCTCGTAATAAAGAGCAACAAAAAATATTTTCAGCCGCGCCAGTATTTAATCAAGATAAGCTACAAGGTTATTTATATGTAATTATTGGTGGTGAGGCTTACGATACCTCACTAAGCACTGTAAAAAATAATGATAAGTTATGGCTAGCTGCTTTATGGCTTGGCTCTGCACTCGCATTTTTATTTATTGCGATGCTCATTTTACTACGTTTTTTTACCAACCCAATTCAGCGATTAGCACGCGATGTTAGTAATATTGAAGCCGCTAACTACAGCCTTACCGACACCAAGCTAAGTAACTATTTAACGCAAAAAAGTAACGAAGTGCATAGTTTAGGGCGAAGTATTCAAGCCATGCTAACGCGTATTAACGAGCAGTTTAAAGCGCTTGAACAAGGCGATAAACAACGCAAAGAGTTACTAACTCACTTATCGCACGACCTACGTACACCACTTGCTTCACTGCAGGGGTTTTTAGAAGTATTAAATCAGTCGGGCGAGCAGCTAAGTAAACAAGAGCAACAAGAATACTTACAGGTATCGCTTAATAATTGTGGGCAATTAAAGCTACTCATAGAACAAATATTTGAACTTGCTCACTTAGAAAATGGCGAAATAAGTATAAATAAAGAAACCTTTAATTTAGGTGAACTCATTTACGATTGCATGGCAAAATTTAGTTTAGCCGTTGATAAAAAAGGCATTAGTTTGTCGGTAGAACCTGCGATTTGTGATTTTCCTGTGGTTGCCGATATAGCTAAATTAGAGCGCGTGTTAAGTAACTTAATTGATAATGCAATTAGGCATACCCCTCGCGGCGGCAGCATTGCAGTACATGTAAAACGCAGTGACGATAATCAACTATTTGTGCATGTATCAGACACGGGCGTAGGCATAAAAGAAGATGAGCTGAATGCTATTTTTGATCCGCACTACCAAGCAAGTAATTCTAATAAGGAAGGGCGCCAGCAAGGTGGTTTAGGATTGGCTATTTGCAGAGGGTTATTAAAACTGATGGATAGCGAAATTTACGTACAAAGTGAAATTGGTAAAGGCACTATGTTTAGCTTTAACTTGCCACAAAAAAAGGTGCTTTCTTAAAAAGCACCTTACATTTTTTGTTTATTTTAAATATATAAATTAATTACTTTTTAATACCCGCTAAATCAAGCATAAATGCATAGTTTAGCGCGGTATCTTCTAAGCGCTTAAAGCGACCCGATGCGCCGCCGTGCCCTGCTTCCATATCTATTTTAAACAGTAACTTATTGTCATCAGTTTTATAGTCACGCAGCTTAGCAACCCATTTTGCAGGTTCAAAGTATTGAACTTGTGAATCGTGCAAGCCAGTCGTTACCAACATATTAGGATATGCTTGCTTAGATACTTGGTCGTATGGCGAGTAAGACAGCATGTAATCGTAATACGCTTTTTCGTTCGGATTACCCCACTCGCCGTATTCATTTGTTGTAAGCGGAATGCTCGCATCAAGCATCGTTGTTACTACATCTACAAACGGTACCGCAGCAACCATGCCTTTATAAAGCTCAGGCGCTTGGTTTGCTACTGCGCCCATTAATAAGCCACCAGCACTGCCGCCTAACGCAAATATTTCATCTTTTGCGCCATACTTTTGAGAAACCAGTGCTTTAGTTACGTCAACAAAGTCGTTAAATGTATTCTTTTTAGTTAGTAGCTTGCCGTCTTCGTACCAAGGACGACCTAGCATTTGCGATCCACGTACATGGGCAATTGCAAATACAAAGCCACGGTCTAACAAGCTCAAACGTGAGCTTGAGAACGTTGGATCCATGGTAGCGCCATAAGAACCGTAACCATATTGCAGTAGCGGGTTAGTGCCATCTTTTTTAAACGCATCTTTACGGTAAACTAAGCTTACCGGTACTTTTATGCCATCACGTGCTGTTACAAAAATACGCTCTGACGCGTAATTGTCAGCATCAAAATCACCTAACACAACCTGTTGCTTAAGAAGCGTTTTATCGCCAGTCGCTAAATCTACATCGTACGATGAGCTTGGAGTGGTCATGCTTGTGTAGTAAACACGTAACGTGCTGCTATCTATATCGTTATTGCCATAAGTACCAATTGTATAAGCGCTATCGTTAAAGCTCAGTGGTAACTCTTTACCTGTTTTTAAATCACGCGCAATCAACTTTGATTGGCCCATTTCACGTTCTTGGTAAACTAAGTAGTTATTAAATAAATCAATGCCTTCGAGTTTAATATCATCGCGCGCAGGGATCACACTTTGCCAATTAGCCTTGTCGCCTGCTTTATCAATATCAACTTTCATCAGCTGAAAATTTACAGCATTTAAGTTAGTTACAATGTAGTAAGTATTCCCTAGCTTCGAAATATCATATTCAAGCCCTGCTTCGCGCTTAATTAAGCGTTTAGGCATTGCCTTAGTATCATCAGCACTTAATACAGATACGCCTGATGCAGCCGTGCTGCTGTGCCAAATATAAATCTCTGACTCATCTTTACTTTTACTCATACCCATGTAGTAACTGGTATCAGTTTCTTCGTAAATTAGCTCATCATCAGCTTGTGGTGTACCTAATGTATGACGATACACTTGGTAACCTAGTAGAGTTTGTAAATCTTTTTTAATGTAGTAAACCGTTTTATTATCGTTTGCCCACACAATGCCACCGTTGGTGCCTTCAAGTGTGTCTTCGAGTAATTTACCGGTAGTTAAATCTTTTATTTTTACGCTATAAATACGACGGCTAACAGTATCTTCGCCATAAGCCATTAAATTGCCATTTGGGCTTACATCTAAACCACTTACTGCATAATAATCATGGCCTTTAGCAAGCTCATTTACATCTAAAATAACTTGCTGATCGGTACCTGCAAAATCGCTGCTGCGTAAGTAAGTAGTGTACTCGTTATCGCCACGTGTTTGTGTTGAGTAAAAATAATCACCGTTTTTAACTGGGACTGAATCATCGTCTTTTTGAATACGCCCTTTTAGCTCTTCAAACAACTCACTTTGCAGCGTTTTAGTATGTGCAAGCATTGCATCAGTGTATGTATTTTCAGCTTCTAAATAGTTAATTACCTCTGGTGCTTTACGTTCATCATCACGCAGCCAATAGTAATCATCTATACGCGTGTCACCATGAATAGTCATTTCATGTGGCACTTTTTTAGCAACCGGTGCAATAGCTTGTGCAACTTGGGTTGTCTTAACTTGCGTATTATTTTTTTGAGTTTCTTCAGGGGCTTGATTACAGCTACTTAAAATAGCGAGCGATAGTGCAGCAAGAGCGAATGGGGTACGTTTCATCAGTCAAAGTCCTTGTCGTATTTGTATTTTTTATTAAGTAATTAAATATACCTATAAATTAGAGTTTGTAGTTGTTTAGTTTGTGAAGCAATGTAAAAAGGGAGCCGAGGCTTAATGCCGATCAGTTAAGAAAATGACCGGTTGACCGATCCAAACGATCATGCAAAATCCGTAGTTAGGAAACTAACTACGGATTTTTTTGTGAATATAGAACAAGCACTGCAAGCAACACTTGAAGAAAGCAGCCGATACCATACCTTTGAAAAATTATCAGAAATTCTTGACCCTGAAATCATTGAACAAGGTTTTCAACAAGCTGGGATTGCAACCGTTCGTAAGCGAAGGTTACCGCTTGAAGCCGTTTTGTGGTCAGTTATTGGCATGGCATTGTTTCGAAAAGAATCAGTTTGGAATATCGCTAATAAGCTAGATATCATGTTACCTGGCAAGAACCAACTCGTTGCTCCAAGTGCGATGGTACAGGCGAGACAAAGGTTAGGTGATGATTCCGTTAAACACGTTTTCAATAAATCTGCTCAATCAATGTATAAGCAACAGTCATTCGAAACATGGAATGGTTTGAACCTATTAGCTGTTGACGGTGTTGTGTGGCGAACAGCCGACACGCCTGATAATCGTAAAGCCTTCTCTTCAGGTAGCAACCAATACGGTGATACAGCCTTTCCTCAAATACGCATGGTTTGTCATATGGAATTGACCAGCCATCAACTTCTCAGTAGCGAGTTTGATAACTATAAAACCAACGAGATGAAATTAGCTGAGCGTTTAATTGAACGTACACCAGATAATTCACTGACTATGTTTGATAAAGGATATTATTCTTTAGGCCTGTTAAACCGTTGGCACCAAACTGGGGAGATGAGGCACTGGCTGATACCAGCAAGGCCCGACTTACAGTATGAAATCATCTCCAGCGCGGGTAAAAATGACCATATCATTGAATTGAAAACCACAAAGCATGCACAAAAAAACTTTCCCGATGTTCCTGAAACGATTAAAGCGAGATTAATCAGCAAAACAATAAAGGGCAAAAGCTACCGTATATTAACCTCGATGACGGATAGATTGCGTTATCCAGGTAATGAAATTGTTGAATTATATTGTCATCGTTGGGAGATAGAACTTGGGTTTAGAGAAATCAAACAAACCATGCTTGATAGCGCATACCATTTAAGAAGCAAGCGTCCAGACATGGTGCGTCAGGAGCTATGGGGCGTGTTACTCGCCTATAATTTAATACGAAGAATAATGACGATGGCGGCGACAGTTACAGGGATATGGCCTAACCAGCTTAGTTTCTCTAGCAGTTCGATGGCTGTCATTCAGTATTTCTCGTCAGTATCTATAATGAGTCCAGGAAACATTCCAATACACTGGCAGCACTTACTCAATACACTGGTCTTATTTAAGCTTCCAGCTAGACGAGAGGATAGAAGATATCCCCGATGGGTTAAGCCAAAACCATCTAAGTATCCCCATAAAAAGAAAAATGCCAGTCAGCTTAACTGACTGGCATTAAGCCGAGGCTCCCTTTATATAACTATTAAGTTATAAAATTACTTTTGTTTACGACGACGCATAAATGCAAACGGCGCTACTAGTAATGTTAACCATGCAAGTGAACCAGACGATCCATTGCTTTCAGGCTCTGGTGTAACTGGCTGAGGGTCAGCAATTGTATCATTAACAACTATTGATACTGTTGTTTCTTCAGCGGTAGTACCTGACGCTTCACGTACTGTATATGTAAAGCTATCTTCGCCAGAAAACTGGGCATTTGGTGTATAATCAATAGTGCCATCTTCCTTAACTGTTGTTGAACCGTTTGAAGGTGCAGATACAACCTCAACAGTCGTTGCTACAAGACTACCCTTAACTCTCACACCTTTATGCGCGGAGAACTCCGCATTTTCTGTTGCCGATGAAGCGACAGCGTCGAATACAAAGCGAGATTCAGCCATATCGTTAGCTAATACGTTAATATTAATTGTTTGCTCTTCGTCAACTTCCACTGAATCTGCAGTAGTGTAATGGCTACGATCTTTTGCAAAAGCTTGATACTGAATATCAACAGTTCCGCCTTTAATCTGATCAACTAGATACCCACTACCAATACCTGCTCCTGTTGGAACTGTATCTATCATTGCACCTACATTACCATCTGCAGACTCGACACCTGCAGAGTAAGGAGAAGGTAAAGTTGGAACATCGATGTAGTTTATACGAACCTCATCAGTACCTTCCTTTAAAATAACTTGGAAAGTGTACTTATCACCTGAAGTGCTTCCATAAAGTTCAACGTCATGCCATTCAACGACAACATAACCACTTTCAAATTTAGCTACATATATATCGCCGCCACCAGTCCCACCCGCCAAATCAAAATCAGCCCATAATGGAGCAATTACACCGCTTGGTGAACTAGCATTAGGCATTGCTTGAGGACTCCATGAGTTAGCTGTATTTACATCAGCGCCAACAGCAATAAAGCCGTTATCTGAGATTGTAAATGCTGAGTACTCTTTACCATCAAAAATAAAATCTGCTTCTACGGTAATCGTTATCTCATCACATCCATCAGGGCAAGATTGTGGGTCAAAACCTTCATCTGCAAGAGAGAGCGTGCCTAAGAGGTCGCTGCTGTTAATGCCAAACTCTTTTGGACCAAGTGTACCTGTCCAAGTTAGCTCCTTGTTGTCTTCACTTAAAGTTACTGCACCAGCGCCATTTGTTACTTCAACTACAGGCGGAGCACCTTTGAGGAGTTCAGCATTTTCATCAAGCTTCACATTTACTGATAACTCATCAGTAAACAAAGTATTATTAAATTGCACACCAATCTTTGCTGGCGTAGAAGAATTTAGTGAGTCTGCATCAACTGTTGCGCTAAATACGCTACTATTTGTGGCTTCATTATCGTAAATAGCAAATGGTAAATGCGCAACTTGTCCTGTTTCAGTGTGAGTCCATACTACATGGCCAAAGTTCCAACCTTTCACACTATTAAAAGTAGAATCAATATCTAAGTTAAATTCAGCTACGTTAGCTTTTATTCCTGCACTGTCAGTACTTGTGGAAACAGAACCATTTGCTTCAAGCATAATAGTACTTGGAGTCACTGTAATTTCAGCACCTTCCATATCTGTTACTATCTTAGCCGTCCACTCTCCTGCCACGTCAGCCATGTTCTCAACTGTATTAGTAAAGCTACATACACTTAAACAACTTGGATCAGCGTATGAACCATGACCAAATGTAAGGGATGCATCTAACGCACTAGGCATATCTAAACGTCCCGCGCCCACATCAAATGCATCAGCTTTCGTTACTAGGTCTTCTTTATGTAAGCCATCCATTTTTGACGAGCTCATTAAAGCTGTTTTAATTTGAATTGCATTCCATTCAGGGTGTGCCTGTTTCATAAGCGCAGCAGCACCAGCTACATGTGGGCTTGCCATACTTGTACCAGTAATCGCATTAAAAGTAATACCATCGCCTTCATCAGGAGAATATGCTGATAAAATATCTGTACCAGGAGCTGCAATATCAGGTTTTAAGAAGCTAGGTTCGCCGTTAGGACCACGAGAGCTTGAGGAGTTCACTGCATCTGTAAATTTCTCTTGAATTGTGCGCTTAACACTTGGATCTAATAATGCAATGACAGACTCTTCAGCCTCAGTTAATAACTCAACTAAACCTAACCCATCTTCTTGGCTAATTGATGATGCTGGAATAGTCGCATCGTCCATAGCCATACCCATAGCTCCGCCAGGGGTATTATTGTGGATAATAACAGCTTTAGCTCCTGCTTTTTCAGCATTTGCAGCTTTGGCTGAAAATGCACAGCTACCACGAGAGATTAATGCTACAGAGTCAGCAAATGATACGTCTTCAGCAAACTCTTCACACCCTTCAAAGTTATCTGGAGCAATCACTTGCGCAGAAATAATAGGTAATGAAGTAGGGTCTGTTAATAAACCATTACTACCTTCAATACTCATGAAGGTCTCACCGGCAACCTCAATCGACTGTGAGAAAAAACGGCCAGTTTGTGTATTAGCTACAGTTAGACCCGATTCGATACAACTTGGACAACCAATTGTCTGGGCACCATTACCGTCATTACCAGCGGCAGTAACAACTACTACACCTGCTTCTTCAGCAGCTTTGAATAAGTCACTGTAGGCACTCGTTGACGGGTTACCACCTGCGCCGCCGCCCCAAGAGTTATTAATAACATCAGCACCATCATTAATGGCTGCTTCTAATGCAGACATTAATGCAACAGTTGTACCGCTACCATTTCCATCAGCCGTATGCCACAGCGCCTTATAAGCCATTAGCTGCGCAGCAGGAGCTACACCTGAAATAGATACGTTATTATCTTTATACGTAATTTCAATAGGATTACCAACTGCAGTACCCGCTACGTGAGTACCATGGCCGTCATAACCTAAAGGAGATCCAATGTATTCATCTGGGTGCAAATTACTAGGGGTTGGGCCAAAAGCACGCGCCACAATTAATTTGTTATTACAAAAATCAGCTTCGCCGCCATCTACACGACAGAAGTCTGGGTTTTCAGCAATGTAAGCAGCTTCTTCTTCGCTAAATTCTGCAGCAGCAAAACCAACATCTGAAAACATCGGGTTTTCAGGGCGAATACCAGAATCTATAATTGCAACTTTAACACCTTTACCAGCTTCAGATTGGCCACCTAAAGCCTCCCATGCTTCAACACCTTTTATAACATCGATAGATGCATCCATTAAGGTATGATATTCAGTATCTAAAAATACTTTTTTAACGCCTGAAAGCTTAGCAAGCGCTTCACGCTGACCTTCCTCACCTTCAACAACAATACCGTTAAATAGCGTACTAAACGAATGAGATACTGAACCACCACTTACAGACGCTGCAACTTGCGCTACACTTTTTTGCTTTGCTTTTAGGTAGCTGTTGTATTTTAAAGCGGGTGCAGAAGATAGCTTAATTTTACTATCGCCCGTTATAACTGCTGAAGTTGCTTCTAGCCCTATAATACCACCTCTGTAAGTCGCTAATGGTTCGTCTTCAAGCTGAATAATATAACGCGCTTTTATAGATATTGTTTTATCTTGAGAATAAGTTTTAACGCTTGAAGTTTCAGGTACATACCCTTTAGAAAAATCAGGTGCTGCAGCTACACCGTATGACATCATAGCTAAACCAATAGCAGTCGATATAGCTGTTTTTCTCATTATTATATTTGACATTATTTCCCCTGAGGTGAGTTTTATATTATTGTACTTATTACCAATCGTAATTGGTCTGTATTTAGAATATAAAACTTTACACCCATCCTGAGCAACACCTTGATTACAAACAAATTACAACTTATGTATGAAAAGGTTACAAAAAATCATAAGTAATTGATTCTTAATAGGTATTATTTATTTTTGCTTTGTAAATGAGTGTAAACACATTAACCCTTTCGAGAAAAGTATGAATAACGAAGTAATAAACATTTTAACCATGGCCAAAGTGATTCAAACAGCTGTCGCTCCTGTATTCTTAATCACGGGTATTGCTGCTACTTTAGGTGTTTTGTCTAATCGCTTAGCACGAATTACCGACAGAGCGCGTTTACTGGAGCGAAGATTAAAAGTAAATACAGATGACGATTTTAGTAAGTCGCTAGCAACAGAACTGCGCGCTTTATTGAAAAGATCTCGTTTTATACACATTGCTTTTAGTTTAAGTGTATTAAGTGCCTTACTTGTATGTGCTGTGGTTATGTTTTTATTTTTGTCGCATATACAATCCATTAACTTAAGCGTGACCATTGCTTGTTGTTTTGTAGCTGCCATGGCGTTACTCATTTGTGCATTTATTTCGTTATTAGGTGAAGTATTTTTAGCAACGCGCAGCATGCGACGAGGCATGATATTTGCCGATATAGGCATTAATGATTAACTTTTCATTAAATCCGTCGTATTCGCTTGAATAAAAATGACGTTGCATACAAGATATTAAATTAGGAATAATACTCAACAGGGGCAAACTATGAAATTTAAAAAAATATTAGCTGGTATAGCATTAGCTACATGTGCATTTAGCGTGTCGGCAAATTCTGCATTTAAAGAGCCAAGTGACGCGATTGAATACCGCCAAGCTGCGTTTTCAATGATCTCAGTGCAAATTGGTGACATGGGCGCAATGCTAAAAGGCAAAGTACCTTTTGACGCAGAGCAATTTAAAATGCGTGCTAACAACGCTGCTGCACTTTCAAAAATGCCATGGGAAGCGTTTTACGAAGGAACAGATAAAGGTGACACAGCTGCACTTGCTGCTGTTTGGGCCGAAAATGCAACCTTTGTTGAAAAAGCGAATGCTTTTGCAGCAAATGCAGATAAGCTAGCGTTAGCTGCTCAATCGGGCGATAAAGCCGTAATTGGTAAAGCTTTTGGCGCATGGGCTAAAGGCTGTAAAGATTGCCATAAGCAATTTAAAGATTAATTATTGTTGTAGCCAGTTTAACAACAATAAATAGATAATAAAAAAGCACTGAGCGTTAATAACGGTCAGTGCTTTTTTTATGTTTTTTATCTACGAGACTTTCACAGCTCGGCTTTTAAATGGGCGTTTAAATACGGCACCAATATCACCTAAAATAATATATAAACACGGTACTAATATAAGCGTTATTAACGTTGCAAACATAACAGCAAAGCCAAGTGCTACTGCCATTGGTATTACAAACTTAGCCTGTAAGCTTGTTTCAAACATAATAGGTAATACACCAGCAAAGGTTGTTATCGACGTTAATAGTATTGCTCTAAAGCGGGCACAACCGGCTTCTATTACTGCATTTTTAACGCTAACACCTTCGCGGCGAACTTGGTTTACATAATCGGTCATTACAAGTGAATCATTTATAACAACACCTGCTGCTGCAATTAAGCCAAATCCCGACATTAAGCTCATATCTAAATCAAACCAGTAATGACCCCAAATAGCCCCGGTTAAACTAAATGGAATAACCGACATTACAATAAGCGGTTGTGAATAGCTTTTAAGTGGCACAGCTAGCAGTATGTATACTAAAATCATTCCGCCAATAAAAAACATTATTTGCTCATTAGCTTGGGCTTGCTGCTCTTCTATTGCGCCACCAAGCTCTGATTTAACACTTGGGAATTCTTCTATTAGCTGTGGCAGTAAGTTTTCTTTTACTTGCTTAACCACTTCGCCTGGCTCAATTTGCTCTTCATCAATATTGCCATAAACATACACGGTACGGTAGCCACCTTCGCGGCGTATATAGCTTATACCTGGCGTTTCTGTTAATTCTACTACATCACCAAGCAGTACTTCTCGCCCTTGTGGGGTGGTAACAACGGTGTGTTTAAGCGATGAAAATGCCTCACGAGTCAGCTTAGGGTAACGTACCATTACACGAACTTCTTCGCCGTTTCGGATTACGCGCTGCGCTTCGCCACCATAAAAACTAGCACCCACTTGATTTGCAATACCTGCTAAATCTAAGCCTAAATCGTAAGCAACAGGTTTAAGGCTCATTTGCACTTCTTTGCTCGCAGGATCTATGGTTGAGCTAATATCAAACAATCCTTTTTGCTGTTGAAGTAATTGAATAAAACGACGACCCGCTTGATTTAAAGTATCTATGTCTGAGCCATACAGTAAATAGCCAAACTCGCCGCCGCCATTACCACCGCCGCCACCAACATCGTCTTGAATAGTTAACGACTTAATACCAGCAATAGTCGGCATAGCCTCACGCCACCGTCGAGAAAGCTCAAATGCATTGTATGGACGTGAATCTTCGTCAACTAATGGAGCTAGTAACTGCGACTCAGTTCTGCCTTGATTAAATACCAACACATCACGAATAATTTTTTGACCAAACTCACGTTCTGTTTCTTCATCGACTCTAAGTACCATAGCTTCTATTTCACGAATAGCCGCAATAGTTTGTAAGTCAGAAACGTTATCGTTCATTTCAACTTGTATTTGCGGAAAGTCGTGCGGCACTTTAGGAGTAGGTACTGTACGTACTTTATTAGACGTAATAAGTGCAATGCTTATTATAAACATAGCAATAAAAGCGAATAACACTGTCCAGCGCCAATCTACACATTTCGCAATAAAACGTTTATATGGACCATTTACAAAACCAAAAAATCGAGTGTTAAAGCGATCGCGCCAGCCACCTTTTTTAATCGGTGAAAAGTGTGTATGTGCAATATGAGCCGGTAATATAAGCTTTGACTCTACAAGGCTAAATACTAAACACAGCATAACTACAACAGCTATACCATAAAAAAAGGCACTTTCTGGACCGCTTGAAAGCGTAAACGGAGCAAACACAGCAATTGTTGTTAGTACGCCAAACGTTGCAGGAGTTGCTACGCGGTTTGCACCACGTACGATGCTTTCGACACCACCACCGCTTTTTTCTACCTCGGTATAGGCGGCTTCGCCTATTACTATGGCATCATCCACCACTATGCCAAGCACCATAATAAACGCGAATAACGAAATAATATTAATGCTGATGCCAAATAACGGCATCATCATCATGGCCCCTAAAAAACAAACGGGTAAGCCAATCATTACCCATAATGCAAGTTTAAAGCGCAAGAATAACGACAGCATAATGGCCACTAAAATTGCACCTTGAAACAAGTTAGCCTTCATCATATCAAGGCGTGCGTTTAGGTAATATGTCATGTCCATTAATGGCTCTAACCTAATACCTGGCGGTAGCTGCTTATTTTTTTGATCAATAAATGTCTTAACCGAATCGGCCACAGGAATTATATTCTGCTCTTGTGTTGCTTTAACCGACATATAAACGGCATTTTCACCGTTAAATTTAAAGTAACGCTCACCTTCGGTAAATTGATCTTTAATAACGGCAATATCTTGCAGTAAAACTTTAGCGCCATACTCACCAATTTTTACCGGGATGTGTCTAAACTCTTCACCCGAGTAAAATTGGTTCTCTACTCGAACAGAAATAACACCCGCATCGGTTTTTAATTGCCCTGCCGAAAAGTTAGCTGAGTAACGACGCACCGCATTCATAACATCACTAAGGGTAAGGTTATATTGGCGAAGCGTATCGGGGTCTATCTCAATTGCAATTTCGTCAAGCGGTACATCGTTTTCAACGAGTGAAACATTAGATAGCTGTAGTAACTCATCTTCTATTTGGTTAGCAATAGGCTTAAGCTCTGTAAGCGATAAATCGCCAACAAGTGTCATACCTATTACATCTTGCCTAAATTCAACTTGGCTTATGGTGACCGGTTCCATACCTGCCGGAAAAGTCGCAATACCATCAACACGTAACTTTACTTTATCAAGCACATCGGTAAGTTCAGCATCAGTGTTTATTTCAAGGCTTGCAGTGCCGCCATTTCTAAAAGCGCGGTACACACCTTTTTTAATTTCGGTTATATCTTTAAGTGACTCTTCAATTTTTATAAGAATACTTTCTTCTATTTCTTGAGGAGAGGCACCTGGGTAGTTAGCTTCAACGTTAATATAGTTAACTTCTATATTTGGAAACATTTGACGCTGAATGGTGAAGTAACTTATAGCCCCCATAACAATGATAAAAAACATCATTAAGTTTGCAGCAACCGAGTTATTAGCAAAGTAGGCAATGAGTCCTGTTTGTTTTTTTTGTATTGATTCGCTCATGTCTAATACACCTTACAGCTGTTGCGTGTTTGAGGTGCTCAACTCTGAGCTTTCAGGTGTAGCTACACCGGCAATTTTAACCTGCATCCCTTTTTGTGGGTATTCAGGCAAAGTAGTAACGAGTTGGTCGTCAGCATTTAAACCACTGCTGATATAAAAGTATTCACCTTCTTCACGAATAACCGTTACTTTACGTGGCTCAAGCTCTTGGCTTTTGTTTACGACCCATGCGGTTTGGTTATTCACTAAAGCTTGCGGTAAGCGGTAAATATTATTAAGCGTAGCCCCTGCAAAATTAACTTGTACGTAGCTACCAAATTTAATAGATGGCTGTTTTGTTTTTAAACCATAAGGGTCTTCAATTCGCACAACTAAACTGCTCATGCGCGTAGCGCTATCTACAATTCCTAAGTCGCGGTCTATTACCCCTTCGCGCGTAAAGCTATTTAGCCCTTTTTGAATCACTGTAGCGGTAATGCCTTTAATACGCTCTGGTAAAAACACGCTATCGAACCCTGCGATAGGAATAATCACTTCAGCGGTCTCAATATTATTGAGTTCAGCAACTTGTGAGCCCATAGTGACAAATTGTCCAACACCTATATTTCGGCTAATCACCAATGCGTCGTAAGGGGCTGTAACATCACAATTATCCAAATCACGTTGCGCGCGCTTTAATGCTGCTTGCGCCGACTTTACAGATGCCTGCGCACTTAACACTTGAGGTTTACGTAAAAATAAATCTGTGCGCGCTTTACTTGGAAAGCGCTTGGCTTCGTCTTCGGCTACTTGAGCTTGAGCTTGTTCTTCTATTAAACCCGCTTGCGCGCGAGCAAGCTCAGCCTCTGCAACAAGTACTGCTGCTTCATAATTATCTTTTTCGATAGTGAATAACGTTTCACCGCGAGCAACTATGCCACCAGCTACAAAATTAGGATGCCAACTTAACACTTCACCCGACACCTGCGCCGAGAGCAGTGTATTTTCAAGAGGCTTTACTTCACCGTAGCTATTAATAATAACTTGATGATCGTTTGCAGCCACTGGCTCAACTTGCACTGTTGGACGAGTATCAATTACTTCTTTTTTTTCTGGCTCTTGTGCAATGGCATTTATTCCCATAAAGCCAACAACACCAACAATTAGCGCTACAAATGGAAAAACCCATCTAAGTGAATTTGTTTGCATATTCTATTATCCCCAAAACTCTATTAACATCATAATACCAGAGCCTTATGAAACATTAAGGTGACATTTGTAAGCAACTGTTACAAATGCGTGTATTAATAGATAAAATAAAGACGGTAATTCAAAAATGACTAGTGGGATTATAAAAAACAACTTGCTAATATGATTTTGAAATGAATAGTTAAACATTATTCCTTGTCAAATATAAAGTTCCTAATTAAATATAAATAGTGCCTTTTAAATACCTTACAGCATGCCCCGTTAAGGTGACGGTTGTATCATCCACTTTGCAAATTAAATGCCCGCCTCTGCTTGAAGCCTGATAAGCACTTAACGTAGTTTTACCCAATTGCTGCGCCCAGTAAGGTGCCAAGCCAGTATGAATTGAGCCCGTTACATAATCTTCGTCGCCACCGCTTGCAGGCCAAAAATAACGAGATATAAAATCATAATCATCACTAGGTGCTGTAGCTACTACATCAAGTGGATAAAGCGCTTTTAAAAGCTCGGAGTTAGTTGTTAATTCAAGTATTTGATCGGCATTTTCATAAATAGCAAAGTAAGCTTGGCGGTTTTTAAGCACTTTACTCGGTTGTATAGACAGGCCATCAAGCAATTGCTGCGGTACATTTTGCACTTTAACCGGTGCTTGTTTAGGAAAGGTCATTGCAAAGCTGCCATCAGCGTTTTTATTAACGATTAGCTCGCCCACCGCATCAGCAATAAAGCGAATTTGCGATATATTATGCTCTTCACATAAAACATAGGCAGCCGCAAGTGTGGCATGACCACAAAAGTCGATTTCCATTAACGGCGAAAACCAGCGAATAACAAAACTTCCATCGTCTTGCAGGCAGGTAAAAGCAGTTTCAGATACGTTATTCTCAGCGCCAATCTTTAGCATTAAATCGTCACTTAACCACGATTCTAGTGGGATCACTGCCGCATAGTTACCTTTAAATAACTCATTCGTAAACGCATCAATTTGATGAATAGCTAATTGCATTGTTTAAACTTTGTAATGATTAATAGCTTAAAACTGCCATACCTAAACTAAATTAGCACTTTTATTTTTGCTTTAAGCCATTACAGGTCGCATTCTATAGTATTGCATACAACCAAATTGCACAGCATTGGTAAGCAATAGCATAATAAACATAAGTAAGTGCGCCGTGCTTGGAGCAACTGTTGTGAGCTCAACAACTAAGCCGCAAATACCAGCAATAAACTGCAAGCTAAAGTAGCGCGCGCTTAAATTACTCACATTACCCGTACGCAATGTTTTATAAGTTTGCGGCATAACACGTACAGAACTCATCACAAGGCCAACATACGTTAAAGCGCTTAATACCGTTGCAGTATCAAGGCTTGAATTTAAAAGCAGTGAAAACGGCAGTAACGAAAAGCCTAGCATAGTAACCAGCTGTACACGTTCTCGTTTAGCTGCGTTGAAACGTGCAAAAAAATATAAAATAAGCCCGCTTAATGCACCGGTTACAATAAATGGTAACGCAATATAATAGCGCTCAAAGAAAATATTGTAGGTTATAAAATAAAGGCTTTGTGCTAATCCAAATGTCATCATTAATAGTGACAAACCAGAGACACTACGATTTTTTCGAATTTTGTTTAGTAATGGTAAAAAACTAAAAACCAAAATAAAAGAAGACAATATAGGCAAATAATGCGCCAAAGCAACCTCGCTCGTTATATAAATGTTAATTAAAAACAGAAATAAAAACATTTAATAAACATCTGTTTTTAAAAGGCTTTTACTATGAGCGCGGCATTGTAGAGCCGCGTAAATTTAACTCAACTAAATAAGACATTCTTATTTTAGGTACTGGCAAGCTAGGTATACAAAAACCGTAGAATTAAGTTCACGGTTTACTTATTTAATAGGAAACCTACTCACAAGCTATCAAATGAAAATGATAGTTGTTATCATGCGCAAGTCATTAACTGCAATATATAAAACTATCTATGAGAAAAACTCTTTTTAAAATTCACAGTTGGATCGCTCTTATAGCTCTCATTCCCTTGATTGTTATTAGTATTACAGGGAGCGTATTAGTTTTTAAAAGTGAAATAGATGGCTTACTTATGCCAAGCAGTCACTATGTTATAAAAGCACTGCCAGAGCGCATGCCAATCGACAAATTAATCGCAAAAACAGAGCTTGCTTACCCTGAGTATGTAGTAGGTAGTTGGGAAATATTTAACGATGATACTGCTGATCGGGTTTACTTAGTTAAACGCGGGACAGAGCAATGGTATAAGTTTCATTTAAACCAGTATACGGGTGACATTTTGTCAGAGCCTGTTGGTACCAGCCATTATTTTACTGATTGGTTTTTAGAACTGCATTACACCTTTTTACTTAACGACTTTAAAAACCTGCCAGGGCAAACAGGCACAGTACTAGGCTTCTTTTTTGCTCTGTTTTTATTGGTATTAGGTATTACAGGACTTATTATTTATCGTAAATTTTGGCAGCGCCTATTTAGTGTGCGCTGGCGTGCAACACTGCAAATTGTACTTAGCGACATTCATAAAATGACGGGGGTGATAGGGTCGCCCATCATTATTATTTTAGCTATTACAGGTGGCTACTTTAACTGGGCGGTGTGGTATCACGAAGTTATTGAACACGCTGAGGAAGAGCACTTTGTACTAACCAAAAACTTGCACAATAGCGATATTTCGTTTCAACACATACTCGATGACAGTAAAAAGCAAATACCCACTTTTAATGGTACGTTTTTAGTTATGCCACTCGAGCCTGACGAAAATATCACCTTATTCGGCGAAGTCGATACAAATAACCCGCTTGCGAGCGAATACGCTAATACGGTTAGCTACGATAAGCAAACAGGCGAACATTTAACTAACTGGGATATTCGCGAAGTAGGCGTTGGCTGGCAAGTAATTGATAGCTTTAGAAAACTTCATTTTGGCTACTTTGCAGGGCTAATAAGTAAAATACTGTGGTGCGTAATTGGTTTGAGCCCAGTGTGGCTAGCAGGTACTGGTTTTTACTTGTGGTTTACCCGCCGTAAACGTAAAAAACAATCACAAAAAAATCGCTCAAGTAAACGCAGTACAGCAAGTGCTTGATTAAAAACCCACCACATTGTAATGTAAAATTTAACAATGGAGTGGGTTTATGATGTTTTATAAAATAGCAGTCTGTATTACTTTTTTATATTTAGTTGGATGTAACACAACCAAGGTTCAGCAAGTAGAACAACAAATAGAGCTTGAACAACTATTAAACCATTCTTTGTTTAATAAACTCGACACTCCTTCTGAGTACAGTATTTTCGAGCTGCCAAATGTTGAAAAAGAACAATTTTTAGCCTATGCCGAAAAACAAAAACAGTCTGAAATCCGTCATGACCGCATTATTTACAACTACCTCGAAAGCAACTTAGCTAACTTTAAATACCACGGCGATACACTTACTTCAGCCCAAGCCTTAAAACTTTCGCAAGGCAACTGCATTAGCTTAGCTGTTTTAACACAAAGCTATGCACAAGCTCTCGGATTAGAAACGAGCTTTCAAGAAGTAACAAGTCAGCCTGTATACGCAAAAGAAAATAATGTTGTTATGTAGCAAGCCACTTTAGAACAAGAGTATACGCCCCAAAAGTAGAGAAAAAAGATGATAATATTGTTGAATTTTTCAGAGCGGGCACCTTAATCGACTACTTTCCTACCCGTCGCAGCTTTTATTCAAGCAGTGCAGATTATAACGATTTAGTTTCTAAGTTTTACAGTAATTTAGCTGCAACAGCGCTAGCAGACAAACTGCTGGATATTGCGTACTCACTTATTCTACAAGCAAACAAATACACTCCCAATGATCCTGAATTATTTAATATAGCGGGCATTTTGCATCGTCGGGCTGGTGATTTACAAAGCGCTAAAAACATCTATCAAACAGCACTTAGTAATAATGAAATAAGCATTAATTTAATCAGCAACTATCAGCTTTTAGCTAAAAAATTAGGCGACGAAGAGCTTGTTAAAGAGCTCACTTCACAATTAGTTAATAAAGAAAAAGACCCATATGAATTACTAGTAATCGCTAAAAACGACTTACAAGCTGGCCACGCTCATCAGGCTAAAGCGCACCTTGAGCAAGCTATTACTAAAGCGCCTTACATTGCTGAGTTATACTTGGAACTCGCAAAAGTTCGCTATCAACAAGGTAATATTAAACAAACACAAACCTTACTTGAGAAAGCTATCGAACTAGAACGTGATAACCAAAAAATCGATGTATATCAAGCTAAGTTACTGTCGTTACAAATGGACAAATAACAATGACTTAGCCAAACCGTGGTTAACTTTAAACGCTAAAGGGAATAATAAAAGCTCAGCCACGCTCGCATTTCATCCTCAAAACTGTCGCCTTCTACTCGCGACAGTCCCATATTAAATATTAAGTCATTTATACCAGCAGGCCCCATTCCAAAACTAAAATCACCTTGGTGTTTTATCCCGTAACTTTGTGCATATACGGTGCCGTCGAGTTGATGTTGCTTGGAATAAAGCCACGGCATGCCTTCTTTAAAGCTAAAGCCGCCACCGTAGCCTTGATAGCGCTTTGCAGTTGCGCTGTAAAAGGGCAGATCAGATGAAAGTACATGTTCACTACTTTGTTGCTGATTAATAAGATTTGAGCTAAAACCACCTAATGCAAGGCTGCTGTCATCACGTTGCTTTTGAGAAAAGTTTGCATAAAGAGGAATACCAAACGCCTTACCAAAAATTTTGGCGGCTAAATCGTAACCTTGCCAATTACTACTTTTACTACTGCCATCGTACCAACTCGCATAAACACTTTGGCCTATCACAAAGTCTTGACGATCATATTGCCAATTTTGGGCAACGCCTAAACGCGTCCAATTTTTATGGCTTTGTTTATAATCAGTGTAATTGTAGGCAAGCTCTGGCGTTAAACTTAACTGCCCAAATTTAACGGGGTAACTTATTGCAGCAAAACCACCACGGGCATCCATATCTGCATTTAGGCTTTGTTGATACTGGCGCGATGTATTTAAATTATAGTCAAACAGTGCAAGTTTCAGTTTTACATCAAGCGCATTATATTTTGCCTGCACATAACCACCGTGCAGTGCTCCATCGTGTAAGTCAGTGCTATATCCCGCTTGTAAGTCGAGCTGCTTTAATAAGTCGCTACTTTTAATGCTTAAATCTAACAAACTTGTTGAAGCCGAATAATACTGCGTTCCTAGTGCAAAAGTAGCGTGCTGATCGAGTACGTTGTAATTTGTCTGCTGCGTTGTTTGGTGCGTATATATTTTAGCTTTTGGAAGTGTATGTTCGTTTACTATTAGCAGCGGTGCTTTTTTGTTAGCCGAAAATTCAGTAACTACAGTGCTCTTTATAGCTTTTGGCAGTGTTTTTATATTTGGCCCATCTGCGGTTATCGAAAAATAGAGTAACGAGCCATCGGCCATTTCAATCGGGTGGGCAACGGCTTCCTGCCCCTGAGTTAACTTGGTAAGTGTTTTACTCTCTATGTTGTAGTTATAAATATCAGTAGTGCTATTTAAGCCTGCAACAAAGTAAAGTGACTCGCCATTAAAACTAAAGCTCGGCTGGCTTAAATATTGATACCCGTTTGGCATAGGTACTAATTGCTGCTGACTGCCACCTACATCTTGTATATACAATTGCCAGTTTTCATTTAATGACGTTGATAAATAAGCTAATTTAGTTTCATCAGGACTGAGTATTGGATAATCGTAAGTTGTCTCAAGGCTTTTTGTAAATAATGGTGTGGTGGTTTGCGTATTGAGATCAACCTTTACTAATTCAGAGTAGCCATCTCTTATTTGCTCGCCATACAAGGTTTCACTGTTACTGGTTACGCTAAATCGTCGTATACCAGCAAGTTTGGTAAGCTGTGTGATATATCCAGTGTCAGTGTTATAGCTAAATATATCAGACACTTTGTTATAAATACCCGACTCTTCATTGCTGTACGCATTAAAATACAACGTTGTGTTATTTACCCATTGCGGGTTTGCAATACCAGCTCGGTTAATTTGATTAAGCACTTGTTTTTGTTCGCGCTTAAATACTCTTGGCGCTGTATCGGGGATGTCTTGTGCATCGTTTTCGAGTAGCTCTTTTTGCGCTTTAGTAAACTCCTCTTGCGCCTTTATGTTGTCACCCGTGCTATAAATTATAAGCTTGGTATTGCTCTCTTTGTCTCGCTCAACAATTGCAATTTTACTACCATCTTTTGAAAGTACAGGGTTACTTGCATATAAGTTAAGTTCAAGCCAAAGTTCACTATTAAGTAACGGCTCTCCTTGTTCTATTTGCATTGCTTTATAGGTATATTCAGCTATAAATCGGCGATATAGCTTGGCTGCACTTTGCCCAAACACACCGCTAAATGCCTCATCAAAGTCACGCGTTTTTACGCCTTGCATTCGCGTCCAAACACTATCGAGTGTTTGCTCTGAATAGTTTTGCTCTAACCAATTTAAAAAGCGACTACCCATTAAATACGCCATTGAGCCGCCCATAAAGCCCTGCTCGCCATTTAATTGCCCATAGGTTGGCAAAGCACCTTGCTGAGCAAATTCTCGCAGTATTGACTCTGAGTAGTTATCAAATAAACGCCCACGGCCCGTCATTTTAGACTCAATCAATGTGGCATAACCTTCGGCTACCCAGCGCGGTGTATCACTGTAAGTTAAGTCGTATAAATCCCATATGCCACGTACTTTTTGCTGCCAGTCATTGCGTGTAGGCTGTGCTAAGTGTACTAAGTGAATATATTCATGCAGTACAAGTAACTGCTGCCAGCCAGCGCTGTTTGATATAACGGTGTCGGATTGTGGTGGGGTTGTAAAAAGCGCCATTACAGGATTATTTGAGGTAGGTAGCGCAAAGCCATTTGCCGCATTTAGGGGATCAAACACCACTACATCAACTGTTTTATCAAGTGCTCGGTTTTGCTGCTCAAGCACTTTGGTGCGTACTATTTCAAGCTCTGTTGCAGTTGATTTAGCAAAATCAGCATGCTCAATACTGTAGTGAATATTAAAATGTTCAGTATGAATAGTTTGCCAATCGGCTGCAAAGCTCGGTGCTGCTAGTAATAAAGCTGATGCGATAAGTGTTTTTTTCATGAGCGTCCCTAAAATAATTCCTTAATACCACCTAGGGTATTATTAAATGTCTTTCATGGGCAGTAAGAAAGTGTAATAAAACATGTGAAAATGGTAATTTACACATGCTTTATTAGGGTAATTTACATCCAGCTGCGAGTATCTGACTCAATCTGCTTAATTGTAAAATCAATAATAAAGTCAGCATCTTGCTGCTTTATGTAGGGCATAAACGCAAAGCCTGAAGCAAGCTGTATATACAGGCTTTTTAAGCCTGAGTTTCTCATTAAGTACGTACTTATACTGCGTGCGCTTTGTGCTTTATAAAGTTCAAACACACGGTAATGCACACCAATCATACCTTTGCGTACAACCATGTAAAATCGGCCATTATCCTCATGCATGTAATAACCATAACGCTGATACGATAAAGTTACCAAGCCAGAAAATACCACCAAAATACCAAGGCTTATCAAAGTATTAATATCAGCAATAAAACAAAAGCCAAACACTAATGCACTGGGTAACAGTGAATAAAAGCCTAAATTTTTATACAAAAGCGCGCGTTCTGCGCGCTTAAAAGCGAGTTTTTTACTATTAAACCACGGGTAAATCCATTGGCATACACTATCAACTTGTTCGCTATTTAATACAGGTAATACTAAGGTTTGTTTATTTTTTTTAGCCGCAGCACCGGCTGCTATTCCGCCGCTACTTGCTTGTAAACACTCAACGGTAAATCGCTTTAGTAATCGCCCCATTAGGTTTTGTTTAATAACAATAGATTGCACCTTGTCCATGCTCATAGAAAGCTGATGGCGCTCTAACAAGCCAGCAATACGTTTAAACTTTTGACCTTTAAAATAAAGCTCAAAATTATAAAAGCGAATAAGCGACATAGTCACCGATAGCATTACAGCCACCACAACTAACAAACCAATTAAGGTGATCATCGCAAAGGTAGCAGCGCTGGCCAGCATACCAAGCTCTTGTTGATAAAAGCCTTCTACTTTGGTAATAATTTGCTTCTCTAAAAAATCAACAATTAGGTTTATAAAAGGAGCAAAAGCAGCGATTGCTAAAATAGCCATATTCGACATTAAACCAAATTTGGCTATTTCTTTATTGCTAATGCTTAGGCTGTTTTCGATAGTGTCTGTTTCGCTTTGTTCAGTATTTGGTGCTTCTTGCTGTTGCTGCGCTTTAAAATCAAATATTTGTTTACGAATTTGCTGTGCATAATCTTTAGTGACACCAGGTAAAACAACTTCTTGCGACACACTGCCAGCGGCATCAAAAATACAATTAACTAAGTTTACGGGGGTAAAATAAAACGGCTCGGCAATATTAACGTTTTGCACGCGGCCAAATTTAAGCGTAAGTCGCTCTTTTTTAAATACACCTTTGTTAAGCAATATTTCGTTGTCGCTACTAATACTAAACTTAAAATTTAAATAATATAAAAATGAGTAAACAAGTAGCAAAATTAGTGCAATACCGCCTGCAACCTGCGCCCAAAACAACTTATTTTCTACTTGAGTAACAAACACGACAAGCATGGGCAGTAAGTTTAAAAGGCCATCTTTTACAAAGCGCACACTAAAGTGCACAACAAAGTATAAAAGTGCCCAGGGCGATACTTTTTGCCAGTAAATAGGGCTGGCTTTATCTTCGATAGTTGTATTACTCATCGACTAAAGCTGCCTGAGTAGTTGCGTCGTCTTGGCGGTAGTTTTGTACAAATTGGCGCATATTTTTACAATCATCATGGGTTAGCCCGCTAATTTGTAAATCGGCACTTACACCGCCAGCGCTAAATAATTTAATGCTTGCAAGGCTAAGTTTTCGCTCTATTGGCCCTTGGTGTATTTCCATATGCTGTACACGCGCTAAAGGTAATACCGTCACTTGTTGCCAAATAACGCCTTTTTTAAAAGCAATGTCATGATCTCGCACTGCAAAACCTCGCAACCTCACACTTATCATGTTGTACGCCATAGATACGGCCACCAAAATTGGCATGCCAATTAGTAAATATGTTTGTGCGTTATTAGCAAAGGCTTCATTAAAATAACAAACAGCAATAAGCGCTCCAATTAGCGGTACATAAAACAGAAGCGAGCTAAGTTGTGTATGTAATAAGGCTTTATCAGCCAATGGCTTAAAGCTAATATCACTATGCTTTGGTAAATCCATTATTTGTTGATTGTTAAACACTATTTATCCCTATTACTGCTTTTGATTACTTACCAGCTAATGGTGGTTATTAAGGTGTGGCTTTGTTTTGGTTCAAGCGTTACTTTATCTGTCAATACGTTAGCAGCCTCTAAGCAGAGCATCGTTTTATACTCATCGTCAGCAAAATTAGATAAGCGCTTTGATTTTTCTATCCATGGGTTCCACAGTACACACGAACTTGAGTTTTCGCGGCTCACATTAATAACACCTTCTGGCGTATTAATAGTTTGCATTGTATTTGCTTGTGTATAAACCATGTCGGTTTCGCGATTAAAGCTTACAACATCATTTTGTACAAATGGCCCTTCACTAAACTCAATATATTGCGCACCTTGCAAACCATCTACATGGGTATTTGTAATGTCTGATGTAGGAAAATAGGTATGCAGCGCTTGAGTAAAGCTAAATGGCACACTCCCTAAGTTAGTAGTAGTTAAGCGAACCTGTAATTTATCGCTTAATACAAACTCAACTTTTAATGCTGACTGATGTGGCCAATACGTTGTATTAACTAGCTTCATAGGTAACTTTAAACTAACTGTAATTTGCTCATCAGATTCGTGTACTTCATCGGCTTGCCATACGCTTGTGCGCGCAAAACCGTGGGCAGGCCACCCATCATTAGCGTGTGTACCAAACCACGGCCAACAAATAGGAATACCGCCTCGAATACTCGCTCCTTCTTGATAGGTTTCCTCTTGTGAAACCCAAATAAGTGGCTTGTTATTTTTAGGGATAAACTCGGTAATTTGCCCACCTTGCAAAAATATTTTTGCGTCGCACTTTTCACTAGCTACTTTAATAAACTCAAGTCCGGATTCGCTTTGCTCAATGCTAACTGATGGCGATAATTTCATACCTTCCCCTATAATACTGATACTAAAGATTTTTAATGTTTACATCTAAACAATAATGCATGCTTAAAGTATACGCTATTGATATTAAATATTGATTGCTGAATTTGTTCATTGCCGATTAATACATATACAGTAAACTCACAAACAATTACTTTGTACTAACAGCTGTAAATGAATAATACTAAAGTCTATACAATAAGACTTGCCAATTATTCACAACATACGTACTGTGCGCAACTTAATGCACACAAGGTGCTAAGAAAATTTACCAATATTTAAACAATATAATTTTACATTAGTTACTGCTCTAACTATTAAAAACCAATAAAAGCGGGCTAAAGTACAATATATTATTTGAATTCAATTTATTTGATGTGTAACATTTCGCGATTACGGCAAACTACCGCCCCATCGACGAGATAAGCAAATGCAAAAATATGACGAGTTATTGGTTTCTTTACGTAAAGTTATCCGCGCGATTGACTTACATTCTAAGCAGCTAAATAAAACTTCGGGTTTAACTGGCCCACAATTGCTTATAATGCAAGAAGTTAAAAAAACCGATGGAATAACGGCGAGCCGTATTGCTCAAAATGTAAATTTAAGCCCAGCAACGGTTACCAATATTCTCGACAGAATAGAAAGCAGAAACTTAGTAACACGCGTACGCAGTCAAATGGATAAACGCAGAGTGAGCTTATACCTCACCGATAAAGGAAAAGAGTTACTTGATAAAGCACCTCAGCCATTGCAAGAACACTTTATTGAAAAGTTTTCTGCGCTTGCTGAGTGGGAACAGAGCCTTTTACTCTCATCAATGCAGCGTGTAGCCGCGATGATGGATGCAGATAAATTAGATGCATCGCCCCTTCTAGAAGTTGGTGCACTTACTCAAGCTCCTAAAGAATAAACAATAAAAAAAACACATAGTTTTGTACTTACTCTAAACGTAAGGCGTTTTCTGACGTCTTGAATTTTTTATTTTTTAATCACAAGCAGAGCGGCTATTATGACTAAACTCTCAAAATTAACACTAGCACTAGTCCTAGGTGGTGTTACAAGCACTTCTTATGCGTCTGATGATCTAGACACACTACAAAGCCAACTTAAACAGCTAAAGCAACAAATGCAACTGCTTGAAAATAAGTTAGCTGATGAAAAAACAAAACAACAGCAAATTAATAAGCAGCACGAACAACAAGTTGCAAACATCAGTAAAAAATCTGATCAAAAAGTAGTTGAAGTTGCCGCAGCTGAACCTGAGAAAAAAGATGAAGGCATTAAAGTTGGTGGAGCAATACGCTTTAATTACAGCACCAACACATACGATGAAGATACCCAAGATCGCGGTGGCGATTTTGATTTTGATATTTTCCGTATAAATGTATCTGGTGAAATTAACGATATTTCACTGAACGGTGAAGTACGTTTTTACGATTATATGACCGTTGTTAAATATGCTTACTTAGGTTACGAGTTTGCAGATGGCTGGGAAGGACAAGCAGGTATTGCACCCGTGCCTTTTGGTAATGGCCCATATAACTCACACAACTACTTTTTTAGTACTAACTACTATGTTGGCCTAGAAGATGACTTTGATTTAGGTGTAGTAGTAAAACGTAAACTTAAAGATAACTGGAAGCTAGACCTAGGCTTTTTCAAAAATGATGAGCTAGGTGGAGTAGACGGTGGTTCCGATAAAAGCAAGCGTTACTCTTACGATATAGTTGGAAGTGGTACTTATGATTCTGAAGCTGGGATTACTGAAGGTAACAATATTGGTGAATACAATACGTTTGCCGGGCGTGCGACGTATCAAATTGAGCACAGCAAAAATATAACTACCGATGTGGGTGTATCATTATTAAGTGGTGGCTTACATGACGGTAACGACCGTGCAGGTAACTACGGTGCATGGGCATTTCATGTTGATAGCACAATTAACAACTGGAATATCCAATTTCAACACGGTGAATACGACTACGACCTAGATGACAGTAGCGACCGTTTTGTTGTTGGTGCGTATGCTTATTACGATACCGTATCTAGCGAAGCAACTATGACTAACTTTAACGTTGCTTATAATTACTCGCTTGATTGGGGCCCAGTTACCGACATTCAATTTTACAACGATTACGGCATTATTTATGACAAGTCTGACGACAGCGCAGATACATGGATGAACGTAACGGGTATGAGTGTTGCTGCAGGTGGTTTCTTTAGTTACTTCGACTTTATTCAAGCACGTAACCAGCCATTTATTGGCGGAACAATTATTGGTGATGGCGATACAGAACGTCGCTTCAACATCAACGTAGGTTACTACTTCTAGATAAGTAAAACCTATTTTATAAATTTAAAAGGGCAAACTAAGTTTGCCCTTTTTTATGTTTTTACACTTCGATTTTATAACTATTTGGCCTACAATCGAAAGTATCAGCCATTACTAAAAAGAGCCTAAGTGAATATAAAAGCAGTGTTTATTTGTTATAAAAACTTATGGTTTAAAGCGCTTGGCTTAATACTTGTAGCCTTGGGTATTATTGGCATTGTGTTACCGGTCATGCCTACCACTATATTTTTTATTTTAGCGCTCACCTGCTTTACTCGCTCATCACCCGCGCTCGAACAATGGCTGTTAAACCACCCTCGTTACGGTGCAACTTTGCAACAATGGCAAGCCCATAAAGTAGTGCCTGTAAAAGCCAAATGCTACGCCGCCATTGGCATGTTAATTGGATTTATATTTTTACTGTATTCAGCCGCCCCTATTTGGGTTATTTATCTCGTTGCAGTAATAGAAGTATTGGTAATGATTTACCTTATTTTAAGACCTTCCAGCCCTCCTAAACAGTAAATAGGCACTTTATGGTTAAGTCTCACTTTTTAACCGGTATATATCCTTTATTTTTAAAGTTTTTATGTAAAGATAAGTAAGTAAATTTGTAATAGCTAATGCAAATCATTATCATGTTGTAAATTTAATTTATTAACTGTTTTTATGTCGTTTATTAATAAGCGGGCTTTGTATAGTACAAGCCGTGCTCTACATATTTATATTTCTACAGCTTTGTTTTTTTTGCTTATTTTATTTTGCGTTAGCGGCATTGTGCTTAATCACGTCGATTGGCTTAAAAACGATAAAAATAACGGTCAAGTAACCGCAACGATTCCTGCAGAGCTAGTTACTAAAGCAAATGCACAGCTAAATACGTTGCCTACGCTATATCCTGAAATAGAAGCTTATTTAGCTAAGCAGTATTCACTCACAAAAGTAAAAAGTATTGAGTGGGAAAAAGAAGATGCACTTGTCATGCTCGACTACCCACTACCAGCGGGGTTTGCTTATGCCGAACTCGACTTTACAACTGGCGAGCTCAAACTTGATTACCAAACAGGTGGCTTTTTAAGCCTTATTGGCGACTTACATAAAGGTCGCTACACCGGCAAGGTATGGAGCTGGGTAATTGATATATCGGCCGTATTAATGATTTTATTTGCCATTACCGGCATGATTATTTTATTTCAAAATAGAAAAAAACGCTTAGCAGGAATATGGATAACCGTACTAGGAGTCGCAACTCCACTGGTTATTTATTTATGTTGGGTTCCACAAATAAAAGGAGTGTCTTAATGGTTAAATTATTTATAAGCGCCACGTTACTACTTGTAGCTGCGTTTTTTCAAACATCAGCGCATGCGCAAACACCACAGCTAGAGGTTGAATTAACGCTTCCCGACTTAGAAGTACAACCATATCACCGCCCATACGTTGCAGTTTGGCTTGAAACACCAGAGCGCAAACACGTTACAACGCTGGCACTTTGGGTGCAAAAAGCAGAATGGTTTAAAGATTTACGCCAATGGTGGCGTAAAGCTGGTAAAACCGACATTAATTTTGACGGCATTAGCGGCGCAACCAAACGCGCAGGTACTTACACCATAAATTGGCAAGGTAATGATTTAGACGGTAACCCAGTAAAACCAGGTAAATACTTACTAAATATTGAAGTTGTACGCGAAGAAGGCGGCAGAGACTACACCCGCGTTGAGCTTGATTTAACTAAATCAGGCAAACTAACAATTGATGGTAAAAACGAGTTTTCTAAAAGCTTCGTCACTGTAAGCACTAAGTAGCTGCTACTTAATCATTTGAATTTAAGGAAATACAATGAAAATTAATTTATTAAAAACGGCATTAATCGGCGCATTGAGCTTATCTGCTTTAGTGTCAACTTCAGCAAGTGCACACGGACGTTGGTTACTACCTTCGCATACATCTTTATCAGGCGATAAAGCGCATTACGTAATGATTGACGCAAGTATTTCAAACGAAATTTTTGCACCAGACAAAGCCTTTAAACCTAAAGAAAAAGGCGCAGAGTACGACGACACATTATTAATGGCACTTGCGCCTAATGGTGAGCCAGTATCTGAAACCATTCGTGCTTATTACTTAAAGCGTAAAAGCTCAGCTGCAGTAAGCTTAACAGAGCAAGGCACTTACCATATTGCAATGACCCAAAAGCCAATGTACATGACCTTCTATAAAAACGAAGAAGGTAAGCGCAAGCGCGTATTTGGTAAAAAAACAGACGCCGAGTTACCTAGCAATGCAAAAGATGTAACTACAACGAAGGTTGTTTCAACAGTAGATACATTTGTAAGCCGAAATGGCACCTCAAAGCCTGCACAGTTAGGTTTAGGCTTAGAGCTTAGCGGTGCAACTCATCCAAATGACTTATTTGTAGGTGAGCAAGCACATTTCCAACTTCTACAAGATGGCAAACCTGCAGGTAAAGGTATTGAAGTAAGCATTTTAAAAGGTGACACTCGTTACCGTAACGAGCGTGGCGAAGTAAAAGTAACTACCGATAAAAATGGTATATTCACAACTACGTGGAAAGAGCCTGGCTTATACCTAATAGAAACATCTAACGATGTTGAAGTAAACGAAGAAGGCGTAGACGCTGGCCGTTATGCTTTATTCACAACACTTGAAGTTGCGCCTGAATAATTTTATTCACGTAGGTTAGCACTTTATAAAGGCTGAGCACTTGCTTGGCCTTTTTACTTTTTAATAACTTTTATCCACGCTCCCCTTGAATTCGCAACCATTCGACACAAGATTGCAACTGAAACGATCCAAACGTCTCTATCGTTCGTAAACACTGACCTTATGTGTTAACAACTTAGAATATCTTAGATAGTTTTTATCTTTGCACTAGGGTAGCCGCTTCTATATGATGCGCTCCTTCTAAAAATCAATAGTCAGCAGCCCTTAAGGGAATCAACATCATGTTAAAGCAATTATCAGCCAAAAAAGTAGCACTTAGTCTGGCCGTTACCTCTGCGCTTAGCGCGTCTTATTCACCAGCGTTTGCTGCTGAGCAAGACACACAAGCTCAAGAAAGTATTGAAGTCATTTCGGTTACTGGTACACGTAGAAGTTTACGTAGTATTGCCGAAAGTACCGTACCTGTAGATATTATTACCAGCGGTGATATGCAAAGTACGGGTCAGCTAGAAATAAGCCAAATACTAGCAAACCAAGTACCTAGCTTTAACTACCCAAGTGCCACTATGGGTGATGGTACTGACCATGCAAAACCAGCTGTTTTACGTGGTTTAGCACCCGATCACACCCTAGTGCTAATTAATGGCAAACGCCGCCATGCAGGCGCGTTATTAAACTTAGCGGGTGTTGTTGGCCGTGGCTCTACTGCTGTTGATTTAAACATGATTCCAACTTCAGCTATTAAACGTGTTGAAGTACTGCGTGACGGTGCTGCAGCGCAGTACGGCTCAGACGCCATTGCAGGCGTAATTAACATTGTACTTAAAGATGCCTCAGAAGGCGGTAGCGTAAGCGTAACGTACGGTAAATACGATACACAAATGGCTGGCGTATCTCAGCTAGAAAGCACCTACGCAGATGCAAACGGTAACCTTGCATTTAATTTAGGCGGCGATAGAGAAGTAAACGACGGCGCAACACGCACTGTTAGTGCAAACTCTGGTTTTGCGTTATCTGATAACGGCTTTGTAAACGTATCTATTGAGTACCGCGATAACGACTCAACTCAACGCTCTGGCTTTGACCCGCGCCCACAATACGCCAAACTTGATGACGGCAGCTTAGACCCACGCGAGTTTACTATCGACCGTTACAACCACCGCTTTGGTAAAGCCGACCTTGAAGACTACGCTTTGTTTTACAACATGGGTTACGATTTAGATAATGGCTTAAACCTATACTCGTTTGGTAGTTACTCAAAACGCGAAGGTAATTCAGGTGGTTTTTACCGCCGTGCAAAAGACGACCGCAACGTGTTAGAAGTATACCCAGACGGCTTTTTGCCGCAAATTGAAACCGATGTACAAGATTACTCATTTGCACTAGGTTTAAAAGGCGAAACAGGCGAGTGGACTTGGGATGTAAGTACCAACTACGGCCGTAACGACTTTGGCTTTGGCGTTGTAAATAGCATTAATACATCGCTAGGTGCCGACAGCCCAACCGAATTTGACAACGGCGCATTGGTTTATGACCAATTTATTGTTAATGGAGATGCCAGCACAGCATTTGATTTAGGTTTACCAGATGACGTATTTTTTACTATAGGTGCTGAATACCGCCACGAAAGCTACAAAATAGAACAAGGCGAAGAAGCTTCTTATATTACCGCGCTTGATAGTAACGGCAACCAAATTGCAGCAGGTGGTGCACAGGTACTATCTGGTTTTGGTCCGCAAAGTGTTACCGACGAAAGCCGTCACAACGTAGCCGTGTTTGTTGAGTTTGATACTTACCTAACAGAAAACTGGAACCTTGTTTTAGCAGGTCGCTACGAAGATTACAGCGACTTTGGTGACACATTTACTTCTAAGCTTGCTTCGCGTTACAGCATTACTGAAAACCTATCACTGCGCGGTGCAATTAGCACAGGTTTCCGTGCGCCATCACTTGCTCAAAGCTCGTACCGCCAAATCTCTACCGTGCTTGAGAACAACGAACCGTTTGAAGTAGGTTTATTCCCAACCGATTCAGCAGCAGCGCAAGCACTTGGTGCGCAGCCGCTTGACGCAGAAGAATCTGTAAACGTAACAGCGGGCTTTATGTACACGCAAGGCAGCTTTAGCCTAACAGTAGATGCCTACCGCATTGATATTGATGACCGTATTGTTTTGTCTGAAAACTTAGAGGGCGATGCAGTTGTTGAAATACTACAAAATGCCGGTGAGCTAAATACCGATAGAGTACGTTACTTTACCAACGCGATTGACTCACGCACACAAGGTGTAGATATAGTTGCCACTTACAACTTAGATTTAAGCGATTTAGGTGACTTACGCCTAAACGTAGCCGCTAACTTTAACGACACCGAAGTAACACACGTAAACGACAACCCAAGCGAACTTAACTCACTAGGTGACGACTACGTAGTGTTTGCACGTCGTGAAGTAGGTCGCTTTGAAGAAGGCACGCCAGATAGCAAATGGAATCTATCAGCAGTGTGGAACTTTAACGAATGGCAAACAACGCTTCGTGCCACACGTTATGGTGAAGTCGCTGATATATCAACCACAGCTGATCGCGATGAATACCTAGACCCTAAGTGGATCACCGACCTAGAAGTGGCATACCGTCCAGACGAATATTGGAAATTTTCCGTTGGTGCAAACAACTTATTCGATCAATACCCACAAGCAACTATGGATAACATTGGTTACTCTGACTTTGGCCAAATATTCCCGTACACACCGTATGCACCTTACGGATTAGACGGACGCTTTTTATACGGTAATATTACTTACAGCTTTTAATTAGTTCCCTAATAAATGCTGAGCAATTATAAAAGGATGCATCGCGCATCCTTTTATATTAATAATTAGTTATTTTAACCACTTATTAGTATTTCAACTTTCATAAAAAACAACCACCCTATATAAAACAACAGCTTACATTTCGGCCTCATTTTTGCTCTATATTGTTTATATAAATACAAACAATAAATACCAAAGGACTAAACATGAGCTCATCAACACAATTAAGCATTACAAAACCACTTTCACTTGTTGGCGGCATTTTATTATTAAGTGGCTGTGTATTTCACATATCGCCAAGCGTTGCCTCAGTAAAGCAAACTCAACAGCTATCACTGCCAAGCAATAATCTTGAGTATTTAAATGTATTAAGCGGTGCAGGTAGCCTTGAAATAAAAGGCTCAAAAACGGCCATCAGAATTAGTGTTAACGCCACCATTTACACAGCCGACATTGAAGACGAATACGAACTAACGCTCGAGCAAGACGGTAAACAGGCAAAGCTTGTTGCCCAAAATAAAAGTCGTAATGGTATTAGCTTTTACAGTGGCCAATCTCCAAGTATTAATTTAGTGGTTACTGTGCCAAGTAATCTAAATTTAGATATTGATGATGGCTCTGGCGACATTTTAATAAATGCTATGCAAAGCAATATTGATGTAAAAGACGGCTCAGGAAATTTAACAATAAGCGGTGCTAAAAACCTAACTGTTGACGATGGATCAGGTGAAGTAAACTTTGAAAACATCGCAGGTAATTTAGAATTAACCGACGGCTCTGACAGTATTCATATAAACAACGTAAGTGGCAATGCAACTATTGACGATGGTTCTGGCGAAATGCACGTGAGCAACATAACCGGTTCGCTAAACGTTGAAGATGGCTCGGGTGATATAGTAATAAGCCATATTAGCGGTGCAGTTAATGTTGATGATAACTCTGGCGACCTGCTTATTGAGTATATTGGTTCAAGTGTAACAATTGAAGACGGTTCGGGTGATATTCGCGTTAATCATGCAAAGGGGCTGACTATTACTGAGTCGGGCTCGGGCGATGTAAGTATCGATAATATTAGCGGTTCAGTAAAAGTAGCAGACTAACTTTATTTAACTGCCATTTAATATACTTTATGCCCTCTCAATCTGGGCATAAAGCACTCCCCTCAAAGTATAAATGATTCAAAATTAGCACTGTTTCACGTTAACTATTTCCTAAAATAATGCAAAAGTACTTATTTGATTTATTTTTTTGCTTTATAGCTAATTTAGGTACATATTGATATTCAACTTATTAAAAGGATATTAATATTATGAAATGGAAGTTATTAATTTTAATTACTGCTTTATTCACCCTCGTAGCTTGTGGCTCTGGAGGTTCAGACTCCAAAACAGTAACTAAACCAGTCAGTACTAACACAAAGCCTATTGCAGTTATTACTACCGAGCAATCGGAGTTTAAAGTAAATACCACCCTCGTTTTTAGCGCAGCACAAAGTAGTGACCCTGATGGCGATGCACTCACCTATCAATGGCAATTAACCAGCAAAAATGCGCAAGTAGAAATACCGATTACGGTTAATAATGAAAGTACCGTTGAGTTTTCAGTATCTGAAGCACAAGAGTACCAATTAGTATTAACCGTGAATGACGGCAAGCTTTCAAGCACACCTGCACAAAAACAATTCACCGTTACTGCAAATACCCAACTAATTGCTAACGCAGGTAGCACACAAACCGTTAAACAAGGTGATGTTGTGCTTTTAAATGGCGCGCAAAGTAGCACAACCAGCGGCGCCATTAATCAATACAAATGGCAATTTATTACCAAGCCCGTAGCAAGTAATGCAACGCTTGAAAATGCGACTCAAGTAAAAAGCCAGTTTGTTGCAGACGAAATAGGCGAGTTTAAAGTTGAGCTTACCGTTACTAATTCACAAGGTGATACAGCAAGCACTGTCGTACTCATAAAAAGTGAATCGCTTAATTCTAACTCATCACCACAAGCGGTTATTAACGTAGAAAATAAAACAATTGCCCCAAATGAAGTTGTTACACTTTATGGTAACCAAAGCACTGATCCCGATAAAAACGATACGCTTAGTTATGCGTGGGCAATTACATCAAAACCCCAGGGCAGCACGCCGGCTCTTTCAAACATGCAAAATCATACCGCTGGATTTTCAGCGTCAACAGCTGGAGATTACTCGCTTTCACTCACTGTTACCGATCAACAAAGCGAAAGTGATACCGCATCAGTTATTTTAACTGTTACCACAAGTAATAAAGCCCCCGTTGCAACACTTGAATCCGAACGTGATATTACGTTAAACGAATCAACCACTTTGCAGTGCCAACAATGTAGCGACCCAGACGGAGATACGCTGAGTTATAACTGGCAGTTACAAGCCAAGCCTTTAAATAGTACATCACAACTAACTAACAACACATCAGCAACGCCCTCTATTGTTGCCGATAAAGAAGGCGACTACGTTGTAAGGCTTACAGTGTCTGATGGGCAATTAAGTTCAAACCAAGCAACCTCAGCACTGCATGCCAGTAGCAATAAAAAGCCTGTTACTTTGGTAACTTATGAAACCTCTATAACGGTTGATGAACAAGTTTTACTTGATGCTTCAAATAGTTACGATCCAGAAGGCCAGCCACTAAGTTACCAATGGGAAATCATTTCGTCGCAAGGCCAAGCAACGCTTAGCAGTAATACAATACCAAAACCAACGTTTAGCGCATCAGTAGAGGGGCAAGTTGTTATTTCGTTACGCACTAACGATGGTGTGCAGTTCTCTGACACAAAAACCCTAACAATTGATGTAATACAAAATGCACTGCCAGTAATTAGTTTCACGGGGGAGCAATCGCGCTACGATGTAGTGGGTAATACAGTTAAATTTGATGTAAGCCAAAGTTACGACCCAGAGGGAACCTCTCTCGATTACGCTTGGACACTATCAGCCCCTTCAGGCTCGAGCACCAGCTTAAGCAATACAAACCAAAGTATTACCGAATTTATCGCCGATATGACAGGTATTTACACGCTAACCGTTGTAGCAACTGATGCTGATGGCTTTTCAAAAAGTGTGCAATTTTCAATTACAGTAACTAACTCTGCACAACTTACCGGTCGCATTAAAGGACAACTCACTAATGTGCAAAAAGCGGCTATAAGCAATGCACCGCTAACAATTAATGGACAGCAGTACAGCACCAACACAAATGGCTTTTTTGATGAAGAGGTTAATTTAGCGCAAGGTGAAAAAATAACGATAAAAACAGCAGATCAAAGGCTAGCAACTGGGGAATACAACTCTGTAGCTATTACGCAAGGCAACTTTACTGTGGATATAGGCCAAAATAGCATGCCCGTTTTACAAGCTGTTGAGGTTTCGGTATTTGTGTGTGCTGAGTTTTCAGGCCCCGACACCGTTAATTTACGTTTTAACATGGTAGATACACTTTTAGCGTCAGATAGCTTTCAATTTAGCTTTGATCAAACAAAACCACTTACTTTGCAAAAAAGCGGAAGTACTTACCTCGATAGCGAATTGGATATCGACCTACCTGCATCTGCCGAATTTGAAGTAACAGCAATTGAAACAAACGTTGAAAATACAATCAGCTCAAACATTACTATTTACCATTCTGATTCAGGCCAACCAAGCTCAGCAATTATAAGTATTTGTAATATTTAGCTCCCAATAAGCCCTTCAACACAAAGTGCTATTTTTAGCCCAGTAGTTATAACCATTAGTGTTATAGCTACTGATAAATAAGCAACTTTGAGCCATATAATCCATTGTATTTTATAAGCAGCTAAGCCATTATAAAAGCCTTGATGTTATTAGGATAAACGCGTGTTAGAAATTGCTTTAATTTACTTAGCAGCAGCCATTGTAGCTGTGCCTATTGCAAAACGAGTCGGACTTGGCTCAGTATTAGGTTATTTAATTGCGGGCATACTTATTGGCCCTTATGCGCTGGGTGTTGTGGGCGATCAAACCGATGTAATGCACTTCGCTGAATTTGGCGTAGTAATGATGCTGTTTTTAGTGGGCCTTGAGCTACAACCTTCGCGTTTATGGACATTACGCCACTCTATTTTAGGGCTTGGCGGCTTACAGGTTGTGTTATCGGCAGCGGCTATATTTGCATTTTGTTATTGGTTTTTTGCCATGCATTGGCAAACCGCACTCGCCATTGGTTTAATGCTCGCGCTCTCCTCTACCGCTATTGTACTGCAAAGCCTTGAAGAAAAAGGTTGGCTAAAGCAAGAAGCCGGACAAAACGCTTTTTCGGTATTGCTGTTTCAAGACATCGCAATTATCCCTATTTTAGCCCTATTGCCACTGCTCGCATTTGCCCCGCAAACTAGCACAAAAGAAATCAGCGATTCGATTATTGCAAGCTGGCCTGTATGGCAACAAGTATGTGTTTCGGTTGCGGTTATTGCCGCTATTATTGCCGGCGGTAAATATGTATCGGCGCCGTTATTTAGATACATTGCCCAAACGCACATGCGTGAAATATTTACTATTTTTGCACTGTTTTTAGTGGTCGCTATTGCACTGGTTATGCAAAGTATTGGTTTATCGCCTGCATTAGGAACTTTTTTAGCAGGCGTTGTACTTGCCGAGAGTGAATTTAGACACGAATTAGAAGCCGATATAGAACCCTTTAAAGGCTTACTTTTAGGACTGTTTTTTATAACTGTTGGCGCATCAATTAACTTTGAACTGCTATTTAACGAGTTTAGTACTGTTATTGGCTTAGTGGTTTTACTTATTGTAGTTAAAGCCTGCATTTTATTTGCCCTTGCCGTTACCTGTAAAATTAACAGTAAACAGCAGTTATTATTTGCCTTAGCGCTTGCCCAAGGGGGTGAGTTTGCCTTTGTACTTTTAAGCGTAACCACCACCTTAAGTATTTTAACGCCCGAGCAAACCAGCCTTGTTACCTTAGTTGTAGCGGTATCAATGCTAATAGCGCCGTTACTACTTATGGTTTATGAGCAAATACAAAAACGCAGCAGCAGTGCTCCGCCTGAGTTTGATAAGCCAGAGCAAATTAACACCGCTAAGCACGTAATTATTGCGGGCTACGGACGTTTTGGCCAAATTATGGGGCGTTTACTGCACGCGCAAGGCTACGAAATTACCGTACTTGATCACAGCCCTAGCCAAATAGAATTACTACGCCGTTTTGGCAATACTGTATTTTATGGCGATGCCGCACGCCAAGAACTCCTTGAAGCCGCAGGCGCGCACACCGCGCAAATGCTGGTAATTGCAATTGATAACCCAGATAAAACTATCGAGATAATTAAGCTCGCGCATAAAAACTACCCGCAGTTAAAAATTGCTGCTCGCGCAATCGACCGCCGCCATGCGTATCAGTTACTTAATTTAAAAGTAGATGCGTTTAACCGCGAAACAGTCGACTCAGCTATTAACCTTGCCGTAGAAGCACTCGAGTTACTAGGTAACACTAAGCAAGATGCAGAGCGTGCTGGTAAGCTGTTTAGAGACCACGACCGCGCTGCGGTTGTGCAACTTGCCGAGCTGTGGGGCGACGACGCCAGCTACGGCGTAGCCGTGCGCCAACGCATGGAAGATTTAAAACAAGTTCTGCAACAAGATAAACAAGCACAAAGCGATTTAAATACCTGCGACAGCGGTGATTGCGAAGACGGCTTAACAGAGCTAGCTGATAGACCCAAAAAGCCTGATGATTCTCATTTGGAGTAGTGTTAAGGCTTTTATATTTGTGCTGTTGGCAATAGCTTGCAGCACATAAACTTGAGATATGATTGCTAAACGCTCTATTAAGCCTGTAGCTGGCACTGCGACGAACATTCAATCCCTAAATAATTTTTAATAATATTTTTGTTTTTTGGATCATTTTTCCAACGACGATAACCTCTTAAGAAGCTTTCAACATCAGTATTTTCACCGAATGTGTTATTATTTTTTTTCTGAGCATTCTAGTAAGTATTGTTCCGCAACAACCTTCAATGATTCCTTCTTATCTGTAACCAATTTTAATTCAAAATCCATATACTTAGTAATCTTAGACACGTTTATACAATGCTCAAACTGATTATTTTTCCCGAAGAAATCTTCAGATAAATTAGTTTTCCCTCCGCTAATCATATGAGCTCGAAAACAACTTGCGACAATAATTAATAACTCGGGGGGTGGATAAAACCCAGATTCTATGAAGTATAAAAAGCTGTTTAATAGATTACTTTCTACTAGTTCACACTCAATTACATTATGTAATGAGTTTTCTCTAGCATATTCCAGCTATGTTCAAGCTTTGCGTAGTATGGAAACTCATTATGTTTATAAGAAGCTTTTAAAATTTCTCTCACTTCCACTACATCTTCAAGATGTATTTTTATAAGCGCCTGCAAAAAAAACTTTCCCTTTCACTAATTCAGTCAACTCATCAATATCCATTTTTTCACCCTAATTTAAACACTAATAAAACAAGACAAATACAAACAGTAACCGTTGAAACATTCTCAACTCTCACTACGCTTAGTAGTTTCATAATCAACTTTTCCATAACTAAATAACCTCTTTATATAGGATTAGTTTCCATTATATCGTCCTTTTAAAGAAGCAAAGAGCCATTAACTCAAGCTAATATCATTAATGAATGAGACTCTAGCTTTATTACAAAGAGGCTTTAAATCTTGGTCGCGTACCGATATTAAGTAACGTCTGTTTTATCAAAAAAGAACCGCCGTCGATATGTTAACTTTGAAAATACGAAAAAAGGTATTTGATTAGGTTATATCTGTGGCAGGAATTTAGGGTAGCTCTTTCAGTGTTACATTTAGCTCATAGCCTTTCATTCTTTCAGCTATGAGCTACTACATTTAAAAACGCTAAAATCTAGTGATGGTGCCCGCCTTGAATAGCCTCGCCCTGCTGGTTATAAAAGCCAGTTGCACTGTGCTCTATAAAACCAAGGTTTATCATTTTAGCTAAAAATGGGTCGCCTTCGTTATCGCCAATGTCGGCGTAATCGGTGGTTTGAAAGCGATCCCACTGTGCAAATTGAGCAGTAATTAATGGCACATCAGTGCTTACATTGTTAAGGCTTAGCAAGGTAGTTATTTGGCTTTTTTTATTACTAATGCTAAATGTTTTAACTAATTTTGAATGCGTAATAAAGGCAAGGTAAAAGTCGTTGCCATTTTCGCTCAGTGTATAGTTTTTTACTTCACCGCAGCCTGTGCCTTGTGTGCTTAATAAGGTCATTTTTTCGATTAAGTGGTTATCCACCAGCTGACTTTTAGCACTCCAATTTTGTACGCCGCGTACTTCAGATGGTTGGTATTCAATGCCGCGTTGCTGGGCATTAAAGTAACGTATTGGTCGTATTTGATTATTGGCTAAGTGCTGCCAAATCTCGGTTATTACTTCACTTTGATGCGCTACTTGCTGGTTGTTTCGCCAAAGGGTAAGTGACTCGCTACTTTGCTGTGCTTTATGGCTGTTGGTAATTTTATAATCGGCTTTTAAATGCTTGGCATCAATACCACATTGCGAGGCAAAGCTACTTGTACTTACAAGCGTGGCAATTATTAATAACGCTTTTTTCATTTAGCTATCTCTTATTTATATTTCAAGTTTATGGCAATAACATAACGATTATAAATGTCAGTTTAATGACAAAAACCCCGCACCGTAGGCGGGGTTTTTTATTTAGATATATTTAACTAAATTTATAACTAGCCGGTATTTATTGCGCTAGTTTTTCGTCTGCTGTTTTTACAAAGTCAGCGGCAAAGTCCATTACATGGAATAAAAAGCTTTGCTCGTTTGTGCCTGTTACCAAGTGTGCACCTGGCCCCATTGCATAAACGCCTACGTCTTCACCGGCATGTGTTTCTGAGCCCATTGGTACCAGTGCTTCTTGATGAAAACCAGGTGTTGTTGTATCAACATCTGTTAAATCAACACGCCCTGTAACTGGTGCAAAGGCATAACCTGCATCGGCATCGGTCTCGCTACCTAGGTTTCTAAAGCCACCACCATTGGTGTAACCAACCGTTGTATAAGGCATATCGTCGGCAGCTAAGCTTGGCTCAGTAGCGCCTACTGCAACCACTTTACCTAAAATTGGGTTGCCGCGTTTAGGGTAACCGGCAATGGTAAATACATGGCTGTGATCGGCAGTTACAACTATTAATGTTTCTTCTGGGTTGGTGTTTTCCATCGCCACTTTAACGGCTTTAGCAAGCTCAATAGTGTCGTTTAACGCGTTATAAGCGTTACCCGCATGATGCGCGTGGTCAATTCGACCCGACTCAACCGTTAAGAAAAAACCTTGCTCGTTGTTATCAAGCACATTTATTGCTTTTTCGGTCATTTGTGAAAGCGAAGGCTCGCCTGCTACATCGTTTGCGCGGTCAGCTTCGTACTGCATGTGGGACTCGTTAAATAACCCAAACACTTTAGTGGCGTCGTTACTTATTGCATCAAAACCGGTTTGATCCATTACGTACGTGCCATTTGGATATTGCGTTTTCCACTCTGCGGTTAAGTCGCGGTTATCTGTTCGATCCCCTTCAACAGCACTTACTGCATCGGCTGAATTAAACGCGGCATCTTTTGGTAAAAAGTGACGACGACCGCCGCCCATTACTACGTCAATACCGTCTACATCAACACCACTAAAGCGTGCTTCTAGGTTGGCTTCAAAGTTAACCAGTTGCGATGCAATGTCTTCACACGTTGCGGCACTTTCTGGCATATCGGAGATATCTTCCCAGTTACGCTCTGCCGATTTAGCATACGTTGCAGCTGGTGTTGCGTGAGTAATACGCGCTGTCGAAATAATCCCTGTTGCTTTGCCTGCAATTTCAGCAAGCTCTAACGAGGTAACAAGTTCGTGCCCTTTGCCTGATGCACAATTACCACGTTCAACCGCTTCATCAATACCAATAACGCCCGCATCGGTTTTAACGCCCGATGCCATTGCGGTCATAGTGCCTGCCGAATCTGGCGTTTGCGCATCTACGTTGTATGTTTTTACAAAGCCCGAAAAAGGCATAGTTTCAAAGCTTAACTGGTGATCTTCACCCATTTCACCCTCTAACTGACCCGCTAAAATACGTGCTGCGGTTATGGTAGAAATACCCATACCATCGCCCACAAATAAAATTACGTTTTTAGCTTTGCCTGATTCAGTAACAATGTTGCTACTGGCTGTTTGTGCAGCACCCAATTTTGTTTGTGCTTCACTAAACCAAGTATTACTAGTGAGCGAGGCTAACTGCTCGCTTGTTAACGACGTTGCAGGTGCATTACACACTAAATTAGTTGAGTTAACTTCGTCGCTGTCTAGCACGTCGTTATTATTGGTATCTGCGCCTACTTGCGTCTCTACACCGCCATTAATGCACTGCTCAGAGCCCACTGCAATAGCGTTATCTACTGCGATAATATTATTTTCATTTTTGTTATCGTCACTCGAGCAACCTGCTAGCGCGACCATTACTGCCAAAGAAAGTACCGTTAATTTGTTCATGTTAGCCGCCATTATTGCTGAGTTAGTTCAAGAGCTTGATTAATTAGATGAAACACTACGTTTTGTTCAATTACGCCTTGTGCTAGCTGAGCACCAGGACCTTTAGCATGCAAAGATATGTCTTCACCTGCGTGTGTTTCTGACCCCATTGGTACGGTTGCTTCTTGGTGAAAACCTGGGGTTGTTGTATCAACCCCATTTAGCTCAACACGCCCTGCTACAGCAGCACTTGCGTAACTTGCATCAGCATCAGTCTCGTCGCCTAGATTTCTAAAACCTAAGCCATTTGCGTAACCGACTGTGGTGTACGGCATATCGTCGGCGGCTAGGCTTGGAGTAGTTGCACCTACTGCAACTACTTGACCTAAAATTGGATTACCACGCTTAGGGTAGCCTGCAATAGTAAATACATGGCTGTGATCGGCGGTTACTAAAATAAGGGTTTCTTCTGAGTTGGTGTTATCTACCGCTGCTTGCACGGCTTTAGCAAACTCAATGGTGTCGTTAAGCGCGTTGTATGCATTACCCGCGTGGTGCGCGTGGTCAATTCTTCCCGACTCAACCGTTAAGAAAAATCCATTATCGTTTTTACCAAGCACTTCAATTGCTTTAGTGGTCATATCGGTAAGTGAAGGCTCGCCCGCTACATCGTTTGCGCGGTCAGCTTCGTATTGCATATGGGATTCGTTAAATAAACCAAACACTTTAGTGGCGTCATCTGCTATTGCATCAAAGCCTGTTTGATCCATTACGTACGTAGCATCTGGGTATTGTGTTTGCCACTCAGTTACTAAGTTGCGCTCGTCAGTGCGGTCGCCTTCTATAGCACTTACTGCATCTGTTGAGTTAGCTGTTTCGTCTTTTGGTAAAAAGTGACGACGACCGCCACCCATTACAAAATCAAGACCGTCTACGTCGGTCCCTACAAATCGTGCTTCTAGGTTTTTTTCAAAGTTAACCAGTTGCGATGCAATGTCTTCACAGCCACCTGTTACTGCATCTTCTGGCATATCGGATACGTCTTCCCAGTTACGGTCAGCCGATTTAGCATATGTGGCAGCAGGGGTAGCATGAGTAATACGTGCTGTAGAAATAATACCGGTAGATAGCCCTTTAATTTCAGCCAATTCAGTTGCGGTAATTAGCTCGTTACCTGCCACTGTTGAACACACGCCGCGTTCAATATCTTCGTCTACACCAATAACGCCCACATCGGTTTTTACACCGGAAATAATAGCCGTCATCGTGCCTGCTGAATCAGGAGTTTGAGCATCTACGTTATACGTTTTAACTTGTGCAGAGTATGGGAACTCTTCAAAGCTTAAATAACCTTCTTCGCCAGATTGGTTATTACGCTGCCCTTGCAAAATACGCGCGGCGGTAAGAGTAGAAATACCCATGCCATCGCCCACAAATAAAATGACATTTTTAGCTTTAGTGGCTTGTGTAGCCTGCGCTTGTGCTGTTTTTGTTGTTAGTTTAGTTTGCGCAGCGCTATACCAGCTGCTGTCTTTTTGGCTTTGCGGTAGTACATCAGCATGGCTAACTGCGCTAAACGCAAATGTTAGCACGATTGCCGCAGCGACTTTTTTAATTTTCATCCGTAATTCCCATTGTTTAGTGGTTATTTTTTGAAATGTGTAAACACAAAAAAGATCAACCGCTGCACTATAGAAAACAGATGTGACTGATAAAGGTAATTTTGATGAAAGTAAGATGACTAAACTATTACAAAAATAAGTCACAAAAAAAGCGCAACGCGTTAAACGTTACGCTTTTAAGGGAAATTATTGAGGGAGTTATTTAAAATCTGGCGAAAATGCTATATCTAACCCAGATCCCCTGTACATGAAACCACTACTACCTTTGCCGGAGAGTTAAATTCGTCAACTTCAGCTTTAGTGTAAGTGGTATCACCGGTACTACGGGTAAATTTAATCGAGTAATTGTATTTATAACACTGAAAAACAAGTGGCAAACCCAGTGAACAAACAATCCTTCAAGTAATGTGGTTACTCCACCTGAGATTAAAATGAATGAGGACGATTTTTAAACATAATATGCAGTTTGCCTCAATAAGAAATTACTGCGGTAGCTCACGTTTAATCAAGAAACGCAAATATGCGTAAAAGGCTTCACCTATGATATAACTACAAGTGGATTAAATTTAATGGTAAATAACAATGAGTAACTCTATGTTTGATCACAAATTAAGTAGCCCAAGCTTGGATTTTCAACCACTCTACTTACAAGTGTCTGATAGTATAAAACAACTCATTGTTAAACGGCATTGGTTGCCCGGCGAGGCTTTACCAAGCGAATTTCGCCTTGCTGAAGAATTTAACGTAAGCCAAGGTACTGTTCGTAAAGCGCTTAATTTATTAACCGACAATAAAATAGTAACTCGTCGCCAAGGCGTTGGTACATTTGTATCTGAGCATACCTCGCAAGATGCCTTATTCAGGTTTTTTCCTTTACAAGCCGACGGTAAAAGTGACAACTCACCAAAGGCAGAACTGCTATCGGTTGAGCTTTGTGCAGCGCCTGCTGAAGCTATAAAGGCTTTGCAGCTAAATAAAAAAGACAAGGTTACTAAGCTAGTTCGCAGACGTACTCTCGATAACGAATTTTGCATGAGCGAAACTATATACCTACCGCAAAGCTACTTTCCTGATATACATAAAAGTAGTGATATACCGCACACTCTATATCATTACTATCAGAGTAAATTTAACCAAACGGTACACAAAACCCAAGACAGTATTAAAGCCGTACTTGCTACAATAGATGATGCAAAAATGCTTGCTATAAAAGCAGGCGATCCACTGCTGTTAGTATCGCGCATTACCGAATCAATCGAAGGTAAGCGTATTGAATACCGCCTAAGTAAATGCCGTAGCGATCACTATCATTACCAAATTGAGCTCGACTAGTTAAACGTACTTCAACTACTAATTAGCAATCTTAGCGCGTAACCATTAAATATTTTTTAAAGGCACCATAATGAATTAGGTGGTGCACTTCCAATTAGAATCTATGAAGCCTTACCTTGATGGCTTTCTGCAGGCTTTCCACCCACTAATCAGCCGCTTTGCTGTAAACGCAGCATGATTCACTTATTACATAACGCATCTTCGAGATAAATGCCTATTGAAATAATTAAGTACCTACCTTCCAGTAGGGTCTATTTATTAAGCTTAGAGTAATAATATTGTGTACAAACGGTATGAAAACTAATTTAGGAAAACTAACCGAAGTAGGTATGAAACCCATTATTTTAATTGTGGCTGAAACACTTTGGATTGCGTTATTAATACTTGGATTTGTAATTTGGAGCTAAAGAATTGCATTATTTAGGGTATATCTAAAAAAAAATTAGTAGGTAATTAGGTCATGTTTTAACCAATTAAAAGCTGTGTTTTGCCTACTTTAAAACTACGCACAAAAACAGGCTTAACATATTGATTAAACAAAGCTTACCTTTATTTTAAAAGTATAAAATATCATCTTAATCATAACTATTTAATTAAAAAAACAACAAACAAATAAAGTACTTACTCTAAAATAAATTTACAATAGGGCTTGGTATATACTTTAATTTACTGTTATCCTGCCTCGCATCGGGTTGACAGAAAACCCTATTTATTTGTAAGTACCACGTTGTTTTAGTAATAATCCTTCGCGTTATCCTCAGTTAAATGTATGTTTTCTTCCTGTTAAATTGCCTAATTTAAGGCGCACTTTTATTAATCCTTAGGATACTATTATGTCTACAACTACAACTGGTACAGTTAAATTTTTCAACGAAGCAAAAGGTTTTGGTTTCATCGAGCAAGAATCTGGTCCTGATGTTTTCGCACATTTCAGCGCAATCTCTGGCGACGGTTTCAAAACTTTAGCTGAAGGCCAACGTGTACAGTTTACTGTTACTCAAGGTCAAAAAGGTCCACAAGCTGAAAACATCGTTAGCATCTAATTGCTTTCGTTAAAATGGGTTAGCAATAACCCATTTTGAATACTAGTTTGAAAGAAGTTCTGTTTTATTTGTTAGTACCCCGTTGTTTTAGTAATAATCCCACGCGATATCCTCAAGTTAACTATTTTTTCCGGCTCAATCGCCTCTTTTCAGGCACACTTATATTAATTTTTTAGGATACATATTATGTCTAATACAACTACTGGTTCAGTAAAATGGTTTAACGAAGCAAAAGGTTTTGGTTTCATCGAGCAAGAATCTGGCGCAGACGTTTTTGCACATTTTAGCGCAATCTCTGGCGACGGTTTTAAAACTTTAGCTGAAGGCCAACGTGTACAGTTTACTGTTACTCAAGGTCAAAAAGGCCCTCAAGCCGAGAACATTGTTAGCATCTAATTGCTACACAATTTAATGGGTTAGCAATAGCCCATTAATATACTTATCTATATAGTTTTTAGTCAAATATCGTCAAAATCCCCTTCTATACATATTTTCCAAGCGCAATCTCATTTGTATACACAACTCATTAATTAGTACATTTTTAAACACATTTACTACTATCTCTCTTGAGCGAAAGCTTTGTATTGCCTACAATAGCGCATACTTCATTCAATATAGAATATGACCATGAACGACACTACCGCAAAACCTGCTTTACCAGATCGCCTTTCTATTAATCCACGTAGCCCACATCATGTGGAAGAAGTTTTTGAACACGATATTGGTATCACGTTCAACGGCAAAGAGCGTTTTGATGTTGAAGAGTACTGCATCAGCGAAGGTTGGATAAAGTTTGCATCCCCAAAAGGGCTTGATCGTCGCGGACAACCGCTTTTACTTACAAGAAAAGGCACTGTTGAAGCCTTTTATAAGTAAGCTAATACTACTTACTAAAAAAGCGACACCATATTGGGTAGTCGCTTTTTTTGTGCCTTTTTAATAGGTTGAGCTTTTTTCATGCCCAACCTGATGAAGTTTCATTATGATTTTTTAAAAAATATGTTTGAATAGCGCCATATTATTTAGACATATAGAAGTCCATAAGTGAAAAAGGTAACAATTTTAGATGGCGGCATGGGACGTGAACTTAAGCGCATTGGCGCACCGTTCTCACAGCCACTTTGGAGTGCACAAGCACTTATAGAAGCTCCTCAATATGTAGCACAAGCTCATCAAGGCTTTATAGATGCAGGCGCTGAAATAATTACGGTTAACAGTTATGCCTGTGTGCCCTTTCATTTAGGTGAAGAACGCTACGAAAGCCAAGGCGCGTTACTCGCAGAGCAAGCGGCGCTTATTGCTAAAGAAGTAGCTCAAAATGCTAAACAAAGTGTATTAGTTGCAGGGTCATTACCCCCTGCATTTGGTTCATATCGCCCCGATTTATTTGAAAGTAAACGTGCTTTTACTATTTTAAATACCTTATACAATGCACAAAATCTCCATGTAGACCTCTGGCTTGGCGAAACAATATCGAGTATTGAAGAAGCACAAGTAATGGCAAGCGTACTTAAAGGCTCAACTAAGCCATGTTATTACGCATTTACCCTAAGTGACGAAGTAACTGAGCAGGCAACGCTGCGTTCAGGAGAGCTGGTAACCGATGCCATAACCGCACTACTTGAGCAGCAAAACATTGCAGGTATTTTCTTTAATTGCTCTATCCCTGAAGTTATTGAGCAAGCACTGCGTGATACTAATAACGTATTAACTAAGCAAAATAAAAAAGTAACGTTAGGCGCATTTGCTAACAGCTTTACTCCTATTTCAAATGCTCACAAAGCAAATGAAGCAGTGCAAGACTACCGTGATTTATCTCCTAACGAGTATCTTGAGTTTGCAAAACAATGGCATAGCCTTGGCGCTAATATTATTGGTGGTTGCTGCGGAATTAACCCAAGCCATATCAAAGCACTCGTGCAATGGAGAAATTCCATTGAAAAACCTTAACTTTGAGCTGGCTATTCCTGCAATTACATTAGTAATTACTTTATTAGTTATCTCAACTTTATATCCAGAGCAATCACAATTATTAGCAAGCAACGCCATGCATTTTGTAACAGGCTGGTTTGGTTGGTTAGTAGAGCTTGTGAGCTTGGCTTTAGTTGGTTTTTTATTTTGGTTAGCTTTTTCAAAGTACGGATCTATTAGGTTAGGTGAAGAAAAAAAAGAGCACTCTAACTTTTCGTACGGCGGTATGATTTTTACCGCAGGTGTAGGTGCTTCTCTTATATATTGGGGAATTGGTGAGCCGATGTATTATTTGCAATCGCCACCACTTTTTGCCGAACCAAATAGCTACGCAGCAGCAGCTTGGTCTGTTACTTATTCTATTTTTCATTGGGGCGTGACTGGCTGGGCCATTTACTGCTTTCCGGCAATCCCGTTTGCGTACGCGTTTTACGTACAAAAAAAGCGTACTTTAAAGCTCTCTACCCTTTGCGAACCTGTAGTAGGCAGCAATCCTATTATTGCTAAAGCAATCGATTTACTTGCAATTTTTGGCACCCTCGCAGCTTTTGCAAGCTCGCTAGCACTTACTGTATCTTTATTAAGTACTGGCGTTTCTGCATTATTAGGAATTAAAAACAGCTTATTACTCCAAGGCAGTATTATTTTATTATTTGTTTTAATGCTTGTTGCGGTAATGCTTGTTGGCTTTAAAAAAGGCATTAGTAAAGTGTCCGACTATACGGTTGTAGCAGCAATATGCTTTGCCTTATTTGTATTACTTGTGGCTGACTCTCAGTTTATTTTAAATAACTTTACCGACTCAATAGGTGTCATGCTCGATAACTTTTTTAGAATGTCACTTTGGACCGACCCAGTTCAAAAAAGTGGTTTTTCGCAATCGTGGACTCAATACTATTGGTTTTGGTACTACGCTTATTTAATTATGATGGGGCTTTTTATTACCCGCATTTCGCGTGGACGTACTATTAAAGAAGTTATTTTGTACACTATTTCGATGGGTTCACTCGGCTGTGCATTCTTTATATCAATCTTTGGTGGTTATGCAGTATGGGCACAATTAATTGGTGGCTTACCTGTTCAACAATGGATGAGCGAAGGCGGTTTAACGTTTGCAGTAGTTTCACTAATTCAAACTCTACCATCGGGTAATATTGGCTTAGTATTATTTTTGATTATTCAATTTTTTTTAATGCTAACGACTATGTCAAGCGCAAGCGTTGCCACCGCTATGTTGACAACTAATAAACTAGAACTAAATGGCGACCCCGATCATAAAGTTAAGCTTCTATGGGCTGGTGCAATTGCACTCATTAGTTTTAGCGTATTTTTATGCGGTGGTGGAATAGATACTATTAAGTCACTCTGCGTTGTAGCAGGCCTACCAATGATGTTTATTTACATGATTTTAGTAAAGCAATTAATGATGCAGCTAAAAGGTGTAAATCAAATAAAAACACTTGAGCAGTATGAAAGTATAAATTCCGAAACAGTTAAAGTGAATTAGTAACATTTTAAGGCCTCATATTATGAGGCCTTATTTACTATTACTGAGCATGTTACTACAGCATGAAAGAGGTCGCCTTTTAAAACAAAAAAGCCTTAGTATTTAAAATAAATCAGTATTAATTTAGCCGACGTAGCCTTACCACCAGCAACAACTAAGCGTTAAACCATTTGATCCAATTTGCTACCTGAACACGGGCATTTTTCGTCATTTTGCTTAAGGCATTGCTGGTAATTAAACCAATGAGCTACAGCAATAAACGCTGATCCTATTAAGGTTAGCGCTTTTTCGGCTATTTCATGCCCTAGCAATACTGCGCATATCATAAAGGCTAGCCCTATAACGCCGCAAGCTATATAACGCATAAGTTTATGCTTTTTACAGCCTAAGCTTAATGCCAGTAAACTGGTGGGTAATACCGCTGCAAGAATCCATAAATGAAATTGTTCACTATCTATTTGCAATACAGCAAAGCTTGGTAATAACGCTAAAATAACCGGGGTTGCAAAACAATGTACTGTGCACATTACCGATAACCCAATTGCCACACGATCCATAACACTTTGACTCGACTTCATTATTTCCTCTACTAAATCAGTGTCTCCACTCAAAAACGTTACTCTTAAAGAGACATTTTAATAACATCAGTTAATTGCTGTTGATATATTATAACATTACTCACATAATTGATATAACATAACATCTAACAAGGTAGTCAAATGAAACCTAGATCACAATTAGCTGTTCTCATCGCAGCTTTATTACCAGCAAGTGTGCTGGCATCCACAATTGAAGGCGCTGTTTTAAACAATCAAGGTAAAATAGTTACCAATGCAACCATAGAAGTTGAAGGCTCAGACCTTAAAGTCACCACCGACGAAAACGGTAAATTTGTTATAGCAGAGCTAAACAATGGCTTAAAAGAACTTCACGTTGTAGCCCCTGGCTATGCGCATCTCCATCGCGATATAACAATAACGAATGATGAAAACCAATCGGTTACGTTTAATTTAAAGCGTTCGCCTATTGAAGTTATTGATATTGAAGCAACCCCTATTCATATGTCGGCAATGGAATCTGCCTCACCTGTTAGCGTTTTATCTGGCGAACAACTAAGACGACAACAAGCTGCAACACTTGGCGACAGCCTTGAAAAACTCCCAGGCGTTAATACTAACTTTCACGGTAAAGTAGCCAGTACACCAATTATTCGTGGTTTAAGCGGCCCGCGTGTACTCATTACTCAAAATGGCCTTGATGTAAGCGATGTGTCGCGCGTTGGCCCTGATCACTCTGTTGCGTCAGAAGCCTCTACCGCACAACAAATTGAAGTATTACGCGGCCCAGCAACACTGTTTTATGGCAGTGGCGCCATTGGTGGTGTAGTTAATGTGGTAGATAGCCGTGTACCAACCGACAGCACAACACGCGGCGAGTGGAACGTAGAACATAACTCGGTAGATAACCAAAAAGTAGCCTCGTTTAATGCCACCACAGGCACAGACTCGGTGGCTTTTTACGCCGATGCATTTTGGCGTGAGGCCGACGACTACGAGGTGCCTGTAGCTGCCGATATAGATAGCGATGGTGAAGAGCATCGCGGCGATTACACTGTTGAAAACAGTAATGAAGAGTCTGACGGTTTTACTGTCGGCGCTAGCTATTTAATGGATAACGGCTTTATTGGCTTAGCAGTAGAGCAATTTAATCGTCAATACGGTATTCCTGGTCATACGCACGGCGAGGAAGAAGAGGAAGAACACAACGACGAAGAAAAAAGCGTATTTGCTGATTTAGAACAAACTAAAGTGCAATTATTAGGTGAGTACAACCTAGATAATAAATGGCTAAACAAAATGAATCTCCGCGCTGGCCATACCGACTACGAACACGCTGAAATTGAGAGCGGCGCTGTTGGCACTACCTTTAAAAACGAAACCAACGAATTACGCATAGACCTACTGCATAACCAATTTAACGAATGGAATGGCGGTATTAGCTTTCATTACAAGCAAAGCGATGTTGAAGCACAAGGTGAAGAGGCCTTTACTCCTCCATCTAAAACCGAAAGCTTTGCTGTAGCGTTAATGGAAGAAAGGCACTTTGGTGATTTTTTAGTGCAGGTAGGTGCGCGTATTGAGCGAGTAACAATTGAAGCAGGCGACGTATTACTGCCAAATATTGACGCTCACGCACACGATGAAGCAGAAGAAGCAGAAGAAGCAGAAGAAGCCGACGAGCATGATCATGACCACGAAGAAAGCGCAGAAACCACTCGCGTATTTGATGTAGAGCATGAATTTACGCCAGTCAGTTTATCGGCAGGGGTAGTATGGAATTTTACATCTAACTATAACTTAGGGCTTTCGGTATCGCGCTCTGAACGTGCACCTTCTGCCTCTGAGTTGTTATCGTTTGGGCCGCATATTGGCACTGGCACTTACGAAGTAGGCGCACTATTTGATTTAGATGAAAACGACCATTTGGGTTTATCTGAACAAGCAATTGACCTGGAAACAGCCAATAATATCGATTTAACCCTACGTAAAACTCAAGGCGATGTTGGCTTTATTTTAAATGCCTTTTACAACCAAGTAGATAACTATTATTACCAAATAGACACCGGTTTATTCGCCGAAAGTGGACACGACCATGGCGATGAAGAAGAAGGCGTTGACGAGCACGACCATTCATCAGAGCTACCCGTTTATTTATTTAAAACAGATGATGTAGTTTTACACGGCTTTGAAGCGCAAGTTGCATGGCAACTAACTAACGAGTTTAAGCTAGATGTATTCTCTGACTACGTTCGTGCACGCCTTAAAGACGGCGGCGATTTACCCCGTACACCACCGCTTCGTTTTGGCAGCGAGCTAAGCTATCAAACAGATAAACTCAGTGCGCATATTCACGTAACTCGCTATCAAAAGCAAGACCGCACAGCCCCACAAGAAACAGCCACAGACGGTTACACCTTAGTTGATGCGAGCATCTCTTACGACCTTTCAGTATTAAACCAAGATATGTCTGTTTACCTGCGAGGCACCAACTTAACAGATACAGAAGCACGCGTGCACAGCTCGTTTGTAAAGGATATAGCGCCACGTCCAGGACGTAGCTTTGCGCTAGGTATTCGCGGTTATTTTTAAGCATTAAAAAATTATAATTAAGGGAAATAAACATGAAAAAACTATACAAATTAAAGCTTATTGCACTGGCTATTAGCACTACATTTATTACAGCTTGTGGTGATGCAGAAACCAACATTGTGGAACAAGATCCTATTGTTGTAGAAGATGAACACGATCACGACGATGATGATGATCACGACCATGACGACGGCTACACCATAGAATCACTTGGCAGACTTGCCGTACTGGCTGGGGATAGCAACGAAGCGAGCTTTTTTGATTTAGACGATAACGCACTGCTTGATACGTTTGTATTAAACGATGAGTCGAATACGTTGTCGGCTTCGCCTGACTTTCGTTACGCTGTAATTACAAACCGAACTCAAGATTACCTAGGGTTTATAGACGGCGGTATGTGGCGCGAAGATCATGGTGAGCACTTGCATGATTACGAGCAAGGCCCTGCATTTAGTAGCTACGAGCTAACAAGTGGCAGTCGCCCTACTCACTTAATAACTCACGACGGGCAATTAGCTGTTTTTTATGATGGTGATGCAGACTCAGGTACGGTTGCCTCTGTTGAAGTATTAACAGATAACAACATAACAAGCGCAACAGCAACACTACCGGGTATTAGCTACGATATTAATATGCACGGTGTAGCAGAGCCTCGCGGTGAGCATTTATTATCAACCATTCGCCGTGATGACAGCGAAAGCACATCGGTTGCTAAAGTATTGCCAGACCAAGTAGGTGTTTATTATTTTCATGATGGTGAATATGAGCTTGAACAAACCTTAGAAGTTACGTGCCCTGATTTACACGGTGCGGCACAAAACCACGACTACGTAGTATTTGGCTGTAGCGATGGTGTGTTATTAACCCACCAGCACGATGATGAATACGAAGCTGAAAAAATAGCGAACATTGCAGCCGTTGGCGATTTACGCATTGGTAGTATTTATGGCCACGAAGATAGCGAGACCTTTATTGGCGTAGCATCTGGCCACGGTGGCGGCGAAGCCGTAATTGTAACTATTAACCCAGCAACAGCACAAATGGAAGAACTAGAATGGCAACTAGCCGATGGCGCAAGTGCTGTATCGTACTCTTTTTCTGCCCATGGCGAGCACTTTTTAATATTAGACAGCTTAGGCTTTTTAAATGTATTTAGCGCACACGACCATGATGGCGAAATGCATTGGGAGCTTGAAGGCCAAGTTGATATTACTCAAGCAAACGTAACCACAATGCCCGAAGGAATGAGCTTTAGTATGACAGTGGCGCAAAATGGTCAGTTTGCTTATGTAGCCGACCCTATTGCTCAGCACGTTGTGCAAGTACACCTTGAAGACTTAGAAATTGAAAGTGAGCTAGAGTTAACTTTTCCACCTACAAGCATTACCTGGTTAGGGATTGCACAAGAAATAGAAGATGAAGATCACGACCATTAATTTAAAACTAACGCTTTAAGTTAAAGCCACAAAACAAAAAACCCGTAATTAGGTTTACTAATTACGGGTTTTTACAGCTATTTATTTAGCTCTATTGTTACTTACGGCGCCAGCCACTCCATACATCATCTATATCATCGGCTTTATTTTTTTTCTTTTTCTTGCCTGTGCCTTCTGGTTTTGCCATTGGCTTTTCATTTTTAAGCGCCTCGGCAGCATCAAGATTAGCTTGGTTTACAGCAAAACCGGTTACTTCTTCACGCTCTAAACGTAGTTTGTTTTTCTTCTCGATTATTTTAAAGTGATGCAAATCTTCGTAATCAACCAATGAAAGCGCTAAGCCTACTTCACCAGCACGGCCGCTTCGACCAATACGGTGCATATAATCAGAAGGACTTCGTGGTAGATTAAAGTTTATTACCACTGGCAGCTTTTCAATATCTAAACCACGTGCAGCAATATCGGTTGCGATAAGCACCTCTATTTCGCCGGCTTTAAATTTTTCAATTACACGAGTACGCTCACTTTGGCCTTTATCACCATGGAACACTTGTGCATTCACACCGCGTTTTTCAAGTTTACTGGCTAAATGCTCACAGTCTTTTTTAGCATTTACAAAAATAAGTGCTTGGCGCCATTTATGGATTTTAATTAAATGCGCTAAAACCGTGGTTTTTTCGCCTTTATTTACCGTAAACACGCGTTGAACAAGTGTGCTTTCATCTTTATTTTGTACTTGTATTTCAACAGGATTAGTTAACAGTTCTTGCGTTAATTGAGTGACTTGCTCTGGGAAGGTCGCTGAAAACAACATGGTTTGTTTTTTAACAGGCATTAACGCTAAAAGATCAGCCAGCTCTTCGGTAAAGCCAAGGCTTAGCATACGGTCGGCTTCATCAAGCACTAAGGTCGTCACTTTATCGAGCTTAATAGCATTGCTTGAGATTAAATCAAGCAAACGACCAGGTGTTGCCACAATAATATCGGCGCCGCCGCGCAGTGCCTGCATTTGTGTATTAACCGATACACCACCAAACACCGCAACCGTTTTAATCGCGCCATTAAAATTTGCAGAATACGATTTAACGCTATCGGCCACTTGCGTAGCAAGCTCACGCGTCGGTACTAAAATAAGCCCCGTTACAAAATTACCTTTGCTGGCAGTATTTTTAGCGCCCTGCTCTAAAAATAGGGTTTGTAGCATAGGTAAAGCAAACGTCGCTGTTTTACCTGAGCCAGTATTTGCCCCCGCAATTAAGTCACTTCCCGTCAAAATACTCGGAATTGCTTGTGCCTGAATAGGTGTAGGTTGTGTGTATTCAAGATCAGACAATCGAGCAATTAGCTCTGGAATTAGGCCAAGTTCTTTGAAATTACTAGGATTTGCGGCTGAGGTCATAAAATTTGCGGGCTCATTACTAAAATAGCCTGCAATTTTAGCGTATTTATTACCCGTTAAGTAGGGGTTAGTGATTTTAATGTGGTTTTAGAAAAAGAGAAAAGCTGTTACTCCCTTTTCTCTTTAAATATATAACAATCGAGTTGGATTAAAAAGTGGTTATGTTTCGTCTTTGCCTAAAGCTATTTGTAGTCTAGCTTTTGTTTCTTTTAAGTAATTTATATAAGGGTATGAGTCATCTGCAATTGCTAGAGCAGATTCCATATTTTCAAGCGCTTGACGAGTATCCCCCTGCATTTCATAGCCATAAGATAAGGCTGAAAGCGCATCGACTGATTTTGGGTAGTTTTTTATATTGTACTTAAACACCTCTATAGCGCGGGTAAACTGCTTGCTGCCCGTTAAGTTATAACCGAGTGATCTAACAGCGCGGTCTGGTGGCGCAACCTGCTCGCCCCATTGTTGAGATAAGTTTTGATAATAAGCATCAATAGAGGCTACATCGTCAGTTAAATCACTTATGGGCATTTGTTTAGGCAAAAATAAGTTGTGATAGGCATTAAATGCACCAGCAACGGAAGTCAGGTTATGCGAGACACCGTCAAACGCATTACTAAAGAAGCGTAGCTCTCGCACTTTATGCGATTGCAGTGATTGCTGTAATTCATCGTATCTTTCACGCATTATGCCGGCTTCTTCGCCAATATTAATGTAAACATAGTTACTTAGGTCTTGTGATTTATTAATAAACGCCTTAGCTGCTTTTACCGGTGCGCCATAGTTCCACCAAACGGCAGGGCTGTAAGCAATATGCGCTTGGAAAAGCTCTGGGTTAGCTTGCATAGTATAAAGTGCAAACACGCCTGCTGCTGAGCCGCCAGCAATTACATTAAAGTGATGCGTGCGGTAGTTTTTATTAATCAAGGGCATAAGTTCTTGCTCAATAAATGCTAAAAACGTTGCTGCACCACCCCCTTCACCTACCGGGCCTTGTGGCTCTTTATTCACTGTGGGGTATAAATCTCTTAAGCGATTGGTACTTTCAATAGCGACAATAATAACCTCTGGCGCACGATTATCATTTTGCAAACGCTCCATCACTGCACTTATAAGCGGTATGTTACCCGCGCCATCAAGGCGATAGATGACCGGATAAACTTTGTTTGGCTCAGCTTGATAGCTTTTTGGTAATTGAACGACAACTGTGCGCTCTTCGTTTAAAACAGCCGATTTAATAGTGTGTGTTTGTTGCGTATAGCTAATGGTTTGCTGTTTTAAATCAGGCTCTGCAAGTGTGTTATTAGAAACTATAAATAAGCTACATATAAAAATAGCAGTGAATAAACGCATAGCTAATCCTTTAGAAAATAGTGTGTTATTTAATCTAACAGGCTTTGAGGTACAAAAAAAGGCGCATCGAGCGCCTTTTTAGTTTTAACTAATGTGGGAGAGTAATAAAGTTTCATACTTAAAATCCATGTACAACGGACTCTGTGGCTTGGGATTCAAGTCATTTTTGAAAAAAGTATCATACTCATCAGACAAATTTAGTTGTTAAAGCCTTAATTATAAGTAATAAAGTCTCATACTAAACCTATGGGGATCGGCCGTGTTATCGAGGTATGTACGTTAACTCGGGTGAGATCTAGTTCTCAATCCATTGAAGTTTTCGTTAAGACCTCGCTCCCAGCGATGAATACGGATAAGCAAAGTGGGCTCCCGCTTCCAGCGCTTCAATTCAATGACGGGTAATTGCTTACGGTGGCTAAATAAAAACTCAACCCACGGCCTGAATTGAGCCTCCAAATAGAGCGAGGATGGTCCTTAAGACTAAAAGCATAGCTGGAAAATCGTTAGCGCCAAAACATCACGGCTAGCTAGAGCACACTGTTCCGGCAACAGATCTGACGCTATCAATTTATCCTGTCGGAAAGAGGCCAGTAGCCAGCAACCATGCATCTTTCGGCTGACCTTGACCGACCTAAACTACCACCGGTTTAATCGCCACTGAGCAGCAGCAAGTTCAAACTCAACTCTTACGTCTCATTAGTTCCGGGTTTGGATGGTTGGCACCACAGACATACCCACGCGTAGTTTATTCGCCTCAGGCTGACCAGAATCCACGCGAATGCGTAAGGGAAGGCGTTGCACAATTTTAGTAAAATTACCGGTTGCATTGTGTGGCGCAATGGCGGAGTAGCTGACCCCACTAGCAGGGCCTAAACTTTCTACTGTCCCTTTCAGGGTGGCGCCGGGCAAGGCATCTACTTTGATGTCCACCGTTTGTCCTATTTGGATATGAGCCAATTGCGTTTCGCGATAGTTCGCCTGGATATAGACGGCATCAAGTGGAACGATTGCTAGCAGTGGAGTACCGGTATTGACGAAGGCTCCGACACGAACCGATTTCTGTCCCACGGTACCGTCAACTGGGGCCGTGATACGCGTATAGGACAATTTTAATTCCGCTGCGGCTTGAGCGGCCTGGGCTTGGGCTAGCGCTGCTTTGGTCTTTTCCAGTTCAGCTTGCAGAATGGCCACCTGCTGCTGGGCCGCTTTTAGTCCCGCTTGGTTCTTCTCTTGGCTCGCCAGACGGATATTCAACTGTGATTGGGCCTGTTGCATGGCTTGGACAGTACCTGAACCATCGGCGGCCAGGTTGCGATAGCGTTCGTGGTTAGCTCTCGCCAATACTAGCTCGGCCTTATCCATGGCAACGGCTGCCTGCGCTTGGTGTATCGCGTTTTGCTGCTGTGTCAGACGAGCTTCCAGACTGGCGACACTGGCGTTAGCACCGGAAACTTGTGCTTTAGCGGCATCCACGGCGACGACGAAATCCCGGTCGTCAATGGTCGCGAGCAAGCCCCCTGCCTTCACCTGCTGGTTCTCCTCCACGAATACCTGATCGACCTTCCCAACAATCTGTGGGGCAACAAAAGTGAAGTCTGCCTGTACATAAGCATCTTTTGTGGACTGACTTGATGCGCTTGATTCTGGCCGATTGAGATAAAGCACACAGCCTATCGCGACTGCCAATAGCAGTACTGCACTGGTGATTTTGGCTTTCTTTGGCAATGCCATGATGAAATGATCCTTATGAAGATGATGATAAAGAAGTACTGGCCTTCAGGTCAGGCGCAGGAATGTAGGTCAGCCGCAGCACGAAAGGAATCAAGATCAGTGCCAGAACCCCCAAGGCGCGATAGGCATCCGACACCGACAGCACCAATGCTTGTTGGCCGATAATGCCCATCAACTGGGACGGCTCAGGCACCGATGAGAGAGAGGACTCAGCTAGCGCGGCATGATCCAGCAACATTTCCCCATGAAAGCGTCCGCGAACCGTCAGGAACTGCCCGACCACGGCACCGCCTATCAATGAGCCGAGAGCACGCAGCGTATTAATGGTTCCCGACACATAAGGACCTTCGCTAGGCCGCACCACGCTGGTGGCGAGAAACAGCATTGATACCACCGCCATGGGCTGGCCGAGTGCCTGCAGCATCTGTACCATCACGAACTGATCCCGATTCCAATCTGGAGTAAGCCAACTGCCCGAGAAACACGCCAGCGCAATCAAAAGCAGGCCAAGGCTGAAAACGAAGCGAGCATCGACCCATTTCTGGTACAGCAAGACCGCTACTACTGAGCCAAAGATCAGTTGTGGCAAGGCGATAATCAAACCAATGGGAGCTATCTGCTGGGGGCGGTAATCCTGTAATGGCCCGAGGTAGTGCATTGGCAACATCACCCCGGAGCTCATGACTACCAGTAGAAAGACAAACAGTGTAAAGTTCAGCCCCAGGTTGCGCCGCTCCAGCAATTGCAACTTGATGAACGGAGAAGGGTGGTACCATTCAGTAAGTAGATAGACGCCCAGCAAAGTGAAGCCAGCCACCAATGACACGACAATCAGGGGGGAGTTAAGCCAATCCAGCCGCACTCCCTGATCCAGAGCAACCGCAATAAGGCCCAGCGCAGGCGCACCCAGTGCCAGGCCAACCCAATTGGCTTGCCGGAAACGCCCGGTCTGAATGGCATCCTTCGGCAGCCCCCAGGCAATCAGCCCACCTGCGATAAGGGCCAAGGGTATGATCTGCCAATACACCCAGCGCCAGTCGAGCAGTCCGTCAGTCCAATGCCCAGCCAACCAGATCGACACATTGGGTGCGAAAGTAGCCGTCAGTGCATACAACGCCAGACCATGCAGCCGTATATGGACAGGAAGGAATTTCAATGCCGCCATCATCAGCAAGGGAATCATAGTTCCGCTAGCGACACCTTGCACGAAGCGTAGGGCGAGCAACAGATCGAGACGCTGGATAAAGGGCATCACCAAGGCCAATAATGCGCAGGTGCCAATCATCCACAGCTCAAAGCGCCGTATGGACAGCGTAATGGCAAACCAGGGGGCGAAGGGCATGGCGATGAGCTCACCGGCGGTATACACAGTGGTAAGCCAGGAGGCGCCGTCCAGGCTAAAACCCAACGCCCCTCGCACGTCCGCCAGCGCCAGCGCACCAACGCGGTTGTTCAGCCCCGCCATCATGGCGGCGACAAGAATGCCGACCAGGCCACCAAGCGCGCGCCCGGATGGCTTTGCCGCCACAGCAGGCGAGCTTGCGGGCGGCTGTACTACGACCGTGCTCATTGGTCCGCCTCCAGGGATGACGGCGCAATCGACAGGGCGTCCGGATCCCATCCGCCCCCTAGTGATTTGTAGAGGTTCACCAGCGCTAGGGTGGCGTCGGTGGCATTGTCATTGAGCCGGGATTCGCTCTCCAGCACGTTGCGCTGTGCGGACAGTACTCGCAAATAGTCCACCGCACCCTGCTGGTAGCCTCGCTCGGCGGCATTCAGCGCCTGTATGTTCTGCTCGTAGGACACCTGCAGGTTGGCGTGCTGGCTGCGTTGTGCTGCCCAGGCATCCAAGGCGTTATCCACTTCGTGCCAGGCCTGCAGTACCGTTTGCCGGTAGGCCAGCGCGACGCGCTTTTGTTTCGCCTCATTCAGTGCTAGTCGCTGTTTCAGCCGCCCCCCTTCAAAGATGGGCAGATAAACGGTAGGGCCGACGGAAAAAAAGCGGGAATCCCAACTATCTAGGTCGTCGGATTCAAAGGCTTCTACCCCAATTCGAGCTCCCAGGCCAATGCGGGGATAGAAATCAGCCCTGGCAACGCCGATGGCGGCGGTGGCCGCATGCAGTTCGGCTTCGGCACGCTGAATATCGGGTCGTCGCTGCGCCAGCTCGGATGGAACCCCCATCGGCACCTTGCTCGGCAATGAAGGCAGGGGCATGGCGTTTTTCAACTCGGTGTCGAATGCCCGCGGTTGCTCTCCCAGCAGTAAGGCCAACGCATTCATCAAAGCGTTTCTGTGCTGAATGAGCGCAGGCACCATGCCCTTGACTGTAGCCACTTGCGCACGAGCGGACGCGACCTCAAAGCCGGTGGCTACCCCATTGCGTTCACGGCTTTCGATCAGTTCTAGGGCTCGCTCGGCAATCGCCTGATTTTTCTGCGTAATGTTCAGCTGGGCCTGGGTGCCCCGTAATTGCAGGTAAACACGGGCCACCTCAGCGGACAATGCCACCCGGGTCGCCTCATGGTCGTATACCCTCGCCTCAAGGGCGGCAGTGGCCCCTTCGCGCGCTCGATGAGCTCGCCCCCACAGATCAAGCTCCCAGCTGGCGTCAAATCCGAGTTGCCAGAAACCGGTGGCGCTGGTCGGTGCTCCCAGCGCGGCCAGCCGGCCGTGCTGGCTGAGCCCGCCACGGGAATAGCTCGCATTGCCCGCCGCACCGGGCAACAGCTGGGCCGACGTGATACCCAGCTGTGCGCGGCTTTGCTCTATGCGTTCCGCCGCCATTTGCAGGCCCAGGTTACCGGCCTGGGCTCGTTGCTGCAGTTCGGTTAATATCGGATCATTGAACAGTACCCACCACTGCACAGGCACATTGACTACGGATGTTTCCTGCATATGACGGTAATCATCCCGAGGCGATAACGGCGTTCCCGGCAGACTGTTGCCGGGCTGAACAAAATGGGGGCCGACCGCACAGCCGGCAAGCAGCAGTATACTGAGCGCTACCGTGGATTTACGCAGCGAAGGTAACAACGATTGTGGAGTCATATAAGCTCACCGAACACTTCAGTTCGAACCGATCGGTTCGAACTGGTGGCAAAAAAATAATCCGGGTAACATTGCCCACCAAGAACGATGGGATGCACCAGGATAGCGATACAATTTGCACTGTACCGTACAGTTCGATACAGTGTCAAGAATATACATCATTGCCAAGAGGCCGATTCAGATGCAACAACGCAACCTAACCGAACATGTTTCCCTTTCGGGTGAAACCGAGCTTAGTGGTAAAGCACTCAAGGTTTTGCAGGCTGCTCGAAAGGTATTTCTGGCCCATGGCTTCAGTGCTGCCACCACCGACATGATCCAGCGCGAAGCCGGGGTTTCAAAATCAACGGTATATGCGCACTTCACCAACAAGGAAGCGCTCTTTACCGCCGTGATCAAATCCGAGTGCGCTGCTTTTACCAGAGCCCTGCATAATATCCGCTTTCAGCCGGGGCGACTGAAAGAAACCCTGGGCATACTGGCTCGGACCTATCTGGATGTGGTGCTCTCCCCGTCCGGACTGGCACTATATCGTGTTGCCATTGCCGAAAGCGCCCGCTTTCCTGCTCTGGCACATACATTTTACCGTGCCGGGCCGCAGGTTAGTGCCAGGCTGGTTGCCGATCTGTTAGCCGGTGCCAGCCAGTCCGGTGAAGTAAATTTTGGTGACACCAGTCTGGAGGCCGTCGCCTGTATGTTTGTAAACCTGGTCCGCAGCGAGCTGCAGTTACAGTACCTGACTTACCCGGACAGCCCACCCTCGGCAGCGCAGATAGAGACTTGGGTAACCAATGTAGTGACCCTATTTATGCGTGCCTACGGAGGCGGTGATAAATAAACCAGAATCAACATAAACACTTGATGGCAAAAACTAATTGCTCTGACAGCACCACAGGATCGAGAAGGTAATTGGCAACTTCACGGGAAAATGCGGGGAGTAGGGCCACCGGTCCTTATATCAGGAGCCTGCTGGCGGCGGGTAAATACCAAGCATGTGATAAACCCGGTATAGCCTAATCACGATGTCCGGCTGCAAGCGCACAACTTGCAAACTCAGAGCCTTCAATTTGTGCCGCTAAGCCAGGCTTTGCATGTGCCTCTTGAGATGCATTGTGTGATTATTGTTCTGTAGAAATCAGCCTCACAAACACCCTTTCAGCCCACTTATCAATGTCCTCTGCGGTAATTGCTCCGGGCTTGTCAGACTTTTGGTGTGGAATCCAAGTGTGATTCTCTGCACCGACCAAGTTATCCAAATGCTGCTTCGGCCAGGATAGAGATGCCTTAAGCAACTGCTTTTCCATCTCAAACAAGTGGGGCTCTATGTCGCCGATAGCCTTGGCGAGAATCACTTTAGTCGATAAGGCCTTGCTTGCATCTGAAGTATCGACTTCCAGCAGATAGTACCCTGTGAGGCCTGCTGTAACATGGGCGACCGACATACACCTCGGATTTTGATCAGTTTCCAATATATGCTTTTTGCATTTACCAATATTCGGCAACTTTCTCAGTGGATCGGTGTTGACCTTAAAGCCATATTTATCCCTAAGTAATCCGAGCATTTTTAAGTAGCTCTCGAATTTGTTCAGATACAGGTAAGCATCATCAGTTTGGTCATCAAGATTGTTCCATTCGGCGCTTATCAGACCTCCGTATGGTCCTTGCTCTTCGGTACTGACATCTTTGGAAACTTCACCCTGCTCACCATCGTTCTCGTGGCCTTTCACCGTGGACTTTCTCTTTTTGCTGATCTTCGACGTCTCCACCGCACGATTGAACGCAAGCTCAGTCGTGTTTTCTCGAATCATGACCGGCTTGTTTTCCCGGCTTCCTTCCGCCGCGTCATCCACGTTATACCCAGGCGGCCGCTCAAGAGCAGAGCCGGCTACTACACCTTTCCCAGCGACCCGAGTGAAAAACTTGGGACTGTAAAACTCGATATGCTCAGGTAAGTTGGCGGGAATATTTCTTATGCTGGTAACCTCGTAAACCAAGAACGTTTGGCTTTCTGGGTCAAAATTACCTTTCAACTTCAGGCTGGCACCTTCCAGTACTGGAGGTTCGAACTGAAAGGTCCATACTCTGTATTGCCCGTCATCAGCTCCATTACGCAGCTGGTAATTGCCAATACTGTCGTATGAACGCCAGGCATCAGCATCCATCAACAACCAGGCAAGCACCCGGCGATAACCATAATCGTTAAACAGCTCTGCCGGACAATTGCAGGTATCCAGTACGTTGATGATGGCCTTTCCCCACACGTTGTCGTACTCAACTGCAAACTCATTGTTCAATACGTCATGAATTACCGAAGAACGGGCCAGATAGCCATTGTGAAAAAAGAGCGCTCTCGCCAGTTCGAACTGGGGAAGATAGATCCTGGTACCGTCTGGATGGTGGAACACGAAGCAATGTTGCCTAGCTTCCTTATGCAGCCGCCTCTCAAGAGCCGGACAGTTACCAAGCTCGTCAACTAGCCATTCGTGGGTCGAGGTTACTGTAAATGTTATCTCGTAATTCTTACGGTAATAGTCTTTGGTTGGGTTGATGATGTTCTTGCGTATCAGCATAGGTGCATTGGAAAGAGAGGTTGAATCCTTTCCATGCTCCTTGCTGGGGTAGATGCTTAAATTGATCCCCCATCTGACTCCGTCCACCCTACAGAAAAAATCGCCAATTCCGTTGAGCCAGGTATCGTCCTTGAACCCTTTCAGGTAGGTGCTGCTGTTCAAATTTCGAGTACCTCCTCAAGAAATCGACGGGCCAGGTTGGTAAGCCGCTGCTCGCTCAAGCTAGCTCCCCTCAGCACCTGCCAACGTTTCAGTGGCTCGTCATCCCGTGTTATGTGTATGACGGTGCGGGTGATTCTTCTTATTTGATATTCAAATATACTTTCACAGTACCGAACAAAAAACAAACTACACAAAGGTAGTAGATCTAAGTGCTTTTCTACCTGGGCCTTATACTCCAACTGGTTCAAATACCAGTTCATTGAGTGCCTAGGTGTATCGAGCTTCTGTTCGCTTAGTTCTAGAATGCCTATAAGCTTTCTAACGATATCTTTGTCACGTCTCTGCCAATCAACCTTAGCTTTATGTTTGGGCTCCAGCTTTCTATTAGTCTGGTTAGTTTTGAACAACCAGTTTCTATCGCGACGATACAGCCAAGCATATACCCCCCCAAATCCATTGAGACGAGCCTGTTTAGTACCTTGCTTTTCGACTACGGCCAGCCACCGACTGCGATATTCAATTAGCAAAGGATTATCTTTTTCATCCAGAATCTTTGTCGGGATTTTCTTATCCAATTTAAGTCGAGCAACCCTATCGACGACATCAACTAGTTTCCATTTTGGCTCCATAAAGGCGTAAAGCACTACTAGGTGCTCCAGGTAGCTGAAAGCCTTGCGGTGCTTCCGAAATATATTCTTAAGCCAATTAGTTTCACTATCATCTGGCATAAGTCCGTATAAAGAAAGCCAGCTTGCTCCCCAGTACCCGACGACCTTTTCGCGGATAAGCTTATGGCGCATTTGGATACCGCGAGTTAATCTGTGTTCGGCTGCCAAATTGGCATACCAAAGGCTCCATTGGGGCAGTTCGGGTACTACTACTGTTCCTAGGTTCAACAGTTCATCTATGCTTTCTGCAAGCAAATTGCTTTGCCATTTCCCCGGTAGTTGATCGATTAAAGGGCAAATATTCGGATCCGCCGCCATAAATTCATGCCGTTGGGCATCGTGACGACGTGTTTTTGAATTGATGAGGCTTCCGTGTGCAGGACAACTATCGGCACCAGCCACCTGCCAGTCACGCCGCCAATAACATTCTCCGTGCTTGCTCACTTGCTCGCACATGCAAGCAGGACAATATCTAAGATAGATCGGTTGCCTAATGCGCGAAGCCGCTACCCCGACAGCGAGGTGAACCGCACTCTTGTCGTTTGCGGTCAGTTCCCGGATCAAAGCAATCCGCCGAGTTTCCCCCACGAAAGGCGCATATAAAGGGAAGAGGGTATTTTGATAGAGTAAATCGAGCGGTGTAACACCGAGTGCTGCAGGGTAAAGCTCTGCGATCCGCCCCAGATGCGATGGCAGATCAGACGTGGCTAAGACCTTGGTATCGCCGAAGACCTCCAATAACAGCCCCTTCGGCGAGACAATACCACTGTGAACCCTGTGCCTAGCAATAGTGCTATATAGCAATTCGTCGCGATAAGGCAGAGGGAAACCCAGCATGTCAGCCCACATGCCTTAGCCAATTAGGCACATCGAATAACTCTTTATCGTATTTCAGATCATCGTACAGCCGTCCCTTGTCTGCCTGAGAGAACTTAAATCTCAAATCTTCAGAAGATAGCGTATGCCAATCTCTAGGGTTCACCTTTTCAGCTTTGATCTTTTTTGGTTCAGACGGCTTAGAATACCACTCCAATATGATTCGACTCAGCTCCGGCAGAGAAAGATTCGGGTGTTCTTTGAAAGCATTTACGATCAGAGGCTGTAACAGTTCGGAAGTACATCCCATGGCTTGCAACATAGTATGCAGCCGCAGTGCTTTTTCATTGCCGCCGAAGAACGATTCACTTTCCTTTTCGTCCTGCCGCTCTTCGATCAGCCTTCTTAGTTCAAGGAGTCGTTTGTCCATCTCTGGCAACTGTAAATCAGAATACTTGACGATAAGCTCCGGGTCGTCTCTACGTAGAGCATCCAGCATGGGATGCACCAGTTTCAGTTCTTGCTCGTATACGGTACGCAGTAGCTTGGCGGTTATCCGTTCCAATCCCGTAGATATGGATCGCATCTGGGCGAGCACGAAAATTTTCACCACTATATCGAGTACCCCCTGCGACAAGTCGAACCAGCAGTCGCGGATTTCGTCACTCAGTAACTCATCCCTGCTACTCAACCACTGATATTGCCAAAGCTTGTCGGTAAAGGCCTGCCATTCGGTTTTTCTCGATATTCCAGTCTTAGGATCAGCTTTTATAATACCTCGTTGCATCGGCTCCCAGAACAGCGCACCGAACCCAGCACTGCGTCTACCTGCCTGAAGTTCCATTTCGAATATAGGCCGAGCCTTGGGTGTACCAACCATAACTACAGGAACGCCAACTACATTTACCAGAGCAACAAAGAACTCCAGCATGGCCTCCTTGCTTATCGAGCGTTTCAGCGCTAATCGCTGAATTTCATCAATGACTAAGACACCGATCGCTCGCTGCGTTGCCACTTGTCCCATCAGGGAAAGCAGAACTTCAGTGCTATGCCGCTTACGTGCGTATTTTTCCTCATACCCAGTATGAAGCGTACGATCAACTTCACGGAAAAAATTCAGGCATAAGCTCTTCAACGAACCATCAGAAGGGCATTCAATTCTTAGATAGGGTAGCTGTATGAAGTTATATTTCTGGTGATAGAGGACTTGCGGATAGGTCGCTAGGATACGGTTGATTGTCGAACTCTTACCACTGCCGGAACAGCCGATCAACGACATACACTTAGCCGTAGAGTTGGACTGTGCAAAGCAAAAATCGTTTATCGCTCCTGACATAATCCTTTGGTAGCCTTCCTGCATCTTCTGATTCAGGGAGCCATCCGCTATATTACGACCAACATAGCCAGCGCGGATCATAACTGAAATTTTCTCCTCCAGCTGTTTGTGAATAGATAGAGGCTGGAAAAAATCGTCAAGCAGCGCGCTGATCTGGTGAGCGCGAATATGCCCTTTTTCATAACAATCCTTTGGGTTAAATTTAACCTTACCAGTCAACTTCACTTTAAGAGCTTGTAGGTCCATTATGGGCGGCAGAGCCTCTATCAATGGATTGCCTCGATATCGCTCAAGGCCCGGATCTATATAGATGGCATCAACAAAGTTATCAGGTAGCGGCATCAGTCGTCATCCCCGAAGAGTTCGTCTATATAATCAGGATAGTTCAGATCAAGCTCTGGGTTTACAAGGTGGATCACCTCACCGGACTTCTTATTGTCACTTGTAGCTGGGCGGTGCGCTTTTTCATGCCTCTCTCTTGCCTTTTCTTCTCGCCTATTCTCATTGATAGCACGAATTCGCCCCGCGTTGGAGAGACCAGAGGTATCAGGCGCGGTCTTTTCGGCCTGAGCTATCTTGTCGATGACGAATTGCTCATGCTGCCGCTTCTTAGTTTTTGACTGTACGCGAGTTTGTCCAATGGTTTTCTTCTGCTCGTTGCGGAGTAGCCAGACATCCCAGAACGAAGCCCCTTGGAATTCTCTGGAGCGGTCAGCTAGGTTGCACACCCAATATTTGTTGCTGCCCCTTTCGGGGAAAAGATAGATCCGGTCGGCAACAAGGGGATCGTAGGCCGCTTCCATATTTGCAGGACGCTTCACGTCCTTCCCCCGATGCATCCAGCCTAACAGCAACTGCTCAGAAGACGCATAGTAAATACCGAACAGACAGATTCCCAGTTCAGACAAGGTAGCCGTCTTTCTCGGCAAAAGAGCAATGCGAAGCGCATCTTCATCGGCTTGATGTAAACGTCCAGTTCTATGCTGCAAACCCCAATTCCACAGGTGGATAGGAGTCGTGGGCAGGCCTGTCGGCATGTCTGAGTCTCTATCGTACTTCTCAAGTACCGCATACTGATTATGATAAAGCACTGAAGATAGGATTATTTGAGAGAACGCCTTCACTGTCAGCTTCGCATCTAGTCGATAGTCTTTTCCACCGCGCTTTTTTACCTTAGTACCAGATACGTAACCGGGCACGAAAGGACCGAAAGAAGCCTGAATAGTTTTGAAACTACGCTCGACGATCCCCTTAGCATCACCGCGATAGGGCGGTGTATTTTCTATTCTTACTGAAAAATTACTCTCTAGATTTTCGATCTGATAGCCCAACAGCTCACCTCTGTCAGCCAGAATTGCGTCTGGCAGACCAATGCTTGGCCAGTTCTCCAATTCGATGTCAAAATCCAATTCTTTGCAGTACGAAGTTTTATCGGTAGTAGCCATAAATAAAGCCTGCATAGCTGCAGCATAGGAAGCATTTTCAAAACCTATATAGAAACCGGCAATCATGCGGCTGAACACATCTATAACCATGTAGACAACGGGACGGCCGACTATATTTCCCCTCTCACTATCAGATACAAGGTAAATATCGGCGATGGTGGCGTCTATCTCGTAGCGGGATCCTGGCCCGAGTACCTGAGTATTCGCCGTGCCATACAGAGGTCTAATATCCTTGTTATATTCTATGCTCGACACACGCTTTCTGAGCTTGTCCGGTTGAGAATACTCGCGCTTATAAAAATGCATCATCTGCCAGTTGCTGGGCAATTCTTCTTGAGGTGTATCGGGGAAATAGTTTAGATATAGAGTCTCGAAGCGACGATGGGCATAGGGGAATGAATGTCCTTTGTCCTTCAACAAATAACGATCAATGGCCATACGAAACAGGCGCTCTATAAACTCATCAATTTTGGCTCCGATGCCAGGCTCATATTTACGCGGACGCCCAAGTTTCTTGTCATTGGCTATCCGCCTCTTACCCTTGCCGCCAGAATTTTTGTAGTCAGGCAATAAGGAATTCGGCGTCTGCCCGCGCTGCCAGTAGCGACGAGCTAACCTATACAAAGTCTGCTTGGTAGAGCCATGTTCGGCGAGGATGCTTTTAATGACAGCGCCACGGCTTTTCGGTACAAAGAAGTCGGGTAAAATGAGCAGCGGTTTGATCAGAGCATAGTTAGTGTCGCGTTTGGTTCTGGCAGTGCTTCCTTCATTAGGCGTTTCAAAGGCTAATTCGCGATATGGGTCCTCGACACGCTCAAGGTTTTCCTGCTCAATGGCTTTTATCAATTCGTCGATAGAAGCTAATTCAGGGAACGCAGACTCGTCGTTAATATCTATCCATACTAGGTATTCACCTAGCAACTGTAGAACGCGGTAACTACGTTCGCCGATCTTAAGAACTTCATTGATTCGAAACAAGATATGTCTCCCGGATAAAACCCAGCTCTCCGGCTTTTAAATCACACGCCTTGAGCTTTGTGGTCGGAATAAATATATCGAAGGAGAAATAGCGCTTGGCTAACAAACACCTAACTTCGTAAAGCGATTCGCCGAGCTGCAGGTCATAAGCGATGTCCATCTCTTTACAGATGACAAGTACCGTCTTGTGAGGGCTTTTTTTGAAGTGGTGGGCATAGAATTCGATCTGCTGCAGCGCCAGCTCAGCATCTTTTTCTTCCTCTCTTTGAGCCGGATAGAGCCACTTGATATTATTGGTTACTACATCTGGCACGTCCTGATCTGTTATCAAATACCAAGGCAAGGTTTTTTCTTGCCAATATCGGCGTTCGAGTTCCACTTTTTCCACAGTTCTGACATCGTTGAGAGCTGATGCATACTTAGCCTGTAGTACCCATCTAGGCTCTTTTTCGTCGGTAGAGTCGACCAAAAAATCCGACGACATATACTGGTCTAACCCGGCGATATTGGGGTGTTTTATCCCTGAATCTATTGCCAGTCTACGGGTAAGATCCCGCTCCAGTGGAAATTGCTCGCGGATCTGGGTGACTTCACTGTGCCATTCCAGCATCAAGAAAACGCAAAGTTCAAGATCAGAAAATAGATGATGGGTTCGTTTCGATTTATGGCCAAAGACTCGATGAACGCGGCCTAGAGAAGGAAAATCTCTAACCGTTAACCAAGGTCTGTAGTCTGCATGCTGGCCGCTACCGCGACCCTCTTTGATCCACTTATCGAATTTAACCTCGGTAAATCCCTTCTTGTACGATGCCATAAAAAAAACCGCCTGACTCAGCTCATTAAATAAGCATAGTTCTGACGGTCTTGGTATGCAACTCTATTACTCAGTATGATACTTTAATACTTAGTATGATTGTTTATTACTATCCCACAACTAATAAATAATAACCTATTGATTTTACTCAACCGTAACAGATTTAGCTAAGTTACGAGGTTGGTCAACGTCAGTACCTTTAATTACCGCTACGTAGTACGACAGTAACTGTAATGGCAGTGTGTAAACAATTGGCGCAATAATGTCGTCAGTGTGGTTTACGTTGATAACACGCATTGTGTCGTCTGACTCAAAGTGTGAATCTTTATCTGCGAATACGTAAATAATGCCGCCACGTGCGCGTACTTCTTCTACGTTTGATTTAAGCTTTTCTAATAACTCATTGTTTGGTGCTACAACAATAATTGGCATGTCAGCATCAATAAGTGCGAGTGGGCCATGTTTTAGCTCGCCCGCTGCGTAGGCTTCTGCGTGAATGTAAGAAATCTCTTTAAGTTTAAGCGCACCTTCCATCGCGATTGGGTATTGCGAGCCACGACCTAAAAACAGTGAGTGATGCTTGTCGGCAAATTCTTCTGCAAGGTCTGCAATGCCATCTGCAAGCAGTAATGTTTCTTCAAGCTTAGCAGGTAGTACTTTTATAGCATTTACAATAGCACTTTGATCAAGCTGTTTTTCTTGAGCAATGGACGCAGTAAGCATTAACAAACCAACTAATTGCGTTGTAAATGCTTTAGTAGAAGCCACGCCTATTTCAGCGCCAGCTTTGGTCATAAAGGCAAGGTCTGATTCGCGTACAAGCGATGAACCAGGTACGTTACAAATGGTCATTGAGGCCATGTAACCTTGCTCTTTAGCTAGGCGTAATGCAGCTAGCGTATCGGCAGTTTCACCCGATTGTGAAATAGTAACAAGTAAGCTATTTTCATGAACAAACGACTGACGGTATCTAAATTCAGAAGCTATTTCTACATTACAGCTAACGCCTGCAAATTGCTCAAGCCAATAACGTGCAACCATACCTGAATGGTAAGACGTGCCACAGGCAATAATTTGCACGTGTTTTACGTCTTTAAATATTTGCTGAGCGCTTTCGCCAAACGCATCAATTGCTACGCGATCGTCGTTTAAACGCCCTTCAAGGGTATTACGTACCGCAAGGGGCTGCTCGTAAATTTCTTTTAGCATGTAGTGGCGGTAGTCGCCTTTGCCTGATGCATCTTGTGTGATGTTTGATTCAATCACTTCGCGCTCTACAGCGTCGCCATTTTCATCAAAGATTTCAACAGTGTCACGTGTAATGCGGGCTACGTCGCCTTCTTCTAAAAAGATGAAGCTACGAGTAACTGGTAATAGTGCTAACTGATCAGAGGCAATAAAGTTCTCGCCAAGGCCTAAACCAATAACAAGAGGGCTACCTGAACGTGCTACGATAATTTCGTTGTCGTTGTCTTTATCAAATACAACCGTGCCAAATGCACCTTCAAATTGCTTAACAGCTGCCTGTACTGCAGCAAGTAAACTAGTGTGCTGCTTACGAAGCTTATGAATTAAGTGCACCATTACTTCGGTATCGGTTTCAGATAGGAACTCGTAACCTTCTTCTTTAAGCGATGCGCGCAGGCTTGCGTGGTTTTCAATTATACCGTTATGCACAAGTGCTAACTGGTTGTTTGATACATGCGGGTGTGCGTTTTCTTCTGTAACGCTACCGTGAGTTGCCCAGCGTGTGTGTGCAATACCTGTATGACCGCTAACGCCTGCTTTCTCAAGTGCAGCTTCTACGTTTACTACTTTACCTACTGCTTTAACAGTATTAAGTGTGTTGCCATCAAGCAATGCTACGCCTGCTGAATCATAACCACGGTATTCAAGACGTTTAAGGCCTTCAACTAAAATTTTGTTTACTGGACGTTCTGCAACTGCCCCAACTATTCCACACATAGTGTCTCCATTAATTTTTTAATTCTAGTAACTCACTTTGTAGTTACTATTCAATAATCTCTGCGCAAATTAGTTTTACACCACACGCCTCAATTGCTTTGCGTTTTTCGTCTGCTAAGCCATTGTCGGTTATTAATGTGGTTACTATTTTCCACGGTAATTCTAAATTTGGTATTTTTCGGCCAATCTTATCTGATTCAACCATTACAATTACTTCACGAGCGGCTTTTGCCATAACTTGGCTTAAACCAACTAGCTCATTAAAGGTAGTAGTACCACGCTTTACATCTATGCCGTCAGCGCCAATAAATAGCTGATCAAAGTCGTAAGAACATAATACATTTTCGGCAACTTGCCCCTGAAATGACTCAGAATGTGGATCCCACGTTCCGCCGGTCATTAAAAGTGTCGGCTCGTTCTCGAGTGCTAATAAACGACTCGCTACTTTAATAGCGTTGGTCATAACAACTAGCCCATGCTTATCAGCAAGCTCAGGGATCATAGCTGCTGTGGTACGCCCGCTATCAATAATAATGCGGTTATGATCTTTTATAAGTTTTGCTGCAGCTTTTGCTATTGCGACTTTGCGCTTTGAATCTACTTCATCGCTAACAATTTCTTTAGGTAGTGCAATAGCACCACCGTAGCGGCGAAGTAATAAGCCACTTTTTTCAAGCGAGGTTAAATCTTTTCGAATGGTTACTTCAGATGTTTGAAACTGCTGTGCTAACTTTTCAACGGCTACTTCACCTAATTCATTAACTTGAACCAGTATATTGTGACGACGCTGCTGTGTGTTTCGTTTAGTCATAAAGCTCGTGAATTAAGTTTCATTTCGAAAGTTATGCGATTTTAAACGAAACAACCTAAATGGCAAGTGAACGAGCAAAAAAAACACAGCTTTATTCTAATAATAATAAAACTAAAAGTACGGTAAGCTATAACTAATTAAGCGATAAAGATAAATACAATGCAGTCATTTAACAGTATCAGTAAAGAATACTTAGCACAGCGAAAGCAAGCAGGTGAAACCTGCCGTTTATTTAATAAGAGCCCAAGTAAAGGCAACTTAAAACGTATCAAAGAGTTATTTTTAAAGTCGGGTGATGGTGTAATTATAGAATCAGGTTTTCATTGCGATTACGGCAATCAAATAGTTATTGGTGATCGTACTTTTATGAATATTAATTGCACACTTCTCGACTCGCCATTAGCCAATCACTCAATCACCATTGGTGATGACTGTTTAATAGGCCCGAACGTTCAGCTTTTAGCTGTGTCACATGCTACTAATCCAGCAGAAAGGCTTAATAAGGAAAACTTTGCAGGCCCTATCGCGTTAGGCAATAACGTATGGGTTGGCGCAGGCGCTATTATTTTAGCGGGTGTGAGTATTGGTGAAAATAGTATTGTAGGTGCAGGATCTGTAGTAACTAAAAATGTAATGGCTAATACCGTGGTAGCGGGTAACCCAGCTCGTGAAATAAGAACATTATAGCTATTACCGATGTGATTTTAACGTCGGGAGTCGCTATGCTTGCCCGCCCTGCGTGATGATGTTGATATGAGTGTGTGTTAATTGCGCGTATTTCACTTTTCTTCAGACGTAAAAAAGCCCGACTATTTCTAGTCGGGCTCTCTACAATTTGAAGCCTGGTAATGTCCTACTTTCACATAGCAAATGCTACACTATCATCGGCGCTGTTTCGTTTCACTACTGAGTTCGGCATGGAGTCAGGTGGGTCCAAAACGCTATTGTCACCAAGCAAATTAGGGCGTTAATCCGTATTTCTACGCATTAACTGAATTTGGAAAATATCTGATAATATTTTTTAAGTCTTTTCAGTAATTTCTACTTTAGTCATATTAACTTCTGTCAAACTGTCGCATAAAACGCGTTTGGCGTTGTATGGTTAAGCCTCACGGGTAATTAGTACAAGTTAGCTTAATGGCTCACACCACTTCCACATCTTGCCTATCAACGTTGTAGTCTTCAACGGCCCTTCAGAGACTTTAAAAGTCTAGTGAGAACTCATCTCGAGGCCTGCTTCGCGCTTAGATGCTTTCAGCGCTTATCAGTTCCGAACGTAGCTACCGGGCAATGCCATTGGCATGACAACCCGAACACCAGCGGTTCGTTCACTCCGGTCCTCTCGTACTAGGAGCAACCCCTCTCAATTCTCAAACGCCCACGGCAGATAGGGACCGAACTGTCTCACGACGTTCTAAACCCAGCTCGCGTACCACTTTAAATGGCGAACAGCCATACCCTTGGGACCGACTTCAGCCCCAGGATGTGATGAGCCGACATCGAGGTGCCAAACACCGCCGTCGATATGAACTCTTGGGCGGTATCAGCCTGTTATCCCCGGAGTACCTTTTATCCGTTGAGCGATGGCCCTTCCATTCAGAACCACCGGATCACTATGACCTACTTTCGTACCTGCTCGACGTGTCTGTCTCGCAGTTAAGCTGGCTTCTACCATTACACTAACCGTACGATGTCCGACCGTACTTAGCCAACCTTCGTGCTCCTCCGTTACTCTTTAGGAGGAGACCGCCCCAGTCAAACTACCCACCAGGCACTGTCCGTAACCCCGATTCAGGGGCCAACGTTAGAACATCAAAACTACAAGGGTGGTATTTCAAGGACGACTCCACAACAACTAGCGTCGCTGCTTCAAAGTCTCCCACCTATCCTACACATGTAGGTTCAATGTTCAGTGCCAAGCTGTAGTAAAGGTTCACGGGGTCTTTCCGTCTAGCCGCGGGTACACAGCATCTTCACTGCGATTTCAATTTCACTGAGTCTCGGGTGGAGACAGCGTGGCCATGGTTACACCATTCGTGCAGGTCGGAACTTACCCGACAAGGAATTTCGCTACCTTAGGACCGTTATAGTTACGGCCGCCGTTTACCGGGGCTTCGATCAAGAGCTTCTCCCTAAGGATAACCCCATCAATTAACCTTCCGGCACCGGGCAGGTGTCACACCGTATACGTCATCTTGCGATTTTGCACAGTGCTGTGTTTTTAATAAACAGTCCCAGCCACCTGGTCACTGCGGCTCCCGTCCGCTTAGAGAGCAAGTCTCATCACAGATAGGAGCGTACCTTCTCCCGAAGTTACGGTACGATTTTGCCTAGTTCCTTCACCCGAGTTCTCTCAAGCGCCTTAGTATTCTCTACCTGACCACCTGTGTCGGTTTGGGGTACGATTCCATATAATCTGAAGCTTAGAGGCTTTTCCTGGAAGTATGGCATCAACAACTTCATCACCGTGGTGACTCGTCTCGTGTCTCAGTCTTAATAGCAACCCGGATTTACCTAAGTCACCAACCTACTCACTTTCACATGGACTACCAACGCCATGCTTGTTTAGCCTGCTCCGTCCCCCCATCGCAATTATATCGAGTACAGAAATATTAATCTGTTTCCCATCGACTACGCCTTTCGGCCTCGCCTTAGGGGTCGACTTACCCTACCCTGATTAACATGGGATAGGAACCCTTGGTCTTCCGGCGTGGGAGTTTTTCACTCCCATTATCGTTACTCATGTCAGCATTCGCACTTCTGATACGTCCAGCATACCTCCCGGTACACCTTCAACCGCTTACAGAACGCTCCCCTACCACTCAGAATAAATTCTGAATCCGCAGCTTCGGTGCATAGTTTAGCCCCGTTACATCTTCCGCGCAGACCGACTCGACCAGTGAGCTATTACGCTTTCTTTAAAGGATGGCTGCTTCTAAGCCAACCTCCTGGCTGTCTGGGCCTTTCCACATCGTTTCCCACTTAACTATGACTTTGGGACCTTAGCTGGCGGTCTGGGTTGTTTCCCTCTTCACGACGGACGTTAGCACCCGCCGTGTGTCTCCCGGATATTACTTTACGGTATTCGGAGTTTGCAAAGGGTTGGTAAGTCGGGATGACCCCCTAGCCTTAACAGTGCTCTACCCCCGTAAGTATTCGTCCGAGGCTCTACCTAAATAGATTTCGGGGAGAACCAGCTATCTCCCGGTTTGATTAGCCTTTCACTCCTAGCCACAGGTCATCCCCTAACTTTTCAACGTTAGTGGGTTCGGTCCTCCAGTTGATGTTACTCAACCTTCAACCTGCCCATGGCTAGATCACCGGGTTTCGGGTCTATACCTTGCAACTAGTCGCCCAGTTAAGACTCGGTTTCCCTACGGCTACCCTATTCGGTTAACCTCGCTACAAAATATAAGTCGCTGACCCATTATACAAAAGGTACGCAGTCACCCAACAAGTGGGCTCCTACTGCTTGTACGTACACGGTTTCAGGTTCTATTTCACTCCCCTCACAGGGGTTCTTTTCGCCTTTCCCTCACGGTACTGGTTCACTATCGGTCAGTTGGGAGTATTTAGCCTTAGATGATGGTCCACCTATATTCAGTCAAAGTTTCACGTGCTCCGACCTACTCGATTTCACTTAAAATGTCTTTTCATGTACGGGACTATCACCCTGTATCGTGGCACTTTCCAGAGCCTTCCATTAACACATAATAAGCTTAAGGGCTGTTCCGATTTCGCTCGCCGCTACTTTCGGAATCTCGGTTGATTTCTTTTCCTACGGGTACTTAGATGTTTCAGTTCTCCGCGTTCGCCTCGTTAACCTATGTATTCAGTTAACGATACCTGCAAGCAGGTGGGTTTCCCCATTCGGAAATCCTAGTCTCAAGCGCTTTTTACTAGCTTGACTAGGCTTATCGCAAGTTAATACGTCCTTCATCGCCTCCAACTGCCAAGGCATCCACCGTGTACGCTTAGTCACTTAACCATACAACCCAAACGGGTCTTTGTTTCGTGACAGTTTAACTTCGCCAGAAGTTAATATTGAATACTAAAGTAGATACCAATCAATCAACGTAAAACGTTAATTAAATGGCACTGAATGGTACTGCTACCATTCTTTTTTTACTTTTGAAAACTCTTGATAAATACAATGTATCTATCAGAATTTTATTATCAGCTTTTCCAAATTTTTAAAGAGCATATTAATTAGTTATCCCGAAGGACACGCACTAATTAACAATCATCTGTGTGGACACTACGAACAAATAAGTTCTAAATCGTATAAGGAGGTGATCCAGCCCCAGGTTCCCCTAGGGCTACCTTGTTACGACTTCACCCCAGTCATGAATCACTCCGTGGTAAACGTCCTCCCGAGGGTTAGACTATCTACTTCTGGAGCAACCCACTCCCATGGTGTGACGGGCGGTGTGTACAAGGCCCGGGAACGTATTCACCGCGTCATTCTGATACGCGATTACTAGCGATTCCGACTTCATGGAGTCGAGTTGCAGACTCCAATCCGGACTACGACGCACTTTAAGTGATTCGCTTACTCTCGCGAGTTCGCAGCACTCTGTATGCGCCATTGTAGCACGTGTGTAGCCCTACACGTAAGGGCCATGATGACTTGACGTCGTCCCCACCTTCCTCCGGTTTATCACCGGCAGTCTCCTTAGAGTTCTCAGCATTACCTGCTAGCAACTAAGGATAGGGGTTGCGCTCGTTGCGGGACTTAACCCAACATCTCACAACACGAGCTGACGACAGCCATGCAGCACCTGTATCAGAGTTCCCGAAGGCACCAAACCATCTCTGGTAAGTTCTCTGTATGTCAAGTGTAGGTAAGGTTCTTCGCGTTGCATCGAATTAAACCACATGCTCCACCGCTTGTGCGGGCCCCCGTCAATTCATTTGAGTTTTAACCTTGCGGCCGTACTCCCCAGGCGGTCTACTTAATGCGTTAGCTTTGAAAAACAGAACCGAGGCTCCGAGCTTCTAGTAGACATCGTTTACGGCGTGGACTACCGGGGTATCTAATCCCGTTTGCTCCCCACGCTTTCGTACATGAGCGTCAGTGTTGACCCAGGTGGCTGCCTTCGCCATCGGTATTCCTTCAGATCTCTACGCATTTCACCGCTACACCTGAAATTCTACCACCCTCTATCACACTCTAGTTTGCCAGTTCGAAATGCAGTTCCCAGGTTGAGCCCGGGGCTTTCACATCTCGCTTAACAAACCGCCTGCGTACGCTTTACGCCCAGTAATTCCGATTAACGCTCGCACCCTCCGTATTACCGCGGCTGCTGGCACGGAGTTAGCCGGTGCTTCTTCTGTCAGTAACGTCACACATGATGGGTATTAACCACCACGCTTTCCTCCTGACTGAAAGTGCTTTACAACCCGAAGGCCTTCTTCACACACGCGGCATGGCTGCATCAGGCTTGCGCCCATTGTGCAATATTCCCCACTGCTGCCTCCCGTAGGAGTCTGGGCCGTGTCTCAGTCCCAGTGTGGCTGATCATCCTCTCAAACCAGCTAGGGATCGTCGCCTTGGTGAGCCATTACCTCACCAACTAGCTAATCCCACTTGGGCCAATCTAAAGGCGAGAGCCGAAGCCCCCTTTGGTCCGTAGACATTATGCGGTATTAGCAGTCGTTTCCAACTGTTGTCCCCCACCTCAAGGCATGTTCCCAAGCATTACTCACCCGTCCGCCGCTCGTCAGCAAAGTAGCAAGCTACTCTCTGTTACCGCTCGACTTGCATGTGTTAGGCCTGCCGCCAGCGTTCAATCTGAGCCATGATCAAACTCTTCAATTAAAAAGTTTTATGTCTTTCGACAGCTCAATGAATTCTGAATTTTTGTTTTTGTTGCCAAAAACGAATTGACTGTGCGTTATTACTTTCACTTTTAAAAAAGTGAAATCAAAACAGCTCAAGGCTGAATCTTTTAATAACATATGGTCACTCAGTTTCAATTGAGACTCTAATTTGTTTGCCTCGCTACCTAAGTAGGTTGGCTGTTAGAACTCAATCTGTACGAGTGCCCACACAGATGATTGCTTTATATTGTTAAAGAACGCTTGAGTCGCTTTAGCGACTCAAGGGATGCGAATAATACACCCTTTATTTTTCGAGTCAACACTTTGTTTTAAAATTTCTTTTTAGAAGATTTAAAACCGAAGTTTTATTTAACTCTCTGAGTAGTTCGTGCCTCGCTATGCTTCGTCCGCTGCGCGTCGCCATATCCCGTCTCAGTGGGGTCGCATTATAGGGAGATTCGAGCGGGGGTCAATGTTTTATTTCAGCTTTTTGACAATTAAATGAATTTAGTATGAAAGCTATACAAATAAAGGGCTACAGGATACTTTTAGTTTAAAAAACACGCACAACATATGTATCTATTGATGATGTATAGTAAGGTTTAAACTAAGCTGTATGTTAAACAAACAACACACAGCTTTATTTTAAATTAAAGGTTTATTTAGATGCTATTTCCCATACGGCAATGGAGCCTGATATTTCATTTCCAACGATTAAGAGTGGGTTTCCTGTCGCACTTTGCTCTGCTGGAACGAATACCATTCCTTCAGGTGCTAAATCGCCTGTAATAGTAGCTCCTTTAATTAAGCCTCTATTGTAGAAGTAGTCTTCAAACTGCACATTGTATGGATTAGTAATGTCGTAAACCATAATACCGCCCATACGTTCTAAACCTATAAAAGCAAATGTACGATCGTCAATTTTACCAATAGTCAGCGCTTCTGGCTCTGCGCCTTTATCATCTGAACGTGAGTCACCTTTGTTTTCATCTTCATTGTTGTTAAATGCTTCACCATGAACCGATGCAGTAATACGACCTATATCATCGCCTGAATCAAACACCACCAGCCCATTGCTGTCCCAAATGGTAAACGAACGTGCACCATAAGCATAAAGCGATTCGTATTGGCCATCGTTATTAGTATCGCCTTTTATTGTTGTTACTTTTAAGCGACCAATATCATCATCGTCATTATTTAAGTAATCAAAATTAGCTGCAAGCGTTAAGTCTTCAACGCGGCTTTCATCTATATAAGCTAAGCAGCCATCGTCTTTATCGTAATCAAGACCGCCCTTTGCTATACAGTCTGATTCATCCGTTGTATCAAAAAAGTATTCTCTTGCGTCACCTTCGTTGGCAGTGACTATAAAGTTAGCGCCTTTCCAACTAAAGCTTGAGATAGTATCGGGCTGGTACATACCATAGAGCCCTGGGTATGATTTAAAATTAACGCCGCCATCTTTATCTGAGGCATCAAGTTGTAAGCTTGACCAATCTTTAAAGCCTAAGCCCTTTAGCTCAAGGCTGTTGTCTTGTAGGTTAACTATTGCAAGTGCATTGTTTTCTTGAATAGATACATAAGCATATTTGTTATCTTTAGAAATGCTAACGTACTCGGGTTCTAAATCCATAGCTACTGTAGTATTTATTAGATTACCGTTAATAGTACGACCATTTGGGTTTGCAAAAACGACCCCTTGCGCTTCTAGTTCGGCTTGTTTGTTGTTATAGGCTTTAAAATCAATATTTATTGCTGTATCGGCTATTACATTATTTGTTATATCGATAATACTAATAGAACCTTCAGGATCTACGCTGTAGTCGCCACTTGGTTCACCTTCGTTAGCAACCACTGCCTTTGCGCCATCATGGGTGAACGTCACCATGTCTGGTAAAAATCCGACTGTAACATTTTTAATAAATACAGGTAAGTCGCCGCTTATATCGTAAAAAGCAATTTGACCTGCATCACCCGTGCTTTCAGCAGCCATTGCCACTGCAAGTAGGTTGTTATTTTCATCAATAGCAATGCTGTTTGCATCGCCTTGGGTATGCTCTTTTAAAGACAACGTAATAACGGACGTTAAATTTGTGGCGCTGATAACCCCTTCGTTATCTTTAACGAGTGCGGCAGTATCAAAGGTATCGGCGGGTAAAATATTAATAACAACGTCATCGCCTGAACTGTTAATAGCGTAAATCCATTTTTTAGATGCTTGGTAAGCAACTATTTCAGCGGCACCTTCTGGACTTTGTGCATTTAATACTCCTCTTCCTACGAGGCTAATATTTAATACTGAATTAGCATTTACACCATTTATCCCATTAGTTCCAGTTGTGCCTTGTTCTCCCTGTAATCCTTGAAAGCCGTTTTGGCCATCGTCACCATCAAGTGAGCAACCAGTAAGAACAGATATAAGTGACAGCGCAATAATTGATTTTTTAAACATGTGATTTTCCTTAGTATTGTATTTTCTAAATATCAACACACAGGCATGACAAGATTATGGCAATTTTAATACAGCCCCTTAGCCTAAGTAATTAGCTTATACGCTAGCGGAGTTATTAAAATTAAAGCGGCCGTATAGCCAAGTATTTTTACAGTCGGGGAATAATCTCGTTTAATTGCAACCCCTAGCAAAGGTCTAAGTACATCAATACGTGTAATACCCCATGTAATAACACCGCAAAAAGACCAAGTCCCTGTAATAATGATGAATGGTTCAGCAACAGGCCCTAAACTTAAAGGCTGTAGTAAAAAACACAAAATAATCAAAATGCTTTGATGCAATAAATAAAAGGGAAACACCCATACATTGAGCTGTTTTAAATAGTAAGTATTAAAATTTAAAAATCGGTGAGCGAGCGCAAGTACAAAAAATACACCTACAACACGTTGAATATTGTAGCTAGCGCTTAAAATAAAATGAGGAAGAGTAAACACCTTCTGATAACTCAATATTATAAGTACAAACAAAACCGCAAAACTCAAAGCTAGTAATACTAATTTTTTATTTAAGCAGTTCCAAAAGTAAGTGTTTTTAGCAAATATGTATCCTGCGAGTAGCAGTATTAAGCCGTTAGTCTCTCTAATTGAATCGCCAGTTAAGTAATAGCTTGTAAATAGTATGGCAATAGTGAGCAATTTAAACTTCAGCTAAAATAAAAAAGGCTACCTAAGTAGCCTCTATTGTTATTTTTTAACTGGGCGTTTCCAACCTGTTAAATTACGCTGTTTAGAGCGTGCTATTGCTAATTGATCATCTTCAACGGTACTGGTGATCACAGAGCCTGCACCAATTGTTGCAGTTGCACCTATATTTACTGGAGCAACGAGTGATGAATTAGAACCAATAAAGGCATTATCGCCAATAATAGTTTTTGCTTTGTTAACACCATCGTAGTTACAGGTAATAGTGCCAGCGCCAATATTCACTTTTTCGCCAATTTCAGCATCACCTAAATAACTTAAGTGGTTGGCTTTAGAGCCTTTACCTAAACGGGTTTTTTTCATCTCAACAAAGTTACCAATGTGTGAGTCTTCTTCCATTACAGCGCCTGGGCGAAGGCGGGCGTATGGACCGAGTGTACATTGAGCTGCAACTGATGCATCTTCAATTAGTGTATTAGCTTTAATAATAACGTTATCGCCGATGCTACAGTTTTTAAGTACGCAGTTAGGGCCAATTTGTACGTTATTACCTAAGGTTACTGTACCTTCAAAAATAACGTTGATATCGATAAGGACGTCTTCACCTGTTTTAACATCGCCACGTACGTCAATACGTGCAGGGTCAGCAAGGGTGGCTCCATTTAACATCAAGTCTTCTGCTTGCCATGCTTGGTAAGCACGCTCTAATCCTGCAAGTTGTACGCGGTTATTTGCACCTTCAACTTCCATTGGATGATCAGGCTGTGCTGATGTAATTTCTACGCCTTCACTGTGCGCCATAGCGACTATATCTGTTAGGTAGTATTCGCCTTGAGCATTATTGTTAGATAAATTACCTAACCATGTTTTTAAAAGCTTGCCATTAAGCGCCATAATACCGGTGTTTACTTCGTTAATAAGTAACTGCTCTGCATTGGCATCTTTTTGTTCAACAATACCCACTAGCTTGCCATCAACACGTAGCATACGCCCATAACCATTTGGATTTGCTAAATTAACGGTTAATACTGCTAAACCATTTTTAGGTGTCGCTGCTAATAAGCGTTCAAGTGTAGATTGCTTTGTTAAAGGTACGTCACCGTATAAAACCAGTACGGTGTCGTCGTCATTTATATGTGGGTTAGCTTGTGCCACTGCGTGGCCTGTACCTAGCTGTTCAGCTTGCAGCACCCAGTTTACGTTATTATCGGCTAATTGTTGTTGTAATAGTTCGCCGCCGTGACCATAAACTAAGTTAGTAGAGGTTGCACCTAGCGCATTGGCATTATCGATAACATGTTGCACCATAGGTTTACCTGCCACTTTATGCAGTACCTTAGGAAGAGCAGAACGCATACGGGTACCTTTACCCGCTGCAAGAATAACCGTTGTTAGAGCCATTAAAACAATTTCCTTTTTCCGTTGTTTTAGCTTAATAGAATAAGTGTGCTGCAAAGTAGATTACGTAAGTCACATCATGTGCAAATACTCAGTAGGCTAAGCAATGACTACTGAATCCTAACTTAAGCAAAGTAACACCTAATAGAATAGGGTTATTGTAGCGGGGATTTAAGGAATATATAAGCGCGTTTAAAGGTATTAATTCTTTAAACGCGCCTTTTTATTTAACTTTACTCATCGAAAAGTATTTTCGCCTTAACAAGTCATGTATTACAAACTCTTGCTCTCTACCATATGCTTTAAACATTCGGTTATTGTGCATATGTAAAAGAGAGCTTAAAAGTGAATCTCGAGTGCAGTTAAGTTTATTTTCTTTAATGAGCTTAACTAAAACTTTAACTACTGGCTCAGCATCACTCATCCATTCTTTAAATAACTTAGAAATAAACGTTTGAATTTCGTCCAGTTCATCTGTAGCAGCAATGTTTAGTTTATTGAAATCATCATCTAACTGCGCTTGGTACTCTCGAAAACGGTTACCTAATTGCTTACGTAAAATACTGTTTTCATTAAACTCATTACCAAAACCATCTCGTAAATGGCTGATTAGATTTAACCGCTCAGCGTCGCTGTAATCAAATAGATTAAGCAACTTATGTGTATAGTTTAGAGCTATACGCCAACGTATATCTTCACCGTAGTCATCTACTAATAAACACGCTTTTGCAACTAACGAGCTGTCATACATAAATAAAGATTCAACTAAACCTATAGATTCAGGGCCTCCATAGCGTTCAACTTCTCGCTCATAGGTCATTAACTCTACTTTATGTAACTCTCCGCTTTCGATCATTTGATCAAGTAAGTTATTTAATAAAGGTAATAATTCGCCACATAATATATTTGGCTCTCCGTGAAAACGAACTCTAATATGCCAATCTGGATCTGAATATCTAATAAAAAACCACTTGTTAAACAAGTTTTTATTCGACTCAATAAGTGGAAGTAATTTCTCACTCAAAAGTTGCTCAACTAAAGAGTTACCACTATAAATTTTTAAACTAAGCCACTCAGAGCCTGCACTAAATCGTCGTTTAATTGGCAACGCTGATATATTTGCAAGAGGCTCATCTACAAAGTGTTTATGTACTTTTGCTTGCGTATTTCTAAAAGGCACTATTATTTCATTATTATAATGATGTCCAAACTCATCTCTTACGCGAGACGAAAAACTAGAAGATAAAACCTCCTTCAACTCAACCTTAGTTTGCCCCTTAGTCTCTGCGAGTAAAATTTCAAACATATCAGAGTTTCGCAAATCTAACTGCAAAATATTATCAAACATTGCATAGCAAACTTGTGTATCTAACTGGTAGGTAGTGAGGAGAGTATTAAGCTTATCTAAATCTAGTTGGCCATCAATAAAAACTTCTTGTAGGTGTTTTCTATCAACGCGCCATGTTTTTTCACTCAGCACTAAATTATCTAACATTATTCGTGGAACAAAACTATGCCTAGATGTACTTTGCGGCATAGAAAAGTTAATAGGGCGTCCGTCTTGGTGTTGTAACATACATAAAAACTTATAAGCACTAAGGCTATGCGATGAATAGTTGTGCGCGCATGACAAACGCGGAATAATTTGTTTATTTAGTCTCTTACTCCAAAGCTTAACGTGCTGGCCTTCAACCCATACATATAAATCGCTTAAATGTATTTGATACTCCTTATTTAGGCTGCTATCTGCCATAAATACGATTTCATATTCTCGTAAATGCGGGCGAGCAATAACATTACCTGGCCGCCCTTCTGGCATATGTACAACTTCAGCAAAAATAACATCGGGTGAGTGCGCTTGCTCTTGTTTTAACTCCTCTATCACTGCATTTTTTAAATTTTCATCTAAGTGACAAAAGCGACCTAATAAATTTGCCGATGATGGCCCATAACAACCATTAAACTTAAAGACTGGATTTTTTTTATCATCTTCATAAAGACTTAACATAGCAGCAAAAGAACTAGGATAACTTTTGATAGCATCTTTATTCGCTATTTTACTTTTCAATTCTTTACTTGTTAGTACGATACAATTTTTATGACGATTAGCAGGAAGGCTGATAGCGTCTTCAATAATTGAGTCTATTAAACTAATGCTTGCGGTTGAATTTAAAATGCTTCCTGCGCGAGCAAGGTGCAACCCTGCTAACAAAGGTGTTTCATAGCTAGTTTCATTTGAAATCCCAATCCCAGTCTCATCATCTAAAATTACATCTAGTGGTACAAACTGTCCTTCAAAACGATTATGAAATTGATTGATGAACTGAGATAAAGAGTTACTTGTTTCGTTCGCACTTAAACCAGACAGCAGTTCAAGCTGCTTTTGCACACGATTAACTTCTATTTCACTTAAATAGCAAGCATTGTAATTACGGTAAACATCAGCTTGAAACAGCTTGTTTTCTTGCACTTTTATTGGCAGTTCTTCTAAATGTGAAAGTAATTGCTTATAGGGAGCAATAGTCCCTTTTTTATCTTCATCTAAAGACTCTATTTTCACTAATGTAGTTGCTAAATTGTCTGAAATATAATTTTCATTAAGGTTTTGAATTGATTTTAATAAAGCATAGTCAGGAGAATCTCCTGTTAACGGTAACGGAATGTCGGCTACTAGCGCCCCTTCATTAATTAAATCTTGAATATAGGACTCAACATCCTCTTTATTTGCATCTTTGTATTGTATAAAAAAGGCCTCACATAAACTATTAAAGCTAATACCGGCGCTAGATCGATTTAGAGCAAACCTAAAATACTCATCACTTTCAATGGCACTCAATCGATATTGCATACTATTATCTAAGAGGTAACTTTCTATATACCGGCATTGATCCGCAATAAAATAATGTGAGGGGTTTGGCTTATATATGAGTGAATTTGAGCGAGGGGTACTTTTAATAAAGTAATCTTTTAGTGCGTTTAAATAAAACATGTCTAAACGCGTTTTACGGCTATCTTCTTTATAATTTCCAACAATTAAATCCGTAGACGAAGTAATATCACCTTTGTTTACACCAGAAAACAAACCAAATGGCGTTGGCCTTGAGCACATTCGAACCATATATTTTATTAAGGCATGTGAAATCTTTTTCCCTTGCTTGGTGTTTGGCTTTTCACGCCATTGACTTATGCGTTCTAATAAAGAAGGGCTTGCAAGATAAAGCGCCTCTTGAACACCGTACATACCTAACCAGCTTTCTAGTATTTTGTTAGTATTTGCATTTACATCATTAAATTGTAATAGCAGCTCATTACTTAACCGTGGTACACGTATAACAAAAAACGGAGCACTTTTTATTTTTTCAGACACTACTACATCCTTTCATTTTTAAGTAACAAACAAGCAATCAGAACAACCAAACCCTCTGCAGACTATAACCCATTACTATTATTTTTTATTAGAATGCCTTTTATCATGATGATACTGCATAAGAAAGCCAAGAGTTAACAAATAACCCATCATTTTTAAATGCTTAAAAAACAAAATATACAGAACGCTTACGCAAAGCCACAAACATTAACATCTAGGGGTTGTAAAATGGTTTCTATGAGGATTAAATGAGTTAGGCATGTTCTATTGAAATAAGTGATGAAAATGAAACTAAATAAAAAGAAAATTAAAAAGTTATCGTCGGGCATGAAGCTTATACCGAATGAGATAACACCACTAATAGCCGGAGGAGGACATTGCGTAAAAAAGCAAAAGTCGATTGATGAAAACAATAATTTGAAAATAGATAAAAATATAAAAACATTTTTTTATGTTACTTATTAAAACAGAGCGGGCTTCTCATAGTTTGCTAGACACCATTGAGTTACATTGTAAATTCTAATAAGGGGGGTTTTATGAGCAAAGGCAAACGTTATATCACTGGCGGAGCCAATTATCAGGTAAACCTAAAGCCGTTCAATCATCCGATGAAAAATTGAAAATCGCTAAATTAGAGGCACAATTGAAACGAGTCACGGAGGAACTGGACATTTTAAAAAAGGCCGCAAGGTACTTTGCCAGCAACCCCGAGTAAAGTACGGCTTCATTCGAGATCACCAAGATGAGTTTTCTATTCGGGGATGTGCCGCCTTTTTAAACTGCATTGAAGTGGTTTTTATGCGTGGTTAAAAAAGCCTATAAGCGATAGAACGCTTGAAGATAATCACTTGTTGAAGCTCATTAAAGCGTTTTGTGTAGCCAGTGGCGGCACGTATGATAGTCCTTGGATACATGCAGACTTGCGTAAAGCCAGTGAGTAATGCAGCGTAAATCGTGTTGCTAAGATCATGCGACAACATAAGCTTAAAGCGCAAATAGGGTACAAGCGTAGCCATATTAAAAGCGGTTAGACATCGCGGATTGCGGATAACTTATTAGCGCGTCAATTTAACCCAGCTGCGCCGAATCAACCATGGGTGGGTGAGTGACATAACTTACATTTCTCTCTTTATGAGTCGCCAAATTAACTATACAACTACAGTATCTGCTTAAGATGAGCCAACAATAGCGCAATAATAGCTTTCATCTGCTTTTTTGAAATGCATATTTAATCTCATATTAATAAATAGAGCATAAAATTTATGCTCTATTTAAAGTATCTAATAACTATGTATCTTTTTTAGTGGACCAGAATATACGAAAAATAAAAGCTCCCATTCCACCTAATAAAATAGATAAAATAATTACTTCTAAAAAACTTAAAATAGAAGCAGAAATCCCAATAATAAACGTTATTACTATTAGAAAAAGCCATGCAGTTTTTTTAGTAGTCATTATGCAATTTCCTAGTTATAGTTATTTTGTATAGTATAAGTATACTTCTCTACCCAAATAACCGATACCACCAGAAAGACCTCCAGCTAGAGCACCAGGACCAGCACCAACACCACCTGCAACAGCCCCAAAAGCGCCACCAGCTAATGCTCCCCCGAAAACGGCTGCACCTAATTCTTTTGTTGAATATCCACCGTTCACTTCTTGAATTTCATTTACGTTTAAATTTTTCATGTTATTATTTTCCTTATTCGTTGCTTTTTTGTTAAGTCATCGAGTTGTTACATGCTCACACAACACTATTAGTGAGAGCGGTTAATAGGCCGGCTTTTGCTATCCCTTCTAAAGTTAACTAAAGCTAGCCAGTCTAATTTTATGACTTAATCACATTACCTAAAGTGGTGATGTGCCAATAACGATAATAGGTACAATGCAAATACAACCTTCACCATTTTTACACCACCAAAAATATTATCTACTTTTTCTATCTCTATAGATTTTAATACTATCGCTTAGTAATAAATGGAGGGAAATTAATAAATGGAGGAATACAACCATTACCATTTTCGTCCATACGTACACCACCTGAAATAGCAGATATTGTTTCTTTATTTTTTAACTGAATCATTTTTTTGCCTTAAATTGCTTATTAAAGTAAATCTTTGCTTTTACTTATACTGCGGGGCAATGCGACCCCGCACCTAAAGAGGATTACATCCAGTCTTCTGGTGGGAATGGACGAGGATCGTTACCATCCTCTGGGATTGCCATAGTGATCGGATCAAATGGGCCACCGGTCTCTTTTAAAGCGAGGGTTACATTGAAGTCACCTTTACCACCAACAACTTGTTCATTTTGTGTTTTTTCTAATGAAAATGGGTGCATTTCTTTTCCTTATTTACTTTTCTCGTTAATGGCATTATTGCCGTGTTTATTACGTGATACTCCGCCAAGAATTCACGTAACGTTAAAAGCTATCTCAAACTATATTTTTTAATTACTTCCAGACTTCTGGTGGGAATGGGCGAGGATCGTTACCATCCTCTGGGATTGCCATAGTGATCGGATCAAATGGGCCACCGGTTTCTTTTAAAGCGAGGGTTACATTGAAGTCGCCTTTACCGCCAACAACTTGCTCATTTTGTGTTTTTTCTAATGAAAATGGATGCATTTTCTTTTCCTTATTTACTTTCTCGTGAATGGCTTTATTGCCGTGTTTATTACGTGATACTCCGCCAAGAATTCACGTAACGTTAAAAGCTATCTCAAACTATAATTTTTTAATTACATCCAGTCTTCTGGTGGGAATGGACGAGGATCGTTACCATCCTCTGGGATTGCCATTGTAATTGGGTCTGTAGGATTGATACCACCGCCATCCTCTGTACAACCGCCAAAATAAGTAACTTTAGAGGCTACGCCACCTACAACTTGCTCTTCTTGTGTTTTTTCTAATGAAAATGGATGCATTTTATTTTCCTTATTTACTCTCTCATTAATGGCATTATTGCCGTATTTATTACGTGATACTCCGCCAAGAATTCACGTAACAGTAAAAACTAATATTTGTGTTTAGCTACTTAAAAATTAAGGGAAAAATTTACGGATAGCTTGCAAGCAATCTACCCAATTACCATTTTCGTCCCAACCTAATCCACCAGTAATGGCTTCCATCTCAACAACACCTAACTCTTTCATATATGTTCTCCGTTTTATTAATTATTAATGCTCTAACATGTAATCAACAATATAATCAGACATTGAAATGCCTGATTGTTTTTCAAAACCAATAAACATGGGTGAAGGATTTGCCTCTAAAAAATAATACTCACCGCCTTTATCCCGACGCCAGTCTATAGCGGTCCAATTAAGGTATAACTCTTTTGTTATTTCTATAGCTTGGTTTTTTATTAGCTCAGGTGTATCAATCACTACCAGTTTTGCATCATCATCTACTCTAAAATCAGCCAACTCACTTTTAAGCTCTATTGATATAACACGCTCACCTATTACATAAGTCCGTATATTAGTGCCGGATATAAACTCTTGTACTGTAATTGGGGATTTAGCCAACGCTGCTTCAACTCTTCCAGCCTCTAAGTGAGACTCTGTTAAAATTTCAGTATGCGCGCCACCAAAAACGGGTTTAAAAATACTTTGCTCTAAATTTTTATATGCAAGCTTTATATCTTCTATGTTGTTACCAACATAGGTTTGAGGAATTTTAACGCCCAAATTTTTTATTTTTTGTAACTGATACGGTTTTTCTTGATGATGCTGAAAAGCCTCCCAACCATTAACCCACTTAGTGCCATTTTTTAAGTAAAACCAAGTCCTTAAGCAGGCCATACTATCCTTTGCAGCAATACCCTGCTCAGTCATAAAAGTGGCTCGAGTCTCTTCATCAGACACGCCCGAGAAGCTACGCCAGAACACGGCTTTAATATCACTTAAATTGATAAGCGTGCCACAACTTAAAGTTAAGCTGCCATTGCCATCATTAGGTGAAAAACTAAACATTATTTTTTTTGGAAAGTCATGTGTTTGCAGTAGATATGCATCTACATTTCTCGCTTTTAATTTATTTAGTATTTTCAAGGCATGCTCATCATGTAACTGCCCAATAACAATATAAGCCATTTATAAATCCTATTAATTAAGTGTGTAATAATCTAAATTACTTATGTCGCTTTCCGCGATATTAAATATTTGACAGCTATTACTTATAACACCGTCTGAATCTAAATAGCTGTCAATACAGTCTGCTGCCATTTGTTTATCTAAAAAACGCTCTAATTCATATTCTGATTGGAAGTACTTAGCCATTTTATTATTCCTATTTTGTTATCTTTGGCTGTACAACTACGCTTTTAAATATGCATATTAAACCAGCCAATTACTCGTTTATAATTCAAATTCATGTCGCTCTATGTTTTCGACGGGATTAATAATGAGTTTATTTTTTAAAGATTGCAAAAGCCTAAAAAAAACAACAAACCAATACAAATCAAGAGATTGTGTTGAAATGTTATTTTATTATAATTTCATTTTATGCTCTAAATATGAAATAACGCGGTTTGTAAGCGCTGTATATTGTTTTAATTAGCTGGTGAAATAATAAGGTGGTTTCGACTATAGGTAGTAATTGCAGGAACTTAGGAACTAGACTCTTCCTGAATAATATAGACACCTTTTATTTATAAATTAAGTAGACATAGAAAAAGTTAGTAATGAGGTTTAATCTTTGAGTAGATCGCAAAGTTATCAATAAACACTTTTCTTTAAAGCGAAAATAAACAACTCAGTGCAAAGTGAAACAAGTGATCTAGCAATAGAGGTGATTTTGATTTATCCACTTACTACTCCAATGCTAATTGTAGTTTTTCGCAATGGGAGAGCGGTATTTACTAAAAGTAATATATGGGACTTTTTATATCTAATTGTGTTCCGTGGCTATTTTTAGTGCTTTTATTAATTAATGAATAAGCTAATAAACAACACATCATAATAAGTCTAGACTCACGGCATCATGGCCACTCACCAACTATAACTTTAAGCTGAACTAATCGATATTGAAAAGTAAACTGCCTTCTACTAATTACCGAGACTAAACAGTCAATCACCACCCTAGCTGAAAACAGTAATGATAAAAAGTTAAACCGCTGAAAAATCTACTTTGATATAAATTATTTATAACCTTAAGAGTTATTCGTAAATATTTCACCGACTAAGTTTGAAGCAGTTAAGTACTAACTCTACAGCTAAAGGAAATGAGCTTGGCTGCTAATAATAGGAGGGCGTTCAGAACTCACTTTTTCAAGCCGATGTTTTAATTTTTGTTTGAGCTAGTACATCTTTTAAAGCATCGAGTAGGGTGAGGCTTTTGCCTCATCCCTCTCACAGAACCGTACGTACGGGCCTCGTATACGGCTCCTGTATTCTTCTATCCCTTCGGCTTATTTTCTAAACGCCGATTGAGCAAGCCATCCTGTACTTACGTTTTCCATTGAATATAAACCTTGCTCCTCAAACCATTGGTTTGGCATCGCTACATTCGATAATGGACTTAGAGAGTTTCGCCATGAGTTCATTTTGATGAACTTAAATGGCGGCTTTTTCCCTAATTGTTTTAGTCGCTTATGCAACCTCGCTGGGTTTTTCCACAACCTTAACTGAATTGCCCTTAATCGTCGTCTCACCCACCTTGCCAACAAATTTAGCACTCGTTTACAATTGGCTATACTGAAATAATTTACAAAGCCGCGCACCACTGGATTGAGTCTTTTTATTACTTCAATTAAGTTCATGCCACTATTTCGCTTTGTTAATCGTTTTACTCTTTGTTTAAAGCCTTTGAGTTTTGTGGCTTGGATACGCGTCCAATTACTGCCTATCTCCACTCCCAAAAATTTTACGCCTTCACTACTATGCGCTATGTGCGTTTTCTTTTGGTTGACTGTTAACTTTAAGCCTTTTTCGAGTATCTGAGTCGCTACTGTGAGTGCATTCTTGGCTGCTTTTTCTGTGCAGCATAAGATCAATATGTCGTCGGCGTACCTCACTATTCTGTGATTTCGCTTTTTCATTTCTTGATCAAATGCATCTAGGTAGATATTCGCCAACAATGGACTGATAACACCACCTTGTGGACTTCCTAGCTCACTCGCTTCCCAATTATTGCCTATCATTACTCCGCTTTTTAAAAACTGTTTGAGCAGTTTTAAGATGCTACCGTCTGTCACTTTGCGTTTGACGCTGCTTATGATCAAGTCGTGATCGAGTAGGTCAAAACACTTCGACAGATCCATATCAACCACCCACTCACGGTGATATTTACGAATAAATACCGTGGCTTTGCTGATGGCGTCATGACAACTTCGTTTCGGCCTGTACCCATAACTTGATGGGTGAAAGTCGATGTCGAAGAGCGGTTGGAGAATGTTCAATAGTGTTTGTTGTACTATGCGGTCGCGAACTGTTGGAATTCCCAGCAGTCTCACACCACCATCATCTTTCGGTATTTCTATCCGTTTGACTGGCTGTGCGCGATACTGCTTGCTTTGCAGTTCACCTTGCAGTTGTTTCAAGTTTTCTTCTAAATTCAAGGCGAACGCGGCTATGGACTGCCTATCTATTCCGGCCGCTCCTTTCGCTGCTTTCACTTTTTTGAATCCCTTGTACAGGTTATTAATATCTAATAATTGCCCATACAAGCTGTAGTAAACTGTCATCAATTGCCTTTGCTTACGGTATGTCTGTCGTTTCACATTGATGTATAGTGGTGTTCTTCATGAGGACATTAGGTGTGCTAGCCGAATGGCAATCTGCCTAAGTGGTCGCTCATTACTCCCATGCTCGGCCTTCAGTTCTCAGCGTCCACATTCCTGCTTAGCCGTCATCTCTTGCCTATTTCCGTCGAAATACATGTGAGCCTATACGTCGATACTCCTGATTTTCATACACTTAAAGAATACTTCCCCCCTTCGCAATCAATTAAAACTTTTGATTAAAATTGACCCTATCAAACATTCTGTTGATAGTCGGCTTGGTTTTCCCCTCCACACCATTACTGGCTTTCATCGGCCTAGCCTTACTCACTACTACGGGTTCATCTGCCACCTCACACCGACACTAAATCTTGGCTTTCACCTTGTATTTAGGCCACTTACTCTCATTAAGTTTAGATGCCAGGCTTCCCCAGTTACTGCACTGGCTCCCTGTTAGAAATCCCACCCTCAAGCACAGTATTGGTCTGACTAAGTATAGGGCGTTGCGCTATTTTGCACGCTGACCCACCAATACTGCCGAAACAGGTTACGGTTAGTTGTGTACCTCTAACTTCTTATGGCTTCCTTCAGACCCCACCGTTGGCCAGTGACGCCCTTGCCATTCAGATTATCTTCCCCTTAGTCAGGGTGATAAGGCATCTTTCAGCCTATCGGGTTTGCCAGCTTCGCTGGGCAAACAAAAAAAAGGAGCATATCTGCTCCTTATTCATCTTATTTCTCGCAATAAATTAATATTACTTCTCCGCCAAGAGAGTTAATATTATTTTTGAACTACATAATGAACTATACTGCCTACCAAAGGGCCACCAATTACTAATAAAGCAACCCCACCAGCAACTTGCTCTCTTACATCGTTGTTTATTTCTGTCATCTTATCTTTCCTTCAAGTGTTATTTTGTGCTGCACCTTTTAAAAGCCAGCAAATTATATATCATACATTTGGCCAAATTCTTGAACCAATCTGAAACCCTACATAAAGAGCGAGTAAAAAATTAATTATCATATAATGTTTATTGTAATATTTAACCATAGCCCTTCGCCTAAACTATTTACGTGTCATGTAAGCTAATGCCATACCTACAGCGAAGCCAGCACCTACAACTAAAGGTACAAGACCACCATCTACTTGCTCTAATTCATGTTTTTTTAATTCAATCATTCTATTTTCCTTTAAACTATTAAGGCCAGATTCGAGAACCAACAGTGACACCTATCGCAACACCTGCTAGGAACAAAGGTACTAGCCCACCGTTTACTTCATTGATTTCATGCTGATTTAATACATTCATAATTTTTTCCTTCTTATTTACGTGTAATGTAAGCCAGAGCCATGCCTACAGCGAAGCCAGCACCTACAACTAAAGGTACAAGACCGCCATCTACTTGCTCTAATTCATGTTTTTTTAATTCAATCATTCTATTTTCCTTTAAACTATTAAGGCCAGATTCGAGAACCAACAGTGACACCTATCGCAACACCTGCTAGGAACAAAGGTACTAGCCCACCGTTTACTTCATTGATTTCATGCTGATTTAATACATTCATAATTTTTTCCTTCTTATTTACGTGTAATGTAAGCCAGAGCCATGCCTACCGCGAAGCCAGCACCTACAACTAAAGGTACAAGACCGCCATCTACTTGCTCTAATTCATGGTTTTTTAATTCAATCATTTTATTCTTCCTTTATTTTATTAAGCCCAGATCCGAGAGCCAACTGTGAGACCGATCGCAACACCTCCTAGGAACAAACCTACTAGGCCACCATTTACTTCATTGATTTCGTGCTGATTTAATACATTCATAATTTTTCCCTAATTATTTGCGTGTCATGTAAGCTAATGCCATGCCTACCCCGAAACCGGCACCAACAACTAATGCTGCTACAATACCGCCATCCACTTGCTCTAATTCATGGTTTTTTAATTCAATCATTTTATTCTTCCTTTAAAATTATTTTGTAGCTACTATTTAAAAACTTTTGGAATCGTTGGAACTTTAGGCCCGATAATACAGCCACCATTTACGACGCCACCATTTACTGCGTTTACTTGTTCTTTATTTAACTTTGTCATTATCAATTTATCCTTATGCATGTTTTGCTATTGCGTAACCGTATAGAGCACCCGCTGCGAAATACACCAGTGGTACAAGGCCACCGTTTACTGCGTTTACTTGTTCTTTATTTAACTGTGTCATTATCAATTTATCCTTATGCATGTTTTGCTATTGCGTAACCGTATAGAGCACCCGCTGCGAAATACACCAGTGGTACAAGACCACCATCTACTTGCTCTAATTCATGTTTTTTTAATTCAATCATTTTATTCTTCCTTTAACATTATTTTGTAGCTACGTAATAACCTGCACCGATCCACACAGTAACAAATAGAATAGGTAAGACCCCACCATTAACCACCTGTACTTCACTGTCATTTAAATCTTTCATTTTTATATCCTTTTTAATTATTTTTGACCTAAGTAGAAACCCACGGCATAACCCGCTGCGAAATACACCAGTGGTACAAGGCCACCGTTTACTGCGTTTACTTGTTCTTTATTTAACTGTGTCATTATCAATTTATCCTTATGCATGTTTTGCTATTGCGTAACCGTATAGAGCACCCGCTGCGAAATACACCAGTGGTACAAGGCCACCATTTACTTCAATGACTTCGTGATGGTTTAGCACATTCATTTAATCTCTCCTGTCTTATAAAATATTCACCGATAACTCTTGAATCTAAGTAAGGCTTTAGACATGCCGCTTCACTTAATAACCCTAAATTTAGAGTTATTAAGGCAATATTTTGTACTTGTCTCCTGGTAATGGGAAAATCCCTTCAAAAAGGCCAATAAAGCGGCCGCCGTTTATATTTATCATTTCATTTAGGTTTAACTCTTTCATTTATTTCTCCTTTTTTATTAATTAACTTATTAAAAAACTTCCGTCTGAACTTGTATCTATAAACTCTTCATTTTCAACGTCTAAGCTACTTGCTTTCTTCATTTTTTTAGTTCTTGAACCTAAATCTGGCTTATCTACTTCTACAGCTTCACCATACCTCAGCTCTATAACCCTATCTGCACTGGCTATTGTTTCAGGTCTGTGTGCAATAATAATGCGTGTCACATCTAAATTTTTAACGGCTTCGTTTACTGAAAACTCTAGCTTTGTGTCTAAGTTACTTGTTGCTTCATCCATAAATAGAATTTTAGGTTTTCTGTACAAAGCTCTTGCTAGTAATAAACGCTGTATTTGTCCGCCCGATAATGCAGCCCCCATGTCACCAACGAGTGTGTTGTAGCCCATTGTCATTTGTAAAATATCTTTATCTATAGCCGCAATTTTGGCTGCCCATTCAACTTGTTGCATATCGAGCTCTGGGTCAAAAAACGATATATTGTCTGCTATTGACCCTGATAGAAGCTGGTCATCCTGCATTACAGCTGCAATCTGCGTTCTATATTGACCAAGTCCTAGCTGTCTAATATCAACACCGTCTACCTCAATCTTTCCTTCGTCGGGTTCAAACAATCCAAGCATTAACTTTGCAAGTGTGGTTTTACCGCAACCCGACGGGCCAATAATGGCGACTGACTCTCCGGCTTTAATTGATAGGTCTAGGTGTTTAAATACCGGTGCTTCTTTTTTGTTATATCGGTAATTAATGCCTTTAAGCTCTATATCGCCACTGATTTTTTTACCGCTCATTTTCCCCTGAATATCTTGCTCTTTCTCTGTTAAAGAGATATCTGCTAAGCGGTTAAAATGAAGACTGAGCATTTTAAATTCGATTATTTTTTCGATTAAGCTCGCCATTTTTTCTACAAATTGGCGTTTATAAGCCATAAAGGCAAACAACATACCGACCGTTAAATCACCTTCCATGACCAGCATGGCTGCAAAGTAAATAACTAGAACATTTTCAAGGCCAAAAATAACTTTATTAAACGCTTCGTAGCCTATGTTTAAGTGACCTACACGTATGCCTGAGTTCAAACTATCCGCGTATTTGTTGTGCCATACACTTTGCCTTTGCACTTCTCGACCAAAAAGCTTAATGGTTTGAATACCTCTCACTGTTTCCATAAAGTTAGATTGCTCTTTTGCCTGATTAACAATCACCTCTTCTGACATTTGGCGAAGTGGACGGTACATTGCAATTCTGAATACGGCATAAATAGCTATTGCAATTAACACAATAACGCTCAGCTTGGGGCTATATAAAAAAATCATAATGAGCGTTGCAATAGCCATAACACCATCAATAACCGCTTCAATCACACCTTTAGTCAATAGCTCTTTTACTTGTTGCAGTGAACCGAACCGAGATACAACATCACCAATATGTCGCTTTTCAAAATACTGCAAAGGTAGTCTGACTAAATGATGAAATAAGTTTGCCCCGAGCTGTATACTCATTAAATTACCAAAATGCAGTAATAAAACACTCCGTACAGCTCCTGTAACCATCTCTATTGCCATCAACAATCCAAAGCCAATAGCTAAAATAGCGAGTAAGTTTCGGTCATAGCTTAAAATAACCTCATCAACTACTAGCTGCATGTAATAAGGACTCGCTATTGCAAATGCTTGCAGTAATAGTGATAAAACAAATACTTTACCTAGCGTTGACTTTAAGCCGGTTACTTTGCTCCAAAAGTCAGATAATTTTAAGTTCACCCGCGAATCTTCAGATTTAAACTCTTCAGTTGGACTAAGCTCTAACGCAACACCTGTAAAATGTTTAGAGAACTCCTCCATTGTGTATTTTCGCTCGCCTAAACCTGGATCATGTATCTCTATTGACTTTTTAGTTACCTTTTTCAGAACCACAAAGTGATTCATATCCCAATGTAAAATACAGGGTGTTTTAAGCTGTGATAAATGTTCTAAATCTAACCTTAGTGCTCGTGTGCTTAACTTTAATTTATCTGCAATTTGCATTAGCTCTTCAAGGTTTGCACCCTTCAAAGATATTTCATGCTCTTGACGTAAACTAGTTAAGTCTGTTTTGTAACCATAGTAAGCGGCAACCATTGCTATACTTGCTAACCCACACTCCGCAGCTTCTGTTTGTAAAATTACAGGGAGACGTTTTGCTCCGCTAAATTTTAATAAGTGCATTGGGTTTTCCATCATACTGCTCCCTTAATGCTATATATTGGCTCAAATAACCACTCGAACAGAGAGCGACTGTCTACCATAATGTCTGCTTCGAGTAACATGCCTGCTTGTAAAGGCACAGAAGCTCCGTAAGCTTTTGCATTTTGATTGGTTAACTCTACTACTACTTGATACATTGGCTCTTGAAGCGACACTGGTAAAGTCGTTTCGTTTGGTAAAAGTATTGATTTAGAAACACTTTTTATCACTCCGTCATAAATACCAAAGCGTTGATACGGAAATGCCTGATAACGAATGCGTGTACTTTGTCCTTTTTGTACAAACCCGTATGCTCTTGTGGGAACAAAAAGAACAGCTTCTAATTTTGTGTCTTCTGGTAACACTGCCATTAATGGATAATTTGATTGCGCCATCATCCCAGGTTTAACTAATAAGTTACTGATGCGACCGCTACGCTGACTTCTCACATCATAACTTCCTTGTGATTCAGCCTGGCTAATTTGCTGATTTATGTCAGCTAATTGAGAGCGTATTTGCGATTCAACTTCTTGCTGGTTCATCGGCATTTGTATTAATTCAAATCGATACTGACTTAGTAATTCTTTTTGTGAAAGTAACTGGGCTTCTAAATCTTCTGCTTGTTGCTGAATAGAAAAGTAATTATCTTTTACCGTTTCTAAATCGGCGTTAGAAGCAAATTGCTTTTCTATAAGCGATTCAGTGTCAGTAACTCTTTTTTTACTTAAAACAACTCGTTTATCTAATAATGTCAGCTGTTTTTGGGCCTGCTCCACTTGAAAAGTCGTGCTCGCTATTTGAGATTCTAATTTTTCAACACTCACTTCAGCTAATAATTTTTGATTTTGTAAGTTTTCATTTAAGAATTGCTTTTGCTTAGTTAACTCACTCACGATTACATCATTAATATCGTTACCAGAAGAAAGTAACCTTTCCATCCGTATCCGCGCTAGCAATTGACCTTTAATGACATGTTCACCTTCTTCTACAAAAATCTCTTCAACAACACCTGTTGTTAAAGGATAAACCTTAGATAAACCGGTTGTTGGTCGTAAATAACCAGAAACAACTTCTTTTCGGTGATATTCACCTAAAATAAGGTATGTGAAGCCAATAATAACAATCCCTAAAATCAACCCTAATATCCATGTAAACGACATATGAGTTGCTATTGTTACCTCACCATCAAGTTTTTGTCCTTGATGGTCAATAGCTTCTTTGCGAAATAAACCTGACATATTTACACCATTGCCTCAGGTAGTGGTGTACTACAATGCAATTTCCATTCACCTGACTCTTTTACTAACGAATGTAAATTACTCGACACTTTATCTATATCTTTGCCATCTATCTCTGCTTTAAAATTAACTACATCTCTTACAACTAATAAGTCGTCTTGCTTTGCAATTAGTGCCACATTTTGCAAAGTAAACTTAAAGTCAAATTGCTTTCTTAGTGTTTCAAACTGTTGCTTGGTCGCATTAAATAAAGGGGAGCCAGAACAGAAATAATCTTCTAAATCATCTAAGCTACCATCGCAGATTAATGCATAGTAACGGCTAAAATATTCATTAAGCGTCATAGTAAGCTCCAAATTATTTAACTTTTAAAAGAGGGTTTTATTGGCCCCCTCTGATTCGATGGAATTTATATTCACAGATAATTATTCATTTAGCAAATGTGAGGATAATTAATAAAATTATTTTTTTTCAGTCACTTAAGCTAAAAAGTTATTTGTAAATAAGCTAGTAATAGTGATTAGATTTGCTTTGCTAATATGGTAAACATATTTATAGATATGGATTTGCGAAGGGAATACATAAGAAGTATCATCCCGATGGTTGCTCGGGTCTAATTTAGCTGAACGCTTAATTTATTGACATTAATACCAATAAATTAAGGAAGAAAGATGAGCTAAAAACAACTCAAAAGCCCCCACAAGCTGTTAAATATAGCGCTATTTTATTGACTAACGAGCAAGGCTACAGTATTGCAAAAATTGCTAAGTTTGTGTGTATAACGGTTAACTTTAAAGGTGAAAATATAAAGAAATAGCTAAAACGCAGCAGAGACTTCGGATGAGTCTAAAAAGCGTATGCCGTAATAACTGAGTAAAAAGCACTAAATAAAAAGTTCGAAAAGTAATACTAACCAAGGCTAACTCCTTTTCCACTAAAAAAAGTAATGATTATGAGCATAAAAACTAGTGTTCCTGAATCACCTTTAAAATTAATTTGTTACATGATGGGAATAAATAATGGCTAACTTAAATACCGAGTAGTGTTATCAGCCTATACTTTAAAATTTAATACGCGTGTTTGGTGTCTATTTAAAACTAAGAAGGGTAAGTAGTTTGGGATAACAAGGTAAATATAATTTAGAAAACAAGTAGATGAGTAACTACAGATAGATGAGTAACTACAGATTTAATTGGTATGCTTTTGATATAAGCCTGTTATTTTCTGTGGCCCTGGGCGGGAAAGTGGTTAAAATTATTGCCAGCTATTTCTCCAGCGGTTGTTAAATATAACACAACTTAAGAAAAGAAAGGAATGTAGATATATACTGCTAATAAACGCTTTTTCGGTAATTTATTTAGTACTAAGCCAGATTGTTTATGACAAAGTATACGGCCACTTATATAAAGCATGACTATATTTGGAGAATAGAGGTTAGAATGGTGAAGAGTGTAAAAATTCTTAAATAAAAATTTCCATTTAATAGAACTAAATAAGCTTAAATGGCGATTATGGCCGCTTAATAAATCTAAACCATCGTAATATAATGTAAAATTTGATAAAAATACTTACTAGTTTGCAAAGCAGATAGTACCTGCGAAACTAATTGCAATTATAAAAAACTTCATTAACCCCCTTATTTTTCATGCTCAAATCCTCATCTAAATTCTTAATTGATACTAAAATAGATGAATGGTCTACCTTGACCACTTTAAAACGAAAGTCATATGCGTCTGAACATAAGTAACCCTCTAGCTTTATAGAGGCAATGTTATCTAGCTCCTTATTATTAAAAGAAAGTACGCCATAAAACTCTTCGTTTTTGATTTTAAAAAGTAGCTCTCCCTTATAAAAAAAACCACCTTTTTCTAACCTTGGCCCATATACGACATTTCCCTTTAAAGTAGAGTAAACATACTTTCTTGACTCATAATTATCATACGCCATTAATAAATCATTTTTATTAACTAAATCACCGTTCTTAACAAAAACATCACTAATATTCCCAGATTCTCTGGAATATAAATACTCCTGAAGTTCAGGTGTATTTATATTCAAAACAGCAGAGAATGAAATTGCAGTATATAAATTGATTACTAACAAAAAGCCCCCTATTTAGTGACTTCAGTAAATATTGTAACTGAACCTGGAATTTGAACATCAGGGTCTTCCGGATTACACCAGCTTGTTCTAATCGTCACAGTTTTTGCCGCACCGTTTATCATTTTCGTTTGTTCTGGCGCTAGGATATTATTAGTATTTAAGCCTTCTGATTTAAGAACTTTTAGGTTTTTTTTCTTTAATGAAAATTTCATGAATCTTAATCCTATAGATAATTGTTTGTTATAGTTTCTTAGTGAACACAATTAATTTATCCTAAAAATATAAAAAAATGTAATTATCAATCATTATTAAATCATATAATAATTAGACCTAAACTACTGAAATTAAATAGCTTAACAATATTAGCAATCGAAAATATTAGAATAATAAAAAACTTGTCTTATTTTTGGAACGGCTGTAAAATTTAGTTTCCTTATTGCATTTGCATTTCTCGCATATGTAGCCCAAAGTACCGCCATACTTTGGGCATATATATATACAAAGTCAAATAAGTAAGTCCTAAAATACATATAATTGTTTTAAGTACAACAAAGTGACGCCAGCATTGAAAATAACACTTTTCACTATTAAGCCCTTAAGTTAAATACAAAAATATTGCATCCGATTTGAAGAAACTTATAAGGCGCAAGTTTACTTTTAAATTTATAAAATTAAGTAACGGAGTTTTTCAAGTTAGTTGTCGCATCAAGTTAAATTTTATGCCGCCCGCACTTCTTCTTTTTTCTCTGGATTTAAATTTACTTCATTGATCATTGTCCAATCTCGCGACTTTCCTGACCAACGGCTTGGATTCTGTAATTTCGCCATTTCATTTACCCGATGACGTTTCGCTAGTATCGCTTTATCTAATCCTAAATGGCGCTGGTTTGGCGTGACAAATTTAATACCGCTGTGCAAGTGCGATCCATCGTTGTAAAGTTGAATAACCGATGTCTAAATCAAGCGCAATATCTTCTAGGCGAACATCATCACATTGAGATAATGCTTTTTCAACAGCTTAAACTTTAAATTCGTGTGTAAATCGACGTCTCATTTTATCTGCCTCTATTAAAAGTTAGAGGCGACAACTATCCTGACACAGGGGGGTAACAAAGATGAATTGGATTAGCTGAGAAGTTATAATATCAAACTTAGTTTTACTTAGTAATGCAGACCACATTAAATTAAAAATCAAGCTAGTTACTATATCTAACACTGTTGATTAAAAGCGATCGCATGAAAGAGCGCGCATAAATTTATCGTTTATAAGTTATTACATGCAGAAAGTCTTCGTATAAACTACTTAAATTAAGGCATAAAAGTTTTGATAACTATATTGATAATTTCAAAAAATACTAGTTAATCACTTTTCTCTAGCGATAATCTCACAAGCTCATTGTTTAGCAATTCAACTATTTCTAAGGTTAGAGTGCTATCTGAACTCGAAGAATTTACATTTAGAATAACATCTTCTGCATTGCTAACTTCAAATACTTTTTTAGGCAATATATCAACACTCTCAGCAAAATCATATTCGTAAATTGCTTTACCAGTCGAATGATAAACTTTATTTTTATTTATCGATAAAGAGTGCTTATAAGTTGATTGTTTAACTTCTAAGCCAGTTGTTTGCACCCCTGTAGATAAATCAAAAAATATTAACATACCTAGATTATTCAAAAATACTATTTTATTATTTTGTAACTGGCCAAACCACAATGCATTATTTACAGGTAATAATATACTTTTAGAGTTAACCCTATTAAAAATGTAAGAGTGAGTACTTGCACCAGATTCATCTTGCACAATATAACCAATGTTTTTATCTAGTAAATAACTAGCTGAAATCAAATTACCTTTTGGGGTAATAACTTCCCTAACGGATAAATTTTCATAATTAAGTATTTCTATTTCACTTTCATTAACACCAAAAGCCTCTTGGGAATCAGAAGATATTTTAAAGTCTCGATAGCTGAAGCTAACTTTTTTTGATTTGACCTTACCATCTTTGAATACCGTATTTAATTTAATTGATTCCCCATCATTACTTAAAAACACAAGGTTTTCTCCAATAGAACTTGCAAACCTGCTATCGTATTTTGATACACGTTCAAAGTTTTTAGAAGTTAGATCTAATCTGTAGACATTATGAAAAAAAGGATATATCAACCCTAGAACATTGTTATTGTTAATAGGATAAGTTGCCGAGTAGCGACTTCTACTATGAACTTTTGTTTTACTTTTTATACGGTTATTATTTAACGAATATTGGTAAAAAATTTCTTCTGTATTGTCATACCATAACAATGAGTCGGTTTCTTTTTGATAGTTAATTGACCATATTCTATTTTTGGTCTCAAATAGTTTTATCTGCGCGCCACCTTCTAAATCAGTCATGTATAATTCACTAGAATTAAATTGATGTCTTTCAAATATAATTTTATTCTTGTTTTTTATAAAATATAAAAACTTATCACCATATGAATTTAGGTTTGGTGAACTTATTTGAAACTCCTCACCTGTACTTAAGTTTCGATTAACAAGAACTGATAATTCAGAGCGGTTTCTATAACCATACTTTGAATAAATAAGAGAATTATTATCAATATTAATCGCATTTATTGGGTATGAAGACTCACAATTAAATAAAAACTTACTATCCGCATTACTTGTTAAACCTACTTCCCACAGCTCACATTTGCCTTTACTTTCTACACTATAAATTGCACGTTCACTATCAATTGACCAACCTGCCGGGGAAATATTAGCGTTAGCTTCTGAAATTTTTATTTCTTGCCCAGTATTTAAGTTTTTTAATAAAAGCACTGAATCTAATTGTTCTTCTCCAATGAATGAAAGCGCAACGGTTGAGTTATTTGGGGAAAGTATCATTTGACTATATACCCCCTGTAGCCAAGAGAGTGTTTCTTCGTTAAATTTTTTCTCTACAATGTTTGGGCTTTTTGTTCCTACCTTTGATAGCGTATCCTTTTGTTTATAGTCATTTTTATTTAGTAGGCTCTGAAATATGTAGATACTACCAATAACCCCTAAAACTAATATTACTATAAATCCTATTACCTTTTTTTGCATTTTATTAGGGGTTTCTTTTAATATATTAACCTGCCCCGAAGTCGAAGGCTCTTCTTCATAATAAATAATCTCAGGCTCCAAGAAAAAGCTATAACCCTTCCTGTAATGTGTTTTTACCACTAAACCACGTTGTATTTCTGACTTCAGTACTTTTCTAAGTTCTGACATTGCTCGGTTAATTGCGTTGTCATCAACATAGTGTTGACACCAAACATCATCAATTAAGTCTTGACGGGTAATGATCTCGTCTTTGTTAATAATCAAATAAGAAAGTACTTTAAAAAGAAGTGGTTCTAGTTCTCTTTCAACTTCACCATCAGAAATTATTTGAAGTTTTGGATTAAGGCTCCACGCACCGAACTTGACTTCTTTAACACTACGGGGAAAATTTGCTTCTTTCATAATTGTTATAACCCAACATCCATATCACAACTTGAGAATAAAAAATGTTTAAATTGTTTCAAATGCGAAAACATTAACGAGAGGTTAACAGCTATGTAAGGTAATGTCATCTGAACAGGCACAAAAAAGCCCACTCAAAGTGGGCTTTTTAAAAACCGGATAGGCTTACTTGTGACGTAATTGCTGAATTACGCGTAACTGAGCAACTGCTTCTGCCAGTCGCGTAGCCGCTTGTTGATAATCAAATTCAACCGCTGACGAATTCGCCATATGTTCTTCAGCTTCACGTTTAGCTTTTTGTACAGAATCTTCATCTAAATCTTCACCACGAACCGCAGTATCTGCAAGAATCGTGATGTGATTTGGTTGAACTTCTAATGTACCGCCAGCAACATATAACACATCTTCGTGACCATATTGCTTAACTAAACGTACCATACCAGGTTTAAGGGCAGTTAGTAGTGGAGCATGACCTAGGTTTACACCCAGCTCGCCTTCACTACCAGATACTTGAATCGATTCAACAAGACCAGAGAACAGGCTCTGCTCTGCGCTTACTACGTCAAGATGTACAGTCATAGCTGTCATACTACCCTCCTAGTTACATGCCTTTGGCTTTTTCTTGAGCTTCTTCGATAGAGCCAACCATGTAAAACGCTTGCTCTGGAAGCTCATCAAACTCGCCGTTTAAAATGCCTTTGAAGCCAGCAATTGTATCTTTCAGTGATACGTATTTACCAGACGCGCCTGTAAACACCTCTGCCACGAAGAATGGCTGAGATAGGAAACGTTGGATTTTACGTGCACGAGATACAAGTTGCTTATCTTCGTCAGAAAGCTCGTCCATACCTAGGATTGCAATGATGTCTTTAAGTTCTTTGTAACGCTGAAGAACTGTTTGAACGCCACGTGCTGTATCGTAGTGCTCTTGACCAATTACTTGTGGGTCAAGTTGACGTGAAGATGAATCAAGTGGGTCTACCGCTGGGTAGATACCAAGTGATGCGATATCACGTGAAAGTACTACTGTTGCGTCTAAGTGAGCAAAGGTAGTTGCTGGAGATGGATCTGTTAAATCATCCGCAGGTACGTATACCGCTTGGATTGATGTAATTGAACCAGTCTTAGTTGAAGCGATACGCTCTTGAAGCACACCCATTTCTTCAGCAAGTGTAGGCTGGTAACCTACCGCTGATGGCATACGACCAAGAAGTGCAGATACTTCAGTACCAGCAAGTGTATAACGGTAGATATTATCTACGAAGAAAAGTACATCGCGACCTTCATCACGGAACTTTTCAGCCATAGTAAGACCTGTTAACGCTACGCGTAAACGGTTACCTGGAGGCTCGTTCATCTGACCGTATACAAGCGATACTTTATCAAGTACGTTTGAATCGTTCATCTCATGGTAGAAATCGTTACCCTCACGTGTACGCTCACCAACACCTGCGAATACTGAGTAGCCGCTGTGCTCGATTGCGATGTTACGGATAAGTTCCATCATGTTTACAGTTTTACCAACACCGGCACCACCGAATAAACCAACTTTACCACCTTTAGCAAACGGACATACAAGGTCGATAACCTTAATACCAGTTTCTAAAAGCTCAACTGAACTTGATTGCTCTTCGTATGAAGGCGCTGCACGGTGAATAGACATACGGTCTTCTTCGCCGATTGGACCCGCTTCATCGATTGGCTCACCAAGTACGTTCATGATACGACCAAGTGTTGCTTTACCAACTGGAACTTGAATCGATTCACCTGTATTCATAACTAAAGCACTACGACGTAAACCATCAGTAGTACCCATAGCGATAGTACGCACTACACCGCCACCTAGCTGTTGTTGAACTTCTAAAGTCAAACCAGCTAAATCGCCATCTGTTACTCTTAGTGCGTGGTATACCGCTGGCACGCTATCTTGTGGAAATTCAATATCCACAACGGCGCCGATAATTTGGACGACCTTACCTAAACTCATGTCTATTCCTCTCGTTAATCTTTACCCGAAGCATTAAACTGCTGCTGAGCCAGAACAAATCTCACTAATTTCTTGTGTGATTGCTGCTTGGCGAGCCTTGTTATAAACAAGCTGTAGCTCGTCCATAAGGTCACCTGCGTTATCAGTTGCAGCTTTCATTGCAACCATACGAGCAGCCTGTTCTGAGGCAGCATTTTCTACCACACCTTGGTATGCTTGAGACTCAATAAAGCGTACTAACAAAGACTCTAAAATAGCCTCTGGGTTTGGCTCGTATAAGTAATCCCATGTGTGAGCAGATACTTCTTCTTCAGCTTTTGGCAAAGGGAGTAACTGATCTATAATTGGCTCTTGCTTCATGGTATTAACGAATTTGTTATATACCAAGAATAAACGGTCTATTTTGCCTTCAGAAAATGCATCAAGCATAATTTTTACAGGACCAATAACGTCTTGTACTGAAGGTTTATCTCCTAGGCCCGCTTTTTTAGCGAGTAGTTGACCACCAAAACGTTGAAAGAAGCCTGCTGCCTTACTACCTAAAGTAGCAAATTCAGCATCAACACCTTTCTCTTTCCACGCTTTAACATCAAGTGCAACTTTCTTAAACTCGTTTGAGTTTAAACCGCCACACAGACCACGGTCTGTAGAGATAACAATATAACCAACTCGTTTCACTTCACGTTCTTTTAAGAACGGGTGAGTAAAATCAAGATTTGCTTGAGCAACACGACCAATTACTTCACGTAATTTATTAGCGTATGGACGGCTTGAAGCAACGCGTTCTTGCGCCCTTTTCATTTTAGACGCAGCAACCATTTCCATTGCGCTAGTGATCTTTTGAGTATTTTTAATACTCCCGATCTTGCTTTTAATCTCTTTTCCGCTGGCCATGACTCTCTCTCCGAATCAAGGTGTACTTTAGTTTCCTAAAGCGCACCATTAATAACTAAATTACCAAGTTTGCGTAGACTTGAACTTCGTAAGAAGTTCTTTAAGCTGCGCTTCGATCTCGGCATTCAAGTTACCAGTTTCATTGATTTGAGCCACAAGCTCTGCGTATGTGCTAGTTGCATACGAAAGTAAAGCTGCTTCAAAGTCACCGATTTTCGCGATTTCGATGTCTTGAAGGAAGCCTTTTTCAGCAGCAAATAACGACAAAGACATTTCAGCAACAGACATTGGCGCGTACTGTTTCTGCTTCATTAGCTCTGTTACACGCTCACCATGCTCAAGTTGAGCACGAGTAGCATCATCAAGGTCAGACGCGAACTGCGAGAACGCAGCTAATTCACGGTACTGAGCTAGGGCTAGACGAATACCGCCACCTAGTTTCTTAACGATTTTAGTTTGTGCAGCACCACCAACACGCGATACCGAGATACCAGCATTTACTGCCGGACGGATACCTGAGTTGAATAAGTCAGTTTCTAAGAAGATCTGACCATCGGTGATAGAGATAACGTTAGTCGGTACGAACGCAGAAACGTCGCCACCTTGAGTTTCAATGATTGGCAATGCCGTCAATGAACCAGTTTTACCTTTCACTTCACCATTAGTGAACTTTTCAACGTAATCTGCGTTTACACGCGATGCACGCTCTAAAAGACGAGAGTGAAGGTAGAATACGTCACCTGGGTATGCTTCACGGCCTGGTGGACGCTTAAGTAGTAATGAAATTTGACGGTAAGCAACTGCTTGCTTAGACAAATCATCATATACGATTAATGCGTTTTCACCACGGTCACGGAAGTATTCACCCATAGTACAGCCCGCGAACGGTGCTAAGTACTGCAGTGCCGCAGATTCAGAAGCAGATGCAACAACTACGATAGTATTTGCTAGTGCACCATGCTCTTCTAATTTACGAACTACGTTTGCAATAGTAGATGCTTTTTGACCAATCGCAACGTACACACACTTAACGCCTGTGTCTTTTTGATTGATGATTGCATCGATTGCTAGTGCAGTTTTACCTGTTTGACGGTCACCTATGATAAGTTCACGTTGACCACGACCAACTGGAATCATCGCATCGATAGATTTATAACCAGTTTGAACTGGCTCATCTACTGATTTACGCTCGATTACACCTGGTGCAATTTTTTCTACAGGTTCAAACCCGTCGTTATCTAAAGCGCCTTTACCATCGATTGGAGCACCTAGTGTGTTTACAACACGACCAAGTAGACCAGGACCAACAGGCACTTCTAAAATACGACCAGTTGTATATACTTTTACGCCTTCAGTAAGGTCAGCGTACGGACCCATTACTACTGCACCAATTGAGTCGCGCTCAAGGTTTAGTGCGATAGCATAACGGCTGCCAGGAAGCTCAATCATTTCACCTTGCATACAGTCAGCAAGACCGTGTATGCGGATGATACCGTCAGTAACAGATACAATAGTACCTTCGTTACGAGCTTCACTTACAACTTCGAACTTCTCAATACGTTGTTTGATCAGATCTGAAATTTCAGTGGAATTAAGTTGCATGCTCTTTTTCCCAATTACGATTGTAGTGTTGTAGCTAAGCGGCTTAATTTACCGCGAATAGTACCGTCGATTACAGTGTCGCCAGACCTAATAATAAGTCCACCAACCACTGACGCGTCTTCACTACAATTCAGCTTAACTTTGCGTGCGAAACGTTTTTCAAGTGCCGCTACCAATGACTCTTGTTGCGCAGCAACAAGAGGAGTTGCAGAAATCACATCTACTTCGATTTCTTTATCGTATTGTGCTTTAAATTCAGCAAATAACTCAGCAACGTCAGGTAGAGCTGTCAAACGTCCATTTTCAGCCATCACCTTAACTAGGTTCTGACCTTGTTCGTTGAGCTGCTCAGCACAAAGTTGAATAAATAATTCAGCTTGTGCAGTAGCTGTAGGCATACCTGCTAAAGCAGATGATGCTTGTTCATTGCTGGCTACGTGGCCTGCAAAGAACAACATATCATTCCAGCTTTCTAGGGTGCCTTTCTCAACGGCAAGTTCAAAAGCCGCTTTAGCGTATGGGCGAGCGATAGTAGTCAAATTAGACATGCTCATACCCTCCTAATTACAGCTCAGCGACAAGTTTTTCAACGATGTCACTATGTGCGGCTTGATTAATTTCACGCTCTAAAATACGTTCTGCACCAATCACTGCCAGAGTTGCTACTTGCTTACGTAGCTCTTCTGTTATGCGATTACGTTCAGACTCAACTTCAGAGTGCCCTTGAGCAATGATACTTTCACGCTCTTGCTGACCACGAAGTGTTTCTTCGTCAACAATTAGCACTGCACGCTTTTTAGCTTGATCAATGATATCAGCCGCTTGAGCTTTTGCATCTTTAAGCTGTTCAGCAGCTTTCTTTTGCGCAAGTTCTAAGTCTTTTTCGGCTCTATCAGAGGCAGCTAAACCATCTTCGATTTTTTTCTGGCGAGCTTCAATTGCACCGTTTAGTGGTGGCCATACGTATTTCATACAAAATAATACGAAAACCGTAAACGCAATCAATTCACCGATAAGAGTGGCGTTTAAGTTCACAACCGCTCCTCCTTAAATAGTAAGCTGTTCAAAAAATAAAATTAAAGTACGAACAACAATACCATAGCGATACCAACACCAATCATTGCTACAGCATCGATTAGACCAGCAAGAATAAACATCTTAACTTGTAGCGAAGGTGCAAGCTCAGGTTGACGCGCACATGCTTCAAGGAATTTACCGCCCATGTTACCAAAACCGATTGCTGTGCCGATTGCACCAAAGCCGATTAGTAAAGCTACTGCGATATACTTAAGACCTAATACTAGTTCCATTTTTTTCTCCAAAGTTTCAATTGTAAATTAAAGTTAAATATTAAAGGTTGTAAAAATTAGTGATTATCTGAACTTGCCATGCTTAGGTATACAATCGTAAGCATCATGAATAAGAATGCTTGTAATGTAATAACTAGAATATGGAATACTGCCCAAACAAAGTGCAACGGTAGTTGCATAAAACCGATAGCGCCGATCAAGATGAAAATCAACTCACCAGCATATAAGTTACCAAACAAACGTAGTGCTAATGAAAACGGTTTAGAAACCAGCGCAATCAGTTCAAGTAATAAGTTAAATGGTATCAAAATAATTTGAACAAACATGTTATTTGAGCTGAACGGATGAAGCGTTAACTCTTTAATAAACCCGCCAATACCTTTTATTTTGATTGAAAAGCCAACCATTAGTATAAATACACCCAGCGCTAGCGCTGAAGTCATATTAATATCGGTAGTAGGTACAATTTTCATGTACACATCATGTGAATCCATACCAAATGCTGTTTCACCAACGAAACCTGCAAATGCTGGTAAAAAGTCAACTGGGATTAAATCCATTAAGTTCATTAAGAACACCCAAACGAAAATCGTTAAGGCTAATGGTGCAATAAGTTTGCTTTTACCATGGAAAGTATCGCGTACGTTGTCGCCAACAAATTCTACGATTATTTCAATAAAACACTGAAATTTTCCAGGTACACCTAGTGTTGATTTTTTAGCGGCACTACGAAAGATCCATAAAAATATAAGACCTAAACCGATAGACCATGCGAGGGTATCTATATGCCATGTCCAGAAACCACTATCCGTACATGCTTTATTGAAGGCGAGACCTGTATCGGTCGAACACATCTTAGCATTGGTCAAATGGTGCTGGATATGGCCAGATAGAGTAACTTCTTCTGCTGCCATGTTATATCCCAAAGTTAATGTTTAAAAAAAACGGGTGCGAACAATCCAGTAAAGAGCGCCAGTATATAAGTACTAAAAAAGGGTAATAAAATTACCGGAAAATGCTTCAGTACTAGCGCAAACAATACAATTGTTAGCATAAATTTTAATCCGTTGCCGCGTTTCAACGAGGCATACGCTTGATTTGCTCGACTTGCACCCATATATCGGAATGCATAAAGACCAAATACAAAGTGCGGAAGTACTGCGACAACTCCACCAGCGAGTGATGAAAGCGCGGCATTGACTCCCGAACTAAAACAAATAATTACAGCAGCAACTAATGCTACAACACCCTGAAGGCAAATTAACTTTAATACGGCAAGTCGATATGGACTCGCTAACTTATCAGTCACGTTTAGTTAACCTTTATTGCGTTCTAATTGTTAGGGTGTGAAAACTGGCGAAATTATACTTAATCCTGCCAGTTTTGCAACTTGAGTAGACGCTTTGTAACACGAAATAGCTACAAATGTCCCTTTTTAGACATGTAGAAAACTAATGGTGGGTATTGTCTTGATTAATGCGATTTAAAATGCCGTCAAGTTCGTCCAAATTAGTATAAGAAATAACAAGCTTACCTTTGCCTTTTTTGTTGTAATTTATTTCTACTTTGGCACCTAGGTTTTCAGCGAGTTGTTGCTCTAACTGTTTAACATCTGGATCTTTTTCAGCTATTTCTTTAGCTGGCACTGGTTCTAAAATTGAACGAACTAACTTTTCGGTTTCACGAACAGTTAGTGCTTTAGCGACAGCTAAACGAGCAGCATCTGATTGTGCTTCTCCCTCAAGGGCTAATAAACAACGAGCGTGCCCCATTTCAATGTCGCCATGTTCTAACAGAATTTTTACATCACTGTTTAAATTATTTAAACGAAGTAAGTTAGTTACTGTAGTGCGTGATTTGCCAACCGCATCTGCTACTTGTTGATGTGTTAGTTCAAATTCATTAAGTAAGCGATTTAACGCAACCGCTTCTTCCATAGCATTTAAATCTTCACGTTGAATATTTCCTATTAGCGCAATAGCAACTGCAGCTTCATCTGGTACGTCTTTAATAATACAAGGTACTGTTTCAAGCTTAGCTATTTGCGCTGCACGCCAGCGACGCTCACCGGCGATAATTTCAAAACTATTTTGTGCAATAGGGCGCACGACTATAGGTTGAATAATACCTTGTGAGCGAATAGAACTAGCAAGCTCTTCTAGTGCCTCTTCGGACATGTCTTTACGAGGTTGATATTTACCAGAGTGTAAAAACTCGATTGGGAGTTTTTGTAATTCACTGTTATTTGGCCCAGCCGCATTTTTTACAGCTTCAGTCACGTTTGATGTGTCTTGTTCCTTGCTTGCGCTCGGTGTAGGCTTTGACGAACTTAAAAGTGCATCGAGTCCTCGGCCTAAACCTCGTTTTTTAGCAGACATGTTATTTTTTTACCTCAAAGTTAGGCGACAACGGACGCTGTTTTTTCTTTTCTACGTAACATTTCACCAGCGAGTGCTAAATATGCTTTAGCGCCACTTGATGCCCGGTCATAATACATAGCAGGTGTACCAAAACTAGGTGCCTCTGCTAAACGAACATTACGCGGGATCACCGTACGGTATACTTTGTCGCCAAAATGTTGTTTTAATTGTTCTGATACGTCATTCGCTAAACGGTTACGCGGATCGTACATAGTACGAAGTATGCCTTCAATTTGTAAGCTAGGGTTTACTAACTTAGCAAGCTGCGTAATCGTATCCATTAATGCGGTTAAACCTTCAAGTGCATAATACTCACACTGCATTGGCACTAAAATAGAATCAGCTGCGGCCATTGCGTTAACAGTTAACATATTTAAAGAGGGTGGACAGTCGATAAAAATAAATTCGTACTGATCCTGAATTTTTTCAAGTGCGTTACGTAAACGCACTTCACGGGCAAATAATTCCATCAATTTAACTTCTGCAGCGGTTACATCACCGTTTGCAGCAATCATATGGTATTCGCCAGACGTTTCTTTGATAATAACGTCTTCTATAGGTTTATCTTCAATGAGTAAGTCGTAAATAGTTGGTACGTCGCCGTACTTATCTACGCCACTTCCCATAGTCGCATTGCCTTGCGGATCGAGATCAATTAACAGCACTTTACGTTTCGTTGCAGCCATAGACGCAGCGAGGTTTACAGCGGTTGTAGTTTTACCCACTCCACCTTTTTGATTTGCTAATGCGATGACTTTTGCCACGGTGTCTCTGATCCCTAGTCTTTAGAAAGAATAATTAAATGTCGTTGTGCATCTAACTTAGGTACTTCTAATGCAATTTTTTGCTCAAACTTAACGCCAGTAGGTAATGACTCTAGCTCTTCGCTAGGGAACACACCTTTAAGCGCTATAAATTTACCCGAATGATCAATTAAGTGTGAACACCAGTCAACCATATCTTGTAATGAAGCAAATGCACGACTGAGTACGCCATCTAATTTAACACTTGGCTGATATTCTTCAACTCTTGACTGAACAGGTGTTACGTTATCAAGGCCAAGCTCATGTTTAACATGCATTAAAAAGCGAACGCGTTTACCTAGACTATCTAGTAACACAAATTGTGTGTTAGGTAATGCAATCGATAATACAATGCCCGGAAGGCCAGGCCCTGTGCCAACATCAATATAATGATGACCGGGTAAGTGAGGTGCAACAACTAAACTATCCATAATATGCTTAATCATCATTTCTTCAGGTAAGCGTACCGAAGTTAAATTATAAGCTTTATTCCACTTATCTAATAACTCGACGTAACGAACTAGCTGTTGCTGTTGTTTTTGTGTTAGCGCAATATCAGTTTGCGCTAACAATGTAGTTAATTGTTGCTGTAACACTATGTACCCTTATCGTTACGCAGATTTGCGTAATAAGCCTTGCTTCTTCAGATACACTAATAATAGCGAAATCGCCGCTGGGGTGATACCAGAAATACGCGATGCTTGGCCAATAGTGTCTGGACGTGACTCAATAAGCTTAGCAACAACCTCATTTGATAAACCTGATACAGTTTTGTAATCAAACTCTTTTGGTAAAATTGTTTGCTCATGACGAAGCTGCTTATTGATCTCATCCTGTTGACGCGCAATATAGCCTGCGTACTTAGTATGGATCTCAACTTGTTCAAGTGCTGCTACGTTTGTAAATTCAGATCCTAAACCGTCAATAGCCATAAGATCGTTATAACGAATCTCTGGACGACGAAGTAATTCTTCTAAACTTGCTTCACGAGTTAATGGTGTTTTTAGTAATGCATTTACTTGATCAACAACGACGTGATCTTTATGAATCCACGTATCTTTAATGCGTTGTTTTTCTTTCTCAATTACTTCCATTTTTTCGTTAAATGCCTGCCAACGTTCGTCATTAACTAAACCCAGCTCACGGCCTTTTTCAGTTAAGCGAATATCTGCATTATCTTCACGAAGTAGTAAACGGTATTCGGCACGGCTAGTAAACATGCGGTACGGTTCTTTCGTACCCAGTGTTGCTAAGTCGTCGATTAATACACCCACGTAAGCTTCATCGCGACGTGGCGTCCAAGAATCTTTACCTTGCACTTTTAACGCAGCATTCATACCTGCAATTAAGCCTTGTGCACCCGCTTCTTCATAACCGGTAGTGCCGTTAATTTGACCCGCGAAAAATAAGCCTTCGATAAATTTTGTTTCTAAAGACTGTTTTAAATCACGTGGATCAAAGTAGTCATATTCTATTGCATAGCCTGGTCGACAAATATGTGCATTTTCAAAACCAGAAATAGATTGCACAATCTCAAGTTGTACATCAAACGGTAAACTAGTAGAAATACCATTTGGATATAATTCGTATGATGTTAAGCCTTCAGGTTCAACAAATATTTGGTGCTTATCTTTATCCGCAAAACGTACAATTTTATCTTCAATTGATGGGCAGTAGCGTGGACCAATACCTTCAATAACACCTGAGTACATAGGTGAGCGATGTAGGTTTTTACGAATAACATCATGTGTTTTTTCGTTGGTGTAAGTGATGTAACACGGTATTTGTTGTGGGTGATCTGATTGTTTACCCATAAATGAAAATACAGGTGTTGGCATATCACCAGGCTGTGCTTCCATTTTTGTAAAATCAACAGTACGTGCATCAATACGTGGCGGAGTACCTGTTTTTAAGCGATCCACTCTAAAAGGGTGTTCGCGTAAACGTTCAGCCAATGCAATTGATGGTGGATCACCAGCACGACCGCCTTTGTAATTTTCTAAACCAATGTGTATTTGGCCACCTAAAAAAGTACCCACGGTTAAAACAACACTTGGAGCACTAAAACGTAAACCCATTTGAGTTACTACGCCAGTAACACGATCGTTTTCAACAATAAGATCATCACATGATTGTTGAAAAATCTTAAGGTTATCTTGGTTTTGTAATGTTGTTTGAATAGCTGCTTTGTACAAAGCGCGATCTGCTTGTGCTCGAGTTGCACGAACAGCAGGTCCTTTTGAAGAGTTTAGTGTGCGAAATTGGATCCCGCCTTTGTCAATGGCCTGTGCCATTGCACCGCCAAGCGCATCAATTTCTTTTACCAAATGACCTTTGCCAATCCCACCAATCGCTGGGTTACAAGACATTTGACCAAGGGTATCCATATTGTGAGTCAGTAGCAGGGTATTCATCCCCATACGGGCAGCTGCTAATGCGGCTTCAGTGCCAGCATGTCCACCACCTACTACGATAACGTCAAAATTTTCGTGAAAAATCATTAATGGGATCCTACTTAAATCAAACCGGTAAACTTCAAAAGGGAGCGTATTCTACCTAGAAATTGGCAGAAGATAAATGATTAAACAAAGAGCAAGATCTAAGTATGTGATCTCTAATTATATAAAGGATCTTTTAAAGAGATCTTTTATTACTATTACTACTACTGATCAGCTTTTCTGTTGATAAGGTTTAGATCTTCATTTAAAACATGAAATTAGATCAGATCTAAAGGTGTTAATATGATCGGATCATCCAGCAAATAAGCTCTGATCAAAAAGGCACCTTATGCACAGGGCTGAATCAGTTGGATCTTATCCCATGGATAAGCATGCTTTAAAAAGCAGTTTATTCAATCTTTATCCACAAAATCTATTAAATTATTAGTAAATTGTGGGTAACTTTATATATAACTTTTTACTTGATCTATCTATTTTAAGCCTGTTTTGGTTATCCAAGAGTCTAACCATGATAATGCTGTGTCTTCTGGTAGTGCTTCATCGAGAATATTAAGCTCTAAGCGTTCTGCTACTTTTATAGCGCCTTTTTGAGATAATAAGGCATCTATATTACGTCCAGCTTGGTTGTAAGTGTCATAACTGGTATCACCTAAAGCGATTACTGAGTATTTTAATTCTGATAAATCATTAGCTTGAGTCACATCTTCAACAAAGCTAATAAAGTTTTCAGGATAATCACCTGCACCATAAGTAGATGTGCAAATCAACCAAATGGTATTTTGCTGATCAATATCGCTAAATTCAGGTTGATCATATAGTTGTGTAGTAATACCAAGGTTATTAAGCGCGTCGCTTAGTTGCTCTGCAACATACTCGGCTGATCCCATTTGGCTGCCAACAATAAGATTTACTGAACTCATGAATATTAGTGATCACATTGGTTTTAATTGCTGCCTATGATAACTGAGTGTGAGTAACAGTAAAGTTAAGAGTGCTTTTTTGTATAACTATTTTTGTGCTAATTTTACTCTTATTTGAAAGCGCCTCCTTAAGTTGTTGATATTATAAGAATTAACAAAATATCTTTAAATGTAATCTTCTGATCAAGTTGTTGATAACGGTGGGGAAAGCTCTGTTTAAACACACCTTTTAGGTTGTTTAATAATCGCTAAGTTATTGATATTACTATTTAGTGAAAGACTTAATTATAAATCTAGGCATAAAAAGCACAATGTGATCATAATGTGGATATAAAGGTTGTTGATAACCTTAAATTTAGATCGAAAATAATTTTATTAAATGATCTAATTGGGCTGATCTAACGAAATTAATTAAAAATAAGCTTATAAACAGATAATTTTTAGTAGATCATTAGGTTTTTCTCTGCGAGGTGGCTCAATTTACTATTTATTTGAGCTAAAAATTAGGTTTTGTGGATAAGTGATCTCAATATATTTAATTTAATGCGTATTTATAGCTGCTTTTTTTATGTATTTTGCTGGTGGATTGGTAGATCAAAAGTTTGATGCACTCAAATCTCGAGTCATTTTTATTAAAAAGCCGCAGTGATCGTCTGTCCATATGTTGTATAAAGTTGATTTTTTAGAGTACTGATCGTCATGTTTTAGCTCTTAAATTGAGCAAATAACATCAGTTTTTATGAGCTAGGTAATTATAAAAAAGCTATTTATAACTAACTTTTGTGTGGAGGATAATTATTTTAAAACGTATTTTTGTTTGAAATATGTATCGGTTTTGACCTTAAAATGGGTGCTACTTGCGCTATTAATACTTTACTTAAAGGCTCTTTTCACTGTCTAATCTACATAATCTGGCTGGTAATAATTATCGCTTTGGGTATGATTTTATTGGCAGAACTGGCTGGGATTGACGGTATAAATACATATTTTATAGTGAATATTTTACATAAAAAAAGAGCACCTAAGTGCTCTTATAATAAAAATATATCTGTAATAAGGTGCTTATTTACCAATACAAAATGAGCTAAATATCTTGCCAAGTAAGTCGTCTGAGGTAAACTCACCGGTTATTTCGTTTAAATACTGCTGTGTTAAACGTAGTTCTTCAGCCAATATTTCACCAGCAATGTGCATTTCTAATTGTGTTTTACCTGTTTCTAAATGGTACGCAGCACTCTCTAGTGCATCCAAATGACGACGGCGCGCCATAAAGCCACCCTCTGTTGCGCCTTGAAAGCCTATACAGGCTTTTAAATGCTCGCGAACAAGTTCAATACCGTCAGCATTTTTAGCACTTAAGCTGATGACCGGGTATTGTTGCTCTTGCTCCATTCCGACTATATCACCCGATAAATCAGCTTTATTTCTGATGACCGTAACCCCCATACCTTCTGGTAATTTGGCCATAAATTCAGGCCAAATTTTATGCGGGTCAGTATCTATAGTGTCAGTGCCATCAAGCATAAATAAAACGCGATCGGCTTGGTTTATTTCATCCCACGCCCGTTCAATACCTATTTGTTCTACTCTATCTGGGCTCTCACGTAGGCCTGCTGTATCTATAATATGCAGTGGCATACCATCTATATGTATATGCTCTCGTAGTACGTCGCGAGTGGTACCGGCTATTTCTGTTACGATTGCAGCTTCACGACCGGCTAGGGCGTTTAGTAGGCTTGATTTACCGGCATTTGGGCGACCAGCAATAACAACACGCATACCTTCGCGCATGATGCTACCTTGTTTTGCTTGGTTGGTTACGGTATTAAGCTGGGTAATAATGGCGTCTAAGTCGCCTGATACTTTACCGTCTGATAAAAAATCAATTTCTTCATCTGGAAAATCTATTGCCGCTTCTACATACATACGTAAGTGAATTACTTTTTCTACAAGCGTTTCTATGTGTTTAGAAAATTCACCTTGGAGAGACTGTAGGGCGCTTTTGGCAGCTTGTTCGCTCGTAGCATTAATTAAGTCGGCGATGGCCTCTGCTTGTGTTAAATCAAGCTTGTCATTCATAAATGCGCGCTCAGAAAACTCACCAGGCTTTGCTAAACGAACGCCCTCTATTTTACTAATTTCTTTAAGTAGCATATCAAGTACTACAGGACCGCCGTGGCCTTGTAATTCAAGTACGTCTTCACCAGTAAATGAGTTAGGACCTGCAAAGTAAATGGCAATACCTTGGTCAAGTTGCTCGCCAGCTAGGCTTTTAAATGGCACGTAATCGGCGTAGCGAACTTTAGGAATTTTACCTACTACTTTTTCGGCGACACTTTTAGCAAGGCTACCTGAAACGCGAATAATACCAACACCACCACGTCCGGGGGCAGTTGCTTGTGCTGCAATTGTATCTTGATTGATCATGCTATTAATTTGCCAACGATGAGTAACTTTATGGCGGTATTGTAACCTATGAAATAAACACTCGCGAATACTCTGGTGAAAAACAGGCAATAAAAAAGGCGACCGAAGTCGCCTTTATATAAGTAATATACCCAAGCCATCTCAAGATGCGAGTTTCAGTTGGAGTTAAAAGCTATTTAGGCAAGGCATTGATTGAGAATAATAGTGGTTCTATTGTTAAAATCAATAACGCAGTATAAATCGCTTTTAAACCAACCCTTTGGGCGTTTCACAGGTACTTAATTTCATCGTTGTTACTTTTTAAAAGGGACTGCCATTCTTGCAAAGTAACGCCTTGATCTTAAGCCCCTGTGAAACGCTGAATTTTGCATCTTGATGTGGCTTGGGTATAGGCGCTAGCCTCTTACTTTAATTCCTTTCTTTTCCATGCCACGGTAGATGATTAACATCTGGACAATAGAAATAAGGTTAGACACTAACCAGTAAAGAACTAAACCCGATGGGAACCATAAGAAGAATACAGAGAAGATAACCGGCATAAAGGTCATCATTTTTTGCTGCATTGGATCAGTTACCGTCATAGGCTGAAGTTTTTGCGTCACAAACATACTCGCACCAAATAAGATTGGTAATACGTAGTACGGGTCTTGTGCAGAAAGGTCAGTTAACCAAAAAATAAATTCAGCATGGCGAAGTTCAGTAGACTCTAAGAATACGTAGAACAAGGCTAAGAAAATTGGCATTTGTAGCAAAATAGGGAAACAGCCACCCATTGGGTTAACTTTTTCTTTTTTGTACATTTCCATAGTTGCTTGGCCGAACTTTTGACGGTCGTCACCAAACTTTTCTTTAAGAGCTGCCATTTTAGGCTGTAGGGCACGCATTTTTGCCATTGAAGTGTATTGCGCTTTAGTAAGTGGGTACATTAACGATTTAACGATAATAGTGATGGCAATAATTGCTACCCCCCAGTTACCTAAAATGCTATGTAGCCATTTTAGCAATACAAATAAAGGTTGCGAAATAAACCATAACCAACCGTAATCTACAGTTAAGTCTAAGTCTGGGTGAATTGCTTCAAGAATATCTGACTCTTTCGGACCCATATAATAAGTAGCAGTTAGTGTTTGCTCACTACCAGCTTGAATATTTACAGCGGGATCTTTAGCACCAATAATAGCGGCATTACTTTTTGTAATTAAGCTATAAATTGTATTTGTTTGATCCTGCATTGGAACCCAAGCACTTACAAAGTAATGTTGTATAAATGCAACATAACCACCTTGCGTGTTTTTGTTTAGGTTTTTATCAGCCATATCTGAAAAACTATACTTTTCGTATGGTTCTTCGTCAGTACCGTATGCAGCACCTAAATAGTTTTGATCAACCATGCTACCTTTTTCTTGTACGGTACGCTTAATTTGCGTGTACAGCTGTACTTGAAGAGGTGCGCTGGTAGTGTTGTTAATTTTGTATTCTAAGCCTACGTCATACTGACCTTTTTTGAATACATATGTTTTAGTAAAACTAACACCATTACTATCAGTAAACTGAAGTGGAACGCGAAGCTCATCACCCGTTAAGGTATATGATTTTTGTTCGGTACTATAAGTAGGGCGACCGTTAGCTGACGCGTCAGGGCCATTTAAGCCAATTAAGCCACTTTGTGAAAAGTATTGTTTGCCACTATCAAGCTGACCAAGAAGCATATAAGGTGTTTCACTTCCTTTAGTTTCTTCGTATTGAAGAAGGTCTGTTTCAACAATGTCACCGCCTTTGGTGTCAATTTTAACTTTAAAAACGTCAGTTGTGATTTCAATAACTGAACGTTTAGCTAAAGTTGCTGAAGCGGGTAAACCTGAATCTGACGATGAAGGAATATAATCATCCGACTCTGGTGAATTTGCTTGTAGTGTTTGTGTTGTGGCACTTGGATCGACTTTAGGCTTGTTGTAATCATTATCCCATTCTTGGAACAATAAAAACGACACTAGCATTAGGCCAATTAATAAAAACGTGCGTTGCGATTCCATAACAGCTCTTATTTCTCGTGTTGGTGGTTAATATGGGTTAATTTTTCAGGTACGGGGTCGTCTCCACCTGAATGTAAAGGATGGCATTTTAATATGCGTTTTAAAGCTAACCAACTACCTTTTATAAATCCATGCAAATTAATTGCTTGAATTGCATAATGTGAGCAGCTTGGATTAAAACGACAATGCGGACCTAACAGCGGGCTAATCCACTTTTGATAACCGCGGATAAATAACACTAAACAAATCTTAGGAAAAGCAACAAGTGGTTTAATTAACCTCATGATGTTTATGCCCCTACTTAAGTTTAGTGAGATAGATATCATGTATTTAAAGACTCAATTAGAAATTTTAAATGCATGATTAAAAGGTGAGCTAAAGATACATTAATTAACCCTGCAATTCTATTGCAATTAGGTTTGTTTATTAGATTTAGCTGATTTGTTTGGGCGTTTCTTAAAAGGTGGCGGTTTAGGTGCACCTGGTTTACAGCGTTCGTTAATTTTTCGCCATAATTTAGTAAGTTGTTTGGTTAATTCTTCATTAGACTGTTCATCAATACCACTTTTCACCATAAGCACAATATCAATATTATCGATGCTGTGTTGATTTAAACGAAAACTTTCGCGAGCGAGACGTTTAATACGGTTTCGTTGGCATGCCTTTTTTACGCGTTTTTTAGCAACAGTAAGACCTAACCGAGGTTTTTCTTGGTCATTTGGTTTAGCTAATAGAGTAAAGAAAGGAGTTGCAGCCCGAGCGGGTTCATTAAATATGCGAGAGTAATGCGAGGGAGTTAACAGACGTAACTCCCTGCCAAAGCTAAAGTCTTCCACTTATAAATTAAGCAGAAAGAACTTTGCGGCCTTTAGCGCGGCGACGTGCTAATACTTTACGGCCATTTACAGTTGCCATGCGAGCACGGAAGCCGTGTGCACGTTTGCGTTTTAAAACGCTAGGTTGAAAAGTTCTTTTCATAACAATCTCATCCGATCGGTTAAAGTTAAAACATCCTATACAGGTCGCGATCCTGGCATAGGTGCCATTGCGAGCGCGAGATATTATAGAGTAAGTAACGTAAAGTCAATCATAATTACGTTCGCAGTATAGAGCCTACTTATGGTTCATAAAGAGATCATGTAGAGCGATCTGATAGGATCATCATAAATAAGAAGTTTTCCACAGCCCCTGTATAAAAAGTGAATAAAAGCGGGGGAAAAGAAAATTGGATCGTAAATTTGGTTCGCGATCTTGGTGTTATTTTGTTATGATCTCCTCTTCGGATCTAAAATAAAAACTGTTTTAAATCAGGTTGTTAGTGATTTTATACATCGATATCAACAATTTTATAAAAATCAATCTTTTACTTGTGGATAAAGTGCCTTCATAATACGCGGTCTTGGGTCGCTTATTGGACTATTTGAACGCAATAAATGTATGATTTATAATCATTAATGATGTGCGGGAATAAAAATTATATCTCTGGGAGTTTAACT